>OW818692.1:2332500-4775641 GCA_942493295.1 uncultured Sphingobacteriaceae bacterium | reverse complement strand
TATAGTTGCCCGAAGCTAGGCTAGCAGCAGTAGATGCATTGTAGGTTTTGGTTATGGCTGGTACTGCGTTTAATGCCAATGTTAATGTTTTGGCTGTAATCGAACCTGTGGTAGTGGCCGTAGTGGTCGTTAAGCTATAGTTACCTGCATCAGCACCTGCCAATACAAAGCTATTCGCAGTAACGGTTTTGCCCGTACCTACTGTTTTCGTATCGTAACTGGCCGTTCCGGTAACAGTAACTGTTTCGGCTCCCACTATACCACTTAGGGTATAGTTGCCAGAAGCAAGGCTGGCAGTTGTTAACCCATCGTAAGTTTTGGTAATCGCAGGTACTGCATTCAAGGCCAGCGTTAAGGTTTTGGCCGTAATGGCACCTGTGGTAGTGGCCGAAGTAGTGGTTAAGCTATAGTTTACTGCATCAGCTCCTGCTAAAACGAATGTATTTGCAGTTACTGTTTTACCCGTACCAATGTTCATGTTATCATAAGCCGCTGTTCCAGAAACGGTAACCGCATCTAAACCGATAACACCGGTTAGGGTATAGTTACTTGGAACAAGACCTGCTACTGTAGATGCATTATAGGTTTTGGTTATGGCCGGCACTGCGTTTAATGCCAATGTTATTGCCTTGGCCGTAATCGAACCTGTGGTAGTGGCCGTAGTGGTTGTTAAGCTGTAGTTGGCTGCATCAGCCCCAGCTAATACAAATGTATTTGCTGTAATGGTTTTGCCAGTACCTACTGTTTTCGTATCGTAACTCGCTGTTCCAGAAACGGTAACCGCATCTAAGCCTATAATACCCGTTAAGGTATAGTTACTTGGAACAAGACTTGCCACTGTAGATGCGCTGTATATTTTAGTAATAGCTGGCACTGCATTTAGAGCCAATGTTAATGTTTTGGCTGTAATCGCACCTGTGATAGTGGCCGTAGTGGTTGTTAAGCTATAGTTACCTGCATCAGCTCCTGCCAATACAAAGCTATTTGCTGTAATGGTTTTGCCCGTACCTACTGTTTTCGTATCGTAACTGGCCGTTCCGGTAACAGTAACTGTTTCGGCTCCAACTATACCACTTAGGGTATAGTTGCCAGAAGCAAGGCTGGCAGTTGTTAACCCATCGTAAGTTTTGGTAATCGCAGGTACTGCATTCAATGCCAGCGTTAAGGTTTTGGCCGTAATGGCACCTGTGGTAGTGGCCGAAGTAGTGGTTAAGCTATAGTTTACTGCATCAGCTCCTGCTAAAACGAATGTATTTGCAGTTACTGTTTTACCCGTACCAATGTTCATGTTATCATAAGCCGCTGTTCCAGAAACGGTAACTGCATCTAAACCGATAATACCAGTTAGGCTATAGTTGCCCGAAGCTAGGCTAGCAGCAGTAGATGCATTGTAGGTTTTGGTTATGGCTGGTACTGCGTTTAATGCCAATGTTAATGTTTTGGCTGTAATCGAACCTGTGGTAGTGGCCGTAGTGGTCGTTAAGCTATAGTTACCTGCATCAGCACCTGCCAATACAAAGCTATTTGCTGTAATGGTTTTGCCCGTACCTACTGTTTTCGTATCGTAACTGGCCGTTCCGGTAACAGTAACTGTTTCGGCTCCAACTATACCACTTAGGGTATAGTTGCCAGAAGCAAGGCTGGCAGTTGTTAACCCATCGTAAGTTTTGGTAATTGCAGGTACTGCATTCAATGCCAGCGTTAAGGTTTTGGCCGTAATGGCACCTGTGGTAGTGGCCGAAGTAGTGGTTAAGCTATAGTTTACTGCATCAGCTCCTGCTAAAACGAATGTATTTGCAGTTACTGTTTTACCCGTACCGATGTTCATGTTATCATAAGCCGCTGTTCCAGAAACGGTAACCGCATCTAAACCGATAACACCGGTTAGGGTATAGTTACTTGGAACAAGACTTGCTACTGTAGATGCATTATAGGTTTTGGTTATGGCCGGCACTGCGTTTAATGCCAATGTTATTGCCTTGGCCGTAATCGAACCTGTGGTAGTGGCCGTAGTGGTTGTTAAGCTGTAGTTGGCTGCATCGGCCCCTGCTAATACAAATGTATTTGCTGTAATGGTTTTGCCAGTACCTACTGTTTTCGTATCGTAACTGGCCGTTCCAGAAACGGTAACCGCATCTAAGCCATCAACTCCTACTAAAGTATAATTTCCTGTTGCAAGGTTTACGCCCGTTAAGGCATTGTACTCCTTGGTAATTGCCGGAGATGGATTTAAAGTAAGGGTAATTGCCTTTGGTGAAACGGTGCTGCTTATTGTGGCTACAGTTTTAGTAACTGCACTTGCACTTGTAAGTGATATGTTCCCTGAATAAGTACCTGCAGGTGCAGTAGCAGATAGCCTCACATAAACTGGAAGGGCAGTAAAATCCCCAACTGAACCTATATTAATTGTATTTGAAAAATTGACATTGTTGCTGCTGACTTCAAATCCAGATGGAGCCGTCACTAATACATTTGCTAACATTGTAGTTCCCGAAACGTTAAAGCTCTGAGATGCCGATGGGGTGTGATAAGGAGTGGACATTGTCGTTAATGTTCCGCTGGTTGAAATCAGAGGGGCTGCTGCACGGGCTACCGTAATGGTATATGTTTTTGTAGTTGTTCCATCCTGTGCTGTAACCGTTATATCGATTGGGTTATTGCCCACGTTTAGTGCCAGTCCTGCTAATGGCGCACCGCTTGTTACCGTTGTATAGCTACCGCCGTTAATTCGTACTTGAACGGTAGCACCTGCATCGGCCACGGTTGGAGTTACGCTTGTTGTTGTAGTTGCATTAGGTACACTTGCCGTATATGTCACTGTAGCTTGAGCAAATGTAGGAGATAATCCTATAGCTGAAGTAGCAAGCGCTGAAAGGTTCGCATTATTCGACGCAAGAGTAACTGTTGCCGAAGGACCCGCAGCTCCAGCTATATTGCCAGACATATCTCTGCCAGTACTTGCTGCTATTGATATCCCCAACGTACCCAATCCGCTAACGCCATTTAAGGTCACTGTATAATTAGTCCCGCTGCCAGTTACGCCTAAAGAGGTATATGATGCCGTACCAGTAGCATTAACTGTAATATCTGACTGAGAAAGTGTAGAATTGTTAAAATTAGCATCGGTATAGGATATGGTAAAGGAAACATTAGAACCAGGTGTAGCGATAGCCACAGATGGTGCGCTAATGGTTATTGCTGGTGGGGTTTTGTCGAAGGGAAGGACTAAACCATATTGTGTATGGGCTAATTGTGTTCCTATATTTCCCGCAAGATCGGTATGGTCTATTGTCCAAGGGATATTTCCTTCAGTATCGCCTGCAGTTAAGGTATAGGTAGCTGTCCAGTTTCTGTTTGTGGCACCCATTACAGGCGTTACGGTATGTCCCGCAATAACGATTGTTGGTATTTGTATGCCCTCATTAAAACCTATTGCAAGTGTTACGGTATTGCCTACATTAGCATAACTAGTGTTGGCATTGTTCGAACTCCATGAGCCAGATGTTAAAGTTGCTGCAGTATGGTCAAAGGTATATACCTGACCACTTGTATATGTTGCAGCTAAATTAGGGATTACACCCGTTATACCTGTAAAATCAAGGCGCATAGTGCCATTACCTGTAATTGAGCTAACTGGAACAGTCCAAGTTGCACCAGAACCCGTTGGCGTGCCAATGGCACCACTAACGTTACCTGTATTCGTTAACGTAAAATCGCTCGCATCAACTCCTGTTACTGAAGTTGAAAAAGTAACTGTATAATCTACAGCAGTTGCATTGGTAGTTGCGGCAGTAACTCTATTAATGGAACTTACCGATACCACTGTATTAATAGTAAGTGTAACGGTTGTTGCATTGCTATTTAAACTTCCATCACTAGCTCTATAGGTAAATGAATCAGAAGTTGTGTTTGTTCCATTATGCACATAGGTAAAGGAACCATTTGCGTTAAGGGTAAGAGATCCATTCACTGGACCAGTTACCAATACTGCCGTTAGTGTACTACCATCAGGATCGGTATCATTAGTTAGTACATTTGGTGAAGTAACTGTAAGTGTAGCTCCCTGGCTTAATGAATAACTGTCGGCAATACCTACTGGCGCATCATTAATTGAAGTGGATACAACTGTGGTCGCATTATTAGTTACTGCCGAAGCGACTCCATCATTTACAGAAATGGTAAAAGTAGTAGTTTCTGTGCTTGCTGGAGCTACTCTATTTGGTGTAGGTGTAAATACCAAGCCTCTAATGGCTGTTTGCGCAGCCGCTGCTGTGCCTGAGAAGGTATATACACCACCGCCTGCATTGGTAAACCCATTTAAAGTAGTAAAACTGCCCTTTGCAGCTACATCTAGTGTAACACTTACCGTTTGAGATTGTGCTGGGCTATCGGAATCGGTAATCGTTACCGCACTAAATGGTGAAATAGTTGCATTATCATTTACGGCTTGTGAGGCAGCCGTTCCCGCTATTATTGGAGCATTGTTAACCGAGGTAGAAACTACAGTAGTCGTATTGTTGGTAACTGCAGCAGCAACGCCATCATTTATCGAAATCGTAAATGTAGTGGTTTCCGTACTTCCTACAGCTACTCTATTGGCTGTAGGTGTAAACACCAAACCTCTAATTGCTGTTTGCGAAGCCGCCGCTGTGCCAGAGAAGGTATATACACCACCGCCTGCATTGGTAAAACCATTTAATGTGGTAAAACTACCCTTTGCGGATGCATCTAGTGTAACACTTACCGTTTGGGTTTGTGAAGCATCAGCATCTGTAATGGTTATGGTTGTAAATGGAGAAACAGTAGAATTATCGTTTACCGCTTGGCTAGCCGAGGCTCCAGCAATTATAGGAGCCGAATTTGATACGACAACTGCAGTACCAACTTTTACATCATTTAAAGCGATATAAGAATTTCCTCCATCTGCTTGATACACCCTTACTTCGTCTACGTTCCCAAAAGCGGCAGGTAATAAAAGTGCCGGAACACCTGAGGTTTGAGAAAGTGCTTTAAAAGCCGTCGTTGTATTACCAACAAAGCTTAAGCTTCCTTTTGTAGCCCCCCCATCAAATGCCTCGATTTTAAAAGTTTTACCGGTTTGGTCTCCCCAATCTAGAAAATTTAACGAGGCCAAAGAGAAATTACTTCCATCACTTGATTTAATTACCCAACCATAGAAAGAACTGGCATCGCCATAGCTGATGATGCCAGGATAGCCTGTCCAGCCAGATGAATTGTTATCGTAATAGGTAAGTGGAGAACCTGTAATTTTTACAGCAGAACTATTTATTGGATAGGTTTGGATGTTAATATCGCTAATGGCAGTTGACCCTCCTTCACCATCCTCAGCAATATTATCTCCAAATCCAGTGCTGTTTGCAAAGTGTATGGTAGGAGATGTAGATAAAAGTACTCCAGCTGGCGCTGACGTAGTAAAGCTTAATATGGCTGAATTATTATTCGTTCCAACTGTATTTGTAGCTTTTGCTCTATAATAATATGTTGTACTCGCTAATAAACCTGTAATATTTGCCGAAACACCAGTAGCCGTATTGGCACTAGCCAAAGCAGACGGTGTAGCTACAACATTCGTTACCCCAGAAGCTAATGTAGACGAAGTACTATAGTCGAAACTAATTGCCGAAGTAGCCAGTGCCGATGGATTTACATTTGCATTTATCGTAGCTGTACCACTTGTTACTGAAGAGGCAGCAGCATTTACAATTGATGGTGTTGCCGTAAACGCAAAATTATCTATTGCAAGGTACTTATATGTTGAACCCAGTGAAATCTCCAATTCATCAATTAATGTATTGCTATTATCGGTACCCACACTAAAATCGATATAGGTAAATCCATTATAATTTGCCCCTAAATTAACTGAAGCTTGAAAAATTCCTGATTTTGTAAATGTATATACTGTTGTTCCATTCTTTTTGCCAGTGAAGGTAAGTGTGCCGTTGTTGGTTGGCTGCCCCCCGTCTGTTATTGATGAGGGATATGCCCAAAGACTTTTAACAGCAAAAAGCCCTTTATTGGTTGTTTTTATTGAGTTTACTTGGTTAGTCGCTTGGTTAGCAAAGTTGTCTATATAAAAATTAGAGCCCGTAGCAGGTGTTGTTGGCGGGTTTGCACTTTGAACACCGTAACCAGCTACATTTTGAATGAAGAATTTATTGGTTAATGTAAAACCAAGTCCTGTAGCTGAATTGTTAAAAATTTGCGAATTTGCTGTAGCACCTTCAAAATATTCTACATTTCCAGCTGTTGCAGATGGACCACCACTGGTGCCGCTATTGAGCAGACGGAAATTATCGATTGCAAACTCTTGTGCCGCCGATGCATCTGCACTTACACGAAAGCGAAGTGATAAAGTGGTTCCTGTTCCTGCAATCGCCCAGCTAAACTCCTGAAAGGTTTTTGAGAGATAAGTACCATCCCCTACGTTATCAGCATTTGTATCTTCTCTTAAATAACCAGCATTGGCTGCTGATGCATCCCCATTAAAGCCTCCAACCCTTGTCCATGCTCCAGCATCGATTTTATATTCTACTATTAAAAAATCATAGGTAGGGCCAAAAGTTGGGTTCTGCCAAGCCTGATTACGGTGTGCAGCAAACAAGCCTTTAAAGCTCAGCCCCGATTTTCCGCTAATATTGATACCTGTCCACTCTATCTGCTGTACTTTATCGTTAGCATCAGCTACTCCCGTTCTAGCACGATCGGTATCTTCACCTGCCCAAAATTTACTTCCTTGAATGTTCTGATACGTTGTATAAGGATCACCAGGAAAAGGACCTTGTAAGTTAAGGTTAGTTCCATCCGTTCTCATAAAATAATATGCATAAGGAACACTCGGAAAACCAGTATTAGTTGAGGGTGTACGTGTTCCAGCACTTGGCGCTCCAGAATCTTCAAAAGTATCGCTCCAAAATTGCGTTTGCGCATCGGCGCTCGTTACCATAATAAATGTAAGCACTACCCCAGCAAACAAAGGTAAGGCATGCTGCTTAATAGATTTAAATACAAATAAAGTTTTTGAAAAAACAAGTGTAGCAATAGCTAAAGCTGCGCGATAGCCAGCCTTTGAGATCAAGTTCATAACGTTAATTTAGAGCAGTAAATATTCTTTTGAAATGGAGGAAGATGAGAGCCAATTCTAAAATTACTATAAAACTAAACCTTTCTTTTTGAAATACAAATAGCTAATAATCATTGTAAACCAATTTATAGGTCGCAAATGAGTTTACTCCAATAAGTTGTAACATTAAAATTACAGTAGAAATAAATTAGGGATTAGTTCGATCTATTTATCGGTTAAATATCTTCGTAAAGGGATATACTACTGCTACGAGTAATAGTAACACGATGACGATAAATAGAACTTATTTCGGGGTATTATTTAACTTATTTTTCAACCAAATCACTAAATCGCTTGCTCCCTTATCGTTTTCGAACTCTGCCTGTAACTTTCCGTTAACATATTCGTTATACAACCATGGGTCACCAACGGCAACAACAAAACCCTTACCATAATCACTACCTGCGATAATGATATCATGTTGCTGTTTTAGCAATGGATAAGCTTTACCTTTTACAGAAATAGAACAAGCGTCTTTCATATAAACCATTTTTGCCGTTGCAAACATTTTATTGTTTCTGGTATCTACTCCGCCTCCCTCTCTAGTAACATCGTTGGTAACATGATTAATCATCTGATCATTAAAATGAATACCGAATACATTGGCCAATTTATTAAAATGTTTAAGGTCTGCGTTGGCACTATCATTTGCAAATAACACCAAGGCTCCTCCTGCTTTTACCCACTTTGAAATAGCTGAAACTGATCTATCATCCATGAAGTTAGGAGCCGGACTATCTTTCAAATTATCTGGATCAACAATTACATAGACTGCATGTTCTTTAAGGTTTGAAGTTGTTGGCGCTTCATTTAAGGTTGCTAAGCCAAATCCATCCTTTTTAAAAGCATCTCCTAAGATAGAAAAGCCGGTCATTGCCGTTTCGTCCCATTTATAATGGAATGAAATTCTTTCACCATTTGCCCCTTTCTTAAACTCGTTGTTGAAATACGAATCTAAAAGCACAGTTTTTTGTGCAACGCTACTGCTGAAAATAAAACAGCCAATCACAATTCCTATTATATTCTTCATGTTAAATACCTTAAACCACTAAGCTAGGGATTTCTTTGGCAAAGTAGGCAAGTCATCACAAACATGTTAGTTTTTTCAACTAATCACTTAATAGAATTACCTAAATAATCAGCAATATTGGCATTATTATTAAAGTGAAGCTAATTTTGCAGTATCTTTATTTGATTAGCTTACAGCACAGTACAGTATGCACTTTTACACAAAAAAAATTACTTTTCCAGCCTAGTTTGTCATTTTATGAAGGTTGCCCTTTTTATCCCATGTTATATAGATCAATTTTATCCTCAGGTTGCAATAGCTTGCTTAGAGCTGCTGGAAAATTTAGGTCTTGATGTAAGTTATCCAATTAACCAAACTTGTTGCGGACAGCCTATGGCAAATTCGGGATTTGAGCATTTGGCAACCAGCTGTAACACTTTGTTCGTTAAGAACTTTATTGGTTTCGACTATATCGTAGCCCCTTCTGGCAGCTGTGTACTGCATATTAAGGAACATCTAAAAGATGACCATCAACCAAAAGTGGTTGAGCACATTAAAGCAGCTACTTATGAGCTAACCTCTTTTTTAGTTGACATCTTACAAGTAACCAGCTTAACCAGTAGTTTTCCTTTCAGGGTTGGAATGCATCAAAGTTGTCATGGTCAAAGAGGCCTTAAACTTTCTCAAATGAGTGAGCTTAATGCTCCAGAATTCTCTAAACCAGGACAGTTGCTAAACTTAGTAAAAGACATAAAATTAGTAGATTTGGCTAGAAAAGACGAATGTTGCGGATTTGGGGGAACATTTTGCGTTTCCGAAGAAGCTGTTTCTGTTAAAATGGGAAAAGATAGAATAACCGATCACGCTAAACAGGGCGTAGAATATATCACCGGTGTAGATATGTCGTGCTTAATGCATTTAGAAGGTATTTTAAATCGACAAAATAGCTCCATTAAAATCAAACATATTGCCGAAATCTTAAACGGTGTAAAAGCATGAAAGTATTAGACCATGCACAAAGAGCAGAAATCTTTAATAAGGATGAAAACCGGGTAGACTGGCACGATGAAACACTATGGTGGATTAGACAGAAAAGGGATAAATCTGCCTTTCAAATTCCTGAATGGGAAAATTTAAGAAACGCTGCATCTGCGATTAAGGCAAACACACTTTCAAACCTTCATCAGTATTTAATTGAATTTGAAAAAAATGCAATCGAAAACGGCATAAAAGTGCATTGGGCCGCTGATGCGAAAGAACATAATGAAATTGTTTATGGCTTATTAAAGGAAAAGGGCATTGATAAAATGGTTAAAAGTAAATCGATGCTTACTGAAGAATGCCATTTGAATGAATATTTAGAAAAAAATGGTATCGAAGTAGTCGATTCTGATTTAGGCGAACGAATTGTTCAACTTGCAAAAGAACCACCTAGCCATATTGTATTACCTTGCATACACAAGAAAAAAGAAGAGATAGGAGAATTATTTCATGAGCATTTAGGTACTCCAGCAGGAAATTCAGACCCTCAAACGCTTACTGAAGCAGCAAGAATCCACTTAAGAGATACGTTTTTGACTAGAAAAGCAGCTTTAACCGGAGTTAACTTTGCTGTTGCCGAAACAGGAGAAATAGTAATTTGTACCAATGAAGGTAATGCAGATATGGGGGCGCATTTAGCAGATATCCACATTGCGTGTATGGGAATAGAAAAAATTATTCCTAAAAGAGCTCATCTGGCTGTATTTCTGAGGTTACTGGCTAGAAGTGCTACAGGGCAACCAATCACGACCTATTCAAGCCATTTTGCTAAACCAAGAAACGGAAAAGAGCTACATATTGTTTTAGTAGACAATGGCCGCTCTCGTCAACTTGGAAGAGAGGATTTTAGAAATTCGCTTAAATGTATCCGTTGTGGCGCCTGTATGAACACCTGTCCCGTATATCGCCGTAGTGGCGGGCATAGTTATCATAATGCTATCGCCGGGCCAATTGGTGCTATTTTGGCACCGAACTTGGACATGAAAGCTTATGCTGATTTGCCTTTTGCATCTACGTTATGTGGTTCGTGTACAAATGTTTGTCCAGTTAAGATCGATATTCATGACCAACTTTATAAATGGCGGCAAGTTTTAGTTAAAGAAGGCCATACTACTTCAGCAAAAAAACTGGCTATGCAAACAATGGCGGCCACACTGTCATCTCCCACATTGTTTAAAATTGCTGGGAAAGCAGGAAGGGTTGCGCTAAAGTATGCACCTTTTATAGTAAACAATAAATTTAACGCCTGGTATTTACACAGGGATATGCCTAAAGTACCAAAAAGCTCATTCAGTGAATGGTATCAAATCAATAGAAAGCACGATGAACAGTAGAGCGCAAATCTTAGCAGCGGTACAAGCTAATCAACCGGAAATAAGTCCATTACCAGTGTTGGATACTTTTTTTGCTTCGTCAGAGAGTGGTTTAACGCAAAAGTTCACACAAATTCTATCCTCTATAGGGGGGAAAGTAATTGAAGTAGACAACAATGCACAAATTTGTACATTTCTTAGAGAAAATTTTGACTTAACAACGATAAGAACGATATGTAGGATAGAAAAAATACTGGAGCATACTGACATCCTTGATACTGAAGATGAAGCACACGGACTTGCGAATGTTGAACTTGCTATTTTACCAGCCCATTTTGCAGTAGCAGAAAATGGCGCTTGTTGGCTAGATGAGACCTTAATCGGCGAACGAGTATTGCCTTTTATTACGCAACACTTAGTTTTAATTCTTAACAAGTCGGATATTCTTCCGACGATGCATCATGCCTATCAAAAAATTGGCGATGAATTATACGGATTTGGTACTTTCATCGCCGGGCCGTCAAAAACAGCGGATATTGAACAAAGTTTGGTATTAGGCGCACACGGCGCCAGATCACTACTCGTATTTTTAATTTAGGCTATTTCACTGGTGTAATTACAATTTTTCTAAACTCGATTGGCATATGGTCGCCCTGCAAATAAATTGGACCCGGTTCACCCTCATTACTATCTAAT
The DNA here is from genome assembly GCA_942493295.1 of uncultured Sphingobacteriaceae bacterium. Lineage (GTDB taxonomy): Bacteria > Bacteroidota > Bacteroidia > Sphingobacteriales > Sphingobacteriaceae > Pedobacter. The sequence continues at coordinate 4,764,441 of OW818692.1, read as the reverse complement.
GCACCGCCAGTAATACCTGGTATTTCTTGATTACTGATGATAGTTTTACCATTTGCGACAACAGTAACCATACGTCCAACGAGCGTGATGTCATAGGTTTGCCATTGGTCTGGGCCGAGTGTTACCATTTCATTCGCCGCAATAAATCCATAGATACCACCGAATATTACACTATTGGGATGTGCATCTTTGCTACTATCTTCAATTTGCGTTTCATAGCGCCCCCTCAAATAAACACCACTATTGCCACCTTTCGGATATTTGAATTCAACATGCAACTTAAAATCGGTAAACTTCTGCTCAGTAATTAAGTTTGATCCAGCTTTTGGGCTCGTTAAAATGCCGTTTTTAACTATCCATTGATTTTCGCCACTGGCCTTCCACCCTGCTAAATCCTTTCCGTTAAACAAATTAACGGCCTTGCCCCATACAGGTGCAGCTGTTCTTTTTAAATAAGGTGCGCTAACACCTTTCCAACTATATTTCTTGCCATTGCAGTCAGTCATCGTTCCTTGTATACCCGATGACGTCAGTTCTCCTTCAATAATCATATTTTGACTACCACTCTCCCATTGTGGGGGGATTTCAAATTTGAATTTTCCATTCTCAAATTTTACCTCAGCTACTGGTCGTGCACTTCCTGAAGTTGCTACGAAATAACCTACCAGTGTTTTATAACCAGATAATTTAACTTCTAGCCATGATGGGGCAGCTTTACCATTGACATCAATTGTGATGTCCCAGCGGCCAATAAGGTCTTTAGGTTCGACAACTAATCTAGTAACAACAGGTTTATTGCTTATTGAAGCAAATACATTATTGGTAGAGCCAGCAATTAACAGGCAGCCAATGCCCGCTATAAGGATTTTTTTACGCATATTGGTATTTATTGATTAACAGCTCACAATATAAGGGTATTTGCTTTGATTGCCCAAATTTTTAACCCGCTAATTTTTGCATTAACATCGGTAAAATTTCTTTGAACCAAAAAGTATATTTACCTGGATTGTCAGCAATATCTTTTTGCAACTCGGCCGGATTAACCCACTTATAGGCCATTACCTCTTTATTGTTTATGATTGGCTCTTGATTAGTTAAACCAGAAAATACATGGTCAAATTCATGTTCAATAAGCTTATTTTCCACAGGTATCTTATATAAGAATGAAAATCTATATGATAAGTCACATTCTAAGCCCATTTCATATACTAATCTTTCTTCCGCACTCTGTTTAACATCTTCCTCCCACTGTGGATGAGAGCAACATGTATTTGTCCAAAGCTCAGACCCATGATATTTACCTTTCGCACGCTGATGGATCAACATCTGACCTTTGTCATTAAATATAAAAATTGAAAAAGCTCTATGTAGAATCCCTTTTTCATGAGCTTCTAATTTATCCATTACACCAATCGTCTGATCATTTTCATCGACTAAGACCACTTTACTTCTATTCATTTCCCCATCTCTTTGATTAATAATTAAGGCTTTGCTAAACCCACTATTTGATTGTCTTGATGAGTAAATATTTTAAAAAAATATAAAACCAGCAAGAACTGTGTATACCCATAAACAGCATCTTCGATAGGAATAGTAAGTATCCGTATTCCTAAAAATTCATTGGGATTATAATTTACAATAGGCGATTCTAGGCCAGTTCCGGTAAGTATTCCATTAACAGGCAAAAAGCCTAACATTAATATAAAAAATACAAAAGTCGCCCTCCCGATCCAGCTTGCTCGAACCACAAAATGTAGATATATTAGCGTAATTGTAGTCGCTACGCTAGTGACGAGCGTATATGTTTTATCATATTGCAATAAAGCAATAAGCACAGAAACAATTACCATTGCAAAAACAATGATATTATTGAAAGCATCAGCCCAGTCCAAATTAAAGAATCTATCCACGCAGAAATAAGTAAATATGCACGAAAATGGGATACAGATAAAGAAAAGACACTCTTCTAAGGGCAGTCCCACTAAGGTAGTTCCTATGGTATAATCCAAATTGAACCACCACACCCCCTTGTTAGTAAACCACATATCCCAGGCAATAAATGGAATAGCAACTATGATAGCTGCTTTGATGAAAGCTCCAAAATACCTATAAAATTGAATTCTGCGATCGAAAGACGCAATGAAACAAATGAAAACTGTAAAGAACAAGATCAAGAAATAAGTAAATTCTTTCATTGTTTTTCAGTTTTAAAATACATTTTAAAATATTTAAGCGGCACATATAAAAATCCGAAGCACTCTCCTTGCTCCTTTTGAATATGTTTATGGTGCTGTTTATGTGCTCTCCTCAATGCCAGAAAATACGGGTTTTTGGTTTTGCTGAGAAATTTAATTCTTTGATGAATAAAAACATCGTGAACAAAAAAGTACGCCATACCATAAAGCATTATCCCCAACCCTAGGTAGAACAAATAATTAAAATCACGCAAAGAACCAAAATACATTAACGCAATAGTTGGCAAAGCAAATATTATGAAGAAATAATCATTCTTTTCAAGAAAACCATCTGTATGGTGATCGTGATGATCTTTGTGCAAAACCCATAAAAACCCATGCATAATATATTTATGAATTAGCCAAGTAGCTACTTCCATAAGCGCAAATACGGAGATAACGATTAGTAAATTCATTTTGCAGAGTTGTGTTGGTTAAACATCTTTTCTAAAACGCTGAAACGATAATTAAAAATATTTTCTAATTTTTTCTGTACAAATAACTGATGTGCAATAGTTCCTAAAAACCCCATTGGCAATTCATAATCGACGGTATCTTTCATTAAAACGTCCTCTCCTTCCTGGTAAAATTCATGGAAATGGTTCCAGAGTTTGTAAGGTCCTATTATTTGAAGATCGGTGAAGCTTTTTTGGTAGAGCACATGTGTGATACGTGTTTTCCATTTTAGGGGTATACCAAGCAAAGGAGAAACTGTATAATCTATTTCCATTCCTTCATATATTGCTTTATCACCTACCTCTGTCAACACCACAAAACCCACATCTTTCGGTGTAATTTTCGAAAGATTTATAGGATTTGAAAAGAATTCCCAAGCTGTTTGAATATCACAACGGATTCGTTGCTCTCGGTACAATTGATATTTCATATTACTTCTTTAAAAGTTTGCGAATAAGGTCTTTCAAATTTTTATCTTCAACTTTATCAACATTCTTGTTCAAATACAACTCATCTTCCTGTATATTTTTATAGTAGCCTAAAAATCGAGGGCAGTTTTTCTGGACAGACAGTCTTATGAAGCGAATTTCGATATTATCTTTTTCGTTTACAATTGCTTTATCGATATTTGCCTTTCCTCTTTTAAATGTCCTTAGTTTAGTTAAAGGATTAAAGGTATGGTTTGCCCAAATAGTTTGAAATCCACCTAAATAAGCTAAGTGTACGTTACTTACTTTGTTTGCATTTAATTTACTAATGAAAGTTTTACAAACATTTTTATCTACCACTGCAATAGCATAATGTTCCCTAATATAGTCAAGGTCAACATCTTCGGCTTTAAAAGAAAACAGCAGCAATAAAGAACCCAGCATCATTAATTTCATCATAACATAGCAACTTTGTATCTAATGTAACTACGAACCATTACAGAAAACTTTTGCGTGTTCGGGATTCGGACGCGGTTAGTTAGTATTTTCTCAGCAGATGTTGATTTTATTTTCTTAAATAAAGAGAGGTAGTACTTATAGGCTAAATAAACGCCAAATTTGGAGGAGTTAGGTAACATTTTAATTCCCATCAATGCTATTCTGAATTCATTCTCGATTTCTGTTTCAATTCTAGATTTTGTCGTACTATCGAACAAATGCATCTGGATATTTGGAAAATAGGTACGGCCTAAAATCTGATAATCGTCTTTTAAGTCTCTTAGGAAATTTACCTTTTGAAAGGCAGAACCTAAGCTCATGGCATATGGTTTTAGTATTTCATAGTCCTTTTTATTTCCCTCTGTAAAAACCTGCAGGCACATTAAACCAACTACTTCTGCAGAGCCATGGATATATTCATTATATAAATCAGCGTTATAATCAACTTTATTCAAATCCATCTCCATACTATGAATAAATTGGTTGATCAATGCATGGTCAATATGATAATTTCGAACGGTTTCTTGGAAAGATTGCAAAATAGGATTAAGCGATATCCCTTCTTGTAACGCGATATTTGTTTCTTCTTTAAATCGACTTAATAATTTTTGCTTATCATAATCATGAAAGCTGTCTACTATTTCATCAGCTAATCTCACATAGCCATAAATTGCATAAATTGCTTTACGAATTGTAGGATTTAGCGCCAATATCCCTAAAGAGAAACTAGTGCTATATTTCTTTGTTGTACTTTTGCTTACTTCGTAAGAGAGCTCATCAAAAAGTTTCTTCATAGTCTTTAATTTTTTCTTTTGCTTAACTCGATTGCAGCAATTTTTCCTGATATGATAGAGGGTGGAACGCCGGGGCCAGGCACAGTTAACTGCCCTGTGTATAACAAATTACTAACCTTCCTATTGCTAATTTTAGGTTTTAAAACCGCCGTTTGCGACAGTGTATTTGCAAGTCCATAAGCATTGCCTTTATATGCACTATAGTCGCTCACAAAATCTGATACACAATAGCTTCTTTTATATTCAATCTTTGAATGCAAATTTTCAGTATTTGTGAATTTTTCAATACGGCTGATCATCTCATTTAGGTATCTTTCTCGCACTTCCTCTTCATCATTTATTCCGATAGCCAAGGGCAGTAATAAAAAGACATTCTCACAACCAGGCGGGGCTACACTTGGATCTGTTTTAGAGGGGCAACAGACATAAAAAAGAGGTTTCTCTGGCCATTTTTTCTCTTCATAAATTGCGTCAATATGTCCATCCAAATCATTCTCAAAAAAAAGTGTATGATGGTTTAGTTTTGGTAATTTTTCTTTAAAACCCAAATAATAAATTAAGCAAGAAGGTGCAAAGGTTTTACGCTGCCAATATGCTTCGTTGTAATTTTTTAAGCCTTCATCTAATAAACTTTCTGTATGGTGGTAATCAGATGAAGCGATCACGGCGTCGAAAAAATACTTATCGCCATTGATAGTTAGGGAAGTAATTTTTCCATCTTCGACATTAATTTTCTCAACTGTTTTGTTGAAATTAAATACAGCACCCTGTGATTCAGCAACTTTCTGCATAGCCAACACTAGTTGATAAAAACCACCCATCGGATAATAAGTACCCAAAACATAGCCTCCATAGTTCATTAGGCTATACATTGCTGGAATATTTCTAGGTGAAGCGCCTAAAAATATCACAGGGAACTCCATTAAAGCTCTCAATTTTGGATTTTTAAAATACCTCGCTACATAGCTTCTAAAATTAGTGAGCAAGTTAAGTTTAAGAGCGCTAAACGCTATTTTTAGGGAGAAAAATTCGGTCCAACTATGACAAGGTTTGTTTACAAAGTCTTGCATCCCTGTTTGGTATTTGAACTTAGCAGCCCTCATAAATTCATTCAGTTTTTCTCCCGCTGCTGATTCCAAATCATCGAAAAGAGCTACCAAATCTTCATACTTCTCGGGGACGCTAATATTTCCATCTTCAAACACCATTTCAAATTGTGGATGAAGAGAAACTAGATCGAAAAAATCGGATGTTATATAGCCAAAATCAGCAAAAAAATTCGCTATGATGTCAGGCATCCAATACCAACTTGGCCCCATATCAAAGACATAGCCTTGCTCAGTTGTGAATTGTCTAGCTCTTCCACCAGGTTGATGGTGTTTCTCAAATACATGTACATCATAACCTTGCTTTGCAGCATAAGCTGCAGCAGATAAACCTGAAAACCCAGATCCTATTATTGCAACTCTCTTCTTATTATTCAAGGTCGGCATATTATTATTAGTGCTGTTTAAGAAATTAGTTGCTTTGAATAAACAAAATCTATCAGATCCGCTGTACTAACACTTTCATGATAAATTGGTTTGTGAAAATTATCTAACTTTTGCAATAGCTCAATCAATTGCATTTTCTCAGTCCAACTTAAATCTCCAGCCACAATCATCGTTGCTTTGCGAATTTTCGTCATTTGCTCTTCAAGCTTATCAAGCCCATTCGCTGTAATAGTTAGAATTTTACTTCTCTTATCAGATTTCGACTCTTGTTGATTCACCCAGCCCTTGTCAAGTAAACGATCGATTATTTTAATGCCTGAAGGTTTATCATGAATGTTCTTCTTGATCAATTCCGTTTTGGTCATGTCTCCAAAGGATTTTAATGTTATTAGGTAAATAAAATCTTCCTGACCAGAGAATTCAGACCCATGTATTGCAGATTTTGAATATGATTTTGCATAACGATTCATTTGCACAATTAATGTATTAATTACACTTTCAGCAGTTCTTCCATTTTCCTTTCCTTCCCAGTCTGGCTCTTTTAATGGTTGATTTATTGAAGTTTCAGTAACCCATTGCTTAAAACCAGCTGCATTATCTTCATACTTTCTTGAAGCCTTGTTAAAGTTTTCAAAATCATCTGCCAAATCGATGAGCTCTTTAATCAGTTTATACTTCATATTTAATCTTTTGTGTTAATTCATGTAAATATACACTAAATATTACATTAAATATTATATTTAGTGTAAAAATACACTAGTTGTTATTTTATTCAAAATAATTTGCGGAACTACCTCATGGGAGTTTGAGGCTGTAAAAGGAGGAAAGTATTTTTTTATTTTAGAGGTAGATGAAAATCCTACCTACTTTCGAGCGTATCCCTTACAAAACTAAGGTTTGTTACCCAATTCTGCTTAGCTGCAAAGCCAAAACATACACCGGATTTGCATTTTTAGAGCTTACTTTCCCTACAGAATTTACGGATCGTTTCAATGAGCTCACCATCCCAATGCCTGCTCCTGTTCTCGCTCTCGAACTTAGTTGCCATTTCCCTTGCGAGCCCGTACAGCCCCTCCCTACCTCCAACCAGATATCGGAAGTAGACGTGGCTGCCTTCTCTGGCTGTCTCCTTATGGTAAAGCGCAGCACATATTCGCCGTCTGTTTTGTTACCAGCCATGGAAAGCCGCCCGGTTATATCTTCTTTATCCGAAATCACCGGAAACCCCAAGGAATCCAATTTTTCAGAAGTGGTAAAAACCACCTTAGAGATTTCCGAACCAGACTGATTAGTAACCTGAGCATCGATATCCTTGCCACTGCATGCGCTGCATGCAAAGCATAGCGAAACACCGAACATCGTAACAAGCCTTACTAAATTCATGTCCTTTGTACGATCCCCCGTAAGATCTGTTACGTAAAGTGGCCAGGCTGATGGTTAATACATCGTCAAGGCAATTCCTTAGGCCACCTTTAGCTTGTCTTTCTGTAGTTAAGAACCGCAAGGGAATTAAGCACCAGTGCGAACAACAGCACTTTGGCTAGCGCAGGCAGCACATCCCGCCATCCGCTTCCATTTAAAATAACCATGCGCATCACTTCGATCAAATAGCTTACCGGATTGAACTGTGCTACCATTTTGGCCCAGTCTGGCATACTGTCTATCGGGGTAAACAAACCTCCCATTAAAATGAAAACCATCATGAAAAAAAACATGATGAACATGGCCTGTTGCTGGGTATCACAGAAAGTAGAGATCAACAGTCCGAACCCTAGGATAGCCAGCAAATACACCGATACAAACCCATACAATAGCAAAAGGCTGCCCAAGGGAACAATCCCGTAAAACACCCATGAAACGAGAAGGCCAAGGGTGAAAACCACATGGCCCAATACCCAGAATGGAATAAGCTTGCCCAAAATAAAATGATGCTTTTTAATGGGCGTTACGTTGATCTGTTCGATAGTACCCACCTCCTTTTCTTTGACAATATTAAGGGCAGAAAGAAAACCACCGATCATGGTCACAAGGATAGCTAGAATCCCAGGAACCATAAAGCGCTTATAATTGAGGTAGGGATTAAACCAGTTTGTGGAAGTAACCTCGATGATAGGCCGTTCACTGGATCTGTCAATGGGCAACAATTCCAACCTTAACTCCTGGTTGTAACTGGAAATAATGGTATTAAGGTACACACCACCAAGGTTCGCCTTTGTACCATTTATAGCATTAACTGCAATAAACAATTGCTGTGCATTTTCACGGACCAGGTTTGTTTCAAATCCCCGGGGAATTTCCAAGATCAAATCTGCCCGGTCTGTCTCGATCAGCTCGAGTGCTTGCCTGTACGAATAATTATTGCCACTCAGCTTAAAATAGCCGGAAGAAGTAATTTTACCGATCAGTCTGCGCGAGCCGGCAGAATGGTCGTTATCGATGACGGCAATATGGATGTTCTTCACCTCATAATTGGCCGCGATAGGCAAGATAATAAGCTGTATGACCGGCATTACCATCACCAGCATCAAAATAGCCCGATTACGGAAAATCTGCCTGAATTCTTTCTGGAGTAAAAACTTGATCGTTCTCATTGCAACCGGATTTTGAAACTTTTTAAACTAATTGCCAGCAGCACCAAGGTAATTCCCGCCAAAATGAGCGTTTCTTTCCAAATGGCACTAAAGCCCAAACCCTTGACCATGATTGCCTTTACGATAAGGTAATACCACTTGGAAGGAACAATATTGGAAATAACCTGCAAGGGGACTGGCATATTCTCTAAAGGAAACATGAAACCGCTAAAAATAATGGTTGGAAGCATCATGCCCATCAGAGAGATGAGCATGGCCACTTGTTGCGAACTGGTCTTAATGGAAATAAAGATCCCCAGCGACAAACAGGTAATGATAAACAGCGTGCTCTCGGCCAAAAGCAACAGTACACTTCCGCTGACCGGTACATCCAGTACAAAAACACTGAGCAACAGAATAGATGCCACATTGACCAAGGAAAGCAATAGATAAGGTACAGCCTTGGCAACAATCACCATCAAAGGGCTAAATGGAGAAACCAGCAAGATTTCCATCGTTCCGGTTTCCTTTTCTTTCACGATGGAAACAGCTGTCATCATTACGCAGACCAGCATCAACACCAGGGCCATCACCCCGGGCACAAAATTGGGTGCGCCTTTCAGCTGAGGATTGTACAACATCCTAACTTGCGGACTAATCTGATAAGGTACCGCTGCCAGTTCATCCAATGAAGCCTGTTCCTGTTGCACAATAGCACTCACATAATTGGTAATGGTCGTGGCATAATTCGGATCAGAAGCATCGGCAATGAGCTGGAGCTGTGCCTTATGTTGGTGTAATAAGCTTTTGCCGAAGTTTGCCGGAAAGACGATGGCCAATTTCACTTTACCACTTTTAAATCCTTCCTCTAGTTGGCTATGGCTAAAGATCGTACGGTTAATTTCGAAATAACTGCTGGCTACGATACGTGAAATGATGCGCTGCGAATATTCGTCCCTGGCCTCATCCAGGACCATCACCTGGGCGTTTTTCACTTCACTGGAAAGTGCAAAACCAAAGATGAGTATCTGCACCACAGGCATCCCGAAAAGGATGAACAAAGTTTTCCGGTCCCGCAGTACATGGTAAAACTCTTTTTTAATAAAGATGAACAATGTTCTCATAATAATGCGTTAATCGCCCCGTTTGGCACCACGTGCTAGTTCATAAAATACCTCGTCCATGCTATTGGCATTAAACTGCGCCTTGAGGTTTGCAGGGGTATCCAGAGCCTTGATCCGTCCATCTACCATCAGCGAAATGCGGTGGCAATACTCTGCTTCGTCCATATAATGCGTGGTTACGAAAACGGTAATCCCGCGACTGGCAGCCTCATAGATCATTTCCCAAAACTGCCTTCTGGTAACCGGATCCACCCCGCCGGTAGGCTCGTCCAGAAACACGATCTGTGGTTCATGCAAAATGGCCACTGAAAACGAAAGCTTTTGTTTCCAGCCCAAAGGGATCGCACCAACCAATTTTTTGGCTTCCTGCTGTAAACCGAGCTGCATAATAAGTTCTTCTGTTTTGGTTTTAAGCTGCCGGTCGCTCAAACCATAAATGCCCCCAAAGAACCTGATGTTTTCCATTACAGTTAGATCTTCGTACAGCGAAAATTTCTGGCTCATGTAGCCGATGTTCTTTTTAATCTGTTCGGTCTGTTTATACACATCGAAGCCAGCAATGGTCGCCGAGCCCGACGATGGCGTGGAGAGCCCGCAGAGCATCCGCATGGCGGTTGTCTTTCCGGCACCGTTGGCGCCTAAAAAACCGAAAATTTCCCCCTTGGCTACCTCGAAAGTAATTTCATCGGTAGCCACAAAATCGCCAAAACGCTTGCTCAATTTATGAGTGCTGATCGCAGGTTGGTCCATATCAATTCTTTAAAAAACGGATAAAACTATCTTCAATGGTTACCGCAGTTTTCTTAAACTCGATATTCAGCGCCCCGTGCAATCTCAGGTAGCTAAACAACTGGTTCTTATCGAACTTTTCGTGCTTGAACGAAACATGTATATACTCGCCAAAGGCATACGTGTTCAGCACGTCATCGTATCCCTGCAACAGTTTAAGCAATTCGTGCAGCTGATCTGCTTTAATGGCAAAGAGCGATTCTGGATAGGAGCTGATGATATTGGCAGGGGTATCTACCGATAGCAGTTTGCCTTCCTGGATCAGCGCGATGCGATCGCACAAATTAGCCTCGTCCATATAAGGGGTAGAAACCACGATGGTAATCTGCTGGTCGCGCAGTTTCTTAAGCATCTGCCAAAATTCCTTTCTGGAAACCGGATCTACCCCTGTAGTAGGCTCATCTAAAAACAGCACCGTAGGTTGATGGATCAGTGCGCAACATAACGCCAGCTTTTGTTTCATTCCTCCAGATAATTTTCCCGCCCTGCGCTTTTTAAAAGGCTCAATCTGAAGATAGATATCTTTAATTAAATGGTAGTTTTCTTTTACCGTGGTATTAAAGACCGTCGCAAAGAAATCAAGATTCTCTTCGATAGTCAGGTCGGGATATAACGAGAACTTGCTGGGCATATAGCCCACCGTATGCCTGATCTTCTTGTAATCGGTTACCACATCAAACCCATCTACGCTAGCCGATCCACCATCTGGCAGCAATAAGGTGGTCAGCATGCGGAATAGACTAGTTTTTCCGGACCCATCTGGACCGATAAGCCCGAAGATCTCGCCTTTTTTAACGCTAAAGGAAACCTCATCAACCGCCGTTTTACCTGCATAGGTTTTGACGATATTTCTTACAATGACTGCGTCCATGCTTATAATTTTAAATCGGCATACATGCCTACTTTAAGGTAGCCATCGTTTTTGGCACGGACTTTCACAGCATAGACCAGATTGGCCCGTTCATCTTTGGTCTGGATAGTCTTGGGCGTAAATTCTGCTTTGCTGCTGATCCATTCCAACTTGCCCTGATAGGTTTTATAGGCATCTTTGCCTTCATCGACCATGACTTCGACCTGTTGGCCAACCTTCACCTTTTGCAATTGCGTACTGGTGAGGTAAGCACGGAGGATGATGACATCGAGTTCGGCTATTTTGTAAAGCGGTTTACCAATCGCCGTGCTTTCTTTCGCCTGGGCATACTTGTTAAGCACGGTTCCATTTACCGAATTCACGATCTTGCATTTCTTCAATTGGTCGTTCAACTGTTCGATCTGCACCTTTAAGGGAACCGTTTCGTCGTTTAAACTAGCTGTATTAATGTTCAATGCCGACTGCTGCGCTGCAATCTGTTTCCGGATCACCTCTACCTGGGCCTTGGCATCATCCAATTGCTTGGGCGTTGCCGCATCGGCCTTGAGCAGATTGGCCGTACGGTTTCGTTCGTGTTCTGCTTGCTGCAGCTGTACATATAACGCTGCCGTTTGGCTCTCTACATTTGGCCTGCGGCTGAGCACCGCGCTGATCTGCGCCTGTAGTTGCTTCTTTTTAAGGAACAACTGTACGCTGTCTATAGAACCCACCACCTGTCCGGCCTGAAGCATTTCGCCCTCGTTTAGATTCAGTTCGTTGATGGTACCGTTGGCTTGCGCCGAGACGATGGTTTCTACCGCTTCAAAAGTACCCGATGCATCATAGCCGGCGTCTTTGCTTTTGCAGGCTCCCAGTGCCATGGTGGCCAGGAACAAGAGTTTATAGGATTTCATTTTTTTAATGGATTACTGAGATTGAAAGATTATAGGTTTCCAGAAGTTGTTTGCAGCATATACTGTGCTAACAACAACTGCAGTTGATGGACGGCCTGGTTTTGTCTTGCCTGGCTTTCGGCATTGGCTTCCCGCAGGTAATCGTTGCTATTGATAACTCCGTTTTCTAGCTGCGCAATAGCAGCTGTTTTGATTCGTGCTCGCAAGGTGATAATCTCCTGGTCGCTTTGCAATAGTTCCCGATATTTGTTCAGCTCTGTTTGCTGCTGGGTTAAGGTTAAATTGGTATTGAACAGGAATGTTTCCTTTTGCACCTGGATGCCATTGCGGTTAAGATCGATCAGTTCACGTTCTTTTTTCAGCGTATAAAAAGCGGAGGGCGACCAAATAAGCCGCAATCCTGAGATATAATAGCCTTCAAAAGTATTGCTCAACATGTTCAATGCGGGTCTGCCCATACCGCTTTGAGCAAAGAACGATACTTTAGGCAGGGTTTTACTGGTCAACATGCGGTTCTGCACGTCCAGCACTTTACCCTGCTCGCGGTAGCTGCGCAGCTCCGGGCGGTTGATCTGGGAAATTGACAGGAGGCTGTGGGGCTGCACCAGCACAGTTTGATCTGAAAGGTCTTTCCCAATAAATAAGCCGAGCATAAGCGCGTAAGCTTTCCTAAGGTTGCGCAATTCGATCAGGCGTTGGCTACTGCGCAACAGCTCGGCACGCAGTACATCTCCACTACTTTTCAAGGCCGTCCCACCTGCAATCAGCGCCTCTACCTTTTTCAAGCCGAGCGCTATATCACCCAGCAACAAGTTATGCTGGTTAATTTGTTCATCGACTAGCAGCGCACCGAAATATAGCTGGTTTACCCGCTCCTTTAACTGATAGAGGCTGCTTTCGAGCTTAGCTTGTTCGACAGCGGCATTTGCTTTTTGCAATTCCTTTTGCTGTTTGATCCCTCCCCCATCATAAATGAGCTGATTGAGATCGGCATAGGCCTTATACTGATCTTTGCTTAAGGGCTTTACTCCAGCCATGGCTATCGGTAATTGGGTAACGTCCGATTGGTAGCTCCCCTGTGCATGAAGGTTGATCTGCGGCCAATAGCCCTTGCCGATATTTTCAATGGTATAATCGGCAGTCTTGGCGATCAGCTCTCGCTGCTTGGTAAGGGGGTACTGCTTCACCGCCAGTTCCTGGGCCTCAGCTAAAGTGAGCTGAGGAGTTTGTTGAGCGCTGCTTTGGGCAATTAAAACGGTCAACGGTAAAACCGCACCTACTAATTTCTTTAGGTTAATCATTTTATTTAATATTTAGATTTAGTCATTTGATTAAACATAGGGCAAAAAAATTTTCGCTTAGGCTAAGATCATTTTCATCCAATCGGCAACGATCTTCTTCCGTTCTGCCATCAGCATATTGAACATTTCATCGGTAAACATATCGGTAGATTGAAAAACAGGCTTTGCGATAAACGGGAATACCAACATCCCGATAAAGGCGGTGATAAAATGAAAAGGATTCACCGCTGGTTTCCGCTCTGCGAGTTGCTTAATAAAGAACGAATGCATGATCATGTTCTCTACCTGCACACTTTTAGCGAAACTCTCGGGCCTGTTCCTAATTTCGCTCAGCACAAAAATAGGAAGGTCCGGGTGTTTGCTCAGCATATCTATATACCCTTCGGTGATCTTGTCCACCTTCTCTTCTAATGTGGTGGCCAGGTCGTTTACCGTTGGGGCAATAAAAGAAAACAATTGCTGGATCTTCTCCAACATCACGATTTCAAAAAGCTTCTCCTTGCTCCGGAAATAATAATTGAGCAGGGCAAGGTTCAATCCCGCCTGTTCAGCAATATCCCGGGTCTTGGTAGCCGCATAGCCTTTTTTGGTAAACACGATACGCGCTGCCTCCAAAAATTTCTCTTCTGTTGAAAGATTGCCTGCTTGATCGTCCTTATGTATCCTTTTTGCCATCATTTACTAAATTCACTAGGCAAATATAAAATGCAAAAATGAATTAATCAAATAATTTAATCATTTGATTAATTCATTTTTAGAAATCATAGCATCGCCTAACGCGCTTGAGCGACTACCAAGCTATTTTAACACCTTTTAAGTTAAAAACAGTAAAGGAAGTTAACAAGGGTTAAATTTCACAGATGTATGCAACCAAGAATTAAATTCGCATTTATGAAAACAAAAATACTTACCTTAATGTCACTTACGGTATGTTTGTGCATTACCATATCCAGCGCCCAGCAGCCGGGACCAACCCGGCACAACTTAAGCCTGGGACCACAATTCAGTTATAACCTTGAACAGGAAAAAGCCCTCTTTGGCGCAGGTGCCGGTTATGAATTTCGCCTGGGCAAAAATTGGGGCTTTGCCGCGAATGTAAATTTCAACAAAGGAATGACGGAAAACCCTCAAGCGATTTTCGCCGGCAGCGAAGGCAAAAACCTACTTAACCTGGCCAATAACAATGTCAGCATTGGAAGCAGGTTCTATTTAAAAAGGTTCTATTTGGGAGCCAGTTTCGGCTACGGGGAAGAAAGAAAAAAGATACAATATGCCGATAGCCGCGGTACACGTTGGGAAAGCGAACGTGGTTTCTATCAAGCCTACAGCATTGGCTACCAAATCCCCGTCGGGCAACATAGGCTGGAAATTTTCGCCGGCGGTGGAGGCATCAAAGACCTTAACGTCACCACTGGTCTGCGGTTTAATTTTGGTCTAAGCAAATAATTCATAAAAAAATCAGTCTCAATATTTGTAGGCGCGAAGCGCTGTTACCCATTATAAATGAGAATACTATGGATAGCACGGTACAAATGATCGTTGAGACCCCAATGGGCAGCACCCAGAAATTCTTAGAGGAAAATTACTGGAAAATCCTGAAAAGCAAACTAGAAAAAAAATTCCACCAGCAGGAAATCTTGATCATCCACAGCCTGGCAGCAAAGCTCTAGCCTACGCTTAAGCTGAATTCAGGGTTGTCGTTTGATAAATACGATTACTGCCGAAACCTTTGTATCTGCTCCCCAAGCCTTTGACCCAGACCATCATCAATGTCCTGGGAGTTCCAGATTGTCTGTTGCGGACTTTTAGTCGGGGCTAAAAACCCTATTAGCTCGCCGTCTTGATAGACTTCAAAGTTTCCCGATACCAGCGGCTGGATCGTATAGCTTACCCCAGAAAGCTGGATATCAAATGGTTCCATAAATAGCATTAATTAACATATATTCTTTTAAACAATTAATATCCCGCATTGTTATTCCCAAAAAATATAACAATAGGATAAACCGGAAAAAACGACCATTGCTAGCACCGGACATTTTCATCATTAACAGTAAATAAACCAACATGACCAGCATTCAAGGATTAGAAAACTTCAACGGCCTACTTTCTGAAACCCAGATCGATAAACTCCGCAAAGCAGCAGATCGCCATGCCTCAGAATCCAACATGAGTTTTACAGTGCTTTCTGCAACTGATACCGAAATCGCAATAGAGACGGCCCAAGGGGAAACCAAATCGGGCAAGTATGCAACCGAGGCTACCCTAGTCAGCAGAACCAATGACCTTTTCGGCAAGCTCTTCCCAAAAACCAGACTGAACATCAGTCCGGTACCTTACGCTCCCTCACCGGCCTGCACTGTGACCACATCATGGCTGGAAGACAGGATGCAGCAAAAAGGTGTACGGATCAAGCAGATTGCCTTTGACACAGGCATTGACCGGGAAAGGATTTCGGACTGGGTCACCGGCAAACGCTCCATGAGCCAGCTGGTTAAAGCCATGTTCTACTTTTATTTAAAATAGACCGGCATCATACCTAAGCTGATTGTTATACTAACCAATGATAACCACCTTTTCATGGACATAGGGTCAATTTCCGAAATTCTGAAATACAAAAAAGCGGGAACGACCAATGGCCTTTCCCGCTTTTATCTAAATTAACGCTCCCGGTAAATTGAATTCGAGCCCAGTATTCCGCTCAAGACCAAATGTATTAACCTGTGAGGCTGAAAAGTTGTGATTAGACTTTTTAAATCCGCCCTGGAGCAATTCGTTATAGAACATCACGCTCGGTCGAATCGAGCCATATAAATAGAGTTCAAATATATTCTTATCATTAGACTCTACTCCCTTATTTCCACTGCCGAGCAGATTAAAATTCCGTGTCCAGTTCTTGGGATCCAGCAATAAAATGAATTAAATAACTGTAAGACGATTATCTATACCGAATAAGGGTGCAATATTACAAGATAAAATCAGGGTGTAGAATAGGGCATAAATACTATGGTTTATTATGTCCTAGTTTGATTTGAAATAAATGAAATAACCCTCTAAATAACTAGTATTTAGAGGGTTATAACTCGGTTTAAACCTCGTTTGTCGGGGTGGCAGGATTCGAACCTACGACCTCCTGCTCCCAAAGCAGGCGCGATACCGGGCTACGCTACACCCCGAACTTGGTATCGATCTTTCGTCCCTTTTTCGAGGGATTGCAAAGTAAGATAACTAAGCAATTTATTAACAGCGGAGGAAGAGGGATTCGAACCCTCGGTACCGTTGCCAGTACGACAGTTTAGCAAACTGTTCCTTTCGGCCACTCAGGCATCCCTCCAATTCTCGAAATATCCCTTTCGAGGTTGCAAATATAGCAATTCAATCATGTTTGCAAAAAAAAATTACGTTGTTTGTGAATAATCTATTCGAACATGATAGATACTCATTAGCATTGTCTTGAAAATCAGCTTTATAGTTTCTAAATCTTTTAAGGTCAAATCGCAATTATCTAACTGATCTTGATCCAATTTGTAATTAATTATCCTTTCAACGAGGTCATTTATGCTTTGAGCATCTGGATTTTTTAAACTTCTTGAAGCCGCTTCCACCGAATCTGCTAACATCAGCACGCCAGTTTCTTTAGAAAATGGAATTGGCCCCGGATAACGGAAGATATTTTCATCAACAAACTTTTCTGGCGAATTTTTCAAGAAAGATTGATAAAAGTAATCAACTCGTGTATTACCATGATGTGTTCTGATAAAATCGATTACATTCTCAGGTAATTTATGTCGCCGTGTAATTTCAATCCCCTTGTGTACGTGTTTAATGATAATTTGAGCACTTTGCTCATAAGGCAACTTATCATGTGGACTAACAGCGGTATTTTGATTCTCAATAAAATATTGCGGGTTCTCCATTTTACCAATATCATGATAGAGTGCCCCTGCCCTCACCAAGAGCGAATTACCTCCGATTTTAAAAATTGCAGCTTCTGCAAGATTAGCTACCTGCAAGGAATGCTGAAATGTACCTGGAGCCTTAAATGCTAATTCTCTTAATAATTTATTATTGGTATTCGTTAGTTCAATTAAGGCTACATCAGAAGTGATACCAAAAACCCTTTCAAATCCATAAATTAATGGATATGCAAGTAATGAAAGTAACACACTAAAAACAAAAGGTAAAAACCTATCCCATTCAATTTGACTAAATGACCCTTCTCTAAGCAAGGCTATCCCTACAAAAGACACAAAATAGGAAGCCAGTATAAACGAAGCCGAAATGAGTAATTGTTCTCTTTTAATTAAATTCTTGATACTATATATTGCCACCATACCGGCTGTGGTTTGATAAAAGACAAATTCAAAGCTATTTGGTACAAAAAAGCCAGCAATTAAGATTACCAGTAAGTGAAGATTCAGCGCCAGTCGGGTATCAAATAATATCCTAATAATAATTGGCACAATGCAAAACGGGATATAATAAAGACTAGGCAGATTTACTTTTATAGCCCACGTTAATGCAAATAACATTGATGTAATTACGATTAGCAACAATGACAGCTGCCTATTATCTGCAAAAATGTCTTTTCTAAAGAGAAAAAGAAACACCATCAATAAGGTAATAATAAATCCTACTAGGAAAACTTGACCAACATACACGAGTCGATTGTCTCCAATAGTCTTTGTCTGAGCCTCGTATGTTTCTTTAAATGACAGTAGTTTTTGATAGATCTCTTCGTTAATCACCATTCCCTTCGCAACGATCAATTCGTCTTTTTGAACCATACCCTTGGTTGTAGACAAGCTATTTAAGGTGTTTCTCTGTACAATAGCAGTCAAGTTCTCATCAAATAGGAGATTTGGCTTTAAGTGACTTTCGACTAAATCTATCACCGCATCTTTAACACTTATACTGGTCGACTTAAAATTATCCTTAAAATAATTCAATGCACTTTCTGTGGTAAAAACATCTTGAGAATTACTTTTACTGGAAACATTATCTTTAAGCAACGAAAAATCATAGTACTTTGCGCCCTTTTGGTGTTTACCAACGGTTCCTATAATACCTTTTTCATAAACAACCTTTAACATTGTCTGCGCTCGCTGCTTCGTTGCTTCTTTTTCAGTCTCAACAAGGGCATTTGATTTCCATTTCACATCAAACTCATTCAGAAAAGCCTCGTTTTGACTAGTAAAAACTTCACTATTATACTTGTAAATAGGTAAAATATTATCTAACGCGTCGGTTTTGTCAATTGCTAATTGCGGATCTGTTTTTAAAATCGCAAAACTGAATGGCGAAATCAAATCTTTATTCAACCATGTTTTGCCCTTTTCGAATTCATATCTAAATCTGGGTTGCTTAGGTAGGTAAAGTGTGATGGCAAGCACACAAATAATCATCATTACATATTTTATGTTAGATGAATACTTGCGGTAAAGTACTTTAGGGTTTTTTCTGATCTTGGCCAAAAGAATACAAATTGATTAATCCAAAAATAAGATTATTTCATCACAATTAGCTAATTAACTAGTTAGCTACAAAGGTTAATTTGGAAATCTCAATTTAAATTAGTTATTTAGTGATATCAAATTAATATCAATTATGTATCAAGAAAAAATTATTAAACCAGTATCTGGTTATTTGGCAGCAGCCACATTCTTTATCCTTTTAGGCATATCGATCATTTCCTTTTATTTTGAGATTTTTGCAGTTGGAGGATTAATTTTAGGCATTGATTTCGTCCTGCTGATGCCTGGATTTATCATCGTAAACCCTAACGAATCGAAAGTATTAACCTTATTTGGACAATATATAGGAACGGTAAAAAGCGATGGTTTCTTTTGGGTTAATCCTCTGGCCAGTAAATCCAAACTATCACTTCGCGCAAGAAACCTAAACGGACAGCAATTAAAAGTTAATGATAAAATGGGCAATCCTATTGAAATTGCCGCTGTAATTGTTTGGCAGGTAAACGAAACCGCTAAAGCAATGTTTGCGGTAGAGAATTATTTGCAATATGTTAATATCCAAAGTGAAGCAGCAGTAAGACATTTAGCAAATAGTTTTGCTTACGATCATATGGAAGATGAGAGCGCAGAGATTACCCTAAAAGACGGTGCAGAAAAAGTAAGCGTGTTATTAGAACAAGAACTGAACGATCGTTTATCGAGAGCTGGAATTGATGTAATTGAGGCCCGTATCTCGCATTTGGCATACGCACAAGAGATTGCGAGTGCAATGCTTCAACGTCAGCAAGCCACTGCTGTAATTGCCGCCAGGAAATTGATTGTTGAGGGAGCTGTAGGCATGGTAGAAATGGCTTTGGAACGACTTTCAGCAAAGAACATTGTTGAGCTTGACGAGGAGCGCAAAGCTGCGATGGTAAGTAATTTATTGGTTGTATTATGTGGAGATAGGAATGTACAACCAGTTGTTAACACAGGAACTCTATACAATTAAATGGAATTTGAAGAAAAACAACAGCTCAAATTATGGTGGCTCTATATACTTTTAGTAATAGAATCGATCGTTATTGGTAGTATTTTATTTTTAGATAAGGGTGGAATAACTTTGCTGGAATTAAAGGCAAATTATTTTGCTCCCATATGGGCATTATTGTTGCCTTTTATAGTAATTTATTTTGTGACTAAAAATTCTCTCACATTAACCATCAATCAATCAGGTATTACCTATCAGTACTGGCCATTCGCTAAGAAGAAAACAATTTTTTGGGTTAGTATTGGTAAAATTTACCTTAGAAAATATGATGCCTTGGGTGAATACGGTGGCTGGGGTGTAAAACATCGCCTTTGGTTTAAATTTCATGACAAAGCATATATTTTTAATGATCAATCTATAGGTCTCCAATTAGAATTGAACAATGATAGAAAAATACTTTTCAGTACATCAAAAGCTAGTGAACTTAACCTCTTCCTAATTAATTTAAAACGGACCAACAACATAGGAGCCATTGAAACCGATGTCAGAGAAAGATAAAAAAGCCTTTGTGTTAAGGATAAATCCAGTCTTGCTGAAAGAAATTGAGCAATGGGCGGCTGGCGAGTTTAGAAGTACTAACGGACAGATAGAATTCCTTCTAAATGAGGCAATAAAGGGCAAAAAGAAGAAGCAAAAAAAAGGCGAAAATAATGAACACTAAATGAGAACTAGCGCGTTGACAGCAATTTCCTTGTAAAGTCCTACTAAATCTGCCTATATTCGTAGCACCAAATATTAAAAAGAAAGACATGAAAGATGTAGTAATAATAGCTGCCGTTAGGACACCTATTGGCAGCTTTGGCGGTTCGCTTGCCTCATTTTCGGCTACTCAGCTTGGAGGATTTGCGATTAAGGCAGCAATTGAAAAAGCGGGAATTAAATCGGAAAGCGTACAAGAAGTATACATGGGCAATGTTTTATCAGCCAACCTTGGCCAGGCACCTGCCACCCAAGCTGCAAAATTTGCTGGCTTACATGACCTTCCCACAACCACAATTAATAAAGTTTGCGCATCAGGCACTAAAGCTATTATGCTAGCCGCGCAAAGCATTGCATTAGGGCAAAATGATATTGTTGTAGCTGGCGGTATGGAGAGCATGAGTAATGTCCCTTATTATTTAGATAAAGCAAGAAACGGCTATCGCTTAGGTCATGGGCAAATTACAGACGGTTTGGTAAAAGATGGTCTTTGGGACGTCTATAATGACTACCACATGGGATCTGCGGCAGAACTATGTGCTGATAAATGTAATATTAGTCGCGAAGATCAAGACAATTTTGCAATCGAATCCTATAAAAGAGCTCAATCAGCGCAACTTGCCGGTAAATTTATTGGCGAAATAACGCCAATTGAGGTAAAGGATCGCAAGGGAGAAATCACTTTAATTAGCAACGACGAAGAACCACATGCGGTTAAATTTGACAAAATAGCTGGTTTAAAGCCGGTGTTTAAAAAAGATGGAACCGTAACAGCTGCCAATGCTTCTAGCTTAAACGATGGTGCTGCTGCCTTGGTGTTAATGAGTGCAGAAAAAGCTAATGAACTTGGTATAAAACCATTGGCAAAAATTCTAGCCTATGCTGACGCTCAGCAAGCTCCAGAATGGTTTACAACTGCTCCGTCCAAAGCCATTCCTTTAGCGTTAAATAGAGCTAACTTATCGCTAACAGATGTGGATTATTTTGAAATTAACGAAGCTTTTTCGGTTGTATCTCTTGCAAATAATCAGGAATTAAATCTTAAAGCCGAACAAGTCAATGTTAATGGCGGTGCTGTGGCAATGGGCCATCCGTTGGGTGCGTCTGGTGCACGAATAGTTGTAACCCTATTATCAGTTTTAGTCCAAAACAATGGTAAAATTGGCGTAGCCGGCATTTGTAATGGAGGCGGCGGTGCAAGCGCAATAGTTATTGAAAACCTGCGTTAATATATATAATCGACAATTAATGCTTTTAACGGTTAAACAATTTATGCTGGTAATTGTAATTGTATGCTGCGCATTTAAATCGGATGCACAGCATACTTACAATATCGGCAACACCCCTCAATTAAATAAATATCAAGATTCTTTGCGTGTCTTAAGTGAAGAATCGTTTGCGGCCCATGGCGATTTTGAACGTTTGGAAAAAAATACTGCCTTTATCAAAAAATTTATTACCGCCCTTAAAATTACGGGGTCCTTTAATTATGGTTTCGACTCTCTTAAACGGATATCTATCTTAAAAACTCCTGACAACTCTTTTCGAATCATAACATGGTTTATTCCTTTAAATGACGGCACTTATCGCTATTACGGAACCGTACAAATGGCCACTAGTAACGGCACATTAAGGCTTTTTCCACTTAACGATGCAACGAATTCGCTAACAAATAGTAATGTTTTAACGAGCAACAAAGACTGGCTAGGCGCGCGTTACTACGAGATTATACCAATGGTAATAAATGGAAAGCAGCCTTACTACATCCTATTGGGCTGGAAAGGTAATACGTCAAAAACAACAAAAAAAGTAATCGAAGTTCTTTCATTTGACAAAAACGAACCTGTATTTGGAAAGAATATTTTCGAAGTTGAGAAAAACCAACCACCTAAGAACAGGGTAATCTTCGAATACAACAAGCAAAATGCGATGATGCTAATATGGGACAGGAAAGTAAATATGATTGTTTTTGACCATTTGGCCCCTTATGAACCGAAAATGAAAGGTAATTTCGAGTTTTATGGTAGCGATTTAACTTTTGATGCCTATAAAATAACTTGGGGTAAACTTTCACTTTCTGAGAATGTAGCGTTAAGAAATGAAGCTACGCTAAATGACGATCTATACAAAGCACCGAAAAAAGCTTCCGAGGTAATTGTAAATCCTAACTAACCTTGCAGACTAAAGCCCTGTTTGCATCAATCTCTCAATGTAACTATCTTGCAAATTGATCTTATTAAAATATGACTTCAACTCAAGCTGTAAAACATCCTAAAGGTTTAAAATTCCTATTTCTTTCTGAGATGTGGGAAAGATTTGGTTACTATTTGATGATTGGTATCTTCACCCTGTACCTCAAAGATGTAAAAGCTGGTTTCGCGATGACAGAAGCAGAATCCGCAGATCTCTACGGGACATTTATAGCCTTAGTTTTCTTAACTCCATTTTTGGGCGGTTTAATTGCCGATAGATATTTAGGCTATTCGAGATCGATTATCATAGGTGGTTTAATGATGGGCGTTGGCTACTGCTTGATGGGCGTTCACAATTTATTGGCTTTATATACCGCAATGACACTCGTAATTGTCGGAAATGGCTTCTTTAAACCCAATATTTCTACCTTATTAGGAAATATTTATTCAACTCCAGAATTTCAGGACAAAAAAGATGACGGTTATAACATATTTTACATGGGTATCAATGTAGGCGCTTTTATTTGCAATTTTTTCGGTGCTGCGTTGTACATTTTATTAGGTTGGGAATATGCGTTTCTAGCTGCAGGCATTGGAATGTTCATTGGTGTTTTGGTATTCATTAGTGGTCTTAAGCATTATAGAGCTTTTGACGTTAAAAAAGGCATGCAAGAAGGAGACATGTCATTCGTTAGAATTACCCTACTAATTCTTGCTCCGTCAATTATTGCAGGTATTATTGGATGGATCTTACCTCAGCAATTACTTGGACATGCACTTGTAGGTTCCAATTCTACAGATGCATTTATATTTGCCTGTATCCCGGTAATCTATTTTTATAGCACACTTTACTTCAAAGCAAATAAAACAGAAAAGCGGCCGATTGCAGCCCTACTAACCATTTTCATGGTGGTAATTTTATTTTGGGCTGTATTTAAACAAAATGGAACCGCACTTACTACTTGGGCAGATCGTTATACAGATAGAGAAGTAAGTAATTCAACTGCAAAGCAAGTTTTTTCAAGTTTAAGTTTTTCTCAAAATGTAACTTATCAAAAAGACACAATTGCGCTCTATGATGAGGCTTTTCGCTTGCAAAAAAAAAATGGTGTAGTTTTAAAAGAATACAACTATCCTACCTACTTTAAAAACGTTGAACCAAGCAAACTTCCTGCAGAAGGTGGTGCAGTTGAGCTTTGGGCCACAAACTTAACTTTATCCATCAATCCAGCTTGGGTAATTATCCTCACTCCCCTAATCGTTGCTTTTTTTACATGGCTTAGAAGGAAAAACAAAGAGCCTAGTACAGCTACAAAAATTGTTTTCGGAGTATTTGTGTCTGCAATTTCCGTATTGGTAATGGTAGCGGCTGTTTATGCAGGAGGAAACGGATCCGAAAAGGTTTCTGTATTATGGCTAATGGCAAGTTATGGTGTAATTACTATCGGCGAGCTTTTATTGAGTCCAATGGGTTTATCCTTAGTCTCAAAGTTAAGCCCTGTTCGAATTACTTCTTTAATGATGGGCGGTTGGTTCTTGTCTACCTCCATTGGTAATAAACTTTCGGGTGTATTAGCAACGCTTTGGGATACTTATAGTGACAAATCTAACTTCTATTGGGTTAATTTTGCATTGCTGATGTTTTCTGCTATTATCGGATTTATCCTTTTAAAATGGCTAAATGGAATCATGAAAGAAATGGGCATAAAATAGTTACGATGAAATATCAATAAACTTACTTAATTTGCATATTGAACTAAACACACATACACTAAATTAAAAAGATGGCAAATGAAATTTCCAGCCTAAGTCAAGATCAAGCACTTGACCAGCACCTTATTGAAAACGATGTAGAAACCTCCAAGATTATCAATCATCCGGTAGGATTGTTTGTACTTTTCTTTACAGAAATGTGGGAAAGATTTAGTTACTATGGCATGCGTTCTTTACTTGTCTTATTTTTAGTGAGCGAGTATGTAAAAGGCGGCTGGCAATGGGAGCGTCAAAGTGCATTAGATTTATATGCCTGGTACACAGGATTAGTTTACTTAACACCAATTATAGGTGGATTAATAGCAGACAGATTAACCGGGTATAAAAAAGCAGTTATTTTAGGCGGTATCATTATGACGATGGGGCACGCAGCAATGGCAATGGAAGGTTTTAGTACTAACTTTTTCTATGCAGGTTTGTTTTTAATGATTACAGGAAATGGGTTATTCAAACCAAATATTTCATCTTTAGTAGGCAAATTATACCCAGCAATTAGTGATAAAAAAGATTCGGCCTATGCAATTTTCTACATGGGAATCAACTCTGGAGCATTTTTGGGAATGTTAATGTGTGGATATGTTGGCGAGAAAGTGGGTTGGCACTGGGGTTTTGGACTAGCAGGTATCTTCATGTTTTTCGGTACACTTCAATTCTACTACGGTCAGCAAATTTTCGGAAAACTCGGAAATAAAGAAGTAAAAGTACCTGCAGATTCTAAGTCAAAAGTGGTTGAGTTACCAAAAAAAGTGGTCAATCAACGTCTAATGGTAATCGGAGTATTTTCTGTATTCACCATATTCTTCTGGATGGTATTCGAACAAGCAGGCGGATCGATGACGATATTTAGCAAGGATTATACGCAACGACTTTTAACCGGTGGAGCTGCTACAACGTTTAAATGGGTAGATGCGGCACTAACGATCTTTCCTTTGGTTGCAGTAACAGTTGTGTTAACGTGGTTAGGTCAAAAAATATTCAAGAAATATCCGCTGACAATTATATTTACTGCCCTGAGCTTTGTAATTATTTGGGTTCTTGCCATATGGAAAGTTCAAAAAGAATTTTCAGCTATCAATACTGAAGTACCTGCATCATGGTTTGGTGTACTAAATTCATTTTTCATTGTCTCTCTAGCTCCATTTTTCTCTAAAATTTGGGAAACTAAATTTAATCCAAGTGGGCCAATTAAATTTGGGATAGGTCTAATTTTCGTAGGGCTAGGTTTTGCTGGATTGGCATACGGCGGTAGAGATATTGCTGCAGGAGCTACTGTAGCCCAAGTGAGCATGTTCTGGTTAATTTTCGCTTACTTCTTCCATACTGTTGGAGAATTATGTGTTTCGCCAGTTGGCTTATCTTATGTAAGTAAGCTTGCACCAGCAAAACTGGTAGGTTTGATGTTTGGGGTTTGGTTTACTTGTACAGCAATTGGTAATTGGCTTGCCGGAAAAACTGGAGGCTTAATT
Source organism: uncultured Sphingobacteriaceae bacterium (assembly GCA_942493295.1). Lineage (GTDB taxonomy): Bacteria > Bacteroidota > Bacteroidia > Sphingobacteriales > Sphingobacteriaceae > Pedobacter. The sequence continues at coordinate 4,738,359 of OW818692.1, read as the reverse complement.
GATAAAATAAGTACGGAATATTCTATATCTACATTTTTCTTGATTTTCACCATATTGCCAATTGTGGTTGGATTGATCGCATTCGCGCTTACTCCATTACTTCGCAAGTGGATGCACGGTGTTCATTAATACATTTTAACATCATTTAACCAAAAGCTCGATAACAAATTTCGAGCTTTTGGTTTTTAATAGCTAATTTTACCCTTTGAAAAAGTCGGAAAGTTGGAGAGTCATTGACCAATGAACTGATGACTAATGAACCAATAATCTAAAACGTGTCAGATAGCCTAGTCATTATACCCACCTATAACGAAAAAGAGAACATTGAGAAAATTATTCGCAAGGTTTTTTCTCTTTCCTATCCTTTCGAAGTCTTGATTATTGATGATGGATCACCAGATGGGACAGCGAGCATTGTCAAACAACTTCAATTAGAATTCCCTAAGCAATTACATCTAGAACAGCGAAGTGGTAAATTAGGCTTGGGTACTGCTTACATCCATGGCTTTAAATGGGCGCTGACAAGAAATTACGATTACATTTTTGAAATGGATGCTGATTTTTCTCATAATCCAGATGATCTTATCAGATTAAGAGAAGCATGTGTAAATGGCGCCGATGTTGCTATTGGTTCAAGATACGTAAAAGGTGTAAATGTGGTAAATTGGCCTATGGGACGTGTGTTAATGTCTTATTTCGCATCAATGTACGTGAGATGGGTTACACGAATTAACATTCAAGATGCAACTGCCGGATTTAAATGTTATCGACGGGAGGTATTGGAAACTATCCCAATGGATAAAATTAAATTTGTAGGCTATGCATTTCAAATTGAAATGAAATTCACTGCAATCAAATATGGCTTTGATGTAGTAGAAGTACCAATCATATTTACTGACCGGACGGAAGGAGAATCAAAAATGAGTACGAAAATATTTCGAGAAGCATTTTTGGGGGTAATTCAGATGAAGATTAATAGCTGGTTTCGGAATTATAGGCGTACAGCATAAATATGCTGCCTCTAACGTTTTTCTTGTTGACTTCCTCTTATCATCGCCCCAAAGTCTAATCCATTAGCCATTGCATTTACAATCATAACCAATCGCTTTGTTCTGGTAGGTTCTGTTTTAGCTGTATTTAACCAGTTTATAAAATAATTTTGATGCGACTTAGGCATCGCTAAAAATCTCGTTAGCAAAGCTTCTTCATCAGCCAAGCAAATTTCAAGATCATCCGGCATTTCAATTTTAAAATCTGCATCAAATTCAAGATGCAAGGTTACCGACGCACCAGATTCTTTTCGCAATTCTTTTCGTAGTGATTTTTTGAGGGGTAAAATGAACCCCTCGCCTTTTATAGGCATCAAACAAAGTCCAGTAATTGCAACTTGATCAATTAGTCCACGTACGCGGATTTCTCGTCTGTTATTTGCTTTAATTTGATTGGCTACCTCTTGAGGGACAAAAACATAAGACCAACCTGTTTTCTCGCCATTGGTTTCAAATCGTTCTATTTCGGCTAAATGGGTAATCATTGTACTAAAATAAGAATTTTGAAATTAGATCTATTATTCAGTTTCTACTTGGTTGTCTTCAGTTAAAACTTTCTTCAACACCTAATCCGAACAATGCAAAATCATATTTTACAGGATCTTCTGCATCAAATTTTTTCAATTCCGCTGTCAATTCTAAAGCTGTTAGCCAATCGGTCTGCTTACGCGATATTAACCCAAGCCTTCGGCCTACTCGATCAACATGAACATCGCATGGACAAATTAAAGCAGCTGTTGGTATGGTATTCCACAAACCAAAATCAACCCCACAATCATCCCTTCTTACCATCCATCTTAAAAACATATTTAATCGCTTACATGTTGATTTTTGTATAGGCGATGAGATGTGCTTAATTGTCCTAGGTGGAAAATCTTCTAAACTGAAAAAATAAGCTCTAAAATGGTTCAAAGCCTTCTCTGCTGTGAAATATTGAATTTCATTTAACAGACATGCGGATGATGAAAGCTTTACTTCGGTTGCTAAGTTCCCTGAAATATAAGCCGGATTAAATTGTTGTTGCGGTAAAAATGCTGTTTCCAAAGTTGTTGAGCGCCGGTAATGCATCTTAAAAAAAGAAACAAAATATAACAAATCAGTATCATTAAATGTACGATGTTTAAAACCCAACAAAGCTTTTAAATCATTATCACTATGATTAAGCATAAACTCATATGGCTGATGATCCATTCGCGAAAACAGTTCGTGACATTTATTGATGATAGTTTTACGTTGCCCCCAAGCTAAAATTGCCGCAAAAAAAGCGGCAATTTCAATATCTTGTTTATTTGAATACTGATGGGGAATGCAAATTGGATCGTTTGCAATAAAGTTTGGCCGATTGTACTGGATAACTTTAAAATCCAAAAAATCTTTTAGCTCATTAAAATCCATAATTTAAGCAAGTGCCTGGGCTAGATCTGCAAGCAAATCATCAATATCCTCTACTCCAACACTTAAACGCAACAAATTATCGGTTACACCAACCTTTTCGCGCTCTGCTTTTGGAATAGATCCATGTGTCATTGTGGTCGGGTGGTTAATTAAGGATTCTACCCCACCTAATGACTCGGCTAAAGAAAACACCTTAAAACGTGAAGCAATTCTAAATGTTTCCTGTAAATCAGCATCTTTTAACGTAATAGAAACCATACCGCCAAAGCCTTTCATTTGCTTCTTTGCAATATCGTGGTTAGGGTGATCTTCAAACCCAGGCCAATAAATCTTATCAATTTTAGGATGATTTCTTAAAAAATGAGCCACTTTCTCTCCATTCTCACAATGCGCTTTCATTCTCAAATGCAAAGTTTTAATTCCTCTCAAAACTAGAAAAGCATCTTGTGGACCAGGTGTAGCTCCGCAAGCATTGTAAATAAAAAATAAGTCTTTATAAAGCTGTTCATTGTTGGTTAAAAGGGCTCCCATAACCACATCAGAGTGACCCCCAATGTATTTTGTTACTGAATGCATTACAATATCTGCACCTAAATCGATTGGATTTTGAAGGTATGGTGACGCAAAAGTATTGTCTACCGTTAACAGTATATTATTAGCTTTTGTAATTCTTGCTACTCCTTCAATGTCGATAATCCGCATTGTTGGGTTTGTTGGTGTCTCAATCCAAACTAATTTGGTATTTTCATTAATATAAGGTTTGATATTTTCAGGATTTGACAAGTCAATAAAATGAAATTTGATTCCATACTTCTCATAAACCTTAGTAAAAATACGATATGAACCACCATACAAATCATTACCAGTAATCACTTCGTCGCCAGGCTTTAGCAACCTTAAGACAGTATCTGTTGCCCCCATACCACTGCTAAATGCTAATCCATATTTACAGTTTTCGAGTGCGGCTAAACAATCTTCCAATGCCTTTCGAGTTGGGTTTGTACCCCTCGAATATTCATAACCTTTGTGCTCACCTGGCGATTTTTGCCAATAGGTTGAGGTTTGATAAATTGGTGTCATCACCGCGCCTGTGGTGGGATCTGGTTCTTGACCCGCATGGATCGCTTTTGTTGCAAATTTCATCTCGTTTTTATATTGTAATATAATTAAAGTGCATTATTCTGTAGTTCCGAATTAAACAAATAACCCAGTCGTTTACCAGTTGGATAACCGCTTGCGGCAACAATTGATTGCTTTTGATGTAACGTAACATCTTTCACCTGAGCAAAAGGCGGAAGCAGCAAATCACTATTAATACATAAAAGAATTGCTCGCTCCAAGATATCGGTTAATTTTTCCTCGGTAACAATGTTAGTTGCAAGATCATCATATAAAAATCCTAATGCTCCCTCTCCTTCTACAATAAAGTGCTTTTCTTGGTTAATTAGTATTCTAGCAATAAGTGAACCTTCATCAGAAAGTCGATTATACTTAATTGAGTCTGCTAAAAAATTATGAACATAAATTACACTGCAGTAACTTAAATCTTCATTTGCTTTAACATATTGACTTTGCAAAATAGAATGCCCGTCTCCAAAATTAAAAATATTGCTGTGCATAGAAATCATCAGCACATCGCCTGAGAATTTTAAATGGGACTCAAACTGATTAATTTCTTTATAAGAAACTTCAACAGAAGGATCCTTAGTTGTATAATCTTGATACAAACTGGAAGCGATTCTAGAGAGTACAGTTTTCATTTGTCCGAATACCTCTGAAGAACTCCTATAAATAGCCTGTTTTAATGAGGCTTTGCGTTCTAGTTTGATAAGTATTTCTTTGTAATTTTCGTCTTGCATTTTTGTTTAGATATGCGAATTGAAAAGTTAGATTTGAGAGCTAATTATCACTTATAAAAGATCTTACTTCTCAAGTCTAGTTTCTCAAATCTTAGTAAGCTCTTGCAAATAGAACGCGCTGTATTGATGGCTTCCCAGTTACCATACAAACACCTTCTTCTAACTTATTGTCTAAAGGAATACATCTAATTGTTGCTTTTGTTTCTTCCTTAATTTTCTTTTCTGTTTCAACAGTTCCATCCCAATGCGCAGCTATAAAACCTGTTTTTTCATCAAGCAAGGTTTTAAATTCTTCATAAGAATTTGCTTCTGTAATGTGTTGTTCTCTAAATTGAAGCGCTCTGTTAAAAATATTAGCTTGGATTTCTTCAAGCAGGTTGGCAATATAAACATCTAAGCCTTCTTGTGGTACCGTAAACTTTTCTTTCGTGTCTCGCCTAGCTAACTCAACCGTAGCATTTTCCATATCTCTGCCACCAATAGCTAAACGAATAGGGACACCTTTTAGTTCATACTCGGCAAATTTAAAACCTGGCCGTTGACTATCGCGATCATCATATTTTACTGAAATACCCAATCCTTTTAATTTAATAATCAGTTCATCAACGAAGGTTGAAATTTTATTGAGATCTTCAGCGCCCTTGTAGATTGGCACAATTACAACTTGTATCGGTGCTAATTTAGGTGGCAAAACCAAACCTGCATCATCACTATGAGCCATAACCAAAGCACCCATTAGCCGGGTTGAAACTCCCCATGAGGTAGCCCAAACATGTTCCAGTTTCCCTTCTTTGCTTGTAAATTTTACATCAAAAGCCTTTGCGAAGTTTTGGCCCAAAAAATGTGAGGTCCCAGCTTGTAGGGCTTTGCCATCTTGCATAAGTGCTTCTATGCAATAGGTTTCAAGGGCTCCAGCAAAACGCTCGTTTGCTGTTTTTTTACCTTTCACAACAGGAACTGCCATCCAGTTTTCAGAAAAATCTGCATACACATCTAACATTCTTTCTGTTTCTTCAATTGCTTCTTGAGAAGTTGCATGAGCAGTGTGCCCTTCCTGCCATAAAAACTCAGTAGTTCGTAGAAACAAGCGTGTTCTCATTTCCCAGCGAACTACGTTTGCCCACTGATTAATTAGCAAAGGCAAATCTCGATAAGACTCGATCCAGCCTCTATAAGTATTCCATATAATTGTTTCTGAAGTTGGGCGGACAATTAGCTCTTCCTCTAATTTTGCAGTTTCATCAACCACAATGTTCCCATTTCCGTCATTTTTTAGGCGATAATGGGTTACCACAGCACACTCTGTTGCAAAACCTTCTACATGGGCTGCTTCTTTCGAAAAATAAGATTTAGGAATAAATAGGGGGAAATAGGCATTACTGTGTCCGGTATCTTTAAATTTTTGATCTAAAACGGCCTGCATTTTCTCCCAAATGGAGTAACCATACGGCTTAATTACCATACAGCCCTTAACTGAAGAGTGTTCAGCTAGATCGGCTTTTATAACAATATCGTTATACCACTGTGAATAATCGTCGTTTTTACTTGTAATGCCTTTGCTCATAACTATTTGGAACGTTTTTTGTGTTAAATTTCTTGTATAATAGATTACAAATCTATAAATTTATACCTACAATTTTGTTGCACACACAAACAAAACACACATATCATGAAACCTAACCACTTATTCATCAGTATGCTCGCAGTAACGGCCTTGTTCGTTGCTTCCTGCTCAACATCAAAGTTGGCACAAAATAACGCCATCCAAGATGATGTTTACAACACTACTGCACAAGCCAAAGAATATAAGGAAGTGGCCCAGCAGCAACCTGTGGCGCAAGATAATTCGCAAACAGACGATTACTACGGCACAAGTGATCCATATTACGACATGGACTATTCTACAAGAATTAATAGGTTTTACTATGCCAATCCTTGGAGAACCTATTATGACGGGTATTATGGTTACAATTCGTATTTATTCAGTCCATTTTACGACACATACTTTGGTTTTGGATATGGTGGATTAAATAACTGGCTTAGCCCTTATTCCTATTGGGGATTTTATGGAGCTCCATACTACGGTAATTACTGGGGATTATATTCTTATAATAACCCATACAGATATTATGGTGGTGGTTACTATGGCGGCGGCGGATATTCTGGTTCTATTGGAAGAGGAAATGGCGGACAAAACTATGGCCCACGCCCAACTAGAGGTAGTGAAAATGGAGTAAATAGAGCAAATGGCGCTAGTTACAGTGGGAATCCGAATGGTGTAGTGAGTAGAACTTCTTCTTCGGGCAGTAGAGCCGAGCGTTATAATCCAACAAATGGAACAACCGGTAGTACACGTACAAATGGTACTACAAGTTCAACTCCTTCTAGAGGAACAAGTGGTTCTGATTCAAGACCAACACGATCAAACGATTCTCCACCTGCGAGAACATATTCTCCGCCTCAGCAAAGTTCTCCTCCTCCATCAAGCAGTAGCAGTGGTTCTAGAGGACAAAGTGGCAGCTCATCATCAAGTGGCGGCGGCGGTGGCGGCCGACCAACTAGAGGTGGTGGTAGATAATCTAAATAACTAATTGAATGTTCATGTAAGATTAGCAAGAAATTGACTGCTCTTATATGGATTTTCATATCTTTCAAAAACAGATCGCATTCTCATGAAAAAAATTATAACAATAGTAATGGTAGCTATAGTAGCCACCGCAAGTACTTCTTATGCCCAATATGCAAGTGATGCATTACGCTTTTCTCAAACTAATTATGGAAGCACTGCTCGTTTTAAAGCGCTGGGTAATGCTCAAATTGGTGTCGGGGGCGACATGAGTTCCTTAGGAGGAAATCCAGCCGGCTTAGGCCTTTTTACTAAATCCGAATTTAGTTTAACACCAGAATTTAACCAGACTGGGATTAACGCTACTTATCTTAATCAAAATAATAACACCACTAAGAGTCAGTTGAATATAAACCAAATGGGTGCTGTATTTTATAGTCCAGTCTATAAGAGGAAGGGACAAGACACTAAAAATGGATTAGTGAGCATGGTATTTGGCTTAGGGTACAACAGAAATAATGACTTTAGCATGGAAAGCAATTATAATGGAGCAAATAGTACCAGTTCTATTGCTGACTATTTCGCGGAACTTGCCGGCTCTTCTAATCCAACTTCTTTGGTAGCTGGAACTCCTGAGAGAATTGCTTACGATAATTATCTAATAAGCTACGATGATGCTGCCAAAAATTATTTCCCAGAAACTTTTGCTGACAATGCCAATAGAAATATGCAAAACAAAAATGAAATGAGAACTGGCTCAGTTTCAGAATTTAATTTTGCTGGTGCTGCTAACATTGGCAATCAAATTTATATTGGAGGTAGTATCGGTTTATTAAACATTAGATACAACAGTGATGCGCAGTACTTGGAAACAGGGAAAGCTAGAGAATATTTAAATGATAATTTAACAGGTAATAACATTAATTACAAATTACTATTTAATATTAACCAGGTAACCAAAGGTTCTGGTGTAAATGGACGTTTAGGTGTTATTTTTAGGGCAGCTGAAGGTCTTAGATTAGGCGCTACCTTACAAACTCCTTCATGGTTTGTTATTGATGACAGCACCACTGAGCAACTGGATAATAGAGGAACTATCAGGGGAAGCAGTGATAGCAAAACTTATGATTTTACTTATAATTTACGTACCCCAATGAAGGGATCGTTAGGCGGTAGCTACATAATTGGTGGGCAAGCCTTGATTTCTGCCGATGTGGATTTCATTGACTATAGCAGCACTAGGTTTTCTTCAAATGGCGGTGGCTATAGCGACGTAATTAATGACAACAATACCTCGGTTAGAAAAAATTTCAATAGTGCAATAAATTATAGATTTGGACTTGAGTATAAGATTAACCTAGTAAGTCTTAGAGGTGGTTATTCCTTAAATGGAAGCCCTTATAAAACTGATGATACTGGCATGTTTGACACCAAGATATATAGCGGCGGCATAGGTTATCGTACAAATAAGTATTTTTTAGATCTGGCTTATCAAAGGCTAGAAAATACGAACACATTAAGTCCTTACACCTTAAGTAATGGTAATGAACCTGTAGCTAACACTGTGAATACAAAAAATAATGTGTTCTTAACTTTTGGCTTGAGATTTTAAGTATTTAAACGTAAGAAAATTAGCTTGAAGTTTACCTAGAATAAAACTTCGTAAGTCAGCTTGTTATTTATTTATCAATTGTATTAAAATAATTTATCCTTTTATATTGAAATTGTTATCTTCACTGTTTAATTTAATAATAAGAAGTTATGACAGGTACAGTAAAATGGTTTAACGATGCTAAAGGCTTTGGTTTTATAACCCCAGAAGAAGGCGGTAAAGATATATTTTGCCACCATTCTGCAATTAAAGCTACGGGACAAAGATCGTTGCAAGAAGGACAAACAGTAGAATACGAGGTAAAAGAAGGAAAGAAAGGTCCAGAAGCTGAAAACGTAAGAGTAACCGGATAATAAGTAATATTTTTTATTTATTTATTTGATGCGAAAAATGCCACCAAGATCTTGGTGGCATTTTTGTTATCATCATCTTATAGCTACCGCAGCTAATGAAACTAACAATGCTAGTCCAAAACTTAGTAACGTACCTATTAAAACGTATTCCGTTAGCTTAATATCCTGCGCCTCTTTTAAATCTCCAAACCTAAAAATAGACTTTGCGGCTAACAAGAAGCCTACAGCTTCGAAATGATCTGTACAGACAAAAAGAAAAATAAGCAAGCGTTCTAGCATACCTATATATCGGCCGGCTTCTTGCAAAGAGCTTGTTTTTTTTCCGTCTCCAGCTGGCAACCACTTTGCTATAATCATTTTAATGATGATGGCTGTAGGTGAGGTAAGAATTAACCCACCAACTGCAAAAACCCATATCTTTTGTTGATATATAGATAAAAAACTAAAATCTGGTTTATTGTAATTAATCCAACATGCTAGAATTACCAGCATATGTAAAAACTGATCCAAAAAGAACCAAAGTCTTTTAGTTTTTACACGCTGATAGATTAACTTGATACTGTCAATTATTAAATGAGTAAATCCAATTGCTAAAGCCATTTTCCAAACTTCAAAAGAAAGAAAAACTAAAAAGACCAGTGCTATGTGAATAAGCACATGCAAATAAAGTTTAAAGCACTTTAATTTCTTCTTTTCCTTTTCTAACACCCAAGAATTTGGCTGAAAAAAGAAATCACCAAGCAAATGGGCTAATAAGAGTTTCAGCAAAGTAATCTCCATTATTATTTTTTGATTAAGTTAGTAATTTTACTCCTGTATTGTTCGTCCAACGCTACAATTTCTGTATAGTATGCTCTCTTTAGCGCTTCGCTTACAGAAGACTGACTTCTCCCTGATATTTCAGCAATTTTATCTTGCTTCATATTCTCATTTTCAATTGCATATTTTACCATTTCCGCAGCTACAGGACCCCAGTTGTCCATTGCAATTAAAGCTAATTTTAAATAGAGATTAATTTCTTCGTCAAATTGTTGCCAAGGAGTTACAAAAGTCATATTTACTTTCGTGGTCTTCAAATTGTCAAATGCCTTTCCAGAATTAATAAATGCTTCGCCATTTGCTTCTGTTACTTTTAAAGAATTTATGCTTTTTTTACCCACACCTATTCCCATCCTTACATCTCCTTTTTTGAAAGTTTTGATGCACGCTTTAATATAAATAGCATTTATCAATGCATCATTAGCATCTAGTTCGATTTGAAAGCTATCTCCACGGAAAATTTCCCATTTCTTTTTTTCACCTTTTAAATTAGCCAAGGCCCCTTTCAGAACGCCCATCCAGTCATCTGGTAACCTCCTGGAGTTGATTATATCTCCTGTTATTACTGCTATCATCATACTAATATCGGGTATATATCCGATAAATCAAAATATCGGGTATATATCCGATATTTTGATTTATCGTTCAATTAGCCGATATATAACCAAAAACTAATTGGATTGATAAATGTTATAACTAAATATGGGTTTAATTGATTTCACAAATAAGGGAATATATTGCAAACAAGGTAATTTCTATATAGACCCTTGGCATCCTGTCGATTACGCAGTAACCACACATGGGCATGCAGATCACGTAAAATGGGGCAATAAAAACTACCTCTGTCACGATTTAACAAAACCCATTTTAACCCAACGATACGGCCTCGAACAAAACGTACAAACACTACCCTATGATAAAAATATCAACATAAACGGTGTAAAATTAAGTCTACATCCAGCAGGACATGTAATTGGATCATCTCAAATACGATTGGAATATAAAGGTGAAGTGTGTGTTGTTTCAGGAGATTACAAAATAGAATACGACGGAATTAGCACTGAATTTGAACCTATTAAGTGCCATACTTTCGTATCGGAAAGCACATTTGGTTTACCAATATATCATTGGGAGTCACAACACCAGATTTTCGCGCAAATTAAAAATTGGCTATTAGCAAATTATGCTAAACAGAAAACGAGTATACTAATTGTCTACAGCTTAGGAAAAGCACAGCGATTAATTAAAAATTTAGCTGGGAATTATCCTATTTATGTACACCAGTCTATTGCGAATTTAAATGACGCATTCGTAAAAGCGGGTGTTGACTTACCAAAAACGATAAGCATAACTCCCGAAATTAAAAAAGAAGAACTTCAAAAAGGACTAATTATTATTCCTCCATCCCTTGCCGATGGAAAATGGGTTAAAAGCTTAATACAACCAGCAACAGCAATTTGCTCTGGATGGATGATGGTAAGAGCTGGACGAAGATGGCGAAGCGCCGATGCCGGCTTTGCATTAAGTGATCATGCAGATTGGCCTAGCTTACTTAATGCAATTAAAGCTACACAAGCCGAACAGGTTTTTGTAACCCACGGCTATACAGCTATCTTTTCAAAATATCTTAATGAAATTGGGATAGCGGCAAAAGAAGTGAGTACGAAATATGGTTCGGAAGAAAATGATGATGAAGATTCCCAAGTCAATAACCCTATCCCAAACAATTGAAACGTTTCGCAGAATTAATCCAGCAGCTTGAACAAAGCAATAAAACGAACGACAAAATTGCCGCATTGGTCGATTATTTTACTACAGCCAACGAAAAAGACAAACCTTATGTAATTGCAATGTTTACAGGAAAACGACCAAAAAGACCGGTAAATACTTCATTGATTAAACAGTGGGCAATTGAAATAAGTACCATCCCCGAATGGCTTTTTACCGAGAGTTATCATAGCGTAGGCGATTTAAGTGAAACCATTGCCCTAATTTTACCTCCAGCAAAAAATGAAATAGATAAACCCTTACATCAATGGCTTAGTGAACTGGCAACTTTACAGGCACAAAATGATCACGAAAAAAAGAGTTATATACTAAATGCATGGGATGGGTTAAACACACAAGAACGATTTATTTTCAACAAACTAATTTCAGGCAATTTTAGAATTGGCGTTTCCAATAAAATGCTGGTAAATGCCCTAGCTAAACAAAGCAATATAGAATCGAGCAAAGTGATGCACGCCATAATGGGTAAATGGCATCCCAGCGAAATCACCTTTCAACAATTAATTGAAGGTGAGCATGTAAATACAGACAATTCGTGGCCTTATCCTTTTTGCTTGGCCTACGCGCTCGATAATGAACCAGAAAACTTAGGCTTACCAGAACATTGGCAAGCAGAATGGAAGTGGGATGGCATTCGTGGACAAATTATTAAGCGAAATGGTGAATTATTTATCTGGTCGAGAGGTGAAGAACTTGTAACCGATCAATTTCCAGAACTCCATTTTCTGAAAAATGAATTACCAGATGGAACAGTGCTAGACGGAGAAATACTTTCTGTTAAAAATGGAAATGTACAATCCTTTAGCACCTTGCAACAGCGATTGAATAGAAAAATCATCAACAAAAGTCAATTGATAGATGCACCCATTGGCTTCTATAGCTACGATGTTCTAGAACATCATGGAGAAGACATTCGGTTACATCCTTTAAAAGAAAGAAGAAAAATTTTAGAAAAAGTGATTTCCAACTTAAACACATCTAATATTGTACTGCTCTCTCCTGTCATAAACTTTCAAAGTTGGGAAAGCCTAGCCGCACTTCGCTTAACTGCGCGCGAAATTAATAGCGAAGGAATCATGTTAAAAAAAATGAATTCCGTTTTTCATACTGGTCGTAAACGTGGCGATTGGTGGAAATGGAAAATAAATCCCTATACAATAGATACAGTAATGATTTATGCGCAAAAAGGAAGCGGTAGGCGTGCAAACTTTTACACCGATTACACCTTTGCAGTACGAGATGGTGAAAAATTAATCACCATCGCCAAAGCCTATTCAGGCTTAACTGATAAAGAAATTAAGGAAGTAAATTCTTTTGTAAATAAAAATGCAATCGAGAAATTTGGCCCTGTGCGTACGGTTAAGCCCGAACTGGTATTCGAAATTGCTTTCGAAGGCATTGCAGAAAGTAAGCGGCATAAAGCCGGATTAGCCCTCCGCTTCCCCCGCATAGCTAGGTGGCGAAAAGATAAAAAAGTGGAAGAAATTAATACTTTAGGCGATTTAAAACAGTTAATTTCATCTGTACGTTTAGAATCAGAAGGCGAATGATAATCCAGCGCAGCTGGATACAAATTAAGTTTAAACCGTTTACTTCGAATATAATCTATGCAAAAAACACTTGGCTATAAAAAAGTCATCAACTGGCTAAAGACTGCTAAAAAAAAACCATTTGATTTTCAAGAAGAGGCCTGGGAATATTATGCAAAAGGATATAGCGGTTTGGTGAATGCACCCACTGGATTTGGCAAAACGTTTTCTTTGTTTTTAGCCGTTGTAATAGAGGGACTGAACCAAGAACAATCAAAGAAAAATGCGAAAGATAGACTACGATTAATCTGGATTACCCCGCTTAGATCGCTTGCAAAAGATATAGCCCGAGCAATGCGAGATACACTGCAAGAACTAAATCTAGATTGGCATGTTGGTGTTAGGAATGGTGACACTACCCAGAGTGAGAAATTAAAGCAGAAAAAATCAATGCCTGAAATCCTACTCATTACACCTGAAAGTCTTCATCTCCTATTGGCACAGAAAGGCTCATCAATCTTATTTAACAAGCTAAAATGTGTAGTTGCTGACGAATGGCATGAACTTTTAGGGAGTAAACGAGGCGTAATGGTGGAGCTAGCCATCTCAAGAATTAAAGGGCTTAATAAAAACAATGTAAGAATATGGGGCATTTCGGCGACTATAGGAAACTTAGAGGAGGCACTTGATGTAATCGAACCCAACATAACGGCAAAACGAATAATTGTTAGCGCAAAATTAAATAAAAAGATCACCATTAAATCTATTTTACCAGATGACATAGAAACATTACCCTGGGCAGGTCATTTAGGGTTAAAATTAGCGTACAAATTACTTCCTATTATCAAAAAAAGTAAAACTACACTCATATTTATCAATACAAGGGGCCAATCAGAAATGTGGTATCAGCATTTGCTAAATATTGAACCTGATTTAGCAGGACGAATTGCCATACATCATGGATCCATTGACTTTGAACTACGCAATTGGATAGAAGAATCATTACATACGGGTTTATTAAAAGCAGTTATAGCCACGTCTTCGTTAGATCTAGGGGTAGATTTTAAACCTGTCGACACAGTAGTTCAAGTAGGGTCGCCAAAAGGTGTTGCAAGATTTTTACAACGTGCAGGTCGTTCAGGTCACTCTCCAGGAGCTACTTCTAAAATCTATTTCTTACCTACCCATGCGCTTGAACTAGTTGAAGCTGCAGCAATTAAAGAAGCAGCAAAAAACAATAATATCGAATCCAGAGAACCATTAGTAATGGTGTTTGACACTTTGGTTCAATATTTAGTAAGCCTAGCAGTTGGCGATGGATTCGATGACAAGCAAATTTATAAAGAAGTAAAAGAAACAAATGCCTTTAAATTATTGCTTCCCGACGAATGGTCATGGATGATGCAATTTATCACGTCAGGTGGGAATAGTCTAACTGCATATCAAGAATTCAACAAAGTAATCAAAGATCCTGAAGATGGGCTCTGGAAAGTAACAAATAGGCAAATAGCGATGCGTCACCGCTTACACATCGGCACTATAGTAAGCGATGCAATGTTAAAAGTTAAATTTCTTTCTGGTGGATATATTGGTATGGTCGAAGAATATTTTGTATCAAAACTTAAACCGAACGATAGCTTTACATTGGCTGGTAAAATTCTAGATTTTGTACAAATCAAGGATATGACGGTAATTGTGCGTAGAAGCAAAAAGAAAAGAGCGATGTCGCCGAGCTGGCTAGGTGGACGTTTACCATTATCTTCAAATCTAGGTGCAGTGCTAAGAAAAAAATACAATGAAGTTTTAGACCAGGACCATCAAGATGAAGAATTGAATTCAGTTTTTCCACTATTCTTAAAACAGCAGGAAAGGTCTCACGTGCCAAAAGAGAATGAGCTGCTAATTGAGTTAATAAATAACAAAGAAGGTTTTCATTTATTTTCCTATCCCTTTGAAGGAAGATTAGTGCATGAAATACTCGCTGCATTGGTTGCGTACAGGTTAAGTCGATTGGTTCCAATCACATTCTCTATTGCAATGAATGATTATGGATTTGAATTATTAAGTGACACAGAAATACCCATGGATGATGCGATCGCATATGATGTTTTTTCGCCTCTCAATTTAGCTGAAGATATTAAATTGAGCATCAACTCAACAGAAATGGCTCGAAGAAAATTTAGAGACATAGCCTGTATAGCAGGTCTTGTTTTTCAAGGATACCCAGGTAAATATGTTGCCAACAAACACCTCCAGTCATCTGCGGGTTTATTTTTCAATGTTTTTAGTGATTTTGATAAACATAATTTACTTTTACGTCAAGCCTATGATGAGGTATTCTATCAGCAGTTGGAAGAACCACGTTTGGCAGCTGCCTTAGAGCGAATACAAAGAAGCCATATCGTCATCACATACCCTAAAAGTTTTACCCCTCTTTCATTTCCTATTAAAGTAGATAGCTTAAGAGCAAATATGAGTTCGGAAGAGCTAGAGCATAGGATAGAAAGAATGAAAGCCGAAACAACCAAGTCCTAGATTGTTAAATTTAATAGAACATGACGATTACAATTTGTGATGAAGAATTTATTTTAGCCAAGGAAAGGGCATTATTTTTACCCAAACAACAATTATTAGTCATAAGTGACCTCCACCTTGGAAAATCAGCTCATTTCAGAAAGGCAGGTCTACAAATACCCTCTACTTTAGCGCAAAGCGATCTACAGCGTTTATCTATAGTAATCGATCGTTACGCGCCCAAAACGTTGCTTGTTAACGGAGATATGTTTCACCAACATTTAAACAGTGATGTTGATGATTTTGAACAGTGGAAAAACAATTATCAACAACTTGATTTTATTTTAGTTAAAGGAAATCATGATAGGCTGGCAGATCAGCACTATCATGATTTAGGAATTCAAATTTATGACCCAAATTATTGCACAGAGAAATTTTGCTTCATTCATGATTCTACTCATTGCAAAGAAGATACGTTATATCCAATTAGCGGACACATCCATCCAGGTGTAACAGTTATAGGTAAAGCGAAGCAAAGGTTAAGCTTCCCTTGTTTCTATTTTGGAAAAGAGTTCGCTATTTTGCCTGCATTTAGTGCTTTTACCGGGCTACATACTATAAAATCTAAGAAAGAAGACAGCATTTACGCCATCACACCAAATAAAGTGATTAAAGTTTGAGCCAAAATTTTACAAGTTAGATTCAATTACCTGTTTTAACTGATTTGCCTGAAGAAGTCCACTTTGTCGCCAGATTTGTCTACCACCTCTAAAAAGTATTAATGTTGGAACTCCTTGAACGTGATAAGCAGCCGCAGCATTATTATTTTTGTCTACGTCTACTTTGATGATGGTTACCTTATCTCCTATTTCGCTTTTAACTTGATCTAAAATTGGCGACATCATTTTACATGGGCCGCACCATTCCGCAAAGAAATCTACCAAGACCAATTTTTCGCCGTTTATAAGTTCTGAAAATTTTGACATAACATATTGATTTTAAGTAAAACAATAAAATATTTAAGAAGTTTCAGCAACTTTATGAAAATCTTTTCTAGCATAGATGCAACAAATTGGAAGAGATTGCGACTACCTTATAGAAACCATTTTTATTTAACCCAAACAATTTAGTAATTGGCACTGATACAAAAAAAAACAGATCATGAATTAATTGCCATGTGCCAAGCAAATAATGATTTGGGCTTCACCGAATTGTATGAAAGGTATGCTAGGCGCATTTACAACTCAATACACCGAATTGTTTCGCATACTGCAGAAGCTGAAGATATTTTGCAAGAGTCATTCTTAACCGCTTTTAAAGAAATTGGCAAACTAAGTGGGGTGGTGAGTTTTGAAGCATGGGTAAAGCGAGTGGCAATTAACAAATCAATATCGCATTTAAGAAAAAAGAAAATTGAATTTTCCGATGTAGAGCCAATCGAGTTGGAAGCAGAAAAAGAATATGACATCCAAGAAAATGAAAGATTTGAAAGTAAGGTGGAGGATGTACGGCAAAGCATTGAAAACCTACCGCTAGGTTACAAGACGATAGTATGCTTATACCTATTTGAAAATATTCCACAAGAAGAAATTGGAGCTATGCTCGGAATATCACATAACACGGTAAGAACGCAGTATCACCGAGCAAAGAAGAAAGTTTTATTATCATTAAAAGATAAAATTTATTATGAGTGATCCTTTAAAAAAATATATACAAGATAACAGAGATGAATTCGACAACCTCGAACCCTCTCGAGATATCCTTTTTAAAATAAAAGGGGAATTGAAAAGTCAACCCAAAGAAAAAAAAGGAATACTAAGTCTGATAGTGAGCCATAAATGGATGGCAGCTGCATCTGTGCTAATTATCATGACTTTAACCTATATATTTATAACTAACACGAAACTTCCTGAACAACAACTTGTTAAAACCGATGTTCCTCAAAACCCTAAAGAACAAGTCTTAGTTCAAGACAAGGAAAATATTGAGGTTAAGGAAGCAAATAGGGCTTTGCATACTAAAGTCAGGAAATGGCAGAAAAGGGATAATAAACAACCACAAATCAACCTTTTAGCTGCGTATCGTGATTTAACAGATAGTACCTCCGCAAGTACTAGGCTAGCTGCAATCCTAAACATCCAAAAGTCGACCGTTATTAGTTATGATATCATTGATAAATTGTCGCACACTTTAAACCATGACTCAAATAGCAATGTTCGTTTAGCGGCACTTAATCTGATGAGCAAATATGCACAGGATAGTTATGTAAACAATGTTTTTATGTTATCACTATCAAACCAAAAAGACCCATTGCTACAGCTTGGTTTGATGGAGTTGCTTCAACAAACAAACAACCCTAAACTCGATGACAAACTTTATGCACTTGCAAATGACCCAATGACATTAGCCGAAGTAAAGGATCAGGCATATCTAATATTAATTAATCAAAACAAACTTTAAAAACAGCAATATGAAAAAGAAATTAATCATTTTAATTACCTTATTAAGCTTTGGCATTTGTGCGAAAGCCCAAGAATATCGACTAGCCAAATCAAACGGACAGTTAAAATTAAACATCACTGGAGTTATAGTTGAAGGTTATGATGGTAAGGATATTATTTTTTCAGGACAAAAAGTAGTAACAGAAGAATTAGATGACCGTGCAAAAGGCCTTGTTCCCATTACATCCTCTAAATACGTAGATAATACTGGATTGGGCATTAATGTTACGGAAAGTGGTGAAATCATTAATGTTAACTTGGTAGCAAAAAAACCAATTGGTGTATTAACCATTAAAGTCCCAAATAACATAAAGGTCTCGATCAATAACAATAGCAATAGTAATCGAGCATTTTTTAGTTATACGAGTGTTAGCGGCACCAATAGCAACAGTTCTAGTAACAGCAATACCAATGACTCTAAAGCTGAAGATGAAATCGTTATTAAAAATCTAAAAAGTGAACTTGAGGTATCTGTTTACTGGAATAAAATCAGATTAGAAAACAATACTGGCCCAATGAATATAAAGACAGTCTCTGGTTCAGTCGATGCTATATTCACTGGGGAAATTAAAGGGCCGGTTTCGATTATTTCAGCTACAAATTATGTAGACGTTACCCTACCGGCAACTACCAAAGCAAATATTGAAATGGGAACTTCTTACGGAAAATTATATGCTGGCAAAGAATTTCAAATAGATTTTGAAAAATTGGAACCTGAAAGCGGAATTCATAGCCTTATTGCTACTAGAAGCGTAAATGGAGAAGGGTTGACTAGACGAAAAGATGATGACGAAGCTGTTGCAGTTACCTTGGGCACATTATCTGGCTCTACCGATAAAGCAAAAGGAACTGGTACAACTAGTAAATCAAAAAACAGTCCTGCTAAAGAAGGTGAAGCAACAATAATAACTACCAATGCAGATGCAAGAGTTGCAGGAATTCAATTAAATGGTGGAACCCACATTATTAGCGGAATAAATTATGCGCCAGGTACTGTAAGCTCTATTTATTCTAGTCGTTTTTCTAGTGGTGACAGAATAAAAGGAAAACTTAATGGTGGTGGCGTAGATCTCATTTTCAAATCCACCAACAAAAATGTTTATCTAAGACAACAATAAACACAAAACAAACCAACTATATGCTCATTTCAATACCGGCTAATTACTAGTCGGCATTGAATTTGAGAAATTAACAAGCGATTTCCTGTTGCAGACCAACTATCCATTCTTCAAACATTGCTTGTTCTATTTTTATAATTTCTAGAGCATGCTTTTCCCACACTGGAGAAAATTCCCTTAGCTGATTTAGCATCTCCTCTAAATGCCCCTCTTCCTCTAATATAATCGATTTAACAGTTACCTTACTTTCATTATCAGTTAATATTTCCTGATAAATCGGATATAGCTCATCTGCTCTTACCTCTATTGCATACGTCACAAATAGATAAGCCGCAAATTTCAAATCAGCGCCAGATAGGTTAAAATGATGCTTTAAATACCGACATACCTTGACATCAAGGGTATTTAAATAAAATCGAGTATGATTTGGCGCTAATAACTCCGAATTTGTATAGGTTTTACAAAGTGAATCATCAAGTTTTGCTAATTGCTTCTTTAAATAGTAAGCATGACGATGTTCTTCTGCAGCATGCTTTAATATTAATAAAGTTACCTCTTCTTTATGTTCGGCAGCTGAGATTTTTCTGGCTCCTGCATTTTCCATAAAAGAAAGCGTATTTAACCATTTTGAATGCAGGGTATTATTTTGAACAATGCTTGAAAGTAGCGTGTTTAATAGCATATTATATATCGTCTAGTGCTTGGCTAATTGTGTCGTAAATATACGCCAGTTCTTTGTTAGTGATAATATAAGGAGGTAAAATATAGATAATATTTCCTAATGGCCTGAGTACAATACCCTTATTTAAGAAATAAGTATATAACCTATCTCTCAATGAACTCAAATAAGACGTTGATTCACCAGTTTGCCATTCTATTGCGATAATTGTTCCGGTTTGCCTAACCGTTTTAACCTTTGAATGACCCGCAATTTTATTCTTAAAAAGTGAGTGCTGTATTTCGATCCGCTTAATGTTTGCCAACGTTCGAGGCTCCAATAAGATAGCCAAACTTGCCAATGACGCAGAACATGCTACTGGATTCGCTGTAAATGAATGCCCATGATAGAGCGTTTTCAACTTGTCATCGCTTAAAAATGCCTCAAAGATCTTCTCATGGCATGTAGTTACACCCAGCGGCATTGTTCCACCTGTTAAGCCCTTACTGAGACAAAATAAATCTGGTTTGCTTTCCAGTTGTTCACATGCAAAATAAGTGCCTGTGCGGCCAAATCCAGTCATCACTTCATCTGCGATACACAAAATCTGGTTCTCTTGGCAACATGCAATTAATTTATCCAAATATTTTGCTTCGTACATCTGCATACCTCCAGCGCCTAAAATTAAAGGCTCAAATATGAAGCAAGCGATTTCAGCTTTTAGATTTGAGATATGAGGTATGAGGTCGCTGATATTATCTTCATTTGGCAAATCGATAAATTCAACATCAAACAAAAATTCGTTAAATGCATCTGTAAATATACTTCTTCCGCTTACCGACATCGCCCCAAATGTATCGCCATGATAGGCATCTTTAAAAGCCAATACTTTTTTACGTCGACCATCCCCTTTGTTACTCCAGTATTGAAATGCCATTTTGAGTGCTACTTCAACAGCTGTTGAGCCATTGTCACTGTAAAAAACTTTTTCCTGTTTACCTGGAAGCAAAGGCAATAACTGTTCAGCTAGTAAAACTGCGGGCTCATGCGTAAATCCAGCAAATATTACGTGTTCCAACTGCAACAATTGCGCAGATACCTTTTCTGCAATACGCGCATTTGCATGTCCATGTATGTTTACCCACCATGAAGAAACAGCATCTATATACCTTTTTCCCTCTTCATCAATTAAATAGACTCCCTCTCCTTTTACAATAGGTAATTGAGGTAAAGCGCCCTTCATTTGCGTGTAGGGATGCCAGATTACTTGTTTATCTCGTTCTTGTAAATTCATTGATAACTTGGTTCTTTTTTATTTACTGTTGTAGGATTCATCTTAAATTTCATCATAAAAGAGCCGATGATAAGTAGGAGAATAATTGTGCAAATTACTGATCCTTCTACACCAAATTCACCACCAGAAAGGTATCCTTCGGCAATCGGTCTTGTACTAAGGAAACTCGGGGTGTTAGTACCGCTAACATTAAAGCCAAATATAATACCTTGGGCATAGTTCCAACCTAAATGAATTCCAACTGCCCAGCTCAGATTACGATAATATAATGTAAACATCGAAAATAATATACCTGCCAAGCTAACATTAAGCATTGCCAACCAAGTAAAACCTGGATTTAGTAGATGAACAAGTCCGAAAAGCAAGCCATTGATTATTATTGTAAGCGTGACTGGGTAAGTTTCGGCAAAAACAAATAAAGGATATGTTCTAAAAAGTAGTTCCTCAAATAAAGCCACAACAAAAAAATAAGCGATATAAAAGAAGAAGAAACCAACACCAATTTTCCCGACTGTAAAAGAAACATAGCCCATTAATGCGAGTAAACCAACACAAATACCCATGATTGCAATCCCAAGTAAAGTCCCCTTCAAAAATCCACTCAAAGCATCTTTCTTGAGAATAAAAAACTGGCGAAAGGTTAATGGCTTATATAGTTTCGTAAGCAGAAACAACGCTCCGAAAATTGAAAATATAAGCAGTACTTCTAATAAAAGGGTAGCATTTTCAGTGTTCAGCCCCTTAACAAAAGAAACTTGTTGTACAAGGCTAATCGGTAGCGCAAAGGCTAAAATACAAACAACAAATACAATCAATTTGCCAATTGGCGTTACATAATACGTTATGCGATTAAACATCACCTATTTCTTTAAGTAGCTTCAACACTGTTTGATCAGTTTTAAAAGTAACATCGCTATCATTTAGCAGGGCTATTTTTTTCCACCTAAAAGATTGATTTGACTGGACGTCAAAATCAAACACATCTGTTTTAAAATCTAATACTACTGGTAAGCTAGATTTTACGATATAATAAATACTGATAATTTGGCTTTCGTTAAATGCAGATTTCTCATAAAAATCGGTAGTATAAAAGTGTTGCAACACTTCAATCTCTATACCGCATTCTTCCATAAATTCTCTGTGTAAAGCCTCGATCACTCCTTCTCCCAGTTCTACGCCACCTCCTGGAAACTTGGTGAAATCCATTCCATACTCACGTTCATCACTTAAGAGAATCTCCTTTTGATCATTAATTAGTAAACCATATACTCTTACGTTGAAATAGCTCATTGACTAAAATGCTTTTGATTTTTAGTTACGTTTTCCATTGTCCAAGCAATTTCTCCCTTAAAGGCTTCTTGTCTAACTGGACAGGCCGGCATTTTACAATAATTACAACATGCTGGCAAACAAGGATCTGCGTGTATGAACAACTCTGTTTGATAAGCTCTAGACACATTTATCAATTTGTCTATATCCGATATTTGCTGATGTACAATATTTAAATCAAAATAATAAGGCAAAGTAACATGGCAATCGATGTGCAAATCAGCTCCATATTGTTGGGCTCTTAGATTGTGAACATCAATCCAAGTATCTTGCCTATGTTGTTGCAGAATCTTAACGATATCCTTTACTAATTCAAGATTACTCTCATCCATTAAGCCGCCAATTGATCTTCTAGTCAATTTATACCCATTGAAAATTATATAGATACCCATTGCTATTGAAATTACTCCGTCAAGCCAGTAAATTTGAGTTAGTTGTATTAAAACAATTCCAAGAACCAAGCCGCCGCTAGTGATTGAATCGGTTAGTAAATGTTTACCATCTGCTTCCAGTGTGATGGAGTTGTGCCTTTTACCGGTGCTAATTAAATAAAAACCAACAATTAGATTAATTAAACCAGTGGCACCAATAATTATCGCTCCATCATATAACTGCCCAATTTCATTCGTATATAGTAAATCATATCCAGATTTTAGGATGATAATAATTCCAGCAATACCAATTAATATTCCCTCCACAAAAGCGGAGAAAAACTCAACCTTTCCATGGCCATATGGGTGGTTTTCATCCTTTGGTAACGTACTTAGGTAAATACTATAAAATGCAAATGCGCTAGCTAACACATTCACAATGCTCTCGGCTGCATCTGTTAAAATAGCATTTGAATTCGTTAAAAAATAAGCAACGAATTTTGCCAGCATTAAAATAACACTAACACATAGAGAAATTAGAATGGCTTTCTTTTTCGGTTGCAATTTTGAAGAATTTTGACCCAAAAGTACAGTTTAGCCATTAAATTATCTTAAAAAGTATTTTTTTTACTAGCAATTTGCAATCGATTTTTATATTTGCCCTTTCACAGCAACATTATGACATTTTTATCCGAAAGAATCAATAACTTATCTGAATCTGCAACACTTAAAATGACCAAACTTGGTCGTGAATTAACTGCGAAAGGAGTTAACGTTATAAGCCTAAGCATTGGCGAGCCAGACTTTAACACACCTGAGCATGTAAAAGACGCAGCAAAAAAAGCTTTAGACGAGAATTATACACGTTACTCACCTGTTCCAGGTTATCCAGAATTACGACAGGCTATCGTCAACAAGTTAAAAAATGAAAATAACTTGGATTATGATATTTCGCAGATCGTTGTTTCAACTGGGGCGAAACAGTCTCTTTCTAATGTAATTTTAACATTGATCAATCCAGGAGATGAAGTTATTATTCCTACTCCATATTGGGTGTCGTATTCCGAGATGGTAATCTTGGCAGAAGGAAAATCTATTTTTATCGATACTACGATAGAGAGCGATTTTAAGATTACTCCTGAGCAGCTTGAGGCTGCAATTACGCCGAAATCTAAACTTTTCATGTTCTCTTCTCCTTGCAATCCTACAGGATCTGTTTATAGCAAAGATGAATTGGCTGCATTGGTTAAAGTATTTGAAAAATATCCTAATATTTTCATTCTTTCGGATGAAATTTATGAACATATTAATTTCATAGACAAACACGAATCTATTGCTCAGTTTGATAGTATTAAAGATCGCGTAATCATTGTAAATGGTTTTTCTAAGGCATTTTCAATGACTGGCTGGAGGTTAGGCTACATCGCTGCAAGTAAAGAAATTGCAGCAGCTAATGATAAAATGCAAGGTCAAACTACTTCAGGAACATGTTCAATTGCGCAAAGAGCGGGAATAGCCGCTTATGAGCAAGGTTTAGAAAC
Source organism: uncultured Sphingobacteriaceae bacterium (assembly GCA_942493295.1). Classification (GTDB taxonomy): domain Bacteria; phylum Bacteroidota; class Bacteroidia; order Sphingobacteriales; family Sphingobacteriaceae; genus Pedobacter. The sequence goes on along the minus strand of OW818692.1, from coordinate 4,714,063 downwards.
GGTGTTAGAAATGAAAAAAGCTTTCGCTAGACGTAGGCAGTTGGTGTACGATCTGTTAAACGATATACCAGGTGTAAAAACTAATTTACCAGACGGGGCATTTTATTTTTTCCCAGAAATCAGTTCTTTCTTCGGCAAGAAAGATGCTGATGGAAATGTAATTAAAGATTCAGCAGACTTAGCCTTATACTTATTAAATGTTGGCCATGTAGCAACCGTTGGCGGCGATTCATTTGGGAATAATAACTACATCCGTATCTCATATGCTGCATCAGACGAGAGTCTGAAAGAGGCATTGAGAAGAATTAAAGAAGCACTAGGTAAACTAGTTTAATTGTTATAAATGCATAAAAAAAGAGGGCAATTGCCCTCTTTTTTTATGCATTTATATTTTGATGTACTAACTTCTTATAGCTTCTACTGGATCTAATCTTGATGCAGAAAATGCAGGCCAAAATCCAGAAATCATTCCGATCACTACAGAAATACCTATGCCTAGCACGATATTTTTAAAATATAGGATAATTTCAATGTCAGCACCATAAGTAAATATTAGGGTAATTCCGTAAACTAATCCTAAACCTAGTGCTCCTCCCATTATACAAAGTGCAACTGCTTCAAACATAAATTGCAGTAAGATAAAATAATTCTTCGCCCCTAAAGATTTTTGAATTCCGATAATATTGGTTCTTTCTTTAACAGAAACAAACATAATATTCGCTATTCCAAAGCCCCCAACTAAAATCGAAAAGCCCCCGATTACCCAACCGGCCACATTTACCATCCCAAACATTAAATCTAACTGATTAGAGATCATCGTAGTTTTATTAAGAGAGAAATCGTCTTCGACACCAGGTTGCAAACGATGAATAGACCTCATCATGCCTTTCAGCTCACTTTCAACATCTTCTAAACTCACATTTTCCTTTCCCCTAACTGTGACTTGAGGATTATAACGTTCGTTGTTAATATCGAAAATTCCTTTTGCAAAATTTAATGGTATTAACACGTTCTTATCTTGCGACATACCCATCATGTCTTCACCTTCTCTTTTAAAAACGCCAACAACGGTTACTCTTCTACCCATTATTTTCACTTGCTTACCAACAGGGTCCTCGCCATCAAACAAACCGTCTGCAACCTCTGCCCCAACAATACAAACCGGGCTACCTGATCTGCCTTCGTTCTCCGTAAAATATCTTCCATCTTGAAATTCTAAATTCCACGTAAGGTTATACTCTTGAGACGCAGCATTTAAGCCAATACCTTCAACTGAACTGCTTCTATATTTAATTGTACGGTTGTTTGTTGACACCTCAAAACAAACACCACGTGCAAGCTCCAAACGATCTTTTAAGCCATTATAATCTCTTAGTGATGGCTCAGGTCGGTTCACATATTTCCACCAAGGAAAATTATCACTAAAAATCCAAGGCCATTTTTGCACAAATAATGTATTTGATCCAAGTTTATCAACGCTTGCTTGAAGCTTATCTCGCAAGGTATCAACCGCCGTAAATACCGTTATAATGGTAAAAATACCAATAGTAATGCCCAACAAAGAGAGCATAGTTCTGAGTTTGTTTTGGCGAAGTGCATCAAATGCAAACCTAAAACTTTCGCCTATTAGCCTGAAAATTATCATAATTAGTATTTAGACCAAAAATAGCACAAAAGGTTACACATTAAGCAGTATAATATAAAAAATACAATTAGGGCTGTTCCATGCATTTAATGCGCACTGCGAGATATAAATAGGTTCATATTCGCCTGACTAACTTAAATTAAATTTAATAAGCTAAAACCACCTCTTACGCTTACTGTTTATTTATTAGAAAAACAAAATTATAATTTGTAAATTTGCGCCCTAATTTACTACATCAAGAATCCGAATCTGACTGGTTAAAATAATTTATTTTAATCATGAAAAGTTCCATCTTGTAAATAAAGACATAAAAACAAATAGATGAAATTATCTCAATTTAAGTTTAATTTACCTGAGTCGCTTTTAGCGAACAATCCTGCAGAAAATAGAGACGAAGCCCGTTTAATGGTTTTACATAAAGATAGTGGCAAGATTGAGCATAAAATTTTTAAAGATGTTTTAGGCTATTTTGACGATCAGGATGTAATGATCTTGAACAACACCAAAGTTTTTCCTGCACGCTTATACGGGAATAAAGAAAAAACTGGTGCAACAATCGAAGTTTTTTTACTGCGTGAGTTGAATAAAGAACTACGTTTGTGGGACGTTTTAGTTGATCCTGCTCGTAAAATTCGGGTTGGTAATAAATTATATTTTGGCGACGACGATCTATTAGTTGCAGAAGTTGTTGATAACACCACCTCTCGCGGCCGTACGATACGCTTCCTTTTTGACGGAACTGATGAGGAATTCCGTAAAAACGTAGAAATCCTAGGTGAAACACCACTACCAAAATATATCAAACGTAAAGCAACTGCAGAAGACAAGGAACGTTATCAAACTATTTTTGCAAAACACGAAGGTGCTGTAGCTGCTCCAACTGCTGGACTGCATTTTAGCAGAGAATTAATGAAACGACTTGAGTTAAAAGGAGTTGATTTTGCTGAGGTTACGCTACATGTAGGACTGGGAACATTTAGACCAGTTGAGGTTGAAGATTTAACAAAACACAAAATGGACTCGGAGCAGTTTATCATTGATCAAACTGCTGTTGATATTGTAAATAAAGCCTTAGATCATAAAAGGAAAATCTGCGCTGTAGGCACAACATCTATGCGCGCAATTGAATCTGCAGTTTCTTCTGGAAGAAAATTAAAGGCAGCGAATGATTGGACAAGTAAATTCATCTTCCCTCCTTATGATTTTAGCATTGCAAACTGTATGATCACTAATTTCCATACACCAGAATCAACGCTATTGATGATGGTAAGTGCATTTGGTGGTTATGAAAATGTAATGAATGCTTATCAAGTTGCAGTTAAAGAGAAATATCGTTTTTATAGCTTCGGCGATGCGATGTTAATTATATAGATTTAGTATTGAGATATGAGATTTGAGTTTGATCAAGTCTCATATCTATTAGCACACATCTGACATCTCGAAATGAAGTACTACGCAATTATAGTTGGAGGTGGATCTGGAAAAAGGATGCAGAATGTAATTGCCAAACAATTTCTGTTACTAAAAAACAAGCCGATATTAATGCATACCCTATCGGCATTTTACACATCTCCATTTAAACCTGAACTCCTTCTAGTACTCCACCCAGATCTGCATGAACAATGGGAAGAGCTTTGCCGTAATTATCAGTTTAACATTCCTCATTTGTTGATTCGAGGGGGTGAGCAACGCTTCCATTCTGTTAGAAATGGTTTAATGGCTATTAAAGGAGAAGGGATAGTTGCTGTTCATGATGCTGTAAGACCATTAGTAAGCGAGAGATTAATTGCCAAGAGTTATGAAATTGCTGAACAAGATGGAAATGCTGTTGCATATGTAAAACCCAGCGACTCCATCAGGAAAATTAAAAACGAAGAAAGCAGGGTTTTAAATAGAGATCATATCGTTCTTATTCAAACCCCTCAAACATTTCAAATAAATCAACTGAGAAAAGGCTATCAACAACACTATAAAGCTAAATTTACAGATGACGCAAGTGTTGTAGAAAAAGCAGGATTTAAAATAAATCTGATTGAAGGAGAAAGAAATAATTTAAAAATTACCTACCCTGAAGATTTGGAATTGGCTCATTTTCTAATGAAATAATAGTAAACTCATACTTTGCATTTCATTAACGACTGACAAAGTATGAGTTAGTATAATTAAGCTGCGCCTCTGATCACTTTTAGGATGATGGCAATAATTGCAATCACTAATAAAGTGTGAATAATACCACCGGTATAGTATCCTCCCAAGAAGCTAATAGCCCAAATAATGACTAATATAACTGCGATTACATAAAGTAGATTTCCCATAATTTTTAGATTAGTTAAATGTTTTTTTTATATAACTCATTAACAAAAACTCTTGGAAAATTGTTTGAATAGCTTTGACAAAGTTATAAGCAAGACGGCTGGAACTTTGTCAAAGCAAAAAAAAATCCCGATTTAAATCGGGATTAAATGATATGATTAATATTCGTCTTCGTTAAAGAAAAAATCATCTTTGGTAGGATAATCTGGCCAAATTTCTTCTATTGTTTCATAAGGCTCACCATCATCTTCCAATGCTTGTAAATTTTCAATCACCTCTACAGGTGCACCAGAACGTATACCATAATCAATTAATTCGTCTTTTGTTGCAGGCCATGGAGCGTCTTCCAAGTGCGATGCAAGTTCTAATGTCCAATACATATTCTTATTATTAAATTATTCCTATTTCTGTTTGCGCAAAAGTATGGTAAAAAAAATGAGCAAAACAAATATTTTTTTCCACTATTTACATCCTCGGTTTCCAGATGTTTTCAACTGTTCCTTCATCTGCATTTAGTTTTCTACCCAAAACAAATAAATAATCGCTTAATCTGTTCAAATAAATTGTAATATTGCTGTCAACAAAACTTTCTTCTGCCAATTGAACAGTTAACCTTTCTGCTCTACGACAAACACAACGAGCTAAATGACAATAAGATACAATGGTATTCCCCCCAGGTAAAATAAAATGCTTTAATTCTGGCAACACTTCGTTCATCTCATCCATTTCCTTTTCCAATAGTGTGATGTCAGCAGCACCTAAGTCTGGAATTTTCATTTTAGAGCGCTCAGGATCCGAAGCTAATGAAGCCCCAATTGTGAATAACCTGTCTTGAATTTCTTTTAGCACTTGTTGATGATGGGCAGCAATTGGCTGGCACATGATTAATCCAATATAGGAGTTTAGTTCATCAACCGTCCCATAAGTTTCAATACGAATGTGATACTTAGGAACTCTTGTGCCGCCAATAAGTGAAGTTTGACCCTTATCGCCTGTTTTAGTATATATTTTCATTTAAGCTATAAGTTTGAGCATGCGATTAGGATTCTTAGTCTCAAATCTCATGGCTCAAATCTATTTAATTTATTTTCTCGAAATCATCTCCCTTTGCTTCTAAATTATTTAAACGTGGGGAAACGGTTTTCACATCATCATTTGCATAATCTTTCTCTATCAAACCATCACGCATACGTACAATTCGATGAGCGTGTTGAGCAATATCTTCCTCGTGGGTAACCAGAATAATGGTGTTCCCTTTTCGGTGAATTTCCTCTAAAAGACCCATAATTTCAATGGACGTCTTAGTATCTAAGTTACCAGTTGGCTCATCAGCCAATATGATAGATGGATTGTTAATTAAAGCTCTTGCAACAGCAACACGTTGACGCTGACCACCAGATAATTCATTAGGCTTATGTGTTACACGATTACCTAACCCTACGTTTTCTAATGCTTGTGTAGCACGCTGATCTCTTTCCTTTTTGCTTGCACCAGCATAAATTAATGGTAAAGCAACATTATCTAATGAAGTAGAGCGAGGCAACAAATTAAAAGTTTGGAATACAAACCCAATTTCCTTATTCCTAACTTCCGCCAATTCATTGTCGGTCATTTGACTAACATTAATTCCATTTAAAATATAATCGCCCTTACTTGGAGTATCTAAACAACCCAAAATATTCATCAATGTAGACTTCCCAGATCCAGAAGGCCCCATTAACGCTACGAATTCACCCTTATTAATCTCTAAACTAACTGATTTTAAAGCATGTATAACTTCTGAACCGATTACATATTTACGACCTATATCTTTAATGGTAATGAGTGCTTTTTTCATTAGTTTATAATTTGTTTTTAGCTGTAATGAAGCTATCATGAGTAAACATTCACAAATTGTAATGAATATTACTCATGATGGTTTCATTAGTTTATAATTTGTTTTTTGTTTTTTAGACCAATAATGCCTAGCTAATGTTACAGTTTCATTTATTTTTTGACAACTTTAATCAGCTTTGCAAAATCAAATCGACATTTTTCTATTTTGATGTATCAATGATTTTAGGAACATAAAAGAAATCTTCATCATGAACTGCCGCGTTCTTTAGCCCTTCAATAGTGGAAATTTCATTTTTAGCGATATCTTCCCGCCAAACATTTGGTCTTTCATTCATATACACCAAAGGCTTTACTGTGCTCGTTTCTAATTCATTAAGTTTCTCCATAAAAGTAAGAATCTTATTCATTTCTACAGTCAATGCATCAACTTCGTTATCTTCTATCCTAATTCGAGCCAAATCAGCAACTTTGTGTACCGTATCTTTTCCTATTTTCATATATAGATTCTTTACTATTTTATGATTGCAATTTACTGTTAATTTTGTTAAATACCTCTTGTCTTAACTGTTCTGCACTTTCAACACCTAAAATTTGTGTTGAAATAGGCTCGTGTATGTAAATATTTCCCACACCAGGTCTAGTGCCATGTTTAAGTCCATCATCCCACATTATTTTCCAAACATTCATACTACTTACAGGAACAATTGGGATATTTTTTTCAATTGCCAACCGAAATGGGCCATTTTTAAATTCATGCAAAACAGGCGGGTATTGATCGTCAATTCTTCCTTCTGGAAAAATAATTAGACTCATGCCTTTTTCTAAATTTTCTCCTGCCTTTTTAAAAGCTCTAAAAGCAGAAATTTTGCTTTCTCTGGAGACAGCAATGTCTATCGTTCTAAAAAACATTCCCAATACCGGATTTTTCATCAACTCTTCTTTGCCCATAAAATGAAAACGGCCCTTTGCTAATAGGCAGAACAATACAATATCTAGATTTGAATTATGGTTAGCACAGTAAATATAAGTTTGCTCAGGATTAAGCTTTTTTTCAAATTCGAAATTAAAAAAAACACCAGCGGTTACTGTACATAAAAATGAATTTACTGCTCTTAGCTTATTTAGAATAGTATAATACTTTGGATTTTTAGTAAAGATGAAATACAGGGGAGAAAAAAGTACAAAAAACAATAAGATACAAAAGATAAAATAGCAATAATGCACCCGTTTTAACAGTCTCACCATAAATTCAAAATTACGTTTTTTTTTGAAGGAAGCCTAAAGTCAAAAAACCAAAAGAGCTAAGTCAATACAGCTAGTCCTTTCATTAAGCTTTAGTCTTTTTGCTTTAAGCTTAAAACACTACCTTAGTAACTCATGTTAACCGTTAAAGATCTATCAGTAAATTTTTATAACCAAGAAGACAAAACTTGGTTTGAAGCAGTTCATAAAATTAATTTTTCCTTGATGAAAGGAAAAGTTTTGGGCATTGTTGGAGAGTCTGGTTCCGGAAAATCAGTTACTTCATTTTCAATTATGCGCCTACATGACGCTAAGAGTACACAAATCGCAGGAGAAGTCGATTTTGAAAAAATTAACTTATTAAATTTATCTCCCACAGAAATAAGAAGCTTTAGAGGAAATAAGATTTCGATGATCTTTCAAGAACCTATGACTTCATTAAATCCTGTTTTTACCTGTGGATACCAAGTACAAGAAGCAATAATGCTTCATCAGAACACCGACAAACAAACGGCGAAAAAACAAACTATTGAGCTATTTAAGGAAGTTCAATTACCTCGTCCTGAAAATATATTCGATAGTTATCCCCATCAACTTTCGGGTGGACAGAAGCAGCGTGTGATGATTGCAATGGCCCTTAGTTGCAACCCAGAATTACTGATCGCAGACGAACCTACCACAGCGTTAGATGTAACCGTTCAAAAAACAATTTTGGATCTTCTATTACGACTAAAAGAAGAACGCAATATGGGCATGATCTTCATTTCTCATGATTTAGCGGTAATGAGTGAAATTGCGGACGAATTATTGGTGATGTATAAGGGTCAGATAGTTGAACAAGGTGCAGCTAAACAGCTTTTTGAAAACCCACAACATCCATACACTAAAGGTTTGTTAGCATGCAGGCCGAGTCCACAACGGCTTTTAAAAAAGCTCCCCGTTGTAGCCGATTTCTTAGACGAAGATCAAAATGTTGGATTAAAACATTTATTGGAGGTTAATAGCTATTCTGATCAAGAAATTCAACAACGAAGGCACAAGCTTTATACACAGAAACCGCTACTTCAAGTTCAACATTTAAACACTTGGTACCCCATAAAAAATGGATTTTTCGGCAAGTCAACTGAATTTATTAAGGCTGTAAATGATATTAGTTTTGATGTTTTCCCCGGAGAAACGTTGGGTTTGGTTGGAGAGTCTGGTTGTGGCAAGACCACACTAGGGAGGAGCATCTTAAGACTGGTAGAACCTACTTCAGGAAAAATCATTTTTGACGGCATAGATTTAACAGCTTTGGATAGAAAATCCCTCACAAAAATGAGGCGGGATGTGCAAATCATATTTCAAGATCCATATTCGTCGCTCAATCCGAGAGTTACAGTTGGCAATGCAATTATGGAGCCATTAGAAGTCCATAACGTATTTAACAATGAGGCTGAACGCAAAGCACATGTGATTAATCTTTTAGAAAAAGTAAATTTAAAGGCAGACCATTTCAATCGTTATCCTCACGAGTTCTCTGGCGGTCAGCGCCAGCGTATTGTAATTGCGAGAGCATTGGCATTACAACCAAGATTCATCATCTGTGACGAATCCGTATCAGCATTAGACGTTTCGGTGCAGGCACAGGTACTAAATTTATTGAGAGAAATACAGCAAGAATTTGGACTTACATACATTTTCATATCTCACGATTTAGCAGTCGTAAAACATATTTCCGATCGCATGATTGTGATGAATAAAGGAAAAATTGAGGAAGAAGGTTTTCCAGAAATCATCTACAATTCACCAAAGGCCGAGTATACAAAGAAACTTATTGCGGCGATACCCGGGAAGTGATCACCCTTTACACGCTTAACTGCCAACACATCAATCATCATCAGAAGGTTAATAATTACAAAAAATAAACTATGCTAAACATACAATTGTTATCTTCGATACTATACAGAAACAGCTATGTCTAAAAATAAAACTTCGCAAGTAAAACTCGTTTTAACACAAATGATTAGTGACATTTTTGAGAAAAACAAAAATGTAGCACTTAATCATAAACAAATTGCAGCAAAATTAAATTTGAAGGATGCTGATTCTGCACAAACCATCTTAGAGATTTTAGTAGAACAAGCAAATAAGGGAGTATTTATTAGGCCAGAAAGAGGCAAATTCCGTTTAAAAGAACTGAAAACTTTTGTAACTGGCACCGTTGATATGACGGCAGACGGTTCTGCTTTTATTGTACCGGACGATGAATTTGAAAAAGATATTTTTGTTGCTCCACGCAAGCTGCGAAATGCTTTGGATGGCGACAAAGTAAAAGTTTATGTATTTGCCAAAAAAACCAGTGGCCGCAAAAATGAAGGCGAGGTTGTTGAAATTATAAGTCGTGCTAAGACAGATTTTATAGGGGTTGCCAAAATTTCTGAACGATTTGCATTTATTATCCCGGATGACCGCAAAATGTTGCATGATATTTTTGTACCACTTAGCGACCTAAATGGCGCTAAGAATGGCCAAAAAGTTCAAGTTACAATTACCGATTGGCCAGAAGGAGCAAAAAATCCCATTGGAAGAATTATACATGTTTTGGGAACACAAGGCGAAAACGATACAGAAATGAATGCCATATTAGCTCAATATGGTTTCCCTTTAAGTTTTCCAATCGAAGTGGAGCAAGAAGCTAATGAAATACCAGAAATCGTAAGCGAAGAGGAAATAAAAGGCAGAAAGGATTTTAGAGATACTATTACTTTCACAATCGATCCGGCCGACGCTAAAGATTTTGATGATGCAATTTCATTTAAAAAGCTAACAAATGGCAATTACGAAATTGGTGTTCATATTGCTGATGTTTCACACTATGTAAAACCTAATAGCAGATTGGATAAGGAAGCGTTTGAACGTGCAACCTCTGTATATTTAGTTGACAGAGTGATCCCTATGCTTCCTGAACGACTAAGTAACGGCGTCTGTTCATTGCGCCCCAACGAAGACAAACTTTGCTTTGCAGCTGTATTTGAACTCGATGAACAGGCAAATATTTTATCGCAGTGGTTCGGAAGAACAGCAATTCACTCTAATCGCAGATTTAGCTATGAAGAAGCTCAAGAAGTTATCGAAACTAAACACGGTGATTTTGCTGAAGAACTTTTGAAATTGAATGAATTAGCCTATATATTAAGGGATAAGAAATTCAAAGAGGGTGCTATTAGTTTTGAGAGTACTGAAGTTAAATTTAAGCTCGATGAAAATGGTAAACCAACTGGCGTTTATATTAAAGAGCGAAAAGATGCACACAAACTAATAGAAGACTACATGTTGTTGGCCAACAGGAAAGTGGCTGAGTTTATTGCAAAAAAAGGCAAAGGAAAACAGAAATATACTTTTGTATATCGATCACACGATACACCAAACCTAGAAAGTCTCAATAACTTTGCAACTTTTGCCGCACGATTTGGCTACAAGATCAATATGAAGACCGATAAGGAGATAGCTAAATCACTAAATTACTTAATGGAAGATGTTGAAGGGAAAAAGGAACAAAATATCCTAACCCAATTGGCAATCCGTTCAATGGCCAAGGCAATTTATACGACTAAAAAAACAAGTCACTATGGCTTAGCGTTCGATTACTACACCCACTTTACCTCTCCAATTAGGAGATATCCTGACGTGATGGTTCATCGCCTACTAGCATTATATCTAGATGGAGGCAAGTCAGCAAACGAAGAAGAATATGAAATTGCAAGTTCACATTCGTCAGCCATGGAAAAACGTGCTGCTGACGCCGAAAGAGCTTCCATCAAATACAAACAAGCTGAATATTTGGAAGAAAATGTAGGTAGTATCTTTACAGGTATAATATCCGGTGTAACTGAATGGGGCATGTATGTAGAAATTATGGAGAACAAATGTGAGGGAATGATCAGGTTACGAGATATCACCGATGATTTTTATGTGCTTGATGAAAAGAACTATTGTATTGTTGGACAAAGAAAACACAAGAAATATCAATTGGGAGATGAGGTGCAGGTACGTGTTAAAAAAGTGGACCTTTCTAAACGTCAGATCGACTTTTCTTTAATACAAGATTAAATGAGGTTATTGTTTTCATTTTTACTATTCTTAATCAGCTTTGCTCCTCTCAAAGCCCAAACAATTCAAGGCAAAATTACCGATGCAATTACGCGCGAGCCTATTCCATTTGTGTCGCTAGGGGTTATTGGAACAAACACAGCTACTGTTACGAATGAAAATGGAGAATTTGTTATTAAGGTCGAAAAGCTTCCAGCAAAATTCCGATTTAGCCATGTGAGTTACCGAATATTGGAGACCATAATAGATAATGAGAACCAAGTAAATATTAAACTCAGTCCAGCTGCTATAAGCCTAGCTGAAATAGTAATTAGACCAGATGAAGGTAAAAATTTATTGAGATCGGCCCTATTCAAAGCAAAAGAGCATATAAATACACCATTTTATGCAAATGCCTTTTATCGGCAGTTAACATCGACAAATAACCAGGCTACTGAAATACATGAGCTTTTTTACGACCTGAATTGGAGTATAAAATATGTACAGGGCTGGGTAGCTAAACAAAGTAGATTTGCTGAGCTAAACGACCCTTTGAAGTTCTCGTTAAGTAATCAGTCATTTCTAACTTTTGCATATGCAGGATATATATTTCCAGATAAGAAAAAAAGATATGTTAGTATTAAATATTTAGATGATTATGATATTGAAGTAGATCGATACATCGAACAAAAAGATCAAAATATCGCAGTAATAACTTGCAAACTCAAAAAGAGTAGAAAAAATCTATTCTATGTAAACTCTACCTACTATGTTGGTGTTAAAGATCTAAAAATCTATCGCCTAGAAAATAAAATATACAACCTACCCTTTGATTTGTCTCCTAATTTAATTTTTAAATTCCCGCCTATTGTTTCGACTATAGCGACGTTTAATGGTAATAACTCTCCTATACCTATATTGGAAAGTATTTCTACAAAAGTATATTTAAGTTTGTATACGAATGGGCAAGAATTGAATTCGGTCGTAAGTTCTTTGCTAACTGTATTTAAAATCGACCCCCAGCTAAAAGATCAACAATACCAAAATGTAAATAGTAATATAAAAGATAAAAAAGTTATTGAATCCATAAAATATGATGCTAATTTTTGGAAGAATAACCCAATAGTTAAACAAACAACTTTAGAAGATAACTTTATTAAAATGATGGAAAGTAAAAAAGCTTTCGGTACGATGACTAACCCATAAATAATGCACAACTCAGTACAATTACAAAAAATTATAGAAAAAGCTATACAACATATTGATTATCCAAAGCAACCTGCAAATTTATACGAGCCAATTCGCTACATTATGAATTTAGGAGGCAAAAGAATTAGGCCTGTAATGGTTTTAATGGCATCAGAATTATTTAATGATGATGTTAATATAGCACTTGATGTAGCTTTAGCTATCGAAACCTTCCATAATTTCACACTGGTTCACGATGATATAATGGATAACGCTCCGCTAAGACGTGGGGCTCAAACCGTTCATGAAAAATGGGGAAGTAACAATGCCATTTTAAGTGGCGACGTAATGATGGTAGAATCTAATAAACATTTATCGAAAGTCGCTATTAATGTAATTAAACCAGTCTTAGATACATTTAATGCAACTGCACAAGGTGTTTGTGAAGGCCAACAATTGGACATGGAATTTGAACAGCGAAGTGACGTAAGTATCAATGAATACTTAGAAATGATTAGATTAAAAACAGCTGTTTTATTGGGTGGTGCAATGAAATTAGGTGCAATAGTTGGTGGGGCGAGCGAGCATAATGCAAACCTACTCTATAATTTCGGTGAAAATTTAGGCGTTGCTTTTCAACTTCAGGACGATATTTTAGATGTATATGGGAATCCTGAAAAATTTGGGAAGCAGGTTGGCGGTGATATTATTGCCAACAAAAAGACATTTTTACACCTAAAAGCCTTAAAGTTAGCCCAAGATGAAGAAGCTAGTTTGCTGATATCAGAAAATACCAAACCTGAGGTTAAAGTAGAAATAGTGACAAATCTGTATAATAAATACAAAATCAAGGAATTAGCTACTGCTGAAATGGAAAAACACCTAGTTTTAGCGAATGATGCATTAACAAGTCTAGAAGTAGATGATCACAAGAAAGAAAATTTTAGAGCACTTGTACAGCAAATTTTAGAAAGAGAACATTAACGAACAACTTGAAAATAAGACATAAAAAAAGCCCAACTAATAGTCGGGCTTTTTTTTATGTCATTGACAAATCTTATTCCGCTGCGTCGTCAGCTTTAGCTGCTTTTTTTGGAGCTGCCTTAGCCTTAGGAGCTGCTGCTTTTTTTGGAGCTGCTTCTTCTGCAACCGGTTTAGCTTCAGCTTTAGGTGCTGCTGCTTTTTTTGGAGTTGCTGCTTTAATAGGCGCATCTTCTACTGTAACAGGTAAAACTGATACATAAGATTTATTGTCTTGTTTCTTCTTGAAAGTTACGATACCTGGTACCAGTGCAAATAAAGTATGATCTTTACCAATACCTACACCTTTATCTGGATGATGTTTTGTACCACGTTGACGAACGATAATGTTTCCAGCGATAGCTTCTTGACCACCAAAGATCTTGATACCTAGACGCTTACTATGCGATTCACGTCCGTTCCTAGAACTACCGGCTCCTTTTTTATGTGCCATTTTTTTATCTTTTTATATAATTAGCTAAAAGCTAACTAGTGAATTTGCTAATAATTTTAACTACAGAGTGATACTCTCAATCTGGATTTTGGTGAAATACTGGCGGTGACCATTTTTCTTTTTGTAACCTTTTCTACGTTTCTTTTTGAACACGATTACTTTATCACCTTTTAAATGAGACACGATTTTAGCTGTAACCGATGCACCTTTTACCGCAGGAACCCCTACTGTAATTTTACCACCATTATCAACCAACAATACATTGTCAAATTCAATACTAGCGCCTTCATCTCCCTGTAAACGGTGTACAAAAAGATGCTGGTCTTTTGCAACTTTGAATTGCTGTCCTGCTATATTTACTATTGCGTACATTGTTAAATAATTATTTTTTTAAATTGTATATTTTTTATCGAGGTGCAAATATAGAACAAATACTATTCAAACACAAATGGATAGCGAAAATAATTTATTGTTAGTTAGAACGCTCCTAAATAAAATGATCAACCCTACCCTGCCAAACCAAAAATAAGCTAGCCCAAACCGATCAATAACATAAACTAACTATGGCCTCGCAAAATAAATTTGTTTAATTACGAATATTTCGTAGATTTACGAAATAATACTAATTAGTCCATGAGATATTTACTTATACTTTTCAGTTGCTGCCTTTTGCCAACATTCTTAATAGCGCAAAAAACAGATATACCAATCCTAAAGGCCCATTATTCGCTTTCTCACGTAAGAGATACCACGGAGCGCGACAAACCCTACACAGAAAACATGGTACTCATTATGGGTAAAAATGCTTCACTGTTCACTAGTGCCGACAAGATTAGCCAAGCGGAAAAAATGACCAATTTCATCAAACAGCAAACCAGAGAAAGTGGAGGCGTACTCACCAATGTAGTGATGCAAAAGGGCCTACTCAGGCCCGTTACACATACCGATTATTATTTCTATGCGCAGGAACGAAAACTGGTAATCATCGAGAATATTAGAAATCGTTATCGAATTGATGAAGATGCAGCGCCTATCAATTGGAAAATTAGCAAAGATACAGCAAGTATTTCAGGCTTAGCATGCCGAAAGGCTACAGCCTATTTTAAAGGTAGGAACTGGATTGCTTGGTTCGCAGAGAGTTTACCGTTCGCAACTGGGCCTTGGCAATTAAACAGTTTACCTGGCCTTATTATAGAGGCCTATGACGAAACAAAAGAGGTACAATTTATATTTAATGGACTTGAGAACGTAGATACCAAAACAAATCCAGCTGAAGAAACACTCAAAATTGGAACTGCTACCATTGTAACGGAACGAGAAACATATATGGGAAAGGAAATCAAAATTCCAACGAACACTATCCAAACCACTCAACTTGAGCTTAATAAATTAAGATGGGCACTAGCGGATAATCCAGCAGCGGGAATGACTGGACAAGGAGGTGGCATTACGTCAAAAAGAACTTCAGCGCCTGCAATGCCAACTACTAACAAAAAAAAGAATATCAACCCAATCGAATTACCTGAAATCAAAAAATGATGAAACTAGCCGCCATTCTACTGCTAAGTACAATTAGTATATCTTCTGCAAGCGCTCAACTAAGGGATGAAGTGCTAATCAGGGTACGTTATACCCAAACCAATAAAGAAGATATATCAAAAAATGACAAGGCTCGAACTGAAAATATGATTTTATTTGTTGGCAAAAATGCTTCACTGTATAGCAGCTACGATAAAATTAAACATGAAATCTCTGAGGAACAGAAATTTCGAGCAAGAATAAATAACCGGGTTAGCAATGGTCGACCTACAGCAATACTAATCGACGACACAGACAGCAGATGGATGACTAACGCTACTTATCTATTCTTTAGCAAGGAAAATAAATTTTTCACTAAAGAAGTAATGGCACTACAAGCCTATTTGGTAGAAGAAAATGCGCCAAAAATTAATTGGAAAATAAGCAAGGATACCTTAAGTTTTTCAGGACTAAAGTGTCAAAAAGCAACCGCAACACTCGAAGGGAGAAATTGGGTAGCTTGGTTTGCACCAACTATGCCTTTCCAAAGCGGTCCTTGGAAATTAAATGGTTTGCCAGGTCTAATTATTGAGGCATACGATGAACAAGCGCAGATCAAATTCGAATTCGCAGGAATTGAAAAAGCCCAGGAGATAGATAATGTAAGAATATCAGATATTACCAAGAGACCTAACGCAGATCCAGACACATTTAATGCGATAGATCAATTAATAGGACGAGATGTTGGGAATGCCTACTTTGAAGATATTATTAGGCTGCCAATTGGCGCAGTAAAAGTAAGCAAGGCTCAACTAACCAGACTTCAGGATGCCTTTAAAAAGGATCCAAAAGGTTTCGTTAAAGCTAGATCTGGGTACTGATAAAATCTTTAACGATGAAATACCTGTTTACTACACTTATACTACTCTGCACCATTCTTGCTGTTGGTCAAAAACCCGATAGTGTCTTAATTCGGGTCAGATATACTTTCGTCAATAACCTAGATACCTCTAGTGCTGGAAAAACCCGAATAGAAAACATGCTGCTCTTCGCAGGCAAAGACTATTCACTATATACTAGTTACGACAAAATTAATTTTGAGATCTCACTCGATCAGCGAATTAGAGCAATGCTTATTGCGCGTGTTGACGATGGTACAAAAACGTTTAAAGTAGATCAAAGTGGGTCACAATGGATGAGTAAATCAACTCACTACTACTTCGTCAAAGAAAACAAACGCTATACCAAAGAAAAAATAGCTTTTCAAGATTACTTTTTTGAAGATAACACACCTGCTATAAATTGGAAAATCGAGAGAGACACCCTTAGTTTCTCTGGCATAATTTGCCAAAAAGCAACTACTCACTTTGAAGGAAAGAATTGGGTAGTTTGGTTTGCGCCAGCACTGCCATTCCAAACAGGGCCCTGGAAATTAAATAGCTTACCAGGTCTAATCATAGAAGCATATGACGAAAATAAAACTTCGCATTTCCAATTTGCTGGATTGGAAAATGCAAAAAGTGGAGACTTTCTACGATCACATGACATTACCAAAGGCCCCTCAGCACAACCCGGACTTATTAATACAGTTGATGTAATGCTTGGAATGGATGTGGCCGAAGCCTATTTTACAAATATAATCCGCAGAAGTCCAAGCAACGTCGTCAAAACAACAAAAGCACAGGCAGAAAAATTAAAAGTAGCATACAAAAAAGACCCTAAAGGCTTTAGCAGAGCACAATCACAATAAGGTAATTTTTGCCTTTTACAACTCAATATATCTTCAAATTAACACTTTGTTAAATAGTGTTAAAACATTTTTTCTATTACGAACTATTCGTAGATTTACGAATGATTAATTATATAATTCAACCATAAACCCATTACAAATGAAATCAATTTTAACTTTCCTAATTGCATGTACCGCAGGCTTTAACGTATATGCACAAAATCCAGACAAAGCATTATCAAGAGTGAGCTATTCATTTTCACACATTCGTGATACCACTCAAAAAGACAAACCTTATAAGGAAAATATGCTCTTAGTAGTTGGGAAAAATGCATCAGTTTATACAAGTTACGATAAAATAAATCGCGACTTAGATAGACAAAAACAAATCACTGAACAATTGAAGAATCAAGCTGGTTCAGGTCAAATGAGCATCAAAATAGAAGGTTCACCAATGCAACAAAGAGTATCAGATGTTGATTACTTCTTCTTTGCTAACGAAAATAAGATGTTTACCAAAGAGCGTGTATTTAACAACTATTTGATCGAGGAGCCGACTCCAAAAATAAACTGGAAAATCGGCAAGGATACTGCAACCTTTGCCGGACTACATTGCCAGAAAGCAACTGCTAATTTTAAAGGAAGAAACTGGATTGCATGGTTTGCGCCTGAGCTCCCTTTTCAAAGCGGACCTTGGAAATTAAATGGCCTACCAGGATTAATCATTGAAGCTTATGATGAGAAAAAAGAGGTTATTTTTCAGTTTGCCGGTATGGAAAATGTTGTCGCAACAGAAACACAAACAGCCACGGATAACGAACCAAAAATTACCACAGCAAATGGTTCATTATCTGTTGTGAAGATGATTGGATCGGATAACGGCACCACCTACCTAGGAAGTGAAATAAAATTGCCCGCTGATGCCGTTAAAACAACTCGCAAAGAACTAGATAAATTAAAAGATGCAATAGACAAAGATCCACAAGGTTTTATGAATGCTCAAATGGCAGGCAGTAACATTAGAATGGGTATATCTACAACAGTGAGAAGTGCACCATCCGGTACTGTAGTTGCCAAGTCAGTAACTAACAATCCTATTGAATTACCAGAAAAGAATTAATCGTATTGCACACCAAAAACCAAACACACGATGAAGAAGCAATACTTAATCACATGTATCATATTGCTGCTAAGCATAGCCGCTACCCATGCGCAAAAACAACTAAAAGGAAAAATAAAAGATAGCAAAGGAGCATCAATTTCGTCCGCTAATGTAAATTTGAAAGACCGAACTGGCAACATTATAAGTTTTACTAGAACCAACGATAAGGGAGAATACACACTTCCATTAAGTGATGAAACCAAAGATTTAAGTATTGAAGTAACAACTATCGGCTTTGGAAAAAAAGTGGTTCCAGTAACAGACTTGACAATAGACTACAACTTAATTTTAACCGAAAGCGAAACCTTACTTAAAACAGTTGTAGTTAAAAATAGACCCGGTCTGAGTTTAAATGGCGACACACTAAACTACACGACCGCTGACTTTGCCGATAAACAAGACCGGTACATTGGCGATGTGCTAAGAAAAATGCCTGGTATAGAAGTAAGTGAAGATGGGAAAGTAAGTGTAAATGGCAAAGGCATTTCGGCCTTATATGTAGATGGTGTAAATATCCTCGATGACAAATACAGTATAGGCACAAAGAGCATCCCTCATGGGGCAGTAGATAAGGTCCAGGTAATTGAAAAAGATCAACCGATTAAAATGCTACGCAAAAACAATATGAGCGACGACGTTGCGCTAAATCTAGTTCTTAAAGATGAAGCCAAACTCAAATTGATGGGCGATCTTAAGGCTGGACTTGGCACCCCTGATCGTTTCGATGGAAATGTAAATGCAATGATGTTCAAAAAAAGTCTAAAGTTCATCAATAACATCAAGGGAAACAATATCGGCATAGATCCGGGCATGGAGTTAACTTCATTTGTTCCTTCGAGAATAGATAACGATAAACCAGCAGGATTTTTATCTGCAGGTGCAGCTGGAGTACCTACCCTACCTCAAAAAAGGACACTCTTTAATAAAGCGGGACTTGTTAACCTTAACAATTTATACAAATTCAATGAAGATCTTCAGGTTAGAGCTAACATTTCTTACTTGTACGATCAAAGAAACCAGCAGTATAACAAATTCTCCGAGACTTATTTACAGGGTCAAACTATTACCTATAATGAGCAACAAGATAATGCAATTAACCCGCAACAATTACAAACCAAATTCAATATAACTGGTAACGCTGACTCTTATTATTTAAACAATACATTAATGGCTAATTACAGCCCAAGAAACACACTTTCGAGCGTAACCACCAATGGAATTAACGCCACGCAATCGCTAACCCAGAAAACGTTCGATATTTCAAACGAATTTAATTATCGAAAGAAATTAAAATCAGAGAATACATTTAACTTTTACTCGTATATAAACCGAACAACGCAGCCAGAAATTTTAAATATCAGACCAGGGTTAAATGAAGATATCCTGAACAATGGAACACCTTATGCAGGTTTAGATCAATATGTTAAATTACCATCTTGGTACTCCAACAGCTATACTTCTTTTGCGTTAGTTCATAAAAAGTTAGTCCAAACTTACAGGGTTGGGTTTAACATCCAAAAGCAATACCTAAATTCAGAATTGTATCGTATTCAAAACAATCAAGATACTGAGTTGGTCAATTCCACTATGACAAATGATTTGAATTGGCTAAGAACGAAGTTGTATACTGATGCAAGCTATGAGTACAATGCCGGTAATTTCAAAGCGACACTAAATGTACCAATGAGCTACAATATGATTAATTATGAAGATCCAGCAAAGCAACTAGATAAATCAGTAAATAGACTTTTTGCTAACCCAGCATTAAGTGTAAAGTACCAAACTGGAATTGAGAATTACGTACAAGCAAATTATGCATACAACAATGATTTAGGAGGCATAGATGATATATACCGAGGCACTATCCTAAAAAATTACCGGTCACTATTTGCTAACGACGCACCCATTTCAGAGCGTAAAACCCAAGGTGTAGGCGCAAGTTTCAATTTTAGAAAGGCTATGCAAATGTTTTTCTTTAATCTAAGTGCAAATTATTCAACCACAACACTAAATACCATTTCTTCATTTACGCTTGCTAATAATATCCAACAACGCATTGTTTTACCGCTTGCAAACAAAATGAACGCGTTAACTTTTAGCGGAAGTACGAGTAAATATCTTTTCAATCTAAGAAGCACTGTTAATTTTGGAGCTTCTTACAACGAGACAACATTTGAGCAATTACAAAACAACGTATTGTTGCCATTCACTTCCGTAACCACAGCCTATAAGGGCGGGGTCGATTCCAAAATAACTAATTTCATTAACTGGTCTTACAATGCTACTTACTCGATCAGTAAAAATAGAACCACAGCTGCAAATTCTATTCAAAACAATAATCAACAGCTTAGACAGCAATCATCTATCACTGCAACTTCACTCAAAAGTGTATTCATAACACTGTCTGCAGAACATATTTTCACACATCAGAACACCCAACCCGACCTTAAATACCTGTTTGCAGATCTAAATCTGAGATACAAAATCCAAAAATTAAAAACAGATTTAGAATTCGGAATTACCAATTTGGCTAACGTTAAAAAGTTTGAAGCAAACTTTCTATCTGCCAACTCATTTAGCTCAGGAACCTATTATATCCCAGGTCGTGTAGCCATGATGAAAGCAACATTTAGTTTTTAGTTAATACAATAAATAGTTAGTTTAAGTCCTAGATCTTCAAAAGATTCTAGGGCTTTATTGAACTTTCTTTTTACCTATCACGATAACCTCACGAATATCTTTAGGCTTTTGAATAGTTACAGATTTAATTTCATCGGGATTGATTGCTGATAAATCGTTTTCCGGCAATTGCTTGCCATTCAAATAAAAAGTTGTTTTTTGCGAAGCAATACTGTCGCCCCTCAGCTTCAATCCGCTCACTTTTAACGTAATTCTGCCTTTTGGTAAATCCACATCACCAGAAGGTGCACCTTCAAACCTGCGCGACAGCTCTATTGTATTTGCATCTAGCAATTCACCTTGCTTTTCGCTCAATCGCATACCATGTACAAATCTGACTACTTTTGCTGCAGTATCGCCATTTTTAACTCTCTGAAGAGCCATTTGGGCAAGCAATTCTCTCGTAACACCATCTATCGTGGTATCTTTAGTGGAGATAAAAATTGTATTATATAAAAATTTGATTGTTTTTGCAGTATCCCTCTTTAAGTCAACAACTTTTGTTTGAGGTGATTTTCTCTCTACCAAAGGCACCGAATCATGCACTTTACGAATACCCAACACTTGCTGCAAAGGCTTCAAATTTTGTTGAATATCTTTTTTTGTAACAGTAAATGCTAAGGTGGTTGTTAACAATACAGGCAGTACCAATAGATAGCGACTTAACGTCAAATGAGACGATCGTTTAACGTTCATCATCTTTATCCGTTTTTTTAAATCAGATAAATTAAAGTTATTCACAATTGCCACCGAGGGCGTTAAACTACCGACATCCAACAAACTATATTGATAGGCTTTTCTATCTATTCCCTTCTTTAAAATCTTTTCATCTGTAATAAATTCTAAATTTTCTTTAACAGCTTTTTTCATCAACCACACCCCCGGATTAAACCAGTAAAAAACAACACTCAGTTCTGCTAAAATTATATCGAGAGAATGCCATCCTTTCACGTGAATATTTTCATGAGCTAAAATTGTTTTCAACTCTAATTCCTTATGTAAGGAAGGGTTAATGTATACTGTTTGCCAAAAAGAAAAAGGGCTAACGGCCTCAGTCAAAATCCTAACTTTATAATTAGCAACGGCTCCTGGAGTCGACTTTTGGTGCATACGGTACAAAGACACAAATTGAATAAGCAGTCTCAAAGCCATAAACACCACACCAACATAAAAAAATCCGCTAATCCACGGCCAATACTGCGTGATAAATGTTGACGGAACAAGCTCGGTCGCTTTCTGATTAATTTTTGGCACAAAGGCGATAACTTGTGGGTTTTGCCGCTGAAAAAAATCAGTTAAATCTATAAACGGATAGGCCGATGAAAAAAGAATACCAAATGCCAGAAATACCCTGTTGAGTACATAAAATGTTAACCTACGTAAAATCAAATAATAGGCTACCGCAAAAAGCAGCAACACCACGTTTATTTTAAGTAAGATCAACAATAACTCAGGCATAAATTAATTATTTATCAGGATTCTCAATTAAATTAATAATCTCTTTTAATTCTTCTGTGCTTATTTTCTTATCCTTTGCAAAAAATGCAACAAGTTCTTTATAAGAACTTTGGAAATAGCTATCTACAAAACCTGTCATAAACCGCTTTTTATAGTCAGTCTCTTTCACTTTAGCGCTATAACGATTTGCATTGGCGAACTTCTCGCTTTTAAGAAAACCCTTGCGCTCTAAATTTTTTATTGTTGATGCTAGTGTAGTATATGGCGGCGCTGGTGCTGGCATAGCGTCCATAAAATCTTTGATAAACCCTCTACCCAATTGCCAAACAACAAGCATTGCCTCTTCTTCCTGTACTGTTAGTTTTTCCATAATTACGATTCAATCGTAAACTTACGACATAAACGTTGAATTAGCAAATTTTTCTAACTTAGTGATAGCGTCCTTCTGCCTCATCTATAGTTTGTTGCACAAGCTTAACGATTCGCATTACTGAATCAAGTTGTTGAGGATTTTCTTCAAAATCGCT
Source organism: uncultured Sphingobacteriaceae bacterium (assembly GCA_942493295.1). GTDB lineage: Bacteria > Bacteroidota > Bacteroidia > Sphingobacteriales > Sphingobacteriaceae > Pedobacter. The sequence continues at coordinate 4,691,221 of OW818692.1, read as the reverse complement.
ATAGACAGTCATCTTTTTGCTCTTTTCTAAATAGTTAAATTGCAATTCGTAAACTGGCGATTTTCCATTTGATTTAGGTTTTCCAATTACATTAGGAAGGTTCCATAAACCAAGCTCATTTGCTTTGTTATGAATAAAAATAATATCGTTAGTACGCAGTTTAACATGCGTTTTGATTAAAGAGTCTCTATTATTGAGATAATAATAGCTTCCATCAGCAGAATTGTACGAGTTCTCTAAATTAGAATCGATTCCCCATTTAAAAGTAAAAGATTTAAAACTAGCCACCGCATAAGGTGCTTTTTTAAGGCTTATTACATAATAACCCACGATAGCCGTAATAGCAATTACCGCAAATGTGGCTATAAGGGAAAAGTTCTGTTTAATCTTGAAAGCCATACTTAATATTATTTTTTAATCTAACAAATATGGAGTTAATTGAGTGATAGACTAATTAGCCAACTTCTGCTTTTGCTCTGTATCGATAATAAGCTGTTCAATTACCTTTTGCATTTGGGCCGCGGCGCTTCTCATTCTGTCATTTCTATTATAGTTACTTAAGAAAAGAACAGATTTAGTTGCATCCTTGTATACAAACTTCATGTCATACCGTAAGATCTCAAGATTATTCACGTCGGCCTCTTTATTTGCAAGTACCGATGGCAAATTCCAAAACCCCTGTACATCGGCGATACTATCCAGATTTTTAAAATCTCTATTTGATAGCTTTACAGTTGTTTCAATTAGCGAATCTTGAGCATCATAATATTTAAACTGCCCAGTTAATGAATTATAACTGTTTTCCAAATTTGCCTGGGTACCCCATTTATACTCGAAAGAAACAAAGTCTTTTGCCTTATAATTTGCATACCTAAATTTTTCTTGATAATAAATAATGCAATAAACCAAAAAAGGAACTACTACCGTAAAAAAAATAAAAATCTTCTTCCCTCTGCTCGTCATGTCTAAAATTTAATTTTCAGATTTAATCTTGTGCCTCCGTCAATTCGCCTTCCCACTTACTCACTACAGCAGTTGCAATACTATTGCCAACAACGTTAGTTGCAGATCTTCCCATATCTAAAAGCGGGTCTATACCGATCAATAAAGCTAATCCAGCCTCTGGTATATTAAACGTAGCGATCGTACCCGCAATTACCACCAATGAAGCCCTGGGAACACCTGCTATGCCCTTACTTGTTAACATCAAAATTAACAGCATGGTAATTTGTTGATCAAAGCTAAGTTGGATTCCATAACACTGCGCAATAAATAGAGAGGCGAAAGTCATGTAGAGCATTGATCCATCTAGGTTAAACGAATAACCCAAAGGAAGTACAAAACTTACAATTTTATCTTTACAGCCAAAACGCTCTAATTGTAACATAGTACGTGGATAAGCTGCTTCACTACTTGCGGTGCTAAAGGCCAACATTACAGGCTCTTTCATTCTATTCATCAGATTGAATACTCTCTTTTTCAAAATAATATACCCAATAAAAATAAGTAACACCCACAGGATGAGCATACTTGAATAAAATTCACCAATAAACAATGCGTAGGTTGAAAGAACACTGATACCTTGCTTCGCAACAATTGCAGCCATTGCGCCAAATACCGCAAAAGGAGCAAAATTCATCACATAACTGGTAACTTTTAAGATAATATGTGCAACAGAATCAAAAAACTCAATGACTACTTTCCCTTTTTCTCCAATAGCTGCTGTGGCAACACCAAAGAACAATGAAAACACTACAATCTGCAAAATCTCATTAGTGGCCATAGCTTCAGCAAAACTCTTTGGTACAATATGAGAGATAAAATCTTTTACAGAAAGCGCCGTTGCTTTAATACCTGTATCGGTATGGCTACTTGGCAAAGGTAAATTCATTGCCTCTCCGGGTTTAAATAGATTTACCATCAACATTCCTAATAGCAACGACATTACCGATGCACTAATGAACCAGAGCATCGTCTTACCTCCTATACGTCCTACCGCTTTGATATCACCAACTTTGGCAACACCAACAACAAGAGTAGCAAACACAAGAGGCGCAACAATCATTTTAATTAAACGAAGAAATATGTCACTCAATAAGGTAAATGGCTCTAACTTCTTCTCTCTTATTTTCTCATTGTCTTTTCGAACAGCAATTTGAGCCGCTTTTTCAGCTTTCAAAGTAGCAAAGGCAGCCACCGTAGTATCACCCAAATCACTCATTTGGATTTCAATTTTCTTTACTTGTGCATCAGCCGAGGCAATGGATTCGTTATTTTTATCGAATGTATTAATGTTTAAATAATACCCTACAGCAACGCCTAGGATTAAGGCTATAAAAATAAAAAGTGTTAATCTGTTCTTATTTGACATTTCTACAGTTTAAGTTTGATTTCGAGCGTAAAACTACAATAATTAAATTATTCTATAAACATTGTTGATAAAGCATGAAAATTTTACATACTTTGCCGTAACAAAACGCAGACTTAAACATCTAAATTTTACCTAAAAAACGAATAAGTGACCCAAAAAGACGTTTTATTTAAAGAAATATTTGATAAAAATTCTAAGAAGATTTTTCACTTATGTTATGGTTATACGGGCGACAAAGATTCTGCTAATGATCTCTTGCAAGAAACTTTTTTAAAAGTCTGGCAAAACTTGGACAAGTTTAGAAATAAATCTTTGATCTCTACTTGGATTTACCGGATTGCTGTTAATACCTGTTTGACCTATTTACGCTCCGAAAAACGGCAGGCAAAAGATGAACTTACAGAAAATATCATAGAGAATAAGATTGAAGAGTTCTCTGATAAAAATGAGCAAGTAGCGCTTTTATATAAGTCCATTTCTAAATTAGAAGAAAACGACCGCTTAATCATAACCATGGTATTGGATGAGCTTCCTTATAACGAAATTGCAGAAATATCTGGTATCAGTGAAGGAAATTTGAGGGTTAAAATCCACCGTATTAAACAAAAATTAACCGAATTATACAATCAGCATGCAGGAATTTGATCATATAGAAGCACTTTGGGCTGCGCATACGGTTGATGTAAAAATATCTTCCGATGAAATGCTTAAACAAGCAAAGAAGGATGTAAATAACATGCGAACTAAATCGCTGTTCAATATAGGAGGCATGGCACTTTCTTTTCTAGCGGTGGCCTGCCTTTGGCTATTCGATTTTGAATCTTGGACAACCCACGTTGGAATTACCATTTTAGTACTTGCAATAGCTGTATATACAGTAATCCTGTACAATAATTATCGCATTATAGCTAAAAGTGATTTTACAATTAACCCGAATGAATTTATTACGCAGTTAAAATTATATCAACTAAATCGTCATCGTCTCTACAATCAGTTATATTGGTTTTATGCAATAGCCCTGTCACTAGGTATGGTGCTTTATTTTTTAGAATTATTGACACACTTATCCCCATGGGTACAAATCCTTTTAGTTTGCCTTAGCTTTGGATGGATGATTTTCTGTTCAACCTTAGTTCGGAAAGCTGTTATAAAAAAGGATGAGGAGCGAATTGCCTTGTTAATCGAAAAATTTGAACGCATTAGCGAACAATTTAAAGAACAACAATAATTTATTGGCACAGCTTTCGTTAGAATAAATCTATGAAGAAAAGCTGTAAAACTTTATTGATTGCCTCTAGTCTTTTTAGCATCACCTTATTAAGTGCTTTTAATACACAAGAAGACGTCACCATGCCCGAGCAAATTAGCTGGCGCTCACATTTTTTAGCTTCACCAGATGAACATTCGCCTTTTTTTGCATTAACTGCTACAGAATGGCAATACAGTTATAAAGCATCTATCAGAGGAAATGACCTTCATATTAATTTTAAATTTACCGCTGGAGTAGATCCAGACAAATCTTGGGTTAAACTAAATAGGCTTAGGGGAGCAGAAAGCAAAAGAAAGTTACTTAAACATGAACAAGGGCATGTAGATATTAATTTCTTGTTGCTAAAAGACGGGGAACAAAAAGTTAGATTTCAGCAATATACTGTTCGAAACTACAAACGAGCTATTCAAGAAAACGCAAATAGGGTAAGCAAATACTACGAGGCGTTGCAAAAACGCTATGATGAAGAAACCAAACATGGCTCAGACGACATAAATCAAAAGAAGTGGGATCACTTAATCGCAGGACAATTGAAGAAATATGTCAAATAGCCGTGTTACTGCTACTCTGGTTTAACCTCTTTCGTTGAAAAGCTATTGCCACTTAAGCGATAATTCAAAATCTTAACCAATGTACTTGTTTTACCGCTATCGGTTAATACGATTGGCACTGATCTAAATAAATCTCCGTTTTTTACAAAAAACTTGTCATTACCTTGAAAGCCTTTTTTAAGGCTACTGTTTAAACCAGGAAAACTTATTTTATCGAAGCTATTTGAATTAAACTCATACACATTAATGTCGTTAACATTTTTTCGAACAACATATTGGATATAAAGTTCAGGATTGCCATCGTTATCTAAGTCCATATTCCAAGCATCTGTAATTATTCCCTTTCGTTCAACTGACAATGACTTGTAATTATTTTTAACGGAATCAGACATTAACAATAAATAGCCTCCAACACTGTCTACGCCTTTACCCCAGCTAACGATCTCAAAATGGTAACCAGGTTTTATTTCAATGCTCCTGTAAAAAGGAAATGGATTTCCGGATTTTACCTTTACATCTTCTACTTTCGCAACCGTGGCAGGTTCATCACTACCACATCCAGCCAAAATCAATATATTTAATCCCAGGAATACAGTTTTAATAAGTTTTGAGAGTCTCATCTTTTTAATTATTTTATGCTGTTAATTCAACCAAATTTAATTGCTAAGCAATCTTTAAAAAACTAGCTTAATAGTTATTTTGCTTTTACCTCAGGAGCCCCGTTGTTGAAAACGGTTTCTATAACAACACTTCTCTTGCCACTTGGTGCAATCACTATGGTTTTAAGCACTTTCTTTTGCCCTTGAGGAACATTAATCTTAATAGGAGAAACGTATTCTGCAGCATTTTCTGATGGACGATAATTATCTAAGGTATAGAAAATCTTAGCGCCAAGCACAGGTGCTTTCAATTCAATCGTAAAATTTTCTCCTGTCTGTGTTTTGTCTGGCTGTCCCAGTGCCGTTGGCACCCAATAATTGGTATTGGTCTTATCTAATCTAGCCAAATGCAATGGAACGCGTTCTTCAGCGAAATTCTTAAAGTCCTTATTTGACACTTTACTCCATGCAATTTCCGATAATGAAAGCAATCTAGGTAAAAGCATAAATTCAACTTTTGCTGGACTTTCAATATACTCAGTCCAAACATTTGCCTGCACCCCTAAAATATATTTTTGTTGGTCGACAGTTAATTCCTTTGGAACAGGATCATAAGCATACACCTTAGCATACGATGCTAAGCCGCCTATGGTAAGTGGCTCATCTGGTGAAGCTGACTGTTTGTGATCGAAATATAAACCAGCAGAACCGGGCGTCATAATCACATCATGGTTTTGTTGGGCTGCTGCAATTCCACCTGCCTCACCTCTCCAGCTCATTACTGTTGCATTTGGTGCCAAGCCTCCTTCTAAAATCTCGTCCCAGCCAATAATTGAACGACCTTTACCATTGATATATTTTTCCATTCTTTGAATGAAATAACTTTGCAACCCATGCTCGTCTTTCAAATTATTGTCTTTGATAAATTTCTGGCAAAATGGCGATTGTTTCCAATATTCTTTGGGACATTCATCACCACCAATATGAATATATTTAGAGGGGAAAAGCGCGATTACCTCGTCAATTACGTTTTCCAAAAACTTGAAAGTGTTTTCTGTAGGCACAAAAACATCATCAAAAACACCCCAGGTTTGTTGTACTTGCTTCCCTTTTCTGCTACCAGACCATGGTGTTTTTTCGCTTACAAAAGTGTCTCTATCAGGGAAACAGCTTAGCTCCGGATAAGCAGCAATTGCCGCAGAAGCATGCCCTGGCATTTCTATTTCAGGCACTACGGTAATGTATTTTGTAGATGCATACGCAATAACTTGTTTAACCTCTTCTTGTGTATAATAACCTTTATAAGTTTCGTTATCAGTGCCTCCAGTACCTGGATAATTGCCAACCACGGTTCCGTTTCTCTCGGCACCTACGGTAGTTAATTTTGGATATTTTTTTATTTCAATCCTCCAACCTTGATCATCAGTTAAGTGCCAATGGAAGTTATTTATTTTATAAGCGGCTATTAAATCTATGTATTTTTTAATAAATGGTACCGGAAAAAAATGCCTAGCCACATCCAAGTGTACACCGCGATACTTGAAACGAGGAAAATCATCTATCGTTGCAGCTTGAATAGTAATTCTATCCTGCTTCTTATCAGGCATCAGCTGCATCATTGATTGCACGGCATAAAATAAGCCTGCACCAGAACCTGTAATCTTGATTTGATTTGCAGAAATCTGGATATGATAACCTTCTTTCGGCATTGCCTCTGAGCCTTTAGAAGTAATAACAATTGCTTTTTGGCCCGCTGCAACAGACTTAGCCTCTCTAAGCGCAAAACCACCCTTGTTTACAATAAAGGCATTTAACAAATCAGCAGATCTTGCATTTTCAATATCATTGCTAATTAACACAACCGTTTTATCGAGTATAAAGCTGCCATTGTTTTTCACTACACTTACTGGTGCAGGAACAATACCCATATTGACATCATTTTGAGCGAATGCATTAATTACAAAAGCCAAAAAGGTTAAAAGCACTAAAGATTTCTTCATTTTTTTATAGTATAATTTGGTAGGGTAAGATACAAAAAAAAGGAGAAAAAGCGAAGACTTACCCATCAAAAAGCACGGAAATAGTCGCAGTAAAATACCCTAAGGACTTAAATGCTAATGATCACAAATACGGTGCTTGTTCGAGTCAATATCATATTTGTTCGAGTCGTGTTCGAGAAAATGTGCGTTTTGTTCGAGTCGGGAGCTGGTTTCTTCGAGTCCGCTTAGAGTCGTCTTCGAGTCCGCTTAGAGTCTTGTTCGAGTCCCCTTCGAGTCGTTGCCGTCTCTGTGCCGTAACGGTGCCGAGTCAGGTTCGATTCATATTCGACTGGTTTTCGATTCTTCTTCGGCAGCCTAAGCCCACAATGTCTAAAATCCCGAAAGCGACTCGAAGAACTCCCGAAGCCATCACGGCAATGGGAATAATCTGGTACGGCTCAGAGAGGTCTATCAATCGATTAAGAGTCGAAAGGATCCCGAAGGAAAGATAACTTACGAAGGTTAAATCGACATCACGCCTAAGCAACCTTCGTAAGTCTGAATATAGCTAAAATAAAACTTTTACTTCGTCTGTCTTAGCTGCTAAATAACGTTCAGCATCAAGTGCCGCCATACAGCCAGAGCCAGCTGCTGTAACAGCCTGACGGTAATAATGATCTTGTACATCTCCGCAGGCAAATACGCCTTCGATATTAGTTTTCGAGGTGCCAGGAATTGTTTTTAAATACCCTGTCTCATCCATGGTTAACCAACCCTTAAATATGTCGGTATTTGGCTTATGACCTATCGCAACAAAGAAACCTTCAATATCAAGTGTAGACTCAACATTAGTCTGATTGTTCATCACTTTAAGCCCAGTTACATTTTTTCCATTACCTAAAACTTCCGTAGCTTCCGAATTGTAGATCACTTCAATATTTGGCGTATTTAGCACGCGATGAACCATTGCTTTACTTGCTCTGAATTCATCTCTACGAACCAACATGTATACTTTTTTACATAGTTTAGCAAGATAAGTCGCTTCTTCTGCAGCAGTATCGCCAGCACCTACAATTGCTACATCCTGGCCTTTAAAAAAGAAGCCATCACATACTGCACATGCAGAAACACCAAATCCGTTATATTGCTGCTCGCTGGGCAATCCTAGCCACTTTGCAGTTGCTCCTGTAGCAATAATTACAGTATCAGCAGTTATTGTTTTAATTTCATCAACTACAACTTTATGCGGCAGAGAAGAGAAATCTACTGAACTTACATAACCAAACCTAATTTGCGTACCAAAACGCTCAGCTTGTTTTCTAAAATCTTCCATCATTTCTGGACCCATAATCCCATTTGGATAACCCGGAAAGTTGTCGACATCAGTAGTCTGGGTTAATTGACCACCCATTTCCATTCCGGTATACATTACGGGTTTCAAATCAGCACGAGCTGCATAAATAGCAGCGGTATATCCTGCTGGACCTGATCCGATAATTAAACATTCAACGTGTTCTATTTCTTTTTCTTCTGACATGTGATATAAATAATATAGCAAATTTAAGCTTTAACTACTAAAGGGCAAAGGGCATTCATTAAAAGATGAGAATTGAAAGATAATTAATCAGTTTCTATTTGCCTTTAAAACTCTCAGGAAATTTCCGCCCAATATTTTTTCAACATCTGCCTTTTTGTAACCTCTAGCGAACAAAGCCGCGGTGAGTTTCGGATAGTCTGCCACTCCATTTATTCCAGCTGGAAACGACTCGGCACCATCAAAATCAGCACCAAAACCTACATGGTCAACACCTATCAACTTCACAATATAATCCACATGGTCTATTACCACCGACAGTGGTGTTCTTAGCGCATCTGCCTCAACCGGATGCATGGAAATTAATGTATCAATCGCATTACTCCTGCCATATTTTTGGGCTAAAGCTTTTAGCTCGCCATCATACTTATCAAGAAACATTTTTTGCTTTGTTTGATAAGTGGAATCGAGAAAACCATTATAAAAATTTAGGGAAATAACGCCGCCATTTTTACCCACTGCCTTAATTTGCTCGTCTTTTAAATTGCGCGGAACTGGATTTAACGCATACACACAGCTGTGAGACACCAAGACAGGTTTTGTAGTTATTGCCATAGCATCATAAAAAGCTTTCTCTCCTACATGAGATAAATCAACCAAGACCCCTAGTTCATTTAACCTAGCAACAACTTTCTTTCCAAAATCATTGAGTCCGGCATTTTCAGGTTTTATTTTTCCGGAAGTTTCTTCAAATGCCGAGCTCGCCCATGGTGTGCTATTGTTCCAAGTTAAGGTTAAATAAATCATTCCACGTTTGGCTAATTGATCTAGATTTGCGATACTATTTTCAATCATATGTCCGCCTTCAACGCCAATCATCGCTGCCAATTTTTTCTCCTTAACCGCTTGTTGGAGCTCTTGATAATTACGTACCAAGGCAATTTTCTGAGGGTAGCGTTTAATTAAAGCATATAACGAATCTATTTCGCGATTTGCCAAGGCAAAGCCTCCCGTTTCGTCACACCAAATCGAAAAAACTTGCACGTCAAGTCCACCAATTTTTGCTCTAGGTAAATCAAAATTGCCAGTACTTTGCAATTTACCAATGTCTATGCCCGATTTAATCTGATTAAATAAAATATCGCCGTGCGTATCTACCAATATTGCATTTTCGTGAATTTTAGCAACAGATTGCGCCCTAACTGAATAACTTAAACAACAAATGAAGATAAAGAATAGTTGGTTTTTTATAAATTTCATTAGTTTGATTTATTTTTCGATTTCTTATCTGGTGCTGCTTGGAGAACACCGTTATCATAAATTTCCTTTAATTTATTGCCATAAAACCATTCTCCGTCCTTTTTATCCAATTTGTAAGCTCCAGCAATTATCGTTTTTCCTCTCCTATTATAGGTTCCAAAAAAACCATGTTTCATACCCATTACGTAAGTTGCTACACTCTTAATACGTCCATCAGGAAAAAAATTTAGCCATCTTCCATTCTGGTAACCATCTATAAATGCACCTTTGCCTGAAATGAACCTTCCTTTTTCTTTTAAAACGAAATTGGTCCCATTTACCCGATTAAAAATGTCTACATCTTCGTAATACACAAAATTTCCATGGGCTATCGTCAATTTAGCGTCTTTATAGGAACCAGTTAATTTTAAGTTATTTGCCAGGTCAAATGTTTTTAAGACATATAATTCCTCGCCGGTCAATTTCCCATATACCCCATATGAAGTAGCCTGGGTAGAATCGCTTATCACTAAATCGCCAAGGAAATAGATTGGCTTTAGCTGCGCAAATGCGCAAAAATTTAGCGTTAAGAAAGCAAAGAGAATGGACAGCTTCATATCGATAAAAATAATGTTTAAGTTTGAATAACGCCAACATTAAACGCTTTTTTAATTGGCGACTGGTTAGCAGCTTCAATACCCATAGCGATTACCTTCCGTGTTTCAGTTGGGTCTATGATACCATCAACCCATAGCCTGGAGGCTGCATAATAAGGCGTTGTCTGACTGTTATAGCTGTCTGTAATTTCTTTTAGCAAGCTTGCTTCCTTTTCTGGAGTGATAATTTCCCCTTTCGCTTTTAGTGACGCTTCTTGAATTTGCAATAATACTTTTGCTGCTTGAGCACCTCCCATTACTGCGATTTTTGCACTTGGCCAAGCATAAATTAGTCTGGGGTCGTAAGCCTTGCCACACATTGCATAATTTCCAGCCCCATAAGAATTGCCCATCACAATGGTAAACTTCGGAACAACCGAATTAGCCACTGCATTTACCATTTTAGCACCATCTTTAATAATCCCTCCTTGTTCTGATCTACCGCCGACCATAAAACCAGTCACATCTTGTAAAAAAACCAAGGGAATTTTCTTTTGGTTACAATTCATGATAAACCTACTTGCTTTATCTGCACTATCGGAATAGATAACGCCACCAAACTGCATTTCACCCTTTTTAGACTTAACAACCTTACGTTGATTAGCTACAATGCCTACTGCCCATCCCTCAATCCTTGCTAGTCCACAAATAATGCTCTGGCCGTACAGTTTTTTATACTCTTCAAATTCGCTATCGTCTACCAGTCTTTCAATGATATCTCTCATGTCGTATGGCTTCTCCCTGTTATCGGGCAGTATCCCATATAATTCATCTATATTTTTTTTTGGCGATGATGGTTTGGCACGATTAAACCCGGCATTTTGCGGTTCACCAAGCATGCTCATTATTTTTTTAATACTATCTAAGCAAGCTTGATCATTTGGGTGTTTATAATCGGTTACCCCCGATATTTCACAATGTGTTGTTGCGCCACCTAAAGTCTCATTGTCAATATCTTCGCCTATGGCTGATTTAACCAAATAAGAACCTGCTAGAAAAACAGAGCCTGTTCCCTCTACAATCATTGCTTCATCGCTCATAATAGGCAAATAGGCACCACCGGCAACACATGAACCCATTATTGCCGAAATCTGTACAATCCCATCCGCAGACATGATCGCGTTGTTTCTAAACATCCGCCCAAAATGCTCTTTATCCGGAAATATTTCATCCTGCATAGGCAAAAATACACCGGCACTATCTACCAAATAAATCACTGGCAGTCGATTTTCCATCGCTATTTCTTGGGCGCGCAAATTCTTTTTAGCTGTCATTGGAAACCATGCACCAGCTTTAACTGTTGCATCATTTGCTACAATCATGCATTGTCTACCACTTACGTAGCCAATTCCACATACTACTCCTGCACTTGGGCAACCGCCTTGTTCCACATACATATCTTCCGCAGCAAATGCACCAACTTCTAACCAATCACTACCTTCATCAGTAAGGTATGCAATGCGTTCTCTAGCTAAAAGTTTGCCTTTTTGCTTTTGCTTGGCAGCATTTTTTTCACCCCCACCGGCATATATCTTCTTCAATCTTGTTTTTAACTCATAAACAAGTTGCTTGTTAACATCTTCATTTTTATTGAATTCTATGTTCATGCAAGCAAGTTAAATCTTATATTCTTAAAACTAAAACCTGTAATGGTATTTAGTTTAAGCAAAGGCGTTGAGTAGTAAGCGTTGAGCAACAATCTACCGCTTAACACGTTATTCAGAGATGAGATATTTGCTGCTATGTTTTTTCTTGGGTATAAAATTCTGCGCTGCCCAGACATTTAGCTACCCAAAGTTTGTAAAACAGGGTAAAACATTACAAACATTGATTCCGCAGAACTGGAAGGTTATAGATACAGCCTATGGTGACTTAAATAATGACCAATCTGCTGATTTAGCTTTTGTAATTGAGTATCATTTGCCAATTGCAGAGAATAGAGCTTACGGTGATAATGAAACAGAATTAATAAAAGAATTTCAAAAACCGAGGGTCTTGGCCATTTACTTCAAAAACAAAGAATCCGACAATTATACGTTTGCGTTGCAGAATAATAATTTCATTTTACGCGCAAACGAGGGTGGTGGCATAGGCGATCCACTTAAGAACATCAACATTGCTCACCAAAATCTTCAATTCTCATTTGAAGGAGGTAACAATTGGAGATGGAAACTAGATTATGAATTTAATTATCGGAACAAGCAATGGAGCTTAATTCTAGCTAACAATATTTATTACCATATCGGTTCTGGTGAGATGACAGAAAAAAAAATATAATTTTCTCGATCGAAGAGTTTATTTAGTCACTGGGAATATTTTTAATAGAAATGCCGGAAATAATCGAACTGAAGAGATTCTTTACTTTAGTGAGTTAAGAACTTTCAATACATTTAAAAAACCATGGACCTGGGAAATAACCAAGGATAATTTCTTATAAAACTGTGCATTTTTGAAACAAATTAATTTGTTTTCATAACTTTAAAGTCTCAGCACTTAATCTATGAATATACAGTTAATCAAAAAGGCTTTCTTCTTCACACTTTTTCTTTTTTCCATCGTTCAAGTAGCTAAGGCACAAACAGCCGACGAACTTTTTGCATCGGCAAGAAAAAAGGCATTTGAAGAAAAAAATTATCCTGAGGCTATCTCCTTAGCTAAGACTGCGCTGAAAAATTCTCCAGATTATGCAGATATACGCGTGTTTTTAGGCCGATTATACACGTGGAGCAAAAAAACGGATAGCGCAAGAATAGAGTTTACAACCGTTATTCAAAAACAACCTAATTACGAAGACGCTTATGTAGCGTATGGCAACTTAGAATTTTGGAATGATGATACTAAAAAGGCTATTCAGATAGTGAATGATGGATTAATGAAAATTCCAAATTCTGAGCCCCTTTTACTGCTTAAAGCCAAATTATTAACGGATTTGAATGAATGGCAAAATGCAGAGTCTATTGTTACTCAAATAATCAACAATAACCCCAAACAAACAGAAGCTAGAGCATTAGCAGCCAAAATAAGAGAAAATAGTGCCTTAAATAAACTTGGTGTAAACTACGATTTCATCTATTTTGACAAACAATTTAATGATCCTTGGCACTTGGTGAGTATAGATTATAGCCGACAAACTAGCATCGGTTCTGTAGTAGGGAGGGTTAATTATGCTAATCGATTTAACAGCAATGGCCTACAGTTTGAGGTCGACGCTTACCCACGTTTAGCAAAAAACCTGCAAGCTTATGTAAATGCAGGATATTCTTCAGACATGGGCATTTTTCCGAAGTATAGGGCTGGTTTTTCACTATATGCAAGTTTGCCTTTAAGTTTTGAAGTTGAAGCAGGTCTTCGTTATTTACGTTTCACTGATAACACTTGGATTTATACCGCATCAGTAGGCAAATATTATAAAAACTTCTGGTTTAATTTCCGAACATTTCTTACTCCATCAACTAATAGTCTTTCTCAATCTTTTTCACTTAACACTCGTTATTACTTTGGTGGCGCTGATGATTATTTAAGTATAGGCTTAAGTACGGGTCTATCACCAGATGAACAACGAAATAACATTCTCATAAACACATCTGCTTATAAACTAAAATCAAATGGTTTAGCATTAGGCTATCGAAAATCATTCGGCGTTTTTAATATTATTAATTTAAAAGCTGCTATTGAAAACCAAGAATACCTTAAAGATACAAAAGGCAATCAGCTAATCATTGGCTTGGGCTATACTAGAAGATTTTAAAAACAAACCAAGGATGCGCTTTACAGGCACAAAATTAAGATATTCAAATCCGGCTTAAAATCGAAATAATATACAGCTACAGATGAACTATAAAAAAATTAAAATCACGATCTCGCTCATTTTAGCTTTGCCTTTTTTGATGTTGCTATTTTGGTTTCTTAGCCCTCATCAGAAACTGGTAATTGCTATAGTAGATAAAACTGTACTAGACCAAAAAGGGCAAGAGCATATCTCGTTAAATTGGATTTTAAATTACCATAAATACACAAAGAACAACACCGAAGGTTATAAAATAGCAAGGGATTACTATGGCTTTTTTCCGAAAGACAACGAGCAATTTCGGATTAGGGGGCTGGAAAGGTTTTCTGCGTCGCAAATAGCGCAGCTAAGTAATGATGCTGATCTAGCATACTTCACCGATACTTACGGTATTTATAATAAAGAGTGGTATCAGCAAAAGAATAACCAACGAAGTTCAGGTATCTTATATGGCGGATTGAGCAACCGTGATTTAGAATTCTTAAAATTGATGAAAGCGAAGAAAAAGCTAATCATTACAGAATTCAACACAATTGGCTCACCAACCAGCCCCGAGATTCGTGGTCAATTTGAGTCGCTGTTTGGAATGAAATGGAGTGGGTGGACGGCGAGGTATTTTGATAAATTAGACACTTTAGTTAATAAAGAATTACCTGTGTGGATGGTTAAAAATTACAAAGCTGCAAATCATAACAAATGGCCATTTAGAAAATCTGGAATTGTATTTGTAAGTGACTATGACCAGGTCGTAGTGTTGGAAGATTCGACCCATCTTTCTGATTCTATGCCTTATATAGTGAGTACCGTTAACGCACAAGAAACACTTGGCTTACCCGAAAAAATCAAATATCCGTTCTGGTTTGATGTTATTTTACCCGACGAAAAAATCAACACAATAGACTCTAAATTTGATTTGAACCTCAATAAAATTGGTTTGGCAGAGTTAAAGAAGTTTGGTATCCCCTCATCTTTCCCCGCAGTACTTCGACAAAGCACTCCTAACCCTAAATTCTATTACTTTTCTGGCGACTTCTGCGATAACCCCATATCATTAAAAACATCCTATTTTAAGGGCATTTCCTTTTTTAAATTTTTGTTTTATGATGTAGAAGACCCAATGGAACGGAATAGCTTTTTCTGGAACTTTTACAAACCACTAATCACCAACATTCTAAAAAACGAAAAGAAAGATTAACGTAATTGGTACTTTTTAATAATACTGTCGGGAAGCAATTTACCACCGTTACTTATTTTATCATTTTTGCGCTTAAAATTATCAAAAGCACTACTTAATTGCTTGAATTTTTCATCGTCTTGAATTGGGGTTTCCACAAGATCAACGCCCAACTTAAACAACTGATTGCCATTTAGATGATAGTCTCCCTGAATAAAATCGACCATTGCCGTTTTAGTTTGTATGAGCGGATAACTATGGATATTTCTAAAACTCCTTGCTGTATCCAATCCATCGCCTAACCAACTGGCTCCCGTTGGAAGATTTAGCTTAGCAGCTTTCTTTAAAAAGGACAACAAACTAGGTGTAATATCGAAATGAGTTGAAACTGATTCAAATTGTGCGACACGTCTTAACAGTGGAGAAAAGATAATTAAAGGAACGTGAAAACGATCTATTTTACTTCTTAATGGTATTTCTGCCATTCGATGATCGCCTGTGATAATAAAGATGGTATTGGCATAATCTGGTCTTTTCTCATACGCAGCTAAAAATGCTTTAATGGATTCATCAGCATATAAGATACTCGAATATTGATTAGCAAAATTCCTGTAATTAGCTTTCTTTGATTCATCAAAACCTAAAGAACTCATCCGTTGTTCAAATTGCTTTTTATACCTATCCTGATTTGCTATAAAAAAGGGGTCATGTGTTGCGACAGTCAAAATCCCGCTGATATTTGGTTTTTGGCTCAAAGGCTTTTTCAAATAATACGCGTACACTTGGTCATCTGCATATCCCCAAGAAAAGCCATTTGCCTTAGCAGGTAGCTTTGAATAACTCGGTGGAATCGTATTGAGATCTGCAATGTCATCGACCTTGTTCCTTTTTAAAAAAAGTGACATATTATCGAACTTAGAATCCCCGCCATAATAGAACGAACTATGATAGCCGTTATAACCAAGTAAGCCATACAACGAAAGATGATTTGGCATTTGTTGTCCCATTTCCAATATGCCATTTTTGGCGAAAGGCATAGACCCCATTATAGAAGGTAAAACACCAAAAGTTCTACCGCCGATACTTAAAAAGTTTTTCCAATACAAGCTTTTAGCCGCAAGCGAATCCAAATAAGGTGTAAAATTGCCTAAATAAGCTCCGTCATTGGTAAAAGCGCGACCTAAACCTTCGACCATTAAAATAACAATATTCGGTGGGGTTTGAATTGGCTTGAAGAAGGGCGACAAAACATCTGGTGCCTCATTGTTATGATAAAAAGGGTATTCATTTTCATCCGGATAAACAAAAGTCGCAACATTCCTTTCATTTCCCTCATATTGTTGAATATAGCTGTCCGCATAAATATCAGTTTCGAGGGTAACTGGTGAGAGATAATTTAAGCTAGAGCTGAAAAAATAATCAGTTTTATTGATCGCAAGGTTCGAATCATATTCATTTTGCCCATCTATGAGCGTGTTGTACTGACTGGCATTTGTTAGCACCGCGATCAACGCAATACCAGAGACCACAAACGTCATAGTCCGATTTACGTTGATTTTCTTTGGCAAGAAAATAAGTACAAAACCAAACACTAGCAGCAGCAAAATAAAGCTAATAATGGTAATGGCATTCAAAGCTGATGATGCACCAAGTGTCTGTTTAATATCAGCCATCGAATACCCAAACAAATCTGCACCCAGTGGCACCAACGAAGTATTAAAATAAGTAATTAGTAAGATTTGCGTAACAGACAATAAAAAGAACGCGGTAATAGCGACTATATTAGCCAACTTTGGTTTGATGAAATATAAGGCGATAAATGGCACAAAGACACAAATATATGCCTTCAACCAAAACATGATATCAAACCATAGCGATAAAGCGACAAACTTTAAAATAGATTCTGGAAAAGCCCTTGTGAGACCATTATATAGCAGCTCAAAAATCCTTAAGATTAGCAGGATAACCAACCAAGCTAACATTAGCTGAATTAGCGATTTGATTGCTTTAAAAAATCGTTCTTTAAATAGCTCAGTATTCATCTCCGCTAGTTTTAGTTTTGTTTTTTAGGTGCATTAAAACCTTGTCTCGTCATTTCACCCCAGGCGTTTTTCTTTTGTATTAAATCAATATTTCCCATTACGGCCGACCAAACAACATAAGGATGAAAAACGAATGGTTCTAAAAATGCAGTAAGTACTAATTTAAGAATATCTTTTCTACGCTTATATTGGTTATAAGTTAAAACCTCCATTAGTATAGCAAAAACTGAATATAGGAAACCAAAAGTAAATACAACAGCTAACAGACCAAAAAAGAAACGCCAATTTGTTAAACCTAGTGCTGCAAATAGTATAAAAAAGAACATTCCTAAAAATTCTATAATTGGCGCTAAAAATTCGAACATAAACCAATACGGATAGCTAACCATCCCCAAAAAGCCATACTTAGGATTAAAAAACATAACCTTGTGCATTTTTAAAGTTTCAATAGTACCCCTAGTCCATCTGTTTCTTTGTCTTCCTAATATTTTAAAATTAGCAGGTGCCTCTGTCCAACACAAAGGATCAGGTATAAAGCCAACTTTGTAAGGAAGATTCAATTCCTCCATATACCGTCTCATCCTAACTACAAGCTCCATGTCTTCACCAACAGTATTATGATCATAACCGCCGCACTTAATCACTATATCCTTGTCAAAGGCTCCAAACGCGCCCGATATCAACAACAGTCCGTTTAGTCTGCTCCAAGCCATTCGTCCAAGCAAGAATGCTCTAATATATTCAAGTGTTTGTACGCGTGGCAGCATTTTCTTGGGTAATTTTACAGCGACTAGCCTACCCCCCTCCACTACACAATCATTCGCAATTCTAATCACACCACCTGTAGCAATAACACGTTGTTTGGTGCTTTCTAAAAAAGGTTTTGCTAACTTAAGTAAAGCGTCTTGTTCTAAGATACAATCTACATCAATACAAACAATGTAATCCTTTTGTGCAATGTTAACACCTACATTTAGTGCATCAGCTTTACCGCCATTTTCTTTGTCTACTACAATAAGTTTCTTATAGACCTTATTTCGACTTCTGTAAACCCCTCTAACAGCCTTTGTTTTTATCCGCTCATTTACAAAATACTCCGTTTTATAAAGATTGTAGGCTTCGATTAATTTTGCTAGCGAATCGTCTTTACTACCGTCGTTGATAATAATTACTTCGAGATTTGCATAATGAATGGACAGTAACGAGCGTACATTTTCAATTACATTTGCCCCTTCATTATAAGCAGGAGCTAATATGCTCATACCGGGCGCCTGACTAGCACTTGCTAATTGCCTGTAATCAGTAAAGCTATTTTTATATAGATGTTTCTTAACCTCACCTACTGAATAAATACCAATAAAAATATAACAGGCAAACAATAACATCGAGTAAGCAAGTAGCCCGTAGGTGAATATATCTCCTATCATACTTTGCCAACTCATAAAGCTAATTCTCCTTCTATTTGTCTAATAATTAAACTTAAAGGTTCCAAATTAGATTCCGGTAACAATCGCAATTGAATTAGGCCACTTGGGGAGATATTTGCAATAGTTCTTACCAGTGTACGCTTTTGCTCTGGCTCTTCTTCTTTCAAAAACGAAATCAACATGGATATATCATCTTCTGTACCAATGTTTTGAATGGATTTTGCAATTGCAATGCGGTTTTTAAGCACTTCCTGATCATAAATTTTCAGCAAGATGTTAGCTGTCGACTCGTCATATATCTTTTCAAGGGCCATGATTGCTTGGTACCGAACATCAGGAGATAAGTGACTCAAACAAGCTACTACGTGCTGATGTAATTCAAAACGATGAAAATTCTTAACCAACTTTAACGCAAAAATAACCACACTATCATTTTTTGATAACAGCCATTTTTCTATACCGTTGAAATTATTCGCCGGCAAATAACTCAATTCATTGAGCAATTTAATTTGTTGCCAATCATTAATTTGATAGCTCACAACATCTAAAAACCTCAAACCTTCAAATCCTGTTAGTTTAACTACAGCAATTTGCGCCTCCATTCTAACTAATTCGTTTTTATGATTAGTATGTCTATAAATTTTACTTAAATAGGCATTCAAATTCATAATACCTAAGTCCTGAAGTGCCTTAGCTTTTACATACCATTTTTTATTGGAGAGATCTGCTAAAGCATACTCGTCAAGCTTTAACTGCAAATAGAGCTTTTGCAGAAATAATGCAGCCGTACCCGACATATTCTTCTTTGCCGACAAAAGCTCTTGGGTGAGGAGCTTCCTGAAACTATTATTTTTAAGTAAAACAGCTGTTCGATGGTTAATTTGAAAATGTACTAGAGCGGGATCGGCATCATCATTAAAAATTGCATCCCTTATTAATATTTCAACTATATTTTTCCACTTTTTTTGCTTAGTACTTTGGGCATTTACAATTTTTAAATAAATCATTATAAAGCTAATCAGCAAAATAGCAAGGCCAAAAAAGCTTAAAGCAAGTATTTCGAAATAGATCATTTATTAGCAGCAATAGCAAACCTCTTCACCCTGATGGATAGTTCACTAGGGCTAAACGGTTTGGTAATAAAATCATCAGCTCCAAGCTGAAAAGCCTCTAGAACTACATCTTCCTGTCCCATTCCGGATAATATAATAATAGGGATATAATTTGCCCTTTCTCTTAATGCGCCCACAATTTCCAAACCGGAAGTATATGGCATCATGATATCTGAGATAACAAGATCCGGATTAGAATCTTCAATTCTAACCAATGCATCTCTACCATCTCGGGCGATGATAACCTCATGTCCATCTTTTTTAAGACGCATTTCTAGGGTTCTCAAGGTTAAGTCGTCATCTTCAGCAATTAAAATTCTCATAGCGCTATACTCATTACCTTACTAAGGTAATAATTAACCCCTATTTTTAATAAAAAGATATTACTTTAATGGAAAATATTAATTGATAGGGTTAAAATTACCTTTGCAAATTAATCCTCAATTATGATTATGTTTGGCTGCTGTATAATCAAGATGAAGCGTTTTGTTTTAAAGCTCTTATAAAAGACCATACCAAATGATTAAAAAAAAAATTTTGCCATTGGCATTTTTCACCGTAATGCTTTACGCTTCTTGTAAAAAAGAACTTATCATGCAGTCAATGGAGCAAAATAATCCACCCCCTAATGAGATCGCAGCAATCGTAAACCCAACAACCAATACAATAAGCTTTAGTGGTTACGAATGGAAAGCAACTAATTCTCCAAATAAGAGAAAAGCCCCAGGAAACAATTACTGGAGTAACAAAGGGGTTTGGGTAGATCAAAAAGGATATCTTCATCTTACTTTGACCAAAGATGAGCAAACAAAAAAATGGTTTTGCACTCAATTAACTTCAGCGAAAAATTTTGGAAATGGCAAATATGAGTTTTGGATAGAGGGTCGTGTTGATCGGTTAGATAAGAACGTTGTATTTGGTTTATTCAATTATTCAGGAATTGATTATTTTGATGAAATGGATATTGAATTTGCTAAATGGGGGAAAGCCAAAAATAAGAACTTACACTACACGGTTTATCCTGAAGAGCATACTACAGCTAATATATGGGGCTCATCCTTAGAATTTTCACTGAATGACGCTTACTCTGTTCATCGAATAATTAGAACCAATACTGGTGTCAAATTTGAGAGCCAATATGATTTTCCTGCCACTAAAACTCATACGCAGACTTATACATCATCCCAAATTAGCAAAAAGGAGATGCCGATTTATATGAATTTATGGGCCTTTCAAAATAAGGTCCCATCAAATCAAAAAGAAGTCGAAATAATTATTCAGAAGTTTGTTTTCACACCATCGGGTGAATAAGAGCTGAAACTAAGTTAAATTTCGATCTCTAAACCAAACATCATCTGGGGTTGCTGTAAATTCCTTCATGCTATTTATCAAAACTTCGGCCTCAGTTTCGTTAAAAACCAGATCTCTATTGTTTTGTTTTAAAAACCTCTGCTCAACCATTACATCTAATTGGACAAATAAGGGATCATAAAATCCATTTACATTTAATACGCCTATAGGCTTTGTGTGCAACCCTAGCTGCAGCCAAGTTAATACTTCGAAAAATTCTTCCATCGTGCCAAAGCCACCAGGAAGGATAACAAATCCATCAGCTAAATCGGCCATTTTTTGCTTCCGCTGATGCATATTCTCTGTAACTATCATCTCAGTAAGCCCACTATGGCCCACCTCTTTGTCCATCAAGAACTGTGGAATTACGCCAATTACCTTGCCTTTTCGTTTGAGCGTTTCATCGGCTATGAGCCCCATTACACCAACACTTCCGCCGCCAAAAACCAAAGTAATGTTTTGTGAAGCCAAGGTTTGAGCCAAATCTTCAATTACTTTTCTTAAACCAACATCACCATTAAAATTCGAGCCACAGTAAACACAGATTGCTTTCATTTTCCTTAATTAGCTAAAATCTACCTAGTATAATTAGGTGCCTCTTTCGTAATAGTAATATCGTGTGGATGACTTTCTCTCATTCCTGCAGCTGTAATTTGAACGAATTGTGCTTCTTGTAATTGCTCAATCGTTGCTGCTCCACAATATCCCATACTAGCTCGTAAGCCACCGATATATTGGTACATTACTTCTGCCAAGGTACCTTTAAATGGCACTCGACCAACGATTCCCTCAGGAACTAATTTCTTGATATCATCTTCTACATCTTGGAAATAACGATCTTTAGATCCCTGCTCCATTGCTTCGATAGAGCCCATTCCACGGTAAGATTTAAATTTACGACCTTCATAAATAATAGTCTCACCTGGCGATTCCTCTACACCGGCAAATAGTGAGCCAGCCATTACCGTACTTGCTCCAGAGGCTATCGCTTTTGCGATATCTCCTGTATGCTTAATTCCTCCATCAGCGATCACAGGAACACCAGTACCCCTTAGTGCTTTTGCGCATTCGAAAACAGCATATAGTTGTGGTACACCCACACCAGCAATAATTCTCGTCGTACAAATTGAGCCTGGACCGATACCAACTTTAACTGCATCTGCACCTGCATCAGCTAAAAATTTAGCGGCTGCACCTGTAGCAATATTACCAACAATCACCTGTAATTCTGGATATTTAGCTTTCACTTCTTTCAGCTTATCTACTACCCCTTTCGAATGCCCATGTGCAGTATCAATTGTAATTACATCTACACCAGCCTTAACTAAGGCATCAACTCGTTGTATAGTATCTGCGGTAACTCCAACCGCTGCACCAACGCGTAGCCTTCCTTTTTCATCTTTACAAGCTACTGGATAATTTTTCACTTTCTGAATATCCTTGAAAGTAATTAAGCCACATAAATAACCTTCGGCATTAACAACTGGTAATTTTTCAATTTTGTAATTCTGTAGTATTTCTTCTGCCTGAACCAAATTCGTACCCTCTGGCGCAACGATTAAATTTTCTTTAGTCATCACATCAACAATAGGCTTATTCATGTTCTTTTGGAAACGTAGATCGCGATTGGTAATTATGCCAACCAATTTGTTATCGCTACTGACTACTGGAATACCTCCTATTTTATGTTCCTTCATAATTTTAAAGGCATCTGCAACAATTGAATTTTCCAATAAAGTAACTGGATCTTGGATCATACCGCTTTCAGAACGCTTCACTTTACGAACTTCCTCGGCCTGTCTGTCAATCGTCATATTTTTATGAAGCATTCCGATACCTCCATTTTGGGCAATGGCTATGGCTAATTCCGCCTCAGTAACGGTATCCATGGCAGCAGAAATTAACGGAACATTTAACTTAATCTTCTTTGTTAAAAACGTAGCTGTATTAACATCACGGGGCAAAATCTCAGAATATGCAGGCACTAACAGTACGTCATCGTAAGTTAAACCAGTAGCAATAAATTTTTGGGGATCGAGTTGCATAGCAAATAAATTAGGAGTTATTATTTGCAGGGCAAAGGTACGATTTAATCGGCCAATTCAAAAATAACTTTTCGGAATAAAATAATTTAAAATATTTATGAAATCATTGTAGCGTTTTTAAACTTCCTCTCGTTTACCCTACATAAGCAAGCTCAAAGACGCTTAAGGTTGGTGAGAACCTTAAGTACAAATTGAGAAAGGTTGGTGAGAACCTTAGCTTTAAATTAAGACGGGTTGGTGAGAACCTTGGCTTAAAGTTTAAGATTATATATAAATTAATACCTCTGTTTAAGACTACACCTAAATATGGCTACTGTTTGCAAAACTGCAAACAGTAGCCAGCGGTGTTTTATAGCCCACTTCAACCCCACAGTTACCACAGCGACTGTCATATTACCACTCCTTGATACGTATACCTAGTTATAAGCAGCCAAAAACATGAATAGTTTGTGGCTTGTGGCAGACAAATGGGCTTTTCGCTTATTTGGTAAAAATTGATAAAGCTAAGTTTTTAAAATTAGTGGAACAATAAGGGATCAAACAGCGTGAGTTCAACAAGTCTAAGTTTGTGAATTAATTGATACATATTGGCGAAACCGAAAAAATCTCTTCATCTTTAACTCAAAAAAATTTCAAATGAAGAAACTTCTTATCCTACTTTTTACAATTACACTTAGTTTTTCAGCAGTTGCTCAAAGTTTCAAATACGCTTTCGTCTCTGATACGCATGTTGGTGCTTCAACTGGCGAAGAAGATCTAAGGCGAACCGTAGCAGATATCAACAATCAGAAAGACCTTGACTTTGTGGTAATTACCGGTGATATTACAGAAATGGGTACTAATGATGAATTAAAACTTGCTAAAAGTATTTTTTCGTTGTTAAATATCCCCTACTATATCATGCCAGGTAATCACGATACAGGTTGGTCTGAATCGGGAGGGGTTACTTTTATTAAAGAATTTGGTTATGACAAGTTTACCTTCGACCATAAAGGTTATCGGTTTATTGCTTGCGCTTCAGGACCCTATGTGCGAATGAGCGACGGACACATCCCGAGAGACGCCACTGTTTGGCTGGATAAAGTATTGAAAAAGACTCCTAAAGACATGCCAATTGTTTTTTTAAATCATTACCCAATTGACAATAGCCTTGATAATTGGTATGAAGTTACCGACAGACTGAAAACCCGCAATATACAATATATCATTAATGGTCATGGGCATAATAATAAAGCAATGGATTTCGAAGGAATCCCTGCAACAATGGGAAGGTCTAATTTAAGAGCGAAAGATACAATAGGTGGATACAATATTGTAAATATGGCAAAAGATACAGCTTATTTTGCCATCAAAAAGCCTAATCAAACCCAATTGCCTACTTGGCGAAAAATTGCTTTGAAGAAATTTATACATCAAACGTTAAAAGCCTACGATAGGCCAAGTTTCGAAATCAATCAGAAATATCCTAGCGTTAAAGAAGTATGGACTTACCATTCGAGTGCGAATGTAGTTAATACCCCTGCTTATAATGATAAGGCCGTGATATTTGGCAACAGTTTAGGATTAGTTGAAGCATTAAGCAGAACAACTGGAAAAAAACTATGGACATTCTCTACCAAAGGAGCCATCTACTCGTCGCCTGTTGTCTACAAAAACTTAGTAATTTTAGGTTCTGGAGATGGTACTATATACGCTTTAAACAATGCAAACGGCAAGGTGGTATGGAAAGTTGAAACCGCAAATGCTGTACTTGGATCTCCAGTAATTGATGGTGAAAACGTTTTAATTGGAGGTAGCGATCATACTTTTAGAGCGATCTCACTTAACACAGGAAAGGTAGTTTGGAAATTTGAAGATATTGAAGGAACCATTGTTGGCAAGCCTTTAATCTATCGCGGTAAAGTTATTTTTGGTTCTTGGGGCAGACATTTGTACGCACTCGACAAAAAATCTGGCAATCTCGCTTGGAAATGGAACAATGGTAATGGAAACAGAATGTTTTCTCCTGCGATGTGTACACCAATTGCAACAAATGGTGTAGTTTATATTGCTGCCCCCGATCGTTTTTTAACTGCGATTAACGTAAATGACGGACAAACCTTATGGCGAACCAAAGAGGCAAAAGTAAGGGAATCTATTGGTCTGTCAGCCGATAGTACAACCATATACGGAAAAACGATGCAGGACACGGTTGTAGCATTTAAAACAAATCCTGTTGCACCAACCTTGACTTGGAAGTTACATGCAGGTTTTGGCTATGAGCATACACCGTCAGATTTAGTCGAGAAAAACGGGATTGTTTTTTATGGAACAAAAAATGGGGTGGTTTATACTTTTGATCCAAAGACCCAGCAAAATTTGTGGCTACATAAAATAGACAATTCAATGATCAACACGATTAATCCAATAGATCAAAAAAATATTATCGTTAGTACGATGGATGGGAAGGTGACGCTTATACAAAACAAAGAGTAAGTTAACACCAAAGACTTACGAAGTTTATAAACTTCGTAAGTCTTTAATCAACCTCGCAATGTTGTCTTAATTGCTTTGGACCTTGCGGCCAAATAAATGCAGTTGTTTGCTTTTTCCAACCCATACTTTTATAGAATGAATCGGCACCAGGTGCTGCACTTAAGTTTACAAAGTGATAATCTACCAACTGATTATTCAAGGTAGTAACCAAGTATTTGCCTAAGCCTTGCCCTTGGAAATCTGGATCTACTACAATATCTGCCAACATTGCGTAATACCTGCCGTCGCCCACTACCCTTCCAAACGCAATAACCTGCTCATCTTTATAAATAAAGATGGTGGTTGTACTTTGTCTAAAAGCAGTTTCAATTTCAATAGCTTTACGATGCTTCCATTCTATTTTATAAAATAAAGAAATGATGTAATCCCAATCAATTGTTGCTAAATCTGGATTTAGCTTATACACGTAAGCTGGATTTTCTTGTAAAGTATTCATCAATGTTATGCGATTATTTGCCTACTACTACTTCAGTAAAGGTACTTGGGTCTAAATATTGTTGAGCTATTTGCTGTAATTGTTCAGCAGTGATATTTTTTACGGTGTGAATATAACTGCGGTAGTAATCATAAGTCAAGTTAGAGAAATAGAGATTTTTAAATTTATCGGCATGAGAAAAAATATTTTCCAAACTCCCTAACAACGATCCTAACATGTAGTTTCGAACCAAATCCAATTCTTCATCGCTTGCGCGATCCGATCTTAAGATTTCAATTTCTTTATATATCTCCGTCAGTGCATTTTCGCAAACATCAGCACCAACTTCTGTCGCAATAAAGAAATAACCAGCATGTTTTAGCGAAGCAACTCCAGAACCAATGCCATAGGTATAGCCTTTATCTTCTCTAATGTTAGCCATTAACCTCGACCCAAAATAACCACCTAGCAATGTATTTAACACCTGAAAACTTGCAAAGTCTGGATGAGAACGATTAATGGCAAGTTTTCCCATTCTGATTGCACTTTGAACCGCATCTGGCTTTGGGATAAAAATTTTATTCCCATTGCCTGGAGTATAAGAAAACCTATTTAATGTTGTAGGCGAATGATTGTCCCAACTTCTCCCGAAATATTTATCTAATAAAACGAACTCTTTTTCGTCAAATTTACCCGCAGAGATAATTACACAATTTTCTGGTTTAAACGCTGCTTCAAAATAGTTAAACAGATCTTCCCTTTTCAAAGCATCATAGTCGGCCATATTAATATCAGATCCATAGGCAGTATCACCAAACACTGCGTGAGCAAAAGTTTTTCTCGCAAGGAAATCATTCTTTTGCAAATTAACCTGTAATTTCTGTTTTTGATTTTGGATAAATATATCTAGCTCTTGCTGGGGAAAGGTACTTTCAGTTAATATTGCTTTAACAATTGGCAATACCGAAGAAAGATATTTACTTAAACTATAGAGCGTAATCGTAATATGATCTGCGCCATAATCGCTTTGCAAAAATGCACCATAATAATCAACCTGCTCTGCGATTTCTTTAGCAGATAAGGTCTTGGTTCCATTGTTAATTAAACTGTTAACAGTAACGGCTTGCAAGGGCTTAGTTTGATCCCAATTTACGTTGTTGAAAATAAATTCAATACGCACCAATTCTTTTTGACCGGCATTGAAATTATAAACTTTAATACCATTACTTAATGATTTTTGTGCCGGGCTGATAAAGTTGATATCGTCAACTTGTTTATATGCGGGGGTAACTGTACGGTTAAGCATTGGCTAAATAATATAAAGTTGATGAATTTTCTTTTACAAAAGTTGCTTTAGCAGCTTCCCTAATCTGTTGCGCGGAAACGATTGAATATTTCTCCATTTCTGCATTTAATAGATCAGCATCGCCTAAGAGTTCATAATAAGCTAAATTCATCGCTTTATCCAACAAATTCATTTCAGAAAAAGCCATGATAGATTCTGATTTATTTTTAACCTTAATCAATTCCGAATCACTTACCAACTCTTCGCTAATTTTCTCCAGCTCCTTCCATATAGCCTGCTCAGCAAGATCTTTATCAACACCCGAGATTAATTTTCCTTCAACGATAAACAGTCCTTCATCAATGCTTCCAGTCATGTAAGCGTTGATATCGCTAAATAATTGTTGTTCTTTTAACAAACTAGTGTAAAGGCGCGATGATTGTCCCTGCGATAAAATATCACTCAGTAAATCAAAAACTTGGTAAGCAGGATCCTTTCTGGCAGGCATTTTAAAAGCTATGTAAATAGCGTTCAATGGTACATTCGCCGTTACAGTTAATGATCTTGCAGCAGTTTGTGGTAATTCTGCAGGCAAATTCCTTTCATACTTCTCTCCGGCCGGAATAGGTTCAAACCACTTTTGTGCAAGCTTTTTAACCTCATCCGTTGTCACATTTCCTCCTACCACTAAAATGGCATTTTGGGGTGTATAATGTTTTTTAAAGAATGCTTTTACATCATCCATTTTCGCATTCTCTATCTGAGTTAGGTCTTGCCCAATTGTTGCCCATTGATAAGGGTGGGTTTCATAGGCCAAAGGCCTTAGTTTTAACCAAACATCGCCATATGGCTGATTTAAATACCTTTGTTTAAATTCTTCCATCACAACATTGCGTTGTGTGTCTAAACTTTTTTCAGAAAAAGCGAGACTTAACATCCTATCGCTCTCTAGCCAAAACGCAGTTTCTATATTTGCTGAAGGCAGTGTAATGTAATAATTCGTAATATCATTACTTGTAAAGGCATTATTTTCACCTCCTACTCTTTGCAATGGTTCATCATAACTTGGAATATTAATGGAACCACCAAACATCAAATGCTCAAATAAATGAGCAAATCCTGTTTTATTTTGTTCTTCATCCCTAGCGCCCACATCATAAAGAATATTTAGAACGGCCATCGGTGTTGTAACATCCTCATGAACAATTACTTTTAGACCATTTGAAAGCGTAAATCGATTAAATTCTACCATCTATTTTTTTTGAGCCGTAAAGATATATAAAAGTCCGAAAGTTGCTAGTCCACAAGTCCGAGATTAATGTAAAATTAGAGTCGCTTTTTCTGACTTTCTGACCAAATACTTTCCAACTAAAACAATTATCTTTGTACATGGATACTGCTGAACTATTACAACGGGCTTTAAACTTCGAATTCTTAACCAAAGAGGAAGGTGTTTTTTTATATCATCATGCTGATACTGCAGATTTGGCCTATGTCGCGAATGAACTCCGGAAAATTCAAGTACCTAGTGGTAAAGTAACTTGGCAAATTGATCGGAATGTTAATACAACTAATGTCTGCATAGCCAACTGTAAATTCTGCAATTTTTTTCGTCGCCCAGGCCACGATGAAAGTTATATTACCGATATCGAAACTTACAAAGTTAAAATAGAAGAAACCTTTCGTTTAGGTGGCGATCAACTACTTTTGCAGGGTGGTCATCATCCTGATTTGGGCTTAAGCTTTTATGCGAATCTATTTAAGGAACTGAAAGAACTTTATCCCAATTTAAAATTACACGCGTTAGGTCCACCAGAAATAGCCCATGTAGCCAAATTAGAAGGGATTTCACATACAGAGGTATTGAAAGAGCTGAAAGCTAATGGAATGGATTCCCTACCTGGTGCAGGTGCAGAAATTTTAAATGACAGGGTTAGAAGGTTAATTTCTAAAGGTAAGTGTGGTGGACAAGAGTGGCTAGACGTAATGCGAGCAGCGCATCAACTAGACATTACTACATCTGCAACGATGATGTTTGGCCATGTAGAAACTATTGAAGAACGTTTTGAGCATTTAGTTTGGATCAGGGAAGTTCAGTCGGAAAAGCCAGCCCATGCAAAAGGATTTTTAGCGTTCATTCCTTGGCCGTTCCAAGATGATGGCACCCTGTTAAAACGCCTGCGTGGTATTAGCAATACAGTTACAGGTGATGAATATGTGAGAATGTTAGCATTAAGTCGAATAATGCTACCAAACGTTAAAAATATACAAGCAAGTTGGCTAACAGTAGGTAAAGCAGTAGCACAGCTGTGCTTACATGCAGGAGCTAACGATTTTGGTTCAATTATGATCGAAGAAAATGTAGTTTCAGCAGCTGGTGCTCCTCACCGTTTCACAGCGAAAGGAATTCAGGATGCAATTAAGGAAGCTGGTTTTGAGCCTCAACTGCGTGGACAACAATATAATTACCGAGAATTACCAGGTGAATTAGAAGAGCAGGTTATTAATTATTAATTTATGTTAAATCATAAAAAAACTCATTTTTATTATTTAACATTGAATCAAATAGCCTCTATTCATGTTCAGAAAAATAATAAACGCGCTCGTTCTAGTCCTAATCTCCTCATTTCAACTTTACGCACAAGGTAGAGTTGATAGTACCGGCATGGTTACCCTACGCATTGATCCACAAAGTGCAAGGGGTGCAACAGTCTCCCAACTTTTTGAAGAAGTAAAATTCATTCCCTTAGAAACCACCAAAGAAAGTCTGTTCGGGAACATCGCAGAAATGAAGGTGGCGGGCAAAAAGTTCATTATTTATGATTATGATACCAGAGCTGTCCTTGTATTTAATGACGAGGGAAAATTCGTCACCAAAATTGACGCAACCAAACTTCAATCAGATAAGGAGGACAAAGAAAAAGCACAATCTTACGGCTTTAGAGCTATTCAAGAAGACGGAAACGATTATATTGTAATGTTCACTAACAACAATATTCAATACTTCACCATGGAGGGTAAGTTTGTCAAGAAAGTAAAAAACTTTAACTACTTTGATGAAGTTACGATGTCTGATGGCAATATTATCGCTAAACAAAATCTATCTATCAAAAAAGGAAAAGATAGTACTTTTTACAAAGTAAACTTGATCAATAAGATAAAAAAGGACACTGTTGGTTATTTTGTTTTCGATAACAAAATGTGGGAAAAAGATGATTGGTACGGTGATGGTGGTATTAGTCAATACGCTCCCAACGAAGCGTTCTTCACTACTTTCTATGATTATAACTTATATAAAATAACACCCAATGCAGTTTCATTGGCTTATAAATTTATCCTTCCTGCCATTAATACTTTGCCAAAGGATTTTGTAACTAACCCCCTTTATGTTAAAAAGCGGTTCGAATTTTTTGAGAAAAATAAAAAGGTTATCCATGGTTTAGGGAAAAGCTACCTACTAGGAGATCATCTCTACCTAAGATTTTCAAATATTTTTTGGGACAAAGACCAAAAGAAAAACTTAATCTATAACATCAAAACAAGCGAACTGATCTCTTTTCAAGATTTAGAACCTGATAGTCTCTCGCACTTTTTACCGATTACCGATTCTGGTTTTGGTTATGACTTTGAAAACCGTGGATTTTTAGCCTACGAAGGTGGGAAATTTTACACCAGCTATTCATCTTTAGCGATGTTTGCGTTTAAAGAACGAAGTGTCGATAAGAAAGCAAAGTATCCTCCACTTTTAGAAAACTATCTTAAAACTGGCGACAGAAAAAGCAATCCAGTATTAGTAGTCTTCAAACCAAAAAACTAGATAATTTATGCGCCTCCCTTTCCTTTTAACGATAGGTATAGTATGCCTATTCACTTCTTTATCATACGCTCAACAGACTACCGAACCCACCGCAGGAACCATCAAAGGAATAGTGCGGGATACAGTCCACAACTACGTGCTAAAGGCCGCTACCGTTTCTATTTATCGCGCAGATAGCTCTGTTTTAAACTATCAATTAAGTAACAATTATGGGGAATTCAAATTCACGAATGTTCCCATAGGACAGTTACTGCGAATAGATATCAGCAATGTGGGATATGAGACGTTGCGTCAAAACGTAACAATTCCAAAAGGTCAAAGCATGCTTGATTTAAAGACTTTAATAATAAACCCTAGAAATGAGACTTTGAAAGAAGTGGTGATAACCATCCCTCCAATAACCTATAACAACGACACTTTAGAGATAAATGCAGCTGCATTTAAGCTAGACACCAATGCAACGGTAGAGGATTTACTAAAAAAAGTTCCAAATATTACTGTTTGGGGTGATGGGGTCATTACAGTGAATGGCAAGGAAGTAAAAAGTTTATTGGTAAATGGTAAACAATTTTTTGGTGGCGATAACAAAGTAATACTACAAAACATACCGAAAAATGCACTCGAAAAGATCCAGATTTTTAACAATGCCGACCGGAACAATCCTTTAGACAGTAGCCTTGTAGCCAACTTAAAATTAAAAAAAGGCAAAGACAGGTCCTATTTCGGAAAGATTGGTTTCGGCTATGGGACTAATAACCATTACCAAATTGATGGAAACATTAATTTTAGTACCCCAAAATTACAAATTTCGCTTATTGGTGCCGCAAACGACATTAACAAAATGCCAAATGACATCAATACACTAATGCGAAATAGCACCTTTAAAGGGGTGGGAACTAACATAGAGTATCAACCAGATTTTAGGCAAACGGGGATTAATAAAGGGACGGTGGCAGGTGCCAAGCTAAATTATAACTTCAGCCCTGAGAGTCAAGACTGGAATAATAGAAGCTCATTGAATTCAGACTATTATTTTTCGAATACGGAATCAATCAACAATAATCAGAGCAACAGCATCACCACCTTATCAACCAACAACCAGATCTTTTCTTTTTCAGAAAATGCGATTGTCGGCAATAAGGAAAATCATCGTCAAAATTCACAATTCAATTATGCGAAAAAAAGCCATCAACTTGATATTAGTGAAACTTTTAATACTGAGCGCAGTAACAGTAGCCAAACCTACATTAGAAATGCTTCCGATAACAACAATCAACTAACCAGTACAAATAATGGAAGTAGTATTGCTAATTCAGACAGTCAAAATTTAAATTTAAGGGCTAATTACGGGTATAATAATTATAGCAACTGGAAACAACGATTTAAAAGTTTCAACATGAGCTATAATCTCTCTATGAACAACGGAAATTCCGATAGGAATGAAATTACAGTTTTTAAAGATCTACTCACTCCTGCATTAAACAGAGATTTCAACAGGAATTATCAAACAAATTCTAAAATTTTGAATCAAAACATTCAAGCAACAATTAGCAATTTAAAATATTTGCTTTTTGGCAATAAAAACCTTGCTAACTTTGATGGAAAAATTTCTGCGAAGCTGGATTTAGCTAACAATAAAAATAAAAATGTTGTTGAAGATCTAAGTGGAAGCAACTATCAAACAAATAACTATCTCTCTAACAATTTACAAACAAACCAGGCAATATTTACACCTGAATTTTCAATTTCCAAAAATTTCCACAAGCAATTAAGCAATCGTTACAGTAAAAGTTTAAGCTTTGAATTAACCGCTGCGCAACAAATGAGCTATCAGGATAACAAATCGATCAAGAACTTCCAGAACATCAATAAGAGCTATTACAATTTTGTTCCAATGGCCAGCATAAACTACAGTAACTACCAATACGGCACCCAACAAACAAGTGTTTCCGTAACCTATAACACAACAATTGTCATTCCAACCATCAACCAATTAGCTCCCCTAACAGACAGCACCAATTTATATAATCTGCAAAGAGGAAACATCAATCTTGTAGAAGCAAAAAACAAATCTGTAACTATAAATCTTTACCGCTATGACATGCGAAACAAGAATACCCTCAATTTCAATTTCAATGGCGCTATTGGCCTAATTGAAGACGCAATCGTTGACAGTTCCTTTATAGATGCCAATAATAGCAGAAACAATTACCTGGCAAATGCAAATGGCAGCAAATATGCCCGCCTTTACGGGGATGTACGAAAATCTCTTAGACTTAAAGCTGCAGAACTAAAATTTGGATACACGATTAACATTAACCTTAATCGTACTCCAAATTATTTAAATGGAATTTTTAACTTCTCCAATAATTTCTCAACGGATAATAAGATTTCTACAAATTTTACATTTAAAGATAAATTGGCTTTAGAGGGCACTCAAAGTATTGCGACAAGTTCATCCAAGCAGCTAACATTAAACACCGCTTACAAAAACATCACGTTAACATCTAGCTTAAGCGCAAATTATAATTTCACTAAGAGATTTTCTGTAAACAGCAACATAAGTTTAAACAGTAATAACCCGTCGATTGGAGAAACTATAAATTTTACAATTTGGAATGCGGAAGCGAATTATCGATTCACAAAAGGCAATAACGCAGAAATTAAGCTGTCGGCATTAGATTTACTAAAACAAAATAGGTCAATAACTAATTTTGCAGGAACCAACACGTTCACAACTTCTACGAGAAACGTATTGCAACAATACTTCATGGTAACGCTCTCCTATTATCCGCGTAAGTTTGGAAAGGATGCGGGCAAGCAATAAAAACTCAAATTTCAAAAGAAAGGGGAGCATACACCCCCCTTTCTAAAAAAAAACAAATCAATAGGTAATCTAAACTTTTATTTTATAAAAAGGCCAGCAATAGCCAGTACTTCAGCTTTAGTTAAGGCTTCATCAAAAGATTCGGCTGCAATGGCTGCGGTCACACCTGCATTACCATTTATGCCAACAATATTTACACCAGCTTGCATACTGGTATTTTCACGTGCATAAATTGGATCTACTGCCGCAATACCTGTATCATTCGATGCACCACCGGCACCTAGGCTAATCCATGGTTTTAAACCAGTAGCTCCATTTGCTGCTAACATTTGGCGTAAGTGCGAAGCATGACGAGCTTCTACAGAATGGATTTGCAAAGCAATTGTCAACACGTCATTTCCTTTTAACACGGTCGCTTGTCCTTTGTAGGCTCTTACACCAGTATCCTCAAATGCCGTGGCAACTTTTAAAAATGTTAAGTAGTTTGTATAAACATCACCAAAAGTTCCTTTACCGGTAAAATCAAAATCCGTGTAAGCTAATGCAGTTCTCGCTGCAGCACCCAAAGCACCTTTTAATAAATTAACGTGTGCTAATTCGTGATCACGAATAGTTGTGATGGCGCCAAGTGGAGCTCCGGTTGGAATTAAACCAGGTGCTGCAACTACTGCGTGGTTATAAAAATGATATTCTAGATACTCTAAGGTTAATGCAAAATTTAATACATCATTAACTTGCGTTGGTGTACTTTGACCATATGCTTTTTTAAACACTGAGCCTAATGCTAAAGGCATAGCGGCAAGCGTTATTTTCTTACCCATGTTAAAAAAGTCTTTCATTGCTGCTCTTCTCGGATTTAATCTCTCATAGATCTCACCGTCAACTTTTTCAATTTCTTCTAATATATTTACGATATTCATGATTGCTAGTTTTAAGATTAAAGATTAATAACATTAATTTTTGTTTTGATATATTTCGAAGCTGCACCAAGTACTACATCAGGCGCAAGAGCCTTATCTAAGCCACTTGCATCAACAACTTCTGAATTAGCAAAACTTCCATTGGAGATCAAATCGCGAACATAAGCTGCGTGACGAGCCTCTACAGAAACTATCTGTCCAGCAACAACGATATAAGCATCAGTGGTTAAACGTCTACCCGCGCCATTATAAGCGGCAACACCTAAGTCTTCAAAGGCTTTAGCGGCAGCTAATACACTAGCACGATCTGTAAAATTGATACTCGAAAAATCTACTTCCAAACTCCCAATAGCAGCCGTTCCTAGCACATTTTTAAAAAACTCTCTATGTGCAATCTCATGATATTGGATATCATTGAAATAATTACGTTCTGCAGTACTAAAGCCAGATGGCGGTGCGGATGCTACTTTGATATAAAACGCTGCCTCTAGCTGTTCTAAAGCATAGGCATAGTTTAATACACCAAAATCATTTTTAAAATCTAATGTTACACCTGTTGGCACAACAACCCTATCCTTTTTGCAACCGGCAGCTGTTAGCGCCACAATTGCGGCACCTGCGCCTGCATATTGCAAGAAGGAACGGCGTTCTAATTTAGCATCCAAAATACCGCTTTCTATAGGCGATTGGTTTTGGCTTTGTTGATTTAAATTTTCCATAGTTTTCATTTTTTTAAAGGTGATGGAGCTATCTGGTTAATAATTTTTATTTAGGTGATATATATTAGTTTTGCTTTTACTTACGAGAAGAAATTGTATTCGGTTTTTAGATTTGTGTTTATTTTTTTAATCCAGTGAAATTTCTAATTCAAGAAATATTTTCTAATCGCCATTTTTTTTAGATAAATTGAGCCTTATAAAGAAAAACTGTGTTAAACGCCATTATAGTTGATGATGAAGAATTTGCGAGATCTTCGCTCTATTTTCTATTGCAAGAGAATTGTGAGAACGTCCATGTTGCCGGTATCGCGAAATCGGTAAGCGAAGCTCGTATGCTGCTCAATCAACATCAAATTGATCTTATTTTTTTAGATATTGCTATGCCTGGTGAAAATGGATTTGAGCTCATACCACAAGCTCAGATTGCCAATGCCACGGTGATTTTTACAACCGCCTATGATCAATATGCGTTAAAAGCTATCAAGGCAAACGCCTTAGATTATTTATTGAAACCAATTGATATAGATGAATTAATTGCTGCCGTAGAAAAAGCAACTAAGTATATTAAAAATGAAAATAATCGAAGCGAGAGTCTCAAGAATCTAGCAAACGATCTAACCAATAAATCATCGATCAAAAAAATTACCATACCAAATGGACAAGGCTATCGTTTGGTTGATATCGATGACATTATACACATTGAGGCTGATAGTAATTATTCGGTATTTAATTTAGTGACCGGTGAAAAAATAGCGGTTTCTAAGGTGCTAAAAGACTATGAAGAAATTCTGCCCGAAAATAGATTTGTCCGTATTCATAAATCTACTATCGTGAACTTAGCTTATATCAAAGAGTACAATTCTAAGAATGGTTTACAGGTGATACTCAAAAATGGAGAGAGTATTACCGTATCTAGGCGCAGGGCGAGTGATTTTTTTGAGAGGATTAAGGCATTTACCAATTTGCAAAATGAAGATTAACATTTTAAAATATGTCCTTCTTACGGTATTTGCTTTGTGCTTTCAGGCAAAAACAAATTACGCACAAACCCTATATTTACCACACTACACCACAAAAGACGGCTTACCTAGCAACAACTGTTATTTTACCTTGCAAGATAAAAAAGGTTATATATGGGTTGCAACCGATGCAGGGGTAAGTAGGTTTGACGGTTCAAATTTCGAGAATTTTTCTGTAGACGATGGCCTTCCTGATAATCAAATCCTTCAACTAAAAGAAGACAGTAAAGGCAGGATTTGGTTCCTGGCACTTAACGGCCAGCTGAGTTATTTTTACAACGGCAAAATTTACAATGCCGAAAACGAGCCAAAACTTAAGCTTTTAAAACTAAATGCTGTTGTAGTTTCGTTTTTTGAAGATAGCAGAGGCAGGATCTGGTTTGGTACCAATAAGAATATTATTGCTTGTTGGAATGAACAATCAGTATTGAGATACGTCTCTCCAAATCCTCAAAAGCAATTTATCAATGCCTTTATTCACGAAGATAGTAAGAGTAATATTTGGGCTTACAGTACACAAGGATTGCATGTATTCATCGAAAGAGACTTTGTGTTGATCAATGACACGATCCTTCCCCTATCTTACAAAACTAGCCTTAACCTTAAGAATAAAAGCATGTACTTTTTGGATAAGGGTGGATTAAATTCAAAAACCGGCTTTACCGTTAAAAAAATCTTAAAGATTAGCAGTGACCTTTTAAATAATAGTCCCGGATATATTTATACGAACGAAAAAGAACTGTGGTTAAGTAACAATAACGGCGTTTATATCCTTGGTTTTAACGGTTCCAGCAACCAAATTCTAAAAGATGTTGATGTTAATCAAGTTATTAAAGATCGAAATGGGAACATGTGGTTCACTACGAAAAGTGGCATCTATAGATTACCCGACCCAAAAGAGCGACTATATATTTTAAATACAGAAAGTGGCTTATCAAGTAATATTATTAAGAGCATTACTAAAGATGCACAAAATAGACTTTGGTTGGGTTTAAGCAATGCCAAAATTAACTTGGTCGACATTAACACTAAGCGAGTTAATACGATTGAAGTTCCAGATAAGCGAAGATATCATAACATTAAAGAGTTTAAGCTCGATACGTTCCGAAATACCATGTACTTTGCTTCAGATTATGGATTGGGAAAAATCGAAAATATTTATGGTAACAAACCACAAATTAGCTATTTAAAAGAAAGCAACAATTCTGTATTTGTAGTTAAGAATTTCAGTTTGGATAACAATCAAAAACTTGCATTAGCGCTGTCTTCTGGTGTTGTAATTATCAACGACCGGCTTCGTAAATTTGAATTCAACGCGCTAAACTATAAAGAAAACCAAGATTACTTTAAGGAACGTTCGTACAGTGTCTATTTTGATCAGCAGCAGAAACTTTGGTTCGCTAATTTAAATGGTGTATCAGAATTTGGGAATAATCGCTTAACGAAGCACTACGCAAAAAATCCAATGCTTTCTAAGAGGGTTAACGACATTAAAGAATTGCCGAATAAAGTATTTGCAATGGCTACGGATGGCTATGGAATCTTATTTTTGGTGAAAGATAAAATTGTTAAGCACATTACCCAAAATGACGGCTTAAACAACAATATCATTAATAAGTTATTTGTAAAGGGAGACTACCTTTGGGCAATTAGCAATAACGGTGTAAACCGTATTCTTTTTAAGAATAACAAGGTAAATATCAATTCATTCGATTATGCCAATGACCTGCTTTCGGATGATTTGAATGACCTTTATATTGATGACTATACAGCCTATTTTGCGACCAATAACGGTTTGGTTTATTTTAGCCACAATTTAGCTTCACGCTTAAAAACTGCACCCGAAATTTATATTTCTTCAATTACCCATAACAAAGTGCCTTTAGATTTGAGTTCTTCAAATTTCATCTTCAAACCTGAGGAGCATAATATCGTTTTTAATTATAGTGCTGTCGACTTTAAAAACCAGCAGCTTACTTATAGGTATCGATTAAAAAGCGATGTAAAGTGGACAGAAACTAAAAATAGAAGATTAGAGCTCTCGGCATTAGAACCAGACACCTATGTTTTTGAAGTTAGTGCGAAAAGTCAGGACAACCAATGGAGTGAGCCTGCAAGAATTACTTTTGAACTTGAAAAACATTTTTGGCAAACTTGGTGGTTTATCGCAATACTATTAGCAATTGGAGCTTCTTTACTCTACATCATTACGGTAAACATCACTAAACGGCAAAAAAATAAAGAGCAAGAGCAGTTGCTGTTAAAGAATAAAACCTTAATGCTCGAGCAGAGAGCTTTGCAGGCCATGATGAATCCACACTTTGTATTCAACGTGATGAATTCTATCCAGCATTTTATCAATACCAGTAATACTTCTTCTGCAAATCGTATATTAACAGGATTCGCAAAGCTTATTCGAAAGAATTTAGAAATATGTACAAAGAGCTATATCAATTTAGAGGAAGAAATAGAGTATCTCAATCTTTATTTAAGTCTTGAGAAGAATAGATTTGGCGACAAGTTCAAATATAAAATCTTGATCGATCCGCAAATTGATAAGGAAGATTCGTTTATTCCCTCTATGTTATTACAGCCTTATATAGAGAATGCGATTTGGCACGGCATTATGCCTCAAGAAGACGGTGGCGAAGTTAATATCCATATTGATCTGAAAGATGAGGACTATTTGCAGATTAGTATTATCGATAATGGAGTAGGTATTGAAAATGCCCTCAAGCAAAAAAAATCAGGCCATCAAAGTAAAGGCATGGATTTAACCCAGGAAAGAATTAACTTACTGAACAAAATTGAAGCAAAACCTATACAGTTAACGATAAAACAGAACGGTAAAAGCGGCACAATCATTACAATTGAAGTACCACTTACCTAATTATTACCGTTTACTCAATTATCATTACCACTCACTCATTTTACTAGTTTCCTGCTGATAATAGCATTAAACTTGTGATAAGATATTAAACAAACATTAAATGTTTTGTTTTAGCGCGTTCTTATAGGATTGACAAAGATATTTTTTAACCTAACCTAAAACTATATCTCAATTCAGGTTTCATTTGTGTGTTAAAAGCGTCCCAATAAAAATTAGGACGCTTTTTTTTTTGCCAAATTTATCTCTTTAACTTGGTCATCGTGCACTTATAGAAAAAACTCATGAAGAGCTTATTGAAGCAACTCAGTCAGCAAATCCATTTAATACCGCACTAGAATCCAACCCAAACAACCAATTAATTCGTGCATTCGTGGCAAAACAGAAAAACTAATAAACCTAATCAGGAAGAATACCCCTTAACTACCACGCTAGAAATCGACATAGCAAGCCCATTAATTCGTGCATTCGTAGCAAAACAACGATAAGACACTGCAAAACAGTGCAGTAAAAAAAATAAAAAAAACTTTCAGAAAAAAGCTTTTTCTCTTAATTTTGAACTAAATAATAAATCTAAAAAACAGGTTTCTTTCTATTTAAAAAGATTTTTCGTAATTTAGATAAGCAGTAGAACTTTCGTACAATTAATATTTTTAGTGTTATGAATACGCCAAAAAAACCAACGCCAAAAAACACAAACAACAAGCCACTGTCCAAAAAGGAATCAGATGGAGAAGATGATGATGACATTCAAGATAATGAGGTCTTAGCAGAGGAAGAAGAAGATGACTTCGACGTGCCATTGGACGACCTTGATACATTTGAGAGCTTTGACGACGATGATGACGACGATGATGATAGATACTAATTGTTCCTAAAAATTTTATATCATAAAAGAGCATCCTTAAGGGGTGCTTTTTATTTTCATAACCCCCTAAAATGCAAATTGAAGTCGTTAAAGATACTGTATCGAAGCAAGCTTTTTTAAATGTCGTTCAAACTATTTACCTGAATGATAAAAGTTGGATCCGTCCTTTAGACCAAGATCTAGAGAAAATATTTGATCCAGCTAAAAATCCGTTCTTTAGCCATGGTAAATGTATCCGCTGGATACTTAAAGATAACGATGGAAAGGCTATTGGTAGGATTGCAGCTTTTATAAACGACAAAAAAGCACATATCTACGAACGTCCGACTGGGGGCGTTGGCTTTTTCGAATGCATCAATAACCAAGAGGCAGCTTTTATGTTGTTTGATACCGCTAAGGCCTGGTTAGCTTCAAATGGCATGCAAGTAATGGAGGGACCAATTAACTTTGGTGAAAACGATTCCTTTTGGGGTCTGCTAGTCGAAGGTTTTACCCCCCCTTCTTATGGGATGAATTATCATCAGCCTTATTACCACCAATTTTTTACCGCCTACGGTTTCGAAACAGCGTATGAGCAATTAACAAATCATATTGACCTTACCATACCATTTCCTGCTAGATTTACAAAAATTGCCAATTGGGTAGCTGCTAAAGCAGATTATAGTTTCGAACACTTTTCTAAGAAGAATGCAGAAAAATACATCAATGATTTGATGGAAATTTACAATGATGGATGGAAAGATTTCGACAATTTTGTTCCTATCAAGAAGGAAACACTCGAGGAGAGTTTCAAGCAGATGGAAGTAATTATGGA
Source organism: uncultured Sphingobacteriaceae bacterium (assembly GCA_942493295.1). GTDB lineage: Bacteria > Bacteroidota > Bacteroidia > Sphingobacteriales > Sphingobacteriaceae > Pedobacter. Next base: position 4,649,979 of record OW818692.1, on the reverse strand, counting down.
CGAGAAGCTAATCTGGTTTGCTTACGCAAATGGTGAACCCGCTTCATTCGTTGTAATTATACCAGATGCCAATCAAATGATCAAAGGATTGAATGGCAAGCTCGGCCTACTAGAAAAGTTAAAATTTGCCTATAAGCGATGGGTTGGCGTTACGCGCATGCGAGCCATCGTAATGGGTACAAAGAGCAAATACCAAAAGCTAGGTCTCGAATCTGCTCTTATTATCAAATTAGGAGAATATGTACTGCCAAAAAATCAGTACACTGAATTAGAGCTATCTTGGGTAGGTGATTTTAACGATAAAATGCTCGCCTTCCACGAAGCTACAGGAGCTAAATTCGGAAAACGGCATTTAACGATGAGAAAAACTATTTAGGCTTCTTTATCTTTTTTTCTAAGTTCTTCGTAAAGTTCGATAACCTTTTTTTGCAGGCTAATAATCTCTTCTTCTTTAAATGCTATTTTTTCTTTTAGCATATTAATTTCAGCAGTGTTTTCTGATTGATGATGCTCGCCTTCCTTAGAAATTAACTCAATAGTAGTTACTTCGAACAAGGTAGCTATCTGATCCAATCTAGAGATATTCACATCAGTAATACCCGTTTCTATTTTGGAAAATGCTGGGATTGATATTTCCAGTCTCTTAGCTACCTCACCTTGGCTCCAGCCATTTCTCTGGCGGAGAGTTCTAATATTTTTTCCAATTAAGCCCATACAGTTTTTCGGTTTATAATTTATCTGATTTAGCTATTCAACTCGTATGCCAATTTTATCAAGTCCATGCCACCAAAATTACCAGAGCTCATCAGCAATAAGTTAACTCCCTTAAAATCTAAACTTCTCAAATAGTTTTCCAACTGAGCAGAATCATTAAAGAATACCAGGTCGTGATCGTTAAATGCCTCTTCAATATCATCCTTAGTTAGGGGTTCCATCTTCTTATGTTGAAAGGTCTTTTCATCAATATAAACAATCCGAACATCTGCCTTATCCATTGTGTTTTTATATTGATCTAAAAAGCTTGCATTCAAGCTGCTAAAAGTATGAAGCTCAATACATGCTACTAATTTTCTATCACTAAATTGTGCCTTTACGGCATCAACACTAGCTTTTAGTTTAGAAGGTGAATGCGCAAAGTCCTTATAAATATTCGTGTCGTTCACGCTATTTAACAACTCTAACCGCTTTGCCGCTCCTGTAAAACTAACTATTGCAGCCCTAAATTCTTCCTCACTTATTCCTAATTCTTGACACACTAAACGGGCCGCATTTAAGTTCATTAAGTTATGATTCCCGAAGACCGCCAAAGGTGTATTTGGCAACAAAAATGTAATCCCGTCAACTACTTTATTTGGTGGAATTACGTAAGGAATTTTCTCAATATTTGCAGTTGAATTTAAAACTATTTGCTTTAACTGTTCATCACTTTCACAATAAATTAATTTTCCGTTGGGGAATATCGTGTAAATAAATTTATCAAACTGGGAAATATAATCCCCAAAAGTTGGGAATACATTAATATGGTCCCACGCTATTCCACTAATCACCGCAATATTTGCGTGATATAAATGAAATTTTGGTCGTCTATCAATCGGTGAAGCTAAATATTCATCGCCTTCAATAATGATTACCGGTGCACTTTCGGTTATCTTCACCATGGTTTCGAAGCCAGTTAATTGCGCACCAACTAAATAATCAAAGTCCTTTTCATAAAAATTGAGCACATGCAAAATCATCGAAGTAATGGTAGTTTTACCATGACTACCACCAATAACAACCCTTAATTTATCTTTTGACTGCTCGTAAATATATTCAGGATAAGAATAAATGCGTAATCCCATCTCCTGAGCCTTTATTAGTTCAGGATTATCTATACGTGCATGCATCCCTAAAATCACTGCATCTAAATCTGGCTTGATATTTTCGATATCCCAGCCTTCTTTTGCAGGTAATAGTCCGTACTTAGCCAAGCGACTGCTTGAGGGTTCGAAAATTACATCGTCAGATCCTGTAACCTCATATCCTTTTTGGTGTAAGGCTATTGCCAAGTTGTGCATTGCACTACCTCCTACCGCGATAAAATGTACTTTCATTTTACTTAATTCTTAATAAACTTCGCCGCTACCCAATCGCCAATCTTCTTATGATCAACATACTTCAGATTAAATTGCTCACAATGTGACCTAATCATCCCCAAATCTGGAGTTTCATAAAAGCCACTAAAAAATATAAGCCCTTGATTTTTCAATACCGCAGCATAACTTTCAATCTGATCGAGTAAGATATTGCGGTTAATGTTAGCTAAAATTAAATCGAAATCAAGCGCAGGGATTGTTTCCTTACTTCCGCACAACGAGGTTAAATTATCAATGTTGTTCAAAGAAGCATTTTCAATGGCGCTTTCATAGCAAACATCGTCGTTATCAATTGCAATTAATTGAAGTGCTCCACGTTTTGAGGCTAAAATAGCCAAAATCCCAGTACCGGCACCCATATCTAAAATTACCTTTCCAGCTACATCAGTCTCCAAAATATACTCCATCATCATCGTGGTAGTTTGATGGTGGCCTGTACCAAAGGCCATTTTAGGATCGATTACAATCTCGTAAGGGTATTGTGGTTGTGGTTCGTGAAAGGTAGCTCTAACATAGCACTTATCAGCTATAATTAAGGGCGTAAAATTCTTTTCCCATTCTTCGTTCCAATTTTCTGGTTCGATATCATGTATCAGATAAGTGTATTGTAGCTCATCACCGAAGCCCATTAAAACCTCATTTAGCGTACTTTCATTAAATTGACCAGCTACAATAAATGCGTCGAAGCCATTTTCTGTATCCTCAAAGGTATCGAAGCCAACATCTGCAAGTTCCGCAATAAGTAAGTCCTTTTGATATTCTTCAATTTGACTGAAGCTAAATGCTACTTTTTTATATTCCATTATGAGTTTAAGGCCTTTATAATATCTGTGAAATCACGAGATTTCAATGATGCACCACCAATTAATCCACCATCAATATCGTGTTGGGCAAATAATTCTGCCGCATTCTTGGGGTTACAGCTACCACCATATAAAATAGTTGTATCATCAGCTAGTTGCCAACCATATTTCGCTTCAATTTCTGAGCGAATAAAAGCATGAATGTCTTGTGCTTGCTCTGGCGTTGCGGTTAATCCAGTTCCAATTGCCCAAACAGGCTCGTACGCTAAAACAACTTTTGAAAAGTCCTCAGCGCTTAACTGGAATATACCGTTTACTAATTGTGATTTCAACACTTGATAGTAACTGCCGTTGTTGCGTTCATCTAATGTTTCACCAATACAGAAAATAGGAATTAAATTGTTTTTTAGGGCAATACTAGTTTTTTCAGCTAGCAAAGCATCAGTCTCAGCAAAATATTGTCTACGCTCTGAATGTCCTACGATTACATACTCACAGCCTGTTGATTTAATCATCTTCGCCGAGATTTCGCCTGTAAAGGCTCCACTTTCGTTCTGGTGGCAATTCTGTGCGCCTATTTTCACGATACCTGACGACAATTGCGCTAAACTGTTTAAATGAATATAGGGTGCGCAAATCACTGCAATTTGGTCGCCTTTTTTTTCATCTCTAACCATGTTTACAATTTCAGAGAAGGTAGAAACTCCTTCGCTGTAGTCCATATTCATTTTCCAATTCCCTGCAACTATTTTTTTTCTCATATTGTTATTTATTTTTACCATCTAAGGTATCTTAGTTGTATATTTTTTATTTGTGTTTGTCATCTATAGCGTAGCGAAGGATCTAGAGAATATTAAAATCTCCTAAAAACTTTAGTTTCCTCAAAAATATGTGTTAAAATCGCTTTCTCTACTTCATCTAATACCATTGATCTTCGTTCGTAAACTTTTGTCGCTGTTTCTAGCATCTTGTTTAAGCCATACACTTCGAAACCGTGTGAGCCTCCCCATGCAAAATCTGGTATAAAATTACGTGGAAATCCTGCACCGAAAATATTGGCGCTTACCCCCGCTACCGTCCCAGTGTTAAACATCGTATTGATGGCACATTTAGCATGATCGGCCATAATCAACCCACAAAATTGCAATCCGGTTTTACGGAAGCTTTCCTTTTCGTAATCCCACAGTCTCACTTCGGCGTAGTTATTTTTAAGGTTTGAGTTATTACTATCAGCACCGATATTACACCATTGTCCCATTACCGCATTACCCAAGTAGCCTTCATGGCCTTTTGATGAATAACCCCAAATGACTGCGTTATTAATTTCGCCTCCAACCCTGCTGTGTGGACCAATTGTTGTCTGGCCGTATATTTTGGCGCCCATTTTAACTTGCGAATCATCGCAAAGCGCAAAAGATCCTCTTATGTGACAACCTTCCCAAACCTCGGCATTTTTACCCAAATAAATAGGCCCTTGTAGACTGTTAAAAGTCGCACATTCGGCCTTTGCACCTTCTTCTGCAAAAAACTGATCGCCTAAAAATGTGTTGGTACTGCTAAGTGTTGCCGATGTTCGGCCTTTGGTGATGAGCGCAAAATCTTTCAGCAACTCTGTATGGTTATTTTTAAAAATATCTTCCGGATATTGGATCTGTGTAAAATCAGCAAGATAGGATATGTTATGGAAATGTGTTAAGGCATTGAGGTTATCGAGCTCAATTTTCTCTGTATGATAAGCAATTACCACATGATCTTTGATCAATACTTGGTCCGCATTAAGACTTTGTACCGCCTCAATTAATTCCTCGTCTGGGCAAACCGAACCGTTAATAAATAACTTGGCGTCGACAGATGGATATTTTGCAGTCAAGTATTCCTGCGTAACGTAGCCGAAATCGGCATTTAAGTATTTCGCCCATTTTTCGGCAATCGTTAAAATGCCTATTCTTAAATCGGCTACAGGACGGGTATAGGTTAATGGCCGAAGCGATAACCAGGTTTTGTCATCAAATAAATTGATCCTCATAAGCAACAAAAATAAAAAAAGTCCCGAGCAATGCATCGGGACTTCCAAAATATTTTGTTTACGGCTAAAATTATTTCTTAGCGTAACGAGTTTTAAATTTATCGATACGACCTGCAGTATCAACCAATTTCATTTTACCAGTATAAAAAGGGTGTGAAGTGTGAGAAATCTCCAATTTGTATAATGGATATTCATTACCATCTTCCCATTTAATAGTTTCTTTAGTCTCTACACAAGATTTAGTTAAAAACTGATACTCGTTAGACATATCTTTAAATACTACAAATCTGTAGTTTGATGGATGCAAATCTTTTTTCATTTCTATATTTTTTATGTTAATGAAGCTATCGTAAGCGATTTAATGCTTTTTGTGGGCGTATATCCACGACAGTTTCATGATTTTTACTTATGAGGTTGCAAATATCAGTATTTTATTTTTTAATTGCAATAGATGATAATTTTTTTTTAGCGCATAAGTTATAGGACGTTTCACTTTTTCTTTATTTTAATTTCAAAAGACAAATTTCGGCGGTATTTACCATTCCAGTAACATTTTCGAACCATAAAGACAGTCCATTAAACATTCGGCCATTTTCATTGATGTATTGTTTAAAACTGGCATATAGAGGATGGTTTACATTCGGGTACCAATCATAAACATATTCATTACTACCTACCACTCTAACAAAAGTATTAACGCATTCCGTATCGAACAGAATCACCGAATTACCTAGCTCATCGAATACCCCCAATTTTACTTTGTAGATATTTAAATTCATCCAGTCTTCAAAATCATTCTCAGTACTAAAATCCGAAATTTCACGCGCAGAAGTATAGCTAAAATAAATTTTTTCTATCTCTTGCTTATTTAGCATAAAGAGTTGTACGGTAGCCTGCTTAATTTCAGGCGGCGTAATTCTTTCAAGTGTAGCGATTTTTCTTTCGCTTCGCTCCCAATCCCTCAGTTTAACATTTAGTTCAATTGTTGGGTCTTCTTCAGCAACTAAGTTCAGCTCAATTGCCAGGTCATCTATAATCCTGAGCTTATCATCCCTTTTATCGGCATAAACTGCAATCCACCCTAATGCATCACGTCTCTTAAGTTTCAGGCGCATCACGTTTTCAAATAATGATGGATGGTTGGCCCAATAAATACAGGTAACGCCTAAGATGGCAACCAAAGTAACAAAGCCAATTACGATACCGATTCCTGTTCCAAACAAAAATCCACCGATAATACCAGCAATTACAGTGGCAGTTGCTGTGGCAAGCAATCTATCAATCGCATTACCCACACCTCTATAGCTTAACTGGAAACGTTTAATTAACAACTTTCGATTAGGGTCTACCCATGTAAAATCTTCAATCTCGCTATCCGTTAAATTTGATTTTTTAAAATCGGCATGATAAAACTGACAACGAGAATTAACATCTTCATAAACCCCAAAGTGACTAAATTTTTGATGAGCTAGATTAAATGCCTTTTTGGCAATGAAAACCCATGGATGTTCAAAAAAATGTTCAGGTTTTCCTTCATGTACACCTTTTAACTGTGGCAAAAATGCACATTCTTGATTATTGGAAGGCAGATATTTCTGCACCCAAAACCCATCTACTGGTACCCCATTTACTATTTTCTTCCCAACAATATAAATAGTCATGTCTTCTCTAATCTCAACCGTTTCGGGGTAGATTACATCTATCAACTCATTTGCCTCAGGATCGGCAAGCAAGCGCGCTACTACTTTATCGGGAAATTTTCGGTAACGCCATGATAAATCCATTGTTGGCCAACCAAAATGGATCGAATATAGCTCGTGAGATTTGGTGTTAAAATCATACCCATTTACAAGAATAACCTGCCTAGCCACAGCCATTCTGCTAAAGGACCTGATGTATCCTTTTTTGAAAGGATCCCAAAATTGTTCTTTTTTAAAGAAGTTAAAAAACTCATTATTTAATTGTGCGATAACAGGGGTTCCTCCACCCGAAAAGCTATTATCATCTAAATCTATTGCTCGCCACCGTTGGGTAAATGCAAATTGTTCATCTGCATAAAGTATAGTGTAAATATTTTTAAAATTGTGGTTTTCAAGTGCAAACTCTTCGTCTCTTAACTGCTGATTACCCTGATTTAGTCTAACCAATAAATAATATATACAAGTGCCGTCAACCCAGCCACCAATATCATAGGCTGGCCCATTGGCAAACTGATAGCCTTCTAGAAAGCTAATGGATGCCAGTCCTGGTTCATCTAGACCATCAATCTCTCCGCCATAAATTGGCTCATACTGCTCATGAAGATGGGATAAACCTACGCCCATACTCAACACATGATTAAAGTCTATGGAGTATTTTATCACTTCATCCCCTGGCACGCCCCAAAAGTCGCGATCTTTAAATACCACGTGCTCATAAACCGGAAATCTAGATGGTATTGGCGCGTTACTGGTTTTTGCTGGACGAGTATCAATTTTTACCCACACTTTCGGATGAACCTGTACCACCATAGAAGGGAACAGTTCACGAATAGCTTTAAATGCCCTTAAGGCGTTCAACAATCGGAAAACTGCTCTCATAAAAGGAAAACGATTGGTCGCCAAATGCTCTTCATCATCATTCGGTGCGATGAGGTGAAGCTGAAGATCGGTTAACCGCTCATTTTCCGTTCCTAACTCGGGATCAATTTTATAATAAGATTGAGGCAGCTGAATTTCCCGATTAGCTTTAGTTAAATGCAAAAATGGGTAGGCAGGTAAGGCTATGTAAAAGTTATCCTTATCTTTCTCTTTTGCAAAAACACGATCTGAACTGGCGACGATCATTTCCATTTCGGGACCTTCAACCCACTCTCCAATCCTATTCTTATCATAGGAGACACTGAGACTTTCAGTTAAATTGACAGCAGAATTAAACACTGGCAGTTGGCTTGGCTTAAATAGCGTGAAATTAGGAAAGCGATCATGAAACCATTCTACCTGATTTGTTGAATTAATTTTATACTGTACAAACTTCCCAGTATCGGAATACTTCAATCTTTCGTCTTCTCTGTCAACTGCTATACTCCAAGCATCAGTTTTATCTTTCAGAGTTCCGCTTACCGGCCTTCCAATTAACGAATCGTGAATTGGAGTTGCTCCGGCAAAAATTCTCAAAAATGCAACAGTGATTGAAATAACTTCGCATACATACCATTTAATTGTTGCCCAAACCACACAAACAACGTTTACGATCCAATTCCAAGCTACACAAACAACATTGGCAATCCAGGTAAATGCTACACAAACCACTTTCGATACCCAAGTCCAAGCATCACAAAACCAAGAACAAGGTGGCCAATCGCAGCAATCTCTATAGCCTTGATCTTCTTTTAAGGCACATTCACGATAACCGCGATCCTCACTTTGCTCACACACCCTAGCTCTTTGTTCTTCCTCCCGCAAGCAAACGTCCTTGTCTACCCTGCTCCTTTCTACACAACTAGACACAAGAAACCGTTTTAGTAATTTGCATTTTGATGGCTCGTTGCAAAATTTCCATCTGTATTTTTGCAATCAACAAACCTGTAATTTTACCGAGTATGGCACATAAAATTACCATTGCGAGCTCATAAAATAAATTCGTTGACCAGTTTTCTATTAGGAAAGTGTGGTAAAAAAAATTATAACCAATTATTCCAAGAAATGAGCACAACATACAGGCTGCACCTAATTTGCACCCACATTTCTTATTCAAGTAATCAGCACTACTTTGATAATACTGCTTTAAATTCTCATCGAGCGACGACTCATGAATGAGTTTGGTAATTTTTTTATAATTCTGCATCGTTATATTTTTATGCAGTAAAATTTATTTATTCGAAATGCAATTCCTATAACCCTTTGGGTGATTTTATAGCCCTTGTTGCTTTGCCTTTAAAATGGCTTCGGATCTACACACTACGTGTAGTTTTTTATAGATGTGCTTAATATGAGTGCGTACAGTTTCATAACTGATAAATGCTTTCTCGGCTATGCTACGATAATTATAGCCCTCCATCATGAGGGATATAATTTCTTTTTCCCGGGGGCTAAGGTCATAATTAGTTTCTTCGGGCTGCACCAACATTACATTCTTGCTCACAAAGAATTGCAATACTTTTTGGGCTATGGCCGATGACATTGGGCCTCCCCCCTTATACACTTCTTCTAGGGCTTGTAACTGTTTTAAGGGTGGATCTGTTTTTAAGATGTAGCCTGATGCACCCGCACAAATGGCATTAAAGATTTTATCATTATCGTTAAATACGGTCTGTATCAATACCTTAACCTCAGGAAAACGGGATTTAATCAACTTTGTAGCTTCAATACCGTTGCGGCCAGGCATTTCTATATCCATCAATACCACATCGGGCCTGCTAAATAAAATATCTGCCTCAACCTGATTTACGTTAGGAAAAGTACCGGTACACACAAAGCCAGGAGTACCATTGATAATGGTTTGCAGCGCTTCACGGATTAGCTTATTGTCTTCAAATATGGCTACTTTGATGTCCATTTGATATGTTATGTATTAAACAAATATTAACGATTTTGTTGGGTTACGCTATACCACATTAGGTGATTTTGCAGGTTAAACTAATTTTTGTTCCTTTGCCATTTTCACTATCAACTACCAATTTAGCATTAATTTCTTTCGCTCTACTTGCCATATTAATCAATCCATTTCCCTTATTTTCATTTACAATAAAGCCCTTTCCATTATCAGCGATCTTAAACTCTATATTATTATCGCTTAAATTCACCCTTACTTCCAGCAAAACAGCCTCACTATATTTAACCGCATTATTAATGGCCTCCTTACAAATCAGGTAAATATTTCTCCTATATTCCATAGTTAAACTCAATAGCTCTACAGCTTCCGGAAAACTAAAATCGAGTTCAATTTGCTTAACCGATGTTAATTGTATGGCAAACTCTTTTAATCGTTCTAAAAGGAAACTAAATTGATCTTTGACAGGATTTACTTCCCAAACAATATCACTTAATTTAGTTACCATGTCACTTGCATTTTCTCTAATTACATCTAAAGAATTGTTTACCGCAGTATATTCTTGGTCTTTAAGTTGTGTTTTAGTAATGTAACTGTACATGGCAATGCCACTAAGGGTTGCCCCTAGCTCGTCATGTAAATCTCTGCTAATTTTTTGCCTAATGCCACCTAGTCTAACTTCTAACGCTTTAGACCTCTCTAATTCTTCGATCAAATGCTGCTGCGAACTAATCATATTTAACTCGGTTTGGCGACTTTTATAACTAAGACCGCTATTAAAGAAATAAAATTCTATTACCACGCCAAGCGCAACAAAAATCATATAACTATCTAAAAATTCAATCTCTATGCTTAAATGAAATATCATTAATAAGTTACTAAGCAGAGCTCCTATCAATACCGCCACGGCACCTCCTAAAATATATTTACTTAGTGCGGTAGGTGTTTTCCATAAAGATATGATGAGGGATAAAGAAGCTATAAATATGACTAAATTAAAGACATGATAAAGATTATTGGCAAAAGTACTATCGTTGGCAAAGAGATTTAGCACTAAAAAAAGCAAAGAAAAAGAAATGAATAAATTTCTAGCCATTTTAATATATCGATGATAGCGATTGAAATTTGTTGCCGTTTCTAAAAAACGGATTACAAACTCGAAATACAAAACGTAAATAGCAAAAGCCAATGGCCTCAAAAAAAATCGATAAAATAGGTAATTTGGATCATTTTTTTTTACACCAAAAGGGAATTCAATTTGGTGTAGTAGAATAAAATAAAGTAATAACAAAAGAATATAAAAGAAATAAGCGGCGTAATCTTTTCTTTTATATTGAAACCAATTTGCACCAACATAAATAAGTTGCGAAATAAGCACTCCTATAAATACACATAACCATATTAACAACATATTGATTAGAGATTAAACAAGCTTACAAATAAGCTAATTTTTGTTCCATTACTATTTTTACTATCAATTACCAATTTAGCATTAATTTCTTTTGCCCTTGTTTGCCATATTGATTTAATTGAAGGTATCATTTTTTACAACAAATCCATATATTTACTTTCCATACCTCCTCTAATGAACAGAAGAAATTTCCTCAAAAACGGTGCAACAGCAGGTGTTTTATCAACAATAAGTTTTTCGGCGGCAGCATTGCCCTTATCGCTGGCCTCATCGGGTGATGCGGTATTTGCAGACGATTTTGAGCTTAACGAAACAAGCATTAATGAGCTGCAAGCAAGTATGCAGAGTGGGAAGCTTTCTTCAAAAGCAATAACCAAAATGTACTTAAAACGTATTGAGCAAATCGATAAAAATGGGCCGAAGCTAAACGCCATTATTGAGCTTAATCCGGATGCATTGGCTATTGCAATCGAAATGGATGAAGAACGCAAACAAGGTAAGGTTAGAGGGCCTTTACACGGCATCCCTATATTAATAAAGGATAATATCAATACAGGCGATAAAATGCAAACTACAGCAGGCTCGTTAGCTTTGGCTGGCAATATCGCATCGGCGGATGCCTTTATCGTTAAAAAATTACGTGAAGCCGGGGCAGTTTTGCTGGGAAAAACCAATTTAAGTGAATGGGCAAACTTTCGGTCAACCCGTTCTTGTAGCGGCTGGAGCAGTCGTGGCGGACAAACAAAAAACCCTTATATTTTAGATCGTAGTCCGAGTGGTTCAAGCTCAGGTTCTGGCGCTGCAGTATCGGCAAATTTATGTGCAATAGCCATTGGTACCGAAACCAACGGTTCAATTATAGCTCCCTCTTCATATAGTGGCGTAGTTGGCTTTAAACCCACAGTTGGCTTGTGGAGCCGCAGCGGAATTATTCCGATTTCTAAAACTCAAGATACTGCAGGGCCAATGTGTCGCACAGTTACCGATGCAGCCATATTGCTAGGCGTATTAACTGGGGTCGATGAGCAAGATGAAATTACTAAAAATAGTATTGGCAAAACTTATCCAGATTATACCCAATTTTTAAAGCAAGGTGCCCTTAACGGCAAGAAGATTGGGATTGAGAAGTCGTTTTTAACCGGTCATGAGACTGTAGTTGCACTTTATAAAGCTGCAATTGATAAATTAAAAGAACTTGGTGCCCAAATTATCGAAATAGAGTTACAGAAAGAAATGCGCGCCGTAAATGCAAGTGTGCTACATCCCGAATTTAAGGCTGGCGTAAATGCTTATTTGGCAACAGCAAATGCAAAGGTAAAAACACTGAGTGAGGTGATTGCTTTTAACAAAAAAAATGAAAGTACTGCGATGCCCTATTTTAAGCAAGAAACTTTAGAAGCAAGTGACAAAGCGGCCGACCTAAACAGTACAAGCTATAAAGAAGCGCTCGCAAAAGTTAATTCTTCAAAAAAAATCATTAGCGATTTAATGGAGAAAAATCAATTAGATGCTATTGTGGGCACAAGTTTTGGCATCCCATCATTAATTGATTTGTTTAACGGCGATTACAGTGGTGGCTTTTATTTCGCCTCTCCTGCGGCAATGGCAGGCTTCCCACATATCACCGTTCCAATGGGAAGGGTTTTCGAACTGCCAGTAGGTTTATCTTTTATGGCAGGTGCCTATCAAGAGCCAGTGGTATTGGCTTTTGCTTATGCTTTTGAGCAGGCGACTAAACATAGAACAAAACCAAAGTTTTTGAAGAATAGCAATTTTTCTAGCGGAGTTTAGTTTGGGTGGTTAGTTTTTTGGGTGGTTAGTTTTTGGTTTTTTAGTTGTTTGGATGCAGGGTGTTAAGTCTGCGCGTCTTTATTCAGCTCGTAAGCGTCATTGCGAGTCACGAAGCAATCTCCCAGTAAATTAAGTACGAGTATTGGGCATATCCCTACAGTAAAATTAACATTGACATCTGTACCACCTACCTGTATAAATAGTGGTATCACCGCTATTAGTAAACACACATCAAACACACATCGAACACACATCATGCACACGATTTTAGCTAATTATCTGTGTTTTACCTGTGTTTTATTTGTTTCTGGTATTTTTTTACTAGCTTCATACTATATGCTCACCTAGTATAGTGCTTATGGCAAGATTAGTAAATGGAATAAATGGACCCATTATTGGAAAAGTTGGTACGGTTACCGGTAGCCATCGAAATGGCAAGGGATATATTAAAGCTAACAATATTCGGCGAGCAAAACAAACTCCAAATGAGTTAATTGCAAAAGAGCGCTTTGCTACTGCACATCATTTTCTAAAACCTTTGTTAGATTATGTAAGAGAGGGCTTTAGGCATCAGCCAAAGAAGGGATATAATGGCGCTAAATCTTATACCTTGTTAAATGCGATGGAGGGAGAACCTATGAATAGCCATGTAAATCCTGCTCTTGTAAAAGTGAGTTTAGGTAATCTTCCCCTATCTAAAGATTTTACGGTGAGATACGAAGATGGCCATCTCCTATTTACTTGGAATACCGAACAACCAGAAGGAGGAAGCCCTTACGACCAGTTAATGCCCTTGGCCTATTGTAGAGACAAGGAACGGGGAAGGGTTCGTTATCGTACCACTAGCGCACTGCGCAAATCGGGAACCGACAGCATAGAAGTGGGGCCGACAAAGGGATTAGTTTTTGAGATATATGTTGCTTTTACTGCGGCAGACCGGTCGCAAAATTCTGATAGCTTATATTTAGGGACTGTTGAGACCATTTAAGATTATATCTTTACATCTTATGAACAAAATAATTGCTATTATCACATTATTGTGTTTGGCAACAACTATTTCTTTGGCACAACAGAAAAAACTACAGTTAGTCTTCAATACAAACCTTGTCGATGCTAATATCGCAACAGAATTAAGCCTTTCTAAAAATAGCACGCTATATGTCGCTATGGGGTTCGGCATTGGTAGCGTGAGTTCCATTAACAGTAATAAATATGAAGATAAAAGCAGGCATCATCTGCGTAACACAGATGTGGTGATGCCAGAGATCTTCTTTACACCATATTTAAATATCCAGTATCGAAATTACTTCTCAAGAACCCGTGATATCAAGAAAGGTGGTTACACCGGTAACAATTCTGGAATGTACCTCGGGTCGCGTTTAAAGTTTTACAAATCCCCAGTTATTGTATTGAGGGATGATGCAAAATCGATCAAGGAGAATTACAGTTTTGGGTTAATTCTAGGTTATCAAAAAGCATTAGGCATTAAAAAAAGGTTGCTTATCAATGCCAATACCGGGCTCAGTACACATGCTAATTACGACCTTTCGTTTTTTGCGTTTAAACCTTTGTTTCATACTTCTGTAGGTTACGTTATAAAATGAGACCGCTCTCCGTCTTTTGATAGCTTATCACATAGCCAGCATTTACGAAATTGATTAGGCTGGTAAAAAGAACATCATTTCTTTCAGTTTTTCGGCATCAACGATATTAGCATTTTTTATAAACCCAACTTTGATAAAATTGCCAATTATGCATAGGTGTATTTTAAGCTGTAGATAAATGATTTAATGAAGCAATTTTACGAAACGTACGCCAATTCTAAATTTGTCTCATCAGTGATGAGACAAATACAAAACTCTGAAAATGAAAAAATTGAAATTATGTCATCATTGATGCCACAATTGAAATCAAGCGAACAAAGTTCTAGCTTACTCACTAAAATCAGTTGGACACATCACCTCGCAATTATGTCTCGTTGTCGCTCAGAAGAAGAACGAGAATTCTATATCAGATTATCTATTCAGGAGAGGTATAGTGTAAGGGAACTTGAAAGGCAAATCAATAGCGGGGTCTTTGAGCGGACAATGCGAAGCACCCAAATTTCTCCATCATTAAAAGAAACTTTTTCGAGCATTGCACATAACTTTAAAGATAGCTATATTTTCGAGTTTTTAAATTTATCAGAGCCGATTGGAGAGAACGAACTACAAAAAGCCCTCATCTCACAAATGAAGAGTTTTGTTCTCGAACTCGGTAAAGATTTTCTATTCGTCGGCGAAGAATTTAAAATACAAGTGGGAAATAGCGACTTTTCTATTGACCTTTTGTTTTTCCATAGAGGGTTACAATGTTTGGTTGCGTTTGAGCTAAAAGCAGCTAAATTTAAACCAGCGCATTTGGGACAGCTTAACTTTTATTTAGAAGCTTTAGATCGTAATGTTAAAAGAGAGAATGAAAACCCTAGCATAGGTATCTTATTATGCAAAGATAAAGAGAAAGAGTAAATCAACTTCCTTCTACACTAATGATCAGCTTTCCCTCATTTTCTACAACCGTAACATAAGAAGTAGCGATAAAGCAGTAAGAAACTATGGTAAGTCAAAAAAAATAGAATACCATGGTTTGATTTGGATTTTTGATGAATTAATTAAAGCGAAACTAATTACGAATCAGACTGCGAAAGAGAAACTAACTTTACTATTAAAAACAAACTACATCTATCAATTTAGTCCTGAACTAAAAAAAGAAATAGATAAAAGAATAACAATCTGGTAGTTAGCCTATAAAACTCTGTAATAATTAGTACTCGATATCTGCTATCTTCAAGACTACGAAGTTGTCTTAATTTCCCTTACCTTTGCCGCTCAATTTAATATTTTGATTTCGTGATTAATGTAAATAATATCTCCGTTTCTTTTGGCGGAACTACCCTATTTAGTGATGTAACCTTTTCGATTAACGAAAATGATAAAATAGCCCTGATGGGCAAAAATGGTGCAGGCAAGAGTACCATCTTAAAAATAATTGCCGGTGCAACTAAACCTACTTCGGGAAATGTAACTGGCCCTAAAGATGCCGTAATTGCCTACTTACCGCAGCATTTGCTTACCCAAGATAATGTAACTGTGTTTGAAGAAACTTCGAAAGCTTTTCAAGAGGTAAATCAAATGCAAAAAGAGTTGGATGAGCTTAATGAGCAACTTACTATTCGCACGGACTACGATAGTGACGATTACATGAAGCTAATTGAACGTGTATCGGAGTTAAGTGAGAAATTTTATTCCATTGAAGAAACCAATTACGATGCAGAGGTAGAAAAAGTACTGAAAGGCCTAGGTTTTGAACGTAAAGATTTCACGCGCCAAACTTCAGAGTTTTCGGGCGGATGGCGCATGCGTATTGAATTGGCTAAAATTTTATTGAAAAAACCTGATCTCATTCTACTTGATGAACCTACGAACCACATGGATATTGAAAGTATCCAATGGTTGGAAGATTTCTTAATCAACTCGGCAAAAGCTGTAATGGTTATTTCGCACGACCGCGCCTTTGTAGATAACATCACCAATCGTACGATTGAGGTAACTATGGGTAGGATATACGATTACAAGGCAAAATACAGTCACTATTTGCAATTGCGTGCCGACCGTCGTGTGCATCAATTAAAGGCTCATGAAGAACAACAACGTTTTATTGCCGACAACCAAGAATTTATAGATCGATTTAAAGGTACTTACTCTAAAACCCATCAAGTACAGTCGCGCGTAAAAATGCTCGAAAAGCTTGAGGTGATTGAAATTGACGAGGTAGACACTTCAGCGTTACGATTGAAGTTCCCCCCATCGCCACGTTCGGGTAAATATCCAGTAATCGTAGAAGATTTAACCAAAAAGTACGGCGATCATGTGGTATTCGAAAAAGCATCAATGGTAATTGAACAGGGTCAGAAAGTGGCCTTTGTAGGTAAGAATGGCGAGGGTAAGAGTACCATGATTAAAGCTATTATGGGTGAGCTTGATTTTGAGGGCGATTTAAAAGTTGGGCATAATGCTAAAATTGGCTACTTCGCGCAAAATCAAGCAGCATTGCTTGATGAAGGATTAACGGTATTTGAAACCATCGATCAGATTCCTTTAAGCGATGGAAGCATCAAAATTAAAGACCTTTTAGGAGCCTTCATGTTTAGTGGTGATGATGTTCACAAAAAAGTAAAGGTGCTTTCTGGTGGTGAAAAAACCCGTTTAGCGATGATTAAATTGTTGTTAGAGCCAGTAAATTTATTGATACTGGATGAGCCAACCAACCACTTAGACATGAAAACCAAGGATATTATCAAAGATGCCTTGCAAGACTTTGATGGCACTTTAATTTTGGTGTCGCACGACAGGGATTTCTTAGATGGGTTGGCCAAAAAAGTATTTGAATTTGGAAACAAACGTGTTCGCGAACACTTTGAGGATATTAAAGGGTTCCTAGCTTATAAAAAAATGAGTAATTTAAAGGAGATTGAGCAAATAAGGTAGTCTGATGCGTCATTGCGAGGCACGAAGCAATCTTAAAGAAGCTAATAGAATTACTATTATAGAAAGGAGATTGCTTCGTGCCTCGCAATGACGCTTATAGGCGAATAAAAAAACTTAGGCTAAAACCCCGCAAATAAATAAAAAAACCAGCTAACCCTGCCAGTAATTAATCTCCAAAAACTTCTGATACCCTTTAACATTGTCAGTTTTTATTTCTAACTCTTTAATTACACCAGCAACTTTTATTTTTTGCGCAGGGAGTTTTCCTTTACCTCTGTAATGGGCAATTAAAAACGTATCGGACGAGTGGTCATCACGAACTTCATAGATGTCATATTGATCAATGATGGGCACAGGCACAAAAGTCATTGCTTTGCCCGTAGAAATCGGTATCAAAATCATCCCTTTAAATTCCGATTTCGAATCTTTAACAGTCGGCACACCTGTAATAATAGCATTGGTTGATAGCACACCTCGCGCTTCAGCTTCCGAAGCCATGAGCTCTTGAGCCTTATATTTCAGAAAGTCTTTTCTTAACTTGTCGTCTAACTTTGCAATGATACTCATCTGGTCTTCCTTTGGTAATTGCGACATAGAAAGCTCTAAAAACAGCACCAATTGCTGTTTCTCGTTAAACATTCCGGCTACTTTTGATAATTCTGCGCTCGAAATCTGGCCATCTTCTGCCTTGGTAAAAAGATTAAAGAAACGGCCTCCGTTGTCTAGTTGCGTAAGTGCTTCGGTAATGTGCTGGTAAGGTATAATCTGTTTCATAGGAAGTTTAGTTTAAGGTTAGATAAAAACACTAGCATAAAGTTACCATCCTATTCCATAATCTTCGCCATGATTACTCGATCCGCCCCATAAACTGCCGTGTTTCCAATCGAAATAAATGGCATTAATTGGCCCACTGGTACGTTCGGCAAAACTAAGATCATACCCCAGTTTTTTAAGTTCGGCGCGCACTGCTTCCGAAGTATTTCGGTTTAATAAAATTTGTCCGGGCTTAGGCGCACGATCACTTGTTTTGCTTCCTCCCAATGACAACCAAAGCTGATTGGTATTAAAATTGGGGGCCTCGCTAGCACGTTGTACATTCATATCAAACTCTGCAACATTTAAAAAGAACTGTAATAAGTTCTGGTCTTGCGTATCGCCACCCTGCACTGCCGCAGCTAAAAACGGCTTTCCATCTTTTAAAAACAGAGAAGGCGATAAGGTTACACGAGGTCTTTTACCAGGCGCCACAACATTAAAAGGATTTAAAGCCGAGTCTAGCACAAAGCTCTGCATTCTTTGGCTCATCCCTATGCCTGTATTACCTGCAATGCATGCAGGTAACCAACCACCACTAGGTGTAATTGAAACCACCCAACCTTCTTTATCTGCAGACTCTATAGATGTTGTACCTCTCCATAAACGATCTTGGTAATCTTCTTTCAAAGAATTATTGCCCATGTCGTGTACCGGAGCAAAATTGCGCTTGGTACTATCCATTTCAAATCCTCTCTTTTTAAGTAAATCGATATAAGGATTTGTTTTATTTTCGAAAGCGTACGGATTACCGGGGCCAACATTGGCGTCATTTTTATCATAGCGAATAAGTGCTGCGCGCTGTTTTGCATAGGCTTTACTTAACAAGCCTTTGATGGGTTCGGCAGGTTGCGCGTATGGATCACCATAGTAAAAATCGCGATCCGCAAAGGCAAGATTCATTGCTTGATAAACGGTATGGATGTATTTCGAGCTGTTATAACCCATCCCTTTTAAATCGAAGTTCTCTAAGATATTTAAGGCTTGTAGCAACACTGGCCCTTGTGTCCATTGTTGCATTTTATACGCGTCAACACCTTTATAGTTTACCATTAAAGGTTCTTCTTCAATCACTTTCCATTTGGCCATATCTTCCATCGTGATTAAACCTCCTTGCTCTTTACTCCCACGTACAAACTCTGCGGCAATGTCGCCTTTGTAAAAGCGATCATAAGCAGCCATTAAAGCTTCCTTTCTACTTTTACCCTTCTTTAAAGCTTCGCGCTCTGCGGCAACCATTTTAGTGAGTGTTTGCAATAAATCTTTCTGTACAAAAATCTCACCCCCTTCCGGTGCTTCACGTTTTTGCCCCAAATGTGGAAGGAAAACTTTTTTACTGTATGGCCATTGTTTAATTAGTTCTTTCCCGCGTTCCATCGCATTAGCTGCCTGTGCCTCAATCGCATAACCTGCAGCCATCTGCATCGCTGGGGCGAGTACTTTTTCTAAGCTGAGTGTTCCATAATTAATCAACATATAGATCAGTCCGCCAGGTGTTCCCGGTGTGGTAGCTGCTAATGGGCCGTATTCTGGCGGAAAATCGTAACCTTTACTTTTAAAGAATGCTGTAGTTGCTCCCGTTGGTGCAACGCCCATGGCATTAATTGCGATTACTTTTTTTGTTTTAGGATTATATATCAAAACTTGCGTTTCACCACCCCAGCTTAGCGTATCCCACATGGTACAAGTAGCTGCCAACATTGCGCAGGCTGCATCAACTGCATTACCTCCACTTTGAAAAGTCATTGCTCCGGCTGTAGCAGCCATAGGCTTACCAGTTATCGCCATCCAGTTGCTTCCATACAGCATGGGTTTTTGGGTCTGCGCATTTAAATTGAGTGTTAAAAAAGTAAGTATCAGCGCGAAGGATAGGTGTTTCATAAAAATTTAAATTACTAAAAACCTAAGTTAAGCACAACAAAGTTGATGTGTAGTTTTATTCTGTAAAGTTTTGGTTAGTAATCAGGGGAGCGCATTACCTAGCTACTATATTTCTTCCAGGTTTCAACTTTTGCTTTTTGACGCTCGATATAAGCGTCCGCAATAATTTCAGCAGAACTTTTGCCTTCTGTATGCGCTAAAAGCTCTTTAAGCTTGTATTGATCTACATCAGCTTTATATAAAATCTGTAGTAATTTTTGAAAATCATCTTCGACTAAATACTCGAATGTTTTAACCAATACATCACGCAGATGTGATTCGCTAATGCTTTCCGGTAGATCGAAATCTTTAGAGATGATTTTAATTAAAGAGGTCATGCTTATCATGTTTAGCGCAGCCAAAGTTAACTAAACCTGATTGTAGTAGAAAGCAGTTTTTTGTCCAACTAAATAGTTTCCACTTGGTCTCTGGCATCGGTTTGATCATCACCTCCTTTGTTATCCTCAACAGCTGCGGGATTTTCTACATCAGTCGTTTGCTCATTGTCAGAATCTCCAGAACTATCTGCTAATTTTTCTGATTCTGTTGATTCTTGTTGGCCCTTATTATCTTCTGGATTTACGTCTTGATCTTTTGATTGCTCTTGAGTTATATCTTTTGTGGGTACTGAGTCTTTTTCCGTTTCGGGTGTTACTGTTTCAATATTCAACTGAACCTCATCACTTGGTTTTGGATTCTCGGGTATTGGGGTGTTTTCTTTAGGTTCCATGGTATTTATTTTATGATAAAATATCAGAAACTAAGATTTTGTTTGAAATTGTTTCAACTAAACCCACTTTATTTCTTGACACAACTCTATGAGTACTCCATTTGTATCTTTTGGGTGAACGAAACAAACCATTTTATTGTCTGCTCCTTTTTTGGGTTGTTCATTTAGTAAAATGAACCCCTCTTTGCGAAGTCGTTCCATTTCTTCGATAATATCATCAACAGCAAATGCGATATGATGAATACCTTCCCCTTTTTTTTCAATAAATTTTGCAATTGTGCTTTCAGGTGAGGTGGCTTCGAGTAGTTCAACCTTATTTTCTCCAGTTTTAAAAAAGGCCGTATTTACATACTCAGAGGCAACTAGTTCGGTTTTATAGCAGTCGACATCTAGCAAACGCTGATAAATGTCTATTGATTTTGTCAAGTTTTTTACCGCAATACCAATATGTTCGATCTTATTCATAACTAAAATGGTTAAGTGAATGTAAAAATGCATGTTTTAAAGCTAGGTTCATAGGCATAATTTACATTTGTTCGCAAAAATATTTTGTATCTTTGTACTAGTTAAGAGCTGAAAGCTGAAAGCCTAAAGCAGAAAATAGCTTAGAACCTTAGTTTTTGAGCTTAAAACTTAAGTAAGAAAATTATCTCCGCAAGGAGATTTAAAGAAAAATTAAAGAAAACAATGGAACTTCCAATTTACTTAGATAACAATGCCACTACCCCACTAGATCCACGAGTTTTAGAGGCGATGTTGCCATACTTCACCAACAAATTTGGTAATGCAGCTAGTCGTAACCATGCTTTTGGGTGGGTTGCCGAAGAAGGTGTAGACTATGCACGTGAGCAAGTTGCTAAATTAATTGGCTGTACCGAAAAGGAGATTATCTTCACTTCTGGAGCAACAGAAGCTGATAACTTGGGTATCAAGGGAGTTTATGAAATGTACGCTGACAAGGGTAATCATATTATTACCGCTACTACTGAACATAAAGCGGTTTTAGACACTTGCAAGCATTTAGAAAAGCAAGGTGCTCGGGTAACTTATCTAAAAGTTAAAGAAGACGGTTTAATTGACTTAGCTGAATTAGAAGCAGCAATGACACCAGAAACTATTTTGGTTTGCATTATGTATGGCAACAATGAAATTGGTGTAGTACAACCTATCAAAGAAATTGCTGCAATTACACATAAGCACGGTGCTTTATTTATGACTGATGCAACCCAAGCTGTGGGTAAAATTCCAGTTGATGTAAATGCAGATGGTATTGACCTAATGGCATTCAGTGCACATAAAATGTACGGACCAAAAGGTGTTGGCGCGTTATATGTACGTCGTAAAAACCCTAGAGTTAAAGTAACCTCACAAATGGATGGCGGTGGTCACGAACGTGGTATGCGTTCTGGAACATTGAACGTACCAGGTATTGTAGGCTTGGGTAAAGCTTGTGAGCTTTGCCGTTTAGAGATGGACGAAGAAGCTAAACGTTTATCAGCTTTGCGAGATAAGCTAGAAGCAGCTTTAACAACTATGGAAGAAAGTTATGTAAATGGTAATACACAACATCGTTTACCACATGTAGCAAATATCTCTTTCAAATATGTAGAAGGCGAAGGCTTAATGATGGCAATGAAAGATTTGGCAGTATCGTCAGGATCTGCTTGTACATCTGCTTCATTAGAACCAAGTTATGTATTAAAAAGTTTAGGCCTTTCTGATGATTTGGCACACTCTTCGATCCGTTTTGGTTTAGGTCGTTTTACTACCGAAGAAGAAGTTGATTACGCAATTGAAAATACAAAGAAGGCAGTTAACCACTTAAGAGACCTTTCACCACTATGGGAAATGTTTAAAGAAGGAATTGACTTGAGTAAAATTGAGTGGGCAGAGCATTAAACTAAACTAGTAAGAAATCGTCTCCGAAAGGAGATTTAAAGAAAATAAAAATGGCATATTCAGAAAAAGTAATGGAACATTATACCAACCCTCGCAATGTTGGTACTTTAAATAAAGACAGCAAATCTGTTGGTACAGGTTTAGTTGGCGCTCCAGAATGTGGAGACGTAATGCGTCTTCAAATTGAAGTGGATGATAATAATGTAATTACCGATGCTAAGTTCAAAACATTTGGTTGCGGTTCGGCAATTGCTTCTTCTTCATTGGCTACTGAGTGGTTAAAAGGAAAAACAATTGATGAAGCTTTAACTATTGACAACATGGACATTGTAGAAGAATTGGCTTTACCTCCAGTTAAGATTCACTGTTCTGTATTAGCAGAAGATGCAATTAAATCAGCTATTAACGATTACCGCGTTAAAAATGGTTTAGAAGCATTTGAATTAGCTAAGTCGCATCACTAACAAGATCTGAGAAGTTAGATTTGAGAAACGAGTGTTATACACCCAGTCTCAAATTTTATATCTCAAATCTCAAATCTTATCAAAATGATTACGATCACTGATAAAGCAAAAAGCAAAATCGATAACTTGATGCAGGATTCAGAAATGGGTTCTGACTACTTTTTACGAGTTTCTGTAAAAGGAGGTGGTTGTTCTGGCTTGTCTTACAATTTGGATTTCGACAATGAAGTTCAAAAAGGAGATCAGTTTTTTGAAGACCGTGGAATTAAAATTGCCTTAGATATGAAATCATTCCTCTATCTAGCTGGTACTGAATTAGATTTTACTGATGGATTAAACGGTAAAGGTTTTGCCTTTAATAATCCGAATGCAAGCCGCTCTTGTGGCTGTGGAGAAAGTTTTTCTGTTTAAATACCAATTTCCCATAATTGAAAGAGGCGCCTAAAGTTTAGGTGCCTCTTTTTTGTCTTGTCCTTTTTTTAATTGTCACCTACCCATTAATGGATCAGAGATACTGTGTTTACCAGTTTCTACCCTCCCAGCATAGTGCTGGGCAAATGAAGAATTTCCAACGATGGATACTGTAAAATCGTACCAACTACCATTTTGTTGTGATGGAATAACAATTTGAGCATTCTTACCGCTTTTTAATGCTATTTCTTTTGCTTCACTACCATAAGAATTATCTGTAATCAAAACATTTACATCTTTGTTCGCAAACAGTTTCACTTGAATATTACCTGTAGCCATTTTAATGTTTAACATTTCAGCAGCAACTTTTACATTTAAGCCGGAAGATTGCTTTGCACCTTTAAAGGATCTAAAAAATCCATTTGCCCCATAACATTCCAGCAGATATTCGTCAGCTAAAAAATTAACTGGAGACCATTTATAGTTTAGTTCATCTCCAGGAATTACACAAAAATTCCATTGGTTCATTTGCACTTGCTCAATTTTACCGTTTTTCTCTAAATTAAATTTACCGGGGGCGTATACCTGAAATACACCTGCAGCACTTTTATTACCAAACAATGTCTTACCCGCGCTAAACTGCATTTCCAAATCGCCTTTGGCCGATTGAACCAAATTTACCTCATGTTGGTAAGGAAGCGCACTAGAGGGCTTAACTCCTGGCTCTTGTGATGGGTGGATCTTTTTAAAATTTCCAGGAAGTGGTTTAAAGCGAGCAGCGTAAATGCTTTCAATAAATTGGTTTCGCTCTAAGGGTTTTACCTTTACAGGCGTTTCATTAGCGGGTCTAAAAACTGAAGTTAAATCTCCACAGGCCTCTCTTCTCCAATCGCTAATATTTGTTTCCTTTACCTTCTTACCTGTTTTCTCAGCTATAAAATGCTCTAAAAACTGCAGACAAGAGGTGTGATCAAACACCTGAGAATTCACATAACCTCCCTTTGTCCAAGGAGAGGCAATAACCATGGGTACCCTAAACCCTAAACCTATCGGACTATCGCTTCCATCTTTTTGGGGATTTTTTGGATCTATACCCGAAAATTCCGTTGAGGTTTGAATACCTGCTGAAGCTTTTCCAGTATGAGGTCGTTCAGTATGTGGAGGAACGAATGGCGATTGATGATCAAAATACCCATCACTCTCATCATAAGTAAGCACAAAGATTGTCTTTTTCCAAACTTCTTCATTTTTGGTAAGGATATCTAAAACCTCAGAAATATACCATGCGCCATGCCATGGAGAACCGGGGTGATCAGAAAAACGACAAGGGGCTACCAACCATGAAACCATGGGCAAATCCCCGTTTGCTACGTCTTTTCTAAACTGATAAAGTACATCACCTTTTGGAACAGTCATTTCTCTTTTTACCCCTTCATCATGATAACTTATTGTTTCTACTTCATGATAATTTGGGTCAGCTATATTAGTTACAAATGCCTTTTGATGAATATTTTTTTCAAATTGACTAAGCGCATCAAAACCTTGTTTGTTCCAAGTTTTTATGGCCTCATTTGCTTTTACTAAATACTGCTTTTTTTCGATTAATTTTTTTTCTTCCTCTGGTGTTTTAGGTAATTTAGCTTCAAGATGGCTAATTTCTGAAGGTAGATCAGCAATCTGTTTTTGCACAAAGGCAACATGAGCTGGATGAAATCTTACATTATACTGTTTAAAAAATTCTAAACTATTATCTGTAAAGTTTGCCAACCAATCTTCTTCTTCATCTTTAAAACCTACCGGAAGACTTAATTCATTTTGATAAACCTTCCATGGAATTTGTGCTTCTTCTAAACGTTCTGGATAAGTTTTCCAACCAATGTTTTTATAGTCTATCTGTCCATTAAAAACGTGGGGCAATGATTTATCATCATGCGGTTTTTCTCTAATTGCACCAGACCAAAAAGAAGTTCTATTTGAACTGGTGCCAGTTAAGGTAGCGCAAAAATTTTGATCGCATATGGTAAAGGCATCAGCAAGTGCATAATAAAAAGGAATATCTTTTCTATCAAAATAACCCATAGTAAGTGGCATTTTTTCATACGCCTTACCTGCTTTTTTTGCTTCCAACCAAGTATCCATTTTTCCATTATTTCTGGCGGCAACCATATCAGTCCAAGAATGGGGTAAAGAGCCCATCCAAGTAATTTTAGAATTTTGAATATCTAAACGAAATGGAGCATAAGTTTCTCCAGCTTTATTGGTCTGAAACCAAATTGGATTTCCATTGGCTTGTTTTAACACCCTAGGATCATTAAATCCCCTCACTCCTTTTAATGAGCCGAAAGCATGATCAAAAGAACGATTTTCTTGCATTAAAAAAACAACATGTTCTGCATCTTTATAAGTGCTACCAGGTGTTGGGTTAATAGACATTGCTTTAATTAACGAAGGAGGAACAATGTTTGCCATGGTTGTTAAGCCTGCAAACAAACTGGTTTTTTTCAGAAAATTTCTTCTTGAATCCATAGTATGATACTTATTTTACCCACCAAGTTGGTTGGTTAATTTGGTCATTATTTGCTCCAAATTGACTAGAAATAGCCGCTTTTACATTTTCCGTATTATTATTGTATTCTGCTTGAGGATAAATCCATCTGAAAGGAATATTTACTCCAGCAGGTCTGCGGAATGTTGGGTATCCTGTTCGAAGATTGTTAAAAAAGGCAGTCCATCCATTTTGAAAATAAGTTTGCAGGTATCTCTGAGTAATGATTAATTCAGTTTTCTGTTCATTGCTAATTGCATTATCAAAATTATTTAGTGGTTTGCTAAGATAATTTGTTGCTGCAGTTTCATTTACATAAGATGAAAGACTAGCTACACTATTTTCATAGAACTTAAAGTTCGCCTTTACCCCACTTTCATATAAAGTCTTTGCATCGGCAGTAATCCAACCTTTTACTGAAGCTTCTGCTAAAATTAATTGCTGTTCTGCATAACCAATCAATACTCTTGGCTCGTTTACAGGATCTGAATAATAGCGCTCATGTACCTTTGATACTCTACCTGCTACAGCTTTTACGTTAGTTTCTGCATATGGTGCTGCTGGGTCTCCTCCTTCATAAGAGGTGAAATCTGATATAGGCTTTCCTGCTTCTTTACCTAATCTGGTCTGAGTACAGAAAAGAAACAGACGTGGATCTTCTCTCTCCTTTAAACGCTCTACAAAAGTCATGTCCATATACATTCCCGAGCCAAAGCTACTAGAGTTAAACTCAGGATACCTGTTGCTTTGTTGATTCAAGAAAACCAATTTAGCACTTTCATCTTTTGCAAATAAGGGCTCAGTTGTATAAATACTCGCAAATTGACTCACTATGTTGAGATCAGTTTCAGCAGTTTTTTTAGATAGGGTAAGCAACACTTTTAAACGTAATGCGTTTACGGCCTTACGCCAATTTTGAACAGATCCTGCAAAAATAATATCACCTTGTATAATGGTATTCTCTGCTTTTAAAATGGTATTAGCTTCACTTAATTCTGCCAAAACACCTTTAAAAACTTCTTTTTGGGTATCGTATTTTGGTGTAAATATAGGTGTTGCACTTTCTGCTTTCAAAGCCTCTTTATAAGGAATATCTCCAAAGGTAAGGGTAAGGTTATAGAAATAATAGGCTCTAAAAAACTTGGCTAAAGCACTATAAGCCTTCAAATTCAATTTAGTAGCTTCTTCATCCATTTTTGTAACGATACGAAGGTTGTTAAACGAATCAAAATTAGAGCGGTTCCATTTGTAGTATTGCTCCAAGTTTTCTCCATCACTTTGCACCAACATTTTATTGGCATATAATGGCCCTGTACCACCAAACTCTTGAAAAGCTGTCCACTCTATTTTAGTTAATAGCAATTGTGGGTGAGTTTCTTGTGGTCTATTAGGATCTTTGTTTAATGCTTCAAGATCTTTTTTACACGAAAGAGCGAAAAAGCAGCTCACCATTAAGCATATATTGATTATTTTTTTCATCTGTTTATTTTTTGTTTTAGTTGAGATGAAGCTGTCATGATTTAATCATTCCACTGTGTGATTTTGAAAATCATGACGGTTTCATTGTAATATAATTTTATTTTTAGTGGTTATGAGGTTATCATGAGCATTGCTTTTTGCGAGCGGTATGCTCTTGATAGCTTCATTTTTTGTATTTATAAATAATTAAAACTTAAGGTTAACAGAAAAGCCTAAATACCTCGAAGAAGGATCTTGCAAATCAGAGTCTGTACCAAAATCAGGATCTAGATATGGCATTTTTTTCCACATAGCAAGGTTATAACCATATAGACTTACATCAAGTGCTTTAATTTTGTTCATCTTCACTATTTTACTAATATCATAACCGATAGATACTCTACGTAATTTCACAAAAGAGCGATCAAATGTATTGGCAAATTTTTCGCTTTCTGCTGTAGTAACTCTTGCTCTGTATGGATATTGCTGGCTCCAAGTTTGCCAACTAACAGCTTTCTTATTTGCAGTATAGGTACGTGTATCAGAAACTACTGCTCCATTAATATCGCGGGTTAAAGCACCACCAGTAACTACCACACCTGTTGGCACATAAACTGGTTTTCCAGCAGCATATTCTGCATCACGATATTCTGTTGAAGATGGATGTTTACCTCCCCACCACATTTTCTCAATGGTAGTAGAATTCATCAATCCGCCAAAGGCACCATCTATATCAATATTCACCACAAAGTCTTTGATCTTAAACCTGTTTTGGAAACCAGCTCTCCAGGTTGGATCAATGTTCCCCACTTTTCTTTGGAAAGGGTCTCTAATTGGCAGACCACTATTGGCGTCTAAAATCAATTGTCCGTCTGCACTTTTTTCCCATACTGTGCTAAAGTAACTATCAGCTCTATCACCAACTACTAAGTTTCCGAACTTAGCATTGTTATTGTAAATTTCTTTTAATTTACGAATCGATGATGACCAGTTTAAATTTAAATCCCAACTAAAATTGCTATTCACAACTGGTTTTACACCTAATACTACTTCATATCCATTCGTCTGGTATTTATTACCATTCACCTTACGAGTAGCAAAACCAGAGGCCTGAGAAACATTTAAGTCAATAATCTGATTTTCATCGATAATATTGTAATAAGTTAAATCTACGCTTAGTTTGTTTTTAAATAACCCAGAAGAAAGACCTAATTCGTAAGAAGTAGATTTTTCTGGATTAATTAATGGATTAACCAAGCCGCTACCATAACCTACAGAAGGTGTGCTACCATAAGTGACGTCTTTAGTGTAAACAGATTGAATACTGTAAGGTGCTAAATCGTTAGATACTTGTGCCCATGAAGCATTTAATTTCAAATAGTCTACAGCCTTTGGCATTTTAATATATTGAGATAGTATTGTACTAATTGAAGCTGAAGGGTAGAAATAAGAATTAGAAACCGATGGCAATGTAGACGACCAGTCGTTACGGGCAGTAACATTTATATATACCGCATTAAATAAATCAAGATTAGCAGAACCATATACACCTTGTATTTCCTTTTGTTCTAAGTAATTGCTTGCTAGTACCGGACCCTGGGTATTGTTTAAACTGTAAACATAAGGTACAATGATACCGTCTGTACTTTGATATTGTTGTTTGTAATTTCTTGTAAATTTAGAAGCACCACCATTTATAGTGAAGGCAATTTTATCACTTAATTCTTTGGTATAGGTTGCTAAAAAATCTGCATCAAAATTGGTCTGGGTTGAGTTCCAATTTTTGTAATCACCATTTCTTGAATCTCCATAATTCATATAAGATTTAGGGCTCTGCATGTCTTCAAAAAGATTGGTATTTCTTAAATTTGCTCGAGCCTGCAAAGTTAAACCCGGGGTTATTGTCCAAGCTAACCGCATTAAACCATCAACTGTATTTTTATTATGCATTTGATTAAGTTCATAAGCAGCAAAATAAGGGTTATTATACCATGCATAGTTATAGTTTGCTTGTCTGTAACCTTCCGCACCTGGCACATACATGTGCTCTTTTAACTCTTTACCACTTACATCATCACCCATCCAAATTAGAATGGTATACATGTGGTTTTTAGGCCCGTAACCATAACGAGGGAAATTCGGCGAATACACCTTATTATAAGATAAGCTAGCTTCTGCTACTAAATTTTTGGTTAAATTATAGTTCCCACTAAAATTTAAACCACCCGTAGATAAAGAGGTATTAGGCACTTGACCTTTTTGATAAGCTTGTTTACCAGAGAAGTACAATTGTGCTTTATCACTTTTATAGGCCATTGACAAGTGATTATCTGTTACAATGCCTGTACTCAGAAAATCGTTCAAATTATCATGACGTATCCAATCTGTAGGCACTCTTTCATATCTTGCTTTATCGTTATAAATTGTACCGCTCACATCTCCCCACCAAGGGATAACTGTGCCAGTTTGTTTATCCCTAATCGGGCTATTCCATTGCCTAACTTTAAGACCAGTTCCAAATTTAGGGCCCCAAATCATATCACCATCTGATATACCGCCATCAGCGCCATCCCAAAATTCGTATTTCCCCTCAGATCCGTTACCATATTCAGTTTGGGTTTCTGGAAAAACAGTAAAACCTGCCGTAACCATATTATTAGTACCCACATTAATGTCTAAACCATCTGCTTTAGCCCTCTTAGTGGTAATAATAATCGCACCATTTTTTCCTCTTGAACCATATAATGCAGAAGCTGTAACACCTTTTAATATATTTATATTCTCAATATCAGCTGATGAAACATCATAAAGATTACTCTCTACTGGGATACCATCAATTACTATTAAAGGTGTTTTTCCTCTCAAACTAATTTGTGGACTTTGAAATATACCTGTTGGATTGTTAACTGTTAAACCAGCAACCTGACCACTTAAAGCATTCCCAAGATTCATTGTTTTCGACTTGTCTAAAACCTCAGTGTTTACTTCTTGTGTAGCATAACCTAGTTTACGCTTTTGTTGTTTAATACCAATAGCAGTAACAACTACTTCGTTTAGGTTAGAGGTTTCCATCTGTAGGGTAATCTCAAAATAAGTTTTTGAGCCTACAGCAATTTCTTGTGATTTGTAACCAATCAATGAGAAAACTATTACATCTGTAGGCTGAACCTTCAAAGTAAATTTTCCATCACCATTAGACGATAAACCTTTTTTGGTACCCTTTACGGTGACGCTTACTCCAGCGAGCGGCTGTCCACTCGAATCTTTAATTACACCTGTAATTGACAATTCCTCTTTTGTCTGCAAAAGTGGGGGTTTTACACTATTAACTGCCGAAACATCTAAGATGCCCGTAAAAGGGATAAACAGTAGCATTAAACTACTGAGTGCATTTCTGAATTTCATAATTATTTTTAGTTTTTTTTTTGAGAGCCATTTCAGCCGCTATTAAATTCAGCTGCAATGTTAGATTAACAGTATGAAGTAAAAACTAAGTTTAGGTTAACAAATTCTGAACTAAAGCCATATTAGATTATCAAAAAATACCGCCTCTATTTATTTAAGAACTATTCCTTTTTAGGAAAAATTTATTAACCCTTTTATAAAATAAGACGCCTCTACTAACATATATTGCTATAGAAGAATTATTAACTCATATGCTAATACCTTACTGAGTAAAAGCAATCTTATTTTCAGGTAATTTTATGATTTGTATATTTACAGCTAATAGTTTATAATTGCCTGTTAAAACGAACAAATCTAATTGCTCATGGTCACATTCAATGAATTTTCTACTGTACCTAGTTTATTAAGGAACGTTGTTGAAAATATTCATAAGCCTGAAGAAACTTTTTTACTTCATAAAAAAGGCACAGAATGGGAAGAAATTTCTTTCAAAGATACTTTAAGCAGAGCCGATTCAATCTCCGCATTTTTTCTGGCTAAAGGCGTCGCCAAAGGCGATAGATTGGGTTTGATGATCGAGAATTCGCCAGAATATGTGTATTATGATCAAGGCATACAACAGATTGGAGCAATTAATGTATCCATTTATCCCACACTTTCAGAACATGAAGTAGCTTACATCATCAATGATTCTGGTATTAAAGCCTTGCTGGTAGGTAATCCATTTCTGTTTAAGAAAGTGCTAAAAATTGCCGCGAACTGTTCCGGACTGCAATACGTTATTCCGACTTTTAACGACTTTGAGAAAATTCCAGTTCCTGGAGATGTAAAGGCAACAATTATTCCTTTTAAAACGCTATTGGAGACATTTGTAAGTGAAAGCGAGCGAAAACAGATCAATCAACGCCGACGTGAAGTACTCCCTGCGGATATTTCTTCTTTAATTTATACATCTGGTACAACAGGCACGCCTAAAGGCGTAATGCTTACGCACAATAATTTTGTCGAGAATGTAAATGTATGCTTGCAGCAAATTCCAGTTATCGATGAAACGGAGACTTTTCTATCATTCCTACCCCTATCTCACGTATTTGAACGAACTGCAACCTATCATGTATGTTGTGCACAAGGCTGTAAGATCGCATTCGCGCAAAGCTTAGAGCTCTTAGCCAAAAACATGGGCGAAGTACGCCCTACCATTATGTCTTGCGTGCCAAGGTTGTTAGAACGCATCCATGATAAAGCAATTAAGTCGGGAACAGCTGCCGGTGGAATGAAAGCTAACATCTTTAACTGGGCACTCGAAACTGGCAAAAATTACAGAGAAGCAAAAGAAGCTGGAAAAAGCGTCGGACTTGTTTTGAGCGCAAAAAAAGCATTGGCCGAGAAACTCGTATTTAGCAAAATTAAAGAGAAAACTGGGGGACGATTAAAATTTATGCTTTCAGGTGGAGCAGCACTTCCTCGTAATGTGGGAGAGTTTTTTGGCGATCTTGGAATTAAAGTTTTAGAAGGTTTCGGTTTGACTGAAACATCGCCTGTAATGGCAGTAACGGAGTACCATCGTCAAGTTTATGGTACCGTTGGCCGTATCATTCCCGGTATTGAGGTGGCAATTCAAGACGTTGAGACCAAAGAAATGATTACCATTCAAACCCATCACACATTTAAAGAAGATTTTGAATGCGCTGAAGGGGAAATTATTGTACGCGGGCACTGTGTAATGAAAGGCTATTTTAACAAGCCTGCAGAAACTGCGGAAGCTATTGACAAAGATGGATGGTTTCACACTGGCGACATAGGCCGCTACTATAAGGGTAACCTGCAAATTACAGATAGGTTAAAGAACATGATCGTAAATGCTTATGGTAAAAACGTGTATCCAACACCGGTTGAAAATATTTATTTGAAAAGTCCGAAAATAGATCAGTTGTTTTTAATTGGCGATAAGCGCGAGTATATAACGGCAATCATTATCCCAAATAAAGAAACCCTTCAAGAAACGTTTAATTTAGATGAATCATTTTTCCAGGAGGAGAATCCTTTTATCGATAATCCCGAAATTAAAGAATGGTTTGAGAAAGACATTAAACGAATTTCTAATGAGCTGGCCAAATTTGAACGAATTAAGAACTTTATCGTTAAGCGTAATCCTTTTGATATTGACGAAGGAGAGATTACCCCAACCATGAAGGTAAAACGCCGTGTAGTTGAGAAAAAATACATTGAGGCCATAAATGCTATGTATCATGAGACTGTAGAGGCAGAATAGTTTTTTGGGTATTTGGTTTATTGGGGTTCGTCATTGCGAGGTACGAAGCAATCTCCTTACAAGCATTGATTTATGCTTAAAACTACCGCAAAAATCATTACTTTTGCAAAAAAATACCATAAATGAGTACAGGATTATCAGAACAGGAAACATTACGTCGCGATTCGTTAAAACAACTGCGTGAATTAGGGATTAACCCTTATCCTGCAGAAGCATATGAAATTAATGCCAATGCAGCCGATATTTTAGCCAACTACGAAAAGGATAAAACAGCCTATAAGACTATTACTATTGCAGGCAGAATAATGGGCCGCAATATTATGGGAGCAGCATCTTTTGCTGAACTACAAGATTCAACTGGTCGTATTCAAATTTATTTGAAACGTGATGAGCTTTGTCCTAGTGATGATAAGACTTTATACAATATTGTATTTAAAAAATTATTAGATATTGGCGATTTTATAGGTGTTGAAGGCTATGTTTTCACCACGCAAACTGGCGAGATCTCCGTCCATGTAACCAAATTCACCGTACTTTCTAAATCTTTACGTCCCTTACCTATCGTAAAACGGGATGATGATGGCAATGTATATGATGGTTTTACCAATCCAGAATTGCGTTATAGAATGCGTTATGTAGACTTAACAGTTAATCCTGATTATAAGCAAATTTTCATTAACCGTTCTAAGGTTATCAATACTATGCGCAACTACTTCGACAACCAAGGTTGGATGGAAGTGGAAACGCCAATTTTACAGGCGGTACATGGTGGTGCAGCCGCTCGTCCTTTCGAAACACATCATAACACCTTAGATATGCCCTTGTTCTTGCGTATCGCCAATGAGTTATACTTAAAAAGACTTATTGTAGCAGGTTTTGATGGTGTGTATGAGTTTGGTAAGATGTTTAGAAATGAGGGAATGGATCGCACCCATAATCCTGAATTTACGGCAATGGAAATTTATGTAGCTTACAAAGACTATATCTGGATGATGGGTATGGTTGAAGAATGCCTAGAAAAGATTGCCGTAACTATCCATGGTACTCCGATGGTGAAAGTTGGCGAAAATGAGATCAATTTTGCCGGCCCATACGAGAAACTAACGATGTATGAGTCGATTGAAAAATATACAGGCATTGATGTTTCTGCGATGACTGAAGATGAAATTAAAGCAACTTGTAAAAGCTTAAACATCGAGGTAGATGATTCGATGGGAAGAGGTAAGCTAATTGACGAGTTATTTAGCGAAAAAGTGGAAGCTAATTTAATTCAGCCTACCTACATCACCGATTATCCATTGGAAATGACTCCTTTGGCTAAAAAACACCGCAGCAAAGAAGGTTTGGTAGAACGTTTTGAGTTATTTGTAAACGGTAAAGAAATTGCCAATGCTTATTCGGAATTAAATGATCCAATTGATCAGAAAGAGCGTTTTGAAGAACAGTTAAAATTAGCTGCAAGAGGTGATGATGAAGCAATGGCTATGGATGATGACTTTGTACGTGCATTAGAATACGGTATGCCTCCGACATCAGGTTTAGGTATTGGCATAGATCGTTTGGTAATGTTAATGACTAATCAGTCAACCATTCAAGAGGTATTGTTCTTCCCTCAAATGCGTCCTGAGAAAAAGAAAATAGAAATGAATTCGGACGAAGCTGCGTTATTTTCTTTAGTTGGCGAAGGTCAGCAATATCTTTTAACAGCAGTAAAAGAAAAACTGACAGATTGGAGTAACAAAAAATGGGATACGACTTTGAAGTCTTTAACTAGTAAAGGCATCTTAAAAGTTTCAAAAACAGAGGAAGGCTTATTTATATCACATAAATAGTTACGCTTAACAAAAACATAACAAAAACTTAAAGGCTTACCGTAATTAAAACGATAAGCCTTTTTTAATTTTAAGCCAGAAATAATAATGAATATTTTATGAACTCGAGCTTAGAAATAACAGAAAACCAATACTGCATTAAATTATCTAAAGATACGTTTGATTTGTCTTTAGTGAGACAACTGATCAAGCGTATCCAGGCCGAAGAATTGTTCTTTACCCGCAAAGCGGCGCTAGATGAGGACATCATTAGCAGAAGCAATGAAGCCTACGAAGAAAATTTTGATCGTTTAGAAGATAAATAGCTAAAACTATCGTGTATAACGCACTTGTTGTTGCTTATCCATCATTCCCATTTGATCTTTAATTTGCTTAATTTGATCAGCAAGTAATTTATTTTTATCAGCTTTTTTTGCTTCGGTTAAATACATTTGCGCTTCGCGCTTATTTCTTTTACCGATAGCAATACCGGCTAAACTTAGTTTAGCTAAGGCTATATTGTGGCTCATTTGGAGACCATACGAAAGCGCTTGTTTAAAGTGCTTTTCAGACTTCATTGGAGATTTTCTTGATTCGATCAATCCAATTAATAAACTATAGTAGCCATATTGAGGTCTATAAAGTTCTTTTTCGAAATTCTTTATTCTAGCTAAGCTTTTACTAGCTTTTTCCATATTATCTTTACGTAAATGCCATTGTGCGATAAGCATGTGCTCATTGTAAAAGAAGGTAACAAAAACTAGGATGCTCAAAAACACCAATAATATTCCCCAACCCCAAAAGCTAAAAACCATTAAGGCAATAGCTGCACCAAGAAAAGCAAATCCTATAATTAAACGTAAAATGTTTGGCATGACTTTATAATATTTTTGCAAATATCGTGTTTATATACCAAAAAATACATTTAAAATTTATATTTTACACAAAAAAACGACATCGTTATAACAGCTCACAATTAAAAAAAATAACAGCATGAGAAGTATCGTTTCAGCTATTTTATTACTATTTGCCATGAACACAAGCGCGCAAGAATTGAACAAAAAAGTCCAAGACCAGTATAGAAATCAGGAAGTATTATTAAATACTTGTACAAGAGAAGGTTTAACCACTTTCCCAGAGTTTAAAGCAAGCTATGATTCCTATTATGCAGCTTACAAACCTGATTCGACTGTGCTAGATGAATTAAGTAAGTTAGTGAAAGGAAAGAAAATTACCATTGTATTGGGCTCATGGTGTGGAGATAGCAAGTTTCAGGTACCTAATTTTTTAAAGTTGGCCGATGCCCTAAACCTAAGCGAGAAGGATATTACCTTTATCGCAGTTGATGGAGCTAAAAAAGCTGAGAATGGCTTGATCGATAAATTGAAGATAGAACGTGTGCCTACATTTATCTTTACTGATAAGAAAGGAATTGAAGTAGGCCGTATTACAGAAAGACCTCAGGTAACACTCGAAAAAGATATGTTAATAGCGCTGGTTGCCAAACCTGCGTTACCTGGAAAACCGGAAAAAAAATTCAAATAACATGCCTGCTGCGTTAGAATCTGACTGGTTAAAACACCTTGGTCAAGAATTTGAGATGCCGTACATGAAAACATTAAAATCCTTTTTGCTGGAAGAAAAGCAAAAAGGATTTACTGTTTATCCAAAAGGCAGTGATATTTTCAATGCATTTAACCATACACCTTTTGAGCAAGTTAAAGTGGTAATTTTGGGACAAGACCCTTATCATGGTACTGGGCAAGCCCATGGTTTATCGTTCAGCGTTCAAAAAGGAATGATTGTGCCTCCATCGCTCAAAAACATGTACAAAGAACTGGCAGAAGAGTTTCCAAATTTTAAAACCCCAAACCATGGCAATTTAACTGCATGGGCGGATCAAGGGGTTTTATTATTAAATGCAACTTTAACCGTAAGGGCTCATGAAGCTGGCTCACATCAAAAAAGAGGTTGGGAAATCTTTACTGACAAAGTCATCACCGAGCTTTCTGAACAACGATCAGGGTTAGTTTTTTTGTTATGGGGGAGATATGCCCAACAAAAGGAAGGTTTAATAGACCACCAAAAACATCATATTCTTAAAGCGGCACACCCCTCTCCTTTCTCTGCATACAATGGATTTTTTGGTTCTGGTCATTTTAAAAAAACAAATGAACTATTAACTAAACATGGCTTAGCTCCTATTAATTGGCAAATTGAAGATTAACATTATCTAACAATCAATACGGGTATCTCTACTTTGTGCCTTACAGCATTCACGGTGGTCCCAAAAATTAAATCTTTAAGCCCCTTATGTCCATGGGCACCCATTACCAGTAACTCAATACCATTTTGTGTGCTGATGTCGGCTATCGCCTTCGCTGTACTTCCAAAACCTAGCTGTACACTAGCTTCGTAACCAAGATCGAATAAGTTTAAGCGATATTTTTCTAAATTCTCTGAATCAATTTGTGTTTCATGATCCATGGTAGTTTTACCATGATAACGCGCTGCCGCAGTTTCAACAATATGGATTAGGTAATAATGTGACTCTTTGCCGCCTTGAATAAGTGCATGACGGATCGTATTTCTATCATGAGAGGAAAAATCTACCGTAATGCCAATTTTCTTATAGATAATTTTCTCTACGTTTTCTATCGCCAAGGCATTACCATGTGGCACATTACCGATTCTTTGTTTTCTAATAACTAATGGGTAAATAAAAATATACAACAATAATAACCCGATTAAAATAGCCATTGGTATTACAATTACATAAATATACCAACCATCGGCTTCCGCGATCCACCCAGTAATTTCTTCTATTACAAGTTTAATATTTAAACTAACAATTACTACTGCACTCATCCAGGCCAGCACTTTAACCCATGTCTTAATCGTAAAATCTTTCATCTCCTTCTTATCAGAAGTAAGATGTATTAATGGGATGATTGCAAAACCTAATTGCAGACTCAACACCACTTGGCTTAGAATCAGCAATCCACCAAGGGCATTTTCACCAAAGAATAAAATGGTAAAAAAAGCTGGAATAATAGCTAATAAGCGAGTAATAAGCCGCCTTAACCAAGGCTGAATTCGCAGGTTAAGATGTCCCTCCATAATAATTTGACCGGCTAAGGTACCAGTAACCGTTGAACTCTGTCCAGCAGCAATCAAGGCTATTGCAAACAATGCTGGTGCTACATTTCCAAAAATATTACTCAATAAACGGTGCGCATCCTGAATTTCGGCTACCTCATGAAATCCATTTTTGAAGAAGGCAGCTGCTGCTAAAATCAAAATTGCTGCATTCACAAAAAATGCAAGGTTTAAGGCAACTGCAGTATCAATAAAGTTAAATTTAATTGCTTCCTTTATTCCTTTATGATCTCGTTCAAATTTTCGAGTCTGAACTAAGGAGGAATGTAAATAGAGGTTGTGTGGCATCACCGTAGCACCAATAATTCCAATAGCAATATATAAGGCCTCCCCTGTTAGCATGGAAGGTTCAAAGCCCTTAGCAATCTCTTTCAGTGATGGTTCTACAATAAACATCTCTATTAAAAAGGATACGCCAACAATAAACACCATTGAAACAATAAATGCTTCCATTTTACGCATCCCTTTATTTAAAAGGAATAGCAACAGCACTGTATCAAAAATCGTAATGGACACACCCCAAATTAACGGCAAGCCAAACAGTAGATTCAAACCAATGGCCATTCCAATAATTTCGGCCAAATCACAGGCAATAATTGCGGTTTGCGCTAAAACGAATAGCGGAAAATTAACCCACTTTGGATAAGTGTTTCTAGAGGCCTGAGCTAAGTCTAGGCCTCTAACAATTCCTAGGCGTGCACTTAAAGATTGCAAAAGGAGCGCTATTAAGTTAGACATTAAGAGCACCCAAATTAATTGATAACCAAATTTGCTTCCTCCTGCAATATCTGTTGCCCAATTTCCAGGATCCATATAACCTACACTAACCAAATAAGCTGGACCAATAAAAGCAAGTATCCTTCTCCAACCGGTGCGTTTATCCGTTGCTATACTCTTATGTACTTCACTTAAAGATTGTTTTTGGCTCATGTTACTTGCTAATTAAAATATGTTTAGCGACTTCCTTACTGATGTTTATTTTCTTATCTTCAATCAAAAGCTCTACCGAACCATCAAAGTCAATAATTTCCGAAACTTCAATTCTTTTACCCAAGGTTAACCCCAGTTTTTCTAAATGTTTTAAGAAAGGAGATGAATGCTCGCTCACGCCTGTGATAGTACCTTTTTCATTCGTTTTAAGCTTGCTTAACTTCACAAATGATAGATCAGCAAAATTACCATGTTGATCAGGTATGGGGTCGCCATGCGGATCTACTTTTGGGAACTCTAAAAATTCATCCAATCTTTCTACTAAAAGTGTCGACTTGATGTGTTCCAGTTCTTCTGCAACCTCATGTACCTCGTCCCATTTAAAATTTAATATCTCTACCAAAAATACTTCCCAAAGGCGATGCCTCCTTACAATATT
Source organism: uncultured Sphingobacteriaceae bacterium (assembly GCA_942493295.1). Taxonomy (GTDB): domain Bacteria; phylum Bacteroidota; class Bacteroidia; order Sphingobacteriales; family Sphingobacteriaceae; genus Pedobacter. The sequence goes on along the minus strand of OW818692.1, from coordinate 4,610,501 downwards.
GATAGCGGCCAACTTACCCTTTTCGGTTAAAGTAACGCCTTGGTATTTCACATAATTTACCAACTCTTTGTCAGAAAGCTTTTTAATCATATCAGTTACAGATGCAGCTTTAGTTTGTATACGTTCCGCAATGGCATTAGTTTGAACGGGATTGCTAATAACTGATAAGTGGTATATTATTTTTAAATAATTCTCCTCTGTAAATGACTGCATTTTTTGTTTATCTAATTTTAAATTTAGACAAATCTAAAAATAAATCGGTAAAATAAAAAGTATTTTTTTAATACGTTTATAAAATAAAATTTGGCTAATAACCGTTAGTATCCTACCTTTGACAATAATCCCTAAAATTATGGCATCAGAACTGGACAAAACAGATTTTAAAATCCTTAAGCTATTGCAAGAAAATGGTAGAATTACCAATTTACTATTATCGCAAGAGATTGGACTGTCGCCGGCACCAACGCTAGAGCGTGTACGTAAATTAGAGATGTCGGGTTATATTAAAAGCTATCATGCGCTAGTTGATGAAGAGAAACTAGGCTTAGGCATCAAAACTTTTATACAGGTTCAATTAGATTTCCATAAAAACAATACCATTCAAATCTTTTTAGACGAGGTAAATCAAATTAATGAAATTACAGAATGTCATCATGTTACTGGTCAGGCTGATTTCTTATTGAAGGTTTATGTAAATGATATTAAGGCTTATGAAAGACTAATTATGGATAAGATTAGTAAAATATCTGTAGTTAAGACATTCCAAACGATGATGATCATGTCGACTACCAAAAAAGAGCCAATTGTACCTTTAGAGTATTAAGTCTAAAGCACCTATTTAATCAATAGTCTCACACCAAAAAATGCTCTTATCCCTTGATTTGGAGCATAAATATAGTTAGGGTCAAAAGTTAATCCGTAAGGGTTATTCGGTGTTACCATTACATTTCCATTTGCATCAAACTGTACATTTTTATCAAACGGGTCATTTGCACCTGCGATGATAAATGGTGTTCCCTTATTGGGTGTAAAATTGAGCAGGTTTTTTACGCCTCCATAGAACTCAATTCGCTTAAATCCATCATAAACTAATTGAATATTTTGTATACTCCAAATCGGCGAGAAGGCACTACGCGGATCTCGTTCACCCAATAGCGGCAAACGCATTGAACTATAAACATTCCCAGTATAATCTATCCCTAAGTGTAGTTTGTTTAGCTTATACGATAAGGCCCAAGTTCCAGAAAATTTCTCAGTTAAAATTTGTTGCTGCTTAATCCCTTTGGAAACAAAGCTTACATCTTGGTAGGTTAAACCAGTCGTTAATTTCAATCCATTACTAAATGCCAAATCTACATTAGCTGTTAAACCTTTGCTCACAGCGTAACCATCAAGATTATCATAAATAATCTGGTTGGGATTTGAATCAAAATCGCCAAGAATTCGGTTATTAAAGTAAGTATAAAACCCAGAAAAATCGAGATTTAAAAACGTACCGTTCTTTAAGTGAACCTTTTTTAAATAGTTTAAATTTACATTGTAGGTCCGCTCTGGTTTTAGCTCATTTCGAATTACAATTTGCCTAGCCCCTGTCAAGGCGGCATGGTCTTCCGTAAAAATATTTACTACCCTAAACCCTGTTCCAGCATTTAGCCGGACGATGTTAGCGTCGTCTAATGCCCATTTATAAGCAAATCTGGGTGTAAAGATATTTCCATGAATTGAATTGTAATCATATCTAAGTCCTGCTAAAAATGAATGTCCTTTAGCTAACTTAATTTCGTCTTGAATAAACAATCCTGGTAAAATAGTTCGCTCAGGGTTATTCGAAGGATTGATCAAATCTGCTGATGCAGTTGCTGGGGTATTATCATCATAAAAAGTATAACGAAAAGCTGCGCCAAAGAGAAGGTCGTTATTCCCAAGCTTTTTATCCCATGTTAGTTGCGAAAAGGCAATCCGTTGTTGTGCAATATAGGATGTTGTGCCATACCTACTATCTTGGTTATGATTAGTTAAAGAGAAGGATAAAAAGAGCTTTTCTTTAACAGGAAGTTGATAATTACCAATAAGCTCTATTCTTTTGGTATAGATACTTTCCCCATAACGGACATTGCCGCCTCTGAACGATTTATTCCAGTCCATTTCACCGCCCCATCTATCCTCATACAAATAGCGAGCTGCCAATGAAAATGATCTATTGTATTTTCTAGTAATATTCCATTTTTGAAATATAGAAATACGATCTTGTAAGGTTACATCCGTAAAACCATCGTGGTTGTGATCTACCTTATTCCAATATTTAAAATAATTCAGTCCAGTTAAAACGGCTATTTTTTGAGTTAAATTTAGTTTAAAGCCTAAATCACTGTTATGTTCGCCATAACCAGTTGTCATTACATCGGCAGTTAATGCAGCTGCATTTTCAACCTTCTTGGTAATAATATTAATCAATCCTCCAACTGCTTCGCTACCATACAACGAGGATGCAGGTCCTTTTACCACTTCGATTCGTTCTACCAATGCATTTGGAATACCTGACAAGCCATATACGGTAGAAAGGCTACTTACAATTGGCATCCCATCAATCAACACCATGGTATAAGGGCCTTCTAAGCCGTTAATATGAATATCTCCAGTATTACAAATATTGCAGTTTAATTGTGGCCTAACTCCATTTACATTTTGTAAAGCTTCAAAAATACTAGGAGTCGGATTTTTCTTAAAAAATTTAGCTGTATAGATTTCTACAGGTACCGGACTTTCTAATCTATTTACTTCTTTTTGAGTGCCAGTTATTACAACTTCATGTAGTTTCTCATCTAAGGGATCAAGCAGTATTTGTGATAGTGTTGTATCACTAACCAAATTAATTTTAAGATTTTGTGTTCGATATCCTAATAAACTAACTCTTAACTGATAAGTTGCGCGTTTTAACCCAGAGAAACTAAAATCACCTGTACTATCAGTACTTATCAACTTTTTTTGATCAACTAAGAGTACGGTGGCTTTTGGGTCTCCGGCTACTATTTTTACAGAACCTTTCAACGCAAACTGCTGTGCCTTAGCAGCATTAAATAGGCAAATAAAAGATAACAGAAAAATTAGTCTATGCATGATTTATAAATTAGCACTGCAAAAATATATATTTAGACTCATCTAAAAAAATATTTAGATAGATTTATTTTTAAGCAGTATTATTTGATTTGTAAATATGGCTTGCCTATTTATGTATCATTAAAAAGAAATACCGATATTTGTGTTTATGGCTAACGATATCCAAATAAAGAACAAAAGAGCATATTTTGATTACCACGTACTGGAAAGTTTTGTTGCAGGAATTGCTTTATTAGGCACTGAAATTAAAGCCATTAGACAAGGGAAAGCAAACATGACGGATGCTTTCTGCATGTTTATTGGTAGTAACTTATATGTTCGAAATCTACATATTTCTGAGTATAGCCACAGCTCTTTCCATCATCATGATATCAAAAGAGATAGGGCTTTACTGTTAAAGAAGAAAGAGTTAAAGAAATTAAGGGTAAAGGGCGAAGAAAAGGGCTATACAATTGTTCCTTTGAGAATCTTCACAAACGAACGTGGTTTTGCCAAAATAGAAATCGCTTTAGCTCAAGGGAAGAAAGAATTCGACAAACGAGATAGTATCAAAGACCGAGAAAGCAGGCGTGAAATGGATCGCGCGATGAAGGTTTAAAGCCAATGAACTACCAAGCCTGGTCCCCCACTAGTGGCACAAATCTAAATGTATCGAGCTCTATTTTATCATAATCGTTTTCATTGACGCGTATCACCGTAATCATCTTTTGCGATTTTTCGTCCCCTACAGGGATCACTAAAATGCCTCCAATTTTTAGTTGTTTTAAAAGTACTTCTGGTACAAATGGAGCGCCCGCTGTAACGATGATTTTATCATAAGGTGCATGCGCTTCAATTCCTTTAGAACCATCACCCAAAAAGAAATTTGCCTTATAGCCCATACCTGGCAATACTTTTAAAGTATGCTTATAAATATTAACTTGACGTTCAATAGTATACACGTTCGCACCTAATTCCATCAAAATACAAGTTTGATAACCAGAACCCGTACCAATTTCCAGCACCTTATCGCCTTGTTGAATATGCAATAGTTCAGTTTGGTAGGCCACGGTATAGGGTTGCGAAATAGTTTGTCCGTCACCAATTGGAAAGGCAATATCTTTATATGCTTGATTCCAAAAAGTTTCGTCAAAGAAAAAATGACGTGGCACTTTACCAATTGCATTTAGCACTCTTTCATCTGCAATACCTCTTTCCTTAAGCAAAACAACTAATTTTTTTCTTGCTCCTCGCTCCCTATAATTATCTATAAATTTATACGCCATTACGTCCAAAAATAGCTTTTTAACTGCATATTTAAGTGTATTTATTCCTAACAATCGCTTGATAAAGCTTTAAATAATTAAGGTTCAATACTAATGAAAATAAATTTCTATTTTAGATCAGATTTTGAACCGTAATTATGAAGAGAATAATTTGTTGCTTGCTTTTGCTTGGCTGCTTAAATTCTGCATTTTCGCAGATACAGGGTGATTATAGTTACAGCGTTGGCTTAAGAGGGTATAGCATTGTACAAATGCCCAAGATATTAAACCAAACAAATGCACAAGCCTACGAACATGTTTACTTAAACGGACTGATTATCAAATTCAATGACAATCAGATTAACTATAGAATTAACGCCAATTATTATCGTAAACCTTTAACATTTTATAATTCGTGTACTAATTGTGAACTTGCAAAAGGATACAATACGGATTATGGATTTAAAATAGGCTTTGAAAAAAACATTAATTACGCTAAAATCCAACCTTATTTTGGCTCAGATATAGGATTTAGAACTAACAACTTTACGGGTGAGGTTAAATCCACCAACACCAAGGCAAATACTACTCCCTATAATGTTGATGTCGACAAAACCGGGTTCATGATTAGCCCAATCATGGGAATTAAGATTACCCCAGTTAAACAAATTTCGTTATTCGCAGAAACAAATGTTGACTTTTATTATTCATACGAAAGACAGGAAATTATATTGCAAGATGCTGCAAATACAAGAACTCAAACAAATTACAATAAATGGCAGTTTTTACTAAACCCGATGTCATTTGGAATTCTTATCCACTTAATTGACAAAAATTAATAGGGGTCGACGTCGATTTGTACTACTACACTTTTAAATTCCTTTTGTGTATTAAAGTCGGCGATAGTTTCTTTCAGTACTGTTTTAACTTTTTGTATAGGCGCATTCTTTTCTACTTTAATGCTAATTTGTTTTAAATAATAGTTCCTAATTCTAGCTATTAAGGGTTGCTCAGGTCCTAAAATTCGATGACCTAATTGTGATCTTAACGTATTGGCTAAAGTTTGCGCTGCAATATTAAGTACGTTTGCATCTTTATGTTTAACATTGATAAAGATTAAGCGCGTAAAAGGCGGATAAAGGTATTTTTCACGCTCCTCTAGCTCATCTTTATACATTGCTAGGTAATCATTGGTAAGTACTTGTTTAATTATTCTGTGGGAATCACTATAAGCTTGAATAATTGCTAGGCCTTGCTTTTCTCTTCTACCTGCTCTTCCAGCTACCTGCGCCAACAATTGGTAACTTCGCTCAAATGCTCTAAAATCAGGGTAATTTAACAATGTGTCTGCGTTAATAACACCGATTAAGCTAACGTTGTCAAAATCTAGACCTTTGGCAACCATTTGTGTGCCAATTAATATCTGGGTTTTCTTATCCTGAAAATCGGCAATGAGTTGTTGCATACCATGTTTTGACCTTGTACTGTCTAAATCTAGTCTGGCAATTTTTACATCCGGGAAAATAAGTGCAAGCTCCTCTTCTATTCGCTCGGTACCGAAACCTTTTTGCTCAATATGTACCGATCCGCAAGCGGGACACCTATTGATGCTACTTTGATGATATCCGCAATAGTGACAATGGAGTTTCCCGCTAGTCTTGTGAAAAGTTAAACTTACGTCGCAGTTAACACATTTAGGTGCGTAACCACAAGTAGCACAAATCAGGATAGTTGCATATCCTCTCCGATTTTGGAATAAAATGATCTGCTCTTTATTTTCGAGCGCAGTTTGCATATGCTCCAATAAAACACTGGTAAAATAAGCAGTCATCTTTTTCCGCTTCGTTTCTTCCGCTATGCTTACCACTTCTTGAATAGGCAATTGAACACCTCCAAATCTTTCATCTAAATTTACCAAGCCATACTTATTGGTACTGGCATTATAGTAACTTTCAATAGATGGCGTTGCAGAACCTAAAACAACTTTTGCTTGATGGAGGTGGGCTAAGAAAATCGCGGCATCTCTTGCTTGGTATCTAGGTGCTGGCTCATGTTGCTTGTAAGACGATTCATGTTCCTCATCGACCACAATTAATTTCAAATTACCAAATGGCAAAAAAATAGCTGATCGTGCACCAAGCACCACTTTATAAGAGCCATTTAGAACTTTATTCCAAATCTCTACTCTTTCATTGTCGTTAAATTTAGAGTGGTAAACCCCTATTTTGTCTCCAAAGTAAAGTTTTATCCTTTCTACAATTTGTGTAGTAAGGGCAATTTCTGGTAGCAAAAACAATACTTGTCCCCCATCCAAAATTGTTTGCTCAATCAATTTAATATAGAGTTGTGTCTTTCCAGAGGCAGTTATTCCATGTAGTAGCACTACGTCTTTTTGCAAAAATTGATTTTCGATAGCTGTTAGTGCGCTTTGCTGAGCGGTGCTCAGCTTAAAATTCACCTCAAATTCATCTTTTGCTTCAGACAATCTGCTTACTTGCCTCTTCTCGATCGTAAACACCTCTTTATCCACCAAGGCTTTTAAAGCTGCTTGTCCGCTTCCGCTAACTTCTAGAAGACTTTGCTTAGGAATTGGGTTTCCCGCTTTAGCCATTTTCAAGTAAGCTAGTAAGGCGTCAAGTTGCTTAGGTGCCTTTTCGAGCATCGTAAAAAGTTCTTTTAAATGAGCTTCTTCTTTATAAAAGGAATTGAGGCTTATAAAAGATTTTAAAAGGGGCTTATATTTTTCGATTACCTCTTCTGATACAAAAATAACTTCCTTGCCAATTAGGGAGTTGACGGTAGGATATACTGTTTTTTGCCCAAGCAACTCTACAACTTCATCGATGGTCATCTTTTGCTGTTTTAAAAGCACGTCAAAAATCAGAGTCTCTTTTGGTGTCAGATCCAGCTCATTAGGCAATTCTTCTCTCAAAACCAACGTTGTTTCGCTTGCTAACTTCAAACCAGTGGGCAAGGCTGCAGACATTACATCGCCCTCATTACAGAGGTAATAGCTAGTAATCCAATTCCAAAACTCAAATTGCTTAGCGGTAATTATAGGAAGGTCGTCAACAACATCAATAATATATTTTGCTTCATAGAACTCCGGAGGCGTATGTCCAATAGCCTTCACCAGTGCGGTATAAATCTTGTGTTTTCCAAATTGGATCACAACCCTTTTTCCAACGGATACTCGTTCATTAAGCTCATAAGGGACCCTATAGGTATAATTTATCGCTAATGACAAAGGCAAAATCACCTCAACAAACAGTGTTTCCCTTTCGGTATAGTTAGGTGCGGTAGTAAATAACATTACTTATCTCTTAAGGCAGCCAGAAATAAACAAACCCAGCCCAAAATAAAACATAGGCCTCCGATTGGGGTAATAGGGCCTAAAATTGCAACAAAGGGTAAATCGTAGACATTTTTTAAGGCCAAAAAGTAAAGTGAGCCCGAGAATAAAATAATCCCGCTTGTAAAGAATACAAAGGCCAAGCTAATTAGTTTATGTTTGTACCTTGCAAAAGTCGACAGATATAATAAAGCAAAAGTATGGTAAAACTGATACTCCACTCCTTTTTGCCAAATCACTAAGGAATCTGGCTCTATTATTTTCTTAAGACTATGCGCTCCAAATGCTCCTAAAACCACCGCTAGTGCCCCAAAAAAAGCTGCTGTCAGAATAATTCGTTTGTTCATACGTTTCGGCTATAATGAGTGCTAATTTAAGAAAATAGGTGCATAAAACTGAGCTAATCTCAACTATTAAATTAAATTTGTAAAGATAAGGCAGTGAACCGTTCACGAGCAAAGCCGAATAGACGAGGATGAAAAAAATTATAATTGTAATTGGGATTTTGTTAATAGGAATGATGGGAATGGCCTATCTCTATTTCTCAAAACTCAAGCAAAGTACAAATGCCAACGATCTTTCCTTAAATGCTATCTCTGCCAATGCGGGAATAGTGTATAGCTTTGACCACGACAAAAGTTTTTACGAAATTTTACGTGGGCAGGATCTACTACAACACCTTTTAGGAAAAACAAAATCAAGTCAATTAAAATCAATAAATGATTTTTTGGCAGGCAAGCCAGCTTTGGCCGATTTGCTAGATGGCCAGAAAATATACATTGGTTTTATTCCGTACCAAGCTAATCAAATTGATTTTCTAATCTGTACCCAAATTAAACAGGATGTTGATTTAAAACAGTTTTTAGTCAATAACCATTCGAAATCGGTAAAAATAACACCAATCAAAGATTTGTATAAAATTACTTTTATTGATAGTAACCCTATTTATGTTGGCATCAGAAACAAATTGGTAGTTATTTCAAATACTGCAGCACAAGTTCAAAAGGTAATTGCTAACAATACTAATAAAGCGTCTGGTTTTGCAACTTACATTAAAGCTAATTCAGGTTATAACAAAAACAGTTTGGCTAACTTGTATTTAAATTTCGAAGCGTTTCCAGCATTTTTAAAAAATATATTAAGCAACAATGGTGGCGGTGAGCTCTCCGTTTTAAACCAACAAGAAACTTATGCTACATTAAGTTATAATTTCAGTAAGGAGAAATTATTATTTAACGGAAATACACAACTAGGAAATGTAACCAGCTATTTCAAGCTATTTTCCGATTTACCATCACAGAAAATAGCAGTTAATAATATTTTACCACAAAAAACAGCTAATTACACTATTTATGCGGTTACTGATTACAAGAGCTGGCATAATGAATTATTGAAATGGCTGGAAGGAAAAAAAGCAAATAAGAAAATTTTAAAGATTGAAGAAAACATTTCAGCGAAATACGGATTGGATCTACAAAAGATATTTCCAGCTTATTTTAAGAACCAATTTTTGACCTTTCAGTTAGCAACTGGCGAAAAATTTGGTGCTATTGCTTTAAGCAATGGAGAAAAAGTAGGTCAACTGCTCTTAGATCTAACTACAGAGTATGCACCAGACATCAGAATTTTCAGAGAAGCTCATATTCCATATCGTTATTTTGGTGATCCGTTTAAAAAATTTGAAAAGCCATATTATGCTGTTATTGATAATTATTTAGTAATGGCTAATCATGCTAGTAGTATCCAGGCTTTTTTAAATAGTTATCGAAATAATGAGCTATTAATAAATGACGAAGATTATCAATATTTCAATGATCAACTATCGTCTGCTACTATTTCGTTCTATATTAATCACAAAAATTCGAACACTATTTTTGGTAGAAATTTGAAACAACCTTATTATAAGCAATATCAAGATAATGAAGGCTTAGGTACATTCGAAGCTTTTTCTTACCAGCTTTCGGGTGATAAAGGTAAATTTTTAAGCAATATGCTACTTACTAAAAGGCAAGAGCGGGCAGTTGACACTTTGCAACTTAGAAATTAATACTATGCTCTTTTTTTAGGGGTGGTAAATACAAAGTCTTTCAAATAGAAGGGCTCGAAATAAGCAACATCTTCAAATTTTTGCTCCATAAATGCCAGATTTGCCAAAGAACTCATGTTACCAGCTTGGTTATAATTGGTTTGCAAAAATTTCGCATTTGGATGATTGATTAACGTACTGCACTTTTCTGCTCCATTACCTATAAAGGTAATTTCGTGTTGACTTAGCAGTTCTGAAAAACTAAACTCATCTACAATTTTTGCATTTGTCTGCTCAACGTCAGCCATTTCCCCATCAAAAACCGCAGTAAACACTTCCATTCTTCTCGCATCTATCATCGGACAAATTAAGCCCTTATAACCCTCATTTTGCTTCAAATAACCATTAGCCATCATTGCCAGGGTATTAATGGCAACTAAAGGCTTATCTAGCGCAAAACATAATCCTTTTGCTGTAGACACTCCTATTCTTAGACCAGTGTAGGAACCTGGCCCCTTACTAACCGCAATTGCATCTAAATCAGTAAAAGTCAGGGCTGCTTCTTGCATAACCTCCTTGATAAAAAGTGTAAGCTTAGCAGCATGGATATTTTGAGCAGTTTCTTCCTTTTGCGCAACTGTTTTTCCATTAATAGCTATTGCAACGGAACAAACGGGAGTAGCAGTTTCGAGTTGAAGTATGGTAGACATTTTTAGGGTGCTTAAAGCTGAAAGACTAAGATCCAAAACTACAAATTAACTAAGTATCATGCAAATTAGCGATACGCTTAGCCTTTTTGCTTATCACTTCGCTCAAGGTACAGGGTCATGACCATGCCCACCCCAGGGATGGCAGCTACCTATGCGTTTTAGCGTAAGCCAACCCCCTTTAAATGGACCATGCTTTTTAATAGCTTCTACACCGTATTGTGAGCAAGTAGGTGTAAATCTACAGCTTGCACCAAGCAAAGGAGAAAGTAATAATTGATACAATCGAATAATGCCTAAAAACAGCCAAGTAAAAGGAAGTTTAATGTATTTCATCATTGCTAATCTGACTTATTAATTTCTTAAAAGCTAGGCTTAATTTCTTCTCAAAAAAAATATAATCATATTTTTCTTTACCTATAAACTGTAAGGAAAGCAATACTAATTGTTGTTGATTTTGCAACTGCGTATACAACAATAATTCCTTTTGCAAACGATATGCTTCACGTGTTCTACGTTTTATCAAATTGCGGTCTACCGCACGTTTATAACGTTTCTTAGCAACATTGATAACAACCTGTACCGGAAATTGATGAGGTTCATCAACAAGCAGGTAAGTAATACGAAAGGGGTATAACAAAAAAGAAGAACCGTTCTTAAATAGCAAGTCTAATGACTTCCTACTACATAACCGTTCTTCTTTCTTAAATGTGTTCATGTTTTTGATTGCAATTGGGCAGCTGTTTTTTGGCTGCTAACAACCAAAAACTATGCTTTATGACGACGCTCGTCAGAAACTGATAATCTTTTTCTTCCTTTTGCACGGCGAGAAGCTAATACTCTTCTACCGTTTGCTGTAGCCATTCTTTCGCGGAAGCCATGTTTGTTTCTTCTCTTTCTTTGCGAAGGTTGGAATGTTCTTTTCATAACTGTATAATATCTTAACTAGAGTTTTTTAAATAAGAGGTGCAAATATAACGTGATTTTTTTACAAATGCAAGGGTGAGATAGAATTATTTTTATAAACCCAAAGAAGCTTTCAACTTAACATAACCCGTTTTGCTCACTGGCAACCATATGCCCGATTTAAGCAACACAACATAACTATCCTTTTCCTTAAGTTCAATTTTAGTTACCTGAGCCATGTTAATGATGTATGAACGATGAATTCTGATAAACTGCAACGGATCTAATGTTTGCTCAAAGAAACTCATCGTTTTATTTTTATGAAAAATTCCTTCTGTAGTACTTAATTTCACATAATCATCATCTGCTTCTAAGTAATTTAATTCACTAACAGGTATAATTTTAATTACACCTGCATTTTTAACAACGATTCGATTATTTTGAGCTGGAGATAAGGAAGCCGTCTCTAACAGCTCTTCACTCGTCTCTTCCTTGGCTAATTTCGCTGGTAGTTTTTGCATCGCCTGATCAAAACGAGATTTTTCGATAGGCTTTAGGAGGTAATCTACAGCATTTACTTCGAAAGCTTTAATTGCATATTCGTCAAAAGCTGTTGTAAAAATCACAGCAGGATGTTTTTCTACCAATTCCAACATTTCAAAGCCACTAATCTTAGGCATTTGAATATCCAAAAAAACGAAATCAGGTTTATGCTGAGCTATCGCCTTTAATCCTTCGAAACCATCGCAACATTCGGCTACTACCTCGATATTAGGATAATCCTTAAGATAATGTTTAACTACATCCCTCGCCAATGCCTCGTCATCAATTAGTATTGTTCTTATCATCTTTTTGTGGAATTTTAAGCGTAGTAATATACAAATTATTGTTTTGTGTTTCTGTTTGTAGGAGATTACTATCTGCAAATAATAAATATAATCTCCGGCGAATTGCGGAAAGTCCAAAACCTGTTCCCTTGCTTGCCTTCATCTCAGGATCATATGGATTGGCAACACAAATAACCAATACATTTTTATCTAGTTTAACTCGAATAGTGATAGTAATTGCTGCAGAGGTATTATATAAACCAAATTTGATTGCATTTTCTACAATAGGCTGTAATAACGTCCCAGGCAAACATAAATTTAAAGTATCTTCTGCGATTTCGACGTCGATCGTTAACCTATGACTAAACCTTACTTTCTCGATATCCAAATACAATTGAATATATTCCATTTCTTCGGCAACATTTACCCAAACCTCGTCATCTCTTTTTAAAGTACCTCTTAAAAAAGCAGCTAATTTGGTAATCATTGTTCCTGCCTCGGTTGGATTTACGATGGTAAGGGCATATACAGAATTTAAGCTATTGAACAAAAAGTGGGGTTGCAGTTGATGTCTCAATTTATTTAACTCAGCTTCTTTAGCTAAGTTTTGCGCAGCTAATAACCGGCCTTGTGTTTCTGATTGCTCTTCTAGCCTATACCACAAAACATTTGCAAGACCGCACCAACCCAAGCATAAAAATATAACAATCGACCTGAATGGTAGAGAAGAGTCTAAAAATGATTGGTAGACAGTTTGATTAATGAAGAGATAATTTAAACTATACTTCATGGCAAACACGACAATAACAGTTAGTACAGCCGTTAGTAACAAAAGAGAAAACAATCGTTCATTTTTAGGCTGATAATAACCAAGCATGTTGCTAAGAATAATACAGGCAATAGCCGATACCCCGTTTGTAATAAGACTATCGGCTAAGGCAACTTGCCAACTAAAACTTGCAACATCATAAATTAGGTAAGCATACACAAGTATCCAGCACATCAGAATGCTGCTGGATACGAGTTGAATTTGCCTTACTGATAATGGGGTTGTCGTCAAAGCTTAATAGTTTCTAATGTCTATGCCACCAAATAATGCAATACCTTTAATGATTACCAGTTTATGATTCCCTTCCGTAACTGGCTGAATACTTCTTTTGTCATCTAAGCCTCCGAATATCGCCGTAACTTCCGATTTCACTTCCCATCCTGGTGGAATGATAATTTTTGCTCCTCCAAATATGGCGGTTACGTCTATCACAATTTCCCCTTCAAAATCTGCTTGAGTTAAATTAAGATCACAACCGCCAAATACAGCGGTAATCTCCCCTCCTTTAAAATTCTTAGAGTAAATAGTTTGGTGGCTTCCACCAAAAACATTAACTGAATCTATATAATCGTTGCTACTCGTTTTTTTTTGTTCTTCTGCAGGCGGAACATCAGCTGTAGTGTAGTCTGTAAACGAATCTGATTCTTTAAAGTTTTTCCATTTCGCTTTATGACTATAACTGCCTTTTGGTTTCAGAATTAAATAAGCACCAAGTACAACCAATCCAACTGGAAGCAACACCTGTCTCATTTCAAGTTCTGGGATAGCTCTATTTACCGTAAAGATTAAACCTACTAATGTGATCACAAACCAACCACTATTTCTAAAATTATGTTTAACCCCGATAAATAAACCAAGTGCAATTAAAAAAGTATGCCATTTAAATATCCAGTCTGGCAAACCAAGCCAGATATTATCTATTAATAAAAGGGCGCCTATGGCTATAATGAATAACCCTGCGATAACTTTGCCAGATTGATTGGCTATATTTCCGTTGTTATGATATGATTTCATTTTGTTGTTTTTTATTTTGTTATCCAAATGTATCACTAACTTAATCCCTAGCAAACACATATTTGCTATTCACAAGCTAATTCTCGGTAAAAGGCATCAATTAGTCGGTTAAAATATGATATTTTTTTTTGCCTAGAAAAATAATAGCGGCAATAAAAATGAAAATGCTCAATTTAAGGCAATAATTGGTTAAATTTAGTCAGCTAGAACTTAGCAATAAGCAGTATTCTTGACTGATAAAAAATTAACCAATGAACCTAAAGCTACTTTTCCTACTTCTTATTTCGTTTTACGCCTTAACAAGTGGCGCTCAAGGAAAAAAAGAAGACTATCAACGTGCCGAACTTTTAAATGGTAAGTTTCAAAATAAAATATATAATTCGCCTAATAGCATTACATGGCTAAGTGTTAAACAACAATACTTTTATACTATGCTTACTGCAAGGGGTACTGAATATATTACGGTAAGTGCTAAGGATGCGCAAAAAAACGAGGCTTTTGATCAGCAAAGACTGGCTCAAAGTTTATCATCTTTTTTTAAAAAGCCATTTAAAGCTTACGAACTCCCTATCTCGCGGGTAACGATACACAATAGTGGTAGCGGACTTGAATTCAGCTACGATAATAAAACATGGAGTTATGACCTATTAAGTTTTACTATAACAGAAAACGACAACGGCAGTTTTAGAGCTCCGGGATATTGGGGAGATCAATCGGTTGACCAGCTTAACAGGAAAACAAAGTCGCCTGATGGAAAATGGACTGCTTACATTAAAAACTTCAATGTCTTTATTCAGGCTACCGCTAGATCGGATGAGGAATTTCAGCTTAGTTTTGACGGTTCTGAGGGCGAGTATTATCAAAGTAACCTAGTTTGGTCACCAGATTCAAAAAAACTGGCTACAAATAAAGTCCGTCCAAATAAACCTCATCTTATTTATTTTGTTGAATCATCACCTACAACTCAGCTACAGCCGATTCTTCAGTCGCGGAACTATTTAAAACCGGGTGATGCATTGCCTCAATTGCAACCTTCCCTATTTTTAATAGATACTAAAAAGCAAATCCAAATAGACAACAGCCTCATCCAATCTCAATATAGTTTAACCAATTTGGTTTGGCGAAAAGATAGCAGATCATTTACTTTTGAATATAACCAGCGTGGGCATCAAAAATATAGCGTTGTTGAGGTAAGTGAAAATGGGAAAGTTAAAGAGCTTATCTCCGAGCAAAGCAAAACTTTTATTAGCTACAGCGGTAAGAAATACAGATATGATATACAGGACGGAAAAGAGATTTTATGGTCGTCGGAAAGAGACGGCTGGAATCACCTTTATCTTTATGACGGAAATGGTATTTTAAAAAACCAAGTCACCAAAGGCAATTGGGTAGTTCGAAATGTAATAAATGTTAATGAAAGTGAAAGATCAATTATATTTGAGGGAAGTGGTATGGAAAAAAAACAGGACCCTTACTTCATACAATATTATAAAATAAACTTCGATGGAAGTGGTCTAACAAAACTAACAACAGAAGACGGCAATCATAAGGCAACATTTTCAAGTGATTACACCACTTTTATCGATACTTATTCCACACTCGAAAAACCGCAAATAACGCTGTTGAGGGATGCAAAAACAGGCAAGATTTTAAAGAAACTGGAGGAGGGGAACATTGATGCTTTGCTAGCTACAGGATGGAAGTTACCAGAAATCTTTAGTGCAAAAGGCAGAGATGGAGAAACGGATATCTGGGGAATGATCATAAGACCGAGCAACTTTGATCCAAATAAGAAATACCCAGTTATTGAATACATTTATGCCGGTCCGCACGACTCGTTTGTACCGAAGAGTTTTGTAAATGATTCGAGAGGATCTTTACATGAATTAGCAGAACTAGGATTTATTGTTATCCAATGTGATGGAATGGGTACTTCTAATCGCTCAAAAGCTTTTCATGATGTGGCATGGAAGAATTTAAAAGACGGCGGGTTTCCAGATCGGATCGCATGGATAAAAGCGGCTGGAAAGAAATACAATTATATGGATTTGAGTAGAGTGGGAATTTTTGGTAATTCGGCCGGGGGGCAAAGTTCTTTGGGCGCTCTACTTTTCCACCCAGATTTCTACAAAGTAGCAGTTTCATCATCTGGTTGCCATGACAATAGAATGGATAAAATGTGGTGGAATGAACAATGGATGGGTTATCCAATTGGTGTCGAGTATGCTCAATCCTCAAATGTAGATAACGCCTATAAACTTCAGGGAAAATTGTTGTTGATTTTGGGCGAACTAGACGATAATGTAGATCCATCGTCGACCATGCAGGTGATAAACCAATTGATTAAGGCAAATAAGAACTTTGATTTTCTAATGGTACCGGGTATGAAACATTCGTTGGGCGGCGACTATGGTGAACATAAAGAAGAGATTTCTTTGTTAAACATTTGCTAAATATTGACCCGCCAGAGTGGACCTGGACAACAAATGTTACGGTTCCTAAGCCTTAAAAACTTTGTAGGTTTTGACTTATATTTAGAAATTTAATAACAGGGTATTCGATTTTTTGGTACTTTAGTTTTTCTAAAGTCTTTTTATGAAGTTACGCAAATCAATCATCTTCGCCCTATTACTTTTTCCAATTGCAACCCTGGCACAGGATGTTACAAAACATTACAAAGTGTACGATGTAAAAAATGGTAAAACGACTACTATTGATGCCATCGTTAGCGATGTAAAAAACGCTAACGTGTTGTTTTTTGGTGAGGAGCACAATGATTCAATAGGTCATTATTTAGAAGCTGCACTTTTTAAGAAAATTGCGATTGCCTATCCAGGTAAAGCTGCTTTAACGATGGAAATGTTCCATACCGATGTTCAGCCAGTTATCAACGAGTATTTAAACGGAAATATTTCTGAAAAGAACTTTATCAAAGAAGGTCGTGCTTGGAATAATTACAAAGATTATAAAGCAATGATCGAATATGCTAAAGAGCATAAATTAGATGTTATTGGCGGAAATGCCGCCGCAAGGTATAGCAATGCGGTTACCCGTGAAGGATTGGAAATTTTAGCTCAACTACCGGCAAATTCTAAACAATTTATAGCACCTCTTCCTATCGATACTGCGACGGGGCGTTATTATGATAAATTTATTGAAACACTTGGCGGTCATAGTATGGGCGGCATGAAAGTTTATCAGACTCAAAATTTTTGGGACGCTACTATGGCATGGTCTATTGCAAAATATGCTAAAAAGAACAAGGATAAAAAGATTTTCCAGGTTAATGGCCGTTTCCATAGTGATGAAAAGCTGGGTACCTTGGCAAAGCTAAAGCGCTACGCTCCAAAGCTCACTATTTTAAACATTTCTTGTTTCTCGGCAGAGGACTTCGATAATCCTGACTGGAGTAAATATGCTCAACTTGGAGATTATATTATTGTAACAGATCCTAAGTTAAAAAGGACATTCTAAAGGAGAGGCCTATAAATTCTTTTATAGACCTCTCCTTTCGTCTAGATAATGAACTGGGCTATTATTTCTTTAATAGATCTCTAATTTCTGTTAATAAAACTTCTTCTTTAGTAGGGGCTGGCGGTGCAACCATAGCTTTTGCTTCTTCCTTACGTTTTAAGGAATTAATTGCTTTTATCATTATAAAAATTACCAGTGCTAGTAAAATAAAATTTATAGCTACGGTTATAAAACTCCCATAAGCAAAAATTGCTGTCCCGTCTACCTTTCTAGCATCAACTAATGCGGTACCATCAGCCACCTCTCCTCTTAATACAACATACATATTGCTAAAATCAGGTTTACCAATAATGGCGGCGACCACTGGCATCACCAAGTCGTTTACAACACTGTCTATTATCTTCCCAAAAGCGCCCCCAATAATTACCCCTACTGCAAGGTCCATGACATTGCCTTTTACTGCGAATTCTTTAAATTCTTTTACAAAGCCCATAAATTTTTAGATTTAGTTTATATTTACATTTAAAAGTATTAAAAATATTACATTCGACAAATAAAACAAGGTATAAAAATTTAAATGGAAGAATAGTCTCTTCATAATTGTTTTAATATAAAGCAAATGCTTAATTTTGATCGTTAAACTACCTATTTAAATATGTTAAAACAGCATCTACAGCAAAAGTTACTTCAAAAACTATCTCCGCAGCAAATTCAATTTATTAAATTGCTGCAGGTACCTACTGTTGCTCTAGATACCCGTATTAAAGAAGAACTAGAAGACAATCCAGCTTTGGAAGATCCTAGCTTGATGACTGCTGATGAACCGATTAATGAATACGATGATTTAAATGATAATCAAGACGATTTTAGTCAGGAGGCAAAAGATGAAGCCAGTACAGATGAATTTAATGTAGAAGATTACCTCCAAGACGACAATACGAATGACTATGGTAATTCGTATAATAATAGCGATGATGATGAAGATAAAAAGGAAACCCCTATCGCTATTGAGAGTACATTTTTCGAAAGTCTACAGCAACAATTAGACTTAGTCCCTTTATCTGACAGTGATTTTATTGTAGGCAAGCAAATAATAGGCAGTTTAGACGACGATGGTTATCTGCGCCGTCCAATTACCTCCATGATTGACGATCTTGCTTTTTCGCAGAATGTAATGGTTGAGGAAGAAGATGTATTGGACATGTTAAAGGTTATTCAAGCTTTTGACCCTCCAGGCATTGCTGCTCGTGATTTACAAGAATGCCTTTCTCTACAATTAAAGCGAAAAGATGTTCATAATCCAATTATAATGAAAGCCATTACAATTGTTGAGCATCATTTAGATGAATTTACGCGAAAGCATTACGATAAACTAGAAAAATCCGTTGGTCTAAATAGCGAAGAATTAAAGGAAGTAGTTGCCGAAATTTTACGATTAAATCCAAAACCGGGCGATTCAAATCAAGTTACGACGAAGCAACTCCAAATTATTCCAGATTTTCACATCAGCAACAATGATGGTGTATTGATTTTGACCCTTAATTCAAAAAATGCACCAGAATTAAGGGTAAGTCGATCATATATGGATATGTTTGATCATTATGATAAAGCTTCCCAAAAAGATAAAAAATTAAAAGAAGCTGTTCAATTCGTAAAACAGAAATTGGATTCTGCAAAGTGGTTTATTGATGCGATTAAACAAAGACAGCAAACCCTCTTAAAAACGATGAATGCAATTATGCATTATCAATATGAGTATTTTTTAACAGCCGATGAGCGCAAAATGCGTCCAATGATCTTAAAAGATATCGCAGATAAAATAGGGATGGATATTTCGACAGTTTCTCGTGTTGCAAATTCAAAATACGTGCAAACAGAATTCGGGACATTTTTATTAAAATCATTCTTTTCTGAAGCTATTCAAACTGAGAATGGCGAAGAGGTTTCAAACAAAGAGGTTAAGAAAATATTAGAGGATTGTATTGGTAACGAAGACAAGAGAAAGCCTTTAGCGGACGAAAAATTAACGGAAATCTTGAAAGAAAGAGGATATAATATTGCTAGAAGAACGGTAGCTAAATATCGTGAGCAAATGAATATCCCGGTTGCTAGACTACGAAAGGAATTATAATTACCACATCCTCATATTGCTCACCGCTTGGTAAACATTATTCAATTGTATGCCTAATACAATTTCGTGGCTGCCATAAGTTACTTTGTTTAGCTCTGAGGTGGTAAAATCGTATGAATAAGTTAAATTTATCAACTTACTAAAATTAAAACCAGCCAAAGCTGCATACGAGTCATTGTAACGATAACTTCCTCCTAACCAAAACTTATCTTTAAAGCTAACTTTTAAATTGGCATCGATTGATGGAGCTGTTGGTCTAACATATTTAACCATAACTGATGGAATTGCCGAGATGGTTTCATCAATAAACAATTTATACCCGACTGTTGCAAAACCATGTGGTACCGTTTTACCCGAGGTATAACCTGCATCGTTTGTAAAGGCCAAGGGTTGCGGCAATATTTGTTGTATTGAAGCTCCTGCAAAAAAACGAGCGCCATACAACCATACTCCTACTGCCAGATCTGGTTTAAATTGCGAAATCACAGTATTGTGAAGGGCGGGGTCATTTTGATCCTCCAAAGTAAGGTCGAGCACATTTAAGTTGAAACGTGTTACGCCTGCCGCTACACCTACAGATAAATTTAACGTACCACCTAGCTGCAAATGATATGCATAAGTTAAATGTGCATCGAGTCTTGTTAACGGCCCAGCTTTATCTAAAATTACCATAGCCCCTACTCCGTGATGTGCAGGTGAGGCCGTATAATTTTGCATATAATTATCGCTCATCGGATCTTCCCCTTTTTCTGGCAACGAAAGTGGGTTTCGCCATAAATACTCCTTGCCCAAACTCCAATGTGCGGCAGCAAACGTAGTTTGAGGCGCATTATCAATACCTTCCCATTGTTTTCTAAAGCCTGCCTTAAAATCAGTATAATTTTCGATACCACTTAGTGCTGGATTAAGCAAATAGTTGTTAAATATATATTGCGTGTACTGCGGCCTTTGCTGCGCAAAAACTTTAGTACTTGCTAGAATTATTAATATGATGAGGTATTTTTTCAATTTATCTAATTATCGTTACTGGTCCTGTAATTTTTTGTCTACCGTTCTTAG
The DNA here is from genome assembly GCA_942493295.1 of uncultured Sphingobacteriaceae bacterium. GTDB lineage: Bacteria > Bacteroidota > Bacteroidia > Sphingobacteriales > Sphingobacteriaceae > Pedobacter. Next base: position 4,589,815 of record OW818692.1, on the reverse strand, counting down.
GGTCAATTACATAATAATAAACTCCAACAGGCAACGGACTACCCTTAAAATTTCCATCGAAAGGTTTGGTATACCCTATACTTGAAAAAATTTTTTGACCATTTCTGTTAAAGATAGAAATTTCTGCCTTGGGATATGAGTCTAATGATTTTATATTCCATACGTCATTGATCTGATCATTATTTGGGCTAAAGGCAGTTGGAGGATCCAATTCCCGCAGAACTTTCACTAAAACTTCTTTTGTTACGCTACATAGACCATCAATAGACACAGTTAAGGTATACTTCGTGTCTTTTTCGGGAAAAGCTATTGGATTTAAAACGTTATTGTTACTTAATCCAGTTGCTGGAACGGCACCTATGGTCCAGTTATAATTATACTTATAATTAGGGTTAGGTGAAATAATAGAAGCAGGAATAGTCCTTTCACCTCCCGCAAGGATATAAATTATTGGATCTACATCAATGACAGTTGCAGCATACACTTCAATAGTCTGAGTTATAACATCAGTACATCCATCTTTAGAAGTAAAAGTATAGGTAATTTCATGAATACCCACCCCTGCAGCTTTAGGGTCGAACATACCTGTTAGGGAGATTCCCTTTCCCGTAAATTCCTTTTTAGTGAAAGCTAAGCGTAACTTCTCATTTACGTTTAACTGCGTAGGGTTATCTGTTATACAAACCGGTTTAAGATTCAAGAACTCCAATTGAGGAAAATCCTTTACAACTTTAACAGGCATCGTGAAAACATCAGACCAACAACCGGATGCATTGGCAACTGAAAGCTTAACCGTATGGTTGCCTTTGCTTGTAAAGGTATGGATTGGATTTTGTTCCGTTTTAATTTGCCCGTCAAATTCCCATTTCCATTCAGCAATTGAGCTGCCTGTGATTTTGCTTTTATCAAAAAATTGTACGGGCGAACCAGCACATATATCTGGAATATCAAAATTTGCATTTCCTAAAGGGACAACATCTATTTCAAAATTAAATTCTATATCTGCCCCGTCAAAACATGGAGGAGCATCTACAACGGATAAAACTGCAATAGCGGTTATATTTTTAATGCCTTGATCAAAAAACGAAACACTACTTGGAGAATTGTAGGTGAAAACTTTAGCTCCCAAATTATCGGTTGATTCAATAGGTGGACCTAATGGTAAGTTAGGGAACAAAACTGTTCCATCACTGGATTTCCAAGTTATTTTTGTTAACTTATAAGGTAAGGATAGTTTAAGAACAGTTGGTTGCCCTAAACATGCAGCTGATTTGCTTTCTAATTGGCTTCCTAAATTTAACAATGAGAGCGTGCTTGTTGAATATAGGTTAGTCCCAGCAGAATATGCATAAGATTCTGTTTGGCCAAAGCCATAGGCTATTGCGTTGAAACCATCATCTGCAGTTAAAGTCAAACTCATCTCGTAGACCTGAATTTGAGCATAGGAATATGATGGATCAGAGGTAATGGGTGTCCATGTAACTGATGGACTAGCGCCGTTTATTTTAAAGGTATTCGTCCTTGTGGTTTTCATGAATACATTTATGTACTTTTCTAAAATCCTGTTATCGTCTGAGGAAAACACAGTTATATTCTTAATATTAAATTCCATAGGATTAAGCAAAACCATTTCAGGATCTCCGCGCATTGTCCCCCCGTTGCCCGCTGAACAAGCTTCTGTCAAAGAATATTGAGCAACACTGATTAGCTTATCTGCTGTTACTATCCCAGCATTAATTGAAACAGGGTGCTCATAATGCATTCCTTTGTTTAAAGTCGCTATTACACTACCATCGAGCTTTACTAAGGTGTTGTTTTCTTGAGCAACTACCCTAAAGATATGTCTGCGATCCTTAAATGGCACTATACCATAGCTTTTGCCCCAGCTATTTATGGCATATAATTGTTGGAGCAGTGGATCACTTGAATTGCCACATGCCCCAATAACCATAGTTGTGGCTCCCGAAAAAGCTGCAAAACGTTTACATGAAGACAGGTTTGGATCTACTTCTACAAATGTCCCCGTAAAATCTTCCTTAGTTGTTGATATGTACTCATAAACATCTCCGGCACTTTCCAATGTAATAGGCATTGTACTTCCATCTAGCTTATGCAAAATTAAGTGAGTATCATCTTCTACAGCTACTAAGGCCAAATAATTCTGACCTCTTGGTCCATTACCCGATTGGGTATAATTCATTGAAAAATACTTTTGTCCTAAGGACTCTTTCGGTAAAATCAATGTTGCAGCAGAACGATTCGCCGCAAAAACGTGACTAAAAGCTACTACCTTAGGCATACCCGGTGCAACAACAATATGAATTGCTTTATTGATAAGCGGTTTATTCCCTTCAACATAATCGATATAAGACTGGGAGCGGTCTATCAAAAATTGAACAACAGTGTTAGCAGGAATGGGTTTCGATTCTTTATATGTACCGCAGGTTACAGTTACATATGTATCAGATTTTGCGGTAATATTAACATTCATTGTCGCCAATGTGCTACTAGCATCATGTGTTGGGAATACGGTCCAAAAGTCCGTTCCTTCATTAGAAATATTCTGGGCAAATGTATTTTGGAAAAATACAGCAGTTAACAAGATAAGAAAAGGTAAAAACTTTTTCATTTATATTGGAAGTTCATTAACTGCAAATAAAAATTGATTAAGAAAGTAAGTTTTGTCGAGCGATAAATTCTAATTGGGTATTAGCTACTAAAAGTTTTTCTGTAAGTTCTTTGTTTTCTTTTCGAAGGGTATAAATTTCGATTGCTTTGTCGATGTTAATTCTCAAATCTTCTTCCGCCCAAGGTTTCTGAATATATCTATAGACCTGACCTTTATTTATCGCATCAATTACGGCATCGATATCTGTATAACCAGTTAAAATCATCCGAATAGGCTCAGGATGCACTTCTAAGATCGAAGCCAAAAACTCAACCCCTGTCATCTTTGGCATCCTTTGATCAGTGATAACTACATGAATATCTTCTGTATCTAAAATCCTTCTTCCTTCATCTGCAGATTCTGCGGTAAAAATCTTGTATAACCTACGATAGGTTGCTGCAAACGCGCTTAAATTGTGGGGCTCGTCATCAACATATAATATATTTGCGCTCATCGTTTTATAATAAAAGTTAAAAATACTCTTTTATTATTACTCTTAAAAGAGTAATTTAGTTGTTTTAACTTTTAATTGTACATTTATCATTAACACCCTACTATTTAATTTAAATAATGCAGACTAAATCTGGTTTAGCTCTTAAGATATCGCAACTTATTGATCAAACTCAAGAGTTAAGAGATGTTTGTAAACCACTCTTTTTTAAGCTCATAGATCCAAAACAAAAAAGGGATTTCGAAACACTAATTCAAACTACGGAAAATTTACAAGTTTTTGATCATATCCGCTCACAAGTTGAAGAATTAATCAAGTGTTTACAACCTACCATTGTTTTTTTACCGCCGAGTGAATTAATTAAAGCTGTAGATAATGAGTTTCAGGGGAAATCCACTGACGAGTATGGTGTTTGGGTATATTATCCGTGGTGTGCTAAAATTGTTCACCTCTTAGATGAACAAGAGTTTACCATCGTCCGTACAAACAGAAATAAGCATAAGATTACCGCCTTAGAACAAGAACAATTAGCCAATAAAAAAATCGGTGTAATGGGTCTTTCCGTTGGACAATCTGTTTCACTCACACTTGCGATGGAGCGAAGTTTTGGAGAGTTAAGAATTGCCGATTTTGATGAACTAGACTTGAGTAATATCAATAGAATTAGAACCGGTGTACAAAATTTAAAGATTAAGAAAACGGTAATTGTCGCCAGAGAAATTGCAGAAATAGATCCGTTTCTAAAAGTAGTTTGTTTTGATGATGGTATAAACGCAAATAATTTAACTGCTTTTCTAGAAGAAAACGGAAAATTAGATCTTTTAATAGACGAATGCGATAGTTTCGATGTTAAAATTAACGCTCGTAAAAAAGCTAAACTATTGGGTATTCCGGTGTTGATGGAAGGAAGTGATAGAGGAACAATTGACATTGAGCGATTTGACTTGGAGCCAGAACGCCTGGTACTTCATGGCATGGTTGAACATTTGGACATGGAAAAATATGGCACCTTAACCACAATGGACGAGCAAATTCCTTATATTACAGCAGTTACAGGGGTTGAAACCCTATCACCGCGAATGAAGGGATCTGCAATTGAAATTATGAGCACCATTTCTACTTGGCCACAATTAGCTAGCGCAGTAACTTATGGGGGTGGAATAACTGCAGATCTAGCAAGGAAAATAGTTTTAGGTAATTTAAATGTTTCTGGTCGTTTTTTTCTTGACCTAGATGAACTAATAAGTGACCCTGCGAAACCAGAAACTGAAAGCCACAAGCCAAAAATTCCGCTGCTTTCCACAGAAGAAATACGAGATTATATTAACAAGCAGAACTTTCCCTCGATTGGAAAGAGTGAAAAGATACCTGAACCACTCTTATTATCCTTGATAAACGACGCTAATAAGGCACCTTCCGGAGGAAATAATCAGCCATGGCGCTTTCATTATGAGAAGGATTTACTCCATCTATTTCTAGAAGAAAGTGCAGCTCAAGCCTATTTAGATCCGAATTATATTTCTTCGTATGTCTCGATTGGTGCAGCCATAGAAAATTTATTACTCTCGGCAGCAAAACATAATTTAAAGGTTAAATGGGAATTAACTCCCGAGATGGCACCAAAACATGTTGCTTGGTTTAGCTTTTCAACGAACTATCAACCAACTAAGGAGGAATTACATTTAGCCGAACAAATTGACGCACGACATACGAATAGAAAAGTTTCACCAAGGCAAGAAATTGACAATGCTACGCTTTTTAGCTTAAACGATGTAATATCAAACATTGAAGGCGCTCAATTAAAATGGATCACAGATCCCGCGAAGATGCAGTCATTAGCTAAGATTGCCGCACACACTGATCTTTTGCGAATGTTTATCCCTGATGCACATGCTGATTTTATCAGTAGAGAAATGCGTTGGAACTTAGATGAGGTTAATCAAACTCAAGATGGAATTGGAATCCATACTTTAGATTTAAGTAACAATGATCAAATTGGCATCCGTTTAATTAAGGATAAAAGAACTATTGATTTTTTACAGCAAATTGATGGTGGAAATGGCTATAAAAGATTAACATTGCAGCAATTTATGTCATCATCAGCAATTGGTTTATTAACAATGCCTAAATCTTCGCCAAATCCGATGATCAATGGAGGACGAGCAGCGGAGAAATTATGGCTAGCTGCAACTGGATTCGATTTACAGATTCACCCAGTAAATGTGGCTTTATTGTTTTTCTATAAAAATAGCGTTCAACAAAATCTAAACATTCCGCAAGAAAGCAAAGCTATTCTAACCCAAATGGAGCAAACATTCAACTCAATTTTTGAAAATGGCTCACATGAAGAATCGATCTTCATGTTCAGACTTTTCAAAGCCTCGCCATCACCAGAAAGAACTATCAGAAAATCAACCGCTAAAATATTCTCCATTGGAAGAGCATAAACCCCATATTGACAACCTATATTTCAAGGCGTTCAGAGCGGTTGATGATAGAGCGCTGTGCATGAAATTCATTGAAGGACATACACATGTATTAGAAATATTTGGGATTACCAAAATTACTTCGGCTAAGATAGACTGGGTTCTCAATCCAAATGTGTATGTCATCTTAGTTAGCGCTGAGGAAGATGGAAAAGCGCTGGCAGGAAGTAGAATTCATGTTGCAGACGGAAAGACATTGTTGCCTATAGAAGAAGCTGTTGGAGAATTAGATGAGCGGATATTCACGATGGTTGAGGAAAGAAGACTTGATGGCACAGGAGAGCTTTGCGGGTTATGGAACTCTTGGGAAATCGCTGGTTTAGGTATTGGAAGCATGCAGCTTAGTATCGCTTGTGTAGCTTATGCTGGTTTAATTAAATTAAATACTTTGTTCGGTCTATGTGCACCTGCTACTTATAGAAATTCGATCAGAGGTGGGTTCAGAGTAATCAAAGAAATTGGCATAAATGGGAAATTTTATTATCCAAAAGAAGATTTAACTGCTACTTCTATTTTAATAGATGATATCGAAAATTTACCCCTTACTTATGAAGATGTAAAAGAAGATATTATGACATTAAGGAATAATCCTATTTCTTCAAGGCAAATTTTATCGAAAACCGGAGAGGTCATTAATTTACACTTTGACTTAACACAGAGATAAGATGAAGAAAATAATTATTTTTCTTTTATGCCTAGTCTTTTTTAGTCATAGCCAGGCGTTTAGCTCTGCCTTTGAAAATGAGTTGACTAACACGGATTTTAACCTTTCTGTTTACAAAGACGTTACCAACAAAATCACGATAAAACAGGTATTAACAAAAGAATTTGAACCTGTTAAAACCAATATCTTTAACTATGGAGTTAATCATTCCATATTTTGGATTAAATTAACTTCAAAAAAAGATCTGGCCTATGTTAATCACGTGATATTCATCGATCAATCGAGGCTCGATATTACCGAGATGTATATCGAAAAGCAAGGTAAAATCACAGCTAAAACTCCATACAACCCATTTTCTTATTCCGGGAAAGAATTTACACAAGGAGAGGTTTTTCAAATTCCCGATAGTTTAAATAAGGGAACAAATATCTATTTGAGACTAAAATGCAAAGAAACCTTTTTAACACCCATTAGCATCATTTCTGAAAAATCTATTTTGAATACCCTCTCTTTACGCGGTACCATATTTGGTTTCTATACAGGAATTATGGCTATTATGTTTATCTATAACCTGTTTTTGTTTATCATCATTAGAGATAAAAGTTATTTATATTACATATTTTATATTTTCGCAATTTGGCTTACTCAGGTTACCATACAAGGCTATTCTTCCCAATATTTTTGGGATGAAGACTCTGCAATAAACAAGTATTCAGTTGTACTTTTCTCGTGCATTGGTTTAATATTTGCCAGTTTTTTCACCCTTTCATTTTTGAACACAAGGGTCTTTTCCAAAATCTGGAATACACTAATAACGATACTGTATCTTTTAACATTTCTAGATATTATTATCCTATTCGCATTTAGCATCAACATTGCATTTATAGCTATGCAGATATTGACGCTTACTGGAGCAATATTCGCGCTTTCAGCAGCTTATTTTGTATACTTTAAAAAGCATTTTAAGCCCGCCGGATACTATCTCGTTGCATGGTCAATTTTGCTTTTCGGAGTAATTTTATTTATCATGAAAGATTATAGTATTATCCCGTACAATAATTTCACGATTTATCTTTTGCAATTCACTTCATCCATAGAGGTGATGTTGCTTTCCTTTGCACTTGCAGACAAAATAAACTTCTTCAAAAAGGAAAATGAGGTTGCACAGGCTCAAGCACTTAATGCCTCACTAGAAAACCAGAAATTAGTAAAAGAGCAAAATATTATCTTGGAAAAAAGTGTTAAGGAACGTACAGAAGAATTGCAAAATGCAAATGAAACGTTAAACCTTACGCTAACCAATCTAAAAGACACACAGTCACAATTAGTAGATGCAGAAAAAATGGCTGCATTGGGCCAGCTCACCGCCGGTATTGCACATGAAATTAATAACCCTATCAACTTTGTAACTTCAAATATTAAACCACTTCAGTTAGACATTAATGATTTAAAAGAGGTGATTACCAAGTATGAAGAAATTGACTTAACTAAAGATTTAAAAGTACAATTAGATGAAATAGAATCTTTTAAAAAGCAAATTGATTTAAATTTTGTTAATAATGAAATTAACTCGCTTCTTTCAGGTATTAGTGAGGGTGCAAAAAGAACCGCAGAGATTATTAGGAGTTTGAGAAACTTTAGTAGGTTGGACGAATCGGATACGAAACCAATCGATTTAAATGAGGGGCTTGAGTCTACGATAGTTTTGGTAAGGAATAATATACCAGACAATGTAAAGGTCATCAAAGAATTAGGGAACTTACCTAAGGTAGAATGTCAGCCAGGCAAGATTAACCAAATTTTTATGAATTTAATATCAAATGCTATTCAAGCAATAAAATCGAAAGAAGTACAAGGTGAAGAACATTTGATAATCAAAAGCTGGTATGTTGACCAACAAGTAAAAGTTAGTATTAAAGATTCTGGAATTGGAATGACCGAGGAAGTTAAACATCGAATATTCGAACCTTTTTTCACAACAAAAGATGTGGGAGAAGGGACGGGTTTAGGGCTTTCAATTGTTTTTAGTATAATCGAAACACATAAAGGTAACATCGAAGTTATAAGCAAACCAAACGAAGGGACTGAATTTATTGTTACCTTAAATGTAAATTTACCATAATATTAATTTTATGAGTTCTCAAAGCATCAAAGTACTCTATATCGATGATGAAGAAAATAATCTTCAGGCATTTAAGGCTAGCTTTAGAAGGCTTTATGAAATTTATACCGCAATTTCTGCGGCTGATGGACTAAAAATTCTTGAGAGCGTAAATATACACGTAGTAATTGCCGATCAAAAAATGCCCAATACTACGGGTGTTGAGTTTTTTAAAAGCATTAGTGAAACTTTTCCGGATCCTATTAGAATATTATTAACGGGCTATACAGATATTGAAGCATTAGCCGATGCAATTAACCATGGTGATATTTATCGTTATGTTTCGAAACCTTGGAATGACTTAGAGCTACACAATTCAATCAAAAACGCCTATGATGCCTATCGTTCTAAAATAGATTTGAGAAACAAGATTGAAGAATTAGAAAAAACAAATGATGAGTTAAATAGGTTTATCTATAGTATATCTCATGAATTAAGAGCCCCACTAGTGTCAGTTATTGGCATTGTGAACCTAGTAAAGATGGAAAATCTTTACAATTCAAGTGGCGAATACTGGAGTTTGATAGAGAGCTGCTCTAACAAATTAGATTATTATATCCAAAAAACACTTCAGTACTATAAGAACAATAAAACGCAATCCGAGGGGTCAATCATTGATTTTAGCCCACTAATAACAGACCTGATTAACTTATATGCCTATTCTAATAAGGATACGCAATTTGACGTAAAAGTAGATCAACCTGTACCTTTTAAGGGTGATTTATTTAGGATAGAGGTTATTTTGGGTAATTTAATTTCTAATGCCATCAAATACCAAAAACAAAATGAGCCAAATAAGAAGGTAAGTATAGAAATTGCTGTGAGCGTCTAGTTTGTCGAAATCAACATAACCGACAATGGTGTAGGTATCTTAAATGAGCATCTTGAGAAAATCTTTACGCAATTCTTTAAAAGTAAAAATCATCATGGAAGTGGTTTAGGTTTATTTATTGTAAAAGAGGCATTAAACAAAATAAATGGCCGTATTTCTGTTAAATCAAATGTTGACTATGGTACAGCATTTAAAATAACTATTCCGAATGTCAAGTGAGATGAAAAAAATAATGTTAATTGATGATAATGAGATTGATTTAAAAATCAATGCTAGAATCATTCATTTAACAAAACTCTTCGAAGAAATCATCGTTTGCTATTCAGGTGAAGAGAGTTTAGATTATCTTAATAAGCATATTGATAATCCAGAAAAACTACCTGACTTTATTTTACTAGATATTCAAATGCCAGAAATGGATGGATTTGAATTTTTAGAGCTTTATAAACAACTTCCAAGTTCTTTTACTAGCAGATGCCCCGTAGCTATGCTATCTTCGACATTAGATTTTGGCGATATTAAAAGAGCCGAAGCAAATGTATATGTTGTGAAGCTCTTAAAGAAACCATTAATACCCGCAGAATTATCCGAACTTATTAAGTAGTTGTTTTTAAATAATATAATCTAAAATCCGTAACCTATACGAATACCTGCATAGCTCTCTTTTCGACATGTTTCATATTTAACCGCTATATCTAGCCCATTATTCAAAGCATAACCCAAAGCTGGGGAAAATATAATTGGCAAATAAACTCCACCGCCTTTAGGCACCTCTATTCCGAGTGCGAGACCGGTCTCCATTAAGCCGTAAAATCTAGAACTTGAAGCCTCAAAAAAATATTTAAGTCCAGCTTTTAAAGGAAAGTATTTCTCACTTTCGACCGTATACGTTTTACCTGAAATAGGTGAGATTTTATCTTTCGCTGTGATTGAGGTAAAGCCAATAGTTATTGGGACATATAAATTTTTTCCCGCACCTATTAGGAATTGTAAATCAGCACCCATTGCTAAGCCATCAGCTCGCCCTATTCCTTGCCCGGCATTTAGTCCTATTCCAAACAATGGGGCCGATTGCGCGCTTAATTCTAAAGAAAACATGGCCAATGTTATCATCGTCAGCAGGCTAAGACTAATGGATTTCATCATTTTGAGCGTTATATTGAAAGATGAATTTTAAAAAAAAAGCGCAATGGTAAATTTCCATTGCGCTTTTAAAAATTACATCATTAATTAAAGTTTGAAACCATAAGCCAAACGAAGTCCAAAATAACCCGTGTTAAAACCAGAATCATTAAACCCTTCATATTTTGCTGCAAGATCCAGCCCATTGCTCCATGCATAACCTAAGGCAGGTGAATAGATAAAGTTAGTTCCACTTGAATTGCCAACTCCAAAACCCGCACCTGCCTCTGCTAAGCCATAAACGCCAGAACCCGTATCATTAAAGAAATATTTTAATCCTGCTTTTAATGGAATATAAGAAATATCGGCAGCGTCAACACCGGTATTGCCTATTTCTGCACCCATAAAACGGGTATATCCTGCTGTAATTGGAATAGATAATTGTTTGTCAACATCAAATTGATAGCGTAGATCACCACCAATTGCTAAATTATGGCTATTTTTCGTTGGCACACCTACATTTAATCCGATGCCAAATTTAGGAGATGATTGTGCGTTAACGTTCGTTGAGAAAAATAAAGCTACCGCAGCTACTGCAGATGCTAAAAATTTAGTAGATTGTTTCATTGTTATTTATTTTAGTCGAATTCAATTTTTTATAGACTTCATTGTCTATGCCGGTACATAAACAAAATGCATGCCATAAGGTCAAATTCTGCTAAAAATCAATAATTCATGATAATCAAATGAGTTACCCCTCTTTTATTCCTTCCTCTCATATTATATGCGTAGTTTTTATCAAAAACTCTTATTTTAATATACTCATGCTGATATAACTCACGGATGAATGCAGTTTCTTTAATCACAACCATCCATTTTGCAGGAGTCTTAATTAAAAAATTTGCTAAACGACGCTGGTCCTCTCGCGTAAACGAGCTTTGATCATATTCGGAAAATTCACTGTCGTATGGTGGGTCAACAAAAATAAAATCATCCGATTTTAACTTTGAATTAACTAGAAAACTTTCAAAATCCTCATTGTTGATAGTTGCATTACTAAACAATTTTACAACTTCCTCCGCAAATATTTTAGCTATTTTGGCTCTAAATTTCTTCTTGTTGTAGGTGATACCACCATAAGGGATATTAAACTCACCCTTAGCATTAAATCTAAACATGGCAGCATAACAGAATTCTCGTATAAAATACCAGTTTGCAGCTGCTTTAGGGGCCGACAGTTGAATTCGCTTTTGATAATGAAGATTAAGCAATTTTCTAAAAAACAAATACCCACCGCTTCTTATACCAGTTTCGAAATGTGTCAATAGTTCTAGGTTAGTAAACCGTCTTTTTTCCTTAGTCGCAATAGTTTGAATTCTTTTTGCTTTATCGACTATGCTAGCTAATAACATCGTCTTGAACATAGAAAAATCTTTTACAAAGTCGTTATCCTTCCATAGAGATTTGCCTTCAAAATAGAGATTTATGCCTTTATTTACCGCCGTTAACAATTGACCTGTTTCGATTTTTCGCCGCATAAATTTTAGGAAACTGTGTTCACAGTCTTGCCATAAAAAACTTGTTAGGATATCCAATTCATCCCAAGCATCAGCGTAGAGAAACAATTCTTCTTTAAATTTGGGATTATTGAGTTGCTGATAAAAATTAATTAAGTCAGTGCTCTTGTCATTAATCAATGTAGTTCCATTGGGCTGTAAAGCAAAGAAAACACCTCCTCCACCAAAAAATGGCTCCACATAGCGATTGAAAGTTGGGAGATAAGATTCAAACAGGTTAAATTCATCATACTTCCCTCCTGTCCACTTTAATATAGGCCGCAACTTCTTCTTCATGGCATCGAATATGCGATTATTTTAGTTGAAAATAGTTATTGATGAGTAACAGGGCTTCTTCTTTTAACATAAATAGTTCTTTATCAGCCTGTAACCAATGAATTTTGACACCATCTTTTTCCATTTTTCTAAAAAATGTCATTTGTCTTTTTGCGAACTGACAAATTGCTATTGTTAAATTTTCTTTTAGGGTACTATAGTCGATTTGCTTAGTTAAATACAATGCAACAAACTTGTACTCAAGTCCATAAAAAATAAGTTTGTCTATCGGCACTCCATTTTCAATCAGTCTTTCAACTTCTTCAATTAAGCCTTCGTTAAGCCTATGCGCTAGTCGTTTACTAATTTTTGTTCTCCTAGTCTCTAAATCATCAACTAAACCAATAACTAAAGGATTAATGGCCGGTTTTGTAACGATTTCTAAAGTATTATTTTGCAAATAATCTGCTATCTCAATTGCCCTAATCAGTCTTTTTGCAGAAGAAAAATCTACGTGAGCAATTAAATCTGCTGGATATTCTTTAATTCTCTCAATGAGCTTTGATTTATCTAGTTCCTGAAGTGTTATTCTCAATCCTTCATTTTTCGGAACTGCCGTAAACTCGGAGTTTTGTAGTAAGCTATGAATATACATTCCTGTACCGCCACATAGAATAGGGATTTTTTGCTGATCAGCAATTAGCTTGAATGCTGTATAAAAATCTTCTTTAAAGGCATTTACATGATAACTCTCTCCTGCTGGTAGAATATCTATTAAATGAAATGGGATTTTTGCCTCCTCAAGCTCTTTTAAATCTTTACCTGTTCCAATATCCATCCCTTTAAAAACTTGGCGGCTATCTGCACTAATTACCTCAGTGCTTAATGACTTAGCCAATTCAATAGCCAATTTTGTTTTGCCAGAAGCAGTAGCACCTAAAATTATCAATAGTGAATTTTGTTCCATTTAAACGTAGAGATGATATTTTAAGTTACCGGTATTAAATACTTTTTTGAAACCATTTTTCGCTAAATATTCTTCCAAATTTAATTCTTTTTGCAGCTCAAATGACGACAAAATTGTCTTTGGCAATCTATGAGGAAAGTATCTTTTAAGGCTATCCGAAGCTACATACAAATAAGAGGGTGCAGTTATAGCTGTTAATTCAAAGCCCATTTGCTCATACCCTTTGCCAAGCGACCAATCTCGATCGGCATAAGACATCAGATCATTTGGCTGTTTGACTTTTAAGAAATGCTTGATTAACTTACTTAAACCTCCAGTAATGGTGTATCCATCTCTTGAAGCAAAACGAACTAGTTCTGCAGATGTGTATGTTGCACCTTTTAATTTCATCGGTCTTAAACTGCTAAAACTGGCCATCGCGATCAGTTCGTTATTTACTATTAAGCCGTAGTAATATTTAGCTTTAACGAAGCCTTGCAAATGTGTATTGTTAAAAAACTTGGCCGCTGTTACTGAATCTGTTTCAATCAACACTGCTTTGCGCGCATGCAGGGTTTGATTTAAACCTAAAAACGATTTTGCCCTGCTTAGTACACCCCTTTTATTGAGCGACCAGATATCTTCCCAAAGGTGGATTAGCAGTTTCCCTTCTAATTGATAACTTTCTTGAAGTTTAATTAAATGATTGGGAAGAAAATCATTGTTTAACGGAACTAAATGAAAAAATAATTTAGGGCTAGTTTCAATTATTTTGTAAGTATGATGACTTATAAAATGTGCCGTATTGTTTAGCTCTCTAAGTTCAGCTAATACATTTTCTTGCCACCCTGGTCTTATACCCACCCGTTTTGTTTATATAATTTAAAACCAGCGGATAACGCCTCAGAAATTTGATTTAAAAGAATGTCGTCCAGCTTTTTAATATGAAAACATGATTTCCCTTTTAATAATTTAAGTAAGGAAGGATGAAAAATTGCTTTGATTTCCGGCTCTGCATATACTGGCATATAATAAAACCCTACATAACCTTTCCTAATCACAGCACTCGCAAAAAAAACTTCAGTTCTTTTTCTGCCTTCAACTACAACCTCTTTTTCACTCCAAAGATCATACGCAGTATCAGAATTTGTTCTTGCATCGAAACCGGTAGCGGCATATGGTTGCATTGTTGCTCTAATAGTCTGGAATATTTCAACAAGATCCGTTTTCATGATTTAAGGTTTTGTATGCTATAACAAAAATTAAAATTATTTGTTCACCAAAGAACATAATCAAAGATAACTAAAGCTAGAAAATGTGCAGAATTTAGTTGCTATTTTAAAACAACAATAGGATCAAAGCTATGGGGTTCGGGGTTCGTAGCTACGAGAACATCATTTAACCATATTTTTTTAATGGAGGAATCACTTACTTCGATTGTAATTTTATCCTCCTTATAATCGCTATATTCTAGGAATTTGGTCATTTTATTTCCGTTCTTAATCCCACTTTGAAAAGGCAATTTTACAATCTTTCCATAAGACGGATGCTCTAAAACGGTTATTGCGTTTGTATTCTGGCTATCTTGAAAATAGATCTTATACCCTTGATTACTGAGGTCTAACACGTCGATATCTGATACTGATATTGCTTTCGTTATAGAAGAATTTAATAAATTTTTCCCACTGTTATTCTTATAATAGAGATAGATGTTGTTTTCAATATGTTCAACTTCCTGACTCGGAGTTTCATCTTCTTTTTGACAAGCTACTAATAAAATAAGTGGCAAAATAAACAGTAGTTTTCTCATGTGTTGTGTGTTTAATAACAGTACGTAAAATTGTTATAAAACGCTACAACCTTGAGTTGTTATTTATAGACAGAAGAGCTCTGTCAAAAGAAAAACCCAGAAGAACCTGAAGTTTAAAACTTCAGGTTCTTCTGGGTTAAATTGCAAGCTTGCCTAACTAAAATTAGTTTTTAGGTTGTACTCTACCGCTTTTTTTATCTCTATCTCTACCAATTACATAACCTGCTCCAGCACCTGCTAAACCTCCTATAATTGCACCTCGTCCATCTTTTTTATCGATTAGGATACCGCCAAGAGCTCCTACTCCTGCACCTATTGCAGTGCCCTTCGCTGCAGAACTCCATCCTTTTTTCTTGGTACTTGTTGATGTTCCTGCGTTAGCACTGTAGCTAGATCCGCTCGACGAATAGTTACTATTACTTCTCCTTGCAGCTGCAAGTTCCGCCTGATGTTTTTCTTCGACTAGTCGTTCTTTTTCGGCGGTTTCAGCTCTTTTAAAACTATCTAGTTTTAAACTGTCTCTCACAGCAACCATTGCTTGTTGTTTAGCCAGTGCTTCTTCTTTTGCTTTGTTGCTACATGATGCAAATACGGCAACCATTGTAACCATTATGATAAGTCGTTTCATTTTGTTTTTATTTAATTTAGTATAATTGTATCTATGTAAAAATGATGCCAAAAATTAGAAATGTGTATAAGTACTGTTTTAAACAAAACTCATTATTACACTATTTAGATAATAATACGCCTCATTTTTCGTACATTTGCATTAACGGAATATCAATGTGCTATTCTCTATTTAATCACCTACTGATCAATACCCTATTGTTCAGCATTTCAAATCTTTAGCCGCTTTACCGTTGCTGTGCTGAGATAAAATATAAAGTTTAGACCATTCATATTTAACATTTACTACGTTAAAGGTCAACAAAAGGTAACCTAAGAGAGCAGTCAGTTTTTAATTTATACGATATCATTATGGCAAAGTCTCAGGCTACTTTCATGAAAAAACAATTAGAAAAAAATAGACAGAAAAAAAAGGAAGAAAAATTGGAGCGTAAGCAAGAACGTCAACAAAACTCTACAGGCGGAGACCTGGAAAGCATGATGGCTTATGTAAATGAGTTTGGAGAAATAGTTTCAACTCCACCCGAAAAGAAATAGCTGTAAAGCTGAAAGCTGAGTGCTTCGGCTTTCAGCTCTCACTCTTAACGAAAAAATTAATATCTTGCTGCCTTAGCCCAATATTATATACTATATTAATGAAATTAACCGTTTGGGGAGCAGCGCAGCAAGTAACCGGCAGTATGCATTTATTGCAGACATCAAACTACAATATTTTAATAGATTGTGGTTTAGACTACGAAAAAGGAACATATCAAGAAGAAAATCAATACTTCCCTTTTAATCCCGCTAACATAGATGTTGTTATTTTAACACACGCCCACATCGACCATTCCGGAAATTTGCCGACACTGATACGAATGGGCTTTGAGGGTCAAATTTTATGCACCGCTCCTACGGCCGATTTGTGTGAGTTGCTACTACTCGACTCGGTAAATATTTTCCTAAGCAAATTACATAAAAATTCTCGAAGCAAAAGAGGCAGATCAGGACCGAAACCCTTGTATCTACAAAAGGATGTAATGGAAACAGTAGATCGCTTTGTAACTATCACTTTTAACAACACGTTTAAAATTAATGGTGATATTAACTTAACCTTCATTCCAGTTGGCCATTTGCTTGGCGCCGCAGCAGTTATTTTATCCCTTACCGAGAATGGAAAAACGCAAACAATAGGCTTTACAGGCGACATCGGAAGGAAGAATTATCCGGTTCTTGTTGATCCTGAACCCTTGCCGCCAGTAGATTATTTAGTATGCGAATCTACCTACGGAGGTCGTTTTCACTCAAAAGATCAATCGCTTGAAGAAATCCTTACGCAAACCATTAACGAAACTTGCATAAAAAGCCCCGGCAGATTGATTATACCAGCTTTTAGCATCGGGCGAACTCAGGCATTAGTTTTTGCCTTAAATCAGCTATTTAGTAAGGGACTGCTACCTCGAATTCAAATATTTGTAGATAGTCCTTTAGCCAATTATGCTACAGATGTTTATCGCAAATATCACAACCTAGTGAACGATGATGCGAAAGCATTTTATCGTCTAAAGGGCGATGAATTTGAGTTTGAAAATTTAGTTTATGTACAAGACAAAAAAGAGAGTATCTCTGTAAGTAATTACCTTGACCCCTGTATTATCATTTCTTCTGCAGGAATGTTAGAGGGAGGGCGTATTCAAGACCATCTTTATCATAATATCCAGAACTATTACTGCACAATTTTATTTATTGGCTATTGTGCAAAAGGTACATTGGGCGATCGCCTTTTAAGAGGTGACCCTATCGTTAGATTACGCAATAGAGACTTAATGGTTTATGCTTCGATTAAAAAAACTGACCTATTAAGTGGACACGGGGATCATCTTGATTTGATGAATATCATTACGCATCAAGCTAAAGACCAACTTAAAAAAGTATTTTTAGTGCATGGAGAA
Source organism: uncultured Sphingobacteriaceae bacterium (assembly GCA_942493295.1). Classification (GTDB taxonomy): domain Bacteria; phylum Bacteroidota; class Bacteroidia; order Sphingobacteriales; family Sphingobacteriaceae; genus Pedobacter. The sequence continues at coordinate 4,572,285 of OW818692.1, read as the reverse complement.
CTCAAAAGTATAGACGCACTAGCTTTGGCGATAAACGATGCTGGTTATGAAGTAAGTATCCCAACAAAAGGAGAAATAATAGAGTTATAACAACTACCTATGCTGCTGTTCGTCTTTGTCCTTTTTCTTTAAAATTAACGCAGTTACTAAGGAGATAACTAGCCCTAATGGCAGAATTTCCATATATGTTAGTAAGATAACACCAAAAGGGGTTTTGTACATATTTTTATAAAATTCGACTCCATCAATTTGTTCCTTTAATTTAACCGGATCTGTGGTCTTTGCCTTAAAACTGTTTATCGTAAGTTCGGTAAACTTATCCATGAAATCTGGGATAAACAGATAATAGCAAATAAGCCATACAATTACATAAAAAGTCGCCGCTATCAATGTGATAATGAGGCCGATTTTAAATGCCTTACCTAAACTGATTAAACCCCCATTAAATTTATCTCGGTAGTTTTTTACCCCAACAAAAACAAAGGAAAAGGCTATTAACATAAAGGTATAACCGAGCAGCATGTTGCCTTCAACTTTACCACTACTATAACATATTACTGTCATGGCGATTAACATCGAGCTAGAGATCAGGCCGGAGATTAATCCAAAAATTAAAATGTTTTTTTTCATCTGTTTAGTTTTTAAATTTATAATACCACAAAGTAAATCTACAGGGATATAAAAACCCTCATACTTTAGGGTGATTTTCATAAAATCAAAAAAACTTTACCTATTTGAGGCTAATTTAAGGGATGATAGATAATTTTTTACCTAGTTCAATAGCCTGGGTTCGACGCTTAACTTCCATTTTTTCGAACAAACGGCTACTATGTGTTTTGATAGTATTCAACGAGACGAATAAATTATCGGCAATTTCTTGATTACTTTTCCCAACTGCCATTAATTGCAGCACCTCCAATTCTCTTGTGCTTATTCCAAGTTCGCTTAGTGCATTTTCATTTAAGACAAAAATCGTTGGCGTAGCTATATAAACTTCTTTCTCAACAATTTTCGTCAAAACCCTTGGCTTGTTTAACTGTAAAGCAAGCCATATTCCTAAGACTGTAAATAAAACTGCAATCGCACCTGCATAAATTTCAAATGAATGCTCTAAAATAATAAAACGAAACTCGAGCCAACGGAGCAAGAATAATAATATGGCTAAAGAAACCCCATATAAAATGGTCTGTTTGTAATTAACAATATTCTTAATCATGGCTACAAAACCAATTGCTGGGTTAATTTATTGAGTGTCTCAGTAGGATCCTTACAAAAACCGGGATGAACTTTAGAGGCTTGAACAACAGTACTGCGTGTAGCAGTTAACCACCGAAAACGAGATGCATGATCAAGTTGACCAATTGGCCCGGCATCACTTCCGCCCATACAAATTTTGGTAATAGCATTCAAATTGTCTTTTATAAAATCTATTTCTAGATCAGGCGCGAATGCTAATATTTTAGCTTCATTGAGCACAATAGTAGCGTTGAGAAATTGTTGCTTAGCACAAAATAAGATTATCCCTACATTGATGAATTCTTCCCGTTCTACCCTAGGCACAACTCGAATAACCGCATACTCAAATAATTGTTTCTCTGGCATTTTGTGCTTCCTTTACAAAAATTGACGAATTAGCAATTCGATTGTTTAAAAATTTGGCGTATGAGTCCCTTTGTTGCTGGCTGCTGGTAAATAAATCTTCATTAAGCCATTCATCTGGAATCAGATTTAGTATGGAAGCAATTAATTGCGGGGTAAGTAACTTACTTAATTCTGCGTCAACGGTCTCCAAGGCTGTTGCTTGGGGCAACAGGACATGATCCTTAACCAAAACGAAAGGTCGTACTGCCTGTTCTTCCCAGTTCTGCCAAGAATGATGAAAATAAAGTGAAGCCCCATGATCGATTAACCAGAGTTCCTTATGCCAAAATAACATATTTGTATTTCGTGCAGTTCGATCCATGTTGGTTAATAGACAATCTAACCACACAATTTTTGAAGCCAGATAAGGATCAATTTTACTGACTGTGGGATCGTAGGTGATTGCACCAGAGAGATAATGTAATGCCAGATTTAGACCTACACTTGCCTTTAAAAGATCTTGTATTTCTTCATCTGGCTCAGTCCTGCCAAATGCCTCATCTAAGTACGCAAAGACCAACTCTGGAACTTTTAAACCCACAGCGCGTGCCAATTCTCCGCCGATAACTTCAGCAATTAATGCTTTGTGTCCTTGGCCGGCCCCTCGAAATTTAAGCACATATAGAAAGCCATCATCGGCCTCTGCAATCGCAGGCATAGAACCACCTTCGCGTAAAGGAGTAACATATCGAATAACATTGACCGTTCTGATTTGCAGTTGCATTCTTCTACTTTTACCTCAAATATATAATTATACTTTCAGTAATTTAGTTACAATTACAAACCAAAACGTTTTTGCTTGATTTAATTTTGAGTAACAATGTGATACTGTGCAGTAGTCGTATTTGCTGCATCAAACCACACTGTATAAATTTTACCTTCCTGAAACGATGAACCTGGAATAACTGTAGTTGTTAATCCTCCGGCCAGCGAGAATTTTAAGTCGGCATTTGCATCAATAGGAGTATATGTACTCACGTTCCCATAAGCTAGTCCGCTTAGTACGGGATCACCATTACTCGAAGTAACATTTATTGCATTAGTTAAAATACCTCCGAGATTCAAAAATCTAACTCGGGCTCTTCCAGTAGCTGGAGCCGTATTGTTATCCGAAAATCCAACTACTTGGCCAGTTCCACTTACATTATTGGTATAAAAAACCGTAAAACTCACATCATTATTAATTCCAACGCTACCCGTTGCATTCACCGTTTGGCTACCTGCAGTTTTAAAGTATACTGTACTATTTCCAGCCTTTACTGTTAAGTAATCTGTTGCTTGTCCGTAAGCTATCGCAGTAGTACTAATTTTAGTATCGTTTTGATAAAAATCTTGTGTAGCCGAACCCTGTGCCGCATTAACTACCCTAAACTTCGCGTTGCCATATACAATATCTTCATCATCTCTCATTTTGCAAGATAGAAGCAATGTTGTTGATAGAAAAGTAATTAAGAGCAATTTAGTTGGAGTTCTAAAATCTATTGTTTTCATAAGCTATTTAATTTCAATCATTGAGATTGGTAATATACCAATAAAAATACGCGCAAATACCACGCCAATTGATAGGAAAACGATTTAATGTAATCATTTTAGTTGATAGACATTTGTATAGGGAAAAAATTATATATTTAGTTCCTCAACAGAAATACTAAAAAATTGAATACTTCTTATCTCTCTCAATCGCTATTAAACGACTTTTATCCTAAATCTGATGCGTAAAAAAATTGTTGTTTTAGAAGACAATAAGGATATCAGTGAATTAATCAAATTCTTATTGGTTAACGAAGATCACGATGTCGAAATTTATGAAAATGTTCAATCCTTTAAAAAGGGTATTCAGGATAAAGCGATAGATTTGATGATTTTGGACGTAATGTTACCCGATGGTAATGGATTTAGTGTTTGTAAAGAAGTAAAATCTTCACCTATCACCAAACATATTCCGGTTATGTTGATGTCAGCCAATTTAAATAGCCATAGTTTTGGGAGCGAGTGGAATGCTCAAGATTTCATTAATAAGCCATTCGACATCGATAATTTCGTAGCGAGAGTAAGTTTTCTACTCATTTAGCAATCTGGTTACTGCATATTAATCCATTGTTCTGCTTCTTCAACAGTTGTAAAAAACTGCGTATTTATCTGACCTATGGCAACATCGACACTTTTATTGGCTGACAGCTGACTAAAAACGTTTGGCGAATAAATCCAAGCAACCGAACGAACACCTTTTTTTTCCATCATTGGGAAAAACACTTTCCCTACCCAATCAGATGCCTCAGACCAAGATCCCACCACTCTTAAATTGTTGTTTAAAATTTTACTGATTTTAAATCTTAAAATCAATTCCAAAGTTTTTAAACAGCCATGTCTAACAGTTTCTAGATTTTGATGACCGATCCAATCTAACTCTAATCTATTAGCTTCTTTGTTATACTTAATGATAATACTTTCATCTTCGTACGAATCATTTCTTTCCTTTACCCGATTAAATTGCGTTGCTGAAATCGGGAGCCTAAAATAAAATGTAGAACCAATACCTTCTTCTGTGTCGAGCCAAAAGGTACCATTATGTCTTTTCAGAATTTCAGATGCGATAAAAAGACCTAGTCCTAAGCCCTCAAATCTCATTTCGGTGTTATCCACTCTATAATATCTTTCGAACAACCTATTTATCTCATGCTTGGCGATACCTATTCCAAAATCTTGTACAGAGACAACTAGGTTATCTTGTTCAAGATAACTTTCAATAATTACTTTTTTGCCATTTGGGGAATATTTTACGGCGTTGCTTAAAAAATTATTCAACACTTGCTCCAAACGAAATCGATCCCCGAGATAAACTACATCTTCATTTCTCGTAATAACTAACTCATGATTTACCGCGATAAGCTTAAAGCCGTCAACTACATCGTCAACCATCTCACTAAAATTAAACTCATCCATGTTATATTTCATCTTCCCTGCAGTAATCTTAGTTACATCAAGTAAATCGTCAATTAATTTCTCTAATCGCAAAATATTATCTGAAGATTTTTTCAAATGACCTTGCAATTCAGTCACATTTTCTGCTCTTACCATGAGCTGATTAAATGCTTTAATACTGGTGAGTGGAGTTTTTAATTCGTGACTGGCAATAGATAGAAATTCGTCCTTTCTTTGCTCATTATTTTTTTGAACTTCGATGTTTGTATTTGTTCCAAGCCATAAGGTAATTTGTCCTTGTTCAATTAAAGGTACTGCTCTGGCTAAGTGCCACTTATAACTTCCATCAGCAAATAACAGCCGAAACTCAACCATGTATTCTGTACCGCGGGTGAGTGCATCCATCCATTGGGCTAAACAGTATTTGAGGTCCTCCGGGTGAATAAATGCCTGCCAGCCCGTTCCTACAATATTTTCAATACTTTTTCCAAAGTCATTACTTACCACCTCATTTACATAATCTAAAGAACCATCAGGTTTCGCTGTCCACACCTGTTGAGGTATGGCGTTCAGTAAAAATTTGAAAAGATTTTCTCTCTCCTGTTCTTTTAATCGATTTAAAACTATTTCTGTTACTTCAAATGCAAACACCATAATACCATCAGCATTGCCTGTAACGTCATGCCTTGTTTGGTATATAAAATTAAAATATCTGTCTTCTATAACGCCATCTGTGGTTCTCGTGAGTGGGACCGGCATTTCGTGAGCTTCGAAGGGTTCGTTTGTTTCAAATACCTTTTGGATTATCTCTGGTATGGATGTACTTATCAATTCGGGAAGTGCTTCCAAAAGTTTCATACCAACTAATTTCCTTCCCGGAAAAAAACTTTGATAATGGGGATTAACTAACTCAAATACAAACTGAGGCCCATCTAAAATACAGATTCCAGTTGGAGCTTGCATGAAAAATCTTGTTAAACGTTCTCGTTGCCGTTCCGACGCCTGCTGCGCAGCTAGTAACTCCTTGGTCCGCTGCGTCACCTTATCATCAAGTGTAATATTAAGATTTTTAAGTTCGGCCTGCGTCTGTAATAGCTCCGTATTGGCCTCTAGCAACTCTTCATTTATGGCATTTAGTTCCTCATTCACAGTTAAGATTTCGTCATTAGCTTGGTAAAGCTGATGATTAAGTGTTTGAAGCTCCCCTTTTTTTTCTTCAAGTATTTTTCTAGAATTTACAAGCTCTGTGATATCGTAGGCAAAACTTAGAATCCCATTTATTTTACCATACTCATCATATCGAGCTTGATAAACTAAATTAAAATAAGTGTCTATTAAAGGGCCACCATTCTCTAATGATAGAGGAATGCAAATCTCATTTCCCTCGTAAGTAATTCCAGTTTCATAAACCGATTTAAGTTGATCCATCAATGGATGATTCTTTAATTCGGGAAGTGCTTCCAGCACAGCTTTACCAATTAATTGACGACCTTCAAATAATTCAGAGTACCGCGAATTAATATATTCGTAAACCAAATCTGGGCCCGACAACATTGCCATACGCGCGGGGATCTCTGAAATTAGCTTCCCTAAACGGTTACTCAATTGAACAGATTTTGCAGCGAGTTCTGTTTGAGTTTTTAAGCCTTCTTTTAAACGCTCTTCCGCAATAACCCGTTCACCAACTTCCTCAACTTGATGGATAATGTAGTAAATTGTGTTATCTGCTCTAAGAACAGGATGGTTTGAAGTTTGCCAGTATAGCGCCCTTGATTCATCAGCATTTCCCATCGAGGGACCATCAAATCTAATTATCGGTAAATAATGAGGTTTTTTTGTTGCAATTACCTGCGCTAGTGAATAATCCACCCGCTGATCTTCAGGTTCATTCATACGAATTGGAAAGGCATCATAAATATGTTTACCAACAATCAAATGCCTTGGTTTGGCAACAACATTGCAATAAGCCGTACTTGCAGTAAGTATAGTTAGGTCTTCTGAGAGAATAAGGTACATGCCAGGCAATGTTTCGAAAGCCTCCAATAAATCATTACTATACTTAGGTAGCATAAGATTAAGCTTGTTTACTAAGATATTAAAAGTTAAAATACTTTCGACCACTTTTTTTCGAAGAATGACTTTCTGTTAAATATTTCGCGCATTATTTTAATTCCTAACCGAAGTTAAACTGCGTGTTTTATATTATTTCGTCAACAGGGAGCAAAAATCATCATTTTAAAATTAACTATAAGTAAATGATATATTATAAAAATTATATTTTATAATATTAGTTTTTATAGAATATTATTTTGTTTAGTTTAGCTCCATGAACAAGTTTTTTTATCTATTTCGAATATTAATTTTCTATCTACAGCCACTGTTTGGACAAAACGACCAGGGAAGCCGGCTAACTGCAATGGGCAATAATGGAACAGCCGTAAAAGACACTTGGGCAACAGTCGCCAACCCTGCAGCTATTAGCGGAATGCAAGCACCGGCCGTCCAAACGAGTTATAAGAGACATCTTTTTGCTAAAGAACTAAGTAGCGGAGCAATATCGCTTGTTCTTCCAATTAACCCTTATTCATTTGGCCTCCACTTACAACGCACTGGTAGTCCAGACTTTAATACCAGCAGCGTAGGATTAATATTTACAAAGCAATTTGGTCCAAACTTATCAATAGGTCTAAGAACAAATTACCATCAAATCCAAATTAGCAATTATGGCGCTAGCAATGGCTTTTCTTTAGCAATAGGAACCTTGTATGAGTTTAACAACGAACTATCGATCGGATTTTATTTAAATAATCCGTCAAAAGAAACGTATAACACGAAGTCAATCAACATAACAATTCCAACTAGCGGGCATTTTGGCATAGCCTATCGGGCAAGTGATAAGTTTATTATTGCAACGACACTAAGTAAACCATTACTTACACCTTTCGATATAGCAATTGGTTTTGATTATCAACTCATTAAATCATTCAATATGCGATCTGCAATAAGTTTAAAACCTTTTAAACAGTATGGAGGAATTGCAATTACCTCCTCAAGTTTTATCATTGATATTGCATTTACTAGACATCCCAGTTTTGGTTATTCACCTCAAATAACAATTGGCTATGTTTTTTAAATTTCTCTTGCTACTTCTGCTTCTATCTTACACAGCTGATGCTCAAGAAGATCTTCTTATTAAGGAATTACTTACAGATTTAGTAGATGACCTACCAGAAGACTTCGACCTTTCGGAATTAACAGAGCGGCTAATTTTTTATAAAAAGCACCCCATAAATTTGAATCGCACGACAAAAGAAGAACTAAAAGATCTATGCTTCCTATCGCCCCTTCAAATTTCAAATTTTTGGAGCTACCTGTCGTCAAATGGCAAATTAATTGATGTTTTGGAGCTACAGGCTATTGCGAGTTTTGATAGTACCACTGTAAGGAGATTACTTCCTTTTGTTCACGTTAATGATGTCGATCTAAAGATAAAAATAACGGCAAAAAACTTGAGTGAGCTTGGAGAAAATGATATAGTAATCCGATATGCTAGAACTTTAGAAAAGCAACAAGGCTTTAGAAATTTACCGGGAAACCGCTATCTAGGAGGCCCAGAAAAAATATTACTTCGGTATAAATATAATCTGGACGATCGTTTAACACTGTCGTTGGTTCTTGAAAAAGACGCAGGAGAGAAGTTAATTAGTCGACCGACCGATTTTGTCTCTTCGAACATTACTATAAATGATTTAGGCTTAGTTAAAAAACTCATCATTGGAGACTATGCCTTACAATTTGGCCAGGGTTTAACCTTATGGTCTGGTTTTGGGTTTGGAAAAGGTCCGGACGTAACGAGTGCAGCAAAAAAGGACATTGGCCTAAGGCCCTATTCTTCAGCAAATGAGTATTCTTTTTTTAGAGGGGTGGCAAGCAAAATTGATATATCGAAAGAATTAGCAATCACTACGTTTTGGTCATTAAGAAAACATGATGCTGCGATTACAGAAAATAGTGAGCAGCAGAGCGTATTAACCACTATCAATGAAACTGGCTATCATAGAACTCAAACAGAGTTAAAAAATGAAAATACAATAACGCAAAACTGCCAAGGAATGGCTCTAGTTTATCAACATGGTAATTTAAGTCTCGGTGCCGTCGGCTATCAATCTAACTACAGCAAAAAATTTGTAAGTGACGACGCCCCCTACCGTTTATTTAATTTTACCGGAAATCACTTAGTAAACTTAGGCCTTAATTACAATTATAGTTATCGAAACATTTACTTCTTTGGCGAGGTTGCAAAAAGTTTAAAAAGTGGACTTGCAGTGATGAATGCAGTTTTGATCAGCTTTTCTGATCAAATTTCTGGCGTCTTTTTGCACCGCAACTATCAACCAAATTACCACAGCTTTTTTAATCAAGCCCCAGCAGAATCTGGAGGGGCTAATGAAAACGGATTTTATGGCGGCCTAAATATATCTCCTTCAAAAAAATGGATGCTTTCTTTATACGCCGACTACTTTAAATATCCATGGCTAAAATTTAGGGTTGATGCGCCCTCCGAAGGTTATGAGGCGCTAGCCCAATTAGTTTATACCCCGTCTAAAACCTTCAAAGCAATTTTAAGATATAAAACCGAACTAAAACAGCAAAATACTTCTTTGGAAGTCCCAATTAACTACTTGGAAAATGTTAGCAAAGAATCTTTTAGAATGGATGTGAACTGGAATCTTGCCAAGATTTTCAAGCTTCAAAATAGATTTGAAATTGCAAGCTTTCAAAAAGCAAATACGCAGCCAGAATTTGGGTACTTAATTTACCAAGATCTTGCGATGGCTCCATCAAACTCAAAATTTATAGCAAATCTAAGAATTGCATATTTTAACACCCCTTCTTATAACAGTAGGCTTTATGCTTATGAAGATGACATTCTATACAATTTCAGTTTCGGCATGTATAGCGGTACTGGCCTTAGGAGTTACCTTAACGTAAAATATAAGTTGCTAAAAACAATCGATATATGGTTAAGATATGCCATATTCTACTATCAAAATATAACAACTATTGGGACTGGTCTAGATCAAATAAATGGTCGTCGGAAAACTGAAATAAAGCTTCAACTCCGATATCAATTCTAATCAGTTGACTAATACGACCGAAATTGTTTTTGTTAGGATCTCAGTTCCATTAATAATGGGGATCTTTTGTTTATATACTATTGAAGATGCCTGTTATTTGCATATCGTATTAGGAATTGCTACTATCCTATTCTTAATATTAACTGGTATCAATATTTTTTACAAAGCATTACGTGCATACAGGTATAAAAATCTAATTGGCTTATTATTTTTCGTTTTCTTTTTTGCATTTGGCGGATCAATAACCCTGCTAAACAAAAACTCGCTCAGACAAGATTATTTTGTAACTTATTCCAGTAAACAATTGAAAGTATGTATAACTGATGAACCTCAGAATGGAAATGGAACAGTTAGATTTACTACAAACGTTAGGGCTGTATATATCGACAAGAAATTTCAGCAAACTACTGGAAAATTGTTAATTATCATTTATGTCGATACCTTAAATCCTATAAGTTATAAGTATGGTGATGAATTGCTAATTCTGGCCAACTACACTCCAATAGCTCCTCCATATAATCCAGGTGAGTTTGATTTTAAGGCATGGTTAAAGTCAAAAAATATTGATCAGCAAACACTACTCAGGCAAAATACAGCTATAAAAACAGGCGTTAATAAAGGAAATCCCATCATAAAATATGCTTTAAAACTTAGACAGGAACAAATCAACCACTATCGGCGAATAATTAAAAACAACGAGGCCTTTGCAGTTGCATCAACCTTAATATTGGGTTACAGGGCAGATTTAAGTGATGAGACATTGGCCGCATATAGTAAAACTGGAACAATACATGCATTATCTGTTTCAGGAATGCATGTGGGTATTATCTACATCGTCTTAAATTGGGCATTAGGTTTTTTAGATAAAAAACGTAGCTCAAGAATTCTTAAGGTCATCATCATATGCAATTTAATATGGTTCTATTCGCTGTTAACTGGATTTTCACCTTCGGTACTTAGATCGGCCATAATGCTATCAGTTTATATAATTGCAAAATCCTTTAACAAACATACGAATGGCTATAATATACTGACCTTTACCGCCCTTTGTTTATTAACTTACAATCCTTTCTTAATTTGGGATGTTGGTTTCCAGCTTTCCTTTGTTGCAGTTTTCGGATTGATCTATTTGCAGCCCAAAATCTATAAAATCTACTATTTTAAACACAAAATGATCGATTGGCTATGGTCCTCTGTTTCATTGAGCCTCGCCGCACAAATTGCGACATTCCCTTTAAGCATATATTACTTTCATCAATTTCCAGTCTATTTTATCTTTAGCAACCTATTTATCTTATTACCAATAACGTTATTAATGTACTTGGGCATCAGCATCTTGTTATTTAAACTTTACTTTCTTGCCCCCATGTTCGAATGGCTTATCATATTTATGAACAGCGGGCTAAATTGGATTGCTGATTTACCATTTTCAGGCATTACACAAATTTGGCTAAATAAAGTTGAACTCTATCTGTTAATACTAGCACTCATTTTTGGCATAATTGCCGTTACTGAAAGGAAAAAACATAGCTTACTGTATGCTATAATATTGTTATTGTTCTTTCATTTATTATTGACAATACAACACATACAACGCTCTCGTCTGCAAAAGATCATATTTTTCACACTACAAAAAGGCTATGCAGCGGCATTTATAAATAGGCAAAAAGCAATTATCGTTAGCGATCTAACATTGCATGATCAAAGCTTTAAGTTCTTTATCCAGCCTGCATTAGATCAAATCAAGATAAAAAACAATGTCTTTGTGAAATGGAATGAAGATTTCAGTCTAAAATTCTTTAAAAAAAAGCATCATCAAATTAGTTTTTTCAATTATAACATCTTGCTAGTAGATAGTTCCTTTAATCGAAAAACGATAGCTAAAACCCCAAAATTTATTTTAATATGGCTACATCAAAACCCAAAAATCAGCTTAAAGGAATTGCGTAGACATGTAATATTTACAAGTCTCGTGATAGATGCAAGTAATAATAACTTCAATATTGAGCATTATAAAGATGAAGCAAAGAAAATTAAGATTCAAGCCAATGTTTTAAAGAAAAATAAAGCATATTTGATTGACTTAAATTACAAGCCCTGATGAGCGAATCGATTGTTTTATATGAAGTGGTAAACCGAATAGCAAGCATTACCATTAACAGATCTGAAAAACGAAATGCTTTAAATCCAGAATTAGTTGCATCATTAACCCATTGTTTGGTTACTGCAGGTGAAGATGACAATGTTAAAGTTATTATCCTAAAGGCAAATGGACTTGTATTTAGTGCAGGTGCCGATTTAGCTTATTTGCAACAACTCCAAAAGAATAGCTACGAGGAGAATTTAGCCGATTCGGATCATCTTAAAAAACTTTTTACAACAATTCTTTACCTACCTAAGGTCGTAATTGCCCAAGTAGAAGGGCATGCTATAGCCGGAGGCTGTGGTTTAGCTACGGTTTGTGATGTAATCTTTGCCGTCCCAGAAGCAAATTTCGGCTATACTGAAGTTAAATTAGGTTTTGTCCCGGCCATAGTTTCTTGTTTATTAATGCGTAAAACAAGTGAGACCATAGTAAAAAAGATTCTCCTAACTGGAGAATTGTTTTCTGCTGAAGAGGCTTTAAACTATAATTTAATCTCATTTGTAACAAAAAAGGAGGAAATTGCTCAAAAGGTAACTGACTTTGCTTTAAATTTATGCACTAACTCTTCAACTAATTCACTAAAGGTTACCAAGCAATTAATTAATGAGATAACCTATGCTGGGTTAGAAGAAAGTTTAGCTTTAGCTGTTGAGGTTAATGCAAAAGTTAGAGAAAGTGAAGATTTTAGAAAGGGAATTGCTTCATTTCTCAATAAGGAAAAAATAAATTGGTAAATTAATCTTAAAACTAATACTATGTTCAAATCTATCAAAACTGGCATTCTTGCCGCAATTTTAATCAGCACAGCTTTTGTAGCCCAAGCACAAAAGAAAATAGCAGAAGGTACTATTACCTATTCCTCAGAATATTCGCCAACAGCTGAACAACAGGCCGCCGTTGCTATGTTACCAACAGAAACAAAAACTAAACTTAGTGGAAACTTAATAAAGTTTACTTTCGAAACTGGTCCTGCATCCATTACTGTTATTCAAGATTTTGTTGACCTCAATGGCTTGACATTAATTGATGTTCCAGTTGCACAAATGCAATTAGCTGTAAAAATGGATAAAGCTGCGTACGATAAAGAGATGGCTACAGCACCTAAATTCAGTGATTTTAAAGCAACTGGTGAGAAAAAAATGATCGGCACTTATAATACCGAGAAATATACTTACAAAGACGATAAAGGTGCTTCGTACGAATTATGGGCCACAAACGATGTTGAACTACCTGCAGGTTTTTCAGGAGCCCAATTTAAAGATATAAAAGGTACTCTTGTTAAATATACCACATTTCAACAAGGAGTTAAAGTAACCCTTACACTAAAGGGCATTTTAGAAGAAAAAATAGGGACTTTATCCTTAGAGGTTCCTAAAGGATATGAAGTTAAAACAATGGAAGAAATTATGGCTATGCAAGGTGGCGGAGAATAATTTTTAAGAAATAATACAATCAGGCTTTTATCATGGCTTTTTATTAAATTAGCTGCCAATGTTTAAAAGCCTGATTTTTTTTGCTCGATTTTTTGCTTTTTGGCTGCTCTTCTTTCTTTTAGATCGCTTAGCCTTCTTAGTTATTTTTCATCAAAAACTCAGGGATATACCAGTTAATGAACGTCTTTTAACACTTTATCATGGCCTCCGCTTGGATCTGTCCATGACCGCATACTTATGTGTTATTCCATTATTGGTATTTACATTTTGGTTTTTTAGCAAAAAAACAACGCTTAATTTTAACTGGATTTCCAGTTATAACAAGATTTTTATCGTGGCGTTCAGTTTACTAGCTGTTATTAATTTTAATATTTACCGCGAATGGGGAAGCAAGGTTAACGAACGAGCCTTTGGCTTTCTGATTGATACACCAAATGAAGCATTAGCATCAAGCGCTTCATCACCCATTTTACTCAGCAGCATTACGTTTCTATTATTGGCGGGTGTTGCGTTCTATCTACAGTCAAAAATTGTAAAACCTGAATATAGGTTAAAAAGAGGGCCTATCTGGTTAAAAACTGTAATCGCATTATTGTTGATAGGAATTAACTTTATTTTTATTAGGGGCGGTCTAGGTGTAGCCCCCAATAACCAAAGTATGGCCTATTTCAGTGAACATCAAATTTTAAATCATGCGTCAGTTAATACAGAATGGAATCTAATATCAAGCATATTAGCATCGAAAAAAACTAATAAAAACCCCTATAATTACTTTACCGAGGCAGAGGCCGCTAAGACTGTTGCCAACTTGTATTACACCGAAAAAGATACAACAATTAATATTTTGACTACGAAAACTCCAAATGTTGTTATTTTTATTTTGGAAAGCTTCACCGCCAATCTTACTAAGACACTTGGAAACGAAGATGGGTTAACTCCTCATTTTGACAGTTTATTGAACAAAGGCTTTTCATTTAACAAGATCTATGCTGCTGGTAATCGGACCGATAAAGGATTAATTGGAACCCTAGCTGGGTTTCCAACATTAGGAACTGGCAGTATCGTTAAATGGCCTGAGAAGATGCAAAAAATACCAGCGATAAGCAGTTCATTAGCAAAACAAAACTATCATACATCTTTTTTTTACGGAGGTGAATCAGAATTTGATAACTATAAAGCATTTATTCTAGGTCACGATTATCAGCTGTTAAGAGATAAGAATAGTTTCGATCAGAAAGACATGAACTCAAAGTGGGGTGCTTATGACGGTCTTGTTTTCGATAAACAATTACAGTTAATTAGCAACACTAAACAGCCGTTTTTTTCCACTATTTTATCATTAACAAACCACGAACCATTTGAATTACCATCTGCATATAAGTTTGGAAAAGCTGATATTGTACAAAGGTTTAAAAGTACCGCGTATTATACCGATTCCTGCATTAATGCCTATTTAACAAAGGCAAAAAAACAAGACTGGTATAAAAACACCCTGTTCGTATTTATTGCAGACCATGGGCATCTTTATCCTAAAAACAAATACGATATTTTTATGCCTGAGCGTTATCATATTCCACTCCTATTTTATGGGGAAGTTTTAAAAAACGAATTTAAAGGTAAAAACTCAGATAAAGTTGGAAGCCAACAAGACTTAGCATCAACCCTCCTAGCCCAAATGGATATCTCCACAAAAGAATTTACCTGGAGTAAAAATCTATTAAATCCTTATACTAATGGCTTCGCCTTTTTTAGTTGGGATAATGGACTTGGTTTTATCAACGAGCAACAGTGCGTTTCATTTGACAATGTTGGAAAAAATATCCTCTACGAAACAAAGAAGAATTCCATAGCTACCCAAACCAGCCTTAAAAAAGGAAAAGCCTATCTACAAACCGCTTATCAACAATTCATTAAACTATAAAAATAAAAACACCATTAAAATACAATAGTAAACTACTGAAATAATAAAAAACAACGATGAAACTAACCAAATTCTTAATTGTAATAACAGGCATCGCACTGTTTATTGGAAATTACAACAAATCTTATGCACAAAGAGGGGGTGTAAACTGGACTAAAGAGGGAAATGCCTATTATCAAAATTCTGGCGGAGAGATTATAACTGTAACCCTGCCAAAAAATGAGCGAAAAGTTGTTATTAGTAGGGCACTACTTACCCCGACAACTGGTTCGGCTCCATTATCAGTTCGAAGTTTTAAATTGACTGATGATGGAACTAAAGCACTAATTTACACGAATACCAAAAGAGTTTGGCGTCAAGACAGTCGTGGAGATTATTGGGTAGCCGACATCAACAATAACACACTCACCCAAATTGGCAAAGATAAGCCAGGCTCTTCTTTAATGTTTGCGAAGTTTTCTCCAGACGGCAGCAAAGTAGCTTACGTGAGCGGACATAATATTTATGTGGAAGATCTAGCCACCCATAGCACAAAAGCGCTTACTACTGATGGCACTAGCAGAATGATCAACGGAACATTTGATTGGGTTTATGAAGAAGAATTTGGCTGTTTAGATGGCTTTAGTTGGAGCCCAGATGGAAAATCTATCGCATATTGGCAAATTGATGCAACCAAGATCAGAAACTTTTTGATGATGAACAACACTGATTCGATTTACTCATTTAACGTTCCGGTAGAATATCCTAAAGTTGGACAGAATCCTTCATCTTGCAAAATTGGTATTGTAGATCTTCAAACAGCCAAAACGAATTGGCTAGCTGTACCGGGCGATAACGTGCAGCATTATATCCCTAGAATGGAATGGATACCAAATACCAATGAAGTAATCTTACAGCAATTAAACCGTGAGCAAAATGAAAGCAAGGTGTTTGTTGCAGATATAACCGCTGGCAGCATAACCGAAATTCTGAAAGAAAATGATAAAGCTTGGATCGATCCCACCGATGGATGGATTTGGCTAAATGGAAATAAAGAGTTTGTTTGGGAAAGTGAAAGAGACGGATGGAGGCATTTGTACAGAGTAAGTAGAGATGGGAAAAAGCAAACGCTGATTACCAATGGCCAGTACGATATTATGGGCGTTAATTTAATCGATGAAAAGAAAAACCTAGTTTACTTTAGCGCATCGCCAAATAATGCTACGCAAAAATATCTCTATAAAACCAAATTAGATGGCAAAGGCAAATTAGAAATGGTAACTCCATCTGTTTTGCCAGGAACACACAATTACAACATCTCTCCAAATGGTTTGTATGCAAGCCACAATTACAATAGCTCAGTTGTGAGCCCAGTAACAGAGTGGATGAATTTTACCACAAATAACCCGTTAACCATGGAGGGTAGCATTACAAGCCAGCTGGCAAAGCAACAACCTCCAAAAAACAAAGTAGAATTCTTTAAGGTAAAAACCGAAGATGGCGTTGAAATGGATGGATGGATGAAAAAACCTGATAATTTTGATGTTACCAAAAAATATCCAGTAGTTTTTTATGTATATGGTGAGCCTGCTTCGCAAACAGCTGCAGATGTATTTGGTGCTGGCAGAAACAATTTATACAATGGAGATATGGCGGCAGATGGCTATATCTACATATCAATGGATAACAGAGGGGCGCCAGTTCCAAAAGGAACAGCTTGGCGTAAAAGTATTTACAAGAATATCGGTGTGATTAATATTAGGGATCAAGCGATGGCAACAAAAAAATTATTAGAAACTTACTCTTTTATGGATAAGGATCGTGTAGCCGTGCATGGATGGAGTGGCGGTGGTTCTACAACACTAAACTTGCTTTTTCAATATCCCGAAATCTACAAAACCGGAATAGCTGTAGCTGCAGTTACCAATCAGTTAACTTATGATAATATTTACCAAGAGCGTTACATGGGAACTCCATTTCCAAGTACCGAAGCTTTTGTAAAAGGTTCACCAATTACTTATGCTAAAAATTTAGTTGGAAACTTGCTATACATTCACGGTACTGGTGATGATAACGTTCATTATCAAAATGCTGAAATGTTGATCAATGAACTGATTAAAAATCAAAAAGTATTTCAAATGATGAGCTATCCAAATCGTACCCATGGAATCTCTGAGGGAGCGGGAACAAGAGAACATTTATCACTTGTTTACACCAAGTTCTTAAAAGAGAACTGTCCACCCGGTGCGAGATAAAACAAAGGAACCGCCTCAACTATTTGAGGCGGCTTTTTTTTGACATTAATTTAGGGAAGTCGACATTGTTTTGCTATTTTTAGAAATCTAATCGTTTTCAATTGGCTACGCTATTCAATTACCAAACTCCAGCGAAATTCTCACCCGCTTTTAAAGAATTTTACACCCTCGCCAATCTGAGGCAAGTAAGAGTCTTAAGTGCTGTATTCTTTATCATTTCTGTTTTTTTTAGGCTTTTATCCCTGCTTTATCACGATCAAATGATAAACGTTCCGAAATATGCCGAATATTCTGTCGTTAACTGGGTGCAAATGGGTGGTACTTTTTTCTTTTTAATAGCTAGTAGTATCACACTAAAACTATACAAAGACAACCTGTTACTCAAGAAAAGCATCACAATTTCATTTATAGTTCTTTTACTGCTAACATCTTTTAGTGCCAGCTACATAGTTTCTATGGATAACACCAAAAATACACTAACCTTGTTTTTAATTGGTATCGCTACAGCTAGCTTATTTTTTGCCCTTGAATACCTTGAAATTACTCTGATTGCAATCTTTATCACATTGGTGTATTGGTTCAGCATGATATCAGCAAAAATTAATTTTGATGAGAAAATGATGAATGTCTTTGCAGGACTCATATTGGGTTTTATTTTATATTGTTTTTCGAGGTATAGCTATTTCTTTAAATCACAGCATTTTGTGAGACTTAAACAGTTGGAAGAAAAAAATTTAGAGGTCGAAAAATTACATCGTCAGCAGGGAGAGATTTTGGGTTTTGTCGCGCATGATTTGAGAAATCCATTAAATAACATTGAAGCATTAAGTACACTATTGCATAACGAAGACCCTAAGGAAGAACTTAAACATATCCTAAATGCTTCTCAACAGGCTAAAAACATCATTAATGATCTAATGGAGGCCATTAAAACTGACCAAAATAAGTTAGATATGCAATCACTTAATTTGAACTCTTTTCTAACCTCAACCGTTGAAAAATGGAAAACAAATAGTAAAAGAGATCTCATTCTTCATTTGGAACAAGATAAGATTTATGCGCATGCAAATGCATCTAAACTAGAGCGCGTTTTAGATAACTTGATCAGCAATGCGATAAAATTCTCTTCTGATGATAAAATCATCAGCATTAGCTTGAGAAAAATTGCGAAACGGATAGAGATTAAGGTTAAAGATGATGGAATAGGTATTCCAAAAGAAATGATTTCTTATATTTTTCAACAATTTTCTCAGGCTGGAAGAAAAGGTTTGCAAGGAGAGAAATCAATTGGCCTTGGCTTGCATATTTCCCAAAAAATAATGCAACAGCATGGTGGCGAATTGTTGGTAGAAAGTGAAGAAAATAAAGGAACAACGTTCACCGTGTTGTTTTTATAGGTCTTTTAAAAGTCTTCTTCATTCTTGCCCGAAAATAAATTGCTGGCAAAATTCACCAAAAATAGCTCTTTCTTTGCCCGTGTTATGGCGGTGTACAACCATCTTAAAAAATCAAGGTCAATCATATCATCCGTTAAGTAGCCCTGATCTACAAAAACTGCATCCCATTGCCCGCCTTGGGCCTTATGGCAAGTAACTGCATAAGCAAACTTAATTTGTAGTGCGTTGTAATAAGGGTCTTCTTTAATGGCCTGCATACGCTCCCGCTTGTTTGAAATATGCTCATAGTCGACCAACAAACCCTCAAATAATTGTTTACTCTGACTATAAGATAAGTTAGGTGTTTCCGCCTGCAACGTGTCCAATATTACTTTACAGGTAATAGTTCCAGCTTCAGGAAAATCTAAAAACTCTAAGTTGACTTCCGCAAATCTAAAGCCATAACGCTCTTCTTCTCGTCGTACACGAACTACCTTTGCCATATCTCCATTCGCAATGAAAGCTGCATCAGTGTTATCAGGAAGCCAAAAGTAATTGTTACGCACTACCATAATCTGATCACCACCACTTAATTCCTCGTCCCTATAAAGTAACCTAGCCCTAATTTGATTATTGTAAACATTGGCTGATTTATTTGATCTACATACGACAAGGGAATTTTCAATGCCAAATTTTCTATAGGCATATTCAAGGCCTTCGACTAATTTTGCTCCCGTCATACTAAATATGTCTTTATACCCTTTTGATTTGAATTGAGGCAAAGAATTCGTTTCAGCTGTGTGGTTATTGATGAGCTTGCGCAACATCGTCGCATTTGATAGTATACCTGATTTTTTTTCTTGCCTAACTACTTCCCTTAATTCAACAGCAGTTACCGCTAAATTGAAATGCTCATAAAGATATTTCTCGTTTAATGCTGGGCTATCGATACTTCCTACAGGCGGTAGCTGAGCTGTATCACCTACAAACAACAAACTACAATTTTTCCCTTTTCCAGTTGGTGAAGGCTGATAGACGAATTCGATAAGATCTTTTAAAAAGGACGATCCATTCTGTTGATTCCACTCATCTGCTATCATCGAAGCCTCATCTACAATAAAGACTGTATGCTCATGTAAATTTGGTGCTAATTGAAAAGCCATCTCAAGCGAAACAGCAGATCGTTTTCTATAAATCTTCTTATGAATAGTTAGCGCTTTTCTACCTGTATAATTGCTAATCACCTTTGCTGCCCTTCCGGTTGGCGCAAGTAACACTGCTTTCAAATTAAAATGTGGTAGTGCTTTTACAAGGGCTGCGATGGAGGTAGTTTTACCTGTTCCGGCATAACCCCTTAAAATAAAACAGCTATGATCTTGTTGTTGAGTTAGAAAAAAAGCTACCTTTTCGCAAAATAGCAACTGTTCACTCGTAGGCGGAAATTGATAAGTTTGAACGATTAAGCTAGCTTTATCCATTTAGCAAAGATGCAATGGTAATGTTATAGAAAAAAGAATTATTTTTGTAAAACATGAACAATCAAAATAGTATTCTATTGATCGATCCCAAATTTGATCCAAGTACCTCTATAGACTGTAGTTTATTAGTAAAACTAGGAATTGATAGTTTTTCTTACGCGATTTTAAACAAGGAATCGAATAAAGTTGTTGCAGTATTTGATGCGCAAGAATTAGTAGATTCCGCTAAGAAATTAATTGATCGAATTAAAACTGATGTCTATTTAGGGTTGGTATTTAAGGAAGTTAAGATTGCGGCATATACAGAAAATCACATCGCTATTCCCAGCGAATTTTATGAGCGTGAATCTGTTAACTTAAATACTATTTTTTTTCCAGGGGCTCAATCAGGAAAGGTTCATACGACTACGCATTCAAATTTTGGTTTTACTTCTATATTTTCTTTCTCAAGTTTAACTGAGGAGCTTATTAACCAATCATTCGAGCATAGTAAAAAATATGCGCAATATGCCGCATTACTAAAACTAGCTGAAAGCAACACCGATACTGCTATATTGATAGATTTTACAGTGCGCTCGATGAATATGCTTGTTATCATCGAAAAAAAGGTTGTTTTTCAAAAATGCTATGAAATTGAAAACGTCGAAGAATTTAATTACTATCTATTATTGATCGCTAACCAACTATCCATTAATCTTAATAACACCTCAGTTTATCTAAGTGGTATTATTGGACAAGAAGACCAAAAATATGAATGCTTAAAAAAGTATTGCAGTAATATTCATTTTTTAGATTTCGTTGATTCTAGTTTAGATCAACAAGTTATAGATGATATGCCAGCCCATTATTACACCACATTATTAGCACTTGATCAATGCGTATAATTGGAGGAAAATTAAAAGGCAAGCAATTTAATGCGCCGGCAAAATTACCTGTTAGACCAACAACTGACATGGCCAAAGAGGCGTTGTTTAATATCCTTTACAACACCTATGATTTTGAACACTGTGATGTGTTGGATTTATTTAGTGGCACAGGAAGTATTAGCATCGAGTTTGCTTCGAGGGGCATTAGACATGTAACTTCAGTAGATAAACACGCTGGCTGCGTGCATTGGCTACAATCGACTGCTGAGAAGTATGATTTAACTGAAATAGATGCACAAAGAGCGGATACGTTTAAGTTTTTAGAACAAGACACCCAGCAATATCATATTATTTTTGCAGATCCACCTTACGACCTACCTAATATCCCGTTAATCCCACAATTAGTTATGAAAAATAGCTTATTAACTGACAATGGAACGCTAATCGTCGAACACCCACCGATGTTAAAACTGAACCAATTACCTGGATTTACAGAAGTGAGGAAGTATGGAAATTCATCTTTTAGCTTTTTCGAGAAGGTTTAGCGTTTGACCTTAAGTGTTCCCCAGGTCCCGAGCTAAACAAATTATTGCTCCTTAACCTAAGTTCCTTTATCTTTGATTATGAAGATTGCTTTATTCCCTGGTTCATTTGATCCGATTACAATTGCACATGTCGATATTTTAAACAGATCACTACCATTATTTGATAAAGTAGTGATTGGGATAGGTTTAAATAGCTCCAAACAAAATCTGCTATCTGCCGATCAACGGGAAGAAATGGTTAGAACCATTTTTGCTAATAGCCCAAAAGTAGAAGTTCACATGTACGAAGGGTTAACCGTAGATTTTTGCAGAAAAATCAATGCAAAATATATGATTAGAGGCATACGTTCTGCTTCGGACTTTGAATATGAACGTGCCATTGCACAGATTAATCAAACAATGATGCCAGAGGTAGAAACTATCGTGCTGCTAAGCAAACCCGAATATTCAGCAATCAGCTCTACCATTGTTAGAGATATTCTGAGAAATAATGGAAATGTCAGCCCATTTGTACCCAAAGAAGCCTTAGCATTTTTATAAGTTGGCCTTTGAATACCTACAATAAATTACCTTCTTTCAGCACCCCAATAATTAACGGATAAGTATTTTTTATTTTATTCTTAATTCCCGAATCATTTACCCAAGATGCAGAAGTAATCCCCTCTTCCTTTTGAGGTATCAACTTTGGTGAGCCCTTAACTTCCATTTTATACCAACTTGTACGCTTCAATATCACTTTCCCTTGCATTTCATAAATATGATAAGTTTTGCAAAGGCATGCTTTTCTCTTTTCGATTTTAACACCACACTCCTCTTCTACTTCTCTAACTGCTGCCACCTTCACCGACTCATCCTTTTCTACCTTCCCTTTTGGTAAATCCCATTTTTTATTTCTAAAAATAAACAACACCTCACCTTTGCTATTCTTTACTAATCCACCAGCAGCTTTTATCACTGTACATTGCTTTTTAATGGCTTTAAACATAGTTTTAGGGTCATTATCAAGTAAAACATAGTTTTTTTTACTCTTTTTAACAAGGTTTTTATAAAATGTTTGAAAATCAAAATTCTGTGTATCAAGTTGTTGTATTTTTTCTAATTGATTAGGAATGCGATCAGCAATAAACAAAGCGTTATCGTTGATATAAATTCTGTATTTTTGGGCCATGTATAATAAAAGTGATATTGAATTAAAGGTAGCTGAATTTTTATTACAAATTAAAGCAATTAAATTACAACCTAATAATCCATTTACCTGGGCGTCGGGTTGGAAATCCCCAATTTATTGTGATAATCGCATTACATTATCGCATCCATCTGTAAGAACCTACATTCGTCAAAAATTATCCCAACTTATTCAAGAAGAGTTCGGGGCAGTTGATGTTATTGCAGGCGTAGCAACAGCAGGTATTCCTCAAGGTGCTTTAGTTGCACAAGAACTTGGGTTACCTTTTATATATGTGCGTTCTAAACCAAAAGAGCACGGCACAGGTAGCCTAATCGAGGGTGAAATTATCGAAGGGCAGCGTGTTGTAGTTATCGAAGATTTAATTTCAACTGGAAAGAGTAGTCTGCAAGCTGTTGATGCACTTCGTGCAGCTGGTCTATCGGTAGCAGGTTTAGTGGCAATCTTTACCTATGGCTTTGATAAAGCTGATGAAAATTTTGCAGCTGCCAAATGTCGCTATTCAACGTTATCAAATTATTCGACTTTGATTAAATATGCTGCGGAGCACAGCTTCATCGCTCAAAATGACATCGATTTACTAAACAAATGGCGTCAAAACCCGGCAGAATGGGGAAGAGAAGCTGAAGAAATAAAATCATAAGTATGACTATCATAGAAAGTGCTGTCGAAATAAATTTACCTATTGAAAAAGTCTATACATTTCTTTCTGATATGAATAACTATCAAGAATTAATGCCAGAGAACATCTATAACTGGTCTTCAACTACTGATGAAGCAAGCTTTACCATTCAAAATATGGCTAAACTCGCCATTAAAATATCAAGTCGGATTGAAAATCAAGAAATCATAGCCATACCGACTGAAAAGCCACCTTTTGATGTTGAATTACGATGGATCGTTAGCGAGAATGAGAATGGCTCAACAACAGCAAAACATATTATCTCAGCAGATTTAAACATGATGATGAAAATGTTAGCGGCTGGCCCACTTCAAAAACTAGTAGATCATCAAACTAAAAAACTTAAAGAGATTTTAGGATAAGTAAACTTGTTCTTTAACCCATTTTTGATATCTTAGTTAGCTAATCTATTTAAGATGACTCTAACTAAAATAGCTACTCTTTTTATAGGCATAGGACTTTTTTCAAATACCTATGCCCAATCTCCTGCTAGTACAACCCATTTAAGAACGGAATATTTAATCGATCCCATTGGATTAGATAATCCCAATCCTCGTTTTACCTGGCAAATGCACGATATTAGAAACGGTGCAAAACAAACCGCCTATCGAATTATCGTAAACACCGATTCAGTAGCATTAACAAATGGTATTGCAGTACAATGGAATAGCGGTTGGCTAGCGCAAAACACCTCTCTTAAAACTTACAGTGGCCAAACACTAAAACCTTTTACTAAGTATTATTGGCGAATTGATATTGCTGACCAAAATCATGTAAAATCTTCAAAATTTAAGATTGCCAGCTTCGAAATGGGTATGATGAAAGGGGAAAATTGGCAAGGTTCCTGGATCTCAGACAGCCAGAACATACAGTTAAAAGCCGCCCCCTATTTCAGAAAGACCTTTGACGTCACTAAGAAAATAAAATCCGCCCGTGCCTACATTACCGCAGGAGGATTATATGAGCTATCTCTAAATGGGGAAAAGGTTGGGAATCACCGAATGGATCCGATGTATACGCGCTTTGACCGAAGGAATCTTTATGTGACTTACGATGTGACAAAGCAGTTGCAAAATGGTAAAAATGCAATTGGAATTTTACTAGGAAATGGCTGGTATAACCATCAATCTACTGCCGTTTGGGATTTTGAAAAAGCTCCATGGCGTAACAGACCAACCTTTTGCATGGATTTAAGAATAACTTATACCGATGGAACTGTAGCAACTATTAAGTCTGGTAAAGATTGGAAAACAGCTTTGAGCCCAATTATTTTTAACAGTATTTACACTGCAGAACATTATGACGCTAGATTGGAACAAAAAGGATGGAACACCGTAGATTTTGATGATTCAAAATGGAAAAGAGTAATCTTCCGATCCGCTCCATCTGATCATATTGTTGCTCAAGCGATGCATCCAATTAGAGATGTAGAAAAAATTCTTGCAAAAAGTATCAAGAAATTTAATGACACAACTTATCTTTTCGATTTAGGTAGAAACATCTCTGGTGTAAGTAAAATAAAAATAAACGGTCCAGAAGGAACCATTGTAAAATTAAAACATACAGAAAGATTATACGCGAATGGAAGAGCTGACATGTCAAATATTGATGTGCACTATCGTCCAACTGATGACAAGGATCCGTTTCAAACAGATATCCTAATTTTAAATGGTAAAGGCGAACAGAGCTTTATGCCCCACTTTAACTACAAAGGCTTCCAATATGTCGAAGTTAGTTTAAGTAACGCTATTGACTTAAAAAAAGAAGATTTAATGGGCTATTTTATGCACAGCGATGTACCTGTTAATGGAAGTGTAAGAGCATCCGATCCATTGATCAATAAAATATATGAGGCAACAAATAACTCTTATTTATCAAATCTATTTGGCTACCCTACCGATTGTCCACAACGAGAAAAAAATGGCTGGACTGGAGATGCGGCAATAGCAATAGAAACAGGCTTATATGGTTTCGACGCTATTACAATCTACGAAAAGTGGCTCGCAGATCATAGAGATGAGCAACAACCAAATGGAATATTACCATCAATTATCCCAACAGACGGTTGGGGATACGAGTGGGGAAATGGACCAGATTGGACGAGCACCATAGCCATTATCCCATGGAATATCTATCGGTTTTATGGTGACAAAAAAATACTAGCAGACAACTACGAACATATTAAAAGATATGTGAATCATATTGATGAAACTTATCCGACGGGACTTACCTCGTGGGGCTTAGGTGATTGGGTTCCGGTAAAATCTGTGTCCCCAGTTGAATTAACTTCTACATGTTATTACTATGCTGATGTAATAATTTTAGCAAAAACCGCTAAACTTTTAGGCAACGAAAATGATTATCAAAAATACCAGGCTTTAGCTAACAAGATAAAAAATGCTTTCAATGCTAAGTATTTAAATAGAGCGACTGGAATATACAATAAAGGATTACAAACAGAATTGAGTGTTCCTTTATTTTGGGGAATAGTACCTGAAGACATGAAAGCTAAAGTAGCTGAAAATTTAGCAAAACAAGTGGAGGCAGATAATTTCCATTTAGACGTGGGATTACTAGGAACAAAAGCCATCTTAAATGCACTTAGCGAAAATGGCTATGCTGAAGTTGCGTACAAAATTGCTGCCCAAAAGACATTCCCTAGCTGGGGATGGTGGATTGCAAATGGGGCAACTACCTTATATGAAAACTGGCCAATTGACGCGAAATCAGATATTTCAATGAATCATATAATGTTTGGAGAAATTGGCGCTTGGTTATACAAAGCTCCTGGTGGTATTAAACCAGATGAGCTTAAACCTGGATTTAAGCATGTTGTCCTTCAACCCTACTTTGTACAAGGGTTAGATTCTTTTGAAGCCACGCACGATGGTCCATATGGAAAGATTATTTCTTCTTGGAAAAAAACAGCCAATGGCATAAACTATAACGTTATAATTCCAGCAAATTCCACAGCTACAGTGAACTTAGCAATGACCAAAGGACTAAAAATTACATTAAATGGAAAGCATTTGACCAGCACAACATTTAATCTTGATGCCGGAACCTATCTAATTGAATTAAAATAACAATGAGAACTTTCGTCACTTTGATCATATTGCTAGGTAGTTGTGCTACCTTAAGTGCACAAAAAATTAATACCGGAAATGAACGTGTTACCGAGTACATTACCCCAACTCGAGTGATATGGAAAAAAGGGATCATAAAAAATGAACAAAGATTACTTAAATCTGGAACAGGGCAAGCAGATTTAGGAAATACCGACATGTGTATTCTTGAAAATAAGAACGAAGAAAAAGCAAGCATTCTTCTAGATTTTGGAAAAGAGTTACAGGGTGGAATTCAAATTGTGACCGGTATTTGGGGAGGCAATAAGCCAATTAAAATTGGCTTACGCTTTGGAGAATCAGTTAGTGAAGCAATGTCCGAGATTGGCGGAAAAGGTGGTGCTACCAATGACCATGCAATTAGAGACCTCGAAACACTTTTGCCCTGGTTAGGGGTTGCCGAATTAGGCAATACTGGTTTTCGCTTCGTAAGAATCGATGTTTTGGAAGGCGATACCAAGTTAGTTTTAAAAGAGGTTCGAGCAACCGCTAAGTACAGAGATCTTGTGTACAAAGGCTCATTTAATAGCAGCGACACTTTGCTTAACAAGATTTGGAAGACTGGTGCTTACACCGTGCAATTGAATATGCAGGACTATTTATGGGATGGAATTAAACGAGACAGATTGGTTTGGGTTGGAGATTTAAATCCAGAAATTGCCACCATCAATGCAGTCTTCGGTTATAACGAGGTAGTTCCAAAAAGCCTAGATTTTGCCAGAAATACCACCCCGCTCCCTCAATGGATGAACGGTATTAGCGCGTATTCTATGTGGTGGATAATTAATCACAGAGATTGGTATTATCATCAGGGGGATTTAGACTATTTAAAAGAACAAGAAATATATCTCAAAGACTTAGTCAATCTGTTAATTAGCAAAATTGACAAAGACGGAAAAGAAATACTGGACGGACAGCGTTTTTTAGATTGGCCATCGAGTGAAGATCCCATCGCTATACATGCTGGCTTACAATCGATGATGATTTTGTCTTTGCAAGCTGGAGGTGACTTACTAACAAGACTTGGCGACGTAAACACGGCGAAAAAATGTGAATTAGCCATCACTTTACTTAAAAAACATATCCCGGCTACAAATAACTCAAAGCAGGGAGCAGCGTTACTATCCTTGTCAAAATTGATAGACGGAAAAGGTGCAAATAAAATCCTAAGCAATGGCGGCAGCAAAAATTTCTCCACTTTTTTTGGCTATTATATGTTACAAGCAAAGGCAAATGCTAAAGATTACAAAGGTTCAATAGAAATCATCAAAGAATATTGGGGAGCCATGTTAAATTTAGGAGCAACCACATTTTGGGAAGACTTTAACATGGATTGGACAAAAAATGCTGGAAGAATTGACGAACTAGTACCTACAGACAAAATTGATATCCATGGCGCATATGGTGCTTATTGCTATATTGGATTTAGACACAGCTTATGTCATGGCTGGGCCTCCGGACCAACGCCCTGGCTCATCGAGCACGTGCTAGGAATCTCAGTAATTGAGCCTGGTTGTAAGGTCGTACGAATAAAGCCTAACCTGGGCGACCTGAAATTTGCCGAAGGAACCTTCCCCACCCCATTCGGACTAATAATGGTAAAACATGAAAAGATGAAAGATGGTTCAATTAAATCTACGATCAACGCACCAAAAGGAATTAAAATACTAAAATAGCTCCTCTAACAAACTACTCATCAGACATTTATTCAGTATAAATAATTAATTTACAGTCATTTAGTCATTAACAATTGCCGCTAGGCGACAAAATTTCCGATTACCTTCTTAAAGCAGCATTGGCATTCGTTTTGATTTAGAACAAAACATGAACTTCAACAATTTTACAATCAAAGCACAAGAAGCCATACAAAAAGCTTCTGAAATAGCACAGGGCAATCAGCAACAAGCAATTGAGACCGCTCACTTGCTTAAAGGATTGCTTAGTGTTGACGAAAATGTGGTTTCTTATGTATTAAAGAAACTTAATGTAAATCTGAATACAGTTGAGCAGAATTTAACTACAGCTATCGATAAAATACCAAAAGTTACCGGTGGAAATGTTTATTTATCAGCAGGAACAAATTCGGCGCTACAAAAAGCTCAATCCTATTTAAAGGAATTCAAAGACGAATTTGTAGCAGTTGAGCACCTTTTATTGGGGCTTTTAGCTGTTAATGATTCTACTTCTAAGCTATTAAAAGAACAAGGTGTTACCGAACAAGATCTTAAAAAAGCGATTAAGGAGTTGAGAGGAAGCAATCATGTAACTGATCAAAATGCAGAAGCAACATACCAAGCTTTAACCAAATATGCTCGCAACTTAAATGAATATGCAGAAAGTGGGAAATTAGACCCTGTAATTGGTAGAGATGAAGAAATTCGCCGCGTTATTCAAATTTTATCCAGAAGGACAAAAAATAACCCAATTTTAATTGGTGAGCCTGGAGTTGGTAAAACTGCCATTGCAGAAGGTATTGCTTTTAGAATAATTAAAGGCGATGTGCCTGAAAATTTGAAAACAAAAACGGTATTCTCATTAGATATGGGAGCCTTAATCGCCGGAGCCAAATACAAAGGGGAGTTTGAAGAACGTTTAAAAGCAGTAGTTAAAGAAGTTAGCCAAAGTGACGGCGATATCATTTTATTTATCGACGAAATTCATACGCTTGTAGGTGCGGGTGGTGGTGAGGGGGCCATGGACGCAGCAAATATCTTAAAACCAGCTCTAGCAAGGGGTGAATTACGTGCAATTGGTGCAACAACTTTAGATGAATATCAGAAATACCTGGAAAAAGATAAGGCCTTGGAGCGTCGTTTCCAAAAGGTACTAGTTGATGAACCTGATACTCAAGATGCCATTTCTATTTTACGTGGACTAAAAGAACGTTACGAGACTCATCATAAGGTTGTGATAAAGGATGAAGCTATTATTGCAGCAGTAGAAATGTCACAACGATACATTTCTGACCGTTTTTTACCAGACAAAGCAATAGATTTAATGGACGAAGCAGCATCAAAACTTCGCATGGAAATGGATAGTGTTCCAGAGAATGTAGATGCACTTGATCGTGAAATTATGCGCCTGGAAATTGAACGAGAAGCTATTAAACGAGAAAATGACGATAAAAAGGTTAAGGAACTTTCTAAAGAGATAGCCAATTTATCAGCTGAAAGAGATCAGCTAAAAGCGAAATGGCAAGGGGAAAAAGATTTAGTCGATGCAGTAAATGCTCAGCTAGAGCAAATTGAAAACTATAAACTTGAGGCCGATCAAGCTGAGCGTGCAGGGGATTATGGCAGAGTTGCTGAAATTAGGTATGGAAAAATCAAAGATGCCCAAGATAAAGTAGATAAGCTAAAAATTGATTTAGAAAGTCAGCAAAGTGAAAGCAGAATGCTTAAAGAAGAGGTTACTGCCGATGATATTGCAGGAGTTGTAGGGCGTTGGACAGGTATTCCAGTAACTAAATTAATTGCCAGCGAGCGTGAAAAATTACTTCATTTAGAAGCTGAATTGCATAAACGTGTTGCTGGACAGGACGAAGCAATTGAGGCTATTTCTGATGCAATTCGTCGTTCCAGAGCAGGTTTACAGGATAAACGTAAACCAATTGGCTCATTTATCTTCTTAGGAACGACTGGTGTAGGTAAAACCGAGCTCGCAAAGGCATTAGCTGAATTTCTATTTAATGATGAAAATGCGATGACCAGAATTGACATGAGCGAGTATCAAGAGCGACATGCCGTTTCTAGGCTAATTGGTGCCCCTCCGGGATATGTTGGATATGATGAAGGCGGACAATTAACCGAGGCAGTAAGAAGAAAGCCTTATTCGGTTGTATTGCTCGACGAAATTGAAAAGGCGCATCCTGATGTATTTAATATTTTATTACAGGTATTAGATGATGGGCGTTTAACCGACAATAAAGGAAGAGTGGTGAATTTTAAAAACACCATCATTATCATGACTTCAAATATTGGCTCTCATCTGATACACGACAACTTTAAAGTGCTTAACGATGAAAACAGAGACGAAGTGATTGCTAAAACCAAAAACGAATTATTTGAATTGTTAAAACAAACCATTCGTCCAGAGTTTTTGAACAGGATCGATGAACTCATTATGTTTACCCCGCTTAACAGAAATGAAATACGAGGTATTGTTGATCTACAATTTAAACAAGTTCAAAATACCTTAGCTGAAATGGGAATTACCATGGATGCAAGTGTGGAAGCTTTGGATTGGTTAGCAGAATTAGGATACGATCCGCAATTCGGAGCAAGACCTCTAAAACGAGTAATTCAGAAAAGAATTCTAAATGAACTATCGAAATCAATATTGGCTGGAACAGTTGATAAAGAGAGTAAGATAAAATTAGACATGTTCGACCATCAATTCGTTTTCATAAACGAGGATAAATAGATGATATATTTGCTAACGCTTAACGCTAATGTGTTGAGCGTTAGCTTTTTTATGTTTGTTTTTTGTGATTTAATTTATTAATATTGATTACACACAAAACAACAACATGAAACCTAAATTACTTATCGTGGCTATCCTATGTGCCTTCGGTTATGCAGCAAATGCACAAATCGAAAAAGGAAATTCTTTTGGAGGAGGGGGCTTAAGCTTCGGCACTTCTAATCGCACTTCTAATTCATTACGTATTAATTCACTGGCAATTGGCCCAAAAGTTGGCTATTTTGTTAGTAATCGCTTAGCGTTGGGGATAGAAATTTCTTATAACTTGTCCAAACTCAACGGCGAATTCTATGACTATTTTAATGAGACATCCCAGGCCTTTGAAAGAGGCTTCGGTTTCAAAGAAGAAAACTTTGGCTTATCGCCTTTTGTACGCTATTATTTTCACTTAACGAATAATTTTAAGCTATTTGGACAAGCAAGTGCCATTGCAGAAATTAATAGTTACAAAAATATTGATGAGAGTGGGTACTTATATCGTACTGACTATACATTTAAAGGTCTAGGAGCGAGCTTAAACCCTGGTTTTGCCTACTACCCTTCTGCAAAATGGAATATCGAATTTTCTTTTCCAGTGGTACGTTATTTTAATGAACGTAATAATCAAAACGAATACTTTAAAAGCACAAAAAATCTACATTTAGTTTTAGATAATTTCATGCCCTCTTTTGGTGTAAATTTTAACATCAAATAAAACGGGTAGTTAATTTTAGTTAAATAATTTTCCACATGAACTAAAATAATAGTTTTTCCCGTTTTTATTTTTTATTATTGATTTACACACAAAAAAACACACAAATGAAATCTAAACTAATTATCATGGCAGCGCTATGCGCCATCGCGTTTACCGCAAATGCTCAAACTAAAGGAACCAATGCTGTAAGTTTCGGATTTGGATCATCAAAATCTGAACAAAAGTACAATAGCGGCAGTAGTTCTTCTGAAAGCACACAAAAAAACAATTCAGTTTCACTAGGCTATGGGTTTTTCTTTAAAGACAATGAGAAAATCGGTGTGAATTTAACTTACGGATTTAACGAAACGGAAATGTCCGCTGCCGGCAAACAAGACTACAAAAATTACGGCGGAAATTTAAGCTATCAAAAGTACTACCCAATTGTAAAAAAGTTATATGCGTATGCTGGTGGTCAGGCTGGGTATACATTTGGCGAACAAACCTATTCAGTAAATGAAAATTCTGAGCGTACAACAAATGAGTATACTGCGGGCGCATTTGGTGGTATAAGCTGGTTTATATCCAAACGATTTGCATTCGAAACAAATCTATTATCTGCAAACTTCGGATATTATGAATCAAAACAAACCAACAGCTATGGACAAGGCACGCAGGAAACAAAAAACACCAACTTCGGTATAAGTTCCCAAGGTGTGTTCAATGATCTCGGCTTTAAGATTTACGTTTTATTTTAACCTAGGAAAGCCAACCAAACTAGGTGGCTTTTTTTTTACCAAAAACTGTATCTTAGTTACGTATGTTAGAAGCTATATAAACAAACCTAAATGCGCATTTTATTTTTTTTACTAGCTATTTATTGCTTACCTATTTTTGCACAAAAAACCAATCCTCAGCAACAGGTAATTACGCGTTATGATAGCATCTTGCGAGCTATGCCAAGGGAAAAAATCTACGCTCACTTTGATAAATCAACTTATTTACCATCAGATACTATTTGGTTTAAAGCATATTTGTTAAACGCTTCTCTTCATACAGTATCGGATATAAGCAGTTTGATTTATACCGAAATTATCAATGAAAATGGAGAAGTTTTACAACGGTTAAGTCTACCCACAGTCTTAGGCTTAAGTTGGGGTAGTTTTGCCATGAACTCGGAGAAATATAAACCGGGGAATTATACATTCAGAGCTTATACCAATTGGATGCAAAATTTTGGAGATACCTATTTCTTCAAAAAAGAGTTCAAAATACTTCCAATCGCTAGCAATACATCAGCTAAAGAAACTGGCAAACCCGCCAATTCGACAAAAACGAGGCAAGCGAGCTTGAGTGCTAAAGAAAAAACGCCCGATATTGATATCCAATTTTTACCAGAGGGTGGTAGTTATGTAGTAGACAGAAGTCAAAAAATAGCTTTCAAAGCATTAAATAGTGTTGGAAAAGGAATCCAGATCATTGGAGAAGTTAAAAATACTAAGCAAAACATCGTTGGCCAATTTTCCTCAAATGAAAAGGGGATGGGTTATTTTAACTTAACGCCCGAAGCAGGAGAAATCTATACTGCAACCGTTAACTATAAAGGATTTATTAAATCCGTTCAACTCCCAAAAGTAAAGCCCGAAGGGACAACCTTAAAAGTGGAAAATGAATATTCCAGTGATTCAATAACAGTAACTGTTTACGCTTCAAACAACGAACAAAATTACACCATCATTGGACAAGCAAGAGGTATAGTCTGTTTTATTGCGGCTTCAAATACGAACAAAGTTAATCACAGAAAGTTTAAAGTTGCCAAAAGCATATTCCCTTCTGGGGTTTGCCAAATCATATTGATGAACGATGAAAAGAAAATCGTTAATGAACGGAATTTTTTCGTTAACCATCATGATGATTTAAAATTAAACCTTAGCACGCCAAGTATTTCATATAGATTAAGGGATAGCATCCCAATTAGCTTAAACGCTACAGACATTACTGGAAAACCCATAGTTAGTTCATTTTCGATTGCAGTAACTGATGATCATCAGATTGCTAAAGATTCTGTAAATGACTCTCATATCCTCTCGTACTTTTTATTACAGGCCGATTTAAAAGGCGAAATAGAAAATCCAGGTTCATACTTTAACCAAGTAACCAAACAAAAACACGATGATCTCGAAGCATTAATGTTAACTCAAGGATGGGTAAGCTACGACTGGGATTTAGCAAAAAATCCTTCATTTAAGGCAGAAAAAGAGTACACATTTAGTGGAACAGTAAAAAATGTCTTAAATAAACCCATTCCTAAAGCTAAAATAATCCTAATGGGTAACAGCAAAGGGTTTATGATGCTGGATACCTTGGCTAATGAAAAGGGAGAGTTTATGTTCAACAAATTACCAGTAATGGATAGCGCCTCTTTCGTTATCCAAGCCTTGAATGCAAATGGAAAAAAAGGAACGATCGGCATCGAAATGAATGAATTTAAGCCCCCCGTAGCTCCTATTATTCAAAGGATATTGAGCTATGAGCCTGAACAACTAGACAGTATTTCTACAAACTTAATCAAAACAAAAGTAGAAGAATATAAACTAACAAAACGAGATGGCTTACTCTTAAATGAGGTAAATATTATCGGCAAAAGAACCGTAAAGGGTTCTAAAAATATAAATGGGCCAGGTGGCGCAGATTATATCATCTCAGAAGAAGAGCTAAATCAAATTGCTAAAAAAACACTTTATGATGTGCTTCTTGAAAAAGTAAAAGGTTTTAGAGAAGGCTATCCAAAAAAGAGCAACAATAGAATATTTTTTGTCAATTTTACCGTTTTAAAGTTAGTTATTGATGGCATTGAAGTCGACTTTTTCTATGATGCTGATGCAGGTGGACCTGAAAGCTATTACCACTATATAAGGTCTTATCTCGATTATTACAATGCCGAAGACATATTAGGCATTGAAGTAATGACAAAACCAACCTATAGTTGGCCCTATAAAAGCAAATTTATGCGTCCCATGGATTCGAATGAATATACCTTTTTAGAAATTACTACAAAAACTGGACAAGGCCCTTTTTTAAAAAAATCTGCCAATATGTATCTCCTCAAACCAGTAAATTATGGAGATTACAAAACATTTTACCATCCTAAATATACCTCAGCTAACAAAAACGATAAAAAACCAGACTTCCGATCTACTATTTATTGGAACCCAAACCTACTAACGAATGCAAAAGGAGAAAGCAATTTTTCTTTTTTCGCAGCAGACAAGCCGGGTACTTATACCGTTTGGGTAGAAGGCTCAGATATGCAGGGGAATTTCGGTTTCAAAACATTTAAACTAATCATCAAATAATCGTTTGCCAACAAACTCAAGCAACAATTATTTCATGCTTTTATCTCTTATTGCTTTAAATTCAGACCCTGTCTTCCACGTCGGAAAAGTAGTTTCATTGCTTAAGCGATAACCAACATCAAACAACAATCTCAGGTCTTCAACCATGCCAGAAAAATCCCATTTAGCAGGTTCAAAGTTATCGGCGGGAGCATGGTAACGATTTTTGGTATAATCTTCTTTTTGAGCCTTTCCAAAAGCTATGCCTTGCGCAATATGATCATCACCTGTTTCGGTGTAAAGCGCAGGAATACCTACTTTCGCAAAATTAAAATGGTCTGATCTAAAGTAAAATCCAGCCGATGGGTTACTGTCCTTCACCACTACCCTACCTTGCTTTTTTGCAGCTTCCTCCAAATAATCTTCCAATTCAGATTGCCCATAACCTACTGCAATAATGTCTTTCGTTTTGCCCATCGCCTGCATCGCGTCAATATTGATATTGGCCACGGTTTTAGTCACGGGTATCAGTGGGTGTGATGCATAATATTCAGAACCTAATAAACCTTGTTCTTCAGCAGTTACCGCTAAAAACATGATAGAGCGCTCTGGCTGTTGTGTAGCCTTTTTAAAAGCATCTGCCAACACCAATAAAGCGGCAGTACCAGTTGCATTATCCACAGCACCATTATAAACTGAATCACCATTAACCGCCTCACCTTTTCCTAAATGATCCCAGTGGGCCGAATAGATAATATATTCATCTGGCCTTTTTGTACCAGGCAATACCGCCACAACGTTACTGGATTTAGATCTTTGGATCGTGTTACTAATAGTTGTGGATAGCTTCAGTCCTAAATCTACCGGCTTAAAGCCATTTTTCCCAGCTTGGACCATTAAATCTTCAGATTTACCTGCCATTTTAAATAGCGCTTTTGCCACATCTTGAGTAATCCACCCTTCCATTAAAGCTCTTGATTTGTTGTCGTCCGCAGCCGCCAAATACAATTTAGATTTAGACCATCCACTTCTAACAACTGCCCATGGATAACTTGCTGCCTTATCTTCATGAATGATAATTACCCCAGTAGCACCTTGACGAGCCGCTTCTTCAAATTTGTAAGTCCACCGACCATAATAAGTCATGGTTTTTCCTTTGAAC
Organism: uncultured Sphingobacteriaceae bacterium; assembly: GCA_942493295.1. Taxonomy (GTDB): domain Bacteria; phylum Bacteroidota; class Bacteroidia; order Sphingobacteriales; family Sphingobacteriaceae; genus Pedobacter. Next base: position 4,535,940 of record OW818692.1, on the reverse strand, counting down.
AATGTCGAATCTAAAAAACCAGGATCATTAACCATCACAACTACCGTTTTTCCTTTCACATCCAGTCCTTCATAATCATTCCATTTATATTCTGGGGCAACAATCCCATAACCCGCAAAAACGAGTTCCGAGTTGTCTACCTTAACCTGGCTTACTAAATGGCGACTTGCCGCAACAAAATTGTCTAGATATTTAAAAGTTAAACTTGCATTTCCTGCTGTAGTTTTTATCACTAAATCGGTCGGTGTCGATTTAACATCAACCATGGGTACCTCCTGAAAATAGCTATCGCCATTTCCTGGCTTTAGCCCTAGCTTTTCGAACTCAGTTTTTAAATAATTTATCGTTTTGGTTTCGCCAGGTGTAAATGGTTTTCTACCTTCAAAATCGTCCGATGCCAGCACAGCAATATGTTTTGAAAAAGCAGTGTCATTTATGGCCTTCAGTGCCACCGAATCCGCTTGTACATTTTCACTTTTATTTGATTGGCATGCAGCCAGCATCACCGCTAACGCAATGATTGGAATAAGTTGTCTTCTCATGGTCTATTAAGCTTTATAAGTTAAAGCTAGTAAAATTCTTACGATTCCATAGATTCGGCAAAGCGTTTCCTATTTATAATCTGAATACGTTAATGAATAGGACACAAGCCGTCTCTGTATTGGTTAGACCGTAAGATGACCGAAGGATGACCGTAGGATGAACGAAAGATAATTACACCTCTCCTATGCCTACAATAGGCGTACGATACGTTTCCATCCTTATTAATTTCACTTGGTGAAGAGATGGATCAGAAAATTAAAAAGCTTAAAATTGAGCCAAAAAAACCGGTAGTTTGTGGCTACCGGTTTTTAAAATTATTGCTTCCTTTCTATTTCCCTATCCATCTCCGTAATATTCACATTAACGGATTGAGAAAAATCTCCCAATAGATAATTATTGAAATAGTCTGCTAAACGCCAGAACATATATTCTGTCATATCGCCAAAACCATGGCGTTGACCAGGTACTACCATATAATCGAATCTCTTGCCTGCTTTAATTAGTGCATTTGCAACTCTAATAGAATTTGCTGGGTGAACATTGTTGTCGATATCACCATGCATCAATAATAAATGTCCTTTTAAATTTTTAGCTAAATCTGGATTTTTATCAATTGAGTATTTAAATGTAGTATCACCTTTAGCAGAAACAATTTCAGTTACACCATGGTGTTTTTCGCTCCACCAACGGTTGTAAATACTATTGTCATGATTACCCGCAGCCGATACAGCTACTTTAAAGAAATCTGGATAAACAAGCAATGCGGCGGTCGACATAAAACCACCACCCGAGTGACCGGTAATTCCAACTTTACTTGCATCAATAAAAGAATACCTATCGGCTAATTGCTCAATTGCGGCCTTCTTATCGGCCAATCCATAATCTCTTAAGTTACCATAGCCGTAGGTATGATACCATTTAGAGCGAGCCGGGTGACCGCCTCTGTTACCTACCGTAATTACGATATAGCCTAATTGTGCTAAACGATCCATTCTGTCCATGCTTCTACCAAAACTCTTATTTACAGCTTCGGTTTGAGGGCCTGGATAAACGTACTCGATAATTGGATACTTTTTATTCGGGTTAAAGTCAAATGGCTTATACATTACACCATAGATATCTGTAACGCCATCATCTGCTTTAACTTTAAAAGGCTCAGGGAATTTATAACCAGTCGCCATTAATAATGATAAATCAGCAGTTTCTAAATCCATTACAACATTACCCAAATTGTCTTTCAAAACAGCTTTAGGAACTGTATTAACTCTTGAGAAGTTGTCGATAAAGAATTTCGCTTCGTCATTCATGTTAACTGCATGGTCAAAATCGCCACCATTTAATAATTTCATGCCAGTACCATCAAAATTAATACGATACAAGTGCATAAAATACGGGTCTTCTTTAGCCTCTCTACCATTTGCAGTAAAATAAAGTACACGGTTTTTTTCATCTATGTTTACGATATTTTCTGAATGGAATGCCCCCTTAGTAATTTGATTTTTTAGTTTGCCTTTTTCATCAAATAAGTAAAAGTGACCCCAACCATCTCGCTCGCTCCAGTGAATAATTTCCTTCCCACCGTTTACCAAACCAGGACGTTGAACTTCAACATAAGTATTAAAACGCTCATCGATTAATTGAGTAACAACACCTGTATTGATGTCGATTGTGCAGATATCAATTCTTTTTAAATCGCGGCTCGTTCTAGAGAAGTAGAATTTTTGATTGTCTCCTAACCAAATAGAAGGACGAAATTCATTATCTCGATCTTTGTTTAATACTGGTTTACCCCAAGTAGAAATACTTTGATCTTTAAAAGCAGTTGTATTAATTGTTTTGTAAGTCTTTGCAGCAAAATTAAACAGCACAAATTCATCAATCGGAGATTCCTTCTCACCTGGCATTTGATACTTATAGGTTTCTAAAGTTGGTCTTCCAGCACTTACACTGTTAATTACCCATAGATCTTTAACCTTTCTCGAATCTGTACGATCAAGCACAAAGTATTTTGAATCGGGCGACCATAGCACGTATGCACCTCTTCTTTTCTTATTATTCTTGATATTTTCTTCGTTGTTTTCTCCATCGCCATCACTACCAAAAGAATAAAATTTCACGCCATCTTTGGTAAGTTGATGCTCTACAATGGTGCTATCTTCTTCATTTTTAACTGCCTTTAGATAATTGGCTTTATCCATCCAGTATAAGTTGTAATTCCTAGAGAAAATGATAGCTGATGAATCAGGTGCTACTGAACCCCAATTTGGTTTTGCTTTCGGCTTTGAAAAATTCTTAACTTCTGTCAATCTTCCAGAAGCTATTTCATAGTTAAATGAAAAGATTTTCTTCTGCATTGAATCAGCTGCCTTCTTATCTTTTCTGTCTTTCTTAAGCTCATCAATTGTACTTTTTATTTCAAAATTGATGCTTTTTTCGTCCTTCGCAAATTTGAGATTTTCAATTGGCAAATGCTGTGCATCAAAGGGATCGCGAATTACCAACGTAATTTCTGCTGCCAATTTTTCTGGATCAAATAATACATTTTTAGTTTTAAGAACTGGGTCTACAATATACCATTGCTTACCATTTGGAGTTTCAAATTGGTACCAAAACCGATTACTTAGTTTTAACCAATGCGCGTCGACTGCGGTTGAATAAATAATCTTTCTCAGTTTATTTGGCGAAAAACGTGCCGCAGCCTGATAGTTGGCTTTTTCTGCGGAAGATGTCGTTTCAGTTAGGGAAATTGTTTTGGTCTGGGCAAAAACTTGTGTACCTAACAATGCAACGAGAGCGAATAAAAAGTAGCGTTTCTTCATTGATGAATTTAATTGATAAATAAACTCCTAAATTATTTAAAATGTGCCGCTAATGCCTAATTTAATTTGTAATAATGAGGATATAGTTAGCTTGAATTTTATTTTCCTTCCCCCACTTTGTCAATCTTTAAAGATTGACAAAGTGGGGGAAGGAAATGGTAGGAAACAGTTATAATGCCCAAAAACCCCGAAAATGAGTTATTAAACCAAGTTATTAACAAATAAAGTAAGTAAAAGAGATTTTTTATAGTTTTGTGCCAAAACAAATACCCATGAACAAAATCTCTTCATCTATTTTTATTGCAATTTTAATCTTATCGTTAGGATGCCAATCTAAATCAGATAAAAACAATAATTCAATTACGGCCGACAGCACTGAACAAGCTTCAACTAACGAACCAGCTACAGCAACTACTGTGAATACAGATAAAATCAAAGTTGCAGATGCAAAAACAATTTTGGCTCGAAAACAAGTGCCAATTTTGTGTTATCACCAAGTTAGAAACTGGAAAGAAAGAGATGGAAAAGTTGGAAAAGACTATATCGTAGAGGTTCAGAATTTCAAAGATCAAATGCAGATGTTGGTAGACAGTGGTTACCACACCATCTTGCCGGATCAACTATACGCCTACTTGAACAATGGTGCAGCGCTACCTTCTAAGCCCATCATGTTAACTTTTGATGATACAGATTTAGATCAATTTACCACAGTTAACCCGATTTTAAAGAAACATGGCTATAAAGCAGTGTACTTTATCATGACAGTTTCGATTGGTAAAAAGGGAAAATTTGTTGATTACATGAGCAAAGAACAGATTAAACAACTGTCTGACGAGGGTAACGTAATCGGTAGCCATACTTATGATCACAAAAATTTCAAAAAATATGCAGGTAAAGATTGGGAAGAACAATTAGATAAACCGACTAAAAAACTGGAAGAAATTACTGGCAAGAAAATTACAGAATTCGCTTATCCATTTGGCTTGTGGAATGCTGAAGGCATACCTGAATTAAAGAAAAGAGGGTTTAGAATGGCTTTTCAACTCTCCATAAAAAGAGATGAAAAAGATCCATTATTTACCATAAGAAGAATAATTGCAAGCGGGTATTGGAGTCCAAAAACGTTGAGCAATAGCATTAAGAATAGTTTCTAAATATTTTAATAGTCGTAGCATTGGGCTACGACTATTTTTTTTGCAGGTTATATCACTTCCTTAATGGCGTATTTCTTTCCATTAAAATCGAACTGATCGCCCTTTCCTTTACCAAGAAGTAGTTTTCCAATAGGCGAAAAAGCAGATATCGCAAAAAAGGTTTCTTTTTCTATGTGAAGCTGACCGGCACTTATACTTAGATAAAAGTTACCCTGACTAGTATAAACTACGCTCCCATTACGAGCAGAATCAGTAGGCACCACATCTTTAATAGAATTAAGCAGTTTGAGGTTTTCTTCTGCATCAATCAACAATCTTTTATTCCTGTCAATATCTTGTTGCATCATTTCGCGACTAGTTTCATACTTGTCTCCTGCACTACTCTTTGTATCATCGTTACTTGCCTCGCGTGCCTGCCTTAGTGCAACCTCAGCTGTTTGAATACGTTCATCAATAAATTTTTGGCAAAGTTGATATAATGATGCTTTTAAATCTTGCATATAGAGCGGTTTAAAAAGGTAACATTTATTAAGTTGGTATTACCTAATATACAATTTTTATAAATTATTTCTCCATCCAAATAACTTTATCTGACATCGGTGTTCTATTTAATTTACTTAACCCTTCTTGATGATAGCCCATGTAAAAAAGACCAAAGCACTTCTCGTTTGTTCCCAAATTTAAAAACGCGCCCAAATCATCAATTAAAGGTGGAGAACTCCAATAGCCACCAATATTTAAAGACTCGGCAGTTAATGCTACGTTCTGCACCGCGCATGCTACAGCGGCAATTTCTTCCCAATTTGGCACCTTGTCTTGATGAAACTGAATATTTATAGCCAAAATAACATCGGCCTGGGCAGTTTTTTGTAAAAAGCTGTCGTGCTTTTTCTGCAAGAACTTAGCAGGTTCAATCTTTTCCTTATATAGTTGCGCCAGTGTTTGGCCTAATTTAGCTTTCGCTTCCTTTCTGATGACTACAAAGCGCCATGGTTGAGTTAGTTTATGAGTAGGTGCATAATTGGCATTCTCTAAAATTTGCTCAATTACTGCAGTTGGAATTTCTTTTTGGATGTAGCTATCAGGAAAGATGCTTCTTCTTGTTTTGATAATTTTTGTTAGCGTTTCGAAGTTGCTGTTCATAAATCAAAATTAGCTTATAATGGACTATTTCATATTGATATATTTTTTTATTGCTTAATTGTTGCAAAACGGTTAATTAAGATTTAGCTAACTGCTTTTTAACTTGCTTAACCTTTGCGTAAAAAGCAATACTCTCTTTGTCGACCAAAAAATTCATTGTTTCCAATAACTCGCCTTTAATCCAATCGTGTTTAACCGTTAGGTTGGCCAAAACATTAAGGCAATGCGACTTAACCGCAACAGGTACACTTTCATCAATTAACCAGCTAAAAACGGTTTCTACTAGCTCGTCGCTGTTGTAGTTTTCAATAGTTTGCTTAATTTCAATAGGCGCTTTTTTTGAAGTCATCAATGCTAAAATCTTTCCAAAGTGCCTTCTTGAAGATAAATTATCCTGTTGCTGGAACCTACTTAGAAAATAAGTTGCACCTGGCACAAATCGCTCGGTATGATAGATGTAGAGACACTCTAGAATCCAGGCAGCTCTAAAACCAATTTGTTCTTCTTGGTGAAATGTTAAATCAATTAATTCTTGAATCGAGAAATCGGCATTTGAAATAATTGCTGTCAACTCATCCGCTTTTGCTTTAGAGATAGGTGTCTTAAGAATTTCTAAAAGGAATTCAACTCGCATAGCTCAAAAATAATGATTCCTTTTACTTAAGCAATAATTTCACTACCTTTGCACTTTATTTCAAACTACATGATTTCAGTTTCAAACCTATCCTTACGCTACGGAAAACGCACTCTATTTGAAGATGTTAACCTTAAATTTACTCAAGGCAATTGCTACGGGGTAATTGGGGCTAACGGAGCAGGTAAATCTACCTTTTTAAAAATTCTGAGTGGTGAAGTTAACCAAACTAGCGGTTCTGTTGCATTTACGCCAGGTGAGCGAATGGCGGTACTAAAGCAAAACCACTACGAATTTGATGAATTTTCGGTAATTGAAACAGTGATGATCGGTCATAAAGAACTTTATGACATCATGAAAGAGAAAGATGCTATTTACTTGAAAGAAGATTTCACAGATAAAGATGGCGAACGCGCAGGGGAGTTGGAAAATCTTTTTGCTGAGAAAGACGGCTGGAACATGGAAAGCAATGCTGCCACACTACTAAGCAATTTAGGTATCAAAGAAGAACATCATTACAAGCAACTTAAAGAACTAGACGGTAATCAAAAAGTTCGCGTTTTATTAGCACAAGCACTTTTTGGCAATCCAGATATCCTATTGCTGGATGAGCCTACCAACGATTTAGATATTGATACGATCGCTTGGTTAGAGAACTTTTTAGCTGATTATCAAAGTATTGTACTAGTAGTAAGTCACGACAGACACTTTTTAGATGCAGTATGTACCCATATCGTGGATATTGACTTCAGTAAAATGAGTATTTATACCGGCAACTATACTTTCTGGTACGAATCAAGCCAATTGGCTTTAAAACAACGCAGCGATCAAAATAAAAAATTAGAAGAAAAGGTTAAAGAGTTACAGGAATTTATCCAGCGTTTTAGCGCAAATGCTTCAAAATCAAAACAGGCAACATCACGTAAAAAAGCTTTAGATAAAATAGATATTTCTGAAATCAAAGCTTCAAGTAGAAAATACCCGGCTATTTTATTCAATAATCTAGGCCGTGAAGCAGGTGATCAAATTTTACAAGTTGAAGGCTTAAGCAAAACTGCAAATGGCGAAGTGCTGTTCTCCAACGTAAACTTTATGATCAATAAAGGAGATAAAGTTGCTATTTTATCACAAAATAGTTTAGCTACAACCGCATTTTATAATGTTTTATCTGGTAGAGATCAACACTATAAAGGGGAGTATAAATTTGGCGTAACAATCAGTACTGCTGATATTCCGAATGACAACTCTGATTATTTTGAAGGAAAAGACGAAAACTTGGTAGACTGGTTACGTGAATACTCTGGTACAGAAGCTGATGAGCAATTTGTACGAAGCTTTTTAGGTAGAATGTTATTCTCTGGCGACGAGGTACTAAAAAATGTTAAAGTCCTTTCGGGAGGAGAGAAAATGCGTTGTATGTTCTCGAGAATGATGCTTCAATTGGCAAATTTCCTAATGTTTGATGAGCCAACCAATCACTTGGACTTAGAGTCGATTACTGCTTTAAATAACGGAATGAAGGATTTTAAAGGGACTATTCTCTTTACTTCACGAGATCATGCACTAACGGAATCGGTTGCTACAAGAATTATCGAAATTACCCCAAAGGGAAGTATTGATCGGATGATGAGCTACGATGAATATATCAATAACGAAGATGTAGCAAAACTGCGTGAAGAAATGTATAAATAGACCAAATAATTCCTTTAATTTTACCATATTTAAAGTAAATTAGGGATTATTGTATTTAAAAGTATATTCCTGTTTTTTTAAAAGATTATTATAATGATTAAGGTGGTTGTTAAAATAATAATAAGGTAATGGGTAATAAACAAACAACAATTAAAGAAATTGCTACACTGCTCAACATATCGGTATCCACCGTGTCAAGAGCTTTGCATAAACACCCAAGCATTGGTATCACAACTCAATTAAAAGTTCAGAAGTTAGCTGAAGAGTTAAACTATGAGCCTAACCAAGCTGCAATCTTCTTTCAAAAAGGTAAGACCTATACAATAGGCCTCATTTTGCCCGAACTTTCTGAAGCTTTCTTTTCATCTGTGGTAAATGCTGTAGAAGACATGGCCTATAAAAAGAATTACACTGTTTTATTGGCCCAATCACATGATGATGAAGATAGAGAGAAACAGATTATACAAATGATGAAAAACCATCGAGTAGATGGCTTGGTGGTCTCTGTAGCGAAAACTACAACCAACTTTGATCACTTCCACATGCTCGAACGCTATAATATTCCAATTGTTTTTTTCGATAGAATTCCGCCACTCAAAAATATCCATTCGGTAGCATGTAATATTGAAACGGGTAGTCTAGAGGCAGTAAATTATTTACTAAAAAAGGGTCATCGTTGTATTGGTTTAATAAATGGACCAGCAGCATTAACAGCAAGTGAAGAACGAAAAAAAGGTTACTTTAAAGCTATTACAAAAAACAGGCTAAAATTCGATCCTTCTTTAATTGTAAGTTGTGATTTAACCGAAAAAGGAACACAAGAAGCTTTAAATGCTTTAATGGAGAATAAGCGAAATCTAACTGCCATTGTAACTTTTAATGATTATGTTGCTTTATATGCAATTAAGTATGCCCGTAAATTAAATATCGACTTAAAAAAGGATCTCCAATTTATCAGCTATTCAAACTTGCCACTTATTAACTACATGGATCATGTACCAGTAGCCTCAGTAGAACAATTCCCCTACAAACAGGGAGAAAAAGCAGTAGAAATCTTGTTCGATCTAATCAACAATAAAGACACTTCAACACCAGAGACAATGTACTATAATAAAGTAGTCGTAGAATCTGAACTTGTTGAAAACCAATCTTACTACCTAGACTAAATCTCATCGCAAATCCTATTAATTTAGCGCAAACGTTTGTGCTGAAAAAATAACATTGTAATAATTAGCTTTGGTTATAGCTAAAAAAGAGTGTTAGGAATGTTAAAGAAAGTAATAGATAAATATGGCCTAAAGTTTCAGGATTTTGATATTCAAAATTTTGGTTCTGGGCTAATCAATAAAACGTGGAAGTTAGGCGCAATAGCCGGAGAGAAATCTTATGTGCTACAACAAATCAATAAAAGTGTTTTTAAATCACCTGTTCAAATCAGCGAAAACCTGAATCATATAGGCAACTATTTGGCGAGAAATTACCCGCACTATCTTTTTGTTTCCTCATTGCCATCAAAGGACAATGATTTCGTAATTAAAGACGATAATGATGAGTATTATAAGCTTTCCAACTATATAAACGACTCTGTAGCAGTTAATACAGTTAAGGATAAGAAAGAGGCATTTGAAGCAGCAAGGAAATTTGCAGAGTTTACTAAACTTTTAGTAAATTTTGACATCGCTAAATTAAATTACCCACTTCCAAATTTTCACAATTTAACCTTAAGGTTCATCGAACTTGAAGAGCAACTTAAAGTGGCTGATAAAGACCGCTTAGAAAAGGCGTTGAATGTTGTTAACCTAGTTTATAAGAATAAGGACATCGTCGACACTTACGAGCAGATTAACTCCAAAAAATTGATCCCGCTTAGAGTTATTCATCATGATACAAAAATAAACAACGTGCTATTTGATGAACAGTATAATGGCTTATGTGTAATAGATTTAGATACCGTTATGCCTGGCTATTTTATTAGCGATGTTGGCGATATGATGAGAACTTATCTTTCTCCTGTAGATGAGGAGGAACAGGACCTTAGCAAAATTGAAATTAGAGAAGATGTTTTTAAAGCTATCGTAGAAGGCTACTTTAAGGAAATGGGAGATGTTTTATCCGACAACGAAAAACAATTGTTTGTCTATGCTGGTAAATTCTTGATTTATATGCAAGGAGTAAGGTTTTTGACAGATTATTTGAACAACGACCGTTATTATGGATCGAGATATGATGGACACAACCTTGTAAGGGCGACAAATCAAATGTTATTGCTCGAGAAGTACAATGAGCTAGAGCATAAGTTTCAAAAAATTGTAGATCTATATAGCAATTAGCTACAAAAAAAACCAGCAATTAAATTGCTGGTTTTTTTGTGGTTAATAACCGCTATCGTCTAAGGCAAATGTGTCCTTTTTAGTTTTCCATTTCCCTCTGGTAAAATCAGGGAATTGTTGTGGTGCATTACCTTCTTTAAGTGATTTTGTTGAAAGTGGTGTGATTGCACTCATGGTAACTGAATCATAAACATCTATCGGTGTTTGTTTCTTGTCTTTCACAGCTGTGATAAAAGCATTAAACACAAACCAATCCATTCCACCGTGCCCGGCTCCAACAGCTTCCGCTTCATATTTCTTCCAAAGTGGGTGATCATATGTCTTTAACCATTCATCTGCCTTGTCCCAAGCATGAGCTTTGGTCTTTCCTTCTATATGTATAGATTTATTTACGTCCATCCACAAACCATCAGTTCCCTGCACTCTAAAACCTAATGAGTAAGGTCTAGGTAAATGCACGTCATGTGACAACATTACTGTCTCGCCATTTGCACAGTTAATTAATGTTGTGGTTACGTCGCCATTTTTATAATTAAGTTTAGCGTTCGGGTGGCCAGGAGACAATTTTTCAACATAGGCTGACAAGCCTCTTGCTTTTGAGCTAAAAGAAACTAGGTTCGTAAAACGGTTTCCTTTATTAATACTTGCATAGTTGATAATTGGTCCAGCACCATGGGTTGGGTACAAATCGCCATCTTGATCGATGTTAAACTGCGTCCTCCATTGTGCTTCGCTGAAAGCAGTTTCACCATATTCAACTCCGTCTTTTCCATTAAATAAAATTCCTCTCAAATCGTGCTGATAACCACCCTCTAAATGAATAATCTCTCCGAAAACTTTTTGTCTAACCATGTTTAACACGGCCATTACATCTCTGCGGTAGGATACATTCTCTAAGGTCATATAAGGCATTCCCGTTTTTTCCGACGTATTTACAATGTCCCAATGTTCTTTAATCGTTAATCCAGCAATAACCTCGCAGCCTACATATTTACCAGAATTCATCGCGTCTACTGCTTGCTGGTGGTGAAATTGCCATGGAGTAGAAATGATTACAGCGTCGATATCTTTTCTTTCCAATAGTTCTTTATAGGCCAACACGCTTCCAGTGTATTCTTTTGCTGCAGGTTTACCTTTCTTTGCGATAAATTCCCTACATCTTTTTAATGACCTTTCTTGGGTATCACAAATTGCTACAATTTCAACATCATCTCTTAAACAGCCTTCGCTAATATGACTCATACCTCTGGCACCCACACCAATGTATCCTAACCTAACTTTGTTTGCTGTTGATGCGAATAAACTTCCTGTAGGTAAAATGGTTATACCTGCAGCAGTTATTGCACCCGTTTGTAAAAAATCTCTTCTTTTCATTTATTTTTGTGTTTAGCTTTTACTTCTTACGCTGATTATTCGGTTCGTTATCAGTTTTTAAAACTTGATATAGCTACAAGATAAGGGCATCAAATTAAAAATCTGTTAAACATGATTGCACAAACGATTGCATAAAGCATTACTTATCACTGCCAATCTAATACTTAAACCTATCAAATATTTGGGAATTCGGCTAGCAGTTTTCTCATTATTTTCTCCATTATATTGCGCTATACTATTTATAAAACGTTTGCGTAACATTTATAAAATATTGGATTATTGAAAAGACAATATAGTTATCGACTGCTACACAAATTTTGCCAGTAGCAAATACTTTACATAATTCTAATGCAATTGAATTGCATCTATCTTATTTTTACATTTCAATCAGTTAGCTAAATTACCAATGATTTCAATTCAATCAGTAGCGCATCGATATAACGGATCTCCAATGATCAGTTTTAAAGATTGGCAAATTAACGATGGGGAGCAATGGCTCTTATTAGGGGAATCCGGAAGTGGGAAGACAACACTTCTACATATCTTAACAGGTATACTGAAACCAAAGCAAGGCGAAGTTAACCTCAATGGTACTTCTATTTACAACTTGTCATCAAAAAAATTAGATCAATTCAGGGGAAGAAATATTGGAATTATTTTTCAAAAACCGCATTTAATCAAAAGTCTAACAATTTTCGAAAACCTGGCCTTGGCGCAAAGCTTTGCCAATTTGCCCCAAAATCAAGAAAGAATAAATGAAGTGTTAGAATCGCTAGCAATTGCCGATAAGAAAAAATCATATCCAAGCGAACTAAGCCAGGGTCAATTACAACGCGTGTCTATTGCTAGAGCAGTCATTAATAAACCTGCACTGTTAATTGCCGACGAACCAACTTCTAGCCTCGACGACAAAAATGCAACGGCAGTATTGGACTTATTAATGCAACAATCTGGCATTAATCAAGCAACATTGATTGTTGCAACACACGATAAAAGAGTTAAAGATTCTTTCACTAATACCTACAATTTAGCATGAGCCCATTAAAAATTAGTTGGAAGAGTTTATGGTCAAAGCCCTTGTCGGCAGCCCTAAACGTGATGTTAATTGCATTTGGAACGGGTATTTTAACTATATTATTATTGGCTTCAACCCAAATTGAAGAAAAACTAAACAATAATTCAAAGGATATTGACTTAGTAGTTGGGGCAAAAGGTTCTCCGCTACAATTGATATTAAGTAGCATTTATTATATAGATTTCCCAACAGGTAATATTCCATTAAAAGAGGCAAATGAATTATCTCATAGTCCATTTGTAAAAAGGGCAACTCCCCTAGCGCTTGGAGATAATTACAATGGTGTTCGAATAGTTGGAACAGATAGTAATTTCGTTAGTTTATACGGCTTAAAAACCGGCGAGGGAAAATTCTGGAAAACAGATTTAGAAGCTACCATAGGTGTCAATGTTGCTAAGGAACAAAACTTAAAGGTTGGCGACACTTTTAATGGATCTCATGGTTTAACAAATAATACGGATGTGCACAAAGACCACCAGTATAAAGTGGTTGGTATATTGGCACCTCAAGGTAATGTAACTGATAATTTAATTTTGACCAACGTGGCTAGTGTTTGGCAAATGCACGAAGAGGCTCATGAACATAAAGATGGTGAAGTACATGATCAAGAAAAAGAAGAAGCAGCTGAATTAAAAAATAGGGAAATTACTTCTTTATTAATTCAATATCGATCGCCAATGTCGGTAGCTATATTTCCGAGAATGGTTAATCAAATGACAAGTTTGCAATCAGCATCGCCTGCAATGGAAAGTACTCGCCTATTTTCACTTATAGGAGTTGGGGTCGACACCCTGCAATGGTTCGCTGTGTTAATTATGTTAATTGCCGCGATTAGTGTTTTCGTTAACCTATACAATTCCTTAAAAGAAAGAAATTATGATTTGGCTATTATGCGAACCTTAGGTGCGTCAAGAACTAAATTATTCATTATTGTAATCTTAGAGGGCTTGTGGCTAACTATTGCGGGTACCATTATTGGAATCCTTTTAGGCCATACTGTTTTAGAATTAATTAGTTATTATCAAGAGAGTACGCAAGCTAAGCTAGATGGGAAAGTATTCATAACGAGCGAATTATATTTATTACTTGCTGGCATATCGATTGGTATATTTGCAGCTCTTATTCCAGCAATGCAGGCTTACCGTTCTAATATTTCAAAAATATTGGCTAAAAATTAACCATATACCTTCAACAACATGGTAGTATCATTTTTGTGAAAAATCTGATAAATGCTATAGGTATTGGTATATTTGTTATTCATAGCTTCATTACCTTTAAAAACAAATATATACTGATGAAAAGATTAACCCTGATACTTTTGATACTAGTTGGGTTTGGATTTATTGCTCAAGCACAGCACGACCCAAATGATCAAATCATGTCTGATAACTGGGATGTGATTGGTAGTGTTGATTTTAAAACAGTTAAGGAAACTGAGATGTATGCGATTTTTAACAATGAAATAAAAAAACATGCGGGTAAACCATTTGAATTAGAAGGTTACATCGTGCCGATTAAAGATGGAATGAAACAAAGTAAGTTCATGTTATCTACTTTACCTATTAACCAGTGTTTTTTTTGCGGCAAGAATGGAGTTCCAATTATGGTAATGGTTGAACTGGTTGAACCAATAAAATTCACTTACCAAACTGTAAAAATCAAAGGCATTTTAAAATTAAGCACGGCAAATGCAATGGACATCCACCCATTAGCTTGCTTAGCGGAAAAGCCCTTTAAATAATGACTAGCGCAAGTCCTATTGAAATTTTAAAAAGAAACCATCTTAAACACACCAAACAACGGGTACGTGTATTGGAAGATATTTCAGCGAATACGACTGCGGTTTCGCAACCTTCACTTGAAAAAAAACTCGGAAAAGAAATTGATCGAGTAACCCTATATAGGATTTTAAATACCTATGTAGAAAAGGGAATCCTACATAGAATTGTCGATTTAAATGGAACTGCAAATTATGCAATCTGTTCGTCGGCCTGTTCGGCAGAGCAACATCATGATGAACATGTCCACTTCAACTGCACAAATTGTAATAAGGTATTCTGCTTAGCAACCAAAGTTCCAGAAATTAGTATTACCGAAGGATTTAAGGCAGATTCGATTAGTTTAATCGCTTATGGAATTTGTAAAGAATGTGGAAATAGCTAAGAACTTTGTCAAACTTTAAAAGTTTGACAAAGTGGTTAATTATTTCTTAGTGGCCAGCGTGTCCATCCGCTCCATGCGCATGTCCATGACTTAACTCATCAGCAGTTGCTTCGCGAACTGTTAATATTTTACCAGCAAAAATTAAATTTTTACCAGCCATTGGGTGATTTAAATCAACTGAAACAATTGTTTCCGAAACACCAGTTACACCAGCACGGAACTGATTTCCATTGTTGTCTTGCAAAGGAATAACATCGCCAACATTTGGCAACTCACCTGCTTCTTTAAACATATCAATTGGAAGATCCACATGTGCTGTAGCATCCAATTCTCCATAACCATCAGCTGGAGAAAGCTCGAAGCTATACTCATCACCTACTTTTAAACCTAATAAATGCTCTTCGAATTTAGGCAACATCATACCTACACCAAATAAAAACACTAATGGTTGATCTTCATTTGCTTTCTCAACAAAAACTTGCTGTCCTTCTGGAGTAGTAGTGTGGAGCTCATAAGTTAACGACACTACTGTGTTTGAATTAATATTCATCTGTTATTTTTAATTAATAAATTTTACTGCCTCGGCAACCGTACTTACTGGCAGTTGGCAAGTTTTATTTCGGCAAATATAAATCTTTGTTTGTTGGCTTTGTTTATTTTTTAACAAAGGAAGATTACTTTTTGTTCCGCCTAATGTAATTTTGTTCGGGATGTACAATTCGTGAAGCTTATTTTTTTCAATTTTTAAATCATCACCAACTATAGCAACTTCGTTAATACCAAAAACTTCATTTAATAATTGAATACTCCAATTCGAATAGGCAGATCCATAGCTTTTTATACTGGACAAAACTGCATTAAGCATTTGAGTTGCTTTTAAACGATAATTTTCTTGATCGAAAAGCAAGCCGAGTTTTTGTAAGTTTTGAGCCATTACCGAGTTTGAAGCAGGGATTACATTATCCATTATTTCGTGTTTTCGAGCTATCAAAGCCTCGCTTATTGCAGAAGTGTAATATAACATGGCGCTCTCGTCATCCTTAAAATTAATCAATACATAATCCGTTAATTTCTTAGCCTCTTGAAGCCATTTTTCATCAAAATCTACTTCATACAATGCAATTAAAGCTTCAATAAAAAAAGCATAATCATCTAAAAATGCCGTAATGCTAGGCTTGCCATTCTTGTAATTCCTAAACATACCCTGCCCCTCAGCTATTAGGTTTTCAAGAATAAATTGCGCTGCCTGTTTTGCACTTTCGTAATATGCGTCATTTTCAAATATCAATGCTGCTTCAGCCAATGCTTTAATCATCATGCCATTCCATGCGACCAAACATTTATCATCTAAACCTGGTCTTACCCTATTGGCTCTCTTTTCTAATAATTTAATCTTCGTATCGTAAATGATCTGCTGTAACTCTACAAGCGCCAAATGGTTATTGGCCGCAAATTCCTCATCGGTAAATTTTCTTTGCAAAACATTGCTTTCTTCTTCTTCCCAATTTCCCTCCGCAGTAACTTGATAATAAACTGCCATTAATTTTCCATGTTCGCCTATTATTTGCTCGAACTCGTCCTTATCCCAAATATAAAACTTGCCCTCAACACCTTCGCTATCAGCATCTAATGCAGCATAAAACAATCCTTCAGGCGATGTCATCTCTCTGTGGACCCATGCAATAGTTTCAGTGACAATCTCTTTATACAAGGGAATTTTCAGGTATTGATAAGCTTCAGTATATAAAGAAATCAATTGTGCATTGTCGTATAACATTTTCTCGAAATGCGGGATATGCCAACGTTCATCAACGGAATATCGTGCAAAACCGCCACCAACTTGGTCATAAATCCCTCCCATGGCCATCTTTTCTAAAGTAAGCATTGTTGATATCGCCGAAGCCTCATCCTTCATTAGATGGCTATAGCGCAGCATAAAAATCCAATTGTTAGGCAATGGAAATTTAGGAGCTCTGTTGTAGCCCCCTTCGGCCATATCGAAATGACGTTTCCAAGGCTCAATGATTTCCAAGAGCTGTGTCTTATTGAAGACCGTTTCAACGTTATGTTTAATTATTTTCTCCGCCTGATTAATTCCATCAGTAAGTCTTGTAGCATAACCAATTGCCTTTTCAGCTTCGTTTTTCCATAAAGCAGCTACATTTAACAAAATACTTATCCAATCATCCTTTCTAAAGTAGGTACCACCATAAATAGGACGCTGATCGGGTAAGCAAATTGCATTGAGTGGCCATCCCCCATTTCCGTTCATTAGTTGAACTGCCAACATATAGATTTGGTCTATATCTGGCCGTTCTTCTCGATCAACTTTGATGCAAACAAAATGTTTATTCATCACCTCGGCAACTTCGAAATTTTCAAAACTCTCATGTTCCATTACGTGACACCAATGGCAAGCAGAATAGCCTATACTCACTAAAATCAATTTATTTTCACGTTTTGCCTTGTCAAGCGCAGCGGAATTCCATTCATGCCATTCGACAGGATTGTACGCATGTTGTAATAAGTAAGGTGACGACGCATGGATCAGGCTATTAGGTTCTTTCATTTTGAGAATTGAGGTTTGAGATATGAGATATGAGACTGAACAAAGTTATTAATTACTAATTAACCACTAATGATTAATTATTGTTTTTTACCTTAGTGTTCTCAATTCTCACAGCGAAACAAAAATTATATCTTATGAAAATCACGCACACCGAAATCTATCGTTTCAGTATTCCAATGGAACCTTTTGTAATTGCAACAGGCACCATGCACTTCGCACAAAATGTATTCATTAAAATTTATACAGATAAAGGAATTTACGGTGTTGGCGAATGCTCTGCTTTTCCAATGATTGTTGGAGAGACACAAGAAACCTGTTTAGCAATGGCAAAAGATTTTGCTCAGATTTTGAAAGATAAAAATCCGTTAGAAATACCTGAGCGAATGGCAGATTTGCTAGCTTATGCAGATCATAATGCAACCATAAAAAGTGCCTTTGATATGGCCTTATTTGACATTGCTGCAAAAAATGCACAACTACCTCTATATAAATTTTTGGGTGGCACTAAAAGAACTATAGAAACTGACATGACTATTGGGATTGATACCCCAGAAGGGATGGCCGCTACGGCTGTGAAATATCAAAGAAATGGTTGTAGAATTAT
The DNA here is from genome assembly GCA_942493295.1 of uncultured Sphingobacteriaceae bacterium. GTDB lineage: Bacteria > Bacteroidota > Bacteroidia > Sphingobacteriales > Sphingobacteriaceae > Pedobacter. The sequence continues at coordinate 4,517,840 of OW818692.1, read as the reverse complement.
TAAAATTAAGCTTGGAAAAAAAGTAAACGAGGATATTGAAAGGGTAAAGCAAATTAGGGCAGCAGTTGGTAACGAAATGACCTTACGCCTGGATGCAAATCAGGGTTGGAGTTTCGATGATGCTTTATTTGCGTTAGGAGTACTGGAAACTCAAAATATAGAGTTTTGTGAACAACCTATGCGGACTTGGTATGATGACCTTTTGCCCGAACTAGCGCTAAACTCCCCAATTAAATTGATGGCCGATGAAAGTTGTTATAATCATCACGATGCCCGAAAGCTAATTCAAAGCCAATCTTGCGAATACCTGAATATCAAGTTCGCAAAGTCAGGTGGAATTTTAGAAGCTCAAAAAATACATGAAGAAGCAATACAAAAAGGTGTAAAATGCATGATTGGAAGTATGCTTGAAAGTAGGATCGCCTTATCTGCCAATTTACATTTTGCTTTAGCTAGTCCAAATATTATCTATTTTGATCTTGACACCTGTTTATTGGGCCATTTGGTTGATCCAGTTTTAGGCGGTTTAACCTATGATGGGTATTTTTTAACTGTGCCAGATGACCACGGTATAGGAGCTGATGCTGATGAAGCTTTTTTGAAAACCTGTGAAAAATGGATTATTTAAATTATCTATAAATTTTTCGTCTAACTTAAATGGCAGTTCGTCGATAATTACGAAGTTTTCGTATAAAACACCTAAAGTGGGTGCAACTTTTTTTGGGTTTGCTCGTCATATCATCAAAACAAATCAAATCACACAAAAAAAATTATATTATGAAAACCTCAATCAAATCTATCGTTGCTACCAGCTTAATGACTTTAGCAATCTCAATTTCAAGTGCTTATGCTACTACAGTACCAGCACCAAAATTAATGTCGACTTATAGCGTAGACCTTGCGTCAATTAAAAAGATCGTCGTTAGTGGCAATGTCTACGTTAATATCGTACAAGCATCAAAATCAAAAGTATTATATGAAAATGAAAATAATGTCGATGTTGTTGTTAAAAAAATTAATAATTCATTAGTTATCAAGGGAAATGACGCTTCAAAAACTGCTGAAATTACCGTTTACGTAGACGATATCTACAGAATCGATGCGTCAGGAGATGCAATGGTGAGCACAAAAGGCTCATTGTCATTAAAAAATCTGCAAGTGTTTGTAAAAGATAATGCTAAAGTAGATATCGATGTAAAAACAGAGAGTTTATATACAGTTATTAAAGATAGTGCAGAGTTAAAGCTTCAAGGACATACGGAATCGCATGTGTTAACGATGGACAAACTATCTAAACTTACACTAGCTAATTTTAATGCTACTAAAACAGAAAAAAGCAATTCACAAGTTATGGAATTTGCAGCTGTTAAAAATTAATCAAATTTAAAAAGGCTGGCACTTTGACAAACGTGTAATATTTGTCAAAGTGCCAGCCTTTTTTTATGGAATAAACATTTTCTGAAATTGTACGCTGTCTCCATTAAATGCATTGAAATCTACAACATGATTAATCCCATTGATAGTAGCCTTATCAGAATGCTGCCAGAACTTCCAAGCTTTATCATCAAGTTTTAATTTGGGCTGATGATAATGCGCTACCCAAAATGGATAATCTTGATAATACCTTTCCAAGTAGCTTTTATAGAACTTTAATCCGGTATAAATTATTGGCTTAACCTTCGCACGCTGTTCAACTCTGATTATAAAGGCATTTAACTCTTTTCTCATCTTCTCAGGCGATACACCATCTAAGCCTTCAACGTCAACGACAGGCGGCAAATCTCCTTTTTCAATATTTACAGTTTGCAGGAAAAAATTTGCTTGCCATAATCCAGATTTTTGAGGTCTAAAAAAATGATACGCTCCTACTCTTATACCAGATTTTGCCGCCTCTCTCCAATTACGTTGGAAATATGGATCTACACTTAAAATCCCCTCCGTGGCCTTGATAAACGCAAAATCAATTTTCACGCCATCCTCATCCATTTTGCTAACTTTTTGCCAATCTATTTTACCTTGATAATAAGAAACATCAATACCATGTATACTATGCCTCCTGGGAATTTTAATGCCGTAACTTTCATAAGTCCTATAATTTTTATCTTCACCTGGATGGCTTAACCAAAACCAAGTTGATGAAGCTAATTTTAAAACATATCCATAGTAAAAAGGGGATAATATAATAAGTAAGGTTGCAACTATAAAAAATTTTAGTTGTAGAGAAAAGCCTTTGCCTTTTTTTCTCGAAGGTTTTCGTTTCTTTACTGGCATATTATTTTAAACCATACAAGGAATATTCCTTATGTGGCGAAATACTTAATTTAACCCTTACTCAACTCCGCGAAGTATTTATGAAACAGTGGCAATGTTTCGATGCCTTTGTAATAATTGTAAATATCATATTTCTCATTTGGCGAGTGCAAGGCATCACTATCTAATCCAAAACCAAATAATACCGATTTAATACCTAAAACATCTTCAAATAGGGCAACAATTGGGATACTTCCACCTCCACGTGTTGGAATTGGTTTTTTACCAAAGCTTATTTCAATTGCTTTTTCGGCTGCTTTATAAGCAATGCTATCTGTAGGTGTAACTACCGGCTCTCCACCATGGTGGGTAGAAACTTTAACCTTTACATAATCGGGAGCAATGCTTTCAAAATGTTTGGTGAAAATTTCACTAATTTCTTCCGAGCTTTGGTTAGGAACAAGGCGCATCGAAATTTTAGCATTCGCTTTACTTGGTAAAACTGTTTTAGCTCCTTCTCCAATATAACCGCTCCAAATACCATTTACTTCAAGTGTCGGTCTAGTCCCAGTACGCTCTAAAGTTGTATATCCTTTTTCTCCCCATACAGCATTGATATCAAGATCTTCTTTGTATTCATTCAAATCGAATGGCGCAGAATTAAGCGCTTTCTTTTCATCATCTGTTAATTCTATTACTTTATCATAAAATGCTGGGATGGTAATATGGTTATTTTCATCATGCAATGACGCTATCATCTTACATAATATCGTAGCTGGATTTGCAACAGCACCACCATATACTCCCGAGTGTAGATCTCTATTAGGTCCGACAACTTCAACTTCCATGTAAGCCAGACCACGTAGGCCAGTTTCTATCGAAGGGTTTTCCATACTAATCATCGAAGTATCTGAAATCAATACAACATCTGCCTTTAAGCGATCAGTATTTGCACTTACAAAAATGCCTAAATTAGCCGATCCTACTTCTTCTTCCCCTTCAATCATGAATTTCACATTACAGGCAAGCGTATTGGTTTTCATCATCAATTCAAATGCCTTTACATGCATATAAAATTGCCCTTTATCGTCGCAAGCACCACGTGCATAGATCTTTCCATCTCGTACAGTTGGCTCAAAAGGTGGAGTTTTCCAAAGTTCTAAAGGATCTGCAGGTTGAACATCGTAATGGCCATATATTAAAACTGTTGGTAGTTCAGAGTCTATGATTTTTTCACCGTAAACAATTGGATATCCAGCTGTTTCGCAAATCTCAACTTTATCGGCACCTGCGTCTTTTAGCTTTTGAGCAACAAAATCTGCTGCTTTTAACACATCGCCTTTATATTTTGGATCAGCACTTACAGATGGGAATCTTAACAATTCAAACAATTCATCTAAAAAGCGTTGTTTATTGTCCTCAACATATTTTTTTATCTCTTGCATAAATATAGATTTTAAACAAATATAGTTATTTTGGTAAAAGCCTAGTAAAAAGCCTTCAGCATAAATAAACAAGGACTGTAAAACTATTTTTAAAATGCAGATATACAACTCTTAACCTTTGACAAATAATTATATATTTGTAACAATAAGGCTAAAGAGGTGATTTAAAAATTTTACTAGAATGAGATTTCGGGCGTTAGCCTTATATATTACAGTATTTTTGGGTTTTTTGAACACAGCGGTTGCACAGATAACTGGCGCAAGCTGCCCAGAATCTGCACAATACTTTTCTAAAGACAGCATTAACATTATCACATTTGGAGCAAGTACGGTTGAAGGTGTAAGGGGATTGGACTTTCAACCTGACCTAACCACCAATTTCCTAAAATGTTACCCTTCAAAAACCATAAATGTTCAAAAATATGGAGTTAGCGGAGAGACTACTGGTCAGGGATTGCTAAGAATTGATAATGCGATTGCAAATAAGACGGGTTTTATTGCGATTCTAATGGGTGCAAATGATGCTGTGGCAATAGCGGCAGGAAAGCTAACACTAGCTCAAACTGAAGCTAATATGCGGCTATTAATTTTTAAGTCAATGGCGCAAAAGTTAATACCTATTATATGCACAATCCAGAATTTTGATGACAGGAAGAGTTTTCTATACAGAAGGATCAATATTCAAGTTGGCTTGATTAATAATATATATAGGAAATTGGTAAAAGAATATGGTATTTATTTAGCAGATATTAATGCCGTAATTCGTAGAGATTTTACGCTCTATCAAGACTTTGTGCATCCAAATGCCAGAGGAAACCGGCTAATTAGCTTTGTATTGTTCGATACCGTAAATAAAATTATTGCTGAGCGATTTCTACAATTTACGGTGAGCCAAAATTACCCCAACCCGGGAAGAGGGACAACCTCCATAGATATAGTGATGCCCAATGCCGATAAAATCGAATTCAAAATCTATAATTTACAAGGAAAAGTTGTTCAAAAAGTTCTTCATGAATACCTAAACACTGGAAAGCATACAATTCAACTCAACTTAAGTTTTCTAAATCCAGGGGTTTATATTTACAGAATCTCGTCCACTAATGGCTTATCGGCGACTAAGAAAATGATTGTAATGCGTTGAGTTTGTTCTTAGTTCTTTCCTGCCTATATTAGTCTTAAATTATAAACGAATGCAGGAATTTACGAACGAAGTTATTAATATAGATTTATTACCCAAGTACCAAGAGGTTAAGTTAACTGTTCCACATCCTACCTACTGGAAAGTAATCTTACTAAATATAACCGTAACTATTGCGTTGTTGGTAATTAGCGCGACAATATTAATTTTACTAATAGAAAAGAATATGCGCTATGCAATATATGCGATCGGCGGCTTATTAATTTTATTTGGACTACTATTAGCACTTTATCGAGCAAGTTTTAAGAAAAGAGGGTTTGCATTAAGAGAAAAGGATATCATTTTCAAAAGCGGTATCATTGCTGAAACCACTTCCATTATTCCCTTAAATAGAATTCAACATGTAGCTATAGATGAAGGCGCATTTTCGAGAATGTACAAGTTGGCTACATTGCAAATCCATACTGCCGGAGCAACCGGAAAAATGCATATAGCTGGTATACCTATAGTACAGGCAAGGTCAATTAAAGAAGCACTATTAAAGAAAATTGATGTACTCGAAAACTTGAAGGATTAAGAATGACCTACGATTTCAGTAAACCGCAGCGACAATCTGCAGCCGGAATTATTATCATGGCTGCAAATAACATACAGAAGTTTATTAGAGCTATGATTATTCCTTTAGCAATTTTTGTTGTTAAAGCGGAAACGAAGGCTCTTTACTATACTGCACTGGCAATTATTATCTTGTTGATTATTGCCATCACCATATCTTACTTAAGTTATCGAAGATTCTTGTTCCACCTCGATAATTATAAGCAAGAGTTCATTATTCAAAAAGGAATATTATCGCGCAAGCAGCTGACTATCCAGCTTGATAAAATTCAGCAAGTAAATATCAATCAATCTGTTCTACAAAAACTTATCGGTGTCTACAGTTTACAAATAGATACTCCTGGCGGCGATAGCAAAGAGGTAAGCATTCAAGCAATTGATGAAAAAATAGCTTATCAATTAAAAGAACATTTATTAAATGGTAAAAATACATCCGCTGACGATGCCATTATACAAGATCAACCAATTTCAGAAGAAACAACTTCTTTTATAAAATTGAGTTTAGTTACACTATTTAAAGTTGGGCTAACAACAAACTACGCAAGTAGCCTAGCACTCCTTACAGCTTTTGCCTATACCATATATCACAATGCCAAGGAACTACTTGGTGCCTTTGATAACGACAATGGCCAAGTAGAAGAAATCATTAGATCCGGTGTTTCTATAGCTTCCGTAGGAATTCTTGTTACGCTATTTCTAATTACTCTTTTGGTGATTAATGTGATTCGAATATTTATCCATCATTTCAATTTTGAGATTAGCAAACATAAACTGTCGCTACTTATCTCTTCGGGTATTATCGCAAAAAAGAACACCTTACTAAATCCAAATAAAGTTCAGATTACCGAGTATCATCAGAACTATTTTCAAAAAAAATTGGGCATCATTAATTTAACCCTGAAACAAGCTAATTCAGGTGAAGTCACCGATGAGAGAGATTTAGAAAAGTCCAACCTACAGATCCCTGGTTGCAGCCCTGCTGAAAAAGATGAGATACTAAAGCTCATTTTTGGTAACATAAATGAACAAGGTGCAATTTATCATCCAAATTATCGGTTTGTAAACCTGCCCATCATTTTTACACTTGTTATTCCAATTCTTCTGTTTTTAATCGCTTGGTTCAATTTAGAAATCGTAAAACCTTATTATCCTTTAGCTATTGTCTATTTTTTTGCTACCTCTTTAATGATTTACCTAAGTTATAAAAGACATAGACTAACTGTAAATCAAGATTTTATAATAAAAAAGAGTGGTATCTGGGATATCTCCAATGAAATTATTGTTCCGCATAAAATTCAAGCGATCACCACTTTTCAGTATCCATGGCACAAAGGAGTAAATGTTGGACACGTTAATTTACATACCGCTGCTGGTGTTATTCATTTTAAATACGGAAACTATACCGAAATAAAGAGACTGGTTAACTATTGGTTATATCAGATTGAAAGTGGTAGTGAAGAATGGATGTAGTATTTACTAACACCTTTTCATAAGCGCATAGAATTTGCTATTTTTGGGCTTTAAAAGAGACGATAGATTTGGATTATTTAGCAGGATTAAACCCACAGCAAAGAGCAGCAGTAGAAAACACACAAGGACCGGTAATGATTGTTGCGGGTGCGGGTTCGGGCAAAACGAGAGTTATTACCTATAGAGTTGCGCATTTAATACAAAAGGGTGTCGACCCATTCAATATTTTAGTACTGACTTTTACCAATAAGGCCAGTAAAGATATGCGTGAGCGAATTGGCAAAGTGGTGGGTGGTGAAGCCAAAAACATATGGATGGGTACCTTCCACTCCGTGTTTGCCAAAATTTTACGCGTTGAAGCTGAAAAAATTGGTTATCCATCTAATTTCACAATCTATGATACAGATGACAGCAAAAGTTTGATACGTACGATTTTGAAAGAAATGCAATTAGATGATAAACTTTATGCGGCAAATATCGTTTTCAATCGTATTTCTTCTGCAAAAAACAACCTAGTCTCTTATACTGAATACTTGGAAAATGATCAAATTCAAGCTGAAGATGCAGGAAATAAACGTCCCCTACTCGGTTTAATTTATGAGACTTACGCGAAACGTTGTTACAAAGCTGGCGCAATGGACTTTGATGATTTGTTGTTCAAAACTAACGTCTTATTAAAAAACAATCCTGAAGTACTAAATAAATACCAACAAAAATTTAGGTATTTAATGGTTGATGAGTATCAGGATACCAATTTTTCTCAATATACAATCGTAAAAAAATTAGCGGCGGCTTATCAAAATATTTGCGTTGTTGGTGACGATGCTCAAAGTATTTATGCTTTCCGTGGTGCTAACATTCAAAATATCTTAAACTTCGAACGTGATTATCCTGATCTAAAAGTATACAAGTTAGAACAGAATTATCGTTCAACACAAAATATTGTCGAGGTAGCTAATAGCATCATTGCGAACAATAAAAATCAACTCGAGAAAAATGTATTTTCCGCTAATGAGAAAGGCGACCGCATTAAAGTATCAAGAGCCTTTACAGATAATGAAGAAGGAAAATTGGTAGCCGAAGCGATTGTTCAAGACCGCTTAAATAGTGGATTAGCGTATAAAGATTTTGCCATTTTATACCGCACCAATGCCCAAAGTCGGGCTATGGAGGAGGCTTTAAGAAAATTAAATGTGCCTTATAAGATATATGGGGGACTATCATTTTATCAACGTAAAGAGGTAAAAGATTTGATTGCCTATTTTCGATTAACCTTTAACCCGGCAGACGAAGAGGCAATAAAGCGTGTAATTAATTATCCCCGTCGTGGTCTTGGAGATACTACAGTAGAAAAAATTTCAGCTGCAGCCGATCAACACGACACCACTATGTGGCAAGTAATTTGTAACCCACAGCTATATATACAAGGTAGAATTGCCAATCAACTGAATGATTTTGCCGTTATGATTCAGAGTTTCACAGCAGAATCTAAAAAATTAGACGCCTACGAAACTGCTTTATATATCGCTCAACACTCTGGTATTTTAAAAGAGTTGCATACTGATGATAGTGTGGAAGGTAGAAGTAGGTATGAAAACATACAGGAATTGCTTAATGGTATAAAGGAATTTGCTGAACGGGAAGATATAGAAGATCGTAGCTTGGCTATTTTTATGCAGGATATTGCATTGCTAACAAATGACGATAGGCAGAATGACAAAGATGCAGATACGGTATCGTTAATGACTATTCACTCAGCTAAAGGTTTAGAGTTTAAAAACGTATTTGTTGTTGGTTTGGAAGAAAACCTTTTCCCATCGCAAATGTCACTTACCTCTAGGACAGATTTAGAAGAAGAAAGACGACTATTTTATGTGGCAATTACTCGAGCAGAAAAGAAATTAACGTTAACTTATTCTACCTCTCGTTATCGATGGGGAACTTTAACCTCTTGCGAGCCGAGCCGTTTCATCAATGAGATTAATCCGTCGTACCTAGAACTTGAAGTTGTAAAACCAACCAAAAGTAGTTTTGGTGAAAATAGCTTTGATACTGAACGGAAAAACTGGAGTCAACAAAGGGAATTTGTTGGAAAACCAAAGCTAACCAGTCCTACCAGTAGTTCTACTACGATTAGACCAAAAACAACCTCTATGCTGCCAAAAGCACACGTACCAACACCTGGTTTTGCGCCAAATGCAGCTAGTGAGTTTCAAAATGGAATGGATGTTGAGCACGAAAAATTCGGTTTCGGGAAAATTGTAAACTTAGAAGGGACATTACCTGATGTAAAAGCAACGGTATTTTTTCAAGGGTTAGGTAATAAACAATTACTATTGAAATTTGCAAAATTGAGGATTGTAAAATAGTTGATTTAAAGACTTACGAAGTTTAAATAGGCGGGCGCAAAAGAAACTTCGTAAGCCTTTAAAAAATTTTCTTTCAATCTTTAAATTAATACTATATTTGAATTGCAATTGTTCATTTCGATGAACTCTTAACCGTTTAATTTCCTCGGAAAACTTAATTTTTAATGCTCATTAAATTTATTTTTCCATTATCGGTTATTTCATAATGCTTTTGCAATAGATTTTTTACTTTTATATTTAAGCAAAACCTTTAATGAATTTCGATTATAATACCACAAGAAGTGATTTAATTTTGGCAGAGTATGGCCGTAATGTACAAAACATGGTTAAGTACATTATCGATTTGCCCACCAAAGAAGAGCGTAACAAATATGCACAAGCAGTGATTGATTTGATGGGTTTTTTAAACCCTCACTTACGTGATGTTGCCGACTTTAAACATAAACTTTGGGATCACCTCCATATCATTTCTGATTACAAAATTGATGTAGATAGTCCCTACCCTAAGCCTTCCCCAGAAGCGGCGCAATTTAAACCTGAACATATTGGTTATCCGCAGCAAAAAATTACCTATAAACATTATGGTAAAACAGTTGAAAAACTGATTGCCAAAACAATGGAAGAAGAACAACCAGAGCGTAAAGCTGCAATGGTTCAAGGTATTGCCAATTTTATGAAGATGGCTTATGTGCAATGGAATAAGGACAACGTAGCGGACGAAGTAATTCTTAAAAATTTACGGGAACTTTCTGGCGGCAATTTAGTATTAGAGGAGAATGTAAATCTTCAAAAAGTGGAGTTTAGACCTCAGCCTGTTCGATCTAACAATAACAATAGAGGTAGAAATAACAAAGGTCGTCAAAACAATAACAGTCGCCCGCAACAAAGAAATAATCCAAAACAAAGACATTAACAAATCGTCATTACGGGTTTACAAATGAAAACTAAATTATTTGGCACCTCGCATTGAAGCAATATAAAAAACATGAATGCATTCGAAATTATTGGCGGCAAGAAATTAAAAGGCGAAATTACTCCTCAGGGAGCTAAAAATGAAGCTTTACAAATTATCTCAGCAGTTTTATTAACAGAGAAAAAAATTACCATCAGCAATATCCCAGATATCAAAGATGTAAATAAGCTGATAGAACTTTTAAGTGATTTAGGCGTAACTGTTGAACGTTTGAACAAAGACACCTACACCTTTGAAGCAAAGAACATTAACTTAGACTTCTTTCAATCTGATGTTTTCAAAGCAAAGGGTGGAGGTTTAAGGGGTTCTATTATGATTGTTGGTCCACTTTTGGCACGTTTTGGACGTGCTGCTATCCCTAAGCCAGGTGGCGACAAAATTGGTCGTAGGCGATTAGATACGCACTTTTTAGGTTTTGAAAAACTAGGCGCAAAATTTGTCTACGACTCAAAAAAGGCATTTTTCAATGTTGATGCGACCAATTTAAAGGGCGCTTATATTCTATTAGACGAAGCATCTGTAACCGGTACAGCAAACATTGTAATGGCAGCTGTTCTTGCGAAAGGCACAACAACCATTTATAACGCAGCTTGTGAGCCGTACTTGCAACAACTTTGCAAGATGCTAAACAGAATGGGGGCACAAATTTCGGGTATAGGCTCTAACTTATTAACGATAGAGGGTGTTAAAAAACTAGATGGTACTGAGCATAGAATGTTACCTGACATGATTGAGATTGGTTCATTTATTGGCCTTGCAGCAATGACAGAATCAGAAATCACTATCAAAAATGTCAGATATGAAGAACTAGGTGTTATTCCTGAGGTATTTAAAAAGTTAGGAATAAAGCTCGAGCGCAGAGGTGATGATATATTTGTTCCTTCTCAGAAACACTATGAGATAGATACTTTTATTGATGGCTCTATTTTAACAATTGCAGATGCCCCATGGCCGGGATTCACTCCAGATTTATTAAGTATAATTCTAGTTGTGGCTACTCAAGCCCGAGGAAATGTACTAATTCATCAAAAAATGTTCGAAAGTCGTTTATTCTTTGTTGATAAATTAATAGATATGGGTGCACAAATTATCCTTTGTGACCCTCATCGTGCTACCGTAAATGGTATTGACAAAAAATATAAATTAAGAGGAATTAGTATGACCTCTCCGGATATCAGAGCAGGGGTTTCTCTATTAATAGCCGCTTTATCTGCAGAAGGAACCTCAACAATCTACAATATCGAGCAAATTGAACGCGGTTATCAAGATATTGACACTAGATTAAGAGCTTTAGGCGCACAGATAAAACGTGTTGAAGGGTCTGGACCTAGTCACTAACATTTTTTAAAACTTGCGAAGTTTAAAAACTTCGCAAATTTTAATTTTACCCTGAAATCGCCTCAATAATATCATATTGGGTGATAATTCCAAATTTCCCTTGTTCATCTTCAACAAGTACCGCACTATTATCCTTGTTGATCATGGTCGATATTTTATCAATCGAAGTATTCAAATCAACAAATGGCAAAGAAGCCGTCATAATTTCTTTCACTGGATTTGATTTCAAAGAAGGGTTTTCTAAAAGTGATTCTAAAATATTACTCTCCGTTACCTTTCCTACTACCATCCCCTGTTGGGTGATTGGCAACTGAGATATGTTAAGAGTTTTCATCACATTTATAGCCTCCGTAATTGTTTTCTCACAGTCTAAGGTTACAACTTCTTGATTTGATTGTTTTGCTAGAATAGAGCGCGCGGTTAATTTCTCATCTTTCAAAAAGCCTCTTTCTCGTAACCAATCTTCGTTATACATTTTACCCATATAACGACTCCCGTGGTCATGAAAAATAACTACGATCACATCTTCAGGCTTTAATTTATCTTTTAATTGCAATAGTCCTGCAATTGCGGATCCAGCAGAATTACCTGCAAAAATTCCTTCTTTGCGGGCGATATCTCGAGTCATTAAGGCAGCATCCTTATCAGTTACCTTCTCAAACAAATCGATTACATCAAAATTTACATTTTGTGGCAGGAAGTCTTCACCTATCCCCTCGGTAATGTATGGATAGATTTCATTCTTGTCCAATATTCCAGTCTCCTTATATTTCTTAAAAACAGAACCATAAGTATCTATCCCCCAAACTTTAATATTTGGGTTTTTCTCCTTTAAATATTTTCCTGTTCCTGATATAGTACCTCCAGTACCCACGCCTACTACTAAATGTGTGATCTTGCCTTCGGTTTGCTCCCAAATCTCTGGCCCAGTTTGTTCGTAATGTGCCATGGTATTGGAAAGATTATCATATTGATTTGGCTTCCATGAGTTTGGTACTTCACGTTCTAAACGTGAAGAAACAGAATAATAAGAACGGGGATCTTCAGGATCAACGTTAGTTGGACAAACAATAACTTCTGCTCCAAAGGCACGTAAAGCATCAACTTTCTCTTTCGATTGCTTATCAGTGGTCGTAAAAATACATTTGTAGCCTTTAATAATAGCAGCCATAGCAAGGCCCATTCCAGTGTTACCAGATGTACCTTCAATAATAGTCCCACCAGGTTTTAAAACTCCACTTTTCTCTGCATCTTCAATCATTTTTACCGCCATACGGTCCTTAATGGAATTGCCAGGATTGGTTGTTTCTATCTTTGCTAAAACTGTTCCAGGAACAGCAGCAGTAATATTGTTTAATTTTACCAATGGTGTATTACCAATGGTTTCCAAAATATTTTTGTACCACATAGTACAAAAATACAAATTGGCGATAAGTATTTTATGGTTTAATATTTATTCGAAACAAAATTCCGAAATAATATATATAATAAAATTTAATACCTTAAACTACTAGATAAGTATACAATAAATTTCATAAAATTAGGTTAGCTGATATCTTTTACCAGGTAAGTTGATGATAATGCCCTGTATTTCGAGGGTTAATAAAGCCATTGTCAGCTTACTTTGAGAAAGTTTTGTGAGGTAACATAATTCATCAACACTTAATGCATTGGCTTTTAATGAATCCACAATTAAACGCTCAACTTCATTCAAATCAAGTGGCAATTTAACTTGGACTTCTTTTTTTTCTAAGTTTTCATCCTCCCAAGCTAAATAATAAATTAAATCTTTGGGGTGATTAATAAGCCCTGCACGGTTTGTTTTTATAAGAAAATTACAACCTGTAGAATACACATCGGTTGTTCTGCCTGGAAAAGCAAATACATCTCTAAAATATGAATTTGCAATGTCAGCTGTAATGAGTGCACCGCCTTTATTTGAAGCCTCCACAACAACAAGTACATCGCATAAGCCCGCAATAATCCTATTTCTCTTCGGAAAATTTTCTTTATCAGGGTTTGTACCAGGTAAAAACTCAGTTAATAGTCCACCCCTATTAATCATTTTACGAGCAATATCTGCATGCGCCAAAGGATATATCCTATCCAAACCGTGACCTAACACCCCAACTGTCGGTATTTCAACGGATAGACTTTCTTGATGGGCTGTTACATCAATCCCATATGCCAACCCACTAATAATCAAAACATCATGTGAGCGCAAAGTTTCAACTAGCTGTCTGCACAATTGTTTACCGTAAGGTGTTGCATTACGCGTACCAACAATACTAACAACCCTTTTTTGATTAAAATCTGCGTTACCTTTAAAATACAATAATATTGGCGCATCGTAACAGTTACGCAATCTCTTCGGATAGTTCTCGTCAGTATAGAACAAAACTTCAATCTTGTTTTTCTTGACAAAAGCTAGCGCGCTTTCAGCTTTTATTAATGCATCAGTATTTAGAATCGATGAAGCAAGCTTCTCTCCGATACCTTCAATTTTAAGCAACGTATCTTTTTTCGCAGCAAATACAGATTCAGCATCACCGAAAGTAGACAGCAGTTTTTTTGCTTGTCTGGAACCAATATTTTTGATTAAAGTAAGGGCTATTTTATGGACTAAACTCATTGATCCAAAGGTATGATATTATCCGAATGCACTCTACTATTTAATTTTATATAGCTGTTAGTCAGTATATTAAATAGCAAACTACAAAAATAGTTTGATAACTATAAAAATAGTAGTAAATTTAGTTTAACAAAAAGAAAATAATGCAATGAGAGAGTTAACAAAAGCCGAAGAACAAGTCATGTTAATCCTATGGGAAATGACGGAAGGCTTGGTAAAAGATGTGATCGACAAAATGGATCCGCCTAAGCCAGCGTACAATACTGTATCAACAGTAATTAGAGTTTTAGAGGCAAAGGGCTTCTTATCTCATAAGGCCATTGGCAACACGCATATCTATTTCCCAATTATTACCGAGGAGCAGTATAAACATTTTGCCTTCGATAAAGTGATGAACAACTACTTCGAGAATAATTATCAAAGTTTAGTTTCTTTCTTGGTGAAGGAAAAAAACATGGACATCGATGAGTTGGATGAACTAATTGCATTAGCTGAAAAACTTAAAAATAAGCAATAATGAACTGGCTGTATTATTTACTCGAGGCAAACCTATATTTGACATTATTTTACGGCTTTTACCGTCTGTTTTTACAAAATGAGACCTTTTATGATCTTAATCGGTACTTTTTATTGCTTGTTACAATAATCTCATTTGTATTGCCTGTAACCCAGATAGGAGCGCTAAAATTATCGCCTAACCAAAATTTAAATCACATCAGCAATGCCGGTGCTAAGGTAGAAATTTCCGAAGTAAGTTGGCTTTACATTTTTTATCTCTTTATCGCCGTTTGCTTTGCTTTTAAATTAAGTGTAAACGTGTATAAGATTATTAGCATTTGGTTCAAATCAAAAAAGCATAATGTAGGTGATATTACATTAGTTGAAGTGCATGGAGATTCTACAGCTTTTTCTTTCTTTAACCTATTGTTTATTCATCCACAATTAGCGAATCAGCCTGCAGTATTAAAACATGAAATGGTACACATCAAACAGAAGCACAGTTTTGATGTGATATTTTTCGAAATAGTACAGGTTATTTGTTGGTTTAATCCTATCCTACATTTCATTAAAAAAGACATCAAATTACTGCATGAATATATTGCAGACGAGCTTACTACCAATGCTGACGTACAAAAGCACGAGTATGCGCTGTTTTTAATCCAAAACTCATTTGGATTACGAGCGCAACCGATTACAAATCAAATTTTCAATCAATCAATATTAAAAAGGAGAATTAACATGTTAAACAAAAAAAGAACAGCAGGCTGGGCAAGGCTTAGGTTGCTGCTAACACTCCCTTTAACTGGGGCGATGCTTTGTACATCTACAATGGCATTCACAAAAGATTATGGTTATGTAGATTTGCTTCCGGAGAAAAGCGAAATTGCTGTACCAGTACAAAAAATTACACAAGTTAAAAGTGATACATTACGCTTAAGGAAAGCAAAAAAACAAAATCAAATCAAATTTCCTCCACCCATTGTTAAAGCAGACAAACCAAGTAAAACTTCAAAAACCCCACCGCCGCCAGTTGAGCCACCTCCACCAAGAGAAGATCAAGTGAAGTTCCCTCCACCAATTGTAAAACCTGAAAAGCCAAAAAAATCATCGAAGACGGTCCCGCCTCCACCAATCGAGCCCTCTAGTTCCAAGCCCAAAGCAAAAAGTAAAATTAAATTCCCTCCACCAATTGTAAAACCAGATAAAGCTAAACCGGCTTCTAAAATGATCGAAGGGGATCCCACAGGCATAGAAAAAGTAAAAGAGGTGATAATCACTGGAGACCCTACAAACGATAACGATATCATTAAATAGACTGAATACGCAAAGCGAATAATAAGATATCTCTTGGAAACCGAATTATTGAGGGATATAAACAACGTATTTCGTTTCAAAAAACCCCTCCTCAAAATAAGCTGAAAGTGGATGTAGTTCTGCTTTCAGCTTTGATTCTTTAATCTCTTCTGTTAAATCACCACCTTTAAGATATAAAATACCGTTGGGAATTGCATTGATATGCTCCTTTGCAAACTTTCCCCTAATCCATGGATAGAAATCCACCAGACGAGTTACGGCTCTTGAAACAACAAAATTATATTTATCTGCAACCTGCTCAGCTCTTAAATGGCTAGCTTTCACATTTTTTAGGCCAAGAGAAGCTGCAACTTCGGTTACTACTTTAATCTTTTTCCCAATCGAATCTACCAAGTGAAACTGTGTTTCTGGGAATAAAATTGCCAATGGAATTCCCGGGAATCCTCCACCCGTGCCTACATCTAAAACTTTCTCGCCCGCTCTAAACGTACAGAATTTTGCAATTCCTAATGAATGTAAGATATGTCTTTCATAAAGTTCATCAATGTCTTTTCGCGAAATCACATTAATTTGGGCATTCCAGAAGCTATACAAGTCATATAGTTTAGCAAACTGATCAAGCTGTAGTTTACTAATGTTTGGAAAATACTTTAGAATTAGGTCTGGTTTCACGTCAGGCATGGTATAAAATTTAAAATTAGGTTAGCTAGTGGCTTAAATACTACCCAGTAACTACTTCCACTGTACTTTTTTAACAAATATAGAAACTATACCATTAATCATTAAAAACAAAAACTGAATAAGCTCTAGAATTGGAAACCACCACTTTAGCTCACCGTACTGTAATCGATTTAGCAATCTTGCATATACCAAGCCCCTAAACAGCATACTAAATCCAAAAACACCTAATGCATAATAACGAGTATCATTAAAACACAATAAAACAATTCCAACTACATAAAATAATAGATGGAAAATAAATTGTATAGAAAGTAAAAAACGATGCTTAGTTTGATATAATTTCCCAGCACCGTAGTGGCGCTTTTTTTGACGCAAATAAGCGATAAATGAAGTTTTTGGCTCACTCCAAACATGTGTATCTCTGTGTATACGGATTTCTGTATTTGTCTTTGTTGCACTAGCATTTACAAAAAGATCATCATCACCCGATGGAATATGCATGTGCGCCGCAAAACCTTTGTTCTTAAAAAAAAGCGACTTTTTATACGCCATATTTCTTCCAACCCCCATATATGGCATTCGTTTTAAAGCAAATGACAAATAATTAACTGCTGTAAAAAAGGTTTCTAATCGAATAATAGCGTTTAACAATGTACCCTTTTTTAGATAAGGAGAATAGCCTAAAATAATTTCCGTCTGATCATTCGTCGGTTGTTGCATTCCTCTTAGCCAATTTGAAGATGCAGGAAAGCAATCAGCGTCTGTAAATACCAGCCATTCGTTGGTCGCAGCTTTAATACCCATTGTTACGGCAAATTTCTTTCCAGCAATAAATTTATTGCCATCTGTTATGGTTACAACCTTCAACTTGTCATACTTTTTCGCAAGGCGTTCTAGCAGATCCGCAGTACCATCCCACGACCGATCGTTTACCACTATTATTTCAAAAGCTGGATAATCTTGAACCAAAAAAATCGGCAGGTTCTTCTCCAAATTTGTCACTTCATTTCTGGCACATATGATTACGCTAAGTGGGTTTAATGGACCGTCATTAATTTGATCAATTTTAATTGATGACAATTTCAAATGTACAAACAAGCTGAAATAGAGCTGCGTAAGAAGACAGAAAATAAATGTGCCGAGCAGGCAGATTTCTAAAGCGTTTAATTCCACGATGGTTATTCTAAAAGTCACAAATCTCTCATTTTTAATCTGATTTCCTGTTAATTGTTGATAAAAAGACATAACGTCATCCGATGACGCCAATTGAACCAATAAACTAATAAACCAAGAATTTTGGCTATTTTTGCAGCCGATTTGATGAAGACCCCATATATGAAATTTAATTTACAGGCAAACGATCCACTATCCAAAGCAAGAGCTGGAACAATTACAACAGCTCATGGCGATATAAAAACACCTATTTTTATGCCGGTAGGCACCGCTGGAACTGTTAAAGCCGTGCATCAAAGAGAATTAAAAGAAGATATTAAAGCTCAAATTATCTTAGGCAATACCTATCATCTATACTTGAGACCAGGATTGGATATTATTGAACCTGCCGGTGGATTACATAAATTTATTGGTTGGGATAAGCCAATATTGACCGATAGTGGTGGATATCAGGTTTACTCACTAAGTAAAGTTCGAAAAATCAAAGAAGAAGGTGTAACCTTTAGATCGCATATCGATGGTTCAAAGCATTTATTTACACCCGAATATGCAATGGACATTCAACGTAGCATTGGTGCAGATATTATCATGGCCTTTGATGAGTGCACCCCATACCCTTGTGACTATAAATATGCAGCAAACTCAATCAACATGACGCATAGATGGTTAAAACGTTGTTGCCATCGTTTTGACACTACAATGCCTAAATATGGCTTTGATCAAACACTTTTTCCAATTGTACAAGGATCGGTATATAAAGATTTAAGAGTAAAATCTTCCGAATTTATCGCTAGTATGGAGCGTGAAGGGAATGCGATTGGCGGCTTATCTGTTGGCGAACCCGCCGAAGAAATGTATGCGATGACAGAAGTGGTTTGCAATGTGTTACCAGTTGATAAACCGAGATACCTAATGGGCGTCGGAACACCAATAAATATTTTGGAGAATATTGCGTTAGGTATAGACATGTTTGATTGTGTAATGCCTACCCGAAATGCAAGAAATGGAATGCTGTTTACAAGAAATGGCATCATTAACATCAGTAATAAAAAATGGGAAAATGACTTTTCTCCCATTGATGTAGATAGCGACCTTTATGCTGATCAGGTTTACTCAAAAGCCTATTTAAGGCATTTAATGCACTCCAAGGAAATACTTGGTGCGCAAATAGCAACCCTACATAACCTACATTTCTATTTGTGGCTAGTAAATGAAGCTCGAGAAAAGATAATATCAGGCGAATTTTACGCTTGGAAAAACAAAATGGTTGGTATATTAGGTAATAAATTATAGATGAACTTTTTCCGCAAGCGCTTAAAAATTATTGACGCCTTTATTATTGGCAAATACCTGGGTACGTTTGTGTACACCTTAGTGCTGTTTGTGGTTATTATTGTAATCTTTGACCTCTCAGAGAAACTTGATGACTTTTTAGAGAGTAATATGACGATTTGGGAGACTATTACGCAATATTACGCGGGTTCTATTCCATTCTATGTTAATATGCTCTCCCCGTTGATTAATTTCATAGCTGTAATATTCTTTACCGCAAAAATGGCCGACCAAACGGAAATTGTACCCATTCTAAGTGGCGGAGTTAGTTTTAATAGATTTTTACGCCCATATTTTATTTCTGCATTTATCATCTTTTCAGCGAACTTACTTTCTAATCTGTATGTGCTTCCTTACACCAATAGAATTAAGAACAAGTTTGAAAATGAGGTAGTTAATAAAAAAGACCCCTATATTAAGGAAAAAATACACATGAAATTGGATAGCAATACCTACATTTTTATAAACGCCTTTGACAACAAAACAAATGTAGGGTATGACTTCACGCTTGATAAATTTAATGGCGATTTGCTGCGAAAAAAGCTAATGGCGAAAACAATTAAATGGGATACCTTAAAGCGAAAATGGACATTGACAGACTATACCGTTAGAAACATTGATGGCTTAAAAGAAAAAATGATCTATGAGAGCCTGGTCCCTAAAGATACCACGTTAGATATGAGACCAGATGATTTTTCTGCTTACGGAAACATATTCGAAAGTTTAAGCAACAAAGAATTAACAGATAAGATTACCAAAGAAAAAATAAGGGGTTCAGGGGTAATGAACGATTTGCTTTTTGAACAATATAAACGTTGGTTACAGCCTTTGTCAGCCTTTGTACTTACCTTAATTGGTGTTGCGTTGTCATCCCGGAAAGTTAGAGGTGGCGTTGGCTTACCGTTAGGGATTGGTATATTTTTAAGCTTTACTTATATTGTCTTCAATCAATTTGCGAAAATGTTTTCGACCAAAGGAGGCCTTCCGCCACTTGCCGCAATACTTATACCAACTATTTTCTTTGGTATCTTAGGTTTTTATCTGCTTAGGCGCGCACCTAAATAATGAATGATCTTCAAAAAACCCATGCTGATCGAAAAAATCTAATTATACTACACTTAACGGTGTTTGTATGGGGATTTACAGGCGTCTTAGGCGCATTGATTTCGATAGATGCAGTACAAATGGTCTGGTATCGGGTTTTAATCGCAAGCTTGAGCTTATTTGCTTACTTTATTTGGAGCAAAACAGATATCAAGGTGTCAAGAAAGGAATTTATGCAATTTTTCTTTACTGGCAGTATTGTTGCAATCCATTGGATTTTCTTTTTCCACGCAATAAAAGTCGCAAATGTCTCTGTAAGCTTAATTTGCTTGTCGTCTGTAACACTATTTATCGCCATCTTGGAGCCTATTGTTAAAAAACAGAACGTCTCTAAGGGAGATATATTTATAGGTTTAGTAATTATTATTGGAATTTATCTCATTTTCAAATTCGAATCTAAATACACTACTGGGATCATTTTTGGGCTTTTGTCGGCACTTGCTGCAAGTATATTCTCTACGATAAACTCTACTTTGGTTCAAAATACAAACCCAAGCATCATTGGCTTCTATGAGCTTTCCGGCGCATTTTTCTGGATTACTGTTTACCGCCTCTTCGACACTAGCTTGGTCCATGAAACCTTTAACTTGAGCTTAAGTGATTGGTTCTATTTGATGATTTTAGGGACAATATGTACCGCCCTAGCCTATGTAGCTGGCGTAGGTGTAATGAGAACTTTGTCGGCTTTTAGAGTAGCTTTAGTTACCAACTTAGAACCTGTATATGGCATCATTTTAGCCTTCCTATTTTTTGGTAATAAAGAGCAAATGACTGGCGGTTTTTATTTGGGTTCGCTGCTAATTCTTGGCGCAGTTTTCTTATATCCCATTTACAAAAAGAGAAAAAATAAAGCCTAGGAAAGCTTCCAAAAAAATTACTTACCTTATGAATTCTCGACGCTATTTTGGCCTCCAAATTTGCCTCTAATAATTCACCAAAACGATCGGAATAAATAGCTATTAAAACGTTATTTTTTTGACCTAATCTCCTGTTATTTCACCATCCATATCCTGCCAAAAACTGACAGGGTAGGGGACAAAATTAACCCAACATAAGTACTCAAAAAGGTTCGAAAATGCACTATTATTCGATGCCTTTTTTTACTATTTCCGTATACATCTCAAATTTTTCGGATTATTTTTTATGAGAAATAATGCAGAATAAGTGTATATTAACCGATGATTAGGGAGTTAATCTTCCGAAACGATAAAACTGACAAAACGCACTTAAAAAGGAACAAAATAAGCTGCAAAATTGGTATTTACTTCGTTTTAATAAATTTTATTAAAATTTTGTTTATCAATAAATTAATTAAATTCAATTAATCAAATAGGTAATATAAAAACGGTTTTACAGACTTCAAAAAACTAAAAATTTTAGCATACTCAATTAATGACATCAAATAATACCTATAATAATTTGAAAATCAATTTATTATGTACATTAATATTAAGTTTTACTTTTTCAAACAGTTTTGGGCAAATTTTCGACACTGAACAAAATCCACTTAGTGTAAAATGGAGGCAGATAGATGTTGCTGGATTTAAAATCATCTACCCTACCGAGCTCGAAAAAGAAGCTCAGCGAATGGCTAATACGATACCTAAAATTTATCCATTAGTCGGCCGGAGTTTAAATCAGCAAAAAACCACCATTCCTATTGTATTTCAAAACCGCGGAACGATAGCAAATGGCTTCGTTCAATTAGCTCCGAAAAAGTCCCAATTTTACACTACGCCACCGCAGCAATTTGACAGTCAAGATTGGTTAAATAATTTGGCCATTCATGAGCTAAGACACGTTGCTCAATTTGATAAATTAACTGGTGGAAAGGCTTACCCATTTCCCGAAGAAATTTATTTTGCCTACTTAGGTATTAGTGTACCAACCTGGTTCTTTGAAGGAGACGCGGTAAGTACCGAAACTTCCTTAACAAATGCAGGTCGAGGAAGGCAGCCTTCTTGGATCATGCCTTTCAGAACGTCTCTGTTGGAGAACCAAAAACTCTCCTATTCCAAAGCTTATTTTGGCTCGAGTAAAGATCAAACCCCAGGCTATTATCAACTCGGATATCTACTAACTTCTCAACTGAGAAAAGAATTTGGAAAAAATAGTGTCGATAGCTTATTCGGAGATATTCAACAAAGACCATTTAGGTTATACCCATTTTCCCAAAGCTTAAAAAAATTAACAGGAAAAACCACCAACCAATGGTACAAGTACACTGTTGATGTTCTCAAAAAAGAATGGACAGCACAAGACCAAACTAACAGAAGCGAACAATACCAAACTTTAAATCAACAAGCCAAATTTGTCGCGAATTATTTTTTACCAACGTCATTCGGAAACAATCAAATTTTATCCCTAAAACATAGCAAAGCTTCTCCACCAACTTTTGTTATAATAGACGACAGCAAAAATGAAAAGAAGCTATTTTCCATTGCTTACCAGGAACAGCCTTGGTTTAGCTATGCAGAAAATCTTTTAGTTTGGGATGAAATCAGGTTCGACCCTAGATACAAACAACGTAGTTACAGCGTGATTTGCTCTTACAATTTCATTACCAAGCAAAAAAAACAACTTACTTTTAAAACCAGGCTCTTCTCCCCTAGCCTTTCCACAGATGGCAAAAAGCTGATTGCTGTTCAAATTGATTTAAGCAATAAAGCGAATCTAGTCGAACTAGATCCAAATAGTGGCAGCATCACTAAAACTCACCCTAATCAAGCAAACGATATTCTTCAAACCCCAGCACTCAATGCAGATGGCTCAAAAGCTACCTGGGTTAGCGTTAGTGAACTTGGAAAAGCATTATGGATTAAAGAAGGAGACAACTCTCCTCGCAAAATTATTGATGAAACACAACAACAGTTAAGCAGACCGATTTTTAATGGCGGCCAAATCGTCTTTAACGCCCATCTAAACGGCATCAATAACATTTTTGAGGTAAACCCCAATAATTCAAAGATAGTCGCTCTCAGCGCCTCTAAATACGGCGCTTTTAATGCGAACATAAAAACAGATGGAAAGAGTTTGCTATTTAATGAATATCATTTAAAGGGTTATGACATTGTCCAAACCCCTATTCTTCGCCAAGAAATTCAACAAAACGATTTTGTCTATTTCGGTAAAGCGGCCGAAGTACAAGAACACTCCAAAAATGTTTTTGACGAAATACCTCAACAACTATTAGAATCGAAACCTTACAGACCCTTTGCTAATTTATTTAATTTCCACAGCTTAAGCCCTGTGGTTGACGATTCAGACAGAGTGGGCTTACAGTTAAAATCGAACGATTTATTAAGCATTTTTGATTTCTATACTGGCGCAGTATATGACAGCGATTTGCGCAAGATCGAATATAATGCCGGCTTTACTTTCAAAGCACTTTACCCCGTGTTTAGCAGCACCTATCGAAATAGGGCCCGAACTACTTTCTATAAGCCAAAGAATACTACACAAGCAACACAAGCAAATTGGCGAGAAAACTATATTAACTTCAAAGCAAGCTTACCTTTAAGCATCAATACATTCAACCATAACTACAGCTTTATCGCAGAGGTAGGCACTAGCTTTACCCAACGAAATTTAACTGAAATAGATTCTAAGTTCATTAATAGCACACTTCGTTTTCCGTTAAACTATCGCCTGGCTTTCACACATACTTTGCGGACTGCGGAAAGAGATCTCGCTCCAAAATTTGCGCAAACATTTAGTCTTAAATACTTCCATCAACCATTTGACAATAACTTAAAAGGAAAATTATTTGCAATTGAAAGCAACTTATATCTTCCAGGGATTGCCAAAAATCATACTTTCTCTATAAGTGCTAATTACCAAAATACAACAGGACTATTTAATGCCAGCACAGAAATAGCAGCTGTTTATGGCTACGCTCAAATAAGAGCAAAAAGCGAACTACAAAACACTTTGTTACTGAATTACAGATTTCCGATTGCATTTCCAGACCTAGAAATTGGTCCTTTAGCCTACATCAGAAACATTAGAATGGGTTTGTTTAGCCACTATGAAAACATCATTAAACAAACAAACTTAGCACAACCTAAAACTTTTGGCTTCGAATTACGTAGTAGTATGAACCTGCTACGGTATCAACCAATTGTTGATTTAGGTGCGAGAGTAATATTTGTAAATCAAATTTATAAGCAAAACCCTATATTAGAGCTAATTTTTAACTACAACTTTTAAACTTATGAAGCCAAAAACCATATTTGTAATCATTATTACTTGTTTATTAACCATCTTCTTAATGGACAACAGTGATTCTGTTGAGTTTAATTTTCTCATCGGAGCCCCAGTTCCTGTTTCTAAACTTTTGGTAATTGGGATTTGCATTGTTATTGGATTTATTTTAGGCTTTATCGTAGGTCGCCCTCGAAAAACATTAAGTAGTTACGATACTGAAATTGAAAAGGGCCAACCTGTCGCTGAAAATAAATCATCCTTAAGTGAGGAGGATAGGGATTACATTAGTTAGCATTTTTAAATCCCCACCAAATACTGATTTGTAAAAGGTAAATGCAGCCTCGCAATTACCATTAAAATTTAGATAAGTGTTTGTAGTTGCCATATATTGGTTTGTTTTATTTATCGTATTTTGATTTTAAATATTTGATCGTTGCTTCGATTATTCTTTTTAACTCTTCTTGGTTAATATCGGTTAATTTTTTTGCGTAAATACAGGCCTTACCCATTTTAAACTTACCTAGATTTTTTAAGAGTGGTTCGTGTTCGGGCAAGCCGGTATACACATACAAAGAAATGGCTGCTTTACGTGGCGAGAAACCAATAAGCGGAGCATCACCTTCATGGCCACTTTCATATTTATAATGATAGTTACCAAAGCCGATGATCGAAGGCCCCCACATTTTAGGTTCATATCCTGATACACGCTGCATTAACGCGAGCAAGGCCATACTATCTGCTCGTTTTTGTTCGGTATCAGCAAATAATTGAATAAATTCAATTACATTATTATCCGTTGATGTGGTTTTATTTTTGGCCATAATGCTGGTCTGAGATAACATTTAAAATTACTATTATTCTCAAACATACCATTAAAAAAAGCGAATTAATATCATAATAACACTGTTGCCGATTGGATAAATTGTTAATACAGCTTCGAGCTAATTTCGAGACCTACATTTGTATGCTGCCCACGAGAATTTCTTAATTTGCTAAAGCCCCTTCAATATCCTTTAAAATATCATTTATATGCTCTAAGCCAATTGATAAGCGTACAGACCCCTGTTCAATACCAACTTCCAGACGTTGCTCTTCCGTTAATTTGGAGTGTGTACTAGTTGCAGGATGAGTTGCAATTGAGCGCGTATCAGCTAAGTTTGCTGAGATTGAGAACATTTTTAATCCATCCATAAATTTACGAGCACCTTCTACACCTCCATTTACCACGATAGTTACGATACCCCCACCCTGTGTCATTTGCTTTTTAGCAATCGCATATTGTGGATGTGATGGGAGGAATGGATATTTCACCAATTTGATTTTAGGATGTTTCTCTAAGTACTCGGCTACTTTTAAGGCGTTTTCACAATGGCGGTCCATACGAACGGCTAGTGTTTCTAAACTTTTAGATAATATCCAAGCATTGAAAGGCGATAAAGATGGACCACTATGGCGCGCAAAATTCATTACTTCAGTAATCAGAACTTTACTTCCTAAAATAATGCCACCTAGCACACGTCCTTGTCCGTCAATATATTTTGTTGCCGAATGGATTGATATATCTGCACCCAATTTAATTGGTTGTTGCAAATATGGCGTAGCGAAACAGTTATCAACCACAAATAAAACGTTGTACTTTTTCGCTAGTCCGGCTAAAAATTCTAAATCAATAATATCAATCCCTGGGTTTGAAGGAGTTTCTACAAAAATGATTTTTGTATTAGGCTTAATCAAAGCTTCCCAATCCTGTGGTTTGTCTAAATCGGCATAGTCGAAAGTAACACCCCATTTAGAGAAAACGTTGGTTAACAATTGATGCGTTGAACCAAAAACTGAGCGACTTGAAACAATATGATCGCCGCTTTTAAGAAATGCACCAAAGGTAGTAAAGATAGAAGCCATGCCTGTTGCTGTAGCAAACCCGTCTTCTGCCCCCTCCAATAAACACATTTTTTCTATAAATTCAGAAGTGTTTGGATTAGAATAACGGCTATATACATTACCTTCTTTCTCATTCGCAAATAAGGCACGCATTTCTTCAGCGTCATCAAATTTATAGCTTGAAGTTAAATAGATAGCTGAAGAATGTTCTTTATGATTACTTCTTTCGGTTTGAGTGCGGATGGCGATGGTTTCGAAATTTTCGGACATATTGTAAGTATCAAGATTGAGTATTAAGTATCAAGATTTGAGTATCAAGGTTTTGTTTCCGGATACTTCATGCTAGATATTATTTATTGCATAAGTAAAATTTATTGTTGCTGAGCGACTTAATATATTCGCTACTGAACAATATTTATCGAAGGTCATTTGTAATGCCCGTTCGACTTTGGTTGTGTTTAAATCTCCGTATAAATCGAAATGAATGTCAATCACATCAAAAATCGGCGGCATTTCTTCATCTTTCCGAGTAGCTTTAATACCTATTTTAACATCATTTAATGGCTCCTTCTGTTTGGTCAACACGTTTACCATATCAATGCCACTACACCCCCCCAGCCCAATTAACATCATTTCCATTGGCCTAAAACCTTTTCCTTCGCCGCCAATTGCAGCCTTAGCATCTAGTTCAACGGTAAATCCCGTTTCATTGCTCGCTTCGAAATTAAATTTTCCGCTTTTACGGATGAGGTTTATTTCCATTTCCTAAGTATAAGTAGTCAATAGTTAGTATCAAGTAATGAACATCAGGTATCAAGATGTTCAGGATCGTTAAACGTTATAAAAAACCAAATTCTCTCTCTCCAATTCTGGCAACTTTACTGGCTTTTCAAAAATCCCGAAAACCGATGACCCACTCCCGCTCATGAGTGCAAATGTAGCACCTGCAGCATAAAGCTTTGTTTTAATTTCGTCAATTTGTGGGTATTTTTCACACACAGAAGGTTCAAAATCATTAAAGATTGTTGTTCTCCAATCCGTTAAAGGCAAATGTATCAATTTTTTTAAGGAAGTTATAGGTTGTTTTACTTTTACGTTGGCATAAGCTAGTGCCGTGGAAACGTGAACTGGAGGCTTTACCAACACAATATAATAGTTCGAGAGACTGATTGCTAACTCCTCAAACTCATCCCCTTTGGCAAAGGCAAATACAGGTCGATTCTCGATAAAAAAAGCACAATCGGCGCCTAAATTTCGCGCATAAGTTTGCATCTTAGAAACACTTAGACCCAAGCTAAACTTCTCGTTAACTAATTTAATTAAAAACGCAGCGTCAGAAGACCCTCCCCCCAAACCAGCGCCAATTGGTATATTTTTTAGCAAAACTAACTTTTGATGCGGCAAGTTAAATTCATCTTGGAGTAATCTGAAAGCCTTTAAACAGATATTATCATCAGTATTTCCAGGAATTTCAATCCCCTTAATTATGCAACTTGTATCTTCAGAATCAACAAGTTCAACAACATCATTTATTTTAATGGGATAAAAAACTGTTTCTAAATTATGATAGCCATCGGAACGTTTCGCTATCAAATTTAACCCTAAATTAATCTTAGCATTAGCAAAAGCAAGCATATTATATTTTATATTGATAGTGGCCAATTATTTTCCAACTAAACAGGCAATCTTCTATTACCTGACCAGCGCCAATGTTATGAACGATCTTGTATCTTTTGCCATCAGCCGTTTTTTGATTGATAACCAACCCTATATGGGAGATATTTCCACTCAAATTCCAACAAACTATATCACCTGGCTTATAATCCTCCGGATTTTTAGTAATGGGTTTAACTTCACCTTTTCTCCTAAAAAAAACATTAAGTTATAAACGCGTCTATGATCTATATTTCTATCAGTCGTTTTTCGTCCCCAATTTTTTGGATATAAAACGAAATTAGATTTCATGTCAAGATGCACTTCTTTTTGCAAATCTATATCTAAACTCTTTCTATATGCCCTTATCACGACATCAGTGCAAACGCCTTTACCTAATGGTACATCTCCATTTGGGTAGGGAATACTGAAATAGGCCGGATCGTAAATTACTTTTTGCTTAGTTAGTGCAATTGCCGCATCGGATAATTTTACAGCTCGAGCCGATTGACCAAATGTATTGGTAGCAAAAAGTAAAAGAAAAAAAAGAGTAAAATACCTTTGAAGCATTGCGTGTTATTTTACACAAAGAACGAAAAGTTTTTTATTATTTGAACTAATTGTGGTGTTAACAGTGTAGAATTATGACCATGAGCCAATCGGCCTTACTGATTATGTTAAGAAGTCGTTCACACCGTAGGATAACCGAAGGATGACCCTAGGATGACCGAAGGATGATTGTACTCTTGATTGTTGTTTACTAGGGTAATACTATGGTCTATAACTAGCGATAGATAAAATCCAGGCTTCTCAAACATATAACTACAAAGAATGTGGAAAAAACAACGTAGCTAGCATCCTATATTTTCTTTAAATTTGTAATAGGAATATTAAAATGAAGCAATATCTAGATTTAATGCAGCACGTGCTGGATCATGGCACACAAAAACATGATCGAACTGGCACCGGAACTATCAGCGTTTTTGGATATCAAATGCGCTTTAATCTACAGGATGGTTTTCCGATGGTTACGACTAAAAAACTTCATTTAAAATCCATTATTCATGAATTGATTTGGTTTTTAAGTGGTAATACCAATATCAAATACCTTAAGGATAATGGGGTAAGAATTTGGGATGAATGGGCAGATGCTGACGGCAATTTGGGTCCAGTATATGGTTCTCAGTGGCGCTCTTGGCCAAAACCTAATGGCGAAAAAATCGACCAGATTACCCAGATTATCCATACGATTAAGAATAATCCCGATTCGCGAAGAATAATTGTTTCTGCTTGGAACGTTGCAGAAATTGAAAATATGGCGCTTCCTCCATGCCATGCATTTTTCCAATTTTATGTGGCCGACGGGAAATTAAGTTGTCAATTATATCAACGTAGTGCAGATATATTTTTAGGTGTACCTTTTAACATTGCATCTTATGCATTATTAACAATGATGGTGGCGCAAGTTTGCAATTTGGGTTATGGAGATTTTGTGCACACACTTGGCGATGCTCATTTATACAATAACCATATTGAGCAAGCCAATCTGCAATTAAGTAGAGATCCAAAAGCGTTACCTAAAATGAAAATCAATCCAGCTGTAAAAAATATTTTTGATTTTAAGTTTGAAGATTTCTCATTGGAAGATTACGATCCACATCCGCACATTAAAGGGATCGTTGCAGTATAGCTATGAACAAATTAGCTATCATAGTTGCCATTTCAGAAAATAATGCCATTGGTAAAAACAATCAATTGTTATGGCATTTACCAGCTGATCTTAAACATTTTAAAGAGATTACCACTGGCAACACCATCATTATGGGGCGTAAAACCTTCGATTCGATCGGTAAACCACTTCCCAATCGAAGAAGTATTGTGATTTCTCGAAACACTAATTTAACAATACCGGGAGTAGAAATTGTAGCCAGTTTGGAAAAAGCGCTTGAACTTTGCAAACATGATCAAGAGGCTTTTATCATTGGCGGAGCAGAGATTTACCAACAGGCTTTGCCTTATGCAACTCATATCTACCTAACTCGGATTCATCAGAAATATGAAGCGGATACTTTTTTCCCAGCAATAGATCCGAGCGGATGGAAAGAGTTGAATTCAGTTACCCATTTAGCAGATGAAAAAAACGAAGTGGCCTATACTTTTTCGGAGATGGAAAAGATTTAAAATCATTTCTTATTTCCAATTTTAAGCACATTATCGATATATTCAAGTTCTGCCCCGATAAAATTACAATAAGAAGGCTTATTATTTAAAAAATTAATTAGATTTGCCGACTTGTTTAAAAACAGCATACTATAGAAAAAAATAATTTACAAACAAATGCAAGGTAAAGGTTTTATTAAATTTATGGCAATACTATTAGGTATTGTCTGTCTGTATTCACTCTCGTTTAATCTAGTTACTTATAATGTAGAAAAGAACGCCAAAGAGTTTGCCAAAGGCGATTTGGTTAAGGAAAAAGCATATTTAGATTCGATGGCCACAATTCCGGTATATCCAGGGTTGGGCTTAACTTATCAACAGGTAAAAGGGAAAGAAATTAACCTTGGTCTTGATTTAAAAGGTGGAATGAACGTAACGATGGAAATCTCTTTAGCAGAGTTAACCAAATCGTTAGCGAACAATCCGACAGATGCGAACTTTAATCAGGCATTATCAAACGCTCAGGCTCAAATGAATGCCGGCGGAAAAGATTTTATCGCATTATTTGTGAGCGAATATGAAAAACTTGTACCTAATGGAAAATTAGCTGATTTTTTCTCAACGCAAGATAACGCACAGCAGTTAAAAGCAAATGCTAGCAATGCTGATGTAAAAAGTTTCTTGAGCAAAGAAGGATCCAGTGCAATTGACCGTTCATTTACTATTCTACGTAGTCGTATTGATGGTTTTGGAGTAGTTAGTCCAAACATGCAGAAACAAGAAGGTTCTAATAGAATTTTCATTGAGATGCCGGGTGTACAAGATAAAGACCGCGTACGTAAATTGTTACAAGGTTCTGCGGAATTACAGTTTTGGCAAGTTTATCAAAATGAAGAAGTAGTTGGTATTTTAGAAAACATCAATAAAACTTTAGCTTTAACAGTAAAAGACACAACTAGCACAAGTGCTAAGGCTGCTGATACTGCTAAAAAAGATGGCAAGTTAGCTAGCTTAACAAATGCCAATAAAGCTAAAGATACTACTGCCTTAAAAAATGATGCAGTTAAAAAGAACCCATTATTTAGCATTTTAAGTATTCCAACTTATCAGGCAGAAAACGGACAGCAATCATTGCGTCCAGGACCTGTAGTTGCTTGGGCAACTCAGAAAGATACTGCCAAAGTAAATGCCTTGTTTGCAAAATCAGAAATTAGACCATTAATCCCAGGCACCATGAAGTTTATGTGGGGCTTAAAACCAATGGATGGCACTAAGATCTTTGAATTATATGCTATTAAAGTAACCTCTTTAGATGGCAGACCAGATTTAGGTGGAGAATCAGTTTCTAACGCTATTCAAGGTTACGACGATAAAAACCAGCCAGATGTAACCATGTACATGACCAGTGATGGTGCGGCTAAATGGAAAAAAATGACAGCCGAAGCTGCTGCAGATCCTCAAAATAAGAAAGCAATTGCGATTGTATTAGACAATACTGTTTACTCGGCTCCTACTGTGCAGAATGAAATTCCTAACGGTGTTTCTTCAATCTCTGGTAGTTTTACTTTAGAAGACACAAAAGATTTAGCTAATATTTTGAAAGCTGGTAAATTGCCTGCTCCTGCACGCATTGTATCTGACTTCGTTGTTGGTCCATCATTGGGTCAAGAAGCAATTGACAGTGGTTTATCTTCATTTGTAATCGCATTTGTGGTAATCTTAGCTTTCATGGCTTTATATTACAATAAAGCCGGATGGGTTGCTAACTTAGCATTGGTTATTAACGTGTTCTTTATCATGGGTGTGTTAGCTGCCTTTGGTGCAGTGTTAACATTGCCTGGTATCGCCGGTATCGTGTTAACAATTGGTTTATCCGTAGATGCGAACATTCTAATATTTGAAAGGGTAAGAGAAGAATTAGCGCATGGCAAAAACACGGGCGTCGCTATTAAAGAAGGTTTCAAACATGCGATGTCGTCAATTATCGACTCAAACGTTACGATTTTCATCTTAGGTATTATCTTGTTTGTATTCGGTACAGGACCAGTACAAGGTTTTGCAACTACATTATGTGTTGGTATCGCAACCTCGTTATTCGCAGCAGTATTAATTTCACGTTTAGTATTTGAAGGATTATTAGCTAAAAAAGCAAATATTTCGTTTGATAACAGTGTAACGCGCAATGCATTTAAAAATATCGCATTCAACTTTGTTGGACACAGAAAATTATATTACGGTATCTCTACAGCAATTATTGTTTTAGGTATTGTTTTCTATGTGAAAAATGGCGGATTAAATCTTGGTATCGATTTTAAAGGAGGTAGAACTTATATTGTTCACTTCGATAAACCAATGGATACCGAAGATGTTAAAGGAAAATTAGAGGCTGTTTTTGGTAGTGAAGAAGAAACTCAGGTTGTAACTGCTGGTTCTGCAAACGAGTTAAAAATCACAACTACTTACCATATTTTAGATCAGGCCGAAAATGCTGATAAAGTTGTAGAAGAGGCATTGCATAAAGGATTAGCTACTACAGGTGCTAAATACACCAATGAAGGTGGTGCAAAAGTAACACCAATTGTAGCAAGTGATATCGTTTATGGAGCATATGGAGCGATCTTGTTCTCTTGTATCGTGATGTTTATCTACATCTTGGTTCGTTTCAGAAAATGGCAATATGGTTTAGGTGCTGTTATCGCATTATTCCACGATGTACTATTAGTATTATCTGCTTATACGATACTAGATGGCGTTTTGCCATTCTCCTTAGAAATTGGTCAAGATTTTATTGCAGCAATTCTAACAGTAATGGGTTATACTATGACAGAAACTGTTGTTGTATTTGACCGTATCCGTGAGAAACTTGGTGAAACTGGTAAAGTTGATGTTTACGGTGAAGAGCGCAATACTTTAATTAATTTCGCTTTAAATAGTACTTTAAGTCGTACCATTTTAACTTCGTTAACAGTATTCTTTGTACTCTTAGTTATTTTCATCTTCGGAGGTGATAGTATTAGAGGATTTATATTTGCCTTATTGATCGGCCGTATCATTGGTACATATTCTTCACTTTGTATCTCTACTCCTATCGTAATTGATTTATCAAAAAAAGAAGCAATTAAAGCAGGTAAATAACATAATTTGTATCGACTTACGAAGTTAAATAGCACAGCGCACAGATAACTTCGTAAGTCTTAGTCCTCAAAGGCATCCATAAACTGGATGCCTTTTTTTATTAAACTAGTTTAAGTGCGATCAATGGTTTACTTCCTATATTTGTCAAACTAAATGCAGCAATATGGGTTTATCAAATATTAAACCATCATGATTGAAAACAAATTTATACGGATGAAAAACGAAAAGCAAAAAATTGTAATAGTTGGAGGTGGCTTTGGGGGTATTGAACTAACTAAAAAGCTTCGAAATCAAAACGTTGACGTTACCATTTTAGATAAACATAATTACCATACTTTTCAGCCTTTGCTGTATCAAGTGGCTACTGGCGGACTGGAAGCCGATTCTATTGCATTTCCGATTAGAAAAATATTCAAAGGGCAAAAAAATCTTACGTTTAGGGTAACTGAAGTAGAACAAGTAATTCCAGAGGAAAACAAGCTGCTCACCACTATTGGGGAAATTTACTATGATCATTTAATCATTGCAACTGGTTCAACGAGCAATTTCTTTGGTCAGGCACAAATTGAACAAAATGCAATGCCCATGAAATCTATTCCAGAGGCTTTGAATTTGAGAAGTTTGATTTTACAAAATCTGGAAGCAGCCTTGATAGCGAAGGACAAAGAAAGTGAAGCAAAATTACTGAATTTTGTAATTGTAGGAGGCGGACCAACAGGTGTGGAAACTGCAGGTGCGATTGCAGAGCTCAAAAAACATGTACTGAAAAATGACTATCCGGAATTAGATATCCAGAAAGTAAATATTTATCTAATCGAAGGATCGCCAGAATTACTTGGCCCCATGTCTAAACAATCGCAAGTTAAGTCCCAAGAATTTCTAGAGGAACTTGGCGTTACTGTTTATACCAATGCCCGAGTACAATCATATGATGGACATGTACTATCTTTAGCCGATGGTAGATCGATTTTATCTAGCACTGTTATATGGAGCGCTGGAGTAAAAGGGGTTGTGTTATCGGGATTAAATCCTGAGTGTACTGTAAGAGGGAATAGATTAAAGGTAGATCAGATAAACAAGGTTGAATGTTACCAAAATATTTATGCGATTGGAGATGTAGCGGCAATGATTACCGAGGAAACTCCAAATGGCCATCCAGGTGTCGCTCCCGTTGCTATTCAACAAGGTAAACTTCTTGCCAAGAATCTAATTAATATCATTGAGGGTAAACCGACGGTTAACTTTAAATACTTTGACAAGGGTGCAATGGCTACCGTTGGAAGAAATAGAGCAGTAGTGGATATTAATAAAATCCATTTTCAGGGGATATTTGCATGGTTTACCTGGATGTTTGTGCATTTGATGACATTAGTAGGTTTTAGAAATAAACTTGTGGTGTTTGTGAATTGGGTTTGGAGTTATTTCAGCTATGATAGAGGTACTAGGTTAATTATCAGACCATTTGTTAAAATTGCGAAGCCAGCAGAAAGTTCGAAGCCTAGTACAGAAAGTAAAAGCTGAAAGGTCAAAGAACAAGGCATCCAATCTCATATCTCAATACTTAAAAAATGAAACTCATAGAATGTCCCCGCGATGCGATGCAAGGTCTACATGATTTTGTGCCTACCGCCGATAAAGCTGCCTACATTAATCTGTTATTGCAAGTTGGCTTTGATACCATTGATTTTGGGAGTTTTGTCTCACCAAAAGCAATTCCTCAGTTACGCGACACCAGTGAGGTGCTGGAAAAATTAGATTTAACTACAACAAAATCTAAATTACTTGCGATTGTAGCCAATTTAAGGGGGGTACAAGATGCGATTGTCCATGAGAAGATAACTTTCCTCGGCTTTCCGTTTTCGATATCGGAAACCTTCCAACAGCGAAATACTAACTCAAGCATTACTCAATCATTAGATACAGTTGAAGAGATGCTCAGCTTATGTGATAAACATCAAAAAATTGCTGTTGTTTATTTGTCGATGGGTTTTGGAAATCCTTACGGCGATGAATGGAATATGGATATTGTAAAACACTGGGCTAATGAATTGGCAGAAAGGGGTGTCGGCATATTGTCACTGGCAGATACAACTGGGGTATCTACTCCTGAAAAAATAGCGGCTATTTTGCCGGGTTTGATGGAAGAATTTAGAGAAGTAGAAATTGGAGTTCATTTACATAGTACTCCAGAAACTAGGATAGAAAAAATAGCCGCAGCTTATCATGCCGGGTGCAAGCGTTTTGATAGTGCGATAAAAGGTTTTGGCGGTTGCCCGATGGCAGCGGACGATTTAACTGGAAATTTAGCAACCGAAGACTTAATTTATTTCTTGGAAAGTAAAGGCGAAAAACTAGGGATTAATGTTGAAAAATGGCATCAATCGGTGTTGTTTTCAAAGAAAGTATTTCCCTAATTTCGAGTATGGAAAGATATGAAAGAAGACCGTTAACCACCGCCCAAATCTCAGAAATACTCTATGATATACCGCAAGAGGCAGTAATTCCTGGGCGTAATATCAACAATTATGCTGCTGAAAATGATTTATCTGAACCCAATTATGCAAAAGAAGCAGCAGCCTCTTATCATCGTCAATATACACTTGAGCAATATCTAAAAATCGAAAAAAAATCGAGCAGCAAGCATGAATATTTTCAAAATGAAATTTTCAGCATGGCAGGTGCTAGCGATGCCCACAATGAAATATTTTCTAGTCTGTTTTTCCAAATGGCCTCAAAATTAAAGGGTAAACCCTGCCGTCCTTACGGAAGCGACAAAAGGTTGCATATCCCCCAAAACACCTTATACACCTATCCTGATATTTCAGTCTATTGCAATGGTTTAATCCATGCTGTAAATGATACAAATTCTTCCATACTACCTAGCGTTCTCATCGAAATCCTCTCCGATTCAACACAAACCTATGATAGAGGTGATAAATTTAAGTTATATCGGGATATCCCCTCTTTAAAAGAATATATCCTAATTGATTCAGAGCGTATTGCTATTGAGGCTTTTTACCTGAATTCAAAAAACAATTGGGAACTGCAAGAGTATGTCAGCGAAAAAGACACATTAACATTCAAATCATTAGAAATAGCCATAGATATTGCAAATATTTATGAAAATATAAACTTCAGAAGTTATTAAGGTTAGTAACGACCTCGAACCTTATGTAAAATATTTTATACCAATAATTTAAAGCAGTGCAATTTATATACCTTTAAATTTCAACCCCACTCTTTAATATTATAGATAGCAACTTAGGTTTAAATTAATTCAAATGAAAAGAATATTTACCATCCTCATGATTATGCTTGCTGCACAAGTAACATTTGCACAAGATTTCGAACCTAAAGATTACTTTACCAAGGAGTTTCATGCTGGAAGAAGAGAGGCCTTACGTAAGCTTATGCCAGAAGGAAGTGTGATGGCAGTTTTTGCATTCCCTACCCGTAACTTCTCTAACGATGTAGATTATCTGTATCATCAAAATCCTGATCTGTATTATTTCACAGGATATAAAGAACCTGATGCAGTATTATTCATTTTTAAAGATGCACAGATTGACGCAGCTGGCAAATCATATAGTGAATTGTTTTTTGTTCAGAAAAAAAATGCACAACAAGAGAGCTGGACTGGTAAGAGATTAGGCGTTGAGGGTGCGAAAGAGAAATTAGGAATAAATATGTCATTTAATGGGGCTGATTTTAAGGACTATCCTTTAGATTTTTCAAAATTCAAAACAGTACTATACAGTCTTCCTCCGGCCTTGCCAATTCCAAAAACAGAGTCAAGTAGTTTAGGCGGTTTAGTAGTATCGTTTCTAAAAAAATCAAATATATCTATTGACAATGCACCAGATGCTGCAAGTGCTAAAAGAGCTTATCATAAACTTACTGGTCAGCTAAGAGAGATTAAAACACCCGAAGAACTTGTGATGCTACGTAAAGCGATAGAAATTTCGTGTGAGGGTCAGAATGAGGTAATGAAAGCCGCGCATGCAGACATGAGTGAGCTTGAAATACAAGGCTTACATGAGTTTGTTCATAAAAAATATGGCGCTGAAAATGTAGGTTATGGGTCTATTGTTGGGGCTGGAGAAAATGGTTGTATTTTACATTATGTTACCAATACTAAAACCAAAGTAGGGAATTCTCTTATCTTAATGGATGTTGGAGCTGAATATCATGGCTATACAGCTGACGTAACGCGCACAATTCCAGCTAGCGGCAAGTTTACTGAAAACGAAAAACTGATTTACCAGATTGTATACGATGCACAAGAGGCAGCATTCAAAACCTTAAAAAATGGTTCTACATTTGCAAATGCAGGTGCTGCAGCCAATGAAGTCATTGCTGATGGCTTATTCAAACTTGGCATTATTAAGGATAAAAAAGACTATAGAAAATACTACACTCATGGCTTAGGCCATCACATTGGAATGGACGTGCATGACAGAAGCAGTTCAAGCATTCTTCTTAAGGATATGGTAATTACCATTGAACCTGGAATTTATATTGCTCCCAATAGCGACTGCGACCAAAAATGGTGGGGCTTAGCGGTCCGTATTGAAGACGATGTGCTTATTACACAAGATGGATACGAACTGCTTTCTAAGTTTGCACCAAGAAGCATTAGCGATGTTGAAAAAAAGATGGCAGCAAAAAGCGCATTAGATGATTTTAAATTGCCTGCATTAAAATCTGGGAAAACAGACTAATTACTAGAGTTGCTTAACCATCCTAAAATGCTGAATACCAGCCTCCTCAAATTGCTCTCCTTCGGCAGAAAAGCCGAATTTGGCATATAGGCTCATGGCGTCTAATTGTGAATTTAAGTAAATATATTCCGCATCTGCTGGCAAGTCATCAAGGGCAGTAGCAATCAATGCCCTGCCAACACCCTGCCCTCTAAATTCTTTAAGTACAGCAAAACGTTCTAATTTATATCCTTTATCAGTTTTGCGCCATCTACATGCTCCACAAGGATAGTGATCTGATATCGCTAAAAAATGCGTAGATTCTTCTTCATTTGCCCACTCAATTTCGGGAGGGCAACCTTGCTCATGCACAAATACTATTTTACGGATAGCAAATACCTTTTCTAAATCTTCTTTAGCCGTTGCTTTTTGTACGTGTAATGTGTCCATAATCTATGATTTCTTTAATCTTTTAGCACCTTTAACTTTAAATTCATTTATTTCCTCAGCAGCATCTATGGAATGAGAACAGTGAATGTCATTTTCTTTTTTAGCTAATTTAGCTAGGGTCACATAGAACCTATGCAAATTGTCCAATTCTTCTTCTGTTAATTCTTCTATATCAACCATTCGATTGCTTGCTCGCTCATTAGCAGCAAGTAGTTCATTCAATTTTAATTGTATTGCCTTACCATCTTTATTTTGCGCTTTTTGAATTAAAAACACCATTAAGAACGTGATAATAGTTGTACCAGTGTTTATCACTAGCTGCCAAGTTTCTGAATAATCAAATATAGGACCAGTAACCGCCCATAAAACTATAATCGCAGCCGCCGCTATGAAGGCCGGGGAACTACCTGTAAATTTTGTTGCTGCATTTGCAAAGCGTTCAAATAAATTGCTGTTCTTTTTATCTCGTTTATTAACTAATCCCATCTTGTATATTTATTTAAATAAATATAACCAATAAACAGCAAAAAACGCCATAAGTTTTACTTATGGCGTTCTTCAATTTAATGCTTCCTATAGCTTTTCGTTCGCATTTATACAATTTAAATCTTCAAATGCAATGGTTAAACGTTTCACAAATTCTTCCTCACCTTTACGAAGCCATACTCGCGGATCATAATATTTTTTATTTGGTTTATCGTCACCATCTGGATTACCGATTTGTCCTTGAAGGTAAGCCTCATTTTTTTGATAATATGCTAAAATACCTTCCCAGAAAGCCCATTGCATATCTGTGTCTATATTCATCTTGATGGCTCCGTAAGAAATAGCCTCTCTTATTTCTTCCTGTGAAGAGCCAGAACCACCATGGAATACAAAATTAATAGGCTTTTCAGCTGTAAGGTTAAATTTATCTTTCACAAAATCTTGTGAATTTTTTAGAATTACAGGTTGAAGTTTCACATTTCCAGGTTTATAAACGCCATGTACGTTTCCAAAAGCCGCTGCAATTGTAAAACGATCACTTACTTTGCTTAATTCTTCAAACGCATATGCCACTTCTGCTGGTTGTGTATACAATTTAGAACTGTCTACATCGCTGTTATCAACGCCATCTTCCTCACCACCGGTAACGCCTAATTCAATTTCGATGGTCATTCCCATTTTTGCCATGCGTTGAAAGTACTCAACGCAGATCTCCATATTTTCTTCAATTGACTCCTCAGAAAGGTCAAGCATATGTGATGAAAACAATGGCTTTCCTGTTTCGGCAAAGAATTTTTCACCGTGAGTTAAAAGACCATCTATCCATGGCAACAATTTTTTTGCAGCATGGTCTGTATGTAATACAACAGCAACCCCGTAATGTTCGGCTAATAAATGAACATGCTTAGCTGCAGAAACTGCACCTAAAACGCAAGCATTTAAATTATCGTTATTGAGTGTCTTACCCGCATAAAATTGTGCTCCACCATTAGAAAGTTGAATCATTACTGGTGAATTCACTGCTCTCGCAGTTTCCATAACTGCATTAATAGTGTTCGTTCCTGTTACATTTACCGCTGGCAATGCAAATTGATGTTTTTTAGCCTGTTCAAATAATTCCTGAACGGCTGCTCCGTAAATTACGCCTGTATAGCCTTTTAAACTCATTTTAAATTTGATTTGATTTTCGAAGTTATAAAAAAAATCAGGAAAAACCACCTTTAATTACGTAAATTTCACAATATTAGACTAAGTGTACATTTTACAATATCTAATGCTATTTAATCCCTCGCCTTCTCAATTTCTTATCTTAAAACTACTGCTATTGTTAAATAATTTTTCGTTTCTTTGTACTCGCATTTTTTAAAAGAAACATGGCCTGGTTTAAGAGAGAAAAAAAAGGTATAAGTACCACAACCGAAGAAAAGAAAGAAGCTCCGGATGGTTTGTGGAACAAATGTCCAAACTGTAAGAAAGCACTTCATAGCGCTGACTTAATAGAAAACAAATATGTTTGCCATTATTGTGATTATCATTTACGAGTTGGCTCTAAGGAATATTTTGAGGTTTTATTTGATAACAGTGACTATACTGAATTATTTGCAAATTTGACTTCAGGTGACCCTTTAAATTTTGTAGACAGTAAACCATACACCAGCAGAATTGTAGAAACTACTGCTAAAACTGGCTTAAAAGACGCTATTAGAGCAGCACATGGAAAAATTGATGGTCATCCCATTATGATTGCCTGTATGGATTTTAACTTCATCGGCGGCTCTATGGGCTCGGTGGTGGGCGAAAAAATTGCTCGCTCAA
The DNA here is from genome assembly GCA_942493295.1 of uncultured Sphingobacteriaceae bacterium. Lineage (GTDB taxonomy): Bacteria > Bacteroidota > Bacteroidia > Sphingobacteriales > Sphingobacteriaceae > Pedobacter. The sequence goes on along the minus strand of OW818692.1, from coordinate 4,477,019 downwards.
TAGACTATAGTATAAAAAATAAAGTACCGTTTTTGATGATATCAAAATCTGGTGGCGCGCGAATGATGGAAGCTGCATTTTCACTAATGCAAATGGCTAAAACCTCTGCAAAACTTGCCTTATTAGCACAAGCAAAAATACCTTATATATCTTTATTAACCGACCCGACTACTGGCGGTGTTACAGCATCATACGCAATGCTGGGCGATATTAATATTGCTGAGCCAGGTGCATTAATTGGTTTTGCGGGCCCACGTGTTATTAAAGAGACAATCAAGAAAGATCTTCCAAAAGGCTTTCAAACTTCTGAGTTTGTGTTAGAACATGGATTTCTAGATTTTATTGTAGATAGAAGACAAATGAAAGCCAAACTAGCATCTTTTTTAAAGATGATGGAAAATTAAGTTGCGTTTTTTATATATTTAAAAGACCAAACAACTGGCTTATGAATAAAGTTATTGTGCTTCTTTTAAGCTTTGTATTATTAACAAGTTTTACAGAACGAAAAACGACAGTTAATCTAACTAAGTCTAAAGCAATTATTGTTTGGCAACCCTCACATCAAACAGATACTGGTGTAGACTTTAGCGAGGCGGCCACCTGTAATGCAATTGTAGAGGCTGCAATGGCCTTTAAGCCTCGATTAAAAGAATTCAAAGTATGGAGTCTAAATAGGCCTAATTTACACCACGCCAATGCTGGAAGTAATACCATAATAGCACATACTACAGCGGTAGTGGACGGTCAGCTTTCTGGTTATGCGTATGAACTACAAGAATCAAACAAGAAAAAACCTGATGTATTTATTGCAGTACATAATAATGGCGGTTCAAAAAGTAATGCTGTTTGGGGGTTTATCCATGATGGGGATCAATATGAAACAGAAAACAGAGATTTAGCTGCTACGTTAATTGCAGCTATTAGCGCAGTAACCGATCTCAAGAATCGTGGTGTCTTCTTAGATAGTTCAACAGGACGAAACGATTATAAATGTCAAAAAACCGATAAAAGGGCGTTTTTCAGTATTGATGAGAATGTAAATACTGCCAAATATCGAGTGTTATTGGAAGTTGGAGATAATGCAGAAAGCAGAGCACTGTTAACCGACCCTGCTGGACAAAAGAGAATTGGTGAAGCGATTAAAGCTGCACTTGCAAAATGGCTGGAGGAAAAAGGGCTTTAAATTAAAAATCGACAATAAAATTCTCAAAATAATAAATTATGAAGATCACATTGTTCTCCTTACTTATCGCATTAAGCTTGAATGTAAATGCACAAGTGAAAAAGATAAATCCTAAATATAATGAGGCCTTGGCGAAAAAGTTAGGCGCTGAAGATAATGGCATGAAGATGTATGTGCTCGTGATGTTAAAAACTGGAACAAACACCACCGAAACTAAAGCGAAAAGCGATAGCCTATTCGCTGGTCATATGGCAAACATTAGCAGGTTGGTAAGTATAAACAAACTCATTGTAGCCGGCCCGCTAGCTAAAAATGATAAGAATTATAGAGGAATATTTATTTTGAACACCAAATCATTGGACGAAGCAAAAGAATTATTAGCCACCGATCCGGCGGTAAAAGCTAAACTCTTAGATGCTGATTTATTTAATTGGTATGGCTCCGCTGCACTAGCAGAATATTTAACAGTAGAAGATAAAATATGGAAAGCTAGGTTTTAGTGTACCGATTATTCTTCCTTTTGCTGAAATTTATAAAATAAATAGCCTAAAAAAGGCAGGATAAATAAACTTCCCAAAAGCAAGGCCCAACCTAAACTTTCCACCGTTTTAAGGGGTGCAATACATTCATATAAAGAAAGAGCCGTACCGTCCTTAAACCTAATAAAATTAGGAAAATGAGCATAGCTAATTGCCAATAATATCATCGTCACTTGGAAGCCTGCCAAAACTCGTAATACCTTTGTTTTTCCCTTTAATAATAAATACCAAAGCAGGATTAACGATAGGCTCGCTACAACAACTGCTCCCAATCCTACAGAATCTTTGAAAACCCAGCTCATCAAAGGAACTCCTTCAATATATGCTGCTAAAAACACCAACATTCCGATAAAAACGGCTGCTATGTTCATAAGCTCTGCCTTTTTGATAAAGCGCATTTTATCCGAGTCAGCTTTACTCTCTCCTATTAAATAAATTGCAGCCAAAAATCCGCATAGCGCAACTGTAAATAAGCCAACCGCTATTGAAAACCAATTTAGCCACCCGAACACATAGGCACTTAAAAAATCATCAGCCTGATTGTCAATTTGACCTGAAATAACACTTCCTGCTATAATACCAAGGAATAACGGAGTTATAAAACTTGAATAAATAAAGATCTTATGATACACTCCTTGCATCTGATCTTTAACAGCGTCGTAATGTCTAAATACAAAAGCAGTACCCCTTGCAATAATTCCGATTAACATAATAGCTAGGGGAATATGCAAATAAACAGACATCGTGGTATAAACCCTTGGGAAAGCAACAAATAAAATCACAATTGCAATGATTAACCACATGTGGTTGGCTTCCCAAACTGGACCAATTGCATGATACATGGTATTGCGAGTTTTACTTCTGTTTTTTGTAGAAGTAAATAATTCAATAATGCCCGCTCCGAAGTCAGCACCTCCCAATAAAAAATAGAGTAGAATTGCCAAACATAAAAAAGAAATTATCACAAAATCCATAGTTAATTGGCTTTAGGGGTTACATTATCGGACGACTTATATAACAAAGGCACCATTTTTATTTGCCGATACAATAAGAAAATTACGATTACGCTAAGCGAGGCATAGATAGCTGAAAATAAATAGAATGACCAGGCAATGCCCGGCATTGGAGTAACCGCATCCTTGGTTCTCATAAAGCCATAAATTATCCAGGGCTGTCTACCCACTTCAGTAACTACCCAACCAGCCTCCAGAGCTATATAACCTAGTGGTATTGCAAAAACAAACAGCTTTAACAGCCACTTCTGTTCAATTAGGTTTCTTCCTCTAATAATTGCCCCCAAATAAACTAATGAAATCAATACCAGCAAACTCCCAATACCCACCATTATTTGGAATGCGTAATGCGTTATGGCAACTGGCGGATGCTCTTCCGCAGGAATTTGATCAAGACCCTTCACTTCAGCATCGAAGTCACCATGGGCTAGAAAACTCAAGGCACCCGGAATCTCTATAGCCATTTTCACTTCTTTTTTCTCCTCATCAACAATGCCTCCAATTATTAATGGAGCTGCCTTTTCTGTATGATAATGGGCTTCCATAGCCGCTAGCTTCGCAGGTTGACGCTTAGCTACATCCTTTGCTGAGATATCACCACTTATAGGTTGCAACAAGGCGCAAATTATCGCAAACATCGCCGCAATTTTAAATGCTTTATAATGGAAATCTTGATGCTGATTTCTAAGAATCATCAAAGCATGCACCCCAGCAACAGCAAAACCAGTAGCTGTAAATGCCGCTAAACACATATGCAACGCTTGTGAAAACCATGCCTTGTTAAACATTGCAGCAATAGGATCTATATCGATATATTTTCCATCTACAAAATCAAAGCCTGTTGGACTATTCATCCACGCATTTGCTGCAACTACCAAAATACCTGAGGCCAAGCCACTTGCACCGACAATTACCCCTGTAAACCAATGGAACCATTTGTTTAATTTATCCCAACCATACAAGAAAAAGCCCAACGCTATGGCCTCGATAAAAAAAGCTGTCCCTTCCAAAGAAAATGGCATCCCAAATATCGGCCCTGCATGCTCCATGAACTTTGGCCAAAGCAAACCTAACTCAAATGACAACATGGTTCCAGATACAGCACCAGTAGCAAAGAAAATTGCTACACCTTTGCTCCAAGCTTTCGTTATATGCTTGTAAACCTCATTATTTGTTTTCAACCATTTGTAATGAGATACTGCCATAAAAAAAGGCATTACCATCCCAATACATGCATAAATAATATGGAAGCCCAAAGAAAGGGCCATTTGCGAGCGAGCTGCTAAAAAGTCATCCATAAGAGTTGGATTTAGAAATTAAGCAAATATAGGGGATAATGCGCTACATAAATGGCACCTAATCGTTTAGAAAAGAAGTATTTGAAATTTATAACGTTTATAAATTACGATTAATTAACTAACCAGTTGTAAGCTCTGTATAAGCAGCAGTTAAACTTCTAGCAATCCCATCACCTTGCCACTCCGGTGCTCCTGGAATAGTAGTTGCTTTTAAAATATCTTCTTTAGTTTTACCCGCTTGTATTTCTTTTTTAACAAATGCTAATAAACTCTCTAAATAGTTTTTAAAAGCTTTAACGTTTTCTTTATCACCTACTACTTTTTCTGGATCTAAACTATGGCCAGTAATTACAATTGTATCTTTATCAAATTGGTTATATATTTTATCTAACGCAGTTATCCAATTCCCAATATGAGCGCCGTTCGCTTGATCTATATAAGGAAACCGGCGATTAAATACCAAATCACCAACATGCACAATATTTGCATTCTCGAAATGATAAACTACATCACCATTCGTATGGCCTGAACCATAATAATAAGAGCTAATCTTTTCTTTCCCTACGGGTGCTTTCCAACCTTTACCAAATGTCACATCCGGATAAAGTTGTTTGTCTTCATTTTTAGCTTTCTCAGCAGCAAGTTTTTGGTTCACTAAGGAGTTTTGATGGGCAACCACATGTTCCACCATTCCTTTAAAAGCTATGTTCCCAGCTGTATGATCCCCATGGTGATGCGTATTCAACAGATATTTAAATGGTTTTTCACCAAGTTTTTTCAGCTCAGCAATCACGTTTGGAGCCGAAGCTGGAAATTGCGAGTCGACAACCACAAATCCGCTTGTACCATTTAGCCAAGCTATTGTCCCACCCTGCTCGGTAAAAATACCAACATCGTTACGCAGCGCTTTAAACTGATAAGCTCTATAAAGAGAAGGATTTGCAAAAACATCAGCCTTATAAAAGGCAAGTACAGCCATGGCTAATGCCGAATTTTGAATAAAATGTCTTCTTTGCATAGGAATAAAATTAAAAAACCACGAATAATATCGTGGTTTAAATGTATGAAAATATTGATAAATTATTATACGCCACCACCTGGAATAGTACCCGGTTCGTGACCGTCGCCAAATGCATTACTTGTACGTCCATGCTTTTTCGTGAAATTACTAGTCACCTTTGAGGACGAGTTTTTTTCGATATTATCCTCATTTCTTGGTGTTTCTTGTTCTGTATCGGTTACAGTTGCATCTTTCTGGATAACACTGTCTTTTTCATTTTTCTTTTCCATGGTATTTGCTTTTAGAGTTACTATAGGAACAAATACAAAAAAAGATTGTTTTAAAGTTTTAGGGTTAATATAGCTAAACATTAACCTTTGACTTTTTAACTTCTTAAGCTAACGCACTTTGTTTAACCACCATTTTTACTTTTTCCATTAAGTAGTCTAAATCTTCTTTAGTAGTGTATTTACTAAAAGAAAAGCGTACCGATGGGCGGTTTGGATCGGCTTTAATACCATTTAATACGTGAGAGCCAATATTTGAACCAGAAGAGCAAGCACTACCGCCTGATGCACAGATACCGTTAATATCTAAATTAAATAACAGCATATCAGCCATATCCATTTCTGGAAAGGAAACATTTAAAACTGTATATAAACTCTTACTAGCCTCGGTTTCTCCATTAAATCCAATACCTGGAATTTCAGCAACTAATTGCTCTTTTAAATAGTCTTTTAACTGTTGAATATGAGTATGATGGGCTTCCATTTCACTGTAAGCAATTTCTAGTGCTTTAGCTAAACCAACAATTCCATATACATTTTCTGTCCCTCCGCGCATATTACGTTCTTGAGCACCCCCATAAATCATTGGTGGTATCTTAATATTACTGTTTACAAATAAGAAACCTACACCTTTTGGCCCATGCAATTTATGTGCAGCACATACAATAAAATGAGCTTTTAGTTTACGAACATCATGTGCGTAATGACCCATCGTTTGAACAGTATCAGCATGGTATATTGCATTATATTTTTCACAGATATCGCCAACTTTTTCCATATCTGTCAGCGTTCCTAATTCGTTATTCGCATGCATTAATGAGACAAAGCTTCGCTCATTATGCTGAAGAAGTTCCGCTAAATGTTCATAATCGATGTTCCCTTTTTGATCGATATTTACAAAACTCAATTTATCAATATGACCGTCTTTAAGCATCATATTTAATGTATGCTCAACAGCGTGATGTTCGATTTTCGAGGTAATTGCATGTTTAATTCCATACGCAGAAATACCACAACGGATCGCCGTATTATCTGCTTCTGTACCACCAGAAGTAAAAAATATCTCTGAAGGAGATGCATTCAATAAACTCGCAACATTTTTCCTAGCTTTTTCTACCAAAGTTCTTACTTCACGTCCCAAAGCATGAATAGCAGATGGATTACCGAAATAATTCTGCATCACGTTAGTCATCTCAGCAATTACTGCAGGATCCAATGGAGTAGTCGCGGCATTGTCTAAATATACTCTCTTCATTTTAATATGATTAAAGACTTACGAAGTTTTAAAAACTTCGTAAGTCCAATGTCTAGTTTAACTTTAATATTTCTTTAATGTCTGAAATAATTTTATTGGCTAGGTTTTCAGCAACAGTTTCGTTTTCGGCTTCGCTATAAATACGGATAATCGGTTCTGTATTAGAACGGCGTAAGTGAACCCATTCATTCGCAAACTCTATTTTCAATCCATCAATCGTGCTATTTGGCTGATTTTTATACTTTTCTTGAACCTTAACTAGCAAAGCGTCAATATCCATTTCAGGAGTTAAAGTAATCTTATTCTTAGAAATATGATAAGCCGGGTAGCTACTACGCAATAAAGAAATAGATTTACCAAATTTAGCCAAGTGTGATAAAAATAAAGCAATTCCAACCAATGCATCCCTGCCATAATGAGACTCTGGATAAATAATGCCTCCATTACCCTCACCACCTATAATTGCATTGGTCGCCTTCATCTGGTTCACTACATTTACTTCGCCAACAGCCGCAGCAGTGTAAGTTGTCCCAGCTTTCTCAGTTACATCTCTTAACGCGCGCGTTGACGAAAGATTAGAAACAGTATTACCCGGTGTGTTTTTTAATACGTAGTCAGCAACAGCCACTAAAGTGTATTCTTCACCAAACATAGTTCCATCTTCATTTACAAAACAAAGACGATCTACATCAGGATCCACAACAATACCCAAATCAGCTCTTTTTTCTTGAACAACTTTGGCTATTTCAGTCAAGTTTTCTGGTAAAGGCTCTGGGTTATGCGGAAACTCACCATCTGGTGTACAATATAATTCATAAATGGTCTGTACGCCTAATGCTTTTAACAGCGCGGGAATAAATATACCTCCAGTAGAATTTACACAATCAATTGCAATCTTAAAATTTGCAGCTTTAATGGCCTCAACATCTACCAATGGCAAAGCAAGTACCGCGTCAATGTGCCTCTGCAAATAAGTATCATTTGGCACAACTTTACCAAGATCGTTCACATCCGCAAAGTCAAAATCTGCAGCTTCTGCCTTTTCTAAAACCTCTTTTCCGTCTGCATCGCTAATGAATTCTCCTTTTTCATTTAATAGCTTCAAGGCATTCCATTGCTTTGGATTATGGCTAGCAGTCAGAATAATACCACCTCCGGCTTTCTCTAGCGGCACAGCAATTTCTACGGTTGGTGTAGTAGATAAACCCAAGTCTATCACTTCTATACCCAGTCCTTGCAAGGTACCAATCACCAAATTGTTTACCATTTCGCCCGAAATACGTGCATCACGTCCAAGAACTATTTTTTTGTTCTGCGTTTTATCAATTACCCAAGCGCCATAAGCAGCTGTGAATTTTACAATGTCTATGGGGGTTAAACCATCGCCAGCTTTGCCGCCAATGGTACCTCTAATTCCTGAAATAGATTTTATTAAGGTCAAGTTCTTCTAGATTTTTTCAAAAATAATAAAAAACCGCCTCATTGAACACATCCTTGGGTAATTTTTTAATTGCAACATTATTGCATTGAAAAAAATAATTTCAATATTCTTGTGGTACAAAATACTATATTTGTTCATCAGAAAACGTTAAAACATCGGGATAATGCAGCGAAAATGGTTTCAATTTTGGTTTAATTCACCTTATTATCATATACTTTACAGTCAACGTAATGATGAAGAAGCTGAATTTCTAATTGACAACTTATCCGCCTATTTAGCACCTAAAAAAAATAGTCGAATATTAGATATTGCATGTGGACGAGGTAGGCACGCAATTTATTTGAATAAAAAGGGATATGATGTTACAGGCATAGACCTATCTGAACAAAGTATTAGGTATGCACAACAATTTGATCAACGAAATCTTCATTTTTATGTGCATGATATGCGTAAATTATCATATATAAACTATTTTGATATTGCCCTTAACCTATTTACAAGTTTTGGCTATTTTGATACTGAAAAGGAACATGTAAACGCACTGAAAGCTTTTAGAAAAGGTTTAAAGACTGATGGAACATTAGTTGTAGATTATTTTAATACGCAAAAAATCATCAAGAACCTAACCCAACAGGAGATAAAAACGGTAGACGGTATTGAGTTTCATCTTCATAAGTTTGTTTCTGAAGGAAAGATTATTAAGCATATTAATTTTGAGCATCGGTTAAAGGCTTATGCTTTTGAAGAAAGGGTTCAAGCATTTTCATTTGCCGATTTTGAACGCATGTTGCAAAAAGCAGGTTTACAGATTGACACATCATTTGGAAGTTATGCCTTGGAATCCTTCAATGAGGAAAAATCTGATCGGTTGATTTTAGTTTGCAAAAAAGCATGATAGCAGAACTACAACAATTTGATACCGAGCTTTTTTTAAAAATCCATAGAGATTTTGGTAATGACTTTTTTGATTTCATCATGCCGTTGCTAAGAAATCGCTTTTTTTGGGCTCCATTGTATTTATTTATTGTCGTTTTTTGCATTAGACAGTATAAAAAGCAGGGGTATTATATTATTTTGGGTGTATTGCTAACATTTGCAGCTGGCGACTTAGTAGCTTCCAGGATAATCAAACCTAATGTAAAACGTACTCGGCCATGTAATGAGATCACGTTAACGAATAACATCATTAAACGAGTGCCTTGTGGAAGTGGATATAGCTTTCCCTCTGCGCATGCAACCAATCATTTCGGAATTGCCGTGTTCTTAATTGGTGTTTTTTACCGTAAATGGAAACTAATTTTACCTATAGGCCTAGGCTGGGCGGCATCGATTGCTTTTGCGCAAGTTTATGTTGGTGTTCATTATCCAATCGATATTACGATTGGTGCAATTTTAGGATCTTGTATAGGTTTAACCATATTAACAATTTATAAAAAACTACAACCTGAGCTATAAATGGAAATTTGGAAATTTCTTGTCTTGTTTTTTTGTGCCTTTCTTGGAGGACTTGCAATTTTTTTGGTTAAAAATGATAAATCTCAAGCATTAAAATTAATATTATCTTTCAGTGGTGCATATCTGTTTGCTATCACTGTCTTACATCTTATACCCGAAGCTTATAGTGGCGCTGATGAGCATGAAATAGGAATTTTCATCTTGATCGGTTTTCTTTTGCAAGTATTCCTGGAACAATTTTCTGAAGGGGTAGAACATGGACATATCCATAAACACCATGAAGGTCATGCATTCCCTTATGGTATTATGATAAGTTTATGCCTTCATGCATTTCTAGAGGGCATGCCTTTGGTTAAAGACCAAAACAACGAGCTGATATTTGGTATTTCCCTGCATCACATCCCTGCAGCTTTTGCCTTAGCTAGCATTTTAGTTCAAAACCAATTTAAACCTAAATCAATTATTCTATTTATTAGCCTATTTGCATTGATGGCACCTATGGGGTACTATTTTAGTGAAAGCTTAAGCAATGGACGTATCAGTGGTATGGAACCATACTTTAATAAAGTTATGGGCATCGTAATAGGTATATTTTTACACATATCTACCACAATTTTATTTGAATCAAATGCTGACCATAAAATAAATAAAAGGAAAATGCTTGCTGTACTAGCAGGGATTGGAGTCGCGCTTATTGGCTTTTATAGTGCAGGGCATTGATATCGCGATTCATCCTCTATATTTATCAAGGAGAAAATTCAATTGTCTTGCCTCCTCTTCGGTTAAATTAGGCCTTATGAAAGAAGAAAAGTCTATTTCCTGATCTAATTTTTCAAGTAGTTTCAAACCCTTTTCAGAAATAACGATATCTAATGCCCTTTTATCTTCATTATTGATATTCTTCTGAATATAACCCTTCTGCACAAGTCTATCAACAATTCTAGAAACATCACTTAGCTTATCTATGATCCTAGATTTTAATAAGTTAATTGTACAAGGACTTGGATATTGTCCTCTTAAAATTCTTAGTACATTGAATTGTTGTTGCGTAATATCGTATGGATTTAGCGCTTCCTTAACATTCTGATTACTCCAGTGGTAGGTGAAAAATATATTTATTAATGCTTGTTGAAATACATTTTCAAATTTCGAACTTTTAACTTCTTCTTTTAGTTCCATTACTCGTCTTTAGATTGGTCTTTTTTTGTTTTAGCTTCAAAAAGGTAAATGTTTCGCTTGTAATTCCATGGACAATGTTTACACCCATTTTTACAACAATAGCCCCTTTTTAAATGATAAGCAGCTGTAAAAACCATAAACCCATCTTCATTAAAGTAATAATCTACCTCTTCCTCCATCAGTTAAGCAATTTAACGACCAATTTTTCTCCAAAATAATTTTGCAGATGTGTTCCACTTCCATGTGTGGTCCAAATCTCCCTTGGCTTGACCTTTTCAACCGTTTCTAAAATAGCCTCCCAATCAACATGATCCGAAATATAAAGCTGGATTTCATTCTTGCTTTGAAGGTGTTTCCAGCCAGTGGCAAATACTCTAACCACGTTTACGGCCCTAAAATAGCTGTTAAAAACCATAGGTGGAACCATGTAAATTAAATCTACTTGATTATTTTTCATCACCTTTCTATCATACACTTCATACTTTCCTAAATTAATGCCCAATTCTTCATAAATTTTTACAAATGGTACAATACTATGGTGTAGTAATATCCTTTTTTGACTACAGTGTTGATTAATCATTGAGATTAAACGTTGACTTTTGCCTAATGCATAAGCGCCAAGCATAATATTACTTGTAGTTCCATTCAATTTCTTGATCTCGGCTACTGCGTCAGGGTGTTTAGTTTGCGGATTCGCAAAAGTAGTCTCTGTAATTAACACATTAGCTTCAACAAAAGCCATTGGCTCGCAGGTATCATCTGTTTCAACTTTGTAATCACCCGTATATAGGTACCTTACGCTCTTATATTCCATCAAGACTAAAGAAGAGCCCAATATATGTCCTGCGGGGTAGAAGCTTATTGTAACGCCATTCAATTCAAAAACAGCCGTATATTCTTTTACGAAAAAATTAGCAGCAGCAAATTTCTTATAGCGATGTTGCATAAAAACCATAGTAGGCTTAGTACAAAATACATTTTGATTACCACCTACTGCATGATCCCCATGCGCATGTGAAATTACTGCAGTTACAACTGGTTCTTTAGGGTCAAGGTAAAAATTTCCGTAACTACAAAAAAGACCTGTTTTTGTTTGGACAATAAAATCTTGTAAAATCATGGGAAGTGGAAGATATATAGTGGACGGTTGGACTTCAGACTTTGGAAATTGCTGACAGTTTTAAAAATTCTTGATGCAAATTATGGACTTGAAGAATAACAGAATCTGCTAAAGAGTTGGAAATAAAATAATCAGCCATTTTTGCTTTTTGTTCATCAGTAAATTGTTTATCCATTCTGGCTAGCACTTCAACTTCACTTACTTTGTCGCGTTGCATCACCCTAGTTAATTTTAAAGCTATAGGAGACGTTACTAAAATATTTTTATCACATTGTTTATAGGAGCCACTTTCGAATAATAGCGCAGCTTCTTTTAGCACATATGGGGCAGATTTAAATTTTGTTTTAACCCACTTCTCAAAAGCAATAAATACCGCTGGATGAACCAATGAATTTAATTTGGCTAACTCCTCCTTCTGATTAAAAACTATGCTAGCTAGGTATTTATTATTTAATGCGCCATCAGCATGGTAGCTTTCATTGCCAAAGGTCCTTTTAACACCTGCTACTAAATCAGCATCAGAGGTCATTAACAACTTTGCGGCACTGTCTGCATAAAAAACCGGTATTCCCAAAGTTTCAAACACTTTACTAACAGTTGTTTTTCCACTTCCAATACCCCCTGTTATCCCAATCTTAAGCATTACTTTTCGACAATAAAATTGATTTTCCTCGGTTTAACACCAACTAACTTACAATATTCGGGAAAGCGTGCTAGTTTTACGGTTAGTTGCTCATGCTTTTGTAATTTCCATTCGTTCACATCAACGTTAGCGACAATAAAATCTTCGTCAACTTCCTCATATCTTGATAAAGCAACCATAAACGTAACTTTTATCTTTTTGGGATATAGCTTAATGTCATAAAAATCATGGTTATTAATGATATTCAAAGGAACTTCAACCGTTTTCTCTGTAAACTCGTCGACCGGAATTTTAACACCAATGCTTGTTGGATAAATACCAACATTAACCATATTATTAGCCTTTACACCAATTTTAGTACTAACTGACTCCTGTAAATCAGCGAGTTTAAGCGTATCTGTATGCCATTCTGTTATTTTTCGTAATTCTTCTTGGGGACCTGATATATTTACGTAGGAAGGCTTCAATTGAATTTCATTGGCTAAGCCGTATTGCTTCACAAAAGTAAAATCGTATGTTAATCTAACAGGAACTCGTTTATTTGTTCTCTTCGAAAAATCGAAATACAAAGTGTCTGGTTTAACCGAAATGATTTTTTGCGATGTTTCTAATTGCCTATTAATTTGAGGTAATTGCTCTGTAAACAATATAAAATTACGGTTGTTTAATTTCTCTAAACTTATAGTAATGGACTGTGGATTAATTCGTAACCGCGCAAAAAGCAGTTGCCAACCTGTGCCTTCTACTTGCAAATCAACTGTATCTGTTTGCAGCGCTTTGAATGCTTTCTTTTGAGGAAAATCTTTATAAATTAAAACGGTTTTGGCAGTATATACATATTTCTGATTAAGTGCCATAAATAGCCATGCACCAATTGCACACAATAAGCAAATGATAAGCACTAGAAATCGCTTTCGCTCTACCTTGGTTAATTTAATAAATGGCATAAATGTAAAACTACAAAAAAAAGCCGCTCTCCCGAAATTACAGAAGAGCGGCCTATTTAATTTCTTTTATTATGCTTTTGGCAAAGCGGCAGTAGTAGCAGCTTTTGTTGCATCAAGAGATATTGCTGATTTATCAAAGCGAATCTTAGTACCACCTTCTACTTCAATTAAGAACGTAGTATCATTAGCACCTACAATTTTACCATGAATACCGGCAGTGGTTACGATTTTATCTCCAATTTTTAAATCCTCCACTAGTTTTTTATGATCTTTTGCTTTTTTCACTTGAGGTCTGATCATAAAAAAATAGAAAACGATCATAATTAATACCATTGGCACAATTGTGCTCAACATACTATTGCTACCTGCTTGTAAGATTATTGTATTCATTATACTTTATTTATTGGTTAATTTGTTCTTTTGTTTGTTAGTTTATTCGTTATTTTTTGGCCTTTACCTCACCTACTACATGTACTGTAGCTAAATATGGGTTTGCATTTGAGATGATCGAAACCACTTTATCTTGAATACCCACTTTACCTTGGCTATTAAAAACTACTTTGATTGTGCCTTCATCTCCAGGGTTTACTGGTTTAGTAGGATACTCTGGCACAGTACATCCACAAGTTGCAGTTGCATCAGTAATGATTAACGGTGTTTTACCTACATTTTTAAACTTAAAGTCGTATTTAACACTTGCGCCTTCGGTAATTACACCAAAATCATATAAATCTTTTTCAAATTTAATAACAGGAGCGTCAACAGCTGAAACTGCTTTTCCGGTCGAGTCTAATACAACTGCTGTTGAAGCATCTTTCTTTTGACCACAAGCAGTCAATAATACCGAGATAAATAAACTTAAAATTAAATTCTTCATTACTTAATCCTCAATTAGGCCTCTGCCTATTTTTTTAATGCTATTTGTTCTTTTTAAATCATTTAAAATTTTGTCCAAGATACCGTTAATAAATGAATTACTTTTCGGTGTACTGTAATCTTTTGATAACTCAAGATACTCGTTGATAGTAACTTTAACAGGTATAGACGGAAAATTCATCAGCTCACAAATTGCCATCTTCATCAAAATCGTATCCATTAAAGCGATTCTCTCCGATTCCCAATTTTTTGTCCTTTCGGCGATTAATTCTTGATAAGCATCATCATTTTTGATGGTGTAAGCAAATAAATCTTTTACAAACCTACTGTCTTCGACCCAGTCTGCGCTAATTGGTGTTAACTTATTCTTAAAAGGGTCTTCAGAGGTAAAATTTTTCAAGGTTTTGGCAATCATGCCTTTCATTACTTCACTATCTACAGGCCAGTTAATAAACTTATCTTCAAAAGCTTGAATAATATTCAGGTTCTTCAACAAAATCTTCCTGAAAATAAATTTAATGATCTCTTTTGAGCTTTCTAAAGTTTCTTCTTCTTCGGCTAAGTAGGCCGCATATTCTTTAGTATCTTTTAATTTAATAAAAATCGATTTAACCAATTCTGGATCTGAATGCCAATTAATCTGGTATTTATTAACTGATGCAGTATATTCTGGATTTTGCTTTAATACAACAGCAAATTTATTATGTAATAATTTCTGATTTGGGCTTAGATCTTCGGCAGTTGGCAGATGCTTGTTTGCTCTCTCAATCGCGTCGTTTGCGGTATATTCCGTTACGTCAACTAACAGTGCGAGCATGCGCACATACATTTCATAAACGCTATCAATGCTTTGCATTAAAGCTTTTTGACTGCTTACGCTGTCTTTCTTTTCTGTCATTTGCCAAGCAAAAATATTTTGCAAAGCTTTAATCCTTAAGTGCCTTCTATTTAACATGAAATGAATGTAAGAACGAGTAGTAAATTTTACTGGTTATAATTAATATGATGATTTTATTTTTTTAATGTCTGCAATCCTTTTTTCAGCTATTCTACTTGCTGCTAAATTTGTTGGGATATTTTCAGATTTAGAAAACTTTATAACCTCTCTAGTTGCGTTATAAATATTTTCTGTAAGCTGCATAGTGCGTTTTTTACCAAATCCAGTTAATTCTGAATAGCAATTAATCAAGCCACCAGCATTGATCAAATAATCTGGCGCATATAAAATACCCTTGTCTAAAAGCAACTGACCATGTATTTCCTCGTCGCCCAATTGGTTATTTGCAGAACCTGCGATGATAGCAAATTTCATTTTTTTGATCGTTTTATCATTCACAGTTGCTCCCAACGCACACGGGGCATATATATCAGCCCCAATTGTGAAAATCTTATCAGCTTCAATTGCTTTTGCTTTATACTTTCTAGCAACTTGTTGTAAACGCTCTTCGTTTATATCACTAACATAAACTTCAACATTTTCTTTTCTCAACAAATCGACTAAGTGTTCGCCCACATTTCCAATACCTTGAACTACAACCGATCTTCCAGCTAGCATATCTGTACCATAAACTTCTTTCACACACGCTTTGATACCCAGAAAAACTCCCTTTGCTGTTATCGGCGCAGGATCTCCAGCTCCACCAATAGATTCTGGCACTCCAGTCACATGATTGGTCTCCATGCGGATATATTCCATATCTCTTGTGGTGGTACCCATGTCTTCGGCAGTTACAAACTCGCCATTTAGATTTTTAATGAATCGACCATAACTACGCATTAAAGCTTCTGTTTTAGCCTTTCTCGAATCACCAATAATTACCGCCTTTCCACCGCCTAAGTTTAGACCAGAGATTGCGGCCTTGTAAGTCATTGCTTTAGATAAGCGAAGAACGTCTTCAAGTGCTTCTGCTTCACTGTTATAATTCCACATTCTAGTGCCTCCCAATGCAGGCCCCAATGTAGTATCATGAATGGCAATGATGGCTTTAAGTCCGGTATCTGCATCATTGCAAAAAACTACTTTTTTGTGGCCTGATGCACTTAATTGATCTAATATAGAAGTAACTGCAGAACTATTACCAGACATACGAGTGTTGAATTGATAAGCTGCAAAATTAAGATAAAAATCCATTATTTTACTAAGTATTTTAAAACCGCTTAACAAATAATTAGTACCTGGTTATTTTTCAATACCATCGTAGCCAAAAGACTTTCTTTTATTTTAATTCTTTAGTTAACTTTACCCTTCCATGAAGCATCTTTCATTCCTAAATAAATACTTTTATAAATATAAGTGGTGGATTATCCCAGGCATCTTCTTTGTGATCATCTCCAATATTTTCGGTGTCGTTCCTGCTCAAGTTGTCGGTCATGCGATTAACATGATTACAGAAAATATCGCAATTTATGGCCTGTTTAACGGTTTTGAGAGACAAGAAATCGTTTACAGTATTTTTAGCTATAGTCTTTTCTTTTTCGGTCTCCTCATATTAGCACTTTATTTACTTAGGGGTTTGTTTTTATTTTTTATGCGCCAAACTATTATTTTAATGTCGCGACATATAGAATATGATATGAAAAATGAAATCTATGCGCATTATCAGGAATTAAGCCTAGGCTTTTATCGTCGCAACAATACTGGCGATCTAATGAACAGAGCAACGGAAGATGTAAATAGAGTAAGAATGTATGTTGGGCCAGCAATTATGTATGCGATTAATACAGCTGTATTGTTTTGTCTTATTATCTATTTTATGTTTTCGGTAAATGTAAAACTAGCAATTTTTTGCTTACTTCCATTGCCAGTTCTAGTTGTGACAATCTACTATGTAAATACGCTTATTAATCTTAAGAGCGAGCATATCCAAGCCCAACTGTCGAAGCTATCTAGCTTTGTTCAAGAACGATTTTCTGGAATTCGCGTAATTAAATCGTATGTAAGAGAGGCACACAACCAGGAAATATTTGCGAACGAAAGTCAGACTTATAAAAACAACGCAATGGGCCTAGTTAAAATACAGGCCTTATTCTATCCTTCTATGTTATTACTAGTCGGATTAAGCACTATTTTAACCGTATATATTGGCGGGAAGCAAGTTATTGAAGGGGCTATAACTCCAGGTAATATAGCCGAATTTATTGTGTATGTAAATCAACTCACGTTTCCAGTAACGATGTTGGGCTGGGTTACTACTTTGATACAACGCGCCGCAGCGTCGCAGAAACGGATCAATGAATTTTTACAGTTGAAACCGGATATCATTTCAACTAATATGGCAGAGCCACTAATTGAAGGAAAAATAAGCTTTAAAGATGTAAGCTTCACCTATCCTGACACAGGTATTAAAGCTTTACAGAACATTAATTTTGAAATAGAAAAGGGACAGTTTATAGCCATTATTGGCCGCACAGGCTCAGGAAAATCGACCTTAGCAAACCTTATCATGCGAATGTATGATACAGATTCTGGAACTATCTTGATTGACAACCAAGAATTAAAAACTATTAATTTGAACAACTATCGCAATCAAATAGGTTTTGTACCACAGGAGGTCTTTTTATTCTCTGATACGATTAAAAACAATATCGCTTTCGGCTTGTCCACGGTTACAGACGAAGAAGTTGAACAGGCTGCCGTCAATGCAGCTGTTTACAACAATATCATTAACTTTGAAAAAAAATTCGAAACGATGCTTGGCGAACGCGGTATTACGCTTTCTGGAGGACAAAAACAAAGAGTTTCTATTGCCAGAGCATTAATTAAAGAACCAAAAATCTTAATATTTGATGATTGCCTTTCTGCTGTTGACACAAAAACAGAGGAAGAAATATTAAATAACCTAGGAAGAATAATGCACGGAAAAACAAGCATTATCATTGCACATCGTATCTCCACAATTAAAAATGCAGATAAAATAATTGTTTTAGATCAAGGATCAATTATCGAACAAGGCACGCATCAGCAATTATTAGACAAGGCAGGAGTTTATGCAGAAATGTATGACAACCAATTGCTCGAAGAAGAAAACCGCTAAAAATAGCTTACTAGCGACACCTAATCAAAAAAAGCAAACAAATTTTAACTGAATCGAAAATGATAGTGTTTTCTATTTTGAACTTTGATAATTATTCCTTTATATTTACCCCAACCTTAAACCAATACTATACACAACAATGGGAGATTTTGACAATAAAGAGAGAGAAGAGGTTTTTTCGAAGAAAGTTAGAGCTGGAAAGCGTACTTATTTTTTTGATGTAAAAGCTACACGCTCAGGCGACTATTACCTTACCTTAACAGAGAGTAAAAAGAGATTAGAAGATGGTGTATTTGTAAAACATAAAATTTTCTTATATAAAGAGGATTTCGAGAAATTTACAGAAGGTTTAACAGAAACCGTTGAATATATCAAATCACATCAAGAAGTCGTAGAAAAACGTTATGAATATTCTGAAAATGCAGAATATACTCATAGCCCTAAGGCTGAGAATGACGATTTTTCTTTTTAAGAAATAATTAAATTAAAAAAGTCCCGATTTGATCGGGACTTTTTTTATGTTCAAAATTAAGCAAAAAACAACCAAAATGAAATTTCTTAGGCTTACCTTCATTTTACTACTAATCTCTTTTCAAATTTTTGGTCAAAAGGAAACCATCATGAGTTTACAATCACAAACTGAATTGAATAAAACTCATGATAGCATCATTACTGCTAAAAACAAATTATATTATAATGAGAAAATAGATCATAAATTAACCACCCTACTTGCTAAACTCGCAATAGGTTTTAAAGGAGATGTAGGTATTTATGTAAAAAACCTAAAAACTGGCAAAGTTGCAACCCTAAATGCAGATAGCATTTTTCCAACTGCAAGTATGATTAAGGTTCCTATCACTTGTGGCATCTTCGATAAAATTGAAAAAGGTGAATTAGCTTACAATACTGAATTAGTTTATAAAGACAGCTTGCTTTATGCTGGGGAAGATATACTTGGTTCATTTAAATCAAATGAGAAAATTTTACTTAGCAAAGTACTCATGCTGATGGTTACTACAAGCGACAATACGGCAAGCTTATGGTGTCAAAGCTTAGCTGGAACAGGAACCGCCATTAATCAATTAATGGAAAAAAATGGCTTAAAATACACTAGGGTGAACTCAAGAACACCAGGTAGAGCTGAGAATCAACGCAAATACGGTTGGGGGCAAACTACGCCACGAGAAATGGCAACCTTATTAACCCTGATTAGGGATGGCAAAATGATTAATGAAGCCGCCTCTGAGCGAATTTATAGAAATTTGATCAGGATATACTACGACCAGGGAGCCTTATCCGAGATCCCACCGAACATACAAGTAGCCTCTAAGTCGGGCTTTGTTAACGCATCAAAATCAGAAGTGGTTTTGGTAAATGCGCCGCATGGAGATTATGTTTTCTGCGTCGCTACAAAAAACCAAAAGGATACTTCGTGGTCACGTAGCAATGAAGGTGCCACCCTTATTCGCAATTTAAGTAAAACCTTGTGGAATTATTTTGAACCAAAATCAACTTGGCAACCTGCAAGAGGAATTGAGAAATATTATTAACAACCGTCATCGGATGACGATTAGTCGTCATCCGATGACGGCACTCATAACTATATAATTTTTGCTATTTTAGTAACACTAACCAAAACTAAACCATGAGATTACAGTCCCTTCTAATTGCCCTTTGCCTTCTATTCACGGCTAATTCCCAAGCCCAGACATGGACACCTGTTCCTGGAAAAATTGCATCACCTTGGGTGGCAAATATTAATCCAGCGCAACCATTACCAGAATATCCTCGGCCTCAGCTAGTCCGTGAAAACAATTGGAAAAACTTAAATGGGTTATGGGACTACGCGATTACCGGTAAACAAGACATTGCCATTCCAAAAAAATGGGATGGAAAAATATTAGTTCCTTTCGCTATAGAATCATCGCTCTCTGGTGTTGGGAAAACAGTTGGCGAAGAAAATTTACTATGGTATCATACAACCGTTGATGTTGGCAAACTAAAAAACACCATCCTATTGCATTTTGGTGCAGTAGACTGGCGAACAGAAGTTTATTTAAACGGAACAAAAGTTGGGAGTCATGAAGGTGGTTTCGATTCATTTACTTTTGACATCACTCCTCATCTTAAAAAAGGAGGTAAACAGGACCTTGTCTTAAGCGTTTGGGACCCGTCAGACAAAGGATATCAGCCTCGAGGTAAGCAAGTCGTAAAACCAAATGGCATCTGGTACACACCTGTTACTGGCATTTGGCAGACGGTTTGGGTTGAAAGCGTAGCACAAACTCACATTGTAAATACCAAACAAACACCAGACATCGATTCGAAAAGTTTAAGTATCACCACACAGGTTATCGCTGCGAAAGCTGATGATAAGGTGAAAATTACTGCTTTTGATGGCCAAACGAAGGTTGCAGAGGTTGAAGCAATACCAAACCAAGAGGCTAACCTTAACCTGCAAGATCAAAAATTATGGTCGCCGACTAATCCGTTTCTTTATAACTTAAAAATAGAGCTAATTCGTGGTGGTAAAGTGATTGATAAAATCCAAAGCTATTTTGCAATGCGAAAATCATCAATGGGCATGGATAAAAATGGCATTATACGTATGCTGCTCAACAATGAATTTGTTTTTCAATACGGCCCACTAGACCAAGGATGGTGGCCAGACGGTTTATATACCGCACCAACGGATGACGCCTTAAAGTTCGACATCATCAAAACTAAGGAGATGGGCTTTAATATGATCCGTAAACATATTAAAGTAGAACCAGCACGTTGGTATTATGAGTGCGATAAACAGGGCATATTAGTGTGGCAAGATATGCCGAGTGGCGATCTTGGCAATAAATGGGAAATGCGCGTAGGCGATTATGGTGGCACCGACAAAGACAGAACACCAGAATCTGAAGCTAGCTACAAAAAGGAATGGAATAGTATAATGAATATGTTGCATAATTACCCATCAATTGTAGTTTGGGTACCCTTTAACGAAGCTTGGGGCCAATTTAAAACAAAGGAGATTACGGAATGGACCAAGAAAAAGGACCCTTCTAGGCTAGTTAATAGTGCAAGCGGCGGTAATTTTGAGATTACCGGAGACATCGTAGACCTGCACAACTATCCAGAGCCAAAAATGCCTAGACCCGATATATTTGGTAAAACACAGGCGCTTGTTCTAGGTGAATTTGGTGGATTGGGTCTACCAGTTTTAGATCATACCTGGCAAAATACAAATAATTGGGGGTATCAAACTTTTAAAAATGCAGATGAGTTATTTGCGAAGTACGCAACGTTTATGGACAGACTAGAACATTTGATTACAAAAGGATTATCAGCCGCCGTTTATACGCAAACTACCGACGTAGAAATCGAAACCAATGGTTTAATGACTTACGATAGAAAGGTAATTAAAGTTCCAGTAGAAAAATTAAAGGGCGTAACAGATAAATTGTACAATAAATCGCTAGTCCAACTTGAACGTTAATTAACGCGGAGCCAAATTTGTTAACTGAAATAACACCATTAAAATATAAAGGACAATGAACACAATAGTGATAATTCCCCAGTATTTAAAAAGTGATTTCAATTTGCTAAAGGCCTCGTTTAAGCTAGCCTGTTCTCCATACAAAACACCTATTTTAGCTCTTGTGGCGTATTTAAATAGCAATAAACTTGGATAAAATATGGCGAATGAGTAAATCAAACAAAATATCGTAAAACCAATAGGACTTAAAGCTGACGAAGCCATTAATGAAGCTAGCTCAGGATTAGTACTCATTGCAGCTCCAACAGTAAAGGAAGCAATAATCATAAAACCGGCAATTACAAAACCAACGATAGCCAGAAAATTAGCCCATTTAGCCATATCGTATAAGTAGCTGCGTATATCTTCAGTGATGATAAGTTGTGGAATATTTTCTTGTTCTTTAGTTTCTTCTAGGTTATCCATATGCGTATTTTTTCTCAAATATAACAATTTCCCTACATTAGTTAGCCAGTTACGATAGACTAGTGTTTCGTCCTGTTGCCACTTACTACCGGTTATCGGACCTGGCTTACCTTGAAATAAATCAGTTGTGTTCGCATAATATGTTCGCATGACTTTTAAATTTAAATTGTGAATAAATCTATTGATGTAAACAAATTTATGGGGACTGGTCTTTGTCAAGTCCTACCAAGGTTACAATTGTTAAGTTTTTACCAACATCAAAAACTGTAAACCTTTTCCAGTATCGGACACTATTGTAAACTTATTCCAGTACAGGACAATCTGTATAGCTATATACGGATAAGACACTGCTCTGGGACTCGTCTGAGATTACTATACCATTTTAATACCTTTTCTATACCTAAACAATACCCATTCAATACCTTTTGGATACCTAATAGGTATAGAAAAGGTATCGAAAACCTATCCAAAAGGTATCTTAGGTGCTTTTCAGTCTCAGACAAGGGGTATATATCAGATTGGCATGCCCTAAACTAAATAGGTTTAAGAAGCCAGATTACTAGCCGTGTTTTTTCTTTTTATTCATAATCGCTTTCTGTCCAATTCCAAAATTAGTGGTCTTGGCATTACTTTCCTTTCTCTTATGAAAGGCAGCATCATGATAAGCTTCTTCTTCGGCTTGTATTTGCGCCTGCTTCTTCTTTTTGCTAGTTGTTTTGGTTGCATCTTCAACAAGCAATTCATCAGGCAAGTCAGCAATTTCTATCTTTTGTCCAATTGCTTGCTCAATCTTTTTTACCATGGGCAATTCTAAATCGGTTGTAAAAGTGATTGCAACCACATCTTCCTCGTTGTAATTTTTAATTACCCTATTTAGATAAGTTTCTTTTTGCTCGGGCAACTCAAAATGAAATATGAAAGGTATGCCTGATAAATCTAAATTTGTAAGATTTTCATTCGCCACAATCAATACACGTGCTTCAGCTGTTTCCTTAAAATCTTCAATTGTATCAAAACCTGCTTCATCAAAAAACAACGGTTTATAGACAAAAATATCAGGAGCTTTACCATCAAAAAGATCTTTTGATAATGTTTGTGCAGTTAACCGGGTATTTACAAAAACTACTACCTTATCAAATACTTCATCATCTTTTAAAAGGAGATTTAATAAATTAAGTTTCGTTCTAAAATTGGGTACATGATACAATAATTGTGTATGTGTTTCGGCTTGCTTTTCATTTAACTCCTCCACTTCAATTAAAGTAGGAAGTTTCATAAAAGGATCAATCATTTTATACAAACGATCATGCATTACCTCCGTAAATATCAAATGCTGACATTTTTGTATGCTATTAGCTAACTCATTAATCGGCAATTGCATTCCAGATCTCACCATCTCGGCTGCATCATCAACAACAAACATTTGAATTTTGTTAGTGTTTAAACCCAACTTTAGGTAAATAGCCCTAGCACGAGCAGGCACCGCAACTACAATGTCAACACCATCGGTAATTTCATTAATTTGCTGCTCCATCCCTCCATCGGCATGGATACCAATAATACGAATGCTAGTGTTACGATTTAAGGCATTAAACTGGTCTACCACCTCTAATACACGTTCTTTGGTTGGGACTAAAATTAAGGCGCGCGGAGCTTCTTCAAAGCCATATTTAATGCGCATTAGAACACCCAATACATAAGTAGTTGTTTTACCACATCCTTCTGGTCCGACTGCGATAATATCTTGCCCGCCCAGAATTCGCGACATACTTCTCGCCTGTACTTCTTTGGGACTTAAATACCCAGCCGCCGTCATTGCAGATATCAAAGGCTTGCTTAATTTTAGTTGTTCTAAAGACACGTGTTGCTTTATAATTGATGAAAAGCCAAAATTACGGAAAATAGTTGAGGCATCTGTAACGATTCGTTTTCTTCATTCGTATTAGTGATATAAATTAGCAACAACTATGAAAAAACTTATTTACTTATCGCTTTTACTCATTGTATTAGCAGGATGTGAAAAAGAAGGTACGTTAGTCCAACTAGATGGGACCTATACAGGGACTTTTAGAACTATGGTAAACAATAAGGAACAAATAACCGAATTTGAAGTTACCTTAGACTCCAAGCGATTTACAACAATTAAGGGTGGTGCTGGTCGAGGCACATTTGAGTTACTAAGTAAAGAAAAAATCAAATTTACGGATGAACTTTTTTACACGGCAAATTTTGACTGGAGTACTTTGTTAAATGGCAATTATACCTATGAGGTAAAAGGAGATAGTTTGATCTTAAATAAAACCCTTGAAAACCCAGTAAAAGACAATTACTATCAATATCGATTGAAAAAAACCAAATAAACACTTAACCTATCATGGCTATAAAAAAAACCAAAACAATATTACTAGGTATTATTGTACTGCTTTCTTGCTTGATATTTATTCAAGCATGTGAAAAATCAAATACAATCGGCTCGGGCGAGAGCATAATACTACCCGAAAATGAGACAAAAACGGTTACTGTTCAAGGGAAAAGTATTTCTGCAACTGCAACTAACTTTACCGATAGCCGCTGTCCAATCAATGCAGATTGTGTATGGCAAGGTTATGGGATGGTGAAGATTAATTTTAAAGATGAAACGAAAGAACAGGATATTAACATGTGTATTGGAGCCTGTGAAATATTATCAGTAAATCTCCCAAAAACCATTGTATTAAATGGTAAAACCTATAAAATCAAACTGACAGAGCTTACTCCTTATCCAACTTTAAATAAGAACATGCCAGAGCCTTCAAAAGCTAAAATTACCATTTCAGAGTAACATTTAAAGTAGCCTCAGCCAGCGCTAGGGATATCAAATTTTTGATACAAACTAAAACTTTGTTAAAAAAGTACGTAAGTTTAAAACTTAACTTATTGACATGAAGAAAATTGTATTAAACCTATTGCTAATCGCATCTGGAGCAGGCGCTTTTGCCCAAGATGCAGTAAATTATCAAATGCCCCCTAAAGCAATTGCTGATTTACTTTTAGCCAAACCTACACCTGGTGTAAGCATTGATAGTAAGGCAGAATGGATGTTGTTTAGCGAGCGTAACTCTTATCCGTCTATTGAAGAATTAGCAATGCCGGAATACCGTATTGCAGGTATGCGAATTAACCCAAATAACTATTCGCCAAGTAGACAAACGTACATTAACAGCTTCAGTTTAAAAAATATAAAAACTGGAAAAACTTTGGTTGTAACTGGTTTACCAAGTCCACTTTATGCAAGTGGCGCAAATTGGAGCCCTAACGAAACTAAAATTGCTATTACTCATACTTCACAAACCAGAGTTGATTTATATATTATTGATGTAGCTACTGGAAAGGCTATAAAAGCTAACAAACAACCACTAAATGCTATTATGGGTGGTGGCGCGACATGGATTGATGAGAACACTTTACTTTATCGTGTAGCTACCAAAGCTGCTAATTTAGCCCCGCCTCGTCCACTAGCTCCAAAAGGACCAACAATCCAACAAAGTTTAGGCAAGGCAGCTCCAAGTGCTACCTTACAAGATTTAATTAAATCTCCTTATGATGAGCAGTTATTTGAATTTTTTGCTACATCTCAATTAATTCAAAATAAAGGTGGTGTAGAAACACCAATTGGAAAGCCAGGTATCTATAGCAGTGTTAGCTTATCACCAGATAAAAATTATCTGATGATGCGTACCATCAAAAAACCTTTTTCATATTTAGTATCTGCAAATGGTTTTCCTTCCACTGTAACAATTACAGATAGAGCGGGTAAAATGGTTAAATTGCTAGCTGATTTACCATCATCAGAAGTTAGACCATCGGGTTACGATAACGTACAAAATGTACCGCGTGGCTTTGACTGGAGAGACGATCAAGCTGCAACAGTAACATGGACTGTCCCTTTAGATAGCGGTTTAATTAAAAAGAATGTAGAATACCATGATGCAGTTTTAGCTTTATCAGCTCCGTTTACTGGTACGCCAAAAGAGCTCCTCAAAACAAAATCGAGATTTGGCGGAATTAGTTGGGGCAATGCATCGTTTGCGTTGGTAAGAGAAATGTCGAGAACTAAACAAACTTCAAAAACCAGCCGTTTTAACCCAAGCACTGGCGATTTAGAAACATTGTTCGAACTAAATACTACAGACGCCTATAACAATCCAGGAAATCCAGTAACAGAAAAAAACAAGTTCGGACGCCAAGTAATTTTAACAACAGACAATGGCACCAAATTGTTATTAAACAATATTACCGGAGCTTCGGCTAAGGGTGACTTACCTTTTCTAGCAAAATTTGACCTAGCTACAAAAAAATCTGAGATTTTATGGAGGTCACAACCTGGAAGTTTTGAGATGGTAACCGACGTGCTTGACCCTCAAAAATTAGTGTTATTGACCCGCAAGGAAAGTCAAAAAGATGTGCCAAATTATTTCATCAAGAATTTAGTATTACGTACAGCTGATCAGCCTATTACTTCTTTCACCAATCCATATCCACAAATGGAAGGTGTTAAAAAAGAGAAAATCTCGTACAAACGTGCCGATGGAATTGACTTAACTGGCGACTTATACTTGCCTAAGGGATATGATAAAGCAAAAGATGGTCCATTACCAGTATTAATTTGGGCTTATCCACGCGAATTTAACTCGGCCGCAGATGCTGCGCAAATTAGAGGATCACAAGATAAATTTACAACAATTGGCTCTGGTGGCCCATTATTTTTTGTTACCCAGGGTTATGCTGTATTAGATAATGCTGAAATGCCTATCGTTGCGAAAGAAGGCAAAAGACCAAATGATACTTTTGTAGAGCAATTAAAATTAAATGCTGAAGCGGCAATCAATAAACTTTCTGAAATGGGTGTTGGTGATAAAAACCGTATGGCAGTTGGTGGACACAGTTATGGTGCGTTTATGACAGCAAACTTATTAGCACATACGAACTTATTTAAAGCAGGTATTGCTCGTAGCGGTGCTTATAATAGAACGCTTACGCCATTTGGCTTCCAAAATGAAGATCGTACGTATTGGCAAGCTCCTGAACTTTATTATAACATGAGCCCATTTAGCTATGCCGATAAAATTAAAACTCCAATCTTATTAATTCATGGTGAGATGGACGACAATCAGGGTACTTTCCCAATTAATAGTGAGCGGTTATTTGCAGCTATTAAAGGCCATGGTGGCACAACCCGCTTCGTATACCTTCCTTACGAAGCACATGGTTACCGTGCAAAGGAAAATATTTTACATCAGTTATGGGAAATAAACACTTGGTTAGATACTTATGTAAAAAATGCTAAACCAACTGTTGCCAAATAAAATTTAAAGGTTTAAGAAATTAACCGCTAAGGCACAAGACACACAAAATTGAATAAATCAATTTGTGCGTTTTGTGCCTTTATAGTTTATACTTGTTTATGTTTAAGAAAAATAACTATATCCTTTTTACTTTAATTATATTAGCACTAAGCTTCACTACTTATGCCCAAAAGCCAAAATTTAAAGTAGTTGCTTTTTATACAGGAAAAAATGATCAAGCTCACGTAAGTTTTGTTCATGAAGCAAATGATTGGTTTGCTAAAATGGCAAAAGAACATAGCTTTAGTTACGATTCCACGTCTAATTGGAGCAACATGAATGAGGCTTTTTTACGCAATTATCAGGTTGTGGTATTTCTTGATACGAGGCCGGAAGCAGCCGAACAAAGAACAGCATTCGAAAGCTACATGAAAAATGGTGGAGCTTGGCTGGGTTTCCATTTTTCGGCATTTGCATTAACTCCTTCCGCCTTTAATCAAAATTGGGATTGGTATCATCATGAATTTTTGGGATCGGGGCAGTATGCAAGCAATACCTGGCGACCAACCTCGGCAATATTAAAGGTTGAAGACAACAAACATCCTGTTACAAAAAATCTAGCTAAAAAGTTCAAAGCACAGCCGAATGAATGGTATCGATGGGAAAAAGATTTACGACAAAACCAAAATATCGACATCCTATTGGCAATCGACTCAAGTAGTTTCCCATTAGGAACTGGCCCAAAACAGCAGGAGATTTGGCAAAGTGGATATTATCCTGTGGTGTGGAGCAATAAAAAATACAAAATGATATATATTAATATGGGTCATAATGATATGGATTATGAGCATAAGTACAATAAGACTACTACTGCTCTCTCCTCCAGTTTTGGGAATGAAAACCAAAATAAAATGATCATTAATAGTTTGATGTGGCTAGGGGAAAAATATTGAGCATTTAGTCAAATTCTTGCAAAGTTAAATTAACAACAGGTGTATAAACTTGGTAAGTCTTTTTATATTTGACTAAAATATTATCTTATCAATGGAAAATTTCGATTGGACTTCTTTTACGCTAAAAATTGCGATTAAAACTGATGTTCAAACACTTTACAATGCTTGGAGCCAAAGTTCTGAAATTGAAAAGTGGTTTTTGAGCGAAGCTAATTATTCAGGTGCTGAGGATGGCAGAATTGATGGCAACCAGTCGGCAAAAGAAAATGACAACTATTTTTGGCGCTGGTTTTTATATGAAGAAACTGAAAGTGGGAAAATAACCCAAGCAAATGGCCATAACGTTTTCGAATTTACATTTGCTGGCGATTGTCTTGTTACCATTAAATTACATGAAGAAGCAGCGTATACTATAGTTACCTTAACGCAACATAACATTCCCACTGATGACAGCAGCAAACGAAATATCCGTTTAGGTTGCCACAATGGGTGGTCATTTTACCTCGTAAATTTAAAATCGGTTTATGAAGGTGGCTTAGATTTACGAAATAAGGATACTCGTTTTAAACCCATGTTAAACAATTAAAAAGCACACAATGGACAAAATTATAGAAGTTATTAAAGCTTGCCGTTCAAAATGGTTAAGTATGCTATCTGACTTAACTACAGATCAATTAAATACAATCCCTACAGGATTTAACAATAACCTAGCTTGGCAGTTCGGCCATGTTATTGTAAGCCAGCAAATACTGTGTTATCGTTTAGCTGGACAAAAATTTGTAATTAATGAAGATTTAATCGATCGTTATAAAAATGGCTCTAGACCCGACAACTATATCAATGAAGAGGAAATCAATCTCTTAAAGGGTTATATGTTAAGTACCATAACACAATTAGAATCCGACCTTAAGAATGGCTTATTCGACAACTTTACACCTTATACGATTTCCACTTATCCAGGCTTTACGCTATCGAATGTGAATGATGCACTAACCTTTATTGTATCACATGATGCACTACATTATGGTTGCAGTTTAGGGTTAAAAAGACTAGTATAAAAAAGAGCTAGTTTGAGATATTTCTTCCATATAGCCTATAATGGGCACGGTTACAATGGTTGGCAAAAGCAGCCACAAGCAATCAGCATACAAGAGGTTATTGAAAATAAATTAAGTGAGGTTTTTAAAACTCCTTTAGCGATTAATGGTTGTGGAAGAACCGACTCACAGGTTCATGCAAGTCAATACTTTTTTCACGCGGATATTGAACAGGAATGGAATTTTGATTTGATTTTTCGTTTAAATAAACTTCTTCCGCACAATATCGCCATATTTGACATTATCCCAATGGATGGCAAACCTCATGCCCGGTTTGATGCGGTACAGCGAGAATACGATTATTATATCCATACCACTAAGGATCCTTTTTTAAGCAGGCTTAGTTCTTATTATTTATTGCCAAACCTAAATTTGACTGAAATGGCGAGGGCCGCAGCGCTTTTGCCAAAGTATAAAGATTACAGAGCCCTTTGTACTACGCCAGATAAAAATGAACATACAATTTGCTTTGTAAAAGAAGCGAGTTTATATAGGTCGGGAGATGGTAATCAGCTAAGATTTCATATTGCATCCAATCGCTTTTTAGGAAAAATGATCCGAATTATTACAGGTAAATTACTAAAAATAGGAACTGGCAATATGACTGTCGATGAGTTTGAAGAGTTACTGATCACCAAAGAGACACCAAAATTATTGGAACCTGCCCACCCCACTGGTTTGTATCTTTCTAAAGTTACCTACCCTTATTTAAACCTACCAACAAGAACTGAGTTTTGTGGTTTAAGACAAAAGGATTGGCTAAAAATCTAGACTTACGAAGTCTTAAGACTTCGTAAGTCTATTACTTGAATCTTATAGCCTTTAAAGGGCTAATCCTACTCACTAACATCGAAGGAATAATTAGCACAAAAGAGCAGATTACCAATGTAGCAACATTCAGCAAAAATACGTCCATAAAATGCACTTCTATTGGCACATGAGCGAGGTAGTAATTGGTTTGATCTAATTTAAAAATATGCGTATATTGTTGTAAATATGCAAGTCCTAGTCCTAATATATTCCCTAAAATTAATCCGAAGCCAACAAGGTAAATAGCGTTATACAAGAAAATCTTCATGACACTATAATTAGAAATTCCCAGAGCTTTTAATAAACCGATCATGGTTGTTCTTTCCAATATCATAATCAGCAAGGCTGTTATCATATTGATCAGTCCAACAATCATCATTAAAATAAGTAAAACTCTTGTATTCACATCAAGTAATGATAGCCATGTAAAAATCTCAGGGGTGCTTTCTTCAACAGATCTAGATCTCAATTTGAGTTCTAAATTGGAATAAATTTCATTAGCAACTGGTCTTAGGTCTTCAAAATGCTTAATTCTTACCTCAATTCCTCCCATTTGGTTTGCTTCCCAGTTATTCACACCTCTAATAATATTGATGTTCCCTAGTGCAAAACTTTTATCTATATTTTCAATACCAATATCATAAATACCAACAATTGTAAATTTTCTTGCCTTTGGTGGATTTTGTACAAAATGCATCAAAAAACTATCACCCAATTTTAGTTTTAGGCGATTGGCTGTATAAACCGATATCAGGATTTGATTTTTACTTTGATTGGTAAAATTAATCGTCTTTCCACTTACCAAATGCTTTTTGATAAATGTCCAATCATATTTCTCGTCAATACCTTTAAAATTGATGCCTTCTACTTCTTCATTTGCGGCAATTATTGCCGGCTTAGTTGCAAAGGGATAAAAGGCAGCAATATTTGGATTATTTCGCAAACTTGCCAAAGTAGTATCACTTGGTACAAAAGGTGCCTTTTCGAAAGAACCATTTAAGTCATATCGATAAATTTGAACATCGCCAATAAAGCCCCTAACCTTATCCTGAATTTCTGTTTTAAAACCTGTGATGATCGCCACTGATAAAATCATCACCGCAAGACTTAACATTACCCCAGCAATAGCAATGCGTACAATCAATTTTGAGAATGTACGTTCTGATTTAATGGCAATACGCCTGGATATGAAATATTCTATATTCAAATTTTATAATAAATTGTAACTTAGCAAAAGTGCTAATTCGATTTTAATTTAGTGCATAATACTTTTAAAAACCTATAAAATGAAGAAAACCATTGCATTTGCACTTTTAATATCAGTATTTGTCCTCACTGCATGTGGCCAAACAGCAAAACAAAAACCAGCTGCAAATAAAAACGTTGCAAGCAAATTCAAAACTGGTGCAGAGCAGACTGAAAAGTACTTGCCTTTATTAAAAGGAAAGCGTGTGGCGATCTTGGCTAATCAAACTTCGGTAATTGGTGATGAAACAACTGTTGATGTCCTTTTAAGAAATAATATCAATCTTGTTAAAATCTTTGGGCCTGAGCATGGCTTTAGAGGGAATGCAAGTGCCGGAGTACATGTTGAAGATGCTGTTGATGAAAAGACCGGCATTAAAGAAATTTCATTGTACGGTAAACATAACGCGCCTACTAAAGAGGAATTATCGGATGTTGACGTAGTAATCTTTGATATCCAGGATGTCGGTGTTCGTTTTTATACTTACATCAATTCATTACAACGCTTAATGGAAGCCTGCGCAGTTAACAACAAAGAAGTAATGATTTTGGACCGTCCAAATCCGAACGGTTTTTACATAGATGGGCCAATTTTAGATCCAAAACATAAATCGGGTATTGGCGCACAGCCAATTCCTATTGTGCATGGACTAACGGTTGGTGAATATGCTCACATGTTAAATGGCCAAGGTTGGTTAAAAGACAAAGTAAAATGCAAAATTACGGTAATAAAAAATGCTGGTTATACACATGATATGCCTTATGTATTACCAATCAAGCCGTCGCCAAACCTAAACACAGCTCAATCCATTCTATTATACCCTAGCACTTGCCTATTCGAAGGCATCTACCTAAATCATGGACGTGGCACCCAATTTCCTTTTACTATTTTAGGTGCTCCTTATTTAAAAGGAAAATACAATTTCTCGTTTACACCTAGAAGTATTAAGGGAATGGCTGAAACGCCTTTATTTATGGATGAAGTTTGTTATGGATTAGATTTAAGAAACTATGATACCGCTATTTTTAGAAAAACCAAACAAATAAATATTTCATGGGTTATTGAATTGTATAAAGCATCACCTCAAAAAGAGAATTTCTTTAAAAGCAGCTTGAGTAAACAAATGGGTACAATTGAAAAGCTGATTGGCGTGAGCGACTTCAGACAGCAAATTATTGACGGCAAATCGGAAAAAGAAATCCGAGCAAGTTGGGAACCAGGATTGAGCCAGTACAAAAAGATGCGTAAAAAGTATCTACTCTATCCTTAGTTTTTGAAGGTTGCGCAATGCCTCGCAACGATCAAAACATTATAAAAAAATAGCATTATGAACAAAGAAGAACATAAAAAGAGCGAAAAACCTAGCAATTACCTTGAAACTCAACCTAAAGGAAAAGTAGACAAAGGCGAAAAGGCTGTAAAAAAACAGGAGGATCAAGTTTACAAACGTACACCTGCTATTGCCAAAACTAAAAATCCGGCAAAGCAAAAAGAAAATAGCGAGCAACCCGTAAATTCGGTTAAAAGCAATTAACTAAGTACTATATGCTATTTAGCGTCTTTTGAAGCCTCTTTTAAAAACTGCATTAAAACTTTTTCATTGTTTTCTACAGCGGCGTTATTGCTTGTTGCGAGTGTATTGATTTTTTTCAAATATTTTGATAGTCCGTCATTTTCAAAACGCTCCAACAGTAATGGATAAACATAGGAGCTTTTACAAACGGCCCTAGTATTTCCTAACTTACTTGCTACCTCATCTAGAACTTCTACTATAATTTTCTTTTTCGACATCTCTGGGTACTTTTCAGCAAAGCAAGCCAATTGTTGCAGTGCTTCTAAAGTACCTCCCCAGGTTCTAAAATCTTTTGCTGTAAAATCACAATCAGTAATTTCTCTGATGTAATTATTGATCATCCCAGAATCAACAGCTTTATGGTCTTTTCCATTTCCGGTGTAATACTGAAACAGCTCTTGACCTGGAATATCCTTACAGCGTTTTATCAATGTAATTAAACTCTTATGGGTTAATTCCACTTCTTGTTTGACCCCTTTCTTACCTACAAAGCTGAGAACTGCCTTTGAGCTGCCTGCTTTAAAATGTTGGTCTTTTAAGGTGCTAAGTCCGTAACTCCCATAACTCTTTTTATAGTTTTCATTACCAATCCTGATTAAAGTTTTTTGCATAACATCAGTACAAATGGCAAGCACCTTACGTTCATCCAAACTCTTCCTTCGCAAATCTTTCGCAATTTGCCTTCGCGCATTTGGCAACACCTTTCCAAACTCTAATAATCTAAAATACTTATGGTCAGATCTTCTGGAAGTCCATTCTGTATGATAACGATACTGCTTTCTCCCAGCGACATCAATTCCAGTTGCTTGCAAATAGCCGTTTTTTTTTGACGATATCCATACCTCTTTCCAAGCAGGGGGCAGCACTAGTTTTTTAATCCGTTCTAAATCTGCTTCATTTTTAATTCGTTCACCGTCTCTATTCACGTAGTAAAAATGACCTGGTTTACCTTTTCGATAAATGCCTGGCATATTCGGATTAACAAAGACTAAACTGCTCGAATTAATAATTTCAGAAGCTGGAACCATATAGATTTTTAAAAATATGCGTTAAAATTTTAGTTATTTTGTGAAATGAGCAGTAATTAACGTTCATAATGGTTTATCACTATCGAGAAACAATAACAAGACAAAATGAAAATAGTTTTTATGGGTACGCCCGATTTCGCAGTAGCTTCATTAAGCGCCTTGCAACGAGAGGGCATAGAGATTGTTGGTGTTGTAACCGCAGCTGATAAACCTGCTGGGCGAGGACAAAAACTAAATGAAAGCGCTGTAAAAAAATACGCTGTTGCAAACGGTTTAAATGTGCTACAACCCTTAAAACTTAAAGATCCAAGTTTTATTAAGGAGCTACAAAGCTTGCAAGCCGATTTATTTGTAGTTGTTGCCTTTAGAATGCTACCAGAATTAGTTTGGCAAATGCCAAAAATGGGCACAATCAATCTTCATGGCTCTTTATTGCCGCAATATCGTGGTGCTGCACCTATTAACCATGTAATTATCAATGGTGAAAAAGAAACTGGTGTGACAACTTTTTTCCTAAAACAAGAGATTGATACCGGTGACATCATTTTCTCTGACGCAATAGCGATTGAAGACAATGAAACTGCCGGCACTTTACATGACAAACTAATGGTTGTAGGAGCCAATCTACTAGTTAAAACTGTAAAAGCAATTGAAGCAAATAATTACAATGAAGTACCACAACCAGAAAGCGAGGAATTAAAAGCGGCACCTAAGATTTTCAAAGATTTCTGCAAGGTTGATTGGAACCAAAGCAATCAGATCGTTTATAACCATATCAGAGGTCTAAGTCCATACCCTACTGCCTTTACTACATTAAACGATAAGAATTTGAAAATTTTTAACGCGGAAACCGAAGAGAAAGAACCTGGTATTTCTACCGGTGCTTTTTTAACCGACGGTAAATCTTACTTAAAATTCGCAACCAAAGACGGTTTTATAAAGGTTACGGATGTACAATTTGAGGGCAAAAAACGAATGTTAATCGATGAATTTCTGAGGGGAATAAGACTCTAAATGAGAGAATTGCAAGGCCTAAAAACTTCGTAAATCATTTAATTTTGCACTCAAAACTTTAGACATCTCGTTAAAATAGCGTTTTTTCCCATACCCCATTACCCATCTTATTCCCGAACTAGCATTGGTTACAAAAACCTCTTCTGCCTCTCTTAAAATCTCAGGACTGATTTGTGCTTCGATAACGGCAATATCATTAATTTTAGCTAGCCTCAAAATAACACTGCGCATTACGCCTGCCACGCAACCCTCAGACAAAGCAGCCGTATAAATTTGATTATTGTAAACCACAAAAACGTTTGAACTGGTGCTCTCACATAAAAAACCATTCTGGTTTAGAATGATTGCTTCGTCCAATCTATGCTGTTTCTGATATAAGCCTGCCATTACATATAAAAGTGCGTTACTCGTTTTGTAATTCGACAATTTATTAATGGGCTTGGTCAACTCGTCGTAAACGTCTATAATTAGACCCTTTTTATTTAGCTCATAATTGCCGTGGGGTAAAATAGCTGCTTCTAATATAAATCCCGGTTTATTACTTACGGGCGAATACAAACCTTCTCCTTCCCTAAAAATCGCTAGTCTAAATCTCGCATTTCCATTAAATTTATTTCTTCTAGCTAATTCAACCGTTTTCTGTCTCAAAAAATACTCATCAAACAATTCATAACCATCAAATTTAAGTGCTCTCATTCCTGCTCTTAACCTATCCGCATGACTCTCGGCAAATTGTAGTTCACCATTACACATGCGCATAGATTCAAAAATCCCATCGCCAAATTTAAAGCCTCGATTACTCGACTTTAAGACAGCTTGATCTGAATGAATGAACTCATCATTAAATAAAATAAAAGTCGACATACTTATTGCTGAGGTTGTAAACTATAATTTCTCCACTTGGTTAGCACCGCATCAAAGTCTGCAGGTAATGGAGCTTCAAACTCCATATATTCTTTCGTTGTTGGATGGATAAAACCTAAAGTTTTAGCATGTAAAGCTTGTCTCGGCATTATTTCAAAACAATTGCTTACAAATTGTTTATACTTCGTAAAAGTAGTTCCTTTTAAAATTTTATCTCCCCCATAATTGGCATCGCTAAATAAAGGATGACCAATATGTTTCATATGAGCTCTAATTTGATGTGTACGACCCGTTTCCAGTTGGCATGTTATTAAAGTTACATAGCCTAAACGCTCCAAAACACTATAATTAGTTACTGACCATTTGCCTTTTTCTTCATCATCATACATATCCATCACAATTCTATTTTTCAAACTGCGACCGATATAACCTTCTATCCTACCTCCGATTTCAATATCTCCCCAAGCTAATGCGATATATTTACGCGTTATGGTATGATCAAAAAACTGTTTAGCTAGTTTGGTCATGGTAATTTCATTCTTACTAATCAATAGGAGTCCAGAAGTGTCTTTATCAATTCTATGTACCAACCCCGGTCTACCATCATTGCCGGGCAAGGTTGGCAATTGCTCAAAATGGTAAGCTAGTGCATTGACTAAAGTTCCAGTATAATTATTAAAACCCGGATGTACCACCATACCAGCTGGCTTATTAACTACCAAAAGGTCGTCGTCTTCGTAAACAATATCTATGGGGATATTTTCGGGATATACTTCAGTATCTCGAGGTGGGTGTGCAAAAACGATTGAAATTTCATCAGCCGGTTTAACCTTATAACTCGATTTTACAACTCCCTTGTTTACCAGCACATTGCCAGCATCGATCGCATTTTGTATCCTATTTCGTGACGCATTTACTATACGGTGCATCAAAAATTTGTCTATTCTTAACAACGACTGTCCTTTATCTACAACAATATTAAAATGCTCAAATAAATCTTGTTCATCTTCCCCTTGCTCAATAGTATCATTTTTCATCCTTATTTGATTTTTATTTTAATATTTGAAGTTTAAAAAAACTAAGTTATTGCTTGAAAAGCTTATTTCACTGTATTAAAATTAAGTATTTTCTTAAGTAGCCTTCTAACTGCAAAAATAAGATTAACAATTTGATAATTTGTAAAAATAATTTTTGGCTTATTTTTTGCTTTTGAAGTTTCCGTAACCTATCAGCCATATGAAAACAATTACCGAAAATTTTAAAATTGTTATTAATTTCTTTCCTTATCTAATTAGAAAAATCTATTTTAGACCTTGATAGCTAATCAGGTAAATGAAGAAAAAATTATGTTTCGGGCTAAAGGTTTTAATTCTTATCCTTAGTCCACTTTTTGTATTCAGCCAAAATGATTTGGGTGATTTATTTCAGTCTGGTCCGGCTGATGCGACCAAGTTGGTAAACGCCTATATTAATCCATTGTTTAAAGGCCTAGGAGTTGGTCTAAATTCAGGTTGGACTAACACAGCCAAAGCTAAAAAACCATTTCGTTTTGATTTAAGAATTACTGGGACTGCAGCTTTTGTTCCAAACTCAGCTAAAGCATTCGATGTGAAGGCTTTAGGCTTAGAAAATATCAGACCTGTTGATCCTAATAAATCTGTTGGACCTACAGCATTTGGTGATAAAATAGATGGCCCACTAATGGAAATCTATAATAGTAGCCTTCCAGATCCAGACCCAGCAACTTTTAGGTTGCCAAAAGGCACAGGATTAAATTTCGTGCCCTCTCCTCAAATTCAGTTAACAGTTGGCTTACCAAAACACATTGATGTTTCTTTGAGATTAGTGCCTGATGTAAAGATCGAAGACGGCACTTTAAATTTATTTGGAGCAGGAGCAAAATTCGAATTACTACCCTTAATAATGGGCAAAAAGTATAAAGCAACTCCGATAGACTTGGCTCTGGCATTTGGCTACACAAGCCTTAATTTTAACCTCCCTTTAACAATTGAAAACCAGACAACAAACGATCAGGTAGTTGATGTTAAAATGAAGGGATATAGCGCAGAAGCCATCATCTCAAAAAAGATATTATTTTTGACGCCCTTTGCGAGTATTGGCATCCATAGATCCTCTTCAAAATTAAATGCATTCGGATATTATGATTTTGATGTTCCCGTTACACCATTAAGTCCAACTGGAAAAAAAACGTATAAAGATCCCGTTTCGTTAAAGCAAACAGATATTAATGGGATTAAAGCTACTTTGGGCTTACAGCTTAGTTTAGCATTCTTTAAAGTTTTTGCTTCTTACACACAAGCCGAATATAGTTACGGTAATATCGGCATCGGGTTTGGAACTGGAAAGTAATAGCTGTAAGACAACTCAATTGATGCAAATTTATAGCCCAGTTCAATCATTTAATTACAATACCCTCGGTCAAATCTCTGTGAAACGTGATGATTTAATCGATCCATATATTTCTGGCAATAAGTGGAGAAAATTAAAATATATTTTGGCGGATGCGCAAGCCAAGGGAAAAAATCATCTGGTAACGTTTGGCGGAGCATATTCTAATCATCTAGTTGCTACAGCTGCCTGCGCAGCTCGAAATAACTTAAAATCCACAGCCTTTGTACGTGGAGAAAAAGTATCTAATGAAATGATCGTATTATGCCAACTGTTTGGCATGCAACTTATTTTTGTAGATAGGGAATCTTACCGTGATAAAGAGCTTTTATTCAAACAATATTTCAGGGATGATCAGCTGGCCTATTTTATAGACGAAGGCGGAGCAAGCGAAGAAGCAGTTAAGGGCTGCGCTGAAATTATAGCTGAGCTTTTAGCACCTTATGACCATATTTTTTGTGCCGCTGGTACAGGAACTACAGCAGCTGGCTTGCTAAGAGGCATTAACGAAGTTAACTTACCTATAGCTTTACACGTAATTCCAGTATTAAAAAATGGGGCGTTTATTGAAAAAGAAATTAGCAATTATGAGCCTAATCTAACTAAGCTCCATTTGCATCTAGATTATCATTTTGGTGGTTACGCTAAAACTACAACTGAGCTGCTTCAATTTATGAAGAATTTTACAGCAAATACCGGAATATTAGTAGATCCTGTTTATACTGCAAAAATGTTCTTCGCTATTTACGATTTAATGGAAAAGGGTCAATTAAAAAAAGACACGAATATCCTAGCAATACATAC
Source organism: uncultured Sphingobacteriaceae bacterium (assembly GCA_942493295.1). GTDB lineage: Bacteria > Bacteroidota > Bacteroidia > Sphingobacteriales > Sphingobacteriaceae > Pedobacter. Next base: position 4,437,675 of record OW818692.1, on the reverse strand, counting down.
TGGTGGCCTACTTGGCATAATGGGGATGAAAGAGAAGTTTTCTATTTAACATTTAGGTCGCTACCCTTAAAAACGTTTAACGTAGCAGTTTTCCAATAAATATAGTTTAATCGGGCACAAGTATCGGCAACCATAAGCTCAACTTCTTTTGGTACATCATTCGCAATACGCCAGCGAATGGTATATTTACTATTATAAGATACGTAGATAACTACATCTGCTAAAAAAGGCTCAACAAACTCTAATTCTTTCAAATGAACAGCTTGTAGTTCTTCCGACAACCGTTTTAAACGTGCTGTCATCACTTTTTTCAAAGGCTGATCTGGCTGCGCTTCAAAATCAAAAAATGGGACTACTGTTACAATCATTTACTAAAAATATTAGCAAATATAGACTTTTATTTCATGTTTTTACGAAATAAATTGTCAATTTTTTTACATATTCAGTAATACGTTAATTTCCAAACACATGCATTATTAGCTATATTTATCATCCTAACCACTAACATATGTTTTCAAAAAAAATCTTTTTTACAGTAATAAATTTATTGTTTTCAATTGTTGCCTTTAGCCAGTATACCCAAACTGAAACTGAGTTACAAGAACTTGTTAAAAAAACGAATACAGTGGGCTTGGCAGTAGCTGTCGTTAAAAATGGAAAAGTTATCTACACGCATTCTTTTGGTGCCAAAGACCTAGAAAAGAATAGTCAATTAAAAGAGAACGATATTTTTCGAATTGCATCTATATCTAAATCTTTCTCGGCCACCGCCATTATGCAATTGGCAGCAGCTAAGAAATTAGCGCTAACAGATGACTTCAGTAAATTGGTTGGTTTCAAAGTTAGAAATCCAAAATTCCCAGAAACAATTATCACACTTAAAATGATTCTCTCTCATACATCGAGTATCAATGATAGCGAAGGCTATTTTAATTTAGATGTAATTAATCCAGACAAAGGTAAGAACTGGGAGAAATGTTATAATGATTATGAACCTGGAACTGGCTACAGCTACTGCAACTTAAATTTCAATATGGTGGGTGCTGTAATTGAAAAAACGACAGGGCAAAGATTTGATAGCTATATTAAAAATCAAATTCTGAATCCCTTAGGCTTATATGGAGGATATTGGGTGGAATCTTTAGATCAGGAGCTTTTTGCAACACTATATGAATACAGCGCATCAGAGAAAAAATTCAATCCCTCTCCAATGGCCTACGCACCTCGTACAGAAGAAATAAAAAATTATGTAATTGGGTATAGCACACCTATTTTCTCACCAACAGGTGGTATGAAAATATCTGCAGTTGACCTAGCAAAATATATGACCATGCATATGAACTTTGGCAAATACAATGGCCAACGAATCATTTCTAAGAAGTACGCCAAAATTATGCAAACAAAACTTTCTGATGAAGAGGGTTATGGATTAGCCATTAGATCAACGGATAAGTTAATTAATGGTAAGCTATTGAAAGGGCATACCGGATCAGCATACGGACTTTTTAGCGCCATGTTTTTTGATCCTAAAGAGAAATTTGGAATAGTAGTCATTACCAATGGCACAAATGGCGGGTATACAGACGGTTTCAATAACATTATTAAAGCTAGTTTTAACCTCTTATATGAAAACCTGATTAAAGGAAATTATCGGTAGGTTTATCCACAGATGTGCAAAAGTTTTATTCGATTTAGAACCATTAAATCGCTAGCTTGTTGTCACTATTTGTAGCGATAAAAAAGTCCTGTGAACGGGTAATCCGTGAAGGGCAGGCACACCATAAATCACAAAACCTAAGAAAAAGGTCTGCATATATGCAGACCTTTTTCTATTTGTACAGTCAGTTTTTGTCCGAAATCATTCGTTATTTTTTTCCACAACTCTTAAAACTTTATTTAATTTTTGGCAAAAACATACTTTAAATCGTTTAAACCAAGATTTTGATCAATTTATCAAAATAGTGCTTAAATTTGATAATTAGGCACTTTTTAGTACTTTTGAGGATATCAAAATTTAAATTTATGTACCAACTTAGTGTATCGCCAGAGCAAGTAAACCAAACTTTACAACAACATATTTTGGCTGACGGTTTCGATCTTACCTATGACATGGAAAAAAGTGAAGGCGCCTATATTTACGACTCGAAATACAACCGTAAGTTATTAGATTTCTTTACTTGTTTTGCATCAGTACCATTGGGCTATAACCACCCAAAGATGGTAAATGATGAGAATTTTAAAAAAAATCTGCTGTTAGCTGCGATGGCTAACCCATCAAACTCTGATGTGTATACACAACAATATGCAGAGTTTGTTGCCACATTCTCCAAAGTTGGTATTCCGTCTTATCTACCTCACGCTTTTTTTATTGCTGGCGGGGCGTTGGCAGTAGAAAATGCCATTAAAGTGGCAATGGACTGGAAAGTGCAAAAAAACTTTGCTAAAGGTTATACAGAGGAAAAAGGTTTTAAAGTACTACATTTTGAGAAAGCATTTCACGGTAGAACAGGATATACACTGAGCTTAACCAACACACTACCGGATAAAACAAAGTGGTTTGCTAAATTCGATTGGCCAAGAGTGAGTGTTCCAAAGATAAAATTTCCGTTGAGCGGCGATAATTTAGCGCAAGCTGTTTCTACTGAGGAAATTTCTATTGCACAAATTAAACAGGCGTTTAATGACCACAAAGACGATATCTGTGCCATCATTATAGAACCAATTCAATCGGAAGGTGGAGATAACCACTTACGTGAAGAGTTTTTAATTCAGCTTCGTCAACTAGCAGATGAAAATGAAGCATTTTTAATTTATGACGAAGTACAAACTGGGGTTGGTTTAACAGGAAAATTCTGGTGTCATCAACATTTTAGCGAACAAGCTAGGCCAGACATTGTTGCATTCGGAAAAAAAATGCAAGTATGCGGAATTCTTGTTGGGAATAAAGTAGATGAAATTGAAACCAATGTGTTTAACGTTCCTTCTCGCATTAATTCAACCTGGGGAGGTAACTTAGTAGACATGGTGCGCGCTACTCAAATCTTACAAATTGTAGCAGACGATAAACTTTGTGAAAATGCAACCGAGGTAGGAAGTTACCTAACCAGCAATTTACACTCACTAGCTCAAAGACACGATAAGATGAGCAATGTTCGTGGACGTGGATTGCTGACAGCTTTTGATTTCCCATCCAAAGAAATGCGAAATGCCTTCATACAAAAAGGCTTAGAAAACAATGTGATGTTTTTAGGCTGCGGCAATCAAACAATCCGCTTCCGCCCGGCACTATGTATAGAAAAACAGCATATTGACTTAGGGATGGAAGTAATGGAAAAAATACTACCAAAGCTTTAGTTTTTTCAGTCTTAAATACCACTGCCTACCCATCTGTTATGAACAAAAAGACACTAAACACATCAATCATTATCCTCACATTCCTGATCATCGGTTGGATAGTTAAAGATATGTTTAGCCAGTCAACTACCGATGACCTGAAGGGTGGCTTTATTGAAAAGGCAACTTATCGAAACGAAAACAACACTGGCCCTGTTCAGCGAATTTACAGCGTAAGCGTGAAGGATGCCGATAAAGCTGAATTTGAAGCATATGGAAATTTAATGCCACATAGCAAATACGGAAATACCAAGGTCTATTTTTTTAGGGAGGATGGGGCAATTCCTACAAAGCTCTATCCAGGGGATGTTAATTTCGACACTATCTTTGAAAAAGATTGCATCGCATTGTACGAAAAAAGTGCAATGGGTAATTTCGGAGTAATCTTAAATCCTTTTATACAAAAGCAGAAAAGCCAGTAATTGCCCTTCCAACAATAAGGGTGTTAATTTCTTTAGTTCCCTCATATGAGTAAATTGCTTCGGCATCTGCTACAAATCGGGCAACATCATATGCTAGCAAAATACCATTTCCACCCATTACTTCTCGCGCTTTGCTAACTACATCACGAGTCCGCAAAGAACAAAATACTTTTGCTAAAGAAGCATGTTCATCCGTTAGTAGTCCTTGATCTTGCAATTGTGAAAGTCGGAAGCATAACGTCTGCATAGCCGTTAAATTTGAAAGCATCTCCACTAAGTGATTTTGGATCAATTGAAAAGAGGCGATAGGTTTACCAAACTGTTTCCGCGTTTGCGTATACCCTAAAGCAGCTTCATAGGCCCCTCTGGCACAGCCAACAGCTTGCCAAGCTACGCCTGCCCTAGTCATCTTTAATACTTTAGCCGTATCCTTAAAAGAGTTGGCATGTTGCAGGCGGTCAGTCTCATCTATCTCACAATCTATTAAGGTGATTAGTCCATTTTGAACAATACGCAGTGCCATCTTATCCATCATCTTCTCTACAGAGAAACCCGGAGTTCCTTTTCTTACTAAAAATCCCTTCACTTCTCCGTCTGCCACGTCTTTCGCCCAAATTATGGTGACATCAGCAAATGTCGCATTGCCAATCCATTTCTTTTGTCCATTGATAATCCATTTATCCCCAATCCTTTTACATATAGTGTTTAAGCCCCCAGCCGCAGCCGAACCAACTTCTGGCTCTGTTAAGCCAAATGCCCCGATTACTTTAAACTTTTGCATAACAGGGAGCCAAAATTGCTTTTGCTCTTCAGAACCACATAGATAAATAGACCCCATTGCCAAGCCACTTTGAACACCAAAAAACGTGGAAATTGATGTATCGATACGGGCCATTTCCATCGCTAGAATACCTTCCATTAAATTCGATTTTCCGGGGCAGCCATAGCCTTGATAAGTTAACCCACAAATATTAAGTTCGGCTAGTTTTGGAATAATATGGTGTGGGAATTCGGCCTTTAGCCAGTATTCATTTACAATAGGCTTAATCTCCGCTTCTAAAAAAGCTCTTACCTTCAATTGCAAATCTCGGTCTTCATCTTTTAAAGCTTCATCGCCTAGATGATAAAAATCGCCTTCGATTGGAGGCAATTCCCGTTGCTTCTCATCCCTATCCATCATTTTCATCATGCCCGACAATTGTTTATCGTCGAGCGCTGAAATAGTCTCGACCATTTTCGGTAGATCTATCTTTTTTGACAAGGCCTCTAACTGATCAAAATCTACGTGTTTAAAAAGTTGATATGCATTTTTTAGAGAAGAAAATAAATTTGCCATAACTAGCGGTTTTAGTTATAACAAAGAAGAAGCGTAATTTGTTACAGGAAGGTCTTTGGCAATCCATTCTTAAATCTCAATACTCGATACTCAAACCTATTTCAAATTAAACAAACTATCGACCCCTAAAAGTTTTCGTGATGTAAAACCCTCTCCATATTTAGCGCTAATATTTTTCCCAAATTCTCTAGATCTGCCAATTACGGCTTCCAAAAATTCTGGCGTCGAAATGTATGTCTGTGGCTCGCTTGAATCTGGGCTATCAAATTGTGTTTTGAAGGCTCTAATACTAGCTATTTTTTGATCAATAAAATCAGAAATATCTACAATAATATCAGGGTTAATATACCTATCTTGAATGTACTGAAGAATCAATCTTGGCCTCCAGGCTTCCTGTTTAACACCAGCTAAACTTGTTTCGATTTTTATAAGGCCTGACAAAAAAATAGCATCATTTGCTAAATCGCCTGCTCGACCATGGTCTGGGTGACGATCATGAAGCGCGTTGGTTAAAATAATTTCTGGTCTATACTTGCGAACCATTTTGACAACCTCAAGTTGGTGGGCCTCATCATTTTTAAAAAAACCATCTTTAAACCCTAGATTTTCCCGTGCATGCAATCCTAAAATCCTAGCAGAATCACCTGCCTCTTGATCTCTAGTTTCGGCGGTTCCTCTAGTCCCTAACTCTCCCCTTGTAAAATCTACAATTCCCACTTTTTTTCCTTCAGCAATGTGCTTTAATACAGTTCCAGAACAGCCTAACTCAGCATCGTCTGGGTGTACGGCAAAAACAAGTATATCTAACTTCATAATTATTTTTCTTCAGCTAACAAGCGCTGAATTTTCTTTTTAACTTTTGATGAACTCGGCTTCGTAAAAGAGTAGAAATAATCTACTACCTCTCCTCTTCTATTGATTAAATATTTATGAAAATTCCACTTTGGCTCTGAGTTTAAATGACCGTTCAGTTTTTTACTTTTTAAGAACTTAAAAAGCGGATGTGCTGAATCTCCTCTTACCATTATCTTTTCAAAGACAGGAAATTGGACACCATAATTCACTTCACAGAATTCGTTTAATTCCTTGCCATCTAAAGGCTCTTGCGATCCAAAATCATTTGATGGAAAACCTAACACTTCGAATCCCTGTGCTGCATATTCATTTCTCAGCTCTTGGAGTTCTTGTAACTGTGGTGTAAAACCACATCCCGATGCCGTGTTTACCACTAACAATACTTTATTTGTATAAGCAGACAGGTTTTGCTCCTTCCCATTTAAAAATTTAACTTTAAACGGGTAGATTGTTTTTGTAAGGTCCATTCGGAATTATTGATAATAGCCAGAGTTAACAATGATTGATTCAATGTCTCTATCTTCAGTCGCACTATAAGTACTCTTCAAGTTATGACCAACCACCCTAGCTATCAATTGATAAGAAAAAGCTGCAAATCCGCCTTTCGTTTCTTTCACAATATCGTAAGTAGTTCTTCCAACCTCTCTATTAATCAACTTTGTTAAAATTTGGCCTTGTGTAATGGTCAGTTCTTTGATTTCTGTGTTAAACATTTTTTTGATTTCATCATCACACTGTTTAACTAATTTTTTCTGTGTTTTTCTATCAGATGTTACTGCTAAATCTCGTTCTAGCTGTTCATACCTTCTTTTAGCATACAGCGCATAAGGCATTACTTTTAACACATTATATCTCAATCTATTAAAGGCTGCTTGATCAGCCGCAGACCTGAATGTTCTAACACCAATAATAACCACTTCCTTAAGTGGAAACCACGGAACTAGGTAGCCATCGTCAACCGTAGCAGTAACCCTTATTGTATCATTTTTTCCAAGTGTTGGATAAATAACATTAGGCAATTTCTGCTGCGCACATAGCTTATTACTAGCAATGATGACAATAAATAGAATAAAGAGTTTAGAAAATTTCATAAATTTATGCCTTTACAAAGTTAAAGCTAATTTTATATATTCGTTTAACCACAATCGAATATAATCTTTTATAGCTTAATTTACCTCATTTTTTACCTAAAAAAAACAAATGAAGACAACTTTAGTGATTGATTTAGAGGCAGAGAAGCAAGAAATCTTAAAAAGGTATCGAGCATTGCTACGTGCATCAAAATCTACATTACAAAAAGGAGATAAAAAGGAAATCAGAAAGGCGTTCGAAATGGCACTTGAAAGCCATAAAGACATGCGACGAAAATCTGGAGAACCTTATATTTATCACCCTATTGCTGTCGCTCAAATTGCTGCTGAAGAAATTGGCTTGGGAACAACGTCGATTGTCTGCGCATTATTACATGATGTAGTTGAAGATACAGACATTACCTTAGATGATATTGAAAGGGAGTTTGGAAAAAAAACGGCCCGGATTATAGACGGCCTAACTAAAATTTCTGGGGTATTTGATTACAATAGCTCCTTACAAGCTGAGAACTTCAGAAAAATGCTACTTACCCTGGCTGATGATGTTAGAGTAATCCTAATCAAGCTAGCAGATCGTTTGCACAACATGCGAACAATGGATTTTATGCCAAGACAAAAGCAGCTTAAAATTGCTTCCGAAACTATTTATCTGTATGCACCATTAGCCCATCGATTAGGTTTGTACGCCATAAAATCTGAGTTAGAAGATCTTTCAATGAAATATCTTGAGCCAGACACCTATAAATACATCGCCACACAACTAAATGAAAAGAAAGCCGAGCGGAATTTATTCATCAAAGTATTCGTTGAGCCTATTAATCAAATTCTAGCAGAACAAGGACTCGTGTCCAACGTCTACGGTCGTCCAAAATCAATTCATTCCATCTGGAATAAAATGAAAAAAAAGAATATTCCTTTTGAAGAGGTATATGACCTTTTTGCTATTAGAATTATACTAGACAGTGCTCCTGAGAAGGAAAAAGCTGATTGTTGGAAAGCATATTCGATAGTTACAGATTTATACCGCCCTAATCCAGATCGCTTAAGGGATTGGGTTTCGTCTCCTAAGGGCAATGGTTATGAATCTTTACATACCACTGTAATGGGTCCTAAAGGGCAGTGGGTAGAAGTGCAGATTCGTACACAACGCATGAATGAAATTGCCGAAAAAGGCTTTGCAGCACATTGGAAATACAAAGAATCAAGCAATGACAATGGCTTAGACCAATGGATTCAAAAGGTTAGAGAAATGTTGAGTAATCCAGAAGCAAATGCGCTAGATTTTCTCGATGATTTTAAAATGAACCTTTTCTCTGATGAAATTTTCATTTTTACACCTAAAGGAGCACTGCTTCAACTTCCATTAGGTGCAACTGCACTAGATTTTGCATTCGAAATTCATACCGATGTTGGCGCAAGATGTATTGGTGCCAAGGTAAATCATAAACTAGTTCCACTTTCTTATAAATTGCAAAATGGCGATCAGGTAGAAATTATTACGTCGGGTAAGCAAATGCCTAAAGAAGATTGGCTAAATATTGTTGTAACTGCCAAAGCTAAATCGAAGATCAAGTCTTCTTTAAAAGAAGAGAAAAGGAAAATTGCTGAAAACGGAAAAGAAACACTTGAAAGAAAACTTAAGTCTCTAAAGATCACCTACAATACAGATAATTTAAATAAGCTCACGTATTTTTTCAAGCTTCAATCTACACAAGATCTCTTTATCGGAGTTGCAACAGGAAAAATTGAACTTAAAGATTTAAAAGAATATCTTACAAGTGAAAAAGAAGTTGAAAACCGCGGCTCTGATTACAAGCATAATGACGGCCAACATATCGAGGCTTTATTAAATAAAGTAAAAGGCCCAGAATCTGATATTTTATTGATTGGAGAGGATCTTCAAAAAATAGATTATACACTTGCAGCTTGTTGTAATCCTATTCCAGGCGATGATGTTTTTGGTTTTGTTACGGTTAATGAGGGAATTAAAATTCATCGTACCAATTGCCCAAATGCGGCACAACTTATGGCAAATTATGGCTATAGAGTTGTTAAAGCCAAATGGAATAGACAACAAGAGTTAACTTTTTTAACAGGATTGCACATTGTGGGCATTGACGATGTAGGCTTAATCAATAATATTACCAAAGTAATTTCAAACGATTTCAAAGTGAATATGCGTTCCATTACAGTAGATACAAACGATGGGATCTTTGATGGATCTATCAAAGTATTTGTAAACGATAAAGAGCACCTAGATCAGCTGATCTTAAATTTACTAGAAGTTAAAGGAGTTACGGGTGTAACTAGATTTGACGCCTAAGTGCGAAGAGCACTGAACCTGGAATCTTTTGAGCCAATTTAAAATCTTTTACCTACCTTTGAACAGGAGTTTAAAACTATGTCTGGACAGAATACCAATGAGTTGGTTAGAAAAATTTTTGAAGCCTATCTCGAGAACAAAAATCTAAGGAAAACGCCTGAACGTTTCGCCATTTTAGAAGAAATCTATTCAAGAAATGATCATTTTGATGTAGAAACGCTTTACATCCATATGAAAAATCAAAAATATCGTGTAAGTAGAGCAACTGTATATAACACATTAGAATTGCTTGTTTCATGCGATTTAGTAACCAAACATCAGTTTGGTAAAAACATGGCTCAGTTTGAAAAATCTTACGGATATCATCAACATGACCATGTAATTTGCATAGATTGTGGTAAAGTGGTTGAATTCTGCGATCCACGTATTCATCAAATTCAGAGCATGGTTGGCGATCTATTAAAATTTGACATCAAACACCACTCTTTAAATCTATATGGGGTTTGTTTTGATTGTAGTGCCGCAGCTGCCATTAAATCAGCTGCTGCTCAAAAACTACAAACACACTAATAATTTTATTCACTATCATATATTCTATAATTTAAAATAATGACGCAAGTAGACGTACTACTAGGCCTTCAATGGGGCGACGAAGGAAAAGGAAAAATTGTTGACGTTCTTAGTCCTCAATATGATTTGATAGCCCGTTTTCAAGGAGGTCCAAACGCAGGCCACACTTTAGAATTTGACGGCAAAAAATTTGTGCTAAATACCATCCCTTCGGGCATCTTCAATGAAAATATCATGAACTTAATTGGTAATGGGGTTGTAATCGATCCTATTATCCTTAAAAGAGAATTAGATAATTTGAAGAAAGCGGGACATGATCCTGTTGCCAGTGGAAAATTGGCACTTGCTCGTAAAGCGCATTTAATCTTACCTACACACCAATTATTAGACGCTGCGAATGAGCAAAAAATGGGTGCTGGTAAAATTGGTTCAACTTTAAAAGGAATTGGTCCAACATATATGGACAAAACTGGTCGTAATGGCTTACGTGTTGGAGATACAACACTTCCAAATTTCAAAGAGAAATATACTAAGTTAGTAGAAAAACATAAAGAAATCCTTTCTCATTATGAATTTGAATATGATTTAACAGAAAAAGAGGCATCATTTTTCGAGGCAATAGAATTTATCAAGAACATCCCTCATGTTGATAGCGAGCATTTTGTAAATGGTTATCTTAAAGCAGGAAAAAAAGTTTTGGCCGAGGGTGCTCAAGGCACATTATTAGATGTTGATTTCGGCTCATACCCTTTCGTAACCTCTTCAAATACAACTACTGCTGGTGCTTGTACCGGATTAGGTATTGCACCAAATAAAGTTGGCAGTGTATTTGGTATTTTTAAAGCTTATTGTACCCGTGTGGGTGGGGGACCATTCCCAACCGAACTTGACAATGAGGTAGGTGAAAGTTTACGTCAAATTGGTCATGAATTTGGTGCAACAACCGGACGAGCACGTAGATGCGGCTGGATTGATTTACCTGCATTGAAATACGCAATTATGCTTAATGGCGTAACCGATTTAATTATGATGAAAGCCGACGTTTTAGATAGTTTCGACACTATTTATGCGTGTACTCATTATGAGTATAATGGCGAAACAATAGATTACATGCCATATGATATTATTTCAATACAGCCGAAACCTGTATTGAAAGCAATAGAAGGTTGGAATAAAGATTTGACAAAAATCACGTCACTTGATCAGATCCCAAGCCAGCTTGCTAATTACATTTCATTTCTGGAAAAAGAATTAGAAGTCCCAATCAAGTTCCTATCTGTCGGCCCAGATCGGATGCAAACATTGACGCTGAAATAAATCACGTAAAAAAAAGAAATCCCTTTAAGTAATTTAAAGGGATTTTTAATTTATAACCGATTTATCTGTTATATTTATTTTCTAAAACTAAATTAATGCGCATTCTCTCGGGCTTAAATACTTATTATCGATTACTGGTATTGATTATTGGTACAAGCTCCTTGTTCTTTATACTTTATGCATCATTATATTTTTATACGTTCAAACAAGAGAAAGCCGTTTATAAATCAGCCTTAAAAGAATATAACAATGAAGTAAATTCCATATTTAAGCTTAATTCTAAAACTCATATCGCTTCAATAGTCGACGTTACTTTTTGGGATGAAATGGTAGATTTTATCAAAACAAAGGATACTGTTTGGTATAACGATTATATCGAAGCCGAATTTTTAACCTATGAAGCTGATTTTATCGGAATATATAATCTCCAAAAAAAATCTCTTTCTAGCACGTCGTCACCAAAGTTTAAGAGTATAGACTTTGTGCCCAATGAAGTATTCGATGAGCTTTACAAGGCTAAATTAAATCGGTTTTACATGCGTGTTCCCGAAGGAATAATTGAAGTTTTCGGGGCAACTGTACATCCATCAGACGATCCAAAAAAAACCAAACATAAACCATCTGGTTATTTCCTTATGGCCAGGCTATTAGATAAGGCATTTATTAAAAACCTTGAAGACATCAGCAGTTCAACCATCACCGTTGCGCCGAATAACCATGTGCAAGAGAAAGATGGTAATTCAATTGCAGTAAATTTAGACCTTAAAAACTGGAAAAATGAAAATGTTGCTGACTTACATTTTACCCGCTCATTTAATCTGAATTTTAGCAATACCAAAAAAATACTTGATATTATTATCATTGCTACGATTCTAAACTTGTTAATATTTTTGTACTACTATCGAAGATGGGTGTATAAGCCAGTTAAGTTAATTACCAATATCCTAGAGAAAAAAGACGAAGCTTCTATTTTCAGTTTAAAAAAATCAAGAAATGAATTTGGACACATTGGAAATCTGTTTGAAGAGAATAATAATCAGCGAAAACAATTGGTTGTTGCTAAAGAAAAAGCCGAGGAAAGCGACAAACTCAAATCTTCATTTTTAGCTAATCTATCGCATGAGATCAGAACCCCAATGAATGCGATTATGGGCTTTAGCGATTTATTGAGAGATGACGGTTTAAATGAAAAAGAAAAGACCAACTACTTAAAAATTATTAGAAATAGCGGTAAAAATCTGATTGGTATTATCGAAGATTTGATCGAGATGTCTAAAATCGATTCTCAGCAGATTACCCCAAATTTTAAGTTTTTAAACCTTGACAAATGCATTTCTGAACTATATCATACCATTAAAATAACGATTCCAGAGGAAAAAGACATTGTTTTCAGTATCCAAAAGAATGATACAGCCCTCAAAAAAAACATTCTTACAGATGAGATTAAATTCAAGCAAATTTTAACCAATCTAATTACCAATGCAATTAAGTTTACTAAAAAAGGTCATGTAACTATTGGCTATACAATAGATGAAGCAGCAAATCAAGTTAACATTTGGGTTGATGACTCTGGACTGGGAATTGATGAAGAAAATCAAAATATAATTTTCGATCGTTTCAGGAGAGTTGAAGACGATTGTACCATTGAATTAAGTGGGCTAGGCTTGGGTTTATCCATAACTAAAGCCTACGTGGAACTTTTAGGGGGAACAATACAAGTAGAATCATCGCCAGGGAAAGGGTCTTGTTTTTCATTTAGCATTCCACTACAATACCAAGACAGAACTGATGAGCCAACTGAAGTAGAAAACGGCCAGAAAGCAAGTGCAAATGGCAATGAAACCATTTTGATTGCAGAAGACGATGATATTAATTTCTTGTTGTTAGAAAGGATCTTACAGCAAAAAAATTACACAATCTTAAGGGCAGTAAATGGAAAAGAAGCCGTTGAAATTTGCGAACTTAACGCGCAAATAGATCTTGTGTTTATGGACATTAAAATGCCGATAATGAATGGATTTGAAGCCTTTTCAATTATTCGAAATACGCATATAAACTTACCTGTTATCGCTAACACAGCCTATTCTTCCTCAGAAGATAAAGAACAAATTATTAAGGCTGGTTTTACCAGTTACATTTCAAAGCCTTTAAATAAAGATGAAATCCATCGACTTTTAGATGGAATTTTTGGCGCTAATTAAAAATGAATACACAAGAAATTAATGTATTTAAGCAAAAGGCCTTGTACTGGGCCAAAGATTTCCCTATATGCTGTTGCCTTGATTCAAATCAATATGATGATCCTTACACCCAATATGATTGTTTAATTGCAGTAGGTTCAACTGATGAATTATCGGCAAACGCTGGAAATGCTTTTACACAACTTCATACGTTTTACGAAAAAAATAAAAGCTGGATTTTTGGTCTGTTAAGCTATGAGCTAAAAAATGAAATTGAGGATTTACATTCGTTGCACAATGACAACTTAGGTTTTCCTGATCTATTTTTCTTCGTTCCCAGATACTTAATAGCAGTAAAAGAGGGACAAATCAACGTAATCCTAGGTGATTCTACTATTATTACCACAATTTCGAATTTAGCCGTTCCAATCGATACTACAAAATCCGCAGTGGATGTAAAGGCACGTTTTAGTCGAGAGGATTATCTCAAAACTGTTAAAAAACTTCAAGAGCATATCCATAGGGGTGATGTTTATGAGGTAAACTTCTGTCAGGAATTCTTCTCAGAAAATGCACATATAGACCCTCTAACTGTATATCAAGCTTTAAATAATGTCTCTCCTACTCCTTTTGCTGGTTTTTTTAAAATTAGTGAGCGATACATCTTATCGGCAACACCTGAGAGGTTTTTATGTAAACGAGGCAATAAACTAATTTCTCAGCCTATAAAAGGTACCGCCAAAAGAAATATTGATCCAATAGAGGATGAAAAAATTAAATTTGAGTTGAAATCTGACAGCAAAGAATTGGCTGAGAATGTAATGATTGTAGACTTAGTACGAAACGACTTAACAAAGAGTGCGGTAAAAGGAACGGTTAAGGTAGAGGAATTATTTGGCATCTATACCTTTCCACAAGTACATCAAATGATTTCCACCATCAGCTGTGATCTTGAGCCTTCGGTTCATTTCATTGACGCCATTAAAAACACTTTTCCTATGGGTTCTATGACAGGCGCTCCTAAAATAAAGGCAATGGAATTAATAGAACGATATGAAAACAGCAGAAGAGGCGCGTTTTCGGGTTCATTTGGCTGTATAAGTCCAACTGGTGATTTTGATTTCAACGTAATAATCCGCAGCATTCTATATAATACTGCCACAAAATATTTATCCTTTCAAGTTGGCGGAGCTATCACTTACGCAGCAAATGCCGAAGAAGAATATGAGGAGTGCTTGTTAAAAGCGTCGGCAATGTTAAAAGTATTAGGTAATTAGCATTTGCCGTAAAGGGTTAATTAAGCATTCAAAACCCTTTACGGCAAACAGCTATTTCCTTTTATAATATTTCAATGCCTCTGGCAAGTCTCTTTGAATTCTTGCAATTCTAGTATCATCAGCAGGGTGCGTACTTAAAAATTCAGGTGGTTTAGATGAACCGCTACTAGCCGAAGCCATGCGCTGCCAAAATGCTACCGCAGTTTGTGGATTATACCCTGCCATCGCCATAAAAGAAAGACCTAAGCGGTCTGCTTCTAGCTCTTGGTTACGAGAGTTCGGTAAGACATAACCTGCTTGGGCGCCAATACCAAATAATTGATTCACAACTCCTTGTGTTGTCTCAGAGCTACCACTTGTAGCTACACCAACAACTGCACCACCCAATTGGGCCTTTAGCATTGTAGATGCCCGCTCTACTGAATGTTGCGCAATTGCATGTGCTATTTCATGACCCATAACTGTGGCCAATCCTGCATCGTCCTTTGTTACTGGTAAAATTCCAGTATAAATGGCAACTTTTCCACCAGGCATACACCAAGCATTTATCTCCGGGCTTTGTATCAGGTTAAATTCCCATTTATAATTCTTTATTTGCTCTCCATAACCATTATCGTTCATATATTTAGTTACAGCAGCTGCAATACTAGCACCAACCCGTTTTACACGTTGCGTTTCGGTAGAATTAGTCACAACTTTAGTTTGTGGATCACTCAAGAACTGAGAATAGCCTATGGCTGCCTGCTGCTCTAAATCAGCGGCACTAACACCAAAAGTAGTCACCTTCCGACCAGTTAATGGCACCACAGATGTTGAACATGATGATATTGCTAACAACCCCGTAGCAAGACCGATAATGATAAATTTTTTCATAATTATTTTAGAGCGTTGTAAAATCCTAATTATTCATTAAACAAATAGAATTGAAGTTAGTTTGGGGAATCAAAATTTTAGTTTTGCTTCTTCTTAAATAAGTAAACTTTAGATTCTTTTCCTTTTAACAGACGTTCGAGGTTTTTTTGGTGTGTAACTAAAATCAGCAAGCATACGCATATCCCATACAATACTTCTGATTTAATGGAAGATTGCAACACAAAAACAGTTACAATAGGAAAAGTAAACCCAGCGCAAATTGAACTAAGTGACACATATTTGGTGCTCAAAAGTACAATTACAAACACAAGTACACAAAGCATTGCAGCTGAAGGGTTGACGGCTAGGATCATTCCAAACAGTGTTGCCACCCCTTTCCCACCTCTAAAACCTGCAAAAATTGGAAACAAGTGACCCATTACAGCAATAACTCCTAGTGCTAATTCATAACTGACAAATTGCGTAGAATTCTGAGGGCCTGTTACTGAGAGCCCAATAAAATAAGCAAGCTTGGTGGCTGTATAACCTTTAAATATATCAATTAGCATTACTGCTATGCCAGCTTTTTTGCCAAGTACCCTAAATGTATTTGTAGCGCCAGCATTTCCACTTCCGTATTCCCTAACATCGACACCATAAAATGCCTGTCCAAGCCAAACTGCTGTAGGAATAGAACCAAAAAGATAAGCAGCAATTAATGCCGAGATAGAATAGATCGAAATCATAGACCTACAATTATACTAAAAAAATCAGATTCAAACACCTAGAATTTCATGATTAATATGCTTTTAGGCTTAAATCTAAGCTTTTAACCGAATGCGTTAAGGCACCCATTGAAATATAATCAACGCCGCAACTCGCATAATCAGTTACATTCTCTTCAACTATTCCCCCTGAAGCTTCTGTAATAAACTTACCATCTATAAGCTTAACTGCTTCCCTCAGTTCTGGTAATTCAAAATTATCGAGCATGATTCGCTGAACTTTACCTACAGCTAGCACTTGCTCAAGTTCGGCTAGATTTCTTACTTCAATTTCGATAGGCAAATTTCTTTTTGTGTTCACGAGATATTGATTTGCTGATTCAATTGCATTCGCAATTCCACCCGCATAATCAACATGATTGTCTTTAATCAAAATCATATCATATAGACCTATTCTATGATTTACTCCTCCTCCAATTCTAACTGCCCATTTTTCTAGATATCTTAAACCTGGTGTAGTTTTACGTGTATCTAAAACTTTAGTCTTATAAGGCGCCAATGATTGAACAATACGATTTGTTTTTGTAGCAATACCGCTCATTCGCTGCATGCAATTGAGCACCAATCTTTCGGCCAACAAAATACTATGTGTACTTCCTGAAACCGTTAAAGCGATATCCCCAATCACAACCGTTGCTCCATCATTAATTAGCACATCTATCATCAGTGTTGGATCAATTTGATGAAAGATTTCGACTGCAAGTTCGACTCCCGCTAAAACACCATTGTCTTTAACAATTAGTCTTGCTTTACCTTTAGTATTTGCTGGTATGGTTGAAAGTGAAGTATGGTCTCCATCGCCAACATCTTCAGCAATAGCATTTTTTATAAAAAGATCAATTATTTTCTTATCCAAAGCATATTTTTAAAACACAAAATTAGCAATTAACTCTATAAAATACTAACGTCAGTCCTTTTCTATCCTTAACTCAGTGATTAAGAAAACATTGCTCGTTTTCTGACGCATCAACGTAACTGTAACCCTATATTTTGAGCTTTTAGTCTGAAGTGAAAATATGCCATATCGGTAATTTGGATTACTATTTAACCTATGAATAATTGCTATTTTACTCGGGGGGTTTTTACTAAAAAAATCTTTTAAAATTTGTTCAGACTGTGCTTTACTGTATACATCTTCTTGATCTATTATGAGTAGTTCTACAGACGATGAGAAATTTTTAGCAATTTCTTTCGAATTACCGGCTTTAAAATGCACTGCTAACTCATCAACAATATCCGCTTGAGAGGCGCCATTGGTAATAAATTGAAAAAAAAGAATGGTAACGAATAGCAACGGTTTCATTATTGTGTGATAATACACAAGTAAACTAGCTAAAATTATGCCATTAATAAATCATATTGAATAAATTTCTTCCATTAAAACAGCAATACAGCTATATTTGTTTTAACGATTATACATAATTTCAAAAATAGTTAATTAAGTGAAGGTAATTATGTCGATCCCAATTCAATAAACTAATTGATAAAGCTTAAGCAACATAAATTAATAATGCGCAATAAAAAACTAGTACTACTAATACTCGATGGCTGGGGATATGGAAAAAGAGATCATTCGGATGCGGCTTACATGGCAAACACTCCTTTTTTCGACTCTTTATTAGAAAATTATCCAAACAGTAAGCTAGCTGCTTCTGGTGAGGCAGTAGGTCTACCTGATGGACAAATGGGAAATTCGGAAGTTGGCCATATGAATTTAGGTGCTGGTAGAGTTGTTTATCAAGAACTAGGAAGGATAAACAAGGCTATTAAAGATCGTACATTAAATGACAATGAAATTTTAGTAAACGCTCTCAATTACGCCAAAGAAAACCAAAAAGCCGTGCATTTGATAGGCTTAGTATCTGATGGAGGAGTTCACGCTCACATCGAACACTTAAAGGCATTGTGTGATGTTGCTCAAGAAAATGGGATAAAAGATGTTTTTATCCATGCTTTTTTAGATGGTAGAGATACAGACCCCAATGCCGGTCTTGGCTTTATGGATAATCTCTCTCAGCATCTCAAAACATCTGCTGGGAAAATTGCCAGCTTAATCGGTAGATATTACGCGATGGATAGAGACAGCAGATGGGAACGGGTAAAACTGGCTTATGACGTAATGGTTAATGGAATAGGCACAAAAACAACCAATTTCAATGAAGAGATTTTAAAATCCTATAAAGAAGGAGTAACCGACGAGTTTATTAAGCCGATTGTAGTAACCGACGCTATAGGTAACCCAATAGCGACGATCAAAGACGATGATGTTGTAATATGTTTCAATTATAGAACAGATAGAGGGCGCGAAATTACTTCTGTCCTATGCCAAAAAGATTACCCTGAGTTTGGCATGAAAAAATTGCCATTGTATTATGTGACTATGACAAGCTATGATGAAAATTTCGAAAACGTCCATGTAGTTTTCACGAAGGACGACCTTTCTCAAACGTTGGGCGAGGTGCTTGAAGCCAATCACAAAAAGCAAATTCGTATTGCAGAAACCGAAAAGTATCCTCACGTAACGTTTTTCTTTTCTGGTGGGCGAGAAAAAGAATTTGAATTAGAGAAAAGAATATTAGTCCCTTCCCCTAAAGTGGCTACTTATGACCTACAGCCAGAAATGAGTGCAGCAGGCATCACGACAGCTATTATAAGCGAATTGCAAGATGGTTGGCCGGATTTCGTTTGTTTAAACTTTGCCAATCCAGATATGGTTGGACACACTGGTGTTTTCAATGCAGTAATTAAAGCCGTTGAAACAGCTGATCAATGTGCAGAACAAGTGGTGAAAGCCGGAGTGGCCAATGGTTATTCATTTATTATTTTAGCTGACCATGGAAACGCTGAATATATGGTAAATAGTGATGGATCTGTAAATACCGCTCATACAACCAATTTAGTTCCTTGCATTTTGATAGATGATGATTATAAAACGATCGCTGATGGAAAACTAGGCGATATCGCACCTACTATTTTAAAAATAATGGGAATTCAAATTCCTCAAATTATGACGGGAAACTGCTTAGTTTAATGAAACCTGTATAAGCTTACCGCTTACAAAACACAATGAATAAGCTTTGCAAGCTTCATTACAGCTAAAAACAAAATTGTATCCCAATGAAAAACATATTTTATTTTTGTCTGCTAACACTCTTTTTTTCTTGCAGTCTAAAGGAAGAAAAGAAAGCTACGGACAAATTATACTTCGATTTAGAAGGCTATTTCATTGAAGAAGCGACAAGACTGGCTAAAGAAAATCCTACGATAACTAAAACGGTTATGGTAAATGATAAAGTGGAAAAAAAACAGGTTAAGTTGGATAACTGGAAACAAGAATTTGGCTCTTTTATAAGTGCTGATATAAATAAAGCCTCTTGGAAAGGCTCTTTCCGCATTTCAAAGGCCGGAAATTTAGTGGTTTTTAGTTCAGAAAACGAGAAAATACCAGTAAAAAAGGTAGAGATTACTTATCAGCACAAAACAATACAATCAATAAAGATTCTTATTGTAAATACTAATATCCTTTATACCTCTGGAGATATCCTTACTTATTATCCTGATAGCTTATACGAAATCAAAAAAACTCAGCAAATTAAGCTGATGAAAGAGAAAAGATATCAAGTTACTGGAAAATTCAAGTAACGAAATTTCCTTAAATCCACCTTAAGATTTCTGCTACTTTTTACTTAATGCTAGCAACCTGAGCTTTTACGTAATCCATGAGATCGATGATATCTCTACGTAATGGCTGTACGGTTAATACCTTCTGAAAGTCGGCTATTGAACTGTTAAAGACCGCTACGCAAGCTGTTTTTTCAGCTGTTTTTTTAATCTTATACGATTTAAATATTGCATAATCCTTATAAGCAATACCTCTATTTTGTAAAATCTGAATATCCTCTTCTCCATTAATCTCTATGGCTTTTGTGAAATCTTTAATCGCGGAGGTATAAAAATTCTCTCTCATTTGACTTAGCGACTGCTTAGGAGCATTGGCTATTGTCAATCTTGCCTTTCCTCTATAGTAATATGCAGAATAGTCATTCGGTTTTAATGTTATCAACCTGCTATAAGCGGAAATTGCATTTTCAAAATCACTGCATTGAAAGTAAGAATAACCTAAAGCTCTTAGTATATTTGTATTATTAGGGTCGGCATTATCTGCTTTCTCTAATTGTGTTACTGCACCTTTGAAATCTCCCTTCATCCATGCTTGCATACCCATCTTTTCAAAATTATTTTGCGCAAATGAGGAAAATGCAGAACTAAATAGGACAAATAATAAAAATGTATTTTTTAAGTAAGTCATTAAGCGTTTTGTTAATTAACAATAAATTGGTTTTTTAGCTCAGTATCAAAAAATATTATTTATAAACTGTAAATTAATTCATAAGCTAAATTAGTGGTTTCTAATATACAACTATCATACCATTTACAACTATTTAAGCTAAACGTTAAATCTAATTAATTATGATATTTTACAATAAAAAAATCGAGGCTGACTTTTTAACAGATATAAAGGGTATTCGAGATTTTGGCACAGGAGTTGAAATTGTATCTATTCAAACAAAATTAAGGCTTTAATTACGGCAAGGCTGTCAGATTGTCGTTAACATATATTTAAAACACCAATTGATGAGTAAAGAAGACCATTTTGATTTCAGTCAATCATTACCTATGATAAATGAAGATACCGAGTTTTTTCCACTAATGTCTCAGCAAGACGAAGATGAGATGAATAGTGAAGAAACGCCCGAAATACTTGCCATACTTCCATTACGCAACACCGTTTTATTTCCTGGTGTAGTAATTCCCATTACAGTAGGAAGAGATAAGTCGATCAAATTAATTAAAGAAGCCTACAAAGGCGATAAAATTATTGGTGTAGTTTCGCAGCGGGATGTAGCTGTTGAAGACCCAACATTTGAACAATTAAACAATGTTGGAACAGTGGCTCAAATCATCAAAATGCTACAAATGCCAGATGGAAATACAACAGTTATTATCCAAGGGAAACAGCGTTTTCAATTAGTTGAAGAAGTACAGTCCGAGCCATATATCAAGGTTATTATAGCCAAGTTTGCCGAATCGAAACATAAAGCTGATAAGGAGTTTAAGAATCTAGTTGCTTCAATTAGAGAAATGTCATCTCAAATAATTCAGCTTTCTCCAAATATCCCTAGCGAGGCTGCAATTGCGTTGAAAAACATAGAGAGTACATCTTTCCTGATTAATTTCATTTCTTCTAACATGAATGCGGACGTTGCTGAAAAGCAAAAAATGTTAGAGATGGGCAATCTTCGTAAGCGTGCAGAGCGCGTAATGGAACTCTTAACTTTAGAGTTGCAAATGCTAGAGTTGAAAAATCAAATTCAATCCAAAGTACGTACCGATCTTGATAAGCAACAAAGAGATTACTTTTTAAATCAGCAGTTAAAGACTATTCAGGAGGAATTAGGCGGTAATTCTACAGACCTAGAATACGAAGCATTACAGGTTAGAGCAAAAAAGAAAAAATGGGCAAACCATGTGGCAATCCACTTCAGTAAAGAACTCGAAAAACTTGGCCGAATGAATCCTGCTGCGCCAGATTACTCTATTCAAATGAATTATTTAGAGTTGCTGCTTGATCTTCCTTGGGGAGACTTTACGAAAGATAATTTCGATCTTAAACGTGCTCAAAAAGTACTAGATAAAGATCATTTTGGTCTAGAAAAAGTTAAGCAACGAATTATCGAATATCTAGCAGTTTTAAAATTGAAGCGCGACATGAAAGCTCCGATTATATGTTTAGTAGGTCCTCCGGGAGTTGGTAAAACTTCTCTAGGTAAATCTATTGCCAAAGCGCTTAATCGAAAATATGTGCGAATGGCCTTGGGAGGAATAAGAGATGAAGCAGAGATTAGGGGGCATCGTAAAACCTATATAGGCGCAATGCCTGGAAGAATTATTCAATCTATCAAGAAAGCAGGTGCAGCTAATCCAGTCTTTGTGTTGGATGAGATTGATAAAGTAGGTTCTGACTTTAGAGGCGATCCTTCGTCGGCCTTACTTGAGGTATTAGACCCAGAACAGAACAATGCTTTCAATGATCATTATGTTGAAGCGGATTATGATCTGTCTAACGTTTTATTTATTGCAACTGCTAACTCATTAAGCAATATACAGCCAGCCTTGTTAGATCGTATGGAGATTATTGAGGTAAATGGTTATACTATTGAGGAAAAAATAGAAATTGCTAAAAAATATTTGCTTCCAAAGCAGAAAGAGCAGCATGGTTTAAACAATAAAGACATAAACCTTAAAAATAACTTGATCGAGAAGGTGATTGAAGATTACACCAGAGAATCGGGAGTTAGAGGTTTAGAGAAAAAGATTGGTTCCTTAGTACGTGGCATTGCAACAAAAATAGCAATGGACGAAGCCTACGAACCAAGTCTTAGCTTGGCCGATGTTGAACGAATTTTAGGAGCTCCTATCTATGACAAAGACGCTTATGAAGGTAATGAGGTTGCTGGCGTTGTGACTGGATTGGCTTGGACATCGGTAGGTGGGGATATATTATTCATAGAAGCTAGTCTTAGTCCAGGAAAAGGCAAACTAACCTTAACTGGTAATTTGGGAGATGTAATGAAAGAATCTGCAATTATTGCATTGGCCTATTTGAGAGCTCATTCAGAATTATTTAATATAGATAACGAACTATTTGACCAATGGGACGTCCATGTTCACGTTCCAGCCGGCGCGACACCAAAAGATGGCCCATCAGCAGGTATCACAATGCTAACGGCACTCACTTCTGCTTTTACACAGCGAAAAGTGAAATCTAATTTGGCAATGACAGGTGAGATTACCCTTCGCGGGAAAGTATTGCCTGTTGGTGGTATTAAGGAAAAAATCCTAGCCGCTAAAAGAGCCAATATCAAAGAAATTATCCTATGTAAGTCAAACAGAAAAGATATACTTGAAATTAAAGAGGATTATATCAAAGACTTAAACTTTCATTATGTTAGTGAAATGAAAGAGGTAATTGATTTAGCTTTGACAAAAGATAAAGTGAAAAACCCTCAAAATATCACTGTTAAAAAACAAGCAGTATAATTTATGCGCATCAAATTAGCTATCTACTTATTTTTATTACTGAGTTGCTATGGATTAAATAGCTTTAGCCAAGCTTATAAAAATGAATTTGGTTTCAAAAGTGACAATGATGCTTATTTGTTTTACGGTCAGGACCGTTACTATACAAATGGTTTAATGCTTTATTTCCGCAGGGCTACAGATCAAAATAAATTAGGTGAGAAACTTGAAAAATTTGTTTATGAAGTTACTGCTGGGCAAAAAATGTTCAATGCAAGAGGTGGTAATGTAGGTAAGCTTGAGTTGCAGGACAGGCCTTTTGCGGGATATTTATATGCCGGTGGAAGTGCGAGTTTCTTTTATAAAAAAGAAAGTATGCTAAAAACAAGTTTAAAATTAGGTACGGTGGGGCCTGATGCCTTGGGCGAAGATGCCCAAAAACTATTGCATGAAATTGTTGGTTTTTATGAAATAAATGGTTGGCAGTATCAGATAAAAAATGAACTCAGCGCGAACCTTTCTGTACAGTATACCAAATTATTACATCGTTCTGAATATAATCAAATAGATTTCTCGTTCGAGGGCTATGCAAACGTGGGCACCACATTTAACGGAGCTGGTGCCGGAATTCTTATGAGAACTGGAAATATCAATCAATTATTTCAAACAGCTTATACCAATTCTACCATTGGTTACCACCCAAAAACAGCGAGGTTAGTAACATCAGAGACCTTCTTCTACGCCAAGCCTCAGTTAAACTATGTAGCCTATGATGCAACTATTCAAGGTAGCTTGTTCAATGATGATAGCCCTGTTACTTTTAAAACAAAACCATTCGTATTTGCGCAACAAATAGGCTTCAACCACAGCAGTCAGCGATTTACCTTCGATTTTGGTTTATTATTTAAAACCAAAGAAGTTAAAAGCACAGCAAAAGCCCACCAATATGGCACTATTTCAATGTTTTATAGATTTAATTAAAGAAAATAGGTAATAAAAATTATTCCAAAGCTGGCTTTTTTCTATTATCCTTTTTCAAAGAATTAACAGATTTGTTAGCTAGCCTTTTTTGGATTACCGACTTTGGCACCTTTGTAGGCTTTCGTTTCTTTTGAACCAAAAGCGCTTTGGTAAGCATTACTATTGTTTTTTCGATGGCATTTTCCTTATTGGAGAGTTGACTACGGTCTTCTTGACTAACGACATGTAAATTACCTTCAGAATCTAGCTTCCCTGCTAATTTTTCCGTAAGCAGTACCTTTTGAGCATCTGTAAACACGATAGAATTAGCAATGTTAAAAATCAATTCAACTTTAGTAGAGACTTTATTTACGTTTTGCCCCCCACTCCCCCCACTTCGGGACGTTTTGAAGGTAACTTCTTTAAGAAGATTATCTTTTTCAAGCTTCATATTAACAAAGATATATTTTTTATACGCTCCTCACTCCTTGAGATAGAGAATTCAATTTAAGGTTTGCCCTAATATATCTTAGTAATCTTGTATAAAATTTTATCTTTGTGGGACATGAGAAAAAATATTGTTGTAGCAATAGATGGATATTCTTCTTGCGGGAAAAGCACATTAGCTAAAGCGTTGGCAAAAAAGCTAGCATTTATTTATATTGACAGTGGAGCTATGTATAGAGCCGTTACGCTCTACTTCATTAGAAACGACGTAGATGTGACTGACGAAACAGCAGTGAAAGACGCCCTGCAACATATTGAACTCAATTTTCATTCTCGAGATTATGAATCTCACATCCTATTAAATGGTGAAGAAGTTTCTGAAGAAATAAGACAAATGCCAGTTTCTGAAGCAGTAAGTGAGGTTTCAGCAAATAAGTTAGTGCGACATGATATGGTCAAACAACAGCAAAGAATGGGTAAATCTAAAAATATTGTGATGGATGGTCGTGATATCGGCACTGCAGTATTTGAAGATGCTCAAATAAAATT
Organism: uncultured Sphingobacteriaceae bacterium; assembly: GCA_942493295.1. Taxonomy (GTDB): domain Bacteria; phylum Bacteroidota; class Bacteroidia; order Sphingobacteriales; family Sphingobacteriaceae; genus Pedobacter. Next base: position 4,412,238 of record OW818692.1, on the reverse strand, counting down.
TTTCATGACAGCTGATCCTAAAATCAGAGCAGAAAGAAGACATAATGAACTGGTTTCAAAAGGAGATACCGTTACTACTTTAGAAGAGGTTTTCGAAAATCTTGCCCATCGCGATTATGCGGATACCACAAGGGTTGAAAGCCCACTCACTAGGGCTGAAGACGCTATAATTTTAGACAATACCGATCTCACTCCAGAAGAGCAATTAAATTTTGCATTGGAAAAGGTTACCCCTCTTCTTGAGAATAGTTCAAATTAAATTGTATTTTAATCCAAATTTATCTTACCATGACCCTACGTAATTCATTTAAACTCGTTATTTTATTTGTTAGTTTTTCACTTTCAGTAAATGCTCAAAAAGGCTGGATTAATCTTTTTAATGGGAAAGATCTCAAGGACTGGACAGTCAAGATCGCTAAACATGAGGTTGGTGAAAATTATGCTAACACATTCCGCGTAGAAAATGGATTAATGAAAGTGAGTTATGATGGTTACGACTCTTTCAACCAACAATATGGCCATATTCACTATAAGAAACCATATTCGTATTACTTATTGAAGGTTGAATATCGTTTTGTTGGTGAGCAAGCAAAGGGCGGTGAAGGTTGGGCAACAAGAAATAGTGGCGCTATGTTACACGGACAAGATCCCAAAACGATGCTTAAGGATCAGGATTTCCCTATTTCTATTGAAGGGCAGCTGCTTGGTGGTGATGGCACACATGAACGTCATACTAGTAACGTTTGTACACCGGGCACAACAGTTTATTTAAACGACAAATTAAATCAAATACATTGCCTTGAATCGAATTCCAAAACTTTTCATGGCGACCAGTGGGTAACAGCTGAGTTTTTAGTATTAGGCGATTCGGTCATTAAACACATCGTCAATAAAGAAACCGTTCTAATTTACACTAAACCACAAATTGGCGGTGGAAGTGTAAGTAATTTCGATCCAAAAGTTAAACAAGACGGGAAAGCCCTAACTGGTGGTTATATCTCTTTGCAAAGTGAAAGCCATCCTATAGAGTTTAGAAAGGTGGCTTTATTTGATTTAGCTCCATATGTAAAAGATAAAGTTAAATTAGAAAAGATTTTAACCAAACTAAACGAAGAGAAATAACCATTTCAAACCAATGCCGTATAGGCATTGTCAAAATATAATCCGTTATTTCCAAACTTTTCTCAAGATATAAGGTTAATTTTTAATTAACTAAAAGTTTTAAGATTTTCATAAGTTTGCGGCTTGTTAACATCTATTAACATCCTTTATTTTGGATGCACCTAATTCCATTGCTATGAATAAATATTTTCTCTTGCTAATTTCATTCGTTATTTTCTCCTTTAATCTGCATGCACAAGATATGTATCGAGTTACAGCTGACAAGCTAAATGTGAGAGAAACAAAAGATCCAAGTAGCAAGAAAATTGGTTTTGTACCACAAAATGAAAATGTAGCCGTATTAGATTCGTCAGATTCGAAGTATTTTAAGATCAAGGTTACGAATGGCGAAGGATGGGTGAGTAAAGATTATTTGCAAAGAATTAGTCCAGCACCTATTAAACAAGCTCAGGCAGTCGCAACTGCCCCAAATCCAGCTATTGAAAAGGATCAGTCAAATATAGTCTTCATCATACTGGCAGTATTAGTGATGATTATATTACTTTTTATCATCGTCAAATATGTTCCAAATAAAGCCTTTATGGTTTTCTCATCAATTACTGTCCTAATAATCGGATATTTCTTTTACTTAGGATTTATTATGGAGAAGGTTGTTTCTGGAAAATATGTAACCGATAGTGACGCGCAGTATCAATCATTTGATTTTAAATCTAAAGATTCTGTTGTTATTCAAGATAGCTACTTAGACTCTTCAAGTACTACCCATTACACAGTAGAGGGTGATGTAATTAAGTTTAAACAACAAGAAAATACGTTCATTCTGTTGATTAGGGATGATAGCACACTTATTGGTGAGGGCTTCACAAAAGGAATATTTAAGAAGAATTAAATTTTCTACTCTACCAATTCCGGATACCCGATACTTGATACCTGATACTATACCCTTAATAATCAGAACATTTATTAAAAATTTCTTTTCTTTTAAAAAAGAAATTTCTACCTTTGCAGTCCCTAAATAGGGAACAAAGGAGATTATTAATTAATGGCTAAAAAACAAGTAGCAGAAAAAGAACTAGAGGCTAAAACAGCCGAACTACAAGGTGCAGACGCTCGTCTAACCGAGAAAGAAACAATTGAGTCAGAAGCTGATTCGGTTTCTATCGAACAAATCAAATCATCATTAGCGACACCAGATCAAGATTTTGATTGGGATGCAGATGATAAAGTATTTGGTAATTACAGTGACGCAGACCGTAAAAAGTTTGAAGATATGTACACAGATACTTTCAATCAAATCACACAAGGCGAAATCATTAGTGGTATCGTTGTATCTATCAACAACAAAGATGTAGTATTAAATGTTGGATTTAAATCTGATGGTTTAGTATCTACTTCAGAGTTCCGTGATACACCTGATTTGAAAATTGGCGATTCAGTGGATGTTTTCGTAGAAGCTCCAGAAGATGCGAATGGTCAATTGATTTTATCTCGTAAGAGAGCAAAAACACAACGTTCATGGGAAACTATTAACGCTGCGCTTGACAATGATACCATTATTAATGGTTTCGTGAAAAGCCGTACTAAAGGTGGTTTAATTGTTGACATCATGGGTGTAGAGGCATTCTTACCAGGATCTCAAATCGATATTAAACCTATCCGTGATTACGATGTTTACGTTGGTAAAACAATGGAATTCAAAGTTGTTAAGATCAACCATGAATTTAAAAACGTTGTAGTTTCACACAAAATCTTAATTGAAGACGATTTAGAAAGCCAAAAAGTTGAAATCGTTTCTAAATTAGAAAAAGGACAGGTATTGGAAGGTACTGTTAAAAACATTACTGACTTTGGTGTGTTCATCGATTTAGGTGGTGTTGATGGATTACTTCACATTACTGATATTTCTTGGGGCCGCATAGAGCATCCGAAAGAAGTATTATCATTAGACGAAAAAATCAACGTTGTTGTTTTAGACTTTGATGATGAGAAAAAACGTATTGCTTTAGGCTTAAAACAATTAACTCCACATCCTTGGGAAAATTTAGATGCTAACTTAGCTGTTGGTTCTAAAGTTAAAGGTAAAATCGTTACTGTTGCTGATTACGGTGCTTTCTTAGAAATCATTCCAGGTGTTGAAGGTTTGATCCACGTTTCAGAAATGAGCTGGTCACAAAACCTACGTTCACCACAAGAATTCTTAAAAGTGGGTGATGAAATCGAAGCTGAAGTTTTAACTTTAGATAGAGATGAGCGCAAAATGAGCTTAGGTATTAAACAATTAACTCAAGATCCTTGGGGTAATGTTGCTGAAAGATATCCAATTGGAAGCAAACACAAAGCTGTAGTTAAAAACATGACTAACTTCGGTGTATTTGTTGAAATTGAAGAAGGAATTGATGGATTAATCCACATTTCTGATCTTTCTTGGAGCAAAAAAGTTAACCACCCTAACGAGTTTACTAAAGTTGGTGATACCTTAGATGTTGTTGTTTTAGAACTTGATGTTGAAAACCGCAAATTAAGCTTAGGTCACAAACAGTTAGAAGAAAACCCTTGGGATACTTTCGAAACTATCTTTACCCTTGATTCAGTTCACCAAGGTACTGTAGTTAAAGTAACTGATAAAGGTGCTGTTATTGCTTTACCTTATGGTGTAGAAGGTTTCGTACCTACTAAACATATGGCTAAAGAAGACGGTTCTGTAATCAAAGCTGAAGAAACCAATGACTTCAAAATCATTGAGTTTAACAAGGATGCTAAACGTATCGTTGTATCTCACGCCCGTATTTGGGAAGAGGCTAAAGCAGAAGTTGCTGCTGAAGAACGAGCTACTAAAAAGAAAGAAGCTAAAGCTTCTGTAAGTGCAGTTAAAAAAGTAAAAGATTCTGTAGAGAAATCGACTTTAGGTGATCTTGGCGTATTAGCTCAATTAAAAGAGCAAATGGAAGGCGAAGAAAGCAAGAAAAAAGGAAAGTAAGCTAACTTACGAAGTCTTGAAGACTTCGTAAGTATAAAAAATCTATCCCGATAGCCTAAAGGCTATCGGGATTTTTTCGTTTTACCATATTTTGTCATCCAGTGAAGCGACGCTTCTTAAGCAGTAATTCTTTAGACCCCCTCTCAAGTCGAAATGACAATTTAGCCGTAGAATTCTTACATTTGAAGGAAATCACCCACAAATGAAACAATCATGAGCAAACGCTCACAACAATAAATATTGCTCAGGATAGCTTCATTACCGCTAAAAAAATTATATTCCAATGAAAAAAATCGCTTTTTGCTTTTTGCTTTTTGCTTTCAGCTTTAACCTTTCAGCTCAAGAAATAAGTATTATTCCGCAACCTGTTCAGCTAGTAATTTCAGCAGCTAATAAATCATTTTTGATTAATAAAAACACCAAAATACTTTTCGCAGATCGTGCAAACTTGCCTTCGGCGTCATTCCTATCGGATTATATCGATAAATACTATCATATCCTATTAGAGAAAACGATGGCCCCACATTTTGTTGAGGCAAATGTGATAACACTTTCTATTGATAAAAATTTGAAAGGAAATTCTGGTACTTACATTCTTCAATCAAATCAATCTTCCATAGCCATTACCGCAAAATCCGATACCGGCATTTTTTATGGTATCCAAACACTTATCCAATTATTGCCCACCCAACAAATCGGCAAACTCATAATCCCATCCGTTTCTATAACTGATTATCCGCGCTTCGACTACCGGGGCATGCACCTTGATGTTAGTAGACATTTTTTTGATGTAGCTTTTGTTAAAAAATACATCGATTATCTAGCGCTTCATAAAATGAATTATTTTCACTGGCACTTAACAGATGACCATGGTTGGAGAATTGAGATTAAGAAATATCCTAAATTGACCGAAGTCGGTGCTTGGAGAAATGGGAGTATCGTGGGGCTTTGGCCAGGTAAAGGAAATGAGCGAATTCGATATGAAGTTTTGCCAACGGAAGTAAAAATTACACCAAAAGACGCTGTCATCAAAACCGATGGCATTAAACATGGAGGCTATTATACACAAGAAGAGATTAAAGAAGTAATTGACTACGCTGCTAAAAGATATATTACCATTATTCCTGAAATTGAGATGCCAGCCCATAGTATGGCTGCTTTAGCTGCTTATCCTGACCTAGGGACAGAACCAACTAAAAAATATGAGGTACCTCAAACTTGGGGCATGATGAACAAATACAACAATGTATTGCAACCAACCGAAAAAACATTTGAGTTTTTGCAAGACGTATTAACAGAAGTAATGGCACTATTTCCATCATCATATATCCACATAGGTGGAGATGAGGCTTCAAAAATATGGTGGAGAGCCTCTCCTGAGGCGCAAAAGATTATGAAAGACCATAATTTGCCGAATGAAAGTGCTTTACAAAGTTATTTCATCCATCGTATTGAAAAATTTGTAAATAGTAAGGGCAAAACAATTATTGGCTGGGACGAAATTTTAGATGGAGGCCTAGCACCCAATGCAATTGTAATGAGTTGGCGAGGTGAAAAAGGTGGCATCGCAGCCGCCAAAGCAAACCATAAAGTAATTATGACACCAGAAACAAAATTATACTTTAACCATGCTCAATTTGCAAAAGAAGATAGTTTAGCCGCTGCCAAGCTTTTACCTCTGGCTACGGTTTATGATTACGATCCTATTCCAACTGAACTTAACGAGGATCAACAGAGACATATCTGGGGTGCACAAGGCAACTTATGGTCTGAGTATATCAGTAACCCTGACAAAGCAACATATATGTTATTTCCTCGATTAGATGCATTAAGTGAAATCTTATGGAGCCCAAGAGCTAATAAAAATTATCCAGATTTTTTAAAGCGTTTAAAAACACAATTTAGGCGGTACGATTTAATGGGAATAACATATAGTAAACGATATTTAGAAAATTAGTTCATTATTTGTAATTTTTTAACCGTATTGCTTACTAACTGGACATTATACACAGTAAAAAAAGCAAAATGGAAAATCAACTACCAAAATTCAGTACTTCAGCATTTTTAATCATTATCGTATCTGCAACAGATACACCATATTTCATTAAATATCCACTGTTAACCGTGGCCATTATTTCTCTGGGAATAGAAATTTACAAAAGTTGCAAAAAAAAAGAATCAACTGTTTCTAGTACCGAACATAAGGGAAGAAAATAATATGACAGCCGAGTCTTATCTCAAAAAAATCGAAACACACAAAGGGATTATTTTAAAAATAGTTAACCTTTATGCAGATGACTTAGAAGATAGAAAAGATTTATATCAAGAAATTGTATTACAAAGTTTCAGTGCTTATCACCGATTTCAAGGCAACGCACAGTTTTCTACCTGGCTATACCGAATTAGTTTAAACGTAGCCCTAACTTATCTGGATAAGAGAAAAAAGCGCACTAATATCAAAACTCTATCAATAGCAGAAAACTATGTCGAGCCTATCGAGCTTTCTGAAAGAGCAGATTTTTTATATAGAGCAATCAAACAATTAGCCAAAATAGATAGAAGTATGATACTGCTTCATCTAGAAGGTTTTGGCAATACAGAAATAAGCGAAATGATGGGAGTTACCAGAGGTAATGTAAATGTGAAACTACATCGAATTAAACAACAACTAACAACTTTATTAACAAAAAAATAAATGGACTTACAACAGGAATGGCAAAGCATGAATGCCGAAATTGCTTCAAAATATAAAGAACAAAACAACTGGGATATACAACTCGATGCAGAATCACATAATTTAATGCAGTCGTTAATTTTTAAACTAAAATGGAAATTGAGGTGGATAAGAATCATAGATATACCAATCCTAATTGCCGCATTGCTTACAAGAGGCGACTTGCAAATTACACTCATTTTAATGTTTTTAACCTATGAAATTGCTGGTTTTTTCGGGCGACGTGATTTCAATCAAATTAAAACAGGGGTTGATTATAACTCAAATACAAAGCAAGTTTTACAGAAGAATTTTGAGATTATTAGCAAAATCCTAAAAGGCGAAAAGATTTGGGGATTCTTATTTCTCCCATTATCTGGGCCAACCGGTTTAATCGTTTATAGGTTAACAATCGATAATAATTTTAGTAATTTAATCAATTCATCAAATTTCGTTCTACTTTTGTGCTTGTTAACCTTAATTGGCTTACCTTTTATATTTATAGCGCAAAAGATGAACAACGGCTTATTCACTAAACATATTAAAGATCTACAAGAAAAAATTGATCAATTATCTGACTAATAAACTTTCATGAGACGAATTTTTGCTATCCTATTAACATTCCTAACTCTTTTCGCAATCAAGGAAAGCTTTTACATCTTTACTACTACAGACCCAGAGATTGTAAATAAAAAGGCTCAGTTTGGTATCGTAGCAATCAGTATAACTCTCCCCTTGCTCCTATTTACGCTTTGGCTTTGGAGTGGGAAACGAAAACAACAACAATGAATCAGCAACCTACCGATGAACAGCTTCTTCGAATAGCGGAACAGCTTAGTCACCCAAGCGGCGAAGACGGAATCAGAACTGCAGACCAGATGCATTTCAGCAATATTGGTATGACCAGAAATACCATAGAAGCATTAGCTTTAGTAGCAGATGATATCGTTTTAGAACTTGGACATGGAAATGGAAAACACATAGCGGAGATTTCAAACAAAGCTGAAAGAATTACCTACCATGGCCTTGAAATTTCTGAGCTAATGAGTGCTGAAGCACAAAAGAACAACGGCAATGAAAATGTGATTCTCACATTGTATGATGGCGACAAAATCCCTTTTGATTCGAATTATTTTCATAAGATTTTAACAGTTAACACACTTTACTTTTGGAAAAATCCAATTCAACTGCTAAATGAAATTTATCGTGTATTGAAGCCGGGTGGCAAATTTAGTCTAGCACTTGCACAAAAAGATTTCATGGAAAAGTTACCCTTTACAAAATTCATTTTTGAGCTTTACGACATGGCAAAAGTGGAAAAATTAATCCAAGCAAGCCATTTTAAAAGTTTGGATTTTAAAGAGCACATAGAGCAGCTAACCTTTAAAGATGGTCAATCTATCGAAAGAGCCTATGCAGTAGTAAGTCTCGAGAAATAACCTATATAAAGCGCTCCTTTAATTCAGGAGTAGGAACCCAACAAGTTTCTTTTTTGCCAAACCATTTGTAACGGTTTTTTGCAATGAAATTATAAATAGAGTCTCTCAAAAAACGAGGTACAATGATGAAACCGTATAGTAAAGGCCAAAAACCATTTAATCTCTTAGCTACTCTTAAGGCAGCTGTAGAACGCTGATAAACCTTTCCATTCTCAAGCAACACGAAACTATCGCCTTCATCTGGATCGACGTTAAAGGGTTTTAGCTCCGTCTTAGCAAAGTCGCTTTGCAATGATGCGAAACGAAAAAGATTGCGGTCATCTCTTTGGATGGTAAATTGAACCGCTCCATTGCACAGGTTGCAAAGTCCATCAAAAAAAATTACCGCTTTTTCATCCATCATTATAAAGTTAGGGTTTTATATTTTAGTGCGATAAAAAAGCGTAATAAATGACTATAAAATCATAATTCTCTAAATAGGTAGTCAATGAAGCATTTTATTGTTTAAGTATCTTTAAACGACTACATTTAACTTATAAACAATTTCATAATCATCATGCAAAAATGGCTCTTTATCCTATTAATTTCAATCATTCAAACTTCGGCCCTAGCTCAAAATGCCAAACGAGCGCGCGACTACGGCATAAAAATAGGAGTAATTCCCACAGGAAAGTTAAATAGTATAACCGATGTTCAAGGTTTAAAAGTGGGTCACACTACTTTAATTATTGGGGATTCCATTCGAACAGGGGTTACTGCCATTTTACCGCATGAGGATAATATTTTTCAGGAAAAAGTACCAGCAGCTATATTCGCAGCAAACGGCTTTGGTAAGTTAACGGGTGGCACGCAAGTTAGTGAACTAGGAAATATCGAAACACCAATTGTTCTTACAAATACGTTAAGCGTAGCCGCGGGGATAGAAGGCTTGGCAGACTACACCTTAAATTACAAGGGAAATGAAAACGTAAAATCAGTCAACGCAGTCGTTGGTGAAACTAATGACAGCTTCTTAAATGACATCCGAGGGCGGCATGTTACTAGGCAACATGTGCTCAATGCTATTCAAATTGCTAGTTCAGGACCAATTGAAGAAGGAAATGTTGGCGCAGGAACAGGAACAGTATGTTTCGGTTACAAGGGAGGAATAGGTACATCATCTCGAAAATTGCCGCAAAGTTTAGGGGGATACACTGTAGGCGTATTAGTACAAAGTAACTTCGGGGGCGTACTACAAATTGATGGAGTTCCAGTTGGGGAAGAATTAGGTAAATTTAGCTTCAGCAATCAACTGCTAAACAATGTTGATGGTTCTTGCATGGTGGTAATTGCGACCGATGCTCCTTTAGACAGTCGTAATTTAGAAAGGTTGGCAAAAAGAGCATTTCTTGGTTTGGGTAAAACTGGTGGTATAGCCTCAAATGGTAGCGGGGACTACATGATTGCTTTTTCTACAGCCAAGGATCTTCGTATTGCTCATACTAGTAAGACAAAAACCCAAAACAGCAACATCCTCCACAATGACGAAACTTCTCCCATTTTTATGGCAGCAATAGAGGCAACAGAAGAAGCAATTATTAATTCTTTAATTGCAGCAAAAAGTATAACTGGAATAAAGGGAAATAAAGTAAATGCCTTACCTTTAGATCAGGTTTTACCATTATTAAAAAAGTTCAATCGCAATATCAATGAGCAGTAGATATATCTCAATCAATCACCAGCTTTATACCGAGGAAGATGCAAAAATTTCTGTTTCTGATCTCTCTATTCAAAGGGGCTTCGGCATATTCGATTTTTTAAAAACTATTAATCATCAAGCAATTTTCTTGGATGATCATTTTGATCGGTTTTACAATTCTGCAAAAGAGATGAACTTAAAAATCGGTATAGAACGAACTGTGCTTAGAGAATCCATCGAGCGATTGATGCAAAAGAATAATTTGCCTAATTCTGGGTTAAAACTTATCCTTACAGGAGGTTTTTCAGAAGATGGATACACAATGACAAAGCCCAATTTGATACTAACCCAGGTACCATTCGAAATAGATGATGCAGCTTTTGATAAGGGCATAAAACTAGTTACCTATCAGCATCAAAGACAGTTACCAACAATTAAAACTATTGATTATCTGCAAGCAATTCGCCTTCAATCTTATATTAAAGAAAACTTAGCTGATGATGTGCTATACCACCATCAAGGTTCAATTAGAGAGTGCCCAAGAGCAAATTTCTTCATCGTTAAAGGTAATACCATAATTACACCCAAAACAGCTATTCTAAGTGGAATAACCAGAAGTAAAATCTTATCGATGGAGCTTGAAGGTTATCAAATACTAGCACAAGACTTTGACCTCACCGATCTCGAAACTGCAGATGAGGCATTTATTAGTAGCTCTACAAAAAATGCATTACCAGTGTTAGCCATTAATGGCAAAGATATTGGCGATGGAAAACCAGGTATCGCTACAAGACAAATTAACAAACAACTGTATAAATTAATTGGCATAGCCTAATCTTCTAACTTTTTAATTTCAACTTTCAACTCTCAACATTTTCCTCTATATTTGCCTAATCCTTGTTTCATGCAAAAGAGAACACTACTAAACGGTCAAAAATTCGAGATCACAATTAAAAGACTTTGTCAACAATTAATTGAAAATCATACCGATTTTTCTAATACCGTATTGATAGGAATTCAACCAAGAGGAACATTTTTCGCCGACCGCGTTTACCATGAACTTTCAGCCATCTTAAACTCCTCATCAATAAAAAAGGGTAATTTAGATATTACTTTTTTCAGAGATGATTTTAGACGGAAAGATGGATTAGTAACGGCAAGTAGCAACACCATAGATTTCATCATTGAAGGTAAAAAGGTTATCCTAATTGATGACGTTTTGTGGACAGGACGTACAATACGAGCTGCAATGGATGCATTACTGGCTTTTGGACGTCCAGAAAAAGTTGAGCTGATGGTACTAATAGATAGAAGGTTTTCAAGACATTTACCCATCGAACCAAACTATATCGGTCAGCAAGTAGACTGTGTAGATTCGCAAAAAGTAAAAGTGAGCTGGAAAGAAAATGAAGGAGAAGACAAGGTTATATTATTATCTGAAAAGGAATCGTAAAAAATGGCAGCAGACAAACTTTCAACTAGACATCTCTTAGGAATTAAAGATATTAACCTGAATGATATCGAATTGATTTTCGAAACTGCAAATAATTTTAAAGATGTGATTAATAGACCGATCAAGCGAGTACCTTCCTTGAGAGACATTACCATTGCCAATATTTTTTTCGAAAACTCTACCAGAACAAAATTATCGTTTGAGCTTGCAGAAAAAAGGCTTTCAGCCGACGTTGTAAACTTTGCTGCTTCATCTTCTTCGGTGAGTAAGGGCGAAACGTTAATTGATACGGTAAATAATATCCTCGCAATGAAAGTGGATATGGTAGTGATGCGTCATCCAAATGCCGGGGCCGGTGTTTTTTTAAGTAAACACATCAAAGCGCAAATAGTTAATGCTGGTGATGGAGCACATGAGCATCCTACTCAGGCACTACTAGATGCTTTTTCCATCCAGCAAAAGCTCGGCAGTATCGCAGGAAAAAAAATAGTGATCGTTGGAGATATTCTTCATTCAAGAGTTGCTGTTTCCAATATCTTGTGTCTTCAAAAACTCGGTGCGGAGGTGATGGTTTGCGGACCAACAACGCTGATACCTAAACATATTGCTGCACTAGGTGTTAAAGTAGAACACAATCTTATCAAAGCATTAAACTGGTGTGATGTAGCGAACATGCTTCGTATCCAATTAGAAAGACAAGACATTAAATACTTCCCTTCATTGCGCGAATACGCACTAATGTACGGTCTCAATAAACAAATCCTAGATAACCTGGATAAGGAAATCCTAGTCATGCATCCTGGACCTATTAACCGAGGTGTCGAAATTACGAGTGATGTGGCCGACAGTAAACAATCTATCATCTTAGAGCAAGTTGAAAATGGGGTTGCCATAAGAATGGCAGTACTTTATTTACTAGCAAGTCAGAACGACTAACAGCTCTCTGGCTTCGGGCTAAACACTTTCTAACGATTTAAGCATAACAATTTTTAATTCTAACCGTTAAACGTGTGTTATTAACAGATGTTAATTTCTTATGTTGATATCTACAATCGTATGCCTTACTTTCGTACCAACCATATTTGAAACAAAATGCATAAAAAATACCTTTTTATTCCTCTATTTTTAATAAGCGGTATCAGTGCTGGATTTGCACAAATAAGTCCCTTGATAAAACTGAACCAGAATTATCAAACTGGTTTAGAACTACTTCACAATGAGAAATACGCTACCGCCGCCCAGCAATTTAAGCTGGTAGAGCAGTCTAAAGCTAAAAATAGTACCCAACCAGAGAGCAATGCCGAATTGGGCATACTTAAAGAAAATGCTAAGTTTTACATTGCGGTTTGCGCATTAGAATTGGGAAATAGTGATGCTGAAGCTTTATTCAGAGAATTTATTCACGAATACCCACTAAATTCCAATACAATTTTGGCCTATTTCCATGTTGGAAAAGCTTATTTCGGTCAAAAGAATTATACAAAGGCTTTAGACTGGTTTGAAAAAACCGATCCTTCTTCACTCTCTCAAAAACAACGCTTAGAATATCAATTTAAGCAAGGCTACGCTTACTTTGAGCTTGAAGACATAGAAAAGGCCGAACCATTGTTCGAAGCTGTTAAAAAAGAGGAATCGCCGTTTAAAGAAAGTGCGACCTACTATTTCGCTTATATCAACTACCTTAATAGAGAATACAGAACTGCGTTAGCAAACTTCGAAAAACTAAAGGGCTCTCCTACTTACGAGGCTAGCTATCCCTATTACATCAGCTCGATGTATTACTTGGACGAACGCTATGATGATGTTATTAGTTACGCCTTAGCTGCAATTGCAAAAACAAAACAGCAATTTGAGCCTGAAATGTTAAGTCTAGTTGCAGCTTCTTACTTTGCGAATTCCGACTTTAAAAATGCTGAAAAGTACTTTGCTGAGTTTTATGCAAAAGACAAAAAAGCAACGAAAAACAATCTTTTCATTTATCAATATGGATATTCGCTTTTTCAAAACGGAAAATTTAGAGAGGCAGCTACTAATTTAGAAAAATTGAATACAGATGACGTTTACCTACAAAACGGAATGTATACACTCGGAAAGGCATTTTTAAAGCTAAACGAAAAAGAAAAAGCAAGAAGTGCATTCTTTAGAGCCTCACGCTTAGACCTTGATAAAATTATCCAAGAAGATGCGTGGTTGAACTATGCAAAATTGAGTTATGAGCTAGAATTCAATCAACATGCATTAGAATCAACTCAAGCCTTCTTAAAGCAATTCCCGAATTCTTCGAAAATCAACGAAGTTAAAACCTTATTAGGCGAAATTCTATTAACCAGTAAGAACTACCAAACTGCAATAGATATCTTAGAGCCGATCCAGAACAAAAATACTGCAGCTAGAGAGGCGTATCAAAAAGCAACTTACTTTAGAGGATTACAATTTTATAATGAACGGGCATTTCCAAACTCATTGTCGATGTTTTTACGCTCTGGAAATTTTATAGAAGATAAAGAAATACATGCGCTAAGTGTGTATTGGATGGCAGAAGCGATGTATGAACTTCGGAAATTTGGAGAATCTGTTAAAGCATTTGAAAAATTCTTAACCATGCCGGGGGCTGATAAAACGGAAGTTTACAATTTTGCGAATTATGGCTTAGGCTATGCCGCTTTTGAGGATGAAAAATATGCCAAAGCAGCAACTTATTTCGAACGCTTTTTAAGAGGTGACGATAAAGACTCCAAAACGATCAACGATGCAACCATCCGTCTAGCCGACTCCTATTTTGTTAATAAGGATTATGGTAGGGCAATGACCTATTACAATAAAATCATTAACGGTAGCTTGACTGGCGAAGATTATGCGCTATTTCAACGTGGGATGATCCAAGGACTTGAAAAACAGGATGATGCCAAAATTGCAACGATGCAAAGTTTATTGAACGAATTCCCTCGCTCAAATTATGCAGATGATGCAGGTTTTGAAACAGCCTACACCTATTTTAATAAAGGAGATTTTGATAAATCAAAGTCGGATCTAGTTGCTTTAGTTGCAAAATACCCTCGAAGCAGTTATGTTCCGAGAGCATACGTTACCATTGGATTGGTGCAGTATAATCAAGATCAAGATGATCAAGCACTTGAATCGTTTAAAAAGGTAATTGCAGAATATGCCAGTTTACCAGAAGCTAAAGAAGCGTTAGAAGCGATTAAAAATATCTATGTAGATAGAGGTGACGCCAATGGCTTCATTAGCTACGCTGCCACTACACCACTAGGAAATTATTCATTAAGTGAGCAAGACAATATAGTATTCCAAGCAGCAAATAACATTTATTTAAGAGGTGATGCTAAAGGCGCTTATGAAGCAATCAATGCTTACTTTGACAAATTTCCAAAAGCAATTCACGACAAGCAAGCTAAATTTATCCGGGCGGAATCGCTAGTGAAACTAGGCAGATCTACTGAAGCTATAGCAGATTACGACTACATCTTGAACGACTGGACCAGTGATTACACCGAACGTTCGTTGATTAGCGTATCGAAAGTATTAATGGAAGAGAAAAAATACAATGAAGCTATTGTTTACCTTAAAAGACTAGAGACAACGGCCGATTACAAGGCCAATTATAGTTACGCAATTAATAATTTAATCAAAGCTTATGATGCCCTAAATATGGCCGACGACATGATTAAATATGCAGATTTAATTAGAACGTCCGATAAAGCTTCTGAAGAAGACAAAAATAGCTCGGATTTATACACAGGTAAAGCACAGTTGATTAAGGCCGATACTACCCAAGCTATCAAATCATTTAATAATGTGATAGCTAAAACAAAAACAGTAGCTGCTGCAGAGGCTAAATATAATCTAGCAGCTATTCAATATGCCAGAGGTGATTATAAAGGATCTCAAAAAACTTGCTTTGAGTTAAGTAATAATATGCCAAACTATGATTACTGGGTGGCTAAATCTTTCATCTTATTAGCGGATAACTACCTTGCGCTAAAAGATAAATTACAAGCAAGAAGCACATTGTTAAGTATTATAGATGGCTATGAAGGCAAAGATGATATTGTTGCAACTGCCAAAGAAAAATTAGCCAAAATAAATTAGACCAAAAATGAAACTACATAAAACCGTATACAGTACATTATTTATTTTTTCAGCAGGTTTTTCTAACTTAAAAGCGCAAGAGGTTAAACCACCAGAGAAAGTAGTAAGTTCAGAAATAGAAGTAATAAGACCTTATAAACCAATTTTAGCCGAAGCTGTAAAATTAAGGCGTAGCCCGGATTTAGATAACCTTAAAACATATAAGGCAAAATTTAGCTATTCCCTTACAGATAGAAAATTAGAACTTAATACCGACATTCAAAAGTTACAAGCACAGCAATTGGCAGAAGAACGCGCTGCTGAATTGATCAACAACTATGTAAAAGGGGGAATTGGCAATTTAGGCACTTTCTTGGCAGAAGGATATGTTGGTATAGGCAAAGATGAAGCTTTACAAACAGGCGCGTTTTTCAAACATTTCAGCCAATCTGGCAAATTGAATAAACAAAATGAAGATACCCAACAATTAAGCGTATTTGGACGTAGCATTGGAGAGAAAGCAACGTTAAATGGCAGGTTAAATTATGAACGTCATGGGCTGTTTTTTTACGGAATTGATGACCTAAACCCAGCCTTGAATCCTGACCCAGAAAAACAAGCGTTAAGCTTTATTGAGCTAGAAGGTGAAGTAACAAATAAGTTTAGCAATGATGAAAATGCACTAAGCTATGCCGCGAAAGCTAATGCCTACTTTTTTAATGATAAATTTGATGCGAAAGAACAAACCTTTACATTTTCAGCATATTTAAACAAAAGGATTGCCAATTTCAATTTAGGATTAGCTGCTGCAACAGAATTAGGAAGCACCAAGGATCAGAATGTAAAGATCTCTAATAACCTAGTAAGATTAAATCCGTATTTGAAGCTACAGGCCAAAGGTGTTAAAATCATCGCTGGGATAAATTTTGTTCAAGAATTTGGCGATTTTTCAAGCACTAGAATTTTTCCAGCAATTACTGCTGATTTTACTTTAATCCCAGATTTTCTTCAGGTATTTGGAGAAATTAAAGGAGATGTTAATAGAAATAGTTTGAAAAACTTCACTGACGAAAATCCCTTCTTAAATTCAAATATCAATATTCAAAATAGCGTAGAGAAATTGAGTATTAGTGGAGGAATTAAAGGAACAGGTGGTCCAGGTTTTGGCTATAAAGCAAGATTTTATAGTAAAACCATTACAGATATGCCTTTATTCGTAAATAACTTCGCGGCTTTCAACAAATTTGATGTGATTTATGATTTTGGAGATATGAAGCTATTTGGCTTGGAGGGAGAGCTATCTGTTCAAGTAAGTGATGATCTAAAGTGGACCGGCAAACTAAACATCGAAGATTATAAATCCGCTACAGAACAAGAAAGTTATTTTAAACCACAATTGCGTGTAAACTCAAATCTGATTTATAATATTGACAAAAAAATCACCTTCAATGCGAGTGTTACTATTCAAGACGATAGTAAAGCAAAAGCCTATTTAATTAGCCCATTCCCTGCTGGAGGTACAATGTATCCGCCAACACCCGATTTCACTAATGAAAAAGTAGTAAACATCAAAGGCTTTGTAGATTTAGGCATAGGAGCTTCTTATAAAATTAACTCAAAATTTGGTGCTTTTGTTAAAATTAACAACTTGCTAAACACTAACTATAGTAAATACTTGTATTATAACGTGAACGGATTAAATGCTTTTGGAGGTGTTAGCTACTCGTTCTAAATAAGTTTAAAATTTATTATTGGCGCATACCGAATTAAAATTTTATTTTTACCAAACCAACATAAGTATGCCTATCTTACTTATGTTTGCTTCATTACCGCTGAAAACAAAATTATAATCCAATGATGGATATCATATCATACCTTTTAGAGCTGATAGAAGCGCGAAAAAATGTTGGCATTTCTTCACTGGGTACGTTGTACATTAAAAAAACACCGGGAAGATATGATGCAGATACACACGCTTATTTACCACCAAAGCATGATATAGGCTTTAAGCCAGAAGTAATTGACGAATTAGAATTAGTCAATTTTGTAAGTGAGAAGAGGGGTATTTCTACTGACTTAGCAAAGAATAATATTGCCGAATTTGTAGCTGACATCAAAAAACAACTTACCGACCAGCAATATGCTGACCTTTCTCCTTTAGGAACCTTTAAGCTTATTAATGACCAAATACTATTCGAATCTTCGAATAAATTCCAAATTGGCTTCGACTTTTATGGTTTACCTAACATCTCTACCTCAATAGATGAAAACCTACTTAAGCCAAAAATGGCAGAATTAGAAGTTGGTACAGAAGAACAAGTCGACAACCAGTCGGTATACAGCGAAATTAATGATGTTACTAGTCCCCCACCATTAACAGATCCTGTATGGCGGCCAACGGTGACCGACCGCTATGAATATGGTGTATCAGACGATGATGACGACGATGATGAAAGAAAAGGACGTGGAAAGCGTATCTTCCTTAAAACATTGCTTATTTTATTGATCATTGCAATTGGTGCCGCGATAGTATATTTCTTTTACCCTAACCTTTTAAATAACTTCACTGAAAACCACCAAGATCAGCAAGTTGAAAGTGCTGCAGTAGTTTTAGTTGATACGAGTTTAACGCAGCAAACTGATTCCTCGTCGAAGACAGATAGTTTAAACAAAACAACTACAGCAACCAAAATTGGGACGGATACCGTGAAAGTAAATCCTATCCAAACGGCAACTTCTTATGAAGTAATTGGCAGCGCAATGAAAAGTAAAAAAAAGGTAGAAGAGATGATACGCATTTTTGCGAAAAGAGGGATACAAGCCAAAGCAATAGATGCGCTACCGGGGCGTTTAATTAAAATCAGCTTAGGTACATTTACCGATTATAATGTGGCTAAAAAGTTCCAAGATAGCTTAAAGATAAAATTAAAGAATCAAGAGATATACATACAAACTATAAAACCTAAAAATTAAGATGATTACATTGCTTTTAACGGCTACAGATACACTAAATCAAGTTATAGACACGGCAAATGCAGCAAATACCGCAATGAGCACTGCGCCAAAAGAATTACATTTTATCGATCTACTATTTAAGGGGGGCTGGGTAATGCTTCCTTTAGCTTTATTAGCTTTTTTAGGTTTGATTATTTTCATTGAGCGGTATTTAACAATCCGTAAGTCATCAAAAGATGAGTCAAATCTAATGTTCCAAATTAAACAAAACATCCATGATGGAAGATTGGACAGCGCAATTGCGCTTTGCAAAAATACCAAATCACCTTTAGCCAGAATGCTTGAAAAAGGTTTAAAAAGAATTGGCAGACCAATTAAAGATATTGAAGGTGCAATTGAAAATACCGGAAAATTAGAGGTCTCTAAGCTTGAGAAAAATATTGGCATCTTAGGTATTATTGCCGGTATTGCACCAATGCTTGGTTTTGTGGGTACAATTATTGGAGTAATCACCATTTTCCATGATGTATCCATCAAAGGTGAAATCGAAATTGGAACGATATCTGGTGGTCTATATACAAAGATGATTACTTCGGCGACCGGATTAATTATTGGTATCGTTGCCTACGTATTATATCATATCCTAAACATGATGGTTGAGAAAATCATCCTTAAAATGGAAACCGATGCAATTGAATTTATTGACTTGTTAGAAGAACCAGGTAAATAATGAATTTAAGAAAACGAAAAAAAGGTGCGGTTGAGGTACACACCTCCGCTTTAAATGATATCATGTTCTTTCTGCTTTTGTTTTTCCTATTAGCTTCGGCAGTAGTAAACCCAAGAGTAGTCAAATTACTATTGCCTAGATCAGATAGCGGCCAACAAAGCACGTCGAAAAAAGCGATTACAATTAGCATAGACGAAAATTTAAACTATTTCGTTGATAAAAAACCGACAACGATCGAACAATTACAATCTGTTGTTGAGGCGTACCAGAAAATTGCGCCAGATATGACTATTATTTTAAATGTAGCCAAGAGCGTACCTGCTGAGAATATCTTGGAAGCGTATGATGTGGCAAACAAATTAAAATTGAAACTTGTTTTAGCCGTAGAGCCTAAGAAATAATGACTACTAACGAAGAAAATAACTATCCCAAAGCAATTGCCATCGCTAGTGCAATTATGGCGGCTTTTATTGTCTTAAGTTTCTTTCTGGTAATTGGTGCTTTTAAGCCCGACGAAGAACTTGGAATGGGTGGTATGGTAGTTAATTATGGTACTGCAGTTGAGGGCGTAGGAAGCGATTATACAAGCATAGAAGAGCCTTCGATGGACCCAAATGCGAATAATAAACAGCCCGACAAAGTTACCCCAGAAGAGAAAGTTATCCCTAAAACTTCATCGGAAGTTGATGCAAAAAACATCGCTACACAAGATATTGAAGACGCTGTATCGGTTAACACAAAAGCTACTAAAAGTACAAGTACTCCAACTAGCGCCACGGAAGAAAAGCCTGCCAAGCCTACCATTAATCCCAATGCCTTATATAAAGGAAATAAAAACAACGGTAAAGGGCAGGGAGATGGTACAGGTACTACACCAGGAAATCAAGGCAGTGTAAATGGCGACCCATTGGCACCAAACTATGGCGAAGGAGGTTCAGGAAATGGGAATCAGGCACTGGAATTAAACAGCTTTTCAAATGTTAAAGCTATTCAGGATAATGGACAGCTAAGGGGAAAAATTGCTATAAATGTACGCGTTAACAAAGCAGGTAAAGTAATATCTGCAGAGTGGGCGGCAAATCGATCTACCCAATCGAACCAAGAGCTAGTTAAATTGTGTAAAGATGCAATTATGGGCGCAAACTTAGATAAAATGTCATCTGGACTTGAAAATAGAACTTTTATAGTAGTCTTTAATTTTAAGGTAAAATAAAACAAGTTTCGCTTCTTAAATGAGCTATCAACAAACCTTAGATTTTCTGTACAGTAAATTACCAATGTTTACTAGGGTTGGTGCTGTCGCTTTAAAGAAAGACCTACATAACACACTACTGTTGTGTGCAGCTTTAGACAATCCCCAACACAAATTTAAATCTATTCACGTTGCGGGGACTAATGGAAAAGGCTCTACTTCTCATATGTTGGCAGCGATATTGCAAAAGGCCGGATATAAAACAGGACTTTATACGTCTCCCCATCTAAAAGATTTTAGGGAACGTATCCGTATAAACGGAAAAATGATCGCAAAATCGAGTGTAGTAGATTTTGTAAAAACTCAAAAAACATTAATTCAAGAAATTGAACCTTCCTTTTTTGAAGTAACTGTTGCGATGGCATTTGATTATTTTGCCAAAGAAAAAGTGGACTTTGCGATAATTGAAGTTGGTTTGGGCGGGAGGTTAGATTCCACCAATATTATTACCCCTGAGCTCTCTGTCATTACCAATATTAGTTTAGACCATACCAATATCCTAGGGGATACCCTAACCGAAATTGCAGGGGAGAAGGCAGGGATCATTAAGTCGAATATACCAGTTGTAATAGGCGAACGGCGCAGCGAGACGGAGCGTGTGTTTACTGAAAAGGCAAAACTCGAACATGCTCCAATCTACTTTGCTGATAAACTGTTAGCCTTAAAAAATGCTAAATCTCAGAACTCATACTTAGTTTTGGATGTACAAGGGCCAGAAAATTTAGCTTATTCAAAGTTAAAACTGGATTTAACGGGGAGTTACCAACAGAAAAACATACTTACAGTCCTCGCGGCGATCCATCAATTACAAAATCAACATTATCAAATATCCTCTAAAGCGATATATGAAGCTTTAAGAAACGTCAAAAAGATAACTGGTTTGCAGGGAAGATGGCAAACGCTTAGCAGCAACCCTTTGGTAATTTGTGATACCGGACATAATAAAGCTGGAATTGCCGAAGTAGTAAAAAATATCAACTCAACCCCTCATCAGCAATTGCATATTGTAATCGGGATGGTTAAAGACAAAGATATCAGTAGCGTACTGCAGATTTTGCCGAAAAATGCATGCTATTATTTCTGTGCGCCGGCAATAGAAAGAGGTCTTCCTGCTGAAGATTTAGCTTTACAAGCCAATGCTTTAGATCTCAAAGGACGAGTCTATTCAACTGTTAAAGAAGCTGTTGCAAAGGCTAAAACTATGGCCAGCAAAAATGATTTAATCTTTATCGGAGGAAGTACGTTTGTTGTAGCAGAAATAATATAAAAATTCATCTTGTGTTCCCATAGCATTTGTTACATTTACGCCAAAAATTAACCTACTATAAATGAAGCTTAAACACTTTTATCTCCTATTTTTGATGATATGGAGCGTTTCATCCTTTGCTCAAAAATGGACTAAACCAAGTACCCAGAATTCATCAGCAGTTTATCCACAAAAAATTGAACGCCCAAAGCTCGTAATTGGTATGGTGGTAGATCAGATGCGCTGGGATTATTTATATCGATATTATGACCGTTACGGAAAAGGTGGGTTTAAGCGGTTAATTAATGATGGTTTTTCTGCTGAAAATACTTTAATTCCCTACACTCCTACACTTACGGCTTGTGGACATGCATCAGTATACACTGGCACCGTACCGGCAATCAACGGAATTATCGGCAATAACTGGTTTGACCCGCAAATAGGACGAGATATCTATTGTGTGGAAGATAAAGATGTTAAAACTGTAGGTAGCGTTAGCAATGAAGGATTAATGTCGCCAAAAAACATGTTGGTAACAACGATGACAGATGAGCTTAGAATGGCTACAAATTTTAGGAGTAAAGTAATCAGTATTTCTATCAAAGATCGAGGGGCCATCTTACCTGGAGGCCATAGTGCTAACGGTTCATATTGGTACGACGATATGTCTGGTAATTTTATTACTAGTACGCATTATATGAACGAATTACCGGAATGGGTTAAGCAATTTAACGCGCAAAAATGGCCAGACAAGTTTTTTGCACAAGATTGGAATACAATTTATCCAATAGAAACTTATGTAAATAGCACAAGTGATAACAAGCCTTATGAGCGATTATTTAAGGACGAAAAGACCTCAACCTTCCCTCACTTGTTTAAGCAATATGTGACCAAAAATTATTCAATGATGGCCAGTATGCCTCAAGGTAACTCATTTACGCTGGAAATGGCTAAATCTGCCATAGTTGGAGAAAAATTAGGTCAGCTAGGTAATACAGATTTCTTAGCGGTAAGTCTTTCCTCAACTGATTATGTTGGCCATCAATTTGGACCCAATTCTATCGAAGCTGAGGATACCTATTTACGTTTGGACAAGGATCTAGAAGCATTTTTTGCCTACTTAGATAAAACAGTAGGAAAAGGTAATTACTTGTTTTTCTTAACGGCTGATCATGGTGCAACTCACACACCTGCTTTTTCTAAAGAAAATAAATTGCCAGGCAAAGGTTTATCAACTAGAAAGTTTAAAACCGACTTAGATAGTCTTATCCTAGCGAAATTCAAAGTGAAAAAAGCAATTTTCACAATCATGAATAATCAAGTGATTTTTGATACTGATGCTATACAAGAGGCCAAAGCTGATTACAATCAAATTAAGCAACTATGTGTTGATTACCTGGTTAAACAAGATGGTATATTTAATGCTTTAGATATTAAAAACCTAAATAACACTAGTGTTCCCCTTGAAATCAAAACGAAGGTAATGAACGGATACAATGCTCGTCGTAGTGGCGATATATATTATATAGTTGATCCTGGTTCGTATCCATCTACAAGCCCAGGTACCGGTCACGGAGCATGGAACCCATACGACAGCCATATTCCAGCAGTATTCATGGGTTGGGGAGTAAAACCTGGAAAAACAAACAAACAATATTACATGACAGATATTGCACCAACCATTTCAGCATTGCTGCGTATTCAAGAACCAAGCGGCTCAATTGGCCACGTGATTACAGAATTAATTAAATAGCGGATTTTCCAAAATCATAATTACATCGTCAATTTCCAACAGGGAATTGACGATTTTTATTTTATAACAGATTTTATGCTCAAGATCATATTAAGTTAGGCTTTAAAATTGATAAAGCCCCTATTATACCGTACATTTGAACAGTTTCTAACCAATTTTACAGATCATCCTATTCAAATTTCCTAAGCGGAAATTCGCGTTAATTATGGAGAAAATCGAAATCTACAAACCCAAAAATAAAATACGTTTTGTAACCGCTGCAGCACTTTTTGATGGCCACGATGCAACAATTAACATTATGCGTCGCATTTTACAGTCATCAGGAGCGGAAGTAATCCATCTCGGGCACAATCGCTCGGTAGACGAAGTTGTGAATTGTGCAATTCAAGAAGATGTACAAGGTATTGCGATGACTTCCTACCAAGGTGGGCATATTGAATACTTCAAATACATGTATGATTTATTGCAGGAACGAGGGGCAAAACATATCAAGATTTTCGGTGGCGGAGGTGGAGTAATTCTTCCATCGGAGATTGCCGAACTTCAAGATTACGGTATAACAAGAATTTACTCTCCAGATGATGGTCGCAAAATGGGATTGCAGGGCATGATTAACAACATGCTTGAACAAACCGATTTCATTACTACAAAAGCAATTACTAACGAGTTAACAAGCATTCCAAATAAGGAGGTTAAAAGCATTGCTTCAGCAATTACTGTTGCAGAGAACGATCCAGAGGGCGCACAGTCGTTTGTAGACGAATTAAAGAAACTTACGTTAAAAAGTCAAGCACCTGTTTTGGGTATTACTGGGACTGGTGGTTCTGGAAAATCATCACTTGTTGATGAACTAGTTCGTCGTTTTTTAATAGAAGTAAAAGATAAAACACTAGCTATTATTTCTGTCGACCCATCGAAACGTAAAACTGGGGGTGCGTTACTTGGTGATCGCATTCGCATGAATTCAATCAATAACCCTAGAGTTTACATGCGGTCTTTAGCTACACGCCAAGCTAACTTAGCGCTCTCAAAAAATGTACAAGAGAGCATTGACATTTGTAAAGCAGCTGGTTATGACCTAATTATTGTTGAAACTTCTGGAATTGGGCAATCTGATACTGAAATCACTGAACATTGTGATGTTTCGTTGTATGTTATGACTCCAGAATTCGGGGCAGCTAGTCAATTGGAAAAAATCGATATGTTGGATTTTGCCGACTTGGTTGCGATCAATAAATTCGACAAACGTGGAGCTTTAGATGCCATTCGCGATGTCAGAAAGCAATACAAACGCAATCACAATCTTTTTGACGCCAAGGATGAGGAAATTCCAGTTTATGGGACAATGGCTTCTCAATTCAATGATCCTGGCATGAATAATTTATTTGTTGCATTGGTAGCCAAGTTGAAGGAGAAGACGGGTTTTCATTTTGATTCAAAGATGGAAACTACAGCCAACCAGTCAGAAAAAATATATATCATACCACCAGATCGTATCCGTTATCTTTCTGAAATTGCTGAAGCAAGCGAAACGTATAATGAGTGGGTTGATAAACAATGTAAAATTGCGAGAAAATTATATCAGCTTCAAGGTGTTATTGGCTTTTCAGCTGATTTTGAAGATTCTTTTGGTGAAGGTCTAGCAGACGCTTATAGTTACCTAGAAGACCAGCTGGATGGAGACTGTAAGCGTTTACTGCGTCAGTGGCCTGATACGAAATTAAAATACAAGGCAGAATTTTTCAGTTATAAAGTACGTGATAAGGAAATTAAACAACCGCTGTATTACGAATCGTTATCAAAACTTCAAATCCCAAAGGTATCACTGCCGAGATATGAAGACTGGGGAGATGTTTTACGATGGCTGTTAACCGAAAATGTGCCCGGAGAATTCCCTTACGCAGCTGGAGTTTTCCCGCTTAAGAGAGAAGGTGAAGACCCGACCCGTATGTTCGCTGGCGAGGGAGGACCCGAACGAACCAACAAACGCTTTCATTATGTTTCATTAGGCCAGCCTGCCCATCGACTATCTACCGCATTTGATTCGGTGACGCTTTATGGAGAAGACCCGCATATACGCCCAGATATTTATGGGAAAATTGGAAATTCCGGCGTAAGTATTGCCACACTTGATGATGCGAAAAAGCTCTATTCTGGTTTTGATCTCTGTGCTGCATCTACTTCAGTATCGATGACGATTAATGGCCCTGCGCCAATGCTTTTAGGATTCTTCATGAATGCAGCTATCGATCAGCAATGTGAAAAATACATTATTGAAAATGGCTTAGAAAAAGAAGTTGATCAAAAAATTACTAGTATTTACAAACAAAAGGGCATTGCTCGTCCATTTTACCAAGGCGAATTGCCTCAGGGTAATAGTGGCTTAGGTTTAATGCTTTTAGGTGTTACTGGCGATGAAGTTTTGCCCTCAGAAGTCTATGCAAAAATAAAAGCCTATGCAATTAGTGCAGTTCGTGGTACTGTCCAGGCTGATATCTTAAAAGAAGATCAAGCGCAAAATACTTGTATATTCTCAACCGAATTCGCTTTGCGCATGATGGGAGATATTCAAAAATATTTCATCGATGAAAAAGTAAGAAATTTCTATTCCGTTTCCATATCTGGATATCATATTGCTGAAGCAGGTGCAAATCCAATTTCTCAATTAGCTTTTACCTTAAGTAATGGATTCACATTCGTTGAATATTACTTAAGCAGAGGCATGAATATAGACGATTTTGCGCCCAATTTATCTTTCTTCTTTAGCAATGGTATTGACCCTGAATATTCTGTAATAGGTCGAGTTGCGCGTAGAATATGGGCTAAAGCAATTAAAAATAAGTATAAAGGAAACGATAGATCTCAAAAATTAAAATACCATATTCAAACTTCTGGGCGCTCTTTACATGCGCAGGAGATTGATTTCAATGATATTCGAACTACTTTACAAGCCCTATATGCAATCTACGACAATTGCAACTCCTTGCATACCAATGCCTATGACGAGGCAATTACAACACCAACTGAAGAATCGGTACGTAGAGCAATGGCTATTCAACTTATCATTAATAGAGAGCTTGGTTTAGCTAAAAATGAAAATCC
The DNA here is from genome assembly GCA_942493295.1 of uncultured Sphingobacteriaceae bacterium. GTDB lineage: Bacteria > Bacteroidota > Bacteroidia > Sphingobacteriales > Sphingobacteriaceae > Pedobacter. Next base: position 4,385,729 of record OW818692.1, on the reverse strand, counting down.
ATTACAGGGTGCTTTTATAATAGAAGATTTAACTGATTTAGTTGAAGAAGCAGTGTTAGCAGAATTTAAACGGATTAATGATCGCGGAGGTGTGTTAGGTGCTATGGAAACCATGTATCAGCGTGGTAAAATTCAAGAAGAGAGCCTGTACTACGAAACACTTAAACATACCGGTGAGTTCCCTATTGTTGGCGTAAATACTTTTTTGAACAAAAATGGTTCTCCAACTATTGTACCTGGCGAGGTTATTAGGGCTACAGAAGAAGAAAAGCAATTCCAAATTAATGCCTTAAAAGCGTTTCAAGATAGAAATTCAGCTAAAACAATGGCTGCATTAAAGGGCTTGCAGAAATCGGCGATAGCAGGTGAAAACATATTTGAGCAATTGATGGAAGTTTGTAAAATTTGTTCTTTGGGCCAAATAAGTAACGCGCTGTATGAAGTCGGAGGACAATATAGGAGAAATATGTAATTTTCATCAACATGTTGTTTACAAGTAGGATTTTCATGTTATTTCTCTTGCTAATGCCTATCAAAGGCTTAGCTTTTGAAGAGCCCAATACTCCTTATATAATTGTGTTAGGAATTGCTCAAGATGGCGGTTACCCCCATATGGGCTGCAAGAAACAATGTTGTACTGCTGCCTGGCTTAATCCTAGCTTAAAAAGAAATATCAGTTCTTTAGCATTAGTCGATCCTGTTCAAAAAAAGTGGTGGCTATTTGAAGCTACCCCCGACATTAAAAATCAATTACAGGCGTTTAAAGGCCATACAAAAGATTTATACCCATATCTACCAGAAGGTGTTTTCATAACCCATGCACATATTGGTCACTATACTGGCTTAATGGAGTTCGGTCGGGAAGTGATGGGTACATTAAAACTTAAAGTTTATGTACTTCCTAAGCTAAAATCATATTTAGATAGCAATGGTCCATGGAGCCAATTAGTTAAGTTGCAAAATATTGATTTAATAGGGCTAACAGAAAATACTCCTTTAGCAATCTCTGGAAATACGATCATCCCGTTTACTGTGCCCCATCGTGATGAATATTCTGAAACAGCAGGTTTCAAAATTATCCTGCCTACAAAGAAATTTTTATTTATTCCAGATATAGACAAATGGACTAAATGGGATAAAGACATCATCGATGAAGTAAAAAATGTTGACGTCGCGTTTCTCGACGCAACATTTTATAGCAATACAGAATTGGGTAATCGACCTATGTCCGAGGTGCCCCATCCTTTAGTAAGTGAAACGATAAATATGTTTAAGAATGAAGGTGACGTTACGAAACAAAAAATACATTTTATCCATTTAAACCATACAAATCCGCTACTTTGGGACCGCAAAATTCAGACTAATTTGTTGAATACGGGATTCAAATTAGCGAAAGAGTTAGCCATTTACTATTAATAAAATACAGTAAGGGTACTTGCAATGTGAAAGATAAAACGTATCTCTACAAAAAAGCCTGAAACAATATGCTCGAAACAGGCTTTACTATAATATTTAGACTCTCCTAAGAGTTGATCCAACTAAATTTATATTCCATTGTAGGATTTTTCATCCTGTCGGCAACACGTAATAAACGATCAGGTAAATTCATTACATAATCTCTAGCTTTTTCTCCAGCCTCATTAAGTTCTTTGAGACTATCAATTTTCCACTCTTCTATTAATTGTTGCATGATTTCTACGTAATCAACAGCAGTGTAAACACCTAAGCGTTGTGCAGCATCGGTAAAGTGGCCAAAAGTTTGACCAATTTTTAAGCCCATTTCGCGTAAAAAGTGTGCTGGCATTACAATTTTCTTACGCATCATATCTTCAAAAGCGATCATAGCTTCACTAGGATCAACTTCAAATATTTTAGACATAAAATCCTTATATGCTTTAGCATGGCGTAATTCATCAGCAGCAATTACTCCACACATTTTAGACAGTAAAACATCTCCGTCTTTTTTAGCTAGAGATGCTACTCTTCTATGTGAAATATTGGTGGCTAATTCTTGGAAACTTGTATAAACAAAATTACGGTAAGGATCGTGTCCTGTACCAATATCAAATCCATCTGCGATTAAATACTGGGTAGATATCTCCATTTGGCGCATATCTACTCTACCTGATAAGTACAAATATTTGTTAAGAAGATCACCATGGCGATTTTCTTCTGCTGTCCAACTGCGATTCCATTTTACCCAACCACCTTCTTCATCACGAGAGATATCATCCATCATCATTAACCAAGATTCATAGGTTGGAAGAGCTTCTTCTGTAATGGTATCGCCAATTAACACGGCAACTAAGTCATAAGAAAGATCCTTGGCATTTGCTCTTAATTCTTTAATATCTTGAAAAAAGGTTTCGCTAGTAGAATCAGGCAAAAAATCAGCTGGTTGCCAGTTTGTATCTATAGGTTTCAAATAGGTAGGCATCATTTCGATCATATATTTTTCAATATGCGCTAATACTTCCTTTCTGGATCCAAAATTGATGTTCATCAGTTTTATATTTAAAATACAAAGATACGCATTATGCCTAGTTTAATGCTAGTTTATTTGTAATTAAAACGTTTGAAAGCGCTTGATGTTTTAATGTTTAGCTTAAACTGTGGTAGGAAAGAGTATTTAGATCTGTTAGAACTTCATCGGTGCTGTATTTTCAAATTCCCTATAAACAAGAAAAGCCTGCAACTTACGTTACAGGCTTTCTTTAAGATTTGGCGCCGACCTACTCTCCCACATGTTACTGCAGTACCATCGGCTCTGGCGGGCTTAACTTCTCTGTTCGGAATGGGAAGAGGTGGACACCGCCGATATAGGCACCTAAATATTTTTAATAAGGTGGAGGGGGGGAGGGCATTGGGGAGGGAGGGCAAGCCTTCCACCTTTGTACCTTCGGCCTTCCGGCCTTAAATGACATATTATTGAAAGAAGTTAGTTAGGAAGAACAAACAACAGTCTATTGCTCTTGAAAGCTTCGGGTTATTAGTAATACTCGACTATGCTGTCGCCAGCTTTACATCTATATCCTATCAACGTAGTAGTCTTCTACGGCCCTATATGGAATTCTCATCTCGTGGCTAGTTTCGCACTTAGATGCTTTCAGCGCTTATCTATTCCCAGCGTAGCTACTCTGCAATGCCCCTGGCGGAACAACAGATTCACTAGAGGCTAGTCCAACCCGGTCCTCTCGTACTAAGGTCAGCCCCACTCAAAATTCCTACGCCCACAACAGATAGGGACCGAACTGTCTCGCGACGTTCTGAACCCAGCTCGCGTGCCACTTTAATCGGCGAACAGCCGAACCCTTGGGACCTTCTCCAGCCCCAGGATGTGACGAGCCGACATCGAGGTGCCAAACCTCCCCGTCGATATGAGCTCTTGGGGGAGATCAGCCTGTTATCCCCAGCGTACCTTTTATCCTTTGAGCGATGGCCCTTCCATGCAGAACCACCGGATCACTATATCCGTCTTTCGACCCTGCTCGGCTTGTCTGCCTCACAGTCAAGCAAGCTTATGCTATTGCACTCCACGTACGGTTACCAAGCGTACTGAGCTTACCTTTGAAAGCCTCCGTTACCTTTTTGGAGGCGACCACCCCAGTCAAACTACCCATCAAACAATGTCCCCCGCTTAGCGGGGTTAGACACCGAATACAGAAAGGGTGGTATTTCAACGTTGGCTCCACGACGCCTAGCGACGCCGCTTCAAAGCCTCCCACCTATCCTACACATCCTGTATCCAATGTCAATGTTAAATTGTAGTGAAGGTGCATGGGGTCTTTCCGTCCCGTTGCGGGTACCCGGCGTCTTCACCGGGACCACAATTTCACCGAGCTCATGGCTGAGACAGCGCCCAGATCGTTACACCATTCGTGCAGGTCGGAACTTACCCGACAAGGAATTTCGCTACCTTAGGACCGTTATAGTTACGGCCGCCGTTTACTGGGGCTTCGATTCAATGCTTCGGTTTAACCCTAACATCCCCTCTTAACCTTCCAGCACCGGGCAGGTGTCAGGCCTTATACTTCATCTTTCGATTTTGCAAAGCCATGTGTTTTTGTTAAACAGTCGCCTGGGCCTTTTCACTGCGGCTGGTATTGCTACCAGCGCCCCTTCTCCCGAAGTTACAGGGCCATTTTGCCGAGTTCCTTAGCCATGATTCACTCGAGCACCTTAGAATTCTCTTCCCGGATACCTGTGTCGGTTTGCGGTACGGGTTTTTATAGACTGGAGCTTAGCGGTTTTTCTTGGAAGTCTGATTACCTGCGCTATCCACTTACCCGAAGGCTCGCGGTACTATCGACCTTCAGCTAGATTGGCGGATTTGCCTACCATTCCAATACCTACAGTCTTTAACGAACTATTCCGTCAGTTCGCGGCAGTGTCACTACTCCGTCCCCACATCGCATCTATAAAAAGTACGGTAATATTAAACCGTTGTCCATCGAATATCCCTTTCGGGTTCTCCTTAGGCCCCGACTAACCCTGATCCGATTAGCGTTGATCAGGAAACCTTATCCTTTCGGTGGGCGGGTTTCTCTCCCGCCTTATCGTTACTTATGCCTACATTTGCTTTTCCAGAAGCTCCACCATAGCTCACGCTACAACTTCGCTGCCGCTGGAATGCTCCCCTACCATGATATAAATATCATCCATAGCTTCGGTATACCACTTAATGCCCGTTTATTATCCATGCACGATCGCTCGACTAGTGAGCTGTTACGCACTCTTTAAATGAATGGCTGCTTCCAAGCCAACATCCTAGCTGTCTATGCAATCGCACCTCGTTAGTTCAACTTAGCGGTAATTTAGGGACCTTAGCTGATGGTCTGGGTTCTTTCCCTCTCGGCGCGTGACCTTAGCACCCCGCGCCTCACTGCAGACCATGTTACATAGCATTCGGAGTTTGTCTGGATTTGGTAGGATTTGACTCCCCCGCACCCAATCAGTAGCTCTACCTCTATGTAACTCAATGTCCACGCTGTTCCTAAAAACATTTCGGGGAGTACGAGCTATTTCCCAGTTTGATTAGCCTTTCACCCCTACCCACAGATCATCCGGAAACTTTTCAACGTTTATCGGTTCGGTCCTCCAGTACGTGTTACCGCACCTTCAACCTGTCCATGGGTAGATCACAAGGTTTCGCGTCTACCTCCCCTGACTATACGCCCTATTCAGACTCGCTTTCGCTTCGGATCCGTGTCTTAAACACTTAACCTTGCCAGAGAAGAGTAACTCGTAGGCTCATTATGCAAAAGGCACGCCGTCACGCCACCTGGACGCTCCGACCGCTTGTAAGTATACGGTTTCAGGTTCTATTTCACTCCCCTGTTCGGGGTTCTTTTCACCTTTCCCTCACGGTACTGGTTCACTATCGGTCTCTCAGGAGTATTTAGCCTTACCGGATGGTGCCGGCAGATTCCCACAAGGCGTCTCCGACCTCGCGGTACTCAGGATACTACTAGCCTAGCATTACTTTCCTGTACCGGGCTATCACCGTATATTGCTGGGCTTCCCATCCCATTCCAGTTCATTTTGCTAATGACACATTGTAGTCCTACAACCCCAGTTATGCCGTAACATAGCTGGTTTGGGCTCTTTCCCTTTCGCTCGCCACTACTTAGGAAATCATTATTATTTTCTCTTCCTCTGCTTACTTAGATGTTTCAGTTCGGCAGGTTTGCGCACTATGTGCGACTAGTCTTCAACTAGCCAGGTTTCCCCATTCAGAAATCCGCGGATCAATTCATATTTGCTAATCCCCACGGCTTATCGCAGCTTATCACGTCTTTCATCGCCTCTGAGAGCCAAGGCATCCCCCGTATACTCTTTCTTACTTTCTTCTCTATACAGCCTTTTGCGCCTGTATAAATGCTTTTTTGATAATTGTTAAATCTTCATGCCCTAAGGCATTCCGAACTAACAACGTCTCTATTGTTGTTTGCTCTTCTTTTTTAACTTCTTCCAATATGTCAAAGAACTTTTCTATCCCGGGACGCTTCCCTTTCGGGCATACTTCCTATTTACGTGCTTTTGTAACAGCACCGGTGATGGTGGAGAATAACGGAGTCGAACCGTTGACCTCCTGCGTGCAAGGCAGGCGCTCTAGCCAGCTGAGCTAATCCCCCAAAAAAACTTAGCGTTTTGTAGTCCCGTCCAGATTTGAACTGGAGACCCCTACATTATCAGTGTAGTGCTCTAACCAGGCTGAGCTACGGGACTGCTTCGATGTCCGACTGTTAGCTGCGATCTGTGTCCGTTTCCTTCGTAAATCGCTTCTCGCAGATCGTAATCATCTTCCAATCTCGCCACTGCGCCGGTATGCACCAACTGGGCTTCATCTTCTGGGTTTTCCTTAAGAGATATGTATCATTATCATTTTTAGCGCATCGGGTAGTCTATCCTACTCCAGAAAGGAGGTATTCCAGCCGCACCTTCCGGTACGGCTACCTTGTTACGACTTAGCCCCAGTTATCGGTTTTACCCTAGGACGCTCCTTGCGGTTACGTACTTTAGGTACCCCCAACTTCCATGGCTTGACGGGCGGTGTGTACAAGGCCCGGGAACGTATTCACCGCATCATTGCTGATATGCGATTACTAGCGAATCCAACTTCATGGGGTCGAGTTGCAGACCCCAATCCGAACTGTGAATGGCTTTTTGAGATTTGCTTGCTGTTGCCAGCTTGCTGCCCTCTGTACCATCCATTGTAGCACGTGTGTAGCCCCGGACGTAAGGGCCATGATGACTTGACGTCGTCCCCTCCTTCCTCTCTGTTTGCACAGGCAGTCTGTTTAGAGTCCCCACCATAACGTGCTGGCAACTAAACATAGGGGTTGCGCTCGTTGCGGGACTTAACCCAACACCTCACGGCACGAGCTGACGACAGCCATGCAGCACCTAGTTTCGTGTCCTTGCGGACGCATCCATCTCTGGATACTTCACTAACTTTCAAGCCCGGGTAAGGTTCCTCGCGTATCATCGAATTAAACCACATGCTCCTCCGCTTGTGCGGGCCCCCGTCAATTCCTTTGAGTTTCACCCTTGCGGGCGTACTCCCCAGGTGGAATACTTAACGCTTTCGCTTAGCCGCTAACTGTATATCGCTAACAGCGAGTATTCATCGTTTAGGGCGTGGACTACCAGGGTATCTAATCCTGTTTGATCCCCACGCTTTCGTGCCTCAGCGTCAATGACACCATAGTAAGCTGCCTTCGCAATCGGTGTTCTGTGACATATCTATGCATTTCACCGCTACTTGTCACATTCCGCCTACCTCTAGTGTATTCAAGCCCATCAGTATCAAGGGCACTGCGATAGTTGAGCTACCGTCTTTCACCCCTGACTTAACAGGCCGCCTACGCACCCTTTAAACCCAATAAATCCGGATAACGCTTGGATCCTCCGTATTACCGCGGCTGCTGGCACGGAGTTAGCCGATCCTTATTCCTTCGGTACATTCAGCTACTTACACGTAAGTAGGTTTATTCCCGAATAAAAGCAGTTTACGACCCAGAGGGCTGTCTTCCTGCACGCGGCATGGCTGGTTCAGAGTTGCCTCCATTGACCAATATTCCTTACTGCTGCCTCCCGTAGGAGTCTGGTCCGTGTCTCAGTACCAGTGTGGGGGGCCATCCTCTCAGATCCCCTAGTCATCGCGGTCTTGGTGGGCCGTTACCCCGCCAACTAACTAATGACACGCATGCCCATCTCAATCCTATAAATATTTGATCATTGTACCATGCGGTACTGTGATTTTATGCGGTGTTAATCCGAATTTCTTCGGGCTATCCCCCAGATCAAGGTAGGTTGCATACGCGTTACGCACCCGTGCGCCGGTCTCAAGGTTGCAAGCAACCTCTACCCCTCGACTTGCATGTATTAGGCCTGCCGCTAGCGTTCATCCTGAGCCAGGATCAAACTCTCCATTGTAAAATGTGTTGTTCGAACGCTGACCATTTTGTATTCTAGTGTTATTAAAATTAAATAGTCTTATATTCTATTATTATGTTGTCTGATAGATATAGACTTAAAAAACTGCAACGGTAACATGTACTTTGCTTCCGTACTGTTTGCCCCGCTGCGCTTATGTAATGATATCTCTTTAATGAACTTTCCGGTCTTGCCATCTCGGCGACCTGTATATGTTGCGACTTCCTGTTTTCCGTTCCCAGATGGTCTTGTTTAGTCCACATGTTCCCTTCGGTCTTCTGTCGTTTCAATCTTTATTATACGCCTCTCGATCATCCGTCGATCAGCTCCCTTTCGTTTGGGATTGCAAAGGTAGAAAACTTTTTTAACTTGTCAAGCTTTTTGTGAAAATAATTTGAAGTTTTTTTCCTTCTTCCAAAATCAGCCATTCTCTACTGCAACATGTCAAACCCACCCTCACTTTTCCTTTCCCTTTTTCCTTCCGAAGCGGGATGCAAAGGTAGAAAATTTTTCAATCCCCGCAAACTTTTTCTTTAAGTATTTCAAAGTTTTATTTAAGTCGCTATAAACAAGCTACTTTCTTTTCCTAACCCTTCAAATCTTGTCCGTCTCCTCCGAAGCGGGATGCAAAAGTAGGAAAAATAAACGCCAATCCAAACTGCACCGGGCTTTTTTATGGTTAAATTATCTAAGTGTATGATTTACACGCAGAAAAACTTCCTAAACACTACAAGTGACATCACTAAACATCAATATGGACCTATGCTTATATATATTACCAGCGTTCTTTCGGGACCGGGCTAACTGTCGTAAAAACGATAGAATATTTATTTGTAAGCTATAACCGTTTATCTATCCGTTCTTTTAAGGATAATCAAGTTAAGACATGCTAAAGAAAAGCTGACTTTTTCTCTGTTTCTTCGGAGCTTCTTCGGAGTTTCTTCGGAACCAGGTCGCAAGTCTAACGTCTATATCCGTCTAAAAGCCGAAGTAAATACGATAAAAAACAGTTAGAAATTATAAGACAACAGGACTGCTTCAGGTCTGCTTCAACTCTAGACAGAACACAAACCGAATAGTAGCCTACAAAACACCGAACCAGTTACGACCCTGTCCATAGCCTGGGAATACGCAGTGACCCAGGGGATATAGACAACCGGCGAACCAAACTCAAAGAAACAATGAAAAAAGTTGAACTATTTATAGTATATATATGTATAGCATATAATATTAGGTAACATTATATCTTAATATGTAAGGCCATATCATCAAACTAGCTTTGGTATGTTAAAAATTGTTAAGTGTTTGATTGGCTGAAACGCTTTATTTAGCTTAGCAGGATTATTTTTAATTGACGTTATCGTATTATTACCTTATCTTTGCACAATGTTTAAAGTTAAACACCTACTGATTTTAAGTTTCACTGCCCTAATATTAAGCCTTACGGGTTGTAAGAGCCGTTTTGAAAAATTACGTCTAAGTAACGACGTTTCAAAAAAATATCAGGAAGGTATTCGGCTATATAACAAAAAAGAGTATTCAAAAGCTTTAATTCTTTTTGAAGGATTAGCGCAAAAGTATAGAGGAACGGCTGAAGCAGAAGATTTGAATTATTACTATGCTTTTACACTTTACCGTCTAAAAGACTATACTACAGCTCGTTATAAATTTAAAGAATTTGCCGATACTTATCCTGCTAGTAAAAATGCTGAAGAATGTAGATATTATGGTGCTTATTGCTATTATCTTGATTCTCCTAATTCATCGTTAGACCAAGAAAATACCTATAAGGCAATTGAAGCATTACAATTATTCATCAATTACTATCCAAAAAGTGAACGTGCAGTTCAAGCTGCTCAATATATTGCTAACTTACGTGATAAACTAGAGACCAAAGCATTTGACAATGCGAAGCTATATTATACGTTAGGTGGGTATGATATCGCCTATTACAGATCGGCTGTTGTTGCTTTAAAAAATACACAGATTGAATTCCCAGATATTAAGTATATTGAGGAAATTGATTTACTAATCGTGAAATCTCAGTATATGTATGCTAAAAACAGCTATCCACATAGACAGGAAGAACGTTTTAATGAAGCAATAGGTTACTATAACGATTTTATGGAGGCTCATCCGACTAGTAAATTGGTTGGTGAGGCTAAGCAACTGAAAGAAGATAGTGAAGCTGGAATAGCTGCAGCTAAAAAAATACTAGCTAAAGAAGCTGAGGAAGCTGCAAAATATGCAGCTTTAGCCAAAAAAGACGAGAAACAAAAAGATACAGCTACAAAAAAAATAGAGATTAAAACCCCAATAAAATAATGAATACACAGAAACCCGCTATACCAAATACTACGGTAACGAGAAATGTACATGATTTGGATGCTACTACTGATAACATTTATGAATCATTAGTAATAATTTCAAAAAGGGCAAATCAGATTTCTAACAATATGAAAGAAGAGTTACATGGAAAATTAGCAGAATTTGCTTCTTCAAATGATAACTTGGAAGAGATTTTCGAAAATAGAGAACAAATTGAGATAAGCAAACACTATGAGCGTATGCCTAAACCAAGCTTAATTGCAATTGATGAGTTCTTGAATGATAAAGTTTATCATAGAAATCCTGCTAAAGAACAAAAGTAATTAGCATAGGGCACAGAGCAAGGTGCCTGTAGCCGATATGCTGAAAAATAAAAACATATTACTTGGCGTTTGCGGTAGCATTGCTGCTTATAAATCGGCACTCTTAGTGAGATTGTTCATTAAGGCTGGCGCAAACGTTAAAGTTATTCTCACGGCTGATGCAAGTAATTTTATTACTCCGCTAACCTTAGCCACCCTTTCTAAGAATCCGGTTTATACGCAATACTTCGATGCCGAAACAGGTGTTTGGAGTAACCATGTAGAATTGGGCCTTTGGGCAGACTACATGATTATCGCCCCAGCTAGCGCAAATACCCTGGCTAAAATGGCGAATGGCATCTGCGACAATTTGTTAACTGCAGTTTACTTATCGGCTAAATGTCCAGTTTTTTTTGCTCCGGCTATGGATCTCGATATGTGGAAACATGAAAGTACCAGAGAAAACATTGCGCAATTACAACATTTTGGGAATACCATTATTTCTCCAAATAGTGGAGAATTAGCTAGCGGTCTATTTGGTGAAGGTCGAATGGCAGAGCCGGAAGAGATAATTGGATTTCTAAATCAACACATTAGCATGCGCCTACCGTTAATCGGTAAGAAAGCACTTGTCACTGCTGGACCGACATATGAAGCAATAGATCCTGTACGGTTCATTGGCAATCACTCGTCAGGCAAAATGGGCTTTGCTATTGCTGAGTGCCTAGTTTCATTAGGCGCAGAGGTCACGTTAGTAACTGGACCAACAGCTGAAAAAAGCAATTTCAATTTAAAAAGAATTGATGTGGTGAGTGCAGCAGAAATGAACCAAGTATGCTTAGCACATTTTACCACTAACGACATTATTGTAATGAGTGCTGCTGTAGCAGATTATACACCCGTCCAAATAGCTTCTCAAAAAATTAAGAAAACTGAAACGCAGTTTAACATCGCGCTACGTAAAACAACAGATATCTTAGCAGGATTAGGATCGTTAAAACAAAAGGGTCAAGTATTGGTTGGATTTGCGCTTGAAACCGAAAATGAGGCTGATTTTGCCCAACAAAAGCTGCAAAAAAAGAATTTAGATCTTATCGTATTGAATTCGCTAAATGACAATGGAGCAGGCTTTAAAACGGATACCAATAAAATAACTATCTTTAATCGCGCGCTTGAAAAAACTGCTTTTGAGCTTAAAAGCAAGCAGGAAGTAGCGGAAGACATCTGTAACGAAATACTTAAATTATTAGCTTGATGAAAAGGCTCATTTGTTTATTTGTAATCCTTTTAAGCTATAGTTATACTTATTGCCAAGAACTTAATGCCAAAGTTCAGGTACTAGCACCTAACGTCTCTAACATTAACAAAAAGAACTTAGAAAATCTTCAGACTGTAATCAGGGATTTTCTAAACAACAATAAATGGACTAATGAAACTTATTTGTCGCAAGAAAGAATTGCGTGCAATTTTGTGATTACTGTAACTGGCTGGGATGGAAATGCTACTTATAGTGCGGAAGCGCAAATCCAATCTAGCAGGCCGGTTTTTGGGAGCTCTTACCTGACCACCCTCTTAAACATGAACGATAAAGATTTTGATTTTAACTATAATCAAGGTCAGACCTTGGATTTTTCGGAACAAAATTTCATTACCAATCTAAGCTCACTCCTAGCCTATTATGCTTATACAATTATCGGTCTAGATAAAGATAGTTTTAGTAAAATGGGTGGCTCGTTGCTTTATAGCAAAGCTCAAAACACTTTAAATATTGCGCAAACTGCAGGCAATAAGGGATGGAAAGCATTTGATGGATTGCGGAACCGTTATTGGCTAAATGAAAATCTTTTAAATAATAGCTTTCAGGAATTGCGTGTATTCATTTATAACTTTCATTTAAATGGTCTCGATCTTCTCCAGGACAACCAAGTTAATGCACTTAAAAAAATTGTAAATTCTTTATCCCTACTTCAACAAATGGACAAGCAGAAGCTAGGTTCCATTTTCCCAAATGTTTACTTTGCCAGTAAAGCAGAGGAAATCGTTAGTGTATTATCACTGGCCGAGGTGCAGGATAAAATTAAGGCTTATAACTTTTTAAGCGTAATAGACCCAGCTAATATTAGCAAATACGAAGGGTTGAAAAAGAATTAAATTAGGTATTTTCTTATCTAGTTCCTCGTTCCCAATGACAGATTAATAAATAGCTTCTTGCGAAAAATACGTTATAGCGAGGTACGAAGCAATCTTAAAGAAGACTTCTATTATCAATCTTCCATCGTATTTCTAAAATAATAACTTCTTGCAATGACGCAATTTTAAAGAAGACTTTATAAATTGAAGCTCACTAGAATGTGCCTCCAAACTCATACTAGTCCCTTTCTCAAAAAAAACGTTAAATTTTTGTTAAAATATTTTGTTTATACGAATACTTTCGTACATTTGAATACGAAATAATTCGTACTGTAACAATATGAGCATTAACAACATCAAACCAACCGAAAGCGAATTGGAAATTTTACAAGTTCTTTGGCAAAAAGGACATTGTACAGTTCGCGACGTGCACGAGACTTTAGATAAGAAGGATGCCGGCTACACCACGACTTTAAAATTAATGCAAATTATGCATGAAAAAGGTTTGGTGGAAAGAGACACGACTGCAAAAACGCATATTTATAAAGCATTGTTAAATCAAGAGAAAACCCAACAGCAATTGGTAAATAAGATGATCGATAATGTGTTTAATGGGTCTGCAGCAAGATTAGTAATGCAAGCACTAGGAAACCAAAGTGCGAGCAAGGAAGAAATAGATTTAATTAAGGAATATTTAGATAAACTTAAATAATATTGAAAGGTTGAAGGTTGGAAAGCTGAGAGGCTATGGATTTATAAGATCCTGCGATATTCATTTAAAACATTACAACTTTTAAACATTACAAATAAAAAATAAAATGGAAGCAATGTTAAACAACTTGATCAAAGCTCTTGGATGGAGCATTTTTCACTCTCTGTGGCAAGGGGCATTAGTTTATGTACTGCTGTTTGCTATATTGATGGCGTTACCTAAACTAAATGCGAGACTAAAGCATAATTTGGCTTTTGGATCAATGCTAGTAATGTTTGCTAGTTTTTGTTATACTTTCTACTCGGTATTCGAGATGCCTTTAACAAATGTCGAACGTGCAACTGTGAATGCTTTCATGGCTCAGGCAAGTCTGCAGGATTTAAGCTTCCTAAAATCTAGTAGCTTCCTTAAAACTGAATCTTGGTTTCCTTTAATATCCAGTTTTTATGTGCTAGGCATTGCTATACAACTTTTATTATTGCTTTCAGGATATCAAAAGTTAAAACAATTGAAAAAAGCTAATACCAGTCTTGTTCCTGAAGAATGGAATACTGTATTTCACAAGATCTTAACAGAATTAAAAATAAATAAACAGGTAAAATTCTTTTTATCAGCTAAAGTTAATGTGCCTTTGGTGATTGGCTACTTTAAGCCAGTCGTTTTATTCCCTATTGCGCTTGCCACCCAACTTGAAATTAAGCAGGTAGAAGCCATTTTAATTCATGAATTATCGCATATCCGTAGAAATGACTATGCTTTAAACCTGATCAAGACATTTATCGAAACCCTGCTATTCTTTAATCCATTTATTTGGCTAGCGGGCAAATTTATCCGAATAGAGCGTGAACATGCGTGTGATGATTTAGTTGTTAAACATACAGGTACACCGCTAACGTATGCACATGCCTTGTTAAAACTAGAACTACTTAAAGATAAGCAAGCTCCAGCACTATCGCTTGCAGCAACCGGAACCAATCAACATTTATACCAACGAATTAAAAGAATAACGAATATGAAAACAACTTACATCAATGCAAAACAACAGTTAGTGATCTTTGCATTAACCTTGTCTACGGTTTTATCTCTAGCATGGATAAACCCTAAAAAAGCAGAAATCAAAAAAGCAAAAAACCTTACAACGATTCGTAAAGTAGCTACGGAAGGTAAAAATAACCGTAATCAATTTGTGCTAAACGTGGATACAGATACTACAAAAAAGAAAAAGATTGTAAGGTCTACCATCACCATTACCGATGATAACGGAAATACAAAAACTTATAATTCCATTAAAGAATTACCGGATAGCTTGAGGACCATGGTGATTAGAAATCAATTTATTGGCGACTCTATTTCAGCCATTTATAACTCAAAAGAGTGGAAGGACAAAATGGCCAAAATTCAATTTAATGCTGAAGAAATGAGGAAAAAGTTTGACTCTAAAGAATTCAAAGATCAAATGGCTAAAGTCCAACTCAACGCAGAGGAGATGAGAAAAAAGTTTGACTCTAAAGAATTTAAAGATCAAATGGCTAAAATCCAACTCAACGCAGAAGAAATGAGAAAAAAGTTTGACTCTAAAGAATTCAAAGATCAAATGGCTAAAGTCCAACTCAACGCAGAGGAGATGAAGAAAAAGTTTGAATCTAAAGAATGGAAAGATCAAATGGCTAAAATTCAGCTGGATGCTGTAGAAATGAAGAAAAAGTTCGAATCTAAAGAATGGAAAGATAACATTGCCAAGATGCAGTTAAATGCTGAGGAAATGAGGAAAAAGTTTGATTCTCCAGAATGGAAACAAAAAATTCAGGAATTGAAAAAGCTTCAAGAATCTCCTGAATATAAAGAGTTGAAAAAGAAATTTGATAAAGACCTTAATGAGTTGAAAAAACAAAAAGGGATTAAAGAAGATATCACATTCAATTAAAAACCAAACAAATGATACAATCACAAGGGTAAGGAAATTTTCTTACCCTTTTTTTATGCTGATATCCGTGGAAAAAAATACCTGACATGATTTAAACTGATGCCCTTTAATGCTTATTTTAGCGTCCAATATGCTACAGAAACTCACCATACGCAATTACGCATTAATCGACAGTCTAGATATAGAATTTGATCAAGGCTTAAATATTATCACTGGAGAAACAGGTGCGGGAAAATCTATAATCTTAGGCGCGTTATCTCTTATTTTAGGCCAACGTGCCGAAAGTAAATATTTCTTTAACCAGGACAAAAAGTGTGTGATAGAGGGTGGATTTTCTTTAGCTGATGATTATTTGAAAAGTTTATTTGAAGAGCATGATTTGGATTTCTCTAAGGAAGGTGTTCTTCGGAGAGAAATTTCGATGGATGGGAAATCACGATCATTCGTAAATGACACCCCTGTTAACCTTACTACATTAAAGTTAATTGGGGAGCATCTAATAGCCATCCATTCACAACATGCTACCTTAGAAATCAACGATGCTGATTTTCAATTGTTAATTGTTGATTCTTTGGCTGACCATGCAAAATCCCTCGCAAATTACAGAAGTGGCTTTAAGCAATTAAAGTTAGATCAAGCACATTTACAAAAATTAATGGTAGCGGCCGACGAGGCAAGAAGCAAACAAGACTACGAGCAATTCTTATTTAATGAGTTAGAACAAGCGGCCTTAATTGAAGACGAACAGACAAGCTTGGAAGCTGAACTAGAACGCTTAACCCATGCAGAAACTATTAAACGGGGTTTAATTAATGCCGCTGGCCTGTTGGCAGAAAACGAAACTTCGGCTGTTGCAATCCTAAAAGAAGCCAATATGCAGCTACAACATATTGAGAAATTCGATTCAGCTATTCACAGTTTATATGAGAGATTAAAGTCAGCAATTATTGAAATAAAAGATATTGCGGATGAAACTACAAGTGTTGAAGAAAAGACAGTATGGAATGAGGGTAGGTTAGCAATCATCAATCAACGATTAGATTTAATCTATAGTTTACAGCAAAAACATAGAGTTAGTACTGTCGCAGATTTAATGTTAATTCAGCAAAAGTTAGAGGACAACCTAAATCAGCTCCTTTCGTCAGATGAACAGATAGAAAGTCTAAAATTAGCCAACGAAGCTTTAGCCACAACGCTAAACGAGCAAGCAATTGTTATTAGTAATAATCGAAAGAAAGCCATCAAATTTGCACAGGAACAAATTACCACTACTTTAAAGCAATTGGAAATGCCTAATGCTGTTATTGCCTTGTCACATCAATCATTACCCAGTTTAAACAAAGATGGCATTGATGGGATACAATTACTCTTTACCGCAAATGCTGGTCAGGCTCCTGCTCCAGTAAATAAAGTTGCTTCGGGAGGGGAGCTATCAAGACTAATGCTGGCAATTAAAGCCCTTTTAGCGAAACATACTTCGCTCCCTACCTTAATATTCGACGAAATTGATACGGGCATATCTGGAGAAACAGCTTTGAAAGTAGGAAATGTAATTGCTTCTTTGGGTGAGCATATGCAAATTTTGTCGATCACACATTTACCACAAATTGCGGCAAAAGGCAGTGCTCATTATTTTGTATTTAAGAATGAAACCGAACAGAAAACTACCACAGGTATTAGAAAGCTTAACCACGAGGAAAGAATTATCGCAATTGCCGAAATGCTAAGCGGTAAAAACCCAGGTTTATCGGCTTTACAAAATGCCAAAGAATTGTTAGCCTAAATACGATCAAGAGCGATTAACTCCAACTTTTATTCTTCTACTTCAGTTCATTTTGTACAATGGCTCAAAATTTTTCGAGGATAGATAAGATTTAAACATTGGCAGAGAAAATTCTTTTCCACCTAATAATTTAGTTAGATTTGAAAGATGAAAAGTCTTTATATCATATTTATCCTATTTTTATGCTTAAGCGGGGAAGTTCTAGCCCAAAGTGGTTATGTAATTAGCGGAATTATTAGAGATAAGAAAGAGGTTTTGCCAGGTGCTGCTGTATATGTGAGTGGCTATAAAATTGCGACAGTTACCAACGGTGATGGCAAATTCATTTTACCCAGACTCGCTCCAGGGAACTATGATATTTTGGTTCAGATGATCGGCTATTCTCCCTATTCAAAAAACATCATTATTTCTGATAAACCAGTTGATGTAACTATCACGCTGAGTGAAAATACAACTTTTCTGAAGGAGGTGGTGATTAAGCCAGATCCAAATCGTCTATATTATTTGGCTTTGTTTAAAGAGTATTTTATAGGCCAATCTCCCAATGCGTCGCAATGTAAAATACTCAACATCAATGTATTGAATTTTCATGATGATAAAGAAAACAGGACGGTAACAGCTACCGCAAGTGATTTTTTAATTATTGAGAATGCTGCGTTGGGGTATAGAATAAAATACTTATTAGAAAGTTTTGAATACGATTACAGGACGAAGATTATCTACTATGCGGGTCATCCGCATTTTGAAGAAATGAGTGGCAGCAAAGCAAAGAAAAAGAAGTGGCTTAGAAACAGAGAAGTTGCCTACAATGGTTCTGTTCAGCATTTCTTTAAATCGCTATACCACAATACCGTCGCTGAAAATGGATTTGTAATTAACAAGCTAGGAACGATACCTAATCCCAGTAGACAACCAGACAGTTTAATTA
This sequence comes from uncultured Sphingobacteriaceae bacterium, assembly GCA_942493295.1. Taxonomy (GTDB): domain Bacteria; phylum Bacteroidota; class Bacteroidia; order Sphingobacteriales; family Sphingobacteriaceae; genus Pedobacter. The sequence goes on along the minus strand of OW818692.1, from coordinate 4,367,684 downwards.
ATGCTAATATTAAAAGATTAACTGCTGGTCGGCAGGGATTGGTAAATTCTTTAACCTTTAATGGAAGCGATTCCTTATCGTACTGGATTAAGCAAAGGAGCCTGCCAAAAATTTTTAATACCGTTAGTAGAAGAGACGTTTTAATTGATACTTTGGTAAAAATACAGGATAAGGACCTCAAAAAAATCCAATTTAAGGATGCCTTGTATATTATCTATAAAAATGAGACGGAGGACTCGGCATACTCGGCTACTGGCCATAAACAAAATCGACCTTTAGATGTGGGTAATTTCCAAATTTCTGTCATAACGCTGCTGCAGCCTAGTATAAGCTTCTATTCAAATGGCGGAGTTTTTAGCCCCCGAAGCAGTTTGTATAGTGGCTACTGGGCTTATGAAAAGATGGCTGATATGATGCCAATGGATTATATCGTAGCAACCTCCAAATTTTAATCCTTACCAGTTGTTTGATAAGTCTCTGAAGATGGAAGAGAAATGTTGCCATTAATCCCTATTGTTTTAATAAAATAATAAGCATTATTATTTATATCATAATTTGTATCGGTATAAGTTAGCGATTTAATTGTTGCTATTTTAACTGGATCTTTACCCCTTACGTATCGATACACTTCGTAATTTGCTACATTGCTTTGCGAAGGCTGCCATGTTAAAATAATACTTTTCGAATCGCTGGCATAAAATGACTTCAGTCCAGACGGGGGATATACAGTTAAGGCATGGGTTGATTTAAGTACGTTACTAAACTCGCTCTCAACGCCCGATGCATTCACGCTCGTAATTTTATAGCTTACGGCCATATCGTTAACTTTTAGAACGTCTTTGTAAGAAGTTTTCATCGCTAGTATTGGAGCTCGGTTAATTTTAACATACGTTGAATCATTTATGCTGCGATAAACATTGTAGCCTGTTGTTATTAAAGCTCCTGTTTGGTCTTGCCAAAAGATAGAAATACCGTCATTCAGCAATTTAAAGTCAACTAAAATAGGTTGTGAAGTACCTTTACTTTCGACGTCTACATACACTGTACTTGAGTAGTTGCTCCGCACATTACTTAAATTTTCGGCAACAACGGCATATCCAATTTTACCCGACAAATTAGTGGCAGTATCTGTATAAGTATAAGTTGGTTTTGCCTTTTCTCCGATATAAATCATTTCTGTGATAGGCTTTAAAGCTCCGCCTACCTCACTCGTTCTGTACACATAAAAACCACGTGTGTCGCTAGCATTATCGCTCCAAGAGATTGCATTTCCACTACCAGATTTTGAAACAGTTACCTGAACAGGTGCTTCCGACTTATCGCTTTTTTGTGAAAGGCCATAAATTTTAACACTTCTTTCGCTCGCTCTAGCCATTCTATCGTTAACCACTAAATAGTAATAATATTTCTGACCAGAGGTAATATCTCTGTCAACGTAGTTATAACCTGTGGTAGATTTTATCAGTTTATAATTGCCTTCATACTCCGTAGAACGGAAAATATTAACTGCACCTACAAAATCGGGTTTAATAAACGACCAGTTTAGGGCAATATTATTGTTTATTGAATCAGCCGTTGCGGTAAAAATTTTAGGAATTAGCATTTGTTGATCTAACAAAGCAACTTGCATGGTATCAGAAACTGCCGTTGCCCCACCGCCAAAGCGATTGACGGGGGTAATGGTATACTGATACAGCACATCTTTTGTAACCTTATCATCCTCGACGGTGTAAATTACACTATCACCTCGCTGTTCTATGCTATAAGAGGTTAGTATTCTTTCAAATGGCATCTTTAAACCTCCACTTCGTTTTATTAGGAGTACTTCAGGTAATTTTCCATTTACTTTAGCCTTCCATTCCATTCTAAAAACATCGCCTGTAATTCTACGTTGCGATTTTTTTGGGCGGTTGGCGGGAAATTGATCGTTGCTAGAAACTGGAAGTGAAGTATATTTCCCGTTCTCTGCCCCATCTGCTTTAAGCTGTGTAACGCGATATTGATAAATTGTCTCTCTTTTAGCAGTGGTATCTAACAGTAAAATATTAAAGGCTAGGGCTAAATGCTGTTGCGTAAGGTATACTGAAAGAGAATCATAATTAAAGTTCTTTTTAAATATTGGCCAAACGTCTCCAATGGTGTATGCGGTAGCGGGGTTATACTCAAACACCTTGTTTTGTACATGTTGATGATTACGTTGTAGGTCATCAAAAGTTGCGGGTGTGCTAAACTTGTACAAGGTTTGCCAGGTAGTTTCATTCCTGGCTTTTCTATCTAACCTAAAACCGACTACATCACCATCGGGATGCGCGGCAGATGCTGGTTTAAATATGTTATAAATATAATTTCCTTCATAGCCGTTAAAAGCAGCTTCAGCTTCTTTTTGGGCGCTAGCGGTTAAATGGACAAGCATTAAAATCACCAAAAACGTATTTCTTAAATATAGCATAACCAATATTTTTGTTTTCTTCTAAATCTAATTATTGATAAGTTTTTTCTTGACTGGCGTGGAAACCGCTATTATCTATTGTTGCTCCCACAGTAATCTTCATTGATTTTGTTAGGCCAATTTTTTTACATGGGATCGGACTACAAACCTCAAACAATCCAGCGTCCCAACATGGCGTTTCGCAACTACTGTTACATATACCTGCCCCAACGTAGGCACTACCCGTTAAGTCGAAACCCAATTGTGCTGAAGCTGAGAATTTCTGTTGCAAAGGAGCTAAACTACCCACCAAATCCACACGCATATCGGCACCTAAGCTTACACCTGCGCAAGTTAGGCCTATGCTTGCACCTGCACTCAGTTTTACAAATGCACCTACTCTACCCCCAACCGTAAAGCTTGTTTCTTTAACTGCATTGAAGAAATTTGCTTTAAAATATGCCGCAGCATAAAAACCATGTTTGAATTCACATTTAGCAACTGGATCTAAATCTAAATCGATGGTTGGCAATAAAGGTATTGGCATTTGTGCTGAAAGAATAAATAGCACACCTTTTACATTACCAAATGTAGCATCTGCATTTGGAGGCAAACCCTTATCATTAAAATGAGTGTAAAGAGAGGCACGCTGGGTTGGGGTAACTTCAGAATTCCCAACCATAAAACCGACACCAATCCTATTGAAGGGAGTATTTTTAACATCAGCTATTCCATTGCTAAACATATACCAATTACTACTACCTAGTTTCATTTCAATATCTAAGTCGAGCACTCCAAAGCTCGCATCCTGATGTACATGACCAGAACCTATTAAGGCTTTCTCTTTGAAATCATAAACGATGCTAAGTCCCTTTACACCTCCTGCATCCATATTTTGTACACCAACGTGCGATGAATTTGCAACCACATCGCCTTTAATCGTGAAATCCATTGGTGTAGGATCGATACCGGAAGCCCCAGTTAACGTGCCGCTAAAGTTAAAATATTCCCATTGGTTATTTTTAACTACGCTCTTACCTGTTGCAGCATTCAGATAGCTTTCTGTACCTGCCATTACCTTCGAATTATAATTTGCAAGGTGATTAGTCACGTCATTAGTATTATAGGTTAAATAAACCCTAGGCGTTGCGTTATTAATTTGGCTTGGTATGGCCAATTGAGTTGAACCTTCTTTTTTGGTTAATTCTACAGCAATTTGATAGCTTGCTGTCGGATCTTTGTCTTTCAAAATTCCTTTCAACATCAACTCACCGCCACTAAACTTTTGATCTTCAATTTTATTGGAAAACTTAACCAACATTCCCTTGCTATCTAATCCTAGATTTGCAAATGCTGCTTCATGTTTATGCTTTAAAATTCCATTCGCATCTACTCTGTAAGTCAAATCATAAACGACCGCATCGAGCCCGGTAAATCCTGGGATTTCCATATTTAAATCACCTCTGATAGTCATAAAAGTGGAACTTCCCCAAATGGTTCCTGGTTTAAATTTGGCAATTTTATTTACAGTTACCGCAGGTTGATTTTCATCTAGAATTAGTCTTGTATCATTTTCATTCCCCGTATCATAAAGGTTAATGTTTTTAATCTGAATTACATCATTTGGCTGTAAATCATCCAATCCTTTTAATCCAGCTAAATAGGTGCTATTTTTATCATATGCTTTTGCTAAAACGGATAGTGACCATGCTCCGCTCTGTTTTGAATAACCTCTATCGTAGCCGAAACTAACTGAGGCTTGCGAGCCATTAATTGTAATTGGAAAAGCATTTAAGATTTTTAAATTAGTTACATTAAATTTGCCAAACCCAATTTTGTCATTAAAAATTTGTAAATCTGAAAAAGGAACAGTTAATCCTTGGGCTATCAAATTTCCCTTAACAAACAATCCTGTTGTACCGTAGTGCCACGAATCTACTTTAAGTTCCCAATTAAAAAGCTTAATACTAAATTTTTCTTGATTTGACTGTGTAAACCCATCGTTGTCTAAATTATAATGCGCTCTGGCATCGATACTCTTATGAACCTGTGCTACACCGTAGAGATTGGTTTTAATTATTCCATCGAACGCAATGCCAGACGCTGTTAATATTGCTTTTCCATCAGGTACGACCTGAATATCATCAGCCCCATAAAATGAAGGCTTTTCCTTTGCCGATGTAGCAACCATATAGGAAGTTGCCGACAAATCTGAAGTCGCAGTAGAAAAAGTATTTAGATAAGGGGCGGTTTTTTGAGATGGTGGTGAAGTTAAAAGTGCATACTTGTCATCGGCACTACCTAAATAAAGATGATTTCTTTCTCCCTTCACATCAGATCTAGAAGTCTCTACTCCTTTTGAAAACGATGACATATCTAGCGCGACTTTCCCTAAAATACTCCCAGTTGTATTTGTTGCTGGGTTTAGTGAGATGCCTGTATTGTTAATTATCTTGACTTCATACTTATTGAACAACTTACCATCCACACTATTTTGATTAAAAACTAATGCTTCAGATAGTGTGAAATACCTGTCTTTTTTAATTCCAGACGGCGCATCATTTACATTAACATAGACATTTTTAAATTCTAGCATATCTGCAGTGGTTTTCACTGTTAAATTACCAGAAGATACATTAGGGTCTAATCTTCCCGAAATTAAATACTGTCCGTTGGCTTGCTCATAAGCATTTGTTAACGCTATTGGAAAACCATAGATGGTAGTCACATTTAGCTCGGGTGCAAATTTAAGGTTAAATGTTTTGTTCATGTTTTGTCCAAATGGGAATAACCATTGCTCATCGCCTATGTATCCTTTTTTGGTAATACTTGCGTGAATAGGTAGCTTGGACGGTAATCGCCCTATTATTCTTGTGTCGCTTTGGTTTAATGCGATCAATGCCATCGCTCCTTTGCCAAATTGATTAATAATTTCGTACTCGTCTTCTGCTAGTTCTTTGATAAAAACATCGTAAGCTGATGCCTTTTGTATATCTTTCTTAAACGTCGTGAACATACCATTTTTCACAGCTTTCATATACTCTTGCGTCGCTTTAATGGTTAAGGTTACAGCAGGCTGTACCTCAACGGCCACAGCAACACTAGTTTGTCCGTCAGAATACACTTGAGTTTTGGCAATCGTGTAATTAATATCGTCGGGTACTATTCTTAAATCAAACTGTGTACCTCCAGCCGGTATAATTACCTCGGTATATGGGTTGCCAAAAGATTTGGCTGTTTGTGTATAATTTTTAGTATTTAACACCTTAACCTGAGCCGGTAAAAATGTATTTGTACCTTTTATCTTACAACTCACATAAAGCACATGCTGGTTATCTGCAACTTCTAACTCTACAGCTGTGGTTGCTAAATCAATAAACTTATAGACTTTTGTTGCTTTGTATTTTTTTCGGTCGTCAGGAATTACGTTAAATGCCACATTACCTAAAGGGGACTGCATAATTTTTGGCAGAATAACCGATGAATCATAATCTTCCCAACTAAAATCGTCGCCTACAATGATTCTAGCATTAATTTTTTTCTTCGATTTATCGACTACTTTCACCATTAATTCTCTTGGTAGATCCATGTAAACTTTGCCCAGATTACCACGCTGCCCATTTATTAAAGGTTTCCCCTGTTGTACACGGACGTAGGTAATTAAAAAGCCTTTTTTGGTTAATCTCAGTAATTTCCAAGCGCTTGATTTAGCATTTACGTTTTCGAATAAAAAGCGGCCATTGGTTTTAGTGATCATTTCATCATTGGGTGTTTTATCTGCTAGAAAATTGGCAATTTGATCATTATTGGCAGTAGCAGCCAAGCCGTCCATGCTAAACATTTCAACATTTACGCCAGACAAGACACTAGTACTTGCATTGCTATTCGGGTATACTGCGCCATCAATGTAAGGGACCAAGGGCAATACTGGGATATGTGCGTAGCCAATGTTAAAATCTAACGTAGTGATATTTTGATCATCAGTAAAAAGACCTTGCTTGATACCATCCATACTATGATTTTTAGTTAAATCGTAGGCATCTTTGGTAATAAAATTATCTTGACTGGCACTGGTAGGTTCAGAAAGAATATAATATCTTTCTGCGGTACTTTTAGAAACTAATAATCTTTTGAACTCAAATTCCCCCACTTTTCCAGCTGCTCCAGAAGATTCCATCATATCGATAATTTCGTATTGTTCTCCATTATTTTCGATCGTTTTTTTGAAGTAATTACGATCAGGATTACCAACATTCACAGGTCTATCAAAATATTTTGCTGCATTTGCTTTCTCATCGCTAATCTTTCTGCATAGATATACATTCATTCCTCCTTTTGGATTAAGCACACCTCCACTCAAATAACCCACTTTAGAAATATAATTATATTGTCGGACCGTGGCGGTTAACTCTGGTACTTTTATGTTTTCGTTTTGGTTATAGGTAATGCTGTATGGCTGTGAATAATAGTAATCGCTCGAAACCAGTATAACTAAGTGATTGCCCTCGTTATTAAAATTATTGTAATCGGTTAGGCCAACATCGAAACTATACTCGCCATTTTTTTTAATTGTAGTAGTACTAATAATCCTTTCTTCGTTTAATGTAGTACCTCCTTTAAAGAAGTCTTTTTGCGACATATTTCCTTTCACAAGGGTTAATGAAGTTCCTTCTGGTAAAGGCAATTTTGCATTGGTTTTACCATTGGGATTTTTCCAGTTATAAACATACCTTCCAGTTAGCTGCATGCTAATAAACTTTGGACCAAAGGCGATTTGCTCGGTTAAATTACGATAAGCAAAATCTGTTGAGGAGAAAGTTGCAGTTTTCCCCTGTCCATTACTTACATAAACTGGATTGAAATACAGGGCATCTTGTTCATTAGCAGGCTCAAAATAAACTGTGTAACCGTCGTTGCTTTTGGCGCCTGCTACGGCCATTTTTGAGAAACTAGATGAAAGTTCTCCGGTATTAAGAGCATTGATATCATTGATACCAACTACTGTGTAACTTGTTAGGCCTTTACCCACTATTACAGTTTTACCTTTGGCATTAATTGCAGTTTTATAGGTTGGGATTTCTTTTTGTACACCAATCATATTTTTCACCTCACCTTTAAGAATATTATCGTTGTTACGCAATAGGTAAAGTTTCCCCTTAAAATCTCTTTGCACATTCGTCTGCAGTTTTACGTTAGCATTGTAGCCATATATTTCGACTGTTTGCTCTGCCAGGTCTAGGCCCGTTTTATCAGGGTTGGGCATTATATACCAATTAGGGTCAGAAAAACGATTGTCGTTAACCCTTACAACTAAACCCTCAATTAATGCATAAGCTGTTGTCCTATTAGGTACGATAACATTAGAATCTAGCACTTTGAATTTAGACCTATCTATTGGAACGTCGACTTTGAAATTTCCCATCCCATCTGTCGTTCCATGAGCAATTATCGTGGAACTGGCCAGTTTCTGTGGGCCATAAGGATAAATCTGCAAATCACTTACCATGGCTATACTATCTTGCATTTCTGTCGTAACTCTTTCTAAGCCATTTTCTATTTTAGTAACTTTTCTATTTACCTTAATTTTCGGTGCCAAAAGAGATACTCTTAACACTTGGATACTTTTATTGGCTAAAGGATTTCCCTTTTCCTCTTCACTTAGCGTGACTGGCTCATTAGGATTTTTCTGCAGCTTATTTTTTTTTTGCACTCCCTGTAATGTAATCTTTATAAAAATTATACTTTAAAGTACCAGATAAAGCAATCGTATAATTTACAACAGCTTTTTCATATTTAATGGCAAACTGTCGTTTTTCAGAAACTGTACCAGTTGCTCTATCTCTTATGTGCCATTCGTAATTATTTTCGTCTTTTAAGTAGTCTTTTAACTCTTGGGCAGCTTTATATGAAATGTTTGTATTGTTCGTAGGTATCACAATACCTGCATCTCTGGAAGTATTTGCTGCACCACTCTTCGCACTTCTCGCAGCAACTCTTCGATTATTTACTTCGGCAATACTATCTGCTTTTTCTTCTTCAATGGTTTTAACACGAGTCACATACAGCTCATACTTGCTATTGCCAAAATTAAATTGCTGTCTTCCAGCTATACCGTCATAAAAACCGATGTTATCATTTTTACCACTATTATCTGTAAATTTCCAATCGAATACTAAATCATTAAAATTTGTAAATCTTCTTTTAGCTTGGGGCGTATTTAAAGTAAAAACTGAGGGTACGATTATTTTCTCGCCATACCTAAATTCATTTGCCCTGCTTAATCCATTATTTTTAAATATTATTTTCCCTGTTGGATCAATCGCTTTAACCCGCCAAGCATACCTCCTCCCTTCAATTAAAGGTGGGTCGGAAGGTAAAAGTGTGGTACTGGTTGAGTTAAAAACAGTTTTTTTAATCCATAAAAAAGAGGTCGAATTAAAAATTTGATTTGGGTCTGTTCTTACTAGTAGCGGCATTTCTGCAATTTCAAATGTATATTCAACTACATTGGGTACGCTACCTGCATTTCCCCAGGTAAAGTTCAATCCTTTAATGCCTGGGGTAGTAGCATTAACAGATGGATCAATTAGAAAAGGAGCATCAGGGTATATAATGCTAATCATTGTACAACCTAGGGGCGCGCTCGACGAAATGACCTGATTGGTATTCATGTCTACAGCTTCAATGCAGAAAGTATAGTCCCCTTCTGGCAACCGAGACGTTTGCACCAGTTTTACCTTGTCAACACCATAAACATTTAAGGAGTTTAAATCGAAAATATCTTTCAGCGCCAACCCGTTTAATTGTTTTGTTTCATTTGGATTCAGGACAATCGGTTGTAAGGGTATATAGTTAGATTTAGTGGTAATTCGTATACCATTATTTCCCTGTAGTCGGCCAGTTAGCTTGATCTTTTTTTGCGTCGCAGTTAAATTTTGTACAATTAGTAGAACTTTGGAGGCATTAGGGCCAGCATAATCAGCATAAAATGGAGAATATGGCCCTGCGATATTTACAGTTATGTTTACCGAACTGGGAGGAGGTGTTTGCGCAAAAACATTTTTTGTAAAAAGAGCTAAAAGGAGCAGCAAAAGCAAGGCTGTTGTTACTCTAAAATCTTTCAGAAAATAATAGCTGTGTTTCATAGTAGTTAGCGTTAAATTTTAAAAAGAATGTACCAACCCGAGGTTAGATCTTATCTCGTTAAATGAAGGCAGAGTAATATCTTTTGAGTTACTTTTTAAATAACTAACAGATAAATTAGCAGCATCTCGTTTACCAATTCGGTAGGAACCATTAAAATTTGTATTAAAAATATTTCCAGCATCGATATTATTATTTCGTTGCAACTGATAACTTAAGGATGCATTTAAGCCTAATTTTCCTTTATCAAAAGCTTGATTTATCCCTAAAGTTGGCCCATAAAAAATGGTTCTACCAAAAGCGATATCTGCCACTGTATAGTTTACATTTGCACTTGCTCCAAAAGATTTTTTTGGCAGTCCAAATTGATATGAAAAATTTGCCGTTTTACTATTTGATTTGCTATTTGGCCTGGTAAATTCATTTAAATCGATCAGCGATTGCAAATTACCAATCAACACAAAGCTATGCGTAAGGTTTTCATTATTAATATTGTACCTAAATACAGTGCTTAAATTATGGTTAGTTCTTGCCACCCTAAACATATCCACGATTGGATTTAAACCTCTATCTTGGGTTATTCCAAAGTTGGTGTACCGTAAATCAATCCCATAATTCGACTTATTGTAAGATACATTTGCTGCGCCTATTTTTCGGTTAGATCTAAAGGCTTTATCATGTAAGATGTTGTCATTTTGCAAACCAAAACTTCCACTCAATTGCATTGCGCCTTTCATTAACTTCAACATCCCTTCTACCGTATAATTCTCTACATCTGTCTCAAAATAATAGGCACCCATACTTTTATAATCAGGGTCAACTCTTCGATATTTAACCCTTACATTATAATTTGCAGCATTATAACCAAAACTAGTTTGGGCGGCAGTCAACAATTGAGTTGAAGAATTAAGAGTGACCAGATTTTTAATAAAGTCAACCTTACCTAATTTTAAGTTTCGAACGGTATCTGAAAGAATGTTTCTAGTATAGATACTCCCTGAAACATCCATATCAAAAACAAAGTGTTTAAAGAAACTAAATTTTGAAGATATTCCTAATACCATGTTTTCTGATGGTGTTAAAATGACCGAGCTTGGCTTTATGGCTAAAGAGTTCGCATCGTCTTTAGCGTTTAAAAAGATTAAGTCTATATGATTCCGTTCTGTTCCTAAGCCTAATTTTGCGCTATAGCCTGTTCTTTTATAAGCAGGCTGTTGAGCTAATGCCAAGGGCTGATTAATGTCTTCTTCGATTGATTTATTAAATCGTCCATAAATAAATCCAAATCTTAACTTCCTAGGATTTAGCTCTATACCCCCACCTAAAAAATTGTGACCGGCCAGTGTGAATGGAGAAAACTCAATGCTTCTCCACCCTGCGTGAAAAGTTGCCCATTTGTAAGTCGGACTAATTCCATATTGATTAAACGGTTGGGTATAACTTCTTTGTTGATCACTTACAACGACCGAAAAAGGGAATGAAACACCGTAAATACTTAGTGTTGGTGCGCCACTAAAAATGTAGGTAAAATCTCGCTGTCTGGCAGGAATGCCATTTACATTGTAAGTCCCTAAGCCCAATCCTAATGTACCATTTACAGTAAATGGTTTAGCCTTAGTTAATTGTTCTACATCTTGCGCTTGAACCATCTTAAACAGTGAGAAAAAAGTACAAGTAAGAATCAAAAGCCTTTTCATAAGCATTAAAATTTAAGAATGATTTGATAAGCCCACATTTAATAATGTGGGGCATTGGCTTTTTCTATTTTAGCTTGACAAAGTCTTTATCGTTAAGATTGAGTTTTTGCATCATCTGAGACATAGGGATGTTATTGCTATTAACAGCAGATATTACACCACCATTGGTATAAGGAACTAAAACTAACCTAACTTTGTTAATGTTGGGAGTTACAAAAGTTCCATTACTTCGCTCAATAATTCTAGCAGATGCATTACCTACGGTAATTCTACTTTTCGAATAAATCCCAGTAAAGGTTGTGTCTGCTTCAACAACTTGCTTCCAACCATTTACTGCGTCTCTCACGTAGATAAGCATTACACTATTTTGAGCCGCAGCAACCGCGCTAGCTGGAACTTGAAAAACAGATGTACTATCGTTATAATTACCATTACGATGCATTTTTAAGTTTCTCAGATCAAAATAATAAGAATATTCAAAGCCCCAATCAAACGTTGCATTATCCGGTGTTTCAAATAATAAACTCCCACTACCGCCAACCCCATCAGCTCCTTTTAACGACGTACCCGTTCCCCAATTAATTCCACCAGTTTTGGGACCATACATTCTATAAGTTGTTAAATCAATATAAAAGTCTCCATTATTACCAGTCGTACTCATTGGCGGACCAGATCCATTTAAAATACCATTACCATTGTTGCCATTTACACCATCTGTACCTTTTAAACTCATGCCCAAGCCCCAACCCAACATGCTTTTTGGGCCATACAACATCATCGGAAGTCGCGAAATATAAAAATCTCCGACTCTTCCTAAAGTTGGGTCGGGAGCAGACTCACCACCGTAAATAATTGTTCCATCTGCTCCAGCAGGCCCGATTGGGCCTTGTGCACCATCGGCACCACGTAATAAAATCGGCACACCCCAGCCAGAAGCTATTTTAGGGCCATAAAGTAAAAAAGTTACCGAATTCAAATAGTAATCTCCTAAGTTTCCAGTAGCCAATGCAGGAGCTGTAGTTCCTCTATGTATTACGCTACCATTGGTTCCATTTGTACCATTCGTGCCTTTTAGTGCTAGCGGAGTCCCCCAACCTGAATCTGTTCTGGGACCATACAGATTGCCGGTATTCTGATCTAGATAATAATCTCCATTAACACCTATTGATGTTGAAGGTGCGCCCGATCCGCTGTATATGATACTACCATCAAGACCAGCAGCACCTGCAGGTCCTTGAATTCCATCAGCACCACGCAAAATAATAGGAATACCCCAACCTGAAGGTAGTTTAGGTCCGTATAATTGATAATTTGTTTTATCTAAATAATAATCACCAGTGTTACCTATCGATGCTGAGGGTGCGCCACTTCCACTTAACGTATTACTTCCATTGGTTCCGTTTGTACCATTGGTACCGTTGGTGCCATTTGTACCGTTAGTTCCATTAGCACCCATTAAGGTGACTGGGCTTCCCCAACCAGCGACTATTTTTGGACCATATAAGTTACCTTTTGAAATATCTAAATAGTAATCGCCAATAGAACCTAAAGCATTTGAAGGAATTCCGACGCCGCTATAGATAATGCTGCCATCCTTACCTGCTGCCCCCATTGGTCCAGCATCTCCGGTTTTTCCTTGCGGACCAGCTGGACCTTCAGGCCCCTCCAATCCGGCTTCTGAACAAGAGGTAAGAAATATGCCCAAAAAGCAAATGAGTAAGAAAAAATAATTGTGTTTCATAGGATTATAATTTTATTAATTGAAGATAACCTTGGTTGGAGCGCAATTCAGGATATTATCGATGAACGGACAAGAATAATCGGTAGAAGGAAATAGAATTTAAAATGCGGGGTTCATCGAATCTGGCCGATAAATTACACGAAACTTACCTTCGGTTAATTTCGAACTGCGAACTGGGTTTGTTTCATAAATAGCATACATCATCGGTGAAAAAGTACCCTCTATAATATATGCTGTTTTATTACTTCTATCAATTTTTGTAATTTGAACCGTATTTTCCTGAATAGGATGTTCCATTGTTGTGCTTGCCGTCTCCTTATCAGAGCTTTTAGCTTCTGGATAATAAAAAACACCACTTAGTATTCCATTGTCATTTCTTGTTGAAGGATAAACTCCTACCCGCAGCTGATCATGAGAATGAAATGACAAATCCATTCTAGAGCCATCCTCAGCTTCGGCAAAAATTGAAAACTGATGTCCGATTTCTTTATAACTCAAATTATAGGCTTTGAATTCTTTTGAAGGAAAAGCCTCCCATAATTGACCATCTATTTTAACGGAAAAATATTCATCTGCTTTAACGCTTGTCGCAACAGCAGCACTTTTGTCTTCGTTATTTGTTGTCGAATTACAGGCCATAACTGAACCAACTAAAAGTACGTTCAGTAGATGCTTAAGATTTATATGCAATTTCATGTTGTTTTTTATGTTTAAACTTAAAGCTCAAGAGCATAAATCACATGAAATAATCTATCAACGACAATGAATAATCGATGAAGGGAATTTAAGAGAAAGCAATTGTGATAATGGTTGCGTCTGCAGTACTCTTTATTTGTAAAGCACCATCTAATTTTTGTAACAACTCTTTAACGATTACTAAACCATATCCTGATGATTTACTTTTCACATATTGATTGCTTAAAAGTTGTTCAATTTTTTCTTGCGGTATAATTTCTCCCTTATTTATGATAGAAATATACCTTTTCTGCCTCTCATTTAGTCCAGCAGTTAAGATGATTGAGGTATGATTGTAGGAATTGTTAATTGCATTTTGTAGTAAATTCCGTAATACAATGAGCAACAAATTTCGATCACCCTGTAAATTTTGCGCCTTTAAATCGCCTATTTTAATGCTTATTTCTTTAGCATCTGCTTGATCTTGTATTAAGGTGATGGACTCTTCGAACAGGTGAAGGGCGCTTACCTCTTCTATATCTAATTCAAAATTTTCCATTTGGCTCTTTGACCAAAGTAACAAATCTTCCATCATACTCAGCATAGCAGATGCAGACTGCATAAGCTTCTTTTGATGAGTTGATTTTTCTTCATTAGAAATTTGAGGAGAGTTCAATTGCTGAAGCTTCAAAAAAGTAAACAACTGACTAACAGGACTTCTTAGATCATGTGAAATAATGCTGAATAATTTTGTCTTCGTTTGATTGGCTATAGAGAGTTGCGAGTTCACTTTATCTAATTCGTGGTTTTTTTTATCTAATAGCAAATTAACCTTTTGCTTTTGCTTATAATTATAGAAAACCAAAGCAGCAATAATCAACACCAAAAACATACTTATAATTAAAATCGCTTTGTATTGTTTTTGTCTAACAAGCTCTTTTGCTTGTGCCTTACTTTGAACGTTCAAAAAATCTATTCGTTGTTCTTTTTGTGCATTTTTATATTTAAACTCAATTACATTGATATCTTCCCTTGTTTTCTCGATATAGATAGTATCTCTTAACAAATTATATCTACTGTAAAATAAATTGGCTTTTTTATGGTTACCAATTTGTTCATAGCTCTGAGCAAGTCTGAGATTAATGCTCGCAAAAACATCATTGCTAAAATTAGTGGAATTAGGTAGCGCCTTCTCGAAATAGCGAATAGCTTCATGATATTTTTTTTGCTGATAATTTAGTTTCCCCATCATATTTATCGCCATCATAATTGCCTCTTTGCTTCCTGAAATCATACCTTTTTCATATGCTATTTCTGCGTACTTGATTGCCATGGGCATATTATGTTGCGCAAGATAATATTCTGCAAGCTGTCGATTTGCCCCACTTAAATCATCAGCCGATTCGTAAATTCCGACTTGCATTTCGCCGTAAATCTTTTGATAATAAATCATAGCACTATCTATTTTAGAAAGGTTTAAATAAGCTTGTTGCAATTTTTTGTACAGTCTTACTCTACCCCCAGTATAGTCTACAAAATAAGGTTCTCCCTTTTTGAGGTAATTTAACGCGTTTTGATTTTGGTTTAATTGCAAGTATAGGCTGCCAAGCTCAGAGAGGGCTAGCGCTAGGTTAATTCTAGATTTATAATCTTTTTTCTGTTTATATAAATATTCCTTGGTGGTTAATGAACCTAAAAGCAATTCAACTGCCTGGGTATAGGCACCTAGATGCAAAAACTCATCGCTTAATGCGGATACGATTTTATCTTTTAAGTAAACGTCTTTTACTTGCGCTTTTAAAGCTTTTAATCTTTCGACATAACGCTGTGTCTCCTTTATTTGCCCCAAATAGCGATACAAATAATTTATTTGTTGTATTCCAGAAATTTCAATATCTAGTTCATTTCCACGTTGAGCATTCATAATGCTATTTTTCAAGTAAAAAAAAGCACTGTCATTTACCAACAAGATCTTATACGACATTCCAGTTAAAAACTGCAATCCAGACAGGTTCTTAAAATCGCTTGCTTTCGTATAGGAAAGTCCTTTTTTAGAAATTTTTAAAAGCTCATAAAAATCGTTAAACTTTCCCTTTGCTTGGATGTAATTAAACAAACGATAACTATAGTTATAATACTCTTTAGCTCTTTTTGAATTCGCTTGGTTAGGCAAAGAATTAGTCTGCCCTTTAGCTAATGCGCTAATTGAAAGCACACACCAAACTATAATTCCTACTATAGATCTTCGAATTATGAATGGACAAATTCTATTCCTATTAGCCAGATAAATCATCAACTTGCGTTAAAGGTCTTTTTGATTTCTCTAACGTAAGTTTTCCCCATGGGAATAACAGCCAAGCCCATGTTAATCGATTTATTATCTAAACTTTTAACTTTAT
Organism: uncultured Sphingobacteriaceae bacterium; assembly: GCA_942493295.1. GTDB lineage: Bacteria > Bacteroidota > Bacteroidia > Sphingobacteriales > Sphingobacteriaceae > Pedobacter. Next base: position 4,351,601 of record OW818692.1, on the reverse strand, counting down.
TGACTGATACTACATAACTACGGTGAATGCGCATAAATTTTCCACTCGGTAATGATTCCAAGAAATTGGAAAGGGTTGCCAAAGTTAAGTGCGATTTATTTGCCGTTACAATTTTAGTATAATCACCATAAGCTTCTAGGTATATGACATCATTAGCATTTAAATTAACAACGTGATGCCCTTCCTTAAAAATGATCTTCTCATTTTCAAAAAGTACGTCATATGCTTCCGCTTTATTTTTGAGTTCAATAAAATTAAAAATCCTTTGCATACAACTTTCAAATCGAGCTGTTTCTAAAGGCTTTAAAATAAAATCAAATATTTTCAATTGAAATCCTTGTAAGGCAAATTCTGGATGAGAAGTAATGAATACATTAATTGTTTCGCGATGTGAAATCGATTTTACAAAATCTACTCCATTTATTTCAGGCATATCAATATCTAAAAATAGTACATCAGGCCTATGCAAATTGATAGCGCTTAATGCCTCAATTGGATTATTGTAACTGCCTAAAATCTTTATCTTTTCGAATAATGATAGTTCAGCTGCAACAGCCATCCTATCCAGATCATCATCATCGACAATAATGCAAGTGAGCGTATTTTTCATAAAAGTAGATTATAGGTACATAAACATACATAAAAAATAATAGCTTCTGAATTTTTTGTTAACAACTTAGCTATCGAATTACTAAAAATATTAGTAATTTTAAGCTATGAACTCTTCAGAACAAAATCAAGGTGATTATTTAAATGGACGTGGGGCACAGCTAAATACAGTAAATAAATTTCTCAAAAATTCGCTAGCTAAAGAACATCCCGAGGGTATTGATGACTGGGAAGAACCTAATGCCAAAACTTCTTTTATTATTGGAAAATCAAAGTCAATAGCTAATAAAGTTGACAGTCCAGATGTAGGGATGTGGTATTCCCTTAATCCGTATCAAGGCTGTGAACATGGATGTATTTATTGCTATGCAAGAAACTCTCACGAATATTGGGGTTTTAGTGCTGGATTAGATTTTGAAAGAAAAATTATTGTCAAAGAAGATGCGCCTCATCTTTTCAAAAAATTCCTGGAAAAAAAAGGATGGGATGCAACTCCCATTTCACTCTCTGGAAATACCGACTGCTATCAGCCGGCAGAGCGGAAATTTAAATTAACAAGACAGCTTTTGGAAATTGCATTGGCCTACAAGCAACCAATAGGAATGATTACTAAAAATTCGCTGATTTTGAGGGATATAGATATACTACAAGAAATGGCTAAATACAAACTTATAATGGTATACGTGTCAATTACATCTTTGGATGAGAAATTAAGGTTGAAAATGGAACCTAGAACCACTACAGCCAAGCAGCGACTAAAAGTGATTGAAGAACTTAGTAAGGCTAATTTACCAACTGGAGTAATGGCTGCTCCAATAATCCCAGGATTAAATAGTCACGAAATACCTGCTATTTTAATGGCTGCAGCAAATAATGGCGCTAAAAGTGCTGGTTATACGGTGGTTAGATTAAACGGGTCATTGCATGAAATATTTAAAGATTGGTTGGCGAAAAATTTCCCTGATCGTTTTGAGAAAGTATGGCATCAGATCCAGTCTTGCCATAGTGGGAAAGTGAATGATAGCAGATTTGGTACACGAATGCGAGGAGAAGGGAATTTTGCAGAAATGATTCGGGAAACTTTCAAGCTTCATTGTAAACTAAATGGGTTAAACCAGGAAACTATCATCTTAAATAAGGATTTATTCAAAGTACCACAGTCCCAAATGAGTTTGTTTTAAATAAGGGGAAGACACACGTTTGCGCTAAACTTTAGCCAAGTCTTAAATTATCCCTATTTTGGCAAGAAAAAACAATGAATATTGCGCTAGTAACTTACAACGATAACGGTTATTATAACACATCAACTCAAGAAAATGAGGATGATCTATTGATCAAATTTCTGATTTCAAAAGGATGTAATGTAAAAAGAGCCATCTGGAATGATCCTAGTGTTATTTGGGAACAATTTGATTTGGCAATTTTAAAATCACCATGGGATTATTTTAATTTAATAAAAGATTTCTACCAGTGGCTGGCTACTTTGACTCAAAAAAAAGTAAAATTGCTAAATCCTATTGCTACTGTAAAATGGAATGCGGATAAGCACTATCTAAAAGATATTGAAGATGGAGGATTGGCAATAGCAAAATGTATTTTTCTAGAAAAAGGTGATGAGATCGAACTTAAAGATTACTTTGACAAATTAGAAGTCAAAAAATTAATTGTTAAGCCAGCTGTAAGCGGTGGTTCAAAAAACACTTTTAAAGTTACTCCTGGAAACGTAGATGTCATTAATAGTCAGCTTGCTGCTTTACTAAAAGACGAAGCTTTTATTTTACAACCATTTCTGAAAGAAATTGAAGAAGATGGCGAATGGTCATTTGTATTCTTCGGAGGGAAATTTAGTCATGCGCTATTAAAGAAAGCAAAGGCTGGAGATTTCAGAGTACAACATTCTTTTGGAGGAACAATTCATCCTAAACAACCAACAGTAGATTTATTGGAAACGGCAAAAAAGTATGTGGATCAATTTGCTAAAGATTGTCTTTATGCAAGGGTGGATGGGGTGATAGTTGATAATGAGTTTCAACTAATGGAACTGGAACTTATTGAACCATTCCTATTTTTAGAAACTAATAATGATAGTTTTGAAAATTACTATCAAGCATTAGTGAAGACTTGCAAAGTTTAAAAAAAAAGACTTACGAAGTTTTTTAAACTTCGTAAGTCTTGAAATTGGTATTACGCTCCTTCTTCTTTTTTCTTTTTCTTACCAGTGCTTTTATTTACAACGGTAATTTCTTCCTTCTCTTTGTCGTAATCAATTTCCAGAGTGTCTCCATCATGAATTTCCCCTTTCAATATTTCTTCAGCTATTGGATCTTCTAAATATTTTTGGATAGCACGTTTTAGCGGTCTAGCACCAAAATTACTATCGAAACCCTTGTCTGCGATAAATTCTTTGGCAGTGTCAGTTAATTTCACTTCATAACCTAAACTATGTACTCTACCAAATAGCGCTTTCAATTCGATGTCGATGATTTTGAAGATCTCTTCTTTACCAAGGCTGTTAAAGACAACTACATCATCAACACGGTTTAAAAATTCTGGGGCGAAAGCACGTTTTAATGCATTTTCAATAACTCCACGACTATGCGCGTCATTTTGGCTAATTTTTGCGGACGTAGAAAACCCTACCCCTGCGCCAAAATCTTTTAATTGGCGAGCACCAATGTTTGAGGTCATGATAATGATCGTATTTCTAAAATCCACCTTTCTGCCTAGGCTATCGGTTAATTGCCCTTCATCTAATACTTGTAATAAGATATTAAATACATCTGGGTGAGCTTTTTCAATCTCATCAAGCAAAATAACAGCATATGGTTTTCTACGAACTTTTTCCGTCAATTGTCCTCCTTCTTCATACCCAACATATCCTGGAGGCGCTCCCACAAGGCGTGAGACTGCAAATTTCTCCATATATTCACTCATGTCAATCTGAATTAACGAATCATCGCTATCAAACATAAATCGAGCTAACTCTTTAGCTAATTCTGTTTTACCAACACCCGTAGGACCTAAAAATATAAATGAACCAATAGGCTTTTTAGGATCTTTCAATCCAGCTCTAGTACGTTGTATCGCTTTCGTTAATTTTTTAATTGCATCATCTTGTCCAATTATTTTCTCCGCAACCGTGTCGTACATATTCAATAGCTTAACACTATCAGTTTGCCCAACACGTTGTAAAGGAATACCAGTCATCATCGAAACTACCTCTGCAACGTTATCTTCACTCACTTCGTAACGCTTAGTTTTAGTTTCTGCCTCCCATTGGGCTTTTGCCTGTTCTAATTCTTCTAATAAATTTTTTTCCGTATCACGCAATTTGGCAGCTTCTTCATATTTCTGGCTTTTCACCACCTTGTTCTTCTCAATTTTAATATCTTCAATCTTACTTTCAATTGTAATGATATTTTCTGGAACGTGAATATTGGTAAGGTGTACTCTTGAACCTGCTTCGTCTAATGCGTCAATGGCTTTATCCGGCAAGAATCGATCAGTAATATATCTTGTAGTTAGGGCCACACAAGCATTAATTGCTTCGTCTGTATAAGTAACACCATGGTGGTCTTCATATTTTTCTTTGATACGATTTAAGATTTCAATCGTTTCATCAGGTGTTGCTGGCTCGATCATTACTTTTTGAAAACGACGATCTAAAGCACCATCTTTTTCAATATACTGACGATATTCGTCCAAAGTAGTTGCACCAATACATTGTATTTCTCCCCTAGCTAAGGCTGGTTTAAACATATTCGATGCATCCAATGACCCAGAAGCACCACCAGCACCAACAATTGTATGAATCTCATCAATGAACAAAATTACATCAGTAGATTTCTCCAGCTCGTTCATCACAGCTTTCATGCGTTCTTCGAATTGACCGCGGTATTTCGTACCCGCTACCAAAGAAGCTAAATCTAACGTAACTACTCGCTTATTAAATAACACTCTCGACACTTTACGCTGAACGATTCTCAAAGCTAAACCTTCTGCTATGGCAGATTTACCAACACCAGGTTCTCCGATTAAAATTGGATTGTTCTTTTTACGGCGTGATAAAATCTGCGAAACACGTTCGATTTCTTTTTCACGACCAACAATTGGGTCTAATCGTCCTTCTTCAGCAGCTCTTGTTAAATCACGCCCAAAATTATCAAGCACTGGTGTTTTTGATTTAATATCAGATACCTTTTTTGGAGCACTAAAACTTTCTTCTTCTTGAAAATCATCGTCACCACCCCCCGCAGTACCTCCACCATGAGCCTCATCTCTGAAGCCGTTTTTATTAACCTCTACTTCTTGTTTAAAAATTTCATAGGTAATGCTGTACTGCAATAATATTTGCGAAGCAATATTATCATCATCTCTTAAAATAGACAACAATAAATGTTCTGTACCTATTAAATCACTTTTAAAAATCTTTGCTTCTAGATAGGTAATCTTTAAAACCTTTTCGGCCTGCTTGGTTAAAGGAATGTTACCTAAATTAACAGTAACACTAGACGTGCCGCGAACGGCCTCTTCAATCGAACGGCGAAGTTTAGAAGTATCAACTCCTAATGATTTTAAAATTTTGATGGCCATACCATCACCTTCGCGAATAAGCCCTAATAATAAATGCTCAGCGCCTATATAATCGTGTCCTAATCTCAGGGCTTCTTCCCTGCTAAAAGAAATCACGTCTTTTACTTGTGGAGAAAATTTCGCTTCCATAATATGTGTGTAAACGGGATGACTCTAAACTATAAATTACTTTTATAATTACGGTCTCCCGGTTTGTATATTTTATCAACAATTACGCCATTTTGGTTAATAAAGCACTTATCTGTTTTTTTTTTAGTGCTCAAAACGCTAAGTTATTCCTATTGGCTTCTTTTTGTTTATTTACGTAATACAATATAATAAAGGTTTTTTGCTAAAAAAATTATTGCAGACTAATAATTTACCTGATTTGTCGCCTTATTGTAAGGTTTTCTAAGCAACTATTTACTGACAAATTGCTAGTCCCAATTACAATGAGAGAAATTATGACAGGGTTCGGACTTGCTCACTCATTTTACCTGCTTAATATTTACCTGTTCCATCTTTCACATTTACCGTTATCTTTGCACAAACAATAAAAATTATGTCAGACGAGAAAATAATCTTTTCAATGGCTGGAGTAAGTAAGATTTACCCACCACAAAAACAGGTTTTAAAAAATATTTATTTATCCTTCTTTTACGGCGCTAAAATTGGCGTTGTTGGTTTAAATGGCTCAGGTAAATCATCCTTATTAAAAATAATTGCTGGTTTAGACAAGTCGTTTCAAGGCGAAGTTGTTTTTAGCCCAGGTTTTAGTGTGGGTTATTTGGCTCAGGAACCAATCCTCGACGAAAATAAAACTGTTCGTGAAGTGGTTGAGGAAGGTGTTGCTGAAATTACGGCCATCTTAAAAGAATATGAAGAAATTAACGAAGCATTTGGTTTAGAAGAAAACTATTCAGATGCCGATAAAATGGATAAGCTGATGCAACGTCAAGGTGAGCTGCAAGATAAAATCGATGCAGTTAATGCTTGGGAGCTTGACAATAAACTTGAAAGAGCGATGGATGCATTACGCTGTCCAGATCCCGAAACCAAGATTGGTGTACTTTCTGGGGGTGAGCGCAGACGAGTTGCGATGTGTCGACTACTATTGCAAGAACCAGATGTATTACTGCTGGATGAGCCTACCAACCACTTGGATGCAGAGAGTATCGACTGGCTAGAGCAGTTTTTACAAAACTACAAAGGAACTGTTATTGCGGTTACGCACGATAGGTATTTCTTAGATAATGTCGCAGGATGGATTTTAGAGCTAGATCGTGGCGAAGGTATTCCGTGGAAGGGTAATTATTCATCATGGTTAGATCAAAAAGCAAAACGTCTTGCGCAAGAAGATAAAACTGAAAGTAAGCGTCAGAAAGCACTAGAACGAGAATTGGAATGGGTTAGAATGGCACCAAAAGCGCGTCATGCAAAATCTAAAGCTCGTTTAGCAAATTACGATAAACTTGCTTCGGAAGACGGTAAGGAGCGTGAAGATAAATTAGAATTATTCATTCCTGCTGGTCCACGCCTAGGAAATGTTGTGATCGAAGCGAATGACGTGACTAAAGCCTACGGAGATAAAATTTTATTTGAAAACCTAACCTTCTCTTTACCACCAGCTGGTATTGTTGGTATAATAGGTCCGAATGGAGCTGGTAAGACTACTTTATTCCGTTTAATTACAGGACAAGAACAACCTGACAAAGGCACATTTAGAGTAGGTGATACTGTAGCTTTGGGATATGTAGACCAGATGCATAATGATTTAGATGCGGAGAAAACTGTTTACGAGAATATAACAGATGGTTTAGATAATATCCAATTAGGAAATAAAGCAGTAAATGGTAGAGCTTACGTTTCTAAATTTAACTTCAATGGAGGAGATCAGCAGAAAAAAGTTGGCATTTTATCGGGTGGAGAAAGAAATCGTGTGCACTTAGCAATTACTTTGAAAAAAGGTGCAAATGTCCTATTGCTGGATGAGCCAACCAATGATATTGATGTTAATACCTTGCGCGCATTGGAAGAAGCATTAGAAAATTTTGGCGGTTGTGCCGTTGTAATTAGTCACGACAGATGGTTTTTAGATAGAATATGCACGCATATCTTAGCCTTTGAAGGCAACTCTGAAGTTTATTTCTTCGAAGGAAACTACTCTGACTATGAAGAAAATCGAAAGAAAAGGTTAGGGGATGTAACTCCACATAGAATTAGATATAAAAAACTAGTCTAGGTCACTAACATTAATAACTTTGACAATGTTATAGACATGATGCATATAGCATTGTCAAAGTTTCTCACGAGCCCTAAAGCATATCCTTGCCAACAGTCTGAGTTAACAAATTATTAAATAAATTTAAACAGTGTCAAAAACCCTATTGGTTTTGTGTTGTTATATAACTAATTTAACAGACTTATACATTTAAAATTATGAAGAAAATACTAGTTGTTGATGACGATGATGATATATTAGAAACCACGCAGCTAATTTTGGAGATTGCAGGTTACGATGTGGAACCTCTGAACGATGCCGAATTAGTTTTTGAACGTATTGATGAGTTCGAACCTAATTTAATTATACTTGATATTGTACTAGGAAAAATTGACGGAAGAGTAATTTGTGGTCAAATTAAAAGCCATGATGACACCAAACATATCCCCGTTTTAATGATGTCAGGTCTCTACGATTTAAAAGAAGTGCGAGAAATGGAATGTGCACCTGATGACTTTATGTCGAAGCCATTTAAAATGGAAGTTCTTTTAGAGAAAATCGAAAAACTAGTAAACCAAAGAAAAACAGTGCGATATGACGTTAATTAAGAAACGGACAATATTATGCTTTTTTCTCTTCTCTGGGCCCACGTTTATAAATAACCAGACCATTTAAAAAATTTCGTAAAATCTGATCTCCGCATTTTTTAAAATTTGGATGTTCGTCATTTCTAAAGATATCCCCTAATTCGCTTTTTGTAACGGTAAAATTTACCAATTTACAGATTTCAATAATTTGATCGCTGTTTAAGGATAATGCTACCCTTAATTTTTTCATAATATCGTTGTTGCTCATATTTATAGTATCAAGTAGTTAATATCGAGTATCAAGACTGGATGCAAATTTCAGAATATCTCTCTCTTTCCTACCAATTACATTGCTGCTTCAATTTTAACTTTTTTGTTCTTTATTCTCTCGTTGCCTAAAGTCTTTATTACTTGGGGGACTAGTTTTCTTTTAATTGCTACATAGGATGCTTGATCCTTAACTTCAATTAAACCGACATCGTCTTTTTCAAGGCCACCTTTTTTAAGCAACAGACCTACAATATCTATTTTATTTACTTTATCCTTTTTTCCAGCACTAATATATAAGGTCTGCCAGATACTGTCCTGCGGTAACTTATATGGACCTTTTAATTTTTCTACTTCTATATCTGCTTTGAGAAATGGATATTTTTCATCATCAGCCATAATTAAATAGGCTGTACCTTTAGCATTCATTCTAGCTGTTCTACCATTCCGATGCAAAAATGCATCTTCGGTGTAAGGTAATTGATAGTGAATTATGTACTCAACTTCAGGTATATCTAATCCCCTAGCAGCAAGATCTGTTGTAATTAAAATTTTAATACTTCCATTTCTAAATTTCAACAATGCCCTTTCTCTCTCATCCTGCTCCATTCCTCCATGAAAAATATCATGGGCTAAATCTTTATCAATCAATAAATCACTAATCCTATCCACTGTCTCTCGATGATTACAAAAAATTAAAGTTGTCCTACTGCCTATTTTGCAAATCAACTCAAACAATGTAACCAATTTATCTTCAGCAGTCGTGTATACTTTTTTCAGTTTTAAATCTGGCGCGATTTGTACATCTTTTAAAAAGTCTATTTGAATTGGATTTTTTAATCCTGTAAACTCAGGAATTTCATCCATTGCGGTTGCAGAAGTTAAAATTCTTTGCTTCAATGACAAAAGTGGTCTAATAATGTAAGACATATCATCTGTGAAGCCGAATTCTAGTGCCTTATCAAATTCATCCAACACCAATGTAGTAACTGTAGATTCATCAAAATTTTGATGGCGAAGATGGTAGGCAATTCTTCCAGGAGTACCAATTAATACCGTAGGTGCTTGAGCTAGATTATTTCGCTCAGTTTTTATTGGGTGGCCACCGTAGCAACAGTTTACCTTAAAGCCGGTGCTCATTTGTTTAAAAACCTGCTCTATTTGCAAAGCCAACTCACGTGAGGGAACTAAGATAAGACACTGTACCCCTTTAGTCCCAGCATTTAAATTAGCCAAAACTGGCAATAAAAAAGCAAGTGTTTTACCAGAGCCTGTTGGCGCCAAGACAACGATATCATGTCCTTTTTTTGTCGCGGCAATCGCTGCTTCCTGCATCTCGTTAAGTGCCGTTATCTTTAAATTATCAAGTACAGGTTGAATTGTCATGCTACAAAGGTAAGAAAGTTTAGCGGTTAGCGTTAAGTGTTTTTAGATCGAGATGTATAAGCGATAAGATAGCTGTTAAGTGTTTTTTTGTCTGTGGAATTGAACTGCGAATCAACTAACCTGTTGACAACCAATTAAATGTTAGCAAATAAACAACATCAATTTAACAATAATATCATTTCAAGCGCTTAATTTTAAGAAACCTGATTACGGGCTGTTTAAACCTTAACACCAAAAACGTATGACCTGGAAGAAATTTAGTGGCGAAGTTATTCATTCGTCAATCTTAGAAGAAGTAGAACAAGCGATTATCCGCGAAACCCAAAATGGCTACAAGTTGAAAGTATGTATCGGCACTGATTCACAAGTTAAAGGCGCACTTACCGACTTTGCAACCGTTATTGTATTACTGAGAGAGCATCATGGGGGTTTTATGTACATCGCGCAAGATAAAACTGCTCAAAAGATGGGGATCAAAGAAAGAATGTTAGTGGAAGTTCAAAAATCTATCGAAACAGCTTATTCAATTTGCGATTTATTGGATATTTATGATGTTGACCTTGAAGTGCATGCTGATATTAACACGAACCCGATGTTTAAATCTAATAAAGCACTTAATGAGGCCATGGGTTACATTTTAAGTATGGGTTTTATCTTCAAAGCCAAACCAGAAGCATTCGCTAGTTCAACTTGTGCCGATAAAATGGTTCATTAGGCTACCAATCTTTCCTAACCACTAGGTTTTCTTTTGGTCTGACTTGAGTATCCATTTTCGCAGCCATATAATCCTTAAATGATTGCGCAAATTGAGCTGCATGCTTGGCAGTTTGAACTTGGTATTCTTTCCATTGGGCGGCGTTGAGCTTACCTGGATTATCTTCTAATGCTATGCCTCTATTGGTGGTTGTTACAAAATTTCCATAGCGATCCCTTTGGTATGGGAAAAAATTAAAGTCGGTAAGCCAAAAGCGAAACTTTCCGTTTCTTACTTCTGTTTGGAAATGATATAATACTTCGCCAGATGGGTGTGACATTACCAATACTGTTTTATTGATAATTAATTTTCCAGCTGCGACAAAAGATGTATCGCCTTGGATAGCTTTTACCTTTAAATCTTTGACTTGTTTCTTTAAAAAAAAGGCAACTCTTTCCCCTAGCTGTTCCTTCATTACCCCAGGAGCCTCAACTAATTCATAATAGATAAATTTACCTCGCTCATCAATAGGCAACATATCGCTCTGTGCCATGCAAAATGAGCAACTGAATAACAGCAATAAAAAGGTTTTGATAAATTTCATTATTTAAATTTAAAAAGCGCCCCATAAAAGAGACGCTCAATATTGTATGTTGTCTAATAGCTAAAAACTGTAAACTGCAGCTAAAGAAAATTGTGATGCAGATTTTGTACCTAGTCCATTTTTCATAAAGCTTTGAGAAAAATCTTTATCATCATCAAAGCGTATTTCTGGAATAAAAGTTAATCCCCCAGATTTAATATTACCCGACAAGGTAAAAGAAGTTACACTTGCATCGGCAGCTGTACCTGCCCCTTTAATTTTAAAGCTTTCTCCTCTAACCCCTAATGCAAAACCCGGTGTAAAAGCATATTGTGGATATAGTGCAACGCCTGAATAACCACCGTTATCTTCTGAAACAGTATAATCAGCAGCATTTAGTCCCAATTTAAATTTCTCAGTAATTTGATATGCTGTAGTTAAATCGAGAATAGTTCCAGTACCAGCTGCACCTGCCGATTTACCAGACAATACATTCAAATAAGCACTCCAACCTTCAACAGGTGTTACTGTTAATTGAGCGCCGAAATGAGATACGCCGTTAAAATCTTGATAGACATTCCAGTCATTAAATAGGCCAGCCATTAAACTAACTTTATCAGAAAATGCATACGATGCCTTGATACCTGCATTTTGAAAAGGGCCAGAACCAAATAAATAAGAAGTAGAATAATTGAAATTTGCTGCTGGAGAAATTACTTCATATCCAACGAAAGTTCCCATATACCCAGCAGTCATGCTAAATTTTTCTGTAAAGGCATAACTCACATACAAGTTTTGAATATGAAAACTATTAGTTGTTTCATCGTACACACCGCCAGCATTAGGTATCGACTGCGCCTGGCCTCTCGGACCAAATGACAATTCACCAACAAAAGACGCTTTCCCAGTAGTCTTCTTTAATGCAAGATCTATCATTCCCAGAGAAACTGAATTCTGTTCATTCGCGAAGTAAGTTTTAATATTACCTGCTTTATTAAAATCGTATTTATAATATGTATCAACAGCGCCTGATATTTGAAGTGGTGCTGGTGTAGCATCTTGAGCATAAGTTACTGCTGTTAAACCTAATGCGAATAGCGAGAGTAGAATTTTGATTTTCATATTTATAAAGTTTGTTTTTTTAATGGTTATGAATCTATCATGATTTTATTTATCAGCACTTGTGATGGCAAAATCATGATGGTTTCATATTTTAAAATCTGCGGGAATCAATAAATGACTTAAATAGTCGTTCAAGCCTTTCAAGCTCGAACGACTATTAGCTTATATGTTTGGAACTTCTTGACCAGCAACGATCAATGTGCCTTGGCTATATTTTTCATTATGTTGAGATGCATCCAATCCTTCTTCTTCTTCTTCTGCACTTACGCGAATTGGCTGTACTAGATTGATAAGTTTAAAGATAACGAACGACATGACGAAGCTAAATACCACGACGATGACAGCGCCCTTTAACTGCGTTAAAAAGAACGCTGGGTTACCATACAATAAACCATCAGCACCAGCAGCATTTACTGTTTTAGTGGCAAAAACACCTGTTAATAACATTCCAACTATACCGCCTACACCATGACAAGGGAATACATCCAAAGTATCATCCAAACTAGTTTTCTGCTTCCATGAAACTACTAGGTTTGAAACAACGGCAGCAAAAACCCCAATAAAAATACTTGAAGGAATACTCACAAAGCCAGCACCTGGTGTAATTGCCACTAGGCCAACTACTGCTCCAATGCAGAAACCTAACACAGAAGGCTTTTTACCTCTTGCTACATCAAAAAACATCCAAGATAAGCCTGCTGCGCCTGCCGCAGTATTAGTTGTCAAAAATGCAGAAACTGCTAACGCATTTGCGCCTAAAGCAGATCCAGCGTTAAAGCCAAACCAGCCGAACCATAGCAAGCCAGTTCCTATAAGTACATATGGAATATTTGCAGGAGGAACTTCAGCATGTTCTAAGTGAGACTTTCTGCGTTTTAAAACTAATGCCCCAGCTAAAGCCGCCATGCCAGCAGAAATGTGTACCACAGTACCACCGGCAAAGTCTAGGACGCCCATCTTGAACAAAAATCCGGCAGAATGCCAAGTCCAGTGTGCCAAAGGAGAGTAAACTAAAATTGCGAATAAAACAATAAACAAAATATAAGAAGTAAATTTAATACGCTCAGCTACTGCACCTACTACTAAACCAGGTGTGATGATTGCAAACATTAATTGGAAAACTGCAAACAATGAAAGTGGAATAGTACCCCATGCCGGTCCAGAATTTACACCTTGAAAAAACAGGAATGTCATAGGATTTCCAATAAATCCACCAATGGTATCACCAAAAGCTAGACTAAAGCCAACAACTATCCATAGAACTGTAATTACTCCAGCTGCAACTACACTTTTTATCATTGTTGAGAGTACGTTTTTGCGATGTACCATTCCACCATAAAAAAAAGCGAGTCCGGGTGTCATTAAGAATACGAGTGCAGCCGCGATCAATATAAATGCAATATCAGGTGCGCTGTACTTTCCTTCATCGAAGTTAGGAAGTAAGGGAATAAAAAGAGCAAGAATTGCTAGAATTAATAATACTGCAAAGGGTGCCCACTGTTTAAATAAAACTTTTGCCATAGAATTTTGTATTTAGCGTGTTATTTTTGATTAATTATTCTAAAATTAGAAATAAAATTCAATAATTAATCAAAAATATTACAATAAATATAAAAAATTAGCTAAAAAAATAAAAAATAAGATATATTTTTCAATAAAAAACAAAATAGATATAAAATAATAACAAAGTGAAAGATATTACACACAAATATTTGAGAAAAATCAAAAAATATCTGATATTTTAAGACAAAAATTAAATAATACCACTAAATAGTTAAAAAAAAACAGATAACTAGTAAAAAAATTATAGAAACAACACACTAATTAGAATTCCTAGCGCATAAGGCGAGACACGATGAGTCGAACAAAATATCGATCTTGCCAAATAAATTATTTAGAAATAACTAGAGACGTGTTGAGAGCGGATCTATAGTAAGCTATTTTCCGTTACATATGCCGAACCTTGGACTACACCTCTACGTTCAATCTCTTTATCCATATAGGTTTGGATAGCAGATTTATTTAAACCCCAATTAGGAGCAATCAGTAGGTCCCAGTCTGAAATTCCAAACAAACGTTGAATAACAATATCCGGCCTTAATAACGGGATTAATTCACAAAGCAAATCGGTATATTCTTCAAGTGTAAATAACTTAAAAGGGTTCTTTTTATATTTAGCACCCATAATAGATCCATCAACAACATGTAAATGATGAAATTTCACAAATTTAATCTGTGGAAAGCGATTGATTTCATGGATATACCCTTTCATCATTTCTCTCGTTTCCCATGGAAATCCAAAAATGGTATGCACACAAAGGTCTAATTTTGAATTTTGAAGAAGTTCGACAGCCTTTACAAACTCTCCGTGACTACAGCCCCTGTTAATTTGCTCCAGAGTTTCATCATAAATGGATTCCATACCCATCTCTAAATCTACATCATAACGATCTGTATAGCTTTCGAGTAACGCGATTTTCTCGGCATCAATGCAATCGGGACGTGTACCAACAGCAAAGCCAACTACATCTTCGGTATTTACCGCCAATGCTTCATCGTACATCATTTTTAGATAATGTACCGGTGCGTATGTATTGGTATTGGGCTGAAAGTAAACGATAAATTTATCTGCTTTATAGGAAGTCTTTGCTCGATTCATTCCTTCTATCAGCTGATCTTTAATATTAGGATTTTTCCTGGAAGGCTCTGGCGTGAAGGAATCTACATTACAATAGGTACACCCGCCATAACCTTTACTACCATCACGATTTGGACAAGTAAACCCCCCGTCAACAATTACTTTAAATACCCGCTGCCCTTTATATTTTTCACGCAGGTGTGTACCATAATTCTTATATCCCTTAATACCTAAATCTATTGCCGTTCCCATAGTTTACAAAAATACTAAGTTTAGTTGGATTATAAGACAGCAATTGGTTAATATCACCATATAACAGGTTAGTGTATTGTTAGACTTTCCTTAGAGTATGGTCAGACTCTGTTAGACCCCAACCCTAAAGAAAGTCTGTTCGCACGCTGTTTACCGACTGAGCTATTAAGTGACTACGCTAGTTATCTTTTGGCTTTGTCACATAATAAACAGGTATCCCCACTAACATAATTACAACACCCCAGCCACAGGTACTCGTTTTAGTAATCAATAACGAAACGCAGATTGCTGTTGCAGCGATAATATATACAAAGGGCAATACCGGATAACCAAAAGCACGATACGGACGTTCTGCGTTTGGCATTTTTCGTCTTAAAATGAAAATTCCGTATATAGTTAGTATGTAGAAGATGATTACGATAATCATTACATAATCTAACAAATCACCATATCTTCCAGTTAAACATAATGCCGAAGCCCAAATGCATTGAGCCCATAATGCCCAAGCCGGAACACTTGCAGCGTTTAAGCTGGCAGCTTTTTTAAAGAATAATCCATCTTTTGCCATGGTATAGTAAACCCTCGAACCTGCCATAATAAGACCATTATTGCATGCAAAGGTCGAAATCATGATCATAACTGCAATAATAATAGTACCGGTATTTCCAAAAATGTATTGAGCCGCATCAACCGCTACCCTATCTTCTTTTGCAAAAGCAATCTCGTTTAAGGGCATAACTGCCACATACATTAGATTAGCCAAAACATAAATAACACTTACAATTAAGGTACCCAAGAACAAGCTCAAACCAACGTTCCGTTGAGGGTTTTTAATTTCGCCGGCGATGAAGGTAACGCCATTCCAAGCGTCACTGCTAAAAAGTGAACCCACCATCGAAGCGGCTATACCAGCAGCTAGTGCAGTTCCGCCAATACTAATCCAGGAAGCTGATGGTGCATCGAACATTTTCGAATCCCATGCATTTGACCAGTTAGCGTCCCAAACCGCGCTACTTGCGCCTAAAGTAAAGCCAAATATAATTAACCCAAATAATGAAAGAATTTTAATGATTGTTAGAAAAGTTTGCAAAGATTTACTGTTCTTCACACCCCTACTATTAATATAGGTTAACAATATGATAGTAAATATTGACACCAATTGCGCTGCATTTAGGTTAAATGAACCAACTTCATATAGTATATTTTTTTCACTAACAGCCGGAATTAGGTAGGCGGTAAACTTCGAAAAAGCAACACCAACTGCAGCTATAGTACCGGTTTGAATAACTGCGAAGAAACTCCAGCCATACAAAAAGGCAATTAATTTATTATAAGCTTCTTTTAAATAGACGTACTGACCTCCCGCCTTTGGAAACATAGCACTTAGTTCGCCATAACTTACTGCGGCAATCATCGTAATTACAGCTGTTAATACCCAAATTAAAATTAACCATCCCGCTGAGCCTACTTGTCGAGCAATATCTGCACTTACAATAAATATTCCCGAACCGATCATTGAGCCTACAACGAGCATTGTGCCATCAAATAGGCCAAGTTCCCTCTTAAAAGAACCCTCTTCTTTTTGGTTTTCCATCAGTTTTTAGTTTTTTTTTAAATGTTGATGAAGCTATCATGAGCCTGCTTTTCGCTTTTATTCATTGGCATACTCACGATGGTTCCATTTTTTAGTTTATTTGTTTGGTTTTTTAGGTTTATATTGGGCTAATATATATTAAATATGGTGTAAAAAAAATAGCCCTATGTAATGCAAATCGCAGATATTTTAAGAAAGCGAAAAAATGTTAACAATGATTTACATAAAAATTTGATTATTAGCTAAACACGCTTATTTTTGCAACCCTTGTATTATTTTTATTTCATCTGTTTGTATTATTATTTTAATTATCAGATGGAGCTAAAGGTTCATTAAAAAACAACTAAACTATAAAATTATAATATGGAGTTTCTACAAAACAATTTAATCTATTCCATTCCCTTATTGGGCTTAATCGGTATTCTGGTTATGGCTGTAAAGAGCGCGTGGGTAAACAAACAAGACGCTGGTGATGCAAACATGCAGGAACTTGCTGGCTACATCGCCGATGGTGCAATGGCCTTTTTAAAAGCTGAATGGAAAGTATTGAGCATTTTTGCCGTATTTGCTGCCGCTTTATTAGCTTATTCTGGTACGATCCATGAAATCAATGGCAAAGAAATCCACTCAAGTTGGATTATTTCTATTGCTTTTATAATTGGAGCATTTTTCTCAGCTCTTGCCGGTTACATTGGTATGAAAGCTGCAACAAAAGCGAATGTACGCACTACCCAAGCTGCTAGAACCAGTTTAAAACAAGCTTTAAAAGTAAGTTTTACTGGAGGTACTGTTATGGGACTTGGAGTTGCTGGATTGGCTGTTTTAGGATTGGGTGGTTTATTCATTGTTTTCCTTTCATTATTTGATGTAATAGGTACAGATGGCGCTGTTAGCGTTATCAATATGAAAACCGCGATCGAAGTCTTAACGGGATTTTCTCTTGGTGCAGAATCAATTGCCTTATTTGCTCGTGTTGGTGGTGGTATTTACACTAAAGCAGCTGATGTTGGAGCCGATTTAGTTGGTAAAGTTGAAGCTGGCATTCCTGAAGATGATGTACGTAACCCTGCAACTATTGCAGATAACGTAGGTGACAACGTAGGTGACGTGGCTGGTATGGGTGCCGATTTATTTGGATCTTATGTCGCTACGATTTTGGCCACGATGGTATTAGGACAAGAGATTACGGTAGTTGATAAATTCGGGGGAATGTCTCCTATTCTATTGCCGATGGTAATTTGCGGATTGGGAATTATTTTCTCCATTATCGGAACTTGGTTTGTTACCATTAAAGATGAGAAATCTAATGTTCAAAATGCGTTAAATCTTGGTAACTGGTCGTCAATATTGATTACTGCAGTAGCCTCTTTCTTTATTGTTAAATGGATGTTGCCAGATACTTTAAATCTTCGTGGCTATGAGTTTTCTAGCATGAATGTTTTCTATGCAATTATTGTTGGCTTAGTAGTAGGCACAATCATGAGTATTGTAACAGAATATTATACCGCAATGGGAAAAGCACCTGTTAATTCAATTATCCAACAATCTTCTACAGGTCACGCGACTAACATTATTGCTGGTTTATCAGTAGGTATGAAGTCAACAGTTATTCCAATTTTGGTTTTAGCGGGTGGTATTATGGCTTCGTATTATTTTGCAGGTCTGTATGGAGTGGCTATCGCTGCCGCAGGTATGATGGCAACTACAGCGATGCAATTGGCGATTGATGCATTCGGACCGATTGCAGATAATGCTGGAGGTATTGCTGAAATGAGTCAACTACCCCCTGAAGTTCGCGAGCGTACAGATAACTTAGATGCCGTTGGTAATACGACTGCAGCAACAGGTAAAGGTTTTGCAATTGCTTCGGCGGCATTAACTTCTCTGGCTTTGTTTGCTGCGTTTGTGGGTATCGCAGGTATTTCTGCAATTGACATTTATAAAGCTCCAGTACTGGCAGGGCTATTTGTTGGGGGTATGATTCCATTCGTATTCTCTGCATTGTGTATTCAAGCGGTTGGTAAAGCAGCGATGGATATGGTACAAGAAGTTCGCAGGCAGTTCCGCGAAATTCCTGGAATTATGGAATACAAGGCAAAACCCGAGTACGAAAAATGTGTGGCCATTTCAACTAAAGCATCTATTCGTGAAATGATGTTACCGGGTGCTATCGCATTAATTACTCCAGTAATTGTTGGTTTTACTTTTGGTCCTGAAGTATTAGGTGGTTTATTAGCAGGTGTAACGGTATCAGGTGTATTGATGGGTATTTTCCAGTCTAACGCTGGTGGCGCTTGGGACAATGCAAAAAAATCATTCGAAAAAGGCGTAGAAATTAACGGTGAAATGTATTACAAAAAATCTGAGCCACATAAGGCTTCAGTGACTGGTGATACTGTGGGTGATCCATTTAAAGATACTTCTGGTCCGTCGATGAATATCTTAATCAAATTAATGTCTATCGTATCGCTAGTGATCGCTCCTTACATTGCAATCAGTGCTGTTGGAGGAACTACCACTACTCCTTCTACTGAAGTAATTAAAGAAGTTAGCATTACTAAATCGGTTGATTCTTTAGGCAACGAACGCGTTGATACCATTAAAAACGAAATGGATACTATTATAAAACGTTAGTAAGTCATAAATGTTACTAAATAAGGGGATTTTGGATAAAAGTCCCCTTTATTATTACATTAATTTTATTTAGGTTTGACATTGAATTAATAAAACTATTTAAACTAAATCAAAAAACTAACAAACTGTATGAGTTTATTTGTTAAGAAATCAGTTACACAGCTTTTGTTAGATTCTTCGGAATCTGAAAAAGGCTTAAAACGTACCCTTTCGGCTGGATCATTAGTCGCACTAGGCATTGGAGCAATTATTGGTGCCGGTCTTTTTGTGAGAACAGCCGCTGCTGCCGCTCAAAATGCTGGGCCTTCAGTTACTATAGGTTTTATAGTTGCTGCAATAGGATGTGCATTGGCAGGTTTATGTTATGCAGAATTATCGTCGTCTATTCCAATTTCTGGAAGTGCTTACACTTATACCTATGCTACCATGGGCGAGTTTATGGCTTGGATTATTGGATGGGACTTAGTTTTAGAATACGCAGTTGGCGCCGCTACCGTTGGTATTGCTTGGAGTGAATACTTGAACAATTTCTTAGTGGAGGTCGTCGGGGCCAGCGCCATCCCATATCAATGGTGCCACTCTCCTTTCCAAACCTCACCAGATGGGGTTTCAGGAATTATCAATCTACCAGCACTATTTATCGTTTCAATTCTTAGTTTACTTTTGATTAGAGGAACAAAAGAATCTGCAATTGTAAATAACTTAATTGTGATTGTAAAAGTAGCCATCGTTGTAATGATTATCATTTTAGGCTGGAGCTATATCAATCCATCATACCATACACCATATATTCCTGAAGCGACAACTTATGTAGATCATCAAGGAATTTCTTATAATTTCGGTGGTATTATGGGTATACTGGGTGCAGCAGGTACTGTTTTCTTTGCCTTTATTGGTTTTGACGCAGTAAGTACCGCAGCACAAGAAACGAAAAACCCAAAAACGGCTATGCCAATTGGTATTTTAGGTTCATTAGCTGTTTGTACTGTTTTATATATCCTTTTCGCACACGTTTTAACTGGACTTGCACCACTCGAATTCTTCAGAGATCCAAGCAAAGGTGGAGAGGCTTCGGTTGTAGCTGCAATTAAAGAAGGAATGCCCGCTACTTATAGCTGGTTAAGTAAATCTGTTACTGTTGCTATTTTAGCAGGGTTTTCATCTGTAATATTAGTAATGTTACTTGGACAAAGCCGCGTATTCTACTCAATGAGTAAAGATGGTTTATTGCCAGCAGTATTCTCTAAATTGCACCCTAAATATCAAACCCCTTATAAAGGCAACTTGGTAATTTTAGTACTAGTTGGTGTATTTGCGGCATTTGTACCTGGTGATGTGGTTGGACACATGACTAGTATTGGTACCTTATTTGCATTTATCTTAGTTTGTATTGCGGTAATTATTTTAAGGAAAACCAATCCTGAATTACCTCGTCAATTTAAAACACCTTTTGTGCCAGTGGTTCCAATTCTTGGAGTTATTGCCTGTGGTGCAATGATATTCGGTTTAGGATGGGAAAACTGGTTAAGATTATTTGCTTGGTTAGCCCTTGGCTTTATCATCTATTTTGCATATAGCCGTAAAAATTCACATTTAAACAATCCAGAAAAAAAGTAATTTCTAGATAATTTTATTAAAAGCCTCCGACCTAAATCGGGGGCTTTTTTTTTACACTTACGAAGTCTTAAGACTTCGTAAGTGTTAGACTTCGTAAGTATAATTTTCAATACCTTTACTGAAAATTTTAAAAGATGGAATATTTTCAGTTTGACTTCAGCCAAATTCTTTCAACCACAATGGTTCTATTTGCAATCATTGACATTTTAGGATCGATTCCAATCATCATCGAATTACGAAAGAAAGCAGGCCATATTCAATCGGAAAAAGCAGCTATTGTAGCTACCGTATTAATGATAGTATTCTTATTCGCTGGCAAGAGTTTGCTAAACGTAATAGGAGTAGACGTGGCATCATTTGCCATTGCGGGTTCTTTTGTAATTTTTGCCATCGCCATGGAAATGGTATTGGGGTTATCTTTATTTAAAGATGAAGCACCAGAAACTGTTTCGATAGTCCCATTGGCATTTCCATTAATTGCAGGTGCTGGCACCATGACTACCCTCTTGTCACTGAAAACAGAATATACTACTCCAAATATCATTGTTGGGATAATCTTAAATATGTTGTTTGTTTACTTCGTATTAAAAAATACAAATCGTTTAGAAAAACTTTTTGGTAAGACTGGATTAAATATTTTGCGCAAGGCTTTCGGAATTATTCTTTTAGCTATTGCGATTAAGTTATTTAGAACAAATACGGGCTTATAAAAGGTAGTTTTACACTTTAGGATTACCTGTTAAACAAGACTTTAATTTTTTGCTTAGTATACTTAAACTCAGATACTGGAATGGTTAGTTGAATAGTATATACGTTAGCTGCTTTCTGCATAATTTTTCCATTAATGATACTCTTTATATCAAAATTGGAAGCTAAATCAAACGTATAAGTATTTGAATTTAAACCCTCTACTTCTATCGTAAATTCATTCCGATTTAAAACCTGACTAATTAATTTTAAATCCTTGTTGGTATCGCCTGGTTTAGACTTGCTGATATTAGGTAAATAGCCAATTCCTCCTTCATGAAATATTTCGATTGAAATTTGGTCGGTTAAATTTAATTGAGCTAAGCTTAATCTTAAGCCTTCGACTTCGTCGTTAACAGTAAATGATTGTTCCTTTCCATTAATGAGCAAGCTAGTTATTTTCGTTCCAGCTAAAAAAGCAGGAGAAAAATCCATCAAACAGCCTTTTTCACTTCCTAAATAATTAAACTTATAGATTGTTGAATTAACAGAACGTTTCATTTCCATTGCCAGATTATGATTACCAAAAACGATTTGTTTGGCTACAAAACTATTCCATCGCATAGGGATGTTTGGTGAGAGCGTTATTTGGTCGATCAAAGCATCACATGAAAAACCTAGTATTCCTTCCAGTATCGGTTGAATAATCATAGTCTCAGACCAACATTGCTGGCTACAAACGCCAGCTGGCTTAAATGTTGCTCCATGCAAGGTTTCGGCCGCTATGCCTAAGCCCCAGTTCTGATATAGCAGTAAATTATTCATGATATTGGAAAAACCATTGGCATGATAACCAGTTTTATAGTTGGCTAATGCTGCAAAACCGGTAAATAATGGCCATACCATTCCCTCGTGGTAAGCTCCTGGATTGAACTTCGGGCTATTTTCAGACAGCATCCTTAATCCCCAATCTGTGGTGTAACTATTGGTAAAAAAAGATTTAACTGTTTTATCGGCTTTTCGCACGTCGCTTATTGCACCAAAATAAACTGGAACGGTAGCAAGAACAGCAGCATCTTGCATGTAAGATCCATCGATCATTTTTCCATTATAGAAATATTCTTTATCCTTATCCCAAAAACCATGGTCAATAATTTGACGCACTTTTTCGGATTCATTTTTATACTGTACCGCGAGGTCTTTGATGTTTAATGCTTTTGCCATATATGAGGCAGCGTCCAACGCGGCAAACCATGTTCCTGCCAAGTAGATTTCGGTATGCGAACCAAATAAAGAGCCTCCTTCAATCCACCCGTGCCCTACGTTGGTAATTTCTATTAACCCGTCTCCATCAGTATCGGTACTGTAACAGAACTCCATAGCCTTAAGTAGCGAAGGCCATATTTTTTTAATGTAGGCTAGGTCTCCTGAATGTTTAAGATAGTCTGCCGCCAATACAATATATAACGGAGTAGCATCAGAAGCATCGTAATGTACCGCTCCGCTGGAAGTTAGTTCATGATATATTTTCCCGTTCAAATCCTGAAATTTCACAAAAACATCCAACGTATTTTTTATCATTTTATAACCACCATACGCATTGATAGCAAGACCGCTCCATTCTGCATCTCTACCAAAATACCACGCATAACCTGGTCTACCACTAATTTTCTGAGCACCGTTCCATCCCTTGGTTGTTGGGCCAAAACCAGCCATTAATGACGTGCCCAGCCCTGGTGTTTCTTGAAAAAATTGATCTGATCTTGCAATTGCCCAATTATATCCTTCATTAAATTCTTGATCTGGACTTATAATCGTTGTTGATTTGTTTTTCAGATTAACAAAATGTTGATTTGAGGTCTGGAAAATATTTTCAAACTGACGATATTCATTTTCATAAAGCGTAATAGTTTGATGTAAACCTTCATTACCTGCTACCAAATAAGCATTTAATCTTCCGTTAGCCTTTGTGGCGTCAAAACAAAAAATAGCGCCTAATTGAGCTAAACTAGTCTCTGAAGCTGTTAAAAATCCTTTTTTAAAATCAGTTTGATCATAGCGTCCTATTTTAGAAGCAGCTGGCTTTTCACTAAAACCCATCATACTAGCCAAATCATTATTTTGAGCTGAACTTACAACCGCATTCATAGCAGAGGACCATTGATATTTAATAGTACCAGCAATTCGATCAGAGTAAGGCCACATATAACGAAAGTTTGTGACGTATTTCATTACTACGTTATTTACTTCACTTCCATCCCACTCATAATGAATTACGGCAATTGGTTTCTCCATAGCAACTGTGATAACCTCCTTGATTTGCGTTCCGTTAATATTGTAGGTTCTGATTAACATTTCGGGAGAAACCGTAATTGCTGGTACATGATCTTTAAGCCATACCGCACTATCCGCACCTTTAAATACAATGCCTGTTTGTATGTTTTTAAACGACATAAATGGGTGTGTCCATATCTCATCTATTCCGGCATTTTGTTTTCCCATCAACAATAATCTCCTTCCTGCAAGGCTGACGAAATCAGTATTTGCCTCTTTTTTATGTAGCTGGATACTAAGATTGGGTAGCATTAACTTTTTAGCAGAGATTATATCGAGTATCGGCAACTGGCTTTTAACTGGAGTTACTTTTTGGGGGTGATAAGACCAATAGTTAGCCTTCTCGTTGCCGATTAAACCCGATGTATACAAGAAAATATTTCGATAAAATTGATGCAACTGTAAACTATTAAAATTAGGTTCAGCAAAATAAGAATAAGCACCAACCGCTAAAATTGTACCCTTTCCTAATTCATACTTCAATAGCAATTTATTTTGTTCATGAAAGGTAATATATGTCCACTCAATGCCAATAACTCTCGCAATCGAGGTATCAGGAAGCTGATCATTAAAAAAACCAATCTTTCTAATTACATGGTCCTTTTTACCTTTCCAAGAATAAACTCCCCCATTTAGAGCTTTAAAGACTGGGTGTGATTTAAAAGCATGAAATCCAAGCGGCCTACCAAATCCTTCATCTTTAACTGTATCTGTTTTTACTTCTAAAGTATTTTTTTCAACGCCCCATTTATTTAAAAAACTTACAGCTTCCATAGATAACAATAAATTACCTCCAGACTTAACAAAATTAGTTAGCTCTTTACCACTAACTATTTCTTGTTGTAATAAAGTTGGCGAAAGCTTATGAATCCAAATATGCGATAGCCTAAATTTTTGATACGATTTATCTAAAACCTGATCATAGCTTAGCTTTACAACCTCGAACTCCTTCTGGTTGTTAAGGAATTCTTCAACCGCTTTACGCTCTGCAGAGGATAAATCGTCGGTCAACAATCCAATACGTATGGGGCTTTGCATAGCCATGCCAAGCAAGCTGTTTAAAAACAGCAAAGTCAAAACTAAAAATCTCATGTTTTAGCTAGCTATAAATCTTTAACACAACGGAAACCCACAGTAGCATTTCTCTCAAAACCTTCTGATACTCTAATCAATGCTTGTCTATAATGCAGCTCTCTTGGACCACCTTGAACATACCACCAACTTGAGCTTGGGTTGTAATAGGATCCACCTTTCATCATGATATAATCATATGAACCGCTCTTATATATATCGTTCGTTAATTGCCAAACTGACCCGACCATATCTTGCAAACCATACGGATTAGTCCCTTTTGGATGTTGACCGACTGCGTCAATTTTGCCATTTCCTAGGTTCGCAAAAGCAGAATCAATCCCTTTAATTTTGTACACGGTTAAACTACTGGTTACAGGCTCCGGTTCTCTTTTTATATTTTTTGTTTCCGCACTCCACGGCCACTCTCTAAGATCGGTTGTTTGTCCTGCGTACTGCCATTCTATTTCGTTGGGTAATCTTTTACCAGCCCATTTCGCATACGCTTTGGCGTCTTCATAACTTACATATATTACGGGTTGCTGCTCTTGCGCTTTTTGCAATTTTCCGCTTTTCCAGTGCTTTAAAAAATTAACTGGATCTGCAGGTTTATAACCACTTTTATCTAAAAATGCTTTGAATTGTATATTGGTAACAGGGAATTTATCCATCAAAAATGCTTGGACCTCATAATTTTTTCCCTCGTTGTATTTTGGATAAGGAATAAACTCATCACCATTTGTAGTTTTAAATTGGAATTTTCCGGCCGGTATTTTTACCATACCATTCCTAAGTCCTCCTGCTACAGTTCTGTTGATCTTCGTTGCCAAGCGCGGTGTACCAGCTATAATTTCGACGATGTTTTCGTCTAATAGTTGACCTTTTTCAAATAATTGAATGATGAATTTACCTTCAAATCGTCCAAATTTCTCTAAAAGCCTGATTTCGTGTTTGCCAATACTTAGTATTAATGGTTGTTTAGCATAATCAGGCAAACCTGCCCAAATTTTAATTTCATCACCATTTTTGCTTTCGACATGAAGGACATCACTTTCTAAACTAGAAGTTAGGTAAACTGGCAATTCTGCAATACAATCTACCTCACCTTCGTTATTTGTTCCAAGATCCGTTTTATTAAAAGCGTTCGTTTCGGCTTCTATATAATATTTATCATTATTTTTTACTGGTTTCAGTTCTTTATGGTGCCATAAATCAACATAGTGTTTTTGAACATTGGGCTTTACTTCAAACAATAGCCCTTTATAACCTTCAGGAAGAACACTATAGATTGTATAAATTGTCTTATTGCTGAACTCCCATTTATTAGCAAAAATACCTTCTGTTGTGACATCAATAAGAGGGGTATAATTTTTAGATGTGAAGTTGTAGGTATTCTCTCTTAATATTCTAGTTGTACGACCTAGATATTTATATTGTTCAGTCGCCCAATCTGGTTGCCCAGGAGCAAAAATATTAAGTTCCGTTCCATAACCATTGAAAAAGGAAGTTGCAAACTCTCTTTTGATCGGCTCTTTGTATAATTCGGCAACTCTGTAAATCGCAAATTCTGGTTTAATAAATTTATTTAAATTAAGCATAGGCGGATAATACAAAGCATTATGAACCCTTCCAGACACAATTCCCTGCATATCTTTTGGAACAGCCATACCTTCACTGTACATGATTACCCCCTTCCTCACACCGTCGGCTGCTTCTTGTAATTCATTACTTGATGAGCCCTTGGTATCCAAAACTACGCCATCTGCACTTGTATTTTTAATGATATCGGCCAGGCCAGTCATATGCCCTTCATTTCTTGTGCTTTCATCCCATGGATTATAACAAATGAAAAAGGCTGTCCCTAAACTTCTAGAGAGAGATGCCATTTTTTTTATCTGAGGCAAACCACCTGGTAGGTCTCGAAACATATCGAATTGATTACGTTGATCTACTCCAAGTGTAGGCCAAGTTGGCCACAAAGCAATTGCATCATCACCACCATATAATTTTTTTCCGCGCTTTAAAAAATCAGCTAGATGAAATTTCTTATCTCCACTATCATAATAAAACTTATCCCAAGCCATCATCAAATGCATCACATAGGTATGTCGGATCCATTCTAAATCTTTTCGCTCGAATAACGAGTTATTAAAAGCTTCAACATCGTATAAATATCTCTCTTGAAAGATCTTTTTTAACCCTTGCTGCCAATCTCCTGCATACAAATCACTAAAAAAATTATAGCTAACCGAACCACCTGGTAAAATGACAGTTTCAAAACGTCGACGAGTAGCCTTAATTAAAGTTTTATTGTCTCTTCGAACCAAAGCGCACACAGAAAATTCAGAATCTAATCTCGTTGCCGAGTACCCCAATTCCCAAGCATTGTCTGGCACAATAATATTAACGGGATTTTTTCCTGGCAAAAAAATATGTGCTCTCGATAATTCATGATCACCCTTACCTGTAATAAAGACTTCTTTATTTTGATTACCAAATGGGACAACATTAGACAGCCTTATCGTATCAGAAGAGGTATTTTTAAAGGTAAGCACACCTTTATAGCCCATTATAAAAGTTGGATCATTTTTAAAGCTAAGTTCAACGCTCTTATTGGTTAACAAACTTGTAGTTTCTTTGTTGTTAATTTCAAAAGATACGAGCGGAAGATTGTTCATTTTATAGGTTTTATCACTTACCTTAAATGAGTTTACTTTTTGATTTGACTGATCAATTGCAATATCCTGTAATTGTTGGCCTTTTATGCCTAAACTAGAGGCTAGTAAGGCAATAACTAACATTTTCTTCATCGATTTATATTTGTTTTATCTGTGTGTTAAGGGTTATTTGAGATTACCGGAAATTCTGAAATTCTTAATGTGGTACAACCGTAAGGTATAAGGGTGAGCTCCGAGACTGGAATTTGCTCGGTTGCTTTGTAACCATATATCGATTTACTATATGGCTGGGGACCGGCCATATCATTGTATAATGACCAAAACGGAAGCTTTTTACCTTTTACTTTAATCTCTATAGGTGCATTTTCAATACTCCATGGAAAAGCAGATTTAGTATTCCGTTTAATTACCGTAAAAGCCTCTGCTATTTTATCTTTTGGAAAATCTAAAATCCCATAGTTCCAATCAGAATTTGGAAGTACTTCAAAGTAGGTCTTTCCATAGCGTGTGGGATTGTCGGTTATTTCCTTTTGAGTCCACTTTTCTCCAATTTTTAACCCATACACCAACGGCCCTCTTTCTACTGCCATGGAATTTTCATACCACGTACTCGTTTCCACCTCCATGGGCAGGCTAAGTTCAACTACATCGCCGCTTTTCCAAGTCCTATTGATAACCTGCGTACTATTTGCCATTATTTTTTCACTATGAACCTCACCATTAATCATAATCTGAGCATTTTTGCACCAAGATGGGATGCGAAGATGAAAGGGAAACTTAACCACTTTTGTTTTATCCTCTATTTTAAGTTTGAAGATAATTTTCTCTTCAAATGGATAGTTTGTTTCCTCGGTAAAAGTAACATTTACTCCATCGCCTACTTTTGCTGTAACTTTACTTGGTGAATATACCAGTGCGGCAATTCCGTTATCATTTGTTCCATACCATAGGTTCTGTGTAAATTTTGGCCAACCTTGATGCATGTTTGCTGTACAACATGGGTATCCACTTAACAATCCGAAAACGAGATCGGTTTCTCCATGGTTAATATCAAAATTGTGAAGATGTCTGGATATTTTAACTTGATTTGCTTGTTGAAAATATTGCCTGCTCATAAAATCAGCTGATATTTGTGTTGGTAGCGCATTGAATGCAATACGTTCTAAGTGGTCGGCAAATTGAAGATCTCCCGTAATCTCCATCATTTTCTCTAACGAATACATCAACTCAACTGCCGAGCAAAGCTCTGAGCCTTGCGTTGGGTTATTACCATGTAGTGCTTCATCAGCACCGTACATACCTTGAGGTTGCCCATTAAATTTCTTGATATCGGCAAGTCCTTTTTTTACGGCCGCAATGTACTTTTTATCATTGTCTTGTTGATAGTAAATGATAGGTTCTTTAAGACCTTGGGCTAAATTAACACCATGAAATGTATTGATCCGACTTAGATCATCACGATTTAAGAAGGTATCTACAAAATCGAAACTTTGTTGATGAAGTAAGTTACCTAAGTCGAGCAGGTAATTCTCTCCTGTAATATTATATAACCAGTATACGGCTTGCATATTATCTGCAGCTCGATATTCAGACCAAAATGTCCAATGTCCTAAAGGCTGAGTTGGCAATGTCTTTAACTGATATCTAAAGTATTTACTCATTAAGTTGATTACTCGTTCATCGCCAGTTGCTGAGTGATATTGTTGTAAAATTTTTAGCATCACCATTTTTGGCCACCAATCCTTTGAGTTATTACGTTGCAACCCACTTTCAGGATCATAATCTGTATCGGGTCCAAAATATCCATCTGGCTTTTGGCTTTTGATAGCCCACTCTATCCAAGGTTGCACTTTCGCTTTTAATTCTTTGTCATCCAATATATAAGCCAAGGGCAACAAGCCATCAATCCAATAAGGACCTCGTTCCCATTGATCGCCATCGCCCCCTAACCATCCGTTTCGAGGCCCCATTACAGAGGGATAAAGTTTATCCAATTTACCTGTGGATCCATTCTTCTGACTTAACAACATTTCTTTAAGCCAACCCTCAGGTTTGATATTACCCAAAGGCAGTTCTATATAAGGCTTACTTTGAAGTGGATACTTATTATTAGTATAGTTTTGTGCTTTTGTTCCTATTATTGCGTTGATCACCAAAATACAAGTTAAAATTGTTCTTTTCATCTGTTTATTCTTAAGTTCCCATTGATAGAAATGCCTATTGTCGGGGATTACGTTTTTAGGTTTTAATTATCTTTAATGAGTTTAAGAAAATCAAAGCCAAGCGCCGAAATATCCGCATCGGTTTTCGAGGCTTCTAATAAGGTAACTTCCATAAAATTGGCTCCTTTCTTTAGCATTACTTTACCTATATCTACTGCTTTTATCATCAACTTATCTTGATGTGTATCAATTGATTCCAATAAGACTTGTTCATTTATTAAAATTTTGAATCGTCCATAGTTTGGTGCTGTCGTCAATTGGATAACCCCATTAAAAACACCCTCATCTTCACTATTGAAGCTTAATTTAAGTTTGTCGCCAGGTTTTGCGCCCGACCAAAAAGCCTGCATATTATCACTCCATCCCCGCTTGGTACTATTTTGGTACCTAAAATTACCCCCTGTAGATTTATCAAGCACCATATTTTCTGCTTCAATTTTGTTGCTTATGATCAAAGGAGAAATTAAATCTGCACGCTTCAATACGACTTTTGCAGTCACATTCTCCAAATCTGGTTCAACATTGGCTTTTCCTCCTGGAAGCATATAATAAAAAGTTACTGGAGCAAAGTTGATATGAGCACGTGTCCAATGCCACATTTCCATATCAAACTTGAGTTCCTTTTCGAAGGGAATGGCATCAAGTGCTCTCCAGCGAAGATTAACGGTATAACCAGGATCAAAATTCCCACTACCATCGGGTTGCGCGATAAATGGATGGTCGAACTTTTCAGGTCTACACCAAGCATAACCATAATAATCTTCAGTACCCGTACCTATACTCGAAGGAAATTGTTCCCCATCAACATAGACTTTTTCATCACCTTCCCCCCACCAAGCATACACGGTATTAAAGAGTGTAATTGCATCACCAACATATACACCTTTCCCTTTTAGGCTTACATAGTTAATATCGAATGGATTTCCTGCCCCCTCATTATTTTTCATCTCACCAGTAAATAAATTACGATACTCATGCCAACTTGCACCAAAATACATACTTCGTTGATCCCATTTCCATGGTTCCGTTGTAATGTTTCCATTTATAGTAATCGGAAAATTATTGCGGTTATGGATAACAACTTTTACATTATTTTTAAATGGCATTACCCACCATGCTGATAGATTACCTAATGTATCGACTTTAGTATACCAAGTATTTGATTTACGCAATTGATATCCTGTCCCAAAAAAATCACCTAAGGGGCACCAAACTGTTCGTTGCCCGTCAAAGCTAATCTCCAAGATCGTGCTTCTCAATGCCTGTTCAATTTGTTTAGCATCTATTTTGAAGCCAATTTGCTTAATGGCAAATTGACCATTTTTAAGTAAGAGATTCTCAGATTTACCTGGTTGAATATGATGATTAAATGCGGTTTTAGCGGTATAAATTCCTTCTTTATCTTTAGTGCGTTCAGCCAATTTTTTTTGAACGCTGGCTAGAAATAGTTTTTCTTTCGTTAATTCTTGAAGTGTAAATGTGCTAACTTTTCCTTTTTTATAACTTCTAAAATTAATGTTATAATAAACCGACTCTCCACCTGTTTTAGCTCCCGCATCTATAATGTTATCAGATTGATAGGTAATCTTACATTGTTTAGCATAAGGTATGGGTAAATACAGGTTATGTCCTCTCATTTTATAGTCGGTCGCGTCGCTAACCGAATTCGCTAAAATCCCGTCAATTAAACCCTTACCGCTTAAAATATCGAGTGCTGTACCGGTTATTGTAGGTTTAGTATTCCCATCTAAATAAATACGAAGAATGCCTTTTCCACTATCTTTACCATCAAAAGTCATCCAAAAACGAACTACAGCCCCAGGCCCTTTTGCATCAAACATCACATATTCTTTACCATTTTTACTTGTTTCTGTCCTGATAAACATTGATCGATCCCAATTGGCAAACCAAGTTGAATCTCCAGGTTTAACCATCGCCCTGTCGTAGCTACTAAATTGAGCAAGACTATAATCTGTAACAGG
Organism: uncultured Sphingobacteriaceae bacterium; assembly: GCA_942493295.1. GTDB lineage: Bacteria > Bacteroidota > Bacteroidia > Sphingobacteriales > Sphingobacteriaceae > Pedobacter. The sequence continues at coordinate 4,319,851 of OW818692.1, read as the reverse complement.
ATACTTAGCTAAATTTGATCTACTTACCATTTCATCTAAAAGCGTATGAAAATTGATTGTTTGCGCTTTTACTGTTGAAGCAATTAAAAAGCATATCCAAAGTAGTAACCAATAATATATGAGATATTTTTTCATCAGTATATAATTTGTTTTTAATGGTGATGAAGCTATCATGAGCAATATTCATGTCTGTTTGTATGCGGTATGCTCATGATGGTTTCATTATTTAGCAGTATTAGGATTTGTGTCGAGCATCATTCTATTAATTATACCCGCCCAAATGTATGTACGGTGATATCCACCCCAGGCTTCATCAGGGCTATAAAATTCCCATAAATTATGATCTTTCTTCATCACCTCAATCATCCCTTTTGCAACTCTATCCACTAATTCCTTAGCTTCAGTTTTAAACCCGTAGTCGATCAAGCCTCGCATGATAAGATAGTCCCATTCAACCCAAACGGGGCCATTCCAGTAGCCTTTCGCATTATAATAAGGGTCTTTTGCAGATAGGGACGGTACACCGTAAGGTCTCCAGAATTGCGCAGGATCTGTTAATTTTTTTACTAATCTTTCAGCTCTATGTTTGTCCGCAATTCCAGCCCAAAGAGGTAAAAAACCAACAATCTCATCCCGCTTCAAATCATTTTCTTTTTTGAAAGTGAACTTATTTGTTTCCTTATTTACGTTATAATAAAAACCATTTTCTTCATCCCAAAAAGTTTGATTAATAAGGATTGTCCTTTTTTCATAGTCACTTTTCCATTTCGATGCCTCTTCATGTAAGCCCAGCTTATTAGCCATATTTTCTAATGACTTTGCCTCCATCACCAACATACAATTTAGGTCTATACTTTCGAAATTTGTTGGGTAACCAACTTGATCCCAAACAGCAACGAGCGCATCTCTAACCGATTCCAAAACTGCTTCGCCACCCCACTCGCAAAGCCCGTCTTTATCACTATCCCTATTGCTTACATAGAATTCATAAAATTTCTTTGAAGAATCGTACATTTCTTTTAAGAAAGTTTCATCCTTAGTTATTTTATAAACTTCCCAATTAAGCCATGAGTACCATGGTGCAGAGGAGGTTAATTGCCCATTGTGTTCGATGATTTCATCTAAATAGGCACCAGTTCTATAGTTAATATAACCATTTGCATATTGCCTTTCTTTGTACACTCTTTGCGAGTTCATGGCACTTATCGGATCTATATATGCATAGGACAACATCGCTATACTCTCGTGAAATACCTGACCGCCGTGACCCCATCCCCAAGTAGGTTCCCGAGAAAACACGTAATAATTATATTTAGTCTTTCCCTCTGCTGGATAAAAAACCTGGCGCATCATATTATTGGCACTCCAATACAATGCTAATCTGTCCTGATCTTTGAGATCCGGGATTGGCGTTTTTGAAAACAAAACTTCATTATCCTTTTGGTATTTAGACAAACTAGTACTTAGCAATGAATTAGCCTCTTTCACCATTTCAACAGCGGATTGTTTTAGGTCGCTTACCGCGCGAACCACCCTTAACTGTTTATATTCATTTGGCTGAATGGAAATTACTTTTTCAAAAGACAACACCTTGGCATGTTTACTATTTACAGCTGGTTTAATCCCATGATTAATAAAATTCGCAAAGACCGTTTTACTAATGTTATTTACTTCTGGGGAATGAATACTCATTGCTCCATCTTCATGGGCGATAACTACATAACCATAAATTAAGCCTGATTGTATATGCTTGTCGATAAAATTCAGTGTTTTAACCTGGTTGGCTATTCTTTGATAGTAGGCCTTAGGATAGCTTCTTCTATAAATTGAGTAGGTTAAGCCAGGCTTATTTGCCTTCCACTGGATTTGAATGGTATTTGCTATTTTTTTAATGAATGGTTCATCAACCGCTTGAGGCAGTTTCCCCAAAGCTAGATCAACATCCATTCTGCGCTCTTTACTCTGATCCAACGGTCCTTTAATCCTACCGCTCATCTTATCCAAATACTGGGCATGGATTTCATATTTTGAGGCACCCGACTTCAGTTGCGCCGCTTCCAGCCTAAAATACCCTCCATTATCTATGATCGCTTGCGTACTTGCCCAGGAAGGACTTTTTTCTGTAATCATTTTTGAAAAATCTCCATCTACAAACAATTGCAGTCTTACCAATTTCCCAGCATCTGGAATCCTCACTTTACCAGGCAAATAAGTACGGCCATTAATTTGTTTTGTCACTTGTTTGTTCAGATCAATAGCAAACGGCAAAATCGGCGCTTCATTCTTTTCGCTATTGAAAACTCCTATATAGTCAGGTTTTTCAGAGAATAATAAAATATTGCATAGGCTGTCTGTGTAAGGTACCTTGTGGCCGGTTGTCCAACCATCAGGATATTCCTCATGATTAAAGACAATCTGATTAGCATTTACCTTTACCGCCGAAAAAGAACGATAATTATTTCGAATAAAAGGAATGACCTGGATTGTTCGCCTTTTTTCGGTGCTATTCAATACTTTAATGTCTAATAAAGCGGCCTTGGAGCTATGGACAACAAATTGGGCTTCCACCTTTATTCCAGCAAATGGAAAAAACTCATATTTTACCATATCGGGATAACTGCTCGTTATCACGGGGGGCTTAAACATATCAGCAACCTTGTATACCCATTTGTTATCCATCTTAAAGCCTAGTCCAATCTCCCCTCCAGTGTCGGTTACGAAGTCGGCGCCTAAAGAATCAACGTAGAATCTAAATTCATAGGCTTCATCTAAGACAAACCCCGAACGCTGCATGGGCGCTGCATAAGTGCTGTAAAGTGGATCATTTTTACCGACCCTTAACTTGGACAAATATTGGGCATTTGCGTAGTTAATAGTAAAAAGCAAAAGCACAATAATTTTAAAGACTTTATCTAACATTTTCAAATTTTAAGCAATATCTTAATTAATATAGGGCTTTATGTTATTATAATCCAACCCATACTAAGGTCTTTCCATCATTCTGCAACAAATACGGTGTAGTTGTTAGTGCAGTAGATGCCCCCTTAGTTACTTTCAGATAGAGAACCCCTTTTCTAAAATTATCTTTTGTAAAGATAGCTTCACCATTGGTACCTGTTGTTGCTGTGGAAACCATTTTTGTATCCGCAGTCCTATCACTTTCAGACAGGTATAACTTCACCACTGCGCCAGCTGCTCGATCGTTATTGTTTGTCCCGTTGTACACAATAACTGAAAGTTCTGGAGGCGTTACGGATATGATCTCATTCTCCATGTCACGTTCACAACTAGAGAAGGTGATAACCACAAGCAATAAAATCGCAATACGGTTGTAGTTTTTTATAATTGATTCTAATCTATTCATGTTTTTATTATTTTAACCCTTGTTTTGATAATTACATTTCCTTTCCTACTCCGCCAAAAGTATATACTGTTTGACCGTGTTGTATGAGCTCATCAGCTGGTATTGGGAAATGAAAGGCTGTACCGGGGGTAAGTTGACCGCGTTTACGCTTATCGTAGAAACCCAGATTTAACCATACAAAATCAGATTCAACATATCGTTCATAATACAGTTTGTCTATTAAATCTGCATCTGAATCGGTAGCCGCTTGCAAATTACCTAAACCAACTCTCGATCTATTGATAAGATCTGCAGCACCTGCTTCGCCTAGTCTTATTTTTGCTTCTGCTAAATAAGTATCATTCTCTACTCTCAAAAAATGATCCACTAAGCCTTGGTTTGTTTGAACCACATTTTCGTATCTCGTGTACTTATACTCGCTTAAGATAAAATATCCATAACCTGGTCTGCCAGTACGACCTTGACCAAACCAGTTATTAATATCTGAATAACTAAAGTATTTGGTAAATCTTGCATCTGGTGAGTTTTTAACACCGCCCAATTTTAAAGTTCCTACTGGCCAAGGGAAAACTGCTGCAGGATCTGCAGGAGCCATCATATTGATTACTTTTTGGTTTACCCTAATCCAGTCCATATTAAATAGCGCAAAGCTATTCATGCCATCATCTCGGCTAATTACTTTCCCTCTCCATCCTTCGTCATATCTTACTTTGAAGTCACTTTGCAGACCATTTGATGCATAAGTTTTAACACGTTGCCAGTTAATTGAAGTTGCTTCTGCAGGCGTACGAGGAGAGCAAGCCAATAATCTAGCACCCATCGAGTTTGCAAATTGAGTCAGTTGTGTTTTTGTAAATGTTACGCCAGGCATTACTTCTTCTGGATCATCATCGCTTATATCTTGTTGTAAGAGTGCAATTGCTTTATCAACTCTGTCCAATGAAAAAGCGATAATCTCTTTATAGTTTTTGGTATTAGCCTGATAATTGAAATCTTGAGCATTTCCACTATCTTCGGTAAATAAATAAGCTTTATCATATAGAAGTCCAATATTTCCGTAAAGCATGGCCTGCAGTAAATAAGCATGGGCTTGAATACGTTTAGTATAATCTTTCTTGTTCACCACAATCTTAAATGATGGATCTTTTAATGATTTAAGAACATTTGTTACGACTGGAATGCCTGCATAATAATTATACCACGCGCCAAAATTGATAATGATTACTGGATCAGGTGTTTGTCCATTAAAAAGTACTCCTCTAGGCATAAACCACATTGTTCCCGAACCCCAGCCAGGTGTTGCAGCGGTGATTAGGTCGGAATTTGCAAAACCAATTGCTGGACTTGCTGCAATACTTGCATTATACCAAGCACCATAACCATTTTTTATTTGGGCGAAATACTGATCCTTTAAATCGGAGGTTTGTGGCTGATTTTCGTTTTTCACATCGATATCTTCAAACACATCTTTACACGAAATGTTGAGTAGGAAAAAACAAAGCAAAAAACAGTATTTTATGTTGTGTAATTTAATCATGACTTTAATAATTAAAAAGTTAAAGATATGGATGCACTAAATGTTCTGAATGTAGGATATGCATCGTTTGAGTCGAACTTGAAGACGTTAGTATCGACCCCTTCTCTACCCATTCCCGACTCTGGGTCAAAACCTGGGTACTTGGTTATGGTAAATAGGTTACGTCCTATCACACTAAATTTCAAGTTTTTAACTCCATATTTAGTTAGCGTTTTTAAATCGTATGAAAGCGAGAGCTCCCTAAGTTTTACAAATGTTCCATCATATATCAAATTATCATTGTCCCATCCTAATAGGCCACCTTCTTGTCCGCTATTGTCTAAATATTTAAGTGGCTTAACAGCATTCCATGGCTTTTCAGATTGGTCTAGGAACTTGGGCTCAGTGGTATATCTGACCGAGTGATTGTATACTCGGCCGCCATTTTGCCAAGCTACCAAGCCATACAATGTAAATCCTTTATAACTAAAAGTGTTGTTAAAATTCATATTAAAATCTGGAGTGAAGTTTGCAGACGGCAGGGCAAGAATATTCCCTTTGTCGTCTTTAATCTTAACAGCTTTTTCATTAACTGTTCCGATTTCAGTTCTTCTTACAACATAACCTTCATTATTTACTACAAATACATCGTTGATATTCATTCCTGCTGGAATCTGGTTTTTAACCTCATCTAAACTTCTCGCAAAGCGATCGAGATAAAGCGTTCCAAATTCTATCCCTTCTTCTATTCTAAACCTTGTACCATTTAAGTAATACGGTGTTCCGTTTAACTTGCTAATTTTCTGACCTATTTTGTCAAAAGTTATTCCTGCGTCCCAAGTAAAAGCTTTATTCTTAATTACATTTCCATTCAAGCTCATTTCAAAAGCATTTGTTAAAATTTCACCCGCATTTTGCCACATGTAAGGGGCACCGGCCAGTGCCGGGAGTGGCACTTTTAAAATTTGGTCAGTATTTCTAGCGCTAGAATAATTCAATGAAAAATTAAAGCGATTTAAAAAAGAGATATCAGTACCAGCTTCAAACTCTTTAGAAAAAGATGGCTTCAAATTTTGATTGCCTAAGGTATACTGAGCAGACGTTAAGCCATTTTGCAGAGTATAAGTTTCATATTGGGCTTCGAAAGGAGGTCTTAAGCCTGAAACACCATAAGATGCTCTGAGCTTCCATTCTTCAATACCTTTTATTTTAAAATCTTGAGTCAGCCTATAAGCGCCAGCAACTCTATAGAATATTTGGTTACGTACATTGGGCCCAAATCTTGAAGAAGCATCTCGTCTTACTAATGCATCTAGAATATATTTGTCCTTGTAATCAACCATCATTAAACCCGCAAAATTATTTGCAATTGTTTTAGATGCAAATGAAGAGGCCGTCTTAGTTGCTGCAAGGTCTACCGATGTAAGCCCCATACCTGTTACACCCAAATCTGAGCCGCCAGCACTCATACTGCTGAAATTCTCGGATTCGTACATATATTGAGCCTTAAAGCGGGTATTAAAATTGCCAAACTTTTTGAAAAATGAACCATCTAACTGAACAGTCTGACTTCTGCCTATACTATTACTTCTCGAAATGCTTCCCTTATCTGCCGTTAGGTTATAATCTAATCTACCTTTTGGACTTAAAAAGAAGCCCTCTCCTCTACTTCGATCTGTACCATATGAGGCCTCAAATGACAGAAAATTCAGCGGCCTGTATTTCAAAGCAAAAAAACTTAACAATCGCTCAGAACGATAATCGCTAATAGAATTAACAATGTTATAAAGTGGATTGGCTGCTTGCGCAATGGTATTTATGTTCACCTTATAAGGACTTCCATCTTCATTAAGTTGAAATAAGTCCGCATCCGGGTCTGTATTTAGTAATTGTCCAAATGCGCCATTAGCTCTATTATCTGATTTCGATTGTGCAAACAAGTTCGAAGTCGTGAATTCCAATTTATCAGAGAATTTATAATCTAGGTTTAACTTTACATTGGTTCTGCTCAGTCCTGTAACCAGGTTTACCACACCAGCTTCATTAGTCATCTCAACTGAAGAATAAGCTGATAATCTGTTGTCGATTGAATTTCCTTTAAACGAAAGATAATTGGTAAAGTAATTCCCAGGATTAAAGAATTGCTTTAAATGGTCGTATTTTGATGGATATAGGTTATCAACGATTTGATCATCAGCACTTATTTTCAATATTTCAGGTTTCCCTGTTGTGGGATTTGTTTGAACAACTCTGTTTGTGGCATTTGATTGTTCGGGTATAAAACCCATGAAATTTTGCCCGTATTCCGATCTTACATTAAATTCCGTCTTACCAGATTGGATGGAATTTCCTCGTTTCGAGATAATGCTAATAACACCATTCGCTGCACGAGAACCATACAGTGAGGATGCGGCTGCACCCTTTAGTACTTCCATCGACTGAATATCTTGCGCATTGATATTTGCTAATCCTCCAGTAGTTAAAACACCGTCAATAATAACCAGTGGGTTGGAAGAACCAAATATTGTTTTTACGCCACGCAATTGAATGTCACTCTCTGAGCCTGGAGCTCCACTAGTTTTTGTGATTTTAACACCAGCAACTTTACCTTGTAAGGCAGCGGCTGGGTCTCCTCCTGGCACCTTCTGAAGCGCTTCAAGATTAACTTTGTCTACTGCAAATCCAAGCTTAGTTTTCGAGGTTCCAGTTGCGACACCAGTAACGATTACTTCTCCTAGAGTTTGTGCATCAGGCTTAAGCAAGATTGTAAAATTAGCAAGGTCGCCAATAGTTTTTTCACTGGTTAAATAACCAATAAAAGATACAACCAATACATCGGTTGTTTTAAATTCTCCAGCTAAGGTAAATTTACCGTTAAGATCTGTTGCCGCTCCAATACTGGTTCCTTTAATTTTTACAACAGCACCTGGCAACTGGGTGTTGTCGATACCATCGACTACTACACCTGTTATCCTTCTTTGTTGACCGTAAACAGTTACCGAACTTAAAACGATTAGGAGAATAGAAGCAATTGTGGTTAAAATGTTTTTATTCATTGTTTTTTTGGTTTTGTTAGTCAAATATATATTGAAAAAGACCGTTTTTAATAGCGTGAAGGGCATCTAAATGAAGATAACGTTTCCGGTAACGTTTGCAGGAACGCGTAGAGCAGTTTTACAAATTTTGAATAATTAAATCTTTAACAGGGATTTGGTATTATGCAAAAATTGATACAAATTGCTTAACCAATCACACAAAATCACCTATTAACCAATAAAAATGTTGAACAAGCAGGTTACATTAAAAGATTTAGCTAGGAAGTTGAGACTATCTGTATCGACGGTGTCACGAGCTTTGCGAAATGTACAAGATATTAATCCAGAGACAAAAAAGCAGGTATTGGCTTTAGCAGAAGAACTCAATTACGAACCAAATTTTATAGCCAAGAGCTTGGTTAATAAGCAAACAAAGACCATTGGGGTAGTGCTACCTGTGATAGCCTCAAGTTATTTTGCTAGCGCAATCGGGGGTATGATGGAAGTTGCAGACTCTTTGGGATATCATATTATGTTCTCTCAATCTGATGAAACCATAGAAAAAGAAGATGCATGCATTAAAAGACTAGTCTCTATTAGAGTTGATGGTATTTTGATTTCCGTTTCAAAAGATACAACTGATCCTAGTCCATTCTTAAAGGTTCAGCAAAAAGGGATTCCAATTGTTTTTTTTGACAGAGCGCTTGATAATGTTTCAGCTACAAAAGTTACGGTTAACCAGCATCAAGGAGCCTATTTAGCGGTAGAGCATCTCATTAAAAAAGGGTATAAAAAAATAGCGCACTTAGCAGGGCCATCTCATCTTTCTATTGCAACAGAACGCTTAAACGGCTATTTGGCCGCACTCAAAGATCATAACATCCCCGTAAACCCTGCTTACATTATACATTGTGAAAACTTTGAAGATGATGCTTTAGAAAAAGTGCAATTACTTTTTAAACTCGATTCTAAACCAGATGCTATATTTGCAGTTAATGATTCCTCTGCGATCATTAGTATCCAGTACTTACAGGGCTTGGGTTATCGAATCCCTCAAGACGTTGCTGTAATAGGTTATAATAATGAACCTGTGAGTAAAGTGGTAAGTCCTACGTTAACAACCATCATGCAGCCAAGTTATGAAGTTGGTAAAATTGCAACTCAGCTGCTGATAGATGAAATAGAACATGATAACAAGGAATTTGTAGACCAAGTTTTAAATAGCGAGCTCATAATTCGTTCTTCTTCATAGAGAATTGATTTTCAAATAATGAATCTGTAACAAAAACTCACTAAATTAGTCTTATATCTATAAAGCCTTGTTATGAACAGTTTTGAGCAATTTACGCTAATTATAGGTCTGCTGGCCGTTCTTTTCGAAGCTATTAAGCATTTGAAAGAGAAAATTAGGCAATGGTTTACCCATAGCCATTAAATTCTTTTGGGTCGAAAATCCTTAGTCCTTAATAAAACGAGCGACAAACATACTATCTGCTTTATCATTATAGCCCTTAATTAATTCCATTTGAGCTAATTTTACCGGAAAATTCTCTTCAATATACTCTACAACGTCTTCATTTTCTGCTTTAAAAACAGAACATGTCATATAAATTAAAGGTTTTCCAGGCTTCAGGTACTTAATTACATTTCCTGCAAATGCTTTCTGTAGTTTAACGTAGTTGTCGATTTTATATTTTTCAAAATACCAAAGCATTTCAGGCGTACGGCCCCAAGTTCCAGAACCTGAGCAAGGCGCATCTAGTAAAATACCATCAAACTCATAATGATGTAAGGTTTGGTCGTTATTTTGAAGTAGGTCAATTACTTTTTTATGATATTTTTTAATTCCGGCAATCTGAAAACGTTCGTCTAGGTTGTTTAAACTATTTTCTCTAACATCACTTACCAGCAATTCAATGTTTGGTTCTAAATCATGCAATAAAAGTGATTTACCACCAGACGCAGCACAACAATCCCACCAATAGTCATATTTTTTAGGTTCAAAGTATGCCCCTGTTTTTTGAGATGATAAATCTTGTACTTGATATAAGCGAGAATCAGGAACAATCTCTTCTAATTTAATACCATTAGGTAGTGCCAATGCATTTTCAATCACTTCTTCCGCATCAATATTTTTAGCTGCAAGTTGGTTTTTTACTGCTTGAATATGAGTTCCTTTAACTCTTATAAAAAGGTTGGGCTGTATAAAAAAAGAGCTGAAAAACTGTGTCTGATCAACCTGTGGCGATAAATAACCATGTAAGGTAAATACGTCCGGTAATTCAAACTTTGGGAATTTGGTCTGCACCAGCTTTATTTTCTCAGCTAATGGTAGTGCAATTGAGGCTAACAAATCGTTTAAATAAGTTTCAACAACAAGACTAGGAGTTTGCTGACAAAGGAAATCTCCGATGGCAAGACGCTGTATGGGTGCTAATTTCGACAACGCTTTTCCCAAGCGGAAAAAGCTATAAATATAACGGGTTGCCCATCTTCTATCAGATGAACCCATCTGCTTATTTTGCTTAAAATAGGCAAACAAAAACCGATGTAATGGCAGCACACCATCATAATTTTGATGGATCTGCTCAAAAGCCCTAATCTGATGTTCTACTCTCATGCCCTAAACCCATCAAGGGCTTTTTAATACTAGTTAATTAAATTTAAATTAAGATTTTTATACTGCAAAAGCATTAAATCTTTATTGTAATACCCATAAATCGGATTATAGCCAAAACTAAAGGAATTGTGTAACCCTTTGTATTTGTCCTTCGTAATAAAATCTAAGTAATTCTTCCCGTGTTTGGCTAGTAGTTTACCAAAATAAAAGCCGATGTCAAAACCTTTGATAGAATATTCACTTGGCTCAAAATTGAAGCTTGCACGATACTTTTTCACAAACGAAATAACATTTGCATCCTTGTAGTTGACAAAATAAGAAGTGCTTAAAATGGTATGTAGTGTTTGTAACTGATTAATATTATAATTTTGCTTAATCCAATTCGGGTGTCCAAAAAGGTTCAGCTGATAATCTTGCGCCTTTAATTTTGCTAATTTAGCTAGTTTATCAATCGTTGGTATTACAAAACTGGTTTCGGACGAACATACGATAATTGCATACTTCTTACCTTTAATCATTCGAGTTTCAAACGCATAGGCTGAAGTGAATTCTTGAACGATTAACGTTGGATGACGCTGTTTTAAGAATGCCCTAATTGGAGCAGCAAACTCTTCATCCTCGGTTTTTCGAGGGTTAATAAGTACTACGATACTATTTGCTGGCTGAAATTTAGTTCCAATAAACCCAGCAATTTTTTCACTGTGCTGATCGATGTAGTTTACCACAGAAATCAGCTTAGGATTATTAAAGTCAGTTGGTTTAGATGCAGCCAATGGAGAAACCATCGGCATATCATTACCAATTGCAAAATTTGTGAAGTTCTTTATTCCTTCAGGAAAGACTGGTCCAATGATAAGGTCGCTCTTCGCTAGATTTTCGCTTTTTGTTAATGCCATTAATTGGGCATTCTCATCCTTGGTGTCATATACATTTACCTTAAAATTCAAACCAAAACTAGCGGCAGAATCAATTCCCATTTTTACCCCTTGATAAAAATCAATTGCCATGTCGGCACGATCTACTTGTGCCTTTGTAGCTACAGCTAAATTTATTTGATTTAGCTTAAATGGAATTAACAGAGAAATGTTCGCTTCTGTAAATTTCTGAACAGGTTTAACTGGAACGCTTGAATTGCTTTCTTTAGGAATAGTCTTAACAGGCGGACTTACAACCGGTCTAGTCTTAGGAGAACAAGCAAGTAAGACTGCACACGACAAGAAAAAAATTAAGCCTTTGCACTTAGTCATTAGGGATGATTTGGTTAATTGGTTTAATTATTTAACTGCTTAATTGCTAAATTGTTTTATTGAGCTGCTTTAAACTGTTAATAGAACAATTTACTCCCATTCAATAGTTGCTGGTGGTTTAGAACTGATATCATAAACTACCCTATTAATTCCCTTAACCTTATTAATAATTTCATTCGAAATTTTAGCCAGTACCGGATAAGGCAAATGACACCAATCTGCAGTCATGCCGTCAACAGATTCAACTGCTCTAAGACAGATTACATTTTCATATGTTCTTTCATCTCCCATTACACCAACAGATTGAACCGGTAAAAATATAGCGCCAGCCTGCCAAACTTGATCGTATAATCCAGCTTCTTTTAAATTGTTAATGTAAATGGCATCTGCTTCTTGTAGTATCGCAACCTTTTCTGCTGTTACATCGCCTAAAATACGAATAGCTAAACCTGGACCAGGGAAAGGGTGACGTCCTAAAATAAAGCCTTCAATACCCAATGATTTCCCAACCCTTCTTACTTCGTCCTTAAACAACGTATTTAGAGGTTCAACGATTTTCAGTTTCATAAAATCGGGCAATCCACCAACATTATGGTGTGACTTAATTGTGGCAGAAGGGCCTTTTATGGAAACAGACTCGATAATATCTGGATAAATTGTGCCTTGGGCTAGCCATACTACATCCTTAACATCGTGAGCTGCATCATCAAACACTTCTATAAAAACTCTTCCGATTGCCTTTCTTTTTAATTCTGGATCCTTAACTCCTGCTAGTTGACTTAAAAATCTATCCTTTGCATCAATTCCACGGATGTTTAAGCCCATGTCTTTATATTGCTCTAGTACGCCTTCAAATTCATCCTTTCTAAGTAAGCCGTTGTCTACAAAAATACAATGTAAGTTTTTACCGATCGCCTTGTGTAAAAGGATGGCTGCTACACTAGAGTCTACTCCTCCAGATAGCCCTAAAACTACTTTGTCATTTCCTAATTTCTCTTTTAATTCAGCAATTGTCGTTTCTACAAACGCATCAGCAGTCCAATCTTGTGAGCAACCACAGATATCCACCAAAAAATTCTCTAGTAAAATTTTTCCATCTGTTGTATGCGTAACCTCCGGGTGAAATTGTATCGCATAAGTAGCAGTACCTTGAACTTGGTAACCTGCAACACGAACTTCTGCAGTACTCGCAATAATTTCGAAATTATCAGGCACATGCTTGATGGTATCTCCATGACTCATCCATACTTGTGAATCAATGTTTATTCCTTTGAACAGCTTATTTGCGTTATTTACATGACTCAAATTTGCTCTACCATATTCTCGAGTATTTGATGCCTGTACATCTCCTCCACTTTGTTGCGCAATAAATTGTGCACCATAACAAACCGCCAATAATGGAAATGCCTTAAATAAAGATAAATCTACAAATGGTGCATCTTCTTGACGGACAGAATATGGACTACCGGATAAAATAATTCCTTTTACGGTTGAGTCTAGTTCAGGAATATGGTTAAATGGATGGATTTCACAGTAAACATTAAGTTCGCGAACACGACGGGCAATAAGCTGAGTAAACTGCGAACCAAAATCGAGGATGATGATTTTTTCTAGCATGCGCAAAGGTAGGGATTAGATATGAGATGTGAGATATTAGATGTAAGATTTTTTAAAGTCAAGAAGCAAGACGAAACAACCAAAAACTAAGCAACTATAGAACTCTGAACAACCTCTACTCCAAATCTAATTAAGAAATCAACTCCTTCATCACTAGCTAACCCTTTGTAAGCAGCGTACGAATCCTTGTAATAAACTTTTTTGATCCCTGAGGATAAGATAAGCCTCGCACAAGCAATACAAGGAGAAAGCGTGGTATATAAGGTAGAACCTTCAATTTTAGATCCGTTTTTGACTGCGTACAAAATAGCATTTTCTTCTGCATGCAATGCTAGTGAACAACTCCCTTTGCTATCTCTATCACAACCATGTTCTGGCCATTCTTCATCGCAATTATGTGTGCCAGCCGGGGGTCCATTATAACCAATGGAGATAATCCGAGTGTCCTTTGTTAAAACCGCACCCACATGCGCCCGCACACAGTGCGAGCGAAGTGCAAGTTCGGATGCTAAATTCATGAAGATTTGAACAAAACTTGGTTTAGGCATTTGTACCCGCTTTATGTCCTTTAATTGCAAAATAAATAATATACAAATAGGCAGGCAACATGGTTATCAAAAATGAATGCTGGAAATCAATTTGCATTTTATCTTTTAAGAAACCGTAAATTGGTAAAACCAAAGCACCCCCAGCGATACCCATAATCATAATTGCCGAGCCCGTTTTTGTAAACTTACCTAAACCTTTTATACCCAAAGGGAAGATTGCTGGCCACATTAAGGAATTCGCTAATCCTAATAGCGCTACCGCATAATAAGAAACATAACCTTCGCTAAACGCGGATACGATTGTTAAAGCGACACCTAAAATGGCACATATTCTTAATGCCAATTGCTGAGAAATAAGACGAGGAATTGCAAATACTCCAAATATATAACCTACTAACATACAAAATAATGTAAAAGTGGTAGAAAAACGTAAAATATCGGCGTCGATATTTAATTCTCGGCCATAAGTTGTAATTCCGTCCCCAGCCATAACTTCTACCGCCACGCAGCAAAAAATAGCAAACGCGCCTAAAAACAAATGAGGGTATTGAAAAATACTTGTTTTACCTGCGGATTTTACATTATCTACAACGCTTTCATCTCCATCTTCATTTACATCTGGCAAATGCACAAATTTTATAAGTATGGCAAACAAGACAAAAATAATTGCTAGCGCAATGTAAGGGGTATGAACCCTTTGCAACAGCTCATCCAAAATCGCATTCTTTTGTGCTAAATCCGTTGTTGCATTTAATTTAGCGGTTACTTCCTCCGAATTTTTTAAAAACAACACCCCAAAAATAATAGGAACCAAAACACCAGCACCCTTATTACATAATCCCGCAATAGAGATACGAGAAGCAGCACTGTCAATTGGCCCAATAATACTTAAATAAGGATTTACAGCCGTTTGTAGCAATGCCATCGCAGATCCCTGAATAAAAATACCTGTTAAAAAAAGTCCATAGCTCCTGTTATCGGCTGCTGGAATAAAAATTAATGAACCAACACCCAACACAACCATTCCAATCACCAAGCCATTTTTAAAACCTACCTTCCGCAAAATCCAAGAACTTGGTAACGCTAGGAAAAAATAGGCAATATAGGAGGCAAATGTTACAAAAAAGGCTTGTAAATCTGTTTCCAAATTAAGCGCCAATTTTAGAAAGGGAATTAATGTACCGTTGGCCCAGGTTACAAAGCCAAAAATAAAAAACAAAGCGCAGCAGATCACCATTGGCAAAAGTGCCGTTTTGTTAGTTTGAATAGTTGTTTTAGACATTAGGTTTATTGTTGTAAAAAATGTTTTAAAATCTTATTAAAGGATGAATATATTAATGGCCGCCTGATATCTTCTCATCAAAACTAATTCCTTGGGCTTTGAGTATTCCGCTCACTTTCCAAGCATAATAAGCAAGGTAAGCAAAACACAAAATACCAACAATATAGCTGTACTGGATGCCGATAAAGTCAACCTGCGAAACAACACCTTGTAACCAGCTCACGATACCACCGCCCATTATCATCATAATTAAATAGCTGCTACCCTGACTGGTATGCTTACCTAAACCACTTACCGCAAGGGTAAAAATACAAGGCCATAGCGTGCTACAGAATAGGCCAACACTAGTAAAGGCATAAACACTCACCATGCCAGTTGTAAACATTCCAATAAGTAACGCAATAATGCCGATGATAGAGAATATCAATAACATTTTAGACGGACTACCTTTACTCATAAAGTCGGCGATGATTAATACTAAAATAATTAAAGCATACACGTAAAATGGTTGTAGATCATGCCCAAAAGCAGCATTTACACCTAAAAAGATAGCAAATGCCAAATAAGGTGCGATAAATCTTAATACCTTCTGCGTATTTAAATTATCTGTAAAGGCTTCTACCGCTCCTGTCCATCTTCCTATCATCATACTAGCCCAATAAAGTGAAATGTAAGGAGCTATGTCTTTAATGGCAAAACCTAGATCTTTTTCCATATAAGCAGGTAAATTACTAGCAGTTGATACTTCTACACCAACATATACGAAAATACCAATCATACCTAAAACCAACTGTGGATATTTTAAAGCAGATCCTTTAAGATCGGTATCGTCTGTTTTAGCTTCTACCAAAGGTGGCTTATCTGGTATTGGAGATAGTTTTAAAAATAGCGCAACGATTAAAAAAGCCCCACCTAGAATTAAATATGGTGTTTTAACACTTTCAATGCTCACATCGCCTGTAGCGCTAGAAATGGAGCCAAAAATGGCAAAACTTACAATTAGCGGCCCAATTGTGGTTCCAAAATTATTGATACCTCCTGCCAAAGTTAATCGTTGTGAACCTGTTTTAATTGGCCCTAAGGCAATTGCCAAAGGATTTGCTACCGTTTGCTGTAAAGAAAAACCTAACGCAACAATAAATAGCCCAGATAGCATTAATGGAAATGAGTTCCAATTTGCAGCTGGATAAAACAATAAAGTACCCAATGCAGAAATTACCAAGCCTAGCGCTAAGCTATTTTTGTAACCAATGGTATTGATCAGATCTTTTTTCATCAATGCCGAAATCCCAACATAAATTAATGAGCCCACAGTGTAAGCAACATAAAAGGCGATTGATACCAATTGACTTTCACTTTGTGATAACTGAAATGCATGCTTAAACACAGGGATTAAGATGTCATTACTTGCAGCTACGAATCCCCAAAAAAAGAATACGGTAACCAAGGGTATGAACTGCCCCCATTTGGTTTGTGAATTTTGTTCCATTTAAAATTTAGTAATATGGTTAGTCTATTTATTTTAGTTCGCTAAACATAAATAAAATATATCGCTTACTAAAGTGTAATTTTTACACGGGTGAATTAAAATAAACGTCATATTAACGCGTATAAAAGGATTTTAGCTAAAAACTTCTCACAACTATTAAGAAAATCGTCAGTTTTTAGCTTGAAAAATCGCATATTAGCATAAAAAATATAAAAGGCTAATGTTTGAAGCGATTTTATTGGGCATGGGAGCCGGATTAATTTCCTCATTCTTAACTGGTCCCGTTTTTTTCTCGATGATAAAAACCAGTATAGAAAAAGGATTTAAGGCTGGGTTTTCATTAGCAGTTGGAGTAATTATAAGTGATGTTATATTAATCGGGATTGTACTTTTTGGTAGTCAATTTCTAGAATACCAAGAGAGTTTTGATAAGTATGTTGGCTTAATTGGAGGTGCATTTTTATTTGCAGTTGGCCTTTATTACCTATTTGCAACAGTCGCAATTAATTATGATAGCCATACCCTGCAAAAAGTAAGTAAACGTGGCTATCTCATTAAGGGCTTTCTGATGTGCATTTTAACTCCATCTACCTTAATGTTCTGGATTATCGTAAGCAGTATTATCTCCGTTAAATTAAATAATAGGCTCGACGAAAAATTATTCTGTTTTTTCATTGCGATGGCAACCCAATTAACCATTGATGGTTTAAAAAGTTACTACTCTAGTAAATTAAGATATAGAATTAAAGAGAGCGCCTTAAAAACCTTGAATAAGGTTGCTGGGGTAATAATTATATTATTCGCGTTATGGTTGGTTTTTAAAACTTATAACCAGTTCTACTAGCATTACAAGTAATTATCGATTTCATATAAATCAACGTAGTCAACCAGTCTTCCCCCTGCGCAGTTTTCCATATTTTGTAGCCTGTAATATTTACGTTCATTTTTCTTAAGGAAAATTTGCTCACCGCTTTTTTCGCATGGTTTACCATCGTTGTTATATTTTACATAGGTAATAATTGTGCCGACAAACTTGATTTGGTTCTTATCAATTCTTTTAATTTTACCATCTATTTTTAAATACTCATTATTTCCGTTTGTCTGTTCACCCTTAATAGTTTTCCAATCATTATCAGATTTCGACAATTTGGCAGAACCAGGTCTATCAAAGCCAATCCATTGCAAACTAATTGGAATACTTTGATAGGTTTCAACACTTACTCTTGGAATATTCTTCTTGATATCTTTGGTTACTCCCTTTAAGGTATCATTTACCTTGTCCAATTTAGATATTAAACTGTCGCTGGTTTTCGAAATTGCCTTTTCAACTTTCTTTTGATTAGTTTCTGAGCACGAAAATGTAAGTAATAGGAGTATATATAGGATTGTCTTTCTCATCATTAGGCATTTTGATGATAAAACAGTTTGTTCGCTTTAAAGTTTCTTAGATTTAAATTTTAAAAGATAATTGTGTAGAAATCCGTTCAAAATCTCAGTTATCTTGAACGAATTTACTTTACTGCTTTAAACCTTTTCAAGGAGTTACTAAACTTAGTACGCTCGTTGATTATTTCCTTCCTTCCAGTTAACAAAGGCTTTGTTTACTACCTTATTACCTCCAGGCGTTGGATAATTTCCTGAGAAATACCAATCTCCACTATGGTTAGGGCAAGCAACATGTAAGTTGTCGAGTGTTTGATAGATTACTTCAACTTCTGCTACTGTTCCTGGTGGAGTTATGATTTTTGCAATCCGGTCAGAAATCTCCTGTTGCTTAAATGGACGATAGATTTCCTTCACAAAATTAACAATTTCCTCTTTAGGCAATAACAAAGAAGCTTTACATTTCTGGTAAACTTCTTCGATAATATGCTCCATTCCACGCTCTTTCAAAAGTTGAATTGCCGCGTCAAAAGCAACGAACTGACCCATTTTCGACATATCAATTCCATAACAGTCGGGGTAACGAATTTGAGGAGCAGATGAAACAATAATAATTTTCTTTGGATGTAAGCGATCAATAATCTTAATGATACTTTGTTTCAAGGTAGTTCCCCTAACAATCGAATCATCTACGGCAATTAACGTATCTGTGTGATTTTTGATGACACCGTAAGTAGTGTCATAAACATGGGCAACCATTTCGCCTCTATCGGCATCCTGTGTAATGAATGTCCTTAATTTTACATCTTTAATAGCCAGTTTCTCCACCCTCGGAGCCATTGATAATAGTTCCTCTAAATCAACATCACTTAATTGCTCCTTACGGTTTAACAAGGTATCTTTCTGAACTGCACGCACATGTTCATGCAGGCCTTCTACCATTCCATAAAATGAAACTTCGGCTGTGTTAGGTATAAAAGAGAAAACAGTGTTTTTCAAATCAGCCTTTACGGCAGACAACACCTGTGGAATTAATAAATGCCCAAGCTTCTTACGCTCTTTATAGATATCGGCATCACTGCCTCTTGAGAAATAAATTCGTTCAAATGAACAAGCTCTTTTCTCTGCAGGTTCGCGATACATCTCTTGGCTAACGGTACCGTCTTTTTTCACGATCAAAGCATGTCCGGGTTCAATTTCTTTTACTTGCTTAATTTGGACATTAAATGCGGTTTGAATTGCTGGGCGTTCTGATGCTGCAACGACAATTTCATCATCTGCATAGTAAAAAGCTGGACGTATGCCAGAAGGATCGCGTAAAACGAACGCATCGCCATTGCCAACGATGCCAGATATTGTATAGCCACCGTCCCAGTTTTTAGCAGAGCGACGAAGAATATTTGCAATATTCAGGTTATCAGAAATCTTGTGCGTAATGTCAACATTGCTTAAACCTTCTTTTTTATACTCATCAAATAACTCTTGATTTTCATCATCTAAGAAATGGCCAATTTTCTCCAGTACCGTAACAGTGTCTGCCTTCTCTTTTGGGTGTTGACCGAGTTCATAAAGTTGCTCTAGCAACTCATCAACATTGGTCATGTTAAAGTTACCAGCTATCACTAAATTCCTGGTCATCCAGTTGTTTTGCCGTAAGAATGGGTGACAGTTCTCAATACTATTCTTACCATGTGTTCCATAGCGTAAGTGACCTAACAAAACCTCGCCAAT
The DNA here is from genome assembly GCA_942493295.1 of uncultured Sphingobacteriaceae bacterium. Classification (GTDB taxonomy): domain Bacteria; phylum Bacteroidota; class Bacteroidia; order Sphingobacteriales; family Sphingobacteriaceae; genus Pedobacter. The sequence continues at coordinate 4,300,019 of OW818692.1, read as the reverse complement.
AAAACTTACATTTTGCTTTAACCATTCAGTATCTTTCATCAATTCTGGTGTCTCATTTTGGATGTCTACAAATTTATTCTGTACATATCCAAAAATATCAGCAACTGCATTTTGAGCCATGGAGCGGTAACGACTAATATACCTAGAACCAGGTTTCATATCCAGTTTAATGGTTGCAATGCCCGCACCGTCCTGACCTCGGTTGTGCTGTTTCTCCATTAACAAATATAATTTGTTAAGTCCGTAAAGAGCAGTACCGTACTTCTCCTGGTAGTATGAGAGCGGTTTTAAGAGACGGATAAAGGCTATTCCGCATTCGTGCTTGATCTGATCACTCATTGATTGATGATTGAGCCGCAAATTTACCCTTTTAAAAATTTAAAACCTATAAAGAAATGAAAGGAAATTTATAATAAACATCATTTCATTGTTATTTTTTAGATTAGTGTCATTGCGAGGAATAAAGCAATCCACTTACCCTAATTTTCAAAGGAACTTGCTACGCTCCTCGTATGAAGATTATAGCATTTTCTTTGCTGAAATATGCTCGCCTAAAAAAACTGTAGCATGTTGATTAAAGGTTGCAATATCTCCAGAAGTATAGAAGGTTCTTTGTTTGTTCATAGCTAGCTTATGTGCGATCTCTGGATGTCTATTGAGATAGTCTTCTAAGCTATTAGCCACTATCTCGCCTTGAGAAAGCAACTTGATGTTAGATGGCAATATTTTTTCTAGTTTGGGTATAAGAAGCGGGTAATGAGTACAAGCTAATAGAATACAATCGATAGACGCAGATTGCTGTAATAATTCATTGATATATTTCGCAACGAAATAGTCGGCACCAGCATCCAAATGTTCGCCATTTTCAATGAGAGGCACCCACATCGGACAGCTTTGTTGGTGCACTTTTAAGTCGGGGAAAAAGTGATTTATCTCTATTAGATAAGAATTGGAATTGACCGTTCCACGTGTCCCCATTATGCCAATATCATGTCCATTAGTGTAATTACCTATAACTTCGGCAGTTGGCCTAATTACCCCTAAAACCCGATGGTTAGGATACTTTTTTGGAAGGTCGAGCTGTTGGATGTTTCTAAGCGCTTTAGCAGATGCAGTATTACAAGCTAAGATTACCAGTTCGCAACCTTGTGCAAATAACCATTCTACACATTCCAAGGTATATTGATAAACCGTTTCAAATGAATGATCTCCATAAGGCGATCTCGCATTATCTCCCAAATAAATATAATCATATTGAGGAAGTTTGTTTGCGATAGATTTAAATACGGTTAAGCCGCCAAATCCTGAATCGAAAATACCTATTGGAGCAGTGTTGTTCATGTATATTGGAAGGTTGAAACAAAAAAGCGGAATTGAGTTATCGCTCAATTCCGCTAAAGGTATTAAATTATATCTAATTAGTTCTTCTTAGCTGGTGTAGTAGCTGGTGTTTTTGCAGTAGTAGCGGTTGCGCTAATTCCTAATTTGGTTTTCACAGCAACTGTTAAATCTTCGCCACCTTCAGAGTAAAGCAAGTTATTAAAGCCCTGTGTAACTGATAAATCAAAAACATAAGCGATTCCCTTTTCTTTAGCAACGGCGGCAATTGCGCCTGATAATTTCTTACTTACTGTAGGAAACAATTCATTTTGCTTATCCTGGATATCTTTAGTTGCTTTAGTTTTAGCATCTTCAATTCTTTTTTGAAAATCCTGCAAATCTTGACCAGCTTGTTGCAATTCCTTTGCTAAAACATCTAATTCTTTGGTGATAACCTCCCTATTAGCTTCACTGATATTTCTTTGCTTATCTTGCGCTATCTTTTCTTTGTCTTGAGCTGCTTTCAATTTAGTCTGATACTCTCCCATCATTTTTTCAATCTCAGTCTGTCTTGTTTTTGCTAATGTCTCAAGCGTTGCTTGTGCGGCTTTAGCTTCAGGCATTGCATCATAAAGGTCATCAGAGTTAATGTGACCAAACTTTTGTTGTGCATTTGCAATGTTAGCAGTAAGCATCAATGCAGCTGCAACAAAAAATACGTTAATTAACTTTCTCATTTTTTTATTTTACTTAATTGTTGTTTTAAAATTTATTTGTGTGTTCGAATCTACTTCACCAACGTACCGGGTTTGTAACCCAATCTCGTAATAACATCATTACTAATATCATAATTACTACTTGCATAAATCATCATGGTCGACTCGCTGCTTTTGTCAAAAACAAAATCAATAAATTTACTTTTAGCAGTTTCCGCGATAATAGTAGCAATTTTTTCTTGAATAGGTTTAAGCAATTTTGTTCTCAGTTGAAAAAGCTCACCCTCCGGCCCGAACTTTAGCCGTTGTAACTCTTTTGCTTTTTTCTCTTTTTCAATGATATCATTCTCTCTTCTCTTACGCATTTCGTCGGTTAGCAATACCTGATCTGCTTGGTAAGCTTTATACATTCTGTCTATTTCACCAAAACTTTCATCAACTTGCTTTTGATACTGTTGAGACATCCCTTCTATTTGAGTTAAGGAAGATTTATACTCTGGCAAATGCTTCAGAATATATTCAGTGTCTACATAAGCAAACTTCTGTGCCGATACTCCTAAACTCGTGAGGAGTAAAAAGCTAAAAAATATCAGTTTCTTCATCTATGTATAAATTAATTAAAGCCGCCAATTTGTTGCGCGATACTAAAGTGGAATTGTCCTTTATTAGCATCTGCAATACCAGGTATTTTATCAAACCCATATCCATAATCAATTCCAAGTAAACCAAATATCGGTAAAAATATTTTCGCTCCAACACCAACAGATCTTCTGATATTAAATGGATTGTAATCACGGAATTTGTTCCAGGTATTTCCACCTTCAGCGAAAGTAGTTAAAAACGCTGTAGCTTGCTGACTACTAATTACTGGGTATCTAAATTCGATTACATATTTCGTGAAAATCGGACTACCTGAACTCTGTGCTATACTTGTATTAGCACCTAATGGAACTACTGAATTATTTGAATAACCACGCATCGCAATTAATTCAGATCCTTGTAAAAAGTCAAACCCTTGCATACCATCACCTCCCAATTTAAAACGCTCAAATGCCGACTGACCAACAGCGCTATTATAAGATCCTAAAAATCCAAACTGCGCTTGGGCTTTCAATACAAGTTTACCAACAATTGTTTGGAACCATTGTGATTCAAATTTCCACTTATGGTACTCAGTAAACTTATAACGTTGTTTATCTGAAGCTATTGCATAGTTCACATTATTAAACAACGAGTATGGAGGTGTAGCTTGAACAGTAAACTTTAAATAAGCACCACCTGTAGGGAAAATATTATGATTTCTTGAATCCCTAGCAATCTCTTGCGTTAAGTTTAAGTTATAGGATGTACCCGTACTAAATAAGTAACCTGGATAGTTATTTAATATATATTGATTTAAGTTTACAGAGTGCGATAGGGAGAACCAGTTATCTGGCCATTTCAATTTTCTACCTAAACTTACTGAAACACCATTCAAGCGTATTTTTTGAAAATTGTCAGCAGTTTCTGCGGTACCGTTTGATTGTAGCGAAGTAAATGCACTTAGACCAAAGCTAACCGGTTTTTTTCCTCCAAACCAAGGTTCAGAAAACGAGAAACTATAAGACTGATAAAATTTACCGTTTGTCTGTCCACGTAAACTTAACTTCTGTCCATCTCCCTTAGGAAGTGGCTTGTAAGCTTCTCCGTTAAACAAGTTTCTTAGCGAGAAGTTATTAAATGTTAAACCTAAGGTACCAATTACCCTGCCACCACCAAAACCTCCTGACAATTCTACTTGATCTGACGGCTTTTCTTCAACATGATACTCAATGTCTACTGTACCATCTGCCGGATTTGGCTTTGGTATTGGATTAGTTTTTGACTCATCGAAGTTACCAAGTTGACCAATTTCACGAACACTCCTTACCAAAAGCTCTTTAGAGAATTTCTCAGCAGGTTTAGTATACACGTTACGTAATACAACTCTATCATTGGTAATGGTGTTTCCTATCACAGAGATTTTGTTATTGGTATACTGTGGACCTTCGTAAATACGCATTTCGATATCCACCGTATCATTGTAAATTTTAGTTTGAACAGGATCAATATTAAAAGTTAGGTAACCATCATTCAAATAGATACTAGAAACATCGTCTCCATTTGCGCTTCCACGTAACTTAGCTTCTAATTTCTCTTCGCTAAATAATTGTCCTTTTTCAATACCAAATACTTTCTCCAAATATTCAGTCGTATATTTTGCATTTCCAACCCAGCTAATATTACCAAAATAATATTTAGGGCCTTCATGTAAGTCAATCTTAATCCCGATAGACTTATCATTGTATTTATAAATGCTATCTTTCAAGATTGCGGCATCCCTGTAGCCATTTTCTTGCATTTTAGCAATTAGCTTCAACTTATCTTCTTCGTACTTTTCCTTGTTAAATTTCCCACTCCCAAAAACTTTATAAAAAGCTTGTTGCTTAGTTTTCTTAAGGAACTTTCTCAGTTTTGCTGATTTAAAATCTTTGTTACCAGAAAAGTTAATCTCATGCACTTTAACTCGCTTACCTTTGTCTATCAGCACCTGTAAAACCACACTGTTTTCTTGGTTAGGGTCTGGTACAGACTTAAAATCTATCGTCGTAAAGAAGTACCCCTTATCTAACAGATATTTATTAATAATCGCTTTAGTAGTGTTGTATAAATTGTCATTGATAATCGTCTTTCCAGCCTTATCTTGCAACTTCTCCGAAATATCTGTTTTTTGAGATTTACTAATTCCTATAAATTCAAAAGAACTTAAACGAGGTCGTTCTACAACTTCAATATCAAAATAAACAGTATCTGCAACAATTTTCGAAATATTCAACTTAACATCGTCAAATAATCCTTGAAGCCATAAGTTTTTGATGGCATTTGCGGTCGCTTCACCAGGAAGTGTAATTACTTCACCCTTGGTTAACTTTGAGAGAATAATGATTACTTCTTTATCTGTATACTGACTACCACTTAGCGTTGTGCCACCAATTACATATTCTTTCGGATTAAAATAATCTAAATCCAACCCATTAACTGTTAGGCTAGGTTTTGGAGGAGCTTGAGTACGGATTTGAGCTAGTGCTGGAAAACCAATCAATAGCAAAAATAGGAGTTGGTATATTCTTTTCATTTGTAATTTTAATTCCTTTTAGAGGACAAATGGAGCCTTTGATAATTAAAATAATTATTTCTCATCATATTCATAATTATTTTAATTCTATCGGGTTCATTTACAATCTAAAAAACGTTGCTAAGTTAATTTAAACACATGTTAAAAAGTGTTAAAAGTAAAATTAGTTCAATTGTTCACTAATTTTTCCGAAGCGGCGTTCGCGTTTTTGGAAATCAACAATGGCCTCAAAAAGATCTTCTCTTCTAAAGTCGGGCCATAAGGTTTCTGTAAAATATAATTCGGTATAAGCAATTTGCCACAGCAAAAAATTGCTCACTCTGTGTTCGCCACTTGTGCGTATCATTAATTCCGGATCAGGGATGTTATGCGTTGTTAACTGCGCCGCAAAAAATTGCTCATTAACATCTTCCAGATTAATTTCTTTTGAAGCTACTTGAGCTGCAATTCTTCTAGCTGCCTCAACAATTTCCCACTTCGCACTATAACTAAGTGCTAATGTCAACGTGCATTTGGTGTTTTTAGAAGTAATTTCCATTACGTTCGCTAGGTCATCAATACACTTCTGTGGTAATGATTTCAAATCGCCAATTGCATTTAATCGAACATTATTTTTATTTAATGTTTCTGCTTCATTGTTAATCGTCGAAATTAGCAATTCCATCAAGGCATTCACCTCATCAACTGGTCTATTCCAATTCTCGGCAGAAAATGCATATACAGTCAGATATTTAATTCCAATATCAACACAGCCTTCTACAATATCCTTCACAGAGAGTACACCACTCTCATGTCCAAATACCCTAAACTTACCCTGATTTTTTGCCCAGCGACCATTACCATCCATGATGATAGCGATGTGTTCTGGCAAACGATTAATATCTATTTGTTCTTTAAATCCCATTAATGTTATCCTTGCCCTAAAAAGTAAAGCATTTTTGGCTCACAAAGGTATAAGATATCCCTATATTTACAAATACATAAGTATCTCTTTTTCTAAAATCACCCCTTTGATCTCCAGGTTTATACAAATAACTCCCTGTATTTAGCTCCCATGAACGATCTGACAATTGTTTACTAATAGTGGGATTAAATGAATTCTGCCATTGCCCTTCAGTTGGGTATAGTCCGCTCACATCATCTAAGTAATCTGTAAAGACGGTTCTGTAACCAATTTGCCCAAATAAAGTAATGTTTTCACTTTTCTTATACTTTATACCAACACCGTAAGGAATTGTCATCGCATAATTTCTATACTGTTTTGGAAGTCCCTCCGTGTTGTATTCTCTAAGCTTGACATATCCTTCCCCCCATGTTGCTTTCGGTTCAAAGATAACTCCTCCAACCCCTAAAAATAGATAAGGACTTACTCTTTTCCTGCTACCGGGAGAGTACATATCCAAAAAATTAAAACTCCCTATAAAAGCAATTTCATTTAGGGAGGAACTAAAATTCAAATTTCGATCTCTAAATTGGGCATTGTTAGATTTAGCATCATCGCCCTTAATCTTTCCGTAATTATAATGTATACCTACTCCCCAATAAGGATCAAAATTAATTTTCGCATAAATACCAGCATTTAATCCACTAATTTTTACGGGATTAAATTGATTAAACTCACCAATATATCCAGCCCCGCCAACATTTAGCCCTATTTCGGCTCGTTGCGCATAGGTAGAAGTTTTAGCAATGACTACAATGAGAAAGGAAAGAATTAATTTTTTATACTGCATTTTAATAGTTGCGGGTATCGATGCCCCAAAGTAATTTATTCCTTAACGTAGTTAAATAACTTTCATTGTTAAGTCTAACCAAATTAATATAAAAGTTAGCTTTGTTGACGGTTATTTTAACTGATCTATCAACAGTTTCTGTTCTTGAATCACAAGAAACCAGAAATTTTGTACTTCTAGCTTCAATTTCAAAGGTTAAAACGACATCATCTGGAACAATAACAGGTCTAACATTTAGGTTATGAGGCGCTACAGGAGTAATTACAAAATTCTGTGCGTTAGGCAATATAATCGGTCCGCCGCAACTTAGTGAATAGGCCGTTGATCCCGTAGGTGTTGCAATAATTAAACCATCAGCCCAATAGGAATTGATAAATTCACCATTCATATAAGCATGAATAATCATCATGGCAGAATTATCCCTTCTATGAATAGTAATATCGTTTAAAGCAAAATTCTCTTGCCCAAATAAATTATTTTGAGATTCTAAACTTAGGATACTTCTTTTATCTAGTGAATAATCCCCTTTTACAAGCGCCTCGATTGCTTTTTTAATTTCGTTTTTATTGATACTAGCTAAAAATCCTAGCCGACCAAAATTAATTCCAATTACAGGAACTTGAGAATTTCTAACAAGAGATAATGTATCCAATAATGTGCCGTCTCCACCTAAACTCAATAATACATCTACATGGTCAACCAATTCTTGGTGATTAGCAAAAACTGTTACATCAGCTGGCAGTGCAATTTTATTCTTTATAAAATTGTGAAATTTGAGATAAATCGAGATCGTAATCTTATTTTCAACTAAGGCATTAAAAACCTCTTGAACAAAAGGCAAAACACTATCGTTAAAATCTCTACCGTAAATTGCTATTTTCATTCAGCTTTTATACGTTTAAGTAATTCATAAATGAATTGAATCGATCGGTTGTGCCATTATCAGATTGAGTTTGGTTAAAAACGGCTTTCACTTCATAATCATAGCGTTCAAATGAAGCAATTATCCCCGAAAGCTCTGATTTGTTAATCTTTAGCGTTACTTCCAACCGGGTAGAATCTGGGAAAGAACTTACATACGAAGAAAGAATTTGCGCATTGTCAGCTTCTACTATTTGCGCCATATGCGCTAACGAGTTATTTCTATTGCTAATTGAAAGTACAATTATCCCGCCTGGCTCTTTTACAGCATACATTTCTGCCGTACAACTTAACAGGTTGTGAATAGACACTAAACCTAGATAATTGTTCTTTGCATCCAAAACTGGCACTATTGATAACTGTAATTGGTTAAACAGTCTAATAATATCATAAACATGTGCATTATCAAACACAAATGGATTATGGATAGCCAAGGATAAACTTCCCAATGGAGTTTCTTGATCTCTAACTTCAACGAGCTCATCTTCAGATACCAGTCCCAAGAATTGAGCTTCATTAACAATCGGCAAATGATAGAGCTTAAACTCACTCATCCGCTCCAAAGCCCTCCGAACGGTATCGGATGTTTTTAGCGGTGGAATTACGTTTGATAAAAGCTCTATTGCTAACATCTATTTTAATAATATTCTATTCAAAAATTTATCCAGAAAGTCGTTAAAAACTGCTGGCCTTTCCATCATTGGTGCATGACCACATTGATCAACCCAATTCAATTCAGAATTTGGTAATAACTCATGAAATTCAATAGCAACTTCTGGTGGTGTAATTTTGTCTTGCTTGCCCCAAATTAAAGATACTGGAATCGTTATCCTCGATAATTCTTTCGACATATTGTGTCGAATGGCCGATTTTGCCAATGCCAAAATCCTAATTACCCTCGACCTATCGTTTACAGATTTAAATACTTCATCAACCAACTCTTTGGTAGCAGTTGCCGGATCATAGAATGTAAATTCTACTTTCTCCCTGATATAATCATAGCTTTCTCGCCTTGGGAAAGATCCACCAAATGCATTTTCATACAAACCAGAACTTCCTGTAAGCACCAACGCTTTCACAAACTCTTGATGTGCAGCCGTAAAAACCAAGCCAACATGCCCTCCAAGTGAATTACCTACCAATACAACCTGATTTAATTTCCGATACTTAAGAAAGCGATGAACGTATTTAGACAAACTCTTCACGCCTAGGGTAAGGATAGGTAGGTCGTAAATTGGTAAAATAGGAACAACCACGTGGTAATTCTCTTTAAAATGATCTATCGCCGGCTCCCAATTGCTTAATTCACCCATTAATCCATGAAGTAACACGAGCGTATGACCTTTACCCGCCTCGATGTATTTAAACCCATCTTCTTCTATAACTTCGTACTTCATATATATAATTATCTGTGGTATGTGCTACTAAGTTAATAGAGTAAAATTAAATTAAAGCAATAAAATGAATAATTTTTATGTTTTAGCAGTTATCCCAACTGAGCCTTAACCAACTCTCCGATCAATTTACCATCAGCTTTACCAGCTAATTCTTTGTTCGCTAGCCCCATTACCTTTCCCATTTCTTTAATAGAGGTTGCGCCTGTTTCCGCAATTATCCTGGCCACTACCTGAGCAATAGCCTCGCTATCTAATTGTTGAGGTAAAAATTGGTTAATAACATCGATTTCTTCTTGTTCAACAGCAAATAAATCTTCCCTACCTTGTTCTTTATAAATCGTTGCCGATTCCTTACGCTGCTTTACTAAGCGCTGTAAAATCTTCATTTCTGCTTCTTCGGTTAGCTCATCGTTTTGGCCTTTTTCTGTTTTGGCCAATAAAATTGCTGCCTTTATTGCTCTTAAGCCTCTTAATTTAGCTTGGTCTTTAGCCAACATGGCTTGTTTTATCTCTTGATCTATCGTATTTGCTATCATCTCTTCGTTTTTTGTTTTTTGGTTTTAGTTTACCAGTCATTTACTAAACAACCAACAAACCAACAACTAATACATTAATCTCTTTTAATCAAATTTCCATTTGCTTGCGCAGTTGGCATAATCAGCATATCATTAACATTAACATGTGATGGCCTACTCACTGCAAACCATATAGCCTCTGCTATATCTTGTGCCATTAAAGGTTCAAATCCATCATATACCTTTTTGGCTCTAGCTTCATCCCCTTTAAAGCGAACAATCGAAAATTCTGTTTCCACTGCTCCTGGATGAATACCTGTAACCTTAATACCATGGGGAAGTAAATCAATTCGCATCGCTTTATTTAAGGCATCGACAGCATGTTTTGTGGCGCAATATACATTACCATTCGCGTATACCTCTTTGCCTGCAATAGAACCAATGTTAATGATATGACCTTTTTTTTGCTCAACCATCCAGGTTGAAACAATTTTAGTAACATATAGCAGGCCTTTAATGTTTGTATCAATCATGGTATCCCAATCGTCCATACTGCCCTTATCTATTGGATCCAGACCTTGGCTCAAACCAGCATTGTTTATGAGTACGTCTACTTTTTTCCATTGAGATGTTAATGTTCCTAATTTGTAGGTTAAGTCTTCCTTATCTCTAACATCAATTTGAAGCACTTTAATCTCAATTTGATAAGTTGCTATCAGTTGATTGGCTAACTTTTCGAGCAACGCTGCTCTTCGGCCTACTAAAATTAAATGGTAACCTTGTTGAGCAAAGGTATGGGCACAGGCTTCACCTATACCAGCGCTTGCTCCCGTAATTAAAGCAATTTTCATTGGATATAATTGTTTTTAGCTGATCTCTCTTTCACGGGTTTTATGCCAACTTGAAATTGTATTCCCGGAATAGTTTAATCATATACTTATCGATATTACGATAGGCAAAGGTATCATTTTTTGAAGCAGATTTTACTCAAAAAATAAGCTGAATGTAAAATGTCTGAGCTTTGCTTTCTCAATTGGGCTGGCAAAGGCAGTGTTTTCATGAAGTAGGATGTCTTTAAATGAATGAGAAACCTTTAATTCTGTCGACATTTTAAAAAAGGGAAAGTAAAAATCCATTCCAGCACCCGCTTCGTACGACAGAAAGTTTCTTTTGTTTCTCAAATGCTTTTGTTGCTCATCGAGGATATCAGCGTTATTCTGCTTCTTATTGGATGCCATATCTAAGGAATATTTGATGCCCCCTAAAACATAAGCTCTAAAATTCATTAACCTGTCCGACTTAAGTTTCAAACTTACAGGCATATCAATCATCGTTGCCTGTGTTTTCTTTTCAATTGGATCTGCATCATTAACATAGGTGTATTTCATCAACCGATCGCTAAACACTAAAGTTGGTGTAAAACGAGCATCCAAATTATTGGTAATTTTGCCATTGGCTACGAAGCCTATTGCAAAGCCCGGAGCAGGTTTTGATGAAATTGAATTTAGTTCATTTGTTATTGGTGTACCAGTTTCATCCTTCACAGGCTCTCTCCAATCTGCCCTCTTCCAAATCTTATATTCTGCCGAAATGTATTGAAAACTATAACCCCAATTATAACGCCCGTCGTCAATACCACCAGCCCAGTTTTGAGCCTTTACAAAATTTACAGTGAAAAATAAAGCAATAAAAAGGAGTGTTAATTTCTTCATCTATTTGATACCGGTATAAATTGCACTTATACCAAACGTTAAAGAACGGTGTTTGGTATTTTTGTATCCTACTTTTTCCATTAATGCTGTAAATGTTTTCCCATCTGGAAAAGCTGCAACAGATTCAGGCAAATATGTATAAGCCTGCTTATCTTTTGAGAAAAGCCTCCCAAAGAATGGCGTTATATATTTAAAATAGAAACTATAAAGTTGCTTAACTGGAAATACTTTAGGTTTAGAGAATTCTAAAATTACAATCTTTCCATTAGGTTTTAGCACCCTTAACATGTCCGAAAGCCCCTTTTCAAGGTCTTGATAATTGCGAACACCAAATGCCACTGTGATTGCATCGAAAGTATGCTCTTCGAAATTTAGCCCTTCCGAATCCCCTAATTGAACGGAAAACACATCGGCTAGATTGCGTTCGTTAATTTTTTTCTCGGCTACAGCAAGCATACCTTCAGAAATATCGACCCCGATTATTTTTTTTGGCTTTAAAATAGCGATAGATTCGAATGCGAAATCACCAGTCCCAGTTGCTACATCGAGCATTATTTGCGGCTGTATTGCTTTTAACTCTTTAATAGCCTTACGTCGCCAAATAATATCAATACCTAGTGAAAGAAAGTGATTTAGGAAATCATAGGTACCCGAAATGTTGTTGAACATCTCAGCAACTTGTTCTTTTTTACTGTTAGCCGTTTGGTAAGGGGTTACGTGTTCGTTCATATTGTGCAGCAAAGATAGGGAATTGTCATGAAGATGCTGTTCCCTATTCCCTCTTTATTGTTATCTTTGCCCTATGATCATAAAATCAGCCGCATTCGTTGTCAGCAATACAAAAGTATCGGCCTTGCCTTTACCCAACATGCCGGAATATGCCTTCATAGGACGTTCTAATGTAGGCAAATCTTCCCTAATAAACATGCTCGTTAACCAACAAGGGTTAGCAAAAACATCGCAGCGACCAGGAAAAACACAGCTAATTAATCACTTTTTAGTCAACGAAAAATGGTATATTGTTGATTTACCAGGTTATGGCTACGCCAAAGTTTCGAAGAGCAGCAGAGAAAAGTGGGAAAAGTTTATTCGTAACTATCTAACTAAAAGAGAAAGCTTACAATGCGTCTTTGTATTGATAGACAGCAGATTAGAACCTCAAAAAATTGATTTAGAGTTTTGTTCTTGGCTTGGCGAATGTCAAATTCCATTTGCCTTAGTTTATACAAAAGCTGATAAGCAATCTGCTCCAAAAACTGATCAGCATGTTGCGAAGTTCAACAAAGCTTTATTGGGATGGTTTGAAGAAGTTCCCCCATTTTTTATCACGTCGGCAGAAAAAGGTCAAGGTAGAGATCAAGTTTTACAATTTATTCATGAAGTAAATGAAGATTTTGTAATGCCAGTATTGAGTGATCAATTTCCCGTTAAAGATTAAGGAGCAAGGAACAAAGATTAAGGAATAATGAAAAAATACTTTTCTCTCGTACTTTTCGCACACTCTATATTTGCGATGCCTTTTGCCATGATTGGCTTTTTTTTAGGCGTAACTACTACCTCAAATCCATTTAACTGGTACCTATTGGCATTGGTGATTTTATGTATGGTATTTGCCAGAAATGCTGCAATGGCTTTTAATAGATATCTCGACAGAAATATCGACGCTAAAAATCCGCGAACAGTAACACGTGATATCCCAGCAGGTAAAATCTCGGCAAATGAAGCCCTATTATTTGTGGTGATCAATTGTGTACTTTTTACTGCTGCAACTGCATTTATCAATCCACTTTGCCTTTATTTATCGCCAATTGCATTATTTGTAGTATTGTTTTATAGTTATACCAAACGTTTTACAGCGCTTTGTCATCTAGTACTGGGCTTAGGCTTATCGCTCGCCCCGATTGGTGCATACATTGCTGTAACAGGCAATTTTAATATTGTACCCTTATTTTACTCCTTTGCAGTACTATTTTGGGTGAGTGGATTCGATATCATTTATGCCCTTCAAGATGAAGGTTTTGACCGAGCAGAAAAACTTCACTCTATTCCTGCAGCACTAGGCATCAAAAATGCGCTAAGATTATCAGTTTTATTACACGTTTTATCCGCAATCTGCGTTATATTGCCATTGCTCTACACTAATTTTAGCTGGGTATATTATATAGGCATTGCGTTCTTTTGTAGCATGCTTATTTATCAACACTTGCTGGTTAAACCAAATGACATTAGTAAAGTGGATAGAGCTTTTGCAACCACAAACGGGTACGCATCTGTTATATTTGCCATCTGCTTTTTGCTTGATGCATTTTTGAGAACTAAATAGATGGGCTAGCAATTAATACTCAAAACATTACAACCTTAAGAAAATGAACGATTTACTAATACCTAAAAAACAAAGAGACTACATCCCTCAAAACCTCAAAATAGTATGGGAAAGCTTGTCGCCGATCTTCGACGAATTACTTAAACGAGAGCTTAATAATGTTGTAGAACTAGCACAGTGGTTAAAAGATAAAAGTGAATTGGAAGCCGCCTTAGAAGAAGATTTTGCTTGGCGATATATTAAAATGAGCTGCGATACAGCAAACGAGGAATTATTGAAGGATTTTCAGTATTTCGCTACCGAGATAGAACCAAAAATATCTCCTATTGCCAATGAGCTGAACAAGAAATTTAGTGAAAGTCAGTACATCGACGAACTGGATCAAGCAGAATATTTTGTCTACATACGTGCAGTTAAAAAAGCATTAGAATTATACCGTGAAGAGAATATTGAACTTTTCACGCAGTTGCAGATTGCCCAGCAAAAATACCAAGCCATTACGGGAGCAATGAGTGTAAAAATCAACGAGCAAGAATATACACTGGAACAAGCGGCAAATTTTTTGAAGGATACGGATCGCAATGTGCGACAAAATGCTTGGGAAACGATACAACAGCGTCGTCTGGCCGATAAAGATCAATTAAACGTTTTGTTTGATGAGCTTATCGCAATGCGACATAAGGTAGCCCTACATGCGGGTTTTGAAAATTACCGTGACTATATGTTTCAGGCATTAGGTCGATTTGATTACGATGCGAAAGATTGTTATGATTTTGCCGAAGCGATTGAGAAAGAAATCGTTCCACTATTAAGAGAACAAGCCGAAAAAAGAGCAGAAGCCTTGGGATTATCAACCTTAAAGCCTTGGGATATGGAAGTAAGTACCACTGGAAAACCCGCCCTGAAACCCTTTACAAATGGACAGGAATTAATTGATAAAAGCATTGCATGTTTTACGGCAATAAGTCCTGTTCTAGGAGAAAAACTCTCTATTATGAAGGCCAACAACCTGTTCGACGTAGAAAGTAGAATGGGAAAGGCACCTGGTGGATATAATTATCCTTTAGCAGAAACAGGAGCACCTTTTATTTTTATGAACTCGGCAAACTCCTTAAGAGATTTAACTACCATGGTACATGAAGGTGGTCATGCTGTACATACTTTTCTAACTGCTAATCTGACTTTAAATGATTTTAAACATTGCCCTTCTGAAGTAGCTGAACTAGCCTCAATGAGCATGGAATTAATTTCGATGGACAATTGGAATATCTATTTCGAAAATGAAGAAGATTTAATTCGTGCTAAGAAAGAGCAATTGGTTGATGTACTAAAGACCTTACCATGGGTAGCAGTAATTGATCAATTTCAGCATTGGATTTACACCAATCCTAACCATAACGCGGCAGATAGAGAAATTGCTTTTAAACAAATTTACACCCGATTTGGTGCAGGATTTGCAGACTGGGAAAATTTTGAACAGCAATTTGGCAATCTTTGGCAAAAACAATTACATCTTTTCGAAGTGCCATTTTACTACATCGAATATGCTATTGCACAATTAGGCGCTATTGCTGTTTGGAAAAATTACAAAGAAAATCCACAAAAAGCGCTCGATCAATATTTAGCGGCCCTTGCGCTAGGTTATACCAAACCAATGAATGAAATTTACGAGACTGCGGGAATAAAATTTGATTTTAGCGCCGACTATGTAAAAGAATTAGCAGCATTTGTGAAAGAAGAATTGGAAAAATTAGGGTAAAACAATAATTTAGCAAAAAATAAAAAAATGGAACAACACGTAACCACAGGAAACACATTCCCACTAATCTGCTTAGCTGTGTTAGTAGTAGTCATATTGGTAACTGCATTTTCACTTACTTTTTTCAGAAAAGCTGATACCAGTGATAAAAAACATTAATTAATAGAATTTCACATCATTTTATAAGGTCTTAGTTTAAAGCTAAGGCCTTTCTATTTTTCCAGTGTTTTCTTTCCAATGCATAAAGGATAATCAAGTGTAAGACATTCGAAATAGTAAGCTGAATTTATCGCAACTACGACTTAAAAACCTATTCAAGCTGAATAAATAGATAATCCTTTAATAACCAGGTATAATTCTGTTATAAAGCATTTGCGTAAAAAACAGATAATCGACGATAAATAACCCAAGGCTTAAAAACTGATATTTTTTTTTTAAGTTTGAACAAACTAACCAATTCATGTTCGAAAAACTATTCAGAAAAAAGTCAGTCAGTAAAATCTTAGAAGATGCCGCAAAAGGCTATGGCGACCATAATTCATCCCTTCATAAAACTTTAGGAGTAAGAGATTTAACCGCGTTTGGTATTGCAGCAATTATTGGCGCTGGTATTTTTAGTACAATTGGTAAAGCAAGTGCCGACGGTGGACCTGCCGTTATATTTCTGTTCATCTTCACCGCAGTAGCTTGTAGTTTTGCAGCTTTTGCTTATGCAGAATTTGCTTCTATGGTACCGGTTTCTGGAAGCGCGTATACCTATTCATATGTGGCCTTTGGCGAATTAGTAGCATGGATTATAGGTTGGTCGCTAATTATGGAATATGCTATTGGCAATATAACGGTAGCCATATCCTGGTCCGATTATTTTACAGGGCTCCTCTCCTCCATTCGAATACCGGGCCTTGGAATCGATGGAATTAATATCCCCAGTTGGGCAACGATGGATTACTTAACTGCATTTAATGGTCATAAACATGCCGAAGCATTAATCAGTGCAGGAAAAAGCATTGGAAATTTAGATGACGCAACTAGTGTTGCCAATCAAGCTTGGTTAACTGCCCCAAAGATTGGTAGTTTTCATTTAGTGGCAGATTTACCTGCCTTAGGAATCATCATCTTTATTACCTGGTTAGTATATCGAGGAATGAAAGAGTCGAGAAACGCGAGCAACGCAATGGTAGTTGTTAAACTAGCTGTTATTCTTTTAGTATTAGCAGTTGGTGTTTTCTATATTGATACCAAAAACTGGAATCCCTTTGCTCCCAACGGTGTATCTGGTGTATTAAAAGGTGTTTCGGCCGTATTCTTTGCTTACATTGGTTTCGACGCCATTTCTACAACTGCTGAAGAGTGTAAAAATCCACAAAAGGATTTACCTAGAGGTATGATGTGGGCCATTATTATTTGTACCGTGCTGTATGTCGCCATTGCTTTAGTGCTTACAGGCATTGTTAAATCTGATACTTTGGCTGTTGGTGATCCTTTGGCTTTTGTATTTGATCAGATAGACTTGAAATTAATGAGTGGTATTATTGCAGTAAGTGCGGTATTCGCGATGGCAAGTGTATTATTGGTTTTCCAAATGGGTCAACCTCGTATTTGGATGAGCATGAGTAGAGATGGATTGTTACCCAAATCGTTTTCTAAAATTCATCCAAAATACAAAACACCTTCTTTTGCAACCATTGTAGTGGGGTTTGTGGTGGCCGTTCCTTCGTTATTTATGAACCTTACCATTGTAACCGATCTTTGTTCTATTGGCACCTTATTTGCCTTTGTGTTAGTTTGTGCTGGTGTATTGGTACTTCAAAATAGGCCTGATGTGCAAAGAGGTAAATTCAAAATACCTTATGTAAATTCCAAATTTGTTATTCCGGTGATATTCGTTGCCGTGTTGGTTTTAGCATTTACAAAGTTTAAAGTAGAGACAAATGCATTTATCACTAATGCACCTCAGATCAATTCTCCTGTAACCTTCATTACTTCTTTAAATTCGACCGAACTTGAAACTGTAAAACAAGAGATCAGTGCAAGTCCTATTGTATTACAGGGCAAACAGATTGATGCCGAAGCTTATTTAAACAGCTTAAGTGAAGAGCAGTATGGACAGTTTATAGCTAAATCTAGCATTTCGTATGACAAGAAATTTGAAAGTGGCTGGTCGTTATTCAAACATAAAATTCCGATGTGGATTTTCTTGTTTATTTGCTTAGTGGTTGGATATTACTGTATAACTAAAAATTTATCTTTAATCCCAGTATTAGGACTATTAAGTTGCTTATACATGATGTGTGAACTTGGAATTAGCAATTGGATAGGTTTTGGAATCTGGTTAGTTGTAGGCTTGATCGTCTATTTTGCTTACGGTTTTAGACATAGCAAATTAGGGCAGCAACAGATTTAAGTTTTTAGCCACGAATGCACGCCTTCATTTGTGCATTCGTGGTAAATTTACACTGCCAACCTGTTCAACTCTATATCTTCAGGAGTAACAAAAATTAAAGGAACTTTCTCTACATCTACGTAGCTAGAATCTAGTCCAAAACTGGACTCTTCGGATAAACTGAAATGCTTTAACATAAAGTAATAATCCATAATGCTACGCTCGTAAAAACTAAGTTTGGTAAACTTAGACAGGTGTTTTTCTAGCAACACAAAACGGAAATCTCCAGTTATTTTATGTTTATTTAACGAGGTATATTGGCTAGTAATATCAACTTCACCATTCTTCACTAGTTCTTCAACCACTTTACGGTATAGCAAATTAACACGTTGCTCAATTCTAAATCCAAGTTTAAAGTCAATTCGAATAAGTTTACCGGGGATTAAAAACTCAACTTTATAATCCATCGTATAAGGTTCATCCATTACATCAACATGTACCAACCAATAAACATCAGCTCTTTTTGGCTCCTTTTGGATAATTGAATAGATAATCTTAGACTCTATCTCAGTTTTAAAATTGGCACTGGTTAAATAAACAAGCTGCGATGAATATTTTGGAACTGAAATATCATCACTTAGCTCTTTCAAAATACCGTAGTACTCTTCAATTTCTACATACTTAACAAAACGGTTTTTAATCTTTCTCGCACTATACCATGTCCACATTACGCTTAACAAAGCGCAACTTATGAGCAATGTTACCCATCCACCATGAACAAACTTGGCCATGTTACCTACTAAGAAGGAAAGTTCAATCAGACCATAAACTGAAACGAACATTACAACTAAGTAAATTGGAAATTTCTTCCTAAGCATATATACGGCAACCAAAACGGTAGTCATTAGAAACGTGAGATTGATAGCTAATCCATATGCTCCCTCCATATTATCCGATTTCTTAAATATCAAAACGATAATAATACAGCCCACACAAAGCAACCAGTTAATTGAAGGAACGTATAATTGTCCCTTTTGTACACTTGGGTAGTTGATACGCACTTTTGGCCAAAGATTTAAACGCACAGCTTCCGATATGAGGGTAAACGAGCCTGAAATCATTGCTTGAGAAGCAATAACCGCTGCCATTGTAGCCAAGATAACCATATATAAAACCATGTTATCAGGCACTAACTTAAAGAATGGATTTGTTAAGGCATTGTGCGGATCATAACCTGGATTTTTTAAAATCCAAGCTCCCTGGCCAAGGTAATTGAATATGAGCATCGACTTCACAAAAATCCAGCTAATCCTAATATTTCTTTTACCACAATGTCCTAAATCACTATACAGGGCCTCGGCTCCTGTGGTACATAGGAATACACCACCTAATATGACCAATGCTGCCGGATTAGTTACTAATAAATGGATAGCATAGTACGGATTTAAAGCCTTAAATATAGATGGGTCGTGCATAATTTGAGCCATACCAGAAACGCCAAGTGCCGCAAACCAAAGGAACATAATAGGGCCGAAGAGCTTGCCAACTAAGTTTGTTCCAAATTGTTGGATAATAAAAAGTAGGGAGATAATAGCAATTACAATGGGCAGTACAGAAACTTGTGGAAACACAACATGCAAGCCTTCTATTGCCGAAGTTACTGTAATACTAGGTGTAATCATACCATCGGCCAACAAAGCAGCACCACCGATAATGGCTGGAATAACAAGCCATTTCGCCTTTTTACGTACTAAAGAGTATAGTGAAAATATACCGCCCTCACCTTTGTTATCAGCGCGTAAAGTAATGATTACATATTTAATAGTTGTTTGAAGCGTAAGCGTCCAAATTACGCAAGATAAAGCACCTAAAACTACGTCGCTATTAATTACCTGACCGCTTTCAACTACCGTTTTAAATATTGCTTTTAAGGTATACAATGGCGAGGTCCCAATATCTCCAAATACAATACCTAAACTAACCAGAACTCCACCCGCTGTAAGGGCATTTACGTTTTTATGACTCACCACGATGTTAAAATTTGGATGCAAAATTAATTAATTAATGTGAACAAAAATTATTATTATTTCCTCTATTTGATGGGAGACAACAGATTAGCCTAAAGAAGGTTTTAAAAAGATAACATAGTTTTAATCATCCTCACCAAACACCAGGGTTGTTAAATAGTGTTAAATAATGTTTCACAAAACAATTTGTTTGATTTCCTTATTTATTTTTTTATATTTTTGTCAGTACTACATATGGGTATAAAATCAAGAATAGCGCTGTTTTGGACATTCTTATGCATTTTTTGCATGGGTTTTTTCTGCAGTTCAGCAGTTTTTGCCCAAAAAACTGATAGCAGTAAAGTCTCCATCAAACCGAAACCAAAAGTAGTTAGCAGATTACCGGTTATCAAAGGAACTGTTCAGACATACAAACCCGGCAACATTAGTTTTAATGGGGCCAACTCACAAACTACTAGTACTAATAACTTAAAATCTGTTAAAATTTTAACGGTTTTAAAACTTTATCCAAACCCGGTCTCCGAACAGTTAAATATTAATTTACGTTTAGAAAGAGAAGTCAATTTATCAGTTAAAATTACTGATCTATTAGGTAATGATATTATCTCGTTGATGAACGACAGGGGATTTGCTGGCGAACAAACTAAGACCTTCACTATTCCGAACAAACTTAATCCAGGAATTTATTTCGTAAAAGTAAATGCTGGCGGGGACTTGAAAGTGCTAAAAATTTCTGTGTTATAAGTTTAATCTTTCCTATTTTTGAAACATGAAGATTATTGCCATAGGTCGCAACTATGCTGCGCATGCGAAGGAATTAAATAATGAAGTACCAACTAAACCAGTTATTTTCCTAAAACCCGACACAGCTTTATTAAAAGATAACAAACCTTTTTATATCCCAGATTTCTCTAACGATATTCATTTTGAACTAGAAGTAGTTTTAAAAGTATGCAAAGAAGGTAAACATATTGCCGAGAAATTTGCTGCTAACTACTACGACGAAATAGGTCTTGGAATTGATTTTACAGCGCGTGATATTCAAAATCATCATAAGGAAAAAGGTTTGCCTTGGGAACTAGCGAAGGCATTCGACAACTCTGCGGCTATCAGTAGTTTTCTACCCAAAAGTGACTTTGTCGATTTATATAATTTAGGCTTCGAACTGAAGGTAAACGATACAACCAGACAGAACGGACATACTTCGAACTTGCTATTTTCGTTTGAAAAGATCATTGCCTTTGTTTCTCAATATATTACGCTAAAAAAAGGCGATCTGATTTTTACAGGTACCCCTGAGGGTGTTGGACAAGTTAAACAAGGCGACCATTTAGCTGCTTGGCTTGAAGGAAAACAATTGCTAAATTTTAATGTTAAATAATCGTCATTGCTTCGTGCCTAGCAGTGACGCAACCCACACGATATAGAATGCCTTATAAAAATCTATTTGTCTTACCGCTATTCTTTATCTTCTTAAAAGATATTGCCGCTCAAAAAGTTTATAGCGATCATAAATACCCATTAACAGATTTCAGGCAACCGCTAGCGATTGTTCCTCCCGCATTAGCTGGATCATTTGGCGAACTTCGCGCTAACCATTTCCATTCGGGAATTGATTTTAGGACCAACCAGCGAATTGGTTATCCAGTTTACGCAGTGGCTGATGGATATGTGGCCAGATTAAGGGTTCAAAATAGTGGATTTGGTTTAGCACTTTATTTAAATCATGCTAACGGATATACATCCGTTTATGGGCATCTTTCACGATTTAATCCTAAAATTGGCCAAGAAGTAAAAAACATCCAATATCGAAATAAAAGTTACGAAATAGATGAGTTTCCAAATGCGGATTTCATCCAAGTTCGTAAAGGAGATATTATTGCCTATTCAGGTAACACTGGGAGTTCTGGAGGACCACACTTGCATTTCGAGTTGCGGGACACCAAAACGGAAGCCACCATCAATCCTCAATTGCTAGGTATTCAAATTCCTGACAATATTCCACCTGTTATTACTGCAATGTATGTTTATAGGTTAAATGAGCAACCATTTAATGAGTTTACACCTAAACAATATTTTCAAGTTGTTGGAAGCAATGGAAAATATACCTTAAATAAAGTAAAAACTATTAACCTAAATGGCGAAGTTGGTTTCGGAATAACCGCAACCGATAAACATAATGGTATGTCGGGCATTAATGGTGTATACTCAATCGAGTTAGCGATCGATGGAAAATTAATTTATACTTCTGCGCTAGAGAGATTCAGTTTTGAAAACAGTCGAGCCATTAACTCGCACATTGATTATCCAGCATTCTTAAATTATAAACGTAGCATTCAGAAAAGTTTTGTAGATCCCGGAAATCCATTGCAGATATATAGCAATTTGGTGAACAATGGCAGAATTACTTTTAATGACGGGCAAATCCATCACGTGAATTATACGCTTACTGATTCGAAAGGAAATAAAAGTACGCTACTATTTAATGTTCAAGCAAATTCGAAAGCCTTGATCAATTCACCTAGCCCAGTCGCTGGACCAACTTTTTCATTTAACAAAATGAATGAATTTATGACTGACGACATTAAGGTAGTACTACCCAAGGGAACATTGTATAACGATCTTAATTTTGTATATAAAAAGCTTCCTAAACCTCAAAATGCATTTTCAGCGATGCATCAGATTCAAAACACACTAACACCATTACATATTGGCTTTGAGCTTGCCATTAAGGCAGATAGTTCGTTAACCAAATATCAAACTAAAGCACTTATTGTAAACAATAATCGAAGTTCTCAAGGAGGGATATTTGAAAATGGCTACGTAAAAACCAATCTTAAAACCTTTGGAAGCTTCTTTATTACCATAGATACGATTGCACCTGTTATCACCCCTCTTAACATAGCATCTGGTAAGAATATGAATAGTATCAGTAAAATGAGTTTTAAAATCAGAGATAATCTTTCGGGTATTAAAAGTTTTAATGGCTATATTGACGGAAAATGGGTTTTAATGGAATTTGACACCAAAACCGCAACTTTATGGCATACCTTTGATGAAAGAACTGCCAGCGGTAAGCATAGCCTCGAATTGATCGTAGCAGATATGAAAGACAATGTGAGACGGTATGCAATTGAGTTTTATAAGTAGATGTGAGTGATTTAGCCTAAAAAACGAACAATCAAAAAACTAAACAACTAAAATGAAAGAATTAAAACAAGGAGATCAGGCTCCTGAATTTACCTCAACAGATCAAAATGGCCATAAAATTTCTTTAAGTCAGTTTAAAGGCAAAAAAGTTGTTTTATATTTTTATCCAAAAGATAATACTCCAGGCTGTACAGCTGAGGCCTGTGATTTTAGAGATAACTACCAAGGCTTACTGGCTAAAGGCATTGAAGTGTTGGGCGTAAGTGTAGACGATGAAAAGTCACATCAGAAATTTGTTGACAAATTTAATTTGCCTTTTACCCTTTTAGCAGATACAGATCACGCAATTGTGGAGGCATATGGGGTATGGGGTGAGAAAAATATGTACGGTAAAAAATATATGGGCATTCACCGAACTACCTTTGTTATTGATGAGAATGGAGTAATTGCACATATCATTACCAAAGTTGACACAAAAAGTCCTACAGAGCAAGTGTTGCAATTACTATAACTTTAACAAACCTCTTGCACGTTGCCTATAGGTTTGTCAAAGTTGTAGTAGCATTCTTTAATTTTTATAATTATCTTGCCAAAGTTTGATGAAATAATACGCTTCATCATCTTTTTTAGGCTTATAAACACTATTTTTAATTATAATGAAACATACAATTAGCGAACTAGAAGATATCGCTTCGCAGGTTAGAAGAGATGTGCTTAGAATGGTACATGCAGTTCAATCTGGCCACCCAGGTGCATCATTGGGTTGCGCCGATTTTTTTACTGCATTATATTTTGAAGTACTTAATCACGATCCAAAATTTAATATGGATGGTGTTGGTGAAGATTTATTCTTTTTGTCGAACGGACATATTTCGCCAGTTTGGTACAGTGTCTTAGCAAGATCCGGATATTTTGAGGTAAGCGAGCTCGCTACATTCAGGAAATTGGATTCTAGATTACAAGGCCACCCAACTACACACGAAGGCCTACCAGGCGTTAGAATTGCTTCTGGTTCATTAGGTCAAGGTTTATCAGTAGCTATTGGCGCTGCTTTAACTAAAAAGATTGACGGTGATAAATCTTTAGTATATGCGCTACTTGGAGATGGGGAATTGCAAGAAGGACAGAATTGGGAAGCATTAATGTTTGCACCTTTTCACAAAGTTGATAATTTAATTGCTAGTATTGACTATAATGGACAGCAGATTGATGGTCCAACAGAAAAAGTACTTTCTTTAGAAAATCTTCAAGCCAAATTTGAGGCCTTTGGATGGCATGTGATTACCTCTGACGGTAACGATATGGGGGAAATTACGAAAGCCTTGCACTATGCAAAATCGTTAACAGGCAAAGGTAAGCCCATCTTAAATTTGATGAGTACGCAAATGGGTTATGGTGTTGATTTTATGGTCGGGACCCACAAATGGCATGGCTCTCCACCTAACAACGATCAGTTGAAAAGTGCACTTGAGCAAATTAAAGAAACTGCAGGAGATTACTAATAGACTTTTCTCTTCTATTTCACAAATAATGAAGACCTGCGGAGCAAGCCTGAATACCGCTAAAAACAATATAAACTAATGAAGACCTGCGGAGCAAGCCTGAATACCGCTAAAAACAATATAAACTAATGAAGACCTGCGGAGCAAGCCTGAATACCGCTAAAAACAATATAAACTAATGAAGACCTGCGGAGCAAGCCTGAATACCGCTAAAAACAATATAAACTAATGAAGAAATTCACATATACAGATAAAAAAGATACACGTTCTGGTTTTGGCGCCGGACTGCATGAGGCCGGTAAACGCAATGAGAACGTTGTTGCTCTTTGTGCAGATTTAGTTGGTTCTCTAAAAATGGATGCTTTTATCAAAGACTTTCCCGACAGATTTGTCCAGGTTGGTATTGCAGAAGCTAACATGATGGGTATCGCCGCTGGTATGACCATTGGAGGAAAGATTCCTTTCACAGGTACTTTCGCCAATTTCTCTACTGGTAGAGTTTATGACCAGATCCGCCAATCTATCGCCTATTCGGGCAAGAATGTAAAGATCTGTGCCTCGCACGCCGGCCTAACTTTGGGCGAAGATGGTGCAACGCATCAAATTCTAGAAGATATAGGGTTAATGAAAATGCTACCAGGTATGGTAGTAATTAATCCTTGTGATTATAATCAAACAAAGGCTGCAACATTGGCCATCATGGACTACGAAGGGCCTGTTTACCTACGCTTTGGCCGTCCCGTTATCCCAGTATTTACTCCCGAAGATCAGAAATTCGAGATTGGTAAAGCATGGATGGTAAACGAGGGCAAGGATGTAACAATTATCGCAACTGGGCACATGGTTTGGAGAGCGATTGAAGCAGGTGAAAAATTAGCAGAATTGGGAATTGACGCAGAGATTATTAACATACATACCATTAAACCTTTAGATGATGAAGCTATTCTAAAGTCAGTTAAAAAAACAGGCTGTGTAGTAACATGTGAGGAGCATAATAAATTCGGCGGACTTGGAGAAAGTGTTGCTCGTTTGCTAACTACTGAATATTTGGCTCCTCAAGAATTTGTAGCAGTTAATGATAGTTTTGGAGAAAGTGCAACTCCAGATCAGTTGATGACCAAATATAAACTAGACCCTGCTGACATTGTTGCGGCAGCACAGAAAGTAATGAAGAGGAAAATATAACACCAAACTAACCACAAAGACACAAAGTTGTTTACTTAACCTCGGTGCCTTTGTGGTTAAAAAGAGTAAAAATGAAACAAGTTGAAGACTCAGAGATATTGCTCAAATTTAGTGTCGAAAAAACACGAAATGAAGCCTTCAACTTGCTTTTAACAAAATATCAACAGAAAATTTATTGGCACATCCGTCGCTTAGTCATTGATCACGATGATACGGATGATCTGGTCCAAGAAACCTTTGTAAAAGTTTGGAAAAATCTAGCAAACTTTAGAAGCGATTCTCAGCTTTACACATGGATTTATCGTATTGCTACTAACGAATCTATCACCTTTTTAAATAAAAAGAAACTCAAAAACAATATTTCACTAGATGACGTAAGCAGCGAATTAGCGGAGAGTTTAACAGCTTCTCACTACTTTGATGGCGACAAAATTCAACGGAAATTGCAGGAAGCTATCTTAACTTTGCCCGAGAAGCAAAGAATAATTTTTAATATGAAGTATTTTGATGATATGAAATATGATGAAATTTCGGAAGTTTTGGGTACTAGTGTTGGTGCATTAAAAGCCTCATTTCATATTGCTGTTAAAAAAATTGAAGGTATTTTAACAAATGATGAGCTAGAGTATTAAACCTTTTACAAAAAAATCTATCAATAGTATGTGACGAAAATACAAGATGAAACCATCATTAGCTTAACTGCTGAAAAAAATAGAGAAAATGAGAGAGAAAGCTAATGATAGCTTCATAACAAATAAAAGAAAAATGGATACAAATGAAAATATGGAGTGGGAGAAAGAGGCACCAACATTAGCTGCACTTTCTAGAATTACCCCGTATAGTGTGCCAGATAACTATTTTAATGATTTAACAGCCCAATTAAATGCAACTGCATTTTTAAATGGCTTAACTCAAATGGAAGGAAACGGTTTTACAGTTCCTGCAAATTATTTTGAAGAATTAAGTGAACAGATTAAGGGTAGAGTTGCGTTAGCGCAATTTAAATCAATCGCTAACAATGAAGGTTTTGCTACTCCATCAAACTATTTCGAAAAGCTGCAAGCAAATATATTAAGTCAGACTACTGAGGTTAAAACAGAGAGAAAGACTGTTCGTTTATGGCACTCAGATTTGGTTCGATATGCGGCAGCGGCTTGTTTCATCCTATTAACTGCAAGTGGCTTATATTTAAGTCAGCAAAATACAGTTAAAGAAATTCAATCTACCGAATTAGCCAGTGACGCTATACTTTATGATATTGATGAAAGTGTGATTATAGAACATCTTAAAGAAAGCCAAACTGCTACGAACAATACAGCGTCGCAAGCAGAAATGGAAAGCTATATACTAAATCACTACTCATCGAGCGATTTATCTAATAATTATAATTAATGATATCCATGTATTTAAATTTAAAAACTCAAAGCATAAGTTACTCATCTAAAGCAATTGTTTTGATTAAAAGTTTAATTCTGATCTTATGCTCTAGTTTTTTAGCAATAAGTTCCTTTGCGCAAGGAGGTCAGCGTTTTGATAATGAGAAAATAGAATCTTTTAAGGTTACTTTTTTCACACAAAAGCTTGGCCTGTCCGTTGATGAAGCAAAGATATTCTGGCCAATTTACAATGATTATCAGCGTGAGCAAAATGCACTTCGTAAAGAACATATGCAGAAGATGATCAGTTTTAGAAAGGTTAAAGACATTGATGAAATGACTGATGCAGAAGTGCAGTCTTTGATTTACAACGATTTTGATTTCAAGCAAAGAGGCTTAAACGTTGAAAAAAAATATTATAATAAACTTAAAGCAAGTTTACCCATTAAAATTGTGGGCAAATTTTATAGAGCACAAGAAGCCTTTAAAAGAGAACTTTTAAATCAGTTTAGAGGTGGCGGCTCCAGAAAAGAGAATTAAATAGCTAATTGATTTTTTTAAAAGAAAGTCCCGTTTGTTGATGCAGATGGGCTTTTTTTTTGTCTCAATTCCAATGAATCATTTAAGTGTTAGGTAAATAAAATTCTTACTTTTGTATATGCTAACACAACGCCAATTATTTCTTCAACACAATGCCCAAACATCTCCAACTCCACTTTTACTTGAGTTTGTAAAAGCAAAAGGTATTCATTTGTTTGATAAAGAAGGCAAAAAATATATCGACCTAATTGCAGGTATTGGCGTTAGCAATGTCGGCCATTGCCACCCAAAAGTTGTTGAAGCTGTGCAGCAACAGGCCGAAACCTATATGCACTTAATGGTTTATGGCGAGTACGTGCAAAGTCCGCAGGTAAATTTTGCCAAAGCTTTAGCGGACGTACTTCCACCAAATTTAAACTGTACCTATTTTGTGAATTCTGGAGCAGAAGCTGTGGAGGGCGCCATGAAACTGGCAAAGAGGTTTACTAATAGGACAGAACTGATAGCCTGTAAAAATAGCTATCATGGCAGTACACAGGGAGCACTGAGCTTAATGGGAAGTGAAGAGTTCAAACAAGCTTATCGTCCACTGTTACCAGATATTAAATTTATAAATTTTAATGATCATGCTGATTTAGCACTTATCACCGACGCAACCGCAGCGGTATTTATAGAAACGGTGCAAGGTGAAGCAGGGATTAGACTGCCGGAACTAAATTATCTAAAAGCGCTACGAAAAAAGTGCACCGAAACCCAAACGCTATTGGTGTTCGATGAAATTCAATGCGGTTTTGGCAGAACAGGAAAAATGTTTGGCTTTGAGCATTTTGACGTAATACCAGATGTATTGTTGTTGGCGAAAGGCATTGGTGGTGGTATGCCTATTGGTGCATTCATT
This sequence comes from uncultured Sphingobacteriaceae bacterium, assembly GCA_942493295.1. Taxonomy (GTDB): domain Bacteria; phylum Bacteroidota; class Bacteroidia; order Sphingobacteriales; family Sphingobacteriaceae; genus Pedobacter. The sequence continues at coordinate 4,271,408 of OW818692.1, read as the reverse complement.
TCATCAGCAGAAATAATGACTGTATTTACAGAAAATCCAATCTTGGGACATATCACAACCTTTGGTGGTCATCCCGTTAGCTGTGCAGCTGGTTTGGCTACTTTAAATGTTATTTTAGCAGAAAACTTAGTGCAAAATATACAAAAGAAGGGCATTCTGTTTAAGACATTGTTGCAGCACCGTGCTATTAAAGAAATTAGAGGAGAAGGACTCATGATAGCTGTAGAATTCGATAGTTATGAGACTAACAAGGCGATTATAGATGCCTGTATAGCAGATGGGCTCATTACCGATTGGTTCTTACACTGCAGCAATTCCATGCGCATTGCCCCCCCTTTAATTATCACAGAAGAAGAAATTAAGGAAGCGTGTGCAATAATACTGAAGAATATCGAAAAGGTAGCGGAAGAAGTCTAGTCCTATCCCATTCTTTGTCTTTTAATCAAATACCCTTGCAATACTTGGTCAAACCCAGCATTGATGTCTGCGTCAACGAGATCAATTTTATACTGAGCGCATTTTAAAGTTAATTTTTGACGATAACTTGCCATCTCTTCCAAGTAAGCTTGTTTAATTTTCGACGTATGGGCCTTTAAAATCGCACCGGTTTCCATATCGACGAACTGATAGGGTCTATTGGCAAAATTAAAATCTACTTCCTTGTGCTTATCAGTAACGTTAAAAACAACAACTTCATGCTTGTTAAATTTCAAATGCTGTAATGCCGAGAACAAGGCCGAAATCTTATCTTCATCATGGACTGTTTGCATCATATCACTAAACACAATTACCAAAGATCTTTTATGAATTAGCTCAGCAATTTGATGCAAGGCGAGAGATAAGTCTGTTTGCACGTTTAATTTAGGCGATTGCAAGACCTGTTCTAGCTGAGAAAACAAATACTTCTGATGGGTATTGGTAGATTTCGCTGCTGTATTTAATTTTAATTGATCAGTAAATAAGCTAAGTCCAAATGCATCTCTCTGCTTTTTTAGCAAATACATTAATGCAGCTGTACTTTGTACGGCGAAGGTTAGCTTATTATAACTATCATCGGGAAAGTACATCGACGATGAAGTATCTATTACAAACTGGCAGCGAAGGTTGGTCTCTTCCTCGTATCTCTTGCTGAAAAGCTTATCAGTCTTGGCGAATAGCTTCCAGTCGATGTTCTTAACACTGTCGCCCGTATTATATAATCTATGCTCCGCAAATTCTACAGAAAAACCATGGAACGGACTTTTATGTAGACCTGTAATAAACCCCTCCACCACTTGCCTAGCCAGCAATTCGAGATTGGTAGTAAGGTGTAGATTGTCGTATGCATTCGTTGCCGTCATTAGGTAAAGCTAAGTAATGAATTTTTTATTCCATAAAAAAATCTGAACCCAATAAATGAATTCAGACTTTATGATATTAATTGACTATTGCGTAAAGCTTTAGTCTCAGTTTACAATTGCTTATCTAATTTACCAGCTAATACTGATTTTGGTACAGCACCAACTTGTTTATCAACAACCTCACCATTTTTAAAGAATAATAAAGCCGGGATGTTACGAATGCCAAATTGAGTTGAAATTTGAGGGTTGTTATCAACATTCACTTTACCTACTAAAGCTTTTCCTTCATATTCTTTCGAAATCTCATCTACTACTGGACCAACCATGCGACAAGGGCCACACCATTCTGCCCAAAAATCTACCAATACTGGTTTGTCTGATTTTAATACAACTTCCTCGAAGTTTGCATCTGTTATTTCTAATGCCATAACTTATTTTTTAATTTATATACAAATATATTATCAATTGTAATGCCATCAATACCCCCCTGTCAATATGACACTAATTCAACTTATAGTTTACAACATTCAATTTCGTTAATTGTTCTAAGAACTGATTGTTAGGGTTAATTTTCAATGATTTTGAGGGCAACTCAAGCTTTAAGTTCTGCTCCCGATCATATACCTCAAAATTCAGTTTACAATTATGTCGCTCACTGTTCTCCTTATTTTCATTTAAGATAAAATCTATTTTTTGCATCAAGTCTTCATTAACCTCTTCAATGGGCACTTGAATAGTAATGCATTTTGTCAGTTTATCACGTAATTCCGACAATAAGTCTATCGAAGTTACTTTGAATTCCCAGTCGCCCTCTTTTTTAAACCTTTCTCCTACCCTGCCCCTAATTTGCAAGAAATATCCTTCGGTTAAAAATTGCTTAAACTTTAGAAAATCATCTCCGAATAACGCAATTTCACAGCTATCATCATAATCTTCGAAGATGAAAGTTCCGAAAGGTTTCCCAGTCTTCGTAATTCTTTGGGAGGCAAGAACCACTAATCCCCCTACTACTAAATCCCGGTTCTTAATAGCTTCAAATTCTCCTAAAATCTCTTCGTTAGTATCTCCACTACGTATTTTATTCACTACGCTTAAATGTCTAACGGTATGCTGACAAAAATTAGTAAGTTCAAAACGGTAATCGTCTAATGGATGTCCTGATAAGAAAATCCCTATCGCATCCTTTTCATACTTCAATCGATCAATCAAACCCCATTCTGGAGAAACTGGAAAGCTTGGTTCTAAAATTAAGTCGGCTTTTGATCCACCAAAAAGCGACGCTTGAGATGAATTTTCATTATTCTGAAAATCGTTTGCATACTTAATGAGTTTTTCAATACCATTCATTTTATCATTGGCTCCAATATAGAAATACTGAGCACGATGAAAACCAAATGCATCAAATGCACCGCTGTAGACAAAACTTTCGTATGCTTTTTTATTTACAATTCTAGTATTCGATCGTTTAGAGAAATCAAAAACTGTTTCATAGGCGCCATTGGCAAGTCTTTCTTCAATGATACTCTCTACGGCCTTCTCTCCAACTCCTTTAACAGCCGACATCCCAAATCTAACTTCGCCTTTTGCATTTACAGAAAATTTCAAATCCGACTCATTTACATCTGGACCTAAAACGGTAACACCCATTTGCCTACATTCCTCCATAAAAAAAGCCACTTGTTTGATATCGCTCATATTATTGGAGAGTACCGCTGCCATGTATTCTGCTGGATAATTTGCTTTTAAGTAAGCGGTTTGATAAGCGATCCAAGCATAACAAGTAGAGTGCGATTTATTAAAGGCATACTCCGCAAAGGCTTCCCAATCCTTCCAAATCTTTTCCAAGATCTTTTCATCATGTCCTTTTTCCGCAGCTTGCTTAATAAACTTTGGTTTCATCTTATCCAATACATCACGCTGCTTCTTACCCATTGCTTTACGCAAAACATCGGCTTCACCTTTCGTAAAATCTGCTAATTTTTGCGACAAAAGCATTACTTGCTCTTGGTATACAGTAATCCCGTAAGTCTCCTTTAAAAGTCCCTCGCAGGCTTCCAAATCGTATTTGATCTCTTCCTCTCCATTTTTTCGCTTAACAAAACTTGGAATATAAGCAATTGGTCCTGGACGATACAATGCATTCATGGCGATTAAATCTCCAAAAACCGTTGGCTTAAGCTCCTTCATGTATTTTTGCATGCCGGGACTCTCATATTGGAAAATCCCTACTGTTTCACCTCGCTGAAAAAGCTCATAGGTTTTAACATCATCAATTGGAAATGCGTCCGGGTCTAAATCAATGCCGTGCCTTTTCTTAACCAGTTTTACAGTATCTTTAATTAAGGTTAATGTCTTTAACCCTAAGAAGTCCATTTTTAATAGCCCCGCGCTTTCAACAACCGAGTTGTCAAATTGGGTAACGTACAAATCTGAATCTTTTGCGGTAGCAACCGGAACAAAATTGGTAATATCATCCGGTGTAATAATTACTCCACAAGCGTGAATACCAGTATTACGCAAAGAACCCTCTAAAATAATAGCCTGTTCGATGGTTTCAGCGCTTAAGTTTTTAGCTGCCGCCAGCGCCTTTAGCTCGACAATTTTTTCATACTCATCTGGTCTCAAGGCTGCTTTCAAAGCTTTTTCATCCAGGTTAAATATTTTCGCCAGCTTCATGTTTGGAATGAGCTTAGCGATTTTATCTGCCTCAAAAAGTGGCAAATCTAATACCCTAGCTGTGTCCCGAATGGAAGATTTCGCAGCCATTGTACCATAGGTGATAATCTGGGCTACTTGACTTGAACCATACTTATCGATTACGTATTCCATTACACGTCCTCGACCCTCATCATCAAAATCAATATCAATGTCGGGCATCGAAACACGATCTGGATTAAGGAAACGCTCAAATAGTAGATCGTATTTTAAAGGATCAATATTGGTAATCCATAAGCAATAGGCAACTACTGATCCTGCTGCCGAACCACGCCCCGGGCCAACCGAAACATCACGTCTACGAGCCTCCGCAATAAAATCCTGTACAATTAAGAAATAGCCAGGGTAGCCCGTTTTTTCAATCGTTGCAAGCTCAAAATCTAAACGCTCAATAATTTCCTCGGTTAACTCACCGTATCTTTTTTTGGCACCTTCATAAGTTAAATATTTTAGGTACTTATTCTCCCCACGTTTTCCTCCATCCTGTTCATCTTCAGCAACCAAAAACTCTGGTGGAATGCCAAACTTTGGAAGCAAGACTTCTCTAGCAAGTTCGTAAGGTTCAATTTTATCTACAATTTCCTGTGTGCTTAAAATCGCTTCTGGCAAGTCGGCAAACAATGCCTTCATTTCATCAGCCGATTTGAAATAATACTCTTGATTTGGTAGGCCATAACGGTAACCACGGCCCCTACCTATTGGAGTAGCTTGTTTTTCCGCATCCTTTACACACAATAAAATATCATGTGCATTGGCATCCTTTTTATTGATGTAGTAGGTATTATTGGTAGCCACCAACTTTACCTCATGTTTACGGGCTAATGCTATTAAATCTGGGTTTACACGATCTTCATTTTCTTGATCGTGACGCATTAACTCAATATAAAAATCGGCACCAAATTGATCTTTCCACCACAATAGTGCTTCTTCTGCTTGCTTTTCTCCCATATTTAGGAGTTTGCTCGGAATTTCTCCATACAAGTTTCCAGAAAGCACAATAATATCGTCTTTGTATTGTTCAACTACAACTTTATCAATCCTAGGAACATAGTAAAATCCTTTGGTATAGGCAATTGATGACATTTTTGCCAGATTGTGGTATCCTTTCTTACTTTTTGCCAATAATACTACTTGATAACCGTCGTCTTTACGCGTTTTATCCGTATGATTTTCACAAACAAAAAATTCAACACCAACAATTGGTTTTACAATTTGAGCGACTGGTAACTCACCTTTTTCCAATGCCTCTGCATTTTTAGCTTTAGCTTCCTTATTATACTTTGAAACATTGCTCACAAAATGAAAAGCGCCCATCATATTTGCATGATCCGTTAGTGCAACTGCAGGCATCTTTTGAGCAGCGGCAGCTTTAACTAAATCAGGAACACTGATGGTTGATTGTAAAACGGAAAATTGTGTATGGTTATGTAAGTGCGTAAAACTCGCTGTAGCAAGCTCCTCCTTATTCCCAGCTAAAGCTTGCTTAGATATACCTCCTGTTTCGCTACTTTTTTGGAGCTTTCTGATTTCATCAGATGCAGCTTTCAAATTGATATGCTGTAAACCTACCGCAGCGATTGGAATAGGATTAGCATCTGCAAAACGTTTAAAATAATCGGTATCAACTTGAAGATCTTCCTTTTTAAAGATTTGCTTTTTAATCAACTCCAAAAAACATCTTGTTGTAGCTTCCACATCCGCTGTTGCATTATGTGCTTCTGAAAACGGAACACCAAAAAGATACTGATGCAGCTCGGTTAGTGTTGGCAACTTAAATCTTCCACCCCTACCACCTGGCAATTTCAAAAGATCTGCCGTGACTTCCGTACAAGTATCCAGAACTGGCATACTTGCCATCGGGCTTTCAACACCTAAACGGTGAAATTCACAACCCATGATATTTACGTCGAAACCAACATTTTGGCCGACTACAAATTTTGCCTTTGCTAAAGCGATATTAAATTTTTCTAAAACAGCCGAAAGTTCTATCCCTCTTTCTACCGCTAATTCAGTTGAAATTCCATGAATTCGCTCCGCATCATAAGGTATATTAAAACCATCAGGCCTTACCAAATAATCCTGGTGCTCAATTAAATTACCTAATTCATCATGTAACTGCCATGCAATTTGAATACAACGCGGCCAGTTATCCGTATCGGTAACTGGAGCATTATAATTACGTGGTAAACCCGTGGTTTCGGTATCAAATATAAGGTACATAGTAGGGAAATGATGGAATCCAAAAATAGCCAATTTAGCATTGCAGTGTGTCAGCAATTTATCAACAATGTAATGTGGTCAGAATTTAACAATTAGCTGCCCTTGTGTCCTTGACGAAAAATTTTATCTTCGTAGATAACAGTTTAATATTTCAGTACAATGTTTCTTCGTATAGAAAGTATCCCCAGCAAAAAATTAATAGGCTTCAGCCTTAACATGTCATTAGCTAACAACAAAACTGCTGCTCTTTGGTCCAAATTTATGCCGAGACGGAAGGAAATTAAAAATATGGTTGGCTCCCACCTTTATTCAATGCAGGTTTACGATTCTAATTACCGACCTGGCGATCTTCAAGCAATCTTCGAGAAAAGAGCAGTTGCTGAAGTTACAAGTTTTGATTACATTCCTGACGGGATGGAAACTTTTGTCTTACCTGAAGGCAAATATGCGGTGTTTTTACACAAGGGCCCTGCTAGCGAAGGCTTCAAGACTTTTCAATATATTTATGGCACTTGGCTACCAAATTCCGGCTCTAAATTAGCGAACAGGCCCCACTTTGAAGTTCTCGGTGAAAAGTACAAGAACAATGAACCTGATTCTGAAGAAGAGGTCTGGATACCGATTACCTAAATTTGATTAAAAATCCCTCTAGAAAATACGACGCTATGTAATTTATAAGCTACAAAGATTACCGTTATTTAAACAGTTATCGATTTATGATTAAATTATGTACATTCGTTTAAGCGAGATAATGGACAATATTTATAATGGATTTGACGAGAAAAAACTATTACTATTGTTAAAAAATAACGATAGGAAAGCTTTCAGTACGTTATATCATAGCTATGTTACTCCATTAAGACATTTTATTATTCGAATAGCAAAATCACCTGAATTAACAGATGATATTATTCACGACACATTTATTAAAGTTTGGGAGTATCGTTCTAACATAGACTCCGATCTGCCTTTTAAAACGCTTCTTTTCACAATCGGAAAACGTGTCTTACTCAATCTATTTAAAAGGGCTCAGCATGAACAATTAATTTTAGCTGAAATTAAAAAGCATACAATAATATATCATCATGAAACCGATGATACAATAAGCTATAACGAAAGTAATTTATTGCTAAACGAAGCCATTAATCAACTTCCGAAGCATTGCAGAGAAGTTTTCATTAAATGCCGATTAGAAGGTGCGAGTTATAAAGAAGTTTCTGCTGAATTGGGTATCGCTGAAAGCACCATCAACAATCAAATGGTAAAAGCATTAAAATCCATTAGAAAATATTTAACTGTTAAAAGCACGGCTGTTGTAGTGCTGATCATGTTTTTGAAATTATTTTAATAATCCCATAGTTACTTTTATCGCGCCACTTGTATAAGTATACAAAACACAGCGAAATTGGACAACGAAATTTTACACCTATTTAGAAAATTCATCAACAATCAATGTAGTAAAGAGGAACTAGATGTTGTGTTCAAATACATTGAAGAAGCGAGTTACGAAGAAGAATTAGCGTACATCTTGTCCGAAGAAGCAGAAAGAGGAAGTGTAAATTCCGCTGATCAGTTGTCGATAAGTGATCAGAATCTTGATCTTCTAACCCGAATAAACGCAACAATAAATAACAGTACGATTACTACTAAACCCAAAAAGCTTCAGCAATATGTAAAATATATGGCTGCTGCAGTGGTATTACTGGTAAGCGCCATTGCGATATACATTTATGTAAATGCTAGTTCACTAAGCACTAAGCTACAAGCACCTGTAAAAACGGCTAACACTGCTACTGTTGATGAAGATGAAGTCTATTTAACATTAGCAAACGGAAAACGCATAGCAATCTCGGATTCTAATTTGGGCGCATTGGCACACGAAGTTGGCGCAGATATTACTAAAACGAAAGATAATGAACTTGTTTACAAGGCAAACGAAAATGATGAAAACTCGAAAACTGGAGCCCCTTTATACAACAAGATAGAAATCCCGAACGGGAAGAAGTTTCAACTTAATTTGCCTGACGGAACAAAGGTATGGCTAAATGCAGGAACATCTTTAAGGTATCCAGTAAGTTTTGTTGGATTAAAAGAACGTGGCGTTGATTTGATTGGAGAAGCTTACTTTGACGTTGTTCATAACAAAGCGGTTCCGTTTAAAGTTTACATTGGTAAAAAAGCAGTTGAGGTTTTAGGTACAAAATTTAATGTAAATAGTTATCAAAATGAACCAGCAATTAATACCACGCTATTAGATGGCTCAGTTAAAATAATATCGGATACTGATAACGCTAGCGCGCCATCGGTAATTATTCAACCGGGAGAACAAGCATCAATTACAACTCATAAAATAAGTATTAATAAAATTGATACTGAAGAAGTCATGGCATGGAAAAATGGGCAATTCAATTTTAAGAGCCAAGATTTTCAAACCGTTATGCGCAGTATAAGTAGATGGTACGACTTAGAAGTAGTTTATGAAAACACCGAACCAATTACTGTAAAACCAGGTGGGTGGATTTCAAGAAAGAATAATGTTAAAGAAGTGCTAGAAATGATCGAAGCCACTGGTAAAGTTAAATTTAAAATTGAAGAAAGGAGGATTATCGTTAAGAATTGAAATTCGAAACTTTAATGCTATAAAAAAACCAGAGATGCACGAACATCCCTGGCTTAAATCTGGCATTTATTAATTAAATCAATTAAACCTGTCCATACATTTCATCTTGACCGAGCTATGTATCGACCTAACCAAACTTGTCAAATGTATAAAAATTACATCAAAAAAAAGGGTGTACTCTATTCGCGTGTTCATAAATTCCTTTTAGTTATGCGGTTAAGCGCATTAATTATTTTAACTACTTTAATCCAAGTTAGTGCATCAACCTTTGCACAACGGATAACAATTGTTAAAAATCAAGTACAACTAGAAGAAGTTTTCAAGGAAATCCATCTTCAAAGTGGTTATGATTTCTTTTTCGACCGTAACACGGTAAGTAAATTTAAACCCATTACTATAAAAATTAATAATGCAACCCTAGAAGAGGCACTAACCAAATCTTTATCGGGTCTACCCCTAACTTATACAATTAAGGATAAAAGAATTAGCATTATAGAAACTAAAACCAAACAATTCTCCCTTGTCAATTCATCTCCAGTTGAAGATAGAATTATTATTGGCACAGTAACTTCACAAGAAGATAACCAGCCAATCATCGGCGTTAGCGTTATGGTGCCCAATACCAAAATAGGTGTTCAAACAGATGCGAATGGAAAATATTCGATAAAAATCCCAGGGGATACCAAAAGCTTAGAGTTTACCTACTTAGGTTTTAACAAACAAACAGTTGCGCTTACTGCAAGTAATGAAGTAAATGTTGTATTAGTACCTGCTGTAAGTTCTTTAGGCACTGTGGTAGTAACTGCATTTGGTATTCAGCGCCAAAAAAACACTTTACCCTATGCTGCTCAACAAATTAGTGGTGACGATGTAAACAAAACGAGAGTTAATAATGTGGCTAGTGGGCTTTCTGGTAAAATATCTGGTTTGCAAATCACCCAAGGAAACTCAATTGGTGGTTCTGTAAATGTAATCATCAGGGGATCCAAATCTTTAACTGGAAATAACCAGGCTTTATTTGTTGTTGATGGTATCCCAGTGGATAACTCCAATAATAACAGATCATCACAACAATCTGGTGGTGGCGGTTATGATTATGGAAATGCTGCAGCAGACATCAATCCAGATGACATCCTTTCCATCAACGTCTTAAAAGGCGCCGCAGCTTCAGCCCTTTATGGTTCTAGAGCGGCTAACGGCGTAATTATGATTACAACCAAAAAACCTAGCAAAGGTTTAGGAGTTTCTGTAAATAGTGGCATCAATGTCGGAAAAATCGACAAATCTACCTTTGTTAAATATCAACAGGAATATGGCGCTGGTCGCTCGAGCGTACAAGATAAAGACGGTTTTCTATTTTTTGATGCAAATGCCGATGGTCAGAAAGATCTAGTGGTACCTACTTTTGCCCCACGATCGTGGGGACCACGTTTTGATCCTAATTTAATGGTTTATGACTGGGAATCATTTGATCAATCTTCACCCAATTATCGAAAACCTAAACCTTGGATTGCGGCTGTTAACGGGCCTGAAACATTTTACGAAACAGCGTTCTCAACCAACAATAGCATCATGGTTGACGGTCTAGTTGAGGGAAAAGGATCTTTTAAACTAGGTTATTCACGAAACGACGAAAAGGGTATCTTACCAAATAGTAGAGTGCTCAAAAACATTGTAAATTTTAGCTCTAGCTACAACATCACCAAAAATTTAGTAGCTAGCGCTTTGGTAAATTACTCAAATACCGAGGGCCGAGGTAGATATGGAACTGGATACGACAGCGGACGAAATGTTAATAGTAATTTTAGACATTTTAATCAGACTAATGTCGATGTTCAAGAACAAAAAGCAGCTTACTTCAGAAACAGAACTAACGTAACTTGGAGTTGGGCCGACCCTACGTTATTGGTAAATCTTAAGCCAGCTTTTAATGATAACTTGTACTGGGTTATTTATGAGAACTACCAAAATGATACGAGGGACCGCGTTTTTGGTAATGCATCATTAAATTACAAACCAACAGAATGGTTAGACATATTAGGGAGGGTAACAGTCGACAATTACAATGAGCAACAGCAAGAACGCATTGCCATTGGTAGTTCTAACATCCCTTCTTATTCACGCTTTGATAGAAATTACAATGAAATCAACTATGATTTATTAGCTACAGTTAACAAAGACATCAGCGAAGATTTGAAATTTAATGGATTGTTAGGTGTTAACATTAGAAGGAACACTATTTCTTCTATATCCAATGCAACATCTGGCGGACTAGTAATTCCTAAACTTTATGCTATTTCCAATTCAGTTGGCACTATCCCGGCTCCGGTAGAAAATTATCAGCCAAAGGCAGTCGACGGTTATTTTGGAGGCGTTACCTTTAGCTACAAAGACTACCTGACATTTGATGCAACATTGAGAAGAGATAAATCATCTACCCTTCCAGAAAATGCCAACGCTTATAACTATTATGCTTTATCAGGAAGTTACTTATTTTCGCATCATTTACAAAATCTTACATGGTTATCATCTGGTAAAGTTCGTGTAAACTATGCAACGGTAGGTAGCGACGCAGCATGGGGTAGTATCAAAGATGTTTATGATAAACCAAATCCTTTTGGCAGCACCTTATTATTCTCACTTCCAAACACAAAAAATAATAGCAATCTTAAGCCAGAGCAAACCAAAAGTAAAGAAGTTGGTTTAGAAATGTCGTTTTTTAATAGCCGTGTCGGATTTGATGCTTCTTATTATCATACCAATACCATTGATCAGATTATCCCGGTTACGGTATCAACTGCAACTGGATACTCTAGCAAATATATCAATGCAGGTAACATCCAAAATAATGGAGTCGAGCTTTCTGTTTTTGGTACACCGGTTAGGAACTCCAATTTCTCGTGGACGGTAAATGCAAATTTTACGCGTAACAGAAATAAAGTAATCTCACTTTACAACGACAGTAAAAACTTACAGCTAGCCTCTTTTCAAGGCGGTGTAAGTTTAAATGCCTCAATTGGAAAACCATATGGGGAACTTCGTACCACCACATACGAACTCTTAAATGGCCAGAAGTTGATCAAAGCAAATGGTTTGTATCAGCTTACAACAACCACATCTAATGTTGTTGGCAATGTTAATCCTGATTGGGTTGGTGGTTTATACAATAGTTTCAAGTATAAAAACGTATCGTTCAGTTTCTTAGTTGATGTTAAAAAAGGTGGTGATTTGTTCTCTTTAGACATGTATTATGGTATGATGTCTGGAATATTGCCTGAAACTGTAGGTACAAATGACTTGGGTAATCCTGTGCGAAACGAAGTTGCTAAAGGAGGTGGTATTATTTTACCAGGGGTAACAGCTGATGGTAAGCCAAATACGCAAAGAGTTACAATCATCTCGAACACATCTAATTACTTGCCACAGTCTGATTTTATCTACGATGCAAGTTATGTGAAATTACGAGAAGTGGCATTATCCTTTGCTTTACCGAAAAAGGTAGTGTCCAGAATTAAGTTTGTGAAAGATATAGAGTTATCTCTTTTAGGGAGAAATTTATGGTTGATCCATAAAAATGTTCCTTATGCCGATCCAGAAGAAAACTTATCATCTGGAAACATCCAAGGTAACCAAAGTGGATCTTATCCAACTACTCGTACCATTGGATTAAATCTTAAGGTAAAAATTTAATTATATACTATAATGAAAAAATTATTTATAATAATCGCAGTTACTCTTTTTTTGAGCGCATGTACAAAAGACATCACTCGATTTAATGAAGAAACTAAAAGAGCAAGTTCCATTCCACCGGGTCCGCTTTTCTCCAACGCTATAAAGAACATGTCCGATGGGCTAGCGTCCGCAGCTGTAGGAACCAATATATTTAGGCATTTTGTAAAACATTGGGCTCAAGCTGTAATTCAAGATGAGGCACAATTTGATTATATATCAAGAGCTGTGAATGATGCTTGGTGGGCGAGAATGTATAGAGATGTACTAAATGACCTGAATGAAGCCTCTAAAATAATTACCAATGATCAAACGTTAAATGCGGCTCAAAAGGCTAATCAATTAGCAATCATTGAAATTATGAAAGTTTATAGCTATCATATTTTGGTCGATACATTTGGCGACATACCGTATAAAGAAGCATTAGATGATACCAAGTTGTTTCCTGTTTATGACGATGCAAAAACCGTATATGCTGACTTATTAAAACGTCTAACAGAGAGTTCGCAAAAACTAAACCCTAGTGGACTGGGCTTTACTGCATCCGAGGATATTGTATTTCAAGGCAACATACCTAAGTGGATCAAGTTTGCCAATTCGTTAAAAATCAGAATGGCTATGACAATTGCTGATGTTGATAATGCTACAGCCAAGAGTAATTTTGAACTAGCTGATCCTTTAGCAATGAATACTAGCAGCGATATTGCTGAAATAAAATACATGAGCGCTGTGCCTAACAATAATCCTCTGTATAATCAACTAGTATTGGCAAATCGTACAGATTTTATTGCTTCGGTTGATTTGATGGACGTGCTAAATAATTTGTCCGATCCGCGCAAACCAGGCTTTTTTGGTCAAAACAATGTAGGTCAATATGTTGGAGGCGTATTGGGAGTTGGAAGTGATTTTGCAAAAATGTCGAAGCCTAGCAATAGAGTTGCTGCACCAGATGCGTCAAATGTTTTAATGGATTATGCGGAGATGGAGTTTTATAGGGCGGAAGCAAAAGAACGCGGTTATAATGTAAGTGGCACAGCCGAGTCGCACTATAACAATGCCATTAGGGCATCAATTATTTATTGGGGTGGCACAAGCGCAAATGCGGATACTTATTTAGCAAACCCAGCTGTTGCCTATGCAACGGCAGTAGGCGATTGGAGGCAAAAAATTGGCTCTCAAAAATGGATTGCCTTGTACAACCGTCCTTTCGAAGGTTGGTTAGAAATGAGAAGACTCGACTATCCTAAATTACCACTCCCAGTAAATGCTGTTTCTGGTTATCCAACAAGACTAAGATATCCTAGCAGCGAGCAACAATTAAATGGAACAAACTACACCAATGCAGCAACAAAAATTGGTGGAGATAAAACAGAAACAAAGTTGTTTTGGGATATAAACTAACCGTAATTAAATGAAGAATTTACTAATAACTTTCTTAACTCTCTTAACAAGTATTGCAGTTGCACAAGATCGATTAACCGGTAGGAATTTTGCAACAAGGTCTGAGGTTATCGGGCAAAATGGGATGGTGGCTTCGAGCCACCCCCTTGCTACACAGATTGGCATAGATATACTCAAAAAAGGTGGATCCGCTGTTGATGCAGCCATAGCCGTGAATGCTGCATTGGGATTAATGGAGCCAACGGGCAGTGGTGTAGGTGGCGACTTATTTGCCATTGTATGGGATGCAAAAACCAAAAAACTACATGGATTAAATGCAAGTGGCAGATCTCCCAAAAATTTAACACTAGATTATTTTAAAAAGCATAATTTAAGCCGAATTCCTTCTAGTGGACCACTTCCAGTCTCAGTACCTGGCTGTGTAGATGGTTGGTTTGAACTTCACAGCAAGTTTGGCAAACTTCCAATGGCTGATATTTTGGCACCGACCATTAATTATGCCGAAGTAGGCTTTCCTACAACAGAGCTGATTGCCTATTACTTGAAAGGATCTGTAGCCTCTTACATGAGAAGATTTCCAAATGTTAAGGAAACTTACACCAAAGATGGAATTATACCACAGAAAGGCGACATTATTAAGAATCAATACCTAGCCAATACGTATAAAAAAATTGCAAAGGGAGGAAGAGATGCTTTTTATAAAGGAGATATTGCAAAAACTACTGCTAAATTCATTCAAGATCAAGGTGGCTTTTTAAGCTATGAGGATTTTGCTTCACACCATTCCGATTGGATAGATCCAGTTTCTACAAATTATAGAGGTTACGATGTGTGGGAACTACCACCTAATGGACAAGGATTAGCAGCGTTGCAGATGTTAAACATTATTGAAGGTTATGATTTTAGTAAAATCCCTTTCGGTAGTGCACAGCATTTACACATTGTCAACGAGGCAAAGAAATTGGTATTTGAAGATAGAGCTAGGTTTTATGCGGACATGGATTTTGCAAAAGTTCCAATAAGAGAACTACTGTCCAAAGACTATGCTGCTCAGCGAAGAGCATTGATTAACCCCAACCGCTCAGGTGAGTTTAAGGCTGGTTTGGAGAGTCATAGCGGAACAATTTATCTTACTGTTGCCGATAAAGATGGCAATATGGTTTCGTTGATACAAAGCAACTACAGGGGGATGGGATCGGGAATGGTTCCGCCAGAACTTGGATTTATGTTGCAAAACAGAGGCGAATCTTTTGACTTGTCGGCCGGCAAAGCGAACTCTTATGCGCCACAAAAAAGACCTTTCCATACAATCATTCCAGCGTTCGTAACCAAAGGTGGAGTTCCATTTATGAGTTTAGGGGTAATGGGCGGCGATTTTCAGCCCCAAGGTCATGTGCAGATTTTAATGAATATGATAGACTTCGGAATGAACATACAGGAAGCTGGAGATGCACCAAGGTTTGAACATGTTGGATCCACAGATTTTACAGGCGAACCTGCCAAAGGAAGGGGCGAAATATTAGTTGAAAGTGGCTTTGATATAGAAGAGATAAGGAAGTTGCTAGGTATGGGCCATAAAGTAGGTTTTGGTGGATATTATGGTGGTTACCAAGGCATCATGTACGATGCAGTACGCAAAGTCTATTTTGGCGCTTCCGAATCACGTAAAGACGGAATGGCTGCAGGCTATTAAAAATAATCTAAAACAATAAAACTGATGAAAAGAATATATCTCTTATGTGCTACGCTCCTATTCTTAGTTAGCAATAGTAATGCACAAGTAAATTATCCAACACCTGTTGAAGGCGATTATATCGTTAAAAAATTTAATTTTAAAAGTGGTGAATCTCTCGATAACCTGTCGTTGCATTATACAACGATTGGAAAACCGACAAAGGGCAAGGACGGTAAAGTTAATAATGCCGTACTAATTATGCATGGCACCACTGGCACAGGTCAGCAATTTCTTAGCGCCCAGTTTGCGGGAAATCTATTTGGACCAGGACAATTATTAGATGCAACTAAGCATTTTATCATCTTAACAGATGATATTGGGCATGGAAAATCTAGTAAGCCTAGCAATGGGTTACACATGAAATTTCCGAAGTACAATTATGACGATATGGTGCTAGCAAACTATATTTTACTAACTGAACACTTAAAGGTTGATCATTTAAGATTAGTAATGGGTACTTCGATGGGTGGTATGCATAGCTGGGTTTGGGGTTACACCTATCCAGACTTTATGGATGCATTGATGCCTCTTGCAAGCTTACCTGTCGAAATTGCAGGCAGAAATCGGATCCAACGTAAAATGGCCATCGATCTTATTCAGATGGATCCAGAATTTAAAGGAGGTGAATATACCAAGCAGCCGTTGTTAGGTTTATCTGGCGCCATAAATTCATTGATGTTTATGGTTAGCACGCCGTTACAGCAACAAAAAACTGCACCAACAAGAGAGCTGGCAGAAATCGCAATGAAAAGAACACTAGAAAGATATCAAGCTTCGCTTGACGCGAATGATCTTATTTATGCGTTCGATTCTTCAAGAGATTATAATCCAGCTCCGCATTTGTCGAAAATAAAAGCCCCATTAATCGCAATTAATTCGGCTGATGACCAAGTTAATCCACCAGAATTAGGTGTAATGGAAAAAGAGATAACTAAGGTCAAGGGTGGAAAATATATTTTAATTCCAATAAGCGATGCAACAAGAGGACATGGAACACATTCCAACCCTAAAATATGGGGGCAATACTTAGCTGAGTTGTTAAAAATTAGTGAAAAGAAATAATAATCAGGGGCAATTTTAAAATTGCCCCTTAACAAACACAATTTAGAGAATTAAATGACAAAACCATTTTTTTAAACTAATGCAAATTAATAACTTCGGCTCATAAATAATTTCTATCCAAAAATCTATAATACATACAAAATGAAGATAACGGTAGTAGGGGCTGGTGCAGTTGGTGCCACCTGTGCAGATAACATCGCCAGAAAAGAATTAGCTGAAGAATTAGTACTATTAGACATTAAAGAAGGCTTTGCTGAAGGTAAGGCAATTGATATGATGCAAACTGCTGCTTTATTAGGCTTTGACACTAAAATTAAAGGGGTAACTAACGATTATAGTCAAACAGCAGGTTCTGCTGTAGCGGTAATTACTTCAGGTTTACCTCGTAAACCAGGGATGACCCGTGAGGAACTGATTGGCATCAATGCAGGTATCGTAAAGGGTGTAGCAGAAAATATTTTAAAATATTCACCGGATGCAATTATTATTGTAATCAGCAATCCGATGGACACGATGACTTACTTAGCATTAAAATCTTTAGGCTTACCGAAAAACCGTATTATCGGTATGGGTGGTACTTTAGATAGTGCTCGTTTCAAATATTATTTAAGCGTTGCTTTAGGTTGCAATTCGAATGATTTACAAGGGTTTGTGATTGGTGGTCATGGTGACACAACGATGATTCCATTAACACGCTATGCAACTTATCAAAGTTTACCTGTTAGCGAATTACTTGATGAAGCAACCTTAGCTAAAGTTGCAGCCGACACAATGGTTGGTGGTGCTACTTTAACTGGCTTATTAGGAACTTCAGCTTGGTACGCACCAGGCGCAGCAGGTGCAGCTTTAGTTGAAGCGATTGTACGTGATGAGAAAAAATTGTTTACTTGCTGTGTGGCCTTAGAAGGCGAGTATGGTCAACAAGATATTTGCTTGGGCGTTCCAGTAATTGTTGGTCGCAACGGATGGGAAAAAATCATCGACTATAAATTAAACGAAACTGAACAAGCGGCGTTCAACAAAAGTGCTGAAGCAGTTCGCAGCATGAATAATGTATTAGCTGAAATGAAATTAGTTTAAATGAGAACGATTACCGTTCCTTTAATCTTAATCAATTTACAAGACGACGGTTTCCACCTTTTGGTGGAAATTGTTGTTTTTGGACAAAATTTATTTGCTGTATTAGATACCGGTGCATCACGATCTGTTTTTGACAAGGGCTTAATGGAAAAACACATTAATGAACTCACTATTAATAATGACACCCAAGCAGCAACTATTTTTAGTACATCTACTACGTTACAAGGCAATATTCCTAAATTAAAAATTGGGCAGCTAACCTTAAAAAATTATGCTGCAGTTGGACTCGATTTGCAAGGTGTATCAGATACCTATTTACTATTGGGCCACCCACCAGTATCGGGTATTATTGGAGGCGATATTCTAATGGAATTTAACGCCAAAATAGATTATAAGAAACGCTTGCTAAGGCTTTACAAATGAAAAAGATAGGTTATATAGTCTCTTTTTTGATATTCGTTCTAACTACACCATACTTTTCCTTGGCCCAGGAAATCAAGATAGTAGATAAACCAATCACCTACGACTCAACACGTGTTAAATTAACCTTACAATATCTTAAGGAGAGGCATGGTATAACTCAAGAAACTGTAAAAATAGAACCAAAGATGGTTGTGCTACATTGGACAGCCTCTAAAACAATGCTTTCGGCATTTAACACGTTCAACAAGTCAACATTAAATGGAGATCGTGCTGCATTAGCTGGAGCGAGTAATCTCAATGTATCTTCACAATTTTTGATTGATAGAGACGGGACTATCTATCAGCTTATGCCGGAAAATAATTTTGCCCGCCATGTAATCGGGTTAAACTATTGCGCTATTGGCGTAGAAAATGTTGGCAGCAATGATTTTCCCTTAACACAAGCCCAGCTTCTTGCAAATGAGCAGTTGGTTCGTTATCTCAGTAAAAAATATAAGCTCACCTATTTAATAGGTCATTACGAATATACCTTATTCAAAGGCTCTTCGTTATGGAAAGAAAGCGATCCAACTTATCAAACCGGGAAAACCGATCCAGGAATTGATTTCATGGAGAAGATCAGGGTAAAACTAAAAGATCTAAATTTACAGGGCCCTCCATCAAAAAAATAACCCTTGCAAATTCAATTTGTTTATGCTTAACTTTAAGTAAACCAAACAAATTGAATTATGAAAATATTAAAAGTAGTACTTGGAATTATCGCCGTCTTATTGATTATTTTTTTCGTAGGCGGTATGTTCTTGCCAAAAACTTATTCCGTTAACAGATCTACTGTAATTAATGCTCCAGATAGTGTTATCTACAAAAACATTGCTGACTTCAACGAATTCTACAAGTGGAATCCCTGGGCTAAAATGGAACCTACCGCCAAAACAACGGTAACAGGCAACATCGCACAACCAGGACATTTATATACCTGGGAAGGCGATAAAACTGGTTCCGGTTACATGAAAGTGAAAAGCGTTGAACCAAATATTATGGTTGATATTGAACTAAAGTTTATCAAGCCTTTCGAAAGCTCATCAGATACTCGATTTGACATTGTGAAAGAGGCCTCAGGCAATAGAGTTACTTGGACCATGAGTGGGGAAAATGTGGGCACTATGAATAAGTGGATGGGCTTAATGATGGATGGTATGATTGGAAAAGACTTTGAGGATGGTTTGAAATTCTTAAAGGAAAAATCTGAGTCAGGCAAATAAGCTAATTTATTACTTTAAAATTTGATAGGTTTCTTCCATCGAAAAGCTTTCTTCGACAATTAGCCTTGCTGTTCTTATCAGTGCATAGGACACCACCGCTTGCACAATTAGTACAACCGTTGAAATCAAATAAAACGTATTAAATCCGAAAGTAACTGGTTTTAGGACTATCTCAATTAATATCCTAAAAATTATAGTTGCAATAATCAATAAATAGGCTCCATATCGCTTGGTGATTTTATTGCACATAAACTTAGGATTCCCAAGTTCCGTTGCCGAAGAGAATTTGAAAATAACAAAATACATGGTAAAGGTTGAGATTGTATGGATTACCAAATAATCTAAAGTGTTCTGAAATAATGATTGAAGTTGATAAAGAAGCAAACCAGCCACTGCAATCATGAGCACATACTCATAGTGTAAAAAAACCATGAGATGACCAAAAAATAGACGCATGTATTTTTTAGCAACTCTCTTTTTCGTAGATTGATTAATTTCTTTAAAAGCAGATTTTCCGGAGACATCATATACCTTATCAACCAAATCTTCAAATCGGACTTCCGGATTCTTATCCTTTTCCTCTTCCAAAAGCAATACAAAGTGATCCAGAATTTCAGCTAGCACTTCGTATTCGTGATAACCTTTTACCTGAATATAATACTTTACATAATCAATCTCGTATTCGTCTAGTTTCATTTGTTATGCTAATAGGCTAACTGTAGGTACTTAATGTTTAATTCCTTAGATTCTTTAATCCCATGCAATGCTGTCCTGATAGACGCAAAAACGTAAATAAGAAATAACAGTAGAACAATAGTCGACAAAACTAGATTTATATTTACCCCATAAATTATCACCAGCGGAATTTGACTAATGAAGCAATTTAACACGAGTGCAAAAGAACTAATATGACCTGTGTATCCCATAGATACATTGTAAACCAACAAAACTTTATATCTTCTTAATTTAAATTTTAAAAAAACTAGCGCCGCTAATAGTATGAAGCTTGTAGTAACTAAACACACGATAACTGCTATGTAGTTGTTAATTAACACTTGGGCATAATAAACTAAAAAAGCAGCCAACGCAACCAAACCGATATACTTGAAAGCAAAAAAGCACTGAAATTGCGTCCAGAAAATCTTACGATATTTTCTATTCATTCCAAGCACAATCGAATCTTCTAGTGCACTAAAGCCAAAAATCCCAAAAGAAGCATTTGTTTGAACGATGGCATTTTCAAAAGTAAGTTGTTGATCTGCACTCATCCTGTCCTCAATAGCAGAAGCCACATGATCTAAAATTTCCATTTGCACATCAGCGTAACCGATCCCTTTTTCAGCAATAATATTTTTTAATTCAATGATTTGAGTTTGGGTTAGTTTCATATCAAGCTAATTTTATCTGGCTGGAAGAATTTGCGACTTTTTTTTATAAAAATTTATAAACGTTCTGATATATATACTACAAAAGGAGAACAAGATTAACATCACTATCAGCCTATTATTGTCATTTAATCCAAAAAAATTTCCATTTACACACCAATACATAATCGAGTTCATCATTCCCATACCGAAACAGCACTCAAGTCCTAAATGACTATCCCAAATGGAATATTTCGAATATTTAATTCTGTTAAAAATCATCACTCCAAAGACAAATACAGCAATTGCCGAAAATGACAGAGAAATTCCTGCAAACATATATTTTGTATTAAATGGCGTGGTTTTACTACTGTAATATATTGCCAATGAAAATACAAATAGCAACGGGCCGGGCCACTTTATGGATTCAATAAACTGCATTCTGAAATGCTTATGATATTTTTTACCTAACGCTGCTTGGTAGATTTTTTCTTGATATACAACTTCCGAAAAACCACCAAACTCATTATTAACTATCTTATCTACTTCGCTGAGACTAAATGGATTTTCATTATCAGTCAGTGAATTTAAAATATGATCATACAATTCGTCATAAGTCTCCCTGTATTTGGCCACACTAACGATATAATCACTAATCTCAATTTTTTGCTCCTTCGTTAGTTGCATTATAAAGCTGGCTTTAAGTTCAACAACAACTGTAATTGTGCAATAAAGTCTTTGGCATCTTGTAGTTTATTTACAACCTCCTTTTCACCATGTTCAGACAATGCATAATATTTTCTTACCCTATTTTCTACTATTTCAGTCGAAGTCTCTAATAATCCTTCAGCCTCTAATTTATGTAGAGCCGGATAAAGTGCTCCTTCTTTAATAGATAGTTGACCCGCAGTTATCAATTTAACCTTTTGCGTAATTTCATATCCATACATCCGAGTGTTCTCAGCTAACAGCTTAAGAATAATGGTTTGTAAAGTACCCTTAAATAGTTCATTATTAATTGCCATTTCCAAATGTAGTTAAAAATTTATATACATAAGTTTATTATGTATATAAATTTTATATAAACAAAAAATCCCCTTCAAAATTTCTTCTGAAGGGGATTTTGTATTTACGTTTTACAACACTTTAAGCATCTATCTTTGCATACTTTGCATTACGTTCAATAAACTCTCTACGCGGAGCCACCTCATCTCCCATTAACATGGAGAAAGTATGATCACACTCAGCTGCATTTTCAATAGTTGCTTTTAGCAAAGTACGGTTAGCTGGATTTAACGTAGTATCCCATAATTGCTCCGCATTCATCTCTCCCAAACCTTTGTAACGTTGGATGTGTACGCTTTCTTCTTTACCAGCACCTTTTAAACGTTGCACTGCTTGATCACGTTGCACATCATTCCAGCAATATTCAAATTCTTTTCCTTTTTTAACCTGATAAAGCGGTGGAGCAGCAATATAAACATAACCCGCTTCAATTAGCGCTCTCATATAACGGTAAAAGAATGTTAAAATCAACGTGGTAATGTGAGAACCGTCGATATCAGCATCCGTCATAATCACGATCTTATGATAACGAAGTTTTTGTAGATTTAACGCTTTATCATCCTCAGGTGTTCCGATACTTACACCTAAAGCCGTAAACATATTCTTGATCTCGTCATTTTCATAGATCTTATGTTCCATTGCTTTTTCCACATTAAGGATTTTTCCTTTTAATGGCAAAATAGCTTGGAAATTACGGTCACGACCTTGTTTAGCGGTACCACCCGCCGAGTCACCCTCTACCAGGTATAATTCACATTTTTCTGGATCACTATCAGAGCAATCAGCTAACTTTCCAGGTAAGCCTGAACCGCCCATTACACTTTTACGTTGCACCATTTCACGAGCCTTACGGGCCGCAGCGCGTGCAGTAGCAGCCAAAATAACCTTATTCACGATCATCTTAGCCTCTTTAGGATTTTCTTCCAGATAAGCGCCTAATGCTTCTCCAACAGCAACATCAACAGCCCCCATCACCTCAGAGTTACCTAATTTTGTTTTGGTTTGCCCTTCAAACTGAGGTTCTTGAACTTTTACAGAAACTACCGCTGTTAAGCCCTCTCTAAAGTCATCGCCAGTAATTTCCATCTTGAGGTTCTTTAACAGACCTGATTTATCAGCGTAGCTTTTTAAAGTACGTGTTAAACCCCTTCTAAAACCTGCAATGTGTGTTCCACCTTCGTGGGTATTGATATTGTTCACATACGAGTGAACGTTTTCCGAATAACTGTCATTGTATTGAAAAGCCAACTCAACTGGCACTCCATTCTTAATTCCGTCAATATAAATAGGCTCTGGCAAAAACGATGCTCTAGTGCCGTCCAGGAATTGAACAAATTCTCTTAATCCACCATCAGAGTGAAAAGTCTCCGTTAAGAAAGAACCGTCTTCCTGTGGATCGCGCTCATCAGTTAACGTTAAAGTAATTCCCTTATTTAAGAAAGCAAGCTCGCGTAAACGTGCTGCCAATGTGTCGTACTTATATTCTGTGGTTTGCGTAAAGATAGTTGCATCTGGTTTAAAGGTTACAATCGTACCTCTCTTATCCGTCGTACCTACTTCTTTTACGTCATATTGTGGAACACCAATCTTGTACTCTTGCACCCATATCTTACCCTCACGATGAACCTCTGCCTTTAGATCGGTTGATAATGCATTCACACAACTTACCCCTACCCCATGCAAGCCACCAGAAACTTTATAAGTATCCTTATCAAATTTACCACCGGCATGTAAAACCGTCATTACAATCTCCAAAGCTGATTTATTTTCTTTGGTATTGATTCCTGTTGGAATACCACGACCGTTATCCTCAACTCTAATAGAGTTATCCGCTAAAATATGTACGATGATCGTATCTGCATGACCTGCCAACGCCTCGTCAATCGAGTTATCTACTACCTCATAAACCAAGTGGTGCAAGCCCTTTACACCTGTATCTCCAATATACATCGAAGGACGCTTACGAACAGCCTCTAAACCTTCTAAAACCTGTATGTTATCTGCCGAATAATTTGACTTTAAATCTTTTTCTTCGCTCATAATTTTGTTTAATACTTAAAGAATCAAAAATAACCATTTTTACGTGAATTAAAGCAGATTGTGGATAACTATTTGGGTGTTGAAATCATTATAATTTCAGTAAAAAAATAGCCTCTTTTTGGCAAATACTAGCCTTTCTAGATTAACAAAAAAAA
Source organism: uncultured Sphingobacteriaceae bacterium (assembly GCA_942493295.1). Taxonomy (GTDB): domain Bacteria; phylum Bacteroidota; class Bacteroidia; order Sphingobacteriales; family Sphingobacteriaceae; genus Pedobacter. The sequence continues at coordinate 4,247,197 of OW818692.1, read as the reverse complement.
CTTGAATCTAGGAGGTAACATTTTGATTTATCTATATTGATTTTATATATACTATAATTAAATTGTATATAAAAATGAATATAGCTAAGTTTGTTAAAATTTAATAAAATAGCATGAGCCCAGCCGGGTAAAATAAAACCAATTTGATGAACCCATCTAAGGCTTTAGCTAACAACTAAAAAACAAAAAAACTAAATGAAACCAACTACATTAAAATTAGGCAGTTTAGCTTCTGCAATAGCTTTAGTTTCTGTATTAACTGCCTGCGGAAATAAAGACGCCAAAACTGAGACAAGTAAAACTACCTCGACCACGGTTGCAGCTGATGAAAAAATCGTATATGTTAATTCTGATTCATTGCTAACTAAATACGAATACTTTAAAGAACTTAAAGCAAAAATGGAAACCAAAGGCAAAGCAGCCGAAAATGATTTAGCAGCTAAAACCCAAGCTTTCCAACGCGAGGTTCAACAATATCAACAACAACAAAACACAATGCCTGCCGATCAAAGAGCCTCTACCGAGCAAAGATTAGCACGCAAGCAACAAGAATTGCAAGCCTACCAACAAAATGCCGGATCTGCTTTGCAAAACGACCAAGCTAAAGAGCAAGAAATACTTTACAATAAGGTTGCAGAATATTTAAAAGAATACGCAAAAACAAAAGGCTATAAAATGGTTTTAACCTATTCAAAAGGAAATAGTGCTATTTTGTTTGCTGACGAAAGTTTAGATGTGACTAGTGCAGTTATCATTGGCTTAAACGAGGCATATAAAAGGGATAAAAAATAATTTAGAATGCTAAGCGTTTGAAAACTCCAAGAAATGCTCCAGAAAATGGGGCATTTTTTTTGCTTCAAATAGTTATATGAACAACCAACACGAAATTTTCATGCGAATGGCAATTGAGCTTTCCGCACAAAACGTATTACAAAGCTTAGGCGGACCTTTTGGTGCTGTCATTGTCAAGGATGGAAAGGTAATTGCTAAGAGCGCAAATAAAGTAACTGCCAGCAATGACCCAACAGCGCATGCTGAAGTTGCTGCCATCCGGCTGGCCTGTAAAAAGCTGAAAACTTTTGAGCTAAGTGGCTGCGTAGTATACACTAGTTGCGAGCCATGTCCCATGTGCTTAGGTGCCTTATATTGGGCCAGAGTAGACGCTATTTTTTATGGAAACACAAAAAGCGATGCGGCTGCTATAAATTTTGATGATCAATTTATCTATGAAGAGTTAGGTAAAAATCTGGACGAAAGAAAATTACCTATTAAACAGCTTCTAAGAGACGAAGCCAACGAAGCTTTTAAACTCTGGGAGCAATCTGCAATGAAGAACGAATATTAAACCCCTATTACATAAAAAGCCAATCTCCTTAACGGAAACTGGCTTTTGACTTACTTGTGTGTGATTATAAAATAGTTGTTTATTACTTGCTAGACTCTTTACTTCCTTTAGCTAACGCGATCATCAAATCAAGTTCTCTAACCGTTGCCTCTGCCGAACCGCTAAACCCAACCTTTTTGAAACGGATATTACCATTGCCATCTACAATAAATTTGGTAGGTATGCCCTCAACTTTGTACTGCTCAATCACTTCAAATTTGCTTGGATCTTTCGGATTTTTGGTATCTAACAATACATTGAAAGTATAATTTGAGTTGGCAGCTGCCCAATCTTTAACTAGTTTTTCTCTATTTTCTTCAGTTTGCCAAGTATTTACAAATAAGAAGACAACACTCGGATCATTTTTGTATTTGTCAACAGCTTTTTGCATTCCAGGGAACGAAGCAATGCAAGGGCCACACCAGGTTGCCCAATAATCAACAATCACAACCTTGCCTTTTAAAGCTGCCAAAGAAACAGTTTCTCCTTTAAGGTTTGCTAAGCTAAATTTTGGAGCAGGCATATTGATCATTTCTTTCATAAATTTAGCATTCTCCTTTTCTATCGCGTCCTTTTCTAAAGTTGCATAGTAAGTTTCAAAAGTTTGGGTTCCTTTGTATGCTGACTTCAAATCATCTTTCATTTGCGCTGTTCCTTGTCCCGCTTTAACAAACCTTTCGGCAAAGGTGACTACTTTATCGTTTTGCCCTGTTTTTGCCAAAAAAGTAACATACCTTCCATTCATTTCAGGATTTGTGAAATTGTTTTGGGTTACCGCTATCTCTTGATATTTTAATGCATCAGCATCTTTGCCTAAATGATGGAGTAATAACGCATAAGTATCAGCGTACATTGCATAACTACTTTCTAAATTTTTCAAATAGTCTTCTTTTGACGCAAAATATGCTGGTGTTGGATCGCTCTTAGCTTGTTCAATTAGATCTAATGATTTCTTGGAAATGGCACTTGCATACACTAAATTTTCTTTCTTTTCAGCATTTGGCCATGCGTAAGAGTTATAAATCGCGGCCAAAGAAGTTTTATTCGTTACCTTGTTTGCATATTCTTCGAACTTTGCGTTGTTTTTTGCATCAGCATATACGCTAGCAATCTGTCCATAAAAGCCCTCTATCTTATCTGCGTCTGCTTTTTTACTTGCATTTAGCTCAAAATTCTTTACCAACGCCGCTAACTTTTCTTCCATTTTAGCAGGATCCTTTTCACCATAAATTCCATTGGCTGCTTGGTTGTAAGCATAAGTACCTTTTGGATACTTGACCTTAACCAACGCATATACAGAATCTGCTGATGGCTTTTGTTTTAAGACGGTATAAAGACTTGCGACTTTTATTAAATCCTCCTCTTTACTTTGAGGGTTTTTATTTATCAAACCAATTTGTTCCCTCACCAATTTCTCACCCTTAACCTTATCCACACCGTACTGCAAAGCCATGTAATTCACAACATACTTTGGCCTCAAAGCTGGATCTACCTCAAAAGCTTTTTCCAAAGCAGCAATTGCTTTTACCTTATCGGCCTTTACTCCTGCAAAGGCGCTACCCATGCCGTTATAAAACTGGGCCTCCCAATAGTAGGCCATCGCTGTAGGTTGAACCCCTTTGTAGAATAATGTATAATAGCCATTTGGATTATCATCCCTAGTTCCGTCAGCTGCAAAAGTAATTACTGCAATAGCAGTGCTGTCAATCGGCGTAAAAGTACCCTTGTATACAGCCCCTTCTTTTGTAAGAGGGATATTAACCACTTTTTGTTTCGTATTCACAAAGGTATACGCCACACATTTTACGTTTGCGAGCATCGCCAACTTACCACCAGCCGGGTCGTAAGTAAATGAAAGTGCTGTACCAGCTTCTGGCGTTTTATTTGAAAATGTTAGGCTTTGAGCTGTTAAGTCCAGCATTGCAAATGCTGCGACAATAAATAAGATAAGTTTTTTCATCCGTATAAATTTTAATTGTGAGGAAGCTATCAGATTTATTCATACCAAAAATCATGATGGTTTCATAATTGAGCAATTAGGTTAAAGCAAACTAAATATATAGTTTATTATTAATTCTTCCAAATATTTTATAAGTTATTTATTTTAAATAAGATATACTCATCGGAATGATTTTTGATAGCTTTGATCCAAATGAATAGTTACGAAGAACGAACACAATTAGAACTTCAATTCTGGAAACTAGAATTGATGAAAAAACCTTCGATATTAGGTAATCTCGCTACAAAAGTACAAGGCAAGATTAACAGCTATATTCCAACAAAAGTACATCAAGCAATTACCACTACGATCAAGCAAATGGTAAAAGCAGTGCTATTTGGTTCAACTTACACGACATCGGCAATGCCAGCTGAGAACATGAGCCTATTACATAGAGAAGCATTAGTAAAGGATAAAATCGATTCCTATTGCAAAACTGGAGCAGCCGAAGGTGGCATTACGGGAGCAGGAGGGTTTTTGATGAGCATGGCTGATTTCCCAATATTAATCGGTATTAAACTAAAAATGCTTTTCGAGATCGCTGCCATTTATGGTTTTGACGTGAAAGACTATCGAGAGCGCTTATATATACTACACATATTTCAATTGGCATTTTCTAGTAAAAAAGGAACACAAAATGTATTTCAGCAAATGCAAAACTGGGATGAAAAGCTTATTGTTTTACCTGAAAGCGCCGACCAATTCGATTGGCAGACCTTTCAACAAGAATATCGAGATTATATAGACTTAGCCAAACTTGCTCAATTGCTTCCTGTTGTGGGCGCCGCGGTTGGTGCTGTAGCCAATTACCAACTGATTAAAAAATTGGGTAAAACAGCAATGATGGCGTATCGTATGAGAGTCTTAAGCGTCCTCAAACATTCCTCCAATTAAATCGTCAGTTTCTCTTCGATCCTTCTTTGTGGGCCTACCAGTACCTCGGTCACGTTTTAAACTTGGCGCATGAAACATCGATTTAAAAGCATGGGTTTCTTCAACAGGAGTTAAATCTTTGTATTTTGTAACTGCGATTTTCGCTTCTACCCTATTATGAAGCAACTCAACAACTTCGATTACCTTCTTTTCAATTCCTTTAGAAACCTGGTACACTTCACCAACTTTTACAATAGCCGATGGTTTTAAATTTTGGCCATTAAGTTTCACTCTCCCAGCTTTACAGGCATCAGTAGCCAGACTTCGCGTTTTAAATAAGCGAATTGCCCATAGATACTTATCAATTCTTAATTTCTCAATCTCCTTCATAAAAACCAAAAGTAATTAATTTGTTTAATGTTTAAGCGGTTAGATGCACCAAACAGTTGGCCTTTAAAATTGTTAGTTTAAACGTTAACCAATTGCAAACAGTTAACCTTAATTAAATAAAAATCGTTTATTTTGTAAAAAATATAAAAAACCATGATTGAAGATTTAAAAAAGCTGATAGAAGCTGCTTGGGATGACAGAACCTTGTTAGGATATAGTGAATATTGTGAGGCAATTGAAGCCGTTATCAAAAAACTTGATGCAGGCGAATTGCGTGTTGCTGAGCCAATTTTAAATACTTGGGGGATCAATGAATGGATTAAAAAAGCTGTAATCATGTATTTCCCAATTAAGGAAATGAAAGAGCTTAAAAATGGTCCATTTGTTTACCACGACAAAATGGAATTAAAAACCGATTATAAAGCAACAGGTGTTCGTGTGGTCCCAATGGCTAGTGCTCGTTATGGTGCTTTTTTAGCTAAAGGTGTAATCATGATGCCTTCTTATGTGAACATTGGTGCTTATGTTGATGAAGGTACAATGGTTGACACTTGGGCTACTGTGGGCTCTTGCGCTCAAATTGGTAAACGTGTGCATTTAAGTGGCGGGGTAGGTATTGGAGGAGTATTAGAACCTGTTCAAGCAGCTCCTGTAATCATAGAAGATGATTGTTTTATCGGTTCAAGAGCGATTGTCGTTGAAGGTGTGAAAGTTGAAAGAGAAGCAGTTTTAGGAGCAAATGTGGTATTAACTGCCTCAACAAAAATTATAGATGTGACCGGCTCAACACCAATTGAATATAAAGGTATTGTTCCAGCTCGATCGGTCGTGATACCTGGTTCTTACACAAAGAAATTTCCAGCAGGTGAATTTCAAGTGCCATGTGCGTTAATTATTGGACAAAGAAAAGAATCAACTGATAAAAAAACCTCTCTAAATGACGCGTTAAGAGAAAATAACGTAGCGGTTTAAGCTGAAAGGTGAAAGAAGAAAGCTCTCCGCTCCGAATTGGATTCGATGGTAAACGCGCAACAAATAATGTCACAGGACTCGGTAATTACAGTCGTTCGTTAATTGAACATTTAGCCATTCAGTTTCCAGAAAACGAGTATTACGTCTACACCCCCAAGATAAATGAGGCTGTTAGAAAATATCAACTATTTTCAAGAGATAACATTAAACTTGGTCTACCTCCAAAAAACAGCACCTCCCCGATATGGAGAAGTGTGGGTATTGTATTGCAATTAATTCAAGATAAAATCACTTTATTTCACGGTTTAAGTCACGAGATACCTTATGGCTTAAAGGAAAATGGGATAAAAAGTATTGTCACTATCCACGATCTCATTTTTCTAGTTAGTCCAAAATACTACAATTTTTTTGACCGCATTATTTACAAGTATAAGAGCAAATATGCTTGTAAACATGCAGACAGAATCATTGCGATCAGCGAACAAACTAAAAAAGATATCATTCATTTCTACGGAATAGATCCAGCTAAGATTGATGTGATTTATCAAAGCTGCGATAATCAATTTAAAATATTGCTGGGCGAAAATGAAAAAGAATTTCTTCGCAAAAAACATAAGCTCCCAGCTAACTATCTCCTAAATGTAGGCACTATTGAGTCGAGAAAAAATTTGCTGGCCATTATCAAAGCACTACCATTAATCGACCCTACTTATCAACTAGTTGTTATTGGGAAAGAAACCTCGTACACTAAAGTTGTTAAAAAAGAAATTGAAGCTTTGGGTTTACAAAAAAGAGTATTTTTCCTAAAAGATGTTCCTTACAAGGATTTACCAGGCATATATCAGATGGCACGCACCTTTGTTTACCCATCTCGCTATGAAGGATTTGGAATTCCAATCATCGAGGCACTTTATGGTAAAGTACCAGTTGTTGCAGCAACTGGCTCATGTTTAGAAGAAGCTGGGGGACCGAACAGCATCTTTGTTGATCCAGATGATAGTCTAGCACTCGCCGAATCGGTGAATCGAATCATCCAAGATGAAAAACTACGATTAAATATGATTGAAAATGGATTGGCTTATGCCCAGCGTTTCAATGCTAATGTTGTAACCGCACAAATAATGGATTGTTATTTGAAAACGATTAAAATTTAGCTATGAAAGTAAGTGGTTTCACGTTTATTAGAAATGCGATCATAAATGACTACCCAATTGTGGAGGCGATTAAATCCATTTTGCCTATCTGCGACGAATTTATTGTGGCACATGGCAATTCAGAAGACGATACCCTGGCGTTAATCGAGAAAATTAATTCACCTAAAATTAAAGTTATTTCCACAACATGGGATGATACTTTAAGAGAAGGTGGAAGAACATTCTCGCTAGAAACAGATAAAGCTTATAAGGCTATCAGCAGCGACACCGACTGGGCATTCTATATTCAAGGTGATGAATGTGTTCATGAAAAATATCTCGACGAAATAAAGCGAGAAATGGAAAGCTGTCTAAAAAATCCTGAAATAGAAGGGTTATTGTTTAACTATCAACATTTTTATGGTTCTTATGATTTTTATGCGCAATCTAGGCGCTGGTATCGCAGGGAAGTTAGAATTATAAGAAACCTGCCAGGAATGCACTCCTATAGAGATGCCCAAGGTTTTAGATTTAACAATAGAAAAATTAAAGTCAAGCTTATCGATGCTTATATTTATCACTATGGCTGGGTTAAACCGCCCACTGGCTTAAATCATAAAGTCCGTAATTTTAATCAATATTATACTTCCGATGATCAATGGATTGAGGAAAAATATCCAGCATTAAGTTCATTCGATTATGAGAATGCCGATCAATTGTTTAGATTTAAGGGAACACACCCGAAAGTGATGCAGGAAAGGATTGATAAATCAAACTGGGTCTTTGATTTAGATCCCACAACTAGTCAGAAACATTTATCGTTAAGACGAAAAATTCTTGCGTGGATTGAGCAGAAAACGGGCTTACGTTTCTTTGAGTATAAAAATTATAAAAGGATAGGCTAGATGGAGGTAAAAAAAAATAGCATTTCGATAATTCTCCCCAACTACAACGGCAAGGAATTGATGGAAATGTATATCCCATTTACCATTGAGGCATTGAAACATAGTGGTGTCGACTTTGAGTTTATTGTAATTGACGACTGTTCAACGGACGATTCGGTCGCCTTCATTAATGCACAATATCCAGATTTCATGCTATTAACAAATCCAACAAACCAAGGCTTCTCCTACACTTGCAATCGCGGTATTACTACCGCGACAAAAGAGCTTATACTATTGTTAAATACGGATGTTAAACTTACCCCAACATACTTTCAACATCAATTTAGATATTTTGAAGATCCAGATGCCTTTGGTGTAATGGGATGTATTATGAATTTTGACGATAAAAAAATTGAGGATGCTGCTCGCTTTCCATCCTATAAAATTGCAAAATTTAAAGCAAATACTTTTTATTATCTAGAAGACCAAGGCAATGAATGGGTTAAAACAGCCTATCTATCAGGAGCAAATGCTTTAGTGAGTCGAAAAAAAATCAACCTACTGAACGGCTTTAATGAAATTTATTCGCCTTTTTATTTCGAAGATTTTGACCTTGGTTTACGTGCATGGAAAATGGGATGGAATTTATACTATGATCATCAATCAGTATGCCACCATCACGTTAGCTCTTCGACCAACAAACTCAACAAATCAAATTTTGTTCAAATCACTTATAACCGCAATAGTTTCATTTTGCAGGCTATCCATTTAAATGGCATACGCAGAATGATTTGGTTTGTTCAATTATACACCGTTATCCTCTTTGGACATCTTTTAAAGGGAGACTTTTGGATCCTTAAGAGCCTAAAATTGTTTATTAAAAAGAGTCATGAAATTAAAGTTGCAAGAAGGAAAATTAAGGAGTTGCAAACAAAACTAAACGTTGATTATCAATTAGCCTATATCATTCGATCGATTAAACGCTCATTGGTTGGCAAACAAATAAATTGGTTAAAATAACAACTTTTATCTGCCAGATACAATCAAGAATTTATTTTGAAGTCTTTGCATCAGGTGGATATTGAGCTAAGATCTCACTTACGCCCACCTGCAATCGTTCTTCCCTTTTGTTAAAACTATCTAAGTTAAAACCAGATCCTCGTCCGTGCCAAAATAAAATTTTCTTCTCAGGATCAAGGAAATCGATAATAATAGTACCATCAGTATACTGATTTACGTAGCCATAACCTCCGCCCCAAAATGGGTGACCCCAGCCTCTACCCCATCCCCAACCGCCATAGAAACCAGGATAATTATAATCAACCCTTTCTCTAGCAACTACCACCAAGTTCACCAAAAAATCTGGTTTGTCTGCTTTAGTAAAACCCTTACTATTCAATTCCGTTTCAACAGCAGCCATTAGTCGACGTTTGTCTAAATTATTCAACCTTATTTTTTCTAAACCCTTATCATAAAAACTATATGTTTTGTATTTATTAAAATCAACGTTTTTATCATAATCCGATACGGTATGCAAGGTTGCTGAGCATCCAAATACCATTCCCACTGCGAATAGCATTACTAATTTTTTTAATATTCTCATTTTATGTGTGTTTTTTTTAACTAACCAATTAAATATAACGATTTTACAAACTTAAAACACGTAATAATTATATTTTTACTTTACAATTATGATTAAAAACGTTTCTTAAATAATTTAGTTTTTACATAGAATGATTTGTGTTTAACTTTATAGCATGTTAAAGGAAGAAATAAATAACGCTTTAGAGATCATTAAAGGTGGAGGTGTAATCCTTTATCCGACCGATACAGTATGGGGCCTAGGTTGTGATGCGACAAATGAAGAAGCTGTGGCTAAAATTAGTGCCATCAAGGGCCGTTCCGCTGATAAAAGTTTCATCGTGTTATTGGCTTCTGATAATCAACTGCCTAGTTACGTAACGGAAATACCTGACGTCGCTTATGAATTAATAGCTTATGCCGAAAATCCATTGACAATTATTTTTCAAGGTGCTAAAAATCTCGCAAAAAATGCAATTAATATTGACGGTAGTATCGGAATTCGGGTTGTAAAACATGACTTTTGCGAGGCACTCATTCAGCGATTCCGCAGGCCAATTATCTCAACCTCTGCTAATTTATCAGGCCAGCCAACTCCTTTATTCTTTGACGAAATCTCGCAAGATATTTTAGATTCGGTCGACTATGTGGTGGATATTGATCAAGAACTTCGGGTAATCAAAAAACCTTCTACTATCGTTAAGTTAGGTCCGTCTGGACAATTTGAGTTTATTAGAAAATAACTACAGGGTTAGCGCATTTTACCTCCAAACCCAATTGTTTTTATTAATTTCGCTCCACAATTATCATCCAGCGCACGGCGAAGGACCTACTATGCATAAATCCCTACAAAATCCAATATTTAAAGTTTTAGCTTCCTTAGCTGAACAATCAAAAACAGAAGTATTTGTAATTGGAGGTTTTGTACGCGATCTATTTTTAGCGCGTCCATCAAAAGACATTGATATTTTGGTAATTGGCAATGGAATAGATTTCGCCGAGAAAGTTGGTGCCAAACTGAGAACTAAAGTTGCCATATTTAAGAATTTTGGCACTGCTATGCTTAGGCATGAGGACTTAGAAATTGAATTTGTTGGTGCTAGAAAAGAATCTTATCGCTCGGATTCGAGAAAACCAGTTGTAGAGAATGGCACCTTGTCAGATGACCAGTTGAGAAGAGATTTTACGATCAATGCCCTAGCTATATCTCTAAATAAAGCTAATTACGGCGAAGTTATAGACCCATTTAATGGTCTAGCTGATCTAGAGCAGAAATTGATACGGACACCCTTAGATCCGATTATTACCTTTTCAGATGATCCACTGCGAATGATGAGGGCAATTCGATTCGCTACCCAGCTAAATTTTGAGATTGACGCCGTAGCATTAGCAGCCATCGAACAACAAAAAGGAAGAATCAGCATCGTTTCTAAGGAAAGAATTACCGACGAACTTAATAAAATTATCCTAGCTAAAACGCCATCTATTGGTTTTAAGCATTTATTTAACACCGGTTTACTGCATCTCATCTTCCCTCAAATGGCCGCGCTTTATGGCGTAGAAATCATCAAGGGTAAAGGTCATAAAGACAATTTTTATCATACCTTACAGGTTTTGGATAATATTTCCGAGCATACGGATGATTTATGGTTAAGGTGGGCAGCAATATTGCACGATATCGCCAAACCGCCAACAAAGAGATTTGAAGAAGGCCACGGATGGACTTTTCATGGCCATGAAGATAAAGGCGCACGCATGGTGCCTCAAATTTTTGCTCAGCTTAAGCTTCCACTCAACGAGAAAATGAAGTTTGTTCAAAAATTGGTGCAATTGCATTTGCGTCCTATTGTATTAGCACAAGAAACCGTTACAGACTCAGCCGTTAGACGTTTACTATTCGAGGCTGGCGAGGAAATCGAAAGTCTGATGATTTTATGCAACGCTGATGTAACGACCAAAAATGAGTATAAAGTTAAAAAGTACCGTAATAACTTTGAGTTGGTCAAACAAAAACTCAAAGATGTTGAAGAAAGAGATCAATTAAGAAATTGGCAACCTCCTATAAGCGGAAATGATATTATGCAAACCTTTGGACTCCAAGCTGGTCGAGAAGTTGGGATACTTAAGAATGCAATTCGTGAGGCTATTTTAGAAGGTGAAATACCTAATAGCTACGAAGAGGCCTTTAATTTTATGAAACAAAAAGCCAAGGAATTGGGTTTACAGGAAAGTATTGATTAAAAACTCCTCCCAAAATATATTTAAATTCCTTAATTTTACAACAAGAAACAGCACAGCGAATGGCAATTTATAGATTTAGAATTTCTTTTGAAGATTTTGATGATGTAGTAAGAGAAATCGATATCAAAACCAATCAAACTTTCGAAGACCTACACCGGGCTATTCACCGCTCAACAGGATATGATGCAGATAAATCTTCGTCCTTTTATGTAAGTACTGATAACTGGATAAAGGGTGATGAAATAGCCATTTTACCGAATCAACGTAAAATAGATAACGGCGTTACTTTAATGGAGAAGTCGAAACTGAGCAGCTTCGTTGAAGACCCACATCAAAAATTCTATTATATCTATAACTTCGAGCGTCCGTTCGATTTCCATGTTGAACTGATTAAAATTATCCTGGAAAACGATCCCAATATAGAATACCCATTCTTGGTAAAAAGTACTGGAGAAGCACCAAAAATTATCGATAAAAATAACATGGCTGGTTTCGTAACTGCGGCAACAGCTGCCTCGACAGAGTTCGATTTCTTAAACGAAATGGATTTTGTACCCGAAGATACGGAAGAATTAGAGGCTATGGGTGGCAGAGGTATCAATGCAGAGGAAGTCGATGAAGATAGTGAAGAAGAAGAGGAAAAAGATGATTTTGCCTCGGGGGATGATGATTATGCAGAAGATTTTGGAAGCGGTAAAGAAGAAGACTATTAATCGTTCATAAATTCACGAAGTTTTCTAAACACTTAAACAGTTCAACTTCGTAGGGCTATGAAGAAAAAATCTTTAATTGTAATAGTCGGCCCAACAGCCATAGGAAAAACTTCTTTGGCTATCGCTTTAGCAAATCATTATCACACAGAAATCATCTCTGCAGATTCAAGGCAATTTTTTAAAGAGATGAATATCGGAACAGCAAAACCTTCTGAAGAAGAACTTGCGGCAGCAAAGCATCATTTTATAGACTCACATAGTGTTAGTACTCTGTTTAGCACAGGCGATTTCGAGCTTGAAGCACTAAAACTGATGGACGAACTCTATAAAAAACATGATGTTTTAATAATGGTTGGCGGATCAGGCTTATACATCGACTCGGTATGTAAAGGCCTAGACGAGCTACCAGAAATAGACTTGAACATCCGCGAGCAGCTCAATCAGCAATTTGCGAATGAAGGTATTACACCTATACAAAACCAGCTTAAAACTTTAGATCCCGAATATTTTGAAAAAGTAGACCAATCCAACCCACAAAGGATGATTAGAGGCTTAGAGGTCGTTTTATCAACCGGAAAAAAATTGTCTTCATTTTTAACAGCTGCAAAAAAAGAAAGGCCATTTAACATTGTAAAGGTGGGTTTAAATACAGATAGGGCGGTAGTATATCAAAGAATCAACGATCGGGTTGATATGATGATGAAGTCTGGTCTACTTGACGAAGTTAAGGCACTTGAGCCCTATAGGCAATATAACGCGTTAAATACAGTAGGTTATTCTGAATTATTCGACTATCTAGATGGGAAAACTGATCTAGCTACAGCAGTTGAAATGATTAAGCAAAATACTCGCCGTTTTGCTAAGCGACAATTAACTTGGTTTCGAAGAGATGAAAATATCGTATGGTTTGAGCCGAATCAAGTTGAAAAGATAATAGATTACAGTAGACTTACGAAGTCTTAAAGACTTCGTAAGTCTACCGACTACGCCTGCGCTGGCGGTCCACCAAAATTCAATGGAAATCCAACAGCCTCTTCTTGCATTTTAATTTTTCCGTTTGCTGCTTCAAATTTCTCGATATTATCTTGCATAGCGTGCATTAAACGTTTAGCATGCTCGGGTGTAAGAATAATTCTCGATTTCACCTTTGCTTTTGGTATACCAGGCATTACTCTAATAAAATCTACAACAAACTCAGTGTTTGAATGAGTAATGATCGCAAGGTTAGAAAAAATTCCTTCAGCAATTTCTTCTGATAATTCTATATTAAGTTGATTCTCGTTCTGTTGTTCTTCCATGACATCAAAAATAAAAAAATTAAGCGGATAATCGATAATGATAATCTACTCGTTAAGCAAGTATTTTACGCTAAACAATGCATCTTCTGCGGTAATAGTTGCTAGAGATTTGATATCGAAAGCAGCCAATGCCTTATTTAAGGCAGCTAATTTTTCTAACTGCCTATTTTTCTTATAAAATGATCTCAGTAGTCGTATTTTTTCGAAATCCTGAGCACCTTCAATCAATTTTTCAAACCGAACCGAACTTAATGGTCCCGGATAAATTTGATAGGTATCGCCAGCAGGCCAAGCTGTAAAACGAGTATCAATTGATGGATTTCTTGTCCAACTGTTGTAAGCCCAACGCAAATAGCCATCCATATTTTTATTGGCAGTGTACCAACCCATCCAAACCGATTCGGCTGGCGATGAGAAACTAAAGCCATTTGGATAAGGTTCGGTGCAACAGGTGTACCATGTACTAATTTTTCCAGCTTCCTTACGTTTCTGTAATACAGATGCTGGAAAATTCCACCTAGAAGCAATACAATAATTATCAATATCAGCTTCGATCTCAGCGTGATAATCTCCAGCCAGTGCTATTTTCCAATTTTGATCTACCGATTTCAGCAACTTAATCACGTCTTGCATGGCTTTCATCGGCCTCTCGTCCATCGCTATATACGTTTTGTTAAACCAACCCTTTTGCTTCAGATGTTGGGTAAAATCTGTAAGCATCGTCTTCCAAAAAATAGTATACGCTAACGTACCTATGGCGTCGGTAAAGACCGCTTCCTTTTGCAAACTTTCATCGTAATAGTTAAAAGCAATTTTCCAAGGCACCATGCTATAGCAGTTAATTCGTTGATCAATTCCACAACTCATTACAAATGACACATATTTATCAAATAAACTGTAATCAAAGGCCCAACTTCCGTCCTTTTTCTTTGTCCATTTCACTAGACTAGGATAATCATCGTAGGTTTGATGGCCCCAAGGCTCGTTAACAATGCTTGTAGTAATAGTTTTCTGACCAGCATTGGCCAACATCTGATAGTAGCTTTTCATATGAGCAAAATGTTCATTGCCCCATAAAGGCACACTATGCACGCGAGCAATTGCCGCAGGATGTTGCCATAAATCTAAATCGTAAGCCCATTCCCTGGGTGCAGGTAAGGTTTTATTCAACACTTCTACTTGTATTGGCAAAATCATCTCCTTAGTTCCAGAAATTTCAACTGTACCTTTATAGCTACCAGGAAGCGTATTTCCCGGTACTTTAATGCTTATCCAAATTGGTTGCGTTGTATTTTGCCCAATTACAATTGACTCTGTTTTAGTGTCGATAAGATCAGCAACATAAGAAGAATCGAAATCTTTTGCTTTGCGATGGCCACATCCATTTCTAAATTCATCAGTAATTACATATTTGATAAAGCCAGTACTGATATTTTCTTTTTTTAACAAATTACCTCGTCCATCTTTCAAGTCATTAATTTGCACGCGTATTGCAACTGACATATCTCTTGTCCACGTTAATAACTGAGTATGAATTTTTTCGCCTTTCCAAGCTTTGGTAGACCAGCTTTTTTGCAAGGTTACTTTTGGAGGTAATTCTTTGGCAAAACGCTGGTCCGCCGATGCAAAGCTGATATTTAATCCGCTCGGCACGCCCAACCAGAAGTGTTCTATAGTATGGTTGTCTAACTTGGGCTGCTTTTGCAAAGCCAAGCTTACATCTTGAGCTTTTAAATTTAGCGTGATACAAGCAGAAAGGATTAAAAATAGATATTTCATAAACCTAAGATAATTAATTAGGTCTGGGCTGAAAAAATTAGCAGCTGCTAATTTCACACAAACGTTTGTGTTGCAGATTCGTTTCCGTCATCGGATGACGACAGCCGTCATCCGATGACGGAATTTTTTGACATAAAAAAAGTCCCGATTTTCATCGGGACTTTTATATTAATCATTAAGATAAAATTATGCTTCTACTTCTTCTTCAGCTTTAGAGGCTAATAATTTATCGTATTCTTCTTGAGAACCTACAATGATACGCTCATAGCCACGCACACCAGTACCTGAAGGAATCAAGTGACCAACGATTACGTTTTCTTTCAAGCCTAACATGTTATCGCGTTTACCAGCAATAGCAGCCTCATTTAACACCTTAGTCGTTTCCTGGAAGGAAGCAGCAGAGATGAATGATTTAGTACCTAATGATGCTCTAGTAATACCTTGTAAGATTGAACTCGCTGTTGCAGGTTGTGCATCACGTACTTCAATTTGTTTCAAATCTTTACGTTTCAACTGAGAATTTTCATCTCTTAATTTACGTAACGAAAGAATCTGACCAGGTTTTACTGTGTTCGAATCTCCAGCGTCTACAACAACTTTCTTGTCATAAATCTCGTCGTTCTCAACTTGGAAATCCCAACGATCTACAGAGTCATTCTCTAAGAAACGAGTATCACCCGGATCTTCGATATGTACTTTCTGCATCATTTGATGTACAATTACTTCAAAGTGCTTATCATTAATTTTCACACCTTGCAAACGGTAAACCTCTTGGATACCATTTACTAAGTACTCTTGTACAGCAGCAGGGCCTTTAATTGCTAAAATATCTGCAGGAGAAATTGATCCATCAGATAATGGCATACCAGCTTTCACAAAGTCATTATCTTGAACCAAAATGTGTTTAGACAATGGAACTAGATATTTTTTAACTTCTCCATCTTTAGATTCGATAGTCATCTCACGATTACCACGTTTCACCCCACCTAAAGTAACCACACCATCAATTTCGGTTACTACCGCTGGGTTAGATGGGTTACGTGCTTCGAATAACTCCGTTACACGTGGTAAACCACCTGTAATATCTCGGGTTTTACCTGTTGCACGAGGTATTTTAACTAAGATCTGACCTGTTTGAACTGCTTCACCTTCTTCAATAGCAATGTGGGCACCAACTGGAATGTTGTAATTTCTAATTAGTTCACCTTTTTTATCAACTACTTGAATTGCAGGGTTTTTAGTTTTATCACGGGTATCGATAATCACTTTCTCACGGTGACCAGTTTGTTCATCTGATTCTTCACGGAAAGTTACACCTTCAACGATTGCATCAAAATGAATTTTACCTGCAAACTCTGAGATAATAACCGCGTTATATGGATCCCATGAACAGATTTTATCACCTTTACTAACTTTATCTCCTTCTTTAACAAATAAGAATGCGCCATAAGGAACGTTGTTAGTTACGATGATTTTACCAGTTCCTGGTTCAGTAATTTTAAACTCACCTGAACGACCTAATACGATATCAACTACTCCATCTTCTGTAGTTGTTGGTACAGTACGTAAGTTTTCAAATTCGATTACTCCATCAAATTTAGCATTGATTTGAGATTCTGCAGCAATATTCGATGCAGTACCACCCACGTGGAAGGTACGTAATGTTAACTGTGTACCCGGCTCACCGATAGACTGTGCAGCAATTACACCTACAGCCTCACCTCTTTGAACACGTTTACCAGATGCCAAGTTACGACCATAGCAAAGGGCACAAACACCTCTCTTGTTCTCACAAGTTAATACCGAACGAATTTCGATACCTTCTAAAGGAGATTCTTCAATTGTTTTTGCAATTTCCTCAGAGATATCTTCACCGGCAGCAACTAATAATTTACCATCTAACGGATTAAATACATCATGAAGTGAAATACGACCTAAAATTCTGTCATATAATGGCTCAACAATATCTTCATTATCTTTTAATGCTGTAGTGTACATACCTCTTAAAGTACCACAATCTACTGCATTTACAATCATATCTTGGGCAACGTCATGTAAACGACGAGTTAAGTAACCCGCATCCGCCGTTTTTAACGCCGTATCTGCCAAACCTTTACGAGCACCGTGAGTAGAGATAAAGTACTCTAATACAGATAATCCTTCTTTAAAGTTTGATAAGATCGGGTTTTCGATAATCTCACCACCAGAACCTGATTTTTGAGGCTTAGCCATCAAACCACGCATACCTGCTAGCTGACGAATTTGCTCCTTCGAACCACGAGCTCCTGAATCAAGCATCATGTAAACCGAGTTAAAACCTTGGTTATCACTTGATAATTGATTCATTACAAATGAAGTTAAACGATTGTTAATACGTGTCCAAATATCGATAATCTGGTTGTAACGCTCGTTGTTGGTAATGAAACCCATGTTATAGTTGTTTCTCACCTCTTCTACCTCACCTGCAGCTTGTTCTAATAATGTATGTTTTTCTACTGGAATGTTTACATCCTGTAAGTTAAACGATAAACCACCTTGGAATGCCATTCTGAAACCTAATTCTTTGATATCATCTAGGAATCTTGCAGAACGAGCCATACCTGTCATCTTAACTACCTCACCAATAATATCTCTTAGTGATTTTTTAGTTAATAATTCATTGATATAACCCACTTCTTCTGGTACCATTTGGTTGAATAAAACTCTACCAACAGTGGTTTCAGTTAATTTATTTACAATCGTACCGTCTTCTTGTTTTACATTAACTTTTACTTTAATAAAAGCATGTAAATCAATTTTCTTCTCATTGTAAGCAATAATTACTTCTTCTGGAGAATAGAAAGATTGATCTTGTCCTTTTACAACACGACTTGCATCAGTTCTACGGCCTTTAGTAATATAATAAAGACCCAAAACCATATCCTGAGAAGGTACTGTAATTGGTGTACCGTTTGCAGGGTTCAAGATATTGTGTGCTGCAAGCATTAATACTTGGGCTTCCAAAATTGCGGCATGACCTAAAGGTAAATGCACTGCCATCTGGTCACCGTCAAAATCCGCGTTAAATGCCGTACAAACTAATGGGTGTAATTGGATCGCCTTTCCTTCAACTAATTTCGGCTGGAAAGATTGGATACCTAATCTGTGCAACGTAGGCGCACGGTTTAGTAATACAGGGTGTCCTTTCAATACATTTTCAAGGATATCCCATACTAAAGGATCTTTTCTATCTACGATTTTCTTAGCAGATTTCACAGTTTTCACTATTCCTCTTTCTATCATCTTACGAATGATAAACGGTTTGAATAGCTCAGCAGCCATATCTTTTGGTAAACCACATTCGTGTAACTTTAGGTTTGGACCTACAACAATTACCGAACGAGCTGAATAATCTACACGTTTACCTAACAAATTCTGGCGGAAACGACCTTGTTTACCTTTCAAGATATCTGAAAGTGATTTTAAGGCACGGTTACCTTCAGTTTTAACAGCATTTACTTTACGGGAGTTATCAAATAACGAATCTACAGCTTCCTGTAACATACGTTTTTCGTTACGTAAAATAACTTCTGGTGCTTTAATCTCGATCAAACGTTTTAAACGGTTGTTACGGATAATTACACGACGATATAAATCATTTAAATCTGAAGTTGCAAAACGACCACCTTCTAAAGGAACTAATGGACGTAATTCTGGTGGAATAACTGGAACGATTTTAATAATCATCCATTCTGGGTTATTCTCGATACGTGTTCTAGCACCACGGAAAGCTTCTACAACTTGAAGACGCTTTAACGCCTCATTCTTACGTTGTTGGGAAGTTTCGTTTGCTGCTTGGTGACGTAAGTTGTAAGATAAAGTATCTAAATCAATACGTTTTAATAAATCTTCTAATGCTTCAGCACCCATTTTGGCAATGAATTTATTAGGATCTTTATCGTCTAAATATTGATTTTCTTTAGGTAATTTATCTAAAATATCTAAATATTCTTCCTCTGTTAGGAAGTCCATATAGTTGATACCTTGATCGGCCATTAAACCAGATTGAATTACTACATAACGCTCGTAGTAAATAATCAAATCTAATCTTTTGGTTGGTAAACCTAAAAGGTAACCGATTTTGTTTGGTAACGAACGGAAATACCAGATATGCGCTACAGGAACCACCAAATTGATGTGTCCCATACGCTCTCTACGTACTTTCTTTTCTGTTACTTCAACACCACAACGGTCACAAACAATACCTTTATAACGGATACGTTTGTATTTACCGCAATGACATTCGTAATCTTTTACCGGACCGAAAATACGCTCGCAGAACAGACCATCACGCTCAGGCTTGTAAGTACGATAATTGATCGTCTCAGGTTTTAACACCTCACCGCTTGAACGCTCTAAGATATTCTCAGGCGATGCCAAGCTAATGGTAATCGAGGTGAAATTGCTTTTTAATTTATTATCCTTTTTGTAAGACATACTCTTTTATAAGGTTAAAGGCGGAGGGCTTGGAGGTGGAGGGCTTGAAGGCAGAAGGCTTAGGGCGTTTAAACCCTCTACCTTCTACCTTTTTACCTTCTATCTTTATGCCATCTACCTTAGTTAATCTAACGTAATATCTAAACCTAAACCTCTTAACTCATGTACCAATACATTGAATGATTCTGGTACACCTGGAGTAGGTAGGTTTTCGCCTTTAACAATGGCTTCGTAAGTTTTGGCTCTTCCAACAACATCATCCGACTTAACGGTTAAGATTTCTTGAAGGATATTAGCTGCACCAAATGCCTCTAATGCCCAAACCTCCATCTCACCAAAACGCTGACCACCGAATTGTGCTTTACCACCCAATGGTTGTTGTGTAATTAATGAGTATGGTCCGATAGAACGAGCGTGCATCTTGTCATCAACCATGTGACCCAGTTTAAGCATGTAAATAATACCTACTGTTGTCGGTTGATCAAATTTCTCGCCTGTTAAACCATTGTGTAAGTAAGTTCTTCCAGAAGCAGGAACTCCAGCTTTGGCGATCCACTCTTCAACCTCATCGTGCTTAGCACCATCAAAGATTGGAGTTGCAAATTTAACACCCAATTCTTTTCCAGCCCATGCCAATACGGTTTCATAGATCTGACCCAAGTTCATACGTGAAGGTACACCTAGTGGGTTCAACACGATATCAACAGGTGTTCCATCTTCTAAGAACGGCATATCTTCATCACGTACAATACGAGCAACAATACCCTTATTACCGTGACGACCAGCCATCTTATCACCTACTTTTAATTTACGTTTCTTAGCCACATAAACTTTCGCCATTTGAACAATTCCTGAAGGCAATTCATCACCAACACTAATTGCAAATTTATCGCGTTTGTAAGCACCTAACTCCTCATTTACACGGATACCATAGTTGTGTAATAACAACTTGATTTGATCATTTTTATCATCATCAGTTGTCCATTTGTATGGATTAATATGTGCATACTCTAGGTCTGCCAATATTTTCTGTGTAAACTTAGCTCCTTTAGCGATTAATAACTCCTTGTACACGTTAAATACACCTTGAGATGTTTTACCGTTTACAATCTGGAATAATTTATCAACTAATTCGTTTTTAAGGTTCTCTGTAGCTAAATTATATCTCTTATCTAATTTCTCAATTGCTGATTTTTCTTCCGCTTTGGTCGTTTTCTTAGCTCTTGAGAACAATTTAGTATCAATTACCACACCTTTAATTGAAGGTGGAGTTTTTAAGGAAGCGTCTTTAACATCACCGGCTTTATCACCAAAGATTGCACGAAGTAATTTCTCTTCTGGTGAAGGATCTGACTCTCCTTTTGGCGTAATTTTACCAATTAGGATATCGCCTTCTTTTACTTCAGCACCAATACGGATAATACCATTTTCATCTAAATCTTTAGTAGCTTCTTCAGAAACGTTAGGGATATCTGGTGTTAATTCCTCTTCTCCACGTTTTGTATCACGTACTTCCAATTCAAATTCTTCGATATGTAAAGAGGTAAAGATATCATCCCTAACAATACGCTCGTTAATTACAATCGCATCCTCAAAGTTATATCCTTGCCAAGGCATGAAAGCTACTTTTAAGTTTCTTCCTAATGCCAATTCTCCATTTTCAGTTGCATAACCCTCACAAAGCACTTGTCCTTTACTTACTTTCTCGCCTTTTTTAACAATTGGCTTCAAGTTAATACAAGTATTCTGGTTGGTTTTTTTGAACTTAGTTAATCTATATGTTTTGCTATCTCCTTCAAATGATACTAAACGATCTGAATCGTTACGTACATATTTAATAGTGATTTCATTTGCGTCTACATACTCAACTACACCTTCACCTTCCGCATTGATCAATGTTCTTGAGTCACGTGCAACGCGACCTTCCAAACCTGTACCTACGATTGGCGCTTCAGGACGTAACAATGGTACGGCCTGACGTTGCATGTTCGATCCCATCAAAGCCCTGTTCGCATCATCATGCTCTAAGAAAGGAATCAAAGATGCTGCGATTGAGGTAATCTGGTTAGGTGCAATATCCATTAAGTCTAATTTCTCAGGCTCAATAATTGGGAAATCACCTTCGTAACGTGCTTTAACGCGAGGAGTTGTAAAGTTACCTTTATCATCATACTCA
This sequence comes from uncultured Sphingobacteriaceae bacterium, assembly GCA_942493295.1. Classification (GTDB taxonomy): domain Bacteria; phylum Bacteroidota; class Bacteroidia; order Sphingobacteriales; family Sphingobacteriaceae; genus Pedobacter. The sequence goes on along the minus strand of OW818692.1, from coordinate 4,225,298 downwards.
GCGTTTGCTTGTGCGATTGTTTTACCATCTTCATCCTCAGCCGATAGGTAGATAACATCTTTATCCATTGCAACGATACCATTTTCAACAATTTTATAAGGAGTTTCGATGAAACCTAAATTGTTAATTTTGGCGTGTACACAAAGTGATGAAATCAAACCGATGTTTGGTCCCTCTGGAGTTTCAATCGTACACAAACGACCGTAGTGCGTATAGTGAACGTCACGAACCTCGAAACCTGCACGCTCACGTGATAAACCACCTGGGCCTAAGGCTGACAAACGACGTTTGTGGGTAATCTCTGCCAAAGGATTGGTTTGATCCATGAACTGAGATAACTGGTTAGTACCAAAGAAAGAGTTGATAACCGACGATAAAGTACGGGCATTAATCAAATCTGTTGGTGTAAATACCTCATTATCACGAATGTTCATACGCTCACGGATTGTTCTAGCCATACGTGCTAAACCTACACCAAACTGAGCATATAATTGCTCACCTACGGTACGTACACGACGGTTAGACAAGTGATCGATATCATCCACTTCTTCTTTAGAGTTGATCAATTTGATTAAATATTTAACAATCGCAATAATATCTGCTTTTGTTAAAACTTTAACGTGATCAGGAGTATCCATTTTTAATTTACGGTTAATGCGGTATCTACCCACATCACCTAAATCATAACGTTTATCCGAGAAGAACAAACGTTCAATGATACCTCTTGCAGTTTCCTCATCAGGCGGTTCTGCATTACGCAAAGCACGATAGATGTTTTCAACAGCCTCTTTTTCAGAGTTTGAAGTATCTTTTTGTAAAGTATTATATATAATAGTATAATCTGCTTGAGAGGCACCATCATCTTTAGATAAGATAATCGTTTTAACACCTGCATCAATGATCATATCAATATGGTCGTCTTCAAGAACGGTATCCCTGTCTAAGATAACTTCGTTACGATCTATAGAAACTACTTCACCTGTATCTTCATCTACAAAATCTTCAACCCATTTTCTTAAAACTCTTGCCGCAAGTTTACGACCGATATATTTCTTTAAACCAGATTTGCTAACTTTTACTTCGTCAGCAAGATCAAATAATTCAAGGATATCTTTATCAGAATCGTAACCTATTGCACGCAACAAGGTGGTTACCGGGAATTTTTTCTTACGGTCGATGTAAGCATACATTACGTTATTTACGTCTGTAGCAAACTCGATCCAAGAACCTTTGAAAGGGATAACACGGGCCGAGTATAACTTGGTTCCGTTAGTGTGACGGCTTTGTCCGAAAAACACACCAGGTGATCTGTGTAATTGAGAAACAATAACACGTTCAGCACCGTTAATCACAAAAGTACCTTTAGGAGTCATATAAGGAATGGTTCCTAAGTATACATCTTGAATGATAGTTTCAAAATCCTCGTGTTCTGCATCGTTACAAGAAAGCTTAAGCTTTGCTTTCAACGGAACACTATAAGTTAACCCACGGTCTATACATTCAGGAATGTCATAACGTGGTGGGTCAATAAAATAATCTAAAAATTCTAAAACGAATATGTTTCTAGAATCTGTGATTGGGAAGTTTTCAGCAAATACTTTAAATAAACCTTCTGTGTGACGGTTATCTGAAGTTGTTTCTATCTGAAAAAATTCTCTAAATGATTGCAACTGCACATCCAGAAAATCTGGATAATCTATGATATGCTTACTACGTGCAAAATTTACTCTTTGGTCTACGACTTTATTTGCCAAGGGACTAAATTTAATTTAGTTTAAGAATAAACTATTTGCTTGGTTTGCCTTTAAACATCACACCAACCAAACAAGATGAAATGTTTATAAACGGGAATAGACTCCGACTTAATAGTCGGAGTCTTAATACCTTGCTATAACGTTGTGAGATTATTTAATCTCAACTACAGCTCCAGCTTCTTCTAATTGTTTTTTCAAAGCTTCTGCTTCGTCTTTAGCAACACCTGATTTTAATTCTTTAGGTGCGCCATCTACTAAGTCTTTAGCTTCTTTCAAACCTAAACCAGTTAAGTCTTTTACCAATTTCACAACTGCTAATTTCTGACCACCAGCTTCTTTCAAGATTACATCGAAAGTTGATTTTTCTTCAGCTGCAGGTGCATCACCACCAGCTGCAGGAGCTGCAACAGCTACTGCCGCAGCAGCAGGCTCGATGCCATACTCGTCTTTTAAGATTTGAGCTAATTCGTTAACTTCTTTAACTGTTAAGTTTACCAATTGCTCAGCAAACGCTTTTAAATCTGCCATTTTATTAAGATTTTAAAAATTTACGTAATAATAATTTTGTTTAATTCGAACTTTAGGTGTTCGTTAACCTCTTTCTTGTAGTGTTTTAACAATACCTGCAATTTTCGAACCGCCAGATTGTAATGCCGAAACAACATTTTTAGCTGGTGATTGTAATAGACCGATGATTTCGCCAATAAGTTCTTCTCTTGATTTAAGACTTACTAATGAATCTAGGTGGTTATCACCAACGAATATAGCTGAATCGATATAAGCTGCTTTAAGCGCTGGTTTCTCTTCTTTACCTTTTCTTAGGCTTTTGATCAGCTTAGCTGGAGCATTACCTACTGTTGAAAATAATAAAGCCGATTGGCCTTTTAACGCTGTGAATATCTCAGATGAGTCGCCTTCTAAACCATCAATCGCAATTTTGATCAAGGTATTTTTTGCAACTTTCATTTCGATACCGCTTTCGAAACATTTGCGACGGATGTTATTTACTTTCTCAACAGATAATCCAGAGGTATCAGCAATATAAAAATTGCCATACTCTTGCATTTTCTCTTGTAGAGCTAAAACTACTTCTTGTTTTTGTTCTCTGTTCATAATTAGATCCCCGCTACTGATTTAGTTTCGATTGCAATTCCAGGACTCATTGTTGAAGAAACATGAATGCTCTTAAAATAAGTTCCTTTTGCAGCAGATGGTTTTAATTTTGAAATCGTTTGAAGAACTTCTAACGCATTTTCATATATTTTCTCTGCTGAGAATGATACTTTTCCTATTGAAGCATGGATGATACCAGTTTTGTCAACCTTAAAATCAATCTTTCCGCCTTTTACGTCAGTTACAGCTTTACCAACTTCGTTGGTTACTGTACCTGATTTTGGGTTTGGCATAAGGTTACGTGGACCTAAAACTCGGCCCAGTTTACCTACTTTTGCCATACAAGCAGGAGTAGTGATAATAATGTCAACATCTGTCCAACCACCTTCAATCTTTGCCACATATTCGTCTAAACCAACGAAATCTGCTCCTGCAGCTTTAGCCTCTTCTTCCTTGTCAGGAGTACAAAGTACCAAAACGCGAACAGTTTTACCGGTTCCGTGAGGTAAAGTAGCAATACCACGTACCATTTGATTGGCTTTACGTGGATCTACACCTAAACTAACATCGATATCAACCGATGCATCAAATTTAGTTGTAGTGATTTCTTTTACCAAAGCAGCCGCATCCTTTAAAGAATACGATTTACCGATTTCGAGTTTAGCGTGTGCCAGTTTTTGATTTTTTGTTAATTTCGCCACTGTTGTAAACTGTTATTTGTTAATTAATTTGTCCAAGGTGCATCACCACTAACGGTGATTCCCATACTGCGTGCTGTTCCTGCTACCATTTTCATAGCAGACTCGATAGTGAAAGCATTTAAATCAGTCATCTTATCTTCAGCAATTGACTTAACTTGATCCCAAGTCACCGAACCAACTTTCTTACGGTTGGGCTCAGCAGAACCACTCGTTAATTTTGTAGCATCCAATAATTGAATAGCCACTGGAGGGGTTTTGATGATAAATTCGAAAGACTTGTCGACATATACAGTAATTACAACGGGTAATACTTTACCTGGCTTATCTTGGGTACGAGCATTGAATTGTTTACAAAACTCCATGATATTAACACCTTTAGCACCCAATGCAGGTCCTACTGGTGGTGATGGGTTTGCAGCTCCGCCTTTGATTTGTAATTTAACAAGTGCACCGACTTCTTTTGCCATTTTCTGATTTGTTAATTGTAATACTCAATGTTAAATATTGGAAGCATGTAACATTTTGTTTCCGATTAGAGATATGAGAATTGCGATATGAAAATCGAGACTAAAGCCTCTTCTTCCCGTCAACATAACTCCGCATAAAACCAAAAGGACTGCAAAGATATGAATAATCTTGCAGTCCTCAAATATATTTTGTAAATAAATTTTTACTCTTTCTCAACTTGCATATAGTTAAGCTCCAATGGTGTTTTACGACCAAAGATTTTAACCATAACTTTCAATTTCTTCTTCTCTTCGTTTACTTCTTCAATAACACCTGTAAAACCATTGAATGGACCATCCATTACTTTCACGTTCTCGCCTACATAATAAGCTACATTCATGGTTTCCCCTTGTTGGCTCATTTCATCAACCTTACCTAAGATACGGTTAACTTCTGCCTGACGCATAGGGATAGGATTTCCTGCTTTATCGCCTAAAAATCCAATCACACTATTTATTCCTTTAATGATATGCTCAAGCTCACCATCAAGAGTTGCTTCAATTAAAACATAGCCAGGATAGAAATTGCGTTCTTTTGCTATTTTCTTTCCTTCTTTCATTTGATAGTATTTCTCCATTGGGATTAATACTTGAGGAACCAAATGAGAAAAACCTAAACGGCTAATTTCCGAATCGATGTATTGTTTTACTTTCTTTTCTTTACCGCTTACCGCTCTAACCACATACCATTTTAACTGATCGCTCATCTAGTATCTAAATTAAAATGATTCATAAAACGCCTTCAAAATAGCAGTAGCACCTTTATCCATTCCAAATATTACTACCGCAATAATTAATGAAGCTACTAAAACCAATACCGCCGAATTTTGTAAATCGCCCCAAGTAGGCCAAGTTACCTTATCGGTCATTTCTTCGTATGATTCTTTAATAAATTGAACTACACCAGCCATATTTATAATTTTTATGCACGGGAACAAGGATTCGAACCCTGATCAAAGGTTTTGGAGACCTCTATTCTACCATTGAACTATTCCCGTGTAGAAGTTAAAAGCATAAAGCTTTATGCTTTATGCTTTTTAATTCAAGTGGGAAAGCTTTAGGCGTTATGCTTTCAGCTTTCCGCTTGTTATTATTTTACAATTTCAGTTACCTGACCAGCACCTACTGTTCTACCACCTTCACGGATAGCGAAACGTAGACCTTTTTCCATTGCGATTGCGTTGATCAATTTTACATTGATTGTAACGTTATCACCTGGCATTACCATCTCAGTACCTTCAGCTAAAGAGATTTCTCCTGTAACGTCTGTAGTACGGAAATAGAATTGTGGACGGTATTTGTTAAAGAATGGAGTGTGACGTCCACCTTCTGCTTTTGACAATACATAGATCTCAGCTTTGAAATCAGTGTGAGGAGTTACTGAACCTGGTTTACAGATTACCATACCACGACGGATATCAGTTTTCTCAATACCACGTAACAATAAACCTACGTTATCTCCTGCTTCACCATAATCAAGGATCTTACGGAACATCTCAACACCTGTTACAGTTGATTTAAGATTTTCTGCACCCATACCCAAAATTTCAACTGGATCACCAGAGTTGATTTGACCACGCTCAATACGACCAGTTGCTACAGTACCACGACCAGTGATCGAGAATACATCTTCAACAGGCATCAAGAATGGAAGCTCAGTCAAACGTGGAGGAATTGGAATATAGCTATCTACAGCATCCATTAATTCCATGATTTTAGCAACCCATTTCGGATCACCGTTCAAGCCACCAAGAGCTGAACCTTGAATTACAGGGATATCATCACCAGGGAATTCATAGAACGATAATAATTCACGAACTTCCATCTCTACTAATTCTAGTAATTCTGGATCATCCACCATATCAACTTTGTTCATGAAAACAACTAATGAAGGTACACCTACCTGACGAGCCAATAGAATGTGCTCGCGAGTTTGTGGCATCGGACCATCCGTAGCAGCAACAACGATGATAGCACCGTCCATTTGAGCCGCACCAGTAACCATGTTTTTCACGTAATCCGCGTGACCTGGACAGTCAACGTGTGCATAGTGACGGTTAGCTGTTGAATACTCAACGTGAGCTGTGTTAATCGTGATACCTCTTTCTTTTTCCTCTGGAGCAGAGTCAATTGAATCAAATGAACGCGCCTCAGATAAACCAGCATCAGATAACACTTTAGTGATAGCTGCTGTTAAGGTTGTTTTACCGTGGTCAACGTGACCGATAGTGCCGATATTTAAGTGCGGCTTGCTGCGGTCAAACTTTTCTTTTGCCATGTTTTTATACTTATTAGTAGGTTAACTTTTTTATTTATTTATTGTTTTGATACAATTTCAATACAAAAAACCTTGTTCACTCTGTCTTCACAGATTTAACAAAGTATTTTTTCCTTTATTATTACCAGAGCCAACTATGGGAATTGAACCCATGACCTCTTCCTTACCAAGGAAGTGCTCTACCGCTGAGCTAAGTCGGCTTTTTTTCAGCTCACTAGTTCATTTGCTCGTTTGTTCATTAGTTACCAATGAACCATTGAACTACTTATCCAATGAACTTCCAAGAGCGGAAGACGAGGTTCGAACTCGCGACCTATAGCTTGGAAGGCTATCGCTCTACCAACTGAGCTACTTCCGCTTTTTTAATTAGCTAATTAGCAAATCGGCCAATTAGCTAATTAAGAGTGGGGAGAGAAGGATTCGAACCTTCGAAATCTTGCGATAACAGAGTTACAGTCTGTCCCATTTGGCCGCTCTGGAATCTCCCCCCTTTTACTTCACACTTACGCATAAAATAAAAAGAGCCTCCTATCGGAATCGAACCAATGACCTACTGATTACAAGTCAGTTGCTCTACCAGCTGAGCTAAGGAGGCTTATATCTTCATCTCTTTGTTAAAATCGATGTTTTAGATAAAATTTTAATCTTTCATAGAACTTCCATTTCCTTTGCGACTAACGCCCCTTCCGAAATGGAATGCAAATCTACAAAAATTAATCTTGTAACAAAATATATTTTAAAAAAAAATTGGCGAATTATAGCTCGCCAATTTCATACTCATTTATATATAGAAATATTATCCTAGTAATCAGACACTTCATTTGCATTTAGCAATTCCTTGTGCTCACTTAATTTTGCTCTAGTTTTATCTTTATGTTTAGTAATCTGTTTTTTTAACGACTCGATAGCTAAATCTGTAGCCTCTTCGAATGATTTACATTGCTCCTTGGCAAACAATGTTACGCCAGGAACCATCAATTTTATCTCGGATATCTTGTTTGCTTCATCTTCTACGTTTTCTAGTTTTAAATAAACTTCCCCCCCAATAATCTGGTCAAAGAATAAATCTAATTTATCTACCTTCTTCTGAATAAAGTCTAATAATTTTTTGTCTGCATTGAAATGGATTGACTGTACTCTAATTTTCATTTTTCCTCCTTTTTTATGCCTTTGGATGGGCTTGTTTATATATTGATTTTAAGCGTTCAACTGAACTATGCGTATAAACTTGTGTTGCAGCCAAGCTAGCATGCCCCAACAACTCTTTAATCGCATTTAAATCGGCACCGCGATTTAGCAAACTACTTGCAAAAGAATGACGCAGTACGTGCGGACTCTTCTTATCCTGTGTTGAGATGAATGTTAAATAGCGTTGCACTATCCGATAAATCATTTTTGGATAAGCCGAGGCTCCAGTATTGGTAACGATTAAGGCTGCGGTTTTGTTGTCAAAATTTTGTACAGATTTTAACTTGATATAGGCCAATACCTCTTTCAACAATGAGCCATGTAAAGGTATAATCCGCTCTTTACTTCTCTTACCCAACACTTTAATAGTTGATTCGTAAACATTAATCGCTGTGTCTGTTAAAAGTAATAATTCCGCTAAACGAATCCCTGTTCCGAAAAGAAGCTCTAAAACAATCTTGTCTCTCTTAGATTCAAAGTCGTTAGTAAATATCTCCTCAGAATCTAATAATTGATCGAGCTTGTGCTCCTCAACAAATACAGGTAGGCGCTTAGGTATTTTCGGAGCCCTAATTAACAACATTGGATTAGCTGTAAGTGTCCCCTCTCTTTGTAGATATTTATAAAAACTACGAAGAGATGATATCTTACGGTTAATCGCATTAGCAGAAATCTGATCATCCATTAGCTCAACCATAAAACTCCTCACCTGAACCGCTTTAGAAGTTAAAAGTGTTAATTCGAACTTACTAATTAAATACTGCTCAAATTGACGCAAATCTGTTTCATAAGCCAGTAAAGTATGGGATGAATATCGTTTTTCGTACTGTAAATGGGTTAAGAAACTGCTGATTAGCATAGGCCTTACTTCTTCGTGGTATGTGAATATACAAAAATTTACTGGATGAGAAATTTATTTGAAAGAAATTATTATTGATGAATTGTAAAGAATACAAATTGTTCAAAATCGGCAGTAGATAAGCTAATTTCTCTTAACTCATACACTATACTTGCTGACAGATTGATCAATCTTTTCTTCGGGGTTTAGTTGGAGTTTGGTCGGGGTTCGGTCGGGGTTCGGTCGGGGTTGTGACAATTGTACCCGACCAAACTCCGGCTTAACAATGACCATACTTCAAATTAAATTGGAGAGAAAGGTATCGTAAGTATATCGTTGTTGCATAGCAATTGCAATGAAGAGCTAACACGAATTGCAGCAAACAAAAAAGCCTTCAGATTTGACATCTGAAGGCTTCTATATCTGTTAACCGATAAGAACTATAAAGTTCCTTCTTGGTTCATGTTCTGAATGTAAACAGCGTGTTTAATTTCCGTACGACGAGCAACAGATTTTTTCTCGTATGCCTGACGGCTACGTAATTCTCTCAATACACCAGTTTTTTCAAACTTTTTCTTGAAACGTTTTAGCGCTTTATCTAATGATTCGCCGTCTTTAATGTTAATTATAATCATAACGTGAAATACCCCCTCTCGATGTTTTTAGGACTGCAAAGATAGGAAGTATTTTCTAATAAATGAAATTTTTTCAGCAATGAGGTTTAACAGCGATATCAGTCATCAAAAGAAACAACCCTTAGCAAAGCGCTAAAGGTTGTTCTTGGTATACTAAACATCAAAAAAACTGCTAATTAATGGTATTTATAAAGTTATCGATGTCTGCTTGACTAGCTACCGCAACAGGCACATTGATATGTAAGTCACTGCTTACTGTAAAATTGCTGTAGCCAAAATAAATTGTATCATCTATGCCTACCGATATAATAACCAATTTACCTGTCATCCCAATTGGCATAGAATTTAAATACGACTGGTGTTTTTGAAGTGTCAATTGAAATGGTAAGCTGATTACACTCGTAATGCTATCAAAAATTAAGTATGCTTTTTGTTCCTTGATGCTTGGTACAACTCCAGCATAGGTAGGACTGGCGGTAATAGTTGTTTTTGGAGAAGGATTACTATAGAAATAATCGCAGTTTACCCATCCAAAACCTGGCAAAACAAATTGATAATAGCTTGGTGTAGTTGTAATCCTATCCTTTTGGTTGAACATCCAAGTACTGTCTGAAGCTACTGTAGCACCAAACTGGAACAGCTCCATTGGTGCTGTACTTAAGGTCGTAGGAACTTTAACCACCACACTTGCTGCTGGGTTGAGTTTTAAAAGCTGGCCGTTTTGTAAAGCCAAAATTTGAAATTCACCACCCGACACCAATAATTGCTTATTTGATTCAGTCATTTTACCAGAGAACATAATGTCTCCTTTGCTCATTACTTCCCTTAAGCTCAGTTTGATATTACCAGTTACAGAATTTCCACTTGCATCTAAAAATGCATTTGCCGGAAAGTCGAGTTTGATACCCTTAGAACCAGTAATGCTAAATGCTGTTCCAGCCACACCATTAAAATTCTGTGAAGGGATAGAAAATTTGCTATTAAACTCAGTTAAACTTAAAGATGGTTTATTGTTTATCATGCCATCTTTTTTACAAGCTGTTGCAAACAGAACAGCTACTAATGCGATTGAAGTTAAATTTTTCATGATATATATTTTTAAATAATGCTTACTCTTTTTTGGCTTTTCTGCTTTCGCCTTATACCATGATATCAAGCATTTTTAATTTTGTTACCCCTTTTATTTAATTTTTAATTTTGCACTACTTAAAACGCTATCATGAATCTACCTCCCTATCCTATATTTCCAGAAGTTAGCTCAGAAACTATCGTGTTGCGCCAGGTTGCAACTGCAGACTTAAATGACCTTATGGAAATATCTTTCTACAACTCTATCCCTGCAAAGTCTCTTGAAGATGCTGCAGTAATGCAGAAAAGAATTGATCTCGACTATCAAAATGGTTCATCTATTCATTGGGGCATTGTCAATAAACATACAAATGAAATGATGGGGACAGTGGGACACTATCGCGGATTTGAAAACGGAATTGGGGAACTCGGCTGTGTTCTGAGACCTAATTTTAGGGGGAAGGGTTATATGACAACTGCAATTAAGCTCGCTGCAGAGTTTGGATTAATGAATATGGGACTTACAAACGTAATAGCCATTACATCACTACAAAACGATAAAACAATCAAACTTCTGGAACGTGCAAACTTTATAAAAACAGCAGAACTTCCAGAAGATGAAATTGAATATCAGTTTGTCAGCAAGTTATTTTAAAATCTCTCTAGCAATTACAATCTTTTGGATCTCGGAAGTTCCTTCACCAATGGTACACAACTTACTATCGCGGTAAAACTTCTCTACAGGGAAGTCTTTTGTATAACCATAACCACCAAAAATTTGTACCGCTTCGGTTGCACAGCGAACGGCAACTTCTGAAGCATAATATTTCGCCATTGCTGATTCTTTGCTCATTGGCAAATGACGGTTCTTTAAATCGGCTGCTTGACGGATTAATAATTCCGCGGCTTCTATTTCGGTAGCCATGTCAGCTAGTTTAAAACTGATAGCTTGAAAGCTTGAAATTGGCACACCAAATTGATGTCTTTCTTTTGCGTAGGCAAGCGCAGCATCATAAGCACCTTTAGCAATACCTAATGATAGTGCGGCGATAGAGATACGTCCACCATCTAACACCTTCATCGCCTGTTTAAAACCATCTCCTTCTGCTCCTAACAAATTGGCTTTAGGGACTCTACAGTTATCGAATATCATTTCGGTAGTTTCCGATGCACGCATTCCTAATTTATTCTCCTTTTTACCAGCAGAGAAACCAGGTGTGCCTCTTTCTACTACAATCGCTGAAATTCCTTTTGAGCTGCCAGCATCGCCAGTGCGCACCATAACTACGGCAACATCACCAGATTTACCATGGGTAATCCAATTTTTAGCGCCATTAATTACATATTCATCACCGTCTAATACGGCAGTTGTCGTCATCCTTAAGGCATCAGAACCTGTGTTAGCCTCGGTTAATCCCCATGCACCAATCCACTCAGCAGTTGCTAATTTTGGTAACCATTTTTGCTTTTGTTCTTCATTACCAAAGGCCAAAATATGTCCGGTGCACAAAGAGTTGTGTGCGGCTACTGATAGACCAATCGAACCGCAAACACGGGAAACTTCTACGATTACATCAACATATTCTTGATAGCCAAATCCTGATCCACCATAGTTTTCTGGAACTAAAACTCCCATCAAACCTAGTTCACCTAATTGCTTAAAAATTTCAACAGGAAAATGTTGCGCCTCGTCCCATTCCATTAAGTTCTTGCGAATATTTTTTTCGGCAAAATCACTTACCATTTTTTTAATGAGATCTTGATTTTCTGTAGTTTGGAAGTTGAAACCTGCTTGCATATTTGGATGATGTTAAAAAAAGAAATTTTGAAAACAGCCCTATAAATATCGGGTCTGAATTCAAAATTTCGAAGATTTATATTTGGTTTGGGACAATGATAAGTAAATAATATTACAATGCAAGCATAATAAAATCCCGCATAAAGTAGAACGATTTGGTATTTGGTTCAATACCTTTATTGGTGAAATGGCGTTAGCTAAAAAACAAAAGAAAATTGATGAAAAAAAATTTTACTATTTTCATCCATGGATTTTAAAATGGATGTGCAGACCTACGGAGACCTGAGTGTTTTTGGAGGTAGTGAAAGTAACTTCTCGCTGTTCGCCCTATTTAAAAAAACCAAAACGGTTGGCGGAAGGGAGCGAATAGAAGGCTTGATGAGAAATCCATCGAATTCACTTGAAGAACTCCAGCATAGAACAGCTGCAATTGCATTCTTTAGCAAATCTGCCATCGAACTTCAGATAAATCACGATCAATTTGATTTAATACTACATTATCTCAATTATGACCGAGGACATTTGCGCGGCACTGTATTGGATTCATTTTTCCCCTGGCTAAGCAATCGGGTTAAATCAAACCAGCACTATTATGTGGTTCAAGTTGGAATCAAATATTTACTTGTCTTGTTAAAATACGCCCAAGAGTTTGCTACCCAATTGATTGATAGCAGCGCCCCTAACCGTTTATTGGAAATAGCTGCCCAAATGAGCAACATTCTTGCAAAAGACAGCCTACGTTATGCTGTTTCACGTACTGCTAAAAAAAACTTCTCATTTTATCAGCTTGGCAAATTAGACTCCTTATTCCGGCGCGAAAACAAGTTAGTGATACTTGACTTGTTACAGCTATTTTATGAACTGGATGTTTTTGAAACCCTAGCAAAGGTGGCTAAAGAAAGAGAATTTTGCTTGCCCAGTTATGCTGATCATGAAAACACGACAGTGTCCATCTCGGGCTTATTTCATCCTGCATTAACGGCACCAATTAAGAATGACCTCGAAATTAATGATCAAAACAATTTGACCTTTTTGAGTGGATCTAACATGGCTGGGAAATCTTCGCTGCTAAAGTCGGCTGGAACTGCAGTGTATTTGGCGCATTTAGGTTTTCCAGTACCAGCATCACACATGCAAACTGTTGTGTTTAATGGCTTAATAACGACTATCAACTTAGCAGACATGATTGAAAATGGACTGAGCCATTACTACAGCGAGGTGATGAGGGTTAAAAAAATTGCCTCGCTACTTACCGAGCGAAAGAGAATGTTCATCATTTTAGATGAGTTGTTTAAGGGAACAAATGCAAGGGATGCCTTTGATGCATCACTTTTAGTGGTTAATGGTTTCGCAGCGATACCAAATTCTGTTTTTATTATTTCTAGCCACATTACTGAGCTTGCTGATGAGCTTAAAGCCGAAAATATTGCTTTTAGTTATTTGGAACATCTAATTATTGATGAAAAACCAAAATTCACTTATCAGTTAAAAGCTGGTGTTGCTAAAGATGGAATTGGCATGTATTTTATCGAGAAAGAAAACATTTTAGGACTATTAGCTCAGGCTAAATAGGCTTCGACTTTGCTTTTTCGCACAGTTCCATTAAGTCCAAACAGCTTAAAAATCTGTAAGGGCATGAATATTAGTCGAAAACGGCTCTAACCTTTCTTTCCCATTTAAAAAGCCCAAGCTGATTAAAAAAGAATAGCCTGCTACCTTAGCTCCTAGCTGCTTAATAAGCTCTGAAGCCGCTACTACCGTACCACCAGTAGCTAGTAAGTCGTCGTGAATAAGCACTTGCTGTCCATTGGCAAAAGCATCTTCATGTACTTCTAAAGTTGCACTGCCATACTCTAAGTCATAGCTTTGTTTAACAGTTTTATAAGGTAATTTTCCTGCTTTTCGGATGGGTACAAATGGCACATTTAAGACCTGAGCAAGCGCCAATCCAAATAGAAAGCCCCTACTTTCGATACCTGCTACCACATCAACTTTTATTCCCTTTAGTTGTGATACGAGTGATGCAGTAATCTCGGCGCACAGCCCTGGGTCCTTCAATATGGGTGTAATATCTTTAAAAATAATACCTGGCTTCGGAAAATCGGGTACATCTCTTAAAGTTGCTTTTATTTTAGCTGCTAACATTAAAACTGTAAATAAGGTGCTATCTGTTCAATTGTTTGAGGGTTCAAGATAAGTATTTTTTTAAGGTCGGCAATACTTGTATAATTTCCATGTTGCTTTCTGTACTGAATGATGGCATTAATTTGTTTATACTTTAAATAAGGATGGATTTTAAGGATTTCGAAATCTGCTGTATTAATATTGATTTTTTTGATCATTGAGGGATCAATTTGGATTTGCGCCTTGATTTCTTCGAACTTTAAGCTATCGATCCCATAAACCTCTCTTAGTTGTTCTTTGCGATAAAAACCCCCTAAGCGCTCCCGGTAATTAAAAATTCTCCGTGCAAAGGCTGCGCCTATTCCTTTAATCTGATCTAGACCAATTGTGTCGGCTCCGTTAATTTCTATGATTGGTAATTCTTTTCTAGGAAAACTTTTTGGTTCAAAATTTTTCCCGTCATTTTTTAACTCATTCTCTATTATTATGTAAGGCCGCAAGCGATCAAGAACTGCCGGAGAAATGGCATACATCTTCTTCAAATCATCAGGCTTATAGAATTTTCCACCTTTACTACGGTAATTCAAAATGGATTGCGCTTGTTTCATAGATAAGCCAAGCTTCTTCCAGTCTTCTATCTCGATTTGGTTCGGATCAAACTTAAATAGGCTTATTTTAACTTTTGAATCCTCAACTGTATGGCGGCTATAGGACTTATAATTTTCCTGACTAATCATAGCTAGTTCTTGAATGGCCTTAGTCTCAAAATCAGTCAGTGTTTCATCTTGCAGAAGTATGCTTTCATATATATAAGGTGTAACAATTACTAGTGCGGTTAATCCAATTAAGGCAAGCAAGGCATTGTATTGACGCTTAGTAAGAGAAAAGTAGTTAGTTATCCAAGTTTTCATGGTAATTTTTTTGCCCTCGCCCTTTTATATTCGTTTTGTCATTTAACCTTTAAAAATCAACATGATTTCAAAGAGTACATAGGTTGTACAGTTTTTAATCTTATTTTTGAAACTGCTTGCTAATAAACCCCTGATTTTACATGAGCCTTATCATGAATGAAATATTTATTACAATACAAAAAGGTAAGAATTATTTACTCATCAAAGTCTCCATCTAACCCCAAAACCACGAATATATAGATGAAAATTATTACAAAAACAGAGTTTGCAAAGGCTACTAAAATAGATAAATTGGGCGTTCCTGGGCTCGCAGCTCTAATGATGGAGGTCATGAAGCTCAATGACATCAACAAAGTTTTTTCTCAAAATGAGCATTTTGAAGGATTAGAATTTGTGGATAAAATTTTAGAAACCATAGGCGTTTCCATTGATTTTGATGAGGATGATTTAAAAAACATACCGAAAACAGGGGGCTTCATTGCGATTGCTAATCACCCTTACGGTGGTGTAGAGGGCTTAGCACTTGTAAGGCTACTTTGCACTGTTAGACCTGAGGCTAAAGTGATGGTTAATTTTATTTTAAAGAAAATTCCAAACCTCAGCGATTTCTTTGTGGCCGTAAATCCATTTGAAAATGTACAGCATTCATCAAGTATTAGCGGTTTAAAAGCAACATTTGACTTACTACAAAATGGCACACCATTGGGGATTTTCCCAGCTGGCGAGGTATCTACGTTTAACCTAGATAGTCAGGAAGTGACGGATCGTTTATGGCACCCCGTAGTTGGAAAGCTGATCTCTCGTGCTAAAGTCCCAGTGGTACCTATTTATTTCCATGGTAATAATGGCGTATTATTTAATATTTTAAGTTTTATTCATCCTACCCTAAGAACGGCTAAACTGCCTTCAGAATTTTTAAATAAACATGGTTTAAAAATCAAGGTAAGGATCGGGAAGCCGATCAAAATTGAAGATATATCCTATAAAAAGGACACCAATAAGCTTCTTGATTTCTTAAGGGCTCGAACCTATGCTTTGGGAACCAGTTTAGAGCAAGAAAAAAAACTTTTTAATCCCATTAATCTATTTAAAAGGAAGAAGAAACCAGAACAGGTTGTTCCAGAAACCGACCGTAATCTTATTGTGAAAGAAGTTTCACAGCTGGAAGATTTTAAAGTTTGGGAGGAAAAGAACTATGAGGTTTACATTACTCCAACAGCAAGTATCCCACATATTTTAAGAGAGATCGGAAGATTACGTGAAATTACTTTCAGAGAGGTTGGTGAAGGAACGAATAAGAAAATTGACTTAGACAACTACGATATTTATTACAATCACCTATTTATTTGGGACAAAGACCTGCAAAACATAGTGGGTGCTTATAGGATTGGAAAGGGCGATGAAATTTTAGATACAATGGGTAGAAGAGGCTTCTATCTTTCTGAACTATTTAAAATCAAAGAACCATTTTATCCAGTATTGAGACAAGGGATTGAATTGGGCAGATCATGGATTAGAAAAGAATATCAGCTTAAGCCACTCCCTTTATTCTTGCTATGGAAAGGGATTTTAAAATACCTGGTAGACAACCCTAAGTATCGGTATATGTTCGGACCGGTAAGCATTAGTAATAATTTTTCCACTTTCTCTAAATCTTTGATTGTAGATTATATTACCAAAAACCATTTTGATTATGAGCTGGCAAGTTATGTAAAGCCAAAGAATAAATTCAAAGCGGATTTATCTCCCATCGATACTGATTTGTTAGTAGAGAGTAGCGGGACTTTAAAAGATTTAGACGGATTAATCGGGGATATTGAAAATTCACACATCAAGATTCCCGTACTATTGCGTCAGTATTTGAACTTGAATGCGAAGATCATCTGCTTTAACATAGATCCTAAATTTTCTGATTGTTTAGATGGCTTCTTGGTAGTTGATTTACAGAAAATTCCTGCAGAAATGTTGGAGAAGGTTGGGAAGAATTTTTAAGACTTACGAAGTTTTAAGACTTACGAAGTCTTAAAACTTCGTAAGTCTTAAAAAAGTGAAACCCCGGTAACCAGCCGGGGTTTCTTGTTATCAACTAACCTAAACTTATTGTCAAATATTAACTACTTATTTAACATTACAAAGGTAAGAGGGTGATGTTAACGCTATGTTAAATGCCGATTACTTTAATGAAAAACTTAATATGACTTCTATGTTAATTTTGTTTACATTTAATGTTAGTTAAATATTAATGCCATGAACGCATTATTTAAATATTTTTTTTTCACATCTTTTGCAATAGCGATCCTTATATTTTCTTTTAGTGAGGTTAAAGCGCAACGCTACGCTTTTGATTTTTATGAAAGCACCTTTAATTTCTCGGCTGATGAAACTTTGAATATTAATTTTGACGGGGATTTAAGCCAGTTATCTGTTCATTCATTTTATAAAAAAATTAATGAAAGTAATTACCAAAACCTGATAAGCACACTTCTAAACTATAAAGAAAAATATAAGTTAAATGATTGGTTATATTATCAATTGATTAGGAAAACGGCACAACAGCTTAGCCCAAAGGCTGCCAACTACAATCGCTACACTTTATATAAATGGTTT
Organism: uncultured Sphingobacteriaceae bacterium; assembly: GCA_942493295.1. GTDB lineage: Bacteria > Bacteroidota > Bacteroidia > Sphingobacteriales > Sphingobacteriaceae > Pedobacter. The sequence continues at coordinate 4,207,777 of OW818692.1, read as the reverse complement.
TTAATGTGTAAATCGGGCTTTGATGCAAAAATTGCGATTGGTAATGATCAGCTCGTTTTTTATATCAAGAATGAAGAGGACATCTCAGATATTCCATTTTTTATGATTGATGATAAAAAATACATGTGTTTGAATTACCATGACTATGGGAAGTTGTTTCAAAAGGAAGCTACCTACATACCGGTAAACATAGCTGTGGCGGAGGCAAAGAATGCTTTTAGTTATAAAGTAACTGGGATGCCAAATTTTAAGCCGGAGAATTATCATGAAAAACAAATAGCCTTTAATTATAAACACAAGGTCTATCACTTTAATGTGAAAGTAACGAATGAGGTTTCCACTATTTTCGCGAATTACCCGATAGTAGATTTTGCTAGCTATTTTAATATTCCTCTTAGTAGAGAAACGTATCAATCGCTTATCCCAACGCTTAAAGAAAATCTAAAAAAGATGAGTGCTAAAAAAGGAGTTGATTATTTAATGCGTTTTACCAGGTATGCTTTCCTATACGAAGATGATGAAAAATCTAACGGCAAAGAAAAACGTTTTTCTCCAGAGCAAACTTTATTAAATGATCTAAGTGATTGCGATGATAGAGCCGCTTTATTCTTTTATTTGGTCAAAGAGATTTATAACCTCCCTATGATTGCTTTGCTCTACCCTACTCATATTACGATGGCAGTACAATTCGACAAACCAGTTGGTGATGTAGTGCTATATAATGGTAATTCTTATTCGGTTTGCGAACCTACTCCGCAAAAACAAGACTTAAAGATTGGTCAACTTTCTGCTCAGCTAAAAAATGTTCCTTATCAAATTGTCTACGCATATTCGCCAGTCGCGATTAAATAGTTCAAGTTGCAATTTATGTTAACGCTGGGAAAGTGCTTAACATAATGATAATATAAATAAATTTCTGTCTACCCTATCTTTGACTTTATTATAAAATCCCAGTTATGAAGAAAGAAAAAGTAAAATCAGCAAGCAAAAAAGCAAAGAAAGAGTTGGTGGATAAATTAATAGTGGCCTTTACAGCAATTGTTGCAGATCAGGGCACAGCAAAAAAAACTAAAGTAATTATTGAGAAATTTGCAAAACAGTTAAGTAAAAAAATTGAATTGAAAAGTAATGTAGAGGTGATTGCTGAAGTACCTGTTCCAATAGAAGAGAAAGCTACTAAGGTAAAGGTGGCGAAAAAAGTTAAAGAGACAGCTGTATAATTAAAAAAGGGAGAGCATGATATTGATGCTCTCCCTTTTTTATTATAATACATTTAGTTTTATTTATAACTAACATTTTGTGGATCCCAAACAACCCAGCCAGTTGTCCAGTCAGTGGTACCCATTGCACCTACAAATGTTGCCTTTTCTAAGCTCGAAAGACTACCATCGAATTTAGGAGTAACCGAAGTACTTTCAGCTAACTTTAAATTAGGTGCATTTACATTGAAAGTTAGTGAAGCCAATAAGGTATTTGTTTTTGTTTTTGCAAAATCAACAATTGCTGCTGCATCTGCAAATACATTCGCTTCATAGACTTTTGATGAAGCAGAGCCAGAAACCAAAAGGTTATTCTGAATTAAGGTTCTTTGGTCTTTAAACTCCTTGGCAGAGAATGCATCTCCAAACTCAAAGTTTACAGTTTTAGCATTTGCCAAAATAGAATTTGCAAGTACCATTCTGGCGTTACCAATATGGATATTTGCACCATGTTTAGCATCACCACTCGCACCACCTCCAATAAAAGTAAAGTTTGACAGAGTAGGATTAGAATATCCGTAATTAGCAGTTTCAGTTACCACAGTTTTAGTTTCATTCTCGATATTTCTTGAAGTTCCGCCTTGATCGGCAACGGCAGGTGCCTTAATAGCTACAGCATATTGGATTTTTCCGTTGTATCCTTGATCAAAATCAAAATCATCATCTGTGCCTTTATAGGCAATCAAATTTTTAGCATTTACTGTTCCACCAAAGAATTCAAACGAATCATCACCGCCGTAAGAGACCATTATGTTTTCAATTACGGTTTTACTTCCAACTGCGCATAAAGTTAACCCATTAAGTTCCTTATCTTTTACAACTGGATATCCTGCATACTCAATACGAACAAATTTTAAGATACCAGAATCATCATCTGCTATGTTGCCGCCATATTTAGCTACGTCAGGACCTAATATGCCACCTTCGTATTGACCAGTTCCATCTGCAGTATTTACCAAAGATTTTCCCGCAATTACTAAACCTCCCCAGTCACCTGTATTTCTAGAACCAGCAGGTTTACTTGAAGTAAATACAATCGGATTTGAAGCTGTTCCCTGCGCATTTATTTTACCACCCATTTCTACAATTAAAGCAGAGTTAATATTACCTTTAACAATTGTACCCGCTGGAATGGTCAATGTTGCACCACTTAATACTCTAGTATATGTATTCTGCTTAAGAACATAAATCTTATTACTCTCTAATGAAGTATTAGTAGTGATTGAAGCAGGAAGTTCAACTTCTGCCTTGTCTACTGGCGTTGGCTCCGGATCACTGTCTTTGTTGTTGCAAGACTGAAATGTAAACAGTGCTACAAGAGCAGCAGCTGTATAAATTGATAACTTTTTAATTTTCATAATTATTATATTTGACACAAAATTAGCTTTGCTATATTAATCGATTGTTAATTGTCGGTTAATTTTAACCTAGAATTTATAACCAAATGAAATAGATACATTCGTTCCATAGTTAATTTGGTTAATTAACTGGTCGGAATTTGTATTTTTGTTATATATCTTGTCCTTGTTTACATCTTGGTATAAGATGCCTTCGCTATTTAAGATATTACCTATGTTTAATTTGATTTCGCCTTTTTTCTTCATCAATTTTTTAGAGAACTGAAAATCTAATAGATCTCTTGGATTCTCATATATATCTGGATAACTTGCATGAAACGCTCCATCTACCATTTGGCCTAAGCCAACGAACGCTATCCTTCGTCCAATCTTATTGTATAGCAAAGTTGCGCCCCAGCCCGCTTCAGTTGCATTATAGCTTAATCCAGTATTTATAATATAGGGAGATTGACCTTGTAATGATCTTTTTGTATTTATGGTGGATAAGTATTTAGGATCTGCTCCTGTGAAATCGATTTCAGATTTTATTACCGATGCATTGAAACTAAAGATTAGATTTTTCAAAAAACTCGACTCAGCATTAAGTAATGACAGATCTTTTCTTATTTCTATTTCTGCTCCATATACATTCGCAACGGGGGCATTTAGAAAGGAGATGGTCTTACTTGCTGCCGATGAACCAGATATATAATAATTTTCGATTGCATCATTCAATCTTTTATAAAAACCAGAAACTGAGATCAATTGTCCTGCTGAAGGATAAAATTCATACCTAATATCAGCGTTATTAATTAGTGTTCTTTTTAATTCTGGGTTACCGATCTTCGTTACGCCTGTAACGAAATCATAAAAGCTGAATGGCGCCAACTCACGAAACTGTGCTCTAGCAATCGTATTTGAATAACTTAAACGTAAATTGGTTTTCGTATTTAATTCATACGTAAGATTTAGAGATGGCAAAAAGTCGACGTAGTTGTTTTCAATTGAGGGAGAATTCTCCTCGCTATCATCATTCGTTAAGGTTTCCACGTAATTTTCTACACGTAAACCTAAAGTCGCCTTCAGTTTTTTGCTCAAGATGCTATTTACCATCAGATATCCAGCATTTAGATCGCCTGTACCTGTGTACCTACTAAAAGGATTAGTAATATCTTCTATGTAAAACTTATCTCTTGCAATATTTTGATTACCTAATACTTGCTCGATAGGTAACATTCTTATCAATCTACTCTCTTCAACATCGCTAAAATTATTTCTATAACCGAAGGATCTTGAATCAACATTTCTATGCTTATATTGCTTCAATATACCCGCTTTGAATATTTGCGGCTGGCTGAGCCACTTAAAAGGATGAACATAATTAATGGTCCCACCAAAGATGTTTTCGTTTAGATCACTGAAAAATCTACCTGCACTTGTAGTTGTTGGGATATTAGGAACATCGGCCAAAAACGCCTCATTTGTACCATACATTCTACTGTAGGCAATTCTTCTCAAATCGGGTTCATCGTCTTTAAACAAACTATACGAGAGATTCCAATTTAACTTGTTTTGATTTGTCTTGCTTAGCTGGTGTTCACCTTCCAATACCGAGCTGAGTAAGGTCTTTTGAATAACTTCCTGTTGAGAAACTTTTTTATCATAGTCTCTTTCATCACTGAAACCGGCTCGATCTAAATAATTGTCCTCGAAATTTTGGTTTAAAACATTCTTAATTGCAAACTTATTTGAGCCCTTTGTATAAGCAAGGTTCGCCATTAAGCTTAAGGCAGTACTGTAGTTATAAAAAACATCTCGATATCCAAAGAAATCTTCTCCACGCGGTTCACCGATTTGAATATCATTAAAATCGTTTCTAACCTGTTCAGAAAGCAGTGCAGAATTCCGATAGGTTGCTGCCAAAATCAGTCCATATTTTGCGCCATTTTCTTTTCGGAAAGAATTTCCATATACGAATTGCAGGTTCTGGCTTGGTAATGCTGTTCCGAGTTTTTGAACTCCCCAAGCGTTTAAGAATTTCTTTGTTGAGCTGATTTTTTTATCGATGTCCTGATTTTGATAACCATTAGCTGTTGCTGGGATATCGGTAGGCAATTTATATCTATGAGCCCCAAAAGCTAAATAGTCGAGCGGAGACCTTTTGTTGCCATAAAAATCTTCGAATGTAGAAATTGAATTGAATCCAATTCCATAATTAACTTCAAAGGTTTGGGTTTCTGGAAAATCTTTTGTCCTAATTTGTACCGCACCTCCTGCGAAATCTCCAGGTAGGTCTGGGGTAGCGGTTTTGCTTATAATGATATTATCTACCATGCTTGATGGGATCACATCAAAAGAAAAAGTTTTTCTATCTGCCTCAGTACTAGGAAGTGGGGCGTTATTTAGCGTTGCCGTGTTGTAGCGATCACTTAATCCTCTAACAATTATGAATTTATTGTCCTGTACACTCGCTCCACTTACTCTTTTTAAAATTTCGCCAGTATTTCGATCTGGTGACTTTTTGATCACATCTGCCGAAATACCATCAGAAATAGAAGCGCTATTCTTTTGTTTTGCATATAAACTGTTAACTGTTTCTTGCTTAGCTGTTCCAGTAATTACGACTTGATTAAGAACGTTGGCTGCCTCTTCCAATACCACATTTAATGTAGTTGTAGCATTTGCTGTTACTACTACTTCCGTAATCTGTTTTGTTGAGTAGGTTACATAGGAGATTTCCAAAGTATATTTCCCATCTGCCAATCCAGAAAGGAGGTATTTACCCTCTACATCTGTAGCTATCCCTTTTGTTGTACCGGTTATTTTAACACCAGCACCGATCAGTGGCTCTCCAGTTTTTTTATCTGTAACGGTTCCAGCTATTTTTCCAGTTCCCTGAGCGAAAACTGCAGCACCAAAACATACGAGAAGTAAAGTAATAAATGCTTTTTTAAATGTTAGTTGTGATTTCAATTTGTCTGAAAATTTGTTTCAGCAAAATTATTACCACAATGTTAGCTTGATGTTAGCACTAGATTACCATTCGTTTACTACAAGGTTAAATAATTGTTAAATGGCATTCAGAAGGTGTTTAAAGCGCTCTGCAAACGCTTAATCACTTATTTAACATGCTTTAACGATTTAACAAATAGTTAATATCTCAGCCCTATCCTTTTACAGATAAAATGTAATAACCAAATTGGTCCGATTAATAAAAACTTTACATCGTCTAAAAAAGAAGGCTTTTTACCTTCTATTTTATGCCCAATAAACTGCCCTATCCATGCTAAGACAAATATTGCTACATAAATTAAACAGGAAGTTAAGCTACCAAGCCCGTAGTACAGCTCGATTTTTACGATGAAATAGCTCATTACACCAATGATACCCATCATTAGATAAGAAAGTACTGGAGAAAGGGTATAATAGTAATAGATAGAAAAGGCAATTAGGAATGATGCCCAGTTCAAATAGGCATTAAAACGTCCTAGGAATTCAAGTTGAGGGAAAGGTATTTGCCAAACTAAACCCAATAGGCTAAAAACGATTAAGGGTACACAAATCCAATGAATAGTCTCATTCGTATGATTTTGATGGCTTTCCGCATATTTATCGAAAAGAACATCGACTGGGCGTTTTGGTAATTGTTCCATAATTTATTTTTTTCGAAGAAGTTCTTAAGATCCTTCGCTTCGCTCTGGATGACAAATTTGTTCTAGATGACAATTTACTATAAAATTAAAAAAAGCGATGGAATATCCGTCGCTTAATTATTATTTAGATCCGTAGCTTCGCTCTGGATGACAAACTAGATTCTAGATGGCAGTGTCGCTTATTTTGCAAATGCTACTGATCTAGTTTCTCTAATCACGGTTACTTTAATTTGTCCTGGATAGGTCATTTCAGTTTGGATACGGGTAGAGATATCCGCTGCTAACAATTCTGCTTGTTGATCGCTAATACGTTCGCTTTCAACAATTACACGTAGCTCTCTACCTGCTTGAATTGCAAAAGTTTTTTCTACGCCCGGATAAGACAAAGCTAGCTCTTCAAGTTCCTTTAAGCGTTTGATATAGCTTTCAACAACTTCTCGTCTCGCGCCTGGTCTTGCACCTGAAATTGAATCGCAAGCTTGGATAATTGGCGATATCATCGATGTCATTTCAATCTCGTCGTGGTGAGCTCCAATTGCATTACAAATTTCTGGATGTTCTTTATATTTTTCAGCCAGTTGCATACCTAAAATTGCATGCGGCAATTCTGGATTATCATCAGGCACTTTACCTATATCGTGTAATAATCCTGCACGCTTAGCCATTTTAGCATTTAGACCAAGTTCAGCAGCCATCGTAGCGCAGAAATTTGCTACCTCGCGCGAGTGATGCAATAGATTTTGCCCGTATGATGAACGATAACGCATACGTCCAACCATCCTAATTAACTCTGGGTGTAAGCCATGGATACCTAAGTCGATTACCGTACGTTCGCCGATTTCTACAATTTCATCTTCAATTTGCTTTTTGGTTTTAGCAACTATCTCTTCAATACGCGCTGGGTGTATACGACCGTCTGTTACCAATCGGTGTAATGCCAAACGCGCAATTTCTCTTCTTACTGGATCAAAGCCTGATAAAATAATTGCTTCTGGGGTATCGTCTACAATGATCTCAATACCGGTTGCAGCTTCTAAGGCACGAATGTTTCTTCCTTCTCTACCGATAACGCGACCTTTAATCTCGTCGTTGTCGATATGAAAAATTGAAACTGAATTCTCAATTGCCGCTTCAGCTGCTGTACGCTGAATGGTTTGAATCACCACTTTTTTCGCTTCTTTACTTGCGGTAAGTTTGGCTTCGTCAACAATATCTTTCACCTGCATCATGGCCTGAGAACGTGCTTCACTCTTCATGTTCTCAACCAATTGATTTTTTGCTTCTTCAGCGCTTAAACCTGCAATGGTTTCTAGTTGCTGAACATGTTGGTTCTTTAAAACATCTACCTCCTCTTGTTTTTTAAGTGCCAAGGCAGTTTGCTTTTCTAAATTAGCTTTATGGTTATCCAATTCCTGCTCTTTGCGGTTCATGTTTTCCAATTTCTGATTTAGAGATTGTTCCTTTTGCTTAATAGAGTTTTCACGTTGGTTAACTTCATTATTTCTTGAATTAACCTGTTGCTCATGCTCTGCTTTCATTTGCAGAAATTTCTCTTTCGCCTCTAATAGTCTATCTTTTTTTAAGATTTCTGCGTTACTTTCAGCGTCCTTAAGTATCTTTTTTGCTTTACTTTGTGCGGCAACTTCTTGTTGTTTAAATAAACCTCTCAGTAAGTATCTGCCTAAAACTACGCCAATACCTAAACTGACCAGTATACATCCTATTATTCCTAATATGTCCATTGTTTCATCTGTTTATTTTTATCTTCACTTGTGATGAAGATGCCACGATTTAATCATCTATGGAATGATAGGAAAATCATGGCGGTTGTTATATAAAAAAACCGTAACTAAATAATTATGATTCATTACGCAGTAAATCTTATATCACCAGTTAGTGATATAAAAAGAGCAATATTGAAACATAAAAATTTAGCCACGGCCAAATTCTATCTACCTATAAAGAACTATTTTTATTTAGCGAAAAATCCGTTTAATAAACTATCTAAATCCTCAACTTTCTCAGCAACTGCAGTATCTTGGTTTTGCACCTTATGTTCTGTTCTCAATACTGCCGTTGCATAGTGCAACACTGCCATTGATAGCAAATCCTGCTTATCTCTAACCGCATAATTTTCTTGGTAGTCTTTTATGCGTTCATTAATAATCTTAGCAGCTCGTCGTACGATTTCTTCCTCCTCAATATTAACCTTTAAGGGGTAAATACGGTCAGAAATAGTTATTTTAATCGAGATTTCTCCCATTTTTGTAGCTTTGTTTCAATATTATGTTGCTTATTTTTTAAGTAACACTACGCACTTATCAATTTCACGCACAAATTCGTTAATTTTTTGCTTTATATCAAGTGTCTTTTCACTTGTTCCTTCAATACTCTTTGCTAATTTGAGTACTCTTACTTTTTCGTCTAGTTCTAAACCTCTGTTTTTTGCTGTTTCAAGCGCCAACTTGGTTTGTTTGTTTTCTGCCTTTAACAACTCATTTTCTTCTTGTAATGCATTACAAAGCTCAATTAAGCGATTCGTTTTTTGCAATACATTATCTAATTGACTGGCAACAGAAGACATCGTTATTTTAAATTTATTTTTTGAACTAATACTTACGAAGTTTAAAAAACTTCGTAAGTATTCTTTATTTTCTTATTTCAGCATTTGCACTTTGCGCTAAGTTATGGATTATCTTTTGCATAATTGCATCAATTTGCTTATCGGTTAAAGTTTGTTCTTCGTCCTGTAAGGTGAAGTTGAGCGCATACGATTTTTTACCTTCTGGAAGTTTATCTCCCTCATAAACGTCAAAAACCTGAACATTCTTCACGTATTTCTTTTCGCTTTTAAAAGCAATGCCTTTCAACTCATCAAAAGTAACCTGTTTATCCACCAACATTGATAAGTCTCTTCTTACCGCTGGGTACTTTGGTACTTCTTTGTTCACTACCTTATTTTTCTTAACCGAGTCTAATAAAGCAGCCCAATCAAAATCAGCATAAAATACTTCTTTATCCACGTCTGTTTGTTTCCTATCTGCAAGAGTGGCTGCACCAAACGTTACTAAGGCTCTATCTCCTCTAAAGTATTTTAATCCAAAAGCAAAGTTTTCGTCTTTAACTTCTTCGGTCTGATAATTTGTAATGCCCATTCTGCCTATTATTCCATCAACAGCTGCTTTTAGGTTATAGAAAGTTACAGGTTTTGTAAGATGGTTCCATTGTTCACCTTGCTTAGCGCCTGTAATTAAGATCAGTAAGCGCGGCCTTTCGATGTACTTACCATCAATAAGATGATATGTTTTACCGAATTCGTAAAATTTAAGATCTGCGTTTTTTCGGTTTTGGTTATAGGCAACACTTTCTAAAGCTGGCAGCAATAAACTCTGACGCATTACATTTAAGTCGGAGCTTAATGGATTTAAAATTTGTACAGCTTCTTCTGGTTTTTTAGAAAAACTAGCACGTGTCAATGAATTACACCATATCTCTAAAAATCCATTGGCAGTTAATAAATCAGCAATGAGATTTTGAATATTTTCCTTATTAGGTTTTTCAGTAAACGCTAATGATGCATTTACTTTTGTTGGGATATGTATATTGTTATAACCATAAATCCTTAAAACCTCTTCAGTAATATCGCATTCTCGTGTTACATCAACTTTATAAGGTGGGACTTTCAAATTTAAGCCCTCGGTTGTCTCTGCTACAACGTCAATTCCCAATGCTAAAATGATTGCTTTAATTTCGTCTTGAGGAATATCCTGTCCAATTAGTTTAATAATATTTGCATAACTAACTGCTACATCAAAAGGATTCGCTTTCACTGGATATAAATCAGCTATCTCAGATGATATTTCACCACCGGCAACCTCTTGAATTAATAACGCAGCTCTTTTAAGGGCAATCACCGTAATTTCTGGATCAGTACCACGTTCAAATCTAAATGAGGCATCGGTTTTCAGATTGTGTCTTTTTGATGTTTTGCGTACAGAAACCGCATTAAAGTAAGCGCTTTCTAAGAAAATGGCTGTTGTTTGCTCACTAACGCCAGAGTTTTTACCTCCGAAAACACCTGCGATACACATTGGCTCTTCAGCATTGCAGATCATTAAATCATCAGCAGATAATTTACGTTCTACCTCATCAAGCGTAGTAAAAGGAGTTCCTTCTGCGCATTTCTTCACTAAAACTTGCTTGCCTTTAATTTGATCAGCGTCAAAAGCATGCAGAGGCTGTCCTAATTCGTGTAATACATAATTGGTAACATCAACAATGTTATTGATTGGTCTAATACCTATTACCTTTAATTTATCCTTTAACCAATCTGGCGATGATCTTACGGTCACCCCACTAATAGTTAAGCTACTGTAACGCGGACAAGCATCGGTATCTTCTACTTTTACTTCAATGTTTAGCGTTTCGTTGGCAACTTTAAATGCACTCACATCTGGCATCTGATAACTGGTGCGCAAATAGGCCGCTAAATCTCTAGCCACGCCCAAGTGGGATGCTGCATCTGCTCTATTTGGTGTTAAGCCAATTTCGAACATAAAATCATCATCCATTTTAAAGTATGACTTTGCGGCGATGCCAATCTGTGTCTCTTCTGGCAACACCATGATACCGGCATGTGAAGCACCTAAACCAATTTCATCTTCAGCACAGATCATTCCTTCAGAAACTTCACCTCTTATTTTAGATTTATTGATTTTGAAAGGCTCGCCCTCATTAGGATAAACCGTGGTGCCTACGGTCGCTACTACAACTTTCTGGCCTGCTCCTACATTTGGTGCGCCACAAACTATTTGCAAAAGCTCATCTCCGCCAACATCAACTTTAGTTACACGTAAGCGATCTGCATTTGGGTGTTGAGTGCACTCAACTACGTGGCCAATCACCAAGCCTTCTAGTCCACCAACAACTGGCTGTACTTTCTCCAAGCTTTCAACTTCTAATCCAATATCTGTTAAGATTAAAGAAATTTCTTGAGGTGTTTTATCTGTTTGTATAAATTGCTTAAGCCAGCTGTATGATATTTTCATTATTATAGTATCAAGTATTGAGTATCTAGTATCAAGACCACCTGTCTAAATCGATATCTAGGATTAAAATGCAAAGATATTATTAAAATGCGGAAAGGAGAAAGGTAAAATGGAATAGATTGTGATAGAAATTCTACATTCCAGTTAAGATTGCTGCGCAGGCCCCAACTCCGATCACCAACATTACCAGTGAAATGATTATCAGTCTCAAGGCTGGTTTCACAGGTTCATTTTTAGAAGAGCTAACACCTAGTTTGATTAGCCCTATTAAAAGTATGCCCGCTACAGCAAGCCAATAAAGAATACATAAAACTATAAACCATCCCATAAGTTAATTTAAGTTTAATTTTTCTCTTATTGCGTCTATTTTATGATCCCTATAAAAAATATTCATCGTTTCAAAAGGGACGATTTTATATTTATCGCTTACAATATGTACACAAGATTTTTTTACAGCCCTAACATCAAAGTCTAAAGCATCCATAAAGTTCATGATGATGATTCGAAATAGGTTATCATAACTCAGGCTATCAGATTTAACTCTTGGCAAACAGCACATCAATTCGCCAAATACGGCCTCGGCAGAGTCTACGGATACGCCTGTACTAAACAGGTTAAGCATATGTTCTTTTAAATTTTCATCATGTTCAAAAACTATCGTATTTTTTGAATTATTTAATAAATCTTCCGGATTAATTAAATGTGTCATTGGGATTACCTCATCTCCTATTTTTAACGCGTAAGCCATACACAAAGCATCTGGGTTACAAGGAACAGGAATTAAATCTTGTGGAGTAAAGGTTGGAAATTGCTCATATATTTTTCTACGAACTTCTGTGAGTGTGATTCTTCCAGTCTGATCATTATAATTATCATTTCGCCCAGCAACTTGAGTAGGTTGAAAGGTAACACCTCTAACACATCTTTGTTTAAGCGCGTAATCTAAAATAGCTCCAATTTCGTGATCATTCAATCCATTTTGCAATGTAACAACTAAGGTTGTTGAAACATTAAAAAGATTCAAATGTTCAATTGCTTTTATTCTTACTGCCGTTAGATCCTCTCCTCTTAATTTCGTTAAAACTTCTGGACTAAAACTATCGAACTGTAAATAGATTTCAAAATCGGGCATGTAGGTAGCAAGCATTTCAACAAACTTGATGTCTTTTGCTATTCGAATACCATTTGTATTCACCATTAAGTGCTTAATAGGCTTTGTTTTCGCTAAATTTAAAATTTTAAAGAAATCTGGATGAACAGTGGGTTCGCCTCCGGAAAGCTGAACTACATCAGGCTCTCCTTCATTTGCAACGACCACATCCATCATTTTTTCTATTTCTTCTAATGTACGATGTCTGCCATAATTTGGAGAAGACATGGCGTAACAAGTTGGACAAGCTAAATTACATCGATCTGTTACTTCAATAACAGTTAGGCAAGAATGTTGCTCGTGATCTGTACACAAACCGCAATCATAGGGACAACCATAATGTACCTTTGTATTAAACTTCAGAGGCATTTCAGATTGCTTGTTGTAATTCCTAATCTGTTTATAGTACGCTACGTCGTCGGCAATCATCACTTTAGTATCACCATGTGTTTTACAATTTTTAAGCATATAAACTTTTGCATCCTGAAAAACAATCTTAGCATCGCAAAGCATTAAGCACTCAGGGCACAAGCTTTTTGTGTAATCGTAATAGATGTAATCTCTTGTGTTAGCCATTGGTTTTCCTACTAAGTAATATTTGTTTCGTTAGTCTAAATATGAATTTATAATAGTACAAAAAAATAAACATAGCCGACCAATGAATACTACTTAAATTTAACAACAATGGTTGATAAGGTTTTATAAACTCTACTGAAAATCTGTAGATAAAATACAGAACCATAAAGAGTTTAAAGCGATCTCCATTTTGCAGTTTTTTATTTTTAACTGCCTGAAACAATAGGAAAAGTAAAATTAGGTAAATCATTTCATAAAGGACAACGGGGTGTCTATTCACACCATCTCCTAAATCCATTCCCATAAAAAAATTAGTCTTTATACCATAGGTCGGCTCTTCTATTCCCATTAAAAAGCAACCAATCCTACCTATAAACAAAGCCACTAAAATAGGAACAACATATAAATCTCCAGAAGCTATGTTTACTCCAATAAACTTTTTAATAGTTTCTACTCCCAATAGACCACCTAACAACCCACCTGCAATTGTCTTGCTTGAATAAAGAGTCATAAAGGTGATATGGATTAACTGACTTGGACTTTCTAAAATGGCAATAAGCCTTGAGCCAATTAATGCACCAACCATAGCTCCAAGCATGATCCAAAGTCTATTCTCATCAGAAATCGGATCTTTAACCTTTTTCTTCAACATATAATAAACTCTTACACCGATAATAAAAGACAATGTTTCAAGGATATAGTGCCAGTGATATAGGCGACCATTTATCTCAAATTGTACAGGGAAGTCAATCAAATTAATTAAATTCAAGCCTTCATCATTAGAAAAACAATCTAGCAAACACGGGTAAATGGTCTGAATAATAGCGTTGATCTTTGCTATCAGTTAATGTTGCATGCTTCTGTACTTTAAAACCTTTATTTACAAAAATGTAGTCGATCCTATTTTTCAGTTCGCTGTTAAAATTGAAGGAATTAAATGTTCCATTTGGTCCATAATGTGGTTCTACAGCAATATCTTTTGCATCGGTCAAGAAAGATTTTATCGTAGCAATAGCCTCAGTTTCTGGAGTAACGTTTAAATCGCCCGTAAATACCACTGGCAATTTGGGCGCTAGCTCTTGAATTTTCTGTTTAATCAGGTTTGCTGCTTCAATTCTTGCTTTCACGCCCACGTGATCGAAATGGGTATTGAAGAACATAAATTCCTTTTTATTCACTTTATCATAAAGGCGAACCCAAGTGCATATACGTTTTAAAGCTGCATCCCATCCAATACTAGGGACATCCGGGGTAGTAGAAAGCCAAAAATTACCTGTTGCCTTTTTCACGAACCTTTGCTTATTAAAATATATTCCAGAGAATTCGTTTTTACGAATACCATCATCTCTTCCCACTCCAACAGCATCAAAATCGGAATTAGCTAATAGATAGTCGAATTGATTTGCCATAGCTTCTTGAACGCCAACAATATCAGCATCATAAAACTTGAGTAGCGCTTTGACATTTTCTTTTCTGTTTTCCCAAACATTTACGCCATCAGTGTTATTGCTATATCTAATATTATAGGTAATAACGTTGATAGGTTGCTTTTGCGCATAAATAACTGATCCGCTTAGCACAAGCAAGACCAATAGACTAATTAGTTTCTTCATATTACCGCTAATTTAAGGAAATCTTGGTTAATTAATTAATTTGAATCCATCAGACCTTCATCGGCCATGCTTATAAAGTATTCGTCTGTTAAAATAAGATGATCAAGCACTGGTAATTCCAATAATTTGCCTGCGGAAACTAATCTCCTGGTGATCTTAATATCGGAGTAGCTCGCTTTAAGATTTCCAGAGGGATGGTTATGACCGAGGATAATGGCAGCTGCATTTTGTTCGAGCGCTACCTTGAAGATTACTTTTGGATCTACGACTGTCATGGCTTGTCCGCCTTTGCTAATATGTTGTTTTGCAATTACTTGATGCGCTCTATTGAGTAGAAGTATCCAAAATTCTTCATGATTTAGATCTGTTAGCTCGGGTCTAAAAACTGAATAAGCGTCCTTTGAAGAAATAATTTTCACTAGAAGCGTATCATTTTCCAATTCGTTGCGCCTTCTTCCAAGCTCTAGGGCTGCGATGATACTTACTGCCTTTACGACTCCAATGCCTTTAAACTTTGAAAATTCTTTTATTCCAACCTTAGCGAGTTTAGCTAGGTCATTTTGATAATAACTAAGGATGCGTTTACTCAAATCGACCACAGTCTCATCTGTGTTACCAGAGCCGATTAAAATAGCTATTAATTCTGCATCCGTTAAGGCTCTGCGACCTTTCAAAATTAATTTCTCACGGGGCCGATCCGCTTCTGCCCAAGTTTTAACTCCTAATTTTTGAGCCTTGTTTTCCATCCATTTTCTGGTTTATTGATTAAAAAACTATGAAAAGGATGGATTATGCTGTGTTTAAAGATAGGTAATTTTCAGTCTGATTAGACACAAAAAAAACGGGATAGTCATAAACTATCCCGTTCTTTAATATCGTTAATTAAAAAGCGACTATTTTAAACCGTTAACGAATTTCGTTAATTTAGATTTATTGTTGGCAGCTTTATTTTTATGAATAACATTCTTTTTAGCTAAACGATCTAACATAGAAATTACTTTAGGTAATAACTCAGCACCAGTTTTTTTATCTTCAGCAGCACGTAATCTTTTGATAAAGGTACGTGTAGTTTTTGCTTGATATCTGTTACGTAGACGTTTTGTCGCGTTTGCTCTAATTCTTTTTAAAGACGATTTATGATTTGCCATTCTTGTTTAGCCTTTTATCTTCTGTGTTTACTATTTTTCGGACTGCAAATATAGAGTTTATGTTTTTAAAATGCAAAATGCTTTTGAAATATTTTTTTTATTTTCTTGATATGCTTGCGAAAAACGAGTTTTTGTGGAACGAAAATATATACTATTATCGATAAAAAAAGATAAAACTCTTTTAATCAAAGGCTAAAATGCTATTTTTGAAAAAATATCTAGCTTAGCTATCGCCTATTAAAACTGTTCGTAATTGATAAGGGGCGATTGCACCTAAATAAAATACCTATAGATGAAAAAACGTATCGCCATTTTTGCTTCAGGATCAGGGTCAAATGCCCAAAAATTAATGGAGCATTTTAAACGTAGCACGGAAGTAGAAATAGCATTAGTGTTAACGAACAATGCCGATGCGTATGTTTTGCAGCGTGCCGATAGTTTCGAAATACCTTCTCATATTTTCGACAAGCAAGAATTTTACCATACTGACAACATTATCGATTTACTTAAAAATCTTGACATCGATTTAATTGTGCTTGCAGGATTTTTGTGGTTAATCCCTAAAAATTTATTACACGAATACCCTGGAAGGATTATTAATATTCATCCAGCAATTTTACCAAAATACGGCGGCAAAGGGATGTATGGTGATCATGTTCATCTTGCTATCATGGAGGCAAATGAGCCTGAAGGAGGTATTACTATTCATTACGTAAACGAAAATTACGATGAGGGTGAATATATTTATCAGGCTAAGTACCGGATTGACAAAACCGACAATTTGGAAATGATTAAGTTTAAAGGTCAACAGTTGGAACATTTGCATTATCCTCGCGTAGTAGAGAGCATTATTAAGAAGATTAAGAAGTAGACGTTTGATAAAACCATCTCGTTTTCTTACCTTTGCGGCTTAAAATAACAGCCCCAAATGAGTCAGTCAATAAAGATCAAAAACGCTTTAATTTCAGTTTATTACAAAGATGGATTAGCTCCTCTTGTTCAATATTTAGCACAACAAGGTGTAACCCTATTTTCTACAGGTGGAACCGAACAGTTTATCAAAGATTTAGGTTTACCTGTTACAGCTGTTGAAGATCTAACAGGCTATCCTTCTATTTTGGGCGGTCGTGTAAAAACACTACATCCAAAAGTATTTGGCGGCATCTTAAATCGCAGAAATCTAAGTGACGACCAAGCACAAATTGCACAATACGAAATTCCAGAAATTGACTTGGTAATTGTTGACCTTTATCCATTTGAAGAGACTGTAAAAGCTGGTGGCACAGATGCTGAGATTATTGAGAAAATAGACATCGGTGGGATTTCATTAATTCGTGCAGCCGCGAAAAATTTTAACGACGTTGTAATTATCGCTTCAAAGGATAGCTACAATACTTTGTTAGGGCAGCTAGAAAATCAAGATGGTGCAACTACCTTAGCACAACGCAAAGCTTATGCAAAAGAAGCTTTCCACACTTCTTCTCATTATGATACTGCAATCTTTAATTATTTCAATACCGAAGAGCCGTTAAACGTCTTTAAACAGAGTGTAAAACAAGCACAAACACTCCGTTATGGAGAGAACCCTCATCAACAAGGCACTTTTTATGGTAATTTGGATGAGATGTTTACCAAGTTGAATGGCAAAGAATTAAGCTATAACAATTTGGTTGATGTTGATGCTGCTGTTAGCTTAATTGACGAATTTACCGAACCTACCTTTGCTATTTTAAAACATACCAACGCATGTGGTTTAGCTTCGAGACCAACTGTTTTAGAAGCTTGGATAGACGCATTAGCTTGTGATCCGGTTTCGGCTTTTGGAGGTGTTTTAATCACCAATAAAGAGGTTGATTTAGCTACAGCAAAAGAAATTAATAACTTATTTTTTGAGGTACTGATTGCTCCATCTTACGAGGCTGCCGCGGTAGAATTATTTAAAGCAAAGAAGAATAGGGTTATTTTACAACGTAACGAAGTAGCATTAAGTAAAAAGCAGTTTAAGACATTATTGAATGGCGTAATTGAGCAAGATAAGGATCTTAGCTTGGAGGGCGAAGATCAAATGACTGTAGTGACAGTTAAAAAACCTTCTGATGCCTCTATTCAAGATTTAATTTTTGCTAACAAAATTGTAAAACATACGAAGTCTAACACTATCGTTTTCGTAAAAGACAATGTGTTATTGGCTAGCGGTGTTGGTCAAACTTCTCGCGTCGATGCACTAAAGCAAGCTATCGTAAAAGCCGATTCATTTGGTTTCAGCTTAAAAGATTCTGTAATGGCTTCTGATGCATTTTTTCCATTCCCTGATTGCGTGGAGCTAGCAGCTGATGCTGGAATTATTGCCGTATTGCAACCTGGAGGTTCTATTAAAGATCAAGATTCGATCGACATGGCCAATCAAAAAGGTATTTCAATGGTGACCACGGGCGTTAGGCATTTTAAACACTAGGAAGTAGCAAGATAAAAGAGTAAGAAAGCTGAAAGCGAGGAGAAAAAATTGGGTCGGTTGGGTTAGCGCCTTATAAAATACTTTGCAAATTTTAGAAAGGCTATGAGGTTTTGGCAGCTTATTGATTCTCAACTCATTTTGAATAAGATGAATAAACGTCAATACAAACTTTTTTAATTTTAAATACAATAAAAAGGTGTATTTTTACATTGTATAGGTACACTATAATTTTAATACGACAAACACCAATCATCAATGGGATTATTTAACTGGTTTACGCAAGAAGTTGCTATAGATTTAGGAACTGCGAACACCCTCATCATACATAACGACAAAGTAGTAGTAGACGAACCTTCTATAGTTGCCTTTGATAGGCAGACCAATAAAATCATTGCCATAGGTCGACAGGCGATGCAAATGGAAGGTAAAACACATGATAACATTAGAACTGTTAGACCATTGAAAGATGGGGTAATTGCAGATTTTAATGCCGCCGAGGCCATGATAAAGGGCATGATTAGAATGCTTAATGGCGGAAAAGGCTGGATGTTCCCTTCTTTAAGAATGGTAATATGTATCCCTTCGGGCATTACCGAAGTTGAAAAACGTGCGGTAAGAGACAGTGCGGAGATTGCAGGCGCTAAAGAGGTTTATTTAATTCACGAACCAATGGCAGCTGCTGTAGGTATTGGAATTGACGTAGAAGAACCAATGGGAAATATGATCATCGACATCGGTGGTGGAACGACAGAAATTGCGGTTATTGCCTTGTCGGGGATTGTTTGTGATCAATCTATTCGTGTTGCTGGAGATAACTTCGATTCTGATATTGTGAATTATATCCGCCGCCAGCACAATATTATGATTGGTGATCGTACTGCAGAGAAAATTAAGATAGAGGTTGGCGCGGCATTACCTGAATTAGCTGATCCACCTGCCGACTTCGCAGTTCAAGGTAGAGATTTGATGACAGGTGTTCCTAAACAGATTACCGTTTCTTATACTGAGATTGCACACTGTTTAGACAAATCCATTTCAAAAATTGAGGAAGCTATTTTAAAAGCACTGGAGATTACACCTCCTGAACTTTCGGCTGATATTTATCAAACTGGTATTTATTTAACAGGTGGAGGAGCTTTATTACGTGGTTTAGATAAACGTGTTGCTGCTAAAACAAAGCTTCCAGTTCATGTAGCTGAAGATCCGCTGAGAGCTGTTGTTCGCGGAACTGGTATAGCCTTAAAGAATATCGGCAATTTTAAATTTTTAATGCAATAAAAGTGTTTCGGGTTATGAGTTGCGGGTTACAAGTCCAAACTCATAACCCATAGCCTATAACTCACAACTGGAATGCGCAACCTTTGGATTTTCATAAGCAGATATAACGCGTTCTTTTTCTTTATTATTTTCTTTACGATCGGTGTTATTCTTTGCATTAAAAACAATGCATATCAAAGGAGTGTAACTTTAAACTCCACCAATGCATTTGTGGGAAGCGCTTACGAACGGCTAAATGTGATTAAGCGCTATTTAAATCTCGGTCAGGCAAATGATAGCCTTGCCCTCGAAAATGCAAAGCTTAGGACCGAGTTGCTGAATATCAAAAATATAGATAGCAGTAAAACGATAAAGGTTACCGATACGGTTTACAACCAACAATACACCTTATTTTCGGCCAAAGTAATTAAAAACTCCATTAATCATCGTAATAACTATATCACGATTAACAAGGGTAGTAATGACGGGATTATGAAGGATATGGCAGTTATTTCTCCGCAAAATGGAGTTGTAGGATTTATACAGGATGTTTCTGCTAACTTTTCTACGATACGTTCGCTGCTAAATAAAGAGACGCTAATTAGTGTAATCATCAAGAAAAACAATGCTTTTGGATCCTTAGTGTGGGGTGATGGTAATTTCAACATCAAAAAGGCTTATGTGAAGGAAATTCCTAATCATTATAAAATCAATTTAACAGACACCATTATTACGTCTGGTGCTGGCGGCTTTCCGAAGGGGATTGCAGTTGGACGGGTTAGCAACACTCAGATTACTACTGGCGATAGTTTTATGACCTTGGAAATTGATCTCTTTAATGATTTTAGTACCTTACAATATGTATACATCATTAAAGATAGACTTGCGCTAGAACAAAAACTTTTAGAAGCTAAAATACCAAATGAACAGTAAAGTTATTCTTATCAACCTATTTAGATGGATTGTACTTTTATTTGTACAAATCTTTTTGCTGCGAAATATTGGTTTCTATAATTTGTCGACACCATTTATCTATATCTTGTTCATTTTAGTTCTTCCTTTCAATATCCCTAATTTAATCTTATACATTTTAGCATTTGGTACTGGTCTAACGATTGATGCATTTTACGATACTTTGGGAGTTCATTCTGCAGCGTGTGTAGCATTGGCTTTTGTGAGGATTTTATTTATATCGGTTAGTTTAAATAGGGAATCAATAGATGAACCAGAGCCTTCGTTAGGCAATATGGGGTTTAAATGGTTCACCTTATACATTGTTCTGTGCATTTTAGCACATCATATTGTTGTATTTTTTCTGGAAGCTTTTAAGTTAACGGAATTCGGCTATACGATTGGAAGGACATTGATAAGCGCAGCTTTTACGTTATTTATAATTTTACTAACTGAATTTATCTTTCACAATAGAAAATCGAACTAATGGATCAATTGTTTAATAGACGATACATTATTCAAGGCTTATTTGTGCTAATTGCACTTATTCTATTGGGCAAACTGTTTTATATGCAGGTTGTGAGTGATAAATATTTCCTAGACGCCAATAATAATGCCTTGCGTAAACAATATGTTTTTCCGGCGAGGGGCGTAATTTTTGATCGCAATCAAAAGGTACTGGTTCAAAACCAACCAACCTATAACCTGCTAGTTACCCCCTATTTAGTAAAACCATTTGACACATTATCCCTTTGTAAGATTATAGGAATCGACACCGTAGAATTCAATAAACAATTTCACAAAGCGGTCGTATATTCTCGTCATAGAGCATCTATTTTCCAGAAGTTATTGTCGACCGAAACCTATGCAGCTCTCCAAGAGAAAATGCCAAACTTTAGAGGCTTCGAAGTTCAAAAAAGGACCATTCGTTATTATCCAGACAGCATCGCTAGTCAATTTTTAGGGTATGTAAAGGAGGTATCTCCTTTTGAAATCGAAAAATATGAGGGTTATTATAAACCCGGTGATGATATTGGAAAAAGTGGTATAGAAAAATTTTATGAACCGCTACTTAGAGGAACGAAAGGAGTTAAACATGTTATCTACAACAATAAAAACGTTGAACAGGGAAGTTATGCTGATGGCAAATTAGACTCATTAGCTATCGCTGGCGAACAAATAACCACCACCATAGATAGTCGGATACAAAAATTAGGCGAAGAGCTATTGGCTAATAAAGTGGGAAGCGTTGTGGCCATTGAACCGAGTACTGGAGAAATTTTAGCATTTGTGAGTAGTCCGGGTTATGATCCCAATAGAATGATCGGAAGAGAAACCGGAAATAATTATGCACAGCTCGCTACCAATCCGTACCGGCCGTTAACTGTTCGCCCAATATCCGGCAGGTATTCTCCAGGATCGGCATTTAAGCCATTAGATGCGTTAATTGCATTGCAAGATGGTGTAGTGGATCCAAATTCAACATTTAATTGTCCAGGTTATTACTGGGCCGGAAATAGAAAATTTAAATGTGAACACATCGACGGCAACACTAACCTAAGATGGGGGATTTCTAGATCATGTAACACCTATTTTTATAACATCTTCGCGAAAATGATGACTAAAAATGGAGCCAGAAATCAACATGCCGCCTATGAAGAATGGCAAAAAAAAGTCCGAAAGTTTGGCATTGGAGATACTTTAGGAATTGATTTTCCTGGAGAAAAAGCGTTCAAACTATTTAGAGCTGCCGACTATAATAGGATGTACGGAAAGTATTGGGGGAACACCACCATTTTATCGGTAGCCATTGGTCAAGGTGAAATTACTACAACTCCATTGCAGATGGCTAATATCATGGCAATTATTGCAAACAGAGGCTATTACATTAAGCCACATGTAGTAAAAGAGATTGGCAATAACCATCCCATTGACAAAAAATACACCGAAAAACATTCTGTAGATATTGATGCAAGGCACTTCGAACCTGTGATAGACGGCATGCAAGACGCCGTAAATACATCAACGGGAACCGCAACTGAATCACGACTACAAAATATCATCATCTGTGGCAAAACTGGAACTGTACAAAATGGAAGACCACAAGATCGACTTAAAAATCACTCTGTATTTATTGGTTTTGCACCACGCGACAATCCAAAAATCGCTATCGCCGTAATTATTGAAAATGGTGGCTATGGAGGTTCGTATGCTGCACCGATTGCCAGTTTCATTATCGAAAAGTACTTGACCGATAGTCTTTCTGGCCGACGTATAAATGGAAGTACGATAGAAATGTTTAAAGATGATAATTTACTTCCCGCACTTAAGCCTAAAGTAGTTAAGCCTACAAGCAAAATCGATAGTGCGAAAACAGATAGTTTAAAAAAAACAGCACCAAGCAAGACTAAAGCTACAATTGCTAAATTTAACTCAAACGCTATTATTCAAGAAAAACCCACCATTAAGACCAGAAAATAATGCAACAGCAAAGCAATCGTTTTTTCTTTAATGTAGATTGGGTAACCATACTTATTTATATGGCGTTGTGTGCAATCGGCTTTTTTAATATTTTTTCTACGCAGTTTGACCCTGATAAATCGGAAGCTTTTAGCTTTACCGCCGAATATGGTAAACAGCTCATTTTTATATTGACTGGGCTGGTTTTAGGCTTGTCTATTTTATTATTTGACGCCAAGTTCTTTAGTGTCTTCGCACCCGTCATTTACGGGGTTACTATCGTGTTACTGCTAGTTGTTTTGGTAGTCGGCAGAAATGTCGGAGGCAATCAGGCTTGGATTGCAATTGGCTCATTCAGACTTCAGCCCTCCGAATTTGCAAAATTTGGAACTGCCTTATTATTAGCAAGGTATATTAGCACTTTTAACGTTAAATTAAACACCTTAAGACCGATTTTAATTGCGGGTGCAATTATTGTCGTACCCATGTGCTTAATTATGTTGCAACCCGATGCAGGTTCGATGTTGGTATTTCTATCCTTTATGTTCCCTTTATATAGAGAAGGTCTACCAGGCAATTTACTTATCTTGTTCTGGGGAATGGTCATGCTTTTTGTGCTAAATTTAATCTTGACACCATTGATTCTAATTTCTGCAATTCTCTTAATTGGGGGGGGATTTGTTTATTTTAATCGCAGGAAGCAACAGAAAATAATAAGCATCGGTATTATCACACTATTAGCTATTGGTTATTTATTTGTAGCAAAATTCATTTTTAATAACGTTTTACAACCACATCAACAAGCAAGAATTGAACTAATTTTAGGATTAAAAATCGATAACAAACGAGCAGGCTATAATGTAATCCAATCTAAAATAGCGATTGGCGCGGGACAAGTTACTGGTCGTGGCTTTTTACAAGGAACACAAACGAAATACGGTTATGTGCCCGCACAAAGTACAGACTTTATTTTCTCTACTGTTGGGGAGGAATGGGGCTTTGTTGGCTGTTTTGTAGTGATTGGTCTTTTCTTGTTTTTATTACTGAGGATTATTAACATGGCCGAGCGACAGCGATCCGTATTCTCGAGAGTATATGGTTATTGCATTGCCTGCATTATATTCTTTCACGTATTTATCAACATAGGCATGGCAATAGGCATTATGCCTGTTATTGGAATTCCGTTACCTTTTATTAGTTATGGAGGTTCGTCATTATGGAGTTTTACGATCCTACTGTTTATTTTCTTAAAATTGGATTCGAACAGAATGGGCTTTATTTAAATCTCTGATTTAACAGTGCATAAAATTTATCAACCGTGGCTTGTTTCTCTACCCACTTATTTTTGATAGCGTAGTTTTTCTTAAAGAAATTATCTGCAGCTTCGAAATTTGGGAGCTTGTTAGCCAGATCAATTGCTTCCGCATAAGCAAGGTTATAGCCATTAAACAGATCTTTGATATAAAGCAATTTATCATTTAAATTAATGCCTTGTTTTAAGTCGCTAATCGAATTTACCCCATTCTGATGGTTAACACTTTTATCGCTCTTAGCTGCAAGTAAATCGTTAAGCGTAGGTTTGTAGCTAGGGTCTTCAACAGCTGCTTGCTGGGTATTGATTAATGGCTCAATGGCTTCTTCTAATGCTAAATCTTCCGGCTCGATTGGAAATTCTTCTTCTTCAACGACATTTGAAACTAAAAATGGCTCAGGTCCTATTTCATCCTCTTCAGGTTCAATAACGGTCTGATTTAAGTTTCTCTTTTGCGCCAATATATTTTCTTCCTCTGCACTCAAAGGACGATTAAATAGCTCGTCGACAGGCTTTTGTTCAAAATCAAATTTTTCTTCATTTAACCCTTCGTGCTCCGAATGCTCATTTAATATGAATTCGAAAGTTGAAGGCGCATTGTCGATCTTAAAAATCTCTTCTTCAATAATTTTAACGTCTATTGGCACTTCTTCAACTACGTCGATCGTTTCATTTGTAGTTTCTTCGGCAAATGTTATGGCCTCAACCTGTTCTTCCTGCGTTGAATCGCCGTAATAAGCTGATTCTAATTCTTCAGTTCTGTCTAATGTTAAGTTGCTAGAATCTGCTTCTTTTACTTCGTTAACTACCTGTATTTCGAGTGGCGGCTGACTTTTGCTGACCTTGATAAGAATTTGAGCATGGTCTGATAAGAAATCGGCATTGGCATGAAAGAGTGCTAATTCCAATTCATTTAGCTGTTGTGGGTTTTGAGCTAAAAAATCATATTGGCTATTTAACTCATTTAAAATCAATCCAATTTTCTTAAAAAGGTCTTCCTGGTTCATCATAGCAATTAAACGAAAATTTTTTTTGTTTATGTTAATGGAGCAATCAAAAATAAGATAAAAATCTGTTACTTGCATGGTGTTTTAGCGGAAAATGTTTGGCGTGGGGCGTGGAGCACAGGGTGTAGGGCGTGGGGCGTGGATGCTTAAGGAATTTCGGTTTAGATTGTAAAATATCCTAATTTTAGCTAAGTTTGGGGATGTTATTTAGCGAGCAAAACTTTAGAAGAGGAGAATTTTGTGGAAGCATTGAAGTTATTTGCGGCTCGATGTTTTCTGGTAAGACAGAAGAGTTAATACGGAGATTAAAGCGTGCTCAAATCGCTAAATTAAATGTAGAGATTTTTAAGCCTAAAACGGACACGCGCTATGACGAAACTGCTGTAGTTTCTCACGATTTAAACTCCATACAATCTACTCCAGTTGCACATTCTTCGTCTATTTTATTGTTAGGTACAAATACCCAGGTGGTAGGCATTGATGAAGCCCAATTCTTTGATGAAAATCTCCCTGACGTTTGCAATAAGTTAGCGCTTAAAGGAATTCGTGTAATTATTGCCGGTTTAGATATGGATTTTCAAGGCAAACCATTTGGTCCAATGCCAGCACTATTGGCCATTGCAGAGCATGTAACTAAAGTAAACGCGGTTTGTATGCAATGTGGTAGTCCGGCGGTTTACTCGTACCGTACGGCTGCAAGTGATGCTAAAATTTTATTAGGAGAAAAAGACAGCTATGAACCGCGCTGTAGAGCTTGTTATAGTGCATTAGGTTAAATAATACCTTATTTTACCACTAACATTTTCAGTGTTTTATGATAACTGCCAGCTCTAAGTTGGTAAAAATATACTCCTGCAGGTAATTTGGCAAGATTAAAGGGAACATGGTAAGTACCGGCATTGAGTGTTTCGTTTACGAGCGTTTGCACCACTTTACCAACAACATTAGTTACGGTTAATTTGGTAGCTGACTTTTCGGCAATACTGAATGGAATTGTTGTCGATTCTTTTGCGGGATTAGGATAATTTTGCTTCAGTAAGAAATCGACCTTTTCTTCAGGATCAGGATCTATTGGTTTATTTTGAATAGTTTCGTATTTTGTTTGCGCAGCATTACCACTATTTAAAAGGTCGGCCAAGTTATCACCACTAATAAAAGCATAGGCTACGGTAATTGTGCCGTTTGCTGGAATATTATAAGGGCCACTTCCAATCGTATACATGATATCATAACCGTTGCCTGTAGCTCCTAAGTTTGTTGATTTAATACCTGAACTTAAAGCTTGATATTTTTCTGCTATTGTAAATTTGCTATCTGCTAAAGGATCTCCAGCTAATTGATAAGACATTGGATAATATGCTGCTGGGGCAGCATTTGTTAATAGGCGAACTCCTGCATAGGGATAGTCTACGTTTTTCCTTGCATAAGCATAAGCGGTTTTGGTAGTGGTGTCATAACGAGTGGCATTGGCCGATGCTTTATCTAAATCCCAGTCGGTAAACAGCCCGGTATAAATCCCTTGCAAAGCAGTTGAAGAAGTATTCGTTATCTCATAATTAACGATTACATATTTATCATCGGGTGCAGTTGCGTAGGCAAACATCTTCGACTTAACTTTTAAGCCAATTGGACTGCTTGCACCCTCATCGGTAAATGTGGCGACGCCTTCGAATGCTGCTTGTGAGCCACTAACCTTGGCAGCACTGATGAGTTTGGTAAAGTCCTCGCTATAATTACCTTCGCTTCTGGCATTATTAGATACCTGGGTTGCCGATTTACCTATCATTAAAGCAGCTTCAAAAAGCATTGGTTCATCTTTATAAATGAAACCTAAACCACCAACGGCATCGCCCTTGCTAAAGCCTACTCTACCATTTGAACTGAAAGTGGTGCTCACTTTATTAACGGTTACATTTAAATAATCTAAAGCAACAGTGATGGTATAAAATTCTGTATCAACATAACTGCCTCCATTGCCTGTGTAGGTAATTTTAAAAGTTACATCTTGGTTCTGTGGCGTATTTGCCAATACTTTTACCGTAACTGGGCCAAGGTTTGTTTTGGTCTCTAGCGTACCGATCGTACCAACAGAAATGCTTGAGTTTAAGATTTGCACATATTGGCTTGTACTCGAGATATCTACAGTCAGGCCATTTACAGGAGATAGAAAGCTCTTTAAGTCAAAAGCTAAGGTTAAATCACTCCCTGCCGAACGACTTCCGTTACTCTGATCGGTAATGGTGATTTGCTGGTAACGAACAGAGGACGTTGTTTGCGTCAATGCCTTGAAAACGTTCAACCTTCCTTTCCCTATCTTGTTAGCATAACTTGGGTTTGATGCATCAATTGGGTCTGATGTCGTTCTTAGCACTTCTCCTATTTGTAAGCCGTTGTAACTTGGATATTTTGCCTTTACCAGCGCCGCAGCACTAGCCACCATTGGTGTCGCCATAGATGTACCACTTAAGAAACCGTATTTATTTCCATTAAGCGTATTATAAATTGAGGAGCCGGGTGCAGAAATATCAACTGAGTAACCATAATTTGAAAAGCCCGATTTTACATCACTATTAGTGACAGATGCAACTGAAAGTACGCCTTTATAAGCAGCCGGATAGCCTGGGTCCTCGGTTGACTCATTCCCAGCCGCAGCAATCACTAAACTACCCTTTGCAACGGCATAGTCGACCATCTCCTGTCCAAATTGTCCACCTCCTGGGCCACCCCATGAACAATTGATGATTTTTGCGTCATGATCTGCGGCATACTTAATTCCCTCGTACCCTTTATAAATACTTTTGCTATTATTATCGGCGCCAGCTTTGATAATCATTAATTTGGCATTAAAGGCAATACTTGCAACTCCTCTCCCATTATTGCTTACAGCACTGGCAATTCCACTTACATGCACACCATGATCTGTTGTGTCGCTAGTTACATCAGGATTGTTATCAGGAATCATCGTTGAAGCAGAATTTCCAACGAAATCCCATCCAAAATAATTGTCGATATACCCATCATTGT
The DNA here is from genome assembly GCA_942493295.1 of uncultured Sphingobacteriaceae bacterium. Lineage (GTDB taxonomy): Bacteria > Bacteroidota > Bacteroidia > Sphingobacteriales > Sphingobacteriaceae > Pedobacter. The sequence goes on along the minus strand of OW818692.1, from coordinate 4,179,527 downwards.
CATCGTCTACCCCATTCACAGGATCTGCATTATTTGTATAGATGTTAGCTGCTAAGTCCTCATGTTGCAAGTCTGACCCAGAGTCTACAATACCAATAATCACAGTGCTAGCGTCTCGTAGTACATCCCAAGCTTGTGCAGCCTGCACTTTGGTTAAATAAGTCTGTGTTGCATAGTTTGCATCGTTGGGCACATACGAAGTTTTATAGATATAGCTTGGCTCGGCGTACAAGATCTCTTCATCCTTTAACAAGCTATTGATCACAGTTGTAATATCTTGGTTGCCTTCATATTTTGCTACATATAAGGCACCTAAATCAGGCAAGGGATTTTGGGCAAGGGTTTGCGTACCTACAGGTTTTACTGCGTTTGGAAATAATTTACTCAAACTTGTGATGGTAATTCCTTCAGCATTAAGCTGGGCTCTTGCACTCGAATTTACTTGTTTACTTCCGGAACTTTTAAACTTTACAATAAGCGTATTTGGGAGATAATCTTTTGAAGTTACTCCCTTTGGCAATACAAATTTACCACCCTTTCCAAGTGATTTGGGATCTTCTTGTTTAAAGGCGAGCATGATTAATAAACACAATAAAAAGGGGTAGAGTTTCTTCATGCGGGATTTCTAGGTAGTACGTACGAATATATTGAGAATCAATGTCTAATGCAAGAACATTAATCTAAAAACTACTGTCGCATATACCCCCTTAATTGTCTCCTTTTACCATAATTTTTACTCGAAAAAAACTGAACTTTAGCTAATCACCGGTTGTTATTTATAACAACGTTAAACTGATAACCTAAAATTCATCAATATGGACTTTAAAATTGAAATCAATGCACCAAGAGAAAAAGTATGGGATGTACTTTTTGGCGAAAAAACTTATCCAATTTGGACTACTGCTTTTAGCGAAGGTTCTAGTGCGCAAACAGACTGGAAAAAAGGAAGTAAGGCGCTGTTTTTAGATTCAAGTAATCGAGGAATGGTTTCTAAAATAGCAGAAAATGTACCCAATGAATTCATGTCTATCGAACATTTAGGCATGTATGATAATGGCGTAGAAGACTATGAAAGTGAGCAAGTGAAAAGTTGGGCGGGAGCTAAAGAGAACTATACGCTTACAGATTTAGGCGGCAAAACCGATCTTCACATTTTCATGGAAATGGACGAATCTGAGGAGAACAAACAGATGATTGAGATGTTTGGTGAAATGTGGCCAAAGGCACTTGCAAAAGTGAAGGAACTAGCAGAGGCAGAAAGTGAAGTTATTCCGCCAGTTGTAGTATAAAAATGAACACCTCGTAGATTTAAGGATCTACGAGGTGTTCAAATTATCCTAACTTACTGCCGGTATTGATAACCTTAACGCCATTAAAACGAGTGGTAGCACTTCCGTGCGATACTGCGCTTACTTGGCTCGGTTGCCCTTTCCCGTCGGAGAAAGTACCCCCTAAACGGTAATCGCTTTTCCCACAACGTTTAGCGCAGGCATTCCAAAATTCTTGTGTATTAGATTGGTAAGCAGCATCTTTAAACATGCCAACTATTTTTCCATCTTTAACTTCATAAGCTAATTGCGCGCTAAATTGAAAGTTATAACGCTGCTGATCTATGGAGTACGAATTACGGCCGAACATATAAATGCCTTTTTCAACACCTTTAACCATTTCCGCAGCCGTCAATGCTGTATTATCGGGTGCTAATGAGACGTTAGGCATCCGCTGAAACTGAATACTATCCCAGCTATCTGCATAGCAACAACCTTGAGACTCTTTTAGTCCCAAAATATGTGCTTGATCGCGAATGGTTTGATAGTTAACCAGAATTCCCTTTTTAATGATATCCCAAGTACCGCACTTAACCCCTTCATCATCATAACCAACTGCACCAAGTGAGCCAACTTCCAATTTATCGGCAATAACATCAACTTGATCACTACCGAAATTGAATTTTTTACTCTCCCATTTATCAAGCGTTAAGAAACTGGTGCCTGCATAATTGGCTTCATAACCAAGCACGCGATCTAACTCTGTTGGGTGGCCAACAGATTCGTGAATAGTTAAGAAAAGATGCGATGGGTCTAATATTAAATCATACTTTCCGGCTGGAACTGGCTTAGCTTTTAGTTTTTCGCTTACATGAACAGTTGCTTCCTTCACGTCTTCGAACATGTCATACCGCTTTTTATACATTGTTACTGGTCCGCCTTTTATTTTCTCCTCATCTTTTGGTGTTAAATACTCAAACCCCATGCCCATAGGAGCACTTAACGCATTTCGAGTTTCAAATTTTCCGCTTGCTGCGTCGATTTTAGTAACCGTAAAGTTTGGCCAAATCCTGTGAATGTCTTGGTCAATATACGACCCTTCTGTTGAGGCAAAATACTTTTGTTCATTTACCATGAACAGGTTTGAATTTACATATTTGGCACCACCTTTTAGCGCTTCATTATTCACACTCAGGAGCAATTCAACTTTTTGAGGGATAGGCACTTCAAAAGCATTAATTTCTATAGGTGTTTTCCAGCTTACATCGCCATAGCCTTTTTGCGCGGCCATTTGTACAGGCTCGCTCATTAATTTTGAATTACCTTTGGCAATAGCTACCGCTAGTTCTGCGGCTTTCGCAATGCTATTATTGTCCATGTTATTGGTAGCTGCAAAACCCCATGAGCCGTTTGCCAAAACTCTAACTCCTAATCCATACGATTCGCTATTGGCAACATTTTCAACACGGGTATCTCTAGTCGCTACAACCTGGTTTAAATATCTTCCTATTCGCACATCGGCATAGGTGGCTCCTTTTGATTTAGCAGCATTTAAAGCCACGTCGGCCATTTGCTTTTTAAGCTTTACGTCAATCGGCGTTAGCGCTTCTTCAACCGAAATTAAATTACCGAATGTATTTAGGCTGGGAAGCATTGTTGCCCCCGCGCCTAAGGTTGTCATATATAAAAAGTCTCTTCTTCTCAATTTCTTTAATTTAAGGCCTTGTTCTTTAGCTCAGGTTCAGGATGATAAGGTTTGTTAGATCGCGTCAGAAAGTGACGAGAATGTAAAGTCTTTAATTTTCATTGGAGGAATCATTCCACTACCTGTTCTAACTGGCTTGCCTAGTGCTTCCACATTATTTAGCATGATCACAGGGCTTTCGTTAAACCTAAAGTTTTTAATTGGGAATTTGATCTCACCATTTTCAATATAGAAAGTACCGTCACGCGTAAGCCCTGTTAGTAACAATGTTTGAGGATCCACTGAGCGGATATACCAAAAACGAGTCACAAGAATTCCCTTTTCGGTGCTTTTGATCAAATCTTGTAAAGATTGTGTTCCTCCTTCTATCACCATACCTCTTCCAAACGGTAGTGGTTCGACACCTTTTTTAGCAGCCCAAAACCTAGAATAGGCAAGGTTTTTAACAACTCCTTTTTCAACCCACTGCGTTCTTTTCAGTGCTAAACCATCATTGTTCCAAGTAGCAGATGGCAATTCTGGATTCATTGGATCAGAGTAAATATTTACGTTTTCTGAAAACAATTGTTCTCCTAAACGAGTACCGCCCCCTTTTTTACTCATAAAGCTCCTTCCTTCATCAGCACTACGTGCATCAAAGCCTCTAAACATATTACCTAAGATATCACTTGCTGCTAAGGGTTCGAGGATTACCGTATATTTCCCTGGCTCTATCGCTTTCGCACCTGCAGACCCTGTTGCTTTACTCGCCGCAATTTTACTTAGCGCAAGTACGTCCATTTTACTTAGATCGTTAAAATCCTGTTCTACATACCCAGAACCAGTTCCTTCTTTATTTCTGATAGTAACAGAGAATGAAACGTTGGTTGATTTGTTATAAGCAAACAATCCCTTCGAGTTCATTACTGAATTAAATCGGGTTGAATTCTCCAAGAAGCCTGCGGCATCTAAATTTGCTGCTTTGGCAACACCTAAGCTTTTACCTACCATCTCTGCTCTGGTATCTGGCGTAATTGCGGCCGTATTTGCATTGTAGGTTGCTGCTTCACTAAAGGTTTGTGTACCTAATAGCGGCATAAACTCTGGATTTTCAGGCGCTAGTTTTGCCAACTCTTCTGCTCTGCTCACCACTTTTTTGAGAGAGGCATCATCGAACTCATTGATAGATGCACTGCCGGTTTTTTTACCAAAGGTTGAATTTACGGATAAACTCATCACATCGATTTGCCCAGCAGTAGAAACAGCATTACGTGCGTAACGTATATTACCACCGTTTGATCCATTTAAACTCACTTCGCAAGATTCTGCTTTAGAAAAACTAAGAACCTTTTTTAATATTGCTTGGGCTTCTTCTTTACTTAATATGGCCATAATTATATTTTTCTAGCTGTATTGATAACATTAACTCCATTAAACCTTGTTGTAGAACTACCGTGAGACACTGCACTGCTTTGTCCAGGTTGACCTTTACCGTCATTAAATGAACCTCCTAAACGATAATCACTCTCGTCGCAAATTGCCGAGCAGGAATTCCAGAATTCTTGGGTATTCGACTGATAGGCGACATCATTGAGCATTCCTATAATTTTACCCTCTTTGACTTCGTAGTATAGCTGCCCACCAAATTGGAAATTGTATCGTTGTTGATCAATAGAATAACTTCCATCGCCAATAATGTAAATTCCCTTTTCTACATTTTTAATCATATCGTCTACACTTAGTTTCGCTTTGCCAGACTCTAGTGAAACGTTTGGCATCCGCTGAAACTGTACATCATTCCAGCCTTGTGCGTAGCAACAGCCTTGTGATTCTGTTAGTCCGATAATATGTGCCTGATCTCTGATGGTTTGATAATTTACTAACACGCCATCTTTAATCAGATTCCATTTTTTACATTTCACACCTTCATCATCATAGCCAACAGCTCCTAGAGATCCAACTTGTGTTTTATCGGCGATAATATTAACCTTATCACTACCAAATTTGAAGTTTTTCGATTGCCATTTATCTAAGGTTAGGAAACTAGTACCTGCGTAGTTGGCTTCGTAGCCTAGTACCCGATCTAGTTCAGTTGGATGCCCAACAGATTCGTGTATGGTTAGCCACAAGTGCGACGGATCTAATATTAGATCATATTTACCTGCCTCTACCGATTTCGCTGTAATTTTCTCTTTGGCAACACGTGTAGCTTGTTTAATATCTTCTAATATATCATATCTACCTTTGTAACGCGTAACTACGCCACTAACCTTATCTTCAGGTCTTGCGTTCATATACTCGTAGCCCATACCCATTGGAGAGCTTAATGCAGCTTGAGTTTTAAATTTACCAGAAGCTCTATCAATTACCGTCACTCCAAATGAGGGATAAATACGGTGAATATCTTGATCGATATAAGAACCATCAGTTGATGCAAAGTATTTCTGCTCATTTACAGCAAATAATGCAGCATTTACAAAGCTAGCACCATTTTGCATGGCAATATCATTCACATTAAGTAAAAGATCTACCTTCTCCTGAATGGGAACTTCAAAGGCGTTAATTTCTAAAGGTGTTTTCCAGCTTACCTCACCAAATCCTTTTTGGGGAGCCAATTGTACGGCTTCACCTTGTATTTTAGCGTTGGCTTTCGCAACTGCTACTGCCTCTTGGGCAGTCTTAGCAATTGATTCTTTGGTTACCGAATTGGTTGCTGCAAAACCCCAACATCCATTGGCTATAACTCTAATACCTACACCGTATGATTCGGTATTGGCAACACCTTGTACGCGTTTATCTCGTGTAGATACAAATTGATTTAAGTAACGGCCTATACGAACGTCGGTATAAGTTGCGCCTTTAGCTTTTGCCGCATTTAACGCAACATCAGCGAGTTCCTTTTTAATTTTAACATCTACCTTATCAAGGGCCTGCAAAGGGTCTATTGGATTGCCATAAGCGGATAAATCCGGCAATAACATTGCCCCCATGCCCATTCCAGATAGGTAGAGAAAGTCTTTTCTTTTCATCAGTTATAGGTTGGTTTTAGAGGTACTAGTGGTTCAGTGAGTTAAGGTAGCAATTTTTGAATTGAAAGATTATAACATTTTAGTTTCATTCAGTCGCAAGGCGTATAATGCCTATTTATTAGCCAAAAATCTTTGTTCATACCATAGAAATGAAGTCGCTAACATAAAAATTATGAAATACCACCATTTATTTACTTGTTCAGTTGCTAAGTATTCGATTTTAGTGTCTTTTAACTCGGAAACAGGATAACTTGCTGCAAAATTTGCAGTCGTATTAAGTTTTTCAAATGCTTTAGCACCTTTCCAATCGGATTGACTATAAATATAAATATTTGCTAATTGTTTATCGACTGATAAAACTGACCAACCTGAGTTTAGCGGCCAATAATAGCCGTCCCATGAGAATGGCAATTCCATATTTTGCCTCGGGCTAATTGAAATACTATCGATGGATAGTATAGGTGGCTTATTGTCGCTTAAGTTAATTTTTATTGTTGATTGTTGATTAACAGTTGGCCATTTTGGTAAAATTTCAAAAGATTGAGTTGCGATTTCCTTCTTCAAAGCCTTGGTAAAAATGTGTGACCAAAACTTAGCATAATCGTTTTTATTTCCGGCTAATTGCCATTGATAAGTAGATGCAAGCGTAGTAGTTAAAATTTTGCCCATCCCAGTTAATCTACTACCTACCACTGTTCTACCGCCAATATCGGTTATTAGTGCTTGCTCATTAGCTCGAGTTTTCAAGAATAGCGTTTGCGGAAAGGGCAAATTATTAAATTTCACCTGGTCTGAGGATTTTAATGTTACTGCATTTGCCGTAGAAGACGTTGCTTCATAGGTATTAGCTTTTGCCGCCCTAATGATCAAGCCCATCCCGTTATTTACCGCAGCATAGATGGAAGTTTTTTCGGATGCACTAATCGCTGCAAGCTCTACTTCGTCTATTACTGTTAAGTCTATGCTTTTAAGCAAAGCTTGATTAAGTCTATTAACGTTTACAGATTTCCTATTTAGAAAATCTGTACTGTATTTATCTTTGCTAATCTGACTTCTAAATACAAGGGGATTTCCGTTTTCATATAGCCATTGTTTCAGAAATTTATATTCAAAATCTGGAAATGACGCTAAAATTAGGACGCTGAATGGCTTTTTGGCAGCTACTTCAAAAGGTATTGGATCTACAGAGAGAGTATCATTATCTTGGAATGTAATTAAACTAAAAATTGCCTTTCCAGTTTGCTTCGGTTGTATTGAAAAAGAAAAGTTCGGACTAGTATTCGCCCTGACCAGCAATGAATCTAAGCCTGTCCCCATCCCATAAAGCTTTAACTTCACGTCTCGTTTAGTTGGATTATGAATAGTTCCCTGAACGGTCAACGTTTCGGACATGCTCAATTGCTTTTGCCAACTGACAGATTTAACGCCTGTTGGAAGAGCTGCGGGATGGAAAGAAACTTGGTAGCCTTTTAATGATTTTAAATCCTGAAGGGCAAGTCCATATCCATAAATATTGATTCTTTTTACGGCTGGATTAGTTTTTAAATGATAGGCTAAGTCGGCCAAGTAAGTAACTTTTACCCTTTCACGTTTTCTTACTAAATTTGAATCTTGCGTATACAATGGGGCTTTTAAAGTTGAGATGGTATCCGCAGATGCACCTTCAGTTACAAGATTTAGCTCATGAGCAGGTTCGTCTTTTTTAGTCGTGTAGGTAATTGGAATTATTAAAAGTGCAAAACTTGCTACCATGATTGTGCTGGCAAATATCCGCCACCATAACCGTGATTTATCATCCCGTGTAAATTCTTTAAAGATTAGGAACACAGCAAAAGCTAGGCAACAAAGTATGATTAGGTATTTAAATTCCATTGTTATTGGCCCGCATTTTTAAGATATTTGAAATAACTATGGTATAGACTTGCATCGGGTGCAACAGTGTTTTTTTGAGGCCTTACCATTTCTGTCCCCAGCAACTTCTGAATTGCCTTTTGCACTTCATCAATCTCTTTAATTACAATTTTATTAGCCGTACTAATTTGACGAAGTCCTTTCAGCGCATTTAAATATGTGGTAGGTTGATTGGAGGCAGCCAATATCAAGTGTTTTTCTCCAGCTCGTAACAATTCGCGATCTCCGTAATTAAATACCTTTCCCAATTTTCGTTGTTCGAGAATAGCTAAAAGCATTTTTAATTCGTCGGCTGTACGGTCAGTATTTTCGAAGCTGGCAGTTTGTGTTGGTTGTACAATCTTCACCAGTTCACCACTTAAGCGCTTCTCCATTTTCAGTTTTGTAGTTTTAAGCGTGGTTTTTGCAACATAGGCTCGCGATTTTTGTTGTAAATCTTTTAACAAGCGAAGTGCCTTGTATTCAAAAGGAAGTGCTTCTTGCGGCTTGTAGGTTCTTAACCGTAATTCCGAACTCCACATTTCATTTAAAACAGCTTTCAACTGCTTCTTTAACTCAGGCTCAAAAAATGTAGCATCTTCAGCTATGTCATGCTTGTGTGCATATTCGTCCATTAGTGCCTGTACATCTCCAAATGCTGCAGTCGGATGTTCCTCACCCTCATCATGATCATGATCGCCGCCAATGGCAGTTTCAGATTCCTCGCCCAGGAATTTGCCATACCTCAAGCGTAGAAGCTTTTGATCCATTCCTAATGCGTTGCATTTATTTTTAAATTCTTCAGTTGATATTGCTCCTTGTTCCTTTATTAGCTTTTCAGTGTCGATGATAATTTGTCGCTGGCTTCTAAAATATTCTGGCACTAAGTCAATTCCATTGGCCATACCCGCCATGCTCATTAACTCAGTAGTATCAACTATGCTGATTAAATAAACATCCGATCTGCTGCCTTGACCGTGGTTATCTTTAGCCATTACGAAAAAATACAATTCATCGCCTGGCTTCATGCCTAAAGCTGTTAAATCGAGGGTCTTAGTGAGACTAAGCGACTTTTTATTACTGAAATTGGTATTGAAACTTAATTTCTTTTCTGTAAAACTTACACCTTCTCCTTTTCCGCTCGACAATGTTGCCGATATATGTGCATCGCTAACCCCATAATCGTCATTTAGTGTAACCAGTAGATTCACTTTTGGAACTTGACCAATATCAATAGTGGTATGCGGTTTGGGTTCGAGAATTTTAATGATAGCTGGCAAGTCGGGAATAACTTCAATTGGATAAAGGTCTGACTTTTTCCCATCCAACTCTAGCTGATAGAAACCGGATTGGGTAAGTAATTTGCGAAAACTACCGGTTTTATCCAGTTCAACAATTTCCTTGTCGTTAAAGATTAGCCGAAGCTTTTTAACTGCAACATTAGTCTCTATCTGCCAAATTACCTTAGATCCAGATTCAGCCCTTATGGTAAATTGGCGTTGTGATCGGATTCCTTTTCCTGTATAAGCTGGTGGTGTTATTTTTAGACTGAAACTCTTAATCTCAGGCAACACATGCTCTTTCACCGTATTTGACATATTGAGCGTAGCAGTATCTTCGGGGGCCATGACAGCTGAAGGCAAATATTGATAAAACGCAACCGCAATGATCAATGATAGAAGACTTAACCAAAGTCCATTTAAACCTTTTTTTAGGCTATTACGAATTGGGAAGATCTTGTTGATTTTTTCTACCTGAAACCGTTCTAACAAAGATAATTCGTGTACGGGCTTGAGCAATAAAACCGCGCTTTCTTCGAGTTCATCAAATTCTGCATTTAAGTAGTTCGCGACATCCAAGCTTGTCGCTTTCCACGTTGGCTTTAAAATCAGCATTGCTACAAATACAAGCAAAAATGAAATTGCAAATAAGACGGTCGTATTAACAGCTAAAAATGAACCAAGAGGAATTAGCAGAAAAGCGACTGCTAGACCTAGCAAAGTGGTCTTTAAAAAGTATAGCATCAGGAGCTTTACTCTAAAATTTTCGATCCAATGTCTACCTTCAGCTTTTAACATAACTTGAATTTGCTTTTTTACGTAGAGATAAGATCCGCTCGATGATCAGAAAAATAAATGCAATTGCCCACACCCATTTCGTGATATCCTGAGTGCTACTTATGTTGAGAACACCCGCTGCCTTATAGGTCGAACTAGTTAGCTGTTGTTTCGCTATAACTCTTTGGTCGGCATCATGATTTTCGAAACCAAAGTCAACGTCATTTTGGGCACCCAATACGACTGGAATTAATGCCTGTACAAACTGTTCACTCCAAACCAAATCAGTCCACTGCGGGTTAAACCGACTATAAAAATGGAAATGGTTTAAAGCTTCCTTGTCTTCCTTAATTAGAATTGGGTCGCCAAAACCATCAGTCCAAATCGTAGCTCCTTTTAACCCATCTGGCCTAATTCTTTTGTACAGTTCAATGCTTTCGTTTGGGTTTGAAGACAATTGGAGTGTTGAGTTTAGCGTTACGTTTTTGCCTTTTTGGTAAGTAAGCAGGTTAGCTCCTTTTTGATGCTTAGGCAAAACTATCGGTTGGTCTGAAAGCCAAAATAATAAATCGGCTTGACTGGATGACAAGCTATTCCAATTGTTTACCTCAATCTTTCTTTTCGTGAAATCTGAGATTGCATTTAAAGCAGCTTTAATATATTTCGAATCGTCACTATTACCCGCATAAATTACCGCTTTGATAATGGGCAAATTCTGCGATAAGTTACCTGTATAACTCGTAGCGCTAGGTGTTGATTTTCCTTCGTATGTTTTGGATAAAAACGTAGTTGCCCATGTTTTTAGGGTGTCACTTGTTGAAAGGTCGTTCCAAACCAATTTAAACTTGGGGTTTGGTAAGTTTCCTTCAAAGTTAAATACTTTTCTGCTAGCAAAAACATGCGCCGAATAGCCAATTGGAATTTCGGCGTTTAACTGATTAAGTAACGAGGTATAGGTTAGGATTTCGGCAGGGACATTACCATTTTTGCTTGCGGTATCATCTAAGTTGATTTGCTTAAAACCTAAATTAAAATCACGCAGCTCGAAACCAAGGTTTAAAAGTGAATCTATTTTACTACGATTTCCTTGATAAGCTTTACCAAACTGGGTTTTGTCTACGAGTATCCAGCCAGCATTTTTTTGATTTGCAGTCGTTTTTTTTAGGTAAGGTTCGGCTAATACAAATGCGATTAAAATAATGACTAAGCATCTTAGGATAAATAAAATTATATCGGTTATGCTAATACTCTTGGAGCTTGCAGTAGCATTCTCTCCCAGCAACGCGATGCTGCCAATTTTTAATACTTTACCTTTTTTAACGCTCCACAGGTGTATCAGCACAGGAATAATTAATCCTGCAAACGCCAATAAGCCTAAAGGGTATAATAAGGTCATTTAAATTCTTAATTTACTGCGTTGTTTCAAGAAATCTCTCAATGCCTGATCTAAAGGTTCATCAGTGGTCATTGTTCTATAATAAATTCTACGATCCAACATTTTCATTCTCGTCTCTTCAAGGTAGCTGGTAAGTTTACGCTGGTAATCGCTTCTAGCTTTTGCTTGATCGATCTGCAGTGTTTGCCCTGTTTCTAAATCCTCGAAGGTGGAATATCCTTTAAAATCCAATTCAATTTCATTTCTGGCTAGCACATGAAAAACGACGATCTCATGTCGCAGTGTATTCAATGTATCCAACAACGCGAAAATTTCATCATTTGTTTGATAAAGATCGGTTACAAAAACCAATAACTCTCGCTTTTGTGTACCTGCAAAAATCTCCTTGTAATGAATTGGTTTTGTGAAGGTTCCTTCCGGCTTTATCTGCTCAAGTTGAAAAAACAATCTTGCTAAGTGCTGATAATCCTGTTTCGCCACCATTGAAAATAATTCGGTGTTTTTAAAAATATACAAACCTATCGCATCGCCTTGCAAATTTGCCAAATACGCTAAGCAAGCTGTTAGATATCTGGCATAGTCGATCTTACTAAAATCACCATCATGGTGGTTCATTGACGCGCTTGCGTCCATTAAAAATCTGACGGATATATTGGTCTCAATCTCAGATTCTCTGATATAATAGCGGTCTGAACGGGCAAACATTTTCCAATCTAGTGTTCGTAAATCATCTCCCGGTTGATAACTCCTGTATTGGCTAAACTCTAATCCAGGACCTTTGATGGTACTCTTATTAATACCATTCATAAACCCATCTATCGTTGTTTTTGCCGATAGATTAAGATCTTTAATAGCCATCAATATTTTCGGATCGAGCAGTTTACTCATCAAATAGCTGTTTTTGGTCGCGCAATAGCCTTTACTAATTCGGCAGTGACTTGATCTGAAGATACATTTTCAGCCTCTGCTTTGAAATTCATTAATACGCGGTGTCTTAATACCGGATAAGCCATTGTATGCAGATCTTCCATGATAACGGCATATCTGCCATGAAATAATGCACGTGCTTTTGCAGTTAAGATCAGTGCCTGTCCGGCTCTCGGTCCAGCTCCCCATCGTACCCATTCCTTCACAAAAGCGACTGAACTGGTATCTGGGCGCGTAGCACGAATAAATTCACTTACATAGGCAATAAGATCGTCGTTTATACTTACCTCTCTTGTCAAGGTTTGCAGCTGTTTAATTTCTTCGGCACCAATAATTGGGTTAACCACTGTTTTTTTTGCGCCAGTTGTACTGCTCAAAATCTGAGCTTCTTCTGCAGCGCTTGGATAACCAATTTTAATATATAGCAGAAAGCGATCTAGCTGTGCCTCTGGAAGTGGATAAGTACCCGCTTGTTCGATAGGATTTTGAGTTGCCAATATAAAAAAGGGACGATCTAAAGGATAAGTTTGTCCGCCGTACGTTACTTCAAACTCTTGCATCGCCTCAAGCAAAGCCGATTGCGTTTTTGGAGGAGTACGATTTACCTCGTCGGCAAGTACGATGTTGGCAAACAAAGGACCCTTGTTAAATTTAAAGAAACGCTTACCTGTAGCGTGATCTTCCTCTAATATTTCTGTACCTACAATGTCGGTCGGCATTAAGTCTGGCGTAAATTGGATTCTCCTAAATGATAAGTTTAGTGCTTGCGATAAAGTTCGTACCATTAGCGTTTTTGCCAAGCCCGGTACTCCTTCTAATAAACAGTGTCCGCCTGCCATCAACGCAATTAACATTTCTTCAATAATGGCATCTTGACCAACTATGACCTTTTGGATTTCACTTTTTAAAAGACCTATTTTGCCAATTAATATTTTTAAGTTGTTTTCTGAATTATCCAAAACCATTATTTTTTGTTTGTTGAGCTAATGTGCCTCAATATAGGTCATATTGCTATTATTCTTGCTTCGAAATAAAACAATATCAAAAAATTTACAAGATATCTACCCTAAAAATCTGAATTAATAAAAATTGCCAGTAATTTAGAACGATGCAAAACGCCAAATTCACTTTTGCGAGGATAAAATATAATTCTGGAGACTGGGATACGGACCAGCGTATGCCTTCAAACCTCTTGAATTCACTTTTGGAGTATACCACTATTCCACTGAACGAAGAAGAGAAAATCGTGGAACTTGGTAGTAATGACTTATTCAATTATCCATTTTGCTACTTAAGTGGCCACAAATTGGTTCAGTTTAGCAAACAAGAAGCGGCTAATTTTAAAACATATATCCAAAATGGTGGTTTTGTTTTTGTTGATGACTGTAATCATGATATTGACGGACTTTTTGCCAGATCTTTCGAAGCGCAAATGAGCAATTTATTTGGCGCACAGGCATTAAAGAAAATCTCAAATAGCCATCCGATTTATAGTTCATTTTTCAAATTTGAAAAAGGCCCTCCTACTACTTCTTTTGAACTTAATGGCTGGGGCGACGATCTAGTGCACGATTATTTAAAGGCAATAAGTATCAAAAATCGAATTGGTGTGTTGTATAGCAACAAAGACTATGGTTGTGAATGGGATTATGATTATAAAAACAAGCGTTTTTTAGCGGAAGATAATACCAAATTTGGGGTTAATATAATTTTGTATGCAATGGGAGTTAATGGTATTTAGCCTATCTTAAAATCCTCTTGCTGGCTATAATTAAGCAACATCGTTAAATTTTATCAATTTATTTGTAATTAGTCTAAATAGTTTGCACCTTTGTAATCGACAAGCTTATAGCCAAAATGCAGCAAACCTTACCATTACCTTCTGCCATTTTTACCGAGGTGTTTAGTACTCATAATGGAGCTATTTATCAATCTGATAGTGAAAACTGTTGGTATATAGATTTTGCAGGAAAATTAGCTCGTTTTGATTACCGCAACTTGCTTAAACTAAAAAAAGCAGTTTATCAAATAGATATTGAAGATTTGCTTTTAAATAGCACTAAAGCTGCCGACTTAGAAATTATTTTCATTTGTGCCTGCGACCATTGTTATGTTTTATCTCTCATTCAAATTATTAAGCTAAAAGAGTTATTGCAAGGCACTTTTACGATGCTCGAGCTTAATCACATCATTTACGACCGTCTTCACAGAATTATTAGTTAGGTAGGATACTTTGTCTTAAAAAGATCTGCCCTTTTAACACCTAGGTAACATTGTACATAAAATAAGAAAAAACCGTCTTATTTTGATCCTATCGTTCTGGCCGAGTATACCGTTCGTTGTGGCCGAATATACCGTTGGTTGTGGCCGAACGCATTTTTCGCCAAATCCTATAGGATGTTATCGTAAACCCAACTTTTACACTTGATTATTTTGTTAACCTTTGAGCTATTTTCTTTTAACTATCGATTTAAGCAATTCTAGTTAGCTAGAATTAGAATCGTTCCATATTGACTTTAAATTCGTTACCTAGTTTTTATAGCACTATTTTTGATATATCGATAGCATTAAATAAAAGTAAAATGAAAGATATTATTCGTGCGAAGTGTTTAATCTCATCAGATGTGGAAACACTTATTAACCAGCAAATCAAAAAAGAAGCTCACTCTTCTGCTATTTACCTTTCTATGGCATCTTGGTGCAATCGTAATGGATATGATTTTTCTTCTGATTATTTTTTCAAGCAAGCTGAAGAAGAAAGAATGCATCAACTTAAGTTCTATAAGTATGTATTAGATATGGGAGGAACTGCTATATCACCAGAGATAACCAATATTAAAATAGAATATAACTCATTTCGTGAAGTTTTTGAAGAAGCATTAGATCAAGAGATCAGTGTTACTCAATCTATCAAAAACATAGCTGCACGTTGTCATAAAGAACAAGATTATGTGACTTTAGAATTTTTAAACTGGTTCTTTAGAGAGCAAAGAGAAGAAGAATATAAAGCGCGTCGTGCACTAGAATTATTCGACGTGATTGGCGAAGAAGGTACTGGAAGATGGCAGATTGACAAACACGTTGGTCAAATTAGCTATTCGGCTGAAGCCTAAGCTTTTGGTCATCCTAAAATTAAAAAAGGCATACATGATAACAATGTATGCCTTTTCTATGTTATATTCACATCATGTCAAAAAAAGACAAAAAGAAAAAGGATAAGGACAAAAAAAAGAAGAAAAAGAAAAAAGAATGCTGTGAAAAGTATTTGAGAGGGAAGAGATGTGACAATTGTCCAAATGCTTAGCTTTTACAATGAAGCCCATTCCCTAAAAGGCAAAGTTTTTCTTCTACTAGTAATCAGATCCTTGCCAATAGGCAAGTTGTGTATTATTTTAATGAATCTAAACTGATAAGTGCTAAACGACAAGATTGCTGCGCGATGTATAATGTCTTTTCTGTTAAGCTGAAAATAGTTTGCAGAGTCTAAAAATCCCATCGATTCTGCGATCGTATTGGGCCAAATCGTTTTAACACCATTAAAATCGACGGCAAAACAAGCTTTGTCTTCATAGTAAATTATCGCTGGCAAATTTGATTCAAATACTGCTGAGTTTGACACCTTAATAGAAGTGGGTGCCTCCTCCCTTAGCTCTCCTTCTAGTTTCGGCAATTTTCGATATTCATGATATACGAAGTAAAATACATTTACCATAAGAATATATACTAGAAAACTAGCAAGCTGGAGCATGGAATTACTGTCACCAAATAACTCCTGATCTTTGATCCATGCTAAAATTACCATGAATAACAGTGTATTGATTGAAGCAAGGCAGACCCCAAAAACAAACTGATATTTGACGCGTTTAGCCCTCAAATTATGTTCCTTAAAAACTTTATTGACAATTCTGCTCACCAGCAATATATATTCGATGAGTAGGTAGGCCGGCACCATGCTATATAGCAGAGCGGTAAAATAACGAGCAGTAAACGACGGAAGCCATGTTTCTTGAATGAGATTTACAACAAGGTGAGCAAATAATAATGCAACCAATACGTGTACGAGCGCGCGACAAATACTTTTTTGCGTAAACATTTTAGTAGAGATTTTTGAGTGAATGTATAAACGTAGCCTAAATAACTAATTATTCAAATTTTTGAAATGGATAATGTACCGTCCATCAAAAAAGATGATACCGTTTGGAAAAATACCCAACAAAATCACTGTCAGCCTACATTAAAAGCCATTACTTTGAACTTGCCTAAAATAAATTAGTCAACCTCTCTTTTTTAGCACAATGATAGGAAACGCTCTTATCTCCTTACATTTTAAGTGTTTTTTGAATGGCATTGCGGGTTGCCTAACCTTTAGTTACAGCTTAAATTCTCAATAATTACAAAGTAATGGACGCGAACATAGTACTTGAAGCTGTCAAATTAAAACTATCATCTTATGCGCCGTTGAGACCTGAGGCTTGGCACCAAATTTCCGTACGCCTAAAACTCATGGTAATTAAGGTAAACGAGAGCTTTTATCGAGAAAGTGGCAGCATAGCTTATGTAGTTAAAGGACTATTGAAGGAATATGATAGTCGAGCCCGTAGAAAGCCAGCAATTGTCAACTTAATTGCCGACAATAGTTTCATTATCACAACTGAGAATAATCAAAGTCGATCCCACATCTATTTCGATGCACAAATATATGCATCTACCTATAGACATGGGAATTTAATCTGCTGTCTTGCTTCAACGGCGTCAGAATTGTAGCTGCAAGACTGTTATTAAAACCTCATTACTTAAATCAAATATAGTGATTTTTTTAATAAAGTCAATTTTTATATTGACTTATTTTATCCTAATTATTAACAGCTTGCCAAATGGAATCAATGCCCATTGCAACCTTCAAAATAAAGCTCGCTAAACGTATCCGTCAGTTACGGAAAGAAGCGAAGCTTTCGCAAGCTGAGTTGGCCAGTAAAATTGGTTTCAAGGATAAACAGGTAGTAAACAATTACGAAATTAATGGAGCTAACCCAACAGCTTATAACCTGGTTTTAATTGCCAAGGCACTAAATGTAACACTCGACGAGCTGTTAGATTTCAGTAAATAAATATTAGTAAACTCAATTGTAACCTACTAAAAACTGGTTTAATTAGTGAACTTCACAAAGGCCTAAAAAATCCATTCCTGGCATTCCAATTGGCGCACCAGGTGGGGTAGCTACCGCAGCCGGAGCAGCGAATTTACTAGGATCTTCTTTAAAGGCTTCAATCTGACTTAATGCAAACCATTTATTCGCTTTGCTGATAGGCGATGCATTGAATATGCTTGTGCTTAAGTATGTTCTTAGTTCTTCAATTTTTAACAAAGCCTGACCGCGTACATTTTTTGCCGCTTCAGTATTCGCCGCCAGTTGCAATAAATACTTTAGGACTTCATTATTTACCATGCTTTGCAATTCGCCTTTGTAACCCTCAGCTAACGGGACCTTCCAAGTTTTCTCAATCAATTTATTAACTACTGCCATTAAACCCGGTTGCTCTTTATCGCGTGCGTTGTATTCTATTAATCGCGCAGCACGTTCAGCATTTAATAGGTACGACAAAGTAATGTTAGCAGCTGCCTCTGCTGCTGCAATTGGATCAAAAGTTGGTCCGGTATTGCCACTAAAGTTCTCTAATGAGGAAGGATAACCTGATGGACGAGGTGGAATTTTAGCAATCAAGCCGTCGGGCAAAGCTAAGGCCTCAGGACTTAAAGTCTGCATCAACAAATCAAATGCCTGCCACTGCACTTCAGGTGCTACCATTTTAGTCGGTATTTGTCCGTCGTTTTTTACTGCGTGACTGAAATATAATCCACCAATAGCTTTTGCAACAGCTTCTACTTGATAGCGGTGCAATAAGTAAATAGGCACTAATACTTCTTCTATCGTCGCCATTGGAGCACCCGCAGGAATAGCTTTCTCTGAAAAATTATCTAGTACTTTACGACGCACCTTTAAGATATTTTCCATTTGTGCTAATGGATCCTTACCTGTTTCCCATTGGTTAGAACCTGGATGCGTGTTTCCACCAATATCAGGTATGTACTCATAGCCCTGTTTAAGGGTTTCGTTCATAATCTTATCAAGCTCCGCATTTTCGTCGGCACCTTTTTTAAACTCACTGTATGCCCAAATTACCGAACGTTTGTCCCAGCTTCCAATTTCTGTGGTATAAGGGTTTGAAATATCTACCGTCCCATCGTTCTTAAGTGAAAACTTAGGAAATGGATAATCCATTACCGACGCATCTCCTTTTGGACTAGCCGCAAAATTATGATTAAAGCCCAGCGTATGTCCAATTTCATGCGCCGATAATTGTCTTACACGTCGTAGTGCCAACTCTTCAATTTCTTTTGGAACCTTTTTACCATCACTATAAGGCTGCATTAAACCAATTGCTATGAGGTAATCTTGGCGATGCCTATCAGAGCCTAAGGTAACAACACCTTTAATGATTTCACCAGTACGGGGGTCTATATACGACGCTCCGAAAGAAAATGCACGAGCCGGAGTTCCCGATCTTGTAATCCAATTTACCACATTGTACCTAATATCCATGGGATCGGCACCTACTGGTAACTCTTTCAACTGAAAAGCATTTTTAAAGCCTGCAGCTTCGAAAGCTTGATTCCACCAGTTACCCCCTTCTAAAAGCGCAGTTTTGATCGGCTCTGGTACACCACGCGAAAGATAAAATACGATTGGTTTTACTGCTTCGCTCATCGCTGCGTTGGGATCCTTCTTTTGCAAGCGATGTCTGCTAATAGTTCTTTTTACAATAGGCTCTGACATAGGTGCCGAAAAATCCATGTATCTAAACTGGTAAGAAGATGAACGGGGATCGTACTTACGCATCGCAAAACCTTCCTCGGGTAGTTCAACAAATGATTGGTGCATATTTAACGTAATAGCAGAGGCATCGGGCGTTGATCCTACAAAGGTAATCATGGCCTCGAATTCTGTATTTTTTGGAAAGTTTTTAGTATTTGGCAGATAGACCACCGAACGGGTTTCATCAACTTTATAAGCGCCTGCAGCACCCCCACGGCCGCCCGTGGCAACTCTTGCCCCTATACCCTGACTATCGCGAATAATGAAAGGGGTTAAATCTATTAAGTACTTATCCTGTTCGGCAGCGACTGGAACAAAACCAAATACAACAGACTTAGCAAAATTACTTTCTACCGCATTCATTTCGTCTTTATTTTTAGAATCAGCTCGATAGTTGGTAACTGGTTGGACTAATAATATTTTATTTCCTTCCTTCACAAACTTGAGCATCGTTGAAGAAGCTTGTCCACGTTCCGGGCCACCATTACCAACCCCTGTTGATAATGAATTGAAATACAAGAAATCGCGATCTAATTTGTCAATTACCAGGTATATTTTACCAGTTTTTTCATCGTAGTAAAAACTAAAGTAGCCTTCAAACTTTTTAAAGCTTTGCGTAAATTCTGTAAGGTTAGCTGTTTTATTTTGGGCAAAAGAAAGACTATTTAATAAAAATAAAGCGATAAGTAAGCTTGCAAATCTTTTCATAGAGAGGTTATAATTTGTTGATAGCTAAAGATATTGAAATATTACTATTGTTCATAACCTTTATCTTTGGTTTGCTATAAACGGTTATCTGGATAGGTGCGGTAGATAACCAGCTTTTAGCGTGTTCACAATAGATTTCGGCGTTAATACTTCCACTACGGTGGCATCCTCTAACTCCTTCCCTGCAAGATACCCGTTAGGTGACCATTGATAAATCAGTCCGTTAACGAATAAGTATGCTTCTTTGTTCATGGCAATGAAAGTACCATTTGGTAGTTCTTTGACAGCTGCATTAAAGGTTACTTTTCGCAGATTGGCATCAATTCGTTCGCTTTGTAACACTTCATCAATTTTGCCAATTGGTGTTTTAATATGATAGCCATAAGTTGGATTACCTTTAAGCCATGCAGCTTTAAAAAGATTTGCATCTGCCCGTCTACATTCAAAACATGGCCTGTGACCAGCTGCCAAAGCGGTAACTTCATCTAAAAAAAATAACTCTGTCCACAGGTTTGGCGCCATAATTTGTCGACGCCTATTTTTAAATTGTAATTGACAAATAATCCAGGCTTGGTGTTTAAATGGTCGTAAGATTGTTTTGCCCTTACCATGCAACTGTCCGCGGTTACCCAGCCAAGCACCGCGAGCACTCGTATCAATGATGGTTCCGAAAGGGGTTACTCTATTTTGCATGCTAAAATGCTAAAATACTGATAAAAATCATTTGGCAGTTGTTACTAGTTCAAATGATGCAAATAGTCGTCGGGCGGAAATTGGAGTCAAATTTTAGTTAAATTCACACAGTTAGTCCTGATTAAAGAGCATTATTAACACACTAACCGCTGAATTAATTATTAATATATTAAATTTACTATTAGGTAACCTCAATAAAGCGTCACCACTCTTTCTAGTGCATGATTGTAACTTTCTTAACGCAGTAGACTAAAATTCAGTTTCAAACGAGGCATCGCCTTTGCATACCTATTATAACTGAGGGGTTTTTAATCGAATAATCGGTTACTTAAAATTCTACCCCAATGTTAACATCATAACCAATAATGAAAAACCAGTTCACCTTACCTAAGGGTTTTAATCCTTTGCGCAATTATGCGCGCGCAGTAAAAATTTTTACGCTCATATTCTTTTGCATGGCTTTAGCCGCATCGCTCCTATCGGGGTGTAAAAAAGATGGATTTGAGGATGAAGTTGTGGGATTATGTCCTATAGTTGTTTCCACAGATCCAATGGATAAGGCGATCGATGTGGTGTTGGATAAACTCATCACTATAACTTTCAACACCGAGATGGATGCAGCAACCATTGATGCACAAACGGTAATCATCAAACAAGGGGCAACAGTCATCACTGGAACGTATGCTGCGACGAGCAACCCAAAAGTGTTTACTTTTAAGCCAACTACAGCGCTTAGCCCCTTCACTGTTTATAGTGGTACCATTACTACAGGTGCTAAGGATACTTTCCATACTGCTATGGAAAAAGATTATGTCTGGAGTTTTACTACAATTCCAGCTGTAACATTAACAGCAAACCCGATCTTAGGAGGTACGGTATCAGGTGCAGGGACATTTGCACAAGGTTCGTCGGTAACTGTGATAGCGGCTCCACTTAATGGATATTCATTCGCTAATTGGACAGATAACGGTGTTGTAGTTTCTAGCAGTTCAAGTTATCAATTTACCATGGCAGGTAATAGGGCTTTAGTCGCTAATTTCACATTGGCTCCAGCAGGTAATTTTGTGGTTAATTTATCTTCTAATCCAGCTGCAGGTGGGACTAATTTTGGTTCTGGCTCGTATCCGGCTAACGCCACAGTTACGGTTACTGCAGCCGCTAATGCAGGTTATACCTTTGTGAACTGGACAGAAAATGGAAATAGTGTATCTACCAGTGCTAGTTACCAATTTACGTTAACAGGGAATAGAACATTGGTAGCTAATTATAAGATCATACCATCCTCACAACTTTCTGTTACACTTGCTTCAAGTCCAGCAGCAGGCGGTAGTACTGATGGAGAGGGGGCCTATGCATCAGGCACATCTGTCACCATTTTAGCGACTAGAAATACAGGTTACACATTTGTTAATTGGACTGATAAAACTACAGGACTAGCTGTTTCTACAAGTTCGAGTTATACATTTGCCTTAACTACTAATCGTTCTTTCGTTGCTAACTTTATACTTAATATTTACACATTAACAGTAAATGCAACATTCGGAACAGTAACTAAAAATCCTGACCAAGCCAGCTACAATCACGGTAATACTGTTATTCTAACAGCGACACCAAACACAGGTTATGTATTTAGCTCATGGAGTGGTGATGCTTCGGGATCTACCAATCCTTTATCAGTGGTTATGAATGCTAATAAAACAATCACTGCGAATTTCACTGCAATCGTTCAACCTCCAGTTGGTCCTGGTTCAGTTAATTTAGGGAGTGCGGGTAGTTTTAGCATATTGACCAAAGCAGGCATCTCTACTACTGGGATTACCTCCGTAGTTGGCGATATAGGTGTTAGTCCAGCAGCAGCCACTTCGATAACTGGCTTTGGATTAATTATGGATACAAATGGGCAATCGTCACATACCCCTACAGTCATCGGGAAAGTTTATGCAGCAGATTATTCAGCACCTACTCCTACCAAAATGACTACTGCCATACGTGACATGGAAACCGCGTTTACTACCGCAAACGGTTTGACCACTCCAGCTCCAATTGTAGGCATACATGCTGGCGATATTAGTGGTAGAACACTTGCTCCCGGGCTTTACAAATGGGCTACTGGCGTTCTTATCTCAAATGCTGGTGTTGTATTAAATGGTGGACCAAATGATACTTGGGTTTTCCAGATATCACAAAATTTAACCGTTAACAATGGTGCAATTGTTACCTTATCAGGTGGCGCACGCGCTAGCAACATCACATGGGTAGTTAGTGGCCAGGCTACGTTGGGTAGCAACACCAATTTCAGCGGAACAATACTGAGTAAAACTTTGATTTCATTAAACACTGGTGCTGTTGTGAATGGCCGTCTATTGGCTCAAACAGCAGTTACTTTAAATGCAAGCACAGTTAGTCCATAATCAATTTCAAAAGAAAAATTAAACATCCATGTTAGTTATAAATAAAATCATGAAAAAATTTATCATCTGTTGCGTATTGGCATTGCTAACGCAAACCAACGTTAACGCACAGCAAACCACACAACCAACCTGGTGGTTTGGTGTATCGGGAGGCGTGAATGCCAATTTCTACGATGGCACAACACAGCGATTAACTAATTCGCTGATTGTACCCACAGCATTCCATAAAGGAAAAGGTATCCGCTCATTCGGCTCTGTATTGCTCGAATATCGTCCAAATACTATTTGGGGAGTAAGTTTAAACCTAGGTTATGATGGCCGTGGTGGAAAATTCGATGATGTTATCGCACCTTGTAATTGTCCGGCTACTTTGCGAACCAACAATAGTTATCTTACCATCGAACCAAGCTTACGTCTAAATCCAGGTGGGGGTGGCTTTTATCTTTTTATGGGACCTCGTGTTGCGGTAAACATGCAAAAAGGCTTTAATTATACGCAACTGAAACAACCAAATACCGATTCCGACTTTAGCGAGATTCGTAAAACTTTAGTTTCTGGTCAAATAGGTATTGGATATGACATTGTGGCCTCATCGCCTAGTAGCACTACGAAATTCATTATTTCACCATTTGTGTCTTATCACCCCTATTTTGGTCAGGATGTAAGGAACATAGAAAGTTGGTCAGTTCAAACTGTTAGGGCAGGATTAGCGTTTAAATTAGGTGCAGGAAAATCTATCGCTGTAGTTAAAGAACAAACAACCCCAGTTGTTACACCGCTAGCAGTGAATTTCTCAGTGCAAGCGCCAAAGCCGATTTTATATAAAACTATGGTTAGCGAAACGCTTCCTTTATTAAATTATATATTTTTCGACGAAAATTCTATTACTATTCCAAGCCGTTATGCTTTACTTTCAACTAACCAAGCTGGTTCATTTAAAGAAGAGCAATTACAAAATGAAAGTATGGAAAATTTGAGTGGACGTGCTAATAGGCAGATGAGTACTTACTACAATGTACTTAACATTGTTGGTGATCGGATGAGGGCAAACCCAAATATCATGATAACCCTGACAGGAGCTTCCCTCAATGGCGCAATTGAAGGAAAGTCCTTGGCTTCATCAGTTAAAGATTATTTAACCAACACATTCTCAATTAGCGATTCGAGAATCGCAATTACAGGTCGCACAAAGCCACTCATTCCTTCAGAACAACCAGGAGGAAAAAAAGAACTTATCTTACTTAGAGCAGGGGATCGCCGCGTAGATATCCAAAGCACTTCTGACGCACTAATGACGGAAGTAGGTGGTGGAATGATGAACCCAGTGAAAATAAATGCAGTTCAATATAATGATATGGATCGCAAGATTGTGTTTAATGTTGAAAATGCAATTGAAGTACTTAGTTCTTATACGATTGATTTAACGGATAAGGATGGTGTGGTACAACATTACGGCCCTTTTACCAAAAACCAAGAAAGTATTATGGGCGATAAAGTTCTGGGAACAAACCTTAGTAACGACTATAAAGTAGTGATGTTAGGCACCTCCAAATTGGGTACCATAATAAGAAAGGAAAGCACACTACATTTACAATCGCAGCAAGAGCAGTTAACTAATAGTAAGCGCTATAGCATCCTGTTCAACTTTAATAAAAACAATACAACAGCTACCTACGAACGCTTCTTAACAGATGTTGTTGCTCCATTAATTGCAGACGGCTCAACAGTAGGCATTCACGGGCATACCGATATTATTGGTAATGAGCAGTATAACTTAAAATTATCTGACAAAAGAGCACAAGATGGTTACCAAATCTTAAAAGCGGCGTTAGATAAAGCTGGAAAAAACAATGTGAAATTCGAAACCACAGGGTTCGGTGAGGCATTAAGTCATGCTCCTTTTGAAAATAATTTACCAGAAGAGCGCTTCTATAATAGAACGGTGATCATCGACATTGTTCCTGAAAAGAAATAGAATTAAATTAAATTTAAAAAGGCTTGTTTCCTGCGAAGAAACAAGCCTTTTTTATAGTATTTATTTTCAGGTAATTTAGAAATCGATGCTAACTTTAACTCCACCTTGTAACAGTTTAATTTTTTCTGAAGATACGCTAGAAAAGGGAACTTTCACAAAAGGACCGATGTTAAGGTTTACATTTCCAAAAGCTTGTTTCTTACCAGCTGAAAAGTTAAAAAAGCCCATATAGTTGTTCAAGGGTTCTATACTTTTTTCGGTCTGTTTTTCATTAACGACCTTTAAAACATCATTGGCAATCCCTGCACTATACTGCACTTCAGAGACCGTTCTTTCCGCTAAAAAACTATACTCTAATTTATCATTAATAAGACCTAACGCCGATACACCTGCAGCAGCATAAAACCCACCTTTGGTGTGATATTGGATTCCCAATGGCAGTTCAATTCCTGCAACTGCTAAATTTGCATTCTGCGCTCGGCTATTATTAGAAGCAGTTAATGAATTTCCATCCGATTTAGCATTAATTGCAGTGTACATTAATCCGCTACTTACTGATAAGTGATCTCCTAACTTATAAGAAAGCTCCATACCAGCGCCAAAATTTAATTTCTGATTACTCAATGCTGGCGATACTACCAGCGAATAAGTAAGTTTTTTATCGTTCCTTTCGTCAATTTTCGCAACTTGATTTCGGTTCAGTAAACTATCATAAGCACCTGCCAATACAACAGTATTTTTGCTTCCATTTATAAACACTGGGCGAGTTATCGCCGTATCTTTTGGTGTAACAGCAGCTGCAATTGCTATATTCGAGTTATTTGGCTTTTCGTTGGCAGTGAGGAGATCAGACTTGGTAATAATTGAATTAACGTCGGTATCAACTGCTAAAATCGGATTATTGTGAGAGGCGTAAGTTATCGTCTTAGTCTCAATCACACTGCCTTCATCTGCTTTTGGTGTTGGGTTATCATTAAGCTTACCAGACTCTGGTTGCTTATTTTCATTTTTAACGACAATCGCATCATTATGCAATTCATCCTTTTTAGTGAGTTCAAACAATCCAAAGCTTAACAACAACAAAACAACAGCAGCTGCAGTCCAAGCATATAAAGGCCATTTGCGCTTTTCTTTCTTTCTAGTTGCGACAAATTCTTCCCATGCGCCAACGTCATAGGCATCCTCATGAGTTTGAAGAACTTCCTCTACCTGGCTAAAAAACGCTTCCTCTTCTTCTAATTTCTTTTTCATTTGATATAATTTTGCATTTAGCGGTAATGAAGCTATCATGAGCATAGTCATTTCGGTTTGTGAACGGTATGCTCATGATGGTTTCATCCTGCTTGATACAATGTGATCAACTTTGCTCTTGCCCTCTTTAAGTAAACCCTACTTGTGTTGGGCAACATATTTAATTCCTTCGCAATCTCTTCATGTGAAAACCCTTCGATGGCATGCATATTAAAGATTACCTGTTGAATCGGTGGTAGCTGGTTCAACAACGCCATAATATCATTAAACGACAATCGATCTGAAGGCTGCACCGACATTTCTATAATACTTTCCTCTGGTACTTCTTCCGCATAGAATATCTCTTTGCGTGCCCTAAATCTATCAATTGCTAAGTTTGCAGTGATTTTACCGATCCATCCTTTAAACACTTTTGAAAGTTCTGGCTCCTCACCTTCAAACTGAAAATTATAGATCTTGCTAAAAATCTTTACAAATGCGTCGTTTACGACCTCTCTCACCACTTCTCTTTCTTTCAAATATCTAAAAGCCACGCCAGAGACATAACCATAATAGGTTTTATATAGCAGCTGTTCACATGAAAAATCTTTATTCACACAACCTTCGATAACTCTTCTTAGGTCTGGCTCCTTTTTCTGCACTTTTAAATATTAGTTAAACAACACCAGACACTCCACAAACTTTGACAAACTTTAAAAGTTTGTCAAAGTGCGAAAATGTCTAGTATTATCTAAGATTATGATATAATTAATGTTTCGTTTAATAATTCTTGATAACAGCCACACCCAGGGCGTCATTACCAACTCCAGTCTTAAGTCCCTTTGCCCAAATTGTATAACTGTGACCAGTTTCCAAAGTAACAGCCGGAATACTAACAGTATCTGTAAGCGCAGCATTGTTTCTAATTACAAAAGAATAAGCTTTGTTACCAGTAATGGCGATATAATCGCTAGCAGCTTTGTAAGCTTTCTGATTAACCAAAGTTGAACCATTTGTTAATCCAAGGTTTAATACACCTGCATCTTTTCCCATGTTCACAAACCTGATATGAACTTTATCAGCCGCTGGTCTTGTTAAGCTATCTTGTAAAAATACCAATTCTGTTTCTGGCCATTTACCTGCCAAAAATAATGAATAAAATTTACCATCTTTCAAATTAAACTTTCCTGTTGCTTTTTTATCAGATCCTTGGTAAAATGAAATCTCTCTTTCGCCCGAATAAGCGTTGAGATAGGCTATATTTTTACCGAAATCAAAGATATCATTATCTGCCTGACCTTGTCCAATAAATACATTTAAATCTGGCGAACCTACGGCAGCATTTACAAATGAAAGTGCCGAAACGGCCGGGACTTCGATATTATCCTTTTTGCAGCTCGCAAATGTTAATGTTACGAGCGCAATAAGGATTGTTTTTATAGATATTTTAGAGTATTGCATAATTGTTCTATGTTTTAATTAAATAAATGAATCGGCTAGCTAACCTGTTTAACAATTAAACGAGTGCTAGCAAACTTCTGTGACAACATAGAAGGCATTTTTTTATGCTAGCTCAAAAAGTCCCTGCTTAATGGCATAAAGTACCAGTCCTGTATTATAGGATATCATCTTTATTTTCACGATCTTAGATTAAAGATTTTTCGATGAGGCACCCCAATTACTAATGGCAAGATCATGACGGTAGATAAAATTTTGTTCCACCTAAGTTGGCTCAGCTCTTTGTATTTCTTGCTTTTGCTCCTAGACTACTATGTTTTCAAAACTGATTTTGTTTTAGTAGGAGTTATTAGAGAGATCGGTACGATTCCAGTCATATTTGCCCAATTCGGCATAGGCGTAACCGCAGCAATCTACTGGATAAGGAACAATTTTAAGCTGAAGTCTTATTCATTTTGGGCAATTGTAATCACACTTTGCAATAGCGTTTTTATTGTTGGAAGTTTTTCCTGAATTTTGTCTAGATGCGATTGAATACTTTGATACCGACCAATTTTGGAGCTTGAGAGCTTAGATCCGTCAATTAGATTTAATTTTACTATTAAATGTAAGGATATTACGATAAATAAAACAATAGTTGCAATCTATATCATTATTTTAGATCTACGAACTTAAGCAGTGCGCAAAAAAGACAGGTAAAGTTTCGATCGACGATCAGCCCGAATTTTTACGTATTAACCGTTAATCATCCTTATAACAGCTTAGCCTATTGTTAGGCTTTCCTTAGACTCAGTTAGACCCTACCACTAAGGAAACTCTATGACTAGTCCAGTAAAACTCAGATATGTATTACGAGGCTAAACATTAAGATACTTATCAAACCAAAGTTACCTTAAACGCAAAAAACCCCAGATTTCTCTGAGGTTTTTAAGTGGTATGGGCCGGGATCGAACCGGCGACACATGGATTTTCAGTCCATTGCTCTACCGACTGAGCTACCGTACCTACTTCCCGTTTGGGATTGCAAATGTAGTTTCTTTTTTTCGAATTACGAATATTTTTTAATTTTTCTTTTCTTAATTACCAACTAGACCACTATTCTTACTATAAATCAACTAATTACAGGCAAAAATAAATCAAATTTATTCATATCCATTCTAAATTTTAAATTTTATGCATGCATAATAATATATTTTAATACTAAAACTTTTAACTTAGCCTAACCATTAACCAATGAACTATGGCTTCTCAAATCATATTTATCATCCTTTGCCTTACTGGTATTGTGCTTTTTAGCCTAAATGTGCGCAAAGTAATTCGCAATATTAAGTTAGGTAAACCAGAAAATCGCAATGACCAGCCAGCAAAAAGATGGCTTACAATGCTTAAAGTTGCTTTTGGACAAACTAAAATGGCTGCTAGACCAGTGCCCTTCTTATTGCACCTAGTAGTTTACCTAGGCTTCGTCATTATCAATATCGAAGTTTTGGAAATCATGATTGATGGTATTTTTGGTACACACCGCGTTTTCGCGGGTTTAGGTGGTTTATACAATTTTCTGATAGGGTCATTCGAACTTTTAGCCCTAGGTGTATGGGCAGGTTGTGCCATTTTTCTAATCAGAAGAAACATCTTAAAACTGAAACGTTTTAGAGGCGTAGAAATGACAGCTTGGCCAAAATCAGATGCCAACTATATCTTAATTACCGAAATACTTTTAATGACTGCTTTTTTGTTGATGAATGCCGCAGATGCCAAGTTGCAGGCGCTCGGACAAGCACATTATATCAATGCAGGCTCATTTCCAGTAAGCGCTTGGTTACAGGGCTTATTGCCAGCCGACGCCAGCAGCTTAGTCATGATCGAAAGAGTTTGTTGGTGGTTTCACATCGTAGGTATCTTTGCATTTTTAAATTACCTACCTTATTCTAAGCACTTCCATATCTTGTTTGCTTTCCCTAATACCTATTTTTCTAACCTCGAACCAAAAGGTGAATTTACCAATATGGCTAGTGTTACGAATGAAGTTAAGGCAATGCTTGATCCCTCGTTTGTTCCTGTAGAAACTGCACCAGGTAAATTCGGTGCCAAAGACGTTAACGATTTGAGTTGGATTAACTTAATGAATGCTTACACTTGCACGGAGTGTGGTAGATGTACATCCGTTTGTCCAGCCAATATAACTGGCAAGTTATTATCTCCGCGTAAGATTATGATGGATACCCGGGATAGAATGGAAGAAGTTGGCAAAAACATCGATAAACACGGCGTTGATCACCAAGATGGCAAAGCCTTGTTAGATGATTATATTACCAGAGAAGAAATATGGGCCTGTACAAGTTGCAACGCCTGTACAGAGGCCTGCCCTATTAATATCGATCCGCTTGCGATTATTGTAGAGCTACGTAGATTTGCGATAATGGAAGAATCTAATGCCCCGTCCAGCATTAATGCAATGCTAGGTAACGTGGAGAATAATGGTGCACCTTGGAAATATTCTCCTGCAGATCGGTTAAATTGGGCTGAGGGAAATTAAGAGCAGAAAGGTGAAGCAGGGAGCTAGGAGCTAGGTAAGAATAAAAATTAAAGAACTTGAAGTATAGTAAATGTAATATGCACCCAATTAGGGGTCTATATACTAGATACTAACTACTAAATACTAGAAGAAAATGGAATTTAAAGTACCTACAATGGCCGAATTGATGGCTATGGGCGAAGAGCCAGAAATATTGTTTTGGGTTGGTTGTGCCGGGAGTTACGATGAACGTGCGCAAAAAATTACGCGCGATATTTGTAAAATCTTACACCATGTGGGCATTAAGTATGCTGTTTTGGGTACCGAAGAGAGTTGCACTGGCGACCCAGCCAAAAGAGCAGGTAACGAATTCCTATTCCAGATGCAGGCGATGACGAATATCGAAGTGCTGAACGGCTACAATATCAAGAAAATTGTAACAGGTTGTCCGCATTGCTTTAATACCATTAAAAATGAATATCCAGGCTTAGGCGGTACTTATGAAGTTATCCATCATACACAGCTAATCCAAGATTTAATAAATGAAGGTAAACTCAAAGCTGAAGGCGGCGAGAGCTTTAAAGGAAAAAAAATAACCTTTCACGACCCTTGCTATTTAGGTAGAGGTAACAATGTATATGAAGCACCGCGAAAAGCACTCGAAGTTTTAGATGCCCAACTGGTAGAAATGAAACGCTGCAAAAGCAACGGACTTTGTTGTGGTGCTGGTGGGGCGCAAATGTTTAAAGAACCAGAAAAAGGCATTAAAGACATTAATATTGAACGAATTGAAGAAGCTTTGTCGACCGAGCCACAAGTAATCGCTGCAGGTTGCCCCTTCTGTATGACCATGTTAAGCGATGGTGTAAAACTAAAAGACAAAGAACAAGAAGTTAAAGTATTAGATATTGCCGAAATCACCGCAAGAGCTAATGGTCTTTAGCTACCGTCATCCGATGACGTACCAAAAACTATTTCCGCGCCAAGCTTGTATTAACTTGTTTAAATTGATCGGCTAGGTTATTCAATATATATTGATCAATTTCTTTTAACGGGATAACCATTTCCATCGCCATCGAATCGATATCACCTTTACGATCATTATGGGTTTGTACAATCACATCGTCACTGTTAGTGTATAAATGAAGTTCTCCGCGTTTATCGTTACCATAGTACTCCATTGCCTTAAACCTAGCTAAATTGAAGGAGAAAAACTCTGTCTTTCCATTCGTATAGATCTTTTTGTATTTGCAAAAACCAGTGTTGGTAACATTAAATTCATATCGTTTCAATACATTCCCATCTACTGTTGAATCATAATATTTGGTTAACGTATTTTGGATACTTTCAATTCGTTCTTCAGCGCTTTCAAAACCAGCACAAACTAAAAAAACTATACAAATAGAAAAGAAAACGGACTTTTTTAAGGATAGTGTAAACTTTTGCATGATTTACCAGTTTAAGTAAATGTAAATTAAATAATTTGATAAATTTGAAAATGATTTTTTCTCCACAATCGAAAATTTGGATCTATCAAAGCGATCGCGCATTTACACCGACTGAAGTAAATGCTATTCAGCAACAACTGGATGAATTTACCGCACAGTGGAAAGCACATGGACATCAATTAAAAGCCAAAGCAGAAATACGTTACAATTTTTTTATCGTGCTAATTGTGGATGAGGATTCGGCAAATGCGACAGGCTGCTCAATCGATTCATCGGTAAGGGTAATCAAAGAAATTGAGCAGACATATCATGTCGACCTGTTCAATCGCTTCAATATGGCATACAAAATTGATGATGAAGTTCATGTAAATTCAAAAGAAGATTTTGAAACGCTGATTACCATTAAAAAAATCACTGCAGAGACGATTGTATTTAACAACCTTGTTCAAACCTTGGCAGAATACCAAACCAAATGGGAAGTGCCATTGGAACAAAGCTGGCATAACATGATTTTTGCCGAACAATTGAGTAGTTAGTTTGTTTGTTAGTTGGTTAGTTTGCACAGCTGTATAAGCAACTAACAAACATCCAAACAACTAACATGAAACGCTGGCTCAAAATTTCCCTTAAAATACTTGCAATCTTTTTTACGCTAGTGGTCTTAGTGTGGCTTGGCGCTGCCTATTACATCAATCACAATAATAAAGCTATTCTAAACACCATTCTTACGCAACTCAATGCCAATGTAAATGGTAAAATCGAAGTCGAAAGAATGGAAACTACCTTACTCAAAGGCTTCCCAGGTGTTTCGGTCTCTTTAAAAAAAGTGCTATTGAGAGACAGCTTATGGAACCAACATAAGAACGATCTACTAAATGCTGCAGATATAGCCGTTTCACTAAATATTTTTTCTCTGATTGCCGGAAATATCAAAATTAATAAGATCGATATTAACAACGCGCGCATCTATCTATATACGGATAGTACTGGGTACAGCAATACCAGTATGTTTAAACGCAAAAGCGAAGGAAAGGCAAATAAAAAAGACCAGCAAGCTTTTGAAATAAAACGGGTAGATTTTAACGAGGTTGACTTAACCGTCGACAATCGCCGAAGGTTTAAACTTTTCAATTTTTCAGTAGCTGAACTAAAAGGTAAAATAGATTACCCAGATTCAGGTTGGAATAGCACGCTTAAGCTAAAAACTAAGGTTAATAGCTTTGCCTTCAACACAAAAAAGGGTAGCTTTTTAGAAGGCAAAACACTAGAAGGCACTTTAATTACCCATTACAACAACGACCGAAAAGAAATAACCATTGAACAAAAAGAGCTTAAAATAGGGCAAGATGAATTTTTAATTGGCGCAACAATAAACTTGGCTAAAGACGAATCAGCATTTGCAATTGATGTTAGAGCTGACAACATTTTATACCAAAATATTGCGCTACTCCTTTCTCCGAATATCTCTACAAAGCTATTAAAGTTTGTGATCGATAAACCTATTGCAGTTGTTGGGCACATTATTGACGATGGCAACAAGGCCAACCGAGATCCTCTGATTGATGTAAGAATACACGTAAAAGACAATGGCGTAACTATTCCTTCGGGGCGATTAACAAACTGTAGCTTTACGGGCACCTTTACCAATCGAGATACCCTTGGCAAACCCATTGGCGACCGTAATTCGGCCATTAGATTTTTCGACTTAACCGGCGATTATTACAATGCCCCTTTAAAAATCGACACCTTTGCAATTACCAATTTAGAGCGACCAATTGCCGCTGGTTTCATTACTTCACAATTTCCACTCGAAAAATTGAATAGCTCATTTGGAGGTGAAACATTTAACTTTAAGAATGGCACGGCCGATGTGAGACTTTACTGCAAAACTGATATTGACAATTTTAAATTTACCAAGCCTGTACTATCTGGCAACGTAGTTATCAAGGGGGCTAATATCACTTATATTCCGCGCAATATGAACTTGATAAACAGTAATTTAACTCTAAATTTCAACCAGAAAGATTTAAACATTACCAATAGTAAGTTTCAGTTAGGAAAGAGTATTTTAAACATGAACTGCTCGATCGAAAATTTCTTGAACTTCTATTACACCGATCCCGAAAAAATCGTAGTTGATCTTAAGCTAAGCAGTCCCACTTTATCATTGAGCGAATTCATGTCCTTTTTGGGCCCAAGAAAATCCATCACCAAAAAACCTGCAACTAAAAACTCCGTCAAGGAAGTATCAGATCAACTAGCAGCAGTATTAGAGGCATCGAAAGTTAATATTCAACTCAATGTTAACAGGGCGATCTATAAGCGGTTTACTGCAAATAATTTAAGTGCTAGCATCTCGATGCTCGGAAATGGAATCTACTTTAATAAGATCAATATCAGCCATGCTGGCGGAAACTTAAACTTAACAGGAAACATTAAGCAATCTGGCTCCGTAAACAAGTTTGTCCTTAATTCCGTAATCAAACGTGTAAATGTGAAAGAGTTCTTTCATGCCTTTGAGAACTTTGGCCAAACTTCCATCACCAGTCAAAACTTAAAAGGCTATTTATCGGCTAAAGTTAATACCACTGGCAGCATAACAGACAAAGGAAACATTGTATCGAGAGCCATGTACGGTCAGGTAATTTTTAACCTTAATAACGCAGCGCTAATAGGTTTCGAGCCACTTCAAAAAGTACAAAAATTGGCGTTCCCCAATAGAGATTTTTCCAACATTACTATTGCCAATTTAGATGGAACTATGACTTTAGAGGGAGATAAAATAGCCATTAGTCCGATGCAAGTAAACACCAGCGTGTTAAATTTTAACATGAAAGGGATCTATGGGCTAAGTAATGGGACTGACATCGCCTTAGACATTCCGTTAAGAAACCCAAAAAAGAACGAAGGCATTACCAACAAAGAAGAGCTTAAAATTGCCAGAATGAAAGGCATTGTACTACACCTTAGAGCGATAGATGATGGCAAAGGCGGAATCAAAGTACGGTGGAATGGCGATAGAGATAAAGATTAGCCTAAAAATCTAACGGCCCAAGTCTCCGCATATTTCGCATAATTAAATACTGGCGATGATAAATATAACTCGTTGCCTTTTTTGGCGTCCAACGTAAGGGATTTGGAAAACATGCAGCAATTAAAGAAGCCTCTGCTCTAGAGAGCTTTCGGCACGATTTACCATAATAAGCTTGGGCAGCTGCCTCCGCCCCGTAAATACCGTCGCCCATTTCAATAACATTTAAGTACACCTCTAAGATGCGTTCCTTGCTCCATAGCAATTCAATTAACAGCGTGAAATACGCCTCAAAACCCTTTCTAATGTACGATCTTCCCGGCCATAAAAAAACATTCTTCGCCGTTTGTTGCGAGATGGTACTTCCTCCCTTTACCTTTTTGCCCTTGGCATTACTTGCATAGGCCTTCTCAATCGCTTTAATATCAAAACCAATATGCTGTAAGAATAGCTGGTCTTCGGCGGCTACAGCTGCTCTTTTCATGTTATCCGAAATCTCTTCAAACTTTACCCACTTCTTCTCGATTTTCCCTTTCTTGCCATCCGCTTTGCGTTCCCAATTTCGCTGCACCATTAATAAGGTAATAGGTGGGTTAATAAAGCGATAAGCCAAAACCCAAAGTACACTAACCAATATAAACCACAGGATAACTTTTCCAGTGATGATACTAATTCGTTTGAATAAAGATTGTTTTTGTATGGTGGGTTTCGGTTTTCTTTTTGCCATGAACAACAAAGTTAGCTAATTTAAACCTGTTCAAATATATTCCAAATAATTAAATTTGGCTAAATAAAGTATGATTACTACCAAGCGATTAAAAATCTGTCCAAATGGCCACCAGTTTTATCACACATTTATCCTTATTTTGTGGAACCTAAAATTTAAAAGATGAAGAATTTATCCTACTTATTAGTCGCCACTTTTCTAATAATCTGCACAGCAGCTACTCTACCTGATGAACCTAAAAAACCAATATGGAAATCATTATTTAACGGAAAAGACATTAAAGATTGGAACGTAAAAATACATCACCACGACTATAACGTAAACTATGGCAATACTTTCAGAGTTGAAGATGGAATGATTAAAGTGAGGTATGACCAATATGGAGATTTTAACGATCAGTTTGGACACCTCTATTATAAAACTCCTTTTTCTTATTATCATTTAAAACTAGCATACCGTTTTGTAGGTAAATTACACAAAGGTGCTCCAAGTTATACTTTACTTAACAGCGGTGTAATGTTCCACTCACAAGATCCGAAAACTATGCCTAAGGAGCAAGATTGGCCAATTTCTATCGAGATGCAATTTTTAGCCGGCTTAGGAGATGGTAAACGTCGCCCGACAGGAAACATGTGTTCGCCAGGCACCAATGTAGTTTATCAAGGCAAAATTGCGGCCGACCACTGTATTAATTCAACTTCAAAAACTTATGATGGCGACCAATGGGTAAAGGCAGAACTAATTGTATTAGGAGATTCGCTTATTACACATATTATTAATGGAGATACCGTATTGAAGTATTCTAAGCCCCAAATTGGTGGCGACGTAGCCAATAGATACGATCCAAAAATCAAAATAGATGGTAAAATGCTAAAAAATGGCTTTATCGCTTTACAGAGTGAAGGGCAACCTATCGATTTTAAAAATATAGAAATTAAAGAGTTACCTAAGCCTAAACATAAATAAATGGCAAAACAAACCGACCAAGAACAAGTGAATGAACACATTGCTAAGCTTGAAAGCCCCACCAAAGAAATCGTTTCACATCTTAGGCAATTCATCTTAAGTATTGATCCAACTATTGGCGAATACATTAAATGGAATAACCCTAGTTTTTATTACAATGGTGAAATGAGAGCATTTGACCCTAAAGAATACAAACGAGACATCGCTGTCTTCAATCTCCATAAAGGTAGGATCATGCTTGTTTTCCCTTCCGGTTCCAAGGTAAATGATACTTCTAGCTTGCTAGGTGGAAAGTTTAGTGATGATAGAAAGACTGCAATTTTTACTGATTTAGCCGATGTAAAAGCAAAGGAAAAGGATTTGCAAAATGTTATTAAGACTTGGCTGAGTCTAATTGAAAAATAACAAGCTCCGTCATTGCGAGGTACGAATGAATTATCCACAAAAAAGCCGTTCTTGAATTTCAAGAACGGCTTTTTATATAAACCTTGCCTTTAGCTCCTTCGCTACGCTCTGGAAGACAAATTGTATTATTCTGCTACAACTTCGAAAGCAACCTTAACTTTCACTTCTTTGTGTAAGTTCAAGTTAGCAACATATTCGCCAACCATTTTAGGTTCAGTTTCGAAAGTAATACGACGACGATCTACATCAAAGCCTTTTGCTTTTAATGCATCAGCGATCATAATTGTATTTACAGCACCAAAGATTTTTCCAGTTTCGCCAGCTTTAGCACCAATGCTTAATTTCACATCAGTTAAACGCTCAGCAATACCTTCTGCATCTTTCTTAATTTTATCTTGTTTAAAAGCAGCTTGCTTTAAGTTTTCTGCCAATACTTTTTTAGCAGATGGTGTAGCCAATTGACCAAATCCTTGAGGAATTAGGTAATTACGACCGTAACCTGGTTTTACTGTAACGATATCATCTTTCTCACCTAGTGATTTGATATCTTGCTTTAAAATAATTTCCATTTCTCTGCGCTTATTTTAATTGGTCAGTAACGAAAGGTAATAAACCGATATGACGAGCACGTTTTACAGCTTGAGCTACCTTACGTTGAAACTTTAATGAAGTACCAGTTAAACGACGAGGTAAAATTTTACCTTGATCATTAATGAATTTCAATAAGAAGTTTGCGTCTTTGTAATCGATATATTTAATACCATTTTTTCTAAAACGGCAGTATTTTTTTCTGTTATCGTCCACTTTTGGAGCGGTAACATATTGTATTTGATCCTTTGCCATTATGCTCCAGCCTCCTCTTTCTTAGGTTTTTTGTTGAAAGCTCCACTACGTTTTTTCTCGCTATAAGCAATCGCATGACGATCTAATCTTACAGTTAAGAAACGTAAAACACGCTCATCACGTTTCAACGCTAATTCAAACTTGTTAATAAATTCCCCATCAGATTTAAATTCTGTAAGGTGGAAAAATCCGCTTGCTTTTTTTTCAATCGGATACGCTAATTTTCTCAGACCCCAATTGTCTTCTGCGACAATTTCGGCTCCGCTATCAGTGATAATGCTTTTGAATTTAGCTAATGCCTCTTTCGCAACATCTTCTGATAACAATGGGGTAAGAACGATAACAGTTTCGTACTGATTCATCTTT
Source organism: uncultured Sphingobacteriaceae bacterium (assembly GCA_942493295.1). Lineage (GTDB taxonomy): Bacteria > Bacteroidota > Bacteroidia > Sphingobacteriales > Sphingobacteriaceae > Pedobacter. The sequence goes on along the minus strand of OW818692.1, from coordinate 4,141,625 downwards.
GTTATTTAATTGTTGTTTAATATTTAATTTCCGTCACTAAAACGGGTTGCAAATGTAGTGATATATTTTTAAAAATCAAAGTGTTATTAGAGAATAGTCGAGGTACCAACTACCTAATAAAAAAAGGCTAATCATAATTTGATCAGCCTTTTCTATTTATTTATATAGATTTTATTAACGAATTCTTATTGTTTCGATATGCTCTTGACCTTTATATTTTACAATGAAAGTAAGCTCTCTTGCATCCGTAGTTGTGATATCAAATTTTTGGATAGATTTACCTTTTGTAAATTCTTTTTTGATCAACTCATCATTGTATTCATTTAAAACTACGATATCTACAGCACTGTCAACAGCAGTTTTTAAATCTAAAATGATCATTCCTTTTTCTTTAACGATCACCGGTTTAAAGAAGTCTTTAACCGTTGGAGCCGATAATTGAGCTTTACCATTTTCAATCGAAATTTCATAAGTAGTTAATTTTGTTTCAGATTCTAATCTAAGCTCATATTTTCCATTAGGAAGAGCTTCTAGGTTATATACTTTTTTTGCTGCACCAGTAGTATGGATCTTTTGTTCATAAACAACCTCGTTATCGTCAGCGATAATAGATAAGTTGATATCTTGTGCTTCATTAACTAAGAAAACGATCGATTTTTCATTCTCACTGTTCGTTTTCAATACAAACGCGTCATCATTTGCAATAGCACCAAAAGCGGTAAACATCATTGCAGTTAGTAAACTGATTTTTAAGAAATTTTTCATCGTATAAATTGTTTAAAGAGTTAATAAATAAATAATACCCAAAAATACAGTCAATTACGCTCCAAATTGTTTTGAATATTTGCTAATATCTATGCTATATTAACTCCATTAAAAAAAATCAACAAAACCTCAGTCAAAAAAGCATAAGTTTTTGTAATTTTACCAAAAGAAATCATCATCAATAAAGCAATGAAGAAGATTAAGCCAAGCTTTGAAATTGTCGAGTCTTCATTTGGAAGCTCGTTCTACTATTCGAAGTATGTAGAGAATGCCAACAATATGGCTCACTTATGGCATTATCACCCAGAAATTGAAATGGTTTTCGTAAACGGGGGGTCGGGAAAGCGGCAAATCGGAAGTCACGTATCTTATTACACTGATGGCGATTTAATTTTAATCGGCAGCAACTTACCCCATTGTGGTTTTACCGATGAGCATACGGGAAATAAAAACGAGACTGTAGTACAAATGAAACCCGACTTTCTGGGAGCTAATTTTTTTAATCTACAAGAAACAAAAAGTATCTCAGAGTTATTTGACAAAGCAAAAGGGGGAATTGCATTTGGTGATGAAACAAAAAAAGCTGTAGGTAGCCGAATTGAAATGATGGAGAACCAAGCTCCTTTTGAACGATTACTTACCTTGCTTTCGGTTTTGAAGGAGCTAGAAGGTGCAAACGATTATAAAATTTTAAACGCATCTGGCTTTTCTATGGAAACCCAGGTTCAAGACAATGATCGGATTAACATGGTTTTTAATTATATCAAAGATCATTTCACTGAAGAAATTAGCTTGGAAACCATTTCAGAAATGTCTAGCATGACTGTCCCCTCTTTCTGTAGGTATTTTAAAAAGATTACTAAAAAAACATTTACTCGATTTGTGAACGAATATCGAGTGGTGCACGCCTCCAAATTGTTAGCCGAAAAACAAATCAGCATCGCTAATATCAGTTATGAAAGCGGCTTCCACAACTTCAGTCATTTCAATAAATTATTTAAAGAATTTACCGGCAAAAGCGCTTCGCAATATCGAAAAGAGCTTAAGTCTGTGATAAAGTAGGATTGCTTCGTACCTCGCAATGACGCTCTTTGCACAAACCTCTCCCCTTAGATTAGCAATACAACTTTTCAACATTCCAATTTTTCAACCTTGCGACAATTAAAATTTTCCTATTTTCGTTGCGATGGAAAATTTTATCGTTTCGGCACGTAAATATCGTCCTGCTACATTCGAAACTGTAGTTGGGCAGCAGCATATTACAGGCACGTTAAAAAACGCTATCAAAAACAATCAGTTAGCTCAAGCTTTTTTATTTTGCGGTCCTAGGGGCGTAGGTAAAACTACTTGTGCACGTATTTTAGCTAAAACCATCAATTGTACTGCTCCCACTGCCGACATGGAAGCTTGTAGCACTTGCGAATCTTGTATCTCCTTTCAAACAGGGCACTCTTTTAACTTCCACGAGCTCGATGCTGCATCTAACAATTCGGTTGATGATATCAGAAGTTTAATTGAACAAGTTCGTATCCCGCCTCAAGCCGGAAAGTATAAGATATATATTATTGATGAGGTTCACATGCTTTCGGCGAATGCTTTTAATGCTTTCCTGAAAACTTTAGAAGAACCACCTAGCTATGCCATCTTTATTCTAGCAACTACAGAGAAACATAAAATTCTGCCAACTATTTTATCCCGTTGTCAAATTTTTGATTTTAATAGGATCCAGGTTGAAGACATTGCTAACCACTTAAGTAAGATTGCTGTTCGCGAAAATATCAGTGTTGAAGCAGACGGGCTACATATCATTGCGCAAAAAGCGGATGGAGGTTTGCGTGATGCACTTTCTATGTTCGATCAGATTGTAAGTTATACGAACAAAAATTTAACTTATAAATCAGTAATCGATAACCTTAATATTCTAGATTACGATTATTACTTCAAACTGGTAGACTATTTAGCAAGCGGCGATGTTAGCCAGTCGTTGTTATTATTTAATGAAATATTAAATAATGGTTTTGATGGGAATAACTTCATCAACGGTTTAGCTAGTCACCTGCGTAATCTTTTGGTAGGAAAAGACCCTCAAACAATCGAATTGCTGGAAGTAAGTGAAAATATTAAACAAAAATATTTAACCCAAAGCAAACAGACAGACCTAGGTTTTATCCTAACAGCTTTAAACTTGGCAAATCAATGTGACTTAATCTACAAAAACAGCAAAAATCAGCGCTTGCAGGTAGAATTATCGCTCATTAAGATGTGTCATATCCATTCGGTTATCCAACTTGCACAATCACCTACTCCAAAAGCAACTGACTTAGATCAGGATAAAAAAAAAACTTTAGTTAGTTCTGCTAGCAGCTCCGAAAGTTCGGAAGTTGGCAAAGCGGAAAATGCAACCATTAGTGATTTAAAGAATTTTTTAGATAAGGAAGATTTGCAGGACTTGCCAGATCGTTTAAATATCGAACTGCCTACCGAAGCTCCAGCACCCCCACCAAGACCTCAATTACCTACAACTAGGTCTATTAAGATACAACCTTTAGGTGCTCAAGCAGGCGCTTCTTTAATTCCTTCCTTAACTGATTTAGAAAGAGTTGCGAATGGCGATGAAGAAAAAGGCCCACAATATGTAAACGGCGACGAAAAACAAGATTTCACTCCCGAGCAGTTTTTTGAGCTGTGGAAAGTTTATACCCAGAAGGCGAAAGATCAAGACAAGATTCATCTTTATACCTTAATGAACAATGATCCACTAATTAATGGAACTGAAATTACGGTATTCGTAGAAAACTTGGCTTTAGAGAGTACCTTGCAGGATGAGAAAATTGAATTGCTAAATTTTCTTCGCACAGCGCTCCGCAATTTCGACCTACAAATTGTTTCCAAACGAGCAGAAAATACACAAAAAAAACGCATTTATACCAATAAGGATAAATACACCTACATGGTCGATAAAAATCCTCAACTAGAAGAAATGAGGCGTCGTTTTAACTTGGATATTAATCCTTAACGAGGCGCATCATTCTTTGGATAACCCTCTTCATCAAGATCATCGCGGTAATCTTCTTCGGTACGGGCTAAAATCTCATCTTCAGGACTTACCAATACGCTTTCGCCTTCATCGTCAATATGCATTCCCAATTCATCAAGTTTGTCTTTAACTTTCTCTACATCCGTTGCATATTCATCTCCTACATAAGGGTTAGCTTCGTCATAAGTAGAATCATCATCAACTGAGCCGGCTGCTACGGTTTCGTAAGGCATCGGATGATCATAATCCTTATCTTCACCCTTTACGTCGAGCTCATAGCTTTGCTTTTCTTCATTGAACGATAAATCATTGAAATCTTTTGTTTCACCCAAATCGCTAGGATGTAACTTGTCGTTTGATGGTTTTTGCGTATTCATAATCCTTAAATTTAAACTACTATGAGAACACAAATAGCTGTTCTTTGTTTAAAAATAAGCAAATTAATAGAACATCAACATTCCTATTTGCTATCATAGCAAGCAAAACCACGAAGGAACGGAGTACACCAAGTTAATTCAATACTAACCTTTGCGCCTTCGCGGTTAATACAACACCAACATCCTCATTTGTCGTTCCTGTTTTTCAATTTTAAGTCCAAGTGCAGTAATCGATTTAAAGATCTCCTCCTGCGTTCTCATTTCTACAGTTGTTTTAATATCAAACTTTCCTGCTAGACCAGTTTCATCTACCACCGGGAGCGAAAGTTCATTGCTCAAATAATCGTTCGCAAAATCCTTAATCGTAACTGCTCTCCCATCGTAACCCCGACCGCTAAAGCTATAGCCAGTTGATTTTTCGGAGATTGGTAGAGCAAAATTATTATTTGTAATTACGTAAACCGGAATAGTTTGATAGGTTATCTTTCCTTTAACAGGTAAAGTGGCATTTAATTTTTGTTGAAAGATAGTATAGAGACTGTCTTTATCTTCTGGGCTTACCAGAATATCTACGCAATAACGTTGGCTTTTATCTTGATAATTGTTAATCTTCTTTTCATCTACTTCATAAATAATTTGATTAGTTGAAACTATATCAAAGGCCGTTTTATATAAGTTGGTGATACCGGTATTTACGAAGCTGAGTCTCCTTCCTGCATATATGCTGGTACCTCTAAATGTTTTACCCATTGCCTGCTGTCCAATCATATAGCCACGAACTGTAAGACTGTGTGTCAATGTAGAGTCGACATTAAATACATCATCCGATTTAGCAACTGGTTTTTCTTTTACATCGGCATCTGATTTAATTTTCAGACCCTTATATAGGCTATCTAATAAACCTTGCGTAATGGAATGTGTTTTTACAAGGGCGACAATCTCCTTTTTTGGGTTTAAGATTGCACTGTGACTTACTGAGGCAAAATTAAATGCCGTATACAAAAGATAATTAGTATCTGCCGCTAGCCAAATTGAGGTAGGCTTAGTCTTCAGGTATTTCTGAAGTTTTACAGCAGGATCATCTGAAATTGCGATCACCTGCATTTTACTCGCATTTGCCTTTTGCAACTTCGTAAGCACATCCATTTCGGGCAGGCATGGACCACACCAAGTTCCCCAAAAATTAAGGATATAGAATTTCTTGTCCTGCATTTGGTTGATGTTTACACTCGAAGTTGGAGCGTTGATCATATTGTTAATTGGAATGGCTGGGAATTGATCCCCAGGTTTAAACACTAGTCCTTGACTGAAACCAGCTACGGGTAATACGAACAATAAGAGGATTAAATATTTCATGATGGTTTTATTTGTTCGCAAATTTGGCTAATGTTTATAGCAAACCGAGTTAACAGTTAGTTAACTAATGTTATATTATGTTAACAGCATAGCTGAAGTAGCTTTATTTATTAAATTTGACTGTGCAGAAAAACAGTTCTATACTTACTACACTTTGCTTATTGGCAATTACCATCCTTTTGGCTCTGCAGGGCTATTGGATCAGCAAGTATTATTTAATCACGAAAAAAAACTTTGCTACAGAAGTAAATTTGGCTTTTGAAGATGCAATTAAAAAAGAGTTTGGAAACCGTGCCGACACAATAGAGAAAATCCTCACCGCAAGGTTGCTGGATACCAATTACTTTATGTTAACCAGTAAATTTAGCAAGAAGCAAAATCGAGTAATCTATAACGTCTTTAGCACTAAAAATACCAGCGATAAATTTACCAGTTCTTTTTCCTTAGCCGATCTTGACATTGAGATTAATAAAAATCCTCAACTGGTGAAAAAGAAAATCGCAGCCAGTTTTGCCAGTCTTTTGCGCAATGAAGATCTCGAAAACCGAACTATTTATTACCGAACACAAGATCTTGGCAATTTTATGTTCGAAATTACAGGTAAAATGCAGTTCGATACTGTTAACCTTCGTCCTATTTTAAATCACTATCTAGCAGAGCGATCAATTTTTGTTAAGTATCGGTTTTACACCAAAGAAAAAGATAGCACAACGAACAAAAGCACGTTTAGTAAAGCACTGCTGAAAGAATACCCAATCATTACTAAATCTATACCTACCTATAGTCGAAAGCCAGGGCAAAATTACGTCCGCGTAATGTTTAATGACCCTTATCCATACATTCTGTCAAATATGTGGCTCATTCTTGCTTCGTCCATCTTCCTGGTAATATTGATTGCTTTCTGCCTTAGCTATTTGCTTAGCAGTTTAAAAAATGCCAAGAAATTAGCCCATATCAAAAACGATTTTATTAGCAATATTACCCATGAGTTTAAAACCCCCATCGCAACAGCTATACTTGCAGTTGATGCTTTGAGCGAGGAAACCACTAGACAAGACGAAGAAAAAACCCACAGATATTTAAAACATGCAAAAAACGAGCTCTTGCGTATTAGCTCTTTAACCGATAAAATTTTAAAACTTTCTATTTACGACAAAGCCAATTACGCGCTAAAAAAAGAAAGTATTCCGTTAAATGAGGTAATTCAGGGCATTGTTGACATCCACGTCTTGCAAAAACCTAGTTGCTCGTTTACCTTCGAAAATAATAGTACTATCAATACTATCACAGTAGACAAGGAACAATTTCAGCACGCATTATCCAACATCTTTGAAAATGCAATTAAATATGGTAATGACCCTATCAAAATCAGCATCTCATGTAGTCTAGAAAACAACTATCTTGTAATTACAGTGAAAGATAATGGTCCAGGCATTGACGCAGCAGAGATTCCTTTATTGTTTGAGAAATTTTACCGTGGTAAAAAAACAAGCACTTCAACAGTTAAAGGATATGGCTTGGGCTTAAATTATGTGAAGCAAATTATGCAACAGCATGAGGGTTGGTATGCATTAACCAGTAGTAAGAGTGGTACGGAAGTTAAATTAGCCTGGCCGATATGACAGCTATAAAAATATTATTCGTGGAAGACGAGCCAGCGCTTGCCGAAATTATCAAAGAAAGTTTAGAAAGTAAAGGCTTTATCGTTGCTCACTTCACAACCATAGCGGAAGGTTTAGCTGCCCATAAAGCAGGCACCTACGACATTTTAATTTTAGACGTCATGCTGCCTGATGGAGATGGATTTTTCATGTTGAAGAAAATTCGTGTAACCGATTGGAAAACACCGGCCATATTTCTTACCTCAAAATCACTGCCATCTGATGTGGTAAATGGGTTTGAAAGCGGAGCAAATGATTACTTGAAAAAACCCTTTAGCATGGACGAGTTAGTGATACGGATCCGAGCGCTTTTAGGAATGGTTAATCATAAGCCCTTAGAAACCCATCGAAAAGGTATTTTCCCTATTGGCGAATTTTTATTTCATTACCCCGAAGGATTGTTAGTGCACAAAGGCGCTAAAAAGCAGCTTACTTTTCGTGAAGCGGAGATCTTAAATATGCTGCGAATCCATCAAGAAAAAATGATCTCGAGAAAAGAACTATTGTTAACTCATTGGGAAACAGACGACTATTTCTCCGGAAGAAGCTTAGATGTATTTATTACTAAGTTGAGGAGATACCTAAAAGCCGATCCTTCTGTTGCTATTTTGAACTTTAGAGGACAGGGGTATAAGTTGATATTTTAGCTAGGAAACCACAAAGGCAAAAAGTACACAAAATTAATCTATTGCGTTCTTTGTGCCTTCGTAGTTAAAATATTTATAAACTTGCTAACGTAGTATTCAATGTTTCACTTGGACGCATCGCGTTGTAAGCTAACTCATCATTTGGATGATAGTATCCACCGATATTTTGTGGTTTACCTTGCGCGCTAATTAACTCTGAAACAATTTTATCTTCGTTTTCAGTAAGTGCTTTTGCCAAAGGAGCAAATCTTGCTTGTAACTCTGCATCTTTCGATTGTGCAGCTAACGCTTCAGCCCAATAAAAAGCTAAGTAAAAATGAGAACCTCTATTGTCAATCGTACCTAATTTTCTGCCTGGAGATTTATCGTTTGCTAAAAACTTCGCATTTGCCTCATCTAATGCATCTGCTAAAACTTGTGCTTTTGCGTTATTCTGTGTTTGTGATAAGTGTTCTAAAGATGCTTGCAATGCTAAAAACTCGCCCAACGAATCCCAACGCAAGTAGCCTTCTTCAAGAAATTGCTCAATATGTTTAGGTGCCGAACCACCTGCTCCTGTCTCAAATAAACCACCGCCATTCATCAAAGGAACGATCGATAACATTTTAGCAGAAGTACCTAGTTCTAAAATCGGGAACAAATCTGTCAAGTAATCACGCAATACGTTACCCGTAACAGAAATAGTATCTAAACCTTTGCGGATACGCTCTAAGGTAAATTTAGTCGCTTCTACTGGGGCAAGAATGCGAATATCCAATCCATTCGTATCAAAATCAGCAAGGTAAGTTTTTACTTTAGCGATAATTTCACGATCGTGAGCTCTGTTTTCATCTAACCAAAAAACAGCTGGTGTTGCCGACAAGCGAGCTCTGTTAACTGCTAATTTTACCCAATCTTGGATCGGTGCATCTTTAGTTTGGCACATTCTGAAGATATCGCCTTTTGCTACTTGTTGATCAAAGAAAACTTTTCCTGCTGCATCGGTAACCCGGATTGTACCCGTCGCTTTTGCCTGAAAAGTTTTATCGTGAGACCCATATTCTTCTGCTTTTTGCGCCATCAAACCAACGTTAGGCACCGAACCCATGGTAGTTACGTCGAATGCGCCATTTGCTTTACAATCGTCAATGGTTGCTGTGTAAACACCAGCATAACAACGATCTGGAATCAAAGCAAGGGTATCTTGCGATTTTCCATCCTTATTCCACATCTGTCCAGATGTACGAATCATCGCTGGCATCGAAGCATCTACAATCACGTCAGATGGAACATGTAGGTTGGTAATTCCTTTATCAGAATTCACCATCGCCAGTGCTGGTCCCTTTGCGATCGCCGCAGCTATTGCCGCTTCAACTTCTGCTTGTTGTGGGTGACCAGCAATTTTCGCGTAAACATCACCTAAACCGTTGCTTGTATCAACGTTAAGTTCTTTAAACAGTTCAGCGTATTTTGTAAACACCTCGGCAAAGTAAACCTCTACAATTGCACCAAAAATAATCGGGTCAGAAACCTTCATCATGGTCGCTTTTAAGTGCGCCGACAATAATACGCCTGCTTCTTTAGCTTCAATAATTTCTTTGGCAACAAATTCTTTTAATGCCGACAAGCTTAATGCCGAACAGTCGATTACCTCGCCTGCTTTTAAATTAGCTAAGCCTTTTAATTCGGTTACTGCGCCACTTTCGTCAACAAATTCTATTTTAAACTGTGTGGCTTCAGCAACAGTTGTCGATTTCTCAGAGCCATAAAAATCACCTTCGCTCATACTAGCAACACGTGTTTTCGAATCTGCAGACCAAGCACCCATCGAGTGTGGGTTCACTTTTGCATAATTCTTAACCGCTTTAGGTGCTCTACGATCTGAGTTACCTTCACGCAACACCGGGTTAACTGCAGAGCCTAATACTTTACTGTATTTAGCTTTAATCTCTTTCTCCTCTTCTGTTTGCGGGTTCTCAGGATAGTTTGGCAATGCATAACCTTGCGATTGCAACTCACTAATAGCGCCTACCAATTGCGGTATCGAAGCCGATATATTTGGAAGCTTAATGATATTGGCTTCTGGTGTGGTTGCCAGCTGACCGAGTTCAGTTAATGCATCTCCAATTTTTTGATCGTCTTTTAAATAAGCTGGAAAGTTTGCTAAAATCCTTCCTGCCAATGAAATATCTCTAGTTTCTACATCAATCCCTGCCGAAGCCGTAAAAGCTTGAACAATAGGTAATAATGAGTAAGTAGCCAACATTGGCGCCTCGTCTGTTTTAGTATAGATTATTTTCGAAGTATCGGACATAATGAATGGTGTTTAAAATCGCCTAAAGATAAAATAAACGAATGAATTTATCGGTATAAAGCTAAATTCATAAAGCACATGTTTTTAACAAGGAAATATTATATTCGTTTTAAATATAACTTATGAAAAAGTTAATAACCCTAATTTTAGTCTCCATCTTTTGCAATTGCTTAACTTTTGCTCAAGGAGAAAAAAAAATTATTGAGTCTCAATTCTTGGAATATCTAAATGCCTTAGTCACTAAAGATTTTCAAAAGTCGACCAACTACATGGCAGATGAATTTTTAGCACTTTTTAAAAAGGAACAGTTAATAGCCGTAATGGAAAAAACCTTTAACGATCCTAATGTTGAATTTCAACTTAAGAATCCCAAAGTGATATCCGTTGATGAAACTAAACACATCGGCGACAAGAATTACGCTTTTTTAACCTACTCCAATTTGCTTTTAATGAAGTTTAAGGGTGAGGAAATAGAAACAGCAGAAGGTGCAAAGGTGAGAAACAGCCTCATCAAAGATGCGCTAGACAAATCTTTTGGAAACGACAATGTGAAGTTTGACGAGAAGACAAACTGGTTCGAAATATATAGTGCAAAAAAGGTTTGTGCCATCTCGCGCGACGAAAAAGCAACCTGGAAGTTTATCGTTCTAGAACCAAAACAAAAAGCACTAATAGAGAAAATCCTACCGAAAGAGCTTTCAGCGGCTATAGAGAACTAAACTCGCCTAGCAAATTTAACTTACAACTTAACCTCCCTATATGATCGCTAGTGAACGACTTATCTTAAAACCTTTAACACACGAACAATTAGTTAAATATATCAAAAATGATGGTTCGCTAGAAGCAGAATTAGGCTTAAACCCAACTCAAAATATTATATCGCCCGAACTGAAAGAAGCTTTGGAGGAAACCATTTTGCCAAACGTGGCCGACAAACTAAAAAACCATCTCTTCTCTACTTTATGGAGCATCGTACTCAAAGCAGAAAACCGTATAGTGGGTGATATTTGCTTTGTGGGAGAACCAGATGCTCAGGGGGAAGTAGAAATTGGCTATGGAACTTACGAGGCTTTTCGAGGCAATGGCTATATGACCGAAGCAGTTGCATGCCTTATCGCATGGGCAAAAAAAAATGAGGTAAAATCTGTTTTCGCGCAAACGGCCAAAGATAACCCAGCATCTTATAGCATTCTTCAAAAAAACAATTTCGAAAAAGTTGGTGAAGATGACAGTCTTTACAATTGGAGATTGGTGCTTTAATTCACTAAACAAGTTACGTTTATTTGTGTTTATTAACTGAATAATGTAGCTAAATTTACCCTATGAAAAATCAGTTCTTCGGTTTAACTATTCTATCTGCCACCTTTTTTTGTGGCACTAACGCTTGCGGACAAATAACTCCAGCCACTACCGTAAAAACTGGTACAGGTAAAACGATAACCTTACCAGCTGCAGATACGAAAGCCAGCAAAACGAATTTTAGTAAAGTTGTGGCTTGGCCAGAAGGAAAAACACCAGTTGCTCCTAAAGGATTTGTAGTTACCAAGTTTGCCGAAGAAATGAAAAGTCCTCGAAACATTGTAATTGCACCTAATGGAGATGTAATTGTAGTGCTTTCTAATTCGCAAAGAACTAAAATTGAACAGGCAGCAAATATCATCACCGGTAAAGCACAATCAGAGGTTCAAGGTAAAAGTGTAAATACTGTCATGTTATTTAGGGATGCTAACAAAGATGGTAAGCCCGAAGTAGTAGCTACTTTTTTAAGTGGTTTAAATCAACCTTATGGAGCAGCTTTTATTGGCAACTCATTTTATGTAGCCAACACAGATGGCGTTTGGAAATACCCTTATAAATCTGGCGACACCAAAATTACCGGCGAGGGTAAAAAGATTTTAGACTTACCAGCAGGCGGTTACAACAATCATTGGACAAGGAACCTAATCGTGAATGCTGCAAAAAGCAAGTTATATGTTTCGGTAGGTTCTGGAAGCAACGTAGCCGAAAAAGGTTTAGACAATGAAATTAGAAGAGCAAACATCATAGAATTTAATCCAGATGGTACTGGCGAACGAATTTATGGCAGTGGTTTACGTAATCCTGTGGGCATGGCCTGGGCACCGGGTACCAATGCGTTATGGACTGCCGTGAACGAGCGTGATGGTTTGGGCGACGATCTAGTGCCTGATTATATTACCAGCGTAAAACCTGGTGCTTTTTACGGATGGCCATTTTCTTATTTCGGTCAAAACGAAGATCCTAGGTTAAAAGGACAAAACCCCGAGTTGGTCGCTAAAGCACTTGTACCAGATATTCCTGTGGGTGCGCATACTGCCTCATTAGGCCTGGCTTTTTATACCGCTAAAAAATTCCCTGCTAAATACCAAGGTGGCGTATTTATTGGGCAACACGGTTCTTGGAACCGTTCAGAGCTAGTAGGCTATAAAGTGGCTTTTATTCCTTTTAAAAACGGCAAGCCAACTGGTACTCTCGAAAATTTCTTAACCGGCTTTATCAAAGATGAGAAAGAGGTTTATGGAAAACCTGTTGGCGTAGCTGTTGCTCAAGACGGTGCTTTATTAGTAGCTGATGATGTAAGTGGCATTATTTGGAGAGTAGCTGCAAAATGATTTTAAGATCTACCTTAGCCCTCCTACTCAGCCTATCTCTCTTAAATTGTTTTGCACAAGAAACAGACACCATTAAAAAATTAAACGAAATCACGGTTAAGGGTTATTATAATCCACAAGCCTTATTAAGATCAGTTAGTGCAGTTAACAGAATTGACTCACTGCAAATTAGCCAATTTAACAACGCATCAATTGTTTGTTTTGCGGGTTCAACCACAGGTGTGAGAATAGAAGAGCGTTCGCCCGGAAGCTATCGTTTTTCCATTCGAGGCAGTTTGCTACGTTCGCCATTTGGTATTCGAAATATTAAAATTTATGTAGACGACTTCCCTTTAACCGATGCCGGAGGCAATACCTATCTAAATTTGCTCGATGTGCAAAGTATTGGCTCCATGGAGATTTACAAAGGACCAGAAGCCAGCACTTTTGGGGCAAATACCGGTGGCGCAGTATTGATCGGCACCAGCTCGCTTCTTCAAAATAACATTGAGCTAGGCGCATCATTAGGCTCTTATGGCCTTTTTAAGCAGCATGCTAGCATCACCCAAACCTATAAAAATTATCGTTTCAACGTTATTCAGGGCTATCAAAAAAGTGATGGGTACCGAGACAATAGCGGACTGAAAAGAAGCTTTATCCAAACTACCCAAGCGTGGGATTATGCCAAAAAAGGGCAATTAAAAGCTTTGGTTTTTGTAAGCGATTTAGCTTATGAAACTCCCGGTGGGTTAACTGCGACACAACTGGCGCAAAATCCCAGAATGGCCAGACCCGCTACCCCTACATTACCTGGGGCTGTTACCCAACAGGCAGCAATTTATAACAAAACCATTTTTGCGGGGCTTTCTAATTCCTATGCATTTAGCCCAAACTTAAAGCACGTGATTGCATTGTTTGGTAATTATACAGATTTTAAGAATCCATTTATCACCAATTACGAAAAGCGCTATGAGCATACCTTGGGTTTAAGAACCTTTTTGGATTATTCGATTGACAAAACAGATTTCAAAACTAATGTTCAATTAGGTGTAGAAACCGCGTCTAGCAGCAGCGCCATTAATAATTTTAACAATGCTGGAGGTACAGCAACTACGATGCAAGCCAAAGACGACTTAACAGCAGATCAAACTTTTGCTTTTTTAAAGATTAACCTCGATCTCAGTCAACGCTTGCTAATCGAATTAGGTTCAAGCTTAAATTTCTACCAATACCATTACCAAAGTTATTTCCCTGCTGCTGTAGCCCAAAAGCAAAAGAAATTTGCAGACCAGCTGATGCCAAAAGTCGCTGTATCCTATCTAATTAATTCATTGCTATCTTTAAGAGGTTCGATCAGTAAAGGCTATTCGCCTCCTACCCTTGCCGAAGCACGTTCATCAGATAACCTCATCAACATCAATCTGCAGCCAGAGTACGGGTGGAATTACGAAGCTGGCCTGAGGTTAAAAACGACTAACAATAGACTTTACGCTAACATCAATGCATTTTCTTATCATTTAAAAGATGCGATTGTGAGGAGGTTAAACCAAAATGACACCGAATATTTTATCAATGCAGGCGGCACAAAACAACAAGGCTTAGAAGTTGAGGCATCAGGTTGGTTAATTCCCTATCAAGCCTTAAACTTCTTAAATAGCGTGCAATTGCGCAGCAGTTATACCTTTAGCAAATTCAGGTTTCAAGACTTTGCCAATGCCAATAACAATTATAGCGGCAATAAATTAACTGGAGTACCAGATCATGCGATTGCAAGCAGTGCAGAATTTACGTTTAACAGAAACATTTTTCTTTTTGCACAGCATCAGTACACGGCTTCTATTCCTTTAAATGACGCCAATACAGTCGAGGCGAAATCTTATCACCTTACCGAGCTAAAAGCAGGATTAAGAAATTTAACAATTGGAAAAACTGAGCTTACACTATTTGGTGGCGTCAATAACCTGTTTAATGCTAACTACAGTTTAGGCAACGATCTAAATGCTGCAAACGGTCGGTATTTTAACCCGGCGGCAAAAATTAATTTCTATACTGGGTTTCTTCTTAAATTATAGATTGAATTAACTATCTTCAATTTCTAATTTTATTTTAACCAAATATGTCGCAGTATATCCTATCCCTCGATCAAGGGACTACCAGTTCAAGAGCAATCATTTTCGATAAAAAAGGCGATGTTATCGCTGTCGCCCAAAAAGAATTTAAACAAATTTTCCCTCAATCTGGATGGGTAGAACACGATGCTTTAGAAATATGGTCGTCGCAAGCCGGTGTAGCTGCAGAAGCAACAGTAAAAGCCGGTATTAACGGCAAAAATATTGCGGCGATGGGCATTACCAATCAGCGCGAAACCGTAATTGTTTGGGATAAAAATACAGGCAAACCTATTTACAATGCCATTGTTTGGCAAGATAGACGAACCGCTGCTTATTGCGATGAGTTAAAACAAGCTGGCAAGGAAGAATTAATTAGTAGTAAAACAGGCTTAATTATCGATGCCTATTTCTCGGCTACCAAAATAAAATGGATGTTAGATAACGTTCCAAATGCAAGAGCCGAAGCAGAAGCTGGGAACTTAATTTGCGGAACGGTTGATACTTGGCTGATCTGGAATTTTACCAAGGGCGAATTGCATGTAACCGATGTAACCAACGCATCGCGCACCTTGCTTTTTAACATTCATACCATGGCATGGGATGATGAGCTATTAGCTTTATTTACCATCCCTAAAAGCATGTTGCCTACCGTGAAACAATCGAGCGAAGTATATGGCGAAACTAAATCTACCCTGTTTGCCCACCCTATACCTATTGCTGGTATAGCGGGCGATCAGCAAGCCGCTTTATTTGGCCAAATGTGTACCAAGGCCGGCATGGTTAAAAACACCTATGGCACTGGCTGCTTCATGTTAATGAACATTGGCAAAACGCCGAAGCTTTCTAAAAACAATTTATTAACCACGGTAGCCTGGCAGGTTAATGGCGAAACGGAATACGCTTTAGAAGGCAGCATTTTTATTGCCGGAGCCGTAGTGCAATGGTTAAGAGATGGCTTAGGGATTATCAAAACGGCAGCGGATATCGAAGAACTTGCTTTAAAAGTTGAAGATACTGGAGGCGTGTATTTTGTACCTGCCTTTGCAGGCTTAGGTGCGCCCTACTGGGATTCTAATGCGCGTGGTACCATTGTAGGCATTAGTAGAGGTACTACCGCAAGTCATATTGCGCGCGCAGCTATTGAGTCCATTGCCTATCAAACTGCCGATGTGTTAAAGGCCATGGAAGCTGATGCGGGTGTTAAAATTCAAGAACTACGCGTAGATGGTGGTGCAACCGCGAATAATATTCTAATGCAATTTCAGGCAAACTTATTAAACTGTAAAGTAGTTAAACCTAAAGTAGTAGAAACAACGGCTTTGGGCGCCGCTTATTTAGCGGGTTTAGCTACTGGCTATTGGAAAGATATTGCAGAGATCCAGCAATTATGGGAAAGCGATAAGGTATTTGACCCGGTAGCACAAACTGCTGAAACTAAAAAAGGATTTGCAGAGTGGAAACGAGCAGTTCATGCTACACAAAGTTGGAGTAATTCATCAAAATAAACTATATAAAATGACACCTATTATTGCAGAATTAATTGGCACGGCTATCCTAATCCTTTTGGGTGGTGGCGTTGTGGCCAACGTTGTATTAAACGGAACTAAGGGGAATAACAGTGGCTGGATAGTGATTACTACCGCCTGGGCTTTGGCGGTATTTATTGGCGTTACCATTGCCGGGCCATATAGTGGCGCGCATCTAAACCCCGCTGTAAGTATTGGCTTAGCTATTGCGGGCAAATTTGCTTGGGCAGATGTACCGGGCTATTGTGTTGCGCAGTTAGGTGGTGCCATGTTGGGATCTTTATTAGTTTGGGTATTTTATAAAGATCATTTTGATAAAACGACTGATCAAGGTTTAATTGCAGCTCCGTTTGCAACATCTCCCGCCATTCGTAACTTAAGTTCCAATTTAGTCAGTGAGATTATTGGAACTTTTGTATTAATCTTTAGCATTTTTTACATTACTGGCGCAGAATTAAGTGAACCAAAAACACCAATTGGCTTGGGTGCTGTAGGCGCAATCCCAGTGGCTTTTTTAGTATGGGTTATTGGTTTGGCTTTGGGAGGAACAACGGGTTATGCGATTAATCCAGTAAGAGATTTAGGTCCAAGGATTATGCATGCGATTTTACCAATTAGAGGTAAGGGCGCAACGGATTGGAGTTATGCTTGGGTGCCAATTTTGGGACCAATTATAGGGGCTAGTATGGCGGCATTGTTGTATTTGCAGTTGTCGTAGAGGTTGAGAGTTCTTTGGCGTGGAGAATGGGCTTGGAGTGTTCTAAATGATTTAAAAATGCCAGCAACCAACAGCTGGCATTTTCGTTGCACTGAGCAATTAAACCGCAGCTTCTTCAGATTTCACAATCAGCGTCATTTCGTTTACCACAATCTCTGTGGTGTAACGCTTTAGGCCTTCTTTGGTAGTATAGGTCTGGCTTGCCAGCTTCCCTACAACGGCAATTTCTGCGCCCTTCTTAATCAACTTCACAGCTTCATCAGCTTTTGCATTCCAGAACACTAAATTAAACCATTGGGTTTGCTTGCTTTCCTCTCCACTTTTGTTTTTGTAATACTCATTAATGGCAACACTTACCCTGGCAACTTTCTTGTTGTTTTCAAAAGGTGTTACTACTAAATCACTACCTGCAAATCCTGTTAAGTGTACGCTGTTTTTCAAATTGCTCATTCTCTTAAATATTAAAGTAACTAACTATTAACGACCAGT
Organism: uncultured Sphingobacteriaceae bacterium; assembly: GCA_942493295.1. Classification (GTDB taxonomy): domain Bacteria; phylum Bacteroidota; class Bacteroidia; order Sphingobacteriales; family Sphingobacteriaceae; genus Pedobacter. Next base: position 4,124,036 of record OW818692.1, on the reverse strand, counting down.
AGCCAACCCGACTACCGACAAAGCAAAGATGAGGCTTGGAAAAGGGATTAGCCGTATGATAAACAGATACATCCGTTTAATAACGGGTAAGTTTAAAATCTTATTTTTTTCTATTCTCTTCTTATTATTTTTTGTAGTTTAGGGTAATCATCCCATAATTAAAAAGATAATTATGGAGCGTTTATGTTTAGAGTGTAGCGCTTTGCTACAAGGCAGGGCCGATAAAAAATTCTGTGACGATCAATGTCGTAGTAGTCACCATCACCGATTAAAGGCGAGCGATGATAGTTTCGTTCACCAGGTTAATCAAATCCTCAAAAAGAATAGAAGTATCCTCAAGGCAACGATACCTTTTGGTAAGGCTAAGGTAAATCGTGATGCACTTTTAATCAAAGGCTTCAACTTCAACTTTAGCACTCACACCTACCTTAACAAAAGAGGCGACACCTACTTTTTTTGTTATGAATTTGGTTATTTATTGTTAAAAGACAATGATTTATTAGTGGTAAAGAGTGAGGAAAGATGAACGAGCATGTGTTGGTAAACTTGAAGGCGCAACTTGTACTAAAGGGATACAGTAAACGGACCATCATTACTTACATGGGAGAAATGAGGTGCTTTCTAAACTTAACTAAAAACCATGATATTGACTTACTTGATACTGCACGCATAAAATCCTATTTAATTTATTGCAGTACAGCTCTTAATCTCAGTGAAGCAACAATACATAGTAGAATGAATGCATTAAAGTTTTACTATGAACAAGTGCTGAAACGTGATAAATTCTTTTTCGAAATACCAAGACCTAAAAAACACCTGCAATTACCAAAAGTGATCAGCGAAGAAAAAATATTGGAAGGTCTATTAACAATTGAGAACATTAAGCATAAGACCTTACTGCTGCTGTCATATAGTGCAGGGTTGAGAGTATCGGAGGTCGTGGCTTTAAAAGTTGAGGACATTGACAGTCATCGAATGCAAATTTTCATCTCAAAAGCCAAAGGCAAGAAGGATAGAATTGTTCCTTTAAGTCCAGTTTTACTACAGCTTTTAAGAACATATTACAGAACTTATCGTCCAAAGATATGGTTGTTCGAATCTCAAGACAACCTTGATCATTATTCGGTTCGGAGTGCACAACTAATCTTTAAAAGTGCTTTTAGTCGCCTTGGCCTACCGAAGAGCTGCAGCTTTCATAGTCTACGCCATAGTTATGCAACGCATTTATTAGAAAATGGCACCGACCTTCGTTATATACAAGAGTTATTAGGACATAACGATATCAAAACTACTTTGCGTTATACGCATGTTAGCAAAAATGCACTCGAAAATATCGAAAGTCCACTAGATAAAATTCTACGAAAACATCCTTTAAAATAAATTATCTTTGATAAAACAATTTAAAAAACGAAACTAAAATTTAGCGATAACGTACTTATTTACTATCAATTAAGGGGTAAATTGCTAATATGGGAGTTTCGCCTATTTAAGAGTTAGTGGAAATTCTGGGTGCAGACTTTCAGTTCGCCTAACACTCATAGTTAGTTAAACGGCAATCATCATCAAGAATTTTGGTACTTTAGACTATTAGATTATGAAATCACAGCAGACCGACGATATAGTTAAATTTCTAAAAGATAATGTAGAGCCATTAGGGGACAGTTCTTACGGCTTAGGTTACAGGTCTTCCGTTTATCTCACCGACGGAACATTTTTACCTTGCGTCATATTTCGTAATCCAAAAACGGTTGTGAATTTGGCAATCCGAAGATTCAAAGAAGAGCAAACAGGCAAAGGTATCTTTAACAGACCTTCAGCCGCGAATTATTACAACATTGTTAAAAACTTTGTGACTAATGGAAACTGTATAAATGAATACGATATAGATAGGGTTGAGAAAAGCGCTTTTGCATTTCCATTAGAAATTCAAAAACAAATTAAAGGCGAAACGACGATGGGTTGGACAGGCTTCGCCGCTAAAATGAAAGATGGTAGATTTTTTGGCTTTGGGACATCTTTTAATTGGGAATTTTTTGAAATGCCAAATGGCTATTCTACTGAAGACATTGCTGAAATAATCAATCATAGCTATGTTTTGAGAAATGGCGATTTGTGTTCACACCGAGATGGTTCGTCTACTCGTCCTGAAGATTATAGAGATGCCGTCGTTTACAGAGAAAGACCTTTTTTCGAATGTTATATTGACCAATTATAACTTCCGCCAACAGGGGTTTGGCAAAACTTGGTGGAAATTCTTCTTTGACCGTTCCGATTTTCTAGTAACTTTATTCGAGCCACCAAGCTTCGCCAAGCCACGGAACGTTAGGTGCAATACAGGATGCATACCCCTCAAGTCGCAAACCTGCCATTTATCAGAAGATACTCTTTAAAGATCAGTTATTTTTAAATGCAATAAAGATGTGTAGATTTAATTCTTACTTAATCAGAAATGAAAAATCCAATAACTCATAAAGTCCTGAACTTTGGCATTGCCCTAATTTGGATTATTAATGGATTTTACTGTAAGGTATTAAACCTTGTTCCAAGGCACGAACTAATTGTATTAAGGATTTTAGGTGCTGAATATGCCAGATTACTTACCGTATTAATTGGAATATCGGAAGTGATTATGGCAATATGGATTTTAAGTCGATTTAAAACGAAGCTAAATGCAATAACACAAATTGTTATTATTGCAACCATGAATACGCTTGAATTTATTTTGGTTCCTGAACTATTGTTATGGGGCAAATTCAATTCTATATTTGCAGGTATGTTAATTTTGACGGTTTACTATAACGAATTTGTACTCAACAAGAAAAGTATTCAAAAAGCCTAATGTTTACATTTCTAAAGAACCATCCATTTGCAGTTGAAGCTTTTTTTGAAAGCTCACTTGTTTTGACATTTGCAGTTCCAAAAGATCAATTGCAAAATCTGATACCTGAATGTCTGCAGCTAGATACATTTCAGGACAAATGGGCATTTGTAGCAGTCGCAATGGTGCAGACAAAAGCATTGCGCCCAAAAGGCTTTCCAAAAATTATGGGCAATGACTTTTTTTTGATCGGTTACCGTGTATTTGTTCGTTATACCAATAGCTCGAGAAAGAATTTGCGTGGTTTGTACATTTTAAAATCTGAGACAGATAAAAAGAAAATGGAGTTCATGGGCAATATTTTCACCCATTACAATTATACAACAACAGATATCAATCAGATTGATCAAACAAACACTCGGGAAATAGTTTCAATTAAATCAAAATTCAAAGTAATGATAGAAAAAACTGAAGAGGTTCCCCTACCAGGAAATTCTCCATTTACTGATTGGAAGGAAGCAAGAAGATTTGCAGGTCCCTTACCATTCACGTTTACCTATAATGAAGAAACTAAAGAAGTGTTAATAATCGAAGGTGTAAGGGAAAACTGGCTTCCAAAACCTGTAAAAGTCGTAGATTATGATTTTGAATTTTTGCGGTTGTTAAATTTAGCAAACCCAATATTAGCAAATGCATTTATTATTGAAAATATCCCCTATTACTGGAAGAAAGGAAAAATGGAGCAATGGAACTAGAAAGAAGAAGTTTTCAGGGGGTTTTGAATATCCTAAGTTTTAACCGCCATTTTTATGTATTGGGATCAGGGGTTTTAGCACTAGTAATTATCGGTCATGCTACAATTAGTTTTTCAGATCAATTGTTTTGGATAATAATATTAGCCTTTATTTATGGTCTGATTATGCCCTTGATTGTTTCGGCTTACGTATATGACTTTTCAGGATATTATAATTTCCATTGGCTTAAAAATTCTGGTTTAGATCCTACGGCAAGAAGTATAGTGAATATCAATGCAGGATTTGATGAAACAAGCTTTATCATTAAGAGCAATTTTCCTCAATCAGACTTAAAAGTATTTGATTTCTATGATCCGAAAAGACATACCGAGCCTGCCATAATAAGAGCCCGAAAAGTTAGTCTAACTTACCCAAATACTGTTGAGATAAAATCAAGCATAATTCCTTTAGAAGATAAATCTGCAGATATTATTTTCCTTCTGTCTGCTGCTCATGAAATCAGGAATTACAAAGAAAAGGTTTCTTTTCTAAAGGAATGCCATCGCATTTGTAAACCAAACGGTAAGGTAATTATGGTGGAGCATTTAAGGGACTTCCCAAATTTTCTAGCTTTTTCTATTGGATTTACACATTTTTTTTCAAGGTCAACTTGGAAAAATGCTTTCATTGAAGCAGGCTTCGGGACATTTGAGGAAGCCAAGTTTACGCCGTTCATGTCTGTATTTACGGTTGGACCTCTAGTTACCAAATAATCTACGATAAATGGAAGTTCATTTTACAATCATAGGCATTATCCTCATTCCTCTTTCAATCATCCATGTAATTTTTCCAAAATATTTTGATTGGGCTAAAGAATTGAAGGTGTTAACATTAATCAATAGGGAAATGATCTATGTCCATACCTTTTTTATTGCTTTAACCATTTTAATGATGGGAATTTTATGTCTAACCTCAGCACAAGAGCTTACTGAAACTAATCTTGGAAAGAAAATATCTTTGGGACTTGGAATATTTTGGACACTTAGGTTATTTATCCAATTTTTCGGATATTCTTCCATCTTATGGAAAGGCAAAGTATTTGAGACAACTGTTCATATCTTTTTCACACTCATGTGGACATACATGAGTGTAATATTTTTGGCCGCATATTTTAGCTGACGGTCTCATGCACATAACAGGAGGTTTGGCGAAATTGGCGGAAATTCATCTGCAACCTGTTATATTGCATATAAATTTAACGTAGCCGCCAACTTGCGCCAAGCCCCGGGGCGTTGGTGGCAACCTTAGGACATCATTACAAGAATTAACAAATAATATAAATGGCAAATCTCAATTTTAAAAAACTGACCATAACTGACTGGAAACAATTTGAAAAAATAGACATTGACTTTCATCCCCAGCTGACAGTAATGACTGGAGCAAACGGAAGCGGTAAGACTACCATTATAAATATGCTTTCAAGACATTTTGGTTGGCATCATACCGAATTAGCGACACCAGCACAAGAAACTAAAACAGGGATTTTTAAATACTTTGCAAGATGGTTTAAATCGGAAAGTAAATCGAACGAACTCAAAATAGGCGAATTAATTTATTCAGACAACAAAAAATCTGACTTAACAATTTCTGACGGAGACTCTGCTCAATATTCAATTGGTATTCCTCAACAACAAAATATACAAGGAATAAGTATTCCTTCCCACAGACCAACATATTTCTATAGACATGTTCCGCACATTTCGACAAGCAAGAGAACAAAAAGACAAGCATACGATTTGGCATTCGGAAGTTCAAAAAATTATTATTTCAGTGGCGGTGGTCAGACGAGCAATTATTATTTGAAGGAAACATTAATGAGTTGGGCAATTGGAGGAGAAGGAAATAAGCATGTTGTTCCTGACCCAGAATTGAAAAAACACTTTGATGGTTTTCAAACAGTTTTAATAAAAATTCTTCCTCCGTCAATAGGTTTTACCGAATTATCAATCAGAAACTATGAGGTTGTTTTAGTCACAGATTCGGGCGACTTTATGTTAGATGCCGTTTCAGGTGGAGTTAGTGCAATTGTCGATTTAGCTTGGCAAATTTATACATATAGAATTGACGAAGGAGAAGCGTTAACTGTGTTGATTGATGAAGTGGAAAATCATCTTCATCCTGAAATGCAAAGATCAATTCTTCCAAATTTAATTTCTGCCTTTCCAAACATTCAGTTCATAGTTTCTACTCATAGTCCTCTAATAGTGGGTTCTGTGAAGGATTCAAATGTTTATGCATTTAGACATAAAAAAATTGAAAACACTAAGACATTTAGAGTTTTTAATGAAAAATTAGACCTCATAAATAAAGCTAAAACAGCAACTGAAATTTTAAATGAAGTGCTTGGAGTTCCTTTTACAATGCCACTTTGGGTTGAGGACAAATTAAATGCCCTTGTAGAAAAATATACTCAACAAGAAATAACAGAAAGCACATTTGACAATATGCGCGCAGAATTAAAAGAGATTGGATTAGAAGAATTGATGCCTGAGGCAATGAAAAAAACTTTAAATAAAAAATGATTAAACTAACAAAAGGAAATGAGCCAGCTATATTGATAGCTAACAAAGCTAACTGGACAGCACAATTAAGGGCATTGCAAATCGCAGATCAAGCTGTTCCAAAATCTTTAGCTACCCAATATAATCAAGACGAAGTTAAGGATGCTTTGAGGGTTGAGTGTTTCAGTAAATGTATGTATTGTGAAAGTAAAGTTGAGCATATTTCCGATCTTCACATTGAACATATTAAACCCAAGGCAAAAGACAAATTTCCTGATCTCACATTTGAATACGAAAATTTGGGTCTTGCTTGTCCTGTTTGCAATCGTGGTAAATCGGACACCTTTGATACTTTGATTCCTTTCATCAATCCATATATAGACGACCCGACAAATCATTTTTACGCTGTCGGTGCTTTTGTTTGGGCAAAGCCAGGAGACCAAAGGGCTAAACTGACAGAAAATGAAATTGATTTAAACAGAGCAGACCTAATTGAAACAAGAGGAGAGAGAATGAAAACTATTAGAGAACTTATTGACTCTTTCCACAGTCAAACAAATCTTACTCTGAAGGCATCAATAAAAAAACAAATTTTAAAAGAGGTAGACAAAGACAAAATTTATTCGTTCTCCTGCAAGACTCTTGTAGACAGCACGACATAAAAGGCAGCCACTAACACGGGCTTGGCAAAAGTGGCGGTTCAGTGCTCCGCAGACACATTTGTGGTTAATCAAAGTTTGGTTCTCCGAATCAACATTTGTGGTGAAAATCGCCACCTTCGCCAAGCCACGGAACGTTAGGCGTAATGCATGGCGCATACCCCTCATGGCGGCAAATCTGCAATATTTATAGGCAACCTGCAAACCGATCAATTAGATGTTAATAAATAGTGTTTTATTTATTATATAATTTTTAATTAATGAACTAACTTTAAGATTATTAATTTTTTAAATTTAAAATTATGGGACTCAAGCCAGGGCCAAAACCAATTGCAAAATCAACTGGAAAACCAGATAAACGTCGAGGAGATAATAAAGAGACTCCCAAAAATACTCCTTCTCTTAAACCGCATAAACATAAGAAGGGCGATTAATTTGATACTTTATACCTGCTAAATTTACAGCAACCTGCCGACAAGTTCACTGGTTACTCTTTTTCCAACTCGATAATTATTTTCCCTTTCTGTTGGGTAATAATTACATGGTCATTATATTCAAAACCTGTTTTCCGCAACCATTCACCTTGTAATAATATTTGTGGTACAATTGCCGTAGACCATGTGTACTGCATATGTTTTGGTTGAATTTTTAAACGTCTAATTCCATCAGGAAGTTTAGGTTTCCTTGGTTCGCAAGCACCGCATTTACAGATTTTGTTTGGTTGAAGTTCTTGAATATTTTTTTGATTTTTTGTTACTCGCATGTTAAAAAATAAAAGTCCAGGTCGCCGCGAGTAACAATCGGAAACCGATAGAACTTCAGTACTTTCAACTGTTCGCCTGGATATGGTAAATATAAAAATTAACTGGACTACTCCAATTATTACTCGCACCATAAAGATGAGGAATAGAAATCTATTAGTCGGAGTTAACCGGATAAAATCGGGTAATTTTACCTATTGTCTGTTCCTGAAAAAACTATATAGATTTAAAAATGTTCGTGATTTCTAAATTTTAGGTTTTTAAAGAATTGTTAATTACATTTATTAAAACGCTAATTAACTTCTATAAATCAATTACTTATGATAATTCCTTATTTTTTGTACTATGGCTAGTATTTTCCAGATATTGTAGTATAAGTATCCGATATCCAATAATATTATTGAAAATAATACACTTAGAGCATCTTGCATTTAGATGCTTTATAAAATCAATAGCTTTCATCTTTTACAACATTTAAATTAAAAAATTATGGCAAAAAACAAAAATCTCCAAACAACCTTACTTGAAACACTTTCAACTCATATGAAAAGAATTGAAAAGTTTGAAGCCCAATTAGCAGAAAAAGACATTATCATCTCTACAGATTTGAAAGTTACACCTTTTAAAGAAAATGGCGGTGTAAAAAAAACACCTGTAGTATGGTCACTTATTGACTATAAGATGTTTTACGTGGTTGAAGTGCCACCAAATTCCAAAATTGGAAAGCATTCGCATTCAGAAGCTATCTTTAGAATATTAATAAGTGGTAGTCTAATACTAAATGGTATAAAAATAGATAAACCTGGAACGTGGTATGTTGTACGAGGGTTTACCGAATATGAAATCACTTCTGAAACAGGATATACTGTATTATCCGGTTATGGAATGGCTTGCCAAACCAATAAAGATGATGCTATAAAAAAGAAGAAAAATAATATAAAATAAGTTCAGATCGGTATCTGTTATAATTTATCACATAAGAGATGTCTCATTCTTTGTTGAAGTTTATTTCAGAAATTCTGGTAAAAAAGTAAAAAAAAAGTCTAAGCTAATACGCCTAACAAAGGTTTGCCAAAATTTGTGGGAAATTCAACCTCAACCTGTTATATTGCATAATAAATTAATGTAACCGCCAACTTGCGAAAAGCCCCGGGGCGTTAGCGGTAATTATAAATACTATTCCATCATACGTGTTACGATATGATGTTTGCTCGAAAGAAAGACAAAACAAATATGAAAATAAACAAAGAATGGCATTTAAAAAAACAGGATGCCTAAAAACGCAAAATTTGAAGAACGTGTTAAATGGAATTTAGAGCATCAAAAAAATTGTTCTTGCAGACCAATACCTGAAAAGCTTTTGAATGAAAAGTAAGAGGGTTAAGCATTCAAAATAAGTGGCAGACTTTGTAAAAATATTATCGGGTAGTGATTTGAGGTCAATTGGAAAAAGCAATTCCATTGTCTCTAAAATTCAAAATCAAATAGACTTTAATGCCCTTTTTGAATACTTATTTCATAAAGACAGAATAATAGTAATGCGGACTGCTGACGCTATTGAAAAAATTACAATCGACAATCCAAAATACCTAACCAACCATAAAAAGAAAATCATAGAGTTATGCAACATTGCAAAAGACAAAGAGCTTAAATGGCATTTAGCCTTATTAATTCCACGCCTTACTTTGGACAGTAAAGAATTGGGAACAACTTGGAATACATTGACCATGTGGGCGAAAGACAAAACAAATTCCCGAATAGTAAGAGTAAATGCCATTCAAGGCCTTTTTGAATTAATGAAGCACGAAAACGAGTTAGAAAAGGATTTTGTCTTAACTTTATCTGAACTTGAAAAAGAAAATATTCCATCAATCAATGCAAGAATTAGAAAACTTAAAAATGCCAGCCACAAACGTTAACTGAAATTAAAAACATCTTAAATAACACCTATAAAAATGAAAGAATACAAATTTTGCCAAAGCTGTGGTTTCCCATTAAAGAAAGGCAAAAAAGGTGGAGGAACTGAAAAAGACGGGACGATGAGCAAGAAGTATTGTTCTATGTGTTACGAAAATGGATTTTTTTAACTCCTCCTGAGATTGACACAGCAGAGAAGATGCAAAAATTCTGTATCCAAGAAATGAAGAAAGATGGAATGAACGGATTCTTTGCATGGTTGGCTACAAGGTCAATTCCAAATCTTGAAAGATGGAAACAGTAATGTACACCACGTCTCTTCGTAAGAAGTATATTCAAAATTAAATTTCAAAAAGTAAATGAACAATCAACAAATCATAGACTGGTTATTGGAAGGAGACGTCTCTATCCAATACCAAGTTTGCCGTGATTTGTTAGGTTCTGACAAAAAGAAACTTCAAATGCGAATAGCAAATGAAGGATGGGGTGCCAAAATTTTATCAAAACGTAATTCAGACGGCCATTGGGGAGATAGATTTTATCAGCCCAAATGGACTTCTACTCATTACACTTTACTTGATCTCCGAAATATAAATCTCCCTTCAAATAATGACAAGGTACAAGAAACTATAGAGCTGATTTTGCAAAACAACATAGCAGATGATGGTGGTATTCAATTGGGACCATCCACATCGCAGCATAGTGACGTTTGTGTAAATGGAATGTTTTTGAATTATGCTTCCTATTTCAAGATGCCAGAAAAGAAGTTACATTCCATAATAGACAGTATTCTTAATGAGATTATGCCGGATGGCGGATTTAATTGCAGGACAACAAGAAGCGGAGCTAAACACAGTTCCTTGCACTCAACAATATCCGTGCTAGAAGGTTTTGTAGAATTTCAGAAAGCTGGATATATGTATAGAAAAGAGGAAATTCTCTGCGCCCAAAAAAGTTCAATTGAGTTTATATTGCTGCATCAATTATTCTTGTCTGATAGAACAGGTCAAATTATTAATAAAGACTTTTTGAAACTGACTTATCCGTGCAGATGGAAATATGATATTCTCCGAGCTATGGACTTTTTTCAATATGCAGGAATTGAATGGGACAACAGAATGAAAACCGCAATAGATGTGCTGAAGACAAAGCGAAACAGTGAAGGATCTTGGAATATTCCATCTGCTCATCCAGGACAGGTACACGTAAACATGGAGAAAGCAGGCAAACCAAGCAGATGGAATACATTGAGAGTTTTACGAGTAATGAAACATTTTGAAATAGAATAACTACAGCTAACACAGGTTTTGCGTTAGTGGTGATGCTACGCCTCCACCCATCGCCAAACAAATTCAATAAAATAATTTCTAAGATGTTATCTAATTAGCTAACTTTGTAATGTGAAAGAGAAATTTATTAGGAACATATTTTTTTACAAAAACTACTATCTAGACTTCTTCGAAAAACTTAACCCAGAAGTTAAGAAAAAGACCAACTGGACTTTGCAGCTTATTGCGACATTGGATAGAGTTCCTGAAAAATATTTCAAGCACATTACAGGCTCAACTGGAATTTAGAAGTTAGGGTTGAAGTTGGTTCGAATATATTCCGCATCTTTTCATTTTTTGACAAAGGACAACTCGTAATATTGGTGAACGGATTTCAAAAGAAAACCCAGAAAACTCCAAAGAAAGAAATTGAATTGGCCGAAAAACTAAAAAAACTTTATTTCGATGAAACCATCATGAGCAAACCAATTAAAAAATAAAAATGAATATGCTCATGATAGCTTCATAACAATTGAAAACAAGATATTACAATGAAAAAGACAAATAAAAACCTGACTTCATTTACTGACCTTTTGGATAGTGAATATGGAAAACCAGGAACTGAAACAAGAGAACAATACGAAGAAGGGTTTGAAGCCTTTAGACTTGGAGTTATGTTACAAGGACTTCGTAAAGAACAGGGAATGACACAGGAACAACTAGCAGAAAAATGCGGGACTACAAAAACCTACATTTCACGTATAGAGAATAATGCGAGCGATATCCGACTTTCAACCCTAATGAGAATAATTCGTGAAGGCTTTGGCAAGCACCTAAAGTTCGTAGTTGAAATCTAAGCAACCGCACCACCTCTAACAGCAGTTTGGCAAAATTGGCGGAAAATCTTCTCCTACCTTTCAAATTGCATAATAAATTAATGTAGCCACCAAGCTTCGCAAAGCCTCGGAACGTTGTACGATATTAACAAACGCTATGTGCATTATAACATTTAACATACAATCAACCAACATAAGAAAAAATATGAAATCAATTCGCTTAATTCCATTATTAATGATTTTACTCTCAGTGCCTTCAATCGTCTTTTCCCAAGACTCGTTGGTAACTAAAATTACTAAGGAAAACTTTACGACATTTTCGGTAGATAAAAAATCTTTTAGAGGAAACGGATGGGATACATTAGTTAATCGAATACAAAAATCGGATTTTGTATTAATTGGTGAAGACCATTTTTCAAATGAAATCCCCTTTTTCTTTTCAGCAATAGCCAACAAAGTTAAATTTGATAATTTCTTTTGTGAAATAGACCCATATTCGGCAAAACTTATAGAATCTAAAATCCAGAATCTTTCCGAGATACAATTGAGAAATTATGTAAACGACTTTGGAGATGTTTTTTCTTTTTATTCTTTTGATCCCGAATTTCAACTTCTTAAGCAATTAGTAAAATCAAAAACTTCTATTTATGGAACTGACCAAATATTATTGGTAGCAGACAGGCTAATCTGTAATGAATTAAAACAGAAAACCAAGAATGATAAAGCAAAGAAAATTTATGAGAATATTGAGCGAAAATCAAAAGCATATTTTGCAGACTTTTTGAAAGACCAAAGCAAGCCATTTTATATGAAAACTGATGAGTTTGAAAATGAAATTTCAGCTCTTCAACAGCTTAAATTAAGCCAAGAGGAAAAGGAAAAAGTCGCAGCGCTTAAATTAACGGCAAAAATTTATAAAGATGAAAACAGCCATCATTTACGAATTCAATTGATGAAAAATAATTTAATGAAAGTGTATTCTGAATGGGAAAACAAGAAAAATCTATTCAAATTTGGAGCTAACCATATGGCAAAGGGTGAAAGTTTATTGGAAATATATGATCTTGGTAATTTAATAAATAATATAGCAGATAGCAAGTTCAAAAAATCCTTACATATAATGATTTTAGGGAAATCAGGCACACTATCATCACCTTTTAAAGGTTTGCCAGACGAGATAGTTGACGAAAACAGTGCCAGCTCCAAATTATTAAAGCCTATATTTAACAATGTTACCACGGAGCAATGGCATTGTTTCGATATGCTTCCCCTTAGAACTGCGTTAGAAAACGGAAAAGTAAAAGTAAAAGATATTAAGTTGTCAAGAATAATAAAGGGGTTTGATTATGTAATTATCATTCCGAAAGTTACTGCCTCAAGATTTCCAAAGACAGAATAAGAACATCGTACAACACGGGTTTTGCGTCAGGCGGGCTGACGTGCAAACTTCAACTTTTTGTTATAAATTTGGCAATAGTGCAAGGCTCAACTTTTGCGCTGAAAAGCCCGCCCGAACGCAAAGCCCCAAAACGTTTGGTACAATACTGGGCGCATATCCCTCATGGCGCAAACCAATAGCTTTAACAACTGCCTGTTCCTGAAAAAGCTATACAACTGTAAAGTTATAGGCGTATAAGCCCCAACAATATGAAAAAATATTTATTTACATTCCTTTTGACATTTTTTATGAATTTGGCTTTTGGACAGACAGAAAAAGTAGCGAATAAAACAGTTGGAGATAGTTTTGAGATAAATTATAATGCAGACAATTTTGACGCAATATTTTTAAGTTTCTCACCAGAAATGCAAAATGCTTTGCCTCTTGACAAAACAAAAGAGTTTTTAACAGGTTTAAAAATGCAAGCAGGAAAAATCACAAAAAGACAATTTGTAAAATATGAACAAACTTATGCTTCATACAAAACCAATTTTGAAAAGGCATTATTAGCCGTTAATATTTCAGTTGATAATAATTCAAAAATAAATGGAATCTTTGTAAAGCCCTTCAAGGAAAGTGATTTACCAAAATTAATTCGTAACAGCACAAAGCTAATATTGCCTTTTAACGACCAGTGGACAGTTACTTGGGGCGGAGACACGAAGGAATTAAACTATCACGTTGAAAGTGCGGCTCAAAAGAATGCTTTTGACCTTGTCGTTACAAATGAAAAAGGAAACTCATATAGAACCGACGGAAAAACTAATGAAGATTATTATGCTTTCGGCAAAGAGCTAATTGCACCTTGTGATGGAGAAGTTGTCTTGGCTGTGGATGGAGTTAAAGACAATGTTCCAGGAATTTTAAACCCTATTTATGTTCCGGGAAACACGGTAATTATTAAGACGCAAAATAACGAATATTTATTTTTTGCTCACTTCAAACAACATTCAATTATAGTTAAGCAAGGACAAAAAGTAAAGCAAGGACAGCTACTTGGACTTTGTGGAAATTCAGGAAATTCTTCGGAACCTCATTTGCATTTTCACATACAAAATGTAGAAGATATGAATTCTGCAACAGGTGTAAAATGCTACTTTGACAAAATATTTGTAGATGGACAAACTAAAACGGATTATTCACCAATAAAAAAGGAAAAAATAAGGAACATGAAAAAATAACAACTGCTAACAACAGTTTGGCAAAACTGCCAGATTTGATCTCTTTCCAAATGTTATATTGCATAATAATTCATCCTAGGCACCAACTTCGCAAAGCCCAGGAACGTTAGCGGCAAGGCCAACACAACAAAATACATCGACAGAATTTGAATGAAAGAAATTAGCGTAAGACAAATTAAAGAGCCTGATTTTTCAGAGGGTTTTAGCATTCGGAACATCGGTGCTTTGCTTTCAGAAAAAGATATGGTGCAAGAACTGCACAGACACAATTTCTTTTTTGTTTTATTTTTAGAAAAAGGAAATGGGGAACATTGTATTGATTTTATCAATTACCCTATTGGCGACTATTCTGTTTTCTTTATGCGACCAGGGCAAGTGCATCAACTCACTTTGAAACAAGGCAGCAAAGGTTATTTAATACAATTTAACCGTGACTTTTACGCGCCAAAAGAAAAGCCCATTAATTTCGTTTTACGAAAAGTAAGCTATAAAAATTACTGCCAACTTTCTGTTGAAAAGTTTAGAAGATTATTATCACAGTTGTCTTTCATTTTTGAAGAATATACCCAAAAACAAGACCGCTACAAGGAAGTTATTACGGCAAGTTTGGAAGTACTTTTTATTGAATTGGTAAGACAAAGTAAAAACCCGAAAGAAATTAAAAATGATGGCACTAAATATTCACAAGAGCAATTGGAAGAATTATTTGAACTATTGCAAAAGCATATTGTAACGCATAAACAAGTAACACAATATGCTGAAATGATGCACCTCACTACATTTCAACTAAACAAAATAACCAAAGAAACTACTGGAAGCACCTGCTCACAACTCATCAACGAGCAAATTGTACTTGAAGCAAAAAGAAACCTTTTGGCTACCGTCAATCAAATAAATCAAATTGCTTTCGATTTAGGATTTGAAGACCCTTCCTATTTTATTCGCTTTTTTAAAAAACATACAAGCTTTTCCCCCGAAGCATTCCGAAAGAACTTTAAATAAGTACAATTCAATTTCATTTTTGTCCTATCACACCCAATCACACTAAGATAACTTTGCAGAATAAATAAAAATATTCAGCAATATGAAAATAGTAATTGTAGGTGCATCGGGCACTATGGGGAAGTATTTGGCGAGTGTGCTTGAAAAGGGAAATCACGAAATAATAAGAGCCAGTCGTTCTTCAGAAGATATACAGGTTGATACAACATCTACCAAATCAATTGAAGAAATGTTTGCTAGGATTGGAACTTTTGATGCCTTGATTTCTACCGCAGGGGAAACTTTTGTTGGACCTTGGAAAAATTTGAATGACCAAACTTTCAAAAAAGGAATTGAAGGAAAAATGATGGGGCAAATTAATTTGGTGTTAATTGGTCAGCATTACATCAATCCAAAAGGGTCGTTTACACTGATCACGGGAGCACTAACACACGAACCTCAGATTAATTTCGCTAATGCCTCAGCAGCAAACGGAGCAGTAGAAGGTTTTGTAAAAGCTGCGGCAATTGAGTTACCAAATGGTATCCGCATCAATGCAGTTAGCCCAACGGTAATTGAAAATTCACCCCAGTATTTTCCTTATTTCCCGGGAGAAATTCCAACAACGATGAAACAATTGGAATTTGGCTTTAAGAAAAGCTTGTTTGGATCTGTAACAGGACATATTATCAAACCATAAAATTATCGAAATGAATACTAAAAGTAAAATTATCCAGTCCATCAAAATTTGGGTAGTAATTTACCCTTCGATAACGCTTTTTTATGTATTATTTGGTAATTATTTAGCTGAAATTACATTGTATTTAAGAACGCTAATCTTAACATTGATATTAGTTCCTTGGATGGTATTTGTTGGATTACCATTTATACATCTTTTGCTGAAAAAATTCTCTAATAATGACAAATCTTAACCGAAGAACTTTTATTAAGCAAAGTGGAGATTTTTTGATGGTTTTGCTACAAAGGGCTTGAAAACTGACAAGGGTTTTGAAATTCAAACGGAAATGGGCGACAGTTTTTCGGCAACTAAATTAGTTTTCGCCGCAGGAATTACACACGACTTCCTTTTGAGCAAAATTTTACTATTGCTGAACAATTGGGGTGCGAACTAACCGAAGAAATTGATGCTTTTCAAAAAACAACTACAAAAAATGTGTTTGCCTAAACCTTTTCCATATCCTTGATTGAAGATAATAAAGGATGGAAATCTAACCGCCAGCTGTCCTTTCTTTTCCGAAACAATAAGTAAGCAGATTTTTGTTTTAATGCAACATTTAAACTAGTATTACGACATGCTGATAGAAGTTTAGCTATCCTATTGTATGGTAATAAAAGTAAATACTCTATTCGTCCTCATATTCCTATTGCTCATTAATCTAGGATATGCCCAAACTGCACAGCCATTTCATCTGCAAGGGAAGTTTCTGCCAACTAGCACAGCTGCGTATATTTATCTAAGTTATCCTAATAACGATGATAGGTGGATAAGAGATAGTTGTTTGGTTGATCAAGGAAATTTTAGTTTTAAAGGAATCATTTCTTATCCTACGGTTGCGAAATTATCCTATGCAAAAGCATGGACAGAAATTATTCTTGAACCTGCTAGGATGGACATCAGTATAAAAGATCTATCAACGATAGTAATGACCGGTTCAAAATCTCAAAATGAACTTTCTGAATTGAACACCATGCTTCGAAAAGTAGAGCTTAGATGGAAAACAGTTATGGATACGTTAACCGCAGTGAACAAACGGAGTAATGCTGCTTTTCAGGAATATAGAGGTTGGGTACTCGATCCTTATTTTAAGGAAGTGGAAGAATTAAATCATCAGTTCATAAACAAACATCCTTTATCTTTTGCATCTGCGCATATTTTACATGTTTTCGCTAGGGAATTAAGCACAGACACCCTTCAGCTTTTCTACAATAGATTTCCGCCGTTGGTAAAACAAAGTAGATATGGAGTAGCTATTGCCAAACAACTAGCAGAAAGAAAAATTGCAATTGCTGGTACTCGGGCACCAGCCTTTACCAAGGAAGATATTAACGGCAAACAACTATCGCTTGAAAGCTTACAAGGAAAGTATGTACTACTAGATTTTTGGGGCTCATGGTGTGTTCCATGTAGAAAAGGAAATCCACATTTAATTAGGACGTATGAAAAATATAAGAAGCTAGGCTTTGAAATTATTGGTATAGCTGCAGACGATAAAACACAAGAGGCATGGCGCAAAGCAGTTAGGGAAGACAAACTACCATGGTTACAGATATTGCAAGGTAATCTTTCCGATCAATATAAAATTAGTTCCTATCCCACCAAAATATTAATTGATAAGAAAGGGTATATAATTGGACGTTTCGGCGAAGAACAGGGTTCACTAGATAGCATGCTCGAGAAGATTTTTATGGTTAACGAATAGAAACGTTTTCTTTGAGAAAAAGTAAAAAATTAAAACTTGAAACCAAGCTTAGTGAACAGTTGAAATAAAAAACGATATATGTGAAATTCCATTTCAACCTTTATATTGCATAGAAATTTTAAGGTAACCGCCAACTGGCGCAAAGCCACGGCACGTTGGGCGATATATTACCAAAAACCCATAACAGACAGAAATAATGAAGTATAAAATTTTACTGACGCTTTTATTCTTGACAACATTTGCATTCGGACAGAATATAAAATTTAACATTAAATATTCCGAACAATTGGCTGTTTTTGTCTTTATGCAAAATATTTCTGAAAATTACCGCGGTAATGTTTTCAAAACTGAATTTCAAAAATCAAAATACAATACTGATCATTATAAGAATATCCTCTCAAAGTTTGACAGATTAGCAATTGATTATAGTTATGCTTTTGCTGAGTTTCCGTATGGTTCAAAAATTCCAATGCAAACAAGAGATATTTTGAAGAAAAATCTAATAGAAACCACGAATTTGTATGACTTTAAACTTCGTTCTATTGGTATTCTTCCTAACAAAACCGTGAGTGATTTGGCAGAAATGATTTCAACATTTACACCAATTTATAACGAATTAATTTATAACCCAAACAAAGAACAATTTGAGAAACAACTAATAGAAATTTCAAAATATTCAAAAGAGCATAAAATAGAAGATTTTTTTGAAACAGGTTTGTTGTTTTATAATTCCAATTGGGACAATTCTATTCCTTTTGAAATCGCGTTTTACCCTTTACCAAATTCTCAAGTATTTACAGCACAAGCATTTTACAATAATTCTATTAGTGCCATCCAAACAAATCTGAAAGATTTCAAGGACTTATTTAGTGTTATGCTTCACGAAATTTTTCACATCATTTATGACGAACAGTCACTTGAAGTGAAAAAAAATATTGACCAATTTTTCAAAGAAAATAAGTCGAAAAGCAGTAATTACTCATACCAAATTTTGAATGAGGTTTTGGCAACAGCTTTGGGCAATGGATACGTTTATGAAAAATTAGATGGAAAAACAGACTCATACGATTGGTATTACCATAAATATATTGACTTACTAGCCAGAAAAATTTATCCTTTGGTAACAGATTACATTGCCAAAAAGAAGCCTATGGATAGAAATTTTATTGATAATTACATCAGAATTTATGACGAAAATTTTCCGAATTGGATTAATGAACTTGAAAATATTATGGCTTATAGGTATGTAATTTCAGAAAACCAAGACAACTTTAATACAATTAAAAAAATATTCTGGTATCGTTCAAGTGAAGAAAACGACACTGAACTTAACGAAAACACAATCGAGAAAATGCGAAAAACACCTTTAACAAAGGTAATTATAGTTTCAAATAACAATGAGGAAAAACTAAAACTTATAAAAAAGAAATTTACTGAACTGAAAAATTGGAATTTTAAAGCTGACAAAGAGTTTGGTTATACAGTTTTATTAGACGACAAAAGTCAGCTTATAATATTGAATCAAAAAAAGTCAACAATCGAGACACTTATAAAAACAGTTAAATAAAAATACATCGCCCAACATGGCGCCTGAAACCCAGGACGTTGATGGCAATTTTGCGCAACCGCATAACCTTAACAATGACAAGACCTTTTTTAGCTTTATTCATATCTACACTAGTATTAACAGCTTGTTCGACAACTAAAAAACAATTCGGGCAAGTTATCATTGAAAATACTGCCGACACAACTTTATCGAAACAGGAGATTTTGAAAATTAGAAATTTAGACAACGAAATGTTTGATGCCGCAAGTTTTGTAGGTAAAGAACAAATAGAAATAAAGTATCGAATATTTAAACCAAAGCAACAAAAAACTAACGAAAAATATCCATTGGTAATTGTTTATCATGGTTCGGGGCGACCAGTTGGAACCGACAACAAATCTCAACTTGGGGCATTACATAAACTATTCGCAAGTCCCGACATTCAAAATAAATACCCAGCTTATGTTTTAGCACCGCAATTTCCAACGCGTTCTTCCGATTATGTAATGGATACTACAAGAAATTTACTTTATTCGGCACCAAGACCTTGTTTGAATTCAGTATTACAACTGATCGACTCGCTAAAATCAAATTTGAACATTGATACTGAAAGGATTTATGTAGTCGGATATTCTATGGGTGGTTCAACAGTGATTAATTCATTGTCAGCTAGACCAGAACTTTTTGCAGCAGGAGTTAGTATTTCTGGTATTCCACAGTTCGACAAAATACAAAAGTTAAAAGCAATTCCCATTTGGTTAATTCATGGCATTGACGACACGGAAAATCCAATCAATAGTGACGAACAATTTTACAAAGAAACGGGTAATAATGTTCTTTTTTGGAAGCTGAAAGCAACAACACACGACAATGTTTTTACGACACAGATTTTAGGAGAAACGCTCCCAAAATGGCTATTCAAACAACGCAAGAAATAAAACAGACACCAACATTGGTGCTTTCGAAATTGCGGAAAATCTTCTGCCAAATGTTATATTGCATTATAAATTAATGTAACAAAACTTCATTTAGTCGACAAATGGAAAGTATAACAATTATGCAAACCGTTAAGAAATATTCGGTTTTGATATGTATGGTCATTTCTGTGATTTTAATAGTAATAGCAAGCTTACTTTATCCAGGAGGCTCAATACTTGACAAAAATTCTATAGGGTTTGACTGGTCAAAAAATTTCATAAGTAATTTGTTTGCAACAAAAGCGATAAATGGTTCAGAAAACCCTGGCAAGATTTGGGCAATTATCGGAATGGCATTCCAATCGGTTGGCTATGGAATTTTTTTTATCAATATGTCAAAAAAAATACCTTTAAGCCTATGGGCTAAAATTTTAAAATTTATAGGTGCTATCAACATATTACTTGTTTTCTTAATTGCAACTCCCTTGCATGATCTGGGAACAATATCGATCGTTTTAACATTGCTTGGCTTATTTACTATTACCTTATTTATCCTAAAGTCAAAACGTCATTTACTTAAATTCTGCTGTATTATTTGCTTATTGACTTTTTACTGTTTCTTTGCCCTATATGGTTTCGGTTATTTGAGTTTGGCAGTCATCATGCAGAAAGTATATAATGCAAGCTCGATGCTATTAGTTTTAACACTCGAATATTTTACCAAAAATGAAGATTTTATACAAATTAAATCGGGAGAGCAAAACATATAAGTGAAGAACCACTCACACAGGTTTGGCAAACCTATCTTAGAAATTTCCTAAAAAAAAACCAAAGCGTATTTCCTAACTTAAGTCAAGGAGTTATTGCACCTCGCCAATTTACTTTTGCAGTATCATTTAATCTAAAAAGAAATGCAAAAGAAAATTCTACTCATTGCTTTTGTCTTAATAACGACAAGCACACTACAAGTTAAAGCTCAACATACCGAACAAGACAGTACTTATAAAAAGTTTTTTATAGGTAGTTCATTCTTTATGTTAGGAAATTTTTCAAAAGTAAATAACCCTGAATATGTGCAATTAAATCTTGGTTATAGAATAACACCTAAAGATGTCGTTTCCCTCGACTTTAAAAGATCAATTTATGCTTGGCCAATAGGCATCCCATTCGGACCATCATTTGATGCACCGGGACTAAACTATCCCGGACATGCACGAATACTTGCACCTACAATAGGATACCAGCGTTTTTTATGGAAGGGTGCGTTCGCATCCCTTCATGCATTGAATGCTTTTGAAAAATATAAAGATGAAGATGATAAAAAGATTGGAAATGGATACACCTTATATCTGAATTTTCATTTGGGTTACCAGCTTAAGTTTTTTAAAAACCGGTTCTTTTTTGAACCCGCTATTGGATGTAGCTATTGGCCCGTAAGAACAAATGTTCCAGAATCCTTTAAATCAGTAGAAAAAAAATGGAATAACTACTTTATTCAACCTGGGCTAAATTTTGGCTTTAACCTTTAACAACTTAATCAATCATAAATAAATAATTATTACCATGAAAAAAATCAGCATCTACTCCGCGTTGTTATTGTTCGCGGCATTTCTTAGTTCATGTGGCATAGGCACCGCCCTTGTTTCCAATCACAATCAAAACGCCACTGAGGTACACTTAAGTCAGAATAACTTTAAAGTAATTGACCAGGTAAGCGGAAGTTCGGAAGTATCTTATGTATTGGGAATTGGAGGTGTAAACAAAAGGCAATTGTACGAAAATGCATATTCAACGATGTTGAAGAAAGCCAACTTGCTAAATGGGTCCAAAGCGATAACCAACGTAATGACAGAGGAGCACGTTAGCGGCTTTGCCCCTTTCTTTGTGAGAAGAACAATTACTGTGAGTGCGCAAGTAGTTGAATTTACGCGGTAAGAATGCCTACTTCCATTAAACAGGTAAAATCGCTAACTTCACAAAGAATGAGAAAATTAACGACAATTTTATTTTTAACTATTACTGCCGTTTGCCATGGACAACAGACGACTCAGTTTGCCGACTCGATTCGTAAAACATATAACATTCCAGAAATAAGCTATGCAGTTATAGACAGTAAAACAATATATGAAATTGCAGCTTTAGGCAAGCATTCTTCTGAGCTTGCAGATACTGCAACATTAAGTGACAGATTTCACATCGGTTCAAACACAAAAGCAATGACAGCTTTTATGATAGCGAAATATGTGGAAAAAGGAAAATTAAAATGGACAACTAAATTCTTTGACTTATTTCCCGAATGGAGGGCAAATAGCAAACCTGAATATTTAAATATCACTTTGCAAGAGTTGTTAGCACACAAGGCAGGAATACAACCGTTTCAAGGTGAGAATGACCCACAAATACCCGAATTTAAAGGGACAAAGCAGGACAAAAGAAGTCAATTTGGACGATTTGTACTGACATTAGCACCTGCTAAAATTGACACAGCAAATCCTTTTGTTTATTCAAATGCAGGTTATACTTTGGCAACCTTAATGGTAGAAAAAGCAGCAAATAAAAGTTGGGAACAATTGGTTGATTTGGTGTTCAACAAAGATCTAAAGTTAAATGTAAAATTATCTTGGCCTGAAAACCAAAAACTAAAAGACACTTGGGGGCACTCTTTTGAAAATGGTAAACTAACACCAATCCCGTCAACAGTCGACTATCATTTGGATTTTACTGAACCCGCTGGAGATATTAACATTAAACTTAAAGACTATATTAAATTTATACAATTAAATTTAGCAGGATTATCAGGCAAAAACAATTATTTGAAAGCTGAAACTTATAATTTTATGCATAGGGGAATTGAAAATTATGCTTTGGGATGGTACAATATTTATGAAAACAGTAAAGAGCTTTCAACTCACTCTGGCACAGCAGGAACATATTATTCTCTTGTACATATAGACAGAACTAAAAATAGAGCCTACATCATTTTTACCAATTCTTTCAATAATGACACACAACAAGGTGTTAGACTTTTGATGAGAAAACTTAAAGAAAATTACAGCAGTTTGTAAAGTCATTGGCAAATCGATATCAACCTTATATATTCCATAACTACATAATTTACATTTCGTTGTATATTTGATAGTATCAAAATAAATGCACTTTACGATATAACCCCAAAAATATTAAAGCTAATTACCACTATATCCCAAAAAATAGGAGAAGCAAATGAAAAACATTTGGTAAGGCAAAACCCTAAACTTAGAAAGCAAAATCAAATAAAGACGATTCGCGCTTCATTACTCATTGAAGGGAATACACTTTCAGAAGAGCAAATAACTACCTGAAACATTTTTCGGAAATATCAACCGCTACTGCGAGTAGAGACCTAAAAATGGCTTCGAGAACGGACGTAGCAAATTGGCAGAAAATCATCATCAACTGTCCTCGTTTTTTCGTAAATTTATCTCAACCGCCAACTTATGCCAAGCCGCAAAGCGTTATTAACAACCTTAAAAGAAATACCCTAACTAACAATGATACAACTAGAATTTGCAAACAAAGCCAAGAAAATTTTAGAACCAGACGACAACATCATCGGTTTGGCTGTTGCTGGTTCGTGGTTAACAAATGAAATAGATGAGTTTTCCGACCTCGACCTAATTATTGTAACCAAGCAAAAGATTTCTACCGATAAAAATCTAATGCTCAACTATGCAAAGAGATTAGGGGATTTTCTATCAGGTTTTACAGGAGAACATGTTGGAGAACCAAGAGTTTTAATTTGTCTGTATGACAACCCTCTTTTACACGTCGACATAAAATTCTTAACGCTTGACGAGTTTCACACGCGTGTTGAAACACCTACCCTACTAATTGATAAAGACGGACAACTTGAAAGTGCAATCAGCAATTCACAAGCTAAATTTCCGTACCCAGACTATCAATGGATTGAAGACCGATTTTGGACTTGGATACATTATGCTTTACTAAAAATAGGACGTGGTGAATATCTTGAAGCATACGACTTTATGGGCTTTTTAAGAATGGTTGTTTTTGGACCTTTGCTTCACATCAAAAATAACAATTTACCTCGTGGCGTTAGGAAAGTAGAAACAGATTTAGAAAGCGAAGATTTCGCCAAACTAAAACTCACAATTCCAACTTACAACAGCCAATCATTATTGGCTAGTTTGAGAAACGCAGTATCCTTATACAGACAATTGAGGACAGAGCTTTTTGACAACAACGTGAATTTACAAAATGACACCGACAAAAAAGTGATGAACTATTTTGACGAAATTGAAAGCAGAAAATAAAAATATGATTACTCAAAAAATTACACCCTATTTATGGGTAGAAAAAGACGCTAAAGCTGTAGCAGATTACTACTTATCCATTTTTAAAGACGGTAAGCTAAAAGATTTCCGCAAGTTCGAAAGTGACGAAAGTGGAAATGATGCAGGCATAGAAACAGCTGTAATTGAAATAGCAGGAATGGAGTTTAGCATATTAGCAGCAGGCCCACTATTCAAATTTAATGAAGCAGTTTCTTTTGTGATCAATACAAAAGACCAAGCTGAAACAGATTATTATTGGGAAGCTCTTACTAAAAATGGTGGCGAGGAGGGCTCTTGTGGATGGTGTAAAGACAAATATGGATTATCATGGCAAGTTGTACCAACCGAATATTTTGAATTAATTCATAGCGATGATCCAATAGTAAGGGAAAAAGCAATGACGAACACATTAAAGCAGAAAAAACTGATACTTTCTGAACTGAAATAGACAGCTATCGTTGCAGGCAAAATCTAAAATGCAACGTTTCCTAAAATTCCTTGTCTCTTAAATAATTAACAAATTCAGGTTCTGTAAATTATTTTTATGACAAGTGTTAAAGCTTATTATTGGTTATTTTTAATTGCGATTGTTTCAGTCAATTCGTTTTCTTTCAAAATTGAGAATGGACAAAAAATAAAAAGCTTAAGTGGTAAAAATATAGCTATTGCTGATATTGATAAATATTTAGCAACCCAGATGGATTCCTTGAATATACCAGGATTGTCTATTGCCATCATTAATGATGGTAAAATTGCTTATTACCGAAATTTAGGCGTAACCAGTTTTAACACTAAAGAAAAAGTAGCTGAAGAAACACTTTTTGATGCTGGATCAATCTCTAAAACAACTTTCACTTACTTGGTGCTAAGAATGGCAGATCAAGGAATATTGAACTTGGATAAGCCATTATACACTTATCTGCCCTATCCAGATATTGCACATGACGACCGTTATAAATTGATTACTGCACGGATGATATTATCCCATACATCTGGCTTTCCAAACTGGAGGTTTTTGAATGCAGACAGAAAATTGGATATTAAATTTACTCCAGGCACCCAACATCTCTATTCGGGCGAAGGCTTTGAGTATTTGGCAAATGTAATAGCTCATCTGAAAAATATTAAAAAAAATGAACTCCAGCACTTATTTGAAGATGAAGTTGCTAAACCTTTAGGAATGAAGTATGCCTTTAATACATGGAATGGTTATATTGAAAAACACCAGGCAACTGGACACATTGATGGTAAACCGGCAGCAGGATGGGGTATTAATGCAACCAGACCAGATTTTGCGGCCTCTTATAGTTTACAGACTGAGGCGCTAAGTTATAGCAATTTTATAATTGCCTTGATGAATGGAAAAGGATTAAGCAAGAAAAGTTATGATGAAATGTTAAAAGCACAAGTACGAATTCCCGCTAGCATAGATAGTAGTTCTTATTGTTTGGGAATAAAAATAAAACCTACAAAGTTTGGTAATGTATACATGCACGATGGATATAACCAAAATTTTTATTCCGCTTATCTATTTAGCAAAAGCAAAAAAACAGGCTACGTTTTTTTTACAAACTGTAATAATGGTTTTGATTTCAATAAAAAATTAGAAAATTTCTTGACAAATGAGAAGTAGATAATTTTGCACATACATCAATGAATAATCAAGAAAGAAGAACTTAAATATTCCAACTTTGTAAAGCAAATAACTAAATTTACAGAAAACACCACAGCTAACAGCAGCA
Source organism: uncultured Sphingobacteriaceae bacterium (assembly GCA_942493295.1). Lineage (GTDB taxonomy): Bacteria > Bacteroidota > Bacteroidia > Sphingobacteriales > Sphingobacteriaceae > Pedobacter. The sequence continues at coordinate 4,097,902 of OW818692.1, read as the reverse complement.
TGAAACTAAAATTCCTTATGCTCTTTCTTTTGTCTTTATCGTTCTCTACATATGCGCAATTGAAACCTATTCCGAATCTTCCAGCTATTAGCCCAGAAAACGCAGGCTTCAACAAAGATTCTATTAAAGCGCTTAATGATACGCTTTCTAAATTTAAGCAGAGAGATTACCGGGGATTGATAGTGATTAAAGACAATAAAATTGTACTAGAGAATTATTACAATACATTTTGGCGGAACCACATACATGATATCCGCTCTGCTGGAAAGAGCATTACCGCCCTGCTACTGGGCGTAGCTATTAAGGAAGGATTGGTGCAAAATTTAGCGCAAGATGTTTACTCTTTTTTCCCGAAGCATAAGTACCCTACTATCCATGAAGATTATAAAAAAGTAAAACTGATTCACTTACTAAATATGGTATCGGGCTTAGATGCCGATTCTGATAACCCTAAAACACCGGGTAGCGAAGGGAAATGGATAGCAAAAGATGAATGGGTAAGTTATTTGTTAAGCATTCCATTAGCTAACAAGCCGGGCGAAAAATGGGTGTATGCAGATATTAACGCTGTGCTGATTGGAGCAATCATCGAAGAAAAATCTGGTATGAGCTTAAGGGATTTTGCCAAGCAAAAAGTATTTGATCCGCTGGAAATTAAGGAGTTTTACTGGTATACTAATGCTGCAAATCAGACTGGCGCAGCTGGCAATCTTTACATATCTACACTGGACTTTGCAAAGTTAGGTTTGTTGATTGCCAATAAAGGAAAATGGGGAAATAAGCAACTAGCCGATCATGATTATATTAATCGTCTATTGACTGAAAACTCTACCGCCATAGGCGACTATAATCCCTTGGCCGACGGATATGGCATGCTTTGGTACAAATCTAAAAGAAAGTTTGGCACAAGAGAATTAAGCTATCTTTGGGCATCTGGAAATGGGGGAAATCATTTAGTAGTGGTACCCGAAGAAAACATGGTCATCGCCATGACTTCTGGCGCATACGGCAATTGGTATCCCCATACAAGGGCATATTTTATCCTCGGCAAGCTATTTCGAGCACTAGAAGGAAAATAATTAGGAATCATATTTCTCCCTTAACTTTTCGTTCAATTCACCATCAGGATATAGACCGATAAGTCTGGCAACAAGCTCTTTGGTTCTTATACCGTAATTTAAATGCAAAAGATTATTGGCTAAATAATAATAAGTTGATGCTTGTGGAAGCTCATTTAAAGCAAAGTCAAATTTTTCTCGATCAAATCCTTTATAGGTAATCAATTTACTTTTTAATTTACTAAACTTAAAGCTTAGGTAAAGTTCAAGAAACTCATTATACTCTTGACTGATGAGCGTTGCATAGTCAACTTTTTCCTTATTAAATTCAATAACCTGATCTATTTTTTCAGGAATTTTAGCGCTAAATATTTTTGCTGTTTCCGCTTTATGATCTAATAAAAGATACCTAAGGAATTCCTTCTTACCGCCAAATTCGATTTCTGCTTTGGTATAGTTGTACAAAAACGGACTTATATATGGACGCTCTTGAGCCAATTTGGTTAATAATTCGTTTAATTTATTTTTTAAATTTTTAATGGCTTTATCGATGTTTTTGATATCCTTTAATGTTTTATCAAATCTAGAATCTAATACTTCATCAAGTCCTTGATCTAATACAAAAGTTGTTTGATAGTATGCTGAGTTGTAGGGATTCGCATTTAAGAATTCAATAGTTGTTTTACCATAACGCTTCGTTTTTGTCAATTCAACTTTTGTCTCTGTTCCTGGTTCTATGAGGTAAGTGGTTATTGGGTAATCGTAAAATTTTTGGCAATACCCGCGATAATGTTTATCAGTTAGGTTTTCAAATAATACATCGTTTCTTAAATCTAGAAACTTACGCTCTGGTGTTAGAAAAATAATGAATGGTTTTGCTACCTGATCGAAGTTATATTCAAAAGTTTGATTGGGTGATAGTACTTGAAAGCCCTCTGACGTAGCGTATGGAGAATGAAATGTAAACGTAGCAAAATATACTGTGTCTGTAGGCCAATTAGCTACCTTACCTTTAATGGTGGTCTTCTTGGAATTTAATTCGCGGTTAAATGGTGTTTTTGCCGGTTGCTGCTTACAGCCTAGCGCAAATAACAAAAATAGTAAGATAATGCCAAAAGAGCTTTTTAGTTGAATGAAATCTGAGTGTATCATGAATTTTATTTTTTGAGTTGTATAGCCTTTCCATAAAAAAGAATGGAAAGGCCTATGAGTGCAAATGGAATAGCTCCATTAAATATCGCTGTGGCTATCTTTACTTGGAAAAGGGAGAAAATGATTAGGAGAATAAATCCTGTTCCAAATTTAATGAGTCTCATAGGACTTGTAGTATTACGAGTTAGTAATACGATAAAATATGGAAGCAAAATAGAGAGCAGAAAAGCACCAATTCTAGTATAGATATTTGCGCTATCATAAACTGTTAAGTACATGATAACAGACGCTATGATGATATTCAATAAAATTATAAACAATGTATTGATCATTTTTTGCACGAGGCTACCAAAATCCCTTTCAACTACCGGCGGTTTCAGTTCATTTTGATCTATTTGCAATACGCCAAAAATCAAATTGATAGTGGTATCTCTCGGTTCGGTTAGGTCGTTTTCGATTCTTTGTATAGTCCTCAAATTTACCTTGGCCATCGTCGCCAATTCTTCTTGAGATAGTCCTTTTTTCATGCGGACTTCGTAGATGATCTTTCCCGTTGATTTCATAATTGCTCTTTTATGTGCAGCGTAAAACTATAGAAATCAAGCGATAATCGTGTGGAATTTACTCGACTTTTAACGACATTTCGCGGACTTTTGCAGACACGCTTTGTCTGACACTCGTCTGAGACTCCAACACCCTTTCAATACCCTATAGATACCTATTCTATACCTTTTGGGTATTATTTAGGTATTGTTTGGGTATAGAATAGGTATCTATAGGGTATTTCAGATACTTTCCATTGTCAGTCAATGGGTATGTTGTCCTGTACTTGTGTCCTGTGCTGGGAAAATTTTCCCGTCTTTAGACTCTTTTAGCCGTTTTCGGCCCTTCTTAGCCGAAAATTTCACAAACCTGCTAATTCGTGGTAGGTTTGTTGACATAATCATTACCGGTAAACAACGATTATGAATTAATCATTTATTCACATTTTAAAATTTAGAATCAAGGCAACATAACCAAAAAGTAAATCACTAAAACCTGATAAATTTCATGCTAACCAATTATATTGCAGCGTAATTTGAACAACTTTTGTATGGCGGTACAACTTGCCCGAAATGCGAGACCAATTTGGACAAATACGGAAATATCATCGCTTAACGCGTAGAACGAAAAAAATTAAATCACTAAAACAATGGAAAAGAACAAATTACTGAGAATGGACAACGTTGGCATCGTTGTAGAATCACTTGATAATGCTATTTCATTTTTCACAGAGATAGGCTTAAAGCTCGAAGGGCGAGCTGCCATAGAAGGAGAATGGGCTGGTCGTGTTACCGGACTTGGCGCTCAGCACGTAGAGGTTGCGATGATGATTACGCCAGATGGCCACAGTAGACTTGAACTTTCAAAGTTTATCACCCCTCCTACGATAGCCGATCATCGTACTGCGCCTGTAAACTCTCTCGGTTATTTACGCGCTATGTTTACAGTCGAAGACATTGACGAATTGGTAGCTAGACTATTAAAGCAAGGTGCCCAACTGGTTGGAGAAGTGGTTCAATATGAGAACTCTTATCGACTATGCTACCTTAGAAGCGCCGAAGGGCTTCTTGTTGGATTGGCAGAAGAAATTGGCAACAAATAAGGAACGCATTATCGCACACAAAAAAACAGCACTATATGAGAAAAATAATTTCATTTATGCATATTTCACTCGATGGTTTTGTTGCAGGGCCAAATGGAGAAATGAACTGGATTAAAGTAGATCAAGAAATTTTTGATTTTGTTGGTAAAGCGCTTTACAACAGCAAAGACAGATAAATTCATCATTCATGACCATTACTTTGAGCAAAGGGAGGGGCAAGTAATCATGACAGATGTTTTTTATTTTCAATCTCCCTTGGGTGTTATAGGGCAGCTATTTGACAAACTAGTACTTACCGAATATTTGAAGAAATTCCTCACGGAAAGAAATAACCTCATTAAAGAATACGCAGAAACAGCAAAATGGAAGTCTATCGTAAATTCATCTTCCACACTTACAGTTTCTTAGTAAATTTAGCTTTGCAAGCAACATGAAATTGGCTATTATAAAAACCACACTAAAAATATAACAAATGGAACCAAAAAAACTAACAGCATTAACAGACGAAGAACTATTACAAGAAGCAAAAAAAATGAAATCAAAAACCATTACCAATGCAGTATTAATTGGGTTTTTGATAGGTGTTGTATTTTACAGCGTTCTAGAAAACAGTCTGGGATTTTTAACCCTGATCCCCATATTTTTTGCCTATAAACTGGTTAATAATTCGAAATATGAAAATAAAGAATTAGAAAGTCTATTGAAGGAACGGAACTTGAAATAAACAAAGCAAGCCATTATGAACGTAGCAGCACAAATCGATAAGTATATTGCCAGTCAGCCAGAGCCAAAACGCAGCGACATCCAAGCGTTACATCTGGTTATAGTTGAAGAAGTAATACCAACAGGTAAATTATGGTTCCTAGACGGCAAAGACTGTAATCATAAAATCGTATCTAATCCTAACATAGGATATGGACTTTACACGATCAAATACGCCGACGGAAAAACTAAAGATTTTTACCAGATTGGCATGAGTGCAAACACAAGTGGCATTTCTGTCTACATCCTTGGCATCGATGATAAAACCTACTTGGCTAAAACATTTGGAGAAACAATAGGCAAGGCAAATGTAACAGGCTATTGCATTAAGTTTAAAAAATTAGCAGATATAAACATCGAAGTGCTTAAAACCGCGTTGCGTCACGGACTTGAGGCTAGCTTACACCGAACCATATCCGTCTAATATAACCATCGCGCTACCGCTCAAATAGTTCAATTGTTTGATTTTATCCAAATATCTTCAAGTTATTTGTAGCGTATTAGATAGCAAATTGACAGCAATTAGGCTGTTAAATGGTATATTGCGTAGTATGAGCTCAAAAAACAACTGAAAGTAGCGGATTTACAACTGTAAGTAGCCGATTTTATTTGCATTGCGCTTATGGGACGAAATAACTTTGTGGCATCACAAAAAAATAAAATACAACGATGCTAAATTCAAAATCAATCGGCAACAAAATAGCCGAAGCAAGAAAGAAAATTAATCTTTCTCAAGCACAGCTTGCACAACAAGTATCAATCAGCCCTCAAGCAGTAGGCAAATGGGAACGCGGCGAATCGATGCCAGATATTACTACCTTGAACAGACTTGCAGAAATTTTCGGAATGGACCTTAACTACTTCTCCGATAACTTTGAAATGGATGAAACTGCGATGAAGTTTGAGAAGCCCACAATAGAAATTTCAGAACCTAAACCAAGAAAAAAGTTTAACTGGAACTGGGACATGTCTGAAGGAAACTGGGTTGACGCAGACTTTTCGGGACTAAAAAATTTAAAGGAGAAATTTAGCTCCTCGAATATCAAGAACTGTAAGTTTATGGATTCTGATTTATCGGGACTCACACTCGGAAACAACAATATTGAACTATGTGATTTTTCATCATCAGACATTAGGGATAGCAGATTTCAATCGTCGAATTTATCAAACAATCAGTTTAACAATTGCTCTTTTATAGATTCTGAATTTGTGAAAAATAACATTGAAAAATGTAATTTCTCTGAGGCGAATTTTTCTGGGGCAGAGATGCTGAACGGGAACTTCGAGAACAATATTGTGGAAGGAGCAATATGGAAATTTACAGTGTTTAAAAACACAGGCCTAGGTAACATTGTTTTCGAAGGAACATTGGAAGATTGTCACTTTGAAAACTGTACTTTTTACAACGTTAAGTTTAAAAATGCAACGATTTTAAATACGTTTTTCAAATACAATGGTAAATTTAAAAAAGTGCAGTTTATTGATTGTAAAGTAGACAAAATTACTTATGCGTTTTTAAAAAATAACCAAGCAAACTTAACAGGGATTACGTTATTGGATTGATAGTCATGAAAAAAATAGCACATAGTAACTTTAAGCGACTTGATGGAAATTTTATCCTGCATAAGGCTGATGTAAAAATGGGCAAAACGACAAGCTCTATCATCGACAACGAATTCGTTATTGACGGAAAAGGCTTAAAATTTAAGGGAAGTATCAATGAAAGTGATACCTTGGTTGTTGGCAAATGGTTCAGCGAGTCGGAAGATGGAATATGGAATGAATTTATTGAGCTAAAACTCCAAAAACAAAACTGATCATCCAAATGGATAATTATAAGGAAACATTCGAAACTTGGAATAAGGTTGCAAAGATATATGAAGACAAGTTCATGTACCTAGACTTGTATAATGAGACCTATGACGTTATTTGCAACACGCTCAGTAAACCAAATTCAAAGATTTTAGATATTGGCTGTGGACCTGGGAACATCATGAAGTATCTGTTAACTAAACGACCAGATTACGATGTCCTTGGTGTCGACGTTGCGCCAAAAATGATTGAGCTCGCAAAGGCAAACAATCCCACAGCGAATTTCAAGTTAATGGATATCCGACAAATAGACGATCTAACTACAAAGTTTGACGGCGTTGTGTGCGGATTTTGTTTACCTTTTTTATCGGCAAGTGAAGGTGCAAAACTGATTGCCGATTGTTGTACACTACTCAATAAAAAGGGTTTAATTTATTTAAGCTTTATGGAAGGAGACCCAAGTAAATCGGGCTTTCAAATAAGCAGTACGGGCGACAGAGCATATTTCTTTTTCCATGAGCTTGACGAAATAAAAAAGCAACTTGAATTAAATAGCTTTAGCGAATTGAAGGTATTTAAAGTAACCTATCAAAAAACAACTTCAGAGACCCAAATGCATACCATATTGATCGCACAAAAAGTTTGAGCCGCTTATGAAATATATATTCATCATCTTACTGCTTACCACAACAAACCTCTCATTTGCGCAGGCTCCTATGGACAGCATTCAAGCTATTATTAAGCAGGAGGTTACGAACAAGAGAAGTAAGAGTATCATTGTAGGTTTTGTAGATGCAAATGGCAGAAAAATATTTGCCGCAGGCAAATTAAGTGATAGCGACCCAAGGTTACCAGATGGCAATACTATCTACGAAATAGGCTCGATTACCAAAGTATTTACTTCGCTGCTATTGGCTGACATGAGTTTAAAGCAACAGCTGAACCTTAACGATCCTACCTCTAAGTTTTTGCCAAAAACTGTAAAAACACCAAGCAGAAATGGTAAAGAAATATCGTTACTCAATTTGTCAACCCACAGGTCTGGAATGCCTCGCTTTCCATACAATGTTGATCCTAAAAATGTAGACGAGCCCTATGTTGATTATACCGTTAAGCAGCTATACGAATACTATGCTAATTTCACCCCAACTTTCGACATAGATTCAAGATGGCAATATTCTAATGTTGCCTATGGCGTATTAGGCAGTATACTGTCGATCGTTGCAAATAAAGATTTCGAGACCTTGGTTAAGGAAGGGGTTAGTGAACCATTGAATATGCACAATACCGTAATTTCATTAACTGCTAAACAAAAATCAAACCTTGCAGTTGGGCATGCAGAAACTGGGACAGTGGTTGGTTTAACAGATTTAGGGGCAATAGATGCTGGAGGTGCCTTGCGCTCTAATATAAACGACCTGCTCACTTTTGCAGAGGCAAATCTGGGTTTCGTAAAAACGGATTTGCTTCCGGCGATGGAACTTACTCACGTAGTGCAAGCAAAAAAGGATGGCAATGATACTTTTACTACCATGGGCTGGACACAAGTGAATAGTGATGGAAAGTATTTGTTATTTAAGGATGGCGGCATGCCTGGCTACCGCACTTTTTTAGGTATAGACAAAACGAATAAAATTGGAGTAGTCGTTTTGGCCAACGCAAACAACGGTGTAACAGATATTGGCAGGTATCTTCTTGATCCGAAGCGTAAGATTGAACCATATCAGTATCCCTGGGTTTTAGTAGATACACTTAGAACAGTCTATAACGCAAAGGGCGTTGATGCCGCTATGGAACTTTATCGTGAGCTCAAAACAGCAAACAAAGCCATGTTCACTTTTGATGAAAACCAATTAAATTACCTAGGCAATGAATTGAGAAGGGCTAAGAAAATAAAAGATGCCATCAAAATCTTTGAATTGAATGTACAGGAATATCCCAAATCTGTGCTTGCCTATGAAAATTTAGGAGAAACTTATCGAAGAAATAAACACAAGGAAAGCGCTATCAAATGCTTTGAAAAAGCACGTGAGCTAGATCCCGAAAATAAGCACTGGGATTTTATACTGGAAAGTTTCAAAAGCGCTGAAAGAAAGAAAAAGTCCGAGTAATCCTAAGTTCATTCTAATAAAAAGCACGTCATATCTCGGTAGGTAGACCTTCGATATGACGTGGTGATTAAATAAGACGTCACATACGCACCTACTAGTTTCTACTTCCCAATCGATGCCATATCTATCACAAAGCGATACTTCACATCGCCTTTGATCAAGCGCTCATAAGCTTCGTTGATATCCTTGATATCCAGCATTTCTATATCAGCAGTAATGTTATGCTCGCCGCAGAAATCTAACATTTCTTGTGTTTCGGCAATACCACCTATCATAGAGCCCGACAAACTTTTACGACCAACAATTACACTAAAAGCTGCAACTGGTAGTGGATGTTCAGGGGCACCAACTAGGGCCAACGACCCGTCTACCCGCAACAAACCAAGGTAAGTGTTGATATCATGCTCGGCCGATACTGCATCAAGGATAAAATCTAATTTACCGCGATAAGCTGCCATCTGTTTGGCATCTTTCGAGAGCACTACTTCATCAGCGCCCAAACGGTGCGCCTCGGCAAACTTCGATTCAGAAGTAGTAAATGCCACTACATGAGCGCCCATTGCTTTTGCAATCTTGATACCCATATGGCCTAAACCGCCAATTCCTACAATACCTACTTTTTTACCTGGACCAACGTTCCAGTGACGAAGCGGCGAATAAGTAGTAATACCTGCACACAGCAATGGAGCTGTTGCAGCTAAATCTAGGTTTGCTGGAATGCGTAGCACAAAATTTTCATCTACGGTAACACTTTCCGAATAGCCACCAAATGTTGGTGAACCCGGAATATGTTTATCGGGTGCGTTATAGGTACCAGTCATGCCCGGTTCGCAGTATTGCTCTAAACCTTCTTTGCAATATTGGCATTCTCTACACGAGTCGACCATACAGCCTACTCCTACCACATCACCAACTTTAAACTTACTTACATGGGCGCCAACGCGCACAATTTTACCTACAATTTCATGTCCTGGAACGCAAGGATATATTGTTCCACCCCATTCGCTTCTTGCGGTATGTATGTCCGAATGGCAAACACCACAATAAAGAATATCAATTTCCACATCATGCGCAGTTACATTTCTGCGGCTGATATTCATTTGATCTAAGGGTGCCTCTGCAGCCACCGTACCAAATGCCTTTACTTCTTTTAAATCTATTGCTATCGAATTCGAGTTGTTTGTTTCCATAATTGTAATTTAAATTTACACTGATACAATGTTAAGAACAATTAAAATTAACTCATAAATAGCCAGTAACAAATTCAATATTCTTCATCTAATTTACATTAATAAGACAACAACTCGAACCACAGCCTAGCATTTACTACCAGCAAAAAATGATAGAAAAACTTATCAAAATAGCCAAGCTTACTGCCTTGATTTCATTGGTAACTGGAACCGCAATCTTTGCCCTTTACTTTTTTACCTCCAACTTTGTTTTACTGGGGGTCGGTTACTGTTATATGGCGCTGGCTGGTATAACCAATCTATTTGTGCTGATACTCATACTGAATGCCGCCGCTATGAACAAGCAACACAGTAAGAGATTACTCATGCAGGTAGGCTTAATGCTCATAAACATCCCAATTGTGCTGGCCTATTGCTGGGCTACAATGGTTTTACTAGATACCATGAGAATAACATTTACAAATAAGACTAATGGGCAGTTAACGGATATTCATTTAACAGGCTGTGAGTACAAACAAATTGGCAGCTTGGCGCCGGGAGGAACTAAGACAATTTGGGTTGCTATTGAGGGCGACTGTAGCATAACAATGGATTATATAGCGCAGGGCAAGCGAAAAAAAGAAATAGTTGCAGGTTATCTTACCGGTGGCAGTGGAGAAAAAATGGCGCATCATATTGGTAGCAATCAAAATAAGGTACGTTAGCATGCAAAAAATCCTTATCCATTTTACTTGGATGATCAGGTTTGTTATATTGCATAAGAATTAACCGACCATGACAGAAGAACAACGATCATTATCCAAAGGAGTACTGTTTATATCAGGACTTTTTGCGTTACTGGAAATTACAGTAAGCATAGGCTTATACCTAGCGCCAGAATCAATTGTAGAAACAGTTGATCTTAGCGCAAAGGGTGTAGACTATGTCATTCATATGTGGGCTGCTAGGCAATTTGCCCTCGGTTTTATCTTTGCTTTTGCAACGTATAAAAAGTCGGCTCCTATGCTAACCATAGCTTATATTTTCTTTTTGGTAATGTTTATGGGGGATCTTTTAATAGGAATTTCTCAAAAAGAAAACGCATTGATCATTAGTGCGATTGTAATGTGCCTTGTCTCGTCGGCAATGATTTATACATTGAACAAAAGAAGATAACAGGTAATGGCGGCTCCTACTTTTTTCGCAAAACAAGTCGATTTTAGAAAGTGGTTAGCAGAAAACCATCAACAAGAAACCGAACTGGTAGTTGGCTTTTATAAAGTTGGAAGCGGTCGATCAATTGGGTGATGGGTGCTAAGCAAGATGCCACAAAAATTAAAAGATTGAATCAGCTTATTGCCGATAGTGAGGCTGGAACCAATCAATGGAAAGATCATAAATACACTAAAAAATAAATTTGATTATTAAAGGAGGATACAAAGCAATGGAAACCGCAGCAAAAACTTTTACGCAGTCATATTTTCATGGGTCGAAAGCCGACCTGAAAATCGGCGATTTAATAGAAGTCGGCTACAGCTCAAACTATGGTCAACAAAATAAAGCAAAGTATATTTATCTATCAGCTACCCTCGATGCCGCAATTTGGGGTGCCGAGCTTGCATCCGGCGAAAGGGAAAGAATTTATATTGTAGAGCCTACTGGTCCGATTGAAGACGATCCAAATTTAACAGACAAGAAATTCCCTGGTAATCCAACAAAATCGTACCGCTCCTTACATCCTTTTAGGGTAATTGGCGAAGTTACGAAATGGCAAGGTCACCCAGCCGAACAAGTGAATGCCATGAAAAATCACCTTGAGCAACTTAAAAACCAAGGCATCGAAGCCATTGAAGATTAAAATTTAAAATCTTAAATTAGCAAGATATGGATATAAGTAAACACGACGAACGTATTGCAAAAATGATTTTTGGTTCTGTATATCCGCACTACGTTACCAAAGTAGTGAGCAAGGGAAGAACAAAGGAAGAATTGCACCAGGTAATTGAATGGCTCACAGGCTTTGATGAAAAAAAGTTAATGGAACTCATTGATGAAAGGGTAACTTTTGAAACGTTTTTTGAACGCGCGGCTTTAAATCCCAACGCAAACCTTATTACCGGCTTAATTTGTGGCTACCGAATTGAAGAAATTGAAAATCCCCTAACAAAAAAGGCTCGTTACTTAGATAAAATCGTAGATGAGTTGGCAAAAGGCCGGAAAATGGAGAAGATTTTACGAAGCTAACCGCTTTACTTAACAAGCAATAGTTGAGCCTCTTACTACAAGTGTAGAAGGTATCATATAGTCTTCCTTTACTAAACTAAAGCTCCTTTTTTCTAAAGCCTTAAATAAGAGTGTTGCCGCAGCTTTACCCATTTCAAAAGCAGGTTGAGTAATAGTAGTAAGCGATGGATTAAGGATCGCAGCAATTTCCAAGTTAGAAAAGCAAACAACCTTTAAATCGTAGGGCATTTTTAGCTTCAAGTCTTCGCAAGCCATGTAAACGGGTGTGGTTAATTTTTCAACCGACGCAACAATGCCGTTTGGCCTATTCTTTTGCTGCAATAGTTTTTTAATTAGCAGGTAATTTTGTGCCGCATCATTGGTACATTGCACAATGTATTTTGGATTTACTTTGATCTTGTAATCGCTTAAAGCTTGTAAATAGCCCTCCAATCTCTTATTGTTAATGGAGAGGTTATTAGAAATACTCAAAAAGGCAATTTCCTTACAATTTTCCTGGATCAAATGCACGGTGGCCTTATAACCACTTTCAAAATCGTCGGTGATAATTTTAGCCGTATCTACATCTTCACAGGCCCGATCAAAAAAGACTAGCGGAATACCATTCGAAATTAGATCATTAATATGATCGCATTCAGAGGTTTCTGTCGACACAGACAATAGCACACCATCTACCCTCCCACCTTGAAATTCTTTTAGGATAGCTCTTTCGTTTTCAAAACGCTCGTGGGTTAAGCAAATTAATACATGATAACCTTTTTCTTTAGCTACCGATTCGATACCGTTAATAGCCAAAGAAAAAAAACTGTCTGCTACTTCGGGAATTACTACGCCTATGTTTTTACTTTTCCTACCGCGCAAACTGCTGGCATAAGGGTTAGGAACATAGTTGAGCCTTGTTGCCATTTCTAATACCCGACGCTTAGTTTCCTCACTTATCTCGTAACTATCGTTTAAAGCCTTCGAAACAGTAGATACCGATAATTTTAGCTCAGAAGCAAGTTCTTTAATATTAATGTTCTTCATTGTTTAAAATCAATGCTCTTGTGCTTTAGCGATACAACATACAAAAATTCTGGGGAATTGGGAAGGGGAGGGTAAAGCGAAAACGGTTTCGTAAATAAACATAAGTCATTATACCAGAAGTAAGTTAAAAAAACTTCAAATTAGAATAACCAAATATAATGTTAGTGATGGGTACAAATCAAAACAACTTCACCGCAAAGGAAACAAACCCTTTAAACAATCTTGATGAGTGGGAGGATGATTTATTGCTACGTTATCCAGACCCAGATAATATCGCTACTTCAAAAACAACGAAAGAGTACCGTAATTATGAAGAACCGGCAAGAGATACGGTTAAAGAATTTTACAGACTAAACCATACTTATCAAACCTATGATTTTGTTCAAGAAAAAAGGAACAACTATTTAAAATTTGATAAAAAGGAAATGCCAATTTGGGATGCTTTTCAGTTTTTAAATCAATTGGTAGATGATTCTGATCCCGACACAGATTTAGATCAGTTCCAGCATTTACTGCAAACATCTGAAGCGATCCGTAGAGATGGCCACCCAGACTGGATGGTTTTAGTTGGCCTAATGCACGACATGGGAAAGGTGCTCTGCTTATTTGAAGAACCACAATGGGCTGTAGTTGGCGATACCTTCCCGGTAGGTTGTGCTTATTCAGACAAGATTGTCTACCCCGAATTCTTCAAGAATAACCCTGATTATTCAAACCCTGCCTATCAAACCGAATGTGGCATTTATGAAAAAGGCTGTGGCCTGCGTAATGTGACCATGTCGTGGGGGCATGATGAGTATGTTTACCAAATGTTAAAAAACCGCATTCCCGAAGGTGGTTTATATATGCTGCGTTACCATTCATTTTACGCATGGCATCGTGAAGGGCAATATGAGTACTTGCTCGACGATCATGACAGAGAGATGCTAAAATGGGTACAACTATTTAATCCTTACGATTTATATTCCAAGAACCCCGAGCCACCAAACTGGAGCAAGTTAAGACCTTATTACGAAAATTTGGTTGCTAAGTACTTACCCGAAACTTTAAAATTTTAGGCTAAAAAACACTCCATTTATTAACATATCCGTACAACTCTAATAACAGGTAGTTAACCTGTGCTTGCTACCTTGTGCCAAAACTTTCACCCACTTAAACCTTAACTATTACATATGAGCAAAATTTACTATTCTTATTTACCGCGTTGTCTAAAGCTATGGCTGATGATTTGCTTTTGCTTTTTTGCAATAAGCGCTAACGCAAATACTGCGAAGCAAAAAATTGTGACTGGAACAATTTTGGACGCACAAGACGGCCGGCCTTTGCCAGGAGCTAGCATCAACATTAAAGGCAGTACACAGTTTACAAGTTCTAACGAAAATGGAGCCTTCTCTATCTCCGTTCCTGATGACAATGCAATCTTAGTGATCAAGTACATTGGCTTTGTAACACAAGAAATTATTGTTGGCAACAGAACCAAAATTGAAGTTTCCTTAAAAGCCAGCGCATCAGACCTATCGCAGGTGGTTGTTGTAGGATACGGTTCTCAAAACAAAAAAGATGTTACAGGTTCTGTAAAATCATTAAAGAGCGAAGAGTTTAACAAAGGTATCATCAATTCTCCGCAGCAATTATTGCAAGGCAAGGTGTCGGGTGTAAATGTAACATCGGCCAGTGGCGAACCTGGTGCAATTACTGGAATCAGTATCAGGGGACCAGGTGGTGTAAGGTCGGGTAGCTCCCCTCTTTTTGTAGTTGATGGTCTACCTTTAGACAATTCAAATACTGGAAACGGTGACCCGTTAAGCTTCATCAACCCTCAGGATATCGAATCGCTTGATGTATTAAAGGATGCATCGGCAACGGCTATTTATGGTTCTCGTGGAGCCAATGGAGTAATCATTATTACCACTAAAAAAGGTAAAGCTGGTGCCTCGAATCTTGGTGTTTCTTCTAGTATAGGCTATTCATCGCTCGCTAGAGCAATACCAGTTTTAACTGCTGCTGAATTCCGCGTGGAAGTGCCAAAAGCAGGTGGTGTTTTAGATGATAAAGGTGGAGATACGGATTGGCAAAAAGAAATAACGAGAGTTGCGCAAACACAAAACCATAACCTTACCATGAGCGGTGGTGCAGATAAAATAGTTTATTTTGCTTCGTTAGGTGTGCAAAAGCAAGAAGGTATTATTAAGAAAAATGACCTTAATAGATACTCAGGCAGATTTAATGCCACACAAAAATTCTTAGACGATAGGTTAATAGTTGACATTAATTTGAATGCAGCAAATACCAAACAACAGCGCCCTCCTATTACCAGTATCTTAGGTGATGCGTTGATCAATAACCCTACTTATCCGGCATATGACGGCAGTGGCAAACCTATTATCTATCAGAACATCAACAACCCTTCGTTATTTTTTGACCTAGACAAAGAAATTACCACCACCAATAGGGTAATCGGAAATATTTCGCCTTCGATGAGGATAATTAAAGGGCTTGTTTATAAAGTGAATTTAGGAATCGACAACTCTACGGCTACACGTGATGTGGTAAACCTTCCAAATGCAGTTCCATTTCGCGACGGTAGATTAGAGACTTTTTATAACACTAACAAAAATACGCTGATTGAAAATTACCTAACTTATAATTGGAACAATACCAATCACAATATATCTGCACTTGCTGGGCATTCTTACCAAAGGATTTTTGTACAACAAAGAAACAACAGCATTAACAGGTTTTTAGTTGGCGGTATAGATCCAATTTATAACCCAGGTGTTGGTCAGGATTTAACTTTAGCAAATAACAGACCTGGCGGATTTGCCTTTATCAATGAGTTACAATCATTCTTTGGGAGGGTAACTTACCAATACAATAACAAGTATTTGTTTACGGCTAATTTCAGAGCTGATGGTTCTTCGAAGTTCGGTACCAATAACAAATATGGTTACTTCCCTTCTTTCTCTTTAGGTTGGAAAATTTCGGAAGAAGAGTTTATGAAAAATTCCATTTTCAGCAACTTGAAATTAAGAGCTGGTTATGGAATAACGGGTAACCAAGAAATCCCGCCTAAAATTACCCAGGCTTTATTTACGTCTATTGCATCTGCAAGTTATCCTCTTTATCCAACAGGTGCCTATCCGGCAGGTACAACTTATTCTAGACTGGCAAACCCAGATATCCAATGGGAAACATCAAAACAAACCGATATCGGTTTAGACTTTGGCTTGTTTAAAGGTGCATTAACTGGAACGGTAGACGTGTTTAACAAAGTTTCGGAGAATATTCTATTGCAAGTAATTCCAGCAGACCCGGTTCAGCCTGCTGCAGAGGTTTGGTCGAACGTAAAAGACATGACGATTACCAATAAGGGTATCGAATTTGAATTGGATTATAGACATAAATCTGATAATGGCTTTGGATATAACATTGGTGGTAACATTACTTACATGAAGAATAAAGTAGAAAACTCACCTTACTCTGTAATCCCAGCAGGCTCTGTTTCTGGTGCTGGTATCACTTCGTCAACAATTAATGGTTATATCAATAATCAGCCAATTGGAACTTTTTTCTTAAAGGAATTTACTGGATTTGATGCGGCAGGTTTAAGTACTTATCGCGACATAGATGGCGATGGTTTAATAACTGATAAGGATCGGATTTCGGCAGGTACAGCTTTGCCTAGTACCATTTATAGCTTTTATGCTGGTATTAATTTTAAAGGCTTCGACTTAAGCATCAATTTTAACGGAGTTTCTGGAAATAAAACCTATGATTATACGCAGAACGTAAGTTTCTCGAAATTAAGGTTAGCTAAAAATGCGAATGCAACGAGAGAAGCGATCGAAAATGCATCAGAGTCGCTTAACAATGCGACCCCTGTAACGACCAGATATCTTAAAAATGGAGCTTATCTAAGGCTGAACAATGCCTCATTAGGTTATAGTTTAAATACCAAAGATCTTGGAATTAGCAAATGGTTTTCGAACATCCGTTTATCTGTTACCGGCCAAAACCTTTTCGTAATCACAGATTACACTGGTTATGACCCTGAAGTAAACATCGACCGAGCAATTAGTGGTGTATCTTCTTATGGTATCGATTTCTTAAGTTATCCGAAAGCCAGATCTTTCATTTTTGGTTTAAATTTCTCATTCTAAAACCTAGTTTAAACAATAAACTATTCATTAATAAACAATAGCATATGAAGAAGAAAATATTAATGCTGCTACTAGCTTTTATAGCATTATCAGTTACTTACAGTTGTACTAAACTAGAGGAAGATGTACTCGATGAATCTTCTGTTGCAGGCCTCACTAACAAACAGCAAGCTGAGGGAATTATTGCACCAGTTTATGCAAAGCTGGAAGACATCTTTACCCATACCAATTATTTTGCGCTACAAGAGATCTCAACGGATGAGGCAATCTTACCGTTTAGAGGTGGAACAGATTGGGGCGATAATGGTATTTACCTTCAATTACACAAGCACGAAAACATAAGTACAGATGTCAACGTGAGAAATACTTGGAACAATATTTTAATAGGCATTTCTAGAAGTGTAACGGCGATTAACGCATTACCTACTAACCCTGATCCGACGGCTAAAGTATTTTTGGCAGAAGCAAGGGGAATGAGAGCCTACTATTCATTATTGATGTTGGATCTTTATGGCTTAATCTTCGTTAAGGACGACATAGGTGAAACGTCGAAAATATTAAGAGGTGAAGCAGCTATTGAATATATCAAATCAGAATTGCTTGCGATAGAACCTATCGTTGAAACCACAACTGGACCTGGTAGAATCACAAAGGGTGCTGTTTGGGGTTTGCTTGCTCGATTGTATTTAAATGCTGCCGTTTACAGAGATGTTTATGCAACTACATTTACATTTAAGCCAGAAGATATGGACAAAGCGATAGATTATTGCACTAAGATTATTACGTCTGGTCAATATAATTTGGCGGCCGACTATTTCTCTATTTTCAATGATAACAACCATACAAATAAAGAGTTGATCTTTGCAGTTGATCAACGTGCAGATTTAAATGGACACAACCGTTTTGGTTATTTCTCTTTATCGGGAGATCAATTTCCATTGCCTGCTTATACTGGTGCTAACGGAACAGATGGTCCAGGTATCACATCAGACTTTTACCGTACCTGGGTAAATGCGTATGCTCCTGTCGATCCTGCAGATGCAGACCCACGTTTTTACAAACAAAATTTACCTCCGGCTACGGCCTGCGTTGATGCTGCTAATTTTAATATCAACCGTGGTATCCTAAGAGGTCAGCAATACGGCTTAATTAGAAGAAATGGCGTGTTTTTAAAATGCCCAGACGGCAAAATGCAAGTTGACAAGCTTTATTATGATACGCGTAGCAAACCAACGCTAGAAGTAAACTTTACCGAAAACATTGATTATACGGTTGCTGGAAGTAATTACAATACTGGTTATAGGGTTCACAAATATGAGTTCAGCAAAACATCAGTAAGTGGAAGAAATTTTGGCGAGCATGATATTGTAATCCTACGTCTTGCTGATATCTATTTAATGCGTGCAGAAGCAAAGCTTAGAAAAAATGATGCATCTGCATTAGCTGATGTTAACATTATTAGGTCTTCGCGTACCGCAACTACTCCAGCAGCACCACTCCCATCGATTACACTCGATCTTTTATTCCGCGAAAGAGGATTTGAGTTTTATTGGGAAATGGTTAGACGTACAGATATGATCCGCTTTGGAAAATATGAGGGTACTTGGACTGAAAAAACGAATACCGACAAACGTAAAAGAATTTTCCCTATCCCTCAAACTGCGATTGACGGGGCATCTAACTTACCAGGATATCTAGTACAAAATTCTGGTTATTAAAGACCTTTGTGTGTGTTAAGTGTAGGCTGTTCCATCATTGGAGCAGCCTTTTTATTTTATGGAGAAATGTGAAATTGTTTTAATAAATTTAACTAAGTAACTGTCATAGCACCGTAGCAAATCGTTCAAGCTTCGATCTCGTAATTGAAAATATAGCTTTTTTAGATATATTCGTGCGTTCCTATAAAGCACTTACATGACTAAACTGAAGCAACTTTTCTTTTTATTCCTGACTATTTTAACGCAATCAACCCTAGCGCAAGAGTTAAAATCTAATATGTCAGACCGGACGTATACGATTCCTTTTCAACTAACCGATTACAACAACATTTCTATCAAAGCAATATTAAATGAAAAGGATACTGTTCAGCTGATGTTCCATACTGCTGCGAATGGAATAACCTTAACAGAAACCAGTATCCAAAAAATAAAAAGCTTACAATTTGAAGGCAATATTGATGGGATTAAAAGTTGGGGTGGACAAGAGAACTCATCTCGAATAAGCAACAATAATTCGCTTCAGATTGGAAAGATTAAATGGACAAATCTCGAAATAGCAGAGAATAAGAACACTGGACAATACACGGATGGTAAATTTGGAATTGACTTTTTTAAGGACAGAGTTATTGCAATAGATTTTGATAAAAGTATCATAACGTTAGCCAAAAAACTCCCTAGTAAAGCGAAGAGCTACGAAAAACTGAAATTGGTTGTTGAGCATGACAACTTATTTTTAGTGGCTAATTGCTTGATAAATGGAGTGAGCTACCAAAACAAATTCCTGGTACATTCTGGCTATGCTGGCGCAATTTTATTTGATGATCAATTTACCGCAGCGAACAAACTGGGAGAACAGCTGAAAATTGTTAGTGAGAAATCTTTAAAAGACTCATTTGGGAATGTGCTCAAAACAAAAAATGCTATTTTGCCACTATTAAAAATAGGAAACCTTCAATTATCAGATGTACCTGTTGGTTTTTTTGAGGGCGCAATTGGTCGACAAAAAATGAGCATGATGGGAGGTGAAGTACTAAAGAGATTTAATTTGATCATCGACCAGCAAAATGGCTACGTATATTTAAAGAGAAACAACCTTACTGCAACGGCTTATAGACCAATTTAAACCAATGTCTTTTTATCAGTTAACAAAACTTGAGCGTGAAATTGTAGTTGCAACCATTAATTTTAAACGAACTGCAGGGTGGTCACTTCTCATCTCTTACCCAAAAGCAAGCCGAAGCTTATATCAGGGCTAATTTTTTGGTATCATGATCAATTTACACTATCTTGATGTACTTAATCAGCAAAAAGTATACTATGTTAGAATCGAAAGAAGGAAAACAGGTAGTTTATGCGAAAAACCGAGCGGAATGGCGAGAATGGCTACAACAAAATAGTCAATCGGAAAGATCGGTTTGGTTAATTCTGCAGCATAAAAAAAGTAAAACTCCAGGCATAAATCTAAATGATGCAACCGAAGAAGCATTATGCTTTGGTTGGATAGATAGTTTAGCAAAAAAGAATGATGAAGAAAGTTATGGATTAACTTTTACACCTCGCAATGCTAAAAGCAAATGGAGTAAACCCAATAGAGATCGTGTAGAAAAACTGGTTGAAGAAGGGTTAATGACGGCGCAAGGTCAGAAGATGGTAGACATTGCCAAAGAAACAGGCAGATGGATGGAGGAATGAAAAGAACGATCGCTTTAATTTGCTTGCTAAGCTTAACAATCGTTGCTAAATCTCAATCAAAAAAGGAGAAGCTAGCAGCCATCATGGCAACCTATCATAAATTTAACATGTTTGATGGTGCTGTACTTGTAGCAGAGCAGGGCAAAATTATTTATAGTCAAGCCTTTGGCGAAGCCAATAGAGAATGGAGTATTCCTAACACTGTGGATACAAAGTTTATGATTGGTTCGGTTTCTAAGCCTATCACTGCGATGTTGATGTTGATACAAGTGCAGAAAGGCCTGATAGATCTTAACCAAACAGTATCGCACTACCTTCCCGAATTTGTTGGAAAACCTGCTAGTAGCGTTACCATTAAGCAAGTTTTAAGTCATACCTCTGGCATACCAAATTATGATATTATCAAAGACTTTTTTCCAAGGATAAGTAGGCAAAACTTTAGTCGTGAGGCCTATGTTAAAACATACGCCGATTCTGCTTTGGCATTTAAACCGGGTACAAAATACCTTTATAGCAGTTGGGGATACTTTACTTTGGGTTATATCATGGAAAGGGTTACTGGCAAGACCTATGTGCAGTTGATGAAGGAAGATATTTTTGATAAAATAGGTATGCAAAACTCTGGTTCTTATTTCCACACGCAAGTTGTGAAGAATAGGGCAACGGGCTATGATTATACTTTAGGAGAATATAAAAGTGCCGATTTCCGCGATCAATCAAATACCATGGGCACCGGAGATATTTACAGTACAGTTGAAGATCTTTTTAAGTTCCATTTGGCGATAAGCGATGGTTCCTTGCTCAATAAAAAGCTGACTGATGAAATGCTAACTCCGGGAATTAAGCCGGCAGATTATGGTTATGGCTGGTTTAATAAAAAATTTAAATACACTCCAACTGATAGTGTGGTCACAAATTTTCATCTGGGAATGACGGAAGGATTTATTTCATTTTTACTTAGAATTCCATCAACCAATAGCATGATTGTAATTTTAAGCAATAGTTCGCCCACAGATTTTTTTGGAATAACTGGCGATCTTGCAAAGGTGCTGTATAATAAACCAGTTAGGATTAGACAACCTTTGCATAAAACGGTTGAAAAGATCATTGCAGAGAAAGGCTCGAAGACTGCAGTTGAAAGCTTTCAAAAATTGAAAAAGGATACAGCCAATTACTCCGTAGATTGGATTTCTATGAATTTTATAGCTGAACAATTAGTAGGCTTGAAACGCTTGGAGGATGCAAGAATTATTGCTGAGAATAATGCCCAGGAATTCCCAAATAAAGATCTGGTGATGGTAACGATGGGGAATATCTATTTAGCGCTAAACCGTAAAGCAGATGCAGTAATTTATTACAAGAAAGCATTAGCCATTTACCCTGGCTTTGAGGAAGCCCGAAATAGATTGAAAGGGTTAAATGCTAATTAGTGTGTACTTTATGTTGCTACAATTTGCTTATTTTGGGTTAAAACGAAAGGCCAAAACAAAGTTTTATATAGTAATTGGTGGTTTAAACGTTTTAACTACAGGCCCATTGAATGGATTTGGCAAGAGGTCAAGTCTTAAAAAGCCTTTATAAACTAGTAATTTATTAGATGCATATTATTCAGAAAAAATTAACATTAAAAGCGAGAAGTAGAGGTTTTCATTTGATCACTGCAGAAATTTTAAGTGCAATTCCAGAAATGCAACAGTTAACAGTAGGCATGTTGCAGATCTTTATTCAACATACCTCAGCCTCTTTAACGATTAATGAAAATGCCGACCCAACGGTTAGGGAAGATTTCGAAACGTGGTTTAACAAAGCGGTACCAGAAAATGATCCAGATTATGAACACGATTACGAAGGTTCGGACGACATGCCGGCACATTTAAAATCGGCATTATTGGACACGTCTATACTTATCCCTATTAGCAATGGAGAACCGGCACTTGGCACTTGGCAAGGCATTTACTTATGCGAGCACCGTAACCACGGAGGTAATAGACACGTAGTAATTACTGTCTGGGGGAATTAACCTCTACCCAGTTTCCATCCTCACGAATAATTTCTATCAGCTCGTCTAAAGCAGCTGGCGTATTTACATTTTTCTTTACCACTTCTTTGCCTCGGTATAGTGTAATCTTTCCGGGGCCAGTACCAACATAACCATAATCAGCATCGGCCATCTCTCCAGGTCCGTTTACAATACAACCCATGATGGCAATCTTTATGCCTTTTAAATGGTCTGTTTTAGAGCGGATATATTGGGTGGTTTCTTGTAAATCGAAAAGCGTCCGGCCGCAGCTTGGACAAGAAATATACTCTGTTTTGCTAATGCGTGTTCGAGTAGCTTGTAAAATACCGAAACTGGTTGAGTTTACGAGCGATAGACCGATAGCCCTTGGGGCATTGATCCAAACACCATCACCAAATCCATCAGTTAGTAAAGCTCCCAAGTCGCTTGCAGCATATAACATCAATTGATCAGAATCAACGTCAGCATAGGTTCTTTGAATAATAACTGGGACCTGAATATTTTTGCTTTGCAAGGCTACAAAAAATGCTCTTTGCTGTTGCATCCCCATTTGCTGATTGGTTTGCAAGATAATCACAGTCTTAGCTTCCGAAAGTCCGAAAATCTGCAAGTCTGCCTCGTTAACTTCTTCAGCGGTTACACTACAGAAATTTAAGCTTTCGAGCTTCCAGGCTTCTGCCTTTTTATAATCTGCTAGATCAAATAATGGATAACAGTTTAGTTGATCCTTTAACTTAAGCCATGTAGCATAATTATAAACCTGTTTTAGGTTTCCGGGTAAAGAAAATGAAGGTAATTCATCTCCGAAATAAACTAAATCGGCAGCTAAATCAGTTAAGTTATACTTATCTAAACCTGCGCTGTAGTTATAACCGAGCTGAGCTAAAAAATAAGGGTCTTTTAAATTTTCTCCCGTTACATCGATCATCACCACAGGATGATGATGTCCACCTATTTGATTAACAGGGCTACTTGTTCTTCTTGTGTACTGATAAGGGTTATAGGTTTCGGCCTGA
Source organism: uncultured Sphingobacteriaceae bacterium (assembly GCA_942493295.1). Classification (GTDB taxonomy): domain Bacteria; phylum Bacteroidota; class Bacteroidia; order Sphingobacteriales; family Sphingobacteriaceae; genus Pedobacter. The sequence continues at coordinate 4,074,317 of OW818692.1, read as the reverse complement.
GTAGTAATTATACTTTCTCGAGTTTCGAACTTCCCAATTTCCTGACTTACTAACCTTCGCTCAAACCGATCTGCTAATGCCCTCGCAACTGGCGCTTCAAACTCTGGATCTTCGGTTAAAGAAACACGAATTGTATCACCCAAGCCATCAGCTAGTAGCGTTCCAATTCCAACGGCAGATTTAATTCGGCCATCTTCACCATCTCCAGCTTCTGTAACGCCTAGGTGGAGTGGATAATTCATCCCTTCCTTTACCATTGTTTGCACTAACAATCGATAAGCCTGCACCATTACCTGCGTATTACTGGCCTTCATGGAAATGCAAAGGTTATAATAGTTATGGTCTTCGCACATGCGGATAAACTCCATCGCTGATTCGACCATTCCACGTGGTGTATCACCATAATGGCTCATAATTCGATCTGACAGCGAACCATGATTGGTGCCGATGCGCATGGCAGTACCGTATTCTTTGCATATTTTAACTAAAGGCGTAAATTTTTTATAAATCCGCTCTAGCTCCGCCTGATACGAATCGCTTGTATAGGCTAGATTCTCGAAGCGTTTTTTATCGGCATAGTTACCTGGGTTTACACGAACTTTTTCGACTATCCTAGCGGCTGATTCTGCTGCATTTGGTGTGAAATGGATGTCTGCGATTAAAGGTACATCGTAACCCCGTGCACGTAATTCCTTTTTGATATTGGCTAAATTTTCGGCTTCCTTAATACTAGGGGCTGTAATACGAACATATTCGCAACCCGAATGCACCATTCTGATGGTCTGTTCTACCGTCCCCAATGTATCCATGGTATCGGTAGTAGTCATAGATTGGATTCGGATCGGATTTGAGCCTCCCATTGGTATATTACCAATCGTGATCTCTCTAGTTAAAAATCGTTCGTATGAGGTTAAACTATTGCAATAACCACCCGCTAATTCATGATTTACCGATAAATTTTCCATGCGGTACAAAGATAATTAAAAGAGCTAAGTTAAAAGTCAAAATATTGAAATGGTTTGGCGTGGAGCGTGGGGCTAAATAAGTCGCTGCTTTACAACCAAGGTGTTGGCAATGATATCGTGCCAGCATTGCTGCTTTTTATTTAAAAAGCTATATAAATAACCAAAAAACAATGGAAAAACGGAGATTGCTTTGGCAAGGTTTCTACCGAATGACACGCCTAATTCAATCCTACTGCCTTGCATATCGGTCACTTTAATATCTAATAATCGCTTCCCTATGGTAGCTTGTTTTACGGAAGCTTCAGCAAAACTGCTGTACACGAATTTAGCAACTGGAATAAGAGGCAGTAAGGCTACTGCGATAAATATGCGTTGCGTTTTATCTTGAACGAGGATAAAAAGGAATAACATACAAACCACATACGCCATTGTTAAGAAGAAATAGTCGATTATCGAGGCTAGTAATCGTTGGTCAAACGAGGCAAAATATTGAGGTGCAGTTTGTTGATGTCGAAAACCAAAAAGCTCACGGAGTTCTTCAAACTCGTGAGCTTCTTTATAATCGTCCATTCCGGGCTTCCTTACGAAGGTTCCAGGTTTGATTACTAATTTTTTTAAATCCTCAAATTCATAAGGCCCTTCCGGCTTGCCGTCGACCACAACTGTGTACTTCATGGATAAGTGTTTAGTACCTTTTCACCTCAAAGTTACTAAAGCCACCGTCTAAGTTAATAAAAATTTTCTTAGTAGAACTTTGGTAATTTGGACTTTCATAAGTACCGTCTTTCAGTTTAGTAAAGCCATCAAAATCTCTAGAAGAGAAACCAGTTCTAGTTATCACACGACAGCCAGCGTCTTGTGGTATTTCAATTTTAATATCGGCCATACCAACTTTAACGTTGACATCTGTGATAGGTAATAGATCACCGAATTTCACATCAATATCGGCAGCTCCACCATCAAATTTGAATTTTCTAACTTTATAATTAGCTAAATCAAAATCAACACTTCCTGCTCCCATGGCAATATTCATTTCATAAACGGGCTGCACATTTAGGTAAAAATCTACCGAATTTCCATTACTTCCGAAGTATCGGCTTTTTGACTTGCCATTCATCTTGAAGTTGATTGTATTAACCGAGTCTGTAACATCTTTACGCAACATGAATTGCATGCCCTTTCTGTGCTCATTCACTTCGGCTGTAAATAAGCTATCAGTTTCTCCTTTTAACTCATAAGCATTTGCACCTCCGCTTATATTTAAGATGGTTTTCTTTTCGGCATCCCCTGGTAAAAATGGTTCAGCATAGGTTAGTTCAGCATGTGACGAATCTGACCATTCCTCATCATCCATACTAATACGAACATTGTCTCTATCCCACCATAAACCGTGCGTTGGTTTATTCTGTCCTTTTACAAAAAGGAATGATAAGGTTACCACTAATATTCCCAGTGAAATAATATTTCCTGTTTGAGAGTTGTTTTTATTGAACAAGATATTTATACCCAAAATGATTAAAAATACCGGCCAAAAACTCCATACGTTGCGCCAATAAAATTCAATAACACCAAAGTTATCTAACAATAGCACACCACCTATAAATAGTAGTAGTATACCCCAAATTACTCTGTCAAGTTTCATTTTCTTATATTTAAATTAATATACTATTTATTTATACTATTGGTGCATTTGTATCACCATTTTCCTCTTTCACTACCACTTCTTCAGCTGGTTTTTGGTATGTCGGTTTTTGAGCTTCTGTAGTCTCTTTTTTAAACTGCTCCCATTCATTTCGTCTTTTGTTCTTAAAAATTAAGCTAACACCAATTGCAACAATTACCAATGGCCACAACTTATAGATGCTAAACCAAATTGGGATAAAGATAAATTGCTTTAATAGAAAATAAACGCCCAATACCAAAATTACCAGTCCAGCTACCGTTCTTCCTGTGTCATTATTTTTAGGCATAGCATTAAAATTTGGATCGTTCGGCATGGTAAAATCAGGCCCAGCATTTTGTGTATTCCATTTGGTTTGCGCACCACTATTGTCTGGGTTGCTAAAAGCATTTGGCGAGTTAAACATTGGGTCGCTTGGCGGAGTCTTCTGATAAAAATCATTGAACTTAGAAAAGCGAGCTGCCGGGTCGTTATTTGCCGGAACGATAATCCACATAATTACATAGGCGAGTAAGCCCGCGCCAACTAGAAAAACAGTAGACAAAATAAATAACAACCTTACTATCGTAACGTCAATTTGTAAATAAGCCGCCAAACCTGTCGAAACGCCTCCTAATACTTTATCGTGTTCGTTTCTATATAATTTCTTTTCCATTGCTATATCTCCTGCTATTTAATTGTTAAAATTTTAAAGGCGTTAAAACTAGTTCATCAACATTTACACCACTGCTTAAATTTAAAATGGAGTAAAGTGAATTTGCAATATCTTCTGGTTGTACAAATTTTTCGGCTGCTATTGTTGTTCCTTCCCAGGATGCAGTTAATGTAGAACCGGGTAAAATTGCTGTAACTTTCACATTGAAATCGGCTAACTCTTTCCGCAATACATTATTAAGACTTAGCATCGCTGTTTTTGTTACACTATAACTTCCGGCATTTTCAACCACCTGCAAACTAGCAATGGAGCAAATGTTAAAAATATGTCCAGACTTCGCTTCACGCATAATTTTACCAATATGCTTACTCAAATAGTAGGCCACATTTACGTTAAGTTGTTGCTGTATTTCAAAAACTTCATCGGCTTCATCCAATATGCTTCCCGGTAAAAAAGTGCCTACATTATTTACAAGAACATCGACACTTTTCATCTCAACTTTTACACGCTCAAAAAAAGAAATCACCTGTTCTTTCTGGCTACAGTTTACAGCTACTGCCAGCACATTAACACCATAGGTTCGTAACTCGGCTTCAAAAGCCTTAACTTCCGATTCATTTCTAGCGCATATTGCTAAATTATAGCCGTTTTGTGCCAATTTTAAAGCTATTGCTTTACCAATTCCTTTCGAAGCTCCTGTGATAACTGCATTCATAAGATTTGAATATTGTTTTTTTTGACACAAAAAAGAGTATTTATATCCATAATCAATAATATTTTTGAACAAATACTGAATGCTAGAACATTTTTGTTGTTTCTTTGTATATTATTGTACTGTACCAGGCTAATCTATAAATAATGAATTTTACCAATTTTGGCAAATACATTCTGCTATTAAAAGCAGTTTTCAGAAGACCAGAAAAAACTAAAATATATGTGAAAGCCATTTTCCAACAAATGGATTTTATTGGCGTTGGTTCTTTAGGGCTTATTAGTATCATTTCTACCTTTATTGGGGCGGTTATGACTTTGCAAATTGCTTTCCAGTTAGTAAGCGATTTCATTCCGAAAACTATTATCGGTTCTGTTAATAGAGATTCAAGTATCTTAGAATTAAGTCCCACGATAAGCGCGATTGTTTTGGCTGGCAAAATCGGTTCTGCTATTTCTTCAGAAATTGGGACTATGCGCGTAACTGAGCAAATTGATGCATTAGAAATTATGGGGATCAATGCTCCTGGTTATCTAATTCTTCCTAAAATAATTGCTGGTATCACCATGGTACCAGTATTGGTTATTATATCAATGGTATTGAGTATTGGTGGTGGTTATTTAGGTGGAACATTATCTGGAGCTGTATCGGCGGCAGAATATGTTCAAGGTATTACAACTGATTTTAATCCATACACAATTACCGTTGCCTTAACTAAAGCATTTGTCTTTGGCTTTATCATCACATCTGTACCTGCCTACGAAGGCTTTTATGTTAAAGGCGGTGCGTTAGAAGTTGCACAAGCAAGTACGCGTGCAGTTGTAGTAAGCTGTATTAGCATTTTAGCTTGCGATTACATTGTAACCCAACTTTTATTATGATCGAGATTAAAGACATCTATAAATCGTTTGGCGATAATGAGGTTCTAAAAGGAATCTCGGGAAAGTTTCAAGCTGGTGTGACCAACCTTATTATTGGTGGCTCTGGATCTGGTAAAACAACCTTGCTTAAATGCATGATTGGCCTACATCAGCCTGAGCAAGGGAGTGTAGAATATGATGGTCGCGAGTTTACCCAACTCAACTTCGAGCAGCGTATTGAAATTAGAAAAGAAATCGGCATGCTTTTTCAGGGATCGGCTTTATTTGACTCGATGACTGTTGAAGAAAATGTAATGTTTCCTTTAAATATGTTTACCGATCAGCCTCAAAGTGAAAAATTAGACCGCGTAAATTTCTGTTTAGACCGTGTAAACCTGGAAGGAAAGAATAAATTGTTTCCCGCAGAGCTATCTGGTGGAATGAAAAAAAGGGTAGGAATTGCACGCGCGATTGCCATGAACCCAAAATACCTTTTTTGTGATGAGCCAAACTCTGGCCTCGATCCTAAAACATCTATCGTAATTGATGAATTAATTAAAGAATTAACCGAGGAATATAATACAACTACCATTGTGGTTACGCATGATATGAACTCGGTAATGGGTATTGGAGATTATATCATCTTCTTACATGATGGCAAAAAATTCTGGGAAGGCTCTAATAAAGAAATTGCCAAGACTGATATCGATGAGCTAAATGATTTCGTTTTTGCAAGCCGATTTATGAAAGCTGCAAAAGGAAAATTTTAATATAAAACCAAACAACCATTCTCTCAAAATGATACATCTCTTAACCCCTACACACTGGAAAGACTACGAATTAATAGACTGTGGTGATTTCGAAAAATTAGAGCGTTTTGGTAATTTGATTTTAAGCAGACCTGAACCTCAAGCGGTGTGGAAAAAGATTTTATCGCCGCAAGAGTGGAAAAAGAAAACGCATATTAATTTTAAAGGCCGTTCTGCCACTTCGGGCGAATGGTTTAAAGCAGATAAAAGCGTTCCAGATCGTTGGAATGTAAATTATAAAAATGATGACATTAGCATCAATTTACGCTTAGGACTTACTTCCTTTAAGCATGTTGGCGTATTTCCAGAGCAAGCAGTAAACTGGGATTATATCTCGTCGTCTATTAAAAAATTCAAAAATCCATCCCCTAAAGTTTTAAACTTATTTGCTTATACTGGCGCTGCATCATTAGTTGCAAAAGCAGCTGGAGCTGATACTACGCATGTGGACTCGATTAAGCAAGTAGTAAATTGGGCTAATGAAAACCAAGAACTATCGAATTTAAAAGATGTGCGTTGGGTAGTTGAAGATGCGTTAAAGTTTGTAAAAAGAGAGCTCAAACGCGGCAAAAAATACAATGGTATTATTCTAGATCCACCAGCGTTTGGTCATGGTCCGAATGGAGAAAAATGGAAACTTGAGGATCATATCCAAGAAATGATGCAGGATGTAGTTCAACTGTTGGACGAAGAAGAGCATTTCTTGATATTAAATACCTATTCACTGGGCTTTTCGTCGGTAATTGTAGAAAATCTAATCAAGACCTCTTTCCCACAAGTTAAAAATTTAGAAACTGGAGAACTTTATTTACAGGCTACATCTGGTATAAAATTACCTTTAGGGGTATTTGGAAAATTCAATAAATTTAAAAGCTAAAAAACACCCTCTGTAGGGGTAACGAATTATTAGCAAAGGGCTAACGTTTTCTATATTTCTTCGGAGCTTCTTCGGAGTTTCTTGGGAACTAAGTCGGAAGTTTAACGTTTATAAGCGTATAAAATCCGTAATAAGTACGGTAAAAAATTGTTTTAATTCATAAGTTATTAGGGCAACATCCAGTCCTTAGTGCGTCCATTCCTAGTGACTAACAATATATAAAATATTTTGGACGCAAAAAGAAAGGCCTCCGAATCCACGGAAGCCCATTCTTAACAAAACAAACCTAGCTTTTGAACTTAAGTCTAGCCTTTCTTAACCAATTTATATTCGATTACGGGTTTACCGCGTTCGCCGCCATCACCACCAACACCCATACTTACAAATTTTAATTTGTAAACGTTGCCACTGGCATCTTTAATCACATAGAAACGGTCGGTTTTTATACCTGTTCCAGTAGTAACTCTCCATTTATCGGCAATGGCATTACGTGCTCCACTGAAGGTTACACCAGCGATATTTGCTTCTACAAAAGCGTCGTAAGTTACTGCTGACGTAAGAACTTCGCCAGCTTGTGTACCAGCTAAAGAGTTGATAAAAATCACATCCGAAAATCCATAAGGATAGGCAGCTGCATCTGCTCCTCCAAAATATACTGACCATGACCAGTTGATATCCCATTTGCTTTTTTGAGGCTCAACTGTTACAGCCTTCCCATCAGCTAGGGAAACAAATCCAAAATTATAAGCAGCATCTTTGGTAATATCCAATGTTTTGAAAGTCGTTTCTTTCAACTTGGCATACTGCAAAGTGTAACCATTACCTTTTCTTAAAATTCTTACTTTAAACACTGTTTCTGAAGTAACTACTGCAGTATGTGATGCACCAACTGGGCTAATTAAGTATACTTTATTATCTGCGTCTTTAGCAGATACAGCCGCAATCGCTGGTTTATTTAAAATATTAGCTTGTCTAGGATCATCAATCTTTGCAAATTCTGTTTCACTTGCAGTTCCTATAGAAATAGCCAAATCAGCTAGCACAAAATCTGCCTCGGTAACTGCGTTTAAATCAGTTTTCTCAATTTTCTTGGCGGTTGCTCCCGTGCTGTTATTTAAAATAACTTTGAAGTCGGCACCAGAATAGAACCCTAACACCCAGCTTGTCCTCAAGGCTTTAGTTTGTTCATCGGCACTTAAATCTACAAATACCGAGTTTGCGGCTGCGCTTCCTGCTTCTGCAGCAACAATACCATTTAAGGTTATCTTACTACCATCTGAAGGAGGTACAACAATAACAGGTTCATCATCTTTTTTACAAGCAGTAAAAGTGATCGCTAAAAGAGCAACGGCAAAAATTGAATTTAATTTATTCATGATTTTATGTTTATTTAATTATTTATTCCAGTTAAAAGTTAATCCCAGCACATATGATCGTCCATAACTATAGGGTATAGAGGCCCCGCCAGTACTATGTGCTCCACCGCTTGCACTAGAGGAATTAGTTAATTGAGTTACATCAAATAGGTTTTTCACACCTGCATTAAGTGTGATGTATCGGTATATGTTCTTGTTAAACATTAGATCTGCCCAGCCAAACCCTCCTATCTTTACCGAGTTTGCGGTTTGTACCCCATTTACAGTGCTTAATTGATAGCTTGGTCTAGCGCCAGCATATTTATAAAACAGGCTGATATTTCCATTTAATTTCGAAAGTGTATAGCTCACATTAGCTGTTAGCTCTGGCGACCAGACAAACTCTGGGAGCTCTAAAGCCGGTTGATTTTCGCCTAGGCTATTGAACCTTCCTATGTAGGCTAAACCTATATTAGTTTGTAAGTTTTTAAGAATTAACGTGTTATCAAGTGCGGCACCTGTAGTCTTATATTTTGATACATTGATTAAAGTGGTGATTGAAGGATTTGCAATATCTACACCATAGTCTATTCTATTTTTAAACTCATTGTAAAAACCCGATAAAGTACTACGAAACTGCAATTGATCACTCTTGACACCTGCCCAGGCCAATGACCCATTAAAACTATTGGACTCTTCAGCTTTCAAGTTTTCGTTACCCATTATCGCGTGGCTTGCATCAAAAAAATCGTAGTACAATTCTCTTAAAGCTGGTGCCCTAAAACCACGGGCATAGGCTAAACGCAAATCAAGGGCCTTGTTTAAATTAAACTTTGTATTCAACGAAGGAATAACTGAGGGTGCTTGATAAACAGAGTTTTTGATAAAACGCAATCCCGGTCTAATGTGAATGGCTTTGCTTGCTTTAATCTCCGAAGAAATAAAGAATGCATAATCATTAATTACCGGAGTTCCTTTTATCCTGGCCCCACTTGCAGCATCGCGGTTAAATTCAAATCCTGGTTGGATAGCAATACTTTTTGAAGCGGTGTAAATAGCCGTTGCCCTAAAAATTGCCGCATTAAACTTAGCAACATCTTGCTTTCCAGCATCGGGCGATAATACCTCACTATTATTGGTGAAATCGTGAATTACTGTTCGTGTTGATCGCTTTAGATCGGTATAACCCGCAATTCCTGTTAATTGAAATTGGTTAGACAATCTCCATTCTGATTGAATTTGTTGTGTATACCGATTGGTCTTATAAGTTTGAAATTCGCCCTTAAAATTATTTGGGTTCATTCCTCCACGACTATCAATTGTCTCTCTCAAACCATCTAAGCGATACCAAATATTAAAATCGTCATTCTTATAACCAATCTTCGCATTTCCCATAAACTGTTCCTTCGGTTTCCACCTGTTGCTCACCGCATTTACTTCTGCAGAGGTTGCAGCTTTTGGTGCTAAATTCCAACCTCCAAAATCATTATGACTAGCCCCTACTAAAGCGCTCCAACCCTTTTGCTGCCAGCTCACACTTACATTTTGATTGTGATTTCCTTTTCCGATTAAGGCGCTATATTCATCACCTGCTGTTTCATCTTGTATGCGTGCTGAAACATTTAATAGCGAATTTCCGGCGTTTTTGGTGATAATATTAATCACTCCTGCCAAAGCATCAGTGCCATAAACTACAGAAACTGGTCCTTCAACAATCTCTATTCGTTCAACAGTATTAATATCAATCTGGTTTAAGCTCTCCCGGCTGTCTGATCGATCAACCATTGGCACTCCATCTAAAAGTATTTTAATATTTCTACCACTCATGCCCATCAACTCTACATCAGTTGTACCTAAGGTTAAATCATTGCTAAAGCGAAAACCAAATTCGGTATTCAAAACCTGTTGAATGTTGGTAGCACCTCTTAGCCTTATCTTTTCGGCATTGATTGTACGAATATTGTATACAGAGCTTTTTAACGATTGCGGACCAAACTGTGCAGTTACGACAACTTCATTTAATTGATCAACCTTTTCTTTCAGTTTAATTGAGCCAGAGTCCTTTTGCTGTGCAAATAGATTAAAAATAGGGAATATCACTAGCAATAGAATAAGAACGGAAAGAGTTAAAATAGACGGCTTGATCATGTTATCGTGTTTATTATTTAGAATGATTTCAAGTAACGACGCAATGATAAAGCTTATTTAGACTAATTACAAATAATATTTAAGATTACATGAATGAGTGTTAACAAGAAGCCTGTTAATATTTACTATTTGAATATAATTACTTTGAATAAACAGCTATCTATCAGTAGGTTATCAACACAATGTTAAGGTGTTGATAATTATACCATAGCTACCATTTGAAAAAATGTATTTTTGAATTACAATACATCTCTATGAAAATAACAAAAATTACAGCCGTTCTACTTTTGGGAATAGCTTCCGTAAGCACTTTTTCTGCTTGCAATTCTGACGCAAAAAAAGTTGCAGGTAAAACGGCCGCTAATGATACAACAAAAGTTGAAGAAGAAGAGGAGAATTTACGCGCACCTGTTGATACTGCCAAGTATGATTCGATTATGAAAAAACTTGCAAACGGTGATACAACTGGTAAATGGCCGGTGAAGAAACATCCTTATCCGCTTGATGGGGCTATTTTGCCATTTAAACGTATTGTCGTTTATTATGGAAACCTACATTCGAAAAAAATGGGTGCACTGGGCGAATATGCACCAAAAGAAATGTGGCAACGTTTAAACAAAGAGGTTAAATATTGGGAAAAGGTAGATCCTTCTACCCCTGTACAGGTTGGCTTGCACTATATTGCTGCTGTTGCCAGTGGTACTCCTGGAAAAGATGGGAAATACATTAACAGAATGGGCAACAAGCAAATTGATTCTGTTTTGAAAATTGCAGAAATGCATCCTAATACTATCGTGTTTTTAGATTTACAAGTTGCTTTAAGTAATTTAAAAGCTGAGTTACCTCATATTGAAAAATACCTTCAAATGCCTCAAGTTCATTTGGGCATTGACCCAGAGTTTTCAATGAAAGACGGTTCATTGCCAGGAAAAAAAATTGGCACTTACGATGCCGCAGATATTAATTATGTATCTGGCTATTTAGCAGACCTGGTAAAAAAATACAACTTACCTCCAAAGGTTTTTGTTATTCATCGTTTCACTCGTAAAATGGTAAGCAACTCACCGAGTATCAAACTTAGACCAGAAGTTCAAATTGTAATGCATATGGATGGATGGGGTGAGCCTGATTTGAAACTTGGCACCTATCGTCACTTTATTTATGGAGAACCAGTACAGTTCACGGGCTTTAAACTATTCTATAAAAATGATCTTAAAAAAGCGCCAAATCGCTTGATGACACCAGAAGAGTTAATGAAACTGAAACCGATACCTAGTTATATCCAGTATCAGTAATTGAAAAAGCCTTATGATTCAAAAGTTAACAGAGCATGTTGGCTGGCGGTATGAATATCGCGCCAAACTCTGTTAATTTCTGATTCCTTTTTGGCAGCTTCTAATCCACAATAAGGAAATAGTGTATCTGTAACCCTTCTACAAGTGTGCGCTAAATTTCGACTTGCTAGACTTACTTTTTTAAGCAAAACTTCGTCAATTGATTTTTTGTCCATCAAGCTAGTCCAAGATAAGTCGAACGTATGATAAAACTCATTTCGGCTCTGTTCAAATTCCGACTTGCATCGAGTAAATTCCTTATTAAAATAAGCGATTTGGTCCTCATTGTAGCGTCTTAGTCCGCTTCTTGCATAAAATAATTCTTCCGTTAGTTGCAAAAAATGCTTTGCCATACCACAGCTATTCACGGCCAATGTAGTTTCTGCTAATTGTAAAAATGGGTAATCAAACCCAGGAATATCGACTTTGATATCATCATTAATTGAAAATGTTCGATTTAGTGGCACCGGTAAATCTTTAACTTCAAATGCATGGCTGCCGGTAGCAATTAAACCAAAATAAGACCAACCTGGTAAAATAACTACTTCATCCTTTAATAAAATGAAGGATTTAACTACTTGTTGTCCGTCTTCTGCTAAGGTTGGAGTGCCATCCTCATTTAACATATGGCAATTTGCCGTAAAAATAGTAGCATGTAATGCACCACTTGCGTATTTCCAAAGCCCATTTAATATATAACCATCTTTTGTTGCAATCGCCGTACCTCCTACTGCCCCGCTGCCAGCAAAACAAACATCTCTATTGGTAAAAATTTCCCTTGCCAGTGTTTCATCTAAAAACCCTGCAAACCAGCCAGCGCCACTACACAGTGTAACTGTCCAGCCTAAACTGCCATCTAAAAAGGCTAATTCCTCCAATAATCTTAAAATTTCCGGAAGAACCTTAGCTGGTCCGCCATAAATATTTGGCACATAGAGTTTAAACCACTCTTCTTGATAGGCAATTTCTAATAGTGTTGGATGTAGTTTTCCTAATTGCTCCGAGTCAAATGCTAATGCAGCAACTTTTTCTCGCCAATTACCTTGTATAGTATTCTCCATTGTTAAATAAGCTGCAATGATTGCTGTTGTCTATAAATTTTTCGCCATTCTAAAAAGCCAAAAATCGCCACGATAAATAAAAAGGTAGTTAATAGTGCCATTAGTGGCAAGTCTTTATGAAACTTCAACGGGATGGCTACAATGTTCGAAATATTGAGAAAAATCCAATTCTCTATTTTTCTACGGGCTAATAACCACATTCCTGCCCAGGCTGTTGACGACACAAAAGCATCACAAATTGGCACATCAGAATTAGTAAAGTTTACCAATACAAAATAAAGCAAGAAATAACCGATAACTGCGATTAAGATAGCTGTTGTCATTTCATTTTTAGTCGACCAAGAAACAGTTATACTTGCTGAGCTTCGAGGCCTACTTTTCCAAATTATCCAGCCGTAAATACTCATTGCTAGATAATAAAGACTCAACAAAACCTCGGCATAAAGTTGGGCGTTAAGCAGTAGATAAATCCCCAAAACAATAGCAACTAACCCTGTTGGATATAACAAAATGTTATTTCGTTTAGCCAATAATACTTCAGTTAATCCAAACACAACGACAATCCACTCTAAAAATGAGGTGGCTAAAATTTGGTTGTACAATAGTGCAAACCATTCCTGAAAATTCATCATTAAAAATGCTTTTTGTCTGCTAAGACCGTTAAATAATAACTGTACAGGGGCAAAACAGCTTGTAAACAACCTCTTTCCTACGCTGGCATTATCCAGATCAGGTACATTTAAAAATTTGGGTCTCAACCTGCCTTTTTAAAATGGGTATAATCTCAGCTAGACTTTGTAATTGAGTTTGCAAAACCTAGCACCCCTTGAGTGATGCAAATATAGTTTTAAAAAGATTAAAACAAAGGATGCTTAGGTTAAGTAAAAATTAAGATAGAAAATCTCTTCTAACAACTTAATAGTAAGAGTTTTTCTATATTTAAAAAATTAATCTCCATTATTTAATAACACGAAAACCAACCTCAAAACATGATAAATCTCAATCTTAAAAGGGCATTTTGCCTTTCACTCCTAATTGCTTCAATTACCTTGTCGGTTCTTGCGCAAGAAAAAGCAAAACCAGTATTTAAAGATGGGGAAGCTCAAATTGTCCCTGCATTTGATACACCAGACAAATGGATACGCCATGATCTTTGGGTAGAAACCACATTCGACACTGATGGCGATGGAAAATTAGACCGGATGCATGTGGATGTAACAAGGCCTTTTCAAACTGAAACAGAAGGGCTAAAGCTTCCGATTATTTACGAGACAAGTCCGTATTTTGCGGGAACTGCAAGCAATGTGATGGGTATTTTATGGAATGTTAAGCATGAAGTTGGTGAAAAACCTCCTGTAGCGCGTGTACATGAAGAAGTAAAACGTAGAGGTGAAAGACCAATCATCTCCAATTCATTGATCAGAGAATGGGTTAAGCGAGGTTATATCATTGTACACTCGTCATCGCCAGGCACTGGTCTTTCTCAAGGATCGCCTACTGTTGGAGGAATTAATGAATCATTGGCCCCGAAAGCTGTTATCGAATGGCTTTCTGGAAAAGACAATGGCTATACTAGTCCTGATGGGAATGAAAAAGTAAAGGCTTATTGGAGTACAGGCAGTGTGGGCATGACAGGAACCTCATACAATGGCACACTCCCACTTGCAGCAGCTACAACTGGTGTGGAGGGACTAAAAGCAATTATTCCGGTGGCTCCAAATACTTCCTATTACCATTATTATCGTTCAAATGGATTAATTAGAAGTCCAGGCGGTTATTTAGGGGAAGATATTGACGTTTTATACGATTTCATTCATAGTGGAGCGGAGGATAAAAGAGCCTATAACAACAAAACTGTGAGAGATGGGGAAATGGCAAAAGGCATGGATCGTGTAACGGGCGATTACAATGATTTTTGGGCGGGAAGAGATTATCTAAATGCGATGAAGCCGATGAAAGCAGCTTTACTTATGTCGCATGGATTTAACGACTGGAATGTAATGCCCGAACACAGTTATAGAATTTATAAAGCAGCTGAAGCAAAAGGCCTACCAGTACAAATCTACTATCACCAAGGTGGTCATGGCGGTCCCCCGCCAATGAGCATGATGAACCGTTGGTTTACGCGTTATTTATTTGGTATTGAAAACAATGTAGAGAAAGATCCTAAAGCTTGGATTGTTAGAGAAAAAGAAACGAATGCAAACCCAACACCTTACGCAGATTATCCAAACCCAGCTGCTAGTGACGTAAAATTATATCTTGGTGCTGGTGGTAATACGCACGGAAGTCTTTCGACTGCAAAAACACAAAAACAAGCTATAGAAAAACTGGTTGATGATGTTTCTATTGCTGGAAAAGACTTGGCTAAAGCTGAAAACTCCCCTAACCGATTATTGTATGTTAGTCCAACCTTAAAAGAAGCAGTTCATTTATCGGGTCTTGCTCAAGTTACCGTTAAATTAGCTAGCAACAAGCCTGCAGCTAATTTCTCGGTATGGTTAGTTGCTTTACCATGGAGTGAAGGAACTGGCGTTAAGTTAATGGATAATGTAATTACTCGTGGTTGGGCAGATCCTCAAAATAGTAAGTCTTTGACTAAAAGTTCGCCTTTAACCCCAGGAAAATTCGTTGAATTGAAATTCAACCTGCAACCGGATGATCAAATTATCCCAGCAGGAAAACAAATTGCTTTAATGATTTTCTCGAGCGACAAAGAATTTACACTTTGGCCAAAACCGGGTACCGAAATAACAATTGATCTAAATGGAACCACGCTTACTTTACCCGTTGTTGGCGGAGCGAGTGCTTTAGAAAAAGCGATAAAATAACTCTGCTCGCGTCCTTGCGAGGTACGAAGCAATCTCCTTTTAGCATAGTGCTTTAGGATTGCTTCGTACCTCGCAAGGACGCATCTTGTTAAAAGAATCCTAACTGACCTTTATCATCAATCTTAATATCGTCAGGGTTCGTGATCTCAAAATCTACTTTTTTTGCTGGCTTAGGCTCTTCCTGAGTTGGTTGTTCAGTTTCCTCGGTCGATTGATCACTAGCCTTTTCAGCTTTCTCAATTTTCTGACTTTCAGACTCTTCGACTTCTGGCGCCTCGGTTCTCTCTACTTTAAATACCGGTTTCTTTTTAACTTCTACGACTGACTTTTCGTCTATTTTAATTTCCGGTAATTCAGCTTCTTCAACGATTTCGGGTACAACTTCATCCACAACAATTTCTCTAACTGTTTTCTCATCTACTGAAGATTGATCTCCCTCATCTACATCATTTTCGACAGCTATCGGCTCCACATCGTCAACAACAATAGGTTCAACCAGTTCAATTCCGATCTCAGATTCAGGATCAACTAGACTTACATTTTTAATATCATGCTGAGAAAGTCGATTACCAGTTGCTTTCAATCCCTTTACATCAATTAGCGATGCAAGTTCTAACATCAATGTTTCAGGCGTTTTTGATTTGCCCTTTTCTACGTCGACTTGTACTTGTGCATCTGGCTTTCCAGTAATAAAGATCATTTTAGAGCCTGGTTCCTCACTAATGATACTCACCTCTTTACCAGCTGGCTGCATTTCGAACGTAAAGCGTTTTACGTAATAATTTTTCGCCTTGGTATCATAATGTACTAGTCCATATATTTTTGCAGGATCAAATTTTTGCATCAATACAATACCTGGATCAAAATGGTTAGTCAAGTCAAATGACGTAAGCTCATACCAGCCAGCTGCATTTACTTGCAGTATTTTGTCATCACCATCAAACTCCCCTAAATATTTCCCTCTCCCATCAACATTTAATCGCTTTAAGAGTTCATCATACCAAATTTTCAGACCTGATAAAGTAGAAACACCTTTACTTTTTAGGGTGATCTTTTTTATTGGATATTTAGAAACGATGTTACCTTGAGAGGCTCGGCCTTTGATTGCTGTTTCGGCGAAATCGATGTCAAATTGTAGCTTCTTCAGTTTAGAATGAGGCTTTAACTGAATATTAATTACTTCTGCTTCACCATTTGGATTGGCAGTGAAATATAAAATTTTAGAACCCTTTGTACCCTTTGTTAAATCGTATTCCTTATCGCGTGTAACGCCTAATACGGCAAAACGCTTGATATAATTTGTTCCACTTGCACCATCTCTGTAAATGAGGTTATAAATTGTTCGCTCGTCTCCTTTTTTAAATACTTGAGCATGAATAATACCCTTACCTACAAAGGTTTTTTCAGCTACTTTAGTGACGATGCACTTCCCATCTTCTCTAAACACAATAATCTCATCTATATCTGAGCAGTCGCCGACAAATTCATCTTTACGAAGGCCAGTACCAATAAACCCATCTTCCTTATTCATATAAAGCTTCACATTTGCCAAAGCAACTTTAGATGCTTCTACTTTATCGAACAATCGAATCTCTGTTTTTCGTTCCCTTCCCTTTCCGTATTTATCCTTCAATTTTTGAAACCAAGCAATAGTATATTCAGTTAAGTGACGTAAATGTCCCTTCACTACCTTAATTTCATCTTCCAAAGCTTTCATCTGGTCATCCGCCTTTTTAACATCAAAGCGTGTGATGCTACTCATTGGCTTATCGATCAGCTTTTTAAAATCTTCTGGTAATATTTCTCTATATAAAGACGGCTTAAATGGCTCAAATAAAATATTTAAAACAGTATTTACGGCATCGAAATCTGTCGAATTCTCATATTCAGGGTTTTTGTACATCCCCTCCTGAATAAAAATCTTCAATAAAGAGCTAAAGAAAATCTTTTCTTGCAATTCATGCAGCCTGATTTCTAATTCACGCTTTAATAGTTGCTTTGTGAAAAGTGTATTCTGATTTAGAATGTCGTTAACAGTTAAAAACTGTGGTTTATCATCCTTAATGATACAGGTGTTTGGAGAAATAGAAACCTCACAAGCCGTAAAGGCATATAAAGCATCGATGGTTACATCTGGGGAAATGCCTGGTGCTAGCTGAACAACAATTTCTACATTAGCCGCTGTATTATCTTCAATTTTCTTGATCTTTATCTTGCCCTTATCATTGGCAGCCAAAATACTGTCTATCACCGAGCCTGTGGTTGTACTGTAGGGAACTTCGGTAATCACCAAAGTCTTTTTATCCTTTTCGGTTATTTTAGCTCTTACCCTAATTCTTCCACCCCGCATTCCCTCGTTATAATTAGAGAAATCTGCCATTCCACCTGTAAAAAAATCCGGCAAAATATTGGACTTATTCCCCCTCAATATCTCTATAGAAGCATCCAAAAGCTCCACAAAATTATGGGGCATTACTTTAGTCGCTAGACCTACGGCAATTCCTTCGGCTCCCTGCGCTAGTAACAATGGAAATTTAACAGGCAACGTTATCGGCTCATTATTTCTACCATCATAGCTTAGTTGCCATTCTGTGGTATCTGCATTAAATACTACTTCATTGGCAAATTTAGACAGACGTGCTTCAATGTATCGAGGTGCAGCAGCGCTATCACCTGTAATTGGGTCTCCCCAGTTCCCTTGACAATCGATTAGCAAATCCTTTTGGCCAATTTGCACCATAGCATCCCCGATTGACGCGTCGCCATGTGGATGATATTTCATTGTATTCCCAATTACGTTAGCCGCTTTATTGAAACGTCCATCGTCCATTTCTTTCAAAGAGTGCATAATACGGCGCTGTACGGGTTTTAAGCCGTCGTGAATATGCGGTACCGCTCTATCTAGAATTACATAAGAAGCATAATCGAGAAACCAGTTTTCATATAAGCCATTAATTGGGATAACTGTATGCTTATGCTCGACACTATCTAACGAGTTTGTCTCATCTAAGTTATTTTCTAATTCTTCGCTCATTCGCTTTTAATGTATGGGAATGCGTAAATATAACAGTTGGAATTAAAATTTTTGAGAGAAGTTTTAAACAACGGTTGATTTAGATTCTTTTAATTTTCCACTGTAAAAATATATGCTTAGCAATAGAATTCTTATCATACATCAATCCTTCCCGAACCTTTACTCCTTATTTTTGTTAAAAAATAAATCATATTATGGAATTAGGCATAGGAATGTTTGGCGACTTGCAAATTAATGCAAAAGGCGAAGTACAATCTACTCAACAACGCTTACAGGAAATTATCGAAGAAATTAAACTGATGGACGAAGTTGGTTTAGATTTTTTTGGCATTGGCGAACACCATCGTCCCGATTATGCAGTTTCTGTTCCGGAAATAATTTTAGCGGCGGCATCTACGGTGACTAAAAACATCAAACTAGGTAGCGCTGTGTCTGTCTTAAGCTCTTCAGACCCGGTAAAGTTGTATCAAAGTTTTGCCACGATAGATCTTATTTCTAATGGCCGTGCCGAGTTAATGGCGGGACGAGGAAGTTTCATCGAATCATTCCCATTATATGGATATAACCTCCAGGATTACGATCAGCTTTACGATGAGAAGTTAGCGTTGCTGTTAAAGATAAATAAAGAGCAAAAAATCACCTGGAAAGGCCAATTCAGGCCAGCACTAAACAATCAAGAAATATTGCCGCGCGCATTGAATGACAATTTAAAAATTTGGGTAGCTATCGGTGGAACACCTGCTTCGGTTGAAAGAGCTGGGAGATTAGGATTACCTGTAATTTTTGCAATAATTGGAGGAAATCCCGCTCAGTTTAAGCCACTATTTGACTATTACAAAGCTGTTTATCTAGAAAATGGGCATGACCTTGCTAAATTTGAAGTCGGTGTACACATGCATTCTTTTTTTGGTGAAGACAGTGCTGAAATTGCCGATTATTATTACCCACTTTATTCATCCCAAATGGATAGGATTGGTCGCTCACGTGGATGGCCTCCGTTTCAAAAACATCAGTTTGATTTGGGAAGAGACCAGCGTGGTGCCTTGGTTATTGGAGATGCTAACGAAGCGATAGATAAAATTTTAGCCACCCAAGAACTATTTGGATTAACCCGTTTCTCTGCACACATGGATGTAGGTGGTCCATCACACAAAGCTATGATGAAATCGATTGAGCTATTTGGCAATCAAATTGCCTCAAAGGTTAGGAAAGCTTTGAAAAAATAGTGTTTTTAATTATTGTTCTAACCTATCTTCTACAAAACCAAATGGCAATAAGCTTTTAATCGTTTTTACTTTTAGGATTTTTCCGTCGATGCAGTAGAATAATACTTCGATTGGAGAGTTTTGTCTTTTTTCTGCTTCAATCATTACTTGCAAACACGCTCCACAAGAGGTAACTGGATTTACAATTTTAAAGTTAGGCGTTTGAGCGGTTATTGCCATGGTTTTGATAACAGCATTTGGATAGTTTGCGCCAATCGTAAACAACGCTACCCTTTCGGCACAAAGACCTGAAGGATAAGCTACATTCTCTTGATTACTTCCAAGTACAACTTGATTATCGGCTAATAAAACGGCAGTGCCAACACTAAATTTTGAATAAGGGGAGTGCGATGTTGCCAATGCCCCTTTTGCTTTTGTGCAAAGCACCTTTTCGGTTTCCGATAGCTCGTCAATACGATCATAACTTTCATAGGTAATCGTAAAATCTTGTGTGTTCATAAATTAAACTTACAGATTATTTGTCGCAATATAAACGCGAGTTTACGTACTTAAGTTTTTTAAGCGCTCAATAGAACTTTTTTAGCAGTCAATTGTTTAAAAAGGACATGTTTATGGCATGGTATTGGTAGTATTTAGCTTGTCATCTCAAATTTATCTCGCTTGAATAGGAATTTACGTAAAGGTTTAAAAATATTTTTATGGATCATCGCCAGCATTATCATGCTCGTTGTCCTTCTAGCACTATCATTAAATATTCCTGCGGTTCAGAATTATGTAAAAGAGAAAGCAATCGTATACCTAAAAAAGAAAACAAAAACTGAAATCCGCTTAGAAAGCATAAAGATTGCATTCCCTAAAGATGTAGTGCTTAGCAAGTTTTACATTGAAGATCTAAAACACGACACGCTATTATACGCGGAGAAACTCCAAGTTGATATCAGCTTATTCAAGCTATTAAAAAATACAGTCGAAATAAACAATATCGAGTTAAAAAACATTCGGGCAAACGTTAAACGCCTAGATCCAGATACAGCATTTAATTTTTCTTTTCTAGTCGATGCTTTTATGACGGAAGAGAAAAAGGATCCGAAAGCAGATACTACTGCTCCTCTTAAATTTAGAATTGACAAAGTATTATTTTCCGATATCGGAATTAAGTATCGTGATGATGTTGCAGGAAATGACATGCAATTCTACTTAGGCGAATTCAAATCAAAAATTAAAGATTTTGATCTTGCTAACCAACATTATGTTATCAAAACGCTAAGCTTAAAAAACACCACTGTAAAATATCTACAACAAAAACCGTTAACCCAATTAGTACAACATTTAACTAATAGCATTGACAGCACACAGAAATCAACAGGAAAACTGCCTGTTGTTGAAATTGAAAATTTAAGTTTTAACAATGTCAAAATCAATTATGATGATCGGTTGTCGACCACCAAAGCAATTGCTAACCTGAACGATTTAGGTCTGGTGAACTTAAAAGTTGACTTAACAAACGGTAAATACAATGCGGATGAAGCTAGGTTAAACAATTCAAGCATACAGTTTGCATTTAAACCAGTACCAAGTAATAACCTAGGTAAGGTTAAAGACACCGTACTAGTTCAAAAATCAGCCTTTAGCTTGTCGTTAAAAAAAGTTGATTTTAACGATAACAGATTGGGTTTCGACAACTTAGCAGCAAAACCAACAAAAGGCGTAGATTTTAATCATCTCGACATTTCAAATTTGACTATCGGTGCGAAAGACTTTAGCTTCAATGATGGTGCAATTGCTATTAATGTAAATAAGGCCTCGTTAAAAGATAAAAGTGGATTTGTTTTAAACGAATTACAAGGAACAGCAACTTATACGGATAAGCAAATTAAGTTAACGAATTTAATTTTAAAGACGCCAAGTACCACCATTAATAACTCAACCGAACTCAATTTTTCTTCGTTAGACGATCTGACAAAACATCCCGAAAGAGTTAAGATGACCGTTAATTTAAAGAACACCACAATTGGCTTAAAAGATGCTGTTTTCTTTAGTGATGCAATACCTTCGAATTATAGAAACGAAAAGATTAAAATACATGCAAACATTAATGGTCAATTAAACAATCTAAATATTGCTCAATTACAAATTGCTGGTTTAAAGAATACACAGATAGACATTAGTGGTAAAGCGAAAGGATTGCCTGATGTAAACAAGACTTATTTAGACTTAAACATCAAAAAATTATATCTCACAAAACAGGATGTCTTATTAATTGTTCCTAAAAAATCTTTTCCACCGAACATAGAGCTCCCTAATTCCATTAATGCAAAGGGAAAATTTAAGGGATCCATGACCAATTTCGGAACAAACTTAACCATCCAAACAGATATGGGCGGCGCAATTATCGTCGCCAGTATGAAGGGATCGAAAGGAAAAGAAAACTATACAGCTCATCTCAACTTACTTAATTTTAACGTCGGCAAACTCCTAAAACAGCAACAGACTGTGGGCAGCGTAACTGTCAATGCAAACGTGACAGGCATAGGTTTAGATCCGAAGCGGCTGTCTGCAAAATTTAACGCCAAAATATTAAGTGCAACTTACAATAAATATACCTACCGAAATCTGAATTTAGCGGGGAATTACGCTAATCAAATCGTTAACGTTAAAGGCAATATGTCGGATAGCAATGCTAACTTTAACTTAAATGCGCAAATCAATTTGGCGGGAAAATATCCATCTGTAAAAGGAGATATTGCCTTAAAACAAATCGACCTCCAAAAACTTAACTTTAGTCAAACTCCCTTTGTAATTGCCGGCAACATTAAAGCAAATATTGCAACTGCAGATGTC
Organism: uncultured Sphingobacteriaceae bacterium; assembly: GCA_942493295.1. GTDB lineage: Bacteria > Bacteroidota > Bacteroidia > Sphingobacteriales > Sphingobacteriaceae > Pedobacter. Next base: position 4,051,928 of record OW818692.1, on the reverse strand, counting down.
GATTACTTAAATGGAACTGTGGCTGGGACCGGGTTACAAGTTGTTAAAGAAGGCAAGCGATTTAATGTCGACACTATCCAAATTAAGGCTGTTTCAACAACGACTTTCAATAGCTTGAGCCTTAGTTCAGAATTATTAAGCATTAAGCTTGACGGTAAATACCAATTGAGTAAAATTGGTAATGCAGTAGTTAATCAAATTAACAAATACTATCGTTTTGGCGAAGTGGTGCCAATTGAAGATCAGCGAATTAGGTTTGCTATTAATATTTACAATCCTAAATTCTTAAAAGACCTAGTGCCTGAGTTAACAACTTTTACACCCTCTACAATTAGTGGCTTATTAGACACCAGAAAGGACAGCTTAATCATGACTGGCAATTTTCCGAAAGTAGTTTACGGCAACTTTAACATTGACAGCACTCGTTTAACGGTAAATAATACTGGGCAGAAATTAAACTACAATATTTTTGTAAAAGGAGTGCAGAGTCCATCCATCGCATTATTTAATTCACAAATTAATGGATCTGCAGCAAATAACCAGTTAGACGTAAATATATCTCTGCGTGACAGGCAAAAGAAGGATAAATATGTAATTGGCGGAATTTTTAAATCGCTAAACCAAGATTTCAACTTTAGCATAGACCCAAATAAGTTATTACTAGATTATGAAAAGTGGACTGTTTCGCCGCAAAATTCAATTCAATTTGGAAAATCTGGGATATTGGCAAATCAATTTAACTTAAGTAAAGGCGGACAATTATTAAGCATCAACAGTGTAAGTAATACGCCAAATTCGCCATTAAAGGTTGAATTCAAAAACTTCGAAATAGAAACCCTCACCAAATTTGCAGACACAGACACGACATTGGTTGGTGGTACACTCAACGGCACAGTTGATGTAAAAGATTTAGTTACGACACCAAAATTTGAAGCTGATTTAAATGTTAGCAAACTTCGTTACCAAAAAGATGAACTGGGCGACTTGAGTTTGAAGGTTAACAACAACACGGAGAATGCCTTCCAAGTTGATGCTCAGCTTAAAGGCGTTCATGAACTGAGAGTGAGTGGTTATTATTACACAGCACCTCAAAGCGCCTTAAACTTAGTGGTAAATATTGATAAGATAGACCTGAGAGAGATTGAGAGCGTAAGTTTAGGGCAAATTAGACAGGGAAAAGGAACGATAAGTGGGGAACTATCGGTAAAAGGCGAATTAACTGCGCCGAAAATTTTGGGCGACCTGGAGTTTAATAACGCGGGATTTAATGTAGCCTATATCAACTCCTACTTTACCATGCCCAATCAGAAAATCAATTTTAACAATGAGGGTATTCGCTTTGATGAATTTACTTTAATCGATTCTTTAGGTAAGAAAGCAATTGTTGATGGGATGATTTATACCACAGATTTTAAAAATATTCGGTTTGGATTAGACATTAGAACCAACAATTTTAGAGCGCTCAATTCGACTGCTAAAGACAATGATATGTTTTATGGCACGGTCTATTTAACCAGCACTATTAAAGTTCGAGGCGATTTGAATCAACCTGACGTAAATATGAATGTCAAAATTGATAAGGACACTAAGTTTTATTATGCCATCCCAATTTTTGATCCAGCCATAATCGATCAAGATGGAATTGTGGAATTTTTCGATGCCGATGCACCTCCTTTTAATGGAGAAAGAGCCCTGAACGTGGACAGTTTAAGTAAGTCGCCAATTAAAGGCTTAAATTTAGTTGCAGCAATCACAGTAGATCCTGAAGCAGAACTCAATGTAGTTGTAGATCCTTCAAATGGTGATATGTTATCTGTAAGAGGTGATGCAGATTTGAATGCAACTATAGATGCAAGTGGTAAAATTAGTTTAACGGGTCGCTATACGGTTACTGATGGTTCTTATAATCTATCTGTAGGCCCATTTGCTAAAAAACAATTTAAATTGGTGAAAGGGAGCACGATTGTTTGGACGGGCGAGCCGACTACTGCCACAGTAAATTTAACCGCTTTATATGAAGTGTATGCTGCGCCAATAGATTTGATCAATGAGCCAGACAACATTACTTTAAAAACCAAATTACCGTTTCAGGTTTACTTGTACATGAAAGATGAGTTGCTAAAACCAACGATTTCTTTTAAAATAGATTTACCTGAGAATGCTCGCAGTGCCAATGAAACTGTGTATACAAAATTGCAATACGTAAACAGAGATCCGAACGAACTAAACAAGCAAGTTTTTGCTTTGCTCGCATTAAACAGGTTTATTGCGAACAACCCTTTCCAAAGTCTAGCAGGTGGCGGAGGCGGTGTATCTACTTTAGCAAGGTCGAGCGTGAGCAAATTATTAACTGAACAGTTAAACAATTTGGCTTCAGATTTAATTCAGGGCGTCGACATTAATTTTGGGGTTAATTCATCCGAAGACTATTCCACAGGCTCCCTAGAACAAAAAACAGATCTTGAAGTAGGGCTTTCTAAAAAACTCCTAAATGATCGACTAACCGTTACAGTTGGAAGTTCATTTGGTATTGAAGGCCCAAAAACGCCCCAATCAAGTTCTTCAAATATCGCCGGTAATGTAAATATCGATTATCTTTTATCAGCTGATGGCAGGTATCGATTAAGATTTTACAGGAGAAACCAAAATGAAGGGGTTATAGAGGGACAGATTATCGAAACTGGACTTGGTTTCACATTGGTTGTGGATTACAATAAATTTAGAGAAGTATTCCACAGCCGCAAAAAAAGAATAAGAAATCAATTAGAACAAAAGCCAAAAGATGAAAGGACAAACTAAACTTACAGTATTTTTATCGGTTTGTTTGCTCTTAGCCGGCTGCAGTGCTACTAGGCGACTGAAACCTGGCCAATACCTTTATACGGGTGCAGAAGTATTGATAAACCCCGATTCTTCAGGAAGAATAACAGATAAAAATCAGGTAAAGAAGACTTTGGAATCGAAAACTAGGCCAAGGCCAAATAAATCATTCCTTGGTTTTAAATACAAGTTATTCCTTTATAATCTAGCAGCAGACACTGTAAAGCCTAAAGGACTTGGTAATTGGTTGAAAAATAAAGTTGGCGAAAGGCCTGTGCTAATGAGCGACGTTAAAATAAAATACAACAACGATGTACTGAAAAGCTATTTAATAAGTCAAGGTTATTTACAAGCTGAGGCTTCTGGTGATACCGTGCTTAAAACAAAAACAGGTAAAGCGATCTACACGGTAAATACTGGCATCAGGTATAAAATCAATAGCATTACTTTTCCTAAAGATACTGGAACCCTTACCAATATTATTAACCAAAACAAAGAAAAAACATTATTGAAAGTCGGCGATTATTACGATCTCGACACGTATAAAAATGAACGAATCAGAATAGACAATGACTTAAAGGAAAGTGGTTATTTCTATTTCAGTCCAGATCATCTGATCATACGGGTAGATAGCACGATTGGCAAAAATTTAGTTGACATACGCGTAAATATCAAAAATATAGCACCCGATGCGGCACTAAAACCTTACACCATCAAAAACATCAATATCTATCCAAATTATACCTTGAGAAGAGATAGTATTTTAAGAAGCTTAAAACCACTTGAATACAATGATTTTAGAATTTACGACAATCGCAATACTTTTAAACCTAAACTCTTTGATCGATTGGTTTTCTTTAAAAAAGGTGAAAATTATAATCGCAGGGACCATAATCAATCACTTAACAGGTTGGTGAATGTTGGAGCCTTCCAGGATGTAAGAGCGGAGTTTCTGCCGATTGATAGTTTTAAGAACAACCAACTGGACTTAAACATTTTCTTAACTCCACTGAAAAAAAACTCACTAACGTTTTCAGTAACTGGAACAAATAAATCGAATGGTTATATCGGTTCGGAGGTAAAGGTAACTCAAACAACAAGAAACTTATTTAGGGGTGCTGAACAATTAGATGTTAGTGTAGGCGCTGGCACTGAGACCCAAGTTAGTGGAAGAGGGAATGTTGCTTCCTATTCACTATCGGCAGAAGGAAAATTAACATTCCCTCAATTTATCATACCATTTTATAAGCCGAAGTCTACTACTGCTTTCATTCCTAAAACTGTTGCTTCTTTATCTGCCCAACTACTTGGCAGAGATACCGTTTACAAACTGGTCTCCTTTAAAGCTGAACTTGGATATAATTGGAAAGAAAGTGCGCGTAAAGAACATAATTTAAATCCGATATCGGTTAACCTTGTTCAACCTACGGAACACGATTCGGCAGCTTTGGCTGCCTTAAAACTTAAAATCCCTGGGTTAGAAAATACTTTGGAAGAGCAGTTTATTATTGGTAGTAATTACAACTTTACCTATTCTAACCAATTGGAAGACAGACGAAAAAATACTACTTACTTTTTCGGTGGCCTTGAAACAGGAGGAAATCTTTGGGGTGCATTTGTATCTAAAAATGAAAATGGTAAAAAAATGCTATTTGGCGTTCCACTTACGCAGTTCATTAGGTTAGAAACGGATCTTAGAAATTACCATAAGATAAACACCAGTGGTTTAGTGTGGGCAAACAGATTAAATTTTGGATATGGATATGCTTACGGGAATAGCGCCTCACTACCTTTTGTACGTCAGTTTTTTGCTGGCGGCAGCAACGACATCAGAGCATTTAGAGCTAGGTCGCTGGGGCCAGGCACTTACGAGGTAGATCAAACCCAGACCTTTGCCGACCAAGGGGGTGACATTAAGTTAATGCTAAACTCTGAATTGCGCTTCAAAATTGCTGGACCGCTTCATGGGGCATTATTTGTTGATGCCGGAAATATTTGGTTAAGAAAAGAAGATCTAGGTGAGCCTGGGATACCGAATTCAGCACGCCCTGGCTCTAAATTTAGGCTTAGAAATGCTTTAAACGAATTAGCGGTAGGCACAGGTGCCGGCTTAAGAATTGATGCAGCCATTTTTGTCATCCGATTAGATGGAGCCTTTCCAATTCGTAAACCTTATCTTCCTAATGGAGAGCGATGGGTAATTCATAAAGTCGATTTTGGCAGCAAAACTTGGCGAAAAGAGAATTTTATTTTAAACATTGGCATTGGATATCCGTTTTAATATGATGAATCTAAGTAAGAAAACTAAGAATTTTGCCGTCCATGTATACCATTTGTTTCTTGCAGCTGGGAAAGGCTTTATGGAAGATCGTGTAATGAAATTAAGTGCGGCTTTAGCTTATTATACGATATTTTCGCTCACTCCGTTAATCATTATAATTATTTCGGCCGCCACCTTATTTTTAGGCGACAACATTGATCCAAACACTAAATTGTTTGGAGAAATTAGCAAGATGATTGGCGTTGACGCAGCCAGTCAACTCAGGGAATTTGTTAACAATGCTAACCTTTCCGGCAAAAGCTCATTTGGATTAATTGTTGGTATCGGGACTTTAATCATTGGATCAACTGCCATATTCATCGAAATACAAGATAGTATTAACTTGATTTGGAAGGTAAAAGCAGTCCCTAAAAGAGGCTGGAAAAAGCTTATTACAAATAGACTATTGTCTTTTTCATTAATTGCTTCTTTAGGCTTTTTACTTTTGGTATCTCTTGTAATAAATAGTGTTGTAGTGGGAATTGGGGGTAAATTAGAAGTATATGCGGCCAAGGTGGGGATAGAACAGGTCTCAGAAGTTTTAATGCTTATGATAACTAATGTATTAACCCTGGCAGTAGTCACCACCATCTTTGCGATTATCTTTAAAGTTTTACCTGACGTTAATTTAAAGTGGAAGTCGGCCCTAGTAGGCGCATTATTTACTGCATTGTTATTTAGTTTGGGAAAATATTTAATCGGCATTTATATTGAGAAAGGCGAACCAGGCTCTGCTTTTGGAGCCGCCAGTTCAATAATCGTAATCTTACTTTGGATTTATTATACTTCCATAATCTTATACTTTGGAGCGGAATTTACACAAGCGTATGCAGAAAAGTTCGATTCCGGTATTACTCCTTCAAAGTATGCCGTGCACTTGAAGACAATAATCGTCGAGAAAAAGGTTGCTGTGTTACCGCCGCGGCATCCAGAAGATACGGTAGATTGTCCAAAAGAGTAAACATCTCGGGTGTTATTGGCTTAATTGGGCTATTATTTTTTCCATAAGTCCCTTCTCTGAAAATGGCTTCAACACTAAGCCGTTCATTCCTGCATTGCTATAAACTTCACAGTCTTCAGCTAATAAGTCGGCTGTTACCCCTAAAATAGGGATGTTACGTTTTAATGCATCTTCATGTAATCGAATGGCTTTTGCGAGGTCTACTCCAGTCATTATTGGCATTTGGATATCAGTTAGCACCAAATCATATTGATTTTGCCGAAATAACTTAAAAGCTGCATGACCATCATGGGCAACATCGGTAATTATCTTATATTTAGCAATTACTGTTTTGGCTAGCAGCGTATTTAGCAGGTTGTCGTCTACCCATAAAATACGTTTACCAATTAGGTTTTTCAAATCGAGCTGCTTACAGTCCTGAATTTCCAAGATTATCTCATCACCAATTTCATAGGGAATAGAAAAACCAAATATGGAACCCCTTCCTAACTCGCTTTCTACGGTAATTTTTCCATCTTGGAGTTCGACAATGTTTTTGCAAATAGCCAAACCCAAGCCTGTTCCCTGTTGTTTAATTTGAGTGGGCATATAGTCAACCTGTGCAAATTCGTCAAATATCATCGCTAAATCTACCTCCCTAATACCTATTCCTGTATCAATGACCGTTACATTTAACAGTATATTCTTTTGTGCTGTAAACACAAAAGTCGCTTTTACTTTTACAGACCCACGTTCGGTAAACTTAATTGCATTGCCTAACAAATTAATAAGCAGTTGTTTAAAGCGAAGCTGGTCACCCAGTACGCAAACTGTATCACTAAAAGAAATATCTGTCTTTAATTCGATGCCTTTGTTAGTGGCCTGAACTGAAAACATATCAACAACTTCATTGATACATTGGAACGGAGTAAACGATTTTTTATCAAGCTTAACCTTACGTGTTTCGTATTTAGCAAGGTCGAGGATATCGTTTACCAAAGCTAGGGCCATAGCGGATGAGCTTTGAATTGCCTTTAGCTGCTCAGTTTGCTGGGGATTTAATTTACTTTCTCCAAGCTGTTCCGAGAAGCCCATAACTGAGTTTAATGGAGTTCTAATTTCATGGCTCACACTTGCCAAGAACCTACTCTTGGCCAATGCAAGTTGCCCTGCTTTATCACTCGAAATAATTAACTCACTTTCATTCTTATAAATCCTCCATAAATTATAGAAGATGATGCAGATCATTAAGACAAGTAAGAGTATATTATAGGTGAAATCCGCTTCTCTGTTTTTACTGATATTAAAAAACAGGGCGCAAAGAAATAATGCGAGTATTAAAAATACGGTTAAGCCATATCGAATAGCTGTTTTTTTGAGAGCGTTGCTAAGGATCATATTTTGCAATAATTAAGAGATTTATTTCTTGGTACTGCAAGTATATTTAAAACGGTATGCTTAGCGGGCTCTTGATACTGTTAAAAAAATGAAATGGATAAATATGCAGGTGGAATGGATTTAGGCAACTTCTAAGTTTTCCTCTTCTGACTTATCTTTTGTTAATTCTTCAACTTCTTTAACATCATCTTTTTCTATTCTTAGATTTTTAATGATGTGTTGTTGTCTTTCCGGCGTATTTTTTCCCATGTAGTATTCGAGGAGTTTTTTAATCGTTTGCTCTTTTAAGATTACTGGATCTAACCTAATATCTTTTCCTATAAACAAGCCAAACTCATCCGGAGAGATTTCTCCTAGTCCTTTAAACCTAGTAATTTCAGGCTTACTCCCTAGTTTGGCAATTGCATCTCTTCGCTCTTCGTCGCTGTAGCAGTAAATCGTTTCCTTTTTATTGCGAACTCTAAATAAAGGCGTTTGCAAAATATATACGTGTCCTGCCTTTACCAAATCTGGAAAGAACTGCAGGAAAAAGGTCATCATTAATAAACGGATATGCATTCCGTCAACGTCAGCGTCAGTAGCAATTACAATATTGTTATAATGTAGCCCTTCCAGTCCATCTTCAATATTTAAAGCATGTTGTAGAAGATTAAACTCTTCGTTTTCATACACCACCTTTTTTGTTAGTTCATAACAATTTAAAGGCTTTCCTTTTAAGCTAAATACTGCTTGACAATCAACATCTCTCGATTTGGTGATGGAACCAGATGCAGAATCGCCCTCTGTGATAAAAAGCGTTGTTTCATATCTTTTATCGTGCGTGCTATTAAAGTGAACTTTGCAGTCCCTTAACTTTTTGTTATGCAAGGAAGCTTTTTTCGCTCTATCGTTTGCTAATTTTTTAATGCCTGCAATATCTTTACGTTCTCTTTCAGATTGGATAATCCTCTTTAAAAGTGCATCTGCTACATCTGTATGCTTATGCAAATAATCATCAAGCTCCTTTTTGACGAAATCCATGATGAAAGAACGAACAGACGGTCCTTCTGGACCCATGTTTTGAGAACCTAGTTTAGTTTTTGTTTGCGATTCGAAAACTGGTTCTTGCACTCTCACTGAAACTGCAGCAATGATTGAAGCTCTGACATCTGAGGCCTCAAATTCTTTTTTATAAAATTCACGCACAGTTTTAACAACGGCCTCTCTAAATGCAGCTTGATGGGTTCCTCCCTGGGTGGTATGTTGTCCGTTTACAAACGAATGGTAATCTTCACCATATTGCTGCCCATGGGTCATCGCTATTTCTATGTCTGCACCTTTGAGGTGAATAATAGGATAACGTAATTCTTCAGGTTTATTTTGTTTAGATAACAAGTCGTACAAACCTCGTTCAGAGAAATATTTTTCGTTATTGAAATTAATAGTCAGCCCAGTATTTAGGTAAACATAATTCCAAATCATACTTTCTACAAAATCAGGGATGTAGTGATAATTTCTAAAAATGCTTTCGTCTGGATAGAATGTAATTGCTGTACCATTTCGCTGGGTAGTATCTATTACTGGATGATCAATTTGAATTTCGCCTTTTGAGAATTCAACTTTTTTAGTTTTGCCATCACGATAGGATTGCACAGTGAAGTTGGTCGACAATGCATTTACCGCCTTTGTACCTACTCCATTTAGTCCTACCGATTTCTGAAAAGCATTGCTATCATATTTACCACCAGTATTTATTTTAGACACACAGTCGATCACTTTACCCAGAGGAATTCCTCTTCCATAATCACGGATATTCACTTTTTGATCAGAAACTGTAATCTCAATTGTTTTTCCAGAGCCCATTACAAACTCATCAATGGAATTGTCCACAATTTCTTTTAAAAGTACATAAATACCATCGTCTTGCGCAGACCCATCACCAAGTTTACCGATATACATACCTGGGCGTAACCGAATATGTTCTTTCCAGTCGAGTGAACGGATACTATCGTCGTTGTAAATTGGTTCTGCCATGATTCTTATTACTTTACTTGTCTGAAGAAAAACAATTCATCTTCACAAATTTAAGTTAATCCGACGTGAATTCAATTACAAAGTTTCCACATTTTTACCTGAAGACGCATGGGTCGGAGTGCTAAAGACTTTTGACTTCGGACTAAAATCACTATCTTCCAAAATCAATTAAAACCACATGCAAGAAAAAAAACAGCTCTCTCTCTTCGATCTTTCTATGATTGTTGTAAGCTTAGTAATTGGGATGGGAATTTTTAGAACTCCTGTTAACGTTGCTAGTAAAGCACAAATACCTGAATTATTCTTTTTAGCATGGATTGTGGGAGGCGTTGTTGCCATTTGCGGAGCATTAACTTATGCCGAAATTGGTTCTAGATACCCTGTTACTGGAGGATATTATAAAATTTTCTCAGTCTGTTACCATCCTTCCATTGCCTTTGCAATTAACTGCATTATCGTGGTTTCAAATGCGGCATCTGTAGCCGGCGTATCGCTAATCGGTGCAGAGTACCTGAGTAAGGTTATCCTAGACCCTGCTATGCAGACTGTAGACTATAGAATTTTAATCGCAGTTATTAGCATTCTCCTATTTTACTCTATTAATTTATTGGGCTTAAAAACCAGTTCAAAAACACAAAATATCTTAACAATTATTAAAATAGTAATGGTTGTTACCTTAATTGGCGCTGTATTTTTTGGAGAACAAACTACATCAATTACACCAATTTTCAATACGTCATCTGGTGAACCAGCAACATGGAGCGATTATGGGAAAGCGCTTGGTTTGTGTTTAATTGCGGTATCATTTAGTTTTGGGGGCTATCAGCAAACCATCAACTTTGGTGGAGAGGTAAAAGATGCAAAAAAGGTTGTCCCTCGTTCTATTATAGTAGGATTAGCAATTATTATTATTCTTTACCTTGCTATAAATTATGCTTACGTTCATGTAATTGGCTTTGAGCAACTCAAAACCGCAGAAAGTATTGCCGCTATTTTGGCTGGGACAATTTTTGGCCCAATTGGCTTCACGCTTTTATCTGTACTTATCTATTTTTCTGTGTTGGGTTATGTAAATGTGAATTTATTGAGCAACCCGAGGGTAATGTATGCGATGGGCGAAGAAAAAGCACTACCTAAAATTTTTACTATTAAAACGAAGAAACATGATGTAATGATTGTAAGTTTAACGCTGTTTACATTGATTTCTATCCTCACCCTGTTTTATGCGCAAACCTTCGACAAAATCTTAAATTATACCATTTTTTTAGATAGTGTTGGTATGATGTTTTCTGCGGCAGCTATCTTTTACCTCCGTAAAACGACGGCTCATTTGGATAAAAAAACAATCTACACCATGAAGTTTTATCCATTGATGCCAATTATCTTTATCGCTGCATATCTATTTGTAACGGTCAGTATTTATAATGATGATCCAAATGCCGCGCTAAATGGCTTGGTCATTTTTCTTGGGTTTGTAATCATCTATTTTGTGACCAAGTACTTTAACACCAGCAAAGAAAAAAGAAATAAGTAATGAATTTATCCTATATATTAAATGAATTAGGAGAAGAAAGAGAGCAATACTTTAACGCTATCGCACCTCCGATTATCCAAACCAGTAACTTTAAATTTAATACCGTAGCGGATTTCAGAGCGGCCTTGGCCGATGAGTATCAAGGAAACTTATACTCGAGGGGATTTAATCCGACGATTGACATTTTAAGAAAAAAGCTAGCAGCCCTTGATGGTGCTGAAGATGCGCTTGTTTTTAGCAGTGGAATAGCTGCTATTACCGTTCCTATTTTGGCATTACTACAAAGTGGTGATGAAGTAATCTGTGTTGAAAACCCTTACAGTTGGACAATTAAGCTTTTTAAAAACTTTTTACCAAAATTTGGCGTCACAACTACCTTTATTGATGGAACGGAATTAAAACAGTTTGAGGCGGCAATTACAAGTAAGACAAAGCTCATATATCTCGAGTCGCCTAATACCTTCAGTTTTGATGTCCAAGATCTTAAAGCAGTAGCCACGATTGCGAAAGCTCGAGGTATTTTAACCATGATTGATAACAGTTACTGTTCACCACTTTACCAACAACCCATTGCGCATGGAATTGACTTGGTAGCGCAATCTGCCACTAAATATTTAGCGGGCCATAGCGATTTGGTAGCTGGGGTATTAACTGGAAAAAAGGATGTTTTAGAAAAGATATTTAATAACGAATATTTAAATATTGGAGCTGCATTAGCTCCTCAGAACGCATGGCTGCTCCTTCGGGGCTTGCGTACCTTAGAAATTAGGCTTGAAAAGATTAGCGAAACTGCTGACAAGGTTATCGACTATTTAAATCAACATCCAAAAATTGAAAGGGTGCTACATCCTTTTAGCGCTGATAATAAAGATTTAGCCTTGGCGCGCAAGCAAATGAAAAAATGTGGCGGCCTATTCAGTATCAGCCTAAAAGATAGTTCTTTAGAAAAGATTGAGATTTTTTGTAATAGCCTGCAACATATGCTAATGGCAGTTTCATGGGGAGGCTACGAAAGTTTGGTTATTCCGGCTTGTGCTGGATTGAGCAAAGAGGAATTTGATCCAAACAATAAAAGACATGTTTTAATTCGTGTTTATGTTGGTTTGGAAGATGCCAATTACATTATTGCAGATTTAGCGCAAGCTTTGGCTATGATTTAACAGCAGCTTAGATACATCAATGCCTATACAAACTCTACCATTAAAAAAACAGCTTGCTTACGCTGCCGGAATGATTGGTTGGAGCATTATGACCAATATTATTATTGTAATGCTTCCATACTTCTATCTTCCACCCACAAATTCTGGGTTATCGCCTTTGGTGCCTCAGCTTGTGGTTTTTGGCGCTTTCAATATATTATCGCTCATTGCTGCCTCTGGAAGATTTTTCGACGCGATCTATGACCCCTTTATTGCTTCAATTAGCGATGGCAGCACCAACCCAAAAGGTAGACGATTCCCAATTATGAAGTGGGCAATTGTCCCTGCAGTTATATTTTGCATCTTGGTTTTTCATCCCATCGTAAACGGAGAAAGCATCAGCAATGCGTGGTGGCTCACTTTTGTACTGGCAGGTTTTTTTACCTCAATCACCACCTATATCATCCCCTATAATGCATTATTAGCTGAATTAACGCATGATCCCGGAGAGAAAGTACGGCTTTCTACTTTTCAACAGGTTGGTTTTGTAATCGGAATGGCTCTAGGCGCGTTGTGTAATAACTTTGCTGATCTTATTCAATTAACATTTCACATTACAGAGCGTTTCGAAGCACTGCAATACACGATTTTAGCACTTAGCCTATTTTCAGGTTTCGTCATGTTACTACCAATTTTATTGATCAATGAAAAGGAATACGTAGATAGCAAACCAACACATATTCCAATTTGGCCCGCCATCCAAAACACTTTCAGAAACTCAAACTTCAAATTTTATCTTATTTCAGATTTTGCTTATTACATTGCTTTAAGCATCATGTCTAGTGGCTTATTATTTTTTGTGACTGTCCTACTGGGCTTGCCGGATTCAGATGGCGGTAAGTTCATGGGTTTAATGGTACTACTCTCCTTGTTATTCTATCCTTTTATAAACTATGGATCTCAAAAATTTGGCAAGAAAACCTTAGTGTTACTAGCCTTCGCTGTGCTGAGCTTAATTTTCGTGACAATTTTCTATCTGGGTAGGTTACCCATTAGCCCAACTAACCAAATGTACATTCTGGTTGCCTTTGCATCGTTTCCTTTAGCTGCGCTGGGCATATTACCTAACGCAATTTTAGCAGATATAGCGCAGAATGACACGCTTGAAACCGGAGAAAACCATGAGGGAATGTTCTTCGCTGTTAAATATCTTTTTGTTAAGCTTGGGCAAACATTAGGCATTGCAGTTTTTGCAATGCTCACCGTTTATGGAAAAGACCCAGGCAATGATTATGGACTAAGACTAAATGGAGTAGTCGGTTTTGTATTATGTGTTTTTGCGCTTTTATTCTTTACTAGATTTAAGGAGAAGAAGTAAGGATAATGAGATGTGAGTAAATTTCCCTATCTTTGCCGCGAAGCAGAATTTCTTTATCATTTAAAGCAACTCGCAAGTTAGTCCTTCCAGCAATGATTGTTCTAGCTTCTTCGTTATTATACACTTAAAAAATATACTTTGTTATTTTCAGAATTAAACCTCATAGCTCCTATTTTAAAGGCGCTTGAAACCGAAGGTTATACACAACCTACACCTATACAGGAGCAATCTATTCCTTCTATTTTACAAAAACGTGATCTGTTAGGATGCGCTCAAACTGGGACAGGGAAAACCGCAGCATTTGCAATACCAATGCTCCAATTGTTAAATCAACCACATTTAAATACAAAAGGTCCAAAGCCAATTAAGGCGCTAATTTTAACACCAACACGTGAGTTAGCTATCCAAATTGAAGAAAGCTTTAAAGCCTATGGCCGTAATCTACCTCTTCGCCACCTAGTTATTTTTGGTGGCGTTGGACAAAAAGCGCAAACAGATGCCCTACATCGTGGGGTTGATATTTTAGTAGCTACCCCTGGTCGTTTATTAGATTTAATGAACCAAGGATTTGTTAATCTACGTGATATAGAGATTTTCGTATTAGATGAAGCTGATAGGATGTTGGATATGGGATTTATCCACGATGTAAAAAAGATCATTGCCAAATTACCTGCTAAAAGACAAACCTTATTCTTCTCGGCAACAATGCCAACGGAGATCCAAAAATTGTCAAGCACCATTTTAACTAATCCAGTAAAAGTTGAAGTTACGCCAGTTTCATCAACTGCTGAAAAAATACAGCAAGCTGTTTATTTTGTGGAGAAACAAGATAAGAAGAACTTGTTAATTCATTTATTAAAAGATAAAAGCATTGAAACTGTTTTGGTATTTACCCGTACCAAGCATGGCGCGGATAAAGTTGTTAAAGATTTGATGAAAATCAATGTGAGAGCAGAAGCCATTCATGGTAATAAATCTCAGAATGCACGTCAGCGAGCATTAACAAACTTTAAAGCGCGTACTACACGTGTTTTAGTAGCAACAGATATTGCGGCTCGTGGTATTGATGTTGATGAATTAGCACACGTAATTAATTACGAGCTACCAAATATCCCAGAAACCTACGTACACCGTATTGGTAGAACAGGTAGAGCTGGTTTAAGTGGTATTGCCTACTCATTTTGTGATGGGGAAGAAAAAGAGTTTTTAGACGATATTGAGAAGTTGATAGGTTTAAAAATTCCTGTCAATGAAGATCATCCATTTGCCATGAGCTGGCAAAGTTTATTATCAGCAGCTGCTGATGCAAAAGGTAAAGGAAAGAAAAAACCTAATCAACGGGAGCCTCGTCGCGAGAGAGAACCGAATCTAAGTGGCGCAAAAAAGAAACCACATCATGGTGGCGGTAAACCGAACCATACTGGAAGCACTGCTGGTGCAAATGCTGGTGGGGGTAATAGAAGGTTTAGCGGTGGCGGAAATAGGAAAAGGGATTAGACCAACACTGTCATCCAGAACATGAATTGTCATCCCGAGTTCCGAGGGATCTAAAGATTAATTGCTTAGATCCTTTTCGCAGGCTCTGGATGACAAATGTTAAACTTTCCTAATTCTGATAATCCTCATCCAATGCAAAACTTTCATCATCGGATAGGTAGGATCAAACTCCCACCAACGGGTTGCAAAATTTGGGCTATTTGGTTTTTTATGGTGATTGTTCTGAAACAATTCACCCATTAGCAAGAAATCCCAAGGCAATGAATTTTTACTGTGATCATCATTGTCATGATTTGCATAACCATATTTATGGCCGCACCAGTTTACAATTGCTCCGTGTAACGGACCCATTAAAAAATGGATGGGCAATAATAAATACATCCACCAGTATTCAGCGAAAATGATGTAAAAGCCAATGTAAAATAAGGCGCAGCTAATTCTCCAAATCCACGAATCTCCAATCTTATCTATCAAAGGCCACTCGGGATAATTCCCTCTAAAAGCAGGCTCTGGTTCGATGTGGAAACGTAAATAATTGAGATACATATTTTTAGTTGCCAACATCATTCCGAAAACATCTTTAAAAAAATGTGGAGAGTGTGGGTCCTTCTCAGTATCACTATAAGCATGATGCATGCGATGCAAAATAGCGTAGGCACGTGGGTTTAAGAAAGATGAACCTTGTGATATTAATAAAACAAGGTAGAAAAATCTCTCCCAAAACTTCTCCATCTTAAACATTTTGTGAGATGAGTACCGATGTAAGAAAAAGGTTTGGCTAAATAACGAAAGAAACCAGTGTGCTAAAAAAAATAATAGAATAGTCATGTTTAGTATTTGTGTATAAACGAATTGGAGAGCGGTTTAGTTTTGGGTTTATGCCGTCAAACTACCGTCCAAAATCGTCCTGAACACGCACAATATCACTTTCATCTGATGGGTTTTCTGCATCAGTATGTTGCCAAATTTCTGCTACTACTCCCCAATCTTCCAATCCAATTAAACGATGGCGTTCACCTTGTTGTAATTTAATTTGATCAGTTGGATGATAAGCTTTAACTTCTCCTTCTTCATCAGTATCACTAATTTTAATGCCAACTGTACCACTCACAACCTGCCATATTTCAGCGCGACGGTGATGATATTGCCAAGAAAGTCTTGTATTAGGTGCAACTATTAAAATTTTCGGACTTAATTTGCCGCCAATTTTTAAGCTATCAACATCTAAACCGTCAAAATAAGTATCAGCAAATTGTTGTGCTTGCCCTTCGTCTATTACAAAAAAACCGCCCCAAGGACGAGTTTCATCACGATTAATCACATTAAAACCCTCGATTTGTAAACGTTGGGCAATCGTATCAAATATTTCTTTTTTAGTAGAATCCATAATTGTTTCAAAAATACGGCTTACAAATGAAAAAAGCCCTTGCGGGCTTATATTTTTTTGTCAAAAAAGTAAGGAACGTTCTTGTTAGTTTTTTTGCGTGTTATTTTTTGAAACTACAAAGACGCAAAGCTGGTTTTTATGCATCCAGTCTTGCAACTCGATACTTAATACTCCTAACTATTTAATCTCCGTTACCACAACATCAATCGCCAGTCCAGCAGTTTGCAGAATTAATGGAAGATCTGGATTATTTAAAATCCAAAGCTCCACTTTACCATCTTCACTAGTTATACGCATAGCATCAACTTCTTTACCACCAAGTTTCATTGGGTTTGGATCTGGTGATTTTACTTTAAATTTAATACCGTTATAGGTTAAGGCCTTCGTATCAACAAGCGATTTAAAAGCCGCTTTTGAAATCAGCCCGTAGGTTTCAGAATCACTTAATTTAGTAGCTCCCAAGTCTGGCTGAGATAAGTACAGGGATGTACCACTTAACAAGCCCTTTTCGCTTATTACAAATTCTCCATCACCATAACCTTCAACGGACCAAGCTAATGTAACTGGCACTTTAGCAGATTTAACTACATAGCTTAAAGGATATTCCTGTCCTTGAACAAATGCGCTTGCATTCATTTTCGTTCCATCCTTAATCTCTGGTAATACTTTTTGAGCAAATGAACTTAGTGCAAGACATACACACATTATTGATAAAAAAACTCTTTTCATTGGGTTAAATTATTTTAGAAACACTTGGTTTAGTTAATTACTTAAACTTATACAAAAAAATTGATTTAAAATAGGGGATTGTATGTTATTTCAAATACTTAAATCAGTCCGTCGATTATTTGATCATCAACCTTATTTGGAAGGGTAATTCTGAGCGAAGGGGTACGATCCATTTCTCTTTTGATTGCAAAAATAGCTTCGTCATTTCTTGCCCAGCTACGCCTTGCTATTCCATTATTTACATCATAAAACAACATTTCTTTGGCTTTCTGATTTGCTGATTCGCTTCCGTCTAACACCAAACCAAAGCCTCCGTTAATAACCTCTCCCCATCCTACCCCTCCACCATTGTGAATCGAAACCCAAGTCGCCCCTCTAAAACTATCCCCAATTACATTGTGAATAGCCATATCTGCAGTAAATCGACTTCCATCGTAAATGTTGCTAGTTTCTCTATAAGGCGAATCCGTTCCACTTACATCATGGTGATCTCTTCCCAGTATGACTGGTCCTGATAACAATCCATCAGCAACTGCCTCATTAAATTTCACTGCAATCTTAGCTCTACCTTCTGCGTCTGCATATAATATCCTTGCTTGCGAGCCAACAACTAGGTCGTTAGCGGTTGCGTTTTTTATCCAAATGATATTGTCATCCAACTGTTGCTGTATTTCCTTCGGGGCACTTACGCGAATTTCTTCCATCACTTCCATCGCTAACCTGTCTGTTAGCTCCAGATCTTCTGGTTTGCCCGAAGAACACACCCATCTAAACGGGCCAAATCCGAAATCAAAGCATTTCGGGCCTAAAATATCTTCAACATAAGATCCGTATCTGAACTTTTCACCTTTTTCATCAAAAATAGCTGCGCCTGCTCTTCCGGCTTCAAGCATAAATGCATTCCCGTAATCAAAAAAATAAGTCCCTTTTGCAACGTGCTTGTTTATTGCCTCAACCTGTCTAACCAACGAGCTTTCTACTTCTTTCTTAAACGCCTCAGGATTTTCAGCCATCATTGCATTTGCTTCCTCAAAACTAAGACTTACTGGATAATACCCGCCTGAAAAAGGATTATGTAACGATGTTTGGTCAGACCCTATGGCAACAAAAATCTCTGCTTTATAAAACCCCTCCCACACGTCGACAATATTCCCTATAAAGGCTAGTGAAACGGTCTCTTTATTTAAGATGGCTGCATTAACTCTTTCAATTAAAGCTGGCAGTCCTTCAATCAGCTCATCTACCCAGCCCTGTTCATGTCTTTTTTTAGCAGCTGCTGGATTAATTTCTGCACAAACTGTAATGCAACCCGAAATATTTCCAGCTTTTGGCTGTGCTCCACTCATTCCTCCTAGTCCAGCAGTTAAAAAAACTTTTCCTTTAGCTGCATCATTCTCCTTTAGCTGTTTTCTAAAAGCGTTCATCAGTGTAATTGTTGTGCCATGTACAATACCTTGAGGGCCAATATACATAAATGAACCCGCGGTCATCTGCCCGTATTGTGTAACTCCTAGTGCAGTAAACTTTTCCAAATCCAGTTTGCTGGAATAGTTTGGGATCATCATTCCATTGCTAACCACCACTCTGGGCGACCATGGATTTGAGGGAAATAAGCCTTGCGGATGTCCACTATAAATATTAAGAGTCTGATGATCGGTCATCGTTGCTAAATATTGCATGGTGAGCAGGTATTGCGCCCAATTTTGAAACACACTTCCATTTCCTCCATAAGTAATCAATTCATTCGGAAACTGGGCAATTTTAGGATCGAGATTATTTTGAATCATCAACATAATACAACCGGCTTGTCTGCATTGAAATGGATAATCACTTATTGGGCGCGCATACATTTCATATTGAGGCATAAAACGGTACATATAAATTCTCCCGAACTTGTTTAGCTCTTCTAAAAATTCTATGGCCAGCTCTGCATGCCACTCGGCTGGAAAATAACGCAATGCATTCCTTACACTTAATTTCTTCTCGTCTTCGTTTAATACATTTGTCCTAATAGGAGCATGAACAATTTGTTTATCATAGTTATACCTTACTGGTAAATTGGCAGGTATTCCCTGTAAAAGTTGCTGTTTAAAATCCATGGTTTTTATTTTTTTAGCACGATAGGCTTATACACTCGCTGTTTGCCCAAAAGGAATACCTTCCTCTTCAGCAACTTTTTTAACAATCATTAATATCTCATCCGACATAACCAAATCTGTTAAGCTTTGTATCATTTCGTACATCACTTGATCTTCTTCAATATGTGCAACTTTTGAGCGAACAAAATCGTGAACAGCAGTTAATATTTTACCCGGCCTTAAGGGTGCATGGTAGTCCAAGGCCTGTGCAGCACAAAATAGTTCGATTGCTAAAATTTGCTCCGTATTACCCATTACCTGATGTAATTTTCTTGCACCAATAGAACCCATGCTCACGTGATCTTCCTGACCCAAAGAGGTTGGAATACTATCAGCGCTTGACGGAAAACAAAGTCCTTTATTTTCACTTGCCAATGCCGCCGAAGTATACTGCACAATCATAAAGCCTGAATTGATACCCGTCTCTTTCATGAGTAATTTCGGAACATCTTCTGCATTTCCCTCCAATGACAAATAGATGCGTCGATCACTGATATTCCCTATTTCAGCCGCAGCTAGGCAAGCGTAATCAAGTGGCAAAGCGATAGGCTGTCCATGAAAATTACCACCACTAATGGTTGTCGAATCACTAAAAACTATTGGGTTATCCGTTACAGAATTGATTTCAATTTCGACCGTTTCTTTAAGGTGGTTGAAAGCATTGCGAGATGCGCCATGCACTTGGGGAATACAGCGCAATGAATATGGATCTTGAACTTTCGCACAGCTTAAATGGGATTTGCCTATTTCGGAATCTGTTAACAACGCCCTCATATTGGAGGCAACCTGAACTGTTCCCGAATAAGGTCTCAATTTGTGAAGTCGCTCATCGAAAGGTTTTGCCGAGCCTTTTAAGCCTTCGATCATCATTGCAGAAATAACATCAGCATGATCCAATAAATTGCTCATCCTTTCAACAGCTTTTACCCCATGGGCAGACATAAATTGCGTTCCATTAATAAGTGCTAAACCTTCTTTGGCACCTAATAAAATCGGCTCCATTCCAAGCTTCGTTAAAAGTTCCCCTGTTTCAATGATCTCTTCTTTATAATGAACTTTTCCTAATCCAATTAGTGGCAGAAACAAATGAGATAAGGGGGCTAAATCTCCTGAAGCTCCAACTGAGCCTTGTTTTGGGACAAATGGTATCGCATCTACCTGCAGGAACCAAAGCATCCTATCAAGCGTTTCTTCGCGCACGCCAGAAAATCCTTTTGCTAAAGCATGGATTTTTAAGATGAGCATGAGCTTAGAAATTTCTACATCAATTGGTTCTCCAACACCTACTGCATGGCTCTTTAGAATATTTTCTTGAAGTTTTTTTGTATCTGATGGAGAAATCATGGTAGTGCATAGCGGACCAAAACCTGTATTGATCCCGTAAACAGCTTTATCACCTTTGGCAATTTTTTCTACCACCGCACTACATTCCTTAACCCTATCACGGGCTTCTGAATCTAAGACTGCGTTGATTTTGCCTTTACTAATCGCTATCGCATCTGCTACGGTTAAAAAATCTGTCCCGTACTTAAATATCTGCTCCATTTTCTTTCGTTATTAATTAAGTAAAATTAGCAATACATTTGATACCTATTAATACCATTTTATCATTAATTAATAATTATGAGTTATCAAATAGAGCTTAGGCATTTACACTATTTTCAGGTACTAGGAGAAGAACTAAACTTCCATAGAGCATCTGAAAAGTTATTTATTTCTCAGCCAGGCCTTAGTCGACAGATTAAGCAAATGGAAGAAATTTTTGGTGTTAGCTTATTTGACCGCAGCAAGCGAAAAGTTGAATTAACAGAGGCTGGCTCTTATCTATTAAAAGAAGTAGATTTTATCTTTAGCCACTTAACCAATATCAAAAAGCAGGTAATCAATATTCACCAAGGTAAATTAAGCGAGTTAAGGATAGGGTTTTTGGGCTCTGCAGCGCAAAAAGTGATTCCAGAATTTGTTGCGGGATTAAATAAGGAACATCCCGGCATCAGAACTATTTTGGAAGAAATGCCAAACAAGCTTCAGCTAGAACTATTACAGAAATACGAGCTAGACATTGGTTTTGTGCGGATGAAATCTTTTCCTGCGGGAATTTCAAGTCATTTAGTCCATCGCGACACCTTTTCAATTGTATTGCCCCTAAACCACCCGTTAAAATCAGCAACATTTAATGAAATAAAAAAGCTAAAGGACGAGCCTTTTATTTTCTTCTCGAGCGATGATAGTCCACATTACTTCGATCTTGTAATGAGCATTTGTGAAGACCACGGCTTCCGCCCTACTGTTTTCCACAAATCAATTAATGCGCTCACGATTTTTAAATTAATCGAAGAAGGTATGGGAGTGGCCATTTTACCTACCTCCTTGCAACATGGATATGATCTCAAAGTTAAATTTATTGAGCTCAACCACATCAAACAAAAAACTGAGCTGTATATGGTGTGGAAAGAGCAAAATAGAAACCCGTCGTTGGTAAATGCTGTTGATTTTGTGAATAAAGACTAATTACCAATGACCCTATTTAAGTAATTTAATCGTTCTTTTATCTCAATTTTAAGCAAACTAAACCGTCTCTGTTCCTTGCTACGCGCTAGTAGCTTTTCAACTTGCGACAACAGTGCATTCAAATCAAAAGGTTTGGCAAGAAATGCATCACAGCCATAATCTCTTACAGACCATAAAAGTTGCGGATAGGCAGAATATAAGATTACCGGTATCGTATTAAACCTAGGGTCGTTTTTAATTTGCGTACACAATTCTCCGCCATTTACGTGCGACAATAAATATTCTATCAGAACGAGGTCTGGTTTATACTCGTTCATCATAGGTAAAATGTTCCGCGTATCTTTTATAATTTTACATTCATAGCCAGCAGACTCGAAAAGTTCGCAGAGTATTTCTCACAGTGCTGGACCAGTCTCAACAATTAATATTTTCGATACCAGGTCGAGCGCTCTTTCGGGAAGATGATCGGTATTAAAATTTTGCATTGACATAGGTTTTCGTTTAAAAATATATATCAAATAAAATCCCAATGGATAGCGTAATTAAAGAAGGCTACCATGAGGGTAGCCTTTCTATAATTAATTATTAGCTGATAGAAATTTGGCGGGTAGTAACTTTAGCTTCTTCTCTTTTGGCAATCTGCAGCAGCAAGATCCCATCATTATATTTAGCCTCGATATTGTTTTCATCTGCGCTTTCTGGTAAAGTAAATGAGCGTACAAACGAAGTGTAGCTAAATTCTCTTCTGCTAAAGTTTTTACCTTGTTGTTGGTTTTGCTGCTCTTTTTCTACAGAAATGCTTAACAAGTTTCTTTCCAAGTTAATCTTGAAATCTTCTTTCACAAGTCCGGGGGCTGCAAGTTCGATTTGGAAATGGTCTGCGGTTTCACAAATATTCACTGCAGGTACTACAGCAGTATCTCTTCCCGAAAAGAAACTATCGGTAAAGATCGAATCGAATACGCTGTTAAATGATGGCACCATCGTCCTTTCATTTTTGTTTTTGTCTGAATTAAATTTAACCAGTGTCATTGGTTTTTCCTCCTTAATTTCTTTAATGATTAAAACTATGATTAATTAAAAATGGAACATCCGTCCGGAATAGTGCTATTCAAGTGTTATGCCAAAGGGATTTTAGGATATTTTGACTGAATTTTTTTCAGATAGAGTGAAAATTTTGCAGTTTTTTGTTGACAAATTTTCATTGAAGTTCAAAACTTAGCCACCATAAGTTTCAAAACATCCTCTATTTTTTTAACTGTTGTCTATGCAGAATTTTAACAATGCGGTTATATATTATTTCGCATTTAGTCCAGGAACCACCACCGCTAGTATTCACAAACAGTATAACCACCCTATCTATATCCTTGTGGTAGCGTGCAATGCTAGAATATCCTGGTAGCAAACCAGTATGTTCATATTTATAGAGTGTCGAGTAAATGGTCTGTTCGCTGCTACTCAATAAGGTGCCGTCATTCAATGCCCTCAAAAAAATTCCCACATCTCTTACGGTTGCAACCATTGATCCGCCAGGGACGACAAAATTTTGCGATTTCAAATCCCCATCATATTCGGTATAATATCCACCCATCATTTCATCCATATCCACCTCATTCAACAAGCCATAGGTATGCACTAATTTAAGCGGACTCAGAATTTTTCTTTTAATATATTCTCGATGACTATAGCCTAACACTTTATCCATAATATTAGCGATTAAGAGGTAATTGGTATTGGAATAACGATAACGGCTATCTGGTTTAAAGTCAGCAGGCTGATTTAGTATCAAATGTAAAAATGCATTGGCATTTACCGGGAGGTTAGACCAAGGCATATTTGGCACATCAATAAAATCTGGTATCCCACTACGATGCTGCAACATCATTCTCAAAGTGATTTGATCTGCATTTTCAATTTTTCCCGCAAGTTCAGGTAGATAGTTAGCTAACTTTCTATCCAACAACAAAATTTTATTGCTTACCATCTTTGCGGCTGCAGCAGCAATATATAATTTACTTATACTGGCAATCTTAAATAATGAATGTGGATTTGCTGGCACTTTATTTACTCTATCTTTCCAACCGGCTTTGTAGAATTCTGGGCCCTTTCCTTTTCCATCAACATAAACAATAATACCGTCTAGATCTTGATTGATTGCATCATTTACTTGAACCTGGATAGTATCAGGTAATGGCGTCATCCATAATCTTATAATTTTCCATGGAATGAATATCGCCGAAGACGCTATTACAATGATGAGTATAAAGATTTTAATTAATCGCTTTTTCTGTCTCATTGATAATTATGCTGGCTATGGTATCCTTTCTACGCTAACGACAAATTTAGAATTAAGCTCCATTTCTCAAGACAATTTATTAAATTTCCTTTCAGCTTTGCCAAAATCTTTTTTAAGTTTTTAGAACGATAGAATATGACTCATGACGATGATTTTTTCAGTTACGCTATATTAACCCTAGCTATAACTACTTCTTGAAAAAGAGTAATGTTACTCCTTTTCAATTATCTATGTGATGAGCTGTCTATAAGGTTTGTATATACTATAAAATACCCTAGTTAACTGACATGGGGCCGGTGTGTATGTGTTATGCATTAACCGTGTATTATCTGTGCAAATAGGCACGGCAAGCCCACGGCAAACCCACAGTTATTTTAAACAATAATCGAAGAGTTTACGAGGGGTGTCTTATCTCAATATAGGTTTAAAAACTAAAAAACCTCACCACTTTTCGTGATGAGGTCTTGGTGGAGAATATCGGATTCGAACCGATCACCTCTTCACTGCCAGCGAAGCGCTCTAGCCAAATGAGCTAATCCCCCCCTTTTTATTTGTTAACATTTTCTTCAGTCGTACCGATCATCCCTTTCAAGCTGCAAAGCCCTTAGCCAAATGACCTAATCCACCATGTGTGGGATGCAAAAGTAATTAAAACTTCATTCCAAGCAAATTTATTTTATATTAATTGACCATCTGTTTAAAGTTTAAACAAAATAATCTAATTTTTAACTTCTATATGTTTAGCTTTTAAAAACAAAGTATAAGCCACAAAGACAAGATGCTCTTGTGGCTTGTACTTAATTATTTTTTCGCTGTTGAAAAAGAATAAGGAAATGATGCTTCACTTACTCCTCTGGTTTTATTAGGAACGGCAGCCATATTAAAATCTAATACTGCGCCTTTTTGTAATGCCGAATGGCTTAACCAATTTTTATCATAATAAACGCCATTCACCTTTAAATCTCTAATATAACGATTATTAGCATTATTTGCCGGCGCATTGATAATCACTTTCTTACCATTATCGAGTGTTAAAGTAACCTTTTTAAACAATGGCGCCCCAATTACATATTGATCTACCGCAGGAGTAACCGGATAAAAACCTAAAGCCGAAAAGACATACCAAGCAGAGGTTTGCCCGTTATCTTCATCGCCACAATAACCATCTGGTGTTGCGGCATACATTCTATTCATCGTTTCACGTACCCAATATTGCGTTTTCCATGGAGCACCCCCATAGTTGTACAGGTAAATCATGTGCTGTATTGGCTGATTACCATGTGCATATTGCCCCATATTTGCAATCTGCATTTCCCTAATTTCGTGTATTACACCTCCGTAAGCACTTTCATCAAAAATTGGTGGCATAGAGAACACAGAATCTAATTTGGTTACAAACTTCTGGTTCCCCCCCATTAGTTTAGCTAAGCCTGCCACATCTTGAAAAACAGACCAAGTATAATGCCAGCTATTGCCTTCGGTAAATGCACCGCCCCATTTAAACGGACTAAATGGTGATTGAAAGGTTCCATCTGCATTTTTACCGCGCATTAAACCCGATGACGGATCGAATAAATTCTTATAATTCATGCTACGCTTAGCATAGATATCTATTTCACTAGCTGGTTTACCCAATGCCTTTCCTAATTGGTAAATAGCAAAATCATCATAGGCATATTCTAAAGTCTTGGCCGCATTTTCTCTTACTTTAACATCAAAAGGGACATAACCAAGCTCGTTATAGTATTTTACGCCTGAGCGACCTACGGCTTCCATCGGACCTTCATTATTAGCACCGTGTTTTAAGGCTTCCCATAACTTTTCAATATCGTAACCACGCAAGCCTTTAATATAGGCATCAGCCACAACAGAAGCTGAGTTGTTTCCAATCATAATATTCGCATAACCCGGACTGCTCCATTCTGGTAACCAACCGCCTTCTTTGTAGTCGTTGATTAAACCCTCTTGCATTTCTTTATTGATTGCGGGATAAACCAAGTTTAAGAATGGATATAAGGCTCTAAAAGTATCCCAAAAACCTGTCCCAGCAAACATATAGCCTGGCAAAATTTCGCCATTGTAGGGGCTCCAGTGTACAATTTTATTCTCTGCATTTACCTCGTATAATTTATTTGGGAAAAATAGGGTACGATAAAATGAAGAATAGAAAGTACGCGTCTGGTCAACGGTTCCACCCTCTACAGCAATCTTGCTTAGGGTTTTATTCCATATTGCCTTAGCCTTAGCTTTCGTTGCGTCAAAGTTATCAGCCGCTAACTCTCTTTTCAAATTAAGTTCTGCTTGTTCAAAACCGATAAATGAAGAGGCAACTTTTGCGGTAACTTTCTCGCCATTAGTGGTTTTGAAGCCAATAACTGCCCCACTGTGATCACTTTGAATTTCAAGGCTGTCTTTTACCAATCTATTCCCCTTCCAGGTTTTTGCGATGTTAAAATCCTTATTAAAAATAAGCACAAAGTAGTTTTTAAAATTCTTAGGCAATGGTCCGCGAGCGTAACGCTGGGTATAGCCAATAATTTTTCTCTCGTTAGGGATAATTTTGATATAAGAACCTTTATTCAGCGCATCAACAACGATAAATGCGCTGTCTGTTTTTGGATAGGTAAAACGAAATTGAGCTGCTCTTTCTGTAGGCGTAATTTCTGTGGTTACATTTGCATCAGCTAAATAAACACTATAATAATAAGGTTTAGAAATCTCAGCTTTATGTGAATACCAGCTTGCGCGTTCGTCTTCATTGAACTTTAGTTTACCAGTTACAGGCATAAGGGCAAAAGCACCATAATCGTTCATCCACGGCGATGGCTGGTGGGTTTGTTTAAAACCTCTAATTTTATCAGCATCGTACTGATAAGCCCAGCCATTGCCCATCTTTCCGGTTTGTGGAGTCCATAAGTTCATCCCCCACGGCACCCCAATAGCAGGATACGTATTCCCGTTTGAAAGGTCTGGTTTTGATTGTGTACCCATTAATGGATTAATCCATTCAACCGGGTCGGTAATTTTACCAACAGTTTGTGCGAACGCGCCAAAAGTTGCAACAGTTAAAAGCGCTGTAAGTAGTTTCTTCATTTCTATTTGATGTATTAAATGATAGGATTTTTAACGTAATCAGCCCAAAGCTGATCGATATCTTTTCCAGTAGTGTTTTTCCAAATGTCTGCAGTGTAAGTACGTTCTCTTAAACTCTTATCCACTTGTTGAATTGTACCAGCTTTTACTTTGCTTTCTATCCAAGCAAAAAACCTCGCTGTAATGCGGTAGCTATTTTTATAATGGTGTGCTTCTTTCAATTCTGGCAATGCCCACTTTGAACCTGCATTATCTACACCAAATTTATATCTCGCAAAATCTGCAATACCCTCTGTTAGCCATCCTGGCCCTAAGCTGCGACCATAATTTTGAACAATGTGCATCACCTCGTGGGTAACTACATCAATATCTTCTGGGTGCGTTTTCATCCAATTCGAAGCGTAAACCACTTTTCCATTCGAAGTAGCTGCGACGCCTTTATAAGCTGTATCTACTGAAAATTTAACCTCTTTAAGGGTATTTTCGTTATACTCTTTAGCCAGTTTCGGGTAGACTTCAAAAAAAGTCTCAATCATTCTTTTTTTCAATTTTGGATCTAGTTCGGCATAATTACTTTCGAAAGTCAATGTATAGCCCTTTTTCTCGATTACTTCTTGCGCCTTTGCTCGAGTAAATAATAATATGGAGCTAGAAATTAGCACTAATAGGATGATTTTTTTCATTTTAAGTTTATAATTATTATGTATATTAACAGTTAACATGACAGCAGCTTGCTGCGCCAATCAGCGCCGCATGCTCCTTTAATTTACTGATCTTTATTTTGGTTTTAAATTGATTATGCTCTAAAACATCAATCAAATTGGTAGAAAAAACATTAAATGCTTGGGCAATGTTGCCGCCAACAATAACTACCTCTGCATGATGCTTATGAATTAAAGGCATCATAAACTGAGCAAAATTGCTTCCGAATTCTTTAAAAACTTGCTTGGCATGCAGGTCGATATTTACATAATCGGCCAGATCTTTAACTCCATCTAACATTTTTCCACTTAACTGATAATAACGTTTTACAAACCATTTGGTCGAAAAATAGTCTTCGGCAATGCCATCCAAGAAAGGAGAATTCCAAAGTTCTGCATCAACTGCTGTTCCGTGGGTGCATATTGACGAACCTAGGCCAGTTCCTAAGGTAAACCCAAGCACATGACTGGCATCCCTAGCACTTCCAGCAAATACTTCGCCTTGCAAAAAACCCGCAGCATCATTAATAAAATAAATATGTGCTGGTGGAATAGCTAACCTCGCTGCCAATTCCTCTTTTAAATTAAGACCATACAATGCCTGAAATTTATCTTGCTCTTTAATCAAGCAAATGCCGTTTTCGTAGTCAAAAGGACCAGGCATTGCTATTCCGATATGTTTACTTAAGGTTTCATAACCTTTATACGAATCGATGATTACTTCGCACCAAGCGTCTAAAATATTGTTCGCCAAATCTTGCGAATCAACCATTTTTCGGTGTATCGAATCCGATATTAAAGCTCTTGTCTCAATATCCACTAACGCTGCGGTGATGTGCGAACCACCTATATCAACTCCTAAAGCTATAGGACTCTCCATTTTAGAATTTTTATTAATTGTGATGCTGTTGCTAGCAAGATTATATATTTAAAAGTGTCGGCTTTTCGTTCAATGTTTTCCATAACAGCTCACCAAATAAGGTATTAGACCATGCAAACCATTTTCTGGTGAATTTTTTGGCGTTGTTTTTATGGAAAGACTCGTGCATAAAACCTGTATCGCCATGCGTTTTTAACAATGTTTGGATACAAGCTTTGATTTCTGCCTCATTCGTTGATGTTAGAGCTTTCATGGTAATGCTCATCGGCCAGATATAATCGGCACCAACATGTGGGCCACCTATACCTTCTGCCGCGGTTCCTCTAAAGAAAAATGGGTTTTCTGTTGACCATACATAATTTCTCGTATTGATGTAGATTGGATCTTTAGCATCAACGGAACCTAAATAAGGCATTGATAACAAACTAGGCACATTAGCATCATCCATTAAATTATAGCTTCCAAATCCGTTTACTTCAAACGCATAAACCTTTCCAAATTGAGGATGTTCAACGATCGCATATTTCTTTAAAGCTTCTGCTACTTCAACAGCCAAGGCAGTTAGCTCATCTGCAAGTTTTTGCATGTTGTGTATCGCTTTAACCATTTCTGCAGCTTGCTTTAAGCTGGTAACAGCAAAAAAATTTGAAGGAATTAAGAACGGGAATACAGTTGCATCATCACTCGGCCTAAACATAGAACAAATTAAGCCAACGGGTTTAGTTGGATAGCCGTAGCCTGCCATCGGCACACCGTCGGTTGCCCAAGCAGTTCTTCGTTGAAAACTATAAGGTCCATTTCCGGTTTTGCGTTGTTGTTCAATAAAGACTTTTAACGTTGCCTTAATGGCATTTAACCACTCCGCATCAAAAGGAGTATTATCTTTAGTTCTTTTCCAATAATGGTAGGCCAAACGGATTGGATAGCATAGGAGTCGATTTCAAATTTCCGTTCATGAATACCTAGTTTCATTGCTGTTAAATCATCTTTCCACTCGCTAACTTTTGTATCATCATTGTAAAAAGCATTTGCATATGGATCTTTCAGAATGAAATGAGTTTGTTTATTAATTACGCCGACAATCAATTCTTTTAAGGGCTTATCCTCATTTACAAATTGTAAATACGGGAATACCTGCGCCGAACTATCTCTCAACCACATCGCATCGATATCGCCAGTTATTACATAAGTATCTGGTTTACCACTTTTTTCAGTATAGTAAACTGTCGTATCTAAAGTATTAGGAAAACAATTTTCAAAAAGCCAACCTAACTCTTCGTTTTTAACTTTAGACTGAAATGCTTTGATAGCCGCCTCAACTGCTTTGCTTTGAAAATGACGCTTTTCTGCAGCTACGCGTACTACTGGAAAACTTGCTGGCTCTGAAGCAAAAGAATATTTCGCGGCCAATACACCTGCTCCCAAAATGCCAGTTTGCTTTAAAAATATCCTTCGTTCCATCTTTGTTCTTCTAATTTTTAATAAAGGTATTTTACTTCTTGTTTCTATGATCCAGTTGTTTTATCCTACACTTTATGACCTACCGTCGAAAACACGATAATTAGCAAAAGATAAATTCTCATACAGTTAATTGAATCAAAATATCAATAAAACGATTTAGTATTCAATGTTAACTATTTTTTTTTAAATTGATAAAAATAATTAACGGTAATATTTGCGTTACCCCTAAGCGATAATTTCTCGGCAATGGAATAAAAAAAGGTGCCCAAATCCATGGACACCTCTCATCAATTAAACATTATTAATTATAACCAGTATTCTGCGCTAAATTCACATTTAGCAAACGCTGAATCTGCGGAATAGGGAATAAGTTTCTAAATATTGCTAAAGGAGCGTGATAGCCGAAATGTTTATATAATGGTTATTAATAAAACGTTTTAGTAAAATCAATAATAATTATTTTTCTTGGAGTTTTCTTCCACTACACTGTAACTTTAAAGTTACAGTGTAGTGGAAAATTTAACTAAATTCTTAATTATTTGCTGCTAACACACCTGAAACCTGTGTGACCCAGGCCGGTATCTCTAGAAGTTTTCATCCTTGCAGTAACCCTATATCCTTTGCAATAAGATGCATTACACATAAATGAACCACCTCTTACCACTTTTTTTGGAATGGCTGGCTCCATTGGATCATAGCTATCTGCGGGCCCTTGAGGATTCGTAGAGATCGTAATTTGTTTTTCGTAATGATCGGCTCGATACCAATCGCTACACCACTCCCAAACGTTACCAGCCATATCATATAAGCCATATCCGTTGGGTTGATATTCTTTTACCGGGGCAAGTAGCGAATATCCATCTCGTTTAATATTTCGTACCGGAAAATCTCCCTGCCAAGTATTAGCTTTTGCTTGTCCTTGTTCAAGAGATTCATTTCCCCATGGGTAGACAGCATTCTTTAAACCACCTCGAGCCGCGTATTCCCACTCTGCCTCTGTTGGCAATCTTTTGCCTGCCCATTTGCAATATGCTTGCGCATCATCCCAAGAAACATGAACAACCGGAAAATTTTCTTTTCCTTTTAGACTACTCTTCGGGCCTTCGGGATGCTTCCAATCCGCTCCTTGTTTCCACTCCCACCATTGTGAAGCATCATTTAAATTTGCTATTTTTTGGGGAGGTGAGAAAACTAAAGATGATGCCACCAACACATTATCAGGAGGCCGTGGTGTTCCTTCGGGCAACTGTTTTTTCAACTCTTCCCACTCTGGTTTACGCTCTGCCGTAGTAATGTAACCTGTCTCTTTCACAAATTTGCTAAAACTAGCATTGGTAACTTCAGTATGATCTATCCAAAAAGCAGAAATCTTAACTTTGTGCTGAGGATACTCGTCTGGTCTCCCTTCTTCATCGCTAGCCCCCATCAAAAAATCTCCGGCCGGAATATAAACCATACCTGTATGATCTACTTTTCCTTCCTTAATTAAAGTTGAATCAACTTTTGCACCAAATCTTGAGGGTAAACTACTTTCGCATGAAGCTAAAGAATCAGCGTTGACTACAGGAGCTTTCTTTTCATTCGCACATCTACAAAAAAAAATTGTAATCGCTGTAAGCAGTATTGATTTGGCGTAAGTATTTAAGGACATTGGCGTTTAAATTTATGCCTACATTAATTCCTAAGAATTAACTTGGCTGGAAATATCACTTGCTGGGTTACTTTTCTTTCTTTTGAAGATAAACGAGTTAAAACTAAATCAATTACTTTATCAGCTATTTCTTCTAGCGGCTGTTCAACAGCCGAAATCTGAGGCGTGAACAGTCTAAACACGATATGGTCGTCGTAAGCGATTACTTTGATATCCTTGTCAATCTTGAGGTCCATTTCCTTAAGCACCATTAAACCGCTAATAGCCAAATAATTAGTAGCAAATAATACACCATCAACTTTATTATTGGCAAACAACTCTTTTATTTGCGCTTCTGTCTCCGTCTCACCTTGATTAAAAGGAATTTTCAAGATAAGTTGGCCATCAAAAAGTTGATGATCTTCCATTACCTGCTGGTAGCCGGCTTGGCGATCAGTGATTTGCTTAATATCTAAATCGATTGTTACTAAAGCAATATTTTTTTTACCGCTCCCAATCAGTGATAAAGTCGCATCAGTTGAGGCCTTGAAATGATCAACTCCAACATAATCTATATTCAATCCTTCCAAATCCCTATCAAAAAGAACTACGGTTTTATGATCATTTACCAAGGCTTTAATGTCTTCCTCAATGCCCTTAATGGGCGAAATAATGTAAGCATCAACCTTTCTAGATTTAAACATGTTGATTAAATCCTTTGCTTTTTCGACTTCATTCTCGGTACTGGAATAGATAATCTTATACCCTTTTTTATAGGCCTTGTATTCGATCATCTTTGCTATTGTAGCAAAAAACGGATTGGAGATATCCTCTACAATCAACCCAATAATGTTAGAATTTCCCGTACGTAGGCTCCGAGCAAGCTGATTTGGTTTGTAGCCGGATTCCTTGATAATTTTTTCGACCTTTTTTGTTACAAGTTCGCTAATTGCTTTTTCTTTAGCCTTACCATTTAATATAAAAGAAACAGTGGTGATAGACACTCCCGCCTCTAGTGCAATGTCTTTAATGGAAAGCGCTTTCTTCATACTCTATTTAACCTACTTGGCTGTTAAATTACAAATTTATTTGAATTAAGAGATTACGATTTGTTTAACAAGTGTGGTTTCTCTTGATATACTTTCCATAAAAACTCTCCAAATAAAGTATTTGCCCATGCAAACCAACTTCTCGTAAAGTTTTTTGGATCGTCTTTATGAAAACTCTCATGCATAAATCCTTTGCCGCCATGAGTCCGTTTTAACATTGCTATGCAGTTTCTAATTTCTACATCACTAACTGAAGTTAAGCCCTGCATGGTAATTGCCATAGGCCAAATCATGTCTGGGCCTATATGCGGCCCACCAACTCCTTCTGCTACTGTCCCTTTAAAGTAATACGGATTATTTAAGGATAGGATAAATTTACGGGTGTTTTTATAAATCGGATCATCGCCTTTTATGGCTCCCAAATAAGGCATTGAAAGTAAACTTGGCACATTGCTATCATCCATTAGATAAGCACTCCCATATCCATCAATTTCAAATGCATATAATTTGCCGAACTCAGGGAGATCTTTTATGGCATTCTTTTTTAAAGCTGCTTCAACTTCAGCCGCAAGGCTCAATAAACTGTCACCTAAATTTTTATCATTGAAAATACTCATCACCATCTCTGCAGCCTGTTTTAAACTGCTCAATGCAAAAAAGTTCGACGGGATTAGGAATGGATAAACAGTCGAGTCATCGCTAGGGCGAAATGACGAGCAAATTAAGCCAATCGGTTTAATAGGATAACCATAACCATTCATCGATAATGTATCATGAGGGTATAAACTTTCGCGTTGAAAACGATATGGGCCCTTCCCTTCTTTACGCTGTTGCTCTCTAAATGTTTTTAATATGAGCGTAACTGCTTTTTTCCAGTCATTATCAAAGGGCGATATATCTCCGGTTTTTTTCCAGTAATGATAGGCTAAGCGAATAGGATAACACAATGAGTCTAGTTCCCATTTGCGCTCATGAACACCCGGTTTCATTTCTGTTTTATCGTTCTTCCATTCGCCTATTTTAGTTGGATCGTTATAAAAAGCATTTGCATAAGGATCCTTTAAAATGTATTGTGTTTGCCGGTTAATAACACCTGCAATTAAATCTTTAACCTTTTGTTCTTCATTTGCAAACTGTAAATACGGCCACACTTGAGCAGAACTATCGCGCATCCACATGGCATCAATATCACCGGTAATTACATAGGTGTCTGGTCGACCGTTTTTTAAACCATAGGTCACAGTAGTATCCAAAGTATTGGGAAAACAATTCTCAAATAACCATCCTAATTCTTTATCAGCTACGTTTGCTTGAAAAGTCTTAATGGCATTTTCAATAGCAACACTCGTAAAATGACGCTTTTCTAAGCTAACTCGCACGACCGGGAATTCTTGCGGAGCGCCTGCAAATGAAAATTTGGAAACCAATAAACTTGCGCCTAGTAGTCCTGTATTTTGTATGAATTTTCTTCTTTCCATGTATTTCCTTAACTTAAGCCATCAACAATTAGTTTAGCCGTTCGCTCTGAAGCACCTGCTGTGCCCATTTTACTAGCTAACGTCTCATAATCTCGCAACATCATCATTCTTCCCTCTCCTTCAACAATATGAATCAACTCTTGCGTAATATTTTTCGTATTACAGTCTTCTTGAATTAATTCTGTCACTACCTTCTTATCCATTATTAAATTAACTAGAGAAATAAATTTAATTTTAACCAACAAACGCGCAATCGCAATAGAAATTGTTCCTCCTTTATAGACTACGACCTGTGGAACTCTAAATAAAGCAGTTTCCAATGTTGCAGTACCGGATGCTACAAGTGCCGCACTGGCCGTTGCTAATAAATCGTAGGTCTGTGAAAATGCAAGCTTTACCGCTTTCTCTCCAATAAACTGATGATAATAAGCTTCATCAAATGTAGGTGCGGCTGCAACTACGAATTGATAATCGGGAAAATGCTCCACTGCACTTAGCATTACCGGTAACAATCTTTCAATCTCTTGTTTTCTACTACCTGGCAGTAGGGCAATGATTGGACCGTTAGTCAGCCCTTCGGCCTCCTTAAAATTAGTGTTTTGCTTAAACCTCCCAATTTCATCTAGTAGTGGATTGCCGACGTAAGAGACTTTCATACCCCATGATGCATAAAAATCGACTTCAAAAGGAAGAATACAAAATAATTGGTCTACTACACGTTTTATCCTTAATACCCTTTTTTGATTCCATGCCCAAACTTTAGGAGAAATATAATAACACACTTTTATGCCATGTTCTTTAGCAAAATCGGCTATTTTTAAGTTAAACCCTGGAAAATCTATCAAAATTAGCGCGTCAGGTTGATAGAATAGTATATCCTTTTTACATGCCTTAAGATTTTTAAAAATAGTATTCAGATTCAGGATAACTTCTGTAAAACCCATAAATGCCATTTCGGCATAGTGTTTTACTAGCTCACCTCCTTCGGACTTCATTTTATCGCCGCCAAAATACCTAAACATTGACTTAGGATCTTCTATTTTTAATGCTTTCATAAGATTTGCTCCATGCAAATCTCCAGAAGCCTCTCCGGCAACGAGGTAATATTTCATTTTTTCAGTATCAAATATAGCATATCAAGTATCAAGACTAATGGGTCTAGTATTTCTGAACAAGACGATCCTATTTTCGGGTTTTAAATCACTTTGTAAAAGAAAAAAGCAAAAGCCCATAAAAACGTAACGCTTAAAATCCCACGACCTATATTTTCCTTATTCCTTTTAAAAAAATAATTCATCAATAAAGCATTTATGGCTACGCAACCTATCAACAATAAATCTGCCTCCTTTAGTGCTTGCACATTTTGCATCAAAAACCACACTAAAACTCCTGGTAGAATAGGCGTAATGAAACCTATCGCACATCCATTCCAAACAGTATCTTTAATAGCCTTTATTCTATCTATCATATTAGCCTAGCGAATGCCCGTCGGCACCCTTTGCCTTCTTAACACCAGTCAATTCATTAAACTCCCAGCTGTTTAGTATCGGAATAGCATGATGAGCCGTAAGATCAAATTGAACAGGTACGACTGAAACGAATCCATTATCTAAAGCCCAAACGTCTGTATCCTCGCCCTTGTCATAATTCTCAAAAACACCTGTAAGCCAATAATATGAGCGTTTGTAAGGATCAGTACGTTCTTCAAAGTCTTCTGCCCATTTGGCATTGGCCTGACGACATATTTTTATCCCTTTTAGTCCATCCCCTTTAGGAAAATTTACATTTAACAACGTTGCTTCTGGCAATCCATTTGCTAACACTTGTAACGCAATCGTTTTAATAAATTTTTTGCAATGACTAAAGTCAGCATCTTGCGCAAAATCGTCTAAAGAAAAACCAATAGATGGAATTTTTTCAATTGCTCCTTCAACTGCGGCCGACATTGTACCTGAATATATTACATTAATAGAATTATTCAATCCGTGATTAATACCAGACACGCACAAATCTGGCTTCTTCCCTTTAAATACCTTGTTAACCGCTAATTTAACACAATCTACAGGAGTACCAGAGCATTTGTACATTTCAACACCAGGGTATAAATCAACTTTATCAAAACGTAAAGGTTTTCCAATTGTAATAGCATGCCCCATACCGGATTGAGGGCCATCTGGCGCAACTACAACAACGTTACCAATTTCCTGCATTACCTCAATTAGGCTCTTGATACCTGGAGCGGTAATACCATCATCATTTACAACTAAAATAGTGGGCTTGTTCATAGTGTAAAAGTACTCAAACTTAAGAAGCTTTTAAAGTATAAAGTATGTTGATTTAGTACTATTGAACAAGCGTTCTATCAAACTAAAATATACTAGCTCTCAAGAACTAAACATTTTTTTTACCTTTCCTTCAAAATACACATCATTCCAAGTATATTTGGTATGACTTAAAGGCGACCTGCGCACTGCTAAAAATTACATACCGCAATCCTTAACAACTAAAGAAATGAAACTGAAATTATTATTTTTTGCCTGTTTGCTATTTACAGGCTCAACCTTATTTGCTCAAACATCCTACCAATGGAAGACGGCGACAGCTAATGGTTACACTTATAAATACGTAACTAACGACCCTTCAAAATCCCGTTTTTACACCTTGAAAAATGGACTAACTGTGATTTTATCTGCTAACGCCAAGGAGCCAAATATCCAGTTCCGAATGAGTATTCGAGCCGGGAGCAATACAGATCCAAAAAATGCAACTGGATTAGCCCATTACTTAGAACACCTTTTATTTAAGGGTACTGATAAATTTGGCACCGCCAATTGGGCGAAAGAGAAGCCTCTTTTGGATAAAATAGATGCACTTTACGAGAAATACAATAAAACAACGGACCCAGTTCAGCGTAAAGAAATTTATAAGGAAATTGATAAAACATCAGGGGAAGCATCAAACTTCTCTATTGCCAATGAATATGACAAGATGATAGCCGGCATAGGTGGTAACTCATCAAATGCACATACTTGGTACGAGGAAACTGTCTATAATGAGGATTTCCCGGCCAATTCTGTTGACAAATTTTTGGCGTTACAGGGTGAGCGCTTTAGAAAACCAATATTTCGTATTTTCCATACAGAGTTGGAAGCAGTCTATGAAGAAAAAAACCGTGGTTTAGATAGTGATCCAAACAAATTAGATGAAGCAATGATGGAATTGTTGTTTCCTACACATAATTATGGGCAACAAACTACTATTGGAACGATAGAACATTTAAAAAACCCTTCATTGGTAGAAATCCGTAATTATTACAACAAATATTATGTTCCAAATAACATGGCGGCCATCTTTACTGGCGATTTTAACCCAGACGAAATGATCAAAAAGGTTGAAAAAACCTTTAGTTATATGGTTGCTAAACCAATTACCCTTTATAATCCCGCGCCAGAAAAACCATTAACTAAAATTCAGAAAGTTGACATCTACGGCCCTAGTGCTGAAATGGTTGAAATTTATTATCGTGGATTCCCAGAAAACTCTCATTCAAGTATGCTTTTGAGTTTAATAAAGAGCATACTTTCAAATGGAAAGGCTGGCCTAATAGATATCAACTTAAATAAGCAGCAAAAAACATTGAGAGCGAGTGCTTCTTATCAACAAATGAAAGATTATGGCGTATTTAATTTATCGGCCACTCCACGCCAAGGGCAAACTTTAGAAGAGGCAGCCAAGCTAGTTTTGGAGCAAATTGAATTGTTAAAGAAAGGTGCATTTGATGATGGTCTTTTAAAGGCGATTGTTGCAAATAATAAATTAAGTTTTTTACAGGCTTTTGATAGCA
Source organism: uncultured Sphingobacteriaceae bacterium (assembly GCA_942493295.1). Classification (GTDB taxonomy): domain Bacteria; phylum Bacteroidota; class Bacteroidia; order Sphingobacteriales; family Sphingobacteriaceae; genus Pedobacter. Next base: position 4,013,692 of record OW818692.1, on the reverse strand, counting down.
ACAACAACAGAGCTGAGATATTGTCTACAGAGTTTGTATTAAACAAAGGGACAAAATGGGACAAAAGTTTAGGTGATATTGAGGCCACCGCCAAAGTTACTAAAGCTGAAGTTGTTGCTTTTGCTAACACATTTTTCAAAGACAACTATGTGATTGGTTTTAAGCATAAAGGTGAAGATAAAACGACTGTCAAAGTAGAGAAACCAACAATTACACCAATCAATGCGAATGGTAATCTAACCTCTCCATTTGTTAAAAGCATTATTGAAGCTCCAGTAAAACCAATCGCTCCCAAGTTCTTGGATTATAAAAAAGATATCGTTTTTGGAAAAGTGGGTCTCGCAGATGTCTTGACTACCAAAAATAGTGAAAATTCAATTTTTAGAATGAGCTATAGATTCAATATCGGCGCTAACAATTATAAATTGCTTCCCTATGCATCAACTTATTTAACTTTCTTAGGAACTGATAAATATACTGCTGAGGAATTAAGCAAGGCTTTTTATGATATTGCATGTAATTATAGCTTAAGTGTTGGAGCAGAGACTACCACAATCAACATTAGTGGTTTACAGGAGAATTTTGAGAAGGCGGTAAGTTTGGTAGAACATATCTTTGCAAACGTGAAACCAAATGAAAAAGCTTTGTCAGATCTTAAAAGCAGCATCTTAAAAACGCGTGAAAATAATAAGTTAAATAAAGGGCAAATCATGAATGCTTTAACTTCTTACGCACAATATGGAAGCGTTAATCCTTTCAATAACGTATTAACCAATGACGATGTTAAAAATATCAAGGCTGAAGATTTGACTTATCTTCTGAAAAACTTAAATAACTACGAGCATGTGATTACCTATTATGGGCCTAAAGATGTAACAAGCTTTAGTGCAGACATAAAAAAACAACATTTGTTGCCAACAGAATTTACACCAGCAGCGCCAGCAAAAGTATATACCTATACTACTCAAAATGCAAATCAGGTTTATTTTGCAAACTACGACATGGTGCAATCAGAGATTCGTTGGTTGAGAAATACAGGTCTGTTTAATAAAACCGATGCTGCGAACATCGAAGTATTTAACAGTTATTTTGGCGGCGGTATGGGGTCTATCGTTTTCCAAACCATCAGAGAATCTAAAGCTTTAGCATATTCAACTTTTGCGCAATACGTGTCACCCGATAAAAGCGATAAGCAATACAGCATGATTGCTTATGTGGGGAGTCAAGCAGATAAAATGACCGACGCTGTTAATGGAATGAATGAGTTATTAAACGTTTTGCCTCAGAGTGATAAGTCTTTCGAAGGAGCAAAAGCCAATGTCGTGAACAATATCGAAACTACGAGGATTACAAAGGACGGTGTTTTTTTCTCATATTTCGCAGATAAAAAATTAGGTTATGACTATGATTCGAGAATAGACCTTTATAAAGAATTAAAGCCAATTACTTTTGCAAGTATTAAAGAATTTCATAACCAAAAAGTTGCGAACAAACCTTATACTTATTTAATAGTAGCATCTGATAAAAAGGTTAAATTAGAGGATATACAGAAATTTGGGACCGTTACTACATTAACTTTAGAGCAACTATTTGGGTACTAAAACAACTAATTACTTTATTGAAATTAAAAAAACGGCCTGCATATATTGGAGGCCGTTTTTTGTTAGTGAAGTTTGTAGTTGAAAATTTAGCGCACAACAGTTAACTTTAACAAATGCGCTTACTCCTTTTTTGTCTTTTTTGTAGTTTATTTTCGCAAACTGGCTTTGCCCAAAGTACGATAGAACAGCAAATGAAATGGTACTCATTAGCAAAGCCTACAAGTAACTTATTTGTTCATTTTGATAAAAATATTTACAGTAACAATGAAACTGTTTACTTCACAGGATACTTAGTTAAAAGCGGTCGAACAAGCTTATCTGCTCACCAGGTGATGGCTTTGGCGTTAGTTAGGGATGTTGACAGCGCATTGATTATTGAAGATAAATTTTTGATGAAAAGCGGTGTTTCTATTGGAAGCATCAATTTACCTGATTCCATTCCGACGGGCAATTATCATTTTTTAGTTTACACCGACAAACTATTAAATAAATTACCAGAGGCAGTGTTTATTCAGAATATAACGATCAAATCGAGTATTGAGCCTTCGTTTAAAGCAAATATTAAACTTGTCGACTCTGCAAATTCCGAAAACAAACCGCATAAAATTTTAGTATCCGCAACTTCAAAAGAAGGTCGTTTCTTGACAAAACCCGCGCAAATTAGCTATAGTTATGGTGGAAATAAAAGAAGCGCTGTTACAGATGCTTCTGGTCAGGCGCTCATCAATTTGCCTTCCATAAAAAGTATCATTGATCCCAATGTATACGTAAAGTTAAAATACGAACGTGATAGCTCCTTTATCAGTATCAGCTTGCCACAGTCCAAAATTAAACCAACTGTTAAGTTTTATCCGGAAGGTGGAAACATGGTTAATCAGTTAGTTTCAAATGTAAGCTGGGAAGTTAAAGATCAGCAAAATCGTCCAATATCTTTAAAAGCATTTTTGTTCAGAAATGAAAAAGTAATAGATACTATTGAAACCAACAGTTATGGAATAGGTAAATTTATGTTAAGACCAGAAATTGGTCTTAACTATTCGGTTAAACTTATACACTCAAGTCTTGTCGACAGCATATACCATCTACCACCCACCCTTGAAAAGGGGCTAGTGCTAACATTAAAAGAAGCATTAGTGGAAGATACGCTCAAGATTACTTTAAAAAGCACAGAAAAAAGAAACCTTACCTTCTTGATACACAATTATAAAACGTGTTTTTTAACCATTCCCTTTAACATGGAATATACTAGTGTGATTGCAAAATTACCCCTAACAGAGATTCCAAAAGGCTTAACTACCTTAACGGTTCTTGACAGTTTAGGTAGGCCTTTGGCTGAAAGAATATTCTTTGCTCATTATCGTGATAAGGAAGGGATTAACATACAGACAAATCAACAAATTTATAAGAAGCGGGAGCAGGTGAAATTAAAACTTGACTTAAAAACCGATGAAACTGCGTTTGTTTCGATCGCCGCCGTTCAACTAAATAGGTTAGAATTAAAAAAAACGCAGGATATCGAAAGTTATACTTATTTAAATAATGAGTTAAACGCTTTACCTATTATCGTCAATGGAAGACCTTACAAAGACCGAGATTATTTAGAACAAATGCTATTGGTAAAAAGCTGGAGAAGATACACTTGGCAAAGCTTAACTATCACTAAACCTACTGACACACTAGTCAATTTACAAAACTTAAAAATCAGCGGTCAGGTCAGTAGAACAAAAAAAGAAATCAAGGATTCACTTGTAGTCGGCACAATGGGAGGTCAAACCTTTAATCTAATAAATACTGATCAAAAAGGTTTTTTTAGTTTATCTGAAAACGATATAACTACCCCTTTTGGAAAAAAAATGTATGTATTTGTTAATAAGGCTAAGGATTTGCCTTACGAAACAAAAATCACTATTAATGACGAGTTTGCTGCTCTTAATCAGAAAATTGCCAAATCATTTGTTGTAGAACAACTTATCCTACCCTCCAATCTTGTTAATAACACCGAATTGGTATTAAAGAGTAATGAAAAGTCTATCAAATTAAAGGAGGTAGTTATTACACACAAAAGTGATGATAAATTTCGGCATTATGGTGCGAATGCGTGTGGAGATTATGTATGTAAAAATAGTATCCTAAATTGCCCCAATCATATCGGAGACATTGGAAATACACAACCTATTAAAGGAAAATCATATATTAGAAGTGGAACTAGCGTAAGAGAGCTTTATGTAGGTTGCAATGTCCCAGATCTTGGAATATTCACCTTAATTAATGGTATCCATGCGCATAAGGAGTTCTATATTGATGATTACAAAGACCCTAATGAGCCGGCTTTCTTTTCTACCATTTACTGGAATTATGGCACTATACTCGATTCAAAAAAACAGGCCGAAATAAGTTTTTATACCAGTGATATCACAGGGAGATTTAAAATAATTGTTCAAGGTGTCACCAATAATGATGTTGTTTATGCGGAGCAGGTGTTTGAGGTAAAATGACGCTTTGGCTTAACTTTGACAAACTTTAAAAGTTTGTCAAAGTTAAGCCAAAGCACACAGGTTTTTATAGCGAATTAATCCATTTCACCAGCTCATCTCTCCCTTTCCCAGTTTTTTGCTGAAGTTTCCCTAACAATTCGTCGTCCTTGCCTTCTTCGTGTTTTAAATCATCGTCAGTTAAATCACCATAGGCTTGTTTAACTTTACCCTTAATTTCATTCCATTTTCCTTGCCATTCTAACTTATCCATAGCTGTGTTTTTATGTTTTAAAATTGGTTGCTTATAAAACTAACAGCAAGAATGAAATATTGTTTTCTAGATTTTACCAGCCTTCTCAATAATCTCTTGAACAACAGCTGGATCTAATAACGTACTGATGTCACCTAAATTAGTAGTATCGCCTTCTGCAACTTTGCGTAAAATACGACGCATAATTTTTCCTGATCTCGTTTTTGGCAATCCTGTTACAAAAACAATTTTATCAGGTTTTGCAATCGCTCCTATTACACGCGTTACAGTTTGCAAAATATCCTTTCTGGTTAAATCTTCATCCTTATTTAGGCTGGGATAGATAATAAAGGCATAAATACCTTGTCCTTTCACTTCGTGAGGATAACCAACGACAGCACTTTCAACAACACCCGCATGCATGTTAATAGCATTCTCCACTTCGGCGGTGCCTATTCGGTGCCCCGATACATTAATAACGTCATCGACTCTACCTGTAATGCGATAATACCCATCTTCATCTCTCAAGCAACCGTCGCCTGTAAAATATAGATTCTCATAAGTAGAAAAATAGGTTAGTTTGCAACGTTCATGATCGCCATAAGTGGTACGTAACATACCAGGCCAAGGAAACTTGATACATAAATTGCCATTTACTCCATTTCCTAAAATTTCATTGCCATTTTCATCAACTAAAATTGGCTGTATCCCAGGCAATGGAAATGTAGCAAAACTAGGTTTAGTTGGCGTAACAAAAGCAATTGGCGAAATCATAATTCCACCTGTTTCAGTTTGCCACCAGGTATCCACAATCGGGCATTTCTTTTTGCCCACTTCTTCGTCCAACCAATGCCAAGCTTCTTCATTAATCGGTTCTCCTACCGAGCCCAACACGCGCAAACTACTCAAATCGACCCCTTCCAGTGGTTCCAAGCCAAAGCTCATTAAAGAACGAACAGCGGTAGGTGCGGTATATAAAATATTTACTTTATGTTTTTCGACAATTTTCCATAATCTCGACGCATCCGGATAAGTAGGTATTCCTTCGAACATCAATGTCGTAGCACCTTGTGAAAGCGGTCCATAAACGATATAAGAGTGCCCTGTGATCCAACCTATATCGGCTGTGCAGAAGAATACCTCATTAGGCTGATAATTAAATACATTTGAAAAAGTATATCCTGCGTAGACCATATATCCACCGCAAGTATGCACTACGCCTTTGGGCTTGCCTGTTGATCCAGATGTATATAAAATAAACAATACGTCCTCGGCATCCATCTCTTCAGCATGGCAGTTTGCATCAACCAATTTAACCTCGTCTTCCCACCAACAATCTCTTCCTTTTAGCATCGAAACTGGTGTACGTGTGTGAGTTAATACGATAACTTTCTCGATGGTTGGGCAACCAATTAAGGCATCGTCGATTACTTCCTTTAATTGGATTTGCTTATTACCTCTAAAAGCACCATCGGCCGTTATAACTAACTTACATGAAGCATCATTGATGCGGTCGGCGATTGACTTTGCAGAGAAGCCTCCAAATACTACAGAATGTATTGCTCCAATTCTAGCACATGCCAAAACGGCGATGGCAAGTTCAGGAACCATGGGCATATAAATACAAATACGGTCTCCTTTTTTTGCCCCATTTTTCTTTAAAACATTGGCAAAGCGACAAACTCGCTCATGGAGCATTCGGTAGGTAAGTGTTACGCTGTCTCTTTCCGGATCATTTGGCTCCCATATAATTGCCGCTTTGTCTCCATTCTCAATTAAGTGTCTATCTAAGCAATTATCCGTAATATTCAATTTTGCTCCCTCAAACCATTTAATGTTTGGTTCGCTAAAATTCCAGGATAAAACGTTGTTCCATTTTTGCTTCCAAAGAAAGTTCTCAGCAATGGAACTCCAAAATCCCTCTGGGTTCTCTATACTTTGCTTGTAAACTTCTTTATATTGCTCAAAACTATCGATTTGCATTGTTTTTGGTTTGTTTGTTGATGTTTTCAAATATAGCGTTTAAACTAAGTTTTAAAAAAAAACAGCTGATTAAAAAATATTTACCAATCAGCTTGCTGTTTACAAAAATATTTCTGATATTTGCACACTCTTAAAAAAATTAAGCAGCGAATAATCAACATAATAAATAAAGTCATGTCAAGAGTTTGTGATTTAACCGGAAAAATGGCGATGTCAGGATTTAATGTTTCTCACTCGAACGTTAAAACTAAGCGCAAATTTTACCCTAACCTACAACTTCAGAAATTTTATATTCCTGAAGAAGATCGTTGGATAACCTTAAAAGTGTCTACTTCAGCGATTAAAACCATCAATAAAATTGGTATTTCTGAAGCGATTAATCGTTTCATGAAAAAAGGATATTTGTAAAAAGCATTTGTCGGTTTTATCGACATAAAAAATAAATAAAATGGCAAAAAAAGGTAACAGAGTACAAGTTATTTTAGAATGTACTGAGCATAAAACTAGTGGCATGCCGGGTATGTCTAGATATATTTCTACAAAAAACCGTAAAAACACTACTGAGCGTTTAGAATTGAAGAAATTCAATCCGGTATTGAGAAAAGTAACTGTACATAAAGAAATTAAATAAGGTTGAAGGTTTAAGATAGAAGCATTCTATCAATCGATCATTCACTCATTTTAAAATTTAAATAACATGGCAAAGAAAGTAGTTGCAACCCTTAAAACGGGAACAGGAAAAGAGTATTCTAAAGTTATTACTATGAATAAATCACCTAAAACTGGTGCTTATTCATTCAAAGAACTTATCGTTCATAACGATCACGTTAAAGATGCTATTGCTGGTACACACAGCAAATAGTTCTACACACGACTAATATTAGAGCCGTTCCGTATTAAAAATCGGAAGGGCTTTTTTTATTTGAAAATATATCTATGGGTTTATTCGATTTTTTCAAGAAAAAAGAAACCGCTCCTGAGGCTCAAGAAGCCCTGGATAAAGGTTTAGAAAAAACTAAAGAAGGCTTTCTAAGTAAAATCACCAAAGCTGTAGCTGGTAAATCTACCGTTGATGACGATGTACTTGACAACCTTGAAGAAGTTTTAGTCACTTCAGATGTAGGGGTAACAACAACCCTGAAAATCATCGGCCGCATTCAAGCACGTGTTGCTAAAGACAAGTACTTATCTACCTCAGAGTTAAATCATTTATTACGTGATGAAATTCAGCTCCTATTAGCTGAAAATAATAGTAATGATTTCCGCAATTTTGAGTACGGCGACCATAAACCGTACGTTATTATGGTAGTTGGTGTAAACGGAGTAGGCAAAACCACTACTATTGGTAAGCTTGCGCATAAGTTAAAAGCTGAGGGCTTAAAAGTTGTCTTAGGTGCTGCAGATACTTTTAGAGCAGCTGCAGTAGAACAAATTAAACTTTGGGGCGAACGAGTTGGCGTTAGAGTTGTAGCACAAGCAATGGGTTCTGATCCAGCTTCCGTTGCATTCGATACTTTACAATCTGCCGTTGCCAATAACGAAGATGTAGTAATTATCGATACCGCCGGCAGACTACATAATAAAGTCGGTTTGATGAACGAGTTAGGGAAGATTAAAAATGTAATGCAAAAGGTTATTCCAAACGCACCACATGAAATACTCTTAGTATTAGACGGTTCAACTGGTCAGAACGCATTCGAACAATGCAAACAATTTACCGAAGCAACTGATGTAAATGCATTGGCAATTACTAAATTAGATGGCACAGCTAAAGGCGGCGTTGTAATTGGCATTTCTGATCAATTCAAAATCCCAGTGAAATACATTGGTGTAGGCGAAAAAATGGACGATTTACAACTGTTCGATAAAAAGGATTTTGTGAATAGTTTATTTAATTAGTGAAGGGTAAGAGCAATGAATACAAAAACAGTAAAGAAAGAGACTATCATCCAAAAACCTAAAATCAATGTAATCACTTTAGGTTGCTCAAAAAACACTTACGATTCTGAAGTATTGATGGGGCAACTGCGTGGCAACAATTTAAATGTTGAGCACGAATCGGATACTATGGGTACAAATGATATTGTGGTGATCAATACTTGTGGCTTTATTGATAATGCTAAACAAGAATCAATTGATACAATTTTACAATATAGTCAGCTAAAAGATGAAGGTAAAATTGGGAAAGTCATTGTTACCGGATGTTTATCTGAACGCTACAAACCAGAGTTAGAATCTGAAATTACGAACGTTGATGCTTATTTTGGCACCAATGATTTACAAAACATACTCCATAGTCTAGGGGCAAATTACAAACATGAGTTAATTGGTGAACGTTTATTGACTACTCCATCACATTTCGCCTATTTTAAAATTGCAGAAGGTTGTAACAGACCATGCTCTTTTTGTGCTATTCCTTTAATGCGAGGTAAACACGTTTCAAGAGATATGAATGAGCTGGTAAATGAAGCAAAGATATTGGCAGCCAATGGAACAAAAGAGCTAATTTTAATTGCACAAGACTTAACTTATTACGGACTTGATATTTATGGAAAGCGTAATTTAGATGAATTGCTGCGCCGCTTGTCGGACGTAAAAGGCATAGAATGGATAAGGCTACAATACGCTTATCCTTCAGGTTTCCCAATGGAAATTTTAGACGCGATGAACGAGCGAGAAAACATCTGCAAATACCTCGACATGCCATTGCAGCATATTACGGATAATATGTTAAAATCAATGCGTCGAGGGATTACTAAACAGAAAACCATCGATATCGTAAACGAGATTCGCGCCAAAGTTCCCAATATAGCGATGCGTACAACCTTAATTTGTGGTTACCCTGGCGAAACAGAAAAGGATTTCGATGAAATGTATAACTGGGTTGAAGAGACTCGTTTTGATCGCTTAGGCTGTTTCACTTATTCTCATGAAGAAAAAACGCATGCCCATAAACTAGTTGATGATGTACCGGAAGAAATAAAACAGCGACGCGTAGATACAATCATGGAATTACAACAGGGTATTTCATTCGAGATAAATCAGGATAAAGTCGGCAATACCTACAAAGTTTTAATTGATCGTAAAGAAGGTGGTTTCTTCATTGGTCGCACAGAGTTTGATTCGCCAGAGGTAGACAATGAGGTTCTAATTGATGCTAACTCTGGTTATGCTGCGAACGGTAGCTTTGTAAACGTAAAAATAGATCGCGCGGAAGATTTCGATCTTTATGGACAAATTGTAAAATAATGCTAATTGGGCACTTTGACAATCTTTAAAGATTGTCAAAGTGCCGTTTATTTTGCAACTTGCTAGCAAGTTGTCAACGCTTTGAATTAAATGAAGGCTAAATATATTTCTTATCAAGAAACTCACTCATTCTCTAAGCTTGTGCTTGATTATGTGAATGATGAACCTTTTCTAAAATCATTCTATAGTTTCCGGCCGGATTTAGCAGGATTAAAACAGGCTTTCGAATCGCGAAATTTTCAAGGAAACAGAGCAGAGTTGGTTGAAGTGCTAACAGCTCAATATCAAAATATAAAGACTAATAAGGCAGTTAGACATAACATTAGCCTATTGGCTAATGATAATACATTTACTGTGACAACTGGCCACCAACTTAATCTTTTTACCGGACCACTCTATTTTATCTACAAAATCGTCACAACAATTAATTTAGCCTTAGAGTTAAAAATTGCTTATCCCGATAAGAATTTTGTACCGATTTATTGGATGGCTACAGAAGATCATGATTTTGATGAAATCAATCATGTTAACGTAGACGAAAAAAACATTAGCTGGATTCAACAAACCAATGGTGCAACGGGCAGATTAAGTACCAAAACTGTTGCTGCAGCCGTAATGGCTTATAAAGGTTATCTTGGAATTTCTAAAAATGGCAAGAAGCTGGCCAAAATAGTAGAAAATGCTTATCTCAAAAATGACAATTTAGCTGATGCAACTCGGGAGATGGTCAACAATCTTTTCGAGCAATACGGATTAGTAATTATCAATGCTGATGAGCATATTCTAAAAAAACAGTTCAGTCATGTTATAGAAGAAGATATTATCGCTCAGCATAGTGCCGCTATTATTGAAAAAACAAGTAGCACATTAACTGAACAAGGCTATAAAACACAAGTAAATGGCCGAGAAATAAATTTCTTTTACCTCAAAGATAATTTACGCGAACGTATCATTTTAAAAGACGAACGTTACATTGTTAATCATAGCGATTTAAGTTTCTCAAAAGAAGAATTAATTGCGGAAATACATCATCACCCAGAACGTTTCAGTCCGAATGTGATCATGCGTCCTTTATATCAAGAGGTTATATTACCTAATATTGCTTACGTTGGAGGTGGAGCCGAAGTTTCTTATTGGATGCAACTGAAAGAAAACTTTGATTTTTACAAAACAGATTTCCCTGTACTGCTCCTTAGAAACTCGGCGTTGCTAATTGATAAACGAAGTGCAAGCAACTTGCTTAAATTAGGTTTTACGCTAGAAGATACCTTTCTAACAGTCGAAGAATTGCAAAGAATCTGGATTGAAAAAAATAGCCATTCACAACTAAATTTAAAGGACGAGATAAGATCAGTTCAAGCAATTTTTGAACAAATTAAACTCAATGCCTTTAAAGTTGATAAGACTTTGGAAAACTCGGCAGACTCAGCTAAAACAAAAATCACCCACTTGCTTAACAACTTTGAGAAAAAACTATTTAGAGCAGAAAAAAGAAAGCATAATGTATCGCTAAAACAAATTGAGAACGTAAAAAATAGATTATTCCCTAATGGCGTCTTGCAGGAAAGAGTGCTGAACATTGCGCCGATGTACGTTAATTATGGGGATGACTTTCTTTCTTCATTAATCGAAAATTTTGAACCTCTTGGGGGTGACTTTACTATATTGATGCCTTAACAATCGAGAATGCTCAATCTTGATTATTGATTTTAACACTTGATGCCACTAACATGGATTTTATAACTTTCTCAGAAGATAAACTTAGATCATTTACTTATTCGGTATTTAAAAAAATGGGATGCAGCGATGAGCATGCAACGCTTGCGACAGACGTGCTCATTAAATCCGATTTGCGAGGCATTGATTCTCACGGTGTGGCACGATTAAGCGGCTATGTTCGTCTATGGGAAAAAGGAAGGATAAATACTTCGCCTAGTATCCGCATCGTCCACGAAACACCTACCACTGCTACTGTAGATGGGGATAGTGGATTAGGTTTAGTTGTCGCTCCGTTTGCAATGAAAGTAGCCATAGCAAGAGCTGAAAAATACGGCAGTGGTTGGGTGGCGGTTAAAAATTCAAATCATTTCGGCATTGCAGGTTATCATGCATTAATGGCAGTTGAAAAAGACATGATAGGAATCAGCATGACTAATGCCAGTCCGCTTGTAGCTCCAACTTATGCTAATGAAAGATTATTGGGTACAAACCCAATGTGTTATGCATTTCCTGCTAGCAAATACCCACCAGTTATTGTCGACATGGCAACTGCTGCCGCAGCCAATGGTAAATTAGAAATAGCACAACGCGCCAATAAAGAAGTTCCCGATGGATGGGTGCAAGATAAGAATGGACAAAATTCCGTTAATCCAAATGAATTAAAAAGCGGCGGATCCTTATTGCCTTTAGGGAGCGACAAAGACCATGGCAGCCACAAGGGTTATGGATTAAGTGCAACAGTTGACATTTTATCAGCAGTACTTTCTGGAGCTAATTATGGACCATGGGTACCTCCTTTTGTCTCTTTCTTAGAACCGCCAATTGATCCAGTTGGTGAAGGAATTGGTCATTTTCTGGGTGCTATGCGAGTAGATGGTTTTAGGCCTGCTGATGATTTTAAAGCGCATTTAGACAATTGGATTAGTCGATTTAAAAGTGCAAAGACGATTGATCCTACTAAAAGGGTTATTATCCCTGGCGAACCGGAACATGCTTTTGAGATAGAACGAAAGCAAAGTGGAATTCCAATCATTGATGTTGTAGTGAATGATTTGAATTTGTTAGCTGAAAAAATTGGAGTAGCTACTTTAAACTAAAAAAAGGCCGCTAAAATTATCTTTCAGCGACCTTTAAACAACTCAACAAACTCAACTATTTTTTAGCCCACCATAGTGGTGTAAGCACGGCATCTTCACCTCCTAAAAAGCCTACTGCCTGACTATATCCAGCAGCATTGCTATTTTTCAATCCTGATGGATATCTCAATCTTTGCGGGAAATTTTTCACACTATTAGTCATGTAGTTTGCTGCCGTTAAATTTGGTAAATTAACCAGTGGATTTTCAATAGCAGGATTCTCAAAAAACGGAAGTCCAAGTCTACGATGATCACTCCATGTTTCTAATGGCAACCAAGGAGTTTGCGCAATAAATTTCTGCGTAATGATTTTAGTTAGTAAATCATTTTTTACTGCTCCAGATTTATAAATTGTATTAGTTGGATATTTAATCTCTACAGTTCCATCAACATTTGTATAGCCGTCCTTATAACTCATTGTATGGGTTGCAGGTGGTTCAGCCGTATGGTCCCAACTCACTGAAGTCCCCGCATTATTATAAGCTGTAGAAGTTAAATAAGCTGCGCTCTGCGCCCCTACACCCCAGTAGTCAAAATTTGCTTTTACACCAGCTTCATAAGCAGCTTTAGCCGACATTGGTGTTGCCCAGCCTCTTACAGCTCCTTCGGCTAATAGGAAATATGTTTCCCAGTTAGCAAAGAATATTCTCGAGCTTGTACTAGTTCTAAACTCATTAGATGTCCGAGGCATCGTACCATTAAAAGCTCGTACATTGTTTTTCGCTCCGGGTGCTCCCCAATCGCCACTTGTATACGCATTCCACGTATATTTCGCATCGATTGTTTTAATTACATTGGTTCCATCAGTTAGCGTATTGGCCGTAGTTTTTGCGGTATTATCCCAAGACGGATAACTATTGAAATTCGAATTAGCCACATCGCCAGGAATGATAAATGCTTTAAACGCTCTCGGGTCAATCTTGTTAGGTAAACCATCTAACCAATAGCCTGCAAAAGGGTCATTAGTTTTCATGGTAAAATGATCTTGAAAACGTAAGCCAATATAATTATCTGGTTTAACAGCGGGTTGTATCTCTGGGCTTACTAGTGTTGAAGTTTGGATTCCACCTAGGTTAAATGTTAGGTTGCGGTATGCTGCACTCATAATTTGCGCGTTCCACTCTCTACTCATCACACCTGTCAACGCATCCCACCCTGGTCGTTCAGCAACCTTAAAAGTCTGGTCGGTGGTCAATAATAAATCTCCATTCGCAGCTTCTTCAAATGCTGTCTTAGCTTTAGCGGGGTCAACTTCAGATAAGCGCATTGCTAATCTCAAACGCATAGAGTTTGCATACCTTTTCCATTTAGCATAATCATATTGAAAAGCTGGATCTCTCTTTTTAACATCATCTGGATTAACAACAGCTAAATCTAACTTCGAACTAGCATCTTTCAATTCATCTAGTAAATGATAGTAAACATCTTTTACACTCACAAATTGCGGGTTTGAACCTTGGAAGCTATTAATTGGAATAGGACCAAAATTATCCGATAATTCGCTCATCAGGTAGGCACGCCATATCCTTGCCACTTGTATCAAGTTTTTTGTATACAATTTACTCGTTCCTTTAGCGATTTGATCGTTGCCAATTTGTATAGCTGAATTAGCGGCATTTAACCAAGGAGACATATAACTGCTGTAATAGTCTGTTGACCATCCATCGTCATACCCACCGCTTGAAATCCCGCCACCCATTTGCTGACGGCCTGCAGTTTTCCAATAAAGTACAAAAACACGTTCTGCTATATGCGGATCCATTTGAGCACCTATCATACTGTTATCGATAAAATAATCAACCTGTACTTGTTCGGCATTTGCCGCCAATGGATTGGTATTAATTTCGTCGAACTTTTTACACGATGATGCCATTACTAAAGCTGTAATCAGCAACCATAATCCTTTATTTCTATTTTTCATCTCGTTTAATTTGTTTTTAAAAGTGAGGAGCGATCATAATTTTCAATGTATTTAAAATCATGATGTTCCTTTCCCTATTTTAAATTTTAAAATCCTAATGCAAGGTTAATTAAGAAAGTACGCATAGTTGGCAAACCGGCATTTTCGAAGCCGGTGGCATTGCTATTGGTAGCATAAACAGACTCAGGGTCGATCCCATTCATGTGGCTCTTAATTAGCCAAACATTGTTGCAGGATACTCCAAACTTCGCATTTTTTACAGGTGTGCTTGCCAAAAACTTACGCGAGAATATATAACTCAATTGAACGTTTCTTAAACGTACGTTGCTCGCATCGTAAATATTTGCTTCCGTAATTCCTAAATTATTAGCTGTCGCAACCCCTACCCAGTACTGCTGTGGAGTTACCTGTTTAGTATTGGCTACATATCCCCCACTTCCGTTACTAACTACCCCCGGAACTACAAAACTATTTCTAGCTCCGTTCGGTGCAGTTACTGCTGCTGTACCACTTGCTTGCATCGCAACATGTGTTGCAGAAAATATCTCTCCACCTATTCTCGCATCAACTAAGAAAGACAAACCAACGCCCTTGTATTCGAAGTTATTCGTAAAACCTATAAGTGCTTTAGCTTGTTGATTACCTAACCTCACAATTTCAGGATCGCGGGTAGGTATTCCATCTGCATTTAAGAGAACCTGGTCAAAAAATGGGCTACTTTTGTCCTTTACTCTTGTGTATTTTGTACCATAGATTTCTCCATATTTCTGGCCCACGACTGCCAAAACAGCTACGTCATCATAACCTCCTAGCGGGTAAGTATTAACACCTTCAGTTAGCGCTTCCAAGGTGTTGTTATTGCGAGAATAATTTAAAGAGGTACTCCAATTAAAGCCGTTTGGCTTATCAAGTACCTTTCCATCTATCACCAGCTCAATACCAGTATTTTGTATGTCGCCCGCATTTACTTTCTTATAATTATAACCGCTTAAAGCATCCATTGGTAAATCAATCAATTGGCGCGTGGCGTTCGATTTATAATAAGAGAAGTCCAATCCAAGACGGTTGCGCAGAAATCTCAATTCGGCACCTAGCTCGAGCGATTTAATTAATTCGCTACGTACGTTTGAATCGTATAAAGTATTATTTCTCCCAGCTGTTGTATTTCCATTAGGATCTTTGTCAATTTTAAAAGTATTATACAGCATATATGGACCAAGGTCATTACCTACTTGCGCATAAGAAGCTCTCAATTTACCAAAACTGAACCATTTGGGCATTTCAGTACCCATCGTAGTCAACATATCTGTAAACACATAAGACAAACTAATGGATGGATATAAAAATGAACGATTTTCTTTGCTTAAGGTAGAGGACCAGTCGTTTCTGAAAGTAGCGTCTAGATAAAGATAGCCGTCATAACTGAGCTGAGCGCTACCATAAACTGAGTTTATTCTGCGCCTCAAAATCTCCTCACTAACAGTTGCCGGACTTACGCCGTTTTTTAATGAAAACAGGTTAGGCACATCTAACAGTCCCACACTAGAGCTTAAGGAAGTGAAATTTGATTGCATCATATTACCTCCAATGGTTAACATACCACCAAATTTGCCGAAAAGATTATCTTTTCTAGCAGTTATTAATGTACTAAAATTTGTCTCTGAGAATGTTTGTTTTCCCATTCCATAGCGACCTGAAGCTGCAATAGGACTTCCGCTAAAAACTTTAGATTGCGTATTGGTAGTATATAAGTCTGCTCCGCCTTTAACTTCGGCATTTAACCATTTTGTAAAATTGTACTTAACAGACCCATTCATTATAAAACGATCTCTAGAATCTTCGTTTAAGTTATATTGATTACCCCAATAAGGATTAACTTGACTACCCGCACCTGGAAACCACAACATGTTCCCAGCATCATTTTTTGCGACTTCAAATTGCGTAATGTCCATTGACCGTGGTAACATGTAAAGCGTATAGGCACTGCTATTATCTCTTCCACCCATTGGTCTATTATTCGCTTTTGTGTTGCTATATTGAATTTTTGTATCAACTACCCAACGATCGTCTGCACCAAATTTGCTCACCGATCTTGCAGTAAGGTTATTGCGCAGAAGTTTGGTTCCAGCTACAATCCCTTCATCTTGTAAACGATTATACGAAGTATAAACAGATGTATTTTTGTACAACTGCTGGAATGAAATGCTATTGTTTAAACTAACGCCTTGTTGCATGTAATTGTCAACATTATCATAGATAGCTAAACCAATTTGCTGACCGTTCCAGTTGGGAACCTGCTGCCCTTCAGCCTTTGGCCCCCAGCTCGTTACTGCTGTCTGGCTATAAGCATTATTGCTGCCCTGCCCAAATGTGTTCTGCATTTCTGGGTTGGTAAAAATATTAGACATTCCATATGAACTTGCCACTGTAATACCTAATCCATCTTGTGCTCGACCGGTTTTAGTAGTGATTAAAATAACACCATTACCTGCTCTAGAGCCATAAAGCGCCGCAGCAGATGGGCCTTTCAATACTGAAAGCGTTTCAATGTCATCTGGATTGATGTCCGCGATACCGTTACCTTTGTCTAGGGACCTATTCCAGTAACCGTTATCAGGAGCGCCAGTGAAATTATCAATCGGCACACCATCTACTACAATTAGCGGCTGATTACTTCCTACAAGCGAATTACTTCCACGAAGCAAAATCTTAGACGAACCAGCAGGGCCATCACTTGACCTAACTACCTGTAGACCGGCAATTTTGCCCGAGAGTGTATTTGCCAAATTAGGCTCTTTTGCAGAAACTAAAGTCTCGCCTTTCACTTCTTGCACCCCATAACCTAAAGACTTTTTCTCTCGCTTAATACCTAAAGCGGTTACAATAACCTCGCTTAATTGACTTTCTGTTGAAGAAAGTGTTACATTAAGTGTTTGTTGATTGCCTACAACAATCTCTTGTCTTTCAAATCCCAACATTGTAAATACAAGGACATCTGTTGGGCTGGCAGAAATCGAAAATTTTCCATCAGCACTAGTCTGTGTTGATTTTGCTGTGCCCTTTACAGCAACGTTAACGCCGGGAACCGGCAGCGAATTTTCCCTTACCGTTCCGGTAATGGTTCTTTGTGCAAATGCACTAAAGCTTAGGACACTAAGCAGCAGCACACTTAAAAACCTTAAGTAGTTTTTTTTCATGTTAATTTTAGTTTAGTTTTAGTTTTAGTTGATATTCGTATTCTTTAACCCAGTAATATTGGTTCAGGTTAAATATTTTTATTCAAATTGACTATTCTCTACCACCAAGCTGGCGGCGGCTAATAATTCTGCATTATCTGCCAAGGTTGATAATACAATCGTTGTTTGATCGGCAATACGAGGTATACAAAATTCGTTAATTGCCTGCTGTATTGCTGGAAGCAGCATTTTACCAGCTCTTGCCCCTCTTCCACTGAGTACGATCCGCTTTGGATTCAAAATATGAATCAACGTAGACAAGCCCTTTCCCAGTTGGAAACATGCATCGGACAAGATGGATATAGCCAAAGGATCTTGTTGTACAACTGCATCTAAAAAATGATCTCCATAATGCTTTGAGCCATCCTTAAAAAGCTTCTTCATACTTGATTCGTCGCCAACTGCCAAAGCTGCTTTTGCTTTTTCTACCATCACTAGCAGAGACGTATCTACTTCTAAGCAACCTCTTTTACCACATGAACATAAGTTGTCACTTTTTGAAAGTGGGATATGACTAAATTCACCAGCGTACCCAGTACTTCCCCTATATAATTTTCCATTGATAATCATTCCCAAACCTGTTCCCCATCCCACATTCACTACCAATACATCTTGCATTCCTTCTGCCTTTCCAAAATGAAGCTCGGCCAAAGTGATTAAACTCGAATCGTTATCAATAAAAACTGGCAAACCAAGGTCGTCCATTAAGTAATCGCCTAAATTCGCACCTGTTGGCGTAGGCAGATGAGAATTGTTGATCCCCTTCTCAGCATTAACAAGTCCGGGCATTCCAATTCCAATACCAATTAGAGACTTTCTGTCGAAGCCAGATTTTTGAATACTGTTGTTTATAAAAGTGATGAGCTTGCTAACTGCCTTTTCATCTTCATTTATGTTCAAATCAAGCAGTTGAATCGGCAGTACAATTTCGTTGGCCAAATTGTAAATAACCAAGCGCGTAATTAGCTGATCCATCGCAACAGCGACGATGTACTTTTGTTTAGTAGGATTTAACAAAAACATTAATGGTCGACGACCACCTGTTGAAGGAGCAAGACCTTTTTCTTTAATGTACTTGTCGGCGACTAATGAATTTACTGTAGTAGTTACCAATGGCAAACTCCTTTGAGTTAGTTTACTCAAATCGGTTAAAGAAAGCGTCTTTTTATAATAAAGATACTTTATGATATCCGCCCTTAGGCGTTGACCCTTTTCAATTTTTACAGACATTTGGTTACTTCTTAAAACAAACTTAATAAAAAAATATAAAAGAAAACAAATCTTTTTAAAA
Source organism: uncultured Sphingobacteriaceae bacterium (assembly GCA_942493295.1). Classification (GTDB taxonomy): domain Bacteria; phylum Bacteroidota; class Bacteroidia; order Sphingobacteriales; family Sphingobacteriaceae; genus Pedobacter. Next base: position 3,994,832 of record OW818692.1, on the reverse strand, counting down.
ATTTTATAAAGTTATATAAATGCCAGTAGCACATAAAAAAAGTGATATAAATTTTACTTTATATCGCTTTAGCAGAATAAACAATAAGTATTTCCGATTAATGGATGCCTTTAAAAATCCTATTCCATCTAATTTTGTTAAACCAACTACCTTCGTTATCGAAACTCATCCAAATAAACAAGGCTTTACCAACGATATGGTCCTCGGGTACAAACCCCCAGTAACGTGAGTCAGCAGATTGATGACGGTTATCACCCATCATCCAATAATAATTCATTTTGAAAGTATATTCGGTTGCTTTTTTTCCATTGATCAGCCAGTCTGCACCTACTTTCTCTAATTTATTGCCTTCATATATACGAATACTTCTTTCATATAAGGGCATTGTGTTTGAATCCAATTTAACGGTCCATCCTTTCTTTGGGACGATGATTGGCCCATAATTATCCAAATTCCATCTTCTATTTGGATCATGTGGGAAAATCTGCTGGTCGTATGAACCTCTCTCCATCAGGACTTCCTTAACTGATTTTACATATTCAGATTTTTTAAGTGCTGTGATCATTTCTGGAGTGCCATCAAATTGCCAAACAGTTTGACTTACCTGAGAGATTTTAAAACCTTGCTCTTGAAACAAACCAAGGTTAATATCATCTGATTTAAATTCTACTAAATAAGAAAAACCACCAGTTCCAACCAAAGGAGTTTTCTTTCCATTTACGATGGCTAATCCATCGACCATACTCACGGTATCTCCAGCAATTGCAATACAACGCTTAATAAAGTTTTCACGTTTGTCAACCGGTCTACTTACAATGGTATAATTTGCATGGATAGCTTGTCTATCGCTTTGCAAAAGCATTTGGTAATAATTGCCGTCTTGTGCTTCCAAAGCTACGGTGTCACCTTCTGGGAAGTTAAATACCACTACGTCGTTGCGTTTTATATCCTGTAACCCAGGGAGTCTTCTATACTTCCATTGGACACCATCCCAATAGGCTTTTGTTCCAGTTAAGGGCATCGTGTGGTGGGCAAACGGAAAGGCAACTGGTGTCATCGGAATACGAGCACCATAATTTACTTTACTTACAAATAAGAAATCTCCAACCAATAAAGACTTTTCCATGGAGCCTGACGGAATAGTATAGGCTTCAATAAAAAACACCCTTATCACTGTTGCAGCAACTACCGCAAAAATGATGGCATCCGTCCATTCTCTAGCCTTACTTTTCTTCTTTTTAGGTTCGGCATTTTTATTTTTCTGCCAGAATTTATAGTTCATGTTTGTAGTTATCTTAATTCATCACTAGTTTTATTTGTTAGCGCTAAGCATTTTGGATGCCTAACTCTTCTTACCGCAAAGTACGCAAAGAATTCGCAAAGTACACAAAGCTTGTTTTAACATCATCATTCGCGCTTTACTCTTTAAGTTTTCTGCATTAGCCTTTAGCCCTTCTGCTCTTTAAGCTTTCCCAAAGTCAAAAACATCCGCAATATTATAAAAGCCTTGTTTATTTACTAACCATTCGGCAGCTATAATTGCTCCAAGTGCAAATCCTGCTCTATTATGCGCAGTATGTTTAATTTCTATATCATCAACTTCAGAACTGTAAACCACTGTATGTGTTCCTGGGACATTTTCAATTCTATGCGATTCTATTAACAACTGATTACTTTTGAAAGCATCTGGAACGGAAGTCCCAACCAGTTCATTCACCCACTCTTGCTTGCGTTCTATTGAGTCGATAATATCTTCTGCTATAGTCATCGCTGTCCCACTCGGCGTATCCAGTTTTTGCGTATGGTGTATTTCTTCTACCTGTACTTCATAAGCTGGGTAATTGTTCATCAACTTAGCCAGTACTTTATTTAAATGAAAGAATAAATTAACTCCAACACTAAAGTTAGAACCATAAAGCAACGTATTGTTACTGCTTAAACAGTCATTTTTAATCTGTTGTAAATTTCCATACCAGCCAGTTGTGCCAACCACTATGGGAAGATTAGCCTCAAAACACTTGTAGATATTCGCTACCGCAGCATCAGGCGCACTAAAATCGATCGCGACATCTGCCTTCTTCAAATTCTCTAAGGTAAAATCGTCTAGGTTTTCGATACCAATTTTAAGCACAATATCGTGACCTCTTTCTATCGCAAAGCGTTCGATAATCTGGCCCATTTTACCATATCCCAATAATGCTATTTTCATCTGTATTTAATTTTTTTAAAAGATTATACAGTCGTTATGAATGATAATCATGTGCCTCTATAATTTGAGCGTAAGTTTTAATGCTGGCGTTAGGGAGTTATAGCCATACATTGTATTTGAATTTATAACTGTAGGGCTAATGTTAAAGCCCAATTTCTCTTCTACATTTAAGTACTTTAATCGGGCGGTTACATAAGCATCTAACACATTTATACCATAGGTAGCTGCTAAAGAGATTAATACTACTTCTCTATTATTTTTATAGATTGCCTTCCCAGTATACAAAGCGTTGGTGTCTTTATAATCTGCTAAAGAACCATTTGGATCTGGCTGGTCATTATGTAAAGCACGATATTGAAGCTCTGTTAAAAACAGGTTATACTTCTTATTATTATCGATGTAAGAGAGGGTTAACATAGTTCCTGCTACATAGATACCTGCTATTTTACCAATAATAGCTAATTTCTTTCCAACTCCTTTACCTGAAATCCTGCCAGTTTTTACATCATCTACAACAAGCTTGTAGTTGTAAGCTTGCCCCCAACCAGGAATAATAAGCGAGCGTCTAATGGCTATCTTTCCGGCTAGCCGACCTTTGTTAACATAGCCAGTTGGAGCAATTGTATCAGTTTTGCCTTTATCAACTTGCACGGATTTTTCTTTTACTGGCTCTTGCGCTTTCACGGCTGTGAAGGTGAAGAATGCAAATAAAAAGATATATAACAATCGCATTACCAATCTAAAAGTTCTAAAATTCTATTTAAATCGTCGTTTGAAACAAAAGGAATTTCAATTGCGCCTTTTCCATTTTCATTTACTTTTAGTTTCACTTTAGTGGCAAATTTTGAAGCTAAGTCTTTCTGAAGTTTCTGGTATTCGAATGATACACCAACTTGAGCAGGTTTCGATTTTACTTGTACATGGTGAATGCTTCGAACCAATTCTTCAACCTTACGAACAGAAAGTCCTTTATCCAAAATTTCTTGATGGATGAACAATTGCTTATCCTGTTCTTCTACACTAATCAGTGCACGTGCATGGCCCATTGAAATTCTTCCATCTCTGATAGACGCTTGAATAGCTGGTGGCAATTTAAGTAAACGCAAGTAATTACTTACTGTTGATCTATTTTTTCCAACTCGATCGCCTAGCTGTTCCGGTTTGAGCTTACACTCATCGATCATCATCTGAAAACTCAAGGCTACTTCAATTGCATTTAAATTCTCTCGCTGAATATTTTCAATCAATGCCATTTCAAGCATTTGTTGATCGTCGGCAGTCCGAATATATGCTGGAATTTGAGTTAAACCTGCCAATTTAGAGGCTCTTAATCTACGTTCCCCAGAAATTAGCTGATACTTAGCTCCGTGTTTTCTTACCGTAATAGGTTGGATTAATCCTTGAACTTTAATTGAATCTGAAAGCTCATTTAAAGCAACCTGATCAAATTCTGTTCGTGGTTGATATGGGTTGGTTTCAATATCGTCAATGTTAACTTGACTGATGCTACCAATTTGGGCAGTTTCACTTAACGAATCATTACTGCCTTTTGGCGGATGTACTGAATCAGTATCATCTAAAAGCGCACTCAATCCTTTTCCTAAACCTGTTTTTCGCTGAAAAGATGTCATCTGAATAATTTATAGCGTTGCCGTATTAACATCTTGTTCTTCGGTTACCAAACCGTTTTTACGAACAATCTCTCTGGCTAAATTTAAATAATTAATTGCTCCTTTACAGTTTGCATCATGCATAATAACCGATACACCGTAACTAGGTGCTTCACTTAAACGAGTATTACGTTGAATAATTGTATCGAATACAAGATCCTGAAAATGCGTCTTCACCTCTTCCACCACTTGATTTGACAAGCGTAAACGTACGTCATACATTGTTAATAGAATACCTTCAATCTGTAATTCAGGATTTAAACGGTTTTGCACAATTTTAATTGTGTTTAACAACTTCCCTAAGCCCTCCAATGCAAAGTATTCACATTGAACTGGGATAATTACTGAATCGGCTGCAGTTAAGGAGTTAATTGTAATCAAACCTAAAGATGGAGAACAGTCAATAATGATAAAATCATATTGATCTTTAATTTTCTCCAAAACGGCTTTCATTTTGTATTCACGACTTCCTAAATTGATCATTTCAATTTCGGCACCTACTAAATCGATATGCGCTGGTAATAGATCCAGGTTGGGAGTATCGGTTTTCACGATTGCATCCAACGGATCAACATCATTGATAATACATTCATAGATGCTATTTTTAATGTTGCGCGGATCGAAACCAATACCGGAAGTTGAATTTGCCTGTGGATCAGCATCTACCAGTAATGTTTTATACTCTAAAACTGCTAAACTGGCTGCTAAATTTATGGAGGAAGTAGTTTTACCTACACCACCTTTTTGGTTTGCTAAAGCAATAATTTTACTCATCTATTTACCTTAATTGAATAGGAATGTTTTTACAATTATTTCTTTAAAAAATGCTATTATTGCATATAATTAGGCATTTTTTAACAATTAGCTAAGATACGAACTAAATCATAATATTAGTATTAAAGCAATAAGTGTTTTGAACATCTTATTAACAATTTTAGCATGGTCACCATTATATCTGGCACTAACAGGCCCAATAGCAATACCTTAAAAGTAGCAAAGTATTACCAACACCAATTGGCGGACAAGGGACTGAAAACTAACCTATTAGATCTTCAAGATTTACCTGAAAACTTAATTGGCTCGGATTTATATGGGCATCGAAGCCCCGAGTTTGAAAAACTACAGCAGTTGGTTACGCAATCCGAAAAATTCATTTTTATCATACCTGAATATAATGGCAGCTTTCCAGGTGTTTTAAAGGTTTTTATAGATGCATGCGCTTTCCCAGAAAGTTTTTACGACAAAAAAGCTTGTTTAGTAGGTATTTCGTCGGGCAAATATGGAAACATTAGGGGAATTGATCATTTCAATGGCGTTTGTGGTTACTTACATTTAAACGTGATGCCTTTACGCTTGCATATAGCAAATATTAAGAGCGAACTTGATGAAAATAATGCGCTATTTAAAGAGGACACGATAAAGTTTACAAATGAACAAATGGGGAAGTTTGTGGCTTACTGAACGAAGTTAACCCAATTCTCACCTTCGTTACCAAAAACAAAAAAACCTGGATGTAGCATTTCGGCAATATCTTCAAGAGCCTCTACATAATTTTGGGGTTCTTTGGCCAAAACCTTGGCATCGTCCATTAGATACACATGATTATAGGCAACTGCTGGCCATTCTGGCGATAATGATGAAATTACTTTGCTCATAAGCTCGGCAATACCTGTTTGATACTCAAAATAAATTAAAACCTTGGCTAGCATTGGATCGGCTACTATTTCACCTCCAGCAAGTTCGATTAGATGGTCGAGTGGAGAGTGAAGCTCGTTGTTGATAGCTAAACAAGCTACAGGAACTTTATCCATAAACTTAATCTTATGGATTACGATATCCATTCGCTCATGTAACTGTTCACGTAAATCTTCATCGGTCACACTATTTATCAACTCATTTAAAAAAGACATTTAATTTTATTTTTAGGTTAAGCGTATGGCGTAATTATTTATTAATTTGTGCAAAATTAAGATTTCTAATCGATGCGTAGAACGATAATCAATATATTTTGGATTTTCTGTGTAATTACCTTGAATGCTTGCACCAAAAAATCTAATCAAGAAGATAAAAAGGTATTCAATATCAATTTAGATCAAAATGTAACTTCGTTAGATCCCGCTTTTGCTCGCAACCAAAATGCGATTTGGATGATTAATCAAATTTTTAATGGCTTGGTACAGGTAGACTCTGCCTTAAACACAGTTCCTTGTCTTGCAAAAACCTGGCAAATATCGACTGACAATCTAACTTACACCTTCAATCTACGTGATGATGTATTCTTTCAAGACGATCCTTTGTTCAAAAATGGCAAAGGCCGGAAAATGGTTGCTGCAGATTTTGTATATAGCTTTAATCGCTTAATAGACCCAAAAGTCGCCTCATCTGGAGGATGGATATTTAGTGATAAAGTAAAGGATGCGAATAGCTTTAAGGCCCTAAATGACACTACATTTCAGATAACGCTACTAAAGCCATTTCCTGCTTTCATGAAATTATTAGCGGCTCAATACTGTTCAGTTGTACCCAAAGAAGTGGTAGAACATTATGGAAAAGACTTCAGAAGTCACCCAGTAGGCACTGGCCCTTTTAAATTTAAACATTGGAAAGAAGACGAGATTTTAGTACTACTCAAAAATGATCATTACTGGGAAAAAGACGGCAATACACAACTTCCTTATTTAGATGCTATTAAAGTAACCTTTATCAGCGACAAACAGAGTGCATTCATGAATTTCATTAAGAAGGATCTCGACTTCTTTAACAGTGTGGATGGAAGCTACAGAGATGACATTTTAACAAAGAGCGGCAAAATGACAACCAAGTATAAAGGCAAATTTCAGTTAATAAAGGGACCCTATCTTTGCACAGAGTACGTTGGAATATTGGTAGATCCAGACAAAAAACTTGTTCAAAACTCACCTTTAAAGTTCAAAAAGGTAAGACAAGCTATTAATTACGCTATCGACAGAAAAAAGCTGATCAAGTACTTAAGAAATAGTATTGGTACGCCAGCAACTAATGGATTTATCCCGAAAGGCATGCCTGGTTTTGACAGTGTTAAAGTAAAAGGTTATAGTTATAATCCCGTTCTTTCGGCAAAATTGTTAGCTGAGGCTGGTTTTCCTAATGGGAAGGGAATGCCCGAAATAACACTGAGCACCTCTACTACCTATAAAGATCTCATTGAATTTATACAGGGAGAATTAGGCGCAATTGGCATGAACGTAAAAGTGGATGTGAGTCCAAGTGCTAGCTTACGCGATATGATGTCGAAAAATGAAGTAAACTTTTTTAGAGGTTCGTGGATTGCAGACTATCCCGATGGCGAAAATTATCTGTCTGTCTTTTATTCTAAAAATCGCGTGCCTTTTGGCCCTAACTATACTGGATACTTTAATGATGAGTTTGATCGATTATTTGAGCAAAGCTATTATGAGAGTGACGATCAAAAACGTTTCGAGCTCTACCGTAAAATGGATAATATGGTGATGGAACATTCGTCGGTAGTACCAATTTTGTATGATCAGGGGGTGATTATGCTGCAAAATAATATTAGTGGTTACCCGAGCAACGCGTTAAGTTTGATGATTTTGAAAAAGGTGAAGAAGAAATAAATAGGCAACTAGAGTTAAATTTGCTCGAGCGCACAAGCCTATAATAGACATCCGAGTTTTAACAGACTAACAATAGCGTTTTCTTAGAGGTAGGGTCTAACAGAGTCTAAGCAAAGTCTAATGAAAGTCTAACAATAGTCTGAGTTATAAGGCGGGAAACTCGCACCTCTTAGCACAAAAAAAGCCTCTGAAACAAAAGCTCCAGAGGCAGAAATTTATATTTGGTTGTTTTAGTTCTAGTTTAATTTGCCAAGCACTGCAATTTTCATTGTTATGTTTGGTGGATGATATATCAAATATATAATTTAAATTATAATAAAACGAATCAACGAAATAATTATTTAATAAACAATTTTTTATTAACTATTGGTTTCCTCCCATACCACCCATTTGTCCACCACCTTGTTGATCTTGTTTGATATCATCATTCTTAATCTTTTTCTTTTCAGTGAACTTAAGCTTACCAAAGTTATAGCTGAAGTTTAATCCAAACGAACGTAGTGGATAATGAATATCCTGAACTTGATAGCTACTTTTTGATTGTGTTACTACTTTAATATTTAAATCACGGTTAAAAGGGTTTAATACGTTTATGCCAATTGATCCTTTTTTGTTCATGATCTCTTTCTTAACTGCTCCGCCATAAAAAAACATTGCATCGGTTTTTCCCTGGAAAGTACGACGTGGAGAATTAACTACACCAAATAATTCTGCATTCCAGCCCTTCTTGAAGCTATTCGCTGAACGGAAGAAAACGTTATAATTTAAATAAGTACCAGTATTTAAGTCTTCACCCCTATTTACCACTTGATAGCTATTAAGGCCTACATTACTCATTAATGTCCATTTTGGCATTGGGTTGTATGACCCAAAAACGTTAACACCATAACTTTCTGAGGTTCCAACATTGATAAAAGTGGTTAATACCTTTTTAGGATCGATCGCATCAACTTGATTAGCATTCTCGATTACACTACCGGTACGGCGATAAAATACCGATGCATTGATAATAGAGCCTTTGATAAAGGTTGAGTAACCAACTTCCAAATTATCGCTCAATTCTGGATTCAGTAATGGATTTCCCTGAAACACGCTAAATTGGTTCGCTTCATTGCGGAAAGGATTCAAGTAACTCAGACTTGGACGTTGCACCCTACGGTTATAACTTACTTTAAGTGTAGTACTTCCCTTTAAGGTTTGCGAAATAATCACGCTAGGGAAAACATTAAAGTAATCATTTTTAAAGCCATCATTGATTTCGATTCCAGTGTATTCTGCTCGTAAGCCTCCTTTTACCTGAACTTTTTTAGTCAGGTTAAAGCTAATTGTGCTATATGCAGCCCCCACATTCTGACGGTAATCAAAGTCTTGTGCAGCGTTGTTCCCATACTGACTTAAGATATTTCTGAAAATTCCCTTACCACCAACTTCAAATATTACCGCTTTGCTAAAAGGATAAACATAATCAGTTTGAGCTGTATATTCCCTATTCTTCCCAACATTACTGCTGGAGGTTATTAAATCGTTTAAAGTTGGGATCTGTAATGTGTTGGTAAAATCGTTTGTATTCCTGCCTTCGGTTAACTGACCTGAAATGGAGAACTCTTCACCAGCTTTTTTGCTTGTTTTCTTATAATCCAAATTCCAGTCTAAGTTACCATTGCTCATATCAGTAGTGCTGATGTTTTTTGCTGAGGTATTATTGATAGATAAATTCGATTGGCCTGGCCCCCCATTGTAAAAACGGTTATATTTTGCGTTAGTACTAATGTTGTTGTAAAGATTAAAATCATAATCTAAACCTAAACTACCATTGAACATCTCCCTTGCCCAATCAGATAGGCCAAGCTGGGTAACCGTGCTGTTAACTCCGTTACTAACAGTAGTATTTGTTAAACCTACGCTCGAAGTTTGAGGATATGCAAGCATTGTTCCTAATGCAGTATTCATACTTAAGCGACCAGTTTTAGCGGTAAGGTTAAATGCACCTGTATTTTGGCGTGTTCCTGCGCTAGCATTTACACTTCCACTTACACCTTGCGCATTGCTCTTTTTAGTAATGATATTGATAATACCACCAGAGCCTTCTGCATCGTATTTAGCCGAGGGGCTTGTAATGACTTCAACACTTTTAATTTGATCGGCAGGAATCATTTTTAGCGCATCGGCAACACTATTGGCCATTGTACCCGAAGGTTTACCATTGATCAATACTCTAACAGCACTACCACGTAGTTGTACATTTCCATTTATATCAACAGAAAGCATCGGCACTTTACGCATTACATCTGTTGCGTCGCCACCAGCATTTGTAGCATCAGCTTCCGCGTTATAAACCATACGATCTATTTTATTTTCGATCATTGCCTTTTTACCTTCAACCGTTACTTCATTTAAAGTGTTAGCCGTGCCAATTAAATAAATTGATCCTAAATTTTGATCTGGTTTTTCTGGAGTGGTTTTTACCAAAACGCTTTTGGTTTTATAGCCTAAAAAACCGATTGACAATTTATATTCGTCGGGTGCAATATTTTGTAATACTACTTTCCCTTTCTCGTCAGTTACACCACCATTAACTGGTTTGTTATCTTTAGTTTTTGTGAGTGAAACACTAGCGTAGTCAATAGGTTTTTGAGTTGCGGAATCTAATACTGTGATAGTTATACGACCTACTACAGTTGGCTTAGCTGGACCGCCCATGCCTGGGAATTGAGCCTTTACATTAATTACAAATAGTAAAGACACGCAAAAAAGTAAAATTGATTTCATTTAGATATTGTTTGTTTGTTAATTAGTCTTACAAATTTAGATTTTGTTACAGCGCCACATAGGGATTTTAGTCCGCTGGTTTGTAAACAGCGGTGAATTGTAGGATTTAAACGGTGAAAGGGAATTGAGGGAGTAAGGGTTAAGAATTTTCTACTTCGAAGTGTTCGATCTCTTTTAAAAATTTTCCAGATTTTAAGATTGAGGTCCATTCTACACCATAGAACATCATTCTAAACCACCTTTTATCCATGTTTTTGATATCTATATTTCTAAAGAACCAAATACCTATGAACGTAAATAAGGCTACGATTGGCATTTGAATAAACCAGAACGCAAGTGGTCGTTCATTAATTAATTCAAAATTAATATTCCAAGTAGCGAACACTGGGAATTGCAAGAAACAAATTGCAATCACTCGCACAGTAGAACTTTGTAATTTTGCCAATTTTTGTTGCATCTGTATAATATTTTCGCTGCGATCTATTTCACTGATAAGCACAACTTGTCGTATATACATTGCAACGGCAGTTAATGTAACCCCTAAATGAATAATTACAGAAATATTAATAAAGACTGAAGCGATTGGGCTTAGGTGGTATAAAAAATAAGCGATCATGGTTGCATACACTATACCCACTGTAATGGCTAAAAGTTTATAATTTCTCGCAGGCTTAAGTGCATTCTTTGCTTTCTGTTGTTGCAATTCGTTGATTAGTTTGTGATTGATGGAAAGTGTCTTTGCTAACTTCTCATCGTATTGTTTCCAAAGATTAATAATTTCTAAATTGTCCATGTTTTATGAGTTTGGGCGATAAGCGATTAGCGTATAGCGTTTTTGTTAAATTGTTGTTTTAATTGTTCTTTTATCCTGCCAATTTTCGTAGCCACATTGGTAGTACTAATTCCAATGATCTCGGCCATTTCTTTGTGGGATTTTTCTTCCAGATAAAGTAGCATCAGTGCCCTGTCTAGTTCTTTTAATTCACTGATAAACTGTTGAAGCGCTGTTAAATTTGATTCTAGTGACTCCTCCATATTTTCATCGGCGATTTCGATCAAATGATCGCCCATTAAAACTGTACTTGTCGTTTTTTTCTCCTTGCGATAAAAAGTAATAGCTACATTTAAGGCAATCCGATACATCCAAGTTGAAAGTTTGTAATTGTTGTTAAAACTACCCCAAGACCTCCATAACTGATAAATTATTTCTTGCGCAAGATCTTCTCGATCGTTTGTATTGCGGCAATAAGCATTACATATTTTAAATATAATGCGCTTGTTCGCCTCAATGATGGTCAGGAAATCGGGTGGAGCAGTTAACTTTTCTTGCATTACTAAATCATCTTTCCCTATTATTCGCAACAAGGTGGGAAAAATCACAAGAATAGAAAAATTTTTAACCACAAAGGCCACCAAGAAACAAAGTGAATTGCATTTCTTAGTGGCCTTCGTGCCTTTGTATTAATCCTTACACTACCAAATTCACAATCTTCCCTTTAACGAAAATGATTTTCTTCGGCTCTTTACCTTCTAGGTAACCTTGAATTTGTTCATTGCCTAAAACAATTTCCTTTACCGCTGCTTCGTCTAAGCTCAAGCTTAAATTTAAATTCATTTTCATCTTGCCATTTACCGATACTGGGTATGCAAATTCATTTTCCTCTAAATATGCTGGATTAAACGTAGGATAAGGGGTATTAGATAAATCAGTGTGACCCAATAGTTCCCATAATTCTTCGCAAATATGAGGGGCGTATGGAGAAAGCACCACAACTAAATCTGATAAAACCGCACAGTTTTTACATTTCAAATCAGTTAATTCATTTACCGCAATCATGAAACTCGAAACAGAGGTGTTAAACGAAAACCGTTCAACATCATCTTGTACCTTTTTAATGATTTTATGTAAAGCTTTTAATTCTGCTTTTGTTGGTTCGTTATCATTTACACCAAATACCCACTCTTCATTGTGGAATAAGCGCCAGAATTTACGCAAGAACTTAAATACTCCTTCAATTCCATTCGTATTCCAAGGTTTACTTTGTTCAAGTGGACCTAAGAACATCTCGTACATCCTTAAGGTATCAGCACCATAGCCTTCAATCAAAACATCGGGGTTAACCACGTTGAATTTTGACTTCGACATTTTCTCAACTTCAACTCCACAGATGTATTTGCCGTTTTCAAGGATAAATTCAGCATCAGCAAATTCAGGTCTAAAAGCCTTAAACTTTTCAATATTTAGAACCTCATTCTCCACAATATTTACGTCCACATGCAGTGCCGAGGTTTTATAGTCCTTTCTCAATCCATAAGAAACCAATGTATTTGTTCCTCTTCCTTCTTCATCAACCACCCGATAAACAAAATTACTCCTACCTTGGATCATTCCCTGGTTAATCAACTTTTTGAACGGTTCTTCCTCATTTACAAAGCCTAGGTCTTTCAAAAACTTATTCCAAAAACGACTATATAAAAGGTGACCAGTTGCATGCTCAGAACCACCGATGTACAAATCTACATCCTTCCAATAGGCTATCGCCTCTTTAGATGCGAACGACGAATCATTTTGACTGTCCATATATCGATACCAGTACCAACTGCTCCCAGCCCAACCCGGCATAGTGCTCAATTCGTAAGTATCTCCATGGCATGGCATCCAATTTTCGGCTCTTGCCAAAGGAGGTTCGCCGGTTTCCGTAGGTAAATATTTATCAATTTCTGGCAATACCAATGGCAACTCTTCTTCTTGGATTAGGTAAGGCAAACCATTTTTAAAGTATACTGGAATTGGTTCTCCCCAATAACGTTGACGGCCAAAAATGGCATCTCTCATGCGGTAATTTACTTTGGCTTTACCCACACCTTCGCGCTCTAACCAATGGTTTAGGTAGGAAATCGCTTCCTTATACCCCAAATTATCAATGAACCCAGAGTTTATATACCTTCCTTCTTTCGTAGGGTCAGCTTCTATTTCAATGTTTTGCTGTCCGTCTAATATTTGAACAATCGGCAAATTAAAATGTGTTGCAAATAACCAATCTCGTTGATCGCCACTAGGCACACCCATTACGGCACCTGTTCCATAACCAGCTAATACATAATCAGCAATCCAAATAGGCACTTTTTCGTTATTAACAGGGTTAATTACATAACTCCCAGTAAAAGCACCCGAAACTGTTTTGGTGTCAGCCATACGGTCTAATTCAGATTTCTTTTTAGTTTGGGCGATATAATTTTCAACAGAATCTTTTTGAGCTTCTGTAGTTAGTGATTTAACCAATTCATGCTCTGGCGCCAAAACGATAAATGAAACGCCGAATATCGTATCAACACGGGTGGTAAAAACTTCGATATAGTTAGTTGAGCGTGAGGCGTTTTCAAGGTCTTCTAAACTAAACCTCACAGACGCACCAACGCTTTTTCCAATCCAGTTGCGCTGCATCTCTTTAACAGGTTCTGGCCAGTCTATGGTATTTAAACCTTGCAACAAGCGTTCGGCATAGGCCGAAATACGCATGCTCCATTGCATCATTTTCTTTTGCTCAACAGGATAGCCACCACGTTCAGAAAAACCATCTTTAACTTCATCGTTCGCTAAAACGGTCCCTAAAGCTGCGCACCAATTTACGGTGCTTTCTTTCAAATAAGTTAAACGATATTTTAGCAATTGTGCTTGCTTTTCTTCCTCGGTAAAGGCCGACCAATCGCTAGGTAAAAAGCTAACGACATCTTCATCGCAAACAGCTTTAACTGATGCATTGCCACCAATTTGGAACTGTTCAATCAAACTTGAAATATCTTCTGCTCGATCAGTTTCAAGATTATACCATGAGTTAAACAGCTTCATAAATATCCACTGCGTCCACTTATAATAGCCAGCGTCACTTGTCCGTACTTCTCTACTCCAATCAAACGAAAAACCAATCTGATCTAATTGACGACGATAGGTGGAAATATTTGCTTCGGTTGTAATTGCCGGATGTTGACCCGTTTGAATGGCATACTGTTCTGCAGGCAAACCAAAAGAATCGTAACCCATTGGGTGCAAAACATTGAAGCCTTTCAATCTTTTATATCTAGCAAAAATATCGGAAGCAATATATCCAAGGGGATGGCCTACATGCAGTCCTGCTCCCGAAGGATAAGGAAACATATCTAGTACATAGTATTTTGGTTTATTACTATTTGTTTCGGCTTTGAATGTTTGATTTTGGGCCCAAAACTTTTGCCACTTCTCTTCTATCGCTTTAAATTGATAATCCATTGATCTTCACTTTCTATAATTGCTGCAAAAATAAGGAAAAATAGCAAGAAATTTTGCTAGCTCCTATTTTCTTGACTGTGGAATTTGAAGTGCATAGCATGTATCCATATTATTACCCTATTGAACAACTAAGAAAAGAGTATTCATCCCTCGGTCATCCTTAGTTTATCTTAGGGTTATCTTTCGGTATGATGAGTGTGATATCCAATAGTAGAAGAGAGCTAAAACTTGTTGATTGTACCGAGACATGTTAACAAAGTAATTGCAAGCTTTCATGTGCTAAATCAAAAGTTAAAATATGTTAACGACTACAATTCCTCTCATTTAATGTTTAAATTGGTGGTAATATTTACATTTCTGCTTATCTTTCTTTATTTTCGCAGAAACAAAAACAGATATATGGAAGAATTTGAAGTAAGCGAAGCTGCTAAAAAGACAAAAACCATTTATATTTCTACGATCTTTAGTATTGCGTTGGTATTATTAATGTTGGGCATGTTAGGTCTCATCTTAGTACACGCAAAAAACTTATCAAAATATGTTAAGGAAAACATTGTGCTAAACATTATCGTTGATGAGGGCGCAAAGGAGACAGATATTTTAGCTTTTCAAAAGCAGTTAAATGGCAATGTAGCGGTTAAACAAACTCAATACGTAAATAAAGAAGTAGCACAGCACAATTTAACCAAAGATTTAGGAGAAGATTTTGTTAACTTTTTAGGGTATAACCCACTTTTATCTACTATTGACGTTTACTTAAAAGCTGATTATGCAAATAATCAAAGCATCGATTCTCTAAAAAGAAGCTTGGAAAAAAATCCGATGGTTAAAGAAGTAATTTACCAAAGTTCTTTAATCGATATGGTAAATAAAAACATTAGCACGATTAGTTTAATCGTATTAGGTTTTGCGATTATCTTGTTAGTTATTGCAATTGCTTTAATTAATAACACCATTCGTCTTGCTATCTTTTCTCAGCGTTTTTTAATTAAGAGTATGCAACTAGTTGGCGCAACAAAAAACTTCATTAGAAAACCATTTATTTTAGTTGCAGCATTACATGGTTTAATTGCCTCTTTTATTGCGATTATTATCCTTTTGGGTATTTTATATTATGCACAAAAGGAAATTCCAGAAATTATCATCTTAAGAAATTATACTGATTTTGGAATAGTCCTCGTTGCGATGGTGGCAATTGGTATTTTCATAACTGCAATCTCTACCCTATTTGCAGTAAGCAGATATTTACGTTTAAAAATTTACGACCTTTATAGATAATGGCAGAAAAAAAATCGGCTCCTGTACAACAGGGACAAAAAGTAGAAATGGTTTTTAATAAAAAGAATTACCAATTGTTAATCATTAGCATAGCAATAGTAGCTGTTGGCTTTATTTTAATGATCGGTAAAGAAGGTGACATTTATGACACCAGAAGAACCTTAATCGCACCAATGACCGTATTATTTGGCTTTGCTTTCGGTGTTTACGCTATTCTGAAGAAATAACAATTAATGAATTTCTTTCAAGCATTTATCCTTGCGCTTATTGAGGGCTTAACGGAGTTTTTACCCGTTTCGTCAACTGGACACATGATTATTGGCTCGTCGATGATGGGTATCCAATCAGATCCTTTTGTTAAATTGTTTACAATTTGCATTCAGCTGGGTGCCATTCTATCCGTGGTAGTGTTATATTTTAAGCGTTTTTTTAAGAGCGTTAATTTCTATTTTAAATTAGTTATTGCTTTTATCCCGGCCGCGATTTTTGGTTTTCTTTTGAGCGATAAAATTGACCAGATGCTTGAAAGTCCGCTAACTGTGGCTATTTCACTTGTAGTAGGTGGTATTATTTTGTTGTTCGTTGACCACTGGTTTAAAGATGCAACCATCGAAACAGAAGAGGAGATTAATTACGTTACTGCTTTAAAAATAGGCTTCTTTCAGTGCTTAGCAATGATTCCAGGTGTATCTAGATCTGGCGCAACTATTGTTGGGGGTATGAGCCAAAATCTAAAAAGAAAAGCCGCAGCAGAGTTTTCATTTTTTCTTGCTGTGCCAACGATGTTTGCTGCAACAGGGAAAAAGCTGTTAGACTTTTATCAAGAAGGACATACAATTACCTCAGATCAAATGCAAGTACTAGCATTTGGAAACGTTGTTGCTTTTATTGTGGCATTATTAGCCATCAAGAGCTTTATCGGTTATCTTAATAAAAATGGCTTTAAGATCTTTGGTTGGTATCGAATTATCGTAGGCGGAATAATTATCGCATTGTTGCTATCGGGCCACAGCCTCTCTATTATTTAATTTGTAGCTTTGTAACCTGAGTTAGATTAATGACGATTGTGCAAATAATTGAACTCGGGCTTGTAGTATAAATTAATTACATTTTGAATAAATTTCCAGATTTTAACTTTGCCGAAGGCGAATTACTTTTAATTAATAAACCATATAAGTGGACTTCTTTTGATGTCGTAGGCAAAATTAGGAATTCTTTAAAGCCATTAAAGTTAAAAGTCGGTCATGCCGGAACACTCGACCCTTTAGCCACAGGATTACTAATTATTTGTACAGGGAAATTAACTAAACAGATAGATACCTTTCAGGCTCAAGAAAAAGAATATACTGGCACCATGATTTTAGGCGCCACTACTCCATCTTTTGATATGGAAACAGCCGTTAATGCTGAGTTTCCTTTTGAGCATTTAACTGAAGCGCAAGTTTACGATGCTACTGCAACCTTTAAAGGGGATATTGAACAATACCCGCCTGCCCATTCAGCGGTAAAGGTAAATGGCGAACGCCTATACGTTAAAGCTCGTTTAGGTGAAGAGGTAGAGTTGCGCAAACGTCAGGTTACGGTAAGCGAATTCGAGATTACCAGGATAGCCCTACCTGAAGTTGACTTTAGAATTGTGTGCAGCAAAGGGACTTACATCCGTTCATTGGTTTCTGATTTCGGAAAGAGTCTGGATAATGGCGCTTATTTGTCGAAATTAACGCGGACTAGAAGTGGTGATTTTTTGTTAGCTAATGCTTTTGAAGTCGCCGACCTAGTGCAGCATCTTCGGGAGAAAAGAGAAAAAGCAATTCTATGAACCACCTTAAAAATAAAAATACTCGATTTATCAAAGAGGCAGCACTAATTTCTTTCGGGGTTATATCTGCATGTTTTGGCTTAAAGAGCTTTTTAATGCCAAATCACTTCATTGATGGTGGGGTAACAGGTATTTCGCTACTCATTAGTACCCTTACTGACTGGAATCTTTCTTATCTCATTGTCATCATTAATATTCCATTTATTTTAATGGGCTATAAGCAAATTGGACCAGGTTTCGCTATTAAAACCTCTATTGCTATCGTTGCACTGTCACTTGCTTTGATATTTTTACCCTTTGCTCCTATTACGCACGACAAGTTATTGATTGCCTTCTTTGGCGGTTTCTTCTTGGGTGGTGGGATTGGTTTAGCCATGCGTGGAGGTTGTGTAATAGATGGGACTGAAGTACTTGCTTTGTATATCAGTAGAAACAGCATGTTCACAGTAGGGAACATTATTCTAATTTTAAATATTATCATTTTTGCCTTTGCCGCATACTTTTTAAATATCGAAACAGCGCTATATGCAATTCTAACCTACCTTTCTGCTTCTAATACCATAGATTTTATTGTAAATGGCTTAGAAGCCTACACTGGTGTCACCATTATTTCTGAAAAAAATGAAGAAATTAAACACTTTATCATCAACAATATGAAAAGGGGGGTGACTATTTACAAAGGAGAAGGTGGATATTTAGAGAAGAAAGACATAGACATCATCTATACGGTAGTAACCAAGCTCGAAATGAGCAAACTACAATCCGAAATTAGGCAAATAGACCCTGACGCTTTTGTAGTTCAACAACAAATTGCCGATATCAAAGGCGGCGTGGTAAAGCGACAAGTGTTACATTAAATTTTATTGCTTCAAATGAAAATCTACCACCAAATAAATGATTTTAAGAAATTAACCAACGCAATTGTAACAATAGGTACTTTTGATGGGGTTCATTATGGTCATCAAAAAATTATCAAACGCCTATGTGAATTGGCAAAAATAAATGGTGGTGAAAGCGTAATCCTGACGTTCTTCCCGCATCCGCGTATGATTATTGATCCAGAAAATCAAGGTTTAAAAATGATCAATACCATTAAAGAGAAAGCTGAGATATTAGCAGACTTAGGCGTAGATCATTTAATTATCACTCCTTTTACCAGAGATTTTTCGAATTTAAGTGCGGGCGATTATATTAAAAATATTTTAGTCGACACAATTGGCACCAAGCAATTAATTGTAGGTTATGATCATCGCTTTGGAAAAGATCGTCAAGGCGGAATGGAAGAGCTGGAGGCTTATGCAAAAGTATATGGTTTTAACATCGAGGAAATACCAGAACAAGATATTAACGATGTTGCGGTAAGTTCGACCAAGATCCGAACAGCTTTGCTGGATGGCGATGTTTCTTTAGCAGCATCCTATTTGGGCTATCATTTTTCAATCAACGGCCCAGTAATTAAGGGAGACAAAATTGGCCGAACAATTGGCTTTCCAACTGCTAATATATTTGTGGAGGAAACATATAAACTTATTCCAGGCGATGGCATTTATGCGGTGACTGTTGAAATGAATTCTGGCATTTATAAAGGAATGGCCTACATTGGTCAACGTCCTACAATAAACGGAATGACGCGCAATATAGAAGTAAATATATTTGATTTCAACGACGAAATATATGGTCAGACGATCAAAATGAATTTCCTAAAGTTTCTACGTCACGATGTTAAATTCACTGGCTTAGAGGCTTTAAAAGAGCAATTATACCAGGATAAATTAGACACAATCGAATTCTTTAACCAACCTCAACAAGCTATTTAGTGCTTCAAAAGCTTTAAAAATCAATATTTTTTTAGTATTTTTAAAGCAATGAGGATTTTTATTACGCTTTTCATTGTATTTTGTTGCTATTCATCTTCGCTTCATGCGCATAAGATGACAGACGGCACTGCATTACAAAAAGAAAATAAAAAACCATCTAATTTTAAAAAAAAGGAAAAGAATTCATTAAAAATTGACATATTTTTTAATCAATTTGATTTTTTACATCACAGTAATCAAAATTCCCTGATTTTCGCAGTTCATTTTCTCAAAATCACTGAGGAATTAATAATTAAATTAGCTAAAATCAACTTCGATTTTGCGCTAAACACCAAGTTCAGTTACAAATTCATCTTTCAATACCTTTATCCCAAGCATAGTTTTTGGTAATTTTTAGAGTCCATTCTACTAAAAATTATCAACTTTAAAACACATGCTTATATGATTCATTTACCCGTACTAATTGCCGACTTAGGTCTTATTCTTGCCGCAGCTGGCGTAATTACCCTCCTGTTTAAAAAAATAAAGCAGCCTTTAGTTTTAGGCTATATTTTAGCTGGACTATTGGTTGGCCCACATCTCGACTTCTTCCCTACCATTACCGATTATAAAAGCATCAATATTTGGGGAGAAATTGGCGTAATCTTCCTGTTGTTTAGCTTAGGACTTGAGTTTAGTTTTAAAAAACTAGTAAAAGTTGGGGGATCAGCCTCCATTACTGCCATTGTTAAAGTTGTATTTCTAATTCTTGCCGGTTATGGAGTTGGAATGGCTATGGGATGGAGTAGCATGGACAGTCTGTTTTTGGGTGGAATTCTATCCATTTCCTCGACAATGATTACCATTAAAGCTTTTGAAGAGTTGGGTATCAAGCATAAGAAGTTTGCAGGGCTTGTTTTTGGTGTATTGATAGTAGAAGACTTAGTGGCTATTTTAATCCTAGTTATGTTTTCAACTTTAGCAGTTAGCCAGCAATCGGCCGGCACAGAAATGCTAATGTCTATTCTTAAATTGAGTTTCTTTCTGGTGCTTTGGTTTTTAGGCGGAATATTCTTAGTCCCAACATTTTTAAGGATTACGAAGAAACTGATGAATGATGAAACCATGCTGGTTGTTTCATTGGCACTTTGTTTAATAATGGTTTTATTAGCAGATCAAGTAGGTTTCTCACCTGCCTTAGGAGCCTTTATTATGGGCTCGATCTTAGCTGAGACCACCCAAGCTGAACGAATAGAGCATTTAACCAAATCTGTTAAAGATCTATTTGCAGCAGTATTTTTTGTCTCTGTAGGAATGTTAATCGATCCAAAAATCCTTGTTGAATATGCCACGCCTATCATTATTCTTTCGCTTGTAGTGATTGTCGGAAAAATTCTATTTACTCTTTTAGGGGCCTTGCTAGCTGGACAGCCGCTAAAGACATCGGTACAAGCTGGCATGAGTTTGGCACAAATTGGCGAGTTTTCTTTCATCATTGCTGCACTTGGCGCAACATTAAAAGTCACAAGTAGTTTCCTTTATCCAATCGCCGTAGCTGTAGCTGCAATTACAACTTTCACAACACCTTATCTCATCAAACTTTCTGAACCTTTTTATAACTTCTTAGCGAGGGTTTTGCCGCAAAAGTGGATTGATGCAATAGGCAGATACAGTTCGAGTACTGCGGGAATAACTACATTGAGCGACTGGAAAATTCTATTACGTTCTTATGTATCCAATACAATCATCCACTCAGTAATAATTATTTCTATTATCTTTCTATCTAATCGATACGTGCAACCTTTTATTGCCATTCAATTTGCAAATGAAAAAAGCGCTTTAATTATTAGTGTCGCAGTGTCATTCGTCTTAATGTCGCCTTTTTTATGGGCATTGTCAATTCGCAGAATTCAAAAAACTGCGTACTCTCATTTATGGCTAAATAAAAAGTATACCCGAGGTCCCCTAATTGCCATTGAGTTTTTTAGGATTGCTTTGGGCATTTTCTTTGTCGGCTTTTTAATGTACGAGTTCTTCGAAACTTGGGTAGCCGTTGTGATCGCTTTAGCGCTTATCGTGTTTGGAATGGTTGTTTTTTCTCGCAAATTACAGTCGTTTTACAATAAGTTAGAAAAGCGTTTTATGCTTAACCTAAATGATCGCGAAAACCAAAAACCAGATATTTTGCCATGGGATACCCACTTAACGGAAATAAAAGTTTCCCCAGAATCTGAAGTAGTCGGAAAAACGTTAGCTGAGTTAATGATCAGAGAAAAATATGGTGTTAATATTGCCTTGATTGAACGAGGCAGGAATACAATTCCTACTCCTGGACGTGATGAAAGACTATATCCTTACGACAAACTACTTTTAATTGGAGCCGATGATCAACTGGCTTCTGTAAAACTTTTACTGGAGGTTGATTTGCCAGAAATTAGTGAAACTTCTTTCCCCGATAAAGACATGACCTTACAAAAGGTGGTGGTAAATTCGCTTTCACCGGTGTTTGGCTTAAGTATCAGAAATGCTGGCATTAGAGAAAGGGCACAAGCTTTAGTGGTCGGCATTGAACGTGGTGAAGATAAAATACTAAACCCTTCCTCTGATTTTGTATTTGATAATGGGGACGTGATTTGGATTGTTGGCAACAATAAGAAGATTAAAGAAGTTATTTGATGGTAAAGCCTTAAGAAGTTTGTCAGCAACACGCCATTAAACTTCGTAAGTCTTTGTGTAACTTAGTTTTTAATGAAGAAGCTTGATCAAGAAAAAAGTGAGTTTTTAGATGAGATGATTAATCATTGGGAAAGTGAAAACCTTATTCCAGAATCAACAGCCGAAAAACTTCGTAAAAGCTACGAAACGAAAAATTTCGACTGGCATCGCTTGGCACAATATGCTTTTTGGATAGCATTGGCTTGTGGTGTAATTGCTTTAGGCTCGCTGTTAATTGACAACTCCATCTTAAAATATCTTCAAAGAATATATGACACACCAGATATTGTAATTGCTGCAGTGTCTATTCTTGTTGCACTCTGGCTTTACGTTTTAGGTTTTCGAAGGAAGAAATCCATACCGCAGCTTAAGTTTAGCAATGAAGCTATTATGCTTACCGCCATACTGCTTACAGCTAATGGAATAGCTTATTTTGGTAAATCTGTAGATCAAGGTTCTGGTCACTTTTCTATTTTAATCTTTATATCATTGATTATTTATGGAACACTCGGTTATATTTTCAATTCAAGATTAATTTGGGCATTCGCGCTTCTTTCATTAGGGGCATGGTTTGGCACGGAAACAGGATATTTAAGTCGTTGGAATTATTACTTCCTTGGCATGAATTATCCACTCCGTTTTGTTATTTTCGGGTTAGCACTCACGGCAGTGTCATTCTTAATGAAGCAAAATAGACGGTTAAGTCACTTTTTTCAAGTCACCTACATCGCCGGAATGATTTACCTATTCGTCTCGCTTTGGCTACTTTCGGTATTTGGAAACTTCGCCAGTTTAGAAGAGTGGTATGCTGTTAGGCAATTAAATTTATTCTATTGGGGAATTCTATCGGCAGGATGCTGTATGCTTAGTACTTGGTATGGCCTAAAAAATAGAGATGAGATAGCCCGCGAATTTGGAATTACCTTTTTGTTTATCAATCTCTATACCCGCTACTTTGAATATTTTTGGGATAGCTGGCACAAAGCACTGTTCTTTTCAGTGTTAGCCATTTCATTTTGGTTAATTGGCAGAAAGGCAGAAAAAATATGGAATTTAGATTTTATGAAGAAATAAAATAAGCGCATGAAACAATTTGAAAACTTTAGTCCGTCTCACAGAAGAGAGTATTTGGAATGGATAACCACTGCTAAAGCAGAAGCCACCAGGCAAAAACGTATGAGAACAACTATCGAGTGGTTAGCAGAGGGAAAATTATTAAATTGGAAGTATCAGAAATAGAAGAATCTCCATAGTTAACATACTTAAGTCAAATACAAAATAATTACACTGCGGGTAGCCTCACAAAAAATATTGTACCTGTACCTGGAATACTTTCAAACCAAATTTTTCCTCCATGGGCTTCAACAATTTGTTTTGAAATAGCCAGGCCTAAACCAAATGACTCTTCCCCCTCAGTGCCAGTTCGTTTAGCATTGGTAAAGAGGTCGAATATACGATCTCCGATTTCAGATGGGATGCCAATGCCATGATCTTTTACTTTAATAAGCAGGCTTTTTTCATCATTTTCCATCTTAACTTCAATTGTAGCTTCTTTAGGGCTAAATTTAATCGCGTTTGCAATCAAATTACTTATTACTCTCCAAAGCTTCTCTCGATTTGCGAACAACATAAAAGAATAGTTTTCTAACTCAATTCGCTGTCCTTTTGCCTCTGCTCGATTTAATAACAAAGAAACGCAATACTGTAAAATTTCACCTATGTCTATTAATTCCTTATTTAGTGTCTCTGTTTTAAATTGAATCTGCAAAAAATCTGATACCAACTCAAGCGAATCTTCTGAAGCTTTTTTTATTATTTCGAGTATTTCAACATCTTCAGCAGTTCTATCTTTTACGTCTAGCATTAAAGAAGCTAGACCAGCAATACCACCAATAGGATTTCTTAAATCGTGAGCAGCAATTTTAATCATTCTCGTATTGTCTGCCTGGCTTTGCTCCAATGCGCCAAGGGCTTCTTTCATCGAAGTATTCTGTTTAATGATTTTCTCATTTAATAGCTTCGTGCGCTTTAAATTTTTACGAATAGATACAATACCAATGATACTCAAAAAGCATATAACAATGGTGAGAATTAGCAAGGCAGTTTGGTAACCAGTCCTTGTTTTGAGCGATTTAAGTTGCTGATCCTTTAACGCATAATCTAAATAATCTATCCCTGAGTTCTTATTGATTTGAGCTTGCTGATCATGTAGCTGTACAAGTTGCTTGCTGTAAGCAAATGCTTTTACATTATCGTCTAAGCCATTGTAATAATCGAATAATATGGTAGCAAACAATAAGCTATAGATTTGATAGCCATTTTTGTTGGCAATAGCTAATCCTTGCTCATAATAAGTAATAGCCTTTAAAGGATCAGAGGATTTTAGTTGATTACCCATATCGATCAACATATCCATCGTCACATAATACAACTTTTTATCAATCGCAGTTTTAATGGTTTTCTGTAATAATGCTAAGCCTTCTTGCCTATTTCCATTGGCAATTAAATCATCAGCCACCAATTGATCGACGGCAACTAATACTCGTTCATCTTTATACTTGTGTCCAATCAGTTTAACTCTGGCAATATGTTTTTTCCTTAGTTCTGTGGTAAACCTATTTGGATATTGTAATAAATAGTTATAGAGAGCGAGAGACATAATTGAATCTCTCCTTAACTTTTTTCCTACATTCAAAGCTGCATCAAACCGCTGGATTGCTTTACTATCCTTTCCAATCTGCTTATAAACCATAGCAATATTCATCAGGGTTTGAACTTGGTTAGCCGTATCGTTTAATGCTTTATAGGCTAAGTAAGCTTCGTCATAATAACGCAATGCGAACTGTAGGTTTCCTTTGATATCGTAAAACACCCCTAAATTATTCATCGCATCGGCCTTGCCTTTAGCATAATTTAATCTGTATGAAATTTCTCTAGCCTTTTTAGTATAATGAAATGTACTATCGGCATTTTTTTCATACAATAACATAGCCATTCGATTCAATACATCGATATATTGTAAGCTATCCGTAATTTGTGAGATGGAGGCTTTAAGATTTTTGAGCTCTAGCGACTGACTGTAAGAAGTTGCAGTACAAAAGAGCAAAGCAAACGTAAAGTATAGGCTTTTTTTCATAATCAGCGCTTAACCAACTATAAATATAGAAACTTACGAGCAATTTTATTAACAAATAGGGTCATTAATATCTTTTACCCAAAATAAATTACCAATTGCTTAATGATTAAATACAATGCTAATGCATATAGAAATAATGCAATAGAACGATTAATAAGGTGGCTACTTAAAGCAAATTTCTCCTGAATATATTTTGCAAAGTGAGCGTAGCCATACAAGGCTATTGCTGATCCTAATCCCGAACCAATACTAAAAATAATTAGAGAAAGATAGTTTGTCTGTATCCAATCGTGCAAAATTACGTAGTTACCAAAAAATAACCAAAATGGAATTTGAACTGGATTTAGTATCCCTAGCAGCATTCCATAAAATACGCTGCCCTTTCTACTTCTATTATCCTCTGCTCTTGTCTTAGGAAGTTTCTTACGATTAACCCAAGTGATCGTGCCCATCACGATGAAGAGCATAATCATAAATAAATCTACATAAGTCCCCAATCTAACTTCGCTTATATTCGAATCCAAGTTTACGTCGCTCGATATCCATCTTGCAAAGCGCATCATACCAAAAGTAAAAAACACTTCTACGATCGAAAAGGAGAGAATAAAATACAACGCTTGACGCATCCCTTTATTGATGGTCAACTGAGCAACTGTTAAGTTAATATTCCCAGGCGGGATATAACCCATGGCATTCAAAACAATGCCTATGATAAAGGTTAGTAAGAGCATAAGTTGCTAAGATACTATTTAAGATGTGCTTTTAAAAACTGACCAGTATAAGAATCTTTCGACGACAATAAATCTTCAGGTTTACCTTCGAAAACAACATTGCCACCTTTGTCGCCACCCTCAGGCCCAATGTCTATCACCCAGTCAGCACATTTTATCATATCCATGTTATGCTCAATTACCAAAATGGTGTTTCCTTGTTCAATGAGCGTATTTAATGCTTTCAACAATTTTTTAATATCATGAAAATGCAATCCGGTAGTAGGTTCATCAAAAATGAACATCGTTTTATGAGCATTATTCCCTTTAATTAAAAATGAAGCTAGCTTAATACGCTGTGCCTCACCTCCAGATAGTGTATTGGATGACTGCCCTAAATGAACATATCCCAATCCTACGTCTAACAAAGGATTCAATTTTTGCAATATTTTAGGTTCATTGGCAAAAAACTGAACAGCTTCTTCAATAGTGAGATCTAAGATATCAGCAACATTTTTATCTTGATAAGTAATATCTAATACTTGTTGCTTAAATCTTCTTCCTCCACATGTCTCACACGGCAAATAAATATCAGCCATAAACTGCATTTCTATTTTAACTTCGCCTTCACCCTGACAAACATCGCATCTTCCACCTTCTACGTTAAAAGAAAAGGCAGCAGGTTTTAAGCCGCCCGCTTTAGCTGCCGGCAATGCCGAAAATAAAGTACGGATATCATCCCAAGCCTTTACATAAGTAACAGGATTAGAGCGTGATGAACGACCAATCGGATTTTGATCAACCATTTCAACCTGGCTAACTAAATCAATATTGCCATAGATGCCGTCGTAAGAACCCGTTTGTTCTCCGGCATAATTACCAATTGCTTTCTGCAATGCAGGATACAATATCTTTTTGATTAAACTCGTTTTGCCCGATCCAGAAACACCACTCACACAGGTAAAAACACCAAGTGGAAATTTAACATCAATATTTTTTAAGTTATTTTCCCTAGCTCCCTTTATCAAAATATGGTCTTTCCATGCCCGTCTCTTAGCGGGCACATCAATTTGTTCCTTTCCTGCTAAATAACGCCCTGTTAATGAGTTTTTATCTTTGATAATTTCTTTATAAGTTCCACTAAAGACTAAATTCCCTCCATGCGTTCCTGCTTCCGGACCGATATCGATAATATGATCGGCAGCTCGCATCATTTCTTCTTCATGTTCTACCACTAGCACGGTATTTCCAACATTGCGAAGAGACTGCAATACTTCGATTAGCTTATGTGTATCTCGTGGGTGTAAACCAATACTAGGTTCATCTAGAACGTAAACAGAACCCACCAAACTACTACCTAAAGAGGTTGCAAGGTTAATACGCTGACTTTCGCCACCCGATAGGGTATTAGACAATCGGTTTAATGTTAAGTAACCTAAACCAACGTTATTTAAATATAATACACGATTGGTAATTTCTGCAAGTAGTCGCTTTGATATCTTTTGTTCTGTTTCTGAAAGAGCCAGACCTTCAAAAAAGGGCAAAATCGTAGATAAGGGCATTAGTACCATATCCAATATTGATTTGCCGCCAATTTTTACATAAGAAGCATCTTTCCGCAAGCGAGTTCCTTTACAATCTGGGCAAATTGTCTTTCCACGATAGCGCGATAACATTACCCTATACTGAATCTTGTAAGTCTGTTCTTCTAATTCTTTAAAAAACTGGTCTAACCCAGCAAAATATTGATTGCCTGTCCAAATTACACGCTGTTGTGCCTCAGTTAATTCACTGTAGGAACGGTGGATAGGAAAATCGAATTTATCAGCATTTTTAATAAACTTCTTTAACCACTCGCCCATTTTTTCCCCTCGCCATGGGGCGATCGCATTGTCGTATAGGCTTTTACTCTTATCGGGAATAACCAGGTCTTCATCAATTCCAATTACGTTTCCATAGCCTTCGCAACGCTTACATGCGCCATATGGGTTATTAAAGCTGAAGAAATTTGGAGTAGGTTCTTCAAATTTTACGCCATCTAATTCAAAGCGGTCACAGAAAAATGTTTGTTTCCCTTCATGCTCCACAAAACAATCACCTTTACCTTCAAAAAAAGCAGTTTGAACAGAATCGGCAATACGACTTATCGTTTCTTCCTCTGTATTAACCACAATCCGGTCTATCAAAATCCTAATTGTTGTGGTATCTGTTAATTCTGTATCGGCAACTGCTTTATCTGCTAAAACATCTTCAATTTTTGAAATTACTCCGTTAAAATAAACTCTTAAAAAACCCTTCTGTAATAAAACAGCCAATTCTTCTTTGATACTTCGGTTATTGTGTGGGTGTAAAGGACAAAATATGGTAACAACACTTTCTTCACCAAGACTACTAATAAAATCTACGACAGTAGTCACCGAGTCTTTTTTTACAATTTCATTTGAGATGGGCGAGTAAGTAATCCCTATTCTAGAGAATAATAATTTAAGGTAATCGTATATTTCGGTAGAAGTACCAACCGTTGAACGCGGATTAGAGGTAATTACCTTTTGCTCGATTGCGATCGCAGGTGCAATTCCTTTAATATAATCAACATCTGGCTTATTCATTCTGCCCATAAATTGACGAGCATATGCTGATAAACTTTCCACATAACGTCGTTGCCCTTCAGCATATAGCGTATCAAAAGCTAATGATGATTTTCCTGAGCCTGACATCCCAGTAATAACAACAAGTTTGTTTTTTGGAATTGCTACATCAATGTTTTTTAAATTGTGTACCCTTGCTCCCTTAATAATGATGTGCTGATGTGGATCTTTCTCTATTTCCTTACTCATTTACCGCTTTATACAATGTCCTAATATACCCCAAAATTACCATTTTGGTTTAATCCAGTTCAAAAATAAGCTGGGTTTTACAAAATTTTACATTTTTTAACATATTTTTTATTGTATTATCAAAAAAAAATCCGTCTTTTGAATTTGTAACTAACACATTGATAAACCAACATCTTAAAACATAGGAGACAAGCTATAGATTAAAAAGCTACTTATTATTTTTTTAATAAAAGAGAGATTTTAATATACGCACTCCTATGAAATTACAACAGCACAGTGATCAGGATTTGGTGAAGTTATATCTTAGCGGAGAAGAATCTGTTATAGCAGAGCTATTAAGACGGCACAAATCAAAAATTTATACATCTATTTACCTGTTAGTTAAAGATCATTATTTAGCTGAAGACATTTTTCAAGATGCCTTTATCAAAGTAATTAACACCCTACGCAGTGGAAGATACAATGAAGAAGGAAAGTTTTTACCTTGGGTAATGCGCATTGCGCACAATTTGGTAATCGATTCATTTAGAAGAGAAAAACGAGCACCAATAATTACCTCCGCCGATGGCACCGATGTCTTAAACCTTGTTCAAATTCTAGAAGAAAGCGCCGAGGAGCGAATGCTTCGAGAGCAAACTCATGTAGACTTAAGAACAATGATTCAACTTTTACCGGATGAGCAGAAAGAGGTTTTAATCATGCGTCATTATGCAGATCTAAGTTTCAAAGAAATTGCCGATCTGACAGATGTAAGCATCAATACTGCATTGGGACGGATGAGATACGCATTGAGCAATCTGCGTAAGATGATGAAGGTAAAAGAAGTGACTTATAAAGGGGGCTAGTACCTTTTCACTTGAAATGTTGGCTTGAACTAAAGAATTTAATTCAGGAAAATACGCGATTAGTTTAAATTATATAACATTAACCGACCTAAATACTTAGTTTATAGAATCTTATTTGGTTTGCATAAAAAAATATGTATATTCAATAAAATAAAGCATAACAAACTGCGTTAAGATTTAAACTAAAATATATTTTTCGCGTATGGTTAAAACCTCTACTTCAACTAATTCTGTAAACTTCTCAAGCCCAGCTCCTGCCGAACAAGCAGTTGAGCCGGTTGAAACGCCAGATGCAATGTTCTACGACAACATCAAACCGATATTAGACCAGCTTATTACTGATCCTTCTGATGAAACCATTGAAAGAATCTTAGCTTACGCTAAAAAGAAGTAATTACATAAGCTGCGATACTTGGACAAATTTTAAAATTTGTCCAAGTATCGCAGCTTTTCTTTTATATCATAGCCCTGCAATAATTCAATAAACTTAGCTAAGTCGATCTTAAAAAGACTTATTTTTGCTTAGTGTTTAAAATACACTAAGACAATGTATAAAAATCTCCTTCCATTAACACTTGGCGGTTTAGGAATCGGCATTACAGAATTTGTAATGATGGGCCTATTGCCTGATATAGCAAAAGACTTAGCTATAACCATTCCCCAGGCTGGCTATTTAATTTCGGCCTATGCGCTGGGGGTTGTGATTGGAGCTCCATTATTAGTCAGCATTGCTGGTAAATATCCGCCAAAGAAGATATTAATTGCATTAATGATCTTATTTACTGCATTTAATGCATTCTCGGCATTTGCGCCAACATTCGATACTTTGTTTATTGCGCGTTTATTGTCAGGTTTACCTCACGGCGCATTTTTTGGTGTAGGATCTGTTGTTGCTAGCAGAATAGCCGAAAAAGGTAAAGCTGCTCAAGCAGTTTCGCTAATGTTTGCAGGATTAACCATTGCAAATATAATCGGCGTACCATTAGGCACTTTTATTGGCCACAACTTCTCCTGGCGATTTTCATTCGCGATCGTTGTACTTGTTGGCCTAGTTACTTTATGGAGCTTAAAAGCCTTACTTCCTGTACTACCTGCTAGTGAAAACCGAGATCTAAAAAAAGAACTAGGTTTTTTTAAGAAACAAGAAGCATGGATTATCATTTTCATGATATCAATAGGAACAGGTGGGTTATTTACTTGGTATAGCTATATTGCCCCGTTAATGACCACAGTAGCTGGTTTCTCTGAAAATAATGTAACCTATATATTAATGCTCGCTGGAATGGGTATGATGGTTGGTAATTTTTTTGGCGGCTTTTTGGCCGATCGCTTCTCGCCAACTAAATCTGCGCTAGCTCTTTTAATTGCAATGGTTGTTACCCTAATCATTGTGCATTATGTGTCTTTCGACCCTATTTTAGCGTTAATTATGACTTTTGTGACCGGCGCGGTAGCTTTTTCTCTCGCGGCACCTATTCAAATGCTAATGATCAATGCCGCGAAGGGTTCAGAAATGATTGCTGCATCTGTTAGCCAAGCAAGCTTCAATATAGGAAATGCGCTAGGTGCCTTCTTTGGAGGACTTCCTTTAGTATATGGTTATGATTACACTTCACCAGCCTCAGTTGGAGCGGCTATGGCTTTTGTTGGAGCATTATTTGCGCTTTGGTTAATACTCAAGAATTCTGCCTTAAAAAGACATGAATTGAGCAAGGTCAGCGTGGAGTGTTAGAAGCATAGTGTTCTGGTTTCGTGAGCTCCCACGCTAAAGTTAATCGCAAATCCGCTATATTTGCAAATGCTAAAAAAAGAACGGTATCGTCATTTTGTAAACCATTTTGCGACTAAACAGCCAAATGCGGAAACGGAATTACATTACAACAATCCTTATCAATTGTTGGTGGCCGTGATTTTGTCTGCACAGTGTACTGATAAGAGAATTAATCAAGTTACACCAGCACTTTTTCAACGATTTCCCAATGCAAATGCATTAGCCGAAGCAACACCTGATATTGTTTTTGATTACATCCGAAGTGTAAGCTATCCTAATAACAAAGCCAAGCATTTAGTAGGCATGGCCAATATGTTAGTTAACGAATTTAACAATCAAGTACCTGCCGACATTGATCAATTACAAAAGATGCCAGGTGTTGGCAGAAAAACAGCAAATGTGATTGCCTCTGTGATATACGACGCTCCTGCGATGGCAGTAGATACGCACGTTTTCAGGGTTGCTAATAGGCTGGGTTTAACTAAAGGAAAAACACCATTGGCTGTAGAAAAAGATTTAGTTAAGAATTTACCAGAACATACCATTGCAATGGCACATCATTGGCTAATCCTTCATGGTCGATATGTATGTGTTGCCCGTAACCCAAAATGTAGCATTTGTGAGCTTACTCATTTCTGTCAATACTATGAGAAACACATTAAAACTAAAGAAATTAGCTTAACTGTTGATAAATAAAATTTATTTTTCGAAATATTTGCATTAATCAAAATAAAATTGATATGTTTGCTAAAGTTATTAGTATTTATATTTATTTATTAGCCGATACATTTTTATACATTAGAATCAGATGAAACAGCCTAAAGACATGAATCCAAACACAGAAAAATTAAAAGCTTTACAACTAACTTTAGATAAGTTAGAGAAATCATACGGGAAGGGATCAGTAATGAAACTTGGCGATCAAGCCGTTGAAGCCATTGAATCCATTTCAACTGGCTCCATTAGTTTAGACATTGCTTTAGGCATTGGTGGCGTCCCTAAAGGCCGTGTTATTGAAATTTACGGTCCGGAATCATCTGGTAAAACAACATTGGCCACACATATTATTGCCGAAGCAC
This sequence comes from uncultured Sphingobacteriaceae bacterium, assembly GCA_942493295.1. Lineage (GTDB taxonomy): Bacteria > Bacteroidota > Bacteroidia > Sphingobacteriales > Sphingobacteriaceae > Pedobacter. The sequence continues at coordinate 3,962,317 of OW818692.1, read as the reverse complement.
AAAAAAAAGGTGGAATAGCAGCCTTTATTGATGCAGAACATGCCTTTGATAAATTCTACGCTAAAAAACTTGGTGTTGATGTCGACAATCTATTGATATCTCAACCAGATAACGGTGAACAAGCTTTAGAGATTGCTGATAACTTAATTCGTTCTGGCGCAATTGACGTAATCGTTATTGACTCTGTTGCTGCATTAGTACCAAAAGCCGAAATTGAAGGTGAAATGGGTGATAGTAGAATGGGGCTTCAAGCTCGTTTAATGAGTCAGGCGCTACGTAAATTAACCGGAACTATTTCCAAAACAGGATGTTGCTGTATTTTCATTAACCAATTACGTGAAAAAATTGGGGTAATGTTTGGCAATCCCGAAACAACAACCGGTGGTAATGCTTTGAAATTCTATGCGTCTGTACGCTTAGATATTAGAAGGACATCGCAAATCAAAGACTCTGATGAAGTATCGGGTAATCGCGTCAAAGTTAAAATCGTTAAAAATAAAGTTGCGCCGCCTTTCCGCATTGCAGAATTTGATATTATGTTTGGAGAAGGCATCTCTAAAACTGGTGAAATTATCGATTTAGGTGTCGACTTCAATATTATCAAAAAAGCAGGCTCATGGTTCTCTTATGGAGAAACTAAACTAGGTCAGGGTAGAGATGCTGTTAAGCAATTACTATTGGATAATCCTGAACTTTCTGAAGAAATTGAAGCGAAAATTAGGACAGAAGTTACTGGTGATAAGCTAGAAGATAAAGAAGGTTAATTTAACCATCTAAGACCTCGTAGATAACCTTATTTGGACTCTACGAGGTTATTAATCCCCTATTTAATTTCTATTTAAAGCTTGAAGACTTTGGAGAAGCGCCTGTTGCAGGGTTAGATTGGCCTGGGTTAAGATATTTCCTGTCCAATTTCACAATTGAATAAGTCGCAATAACAATACCTATCACCAATAGTAATATTCCTAGGTAATTTCTTTTTTTATCTTGTCTAATAACCCATACCAGAAAAGCGATCAAAGGGATTAATAGTAATCCGAAAAATATAAAGCTATTTGTACCCATAATTCTTTAATTTAAAAACTCATTCTCGCCATTGGCGAAATATCTTGTCCAACAAAATCTCCTGCTAAAAACTTGTGATAGCCAGCAATGGCAATCATAGCCGCATTATCCGTGCAATATTCAAATGCCGGAATATAGACATTCCAGCCCATGCTCTCTCTAGCTTCAATTAAAACATTCCTTAGACCAGAGTTAGCAGAAACTCCACCCGCTATCGCTATTTCCTTACAATTAAATTGCTTTGCGGCTTTCTTCAGTTTACTCAATAATATATTCACAATACTATATTGAACAGAGGCACAAATATCGGCTAAATTTTGCTCAATAAATAACGAATTCTCCTTTTGTTTGTCTCTTATAAAATACAATATGGCAGTTTTAAAACCACTAAAACTATAATTTAAATCCTGAATTTGAGGCGTTGGAAATTTGAAGGCTAAAGGATTTCCATCCTTTGCATATTTATCAATAAGCGGACCTCCAGGATATGGGAGATTCAGCAACTTCGCGGTCTTATCAAATGCCTCACCGGCCGCATCATCAAGCGTCTCGCCTACAATTTCCATGTCAAAATAGTCTTTCACCAAAACAATTTGGGTATGACCGCCTGAAACAGTTAAACATAAAAATGGAAATCTAGGCTTCGGATCGTCAATAAAATGCGCCAAAATATGTGCCTGCATATGATTAACTGCAATTAAGGGCAAATCTAAAGCCAGTGCAAATGACTTTGCGAAGGAAACCCCTACCAATAATGCGCCTAATAAACCTGGCCCCTGCGTAAAAGCAACAGCATTGACGTCATTTTTATTAACTTTGGCAATTGTAAGCGCCTGTTGAATTGCCGGCACAATATTTTGTTGATGAACTCTTGATGCCAATTCTGGAATTACACCTCCATAATTTTCATGAATTGTTTGGTTTGCAATAACATTGGCAGTAATTTTGCCGTTGTTACATATAGCAACAGAAGTTTCATCACAGGAAGATTCGATAGCAAGTATTACAGACACGTTGATTATTAATTAAGATACAAAAATATTAAAAAACTATTAAAAATACTGCTTTGGACTGTCGCATCAATTGTATTGTTGCTAGCAATCATCATATTCTCGCTTCAGTTTAAGCCTGTGCAGACTTATGCCGCAAAAAAAGCAGCCGCATACCTGTCTAAAGAACTAAAAACAACCATCACAATCGGGAGCCTTTATGTAAAACCTTTTAAATCTTTAGTACTAGAAGACCTCGTTGTTTTCGATCTTCAAAAAGACACACTAGCAAACTTCCCGAAATTCAGTGTTGATTTAAATAGACTTTCTTTAGAAGATCGAATATTGGATGTAAACACTGTGCAAATTAACAATGGCTCATTTTACCTAAAAGAATTTCAAGACAAATCATCCAATTTAGATTTTATTGTCGATTACTTCGATTCTGGACCCCCTCCTAAAGTTAAGAAGAAAAAGTTTCAGTTTGTAATTGACAGGATTATTTTAAACAACATCAACTTTAAGTACAAGGATCTTGCAAAAAATAAAGTGGTTAAGGGAATTAATTTCGAAGATATTAGTTTAACCAAGTTGAATGGTATTTTTGAAAAACTAAACACGAAAGATCACCTTATTCAAGCAAACATTAAGAACCTTACTTTTAGAGAAAAAAGCGGTTTTTATCTTAAAAATCTCACTTCATTTACAACGATAGATTCTAATGCCATTGAGTTACAAAAGCTATTTCTAGTTACCAATAACACCTTGTTGACTGATTATTTCCAAATGAAGTTTTCAAGGTTCAGAGACTTTAATGACTTTGAAAACAAAGTGCGCATGAAGGCTAACTTTAAGTCAAGCCATATTTCGTCAACCGACATCAGTTATTTTACACCTGCCTTAAAAAAGCTGAAGTTAGCCATTGATATAGATGGCCAGATTACTGGATATGTAAATAACTTAAAAGCCAAAAAGCTATCAATTAAGGCCGGAAAGGCAACGCATATCAAAGGAGATTTCATTGTAAGAGGCCTGCCAGATTGGGAACAAACCTTCCTAGATATGAAGATTGAAATGGCGGGAACCAATAAAAAAGACCTAGATGAAATCGTAACCGATTTAACAGGAAAGCCTTTGGATCCAAGTTTAAACATCATCAGCAAATTTGGAAACGTAAATTTTAATGGATCTTTTACAGGCTTTCAAAACGATTTCATTGCGTACGGTGAGTTTAAAACGAAATTAGGTAGGATAAAATCAGATGTCAATTTAAAGATTGACAAGAGTGGAACTCCTTCTTATACTGGAAATGTGAAGACCTTCGATTTTAACTTGGGTGAGTTGATCAATGAAAAAAGCTTAGGTAAGATTACATCAGAGCTTTATGTTAAAGGAAAAGGCACAGAAGTTAAGGAGTTAACGGAACAACTTAAAGGAAATATTACCTATATAGATTTTAATAACTATCGTTATAGAAATGTAAAGATCAACGGAACCTTCGATAAAAAGTTATTCGATGGTAACATATCGATCAATGACCAAAATGTACAACTAGCATTTGATGGGAGTGTAAATCTAAAACCCAAACTACCTGAATTCAAATTCAATGCGAACATCAAAAATGCACAGTTAAAAACGCTGAAACTTTTAAAAGATTCGATGTTAGTTGACGCGACTTTTTCTACCAATTTTTCGGGCAATAACCTAAACAATATTCAAGGTAACTTGTTGATAGAGAAAATCAAGTTAACTAATAAACAAGGTGTTTACAATGTTGATTCAGTACAACTTAATGCCTCTGGGTTAGGAATTGATAGAAGTTTAACGATCAATTCGGACATCCTTGATGCGAGCATTAAAGGTCAATATGATCTAAACACTATAGTTTCCTATTACAAAGCTATCGCCAAAACTTACATCCCCTCACTTGACGCACAGATTATAAAATACAACACACAGATTTTTAGTTTCAATTTAAAAATCAAAAGATTCGAACCCATAGCAGAATTAATCGCCCCAGGTCTAGCGATAGAAGACCAAGCATTATTAGTGGGCAATTTTGATTCAAGAAACAATACGGCCACTTTGAATGGTTTTATAAAAAAATTAACTTATAAGGGAGTAATTGCTAACAATATTATTATTGATGAAAACACGACGGACAAACAAATTCAAGCAATTATCACCTCCGATCGGGTTGATTTAAATGACAGCTTATTCATTAAAAACGTCAACATTGTAAACCTATTAAGGAATGATAGTTTGTCACTTAACATTAAACTTTCCAATGCCGACGATGCAAACCAACTGGATTTAAACGGATTGGTAGAGTTTGCGAGTGATACGACCGCAAGGATTAGCATTTTACCATCCAACCTAAAAATTAATAGCGAAGATTGGACCATACAAGAAAAAGTTAAAATAAGTTTCAATGAGGGCAAGACTCAGATCACCAATTTTGATCTCAGCAATGGCAGACAACTGCTCACGGTAGATGGAATCGTATCAGATGATCCAAAAGATATGCTCTTAATTGGATTTGAAAACTTTAATCTTAAAACACTCAACCCGTTTGTAAAAACGCTTGGGGTAAAGCTAGCTGGAAATGTAAATGGTAAAACCCAATTATCTGATGTGCTAAAAGCGCCTCGGATTTCGGACAATTTAGAGATTGATTCACTAACCTTAAATGACATTTATATCGGCAAACTCACCGATACCACTACATTTGACCAGTCAAAGAATTTAGCCAACGTTTATACCAAAATAGTAACCAACGATAAAGAAACTTTTAAAATTACTGGCGATTTAGATTTTAAGGAAAAACAATTAGATTTGAGTGTCAAAATGGACGAAAGCAAATTAACTGTGCTTGAACCTTTTGTTAAGAAGCTAGTATCAAACTTAAAAGGAAACGTCTCGGCAGACTTGACTGTTAAAGGAGCCTTAAATAAACCGACAATCAATGGCAACGTATCATTTGACGAAGGGCAAGTTACGGTAAATTATCTCAAGACTTCCTACAAGCTAAATGATGAAGTCAACGTTAGTAATAGCGTCATAAGTATCAATGACCTTACGCTAACTGATCTAGACGGCAATGAAGCTACCGCTACCGGCACAGTTGATTTAAACGATATAGATAACCCTAATATACAAGTAGCGTTAGTAGCTACTAATTTTATGGCGCTTAATACGACTTCTAAAGACAATGCTGTGTACTATGGTAAAGCTTATGCAACTGGGAATTTTGATTTCAGAGGGCCTACCAACAATATGTTTATTAAAATAGATGCAAAAACAGAAAAAGGCACAATTTTTAATCTTCCATTAAACAGTACTGAAACTGTATCAGACAAAGATTTCATAACTTTTGTAAGCAAAGACACGACTCAGATCGTTAAAAGAAAAAATAATTTTGATGGCTTGAGGATGAACTTTAAACTGAAGGTAGACCCAAGCAGCATTGCCAATATTTACACTGTATTAGGAAAATTAAGTGGTAAAGGAAACGCGGAACTTGATTTGAATATCTCTAGTGCTGGCGATTTCGAAATGAAGGGGGATTACATTATTGAAACCGGAAATTTTGATTTTACCGCTCAAGAAGTAATCAATAAAAGATTTGAAATTAGACAGGGAGGAACGATTAGGTGGACAGGAAATCCAGCGAACGCTCAAATTAATCTAAAAGCAATTTATAGTGTAAGAGCGAGCTTAAAAGACTTGTACACTGCCGCAAATAGCGACAATACCAGCTCTCAGCGTACACAAACTGAAGTAGAAATGGGTCTAAGTGGTTTACTTTTAAAACCAGATATCAAATTAGATATATTTTTCCCTGCCAACCCTGCTGTAAAAGAGGAGCTACAAGCTTATTTTAACGACGGAAATAACCTAAATAAGCAAGCCCTAAGTCTAATTATACAGAGAAGGTTTGCGCCTGGTTCTGGCGGAAAAGAAAATCTTGCTCAGCAACTTGGATCAGTCGGTACAAGTACAGCAACAGAATTAATTTTCAATCAAATTAATAACCTTCTTTCTTCTCTAAACCTGAACTTTGTGGATGTCAACATTCGTTCGTTTAACGAAGCAAGTGCGTCGTTTAGATTCTTTAATGATAGAGTTATTGTAAATGCTGGTATTGTTGATAATGGTAGTATTAATGACTTTACCCCAATTGGATTTAACAAAGACAACGTTGGTAGAGAAGTGGAGATACTTGGCTTAATTAAAAAGGATGGTACATTGATTGGTAAATTGGCTAATAAGCCCCCTACTCAGCAGAGTGTGTTTGCAAACCCAGGAGTTGATCAAAGTCTAAATGTAACCTCATTAGGATTAATTTACAATCAGCAATTCGATACGTTTAAGGAATTCTTTCAAAAGGTAACTGGCAAATACCGTCGTGAGCAAAAAAAGAAAGCCGCCGAAGCAGAAAAACTTAGGTTAAGCAAAGAAGCAATTATAAATCAAAGCAAGAAAAATCAGAAAAAATAAGGATAGTTTGCTTTATCCTTTCATGATATGGTGACCCATCTTATCTCTTTTGGTTTTCAAATAAGATTCATTGTGTTTATTGCTTTCAATTTCAATTGCAATGTTTTCAACAATCTCTAGTCCATAGCCAACCAAACCAGCCCTTTTTGCAGGATTATTAGACATCAAACGCATTTTTGTTATGCCTTGGGCTCTCACAATTTGGGCACCAACACCATAGTCGCGTTCATCTCCTTTGAAGCCTAATTCAATATTAGCCTCCACGGTATCCAGTCCTTTATCTTGCAAGTTATAAGAACGTAATTTATTAATAAGTCCAATACCTCTACCTTCTTGATTCATGTAGACAATCAATCCCTTTCCCTCGGCCTCGATCATCTGAAAAGCTTTATGTAATTGAGGCCCACAATCGCAACGACAAGAACCAAATATATCTCCTGTAACACATGAGCTATGAATACGAGTAAGAACAGGCTCATCGTCCTTCCATTCACCTTTACTAATCGCCAAATGTGTTGCATTATTGCTTAATTGCGTATACGCAGTCATCTTAAATTCGCCCCATTCAGTAGGCAAATTAACACTCACTTCTTCTCTAATTAAACTTTCGGCTGCTAAGCGGTAAGAGATTAAGTCTTTTATAGAAATAATTTTAAGGTCATGTTGTGCGGCAATCTTCATTAAATCTGGTAGACGAGCCATTGTACCATCTTCATTCATGATTTCAACCAACACACCTGCAGGCTCAAAACCAGCTAAACGTGCAATATCAATTGTTGCCTCGGTATGACCGGTTCTTCTTAATACCCCTTCTCGTCTTGCCTTTAATGGAAATATATGTCCGGGTCTACCTAAGTCTGCCGGTTTTGTATTTGGATCAATTAATGCTTGAACTGTTTTAGCACGATCATGGGTTGAAATTCCTGTAGTACAGCCATTGCCAATCAAATCTACCGATACCGTAAAAGGAGTTTGATGTAAAACAGTATTGTTTTGAACCATCAAATCCAATTCGAGTTTAACGCAAAGGTCTTCAATTAATGGAGCGCATATTAAGCCTCTACCATACTTAGACATGAAATTAATTACTTCTGGAGTTACATTTCTTGCTGCAGTGAGAAAATCACCTTCATTTTCGCGATCCTCATCATCTACCACAATAATAATTTTGCCAGCTTTAATATCGTCCAGCGCCTCTTCGATCGTATTTAATTTGATGTCCATTAGTGTATTTTTATTTTTCGTAGTTTAATTTTGCTTCCTTTCGACACTCAAAAGAACTACGCTGTTTCACCGATGATGGAGTGCAATTCCATTCCGTGTATTTCTGCAACAAAGTTACAATCTTTAACTACAAATTTCTAGGCAAAATATCATTGGCAAGTAAGGATTATCTTTACCGTTAAGCTAAATTCTTTTGTTTCTTCCCAAATATCTTTTTGAAAAGATTAACCAAAATCTGCTTATAATAGTCTATGTCAAATATTGCTGAATCAACAGTCGCCTTATAGGTTAAAAATACGCCCAGCGGTGTTAAAATAATAACAGCCATCCACATGCCGAATACATGATCCAAAGATCCTTCTTTGGCTGATTTTTCGGCTACGGTTGATATAATATGATAAATTAAAAAGAATACGACTGCAATTACAACGGGTAATCCTAAGCCGCCCTTTCTAATAATTGCTCCTAATGGAGCTCCTATGAAGAATAGCAAAAGACAGGAAACGGCAAGCGTAAATTTACGTTGAAATTCAATTTTCGATTTTAACACTTCCTTTTGCTTCACTTCGTATTCCATCATTCGATTAGCCACCACTTGCTGTAAGCTAGAAGTTAAATCTATGGCATTTTGTATCGTTGATGTTCTATCCTTCTTTGGTATTGCATCTAAAACACTTCCGTTTATACGCTTGGTTGCTGCTTTAACTTTAGTGTAACCTTTAACATAGTAGCTCTGTTTATAGTAGCCATTTGCATTGAGTTTGGTAGAGGTATTTAAACTATCTATTGCTTTACTTAAGGAGTCGGCACGTTTAGTAAGCCCCTTTAAGTTAAGCATGGGAGCATTGTCTTGGAATTTCTCCTCCTCTGTACGATTAAAACTAGTGAAACTCGAGAAATCTAACTTCACCTCTGTCTCTTTAAAACGCATTCTTGTGAGTGATTGGCGAGGATTATAGACTGCACTGCCGTTTCCTTTCGACTCCTCATACCGTACGCCATCAATTAATTTCAAGATCATCACATTGCCATCCTCCGTTTTAATCATTCTGCCTTTTTTCGCCAAAAGGATGGTTGGAACTCCACTTATATTCTTATGATCATAAATCATAATTCCAAAAAGAGAATCAGGGTTAACTATCCCTTTTCTATCTACCTTAATGGCATAATTTGGAATACTCGTATTAAAAACCCCTGGCTTGATTAAGAATGACAACTTCTTATTCCTCATATCATAGAGTAAGGAATAATACTTTGCATTTGCTTTGGGAAGCATGTAATCTGAAAAGAAAAAGGAAGCAATAGATAGAGAAATAACTAACACAAAAAGCGGACGCATTGCTTTTTGCAGGGAAATGCCAGCTGATTTAATCGCCACCAGCTCATAGTTCTCACCTAGCGTACCGAAGGTCATAATAGATGACAGCAATATAGCTAATGGCAGTGCCATAGCGACATTTACGGCAGATTGATACATCATTATCTCTAATATGGTGTACCATTCAAAGCCTTTTCCTATAAATTCATCAACATATTTAAATAGGAAGAACATTAATAGGATAAACATCACAATAAAAAATGTGACAGCAAATGGCCTAATAAATGACTTAATCAGCAGTAAATGTATCTTTTTCAATATGCAAAGATAGGTAAAGGCAGCTAATTTTTAGGCACCAATTACGCTTAACAGGTAGGTAATTTGATTATCCCAAATTTTCGTTCGCTCTGCACGTGTTTCATCAGTAGCAAAATCAGTAATAGCTAATGCTACATCGTTTGTAAGTTCATCTTGAACAATCTCCATTTCAAAATAACAATGAGGTTCGTCATCTAGCCATTTAAACTTAACTAATTTATTTTCTTTGATGCTGAGCATTTTAGCTTTCTGAACTTCGTCGTCCCATGTAAAAGTATATACCTGATCCCTAAAAATCACATCATCGGCAAACCACTGGGATAAACCATTTGGCTCACTAATAAAACTAAATAGTATGCGCGGAGATGACCTCAATTCATATTCTAATGTAAATTTTTTCTTTTCTGACATCCTATACACGGCTAATCTTAAAAATATTGGACTATTTTTTATTATTTGTTTCTAAAGAAAAGTAATTTATTCTATATTTGCAACTCTTTAAAAAATAGTATTCCACAATCGGGTATTATTTTCAATTTGGCGGGGTAGCTCAGTTGGTTAGAGCGCAGGATTCATAACCCTGAGGTCACGAGTTCAACTCTCGTTCCCGCTACACAAAGGAAACACCACATCAGGAGGTGTTTCCTTTTTTTATGGCAATAAAATTGTAGCCAAAAACTTTTAGTCTGACCATTTACAATTCGTTGATTGAAAGCTTGAAGTACGTAATTATCACAACAGCTCAATTAAGGAAAGGTTAGCTGAGATTAGGTTACAAGATGCCAACACCCAAACCTACCATAAACAAATTCATTTTTGTAGGTGGGTAACCACCTGTAGAATTAATTTTTGAAAGACCAGCCTCATATCTACCATCAATATTAAATCTTCCAATTTCCCATCCCAAACCAAATTGCCATCCAATCGATTTATTTTTAAACTGACTACGGTAGATACTTGGTGCATTTGCCTCAAATTGCGGCTTATCACTTAAATAAAGTGCAAAAACAGGCCCAGTTACTAGTCGTAAACCAGTCGCTCCTATTTTTGTACCTACCAAAATTGGCAAGTCCAAACTTGTAAACTTAATATCATTCTCATGTCTACTTGGAGAGATCAAGTTAACGTTTTTACTTGAAAGATATAATTCACCCTGCAAAAAAGTACCTTTGTCTCCAAGTCGGCCTGATATACCTGCATAATAACCGGTTCCCGCATTCGGCTCTAATTGTGAATTAAGCTGTAGTTTTGAAATATTCATGCCGGCTTTAATTCGAAACGATTTATCAGTGATTTTTTGACTATAACTTGCTAAACTAATCGCAATAAATAACAGGGTGATAGATATTCTTTTCATTTTGAAAGCGTATATAATTAAGATGGTCCAAATCTTCGTAAAGGTAGCTTTATTTCTACAAATCCAAGAGACCCTCTAGGATCAGTTAAGGCCCTGTACGATAGTCATAAACAACCCCTTATTGTGTCATTTACGCACCTGTCTGCCTCACAAAAAGGCCTTTATATTTGCCGTAACAATTAATCAAACAACTATGAGCAATACAAAGAAAGTAGAGGACTTCATCAATAATCTTGAACATCCCTTAAAAGCAGAACTCGAAGCAGTAAGAACAATCATTGTTAATGCTAACCCCAAAATAGAAGAAGATGTAAAATGGGGAGGCCCTAGCTTTTCTTACAAGGAAGAATTTGCCACCTTCAATCCAAAGATCAAAAACTATGTTGCACTTATTTTCCATAAAGGGAACCTCCTAGATATGAAATCTGACTTCTTGGAAAATGCAACCAAAGGAAAGGTTTACGCAAAATTCTACTCCATGGACCAAGTAACGGCAAACAAAGAATTGCTTGAAGAAATGGTTGACAAATGGATTGAACTATTGGATAAATAGGCTAGCTATATTTTAATTCATAAAACTTCCATCACCTCTGCGCATTGGCTGACTATTATTACGACCTCTTGCACCGGTCCATTTTTGCAAGCGCATACTAAGTCTTACCATAAAATAACGACTTAAAGCATTTGATTTGGTATCGGTATAACCGCCATTTTCACTGAGGTTTCTACTTACAAAATTATTTTGGTTTAATAAATCGAAAGCTTGGAAAGTTACTTTGCCTAATCGTTTAAAAAATTCCTTTTCAATATAGGCGTTTACCACAAATGGGTTACTAGTTACGTTAGCGTTAATACCGCTAACGTAATTTTTGCTGGCATTATACCCAAAAATCCAAGTGTTCCATAAATATACCCTTCCGTCTACATTTAATGCAAGTGTATTAGTTCTTGTATCGGTGAATCCTTCTAAGCTATTTTCAGATTTGGTAAAATTGTAAGAAACATTCGGGTTAATTTCAAACCAGTCAGTAGGGTTAATCCTGGGACCGAAACGCTGACTTAAGGTAAATACAGTATTAACATTTTTTTGAGAAGTATTCATTGAAATGCGGTGATCATAACTAGCCCTTCCGCTTAAGGCGAGATTATACTTACGATTGTTAAGCTGCTTGCTAATATTGTAATTTCCACCAATTCTATGTACTCCATTTATATTTAAAAATCTGGTTTCAGTAATGTAAATAGTATCTCGTTTGGCACCTTTCACTAAAATATCATCGATTATCTGCACGTTATTTCTAATTACTGCATTTTCTGTTAGAGATGAATTCAGGCTAAACGACAAATTCAATTTTGAATTAGCAACATAGTTATTGAAATTGGCATTTGCAGTATGCACAAATGTCGAAAGTAGGTTGGGATTACCAACCACAGGATTTTGTGGATTAGTTACATCCCTCACTGGCTGAATTTGATCAAATGTAGGCTCAGTGGCATTCCCAGAATAGTTGATAGAAAATCTTTTTTGTCTAGACCATAAATATTCAAAACGAGCAATCGGAATGAATGTTAAATTACTCCTATTGGTTGAAGTACCTAAACTTGCCTTTGTTCCCGATAACAACGTAGGAATAGCCGTTACACCTAGCGAATAACGTATTTTAGACTGATTTGTTAACCCAGATCGATAATTTAAGGCGATACGACCTTGTGTGAATGAGTAATCATATATATTACTCAACGAATCAATAACGCTAGATGGGCCACCATTGATCACATTTCGAGTTGTCGCACTATTATCATAACCGTTGTAATTTAACTGTGCATTTAGCTCAATTTGTGTGTTTAGGGTTAATGGTTCTACGTAAGTTAAGCTTCCCCTATAGTTATTTTGAAGGTTTTTACGGGCAACAATCCTGTTAACAAGAGAATCACGCGTTTCGCTTTCATCCTCAGTTAGGTAGTAGATAATCTTGATATCCTGTTCTGTTTCCCGTACCTGATCATTGCTGTTTAAATCTGCCTGTAAGGAAAAGTTTCTTCTTGGCTTTGCAAAAGTATGTTGATAAAACACCGACCCGCCTAACTGTGGCCTTGTATTTTTACTAGCATTTGTCGAATTTCTAAGTTGATGTTGAAACCCAGTTTGCCTAATATTTGAAGAACTGCTATTATCAGCTAGCGTATACCTAAATGTCGGAATAAAGCGTAAAAAATTACTACTATCTAAATTAATCTCTATTTCGGCCCTTAAATTATGATTAGTAGAAAGATTGTTACTATTACTAATTGTGTTGGCATTTGTAAGATAGGTACTTATTGTTCCGTCAGGATTTCTAACATTATTCGGGGTTACTGAGTAACTGTCATTAAGTGACTTAGTTTTGTTTGTTGAAAAGCCATAGTTAATATTATATTCTATTTTCTTTCCAATCATATCCCGAATGCTTAGCGAGCTATTGCCGTTTGTTGTAGTACCACCACTACCACCGCTTTGGTTGTTCTGTCCGTTGCCACCACCACCTTGTCCCCTAATACCACCCCCGCCATTGCCTCCTCCATTGTTGTCATTACCTCCAGAAACACCATTTACGGTATTATTATATCTTCCATTGAAACCAATTGTTTGGTTTTTATTAATTCTTGTAGCATTTAATCCTGCTTCAAATCGGCTATTATTTCCTGCTCCTGCGTTTATATTAGCTGTATTTCCAACAGATTTATCTGCCCGTGTTGTAATATTTAATATTTTCTCTGGATCTCCATCTTTAATTCCAGTTCGAGCAGCCTGATCACCATAATCATCTACAATCTGAATTTTGTCGACAATCTCGGCAGGGAGATTTTTGATTGCATTTGCCAAATCTCCTCCCAAATATTCTTTACCATTTAATTTTGCTCTGGCAACAGCTGTACCATTGTGGGTAAGCGTTCCATCTGTTCCAACTTCCATCCCTTCCATTTTCTTCAGCAGCTCATCTACAGTGGCATTTTCTCTTACAATATAGTCACTTGCTTTATACTCAACGGTGTCTGTTTTATAGGTTATAGAAGGCGTACCATTTATTACAACCTCATTTAATGTATTTGCAGGAGCTTCTTTTAAAATAATTGGATCCATAACAATTCGAGGAATCGCATCATTTTGCTTAAACTTTGCAACAACTGCCTTAAAACCTAAATTAGAGATAGAAAGTGTATAAGTTGCAGATTTAACATTCTTGAAAACAAAAATTCCATCGCTGTTTGTAATGGTTACTAAAGTATCCTTCTCAGATGATAAGCGAACTGTAGTACCCGGAATACCGTAGTCGACAGTGTCTTTCACAATCCCACTTATTTCTCTTAAAGGCAGTGGTGGAGGCACTGTTACAGGCTTTGAAGCGGGTTGAAGTGTCTGCGCATAAACAACGGAAGAGAAAAATAACAGCAAACTAAAAAGTGTAATTCCTTTTACGCTAAATGTTAGAGTGGATTTGGTCTGAAAAAAAATCATAATGAGCGGCTGTAAATAGTTTGTCGGGTTGGTTGGTTGTTTAGCTTGCTGGATGTTTAGGGTTGGTGATCACTTTTTAATTAGGGTGTATTTACCCCAAAAGTCTGTTGGGCTCATGATATCTTGCATATTGTTACCTCCTCCACCAAATCCGCCACCTCCTCGAACGCCGCCGCCACCAAAATTATTTCCACCACCACCGCCTCCAAATCCTGGCATTACCAGTCCATTAACCTTAATTTGATAAACAAACTCTTTTGGTTTATCAATGGATAGCTCTAATAAACTTAATGGTATGGCTAACTCATAAATCATCGCCCATTTACTGTCAAAGGCAGCTACTGCTTTTAAACCATGTTCATTGTAAATAGAAATCAACGAATCTGTAATGCTTTTGAACCCTGAAATTTTAATTTCTTTGACTGTTGCCAGTTGCGCTTTGTGCTGAACTAAGCTCGCTGAATCTCGCTGAGCAGCTGATAGAGGCGTTCTGTTTTGACCTTGACCACCTCCAAAGCCAGTTCTAGCTTGTCCACCACCACCTTGGCCCATACCTTGTCTACCTCCACCTTGTCCACGGGGAGCTCTTTTTACGAGAGGGTAAGTTACACTTAAAGCTTCCTTCTCCTTTTTCTTACCTTCAGTATTTACATTAAAGGTTATACCGCCTGCCATTATTTTATTAATATTTGCTGTTCCGATACCTTTAATCACGACATACAGAAACTTATCGTCGTTAGCAACGCTATATAGTAATGACGTTCTTTTGTTTTCTGCCGAAAAAGTGTCTTCCCATTCATTTGCCTTACCGTCAATCCGTAGATTAGCTGGGGCAGTTAACGCTGCATTTTGAACATCTGGCAATTTTTGCGCCATGGCGTTTACATTAAGGGAAGCCAAGACGGCGGCTAAGTAAAAAAATTTCATTTGTGCTAAGTAATAGTTTATAATTAGGTGGTTTCTATCAAATAGACTAATGGAAACGAGAATAGCTTAATAACAAAATTGCGTTTCGGAGCAAATCACTAGGAAATTTCAAAAAAACCGCTTCAATGCCCTATTATTACTAAAAGGACTATAAAACATCACTAATTTGTTACCATTAAGTATAGAAATTCTTAGCGCAAAAAAAATCCCTTAGCACTAACTAAGAGATTTTATAATGAAAACGTTGAATTTAGTTTGCGCGATTATAACTTTCAGCTAATAACAATGCATTATAAGCATTTACAATTCCTCCACTTACGCAAATCTCAGAAAATGCGACACGCACAGTTTCATCCTTCTCATTCTTGTATTTTATTTTGTGATTAACCTTTGCCACAGATTTAATAATAATATCTCTAACCTCTGCGGGTTTCAACGTTGGGTAATAACTTAGAATTAGTGCAGATAAACCAGATACAACCGGAGCAGCCATACTGGTACCATCATTTTCTTCGTATTTACCATTTGGTATAGTAGAATTGATCATAAAGCCTGGAGCAAATACATCAACATTATATTTTCCATAATTAGAAAAAGATGCTTTTAATTCATCGTCGTCTTTATAAGCACTTGCACCAACTTCTATCCAATTTGTAGCATGCGGCAATTTGAATTTAGCTGTATCAACAACTTTAACAGGCTCTCTAAATCTCATATTAGGGTTGCTACCATAACCATTTCCATAGGAGTTGGTTTGATTATTAATATTTCTTGGTGGAATAAAGCCCAGTATTTCTCTTTTTGGATTAGCTTTCCAATAAGCTTCAGCTTCAGCACTTTCAAAATATTTATTAGGGTAATTCGCTATCTCGTCATTATCGCTGTTATCATTTCCCGCTGCATGAACCAGAAGAACTCCTTTTTCTTCAGCATATTTAACTGCCTCATCAACGGCTTTCTTATCCCATTTAAATCCTTTACCAAAACTCATATTAATGACTCTTGCCCCATTATCAACAGCGTAACGAATGCCATTAGCTACGTCTTTATCTCTTTCATCGCCTTGAGGTACCACTCTGATAGACATGATACTTACATTATTCGCAACACCCATGATACCGAGTTCATTGCTTCTGCTAGCAGCTATTATGCCTGATACGTGTGTCCCATGCTCTGCATCAGGACCGGCAACATCATTGTTTCCATAATTACGTTGAGCTGAATTTGTATAATCATCTCCAATCATTTCTGCTCGCTCATCATACTTCTCGTTAAGATTGTATCTGAGCATTACATCAAGTTCCTTGTAGCCCTTTTCAATTGTAGTATAAAATTTTTCTATGCTACCCTCATCTTTAGAACCTTTTCTGATAATCTTTACAACTTGTTCTTCTAACTCGTCGTCCGGCTTATACCTTTCAATATCCTCTAATGACGGTATTTTCTTCTTGTTAGTAAACGCAACGGTATCTAGTACCTTTTTGATGGCAATGTAAATTGGAAAAGCTTGACTAGCTTCGTCATATTTCTTTCCAAATTCTGTTTCTGCTCTTTTATAAACTCTAAATTCGGCTTTCTCTGCACTATCTAGTACGGTAGTCATGATAGTTGCCTTGTATTTTGGCTTATATTTTCTCAAAATCCTAACTAACTCCAGATTATCGTAGGCAAGATTTCCTTTTTTGGAGCCAATGAAATTCCATCCATGGATGTCATCTACGTAGCCGTTACCATCATCGTCAATTCCATTACCTGGGATTTCCCGTTCATTCGTCCAAAGTACATCCTTTAAATCCTCATGTTTAATGTCTGTTCCTCCGTCGATCACAGCAACGACTATTTTTGCCTTTGGCTTTTTATTGATTAATAGTTCATTGTAAGCCTTCTCAGTACTGATCCCAAAATAGCCACTTGTTGCAAGATCTAGGTTAAACCAGTTCTTTGGAAGTACCACTTTCTTATCTTGTGCAAAAGTATTGACACTACTAGCGATGAGAAAAGCGAGAAGTATATAAATCTTAAGTTTCATATCGAGAAATTTTGTATTAGCTTTTTATGGAATATACCATGTATTTCATTTCTGTTATACGTTTCTTCGTTAAATGTGTGTATAAAAGATTAACGTAATTAACAAAAATACGGTTTTAAAAATCTTGCATTTAAAGTTACGTCGTTTTTTAACAAAATTTAACATGCAAAAAAAAGCTATAAACAAGAAAAGCCTGCAACTCACGTTACAGGCTTTCTTTAAGATTTGGCGCCGACCTACTCTCCCACATGTTACTGCAGTACCATCGGCTCTGGCGGGCTTAACTTCTCTGTTCGGAATGGGAAGAGGTGGACACCGCCGATATAGGCACCTAAATATTTTTAATAAGGTGGAGGGGGGGAGGGCATTGGGGAGGGAGGGCAAGCCTTCCACCTTTGTACCTTCGGCCTTCCGGCCTTAAATGACATATTATTGAAAGAAGTTAGTTAGGAAGAACAAACAACAGTCTATTGCTCTTGAAAGCTTCGGGTTATTAGTAATACTCGACTATGCTGTCGCCAGCTTTACATCTATATCCTATCAACGTAGTAGTCTTCTACGGCCCTATATGGAATTCTCATCTCGTGGCTAGTTTCGCACTTAGATGCTTTCAGCGCTTATCTATTCCCAGCGTAGCTACTCTGCAATGCCCCTGGCGGAACAACAGATTCACTAGAGGCTAGTCCAACCCGGTCCTCTCGTACTAAGGTCAGCCCCACTCAAAATTCCTACGCCCACAACAGATAGGGACCGAACTGTCTCGCGACGTTCTGAACCCAGCTCGCGTGCCACTTTAATCGGCGAACAGCCGAACCCTTGGGACCTTCTCCAGCCCCAGGATGTGACGAGCCGACATCGAGGTGCCAAACCTCCCCGTCGATATGAGCTCTTGGGGGAGATCAGCCTGTTATCCCCAGCGTACCTTTTATCCTTTGAGCGATGGCCCTTCCATGCAGAACCACCGGATCACTATATCCGTCTTTCGACCCTGCTCGGCTTGTCTGCCTCACAGTCAAGCAAGCTTATGCTATTGCACTCCACGTACGGTTACCAAGCGTACTGAGCTTACCTTTGAAAGCCTCCGTTACCTTTTTGGAGGCGACCACCCCAGTCAAACTACCCATCAAACAATGTCCCCCGCTTAGCGGGGTTAGACACCGAATACAGAAAGGGTGGTATTTCAACGTTGGCTCCACGACGCCTAGCGACGCCGCTTCAAAGCCTCCCACCTATCCTACACATCCTGTATCCAATGTCAATGTTAAATTGTAGTGAAGGTGCATGGGGTCTTTCCGTCCCGTTGCGGGTACCCGGCGTCTTCACCGGGACCACAATTTCACCGAGCTCATGGCTGAGACAGCGCCCAGATCGTTACACCATTCGTGCAGGTCGGAACTTACCCGACAAGGAATTTCGCTACCTTAGGACCGTTATAGTTACGGCCGCCGTTTACTGGGGCTTCGATTCAATGCTTCGGTTTAACCCTAACATCCCCTCTTAACCTTCCAGCACCGGGCAGGTGTCAGGCCTTATACTTCATCTTTCGATTTTGCAAAGCCATGTGTTTTTGTTAAACAGTCGCCTGGGCCTTTTCACTGCGGCTGGTATTGCTACCAGCGCCCCTTCTCCCGAAGTTACAGGGCCATTTTGCCGAGTTCCTTAGCCATGATTCACTCGAGCACCTTAGAATTCTCTTCCCGGATACCTGTGTCGGTTTGCGGTACGGGTTTTTATAGACTGGAGCTTAGCGGTTTTTCTTGGAAGTCTGATTACCTGCGCTATCCACTTACCCGAAGGCTCGCGGTACTATCGACCTTCAGCTAGATTGGCGGATTTGCCTACCATTCCAATACCTACAGTCTTTAACGAACTATTCCGTCAGTTCGCGGCAGTGTCACTACTCCGTCCCCACATCGCATCTATAAAAAGTACGGTAATATTAAACCGTTGTCCATCGAATATCCCTTTCGGGTTCTCCTTAGGCCCCGACTAACCCTGATCCGATTAGCGTTGATCAGGAAACCTTATCCTTTCGGTGGGCGGGTTTCTCTCCCGCCTTATCGTTACTTATGCCTACATTTGCTTTTCCAGAAGCTCCACCATAGCTCACGCTACAACTTCGCTGCCGCTGGAATGCTCCCCTACCATGATATAAATATCATCCATAGCTTCGGTATACCACTTAATGCCCGTTTATTATCCATGCACGATCGCTCGACTAGTGAGCTGTTACGCACTCTTTAAATGAATGGCTGCTTCCAAGCCAACATCCTAGCTGTCTATGCAATCGCACCTCGTTAGTTCAACTTAGCGGTAATTTAGGGACCTTAGCTGATGGTCTGGGTTCTTTCCCTCTCGGCGCGTGACCTTAGCACCCCGCGCCTCACTGCAGACCATGTTACATAGCATTCGGAGTTTGTCTGGATTTGGTAGGATTTGACTCCCCCGCACCCAATCAGTAGCTCTACCTCTATGTAACTCAATGTCCACGCTGTTCCTAAAAACATTTCGGGGAGTACGAGCTATTTCCCAGTTTGATTAGCCTTTCACCCCTACCCACAGATCATCCGGAAACTTTTCAACGTTTATCGGTTCGGTCCTCCAGTACGTGTTACCGCACCTTCAACCTGTCCATGGGTAGATCACAAGGTTTCGCGTCTACCTCCCCTGACTATACGCCCTATTCAGACTCGCTTTCGCTTCGGATCCGTGTCTTAAACACTTAACCTTGCCAGAGAAGAGTAACTCGTAGGCTCATTATGCAAAAGGCACGCCGTCACGCCACCTGGACGCTCCGACCGCTTGTAAGTATACGGTTTCAGGTTCTATTTCACTCCCCTGTTCGGGGTTCTTTTCACCTTTCCCTCACGGTACTGGTTCACTATCGGTCTCTCAGGAGTATTTAGCCTTACCGGATGGTGCCGGCAGATTCCCACAAGGCGTCTCCGACCTCGCGGTACTCAGGATACTACTAGCCTAGCATTACTTTCCTGTACCGGGCTATCACCGTATATTGCTGGGCTTCCCATCCCATTCCAGTTCATTTTGCTAATGACACATTGTAGTCCTACAACCCCAGTTATGCCGTAACATAGCTGGTTTGGGCTCTTTCCCTTTCGCTCGCCACTACTTAGGAAATCATTATTATTTTCTCTTCCTCTGCTTACTTAGATGTTTCAGTTCGGCAGGTTTGCGCACTATGTGCGACTAGTCTTCAACTAGCCAGGTTTCCCCATTCAGAAATCCGCGGATCAATTCATATTTGCTAATCCCCACGGCTTATCGCAGCTTATCACGTCTTTCATCGCCTCTGAGAGCCAAGGCATCCCCCGTATACTCTTTCTTACTTTCTTCTCTATACAGCCTTTTGCGCCTGTATAAATGCTTTTTTGATAATTGTTAAATCTTCATGCCCTAAGGCATTCCGAACTAACAACGTCTCTATTGTTGTTTGCTCTTCTTTTTTAACTTCTTCCAATATGTCAAAGAACTTTTCTATCCCGGGACGCTTCCCTTTCGGGCATACTTCCTATTTACGTGCTTTTGTAACAGCACCGGTGATGGTGGAGAATAACGGAGTCGAACCGTTGACCTCCTGCGTGCAAGGCAGGCGCTCTAGCCAGCTGAGCTAATCCCCCAAAAAAACTTAGCGTTTTGTAGTCCCGTCCAGATTTGAACTGGAGACCCCTACATTATCAGTGTAGTGCTCTAACCAGGCTGAGCTACGGGACTGCTTCGATGTCCGACTGTTAGCTGCGATCTGTGTCCGTTTCCTTCGTAAATCGCTTCTCGCAGATCGTAATCATCTTCCAATCTCGCCACTGCGCCGGTATGCACCAACTGGGCTTCATCTTCTGGGTTTTCCTTAAGAGATATGTATCATTATCATTTTTAGCGCATCGGGTAGTCTATCCTACTCCAGAAAGGAGGTATTCCAGCCGCACCTTCCGGTACGGCTACCTTGTTACGACTTAGCCCCAGTTATCGGTTTTACCCTAGGACGCTCCTTGCGGTTACGTACTTTAGGTACCCCCAACTTCCATGGCTTGACGGGCGGTGTGTACAAGGCCCGGGAACGTATTCACCGCATCATTGCTGATATGCGATTACTAGCGAATCCAACTTCATGGGGTCGAGTTGCAGACCCCAATCCGAACTGTGAATGGCTTTTTGAGATTTGCTTGCTGTTGCCAGCTTGCTGCCCTCTGTACCATCCATTGTAGCACGTGTGTAGCCCCGGACGTAAGGGCCATGATGACTTGACGTCGTCCCCTCCTTCCTCTCTGTTTGCACAGGCAGTCTGTTTAGAGTCCCCACCATAACGTGCTGGCAACTAAACATAGGGGTTGCGCTCGTTGCGGGACTTAACCCAACACCTCACGGCACGAGCTGACGACAGCCATGCAGCACCTAGTTTCGTGTCCTTGCGGACGCATCCATCTCTGGATACTTCACTAACTTTCAAGCCCGGGTAAGGTTCCTCGCGTATCATCGAATTAAACCACATGCTCCTCCGCTTGTGCGGGCCCCCGTCAATTCCTTTGAGTTTCACCCTTGCGGGCGTACTCCCCAGGTGGAATACTTAACGCTTTCGCTTAGCCGCTAACTGTATATCGCTAACAGCGAGTATTCATCGTTTAGGGCGTGGACTACCAGGGTATCTAATCCTGTTTGATCCCCACGCTTTCGTGCCTCAGCGTCAATGACACCATAGTAAGCTGCCTTCGCAATCGGTGTTCTGTGACATATCTATGCATTTCACCGCTACTTGTCACATTCCGCCTACCTCTAGTGTATTCAAGCCCATCAGTATCAAGGGCACTGCGATAGTTGAGCTACCGTCTTTCACCCCTGACTTAACAGGCCGCCTACGCACCCTTTAAACCCAATAAATCCGGATAACGCTTGGATCCTCCGTATTACCGCGGCTGCTGGCACGGAGTTAGCCGATCCTTATTCCTTCGGTACATTCAGCTACTTACACGTAAGTAGGTTTATTCCCGAATAAAAGCAGTTTACGACCCAGAGGGCTGTCTTCCTGCACGCGGCATGGCTGGTTCAGAGTTGCCTCCATTGACCAATATTCCTTACTGCTGCCTCCCGTAGGAGTCTGGTCCGTGTCTCAGTACCAGTGTGGGGGGCCATCCTCTCAGATCCCCTAGTCATCGCGGTCTTGGTGGGCCGTTACCCCGCCAACTAACTAATGACACGCATGCCCATCTCAATCCTATAAATATTTGATCATTGTACCATGCGGTACTGTGATTTTATGCGGTGTTAATCCGAATTTCTTCGGGCTATCCCCCAGATCAAGGTAGGTTGCATACGCGTTACGCACCCGTGCGCCGGTCTCAAGGTTGCAAGCAACCTCTACCCCTCGACTTGCATGTATTAGGCCTGCCGCTAGCGTTCATCCTGAGCCAGGATCAAACTCTCCATTGTAAAATGTGTTGTTCGAACGCTGACCATTTTGTATTCTAGTGTTATTAAAATTAAATAGTCTTATATTCTATTATTATGTTGTCTGATAGATATAGACTTAAAAAACTGCAACGGTAACATGTACTTTGCTTCCGTACTGTTTGCCCCGCTGCGCTTATGTAATGATATCTCTTTAATGAACTTTCCGGTCTTGCCATCTCGGCGACCTGTATATGTTGCGACTTCCTGTTTTCCGTTCCCAGATGGTCTTGTTTAGTCCACATGTTCCCTTCGGTCTTCTGTCGTTTCAATCTTTATTATACGCCTCTCGATCATCCGTCGATCAGCTCCCTTTCGTTTGGGATTGCAAAGGTAGAAAACTTTTTTAACTTGTCAAGCTTTTTGTGAAAATAATTTGAAGTTTTTTTTCTTCTTCCAAAATCAGCCATTCTCTACTGCAACATGTCAAACCCACCCTCACTTTTCCTTTCCCTTTTTCCTTCCGAAGCGGGATGCAAAGGTAGAAATTTTTTCAATCCCCACAAACTTTTTCTTTAAGTATTTCAAAGTTTTATTTAAGTCGCTATAAACAAGCTACTTTCTTTTCCCAATCCTTCAAATCTTGCCCGTCTCCTCCGAAGCGGGATGCAAAAGTAGGAAAAATAAACGCCAATCCAAACTGCACCGGGCTTTTTTATGGTTAAATTATCTAAGTGTATGATTTACACGCAGAAAAACTTCCTCAACACTACAAGTGACATCACTAAACATCAATATGGACCTATGCTTATATATATTACCAGCGTTCTTTCGGGACCGGGCTAACTGTCGTAAAAACGATAGAATATTTATTTGTAAGCTATAACCGTTTATCTATCCGTTCTTTTAAGGATAATCAAGTTAAGACATGCTAAAGAAAAGCTGACTTTTTCTCTGTTTCTTCGGAGCTTCTTCGGAGTTTCTTCGGAACCAGGTCGCAAGTCTAACGTCTATATCCGTCTAAAAGCCGAAGTAAATACGATAAAAAACAGTTAGAAATTATAAGACAACAGGACTGCTTCAGGTCTGCTTCAACTCTAGGCAGAACACAAACCGAACAGTAGCCTACAAAACACCGAACCAGTTAGGATCCTGCCCATACCTTGGACATACGCAGTGACCCAGGGGATATAAACAACCGGCGAACCAAACTCAAAGAAACAATAAAAAAGAATTGAAAATAACTAATACTGCCCTATACTTAATAATACCAAAGTACAAGCCTCAACGGGTTCAATGCCATGTTGGTCTAACAATTTCTCTAATTCGAAATTCTCGGTACCTGGGTTGAATATTACACGCTTTGGATTGGTCTCCAAAATATAATCGTGGTATTGTGCCTGCAATGCTGGACCTATATATAATGTGATTGTATCGATATCATGATGTATCACCCCCGGAATTTCAATCTCCACACCAGCTACCACTCCTTTCTTGATCCCGACATTTACAATATCATGCCCAAAACGTTTTAACATATGGGCAGCTTTATAAGCATACCTTGATTCATCTGGTGAGGCGCCAATAATTAAAGTCTTTTTCATGTGGATTAATTAAAATTAAATTTTAAAAGCAAACCGATTTGCCCAGCATGATAAGCATGATGCTGAATCAATCCATTGATTAACTCAACATTGGTAACCCCGGCACCCATTTCCCGATCTCTATCATCTTTGACTTCAGCTTGCCAAGCCTCTAAGCTTAAGCTTTCGCACACCCTAATCAATTCTTCATTGCTGGTTTTACAATCAAAAACAATTTTTTCCCATTCCTTAAAAGTTTCAGCTTGAGGTTTAGGCCAATCTCCCGCAGCTGGTTCTTTTGCTGGCGCACCTAGCAACCTAGCGTTTACCTCATCAGTCCACGCCGTAATATGCAAGACGAGCTCGGCAATGGAATGTGCATTAGGGATAAGATGATTAAATGCAACTTCTGTTTTAACAAGACTTAACTGCTGCATTAAATTGCTTCCATGCCATGCATCGCCGTTAAACGCCTTTTTTAGCTCAGTGATTAGATTAAGTTCCATACCATTAAAACAATATTTTTTTAATTAAAGTTTTATTGAGCAAGAATTGCGTTAGCACAATTAATACCATCGATAGCTGCCGACACAATACCTCCTGCATAACCAGCACCTTCTGCACAAGGATACAAACCAGTAATTTGCGGATGCTGGAACGTTTCTTTATCTCTCGGAATACGCACAGGCGATGAAGTACGACTTTCCACTCCGACCAGAATTGCTTCATTGGTATAATAGCCTTTCATTTTTTTTCCGAACAAAGGCAATGCTGCCTTAAGACTTTCTGACACAAATTCTGGGAGTATATTATCAAGCATTACACTTTTTGTTCCCGGTAGATATGAATTCTTAGGCAGATCAATAGAAAGTCTATTTTCTACGAAATCGATCATCCGCTGTGCGGGAGCAACTAAATTACCACCTCCAGCTTCAAAAGCTAATTGCTCTATTTCCTTTTGAAAATTTAACATCCTGAGGGGATCATACCCCTGCACGTCATTTAACGTTACTTGAACCACGGTTCCTGAATTTGCAAAAGGATTATTTCTCTTGGAGGGCGACCAGCCATTGACCACAATTTCATCAGTATCTGTAGCACAAGGCGCAATAATTCCACCAGGGCACATACAAAAAGAAAATACACCTCTAGTTTTTACTTGTTCTACCATACTATAATAAGCTGGTGGAAGATATTCACTTCGAATATCACAATGGTACTGAGCGCTATCAATTACTTGTTGGGGATGTTCAATCCTCACTCCTAGCGCAAACGGCTTGGCTTCTATTAAGATA
This sequence comes from uncultured Sphingobacteriaceae bacterium, assembly GCA_942493295.1. Taxonomy (GTDB): domain Bacteria; phylum Bacteroidota; class Bacteroidia; order Sphingobacteriales; family Sphingobacteriaceae; genus Pedobacter. The sequence continues at coordinate 3,936,816 of OW818692.1, read as the reverse complement.
TTCTTAGTGTGTAGCAACTCATAAATATCTCGGGCAGAATGTCCAGTTGCCAGAATAACTGAATCTGCCAAGATCTCTTGCTCTTGATTAATAACGATGCCTTTAACCCTGCCTTTTTCAATTAAAAAATCAGTCAATTTAGAATCAAAGCGTACTTCGCCGCCTGCTTGCTCTATGGTTTCACGGATTGCCGAGATAATTTGTGGAAGTTTGTTTGTTCCTATATGTGGGCGGGCGTCAATAAGAATGTCTTGATCAGCACCGTGCTGTACAAACACTTGCAATACCTTATTAATATCGCCTCTCTTATTTGAACGCGTATATAGCTTCCCATCCGAATAGGTTCCAGCACCGCCCTCTCCATAGCAATAATTTGATTCAGTGTTTACAAGTCCTTGTTTATTAATGGCTGCCAAATCTCTTCTACGTTGCTTCACGTCTTTACCACGCTCGATAACGATGGGTTTCAAGCCATTTTCTATACATTGTAGGGCGGCAAATAAACCTGCTGGACCAGCGCCGACAATGAGTACCGTCTTATCCTCTTTTACAGGGGGATAGTTAAACGAGGTAGATTCCTCAAAAAGATCCTCATCAATGAATGCCCTAACCTGTAAACGATAAATAACCTTTCTTGATCGGGCATCGATAGATCGTTTAGTAATTTGATAAGATTGGATACGGCTAGTTTTGACATTGAGCGTGGCGGACAATTGTGCCTTTATCGCTTCTGCATTTGCAACAAGCTCAGGTGAGAGCGTAATTTCAATTTCTTTGATCATGATTTCTGCCGGGTTTTTATCCCGAATAATACAAAACTACCATTTTAATTAGTTAATTAGCAAATTGAATAATTAGCTAATCTTTGCTATCTTAGGTCAACTTGTCAGTATTTTATCAGTTTTCGTAACAAGGCATGAGTATTGATATCTAATTATAAATTAAGAAACAGAAAACATGAAACCACGAAGCAACGCGAAGTAGCTTCATGACAATTAAAAATCTAAAACAAAAAAACATGAAAAAAATAGTAATTGGAATTATTGCATTTGTAGTTTTAATAATCATCGTAGGTGGATGCAATGGTTATAACAACCTTGTTAAAATGGATGTTGATGTTCAAACAAAGTGGAGCAATGTGGAAACTCAATATCAGCGTAGAGCAGATTTAATCCCTAATTTAGTAAGTACAGTTAAAGGCGCAGCTAAGTTTGAGCAAAGCACTTTGACTGCTGTGATTGAGGCAAGGGCAAGCGCAAGTAAAATTACGATTGATCCTGATAAATTAAATGCAGAAAATATCGAAAAATATCAAGCGGCTCAGGGACAAATTACCCAAGCTTTAGGTAAATTGATGGTATTAACTGAAAATTATCCAGAATTAAAAGCAACACAACAATTCAGTGATCTTTCTGCTCAGTTAGAAGGAACAGAGAATCGCATTACGGTTGCACGTAAAGACTTTAACGAATCGGTTCAGGCTTACAACACAAAAGTTAGATCATTTCCAAATAATTTAACAGCAGGAATGTTTGGTTTTGCTCCAAAAGCTGCATTTAAAGCAGAAGCTGGTGCACAAAATGCGCCAAAAGTAGAATTCTAGTAAACCTACGCTAACATTTATTGGGTAATAGCTGTTTATCACGAATAGTTATTACCCTTTACTTTATAAAACCGACGAGATATGTCAATATTCACAAAAAAAGAACAAGAATTAATTGCTAATGCTATAGCGGATGCCGAAAAAGCAACTTCTGGAGAAATCAGGATTGCCGTTGAAAAGCACTGTCACGGCAGTGCCTTTGAGCGAGCTACACAATATTTTGCAGAGTTAGGAATGGACAAAACGGCACAACATAACGGCGTTCTGATTTATTTAGCTCATGAAGACCATAAATTTGCCATTATTGGAGATCGTGGAATTGACAAAGTGGTTCCAGAAGATTTCTGGGAAACAACCCAAGTTGCTATGAAAGCTCATTTTTTAAGTGGTAATTTAGCTGAAGGTATAATTGCAGGAGTTTCATTGGCTGGAGAAAAATTGGCACTATTTTTCCCTTATCAAAATGGGGATGTAAATGAATTACCTAATGATATCATTTATATGAATCAAGAGGAAAATAAATAATTATGAAAAGAATAATTCTCTCGGCTATTTTTGTGCTTTGTTACTATTTTGGCTTTGCTCAGAATTTCCCGGCAAACAGCAATAAGCTTGTGACCGACGAAACACAAACGCTTACAAGCGATCAAATTGCACAACTGGAAAGAAAACTTATTTCTTTTGACGATTCTACATCCAACCAAATTGCTGTAGTAATAGTTAAAACAGTAGGCGACTATGACATTAATGAATATGCTTTAGAATTAGGCCGTAAATGGGGAATTGGCGGTAAAACCAAGAACAACGGCGTTATCTTATTGGTAGCTATTGGAGATCGCAAACTTGCTATTCAAACAGGATATGGTTTGGAGGGGGCTTTACCCGACATTTATACTAAACGTATCATCGAGAATGACATTAAGCCATATTTCAAAGATGGAAATTATTTTGCTGGTATCGAAAATGGTGTAAACTCCATTATATCACTTACAAAAGGCGAATATAAAAATGAGCAACCTAAATCTAAAGCTAAAAAAGGTGCTAAAGCAGGTGGAGCTGGAATGATTGTGATTATTATTATCGTAATTATCATTTTCATTTTAGGTAAACGCGGTGGAGGTGGAGGCGGAAGCGAAGTAATTAGTGGCCGTGGTGTTGCTGAGGGATTATTGTGGGGCTTGTTATTAGGCGGCGGCAGAGGTGGCTCTGGCAGCGGCTTCGGAGGAGGCTTTGGAGGTGGAAGTAGTGGTGGCGGTGGCTTTGGTGGTTTCGGCGGCGGAAGTTTTGGCGGCGGTGGAAGTAGTGGTAGTTGGTAGTAATTAGAAATCTACGAGTGGTTAGCGCTATAAATTTTAATATACATGTACAAAAGAGATCTCATTACAGCGGAAATAGAAAAACTTGCACAAGTTTTAGCTCGAATTATGGGGCTGAAGCTCGAACGCAAATTAGCAGAAGCTGAGTTCTTATTTGAACAAACGTTAACGGATAGTTTTGGACTGCCAACAAATATTTTGGCAGATCCAGACCTATCATTATTTGGAACATGGTTAGACGAAAGCGAGCTTCCTGCCGAAAAATTGGATTCACTCAGTGAGTTCTTATATTATGAGTTAGGTGTGAGTGATAATAAGAATCGAATTATAGCACCTAAACTTAATATGATTTACGAACAGCTTTCGAGCAAGTATAAGATTGTACACTTAGTTAACCTGCACCGAAAAGAAATCATTCAGCAATATTTGCAATAAGATATCTCCTCGCTGCGTTCGATAGGACGACATTGTAAAGTAAAAAGCAGACAGGACTGTTTTGTAGAGGAAAGAAGGTCTAGGCCTTTTTTCTTTTGGGATCATCCCGCAATCTTTCGCACCTCGCGTCATCTCGACAGAGCGGACAAAGAGAGCGACGAGAGAACTAACCAGAAGATATCTCATCGCTGCGCCTGCGTTCGATAGGACGACATTGTAAAGTAAAAAGCTTTTCGATACGACGGACATTGTAAATGTTTTTGACAGGATGAATTTTGTAAAAGCGAAAGCTCTTAAAAATATAAAAAATGGAAATTCTAAAATGGCAAAAACTTGCCTCAAAATATTTGGTACAAGAGAAATGGGCTACCTTAAGAGTCGATACCTGCAAATTACAAGGTGGTGCTATTAAGGATGATTACTATGTTTTAGAGTATCCAAATTGGGTAAATGCAGTAGCTCTAACTAAAGAAGGGAAACTAATTCTCGTAAAGCAATATCGTTATGCAGCAGATATCATTTCTTTAGAAATTCCTGGAGGTGTTATGGATGGTGATGAATCCCCTGAAACTGCAATCAAGCGCGAGCTTTTAGAAGAAACGGGGTATAGTTTTGATACCTGCAGCTTAGTTGCGACACTGTATCCCAATCCAGCTACATCAAACAATAAGACTTTTACCTTCTTGTTAACGGGAGGCATAAAAACACACGAGCAACATTTAGATGAGCACGAAATCTTAAATGTAGAAGAATATACCGTTGATGAAGTGAGACAACTTTTAGCTGAAAATAAAATAGACCAGGCACTTCATGTAGCTGGTCTATTTTATGGGTTGGCTGCGTTAATGGGTTAAATTTTTGCGGGATATTTTTTCTTTAGAAATTTTAATACCTCTGGAAAAAACATTCCAAAATCTTTATATTTCTTTTTGTTTAAGTAATTTTCTTTGATAAAAGGAACTAAATCTTCTACATAGATAAAATCGCTGGCAGTTTCTTTTGCTACTTGTCGCTTAAATTCTCTTTCGGTTTTAAATTCGTCATACAGACAACCTACAATTGAGCGCACCATATTTTCGTTAAGGCAGTAGGTCCAGTTTCCAATTCCATTTCTTTTCATTCCTTCGTCTTCTTTATTGAAAAGATAATCTAGCTCATCGATTTCCTTTTTATATTTAGAAAATGATGGTTCCAGAAATACGTGACTTCCTTCATGCCATACTAAATAATCGAATCCTCCGTATTGAATTTTTGGTTCATCGGCAAACGTTGACTTTTCATTAAAATAGCCAGTGTTATAGGCGATAACATTTGAAAATTGCGGGTTTATATTTTTGGTAGTAATGGCATGGGAACCCCAACTATTTAAGGGATCGATGCAGATGTACCATTGCACATCCGAATCAAACTTATAAAAGTCTTGCAATTGATTCATCACCCCACTTTGCTTTAATTTTAGTTTGATTTCATCACCCCAACTTTCATATTTTGTGGCATGGGCCTGATAAAAATCCCAAAATTTAGTGTCATTAAAAAAATCCTTGCATAATTTAATGTACTCGATAACCTCTTCCTTCCCATTATGTTTATACCAAACTAGATCGGCTGTAGGCTCGTATATCTTTATTGCTGGGAAATCAGACATGGTCCAGCCCAACTCTGTTAAATCAGTAAATACCTTTTTAAAGCTTTTTACCTTTAACACTGCTGGGTGTGCCTTATATTTCCCAAAATATTCCATAACCTCTTTACTATAAGTTGATGGATTTGGATTTGGAAATTTATCTCCAAGAATTTGTACGATCGTAAATAATTCCACTCCTGGGTGAACATTCACAATTAGCCTTTCATCCGTTAAGCTTTGCGCACTTAATTCGAAGAAAAATAGCACGGCAATTACAGCTAGTATTAACTTTTTCATAATTCATCAATTTGTTTGATCAAAGCTTCAAAAAAACATTGAACAGAAGATGTGTAATTGACCAACGTTAGAATTTCGTTGACAAACAGCATAAAAAATCGATTTTTTACTTATCGTTAAATTAAGGCTGTTGGTGTATAAAAAACACAGCTTCATGTATTGTTCGCTTCAGACAATAAAATTGCTTTTATATTTACCACATGCAAAAGAAATATCGTATTGGTTTACATACACTCGTCTGGATATTTATATTCTTAAACTCTTTTTTGCCACACTATTTAGACAATAGCTATAGATCATACGCAACGAGATCAGGTTCTGAGCTCTTCCTAAACTACTTTCTAATCAGTTTAGGCTATTTCATTTCGGATATTATCTCATTTTACTTTACAGCAGCTGTTATCGCACCCTTATTTTTAAAACATAAGAATTGGATTAAAGGAAGTTTAGCTGTATTGCTTCTTTTTGCGCTGATTCCGGCCTACCGTTACATACTAGAGTATCATTTTTTTCTTCCTTATTTAGATTTTGATAATTATCATGGAAATACTCCAACAATAGCCTGGTATATTAAAAATAGTATATCTTATACGTTTTATCGCCACTTTATTTATGGATTAGTTTATTTTATTGTTGCAGAATGGTTTAACCACACTCGTAAACAAAAAGAACTTGAAAAGGAAAAAATTGCCGCTGAACTTGCTTTCTTAAAATCGCAAATTAATCCACATTTCTTATTTAATACATTAAATGATATATATGCCTTAACCTATCGTCAGTCTGCCAAAGCACCGTATGCAGTTCTAAAATTGTCAGAATTATTGCGTTATATGCTCAAAGAGAGTGATGAGAAATTTACTGATTTACAAAATGAGATCGACTATCTCAAAAATGTAATTGAGTTACATGAAATCGGTCAAAAAGGAGAAGCTTATATTGATTTTGAAATCGAAGGGAATGTTAATAGGCAGCAAATTGCACCTCTTATTTTAATTAATTTTGTTGAGAATGCATTTAAACATGGTGTTATTGACAATCCTATACATTCTGTAAAAATTAAACTTATTGTAAACGGTAATCATCTAATTTTTACAGTAAGCAATCTTAAAAATCAAGACCAAAAAGATGTAACGGGCGGAATTGGGTTAACAAACGTTAAAAGACGGTTGGATTTAATTTATCCGGATAAGCATACCCTTCATATAAATGAAAAAGACGATACATTTACAGTTTCCTTAAAAATCGAATCAATATGATTAAATGTATAATTATTGATGATAAACCACTTGCTATTGATGTTTTAACCGATTATGTTGGCAAAATACCCGCATTATCCTTAACACTAAGCACCACCAATCCTTTAGAGGCGTTGGAAGTAGTGATGAGTGGCCAAGTAGACCTGATTTTCTTAGATATCCAGATGCCACAGCTTAATGGGGTACAGTTTATGAAAATTGTACATGGAAAGTGCAAAGTAATTTTAACAACTGCGTATGCAAAATATGCGTTAGAGGGATTTGAAAACGATGCAATTGATTATTTGTTAAAACCAATTCCATTTGAGCGGTTTTATAAAGCTGTACAAAAGGCACAGTATCATTTTAAATCGATCAACAGTATACTGGAAAAGGAAAATGGCATCTCACTTCAAGAGAATGATTTCATTTTTGTTAAAACCGAATACAAACTTGTTAAAATAAATATAGAGGATATTCTATATGTAGAAGGAATGCAAAATTATGTCGCAATTTATACACTAAATGAAAAAATAGTATCATTACAGAATATAAAAAAAACTGAAGAGCAACTCTCCAAGAAAAAATTTGTTCGCATCCATAAATCGTACATCGTTGCAATTAAAAAAATTGATAGTGTAGAACGAAGTCGGATTTATATGAATGATTTAGTACTTCCATTGGGTGACGTATACCGAGAGGAATTTTATAGAGCAATCGAGGTTAAATAAAAATGTCCCGAAAATTCGGGACATTTTTATTTAACTCATTTTCAGTTTTTTCTGAATATCGTTCACGTAAGCCTTAAACTTTTTATCTGTTTCGATCAGATCTTCTACAGTCTGACAAGCATAAATTACGGTTGAGTGATCGCGACCGCCAAAGAAAGCTCCGATTGTTTTTAACGAAGACTTAGTATGACTTTTCGATAAGTACATAGAGATTTGGCGAGCTTGCACAATTTCTCTTTTACGCGTTTGCGATTTAACCATGTCAATAGGCACTTCAAAATACTCACAAACTAGTTTTTGAATATATTCCATCGAAATCTCTTTCGAAGTATTTTTTATAAAGTTCTTCAACATCTGCTTAGCCAAGGCTAAATCAATGTCTTTCTTATTTAATGTAGACTGCGCTAATAAGGAAACCATTGCTCCTTCTAACTCACGAACATTATTATCAATGTTGTGAGCAACATATTCAATTACTTCACCTGGCAGCTCGATTCCGTCTGCATACATTTTCTTTTTCAGGATAGCAATGCGAGTTTCTAAATCTGGGATTTGTAAATCTGCCGATAGTCCCCATTTAAAACGACTTAATAAACGCTCTTCTAAACCTGCTAAATCTTTTGGTGCTTTGTCTGACGTTAAAATAACTTGTTTGCCAGACTGGTGTAAATGATTAAAGATATGGAAGAAGATATCTTGTGTTTTTTCTTTTCCAGCAAAGTTATGTACGTCATCCATAATGATCACATCCATTGCTTGGTAAAAATTAACGAAATCATTAATGGTATTGTTTTTTAATGAGTCGACAAATTGTTGGCAAAACTTTTCACAAGAAACATAGATGACCAGTTTATCTGGCATATTGCGTTTAATCTCATTACCTATTGCTTGAGCCAAATGCGTTTTACCCAAACCAACGCCACCGTAAATCATTAGTGGATTAAATGAAGTACCGCCTGGCTTTGCAGCAACAGCATAACCTGCAGAACGTGCTAAACGATTGCAGTCTCCTTCTATATAATTCTCAAACGTATAATTTGTATTTAACTGTGGATCTACATTTAGTTTTTTCAATCCAGGAATAATAAAAGGATTTTTGATGTCCTTATTTATCGATACCGGGATTGGCATAGATTGTACTTTTGCTTCTGCCCCGTTTCCGTTAGAGGGCATGTTTGTTGTATAAGGCGAGCCGCTGTTTGATGATTTATCTACAACGATATTATATTCTAATCGCCCTTCATCTCCCAATTGTTTTTTTACCGTTTTACGAAGCAGTCCAACATAGTGTTCTTCCAGCCATTCGTAAAAAAATAAACTAGGCACCTGAATGGTTAAAACGTTTCCATCTAATTTAAGTGCGGATATCGGCTCGAACCAGGTTTTGAAACTTTGGGTCGGAATGTTATCCTTAATTATTTGAAGACAGTTTTTCCATACTTCGGTACAAGTTTTTTCCATTGTTATTCTATAATTTGTTGGTTTTCAATGCTAATAAGGGTGTTACGGATACCCCCTTTTGAGTTATCGAATATTCAAAAAATTATCAACAAAAAGAACAAATTTTTCAATTATTTTGTAAGTAGTTCAAAAGCAGTAGCATATACTACTTAACCTAAATTTTTTGTGTGGATAACTATATTTTAACCCTAAATTAATATTCGCCGAACACATTTCTCATACAATCCGCAATCTCGCCTAGAGAGGCATATTCTTCTACTGCAATAAGGATAAAAGGCATCAGATTTTGGTCGGACTTTGCCGCATCGCTTAAATTTTTTAAAGCTTGCGCAACAGCTTCATTATTTCGCTCTTCTTTTAACCTTTTTAACTTATCAATTTGAATGGTCCGTATAGACTCGTCTATATTTAGCACATCCGTAATTCCTTCTTTCTCTTGCGTAAATTTATTTACGCCAACAATAATTCGTTCAGCCGATTCTACTTCTAGTTGATATTGGTAAGCCGAGTTTGCAATCTCTTGTTGAATATAGCCATTCTCTATCGCATTTACAGAACCGCCCATCGCATCTATTGTATCTATATATAATTGTGCAGCTTTCTCAATTTCATCGGTTAAGCTCTCTACAAAATAAGAGCCAGCCAATGGATCTACTGTATCGGTAACCCCACTTTCGAATGCAATTACCTGTTGTGTGCGAAGGGCAATTTTTGCTGCCGCTTCGGTTGGTAACGACAATGCCTCATCATACCCATTGGTATGCAAAGACTGTGTGCCACCAAGTACCGCGGCCATCGCCTGATTAGTTACCCTAATTACATTATTTAAGGGTTGCTGTGCCGTCAGTGTGCTTCCACCAGTTTGGGTATGAAATCTCAACATCTGCGCTTTTTCATCAGTAGCACCTAAAGATTTGGTAATCTTGGCCCACATCCTTCTTGCAGCTCTAAATTTGGCAATTTCTTCGAAAAAATTATTGTGACAATTGAAAAAGAACGATAGCCGTTTAGCAAATACATTAATATCTAAGCCCTTCACTAAAGCTGCATTTAAATAAGCCTTGCCATTAGCCAAGGTAAAGGCCAATTCTTGCACTGCGGTTGAACCGGCCTCCCGAATGTGATAGCCAGAAATTGAGATGGTGTTCCATTTTGGGACTTCCTTACTACAATATTCAAAAATATCAGTAATGATCCGCATAGAGGCTTTTGGCGGATAAATATAAGTACCCCTTGCTGCATACTCTTTTAAAATGTCATTCTGAATTGTTCCAGAAATTTCCTTCAAATCTGCCCCCTGCTTTTTTGCAAGCGCAATATACATTGCCAGTAAAATTGAAGCAGTTGCGTTAATAGTCATAGAAGTGGTGATCTTTTTAAGTTCAATCCCTTCAAATAAAATTTCAATATCTTTCAATGAGTCTATCGCAACGCCAACCTTGCCCACTTCCCCTTCAGACATTTCATGGTCTGAATCGTAACCGATTTGTGTTGGCAGATCGAATGCTACGGAAAGTCCCATAGTACCCTGGGCTAACAAGTAATGATATCGTTTATTCGACTCTTCTGCTGTTGAAAAACCAGCATATTGCCTCATGGTCCAAAGGCGACCACGATACATATCTTTCTGGATTCCCCTGGTAAAGGGAAACTCACCTGGAAGCTCTGTAATAGGGCTAGTCAAAGTATATGTAGGTTTAATTTCAATTCCCGATGTTGTGGTATGTTTTTTATTCATTTTTTGAGTATTTAGTACTTAATATAGTAAGTAGTTAGATAGTGCGGCTATTAAGCATCCAGTCTATTTAATATATACAACCTACTATGTACTTTTTAAAACAATGCCTGTATATCTTTCTTTAAATGGTCAATCGTTAAGTCATATGGATTTTCTGAGATTGTAGCCATATGCTGCAAAACTTTTTTGCTTAAATCTATTCCAGTTGCAGTTTCGGGTAAGCCTAGTACTGCATTATTGATCATTGCAATCGTATCGTCTTTTAGTTTGCGTATTACCTGCCAACTCGTAGTATTTATATACAGCTGTTGAGCTATGTTATGTTGAAATTCAGATTTAACGTCATTTATCACAAGATTTTGCAATTCTTTTATTCCTATCCCTTGTTGATGTAAGCGAACTAACAAATTTGCAGGATTTATCCGGTCTATAAAGATGATCAAACGTTCGTGTGCCTGTAGTCTTAATGGCAGTAATGCGGTGCTGTGAACCTGATTTATTTCTGTTGTTTTTAGGTTAAAAAAACGTTGAAGATCTCCCTTAACCACATAATAAATTGCCACTAATGCAGCAAAAACTCCAAATGATAGCACAATAAGATTGATCAAAATCTGTTTAGTATTCATAGTTTGTTTAATTACGCAATATCAACAAGGCGCTAAAGGCAAAAATGTGCATTATTATTTATATTTCCTCTATCTAAATAGTAAAGGAGATAACGATACACGTATGAATAATTGCTTTTATATGATATTAATAATGTGATATATAAAAGCAATTTTATCTAAGTTTGTAAAAGATAAATTAATTAACGATGAGTAACGCTGTAGAAACTGCTTTTGCACCTGTATCTTTCACGGAAGGTGCTGTCAAAGAACTTTTTAAATTAAAGGATCAGCAAGAGATTGCCGAAGATTTTGGCTTGCGCGTTGGTGTTGAAGGTGGAGGCTGTTCTGGAATGAGTTATGTTTTAGGATTTGACCAAAAAAAAGAGGGTGATCAAGAATTTTTCATCGAGGGAATCAAAGTTTTCATGCATAAAGCACATCAAATGTATCTTTTAGGGATGCAAATAGACTGGCAAGATGGATTAAATTCTCGCGGGTTTACCTTTAGCAATCCAAATGCAGCAAGCTCATGTGGATGTGGAACTAGTTTCTCGGTTTAATCCCAAAGATTTGTAACATTTTACAAGGTCTCGTTGTCTAAAACTTACGAAGTCTAAAAGACTTCGTAAGTTTACGTTTATCTTTATCAAATGACCTATACCGAAAATGTAAGAATTGCGCTGCAATCAATCAAGAGTAATCGATTACGTACTTTACTTACCGCACTTATCATAGCGATTGGCTTATCAGCATTAGTTGGCATCTTAACAACACTTGATGCAGTTAAGAAAAGTATGACAGATGCATTTTCGAGTATGGGTGCAAATTCATTCAATATCCGGAACCGTGGAACTGGAATTAGAATTGGCGGAAGTGGTCGAAGACCTAAACCATTTAAGTCTATTAGATATGAAGATGCAATTGCATTTAAAAAACGTTTAAATACACCAGCTACGGTAGCTGTTAGCGTATTTGCAAGCGGGGGGTCGACTGTGAAATATGGTACGGAAAAGACTAACCCGAACATTAACATTCAAGGTTTTGATGAAAATGGCTTAGCTTCCCAGGGTTTGGAATTAGCAATGGGTCGAAATTTTAGTCCAACTGAAGCAGAAAATGGCAACAACGTATGTATTATAGGCGCTGAAATTGCCAAAACTGTTTTTAAAAATGAATCGCCATTAGATAAGATCATCACCGCTGGCAATAATCGATTAAAGGTAATTGGAGTTTTAGCGGCTAAAGGTGCTAGCATGGGATCAAATACAGATAGAGCTGTGTATATTCCGTTGCTTAAAGCAAAACTTATTAATTCGAATAATAATCCATCTTATACCATTACCGTTATGGTCCCAAATAACGACTTGATGGATAATATTATTGGCGAAGCTACGTCAGAGATGAGAAACATTAGAAAGATAAAAATTAAAGAACCTAATAATTTCGAGATTACTAAAAGTGATGCTGTAGCACAAACCCTATTTGAAAACCTTGCATGGGTTGCTATTGGTGGTATTGCAATTGGTACGATTACCCTAATCGGGGCATCTATTGGCTTAATGAATATAATGTTGGTATCGGTTACGGAAAGAACTAGAGAAATCGGGATTAGGAAAGCAATTGGAGCTAACCCTGCTACCATTCGTAAACAGTTCTTAATTGAGGCAGTCGTAATATGTTTAATTGGGGGTGCACTGGGAATTTTATTGGGAATTGGGATTGGGAATTTAATATCGCTTTCAATGGGCGGTTCATTTATAATTCCTTGGCTATTTATCCTTGGTGGACTTGTACTTTGTGTAGGTGTCGGAATTCTATCGGGTTACTATCCTGCAAAAAAAGCTTCTAAATTAGACCCTGTTGAAGCCTTAAGATACGAATAAGCAAAAAACCACAGTTTTATAACAATTGATTTTTTAAGGGCGTTTCAAGCAATTGTTGTAGATGTGGCGCATAAAGACTTTCTTTTAATGCGTCAGCATGGCGAAGATGGTGCATATCACTGCCAATAAAATCAACAAGATTATTTTCGATCATTTCTTCAGCGAGCTTCTTTGGTCCAGGGCCATAATATCCTGTAAGTGCAATTGCATTTGTTTGTAAATGGCAATTTTGTTCCTTGATACGGTAATAGTTATCTACTGATCCATGGAAATATGGATATCTCTCAGGGTGTGCAAGCACTGGCTGATAGCCATTATCTTGCATCAATTTAATCATATCATTGATATTTGCAGGATAGTTAATGAAGGACAGCTCAAACAAAAGATAATTATGGCCTAACGTTAGCACTGATTTTTCCCTTATCTTTTTTTCAAAAGTTTCGTCCATGTAATATTCTGCAGCTGCATCTACTTCCAAATCTATTTGGTTCTGAAGCAAACCTTCACGCAGCTCGTCGAGGCCCCTTCGAATGGTGTCTGGTGTATTTCTGAAGTAATCGGCCATTACGTGGGGGGTGGCAATTAGTTTTTTATAGCCTAAGGCTTTAAACCTTTTTGCTAGTGCAATCGAGTCGTCAACGGTGCGGGCACCATCGTCAATACCTGGAATAATATGCGAATGCATATCTGTACCGATAATCGAAAAATCAATTTCAGGCTCTTGTCGCTTCTTTTTAAATAATCCAAACAAAACTATCTCCCCCGGTATTGTGTTTCATAATAAGACTGATAATTACCCGACGTAACGTTGTTAAGCCATTCTTCGTTTGCTAAATACCAATCAACAGTTTTTGCAAGCCCTTCTTCAAACTGCAAGCTTGGAACCCAATTCAATTCCTTTTGCAATTTAGTAGAATCTATTGCATATCGCAAATCATGTCCTGCTCTATCTGTGACGAAGGTAATTAGTTTAGCCGATTCACCTTTTTCACGGTTTAATTTTTCATCCATAACTTCACATAATAAATGGATTAAATCTATATTTTTCCATTCATTATGTCCACCTATATTAAAAGTCTCTCCGCTTTTTGCGCCATGAAAAATGATGTCTATTGCCCTAGCATGATCTTCTACCCAAAGCCAATCTCGTACATTTTCTCCTTTGCCATAAACTGGAACAGGCTTATTATTTTTGATATTGTTTATCGCTAATGGAATAAGCTTTTCAGGAAAATGGTGAGAGCCATAATTATTTGAACAATTTGAAATTACACAGTCCATGCCGTATGTATCGTGATATGCACGCACAAAGTGATCTGAACTTGCTTTAGACGCCGAATATGGACTATGAGGGTCATATGCTTTATTCTCCGTAAACATTCCTTCATTGCCCAGTGCGCCATAAACTTCATCAGTGCTTACGTGATAGAAACGTTTTTCGTTATAGTGTGCCTTCCAATTTTCTCTTGCAGCATTTAGAAGATTAACGGTGCCTATCACATTAGTCATTACAAATGAGGTTGGGTCGGCAATCGACCGGTCGACATGAGATTCTGCTGCCAAATGAATAACTGAATCAAAATTCTCGGATTGAAATATCTGGTTGATATGTGCAGCATCAGTAATATCTGCTTTCAAAAATCTGTAGTTTGGTAAATCCTCTACATCTTTCAAGTTCGCCAAGTTACCTGCATAAGTTAACGCATCTAAGTTAACAATCTCGTAATGGGGATGGTTAATTAAAAACCTTCGTACAACATGCGATCCAATAAAGCCGGCTCCTCCAGTAATTAAAATCTTCTTCATTAGTCTATTTGTTTTGGCAGTCCTAAATCTACTGCAATATTTGGAATACCGTTATATATTTTACTTAATAGTTTATTTATATCTTCTTTTAAATCAAATTGTAAATCTTCGTGCAGTTTTTCAAACTTCTTCAATGTAGCAATTACTGATTTAACAAAGAAAACTGCTAGCAACTGATCATAATTTTTGGCTATTGAGAAAGAACGAGTTTTACCTTTAATTGGCATTTGATTTAGCAAAAAAATCCTTAACTCAACTTCTTCATAATTTGCTTTCGTTACTTTAAAGAAATGATTAATCAACTTCAATAGTTTACGAATACCGAGTAAAACATCTTTTGAACTTGTCCCTTTCAACATTACCAAACTTTGTTCAACCTGTAGAATTTCTTCTTTTAAGTTAGTAACTCGTTCTTTTAAGTTAATATCATCTTCGAGCAGTAAAAAATGTAACCGCTCGGTAAGCACCTTATCTTTTGCAACTAAACGCAGCAACAGCTTATCTTTCTCCTTTTGAGGAATCGCTAGAATTTCAGCCTTTAGATTTTTATGCTCACTAAGCTTCATTTAGAAAGGATTATCTTTTAGGTATTTTTCCCATTTCCAAGCAGAATTCATCATTTCATTGATACCCAAGGCTGCTTTCCATCCTAGTACTTCATTTGCATGGGTAACATCTCCGAAAGTTTGCTCAATATCTCCTTCTCTTCTATTTCCAATCGTATAGTTTAATTTCTCACCAGTTGATTGCTCAAATGCATTAATTATTTCCAGTACTGATGACCCCTTACCAGTACCGATATTAAATACTTCATAATTTTCACCTGCCTTACTTTCCAATCTTTTAATTGCGGAAACATGAGCTTTTGCTAAATCAACTACATGGATATAATCTCTAATTGCAGAGCCATCTGGCGTGTTATAGTCATTGCCATATACAGTAATTGAAGCACGTTTGCCAATAGCAGATTGTGTGATAAACGGAACTAAATTCTGCGGAATTCCATTTGGAAGCTCACCAATCAAGGCAGTATGATGAGCACCTACCGGATTAAAATATCTTAAAACAATCACTTCTAATGCTGGATTAACCGCGCAAGTTTCTTGCAGTATTTCCTCCGCTATTTGCTTGGTATTTCCATAAGGTGATTCGGCCTTTTTAACTGGTGCTGATTCCGTAACAGGAAGTACATCTGGTTGACCATACACCGTACACGAAGATGAAAACACTAATTGTATCTTACTATTAAATGCAGTTAGTAGGTTTATTAAACTGTAAAAGTTATTTCTGTAATACTTTAGAGGTTGTTGAACAGATTCTCCAACAGCTTTAAAGGCCGCAAAATGAATAATTCCTGTAATATCTTGATGTTGTGCTACAAATTCTTTCAGAGCTTCTTCGTTGCACAGATCTAATTTTACAAATGCTGGCTTTTTACCTGAAATTTTTTCAATCTGCGTTAGGATTTTAATATCTGAATTCGATAAATCATCTATGATGATAACTTCATATCCAGCATTAAAAAGTTCGACTACTGTATGAGAACCAATATACCCCGTTCCACCTGTTACTAATATTTTCATTGTATATAGTTTTTTGTAACGCCTTAAAGCTTTGGCATTACTTATTATATGTTTTAAAATCTTTATGTTCGGTATTTATTAATGCCTCTTGTGGCAGTGATCTAAAATAATCATAGGTAATTTTTAATCCTTCTGCTCTATCTACTTTAGGCTCCCAATTAAGTAACGCTCTTGCCTTCGTAATATCTGGTCGGCGCTGTTTTGGATCATCAACAGGCAAATCTCTGAGTACTAATTTTTGATTGGTGCCTGTTAATTTAATAATCTCTTCCCCAAACTGTTTAATAGTAATTTCATCTGGATTTCCAATATTAACAGGTTGCGCATAATCACTAAACAACAGTCTATAAATACCTTCAACCAAATCGTCTACATAACAGAATGAGCGCGTCTGACTTCCATCACCAAAAACTGTAAGGTCTTCACCTCTCAATGCTTGCCCAATAAAAGCCGGCAGCACTCGACCATCATTTAGCCTCATTCTCGGTCCGTAGGTATTAAATATTCGAACTATCCTTGTTTCTAGTCCATGAAACGTATGATATGCCATAGTTATTGCTTCTTGAAAGCGTTTTGCTTCGTCATATACACCGCGGGGGCCTACCGGGTTAACATTCCCCCAATACTCTTCTGGTTGTGGATTAACGCTCGGGTCTCCATAAACCTCAGAAGTTGAAGCAATTAACATTCTGGCTTTTTTATTTCTGGCTAAACCCAACAAATTATGGGTTCCCAATGAGCCAACTTTTAACGTTTGTATTGGAATTTTCAGGTAGTCGATCGGACTAGCTGGCGATGCAAAGTGTAATATATAATCTAAATCTCCTGGTATATATACAAATTTCGAAACGTCATGATGATAAAACTCAAAGTTCTCAAGTTTGAACAAATGTTCGATATTCTTCAAGTCACCGGTAATAAGATTATCCATAGCAATCACGTGGAAATCTTCATTGATAAACCTGTCACACAAGTGAGAACCTAAAAATCCGGCAGCTCCAGTGATTAATACTCTTTTACGTTTCATTATTCGGCTATTAATTTTCTACCAATACTATTGTAATAATATCCAAGGTCTACCATCTTTTGAAGATCAAATAGGTTTCGTCCGTCAAAAATGACCTTGTTTTTTAACATTTGATCCATTCTATCAAAGTCGGGATTTCTAAACACAGACCATTCGGTTGCAATTAATAATGCGTCTGCATTTTCTAATGCTTCATATTGATTTTCTGCAAATGTAATTTTATCACCTAGTACGGCTGCTACATTCTTCATTCCTTCTGGATCAAAAGCACTTACTGTTGCGCCATGTTTAAGTAACTCATCAATAATATACAAAGCTGGAGCCTCACGGATGTCATCAGTTTCGGGTTTGAACGCCAAGCCCCACAACGCAAAGTGTTTGCCCTTGATATCATTCTTATAATATTTTAAGATTTTTTCAACCAACACAACTTTTTGACGTTCGTTTACTTCCATTACAGCTTTCAAAATCTGAAAATCGTAATTGTGACTACTTGCCGCAATTGCCAATGCTTGTACATCCTTAGGGAAACAACTTCCTCCATAACCAATTCCTGGAAAAAGAAAGCGCTTACCAATTCTATCATCTGATCCAATACCTTTTCGAACAGCATCAACATCTGCGCCTACAATTTCGCAAAGGTTGGCAACTTCATTCATGAAAGTGATTTTAGTAGCAAGGAATGAATTAGCAGCATATTTTGTCAACTCAGAAGAACGCTCATCCATAAAAAATATCGGATTACCCTGACGAACGTAAGGAGCATATAATTCTGCCATTAATTTCTGAGCCTTTTCACTTCTCGTTCCGATAACTACTCGATCTGGCTTCATAAAATCGTCTACGGCTACACCTTCACGCAAGAATTCCGGATTAGATACAACATCTATTTCCACTGCAGTATTCTCGGCAAAAACTGCCTGAACTTTATCAGCAGTACCTACCGGAACAGTAGATTTGTTTACAATTACCTTATAAGAGGTAACCAATTTAGAAATATCCTTTGCCGCACCTAAAATATAAGATAAATCCGCAGCCCCATCGCCTCCTGGCGGAGTTGGTAAAGCCATAAATATGATTTGAGCTTCATTAACCGCAAGTGCTAAATCGGTTGTAAAAGATAATCGGCCCTGTGCAATATTCCGATGAAATAATACATCTAGCCCAGGTTCATAAATTGGCACTTCTCCATTGATCATTTTATCAACTTTTGCTTTGTCAATATCTACACAGATCACATTATTACCTGTTTCTGCCAAGCAAGTTCCAGTTACCAAGCCCACATATCCAGTTCCAATTACAGCTATCTTCATCTATTTAGTTTTTAAAAAAAATTGTAACGCGAACCCCTTGACGATTAAAATAATCTATTACCTAAGTGCTTAATAATTATTTTAACCATGTCGGGATCCTATATTTTTAGAAGGTTTTAATTTTAATCATTTATCTTCGAACGAAGATAAGAAATTAACATTCAAAATGATTTGGATTTATAATATTGGGATTGCTTTATTTGCTGTTATTACGAAGTTTGCGTCTATTTTTAATCAAAAGGCAAAATTATTTACTCAGGGTAGAGAAAACATTTTTGAGAAGATTTCAAAAGAAACAAACCCAACGGACAGACCGATTTGGTTCCATTTCGCTTCGCTCGGAGAATTTGAACAAGGGCGTCCTGTATTAGAAAAAATTAAAGCTTTTGACTCAACTCAAAAAATAGTCATTACCTTTTTCTCTCCTTCTGGATTCGAAGTTAGAAAAAACTATAAGCAAGCAGATGGCATTTTTTATTTACCAATAGACACAGCTTCGAATGCTAAGAAATTTATAAAATTGATAAACCCTAAGATAGCCATCTTTACAAAGTACGAGTTTTGGTTTCACTATTTTAAAGAACTCCACGAAAATCAAATTCCATTATATATTATATCTGGGATTTTTAGGCCAGGGCAAGTATTTTTTAAATGGTATGGCAATTTTAATAGACGCATGTTGAGTTATGTAAATCACTTTTTTGTTCAAAATCAAGAAAGTGCCGACTTGCTAAATAGTATTGGTATCACACAGGTTACTATTAACGGAGATACCCGTTTTGATCGAGTATATGAGAATGCTACTTCAGCGAAAAGGCTACTTAAGATCGAAGAATTTTGTGGTGGATCTCCTGTATTTATCGCTGGAAGCACATGGCCAGCTGATGAGAGATTACTTGTTTCTTTTGTCAAGACTTATCCGGATTGGAAATTGATCATAGCCCCACATGAAATAGGGGAAGGACATATCAAAGAAATCGAGCAGTTATTCCCAACTGCTTTGAAATTCTCCGTCTTGAATACTGAAAGTTCAAATCAAATGGCTAGTGTACTCATTATCGATAATATTGGAATGCTTTCTGCACTTTATCAGTATGGTAAGGTTGCCTATATTGGCGGTGGCTTTGGAGTGGGGATACACAATACACTTGAAGCGGCCGCATTTGGCTTACCGGTAATATTTGGGCCTAACTATGATAAGTTTCAAGAAGCAAAGGAACTGATCGAAATGAATGCGGCACAGAGTATCACAAATGAGGCTGAACTATTATCAGCCTTTGAATACTTTAAAGAAAATAAAAGCGCAATGCTCAACGCAAAATCTTATGTAGCAAGCAAGAAGGGCGCTACAAACATCATCGTTCAATTTTTAGCAATTGCTAATTAGCCTTACTATTGGCGGCCATTTCTGCAAGCGCCTGGATAAATTTCGGATGGTCATTTAGGCTCTCTACCAACTGCACATGTTCGCCTCCTAATTCTCTAAACTCTTCGTGATATTCAACAGTAATCTCATAGAGAGTTTCTAAACAATCGGCCACAAAAGCTGGGCTAAATACAAGCAAGCGTTTTTTGCCTTCGGCGGCTAACTTTTTTAACACATCCGTTGTATAAGGTTGCACCCAAGGTTCCTTACCTAATCTAGACTGAAAACAAACAGTATACTTATCTCGAGAAATACTTAGCTCTTTGGCTAACAGTCTAGCAGTATCGTGCCCCTGCGCGGAATAACAAAATTTGTTGGTGTCATTTAAAGTCTGACAACAACTGTCGTCCTTTAAACAATAACTGCCAGTATGGTCGCATTTTAACAATTGTCTTTCCGGTAAACCGTGAAAACTAAAAAGTACATGGTCATATGTTTCAGGCTGGTGCTTTCTAGCGTTCTCAGCGAAAACTTCGATCATTAGCTCGTTATTATGAAATGAGTTCACAAAAGAAATCGGTGGTATTGTTTGCCATTTTGAAACTAACTCCATTACCAATTGCATAACTGAGCCTGTACTCGCTGAGGCGTATTGAGGAAACATAGGAATTACCCGGATACTTTCTACTAAGCCTTTCTTAAGTTTATCTAACGCAGCTTCGATGCTCGGGTTTTGGTAGCGCATTGCCAGCTCTACCTGATAACCATCGCCCAGCTTTTCTTGCAAAAGCTTTGCTTGAACTTTGCTGTAATGTAAAAGTGGAGAGCCATTTTCATTCCAAATCTCTTTATACAACTTAGCCGTTTTGGGGCTGCGAAAAGGAACAATGATACCTTTAACCAGTAGGGTTCTGTTAAATTTAGGGATGTCAATTACTCGTTCATCCATTAAAAATTGATCGAGATACTTTCTAACATCTTTTACCTCTACGCTATCTGGTGTACCTAAGTTAACCAATAAAACACCCTTTTTTCCCATATTAATATTCTTCAAGCGCTGCCTTTACCTTTTCCATTAACCACATTGGAGTAGAGGTTGCCCCACAAATTCCAACTTTATCATTTAAATTAAACCAACTCTGCTCCAATTCATCAATATTTGAAATGAAATAAGCGTTCGAATTGTACTTTTTACAAACATCGTATAATACTTTTCCGTTCGACGATTTTTTCCCCGAGACGAAAATAATTTTGTCAAAATCAGCCACAAATTGTTCTAACTCTTCATAACGGTTAGAAACTTGTCTGCAAATCGTATCATTCGCCTTAACGTCGTAGCCCCTATTTAACAACTCATCTTTAATCTGATAAAATTTATCAGTGCTTTTAGTTGTCTGACTGTAAAGTGTAAACTTATTTGGGAGTTCTAATGTATCCAGTTCAGCGATATCTTGAAAAACAATTGCATTTCCATTTGTTTGCCCTTGTAAACCAATCACCTCTGCATGTCCATGTTTGCCAAAAATCAAAATTTGCTCTTCATCATCATGAGAATTCTTTATGCGATTTTGTAGTTTTAAAACAACTGGGCAAGATGCATCGATCAGTGTTAAATTGTTTTTTAGTGCCAGTTCATAAGTAGAGGGAGCTTCACCATGCGCGCGAATAAGCACCTTTTCATTTTTCAGGCTCATCAATTGTTCATGATCAATAATGCGCAATCCTTTAGATTTTAAACGAAGAACTTCTTCGTCGTTGTGCACAATATCACCAAGGCAGTACAAATAATCATCATGATCTAAAATATCTTCGGCCATATCTATGGCATAAACAACGCCAAAGCAAAAGCCTGATGATTTATCTATTGTTACATTTAAATTGAATCCCATTTTATGGCATATAATAGCTTACAAAAATACGCAAAAAGAGTTCACAAACTAGGGCTTATTATCCTTTTTGTGATTGTTTTGATATCGCATTGACATAATGCTTATTGTATTCGCTTTTAAGCAATTGCAAACTGATATATTCTTCTGCCTGCCATTTATGTAAATAAGCATCAGCCTCTGGTTTTTGCTTATTCAGGTAGTCTGTTAAAATAACTGAAAAAACTAGCTGGAAGTTCTTTTTTGAAGCATTGATCACTTGAACGACCCCTTTTTCAAAGTTGACACTTTGTGAATGACTAGACCGTATTTTTCCTTGAGGGAAAATTAGCACTAGATTTCTAGGGTCATCTAACAAGGTTCCGGCATAAAGCAATGTCTCTAGTAAGTCTTTTCCTTTATTCTCGGGTGCAAAGGCACCGAAATACTTTAAATAATTAACATTTAGATAATCGGAACTTGTAACTAGTACGTGAAATTGCTTTTTAAATATCTTTTTATTCAATTGAAAAAGCATATATCCATCCCACCAACTAAAACGGTTAGCTAGTACTAATATGGCTTTATCTTCTTTGAATGTTAATTTGTTATAATTAAAATTCGAGAAATTGCTTTTAAAAAGATAGCCAAAATACCACGAATAAAATTTTGAGATAAGACCATTCTTACGCGGGTAATGCATTTAGGAAAATTGCAAAAAAATACCCTTAAAAGCAAAATTAAGTTACAGTAACAAGAAAAGCCACTAATGCACGAATTATAACGCCTATCTAGGACATTCGCCAAACTACATTTGTGAATTCGTGGCTAAAAATTAACTTAAATATACCCTATCCTCTTCGCCTTCTACGTCTAAAACAACATCGACGTGTTCCTTTAAAATAGTGGCTAGTTGTAAACCTACAAAATCTGTGGCTATTGGGAATATTTTATGGCTTCTATCAACTAAAACTACTGTACGAATTTTTTTATGCGGGGTATTCAGAAAAACACCCAAACCATAGGCCAAAGTCTTACCACTATTCAGCACATCGTCTACCAAAATAATGGCCTTCCCTGTCCAATCACCCTCTTGAAGATCTGTTTTAGCAACTAGTTTACTATTTAATTTTTCAAGATCTACACGAAGTAGCGTAACCTTAAAGCCCGCAATATCTTCAAGTACAGCTTTTAATCGGATCGCAAGTTTATAGCCTCGGTCCCAAATACCAGCTAGCACCACTTCTTTCTCATCTAAGTTATCTTCTAGAATTTGATAAGCGATACGATTGATTTTTTGCGCGATTTGATTTTTATCTAGTACAAGTACTTGTGATTCGGCCATTAGTTATATATTTTTTACTCTACAAAAGAACGATTTTAGCCCTCAAAAACAAACTTTAAAAAAATATTTTCTAAAGCATGCAACTTTTAAAGGTGGTCATGCGTCTAATTATTAAACCTTAAAGAAATTCTTATGGACTTCAAAAAAATACTTAGATCAAGTTTAGCAGCAATAATGTTAATTAGTGCGAATTACACTATTGCTAGTGCTCAAGATAGCAAGACTGTTTCAGTTAAAAATTTTAACGGAATTAGCGTTAGCAGCGGGATTGACCTCTTCTTAACACAAGGTTCATCTGAAAACTTGACTATTAAAGGAAGAAACGACGTGATTGAGAACGTTATTGTAGAGCAGAACGGAAGTGAAGTTGTGATTAAATACAAAAGCGGCATGAATTGGAGTAGCTTATTTAAAAATCAAAGTATTAAGGTTTATGTAAACTATAAAACATTAAAGAAATTATCAGCTTCTGGCGGATCTGATGTTTACACACAAAATACCTTAAAAACTGACATGTTAAGTTTAAGTGCAAGCGGTGGTTCTGATTTAAAATTAGCTTTAACCTGTAAAGATTTGAACTTAAGCGTGAGCGGAGGAAGTGATGCAGAGCTTAAAGGAAGTGCAGAAAATTTTAGAGTAACTGCTAGCGGCGGTTCTGATGTTGATGCTTTTGCTTTCCCCGTTAATTATGCACAGGCGAATGTAAGTGGCGGAAGTGATGCAAACCTTTTCGTAAATAAAATTCTAGAAGCTGGCGCGAGCGGTGGTAGCGACGTAAATTATAAAGGCAGTGCTTCATTAAAGAAAACCAGTAATTCTAAAAGTGGCGATGTAAACCACATAAGATAATAATTAGTTTAGTTTTAGTTTAAACGCCAATACTGTGGATGCAGCATTGGCGTTTTTTATGTGTACAAACGTTAAGCGATTTTTATATTAACCTTTAGGATACGGATAATATACAAAATTTGCGCCTTCCGGAACAACTACAAATATACACATGTGACTCTCTGGCTTTTTATAGCTTTTTAAGAAGTGTTCTTTCTTATCAGGATGAATAATTCCCTTTTGAATAAATTCTTCTAGCGTAGATGCTTGAATAGTCCAGTCAGTATTTAAATCTTTCCTATTTAAAATCAACTCTCCGATATTCACTTCGTGTTGATGTGCAATAAAAATTGGATAGGACGATATACCTTCTACCATAATCTCAACCGCTACTTCTTTAATGGATTCTGCATAAAATGCAAGATCTTTCTCCAAGCTTATCAGCGGACTTTTCTTCTGTTCTTTAGGCTTGTTGTCTCCTTCTTCATTAAGGTTGCCCAATAATTCTTCAGCGTTCATAATTTAATTTTAATGATTATTGCGCCTTTAGCTCCAATAAAACAACATTTTCAACATGTTGGGTGTGTGGAAACATATCAACGGGTTTTATTCGAACCACGTCATATTTTTCCTTCAACAAAGCAAGATCTCTAGCCTGTGTAGCTGCATTACAACTTACATAGACAATCTTTTCTGCTTCCATTTCTAATAACCGTTCCACTACATCGGTATGCATACCGGCTCTTGGTGGATCCGTGATTACCACATCTGGCTTACCATGTTCGGCAATAAAATGACCTGTTAGGATATCTTTCATATCACCAGCATAAAAGATGGTATTGTCAATGCCGTTTAATTCAGAATTAAACTTTGCATCTTCAATTGCCGTGGGAACATATTCAATCCCCACTACTTGTTTAACACTTGCTGCAATAAAATTGGCAATTGTACCGGCCCCAGTATATAAATCGTAAACCAATTCATCACCTTTAAAACCTGCAAATTCTTTGGTTATCTTATAGAGTTCGTAAGCTTGCTCTGAGTTTGTTTGATAGAAAGATTTAGCACCTATTTTAAATTTAACGACTCCAGCTTTTGATCCCTCAACTGGCATTTGTTCAAATATATGATCTCTACCAGCGTAGGTAATTACCTCTTGATCAAAAATTGTATCGTTCTTCTTTTGATTTATAATATAAAGCAAGGAGGTTATTTCTGGATAAGAAACTTTGAGATGTTCCATTAATGCATTAATTTGTTCTTGCTCGACATAGGCAAAAACTACCACTACCATGGTCTCTCCAGTTGATGAAGTCCGAATAATCAAATTCCTTAATGCACCTTCATGATTTCGTAAATCATAAAAACTTAGTTTATGTTTTAGCGCATAATCACGTACGGTTAACCTTAATCCGTTACTGGGTTCTGCCTGTAAATAACAGTGTTCTATATTTAATATTTTATCGAATCTTAAAGGAACGTGAAAGCCTAGCGCATTCATCTCTCGTCCTTCTTCCTCGAAATTCATATCATTTGCATCGAGCCATCTTTTATTCGAAAAAGTATATTCAAGTTTATTGCGATAGTACTTATTAGCAGCCGAACCTAAAATGGGTTCCATTTTGCTGGTATCTATTTTAGCTAAACGTTGCAACGCTGCTTCCACATTTTTGTGCTTAAAACGCAATTGTGCGTCATACTCCATGTGTTGCCATTTGCAACCTCCACAGGTACCAAAATGATGGCAAAAAGGTTCAACCCGAAACGCTGACTTTGATTGAAGATTTTCAATAACTGCTTCAGCAAAATTCTTCTTTTTCTTAACTACACGTACGTCCACAACGTCGCCAGGAACAGCCTTGTCCACAAAAACAACCAACTCGTCGGCCTTGCCAACACCTTTACCTTCTTCCGCAATATCAATAATGCTTAATCCAGTAATTCGGATTGGCTCAGCATTTCTTCTGTTTCTACTCATTGCCGCAAATATACGGGTAAAAGGGGAAAGTCAGCTAATCGAACAAAACCTGATGTTTTTATTTACCAAAAAATCTAAGGATAAATCCAAATAAACCTTGAACTAAATTAAAATCAACATCGAATTGTTCATCAACATTTACAGAAATCTCCAGTACTTCTTTACTCATGACATAATGATGAATTTGAGCAAATATAGCTAAATATATACCAAATACCAAAACGGTATACGTTATGATAATATGAAATTATTCTTAATTTTAGCTTACAATGCAGCTTTTACTAAGTAAGGAAGAAGCTCTTTTTGAAAGGTGACAAAGTTTTTCCTCACGTCGGCGTCACTTACAGAGGTAAAAGCGAAGGAGAATACAATACTTTTACTCGCTTTTAATAAAAATGCTAGACCGCCTCTTCGAGCCGGATTTTTCTTAAAATGATCTAGCTCTAAATACGCTGAAAGCAATAGCGCTTCTAGCTGATCGGATAAATGTTTTAAAAATTCTTGGGAATTTGCATTTTCTCGTACAAAATCCCAACCGATAAACTCGTTGCAGACTGTATAAGAAAGTCGGCAAGTTTTCATCACTAATGCCGTTAAATGTTCCTCTTCATTAGCGTATTGAACTTTATTACTGATAATTTCGTGAAGGTTTACATCTAAATAATCCATCAATATGGCATCTAAAACCTGCTCTTTACTATCAAAATACTTGTAAATTGTTGCCTTAGCGATTCTCGCTTTTTTGGCAATCTCATTTACACTGGTTTTATGGTAACCATATTTTCTAAACAGCTCTTTAGCTGCCCTGATAATGCTTTCTTTTATTTTTTCTGGTTCCATTAATTAGTTACCTGTAAAGTACTACTTGTTACAGTAACACTGTATTGTTTAAGAGAAGTTTTCGCAGGGGCTTTCACCGGGCTGCCGTCGTACAAAGAGTACTTTGCTCCCGACACTAAATCTGTTGCCGTGAGTGATGGATCATCAATGTTTACTGGGTTTTTTTGTTCTGGGTTTACTGTGCTACAACGATCATAAGCAACATAAGCATTATCTGCGCGACGATAAATGACAATTCCAGCAACCCCATGCCCAGTAATGCTAACAGCTCCACCAGCACTACTTAACCTATTTAATCGTGGGTCAGTTATTGGAGCACTAAAATTGACAGGTACATTAGGTAAATAATTTTCTTCTTTGGCGCAAGAAACGCAAAGCATTATTCCAATTATTAGTCCCAAAAACCTATTTACCATTACAGAACTACCGTTTTATATTGTTTTAGGAATCTCACGTCATTTTCAGAAAACAAGCGAAGGTCCTTAATTTCAAACTTCAAATTTGCAATACGTTCAATTCCCATACCGAATGCGAAACCACTGTATTTTTTTGAATCGATACCACAGTTTTCCAATACATTTGGATCAACCATTCCACAGCCTAGAATTTCTACCCAACCACTATATTTACACATCTGGCATCCATCTCCTTTACAAATGGTACATGAAATATCCATTTCAGCAGAAGGTTCTGTAAAAGGAAAATAAGAAGGGCGAAATCTAACTTTTGTTCCTTCGCCATACAATTCCTGAACGAAATAGAACAAGGTTTGCTTTAAATCTGCAAAGGAAACGTTTTCGTCCACGTATAATCCTTCAACTTGGTGAAAGAAGCAGTGAGCTCTTGCAGAAATTGCCTCATTACGGTAAACCCTACCTGGCATTAGCGCTCTAAAAGGTGGTTGTCCAGCCTCCATCATTCGTACTTGCACGGATGAAGTATGAGTACGCAAAGCGATATCGCCATTTTCTCCACCTTTTTTAATGAAAAAGGTATCTTGCATATCTCTTGCAGGGTGTTCTTCAGGGAAGTTCAAGGCTGAAAAATTGTGCCAATCATCTTCAATTTCTGGGCCTTCGGCCACACTAAACCCCAGTTTATTGAAAATTTCGATGATTTCTCTTCTTACCAATGCCAAGGGATGTCTGGCACCGATCTCAAAGCCTTCACCCGGCAAAGTTAAATCGAGCCCAGACTCTTCCGATTTTTGTCCGGAGTCAGAAATTGCCTCGTTTAAAGTTGCGTATTTTGCTTCTGCAAGCTGTTTAAACTCGTTTAATACCTTTCCTAAAACCCGTTTCTCTTCTGGAGAAACAGCCTTAAATTGATCAAAAACATCCTTAATGACACCTTTTGTACCAAGAAAACGAATTCTGAATTGCTCTAACTCATCAGCATTCGAAGTATCAAATGCATTGATCTCTATGCTGTATTGTGTGATCTGCTCCTGTAACATTCGACAAATATACGGCAAACTTACGAAGTCTTAAAGACTTCGTAAGTCTTATCTATAAATTAGTATTAAAGTAAGCAATCGTTTCTTTCAAAACTGCATCAACATTTCCAATTTTAGTAAATTCATGGTCTGCCCCAGCAATTTGAACAAATTTATTGGGAACGCCCAAGCTATTAAGCTTATTGATAAAAGCATCAAATGTATTCCGGTCTTGTTTTGGCAGATCTCCAACTGCATTGTTTTCAGGAAATATGGTTAAGGTGGGTATTTTTTGATTTGTATTGGCCACATACAATGGGCTAATCGCGCTATAATATTGATCATTTATGGGATCGATGGTATACCCGGTATAACGGTATCCAGCTTCGCGAATATAAGCAGGTAAAAACTGAAGAAAAATTGGAGGTATGTCTGAGAATGTTTGATCCAATGCACCTGCCAAATTAACGACTGCTTTTACCTTATCGGTATTTTGACTACCATAGCTGTAGAGCAGCGCTAAACTTGCGCCCGCGCTATGACCAGCTATCCCTAATTTGGTTTCGCTAACCTTCCATTCCTTCGCTTTGGATAGGGCATAATTAACGATTGTAACCATGTCTACTACTTGATCTTTAATTTTAACAGCACTTTCTAAATGCTTTACAGGATCATCGTAAAGTCCGGTAGCATCTACCAGTCTATAATTAACATTTAACACTGCAAAATCTGCTCTCACCAACTCCTTGACCAAACTAGTAAAATAGCTTTTATCCCCTTCTATGAAGCTTCCTCCATGTACAAATATGATTAACTTTGTATTGGAGTTACGATTGGCTGGAAGATAAACATCCATTTTTTGTTGTGCATGAGCACCATACGAAACATCTAGCAAAGTTTCTGCTTCAACTTTGATAACAGGATCTGTAATTACACCGGTTCCTTTTTTACAGGATATGAAAGAAGCTCCTATCAGAAAAAACAGGAAAGCAAATTTAAAGAGATGTTTCATCATTTTTTTTTACAATATGTTAATGGAAAGGTTTAAAGAAATTAAATCACGCCGAGTTCTTTTCCCACTTTAATAAAAGCTGCAATAGCTTTATCTAAATGATGTTGCTCATGTCCCGCCGATAGCTGAACCCGTATTCTAGCTTTTCCTTGGGCAACAACTGGATAGAAAAACCCGATAACATAAATACCTTCATCGAGCATTTTCGCTGCAAAAGATTGCGCTACTTTAGCATCATAAAGCATCACAGGTACAATTGGGTGAAACCCTGGTTTAATATCAAAACCAGCTGCCGTCATTTTTTCACGGAAATATTTAGTATTACTTTCGAGTTTATCCCGTAAAGAAGTGGTCTCCGATAACATATCTAATACGGCAATTGATGCACCTGCTATTGCCGGAGCTAAAGTATTAGAGAATAAATATGGGCGCGAACGCTGACGCAGCATGTCAATAATTTCTTTCTTACCAGAAGTAAATCCACCAGATGCTCCGCCCAATGCCTTACCTAGTGTACCCGTGATAATATCAACACGGTCAATAACATTAAAGTGCTCGTGAGTTCCTCTACCTGTTTTTCCAATAAAACCCGTACAATGCGATTCGTCTATCATCACTAAAGCTTCGTATTTATCCGCTAGGTCACAAATTTTATCCAACGGAGCTACAGATCCATCCATTGAAAAAGAGCCGTCTGTTACAATAATCCTATGTCTGCAATTTTTAGCAGCAATCAATTGCTGTTCCAAATCATCCATATCGGCATTCTTATAACGAAAACGTTGAGCTTTACATAAACGCACACCATCAATAATAGAAGCATGATTTAACTCATCAGAGATAATTGCATCTTCTGCATTAAACAAGGGCTCAAAAACACCTCCATTTGCATCAAAAGCTGCAGCATATAAAATGGTATCTTCAGTACCTAAAAAAGTCGAAATCTTTGCCTCTAATTCTTTATGCACGTCTTGTGTTCCGCATATAAATCGAACAGACGACATCCCATAACCATAATTATCTATCGCTTGTTTTGCCGCAGCAATTACTTTTGGATGAGAAGACAATCCTAAATAATTATTGGCACAAAAATTAACTACTTCAGCTCCACTACTAACCTTTATGTCGGCTCCTTGTGGGGTAATAATAATTCTTTCGCGTTTGTAAAGTCCGGCGTTTTCTATTTCTTCCAGTTCCTTCTGTAAAACTGGTTGTAGTGTTTTATACATATTTATTTTTTTTATGCAACCATTTATTGTTAAAATCAGTCTACAAATATAATATATTACCTGTTAACAAACTTTAACAGATTAAATACGTTAAATGCTTACGTATATTTTAACTTTAGCCTCTATATGAAGAAAGTTTACCTCCTGCTGCTCATTTGCTTATCGGTTTCTACCGCAGCTTTTGCACAATTTCAGATTAGTGGAAAAGTTACCGAGACAAATGGCGAGCCAATACCATTTGCTTCCATTTATATTAAAAGCACCAACAAAGGAGTTTCAGCAAATGCTGATGGCATTTATAAGCTTTCGGCTGAGAAAGGTTCTGTTGTGCTTGTTTTTAAAGCGATAGGTTTTAAAACAACTGAACGAACGATGCAAGTAAATGGGAACGTTGTTGCTAATCAAATTTTGGGTGTAGAAAGCTACACTTTAAATAGTGTAACGATACGATCAGATGCAGAAGATCCTGCTTATGAAATCATCAGGCAAGCGATCAAAAACAGAAAAAAACATTTGAATGAAGTTAATGCGTTCACTACTGATGTGTACATCAAAGGTTTGCAAAAATTGGTTGGCGCACCTAAGAAATTCTTCGGCTTCGACACCCAGAAAACACTTGAACTAGACACCAATAGAAAAGGAATTTTATATCTGTCTGAATCACAATCTGCTTTTAGTTTTCAGCGACCAAATAAAATTAAAGAAGAAATGGTGTCGTCGAAGGTATCAGGCAGCAACAATGCTTTTAGTTACAATAAGGCATCGGATATGATTATTAATTTCTACGAAAATTTACTCCTTGAAGGGAGTGGCTTAAGTTCCCGTAGTTTTGTTTCTCCAATAGCTGACAATGCTTTATTTTATTATAAGTATAAACTTTTAGGCACTACAGAAGAAAATGGTGTAACCATTAATAAAATTGACGTCAGTCCGCGTCGTAAGCATGACCCTGCTTTTAGCGGTGTGGTTTATATTGCGGATGATAGCTGGCGCTTAATGGGAACAAATTTAAACCTTACAGAAAGTGCTGGGATTAACTTTGTTGACACTTTAAATATTAGTCAAGAATTTAATAAAGTAGAAAACATGTATCTCCCTTCGAACATGAAATTCCAATTCAAGGGCAATATACTTGGGTTCAAATTTGAGGGATACTATGTAAGCATTTTTAGCAATTATAATATTCATCCTAATTTCCCTAAAAACTATTTTACTGCGGAGATTTTAAAAATAACCAAAACAGTAAACAAGAAAGATTCATTATACTGGATGAACAACAGACCTATCCCATTGTCGGATGAAGAGAAAGACGATTACCGCAGAAAAGATAGCATTGCCCTTCTTAAAGCCACGAAACCTTATTTAGATTCGTTAGAGAAAGTCAACAACAAGTTTACCTTTAGCAAATTTGTAATGCGTGGGCATAGCTTTAACAATAGATATGCAAAGAGATATATTCAATTTGATGGGTTGGTGAACTCAGTTTCATTTAATACCGTTGAGGGTGTTAATCTTAAATATGGAGTTACTTTTACAAAAAACCTAGAAGAACAACGTCGTTTTACGATTAGACCTCAAGTGCATTACGGTATTTCAAATCATGTTTTCACCGCCAATATAACAGGATCTTTTCTTTATAACCCACAAAAAAGAGCAAGTATTAGTGCAAGTTTCGGTTCTGCAATAGATGACCTTAATCCATATGGTACCATGAGTGCACGTTCAAATATGATTAACACTTTATTATTTGAAACAAACCTCGCTAAATTGTACAAGAAAGAATATGCAACGATTAGTACCGGCAGAGAACTTGCCGACGGGCTACAGGGGGCAGTTAGCATAAATTATGCGAAAAATTATACGTTACAAAACACCAATAATTTCACCCTTAGAGATATTAAAGATCGAGAATTTACTTCGAATAACCCATTTACCCCGACCGTAGAAACTCCGTTATTCCCAGCCCATAGTTCATTTAATATCAACGCCGGATTGAGTTACACTATTGGTCAACGCTATACTACTACCCCGTATTCTAAGAGATATGAAGAATCGAAGTTTCCACGTTTTCAATTAAACTATAGAAAAGGTTTTAAGGACATATTTGACAGTGACGTAGACTATGATTTTTTAAGTTTTGAAGTATACCAAGAACGCATAAGGGCAGGGTTATTAGGCTACACCTCATTTGTATTCGGGGCCGGCAAGTTTCTTAATAACAACGCCGTTTTTTATCCAGATCGTAAACATTTTAGGGGCAATAATTCAACAATATTCCCTCCCAATTTGCGAAAATTTAGGTACTTAGATTTTTATCAATATAGCACCAATCGTCATTATATGGAACTTCATTTAGAGCACAATTTTGCGGGTTTCATCATCAATAAAATACCTTTGCTCAGATTAACAAAATTAGAAGAAATAGTAGGCTTCAATTACTTGAACCAACCTGATAAACGAAACTATAAAGAATTTTATTTTGGCGTGGAGCGTTTTGGGTTTGGTGTGGGTTACGGTTATGCATATGACGGCACCAAGAAAGTCGATCAGGGATTTAGAATTGCCTACAGTCTTGGCCTTTAGGTGAAAAGACTGAAGTTGAAAGGTGCAATCTCCTTTATTTTTTTGCTTTCAGCTCCTTTTTGTATCTTTGCTTCAAATTAAACGCCGTTTGCAGCGGTATCAATGATTATGATATACAACACCTTACTTTATTACTGCTATTCTCCAATAGCAGACGCAGAACAATTTGCTGCTGATCATTTAACATTTTGCAAGTCATTAGGCCTAGTTGGGCGAATTATTGTTGCCGAAGAAGGACTAAATGGAACCGTTTCGGGCACTCCAGAGGCCTGTAATGCTTACATGGCAGCCGTAAAAGCTGATGAGCGTTTTGCAAAAACTGACTTTAAAATCGACGAAGTTGCAGAGCCTTCGTTTATTAAAATGCACTGTCGATACAAAGCAGAGATAGTTCACTCAGGTTTACGCGACACAAGTATTATTAATCCTAACGAGAAAACAGGAAAGTACTTAGAGCCAAAAGAGTTTAGTGAAATGATCGACCGTGATGATGTGGTTATTTTAGATGTACGCTCTAATTATGAGCATAACTTAGGCAAATTTAAGAATGCTATTACACTCGATATTGAGAATTTTAGAGATTTTCCTGACCAAATAGAAGCTTTAGCGCAATACAAAGACAAAAAAGTGATGACTTATTGCACGGGCGGAATTAAGTGCGAGAAAGCAAGTGCTTTATTATTGCATCATGGCTTTAATGATGTGTATCAATTACATGGCGGCATTATTAAATATGGAAAAGAAGCTGGTGGAAAAGATTTTGAAGGGAAGTGTTACGTTTTTGATAACCGAATTGCTGTAGACGTAAATTCAGTTAATCCAACAGTTGTTTCTACTTGCCTAAATTGTGGAACAGTTACTCCTAAAATGATTAATTGTGCGAATCCAGAATGTAATGAACATTTCACACAATGTGATCAATGTGGTGAACAACTGCAGGGATGTTGTTCAACCGAATGTACTACTCATCCGCGCAAACGCCCATATGACGGAACTGGTTATTATGTGAAGGTTCCACAACCTGTTAAAACTGTAGTTCCAAGTTTATAATATAAAGCTTAGCAACAAGCAATATATCCGAGCGAAATATTTATTTTGCACAATGTTCGAAAATAATTGAGATCAATGAGCCACATTTTGCACAGGTATTTTATTGTTTTAGTAGTTTGTCTTTTCATGCCTTTATGCACGCTGGCTGATGAAATACAGAGCATAGGTGTGCCGTATGTACAAAATTACCCGAAGTCCTCCTATTTATCCGGCAATCAAAACTGGTCGATAGCTAAAGACAAAAACGGCATTATGTACTTCGGAAATGCAGAAGGACTACTCACTTTTGACGGAAAATACTGGCAACAATATAAAATGCCGAACAGACAGATTGTTCGTGCTGTTGCAACAGCAGGAAGTGGCTTAGTTTATACTGGTAGCTTTGGAGAGTTTGGGTATTGGTCATATCAAAATAAACAATTTCAATATACCTCACTAATTAATCTCATTCCAAAGCCATACAAAATAACTGACGAGATTTGGAAGATATATATAATAGGAAAGCGGGTAATTTTTCAATCTTTTTCGACCATTTATAGCTATGAAAACAAGAAAGTTGAGGTTGTTAAGGCTCCGAATGCATTCTTATTTTTGCACCAAGTTAAAAACAAACTATTTGCCGAAGTGCTTGGCAAAGGGCTTTTTGAATTAAAAGGCAGAAATTTCACACCCTTAAAAGGCAGTGAAATCTTAGGAACAACAGGCATCCTTTCCATCTTGCCTTACAAAAACAATAGTTTTATTATCGGTACCGGGAAAAATGGTCTATTTATATATGATGGCAATACTTTTCGTCCACTAAATAGCTTAGCCAATTCATTTCTAAAAACATACCAACTCAATAATGGCGTAAAAATATTAGATAAATACTATGCGTATGGAACGATACTAAATGGCTTGATTATTATTGATGAAAATGGTCGGGTTGTGCAGCGAATTAATAAATCAAGCGGCCTGCAGAACAATACCATTTTGAGCTTATATGCAGACAATGAACGAAATTTATGGGCAGGTTTAGACAATGGGATTGACAGAATAGAATTAAACTCTCCACTCTATTTTTATTTTGATAAGGCTGGGCAGTTTGGCACTGTTTATTCGAGTTTAATTGTAAAGGACAAAATCTATCTTGGAACGAATCAAGGTTTATTTGTTAGTCCTTGGACTCCCGAAAATGGGAACCTGTACAATTCATTTGATTTTAAATTAATTCCAAATTCACAAGGTCAAGTATGGGATCTAAGTGAGATTGACAATCAGCTACTTTGTGGCCATAATGATGGTACTTTTAGTATCACAGGCAACCAGATGGAGAAAATTTCAACGATTAATGGAGGCTGGACTATTAAAAAATTGAACTCGAACCCCAATTACCTGATCCAAGGAACTTACACTGGCCTTGTCATTTTTATAAAAGATGCCACTGGGAAATGGAAACTTAGTCATAAAATAGCTGGTTTTAATGAACCATCTAGATACGTAGAGCAGGACAATAAGGGAGATATTTGGGTTAGTCATGCTTATAAGGGACTTTATAAACTAACGTTAACTGCAGATTTAAAAAGGGCGAGCAATATTAAGTATTACGATGAGAAAAATGGATTGCCGAGCAACTTTAACATTAATATCTTTAACCTTGAGAATAAAATTGTCTTTTCGTCTGAATCAGGATTTTTGCTATATGATGAAATTAGCAACAGATTTAGTAAATATGAGATTTTAAATAAGAATCTAGGTAGTTTTCATACTGCGAATAAGATTATTAGCGCGGGTTTAAAGAAATATTGGTTTATTAATCACGGGAAGATGGGTTTGGTAAATTTAAGCGAGCCCGGGAAAATCGCGATCGATTCGAGCAGATTTAGCATTCTTGATGGAAGAATGGTGCAGTATTACGAAAATATTAGTCAGATTAGCTCAAAGATTTACCTAATTAGTGTTGATGATGGCTTTGTAATTTACAATACAACTAGTACAGAAAACGCTGAAAAACAACATAAGTTACCAGCTGTGTTGATTCGGAAAATCGAGGACATTACCGATAAATATTCTACACTCACTGAGAATGGAAGTACCGACGAAAAAATTGAAATTCCGTTTAGCCGAAATAACATACGCATCTCTTTTTCCTTACCTTATTATCGCCAGTCAAAAGTCAAGTTTCAATATTTTTTAGAAGGATATTCTAAACAGTGGTCTGATTGGAGCCCTGCTACACAGAAAGACTTCACCAATTTAACTCGTGGTAGTTATCTATTTAAGGTTAGGGCGAAAATTAACGAGGGATCAACAAGTGAAATCACAACCTTTGAATTCGTTGTAGACCCTCCTTGGTATGGGAGCAATTGGGCCATCGCATTTTATGCATTATTAGGTGTGATTGCGCTTATTGCCGGTAAGCGGATTTATGAAGCCAAGCTAAACAAAGACCAACAACTAATTTCGAATAAGCTTCAATTAGAAAAAGAAGAATTTGTTAAAAGGGAAGCTGAAGCTACTGAAAAACAAATTATCAAAATCCAAACTGAAAAACTGCAGGCCGAATTAGCCAGTAAAAACCGGGAGCTTGCAAATTCTGCGATGAGCTTAGTTTATAAAAATGAGTTACTGCAAAAAATTAGCGAGGAAATGACCAAGCTAAAAGATGAGAACGGTAAAAAACTCTCTGATGATCAATTGCGCAAAATCCAAAAAGTAATTGACGATGGTATGAACGATGAGCGGGATTGGAATTTATTTGAGAGCAGCTTCAATGAAGCACATGAGAGTTTCTTTAAAAAGCTTAAAGCAAATCATCCAGACCTAGTTCCGAATGACTTAAAACTATGCGCTTATCTTCACATGAACATGAGCAGCAAAGAACTCGCCTCGCTGCTAAATATATCCCTTAGAGGGGTAGAAATACGCCGGTATCGTTTGCGTAAAAAGCTTGAAGTTCCGCACGATAAAAACTTGGTTGAGTTTTTAATGGAACTTTAGTACTACATCATTACCTCTCACGGCGGTATTTTCTACACATCACTATTACCTTCAAAAAACCTATTTGTAGTAGTCTACAAATAGAGGTTACGCCTCAAAAAACATTGTTTTTGGACTAAAAATCAAATTTATTCAAGAGTATGAGATACTACTCATCAGCATGATGATGTATTAATGTATAGGTAAGATTGCTTGGAGTTACCAATCAAAAACAGAAAATTAGATTAATCAATTAAACAAATATGAATAACGGTATGAAAAAAATCTTTACAAAATTTTCAGTGCTTACGGTTCTTTGTTTACTAATATTAGATGTTGCCTTTGCCCAAAATGTTACAGTTACGGGTAATGTGAAAGACGATAGTAATGGACCTATCCCTTTTGCAACAGTATTAATAAAAGGAACAAACAAAGCGGTACAAACAGAGGCTAATGGAAATTATGCCATCAGTGTTCCCAAAGGTAGCACTTTAGTATTTTCTTATTTAGGATATGTTCCTCAAGAAATTGTGGTAAATAGCCAAACAAAGATCGATGTTACTTTGAAGTCAGACACCCAGAATTTGGAGCAAGTTGTGGTTGTTGGGTACGGAACTCAGAAGAAAAAGGATTTAACGGGTGCGATTTCTAGTGTTAGTGGAGATGATATCGCGAAAATGCCAGCAGTAAATCCTTTGGCATCACTTCAGGGTAAGGTAGCTGGATTAACAGTAGTAAACTCTGGAGGCGCAGGTTCACAACCTGTAATTAGAATCCGGGGTATAAGCAGTACGAATAGTGCAAGTCCACTTTATGTAGTCGATGGGCTACTACAAGATAACATCGACTTTTTAAATCCAGCAGATATTGAATCGATAGATCTATTACGCGATGCATCTTCTTCCGCAATTTACGGTTTAAGAGGTGCCAATGGTGTAATTGCTATCACTACCAAACGTGCTGCTAAAGGGCAAACTAGAATCAACTTTGTAAGCAATGTTGGCGTACAAAAAGTTCACAATAGAATTGCAGTTACAGATGCCGCAGGCTTTAAAAAATTATATTCAACTCAGTTAAAAAATATTAATGCGGCTCCTTTCGATTTTAGCAATTATAATGCTAATACTGATTGGCAAGATCTGATCCTTCAAAGTGCCATTATTAATTCAAATAGTTTGAGTTTTTCAAATAGTGGTGAAAAATCTACCACGCTAGTTAACTTTGGTTACAATAACCAAGATGGTGTGCTAAAATATGATAATTATCAAAAATATGTGCTGCGTTTAAGTGAAGAGATCAGAGTAAGCGACAAATTCAAAATCGGTGGTAGTTTTACTGGATTTCATTCAATTAACAACCCAACTGCAGCGAGTTTAAACGGTGCTATTTGGTCTGCACCGATTGTTCCCGTGCAAACAGATGCAAACACATACTATTCGCTACCTTCATTTCAAAAAGCACAAGTTGGAAACGTAATGGCTGCAATAGATAGAAACAATGGAACATCAATCAATAAATCGCTTAGATTTAATGGAAGTGTTTTTGCAGAATTGAAATTCTTAAAAGATTTTACACTTCGTTCAACACTATATGCGGATTACGGATTTAGCTACGGAAGAGGCTACTCTCGCCCGCCATTTGATTTTATCAATGTTGGCGAGAATGGAGGTGCCACTACCATTGCAAAAGATACCCAATTTCGCTCTTCTATCAATCAAAACCAATCAGAAAATCACAGGTACCAACAAGATCATACTTTAACCTATGAAAAATCTCTTGAAGGAGGCCATAACATCACTGCTTTGGCCGGTTTTACGACGCTACGTTGGGCTGGATCAAGTCTTAGTGGTTCGCGTACAGACAGTACGCTAGTTGTACCGGGTGATCCAGATCTAT
Organism: uncultured Sphingobacteriaceae bacterium; assembly: GCA_942493295.1. GTDB lineage: Bacteria > Bacteroidota > Bacteroidia > Sphingobacteriales > Sphingobacteriaceae > Pedobacter. The sequence goes on along the minus strand of OW818692.1, from coordinate 3,897,771 downwards.
GGTATTTAGGAATCATCAACCCAAATAACATCTTGAGCAATGGCGGCGGCGGCTCGGAAGAGTCGAATGTTGGTGCATTTGCGCGATTAAGCTATACCTATAATGGAAAATATCTTTTCAATGGTACGGTTCGTAGAGATGGAAGTTCTAGATTTTCTCCCGACAATAGATGGGGTACCTTTGGAAGCATCGGTTTAGGATGGGTAGCTAGTGAAGAAGATTTCTTTAAAAATGCCATTAAAGGTATAGACTATTTAAAAATCCGTGCTTCATGGGGAAGACTAGGAAACTCAAACGGCGTGCAGCCTAACCTTTATCAACAAGGGCTATCTACTGGTTCTACAGCAATTTTTGGCGACAATATTTATACAGCTGTCCAAAATGCCTATATCCCCGATCCAAATTTACGCTACGAAATTGTTCAAGGTACCGATGTTGGATTTGATTTGAAAAGCTTTAATAATCGTTTCAACGCCGAAGTTAATTTTTATGATAAAACAACTGATGGTATTTTAACCAGCTTCCCTTTATTGGCCGGTCAATTACCATTCTTTACCAATTTAGGAAAGATCAATAACAAAGGGATTGAAGTAACACTAGGGTGGACAGATAAAATCGGTAGTGACTTCAGTTATAACCTTTCTGGAAACTTTAGTTATAATAAAAACAAGGTTGAATCTCTTGGTAATACTACTGAATTCCAAATTACCGGAAATAGTGGTGTAAACTTAACTAACTCTGGGTATTCAATTGGCTACTTCTATGGATACAAACAGGTTGGCATTTATCAAACAGCGAAAGATATGCTAACCATGCCTGCTTTCTCTAATTCGCAATTAGGAGATATCGCATACGCGGACTTGAATGGGGATGGCGTAATTTCTCCATTAGATAGAACCTATCTTGGAACGCCATTTCCTCCATACAGCTATGGCATGAGTTTATCGTTAGGTTACAAAGGATTTGATGCCCTTTTTGAGGGTCAAGGTGTAGTTGGAAATTCAATCTATACACAACGTCGTACTTCGAATTTTGCAACCTTGAACTACGAAGCTAACAGATTAAATGCATGGACTGGCCCTGGAACAACCAATGTTGAGCCTATTTTAGACAACACCCGTGGAAACAATTTCTTGTTTAGTTCTCATTACTTAGAGCCAGGTGACTATTTCAGAATACGCACAGTTCAGTTAGGCTATACGTTCGGAAAAGAATTGATGACCAAAATTGGTGCTCAAAAAATAAGACTTTACATAAGCGGTCAAAATCTAAAAACTTGGACTCAAGCCACTGGCTATACACCAGAAGCGCAAATTGGAAGCATTTTAGGCGGTGGAGCTGATAATGGAGTATATCCTGTGCCGGCGGTTTATTCTTTTGGTTTAAATGTTACTTTTTAATTGACATTCTTAATTTTTATAAAAATGAAACCATCATGAGTTTACAGTTAAAAACAATATTGAATACCACTCGTGATCGCTTCATACCAAATAAAACTCAAATCATATTATTATGAAAATATTTAATAAAAGAAATATCTGTATTGCGGTAGTAGCTGCAAGCTTAATTTCTATTAACTCGGGCTGTAAAGATTTCTTAGATACACAGAGACAAGGAACCTATACTGCCGATAATTACCCATATCCTCAAGGTGGAACTCCTTATGATACATTTTTATTCTCTGCTTACGATGCGCTTAGAGCATACAATTATGTGTCTGATGGCTTTATGGTTGTTACCAGCATAAGAAGTGATGATGCGGATAAGGGCAGTACGCCTACAGATGGAGGGGCTGATGTGATTGCAATGGATAATTTTCCTGCGTTAACAAACGGAAGAGTTAATAGTCTTTGGACAGAGTACTTTACCATGATTAATAGATGCAATACCATTATTGATCAGATTAACAACAACACAGAAATTATTGCAACACCAGAGGCCAAAATACAAGCTGAAGCAGAAGCCAGGTTTTTGAGAGGTTATTCTTATTTTGTGTTAGTCAGAGCGTTTGGAAGGGTTCCAAAAATTGATAAAGTACAAGCGGTTACTTCTAATATCCCACAGAGCACTGCGGCTGAGATCTACGCCTTTATAGAGAGTGATCTTCAATTTGCAGCTGCCAACTTACCAATAAGCTGGGACAAAAAGTTTATCGGCCGATCAACAAAAGGTACTGCAAATGGCATTCTTGCTAAGGTCTACCTTTATCAGCAAAAATGGGCGGCAGCAATGGCTACAGCGAACACTGTGATGACCTCTGGCCAATATGATCTATCAACACCATACAACACTATTTTTGGTGAAGCCGGAGAAAATAGCAAAGAATCTATCTTTGAGATTCAAGGCACTGCTAGTGCAGCAGTACCAACTGCCAATGGAATTCAGTATGCCAGTATACAAGGAACTAGGGGAAATAATACAGAATGGAATAGAGGTTGGGGATGGAACATGCCAAGTGCACAACTAGAAGCTGCCTATGAACCTGGTGATCCTAGAAAGGCAAGAACAATACTTTACAGCAGCACTGCAGGTGCACCAAGTTTTACAATTTACGGGCAAGAAGCACCACTTTATCCTACGGTAGTACCAAATCCAAAATATAACCATAAAGTTTTGGCAAACCCTTCTTACATTGCAATGTATAATACTAGAGGCTCATGGTGGATGAATGTTCGTATTTTGCGCTATGCAGATGTGGTTTTAATGTACGCAGAAGCTGCGAATGAATTAGGTGGAGCCGCAAACACTACAAATGCGCTTGCGGCGCTTAATAGCGTGCGCGCAAGGGCAAGAGGAAGTAATAGCAATGTCCTTCCAAATGTTACCACTACAGATCAATCGGCTCTAAGAGACGCTATTCGCCATGAAAGAAGAATTGAATTAGCCATGGAACACGAACGTTTCTTTGATATTGTCCGTTGGGGAATTGCTCAGGATGCTATGATTGCGGCAGGAAAAACAGGTTTTAATGTAAATAGAGATGTATTATTACCGATTCCTCAACAACAAATTGACTTGAGTAAAGGTGTATTAACTCAAAATCCTGGTTATTAATCACATTAAAGATAAGAAAAATGAAATTTTCAAATTTATATAAAACAGCTTGTGCAGTAGGTATCTTACTTACTGCTACAACATTATCATCATGTGAAAAGGATGGTAACCCAAATAACCTCCCAGAGGTTAATGTGGAAGATTATCAAGGTACAATTGGAGGTTTTAAGACATCCGATGAAATCCTGAAAGATAATTTAGTTGCTTATTTCAGTTTTGATGATAACTATAGCGAAAAAATTAGCAACACTGCTCCGACGCAGACTGCAGGAAACTCACTAGTTGATGGTTTTAAAGGCAAAGCACTAGATCTAAATAACGGATTTCTATATTTTGCAAATCAATTTGCAGCTTTTAAAACCAATGCGTTACAAAGTTTTACAATCAGTCAATGGATCCAAATCTCTAACAATGGCTCTAAAAGAACAATGTTGATGCAATTGGCTCGCCCAGGAATTTTTGACGGTAGTTTAGATATCAGATTGAACACAAACGGGTATCCTGCAAGCAATATCGATGTATTGAAAGTAGGTCCAAGATTCAGTACCGTTGGCGGAGGATCCCAAGATAATTTAAATGCGACGTTATCGCCTAAAATTGGCCCAGGAAACTGGGTCCACTTAGTATTAAGTTACAATGGAAAAACTGGTAGATTCAACGTGCTTACCAATGGAATTAATATCGGCAGCTACTCTGATAGAGGAGTAGGAAATAACTTGTTCAAGGCTAACGAACCTGGAGAATTTATCATAGGCGGTAATTACAATGTAATACCAGGAAAAGCTGTTAATACCAGTACAGAATATGCAGCGATGACCGGTAAAATCGATGAAGTTAAAATATACAATGCTTTTATGCCAGATGCGGTTGTAAACGCAATGTATAAACTTTATTTAGAAAAAAAATAAATCTTATTTCACATATGCCATAGTGAATCCATTCACTGTGGCATATTATTGTAAGTCCTTAGCATGAAAATAATTGAAACCATATGCAGCTTTAAAGTTGTCTATTTCGTATTGGCCATAATCATTTTTTCAGGCTGTAAAAAAGGAGACAAAGAAACTCCTACAAATACCGATACTTCTTTATCATTTACTATCAATGATACCAATAACGGCACACTAAAGTATACAGGACTTAATTTAAAACCTGTCATTAAATTCAATTTTACTGAAGCCATTAACAACACCACAGCAATCAACGGAATTACTTTAAAAGACGCATCAGGAGCTACAGTTCCAGTTACTAGCTCATTTCTAGATGGAAATAAAACGATAGTTGTTACTCCTCAAAACAATTTAAAGTCTTTTACGAGTTACTTCCTATCTGTTAACGATAACTTAAAATCTTCAAGTGGCGGAAGGTTGATCAATCCCGTAAGCGTTAATCTAATTTCTGGTTTAGATAATACCGATAAATTTGCTCGGATCTCTGATGATGAGCTTTTGACTTTAGTACAAAAACAAACTTTCAAATATTTTTGGGATTTTGGGCATCCTGTAAGTGGACTAGCTAGAGAAAGGAATTCATCGGGTAATATAGTTACCTCTGGTGGCTCAGGCTTCGGGATCATGGCTATCGTAACAGGTGTTCATCGTAACTTTATCACAAGAGCCGAAGGTTTAGCTCGTTTACAGAAAATCGTTGATTTCTTGAAAAATAAGGCAACTAGATATCACGGCGCCTATGCTCATTGGATTGATGGTAATACCGGAGCGACGATTCCCTTTAGCACAAAAGATAATGGTGCCGACTTAGTCGAAACATCGTATCTAATGCAAGGCCTCCTTACTGCGCGACAATATTTTGCTTCATCCGATGCTGCCGAAACGACCTTAAGGGCAGACATTACTTCAATTTACAATGGTGTTGAATGGGCTTGGTTTAGAAAAGACAATAGCAATGTATTATATTGGCATTGGAGTTCAAATTACAACTGGGAAATGAATTTACCATTACAGGGTTGGAATGAAGCGCTTAATACTTATATACTGGCTGCTGGATCTCCAACATCGTCTATCCCAAAAACTGTTTACGATCAAGGTTGGGCAAGAAATGGTGCCATGAAAAACGGAAATATCTACTATGGTGTACAGCTACCACTTGGCGTGGCGGGTGGTGGACCATTATTTTTGGCGCATTACACTTTTTTAGGGGTTAATCCAATTGGATTAACGGATGCTTATGCAAATTATGAAACACAAACCAAGGCCCATACTTTAATCAACTATAACTACTGTGTAGCCAATCCTGCCAAAAACACAGGATATAGTGCCGATTGCTGGGGATTAACTGCGAGCGATATTCCCGGTGGCTATGGAGCAAGTTCTCCCACAAATGATAAGGGAGTAATCGCGCCAACCGCAGCATTGTCATCATTCCCTTACACCCCAACAGAATCAATGCAAGCACTTAAATTTTTCTATTATAAGTTGGGAGACAAAATTTGGGGAGAGTATGGATTTTACGACGCATTTAACCTCAACGACCCTTGGTTTGCGAGTTCTACACTAGCGATAGATCAAGGTCCAATTATTATTATGATAGAAAATCACCGTAGTAAACTGCTATGGAATTTATTTATGAGTGCTCCAGAAGTAAAAACGGGACTGACAAAACTAGGTTTTCAAAGTCCTAACCTTTAAAAAGAACACACGATGAAACTAATATTTACACTTGGCTTATTGGTAACCCTTAGTGGCTGTACTGTTCAACAAAGCAATACCAGCGATATTAAAAAAGGATTAAGCGATAGCCAGCTACTTACTTTGGTGCAAAAACAAACTTACAAGTACTTTTACGAGGGAGCGGAGCCGATTTCTGGTCTTTCCAGAGAACGCTATCATAGTGATAATGTTTACCCTCAAAATGATAAAGATATTATCGCGACAGGTGCCAGTGGTTTCGGCATCATGGGAACCATTGTTGCTATCGAGCGTAAATTCATTACCAAACAGCAAGGGTATGAACACCTAAAAAAAGGGCTTGATTTTCTTGCAAAAGCAGATAGGTTTCATGGCGCTTGGCCTCACTGGATGTTGCCCTCAGGAAAAGCCAAAGCTTTTGGAAAAAATGATGATGCAGGAGATCTAGTCGAAACGTCCTTTCTCGCTCAAGCTTTGGTGTGCGTTCGCCAGTACTACGCCAATGGAAACAATCAGGAAAAAGCACTCGCAAAAAAAGCAGATGAACTTTGGAAAGGCATAGAATGGGATTTCTATAGAAAAAACAATGAAAACGTGCTTTACTGGCATTGGTCTCCAAATTCTGGGTGGAAAATGAATTTTGCCATTACCGGATACAACGAATGTTTAATTACCTACATTATGGCTGCCTGCTCTCCTACGCATGGGGTTCCTGCCGAAGTTTACCACCAAGGTTGGGCAAAAAGTGGCGCTATAAACACCAATATTTCTTTATATGACCACCCTATAAAATTAAAGCACAATGTTGTCGGACAAAGTGTTGGACCGCTATTTTGGGCACACTATTCTTATTTAGGTTTAAATCCAAAGGGTTTAAAAGACAAATATGCCGATTACTGGGAAGAGAATAAGAACCATACATTAATAAATTACGATTATGCAATAGCTAACCCGAAAGGCTATAAAGGGTACGGTAAAAATTCTTGGGGCCTCACGGCAAGTTACTCGGTAAAGGGTTATGCCGCGCACATGCCTAATGAAGATTTTGGTGTAATTAGCCCAACAGCAGCCCTTTCTTCTTATCCGTATGCACCAAAAGAAAGTATGCAGATGATTAGACACCTGTATGAAAACCTTGGCGATAAAGCTTGGGGTGAGTTTGGCTTTTACGACGCTTATAGTGAAACGGCTAATTGGTTTCCTAGACGTTACATCGGTATAGATCAGGGACCAATAGTTGTAATGATTGAAAACGAAAGAACCGGTCTAATTTGGGATCTTTTTATGAGTGCCCCAGAAGTAAAAGCAGGACTGATAAAATTAGGTTTTCAAAGTCCTGCGCTAAAAAACTAACCTGTATTGAACAATCCTATTTATCAAAATAATATACTATGAAGAATATCAGTTCCTTAATTTTACTTATAGCATGTAGCATCAATTTCAGCTTTGCACAACAGAAGAAAACAACCTCGGCAGCCCAACAGAAGATGGACATTTTTATCAGCAACTTGATGTCGAAAATGACAATTGACGAAAAAATTGGTCAGTTGAACTTACCGGTAGTTTCGGGAGATATTATTACCGGGCAAGCAAATAGTTCCAATATCAGCAAGCAAATTAGCGCTGGTCAAGTTGGTGGCTTATTTAACATTAAAGGCTTAGATAAAATTAAAGCTGTTCAGAAAGTTGCTGTAGAAAATACCCGACTTAAAATCCCATTACTTTTTGGGATGGATGTGATCCATGGATACAATACGGTGTTTCCAATTCCACTTGGCTTAAGTTGTACTTGGGACATGGAGGCAATTAAAAAATCGGCGCGAATTGCCGCAACAGAAGCAAGTGCAAATGGTATTAATTGGACATTCTCGCCCATGGTTGATATTTCTAGGGATCCTCGTTGGGGTCGTATATCTGAAGGAAGTGGTGAAGATCCATACTTAGGCTCCCAGATTGCAAAAGCTATGGTTATGGGGTATCAAGGTAAATTGGAAGCTAACAATGAAATATTAGCCTGTGTTAAACATTATGCACTTTACGGCGCAGCGGAGGCTGGAAGGGATTATAACCCAACAGACATGAGCCGTTTAAAGATGTACAACGAATACCTTCCACCATATAAAGCGGCTGTTGATGCTGGAGCAGCAAGTATCATGGCTTCATTTAATGAAGTTGAAGGCATTCCAGCGACAGGAAGCAAGTGGTTAATGACTGAAGTATTACGCAACCAATGGGGTTTTAAAGGCTTCGTAGTGACAGATTATACTGGTATTCCTGAAATGATTGAGCATGGGATGGGCGACTTACAAACGGTATCTGCTTTAGCTCTAAATGCAGGTATTGACATGGATATGGTTGGGGAAGGATTCTTAACAACTTTAAAAAAATCACTAGCGGAGAAAAAAGTAACAGTTGAACAAATAAACAGGGCTTGCCGATTAATTCTACAAGCCAAATACAAGTTAGGTTTATTTAGCAATCCGTATAAATTTATTGACGATTCTAGACCTGCGAAAGAGGTTTTTACTGCCGAAAACCGCCAAATTGCACGTAAAATCGCCGCCGAAAGCTTTGTCCTTTTAAAGAACAATAACCAAGTATTACCCCTAAAAAAATCTGGCACGATTGGATTAATAGGCCCATTGGTTAACAATACAGCTAATATGTTTGGTACTTGGAGCGTTGCTGCTGAATTTGATAAATCAATAACAGTATTGCAGGGCATTAAGAATGCAGTTGGTGCAAATGCAAAAATTCTAACGGCATTAGGATCAAACTTTTTAGCCGATTCGACGATAGAGCATCGATATGTAAATGTACATAACCCAAAAAGCTATAAGCATGATTCAAGGACGGAAGCAGACCTAATTAAAGAGGCTGTAGAAGTAGCAAAAAAATCAGATGTTATTGTAACCGTACTAGGCGAGGCTTCTGAGTTTAGTGGCGAAAGTAGCAGTGTTACAAATATTGAAATTCCTCAGACGCAGAAAAACCTGTTAAGAGAATTGGCTAAAACAGGAAAGCCTATTGTATTGGTTTTGTTTACTGGCCGACCACTTGCTTTAAAATGGGAAGAAGAAAATATTCCAGCAATTTTAAATGTTTGGTTCCCTGGAAGTGAAGCAGGTGATGCTATTGCCGACGTTTTATTTGGCGATGTAAATCCTTCAGGCAAACTTAGCACTACTTTCCCGCAAAACATTGGACAAATACCACTCTATTATGCGCATAAAAATACCGGTAGACCGTTAGCTGAAGGAAAGTGGTTTACTAAATTCCGTTCCAATTATTTAGATGTAAGCAATGATCCCTTATACCCATTTGGTTTTGGCTTAAGTTATACTACATTTGATTATAGTAACCTTAAATTAAGCAGTAACACCATAAAACCGGGACAAAAACTCACAGCTTATGTTACGGTTACAAATACCGGAAAAGTTGCCGGACAAGAAGTTGTACAGCTTTACATCCGTGACATGGTTGGTACCGTTACCCGTCCGGTTAAAGAATTAAAGGATTTTAGTAAAATTACCTTGCAGCCGGGCGAGAGCAAGGTGGTTACATTTACAATTACTGAAGAGACATTGAAATTTTATAATAGCGCGCTGAAATTTGTTGCTGAACCTGGAGACTTTAAGGTATTCATAGGTACAAATTCACGAGATGCTAAATCGGTTGATTTTAAATTGATTAAATAATATGAAAAAACTAGTTGCTCTATTTTTAATGTCGATACTGATTTCTTCGGCTTTTGCCCAAGATTTATCGCAGTTTAAAAAGGAAAATTTTATTCAAGGTGTCGACACCTTGAAATATCGGATATTGTATCCAGAAAACTTTGATGCGAATAAAAAATACCCTGTGGTCTTTTTTTTACATGGAAGTGGTGAAAGGGGAAATGACAATGAAAAGCAATTAACGCATGGTTCTAAATTGTTTCTGGGAGATGATTTCAGAAAGAATTATCCCGCTATTGTTATTTTTCCTCAGTGTTCAGAATCAAGTTACTGGTCTAATGTTGAAATAGAGAACGTAACAGGTAAAAGATTTTTCAACTTTTTAAAAGGTGGTGAGCCAACCAAATCGATGGCGCTTCTGCTAGGCTTAACCGATCAAATGACAAGTAAACCCTTTGCAGATAAGACTAAAATTTATTTGGGTGGATTGTCTATGGGAGGCATGGGAACCTTCGAACTCTTAAGAAGAAAACCAAAAACATTTGCAGCTGCGTTTCCTATTTGTGGTGGTGACAACGTAGCTAATGTGAAAAAATATAAAAATGTACCCTTATGGATTTTTCATGGGGGCATGGATGATGTCGTAAATCCGCAAATCTCCTATAACATTTATCAAGCGTTAAAAACAATTGGCCACGCACCAAAATTTACTGTTTATCCAAAAGCAAACCACAATAGTTGGGATGCGACATTTGCTGAGCCAACGCTAATGTCATGGTTGTTTAGCCAGACTAAATAACCTAAATCTACTATCAATAAAACAAAAACACCTTGCAAATTTTTGAAATCTGCAAGGTGTCAATTTTACCTATTGAGGAATTATCCTATTCCGCCATATTATGATAAACGGCCTGAACATCATCATCTTCCTCAAGTTTATCAATTAATTTCAATACATCAACTGCTTGTTCTTCAGTAACAGCATGATGAGATAATGCGATCCGCTCTAATTTTGAACTTTTTAACTCAATGCCTTTCTCTTCTAAAGCCTTTTGTAAAGTGCCAAAATTCTCAAAGGGACCTTGAGCAACTGCAATATCATTGCCCTCTTCATCTGCTTCGACATATAATTCTTCCAAACCAGCGTCAATCAATTCAAACTCTAATTCTTCTAAATCCAAATCATCTGCAGGCACAAACCTAAAAATAGATTTACGGTTAAAAACAAAATCTAACGAACCTGTTTTACCTAATGTACCGTTGGTTTTGTTAAAGTAGCTTCGAATATTCGCAACCGTCCGATTGGTATTATCAGTAGCAGTTTCAATTAAAACAGCAACTCCATGTGCCGCATAACCTTCATAAACAAGCTCTTCATAGTTAGCTAATGATTTATCAGAAGCACGTTTTATCGCTGCTTCTACCCTATCCTTCGGCATATTTACCGCCTTAGCATTTTGCATGGCAGTACGTAAACGTGAGTTAGTTTCTGGATTCGGTCCAGAATCTTTAACGGCCATTACAATGTCTTTACCAATACGGGTAAATTGTACCGCCATTTTGGCCCAACGTTTAAATTTTCTTTCTTTTCTAAATTCGAATGCTCTTCCCATTTTCTAGTATCAAGTATTTAGTATCAAGTATCAAGACTTTAGAGCTCCGAGCTCCATGTCTTTGCTATTTTTTTAAGTTTGCCAACATATCCTCAGTCATTTTCGCTAAATCAAATGTAGGCTTCCATAACCAATCTTTCCTGGCAAAGCTATCATCTATTGAGCTTGGCCAGCTGTTTGCAATTTCTTGTCTCGGATCATTCTCTGTATAAGTCAATTTAAAATCAGGAATGTGTTTACGTATTTCAGCCGCCAATACTTCAGGTGTAAAGCTCACGCCTGCAAAGTTATAGCTCGAACGAATAGAAATTTGGTCTGCCGGTGCATCCATCAATTCGATAGTTCCACGGATAGCATCATCCATATACATCATTGGTAATTCAGTAGTAGCTGATAAAAAAGAAGCGTAACTTCCTTTTTTTAATGCCTCATGAAAAATATGGATTGCATAATCTGTTGTGCCACCACCAGGTGCCGCTTTCCAACTAATTAGGCCCGGATAACGTATGCTTCTTACATCTAAATTATACTTCTGAAAATAATATTCGCACCAACGTTCGCCGGCTAATTTACTATTCCCGTAGACAGTATTTGGATCCATGGTACAATACTGAGGTGTATTGTTTTTTGGAGAATTAGGACCAAAAACTGCAATTGAACTTGGCCAATAAAGCTTAGCAGTTTTAAAAGCCAATGCTAAATCTAAGACATTTAGTAGCCCGTTCATGTTTAAATCCCAAGCAAGCTTAGGATTCTGTTCACCTGTCGCTGATAGTAATGCAGCTAATAGGTAAACTTGTGTAGGCTTGTATTTAGTAAAAATATCTTTTAAGATCTCTTTGTCAAGTACGTTTACAAATTCAAAAGGACCGGCATTTTTAGTTTCGTAATCTGGTCTACGGATATCGCAAGCCACAACATTATCATTACCATAGGCCTTGCGTAAAGCGTTAACCAACTCAGTGCCTATTTGACCGTTAGATCCTAAAACTAATATTTTTTCGTCCATACTTTTTTGAATTTGAGCAAAGTTAAAAAAATGAACCAAACCTTATAGCTAGACAGCGCTTAATTTTTTACTAAAACGATTTATTATTGTAAACAGATTTTTACAATCCGTAATTATCTGTGTAAATGCACCTAAGTGTAAGTTGTACACACTTTTCTTTCTTTTCTCTCGTTTTATTTCTTTTGAATTTGGTAATCTTGAGATATTTTACCTAATTTAATTGCTCAAAACACAAAACAACCTAACCGAATATTATGGACAGAAGAGACGCCGTAAAGAGTGTAGCCTTTTTAATTGGGGGAGCACTATCGGCCACTACTATCGCAACTTTATTTGACAGCTGTACGCAGCCTGGCAAAAACAGTGGAAATCTATTTTCTGAAGATCAAGAAAAAATGTTAGCAGAGATTGCTGATATCATCCTTCCCAAGACACAAATGTCTCCTGGCGCTAAAGAGGCTGCAGTTGGACCATTTATGGCTATGATGATTAAAGACTGCTATCCTGAAGAAGCACAAAAAGCATTTGTAAAGGGCTTAGAAGAGCTAGAAGTGAGTGCTAAAAAAGATTTCAGCAAATCATTTTTAGAAATTGGTGTTAAAGAACGTGAACAATTGTTACGTAAGGTAAGAGAAGCGACTATCGCTAGCCAGAAAAAGGAATCTGATGAAATTGCAGAAGCTCAAAAGCTGGAAGAAACTAAGGCGCAACAACAATCTGGCAAAGAAAACATGACCAATCCAATGGCGATGAAAGAAAAGCCAGTTAAAAAACCTCAGTTTTTCTCTATTGCGAGAGATCTAACCATTCTCGGCTTTTTTACCTCAGAAATTGGTGCCACACAGGCCTATGAATATATTGCCGTTCCGGGTAAATACGATGGCGATTATAAGATGAAACCTGGTCAACGTCTCTTCGTTTAAGCAACACACAAAACAAACAATAAACTATGAACTTAAATATTAAAGCTACGGCTCAAAATACTTATGACGCAATTGTTGTAGGTTCCGGTATAAGTGGAGGTTGGGCCGCAATGGATCTTACAAAAAAAGGGTTAAAAGTGTTAATGCTCGAAAGAGGACGTAACATAGAACATATAAAAGACTATACCACGGCAATGAAAAAGCCTTGGGAGTTCGAACATAGAGGTAAGCTTACTGAAGCGCAAAAGAAAACTCACCCTGTTCAAAAAAGAGATTACCCATATACCGAATTCAATGAGAGTTTTTGGGTAAATGACGAAGAATGTCCATATACTGAAGTAAAAAGATTTGATTGGTACCGCGGATTTCACGTTGGTGGAAAATCATTAATGTGGGGTAGACAAAGTTATCGTTTAAGTGACTTAAACTTTTCTGAAAATGCAAAGGACGGACATGGGGTAGATTGGCCAATTCGCTATAAAGACATCGCGCCATGGTATGATTATGCAGAGAAATTTGCGGGCATCAGTGGTCAAGTAGAAAACTACCCTCACTTTCCAGATGGACATTTTTTACCTCCAATGGATTTGAATGTTGTCGAAAAATCTGTTAAAAAAAGAATAGAAGATCACTTCAAGCGAAGTAGAATCATGACCATAGGTCGGGTAGCTAACTTAACAGTTGAACATGGTGGTCGTGGCAATTGCCAATACAGAAACTTATGTAGTCGTGGTTGTCCGTTCGGTGCTTATTTCAGCACGCAATCTGCTACCTTGCCTGCAGCAGTTGCAACTGGCAATTTAACTTTAAGACCTTTTTCTTACGTTACCGAGGTAATGCATGATAAAGAAACCAAAAAAGCTACTGGAGTTCGCATCATTGATACAGAAACCAATGAAACAATGGAGTTCTTTGCTAAAATCATTTTCGTAAATGGTTCCACATTGGCGACGACTCAAATTTTGCTAAACTCAACTTCAGATGCTCATCCAAATGGCTTGGGTAATGCAAGTGGCGAGCTTGGTCGTAATTTAATGGATCACCATTTCCGTTGTGGCGCATCGGGCCAAGCTGAAGGGTTTGAAGATAAATACATTTTCGGAAAACGTGCTAATGGTATTTACATCCCGCGCTATCGTAATGTTGGCGCTGATAAGAGAGATTATTTACGTGGTTTCGGTTTCCAAGGTGGCGCAAATCGTTCAAATACCCATACTGGTATTGCAGAAATGGATTTTGGTGGAGATTTCAAAGATTTAATCAGTACTCCGGGCAATTGGAATATGAACTTAGGTGGCTTTGGAGAAACGTTGCCAAATCGCGATAACAGAGTAACACTAGATAAGAGTAAAAAAGATAAATGGGGACAACCTGTTATTGCTATCGATTGCCAATTTGGAGATAATGAGTTTAAAATGCGTAAGGATATGATGGATGATGCTGCTGAAATGTTAGAAATCGCAGGCATGAAAAACATCAAAACTTTCGATAACGGTTCTGCCCCAGGTATGGCCATCCACGAAATGGGCACTGCACGTATGGGTAGCGATCCAAAAACCTCAGTGTTAAACAAATGGAACCAAATGCATGAGGTAAGCAATGTTTTCGTAACCGATGGTTCTTGTATGCCGTCAATTGCATGTCAAAACCCTTCGTTAACTTTCATGGCATTAACAGCAAGAGCGGCAGATTTTGCTGTGAGCGAATTAAAAAAAGGAAATATATAAAACAGTCCAAAGCAGAAAGCAACAAAGACTAAAGCAAATTGTACACAGCTTTAATCTTTCAGCTTTCTGCTTTTAGCTAAGCATATGAGAGAAAAAATAAGAATGGGAATGGTTGGCGGAGGAAAGCAGGCCTTTATTGGGGCTGTTCACCGAATTGCAGCAAACCTCGATGGTTTAATTGAGCTTTGTTGTGGAGCCTTTAGTTCCAATCCCGAAAATTCAAAAGCATCTGGCAAAGATTTATTTCTGCCTGATGAAAGAGTTTATACAAGTTTCGAAGAAATGATTCTTTCGGAAAGCAAACTACCCGCTTCCGAAAGAATGCATTTTGTAAGTATTGTTACACCTAATCATCTTCATTTTGAACCAGCCATGCTAGCATTAACGCATGGCTTTCATGTATTAATTGATAAGCCAATTACATTTAGTTTAGCAGAAGCCAAAGCTTTGAAAGCAAAAGCTGATGAAACTGGACTATTAATCTGTTTAACTCATACTTATTCTGGTTATCCGATGGTTAAACAGGCTAAGCAAATGATTAAAGAAGGCGCATTAGGAAAAATCAGAAAAGTTTGTGTTGAGTATCCACAAGGCTGGTTAAGTTTACCAGCACCAAGCGACAACAAACAGGCTGCTTGGCGAGCCGACCCTGCAAAAAGCGGCATTAGTGGTTGTATGGCAGATGTTGGAACACACGCGGCGCATTTAGCAGAATATATTTCTGGACTTCAAATTACACAAATCTGTGCCGATCTAAACATCGTTGTTGAAGACAGGTTACTAGACGACGATGGCAATGTATTGTTAAGATTTAACAACGGTGCGAATGGAATTTTAATGGCATCACAAATTGCTGCAGGCGAAGAAAATGCAATTAAAATTAGAGCGTACGGCGAGAAAGGTGGAATTGAATGGCACCAAATGGAACCAAATACGTTAACTGTAAAATGGTTAGATCAACCAGCTCAAATTTACAGAACAGGAAATAGCTACGTAGCTGATATTGCCAAATTTAATACAAGAACTCCATCAGGTCACCCGGAGGGTTATTTAGAAGCTTTTGCTAATATTTACAAGAATTTTGCATTGACATTAGCAGCAAAACAAGAAGGAAAAACACCTACCGCCGAGATGCTTGATTTCCCCAATGCCGCTGACGGCGTTCGAGGAATGGCTTTCATTGAAAACGTTGTTGCCTCAAGTAAGTCTGAGCAAAAGTGGTTCGATTTTAAAATTTAAAGATAATGACAACAATACAAGGACCAGCCATTTTTTTAGCCCAATTTATTGGAGACGAAGCCCCGTTTAATTCACTAGATGGAATTTGCAAATGGGCAGCAGATTTAGGATACAAAGGAATACAAATACCTACGCTCGATTCAAGATTTATCGACCTAAAATTAGCTGCCGAAAGTAAAACCTATGCCGATGAATTAAAGGGTAAAGTGGCAGCTCATGGCTTGGCAATCACTGAGCTTTCAACCCATTTACAAGGCCAACTAGTTGCAGTTAATCCAGCATACGACAAGTTATTTGATGCATTTGCTGCAGAAGAAGTTAAAAACAACCCCACAGCCAGAACTGCTTGGGCTGTTCAACAACTTAAATATGCAGCAAAAGCTTCACAGAATTTGGGTTTAAATGCTCATGCAACTTTTAGTGGATCCCTGCTTTGGCATACTTTTCATCCATGGCCGCAACGTCCTGAAGGATTAGTTGAGGAAGGTTTTACTGAATTAGCCAAACGTTGGCTGCCAATTTTAAATGAATTCGACCACTGTGGAGTGGACGTTTGTTATGAAATTCATCCTGGCGAAGATCTTTTTGATGGTGAAACCTATGAGATGTTCCTTGAAAAAGTAAACCATCATCAACGAGCTTGTTTGCTTTATGATCCATCACATTTTGTTCTACAACAGTTAGATTATATTCAGTATATAGATTTTTACCACGAACGCATTAAAGCATTCCATGTAAAAGATGCTGAATTTAACTCAACCGGTAAACAAGGTACTTTTGGAGGTTATCAAAGTTGGGCAAATCGGGCTGGTCGTTATCGCTCTCCGGGTGATGGACAAGTAGATTTTAAGCGCATTTTTAGCAAGCTAACTCAGTATGATTTTAAAGGTTGGGCTGTTATGGAATGGGAATGCTGCATAAAAGATTCAGAAACTGGAGCTAAAGAGGGAGCTGAGTTTATTAAGAACCATATTATTCCGGTAACAACAAAAGCATTTGATGATTTTGCTTCTGCAGGTAGCGACACAAACCTAAATAAAGAAATATTAGGGTTATAACCTTGACATCTAAAAATATATTAAGACAAACACACAAGTGATATTTGAATAATTGTTAAAACAATAAATACTGATGAAGAAAACACTTTTAATTTTAAGCGCGATCACTTTAATATTGACTGCCTGTGGTGGTTCAAATACCGATACAGCGACGACAACAACTACCACACCTGCCCCAGCGCCAGCTCAGACTAAGAGTGGCGGCGAATTGTTGATTGCCAAATCAGATTGCATAGGCTGTCATCATAAAGAAAATAAAATCATTGGCCCTTCATATCAGGCAATTGCCGAGAAGTACCCGTCAAACGACGAAAACATAGCACTTTTAGCCGGTAAAATTATTAGCGGTGGTAAGGGAGTTTGGGGAACAGTGCCAATGACACCACATGCAAAAATTACCGAAAGCGATGCAAAAGAAATGGTCACTTATATTTTATCGTTAAAAAAATAACTTAAAAAATTACAACCAATGGATACGTTAAAAAAAGAAAAAGAATCTACCAGTAGACGCGACTTCCTTAAAGCTGGGACTATTGCAACTGCTGCATTTATGATCGTTCCCCGCCATGTGTTAGGTGGCCCGGGCTTCTTAGCTCCTAGCGATAGACTGATTGTTGCTGGAGTTGGAGTAGGCGGAAAAGGTAAAAGTGATATTGCCGCATTTGCAAAAAGTGGGAAAGCGGACATCGGTTTCCTTTGCGATGTTGATACACGTAGAGCAGCTGATAGCGTAAAGGATTTCCCTAAAGCAAAATTCTATAAAGACTGGAGAGAAATGTACGATAAAGAGCATAAAAATTTCGACGCTGTTTCTGTATCAACTCCAGACCACAACCATGCTGTACAAGCGATGGCAGCTATGCAATTAGGGAAACATGTGTATGTACAAAAACCGTTGGCACATGATATTTTTGAAGCCCGTGCATTAACCGCAGCAGCGAAAAAATATAAAGTTGTTACGCAAATGGGTAATCAAGGTGCTTCAAATGATGGCCCACGTCAAATGAAGGAATGGTATGATGCAGGCTTGATCGGCGATGTACATACTGTTTATGCTTGGACTGATAGACCTGTTTGGCCACAAGGTATTCCATGGTCGGCTAACAAAGCAGAAATACCTGCAGAGTTAGACTGGGATTTATGGTTAGGAACTGCTCCGTTTAAAGACTATGTAAATAAATTAGTACCGTTTAACTGGCGTGGATGGTGGGATTATGGTACAGGAGCACTTGGAGATATGGGATGTCACTTATTAGAGACTCCTTTTAGCGTGCTTAATTTAAAATATGCTACGGAAGTAGAAGCCAGTGTGGGTTCAGTTTATGTTGATGAATTTAAACGTGGTTATTTCCCAGATAGCTGCCCTCCGTCGAGCCATGTAACTTTGAAATTCCCTAAAACCAATAAAACTAAAGGTGATGTAACCGTTCATTGGATGGATGGTGGTATACAACCAACTAGACCAGAAGAATTATTAGCAAATGAGAAATTTGGAGATGGTGGAAATGGAACTTTGTTTATTGGGACTAAAGGAAAGATGACGTCAGAAACTTATGGTAGAAATCCTCAACTTTTGCCATTAAGCAGAACAAAAGACATTAAAGTTCCTGCAAAATTTGCGAGGGTACCGGGTGGAGAAGGTGGTCACTACGCACAATGGGTAGAAGCTTGTATTGCCGGTTATGGCAAAAATGAACTAAGTTCACCATTTGAAATTGCTGGCCCGCTAACAGAAGCATTATTAATGGCCAACTTGGCAATTCGTGGTGCCGATGTGCAGGTAAAAAATACAGAAGGAAAAAATACCTACCCTGGAAGATATAAAAAATTCCTATGGGACAATGACCAAATGAAAGTGACGAACTTTGACGAGGTTAACCAATTTGTAAAAAGAGAATACCGTAAGGGCTGGACTTTAGGTTCATAATTTATATTAAAAAATAAAAAGATGAAGAAATACATTTTATCTGCGATGTTTTTATTTGCAGTAACACATATCGCAAGTGCGCAAAAAGGGTTTAAACCCCTATTTGATGGTAAAACAACCGCAGGATGGCACACCTATAATAAAACAACCGTAGGTAGTGCATGGGATGTTCAAGATGGAGCATTACACATGAGCCCAACTAATAAAGGAAAAGATGGTGGCGGTGATCTAGTAACGGATAAAGAGTATAGCAACTTCCATCTAAAACTAGAATGGAAAGTTGCACCAAAAGCTAATAGCGGAGTTATCTTCTTTGTGCATGAAAGTCCAAAATATGGACAAACCTATTTAACTGGACCGGAGATGCAAGTATTAGATAATGATGGGCATAAAGATGGCCAAATAACCAAACACCGCTCTGGGGATTTATACGACATGATTAAAAGTACTTCAGAGCCAGTAAAAGCCGTTGGCGAATGGAACAAAGCTGAAATCATTAGCAATAAAGGTAAGCTGACTTTAATGTTGAATGGCGTGAAAGTGGTAAATACAACTTTGTGGGATGATAATTGGAAAGCACTT
The DNA here is from genome assembly GCA_942493295.1 of uncultured Sphingobacteriaceae bacterium. Classification (GTDB taxonomy): domain Bacteria; phylum Bacteroidota; class Bacteroidia; order Sphingobacteriales; family Sphingobacteriaceae; genus Pedobacter. The sequence continues at coordinate 3,878,314 of OW818692.1, read as the reverse complement.
ATTGCTGGAAGTAAATTTGCCAAATGGGAAGGCTTTGGAACCTACAAAACGGGTAAAATTGCTTTACAAGATCACGGCGATGAAGTATGGTATAGAAACATCAGTATCAAAGAACTATAGTGTACCTTACACCAATTAAACCCTAAACAAATGAACTCAACCATTCGAATTAAACTTTCATTCATGATGTTCCTAGAATTTTTTATCTGGGGATCATGGTTTGTAACGCTAGGAACATTTTTAGCAACAAACTTACAGGCAACAGGTCCAGAAACAGGATCCGTTTTTTCAACCCAATCTTGGGGTGCCATTATTGCCCCATTTATTATAGGGCTCATCGCAGATCGATATTTTAATGCTGAAAAGATTCTTGGAATATTGCATATTGTTGGCGCAATATTGATGTATCAAATGTATAATGCCGAAGATATGTCTGTTTTCTACCCGTATGTTTTGGGTTATATGATTCTGTATATGCCAACATTAGCATTGGTAAACTCTGTTTCATTTAACCAAATGAAAGATCCAGAAAAAGAATTTTCTAGTATCAGAATTTGGGGAACCATTGGATGGATTGCGGCAGGTTTGCTAATCAGTTATGCATTCCATTGGGATTCGCCTGAGAATACAAAAGCATTATTTTTGAAAAATACGTTCTTAATGGCTGGAGTTGCTTCATTAACTTTAGGACTGTTTAGTTTTATTTTACCCAAGACACCTCCAAAAGGGGCAGGAGAGAAAGTAACAGTTTCTGACATTTTAGGATTAGATGCCCTTAAACTTTTAAAAGATAAAAACTTTTTAATTTTCTTCCTTTCATCTATCCTAATCTGTATTCCTTTAGCATTTTACTATCAAAATGCCAATCTTTTCTTGTCCAAAGTAGGAATGGATAATCCCACTGGTAAAATGACAATTGGTCAAGCATCAGAAGTAATTTTCTTGTTATTTCTTCCAATCTTCTTTAAGAAATTTGGCTTCAAAAAAACTATTCTTGTTGGTATGTTGGCTTGGGCAGTTAGGTATGTGCTTTTCGCTTATGGCAACGCAGGAGAATTGAGCTTTATGCTGATATTAGGGATAGCTTTACATGGAATTTGTTATGACTTTTTCTTTGTATCAGGTCAGATTTATACCAATTCTAAAGCTGGTGAGAAATTTAAAAGCTCTGCTCAAGGACTTATCACACTGGCCACTTATGGTATTGGGATGTTAATTGGTTTTATTGTAGCTGGACAAATTACAGAAATGTACAAAGTTAATGGAGCAGAAGATTGGAAAATGATTTGGGTCATTCCTGCTGGAATTGCTTTGGTTGTATTTCTACTTTTTGCACTATTTTTCAACGACAAAACGAAAGCAACAACCGAAAGTTAAATTTTATTTTGCTTTTGTTTACAGATAATTCATATCTTCAAATATGAATTCAAGAAGAGCTTTTATTAAGCAAACCAGCATATTAGCTGCAAGTGCAGCATTAATCCCAACTTTTGCCCATTGCATGCATATTCAAAAGCATGCAGTGGGTTTACAACTTTATAGCCTACGTGATATTATTGGAAAAGATATCACCGGAATAATTGAGAAGGTTGCGGCTATCGGCTATAAAGAAGTAGAAACCTATGGGTACAGTCCTAAAGATGGCTTTTGGGGATTAGAGGCAAAAGCGTTTGCAAGCCTACTCAAACAAAATGGTTTGAAATCACCAAGTGGCCACTTTGATATGGACGGTTTTATCGGAGGAAAAGGAAGCGATTCATTAAAATCATATATTGAGGCGGCGAATTCAATCGAAAGTGAATATATCACGGTTCCTTATCTAGGAGATCATCTAAGAAAAACAGGAGATGATTATAAAAAAATTGCGAGTAAATTAAATGAAGCTGGTAAGTTATGTAAAGCTAGTGGACTAAAATTAGCTTACCATAACCATGATTTCGAATTTACCAAATTTGGAGACACGACAGGCTTAGGTATTATGCTTAACGAAACTGACAAAGACCTAGTTGATTTTGAATTAGACCTTTATTGGGTAGCTAGATCAGGCGTAGACCCTTTAGCTCTTTTCAAAGCATATCCTAAACGCTTTACCATGTGGCACGTTAAGGATATGGATAAAAATAACAAAAATTTAAATACAGAAATTGGGCAGGGTACAATCAACTTCAAAGCAATATTTGCTGAAGCGAAATTATCAGGTGTAAAACATTACTTCGTTGAGCACGAAACTAATTACAAACCCAACGAAATTGGTTCAGTAAAAACTAGCTTCAATTTTGTGAATACCGAATTGATCTGATAGGAAATATTGGCAATCAGTAAATGAACTTAAACTGATTGCCAATCTATTAATTAATTTAAGGATTGATCCGAATGACCTGCCTCTACATTTGCTTCACTCACAAGGGTCTTGATATCTGATTTTCGTTTTTTAGGTACGGAATGTGTAAAATGAGGGACTTCGGGCGCAACAGCAGATTCGTCATCTTGGTAGGTTCCGAAGATTCTATCTTTGTAACCAATATAGCTGTTACGTAACCCATTACCCAAATTTTTAGCTTTGTCTGCTATACTATTTCGGAGAGATGAGCCCTTACTAGGAGCAAACAAAATGCTAATAACCGCACCCGCAGCCAATCCGGCTACTAAAGCTACTGCAACCTGAGTATTAGTAGAGTTTGATCTTCTTGAAAGAAATTTTTCCGCTAGCTTAATATACTTCATCTGTCTATTCATAACAAGTGTTTTTTAAAACAACAATCATTTTTAAAGATTGTTTACGGAAATGAAAAGTATAGCTTGGTTTTAATCCAGTTTTGAAGCTAACACACAAACACGTTCAAAATGACGCATCTTGCCAGTTAGAGAAAAAACATCAAACTTAACTATATAAATGCCTATCCCATTTGAACCTCCCCGATCATTTAGGCCATTCCAAACAAAGCTGCCAGCTTGCCCGAGATTACTATTTCTAGCCAATCTCTTAACGGCAATTCCAAACTCATTAAAAATAGTAACGTTAGCTAAATATTCATGGATAGCAAACTTATAATTAATCTGCAGTTCATCTTCAAATCCATCGCCGTCTGGGGAAAAAACCTTTCGACTAAGCCATACCGCATTGGAAATGCTTTGACTTTCTTCTTGAGAATTCTCATAAGTAGGTGTTGCAAAACCGATGGCTTGTGCTGCGGATTTAAAATTACCCTTCTCGTTAGTGGGCCTTTGAAAAGATGCGCGTTCTAGAGAAACACCTTTTACAATCTGCAACAATGGGAAGTGCATATTTTCTCGATAATCAAAACGATCTATTACTCCTTTATCTCCCAATAAAATCACTACACCTCTGTCATTGCGATAAGCTGGCATGGTAGTCATTTTCGTGAAATTTGTAGGATTCTTTACTTCGTATTGTTGCTTGATAATTGAATTGTCTGTAGCTAAAAGCCAATAGGTCTTTGCGGGGATATGTATGGGCAAACTACTTATTGTCTTCGCATTAAAAATATTTCCATTTTCATCAACGGTTGCCAATTTCAAGGTTGCCAAGTCCTTAATTTCGTTTGTATGATTATAGACCTCAATGAAGTCTACCCCGTCCGCTTTAGGATTCACTAATATCTCACTAATTAGTATATCACCTATTAAAACTCCCTTTGCTAAAAAAATCTTAAGCTCCTTTGAATTTTGCACTATTACATTACCTGCACAATCTGTTACTTGTTCAATAGAAAGCGTATGTTCAACACCCCTATTAAATGGCGCAGCCCATTGCAGGACGACGCTTGAGAAATTAGGCGACTGTAGCAAAGCAGTGATGGGTGGGCCAATTCCATTGTTTAGGCGATAATTATTTTGTAAGGAGCCGCTTAAGCTATCTACGGACCTGTTAAAATCTACGCGCAATGTAGTTTCATTTATGACGACTGTTGAAACAACCATTAGCGCCGTGGTAATTATTTGGTCGCGATAAACTGAATTCTCTATACCTGGCGTACCTCCTATAACATATTTACTTGCCTGCCAGTTTTGCGTACCCATACACCGATTCTTTGGGTCGATTAACTCCAAACTATATCCACCTTGGCTCTTCGTCACATCTTTATACCACTGCTGTGTATAGAAAACCTCATCGATAACTTTGTTCTGATCACTTATTAAACTCAATTTATCTTTGTCATTATTTAACGATGGCCACGAAGAAAAACCTATCACTCGACCAAATCTGCTAAAATGATTAATATTTGTCTTCGCAGTTAAAATCAATAGCTCATTTGGCTTTAATGTATCAGCTGAAAAAGCAACTGTAGATGTTAAGTCACTATACTTCCAGCCAGTTAAAATAATATAGCGATTCGTAGTATTCCAGATTTCGACAAACTCCTCCTCAGGCATTCCAGCAGTAGGCGAAGGATCTGCAAAGATTTCGTTAATTACTACATCACCTTTTACTGCGATGTATGGTTTAATAAAAAATGTGCTTACCTCATTGTCTTCTAGAATTTTATTTCCCTTCAAATCCAATAAATTGTATACTGATAAAGTGTATTTTTTTGATTCAAATGCTTTATCAAAGTGAAGTCTGAAGACGTTTGGAGCATTTGTTGTCTCAACTAAAATGGGGCTTTCTTGGGTATCTTTTATAACATAATTACTCATTGAAAGAGCAGAGTTCAATACGAGCGCTTCGGAAAACGTTGCCTCAAGTTCAAACTCATCTACAACGTTTATAGTGAGCAACTTTGGTCGAATTAAATCAGGGGCTAGTTCTTCGACGCTAAAATCGTCAAATGAAAATCCCTCTGATCGAGATGCAGTATACTTACAATACACGCCAAACCAATTTGTACGGTCAAAAGTACGATCAATGACGCTTCCATCAAGCGTATACTTAGAACCTTCTCCCATAACGCTGTAAACTTCCCATTTCCCAAAGTCATCTCTGGTCACACGTATTTTTGTGGATAAATAATTAATATTCACCCGATTCTTCGCTGGGCAATCTATAATTTTGGTGATCGAATTGCCACTTTGTTTATATAAATCGTAGCTATCTACGCTCCCACTTTCGCCAATTTGCATAAAATAGCCTTTCAAACTGCCATTTAATTCCTCTTTATCAGCAATTAAATATATTCTTGTCAGATTTGTTGTAGAAGGATCAAAATTGAGTTGAACTGAAAATTCCCACTTCACATTTAAAGCTAAAACATTTTCCGTACACATACTAACCGCCTGTGAAACAGCAGATAACGACGTTTTCAACTTCTTGTCATTTGTAATATTAAACTGCGAAGATTGTCCTTTCCAGGCTGGATTTACCGTGAAATTACCATCATCAAAATTGTCTCGAAGTTGACCAAATGCAAGTTTAGTGCACAATAGCAGTAAAAAAAGTAAAGTTTTTCTCATCTTTGGTAGATATTAGGAATTAACTTAATATACTAAAAATCAAAAACCGAATGAAAGTTGCAGTAGTAGGTGCCACTGGGTTGGTAGGTACCGTTATGTTAAAAGTATTGGAAGAAAGAAATTTCCCATTAACCGAATTAATTCCCGTTGCTTCAGAGAAGAGCGTTGGTAAGTTAATTACGTTTAAGGGTAAGCAGTTTCCAATTGTTAGCATGGAAACTGCGATTGGTTTGCGCCCAGAGATTGCTTTATTCTCAGCTGGTGGTGGTACATCACTTGAACATGCGCCTCGTTTTAAAGAAGCTGGTACAACAGTAATTGACAATTCATCTGCGTGGCGGATGGATCCAAAGATTCCTTTGATTGTTCCAGAGGTTAATGCTAGCATCTTATCTATTGATGATAAAATAATTGCAAATCCAAATTGCTCTACTATACAAATGGTGGTTGCGTTAAAACCATTACATGATGCTTACCGCATTAAACGCGTTGTTGTTTCTACCTATCAATCGGTTACAGGAACCGGTGTAAAAGCGGTAGATCAAATGATGAATGAGCGCAAAGGCATACATGATGGCGAAATGGCTTATCCGTACCAGATCGATTTAAACGTAATTCCTCAAATTGATGTATTCACAGAAAATGGCTATACCAAAGAGGAAATGAAAATGATTAATGAAACCAGAAAAATTATCGGTGATGACAGTATTCGTTTAACTGCGACTACAGTTCGTATTCCAGTAATGGGCGGCCACTCCGAATCAGTGAACATCGAATTTGAGAATGAATTTGATCTTGCCGAAGTGACTTCACTTTTAGAAAAAACAGAAGGAATTATTGTTGTTGATGATATCGCGAATTTAAAATATCCTATGCCTAAAGATGCGCATGACAAAGACGAGGTGTTTGTAGGTCGTATCCGTAGAGACGAATCAATGCCAAATACTTTAAACATGTGGATTGTTGCCGACAACTTACGTAAAGGCGCAGCTACCAACGCAGTACAAATTGCAGAGTATTTAGTGCGAAAAGAACTAGTTTAAACAATAGTTATTGCTTGATTAAGTAGTAATTTATCATAAAAATCTCGAAGTGATGCGTAAAGCATCACTTTTTTTATGCAATTCCATTTGACTAAAACCGTAAGTAAGACTTATATTCGTATTTCCAGCACAGTATAATCATCAATGAAAAAATTTCTTATCTTCCTAGCCCTTGCTGTTCCTTTAATTGCCAAAGCACAATTTCCTGTGGCAAAATTAGCGCAAGCCTATCAAAATTTAGTAGCCGACGAACAAGCAAAACATGCTATTATTTCACTCTGTGTACTAGATGCTAAAACAGGTGAGATTGTTTTTGCTAAAAATGAACATATTGGATTAGCAACAGCTTCAACCTTAAAAACAATTACATCGGCTACCGCATTTAGTATTTTAGGCAAAGGTTTTCGTTATCAAACTACACTTGCTTATAGTGGAAGAATCACGAATGATGGTATTTTACATGGCGATCTTATCATTGTTGGAGGAGGGGATCCAACATTGGGATCTTGGCGCTACGACCAAACAAAAGAAAATGTGGTATTAACGCAATGGATAAATGCGATTAAAGCAGCAGGCATCAAAAAAATCGAAGGGACTATAATTGGAGATGATAGTTTATTTGGGTCTCAGAGTATGCCTGAAGGATGGATTTGGCAAGATATGGGTAACTATTATGGCGCGGGGACTTCCGCATTAACTTGGCGAGAAAACCAATTCGACATTCATCTTAAACCTGGAAGCTCAGCTGGTTCAGATGTTACTATAAAAGAAGTTGTTCCAGCCATGCCATACATACAAGTTGTTAATGAGCTCAAAACAGGCTCTGGGGGCTCCGGCGACAATGCGTATGGATACTTACCACCATATAGCTCACTTGCATACTTACGCGGCACCTGGGGCTTAGGAATAAGTAAAACTGGCATTTCATTGGCTATTCCAGATCCTGCTTTCGATGCTGCATATAGGTTACAGGACACTTTAAAACGATTAAGCATCTCGACTTCTAAAGAAGTAACTACGGCTCGTCGACTTAGTTTAGCTGGATCGGTTCTTCCAGCGATTACCCAGAAATTAGCTACGATAACTTCTCCTTCTTTAAGTGAAATTGTATACTGGTTTAATAAAAAGAGTGTAAATTTATATGGCGAACAATTGCTAAAAACAATTGCTTGGAAATCAGGCAAAACTCCATCTACAAGAGGCGGTGCAGCAGCTGAAGTAAGTTTTTGGGCAGACAAGGGAATCGACAAAAATGCCTTGAATATCCTAGATGGTAGTGGATTGTCGCCCGGTACGAGAGTAACTTCTTCGGCAATGGCATCCATCCTATTCCAAGTGCAAAAAGAGGAATGGTTTACCGATTATTTAAATTCTTTTCCGGAAAATAATGGGATGAAATTAAAAAGTGGTAGTATAAATGATGTCTCTGCATACGCAGGATATTATACAGCGTCAAACGGAAACAAGTATATCGCAGTAATTAATATTAACAACTACAATGGATCGGGTATTAGCAAAAAATTGTTTAAAATTTTGGATGCATTAAAATAATTACTTTTAAAAAATAATCTCCTACTCATGATGAACCACAAGTCTCTTGTTTCGATATTAATGATCATTATTTGCACTGCATTAGCTTCATGTAGTCCTGACAACAATCCAGATGCAGTTTCTTCTTCCTATTTTATCTCAGGAGATACTGGGGTATTAACTGGTGGGGTAAAAATGATCCCAATTAAAACCTCAAAAGGAAAATTTAATGTATGGACTAAGCGATTTGGAAACAACCCTAAAATTAAACTTTTGCTATTGAATGGCGGACCTGGTGCAACACATGAGTATTTTGAATGCATGGAAAATTTTTTACCTCGAGAAGGTATAGAATTCATCTATTATGATCAGTTAGGTTGTGGCAATTCTGATAATCCAAAAGATACTGCCATGTGGGATTTAGATCGCTATGTTGAAGAAGTTGAACAAGTTAGACAAGCGCTTAATTTAAACAAAGACAATTTCTATTTACTCGGACATTCGTGGGGTGGCATTTTAGCAATGCAATACGCTTTAAAATATCAAAAAAACATGAAAGGGATGATCGTGAGCAACATGATGAGCAGTATCCCAGCCTATGGCAAATATGCAGACGAAGTTTTAGCTAAGCAGATGGACCCAGTTGTCCTTAAAAAAATAAGAACTATAGAAGCAAACAATGATTATGCAAATCCTGAATACATGAACTTATTGATGCCTAATTTCTATGTAAAGCATATTTGTAGAATTCCGCTAGACCAATGGCCTGAACCGGTTAATCGTTCCTTTAGCAAGATGAACCAATCGCTGTATGTTACGATGCAGGGACCAAGTGAATTTGGCGTAGCTGGTAAGCTCTTAAACTGGGACATTTCAAAACAATTGAAAAACATTACAGTTCCTACACTTACGGTAGGCGCAAAATACGATACCATGGATCCTAAACATATGGAATGGATGGCTTCGGCCTTTAAAAATGGCAGTTACTTATATTGTCCTAATGGCAGCCACATGAGTTTCTACGACGACCAACAAACTTACATGAATGGGATTATTAGGTTCATGAAAGACGTATCCCTGAAGTAAATCATCCCTTTAAATTTATGCAGTTCGAACTCCGTCCATTTCAACAAAGTGATCTTGCAAGCTTGGTGAAATATGCCAATAACTACAACATTTCGAAAAATTTAAGCAATAAATTCAAATTTCCTTATACGCAAGCAGACGGAATTGCTTTTATCAATTTGGCCCTATCTGCCTCGCCTCTCGAAATTTTTGCCATTGTTGTGAACGGCGAAGTCGCCGGCTCTATTGGTGTACATCCGCAGCAAGATTTATATTGCAAAAATGCAGAAATGGGGTATTGGTTGGCAGAGCCATTCTGGGGCAATGGTATCGTGCCGCTAGCAATTAAAGAGATGGTTAGTTATGGTTTCAGGACTTTCGACATCACTCGGATTTTCGCGAGAACTTTCGATACAAACTTCAAATCTCAGCACGTATTGGAAAAAGCTGGTTTTAAGCTAGAAGGCGAGTTTAAAGGGACTTACTATAAAAATGGAACGGTCTATGACGAAATGGTTTATGCCGTCAGAAAAACCGATCAAATAGGACTTTAAACAATAAACCCTATCACATTCTATTAAATAATTAATAAATTGCCCTTTATTTAGAAAATCAATTCCTCTTTTTCATGAAACAACTCTTATCTATTCTATGCTGCTTTTTTACACTTCATAGCTTCGCACAAAGTGTCGAAGGAAACGTTGAAACCACTAGCGTTTCCGAGACACTCGCACCAGTTGCTCAGCAGGAAATAGCAATTATCCCAGAACCTGTAACATTAATTAAGCAATCAGGCCACTTTGTTTTGCCAGCGAATATTGTAATTCAAGCTAACAAGTCGCCTGAGCTCAAACAAACTGTTGCATTCTTGCAAGAACGTCTGGCTAAGTCAACAGGTCACTTTGTAAGTGTAATCCATGTTCCATCAGGCGTAGCGACTTTTAAATTAGTGCTTAATGACAAAAATGATCCAATATTGGGAAACGAAGGTTATCACCTAACTGTCGGTCTAAAACAAGTTACCATTCATGCTAATAAACCTGCAGGACTATTTTATGGCGTGCAAACCGTGTTGCAGCTCCTGCCAAAAGAGATTGAAAGCAAAGAAGAAGTAAAAGGAATTAAATGGACAATGCCATGCGTACAAATAACTGACTACCCAAGATTAGGATGGAGAGGTTTAATGTTTGATGTGGCACGTCACTTTTTCACAAAACAAGAGGTAAAGCAGTATATTGATGCAATGGTAAGATATAAATATAATATTTTACACCTGCATTTAACAGACGATGAAGGTTGGAGAATTGAAATTAAAGGCTTACCAAGATTAACAGAGATAGGTGCTTGGCGCGTAAAAAGAGAAGGTACATTTGGCGATTTTATTCCTCCAACGGCTAACGAGCCACGCAACTATGGCGGTTTTTATACACAAGAAGATATCAAAGAGTTGGTAGCTTATGCAAAAGATCGTTTCGTTGACATCATGCCAGAAATTGATGTTCCAGGACACAGCTTAGCAGCCATAGCGGCTTATCCAGAGTTGTCTTGCACACCTGAAGCGGTGAATTATAGGGTACGAAGCGGAGAAAAAATCATGGACTGGAGTAGAGGCGCACCTCCATTAGCATTAGTTGACAATACCTTATGCCCGGCAAATGAAAAGGTTTATGTGTTTATGGACACTGTACTTTCTCAAATCGCAAAACTTTTCCCATTTGAGTACATCCATTTAGGTGGTGACGAAGCTCCACATAATTTCTGGGAGAAGAATGATCAAATTAAGGAATTAATGAAAAGAGAAGGTTTAAAAACAATTCCAGAAGTTCAAGGGTATTTTGAGCGTCGTTTAGAAAAAATCGTACAGTCAAAGGGTAAGAAATTTATGGCTTGGGATGAGGTTTTGGAGGGTGGTGTCTCGCCTAGTGCAGCAGTAATGAGCTGGCGCTCGATGAAATATGGCACCGAAGCTGCTAGAGCGGGTCACGAGGTGGTGATGAGCCCAACCCAATATGCTTATATAGACTATATGCAGGCTGATGCTATTACTGAACCGCGTGTTTATGCAAGTCTTCGTTTAAGCACCTCCTATGAATTTGACCCCGTACCAGCTGGTGTTGACCCTAAATTTATCAAAGGGGGGCAAGCTAACTTATGGACTGAGCAGGTTTATAATATCCGCCAAGCAGAATATATGACTTGGCCTCGTGGTTTCGCTATTGCAGAATCAGTTTGGTCGCCAAAAGAGAAAAAAAATTGGCCTAATTTCTTTGCACGAACAGAACAACATTTTAAACGCCTAGATATTGCTGAAACTAAATACGCACCTAGCGTTTATGACCCCATTTTTTCAGTAAAAAGAGGAGCTGATAGACAGTTACAGATTAGTTTAAGTACGGAGGTAGAAGGACTTGATATGTATTATAGTTTTGACAATTCGTTTCCCGACCACTTTTATCCTAAATATACTACACCATTGATACCACCTATTGATGCTACAGTTTTAAAAGTAATTACTTACAGAGGAAAAAAACCTGTAGGCCGAATGATGAATATGCCAATTGAGGAGTTAAACAAACGAGCCGGGAAAAAATAGTTTAACCCACCACTTTGACAAAGTTAAAATAACAAAATTCTGGACTTCGCTAAATTTAATTATGCACATTTCGTAGTTAAATACTTATTTTAGTAGTACTTAACTATTTTAACTGCTATTAAATGAAATTCACTGAACTTTTTTTCGCCTTACTCCTCTTTAGTTCATATACACTTCTTGCGCAAAATGCTCAAGTAAAATTGCTTAAAGATCCTAAGGCAAAAAAAATTGATGTGTTGATAGATAATAAATTATTCACCAGTTTCTTATATCCTGATACGATTGAAAAACCATTCTTATACCCAGTTTATACAGTTAATCAAACAGATGTTACGAGAGGTTTTCCATTAAATCCAAAGCCCGAAGACCCAACCGATCACCCTCACCACATTGGAATTTGGCTGAATTACGAGAATGTAAATGGCCTCGACTTTTGGAATAATTCGTACGCTATTCCGAGCGATAAAAAGGCCAAATATGGCTGGATAAAGACAACCAAAATTGTTGAGCTTAAAGATGGCAAGAAAGGGAGCTTAACTTACTTAGCCAACTGGACAAACCAAAATAATGATATACTACTTGAAGAAGGTACAAAATTAAAATTTAGTACCCAGGAAAAAAGCCGCCTCATAGATCGAGTTACCACGCTCACTGCGATGACAGATGTTACTTTCACCGATGTAAAAGACGGTTTTTTAGGCATGCGACTTGCTCATGAGCTTCAAATCCCTACCAAATTAGACCAGAAATTCACAGACAACAAAGGAAACATCACCATCGTAAAAGGAGGCGCAGATAAAATTGCCAATGGCAATTATCAAAGCAGTGAAGATAAAATGGGCGATGAAGTTTGGAGTACACGTGCATCTTGGGTTAAAGTTTTCGGCAAAATGGGCTCCGACTCTGTGAGTGTTACGATAATCGATCATCCAAAAAACATAAATTACCCAACGTATTGGCATGCCAGGGGTTATGGTTTATTTGCAGCAAACCCGTTAGGAGAAAAAGTATTTTCTAATGGCGCCCGTACCACCAATTTAAAACTCGCGAAGGGGGAGAAAGTAACATTTAGGTACCGGATTGTCGTAAACGCCGACAAAAATGTAATCTCTAATGCCGAAATAAAAAAACTGGCCTCAGATTTTAATAAGCTGTAGTGATAAGTTCATGAAAAAAGAAACGCTCATCCTTTTCGCTTTTATAATTGTTAAAATCGCTTTACAGTATTTAGTGGTCAACCCTATTTATGATTTACAACGTGATGAATACCTACATTTAGACCAAGCGAAACACCTGGCCTGGGGTTATCATTCAATACCACCAGTAACATCATGGATCTCATGGCTTATTTTACAGTTAGGAAATTCACATTTCTGGGTTAAGTTTTTTCCTGCGCTATTTGGGGCACTTACCATACTTGTAGTTTGGAAAACAGTTGAAAGTTTAAAAGGCAGTTTATACGCCTGTATACTCACAGCAGTAGCATTAACATTTTCGAGCTTACTACGGATAAATATTTTATATCAGCCAAATTCTTTGGATATTTTAAGTTGGACATTAGTTTACTACACCATTATCCGCTTCATCCAAACAGATAATTACAAATGGCTGTACTTAACAGCAGTTAGCTTTGCAGTAGGATTTTTAAACAAGTATAACATTGCGTTTTGCCTACTTGGCTTGCTACCTGCCATTTTGCTAACTGAACACCGAAGAATATTTTTAAACTCGAAGTTTTACTTAGCATTACTCATCGGAATAGTACTCATTAGTCCCAATTTGTTTTGGCAGTTTCAAAATGACTTCCCGGTTTTCAAACATATGAAAGAGCTTGCTGATACCCAATTAGTTCATGTAAACCGAATGGATTTCGTCGAAGATCAGGTGATGTACTTCTTCAGTTCTCTGTTGATTATCATTGCAGGTTTTATTTCTTTATTCATCTATAAGCCATTTGCACCCTATCGCCTACTTTTTTTGGCGCTCTCTTTCACCCTCGCACTATTTATTTACTTAAAAGCTAAAGGTTATTATGCAATTGGCTTGTACCCGATCTTCTTTGCTTTTGGAGCAGTTTACATTAGCCATATTTTTCAGCATGGTTGGAAGCTCTACCTCCGTGTTGTTCCAATCACAATAATTTTATTACTTTTTATTCCCTTACTAGATAGAGCTTTGCCTTTAAAAACTCCTGAAGAATACTTCAAATTAGGCAGGCAACATACTTGGGAAGATGGCAAAAAACATCCTATTTCTCAAGATTTTGCAGATATGTTAGGGTGGAAAGAACTTGCCTCAAAGGTAGATTCCATTTATAAAAAAATCCCAAATAAAGAGACTACGCTTATACTTTGCGATAATTACGGGCAAGCGGGAGCAATCAACTATTATACAAAAGTTAAAGGTTTAAAAGCAGATTCTTTTACAAATGATTATATCAATTGGGTTAATCTAAATCAGGAAATCCAAACTGTAATCAGGATTAAAGAGGTTGAGAATACCGACTTCAGCAGGGACTATTCCTTATTCGAAAATGTAGTCCAAGTAGGTAAAATTGAAAATGACTATGCTCGAGAAAAAGGCACCCAAATTATCTTACTCAGTAAGCCAAAATTAGACCTGGCAAAACTTCTAAGAGAAGAAAAAGCTGCAGGAAGGCTAGAATAAGTCGGAAAGCCTATTTGCTTTTATCTTTTTTATTTGTATCTTCATATAGCTTAAAAGGAGGTTTATTATGAACGTTGTCCAAAGAGTAGAGCATTGGGGAGATGCCCATCATGCAAAATGGCTAGATATTGTCCGCATCGTATTAGGTCTAATTATCTTCAGCAAGGGTATCGCACTCATTAGTGATACAGGTTATCTACAAGACCTATTATTTCGAAACAGCATTTTTGGGTTTTCTTCTGTAATGGCTAGTGTCGCTCTTCATATTGTGGCATTTGCTCATTTAGTAGGCGGTATTTTAATTACCATTGGCTTAGTTACCCGTTTTGCTGTGGTTATCCAAATTCCAATTTTGATTTGCGCAGTATTCTTTGTGAATGTCGCCAACGGCTTTTCCGCATTGAATTCAGAGTTATGGTTATCTGTTATCGTACTTAGCCTTTTGGTACTATTCTGGGTAGTTGGCTCTGGCCCTTTTTCAGTTGATCAGCAGTTAAAAAAAAGGAAATAACCTAATCGTTAGCAGCACATTAGTAAATCCTACTGCTTAAAAAATCATTTATCTCTGCCTATGTTACTTGATGTTTTATTCTTTTATAAGGATAAAACGCTATCTTTCGTATTTAAAGATAAACATGAAGAAATCTCTTTTTGCCCTAATAGTATTATTTACCACTAGTGCTTTTGCACAAAACCAAACTGCCAATTATTTCAAGCTTACTCGCGAGGGATTCAACGAAAAAAAGGCCTTAGCAACTACTGCATTTGTAGAAAAATATTTTCGGGTTCCCGGCAATACGGGTTTTAATGCGAGCATTCATTATGTAGAAGACATTTTGAAGAAAGCGGGGTATGTTGAGCAAAAAACAAGTGAATTTGAAGCACCTTTAACTTATCGAATTGAAAAACGCCCAATGAAACGCAGCACTTGGGAACCAGTAAGCGCAAGCGTGCAAATTGTTGGAGAAAGCCAACCATTAATTGCTTTCAAAACTAACCGCAATATGATTCCAATTAACTGTCCATCTACACCTGCTGGAGGCGTAACTGCGGAAGTAGTTTTTGTTGGAAAGGGCACTCCTGCTGATTTTGAGGGTAAAGATCTTAAAGGAAAAATAGTTTTTGGAGATGTTGCCACAGGTAGACTGGTAGCTGCCGCTATAAAAGCTGGTGCTATTGGCGCTATGGGTTATTCAATGCCAAAATACACCCAACCAGAAGTTCATCAAACATCAATTCAGTTTGGGAGCATGCAAGCAAATGCTGGTATCTGGTCACTTCTTTTGTCATATCGAGTAAAAGAGAAATTAAAAGCTGCCTGCCTAAAAGGAACCGTTCAGTTAAATGTAGAGATTTCAACGAAAATCTACGAGGCAGAAGAATTAACTATTGTAGCCAATGTAAAAGGCTCTACAAAACCAGATGAACGTTTTGTTTATAGTGCACACGTGCAAGAGCCAGGAGCTAATGATAACGCAACAGGTGTAGGTACTTTAGCCGAGATGGCGAGATTAACTGCTAGTTTATTAAAAGCAGGCAAACTAAAGCCGCAACGTACGTTAACCTTCTTATGGGGTGATGAAATTGTTTCAACTGGCAGATATATCAAGGAAGATACTGTTCGCGCTAAGGGAATATTATGGGGAATGAGTTTGGATATGGTAGGTGAAGATACACAGAAAACTGGTGGATCTTTCTTGTTGGAAAAAATGCCAGATCCTTCTGCTATTTGGACAAGAGGAACGGATAAACATAGCGAATGGGGTGCAGGAAACGTACAAGAAAAGGATCTTTTCCCTCATTATTTTAATGATTTTATCTTCGACATATGTAAAGCACAAGGAAAATTTGCTAACTGGACTGTCAATTTCAACCCTTTTGAAGGAGGAAGTGATCACACACCATTTCTACAAAACAAAATTCCAGGTCTATTGATGTGGCACTTTACAGATGTATTTTATCACACAGATAATGATCGAATTGATAAGGTTTCTGCAATAACGATGAAAAATGTGGGCGTAAGTGCTTTAACCGCAGCCTATACATTGGTCACTGCAGACGAAAACACTGCCTCTAGCACCGTAAATCAAGTTAAAGCTGATGCACTGACCAGATTAAAGACTGAATTTGAATTAAGTAAAAAAGCAATTGCCGACGGCAAATCGGTCAAGGATGAACAACATATTATAGAAGTTTGGGGTAAATGGTATACTGATGCATTAGCAACCATTGGCACAATGCCAGTTAACGCAAAAACTACTCGCGTAGGTTCAGCAATCAAAGTAGCTACATTGGAGATAGAAAAACAAGTACAGGCATACTTAACAGAGTTGAAATAGATTTTCTTATCTTCGTATAAAATCTCAATTATATGAATTTCCACACACGTAAATGGATTAAGCCTGAAGATCTAAACCCTAATGGAGGCTTATTTGGTGGTAATCTTCTAAAATGGATTGATGAAGAAGCAGCTATTTATGCGATCGTACAGCTCGAAAACCCAAGAGTGGTAACAAAGTACATGTCTGAAATCAATTTTGTAAGCTCAGGAAAATTGGGCGACATTATAGAGCTGGGCATAACTGCAACTTCTTTTGGCACAACTTCTATTACCATGTGCTGCGAGGTAAGAAACAAGATCACGCGCAAAAGTATACTAACGATCGACAAAATTGTCTTTGTAAATATCAACGACTATGGTGAGCCAACACCACATGGTAAAACTAAAATTAAATATATAGAAGAGCAATTTGAGGATTTAGGATAATTGACTATACGTCTAAAACGCCTCATGCCAAACTCTTAACTAACTCCTCCACATCTAGATCAAATGCATTAACAACAAACTGCGCTTGCTCATAAAAAACACTTCTCTCTTGTAGTTTTGTCTCAATAAAGGCTAGCAATTGCTCGTCATCCATTCCCTTTAATAGGGGCCGTTTTTCTCTATTATGTAATCTCGAAACTAATTGCGGTGGAGTCATCTTTAAATAAATCGTCTTCCCATTAGCATTCATCCACTCCATATTATCAAAAAAACAAGGTAAGCCACCTCCAGTTGCGATCACACTAGTTTCTGGATAGGGATAATTTTTTAAAGTTTCATGCTCCAATTTTCTAAATGCTGCTTCACCATTTTCTGCAAAATACTCAGCAATAGACTTACCTTCTTCTGAAACCATTACGGCATCTAAATCAATAACATCGCACGATAAACGAATAGCTAATTGTTTTGCTTTGGTACTTTTTCCGCAGCCCATAAATCCAATTAAAAAAACCTTCATAACCACATCGTATATTTTATGATTTCGGCCAACATCATTATGCTAATTTAACTCTAGGATCGACCCAAGCATACAAAATATCAACTAAAATATTCATAACCACAAAAACAAAGGCAATAAATAGAATTGCCCCCATTACCACCGGAAAATCAGACATCTCTAAAGCTGTAACCGTTGTTCTCCCCAAGCCATTGTATCCAAATATATACTCAACAAAGAAAGACCCTGCTAATAAAGACGCAAACCATCCAGATATAGCTGTAATAACCGGGTTCAACGCATTTTTGAGTGCATGTTTATAAATAATGGCATTACGACCTAAGCCTTTTGCTTTTGCGGTACGGATGTAATCCTGAGCCAACACGTCTAGCATTGCACTACGTGTAAGCTGAACGATAATAGCTAAAGGTCTTAGTCCTAAGGTAACCATCGGCAACCAAAGATTCCTCCAAGTTATCACCTCTCCTTTAAAAGGATCATAGCTATACAAGCTTCCACTCATATTTAATCCCGTATAGTCGGCAAGCACAAAGCCAAATAGCCATGCGATAATAATACCCGCAAAAAAGGATGGCGCCGATATCCCTAAAATAGCAAACGAGTTTACAGCATTATCGATCCAAGTACCTCTGTGAACAGCAGATAGTACTCCTAAAAAAACACCTATCACAGTTGCAAATAACATGGCTGTCAATGCCAAAACAAAAGTATTCGGCACTGTTTCAGACAAAATAGTAGTTACATCACGCTTTGTTTGGTATGAGCGACGCAAATATGGTTTTTTAATAACTACAACATCATTCCCAGTTTTAAAAAGTGGTAGGTAGTGGTATTTTTCCTGATTTTCCCTCGTAGCCGGATGAATGCTCAAGGGTAGCAAATCATTGATATAAAGTAAAAATTGAACTGGCTTAGATCGGTCTAATCCAAATTCTTTTCTTACGGCATCAAGCGATTGTACATCAGAACGTTGGCCCATTGTCATACGTGCTGGGTCGCCTGGCAGGATATTAAATAACACAAAAACAACAAGAATTACTCCTCCCATTACTGCAAGGCCATATAGCAATTTTCTGATGGCGTAAGCTCCCATTATTTACTAAAGTAGGTTGTAGAAAGTTCGTTAAATGAAGGTAGGTTATGATAATGCCATTTATTGATAATCACGCCATTTTTCAATAATAAAACCCCCGGATTGGCTCTTACCATACTCTTCAAAGGCACGGCATCTGCATAAAACACTTCCATAAAAAGCTTCATCCTTTTACTGAATATAGCCGCATCTTCTGCCGAGTTTGAAGTTAGCAGCACCGATCGAATATTAAACTGTTCGACTGCATTTAAAGCAAGTGCATTAGTCTTAGCTACTGCATCCTCATTTACATCATTCAAATTATAGGCAACAACTATCAAATTATAAAAAGGGTTTTCGATAATCTCTTTAGTGTAATCTGTACCAGAACCGTCGCTAATAATTAAATCTTTGATTTTCGCTTCGTAACCTTTTTTAATTAGTTTTTTTTCAGGTTCGCCAATAATTTCCCAATTTTCATCTTTCCAAACCTCTAGCTTCATGTAATCCTTATCACTCATCGTTTTAGTTTCCCCAGTTTTTTGATGCTTAAGCTGATACATTATTAAAAATTCATCAACTGGGGCTCCTTCTGGGATTTTCATAGAATCAGGGATACTTGATCCTACCTTATAGGGCAAAAAGTCAACTATGGGTAGATAGTTATAGGTATATACTCCGAAAAACAAAGAAGTAAGAAAGACAACAGTCGCCAACCCAACTTGCCAATTTCTATGACCTGTAAGTGGTTGTATTTTTTCTCGATGGACAAAAAGATAAACTATAAGTACCAACAATAGCAAGTCTTTACTAAATGATTGCCATGGAGTAAGTGGTATAGCATCACCAAAGCAGCCACATGAGGTTACCACTTTAAATGCTGCAGATACAAAAGTTAAAAAAGTAAAGAATATAATAAGTGCTAATAACCCTTTAGTTACTTGATTGCACCAAAATCCAAGTAGCAATAAAGCTCCCAAAACAATTTCCAAAACGCACAGCAAAATAGCAATTCCAGTAGCCCAGTCATTTAAAAAACTAACATGAAAGACTTCAAAGTATTCCTGAAGCTTATAACCAAAACCTAAAGGGTCATTAGCTTTAATTAATCCAGAAAAGATGAATAACAGGCCTACAAACCAACGAGAAAAGAGCAGCATTATCTTTTGCATATATTTTTGGTTAATTATTAAACACCTAATTTAATCAATGCAAACACAGCATAATTTAACATATCCTGGTAGTTTGCTTTCACACCTTCTGATGCCAGGGTTTGACCTGAATTATCTTCAATCTGTTTTACCCTGAAAATTTTCATCAAAATTAAATCTGTTAAAGAGCTGATTCTCATGTCGCGCCAAGCCTCCCCATAATCGTGATTTTTGGCAAACATCAAATCTTTAGTTTCGGTTACTCTTTTATCGAACAGGCTTTCTACAACTTCAACCTCCATTTCGTTAGGATCAGCTTCTGTTAACTCTAACTGTAGCATGGCGATGATGCAGTAATTTACGATGCCTATATATTCCGAAGTAATATCTTCCCCAACTTTAGAAACTTTTTTTTCTTCTAAGGTCCGGATCCGTTGTGCTTTGATAAAGATTTGGTCTGTTATTGACGATGGTCGAAGAATGCGCCACGCGGTCCCATAATCTTTTGTTTTCTTGAGAAATAGCGTTTTACATACGGCTATAACCTGGTCAAATTCTTGCGATGTGTTTGCTGCCAAAACAATTAATTTTTGATTGTCTGTTTAAGCTGTTTTAATGCTTATTTTTGTATTTAATTTATGGCTAAAGATACATTTTTAAACCGAAAAGTAACACTAAATAGCAAGGGCAAATTGATAGATTTAACTAGTCCGGTAGTAATGGCTATCTTAAATTTAACAACTGATTCCTTTTACAGCAAAAGCCGAATAGCAACCATTGATGAAGCTTTGCAGAAGACAGATGCTTTCTTAACAGCTGGAGCAAAATTTATCGATCTTGGCGCATATTCTTCTAGGCCGGGCGCAGTTCATATTGAAGAAAATGAAGAGATAAATCGATTAATCCCAGTTATAGAGGCGCTTACAAAAGAATTTCCAGATGCTTTGCTGTCTATCGACACGTTTAGCGCTAACGTTGCAGAAACTGCAATCAATGCTGGGGCGCACCTTATTAACGATATTTCGGCCGGAAATTTAGATGAGATCATGTTTGAAACCGTGGCAAAGCTAAATGTTCCTTACCTGATGATGCATATGAAAGGAACCCCACAAACTATGCAGGAAAATCCTCAATATGAAAATATTACAGTTGAAGTTATGGACTATTTTTCGAGTAAAATAAATGCATTGCAAAAATTAGGCATCAAGGATATCATCATTGACCCAGGTTTTGGTTTTGCAAAAACGGTAAACCATAACTATGAGTTGCTCCAAAAAATGGAAGTCTTAAATACTTTTGAATTACCAATTCTAGTGGGTTTTTCAAGAAAATCAATGATTACCAAAGTGCTTCATAATAAAACGGATGAGGCGCTAAACGGCACAACTATTTTAAATACAATTGCACTAACCAAAGGCGCCTCAATTTTAAGGGTTCATGACGTAAAAGAGGCCGTAGAATGTATAACACTATATAAAACTTTGACAACTTTCTCTGCACACTGCTAGAAAGTTATTAAAGCTAAATAGATATTTCTTATCTTGTGCAACATGAAGAGCCTCGACTTCGACTTCCTTAAAATTACTTGGGTTAATGTAGTAGACATCATCGTTGTGGCTATTCTACTCTATTACATTTATAGCTTGATAAAAAACACTTTAGCTGTCAATTTATTACTGGGCCTTCTCATTATCTTTCTCTTTTACCATTTAGTAACCAGTTTACATATGGATTTGTTGTCCACTATTATCAACAAATTCATGAGTGTCGGCATCTTGGCTTTGGTAGTTATTTTTCAGCCAGAGATTAGACGCTTTCTTTTGCACATAGGTAAGAACACATTTTTACAGAAGAATAAAACTTGGTGGGGCAATCTCTTTGGCAGTAAAGACTTGGAAAGAGATAATTTACTAAGAATAAAACCGATTATAGATGCTTGTAAAAGCATGAAAAAAACCAGAACAGGGGCATTGATTGTGTTCGTGAAATTTTATGACGACCAACTTTTTGCCAACAGCTGTGAGATTATCGAATCCAAAATATCGAAGCGCTTACTCGAAAGTATTTTTCAAAAACATAGCCCATTGCACGACGGAGCCGTAGTCATAGCAGAAAACAAAATTAAAAGCGCGAGTTGTATTCTACCGCTCACAGATAATGAAAAGCTGCCTCCGCAATTTGGATTGCGTCATCGCGCAGGAATTGGAATCTCAGAAAATACAGATGCTGTTGCCGTCATTATTTCCGAGGAAACAGGCGAAATCGCTTACGCTAAGCAAGGCAGAGTAAGAATGAATGTTTCTTTCGGAGAATTAGAGAAATTGCTAAATAAAGATTTTTAATTAACGACAGCTCAAAGATAAAAGACCAAAGCCTAAAGCAATTTGCATTGCCTTTAAGCTTTGGTCTTTATGCTTTCTGCGCTTAAAATTAGCAATATTGGTCAAAAGCACCAATTAAGCTATCAGCTATCATTTGTGCTGGGCGACCTTCTATTTGGTGACGCTCAATCATGTGAACTAATTTCCCGTCTTTAAATAAAGCCATTGCTGGCGATGATGGAGGGAATGGCATCATATAAGCTCTAGCTCTATCAACCGCTTCCTTTTCCATACCTGCAAAAACCGTTACCAATTTACTTGGGTGTTTTGCATTTGAAGCTGCAAGTTTCGCTGCTGGACGAGCATTAGCTGCTGCGCAACCACAAACCGAATTCACCACAACAAAAACAGTACCTTCACTTTTAATTGCTTGATCTACCTCTTCTGCAGATTTTAATTCTTCAAAACCTACGTTGGTTAATTCAGCACGCATAGGTTCTACTAAATATTCTGGATACATCTTTTTTCCTTTTTAAAATAAAGCACAAAGATAACAAATATGAAGCGGTAAAAAGTCACCACTTTGCCAAACTTTTAAAGTTTGGCAAAGTGGTGACATGCTTATTGATAGCTTTCTAAAATTCTTCTAAGCTCATCTTGGTCACTTAATGCTGCCCAACCAAACATTGCGATGAAGAACACCATGATCAATAAGTATATAATATTTAATATTAAACCAACAATCGCACAAACTCTACCAGCATTTAGGTTCTTAAAAGAGCCTTCTGTATAAAAAGACATGTTAGCAGCATACAGTGCTCGGTCTTTTTTGCTTAACACTAAAGCAACTATACTCAATATTAGTCCGATGATACCATAACAGCAGCACGTTACAATAGATAAAATCCCTAATACTAAAACTGGGGTTGCATTTGGCAACGACTGTTGTAATCCATAGTTAAATCCTCCACCCACTGGTTGATTTGACGGCTGTGGAGTAGGATTTACTGGCTGATCTGTATTTTCTTGCGGTTCTTGTTGTTCTTCAGACATAGGTTAACTTAATTGATGAGTAAATATTTTATAAATATAATTGATTATGATGATTAAAGTAACGCTCATATATAATATTTTAATAAAAAAGGCACCGTGCTTTAAATCAAATTTCAAATGGATAACAGTAAATACAAGTAAAGCTATGAGCGGTATTGTGGCTGGGTAAAATTTAAAGGAATTAAGCAGATCTCCTTGAAAAAATGCCAGAACAGATCGTTGAAAGCCACAACCGGGGCAATCGATTCCTACATGCCTTTTTATTGGACAAGTCAGCAAATGCTTATTCAAAAATTCTAAAATCCCTGTTAATATATACACAACAAATTATAATGGTCAGCGCTTCGCAAAGCTAACAATCCCAACAAGAAATATTAACTATGATGAAATAATATTTACGTATAACCCTTAATATCATATATTTGTAATAACCATACAGACTTTTTGATGAAGAATAAGGACACAACAACCATTATCTTTGTCAACAAAAACCAAAGAGCTAAAAAGCCAATACAGCTACCAACCTCCTTTGTAAAAAACTGGAAATGGTATGCATTGGGCCTTTTCTTAAGCTTTGTTTTATTGTTGACCGCCGTGCTCTATCTTGCTTTTAACAGTACATCAGCGATGAAAGCTAAAGAACAACTTGCGTTCGAATTACAAGAGCATAAAAAAGAACTAGCAAAGGTCGACACCTCTGTGCTACGTGAACAATACCGTTCACTTAACCAAAAGCTTTCAAAACTAAATGCCGTAATTAAAGCCAAAGGCATAAAGATGTCGCGGATAGAAAACATTGGTGGAGAAGAAAATACTGAGCCTCTAAACCCAGCAGAAACTGGCTCGTTATATGAAAATTACCTAAATAAATTAATTCTATATATTGATCGAATTCCTGTTGGCTATCCCTATCCAGGCAAAATCACATCAAAGTTCGGCTATCGAGAAAATCCTTTCACAGGGAGGGTTATAGAAACTCATAAAGGAATAGATATCAAAGCTGTTTTTGGAAGCATCGTAAATAGTACCGCAAATGGCGTGGTTTCATTTGCTGGATATAAAGGTGGATATGGGAACTTAATCGTACTTAGTCATGGGAATGGCATACAAACACTTTATGGTCATCTATCTAAAATATTAGTAAAACGGGGTCAGGCTATTGGTTCTGGACAAATAATTGGCAAAGTTGGTTCAACTGGCCGATCAACCGGCCCACATTTACATTATGAAATTCATCAAAATGGCAGAGCTATCAATCCAAAACCTTTTCTAGTATTTGAATAATATGTTTAAAAAAACCAAAACAATACACACTATTGATTTAAGTCAACAAGAAATAACCACCATTATAGGCGAGAATTTTCAGCTCAACGGCGAACTTAATGGAAGCGAAGTTATCCGAATAGATGGCAAGGTAATGGGCAACGTTAAGGTAACTAAAGGAGTTATTTTAGGTGAAAATAGTTCGGTTACCGGCGATATAGAAACTAATAGCGCAATTATATATGGAACGGTAAACGGCAACATTAAAACTTTACAGCTCGAAATAAAAAAAACGGGGCAAGTAAATGGCGACATCAAAACAGAAACTCTTGAAGTTGAATTAGGTGCCCAGTATAATGGAAAACTTGAGATGAAGCAACAAATTAATAACGAAACCGAGAAATTAGCGTTTAATTAAAAAGTTTCTTGAGTAAATCGAATTTGTTTTTGGATTGATGCCCTATGATGCTCATTAACTTTAGATTTAAAATCTTCAAAATCGAAGTC
Source organism: uncultured Sphingobacteriaceae bacterium (assembly GCA_942493295.1). Taxonomy (GTDB): domain Bacteria; phylum Bacteroidota; class Bacteroidia; order Sphingobacteriales; family Sphingobacteriaceae; genus Pedobacter. Next base: position 3,853,353 of record OW818692.1, on the reverse strand, counting down.
GTGGTTTGTTCCGCAATTAAGCATGTGACAGTGTACTGAAGGTTTAAGGCTTTCGAAATATTCTATTAAATTACTGCTCCAAATTAGTTGGCAATTACCAGTTACTTTCTCCATAATATCTGCAATGCCAGTACGCATTTCAATTTGCCTAACATGGTTTGATTCAAGCATGGCCTGCGGAAAAAACAAAAATACGTTACCAGGGGTATTTAAAATTTCAGCGGCATAGGCTAAGCTTTCTTGCACACTTGTGGTACCAGGCTCAATGGAAAAGCTTCCAAAACGAGAAAGCCATGGATGTTTAATCAGCTGTTTTTTTAGCGACATAATGTAAAGGCTCTTTAAATTAGGCTCTTTTGTAAGAATTGATTTAAAGACGATATAACCCGCCCAAAAGCCATCCCAAAAACTAAAATGATTACACATCACAATATATGAATGTCCTTTAAGGATTTCCGTTTCATAGATCTTTATCTTATTAAATCGCCATTTAAAAAACAAAGTGAGAAATCTACCACAACCAATCAGTACTTTTCGAGGTAATGGTTTAGCTTTAATGATCATATTTCAATCGATATAAATGGTTCGCCAAATTAGCATTAACCAGGTCATGGTCTTCGTCTAAAACAATTTTTTGTGCAAATTTTAATGCAGCAATCATCTCATCGCCTATATGATGGGGAAACATGTGATCACGTTCTCCAAAAATAAAGAAACATTTAATAGCCTGTTCATTTAAGCTCGCAATTAGATTTTGACGAACGGGAACTAAAAATCGCAAATAGGTAACTGTTGCATAAAAGGCAAAACGTAAACTGGGAGTTGCCATCTCCTTTTTTAAAATTTCATGGTTTTTTGAATCGATCACCCCAATTCCTCTCGAAAAATTAAGCATAACCTTTACGCCATTCTCACTCAAAAGAACTTTTCTAAAAAACAGATTTGCCAGTTTATTCCTCGCCAGCACCTTAAATACAGGAGGTATTTTCAAGAATGCAGGTGCCATTAAAAATATCTCTTCAATATTAAACAATTTACTCTCTGCCATCACCATCGCATAATTTGTCCCTAATGAATAAGCCATTACCGAGAAATGTTGGATTGATTGCTCAAGACAAAATGCTCGCATAATTTCACAGAACTCATCCTTCCTTAGTCCTTTTTTGATATTAGGTATCGCGTTATCTTTCAATTCAGTCTGCTCATGAAAAAATAAATCAAATCCGTAAAAGGTATATTCACTTCCAAATTTTTCTCTGAGCCACTTGAACTGCCTTCCATGCATCCCATAGCCATGGAAACAGAGCATCACTTTACTTCCCTCTCCGAAACGATAGTAATGTAAGTTTACGATTTGGTGATTAAAAAAGTGGCTAGTCATTAAATGCGAAGATAAATCTATTAAACGGAACAGAAAAATTAACTAATTTTAACCATCAAATTTACCGATGCAAGCCAAACTCTACGCGATCATTTTACGCTTATCCTTTATCTGTATGATACTATCGAGCAAAATCTGTTTTGGCCAGTCATATAAAAATGAAATTGGGGCAATGGCAGAAAACGATGTTTACATTGCTTATTTACAAGATCGTTATTATACCAATGGTTTTTTCGCTTACTATCGTCACGCATTAAAGCAAGAAAACTTAAAGCCCAAGATCGAAAAGAAGATAATTGATTTTGAAATAGGACAAAAAATATACAACCCCTACTCAGCCCATGCCCCAGATCTAAAGCTGCAAGATCGGCCATTTGCTGGCTATCTATATGGAAGCGCCGCGATGGGTTGGTTTTACAAAAACGAGGTTATTTTAAAAGCTTCAGCACAAGTTGGCATTATTGGCCCACATGCTTTTGGCGAGGAAATGCAAACAGCCTTTCACAAATTGATTGGAACCTATACGGTAGAAGGTTGGGAATACCAGGTTAAAGACGAATTAGCATTGAACTTAAATCTCTCCTATCAACGGCTTTTTTACCATACTGCAAACCGTAAGATTGATCTCAGTGGCGCATCGTCGCTGTTGCTAGGCAATACCTTTTCTGGAGCAAATGTGGGCATACTAATTCGTTTTGGAAACATGAACCCATTCTACGAATCCTCTTATGCCAACAGCAGAATTAAAAATAAACAAGGCAATATTCGAAAGACCGACCGGGAGTTTTTCTTTTTTACCCAGCCACAGCTTAATTTTGCAGCATATGATGCCACTATCCAAGGTGGATTATTTAACAAAGACAAAGGTCCATTAACATTTGGCATCAAACATTGGGTATATTCGCAACAGATAGGTGTTAATTTCGCCTCGAAAAGGTGGAATTCAAAGTTTATCGTTACGTTAAAAACAAAAGAAATTGACGGTCCAGCAAGAGCCTACCATTATGGTACAGCGGTGCTGGCTTATAGTTTTAATTAAATGGTGACCAAAATAGCTTTCTTTTTTATTAGCTTATTTTCTTTTGTGGGAGTACTCGAGCTTCATGCACAAGAAAAAAGCAGTTCATACGAATTCAGAGCGGTTTTTGGATCACATGGATTGCAAGACCAAGGGCACCTTTTCCAAGACAAAATTTATGGGGCTGACTTTATTTATAGTAAAAGTCTGGAACATGATCCGGCTGAATGGATTAAACATGCCCATGCAAAATCTTATGGATTAATGCTCGTTTACCGAGATTTTAGTCGTTTAAGAGGAATGCAGGATACCGTTACCAAAGGTTTGGGTAGCTCGATTGGCGTTGTAGCCCGAATAAAAATCCAGCTGCTAGATATCGGAAACGTGAAAATTAACTTTATGCCTGCTTTAGGGCTCTCCTACGCAACCAAACCCTATTTTGCCAATAAGCAGAATCGCTATATGGGTTCGCATATTAATGAAACTATTTTAGGAGAATTAGAAGCAGAAATTCCTTTATCCGATAAGCTTAGTTTATTGGGAGGCGGCTCTTATTTACATCATTCAAATGGCGGTGTAGTTGTACCAAATGGCGGCTTAAATACTGGAAATGTGTATTTAGGCCTTAAATTCAATGAAAAAACCAATCCCAACCACAAAAACGAAGTTAGTTTTAAAACCCTTCAACGAAATTCCTTTGAAGTAATGGGAGGTTTTGGCTTTAGAGGTGTTTTTGAACAGAAAAGAGCAAAGTATAGAAGTGGGCTGTATGCCGGTTATAACGTGTACTTAAACGACCTGTTAACGCTCAAAGGAGGCCTCGATGCCATTTATTACTTTACACACTTTGACCAGAATAATTATACAGAAACTTTTCAAAATTATGGGTCTTCTTACAAACCATGGCGGTTAGGTGCGAGCATAGGCACGGATGTAAATTTTTGGCGAATTACCATCAATGGCCGTATTGGTAAATACATTTATTACGACCGCCTTTTAAAAAATGCCACATGGTATTGGGCATTTGGCCCAACTTATTTTATTACCCCTAAATTAGGGATTCAAGCTAGCTCTTATATGCATTTTGCTCAGGCCGACTACATGAATTATGGTATTGTGCTGAAGATTTAAAAGCAATACCATTTGGGTTTCATAAGGTTATGTCGTAAATTTGCACCTCATTTAAACAATAAATATATGTCATCAGTAGAGACAACTTACGTTCCTTATAAAGTTAAGGACATTTCACTGGCAGAATGGGGCCGCAAAGAGATCGGATTAGCAGAGGCAGAAATGCCAGGCTTAATGAGTTTGCGTAAAGAATTCGGCCCATCTAAACCTTTAGCAGGCGCTCGTATCGCAGGCTGCTTGCACATGACCATTCAAACTGCAGTTTTAATTGAAACTTTAGTTGAATTGGGTGCAGAAGTTACTTGGTCATCATGTAACATTTTTTCAACGCAAGACCATGCTGCTGCTGCAATTGCTGCTGCAGGAATTCAAGTTTATGCTTGGAAAGGCTTAAACGAAACAGATTTTGATTGGTGTATTGAGCAAACCTTGCATTTCGGTCCAGAGCGTAAGCCATTAAATATGATTTTAGATGACGGTGGTGATTTAACTAATATGGTATTCGATAGATATCCAGAGTTAATTGCTGCAATTAAAGGTTTGTCTGAAGAAACAACTACAGGTGTTCATCGCCTATACGAAAGAATGAAAAACGGCACCTTGCATTTACCTGCAATTAACGTAAACGATTCGGTAACTAAATCGAAATTCGACAACAAATATGGCTGTCGCGAATCTTTAGTTGACGCAATTCGTCGTGCTACTGATGTAATGATGGCTGGTAAAGTAGCTGTTGTTTGCGGTTATGGTGATGTTGGAAAAGGTTCTGCTGAATCTTTAAGCTCACAAGGTGTTCGTGTAATTGTAACTGAGATTGACCCAATTTGTGCGTTACAAGCTGCAATGGAAGGCTATGAGGTTAAAAAATTAGCTACAGCGATCAAAGAAGCCGATATCGTAGTAACAACTACCGGAAATTGCGATATTGTTCGTGAACAACATTTCAGAGCTTTAAAAGACAAAGCGATTGTTTGTAACATCGGGCACTTCGACAACGAAATTGACATGGCTTGGTTAAACAGTGCTTATGGCGATACTAAAGTTGAAATTAAACCACAAGTTGACAAATATACAATTGACGGTAAAGATGTAATTATCTTAGCAGAAGGTCGTCTAGTAAACTTAGGCTGTGCTACTGGTCACCCAAGTTTTGTAATGAGTAATTCATTTACAAATCAAACTTTGGCTCAACTAGAACTTTGGACTAACCCAGGTAAGTATGAGAATAAAGTTTATGTTTTACCTAAGCATTTAGACGAGAAAGTTGCTCGTTTACACTTAGAGAAAATTGGCGTAGAGCTAGATGTGTTAGATCAACATCAAGCAGATTATATTGGTGTTCCAGTTGAAGGTCCATTTAAACCTGATACCTATAGATACTAAGCTGAAAGATTAAAGCTTTGCTCTTTAAAAGAAGGAGATGTACGATAAGTATATCTCCTTCTTTTGTTTGAATGTTTTAAGTCCCCAACATTTCCAATCTTTCAACCTTCCAACCTCCAAATCCCTTGCCCCTTCCCCATTAAAACCCTACATTTGCTTTAATCAATCTTTAATCCTTTATCAAATGAAAAAAGTACTATTAACCCTGCTTATTACTATTGGATGCTTTGCTGTGTATGCACAAGACGTACCAAAAAAGACTACTGTTCAGAAAGAACTTAAAGATCAAGCCGTTGAAATTGCTTGTGGCGAGTGCAAATTTAAAATGGAAGGTAAAAGTTGTGACCTGGCAATTAGAATAGATGGCAAATCATATTTCGTAGATGGAAAAACAGTTGATGATTTTGGAGATGCCCACGACGAAAAACATGGCTTTTGCAATGTAATCGCTAAAGCAAAAGTAACAGGTGAGCTTGTAAACGGCAGATTTAAGGCAAAAACGATAACCCTTATACCAGAGAAAAAATAACAAGTTTTGCATAGGGCAACCATAACCGCTTCCGCCCCCACGCTAACCGGTAAACTTTAAGAAATGACAAAACTCTCCGTAAATATCAACAAAATCGCTACTTTACGTAACAGCAGAGGAGGCAATAATCCCGACTTGGTAAGAGTTGCCTTAGACTGTGAACGTTTCGGCGCGCAAGGTATAACGGTACATCCACGCCCAGATGAACGCCATATCCGCTATCAAGACACTTTTGATTTAAAAGCAGTAATTGCCACTGAGTTCAATATTGAGGGCAATTGCCGTGAACAAAAATTTATCGATTTAGTATTGGCCAATAAACCTGCACAGGTCACCCTCGTTCCAGATGTGCTGGGACAAATTACTTCAAATCATGGATGGGATACAATTAAAGAACAGGCTTACCTAAAAGAAATGGTAAACCTGTTTAAAAATGCAGGCATCCGGGTTTCTATTTTTGTAGACCCAGTCATAGAAATGGTTGAAGGTGCACTTGCAACTGGTACAGATCGTATTGAGTTATATACCGAAGCCTATGCAAGCCACTATCATCAAAATAGAGAAAAAGCCATAGCTCCGTATATCGAAGCAGCAAAAAAGGCAAGTGAATTGGGTTTAGGTATTAATGCTGGTCACGACTTAGATTTAAAAAACCTGCAATACTTTGCGCAGCAGATCCCCAACTTATTGGAGGTATCTATTGGTCATGCCCTAATTAGCGATGCCTTGTACTTAGGATTAGAAAATACAATCCAACTTTATTTGAAGCAACTGGCTAGCTAGTATTGAAACGCCTAACACTTACCCCGTAGCATTTGGAAAATACAAAAAAGCAGAATACCTTTAATAAAACTATACGCAAATGAAACACCAAATCTTAACTGCCTGCCTATTTATTGTCGTTGCTTTTACCAGTTGTAAAGATATTGGCAAAATAAGTTCAGAAGAAGCCGGAGATGTAATTACTGATTACTTAAAAGCAAATCAAGAATATAAAACCGCGCGCTTTCATTTTGGCGAGATAAAGTTCAACAGCAGAAATGAAATGATTGAGCTCGAAAAATATAGAGCGCTAGAAGACGAAGGCTATATTTCGATGACTTTACAAGAAGGTAAAAAGAAATTCTTATCAAAAGATAGCAGCTATGTTTACATCATCAAACTCACCGATAAGGCAAGTGATTTAGTACTTAAACAGGATGAAGATAAGGCAACTGTAAAAGTAGTGCTTTATGAGTTGGCTAGTGAAAAACCTGTAAACTTTAACCGCGTAAACGATAACAATGCGAAAGTTACCGTATCGTTAAAAAAGGTAAATACTGTTTTTGCACCCTTCCAAAAAAATCAAAATGACAATAGTGATTTTATCACAAAAACTTATCGTTTGAAGCAAGACAAAGAAGAAGGCTGGAAGGTAGTGAAGTAAAATAAATTAACTCAAACGTTTGATTAGATGTTTAATTGAAGGTATTTCAAAAGCTAATCCTACCTGCTTTTTTACATTTAATTCATAATAATAATAGTTGCTAATTTCTTACCTTTGCGGCAACTTATTTTTATCAACTGCATGAGTTTAAATATCCACTACCAAGAAGACTTTCAAGACCGTCATATTGCTCCGAACGCGGAAGATACTGCGGCTATGCTACAAACTGTTGGCGTAAAATCTATTGATGAACTGATTGAACAAACAGTTCCTCAAAAAATAAGGTTAAAACAACCTTTAAATTTGCCAAAAGCAAAGTCTGAAATAGAATACCTTACAGGCTTAAAACAAACAGCTTCGTTAAACAAGGTGTTCAAATCTTACATTGGTCAAGGCTATTACGATACACTCACCCCGGGAGTAATCTTACGTAATGTAATGGAAAACCCAGGATGGTATACGCAGTATACTCCTTACCAAGCTGAAATCGCGCAAGGACGTTTACAAGCATTGTTAAACTTCCAGACCATGGTGATCGATTTAACAGGAATGGAAATTGCGAATGCCTCTTTACTAGATGAAGGTACCGCAGCAGCGGAAGCGATGTTTATGCAATATAGCTTACGTAAAAACCAACAAGCTACAAAGTATTTTGTATCTGAACTGATTTTCGCGCAAACCATAGATATCTTAAAAACGCGTGCACAGCCTTATGGTATCGAGCTGGTAATTGGCAATCATGCAGAATTTACAGCAAATACTGACTTCTTTGGCGCCATTGTTCAATATCCTGCAGGCAACGGAGAAGTATTCGATTATACAGAATTTGCAAATACACTTCATCAAGAAAATATTAAATTAACTGTAATAGCTGATTTATTAAGCTTAACATTACTAACCCCTCCGGGCGAATGGGGAGCTGATGTGGTTGTAGGTACAACCCAACGTTTTGGCGTACCAATGGGCTTTGGCGGCCCTCATGCTGCATACTTCGCTACAAAAGACGAATATAAACGTTCAATTCCAGGCCGTATTATTGGTGTAACAATCGATAGCAATAACAATTACGCATTGCGTATGGCTTTGCAAACACGAGAACAACATATCCGTAGAGACAAAGCAACCTCAAATATTTGTACGGCCCAAGCGCTTTTAGCTATCATGGCTGGGTTTTACGCCGCTTATCATGGTCCAAAAGGCTTAAAACTAATTGCAGAGCGCATTCATGGACTAACAGTTTCTCTTGCTGAATCATTAAGTAAAATTGGTTATAAAGTTCTAAATACCGCTTATTTTGATACCATTCAAGTAGAGTTGGGCGAATTATCTGGCTCAATTCACAAAGAATGTCTGGACAACAATATTAATTTAAACTATCAAGGAAACCTAGTTAGTATTGCTTTAGATGAAACAGTTTCTTTCGAAGATGTAAAGTTATTGGTTCGTATCTTCTCTAAAGTTAAAGGCATTGCTGCTGATAGTGTAACGATTGTTGACACTGTAAAGACTACAATTGCGCCGAACTTACAGCGCCAGTCGCCTTATTTATTACATCCTGTATTTAACTCGCATCATTCAGAACATGAAATGTTGCGTTACATCAAATCACTTGAAACAAAAGATCTTTCTCTTTGTCACTCGATGATTGCCTTAGGATCATGCACAATGAAACTAAATGCAACCAGTGAAATGATTCCAGTTACTTGGCCAGAGTTTGGCAAAGTGCATCCATTTGCACCTGCAGATCAGGTTTTGGGTTATTATACTGTATTTGATGAGTTAGATAAATGGTTAAGTGAGATTACTGGTTTTGCGGCCATGAGCTTACAGCCTAATGCCGGAGCACAGGGCGAATATGCTGGTCTAATGGTTATCAGAGCATATCATCAAGATAGAGGTGATCACCATCGCAATATTGCCTTAATTCCTGCATCTGCACATGGTACAAACCCTGCTTCTGCAGCAATGGCAGGAATGAAAATCGTAGTTGTTAAATCATTAGAAAATGGAAACATTGATGTTGATGATTTAAAAGCAAAAGCGGAAGAACATGCTGCAAATCTTTCTTGCTTGATGGTTACCTACCCGTCTACACATGGTGTGTTTGAAGAAAGTATTATCGATATATGTAATATTATTCACCAAAATGGTGGACAAGTTTATATGGATGGTGCTAACATGAATGCACAAGTTGGTTTGACTAGTCCTGCAAATATCGGCGCAGACGTTTGCCATTTAAATCTCCATAAAACATTCTGCATTCCACATGGTGGAGGTGGCCCAGGTATGGGTCCGATTGGTGTAGCTGCACATTTAGTAAAGTATTTGCCAGGTCACGCAGTAGTAGATATTAACAATGAGAAATCTATTCCAGCAGTTTCATCTGCACCATGGGGATCGGCTTCTATTCTGATTATCTCTCATGCTTATATTGCCATGATGGGTGGCGAAGGCTTAACAGATGCAACAAAATATGCAATACTGAACGCAAATTATATGAAAGCCCGCCTAGAGGCTCATTATCCTGTTCTATATTCAGGAAGCCAGGGTCGCTGTGCACATGAGATGATTTTAGATTGCCGAGGATTTAAAAATTTCGGTATTGAAGTTGTTGACATTGCCAAACGTTTAATGGATTATGGTTTCCATGCGCCAACGGTTTCATTCCCTGTGGCAGGAACATTAATGGTTGAACCTACAGAAAGTGAACCTAAGCATGAATTAGATCGCTTCTGTGATGCATTAATCGCCATCAGAAAAGAAATTTCTGCAGTAGAAAATGGAACACTTGATAAAGCAGATAATCCATTAAAAAATGCACCTCATACCTCTTCTGTGGTTACTGCAGATGAATGGTCACATGGTTATAGTCGTCAAACAGCAGCATTCCCACTACCTTATGTTGCCGACTATAAATTCTGGCCATCAGTTGGTAGAGTGAACGATAGTCATGGTGATAGATCACTTATTTGTGCTTGTCCACCATTAGAAAGTTACCTAGAAGAAGCTGTAGCTTAAGATTTTTATCCTTCGCTTCGCGCTGGATCTGAGAAATAGTAATAAAGGCCACGAATACACAATTATAATTTGTGTATTCGTGGCCTTTATTTTTTTGCCTTCTTTTTTCAGATTTATAGAGCAGAGTACTTATTAGGTTTCGTACTTGGAATGACATTTTATCGAGAAAATTCATTTCTTAACCGAAGTCAAGGAATTCGAACTTAATTATGCAAATTTTTGCCTATACCATAATTCAATTATCAAAAATCTATGAAAAATACTATGAAAAAGTTTATGATTGCATTGCTAACAGTTGTCACAATTTTATCTTCTTGTAAAAAAGACAAAGACAGCAAACCTAACACCTCATCACGTACTCTTCGTTACGAAGTAACAGGTAATTTTACAGGATCGGTTATCGCATCTTACACTACTGCTGCCGGCAGTACGGCTAATGATCCCATTACACTGCCATGGACCAAAGAAATTAATTACGCGACAAGTGTAACAGCAGCTATTATTCTAGTAACAGGAAACGGAGGCGTTGCTGGACAAAAAGTAACTGTTGTAATTAAAAGAGGCGGCAGTCAGGTCGGCGCCCCAGTCGAGATTGTTGCTGAAAGTTCAGGAAGTTTTTCAAAACCAGCACCAGTAGTTGTATTCTAAAAAAATAAATATATGAAATACTTATCATTAACCATTTCTTTTGCGCTACTTTTTATTTCAGTTGAAAAATTGAATGCCCAAAAAAGTGATACCATAAACATTACGTCGGCAAACGTAAACACTAAAATTTTAAAAGAAGGTACACATCGATACCTTGTCTATTTTAAAATGAAAAAAGATTCTGTTCGAACACAGACGCAGTTTTGGACCAGAACAATTAAACGAACCAATTACAATGGAACCCCGGCGATTGAAATTAACCAGGAGTGGGAAGACAAAGATAGTATCATGCACATTGTGAAATCTATCTCAGATGCCAACACTATGCAGCCTTTGTTCCACAAAACTTGGTGGAAAGTGCAAACGTCAAGAACAACGACAGCCAAAACAGTAAATGTTACAACTGTCGATTTTTTGAAAAAGACCGTTGATTACAATGGCAATCAACTAAGTGATGCAAATACCGACAAACAAGCAAAAGCGATATGGGATGGGTATAAATCATCTGTCGATAAATATTTCTTAAACTGGCATTCAGATTTAGAAACCTTCCCGATATTGCCCTATAAAACCGGACTAACATTCGTCATTCCATTTTATGACCCTGGAACTGCTTCTAGCTATCAAAAAGTTGCTTACAAAGTTACAGGCACTGCCCAATTGACTGGTTTCAACGATCAAAAAATTGATTGTTGGTTATTGATCCATGAAAGCAAAGGAAACAAGGAAATTTTTTGGATCAGCAAGAAAACAAACGAAGTTTTAAAATTGGAACAAGAAATAAGTGGAAGATTTTATCGATATAAAATAAAACTAGGAATCAGCGTATAAATTGTTTAATAATGTTTAATTTGATTGCCATTATCATGACTGCAAAAGACAAATCTGCTGAAATAACGACAAGATAGTAAAGAAACTAACAGTGTTAACTTTTTGTCAAATTGCCATCATCCAAAAGTCAAATCCATTTTATCCGGCTTTAAATAGTAGAAACATCCTTACTTTTGCTAACACTGTTAGGTTTTATAAACATGGTTACAGCAAAAAGATTAAAACAAAAGGAAGAAGTTCGTGATGCAATTCTCGAAGCTGCCAGAACAATCGTCTTACGTGAAGGTTGGCAAGCAGTATCTATTCGTAAAATAGCAGATGCAATTGGCTATAGTTTACCAGTCGTGTACACCCATTTCGAAAGCAAAGATGCTATTCTCGAAGAGTTTGTAAAATTAGGTTTCGAAATGTTGAACGAAGCGATTGCAATTGCAAAAAGCAAGTCGAGCTTAGCAGATCAGCAGTTAACTGAGATGGCCAATACTTATTTCCAATTTGCCTTTGCCAAGAGAGAGTACTACCAAATGATGTTTGGCTTGGGAATGCCAAGCTGTGAAAGGGCAAAAGAAATTACTGAAATCGGCCGGTTTGGTGCAATCATCATTGATACCATTCAACATATACATCCACCGCTTAATGACGAAGAAAAGATTCGCCTAAAATTTCACACTTTCTGGTCAATCCTTCACGGACTAACAGCAATTAATATGTCTGATGTGACAGCAACACCTAACGAAATGCAACAATCGGTATTGCAAGATGCCGTGCAAGGTTTTATAAAGAATATTAACAATTAACAACATTAAAATAAATATAAGATGAGTTTAATAGATGCTTTAAACTGGCGTTATGCCACAAAGAAAATGAATGGTCAGGCCGTTTCACAAGATAAAGTAGATCAGATTTTAGAGGCAGCTCGCCTAGCCCCAACATCTTCGGGCTTACAACCTTATGAGATTATTGTAATTACCAACCCAGAATTAAAGAATGCGCTTTTGCCACACTCCTATAATCAGGCTCAAATAGTAGATAGTTCACATCTTTTGGTTTTTGCTGCATGGGATAATTACACAGAAGACCGAATTAACAATGTATTTACGCAAACGCACAAAGAACGGGGAACGCCTGAGGAAAGCACTGCCGACTATCAAAAAACATTAATTGGAATGTATGTTCCAAGGGCTGCTGAGGTTAACTTTCACCATGCAGCACGCCAAGCTTATATTGGATTTGGTGTAGCACTTGCAGAAGCAGCAATGCTAAAAGTTGATGCAACCCCAATGGAAGGTTTTGATAATGCCAAATACGATGAGCTTTTAGGATTAACCGAGCGCGGCCTAAAAAGTGTAACTATTTTGCCGCTAGGCTACCGTGACGAAACAGGCGATTGGCTAGCAGGCCTTAAAAAAGTACGTAAACCAAAAGCAGAGTTTATCACAGAATTCGCGTAAGTAAAACTAATTTTAAAAAGCGGGTGTGAAAATATCCGCTTTTTTTATGATTTTTGTTATTCTCAAATTCATAGTCTCACACTAGGAATTTCTCAAATCTCCCCTACCCAATTGTAAAAATTTGTTAAAGATTGCTTCAAATGCCGAGCCCTTAATCAATAATCGATATATTAGCAAATAATCATACAAGGAAGCCATTTGATGAAGTCGATACAATTATTTTTTACCGTTTTTATTTGTTCAATGCTAATCAGTTTTACTGGTTATGCACAGCAGGATAGCATCAACCTGAATACAATTCTTGGGAAAGTAAAAAAGTTGACTGATGAACAACCAATAGAAAAAATATACCTACATTTCGATAAACCATATTACGCCGTAGCTGATACCATCTGGTTCAAAGCTTATGCAACAATTGAGCAAAATTTGCCTTCCCCATTTAGCAAGATTGTTTATGTTGAAGTATTCAACGCAAAGGACTCGCTCATTAGAACAGTTAAACTACCTCTGAAGAGTAGTGTAGCTTATGGGAATATCCCCCTTAATATGCAAAATTTCAAGCAAGGGAACTATTACATACGAGCATACACACAATGGATGTTAAACTTTAGCGAGGATTATCATTTTACGAAGAACATTCCTATTGGAGAGGCGATTGATAAAGATCTAATTACCAATATCACCTACTCAAATGAAGAAGTAGATAAAAGTTTTAAAACTATTGCCAGGATTCAGTTTAAAGATTTAAACAAAAAGGCTCATGCTAACAAGGTAGTCAACTGGAGTGTTTTATCTAACTATGATGTAGTTACCAAGGGAAAGGGAACTACAGATCAAAATGGCTTTTTAACTATTACGGTTAACAGTAAAGCAGGAGAATTAATTACCAAAGGGAACATTATCACTACTATCAATACTAGTGAAAAAGAAATAGCGAATGCTATTTTTGACCTAAAACAAAGCACTAATGCGATCGATTTTCAGTTTTTCCCTGAGGGAGGAAGTTTAATTGCCGGTATCCCAAATCAAATCGGTTTTAAGGCGATCAATGCTAGTGGACTTTCGGTAGATTTAAAAGGCAGCATTTTAGCCGATAACGCAGAGATAACAACCATTGCTAACTCCCATGCAGGAATGGGCTCTTTTTACATTACACCAGAGGAAGGAAAAAATTATACCGCAAAGCTGACTTTCAAAGATGGAACTATCAAAACCTATCCCTTGCCTAAAGCAAATTCGAGTGGTATTACTTTGCAAATAACCAATCAAACACCTGAACTCATCAATTTAAAAGTAATTGCAAATTTACCTTATTTTGAAGCAAATAAGGGCAAATCTCTTTTTGTAGTCGCCCAAAACAATAACGTCGTTTACTATGCTGCAAAAGCTGTATTGACTAACCAATTGATCAGTGTCAGGATCCCGAAAAAGGATTTTCCACCAGGAATTGTTCAAATCACCCTTTTCAATGCTGAGAATAATCCTTTGAGTGAGCGTTTATCTTTCGTAATGCCAACCAATGGATTGAATTTAACAGTAAAAACAGATCTACCTGCTTATAAAACTCGTCAGAAAGTTAAAATGACGGTGAATGCAAAAGCTAATAACTTACCAATCGTAGGCGATTTTTCGGTTTCAGTTACAGATGAACAAAAAGTACCGGTAGACGAAAATAGTGAAACCACCATCTTAAGCTCGTTATTACTAACTTCCGATTTAAAAGGATATATCGAAAAACCCAATTATTACTTTAATAAAACTGATGATAAGAAAATCGCCGATTTAGATAAATTAATGCTTACACAAGGTTATCGAAGATTTTCATATAAAGAAATTTTAGCAGATAGGTTTCCAACTATCAGCTATCTACCAGAACAGGGCATAAGCTTAACTGGTACCTTAAGAGATTTAACAGGCATGCCCGTTAGAAAAGGTGCCTTGCGTTTAATGGTGCCGGGCAAACCGATTTCTGCAGAGCTCGTGACCACCAATCTAGGTGTTTTCAATTTTCAAAATTTAGTTTTCCCAGATTCATCCCAAGTTGTTATCAGCGCAAAATATAATCCTAACGCTGCTAATATGATGATTATCATGGATGGAATGCCTACTCCTATTCCCGGAAAAAATAAAAATGTCGTAGATGAAGTCAAAAACATCGACACGGTATTGTCAGCATATTTAAACAACAGTCAAAAACAGTATCGCTATTTAAGAACCTTAAAAGAAGTTGTAATTAAGGGCGCTCCAGTAAAAAGAGTTAGTCACAGAGACCATAGTGCACTAAGTGGTTTAAGTCCCAATGCTGATCACTTAATAGAAGCTGATGCATTTGCAGGTTGTGCAGGAATGTTATTAGATTGCGTAAGATCTCGGGCTACAGGATTAACTTTTGATCAAGATAAATTTTACGTATCGAGAGATTACAATCAAGGAGGCAGAACTCCGGTCCAGGTATTTCTTAATAATTTCCCTGTCGAACCTCGAGACATTAATTCTGTAAACCTTGTAGAGTTGGAATCCGTTGAAGTATTTCTAACAGATCAACTAGGAACGGTTGATCGCGCCTATGGAACAAAAGGTGTTTTGGTAATAAATACTAAAAAGCCAGCAACAGGCACTAAAATTAGCCGACAAGAATTGTTAGACATGATCCCAAAGAAAAACATCATCACGATTTCACCAATGGGCTATAGCAAGGAAAGAGAATTTTATTCGCCTAAATACCTCCCAAATGCGCCGATTTCAAGTACAGATTTACGGACAACCATTTACTGGAATCCGAAAGTGATAACGGATGCAACAGGGAATTTTAGCTTCGATTTCTTTAATGCTGACGGAAAAGGTTCTTATCGAGCTGTTGTAGAAGGCTTTGACAAAAACGGAAATATTGGTCGAGTAGTGTATCGATATAAGGTAAATTAAACTTATTTAATCCTTTAGCGCCTTACCAAAACCGTCAATCATTCTTCTCATTCGGTGATAGGATGTTAAAGAATTATCATCACGATTAAAATTAATAGAGATAAAACCTGGTTCGTAAGTTAAATAAAACTGTGTACCATCATTGAGTTTAATCTCCACTTTCTTTACATCTTGTGGTGAGCCAAAAATCCGCTCTTCCTGTAGACTTCTTTCGATGTAGCTTTGCGCTGCAACAGTCTGTCTATCAGGATAGGTCGCTTTAAAGTTTAGCTCGCTATTATGATCCTTAACTGTAATAGAAGTATGTTGATGGCTCCTTGAATTGTTATTACATGCACCTAACATTAGGCAGCCTGATAGACAAATATTTATAATTGCTATTCTCATTTTATTAATTTTTTAAACCAATACAATATTTCAATGCTTCAATCTGCAGCGGCACGTGGTTACGACCAACTACTGCAAACACTTTTTCTCCTTTCACAACATTTTCGGATAGTACTTTTACCATATAAACATTGCGATACTCTGTAGATAAAACTGCAAGTTCATTTGTAACACGCGCCTCTTTTGCTTGAGGATCAAACCAACTTGTTGGAGCCTGCCACCACTCAATTTCTTTTCCAAATTGTTGTTCAAAAACCACACTTAGTTGCTCAACTGATTTGATTGCCGTCTCTCTGCCCAGCATTTTACCAACAACAGCCAACATATTAGTAATTTCAGTGGTTAATTGTTCTTTTCCTAAATCCTTCCTAGTCCTTAAGCGCATGGCTTCTTTACTGAGCATATACATGTCAACCGTTAACTGCGGATGCTTACTAGCCAGGTAATTATATAAATCTGCAATTGGCGGCTCTAAGCTTTTTGTCGGAATTCCTTTTTTATTTGCTAAATATCTAACATATCCTGATTCTCCAAATTTCTGAATCGTTAAAGTATCAGTTGCTGCAATCCCACGATCAGGTCCTTCATAAAATGCAAGTGTTGGATTAAAATTCTTCCATTTGCTTTTAATGTAGTCAAATTGCTTGTGATTTGGTTCATCGATATGCACAGCTCCTACATACTGTAAGCTGCCTTTTGAAGTTTCAAGCAACACTTCCCATTTAGTTGAAGGCGTTTCCTTCCAATCTTTATGCTTGATGATATATTCTTCAAAATCAACCTTTTGTGCAAACATTTGATTGGTAATTGCAACAAGCATTAAAATGTAAATACTTCTATGTCTCATCTGATTATGATTAAATTAATTTGCTCTATTTTTTATATCTTCTGCAGCAGTGCTCCTGTTTCTGGCCGATTTTACCTGCTGATTTCCAAAATTATAATTCACCGAAAAGGAGGCTCGTCTACTTAGATAACGATTAACAACTTGCAGATTCACATTCTGATAGGCTAACTTTCCTTCCCAACGATTGGTTAAGAAAATATCGTCCATACCCAGCTTTATTTTTAGCTTCTTATCTAACATACTTTTCTGAAGTCCCGCATTCACCGCATACTGTGTGATCGTTGTTTCTTCAACTCCATTCACTCTTGGAGAATTTAGCCAAAAGTTAACTTCAAGCGTAAAACTCTTGGGAAGTATAAATGATTGCGAACTACCTAAGTTGTACGCAAATTTATTTGCCGTAAAGGCAGCTCCTTCTAAGTTATTGTCGTCAAATTTATTGATGTAAAAACTCACGTTGTTCTGCATTTTCCAGAACTTTGCTATATTGATCGGCACGTAAATGTTCGCCGAATAATATTGAGCTTTGCCTAAATTTTTGCGAATTACACTAACTATTCTAGTAGAGTCATTTTGCTGGGTAATTTGGGTAATCATATCTCGTGCACGCGAATAGTTTAAGGAAAAAGATACCTCCTTGTAACTATACCCTACTTCAAAATTGTCTGTAAATTGGGGTTTAAGGTAGGGATTGCCCTCGTCTACAGCATAAGGATCCATATAGAATATAAAAGGGTTTAGTTGCTGATAATTTGGTCTATCTACCCTACGGCTGTATGAATATCGAAGGTTGTGATTTTCAACTAACTTTTGGTTAACAAATAAGGTTGGAAACAGTGATAAATAATTCCTTTCTACCTCCTTCTTTGTAGTAACAGAATTACCGTTAGAGTGAGTATGCTCTGCCCTTAAGCCTACCTGTACTTGCCAGTTTGACCAATCCTTCGAAAGACTCGTATATAGCGCATTTATATTTTCTTTGTAAATAAAGTTATTTGATTTTCCAGCATCATTTTGCCACAATCCTCCAATCATTACCGCCGAAAGAAAATCGTTGTTGGTAATTACATAACTACTCTTTAACCCAGCTTCAAGTTTCAACGTTTTAGAAATAGGATAAGCAAAATCACTCTTTGCTGCGTAAACATCAATTTTAGCCTCAGTACTATTTCTTAAGGCAGTGGTTCTATCAACCGCATTAGCACCATTTATATACTGGGCATCGAAATTTTCATCTTTCTTATTGTTAAATCCCGAATAATCTACATCAAACGTCAAGCTAGTTCCATCCTTTTTAAAATCATGTCGCATGTTAAAATTAGCGGTGAGATTACCGACAGGCGACTTCGAATAAGCTTGTTGGTTTACACTATGATTGCTGACAGTGTTAGCCCGAGTTTCATTGATAAAAGTCTGACTAATATTATTGAGATCCGTATAAATTGCGTTGCCATCAATCATCACTCCAAAAACCGTTTTCTCAGAAACGTAATAATCAGCACCAATTTTTCCCATATAGGCAAGACCCTCACTTACACGATCAAAGTTCTGGTTAAATGCACTTGCCAAATTGCTCGTTAAGGTGTTTCGCAATACATTTATATTATTAAAATTTACCTTTCTGTTAAAAGCAGTCGTGCCATAAACATTCCATTTGTTAACCCGATGATTTAAACTCAACGTTAAACCTGCACGATACAAATCACTTGGTGCATTGGGCATTAAGCCCTGCCCAGTGTTTAATGATAAATTGCCATTCGTTCCAAAAGATTTATTTCTCTTTAACTTGATATTAATGATTCCTGCATTTCCCGAAGCATCGTATTTAGAAGAAGGGTTAGTTATTAGCTCAATGGAAGCAATTTGATCACTACTCATATTACTTAACAAGGTAGTTATATCAGCACCCGACAAAACATTGGTTTTCCCATCTATTAGCACCGTAATACCCGATTTATTGTTAAGCCTAATCTGCTCATTTTGTCTATCAATTGTTACTCCTGGAGCCTTTTCCAAAACTTCTAATGCCGTACTTCCCGAGGCAACAATGCTATTCTCTACATTGATAATTATCTTATCAGCGCGATGTTCAACGAATGGCTTTTTCGCTTGAACTGTCACTTCTTTCAACTTGTTGACCTTTACTTTAGTTGTATCAACTTTATCGGTATTTTGGGCAAAGGAAGCCCCACACGCCAAAAGGCATGCAATTAGCAGTAAAAATTTGTTCATGATTTCTTCTTTCTGTCCGTAAATACGAGCTATTGATCCTCTGCTGGTTTATTTAGTTCGGCTTTACATTTAAGACCCTCTTCAGTCATAATCCATTCTTTATAAGCCCCATTTTGATTGTCATCAGCTTCGCAATTGTAATGGTAAAAGTTCAGGTAATTGTAGATATTATCGTTCAACTTCAATATTGTTCCGACTGGAACTTTTAATGTCAAATGCACTTCCTGATTTCTCCAAATTGCATTGTCTTTTAGTAAAATCCTTGGACTAAAAGTTAACGTGCTATCCTGTTGTTTAAAAGTATGGTCTATGTTTTTCGCATTCTGTAAAGCAATATTAAATGTCTTGCCCTGAGCCTCGTAGTTCTGAATAAGCACTGGCTTTCCTGTTTCGCTCTTTTCAATGCTAATATGTACATTCCTTGGCATCCTAAAAGGTTGATCATCTGAATCGTCCACGATAGTGCGGTTTTGAAAACCTCCTTTGTCAAGCTGATAATCAATACTATCTCTTCTATTAAATACCATACTTTGATCTGCATCAATGATATAGGTGTTAAAAGATACAATTGGTGTGGTTTGTACTAACTCTGCATGCTCCTTAAATTCCGAAGATATTTTAGCCGTATAATACACGCCCACTGAAACACCTGCGAGCCAAATAATTAACAAAGTAAACGATAATGCCTTATTAATTGCTGTTTTATTAAAAGCAACCCGGATAGAGAATAACACCAAGGCTAATACCGGTACAAATAAAATCACAAATGCAGCAAATGCAAGGGTAGAGCGGTAGTCTTCGTTAATAACGGACAGTGGAAAATATTGGTAGGCCTCTGTGTCCCAAAAACCTAAGAAGGCAGCTAAACAAACCACTAAACTAATTAAAAAGACAAAACCAGCAATAACAATAATTCCTGCAATAGTTTTAGATAGCGCTCTACCTAAAGCATTGGCCACTCTACCAATTGCACTTACAATTTCGGTAATAAAGTTACCTGACCGTTTAACAATCGGATTAGTTTGCATATTTTGCTTAAAAGCAGCTAGCTCTTCCTCGAAGTTTCGTTTGTAGCCATATAGATTGGTAGATTCGCCCTTCATTTCCATTTTCTCAGATCTGGTAACTGCTGTGGGAATAGCAATCCATAGAATGATATAGGCTAAAATTCCTGCACCGCCCAAAAATATTGTACAAAGTGCAATCACTCTAATCCAACGTGCTTCGATATTCAGATAATGTCCAAGTCCCGAACATACACCTGCAATAACAGCATCATCAGTATCTCGGTATAATTTTTTATCGCCTGCGTAGTTTCCAAAACTTGACACGACAGGTTCACTATCGTCTTCTGTTTGAAAATCTTGTACACGACCCATTTGGGTGATGACACTTTCTACATCAAGCAAAGTAATTACTTTAACCTGTCCCGCTTGCAAAATCTCAGCAAACATTTCGGCAATTCTATTTTCGATGTCTGTTACAATCTCAAAGTCATCTGCAGTTTTTGCAAAGTGTTGCTTAATTTCATTCAAATAAGCAGTTAATATCTCATATCCATCTTCTTCTATGTGGACAATCGAGTTTCCAATATTTATAATTATTGTTTTCTTCATGGCTTGTTAAATTAATTTTGAGGAGTTGATGATTTAGGCACTCCATTTTGAGAAGTTGTTATGGCATAAGCCAGTTCTTCCCAAGTGCCATCTAGTTGCTTTAATATCTGTTGTCCTTCAGGTGTAAGTACATAATACTTACGTGGCGGTCCAGAGGTAGATTCTACCCAGTTATAACTCAACAACCCATTATTTTTTAAACGAGTAAGCAAAGGATACAATGTTCCTTCCACTACAAGCAGTTTGGCCTGCTTTAATTCGGCGATTATATCTGACGCGTAAATTTCACCGCGAGATATAATTAAAAGCACACAATATTCAAGTATGCCTTTTCGCATTTGTGTTTGCGTATTTTCTGCTATCATAATACAAAGATATATGTTTCATATAGTATTATGCAATACATAGTACTATAATAATTTCGTTTAAAGTCATAACTACCTGATTATCAAATAAAATATTTTAAGTAAAGGAAGTTGAAATGAAAAAAAATCAAGGATATTAAGGACTTATGGCCTAAATATATGTGTAGTAATTTTACGACAAAGCCAAAATTTGTTCAAAAATATAGTCAATGAGACTCAAACAATTTGGAGTAAAAATTACTCCCAAAATATTAGTTTACTCCAAAAAGAGGTATAAGTAGCAAATTATCAACATTTTTAATAACCTGTTAATCATTGGCTTAAGTTTTGATATAACTTTTATACAAAATCATCTACCTATGATTATTAAAGTACAAAGTATCTTATTTCCCTATGTTAGACATATCGAAATAAAAAAAGCCAACATAGTAAGTAAAAGCGATAGAATAACAGCCGATCGTATTATGCTTGCTTTATTATTTGGAGTAACAGTTGTTGCTAGTATCCTTTTTTCCTAAATTATAATAACAGCGTGTCGATGCGATGCGCCTGCACCATTTGTAAAGTTGGAGACCAATTATAAATTGTAAAATGCCCATCCTGTGATGCAACTAAAGCATGAGCATCTCTTTGATCAAATACAAATTGTGCAGCCGAAAGATGCCTTGTTCCACCAGTTTTTGCGGGATGTACTACAACAGCATCTCCTCCCATTATCGGTTCAGAAAATGATATTTCTTGAATATGTCCACTACTATTTGCCCTTCCCGTTTTAGCACCAAAAGCCAAAAGTTCATACTGATCAGAAAGTATGGTAGCACCATCAATGGCAGTTAAGCCTGCTAAATGATCCACCTCGCGCTTCAATGCACTTTGCCAAAATATCTCACTTGCATCAGGCCT
Organism: uncultured Sphingobacteriaceae bacterium; assembly: GCA_942493295.1. Lineage (GTDB taxonomy): Bacteria > Bacteroidota > Bacteroidia > Sphingobacteriales > Sphingobacteriaceae > Pedobacter. Next base: position 3,831,265 of record OW818692.1, on the reverse strand, counting down.
GTCTTTACTTACCAAATCTGCCAAACCCTTATAAGAAGGTTCGAGCGCATAACTTATTGGCTGAATAATTGATTGTTTCCATGCATTAGTTTGATGTGGAACAACTAGTACCGCACCGCCCCTTCCGTGTGCACGCATCGAAACTGCTAATTGGATTAAAATATTGGCCGAATCATTCCAATAAGAATGGGCCGTCAAATCAAGTAATGATAAAAGCATCGGAGGACAATCAGGATTTCCAGCGCCTTTTTCTTCTACGATTTTAATCTGATCACCTTTTAACACTGCGACATTTGTGTATTTCCCAAAGCCGTAAATTCTACGATGCTTAATTACCAACAGCCCAGGCTCGGATACATCAACAACGAAACAGTAATTAGGTATACTTAACGTAGTACCCCAAATGTGAAGGTTATATCCATCATGCCAAACGCCAATGTGTATCCCACCACGTTCAACCCCTGGAGCCAACTTTGTCAAGATGGTCGGATTTAACTTTAACTTCTGATTAAATAACAATGGTTTCCCGGCTTGCTCAGGCGGTAAAAAAGCAATGGATATTTTTGGTGAATGGCCTTCTTCTTTCCGTAAACTAGACCAAAAAGCAGCATCTAGTATAGCCTCAATCACCCTTGCTGGCGGTTGTGGCGCTAAGTCTACCTCGCCTTTAGCATTAGCCTCAGCCAAGTGCTTGGCGAAATGTGCTTCTACTTTTGTAGCTACCAATTTTGCCGCTTGGTAGGTTGCTCTATTTACCATTTCACTAAGTTAAGCGATAAAACTCTCAGTTTTCAAATTTTAGTTACAGTTTACATTTGTTCGACTTTTGAAACCAAAATACCTAACTTACATAGCTAAAATCCCCTTCAACCTTCTTCCTTCCCCCTCAATACACGACACGCGCTTTCTTATCCTACATCAATGCGCAGCGATTCCTTGTACATTAACTTTGTATTATTAAATTATCAAACAATGGCACAAACAGTATTGCATAAAGCCAACACCCGAGGGGTAGCAGATCATGGCTGGTTAAAAAGTTATCAAAGTTTCAGCTTCGCTGGATATTACAATCCCGACAGAATTAATTTTGGTGCACTAAGAGTTCTTAATGACGATATCGTAACGGGTGGTATGGGCTTTGGAGAACATCCACATGATAACATGGAGATTATTTCAATTCCTTTATCAGGTGAACTAGCGCATAAGGATAGCATGGGAAATACAGCAACCATTAAAGCTGGTGAAATTCAGGTGATGAGTGCAGGTACCGGTATTTACCATTCAGAATATAATGCCGATAAAAATAACCCTGCAAAATTTTTACAAATCTGGTTATTTCCAAATCAAAGGAATGTGAAACCAAGATACGATCAGATTTTACTAGCAGACCTTCATAAAAGGAATGATTTTATTCAAATATTATCACCAAATGCGGATGATGCCGGTGTTTGGGTTTATCAAAATGCATGGTTCAACCTTGGTTATTTCGATGCTGGGAATACACAAACCTATAAAGTTCATCAAAAAGGAAATGGCGTCTATGTTTTCGTACTTAATGGAAAAATTGAGGTGAATGGACAATTGTTAGAAACACGCGATGGATTTGGAATCTCGGAAACTGACTCTTTAACAGTAAAAGCAGTAGAAGATGCAGAATTCCTACTGATGGAAGTGCCAATGGAATTTTAGTTTATACTTACGAAGTCTTAAGACTTCGTAAGTTTTAAGACTTCGTAAGTATAATTATTGAATCGATGAAACAACTAACCCAAATTTTAATTATTGGCACCAATGAGCTCATCATGGCCACCATCGAAAGGCTCATTAATAAAGAAGGTATTTGGAAAGCCACTATTGCTTACAACAGTGATGATGCTTTAAACAAGCTCCGTGAGTTCGACTTTGAGCTGGTACTATTGTGCGCTGGTATTGATAACGAAACGTCGCTTGCAGAAAAATTGCAGACCTTATATCCAAAACTCCCCATTATTAAACATTATGGCGGAGGTAGCGGTCTACTTTTTGCAGAGATATATCAAGCGCTCGAGGCCAATTAATTGTTTTTATAAAAATCAATCGCGTATTTCTTTACCTTTTGGTAAAGCTCGTCGGGCAAGAACGGTTTTACGATTACATCATTGATCGCCAATTCGGTGATTTTCTCTTCAATATCTTTCCTGAGATTCGCTGTCAACGCTATGATAGGGGTTTTAATGTTAAGTGCCCTAATTTTCTGCGAAGCCTCATAACCATCCATCACTGGCATATTCAAATCCATTAAAATTACATGGTGACGGTTTACATCTAGCTTGCTCAAGGCTACCTTTCCATCACTAGCAACGTCTACCTCAGCTCCCCAATTCTGTAAAAAACTGCTTGCTACCATTACGTTGATGGCATTATCTTCTACTAGCAAAATCGAAATTCCTTTAAAAGGCTTCTCTTCTTCTTTTGATAAGTTACTCGTTTTATGAACGGATTCCACTTTACCGGCTGTCTTCCTAAAGCTTTGAACAAAGTAAAAGGTGGAACCTTTCCCCTCCTCGCTCGAAACATTTAGAGAAGACCCCTGCAAGTCCAAAATCTTTTTTGAAATGGCTAAGCCTAAGCCTGTTCCGCCAAAACTTCTCGAAGTAGATGAGTCTGCTTGCGTAAATCGATCGAATATAATCGACTGCTTTTCATTAGATATTCCAATTCCTGTATCCTTTACCGATACCTTAACCGAAACATCGTCTTCGGTTTGGTGCACGACAAGTAAGCTAACTTCTACATAGCCTTTGTTTGTAAATTTGATTGCGTTGTGCACTAAATTGGTAATTACTTGAAATATTCTAGTAGGATCACCCAAAAGACGATTTTTTAGATTTGGGTCAATAACCAACTTCAATTCGATATTCTTCTCTTGTGCATTACTCTGTAAACCTGCAACAATATTTCTCACAATCGCAACTAAATCAATTTCAGTATAGTCAAGATCTATTTTACCTGCCTCAATTTTATTATAATCTAATATATCATTTACAATGCCCAATAAGTTATTCGCAGAAAACAACATGATATCTAGATGCTCTGCCTGGTCTTTTCGAGGGTTATTCTTTAATAAAAGATGGCTTAAGCCAATTACCGAGTTAAGTGGAGTACGGATTTCATGACTCATGGTACTTAAAAATTCACTTTTGGCTAAAAGCCCTTGCTCGGCCTGGACTTTAGCTTTTTTTAACTGAAATGATACCCTGTGAGATAAAATCAAAGATTGTAGAAAAAAGAAACTTACATACCCTCCAAAGCTAAGTAACTGCAGCACCGGCAAAACTCCCCAATAGTTTAAAAGTGCCAATCCGAATGTAAACATTAAAGCTACCGAACTCATTAGCGCGTATACAGAACCAGGCCTTTTTCTTCGATAGGCTACGCCGTAGATATAAAGTGTGTATACAATACAAAAAACAGTAACCACCAAAAAAGGATCTATCAATTGCGTAAAATAATAAGGTGGCAATACCAAGGTAGCTAAACTAAATAGTAGGCAAATAACAGACACAGTAAGAATTACCCATTTATTCGCGTCTTCAGGATACAAATACCTCGTATAAAGTCCAAATAGTCCAATGGCTAAAAATAAGCTGATGTACTCTAGATGAACCATGATCATCCAATCCGAATCCGGTAAAATAGAGTGGAGTACATAATTACTAACCCCCATTATCCGATAGCAATAAACAATAGAATAAAGGGAAAAAAGCAAGATAGCTTTATCCTTATTTCCCATCAGATACAAACCCAAAAAGAACAACCCACCCATGAACAAGCAACCCGTTAGCAACAAATCAATTGCCCCAGCTCTACTACGGGCTAAGATTACCGTACTTGATTTGCCTATCATAATAGGATCCTTTATCCCACCTTTAGCATGAACAAAATTGGCTATCTGTAAAACTAGGTTTGCAGTGTCGGTTCCTATCGGAATATCAAAAGCTTTGTATTGCCAATGTGCTTTAAAATCGTTTGGGTTATCGGCTACCTTACCATTAGCAGCGACTAGATTTCCATTTAAAAATAATTTATAGGCGCAATACACATCAGACATCGCAATGCGCAAAGGGTCTTTACTTTTAGGAAGCAATAACTTAAGCTTATAGGTTGCATAACCAAAGGCTGGTAATTGTTTACCATCGATCATTAAATCATTCCATTTTACTGGAAAAGCAGCAATTTGACCTTTGTCGTTATCAGCAGGAAGAATTAGTTTTTTCCAGTAGAATTCCCACTCACCAGAAAGTGGAATAGCTTGATCAATTGTCTGGTTGCGAAGATCCAAAACACCATTTTTCGCTTGTGGCGTTACCTCGGCCGCAAAGCCTTCGGACAAGCCAATAAGTATCAAAAAAAAGACGGAGCGAACAATACCAAGTTTCATGAAACAATGCTACCTAACTTAAAGCAATGCTTAAAATTACGTAATTTCCCGTAATATATCTTATTTATAAGTGGCAGCTAGTTTTAAAGCATTGTAAGAATTTACAATACCACCAGTTACGCATATATCTGAAAAGGGCACACTCACAGGCTGTCCGTCTTTTAAATAAGTGATATTGTGGTTAACTTTCACTACTGACTTTAATATGATCTCTTTAACTTGTACAGCAGTTAATTTTGGATAATAGGAGCGGATCAGCGCAGCTAAACCCGAAACAACTGGCGCAGCCATACTGGTTCCGTCTTCCAATTTGTAACTATTGCCTGGGGTAGTGGAGTTAATACTTACACCTGGAGCAAAAACATCAACACTAGTTTTACCAAAATTAGAGAAATCAGCTTTTAATGTCTCATCATCTGTTAGCCCAGATGCACCCACGGTAAGGTATGAGCTAGCAACTTCTCCACTTAAATATTTACTTGTTGGAAAACTAGCCACTACATCAATATCCTTGTTGTCATTCCCAGCCGCATGAACCAATAATACGTCTTTACTAACAGCATACTTAATTGCCTCATCAACAATAGACCTATCTGGCGAATAAGATTTTCCAAAGCTCATATTAATTACTTTTGCACCATTATCCGTTGCATATCTAATTGCATTTGCCACATCTTTGTCGCGCTCATCGCCATTTGGGGTGTTCCTAACACCGATAATCAATACATTATCTGCAACACCTTTTATACCTAAATCATTGCTGCGATCTGCAGCGATAATACCCGATACATGAGAGCCATGCAATGCATCCGGGCCTTTGATATCATTATTGCCATAAAAACGCTCCTTAACATTATTTGGATCATCACCAACAATACTGCGGGGATCGTAATCAACATTATAGTTGTAATTAATCTGGTCATTGTAATATTTAACACCTTCTAAAATCTGTGTTTCATAAAAAGTTTTGAAATCCATTTCCTTTAGAATATCTAACAAAGCATCTTTAACTCTTGTTTCTCTTTCGCCTTGTGGCTGAAACCCTTCTAAATCTTTAACTGTCGGATTTTCTTTTCCAATTTTTTTAACTACTGGATCCAAAGCATTTTTAAAACCTAAAACACCAGCATAACTACTCCTTGCAGTAATTAAATCTTGTTCAAGTTTTGTTCTATTTTGAACAAAAGCTTCGTAATCAGCTTTATCCTTTGCTGGAACGGTCGCTGCTGTAAGTCCGGCAAAACGAATATTATCTCTTCTAACTATTCTTGTTAATTCTACTGTTTCATGCTCAACAGAACCGGTTGGTCCACCCAAAAAATTCCAGCCATTTACATCATCTTTATAGCCGTTCTTATCGTCATCAATGCCATTTCCTGCAAGCTCCTTTTTGTTTGTCCAAATTACTCTTTTTAAATCTTCATGATTTAAATCTACTCCCCCATCTAACACAGCAACTAAAACCGTTGTAGACTTCTTCCCTTTTAATAGTTCTTTATAGGCTTTTTCTGTGCTTATTCCAAAAACAGTATCAGTTTTAAGATCTAAATTTTGCCAATTTGGCTTCTGAGCTAAAGAAAGGAATGGAAGTACACTAAGAAGTGAGAGGGCGATTATTTTTTTTATAAAATTCATGCAGTTTATTTTAACAAAATATTGTATATCGACGGAAAAGAACGATTTCCATGCTTTTTTAGTATTGACTTATTTAGATTAGGTAATAACTAAACCGTAATTAGTTAGCAGTCCAGCCAAGCCGTCTGAAGAGAATTTAGCTTTTCTAAGCAAATTTCTTTCAGGATCAATTGTGAAATTATAGGCAGTTGTAAAGTTTGCTCCATTCAGTATCGTTTGCATAAATACTGCACCACTTAAATCGCAACGCTCAAAAACCGATTCACTAAAATCTGCCTCAGAGAAATCTGCACCCTTTAAAGAACTGTTTGCAAATTTGCACTTGCGATTTTTCTTTTTCATAAAAGCAGCATAGTCTAATATACAGTTAGTAAAACTAACATTAAATAGGAAGTCCTTTACGTTAGAAAAATCTGCCCCAACTAATTTACAATCTGCAAAATGAACCTTATCCAATCCGATATAACCAAACTTCACCATAGTCAAATTACAGTTTTCGAAACTGGTATTTGCAAAATTACAACCAGAGAAGTTAACTTCCGTGAAATCACAATTTTTAAAACTACAATCCTCAAATTGAGTTTCCTTAATACCCTTAATTGGGAAAGAAACTTTGTCGAACACTTTATTCGGGTAATAGATACTCTCTTCGCGCTGCATATTCTTTGATATGAGCCGAAATTAACAATTTATTGTATTTATTTCAACCACCGAAGTCCTAGAGTTTTGCACAGCGAAAAAAACCTGATTACTTTCAACTTTCGTCTTTATCCTATCAACTCTTAAGCTAAAAGCTTTTTTATACGATTTTCGATATCATCTAAATCAAAAGGCTTACTAATATAATCATCTGGAGCAGCCATTTCGCTCATTTGCTTGCTTCTAACATTAGCAGACATTACGATTACGGGAATATGTTTGGTGAACATGTCATTTTTCAAATCATGACAGATCTCAATACCATTGCCATCAGGCAGCATTACATCTAATATAAAAAGATCGGGAATAGAATCCTTCAACTTCTTTTTCATTTCCTTAAATGTAGAGGAAAGCTGTAAATCATACCCTTCATCCTTCAATAAAAATTCGATGATGTAACCTATGTCCTTATCATCTTCTAAAATGTGTATACGTTTTTTCATTGATATGAAAACAAATTATTAGCACTATTGTTTGACTCTCTAAATCATTTTTTATTCGACTGGTAACAGTTGCTCTCCCGAGTTCTCTTCTTTAAAATTTAAGGTGCTATATCCGTATGCACAGGCAAAAAGCATGATCGCAATACTAATAAATAGAGTATTATAACTATAGTTTTCAGCAATATAAAACCCCGCAACTGGTGCAACAACTTGCGCGATAGACCAGCACATCATATACCCAGCAGCATATTGCCCTCTATTAAATTCATTGCTCCGTTTAATTACAAATGTATTAATGAAAGGAATTGAAAACATTTCGCCAAACGTAAAGCAAATTATACTAATCAATCCGACCATGATTGGCAAATTCCCCGGCAGCATTAATACAGCAAATGACAATCCTGTAACCACCACTCCCAAAACAATGTAAAATAATGGCGATCGCTTATTCTCTAGTTTACTAATCATCACCATCTCGAACAAAGCAATAATAAAACCATTTATTCCCAGCATTAAGCCGATCGTTGCCTCGTCAATATGCCACTCCTCTTTAAAAAACACTGGCACCACTCTAAACATCAAAAAGAAACACGTGCTGAAAATAACAGTTAGCAAAAGGAATTTTACAAACAACAGGTCAGCCCAAGGTTTGCGAACAACTACGCCTACCAGCTTTTCTTTAACCGCTTTTCTATAGCCTTTAACTTTAGGTAGCAGTAAAAATATTGCTAAACCCACTAAAACACTAACTACTCCATCAACAACAAATAACAATCTATAGCTATATGAAGCAATTAATCCACCTATGGTAATACCAAAGGAAAAGCCAATGTTGGTTGCCAATCGATTTAAAGAATAAGCTCGAGTTTCTTGTCCAGGTTTTGCATAGGCAGCAATCGCAGCAAAATTCGCCGGCCGAAAGGCGTCGTAAAAGAAACTGATTAGCAGAGACAAAACACAAAGCGTTGTAAAATCAGTTACTTGAGAAAAGGCCAGGAAAAATATACCGCCTATAATAGACGACCATATTTGCACCGGTCTGAAACCAAACATATCTGTTATTTTCCCTCCAACGGCTGCTCCTAAGAATGCCCCAGCTCCAAACAAAGAAATTAATAGACCAGCTTGGCTCAAACTAAGATGTAATGATTGGGTTGCATATAGACCCATAAAAGGGGTTGCCATGTAGCCGCATCGATTAACAAAAATAACAATACTGAGGAGCCAACTTTCTTTACTTAAACCTGTAAAAGAGGTTTTGTAGGCATTAAAAATTTGTCGGAACATGAGGTTTGGATTGGCTCTCAAAAATAGACATTTGCCTGTAAAATCCTATCCATAATTTCTGTATTTTTGAAGTCGCCCACAACTTGTCACATATGTCTACAGAAATAAAATGCCCTAATTGCAACCATACTTTTCCGATAGAAGAAGTAATGGCAGAAGAGTACAAACAGGATTTAAGAGAGAAGATGGTTTCTTTTACCAAGGCTAAAGAAGAAGAATTTCAAAAAAAGACAGCAGAATTTGAGCAGCAAAAAAGACAGCAAGAATTAGCATTTGAACAAAAGCTGCAACAAGAAAAAGCAGCTATACAGGCATCTATGGCAGAAAATTTGCGAAAAACCATCAGTGCAGATTTCGAAAACAAACTCAAAATGCTTGACGATGCTAATAAAGAAAATGAGGAAAAGCTGAAACTGGCCAGAAGCAAGGAGATTGATTTTTTAAAAAAAGAACAAGAAATCAAAACCCGCGAAGCAGAATTAGAGCTGAGTATCCAACGTAAACTTCAAGAGCAACGCGAAGAGCTAGTTCAACAAGTACGCAAGCAAGAGCTAGAAAAGAATAGCATTAAAGAAACTGAACATCAACTCAGAGTTAAGGAACTCGAAAAACAATTAGACGATCAGAAAAAACTCGCTGAAGAAATGAAGCGTAAAGCCGAACAAGGCTCTATGCAATTGCAAGGTGAAGTTCAAGAATTGATTCTTGAAGAATTACTACGCAATACCTTTCCATTCGATTTAGTTGACGAGGTTGGAAAAGGCGTTAGAGGTGCAGATTGTGTACATATTGTCCGCAATCAATTTGGTCAAGAATGTGGCAAAATTATCTATGAAAGCAAGCGCACCAAAGACTTTTCAATGGAATGGATAGAAAAATTGAAAAAGGATATGCGGGGTATGGGCGTAGATGTAGCGGTAATTGTAACCCAGTCTTATCCAAAAGGGATGGATTGCTTTGGCGAAAGAGATGGTGTTTGGATTTGTTCTTTCGACGAAGTTAAAGCTGTTTCATATATTTTAAGAGATGGAATTATCAAACTATTTGGCGCCGCAAAGTCTCAAGAAAATAAGGGCGACAAAATGCACATGTTATATGATTATCTCAATGGAAACGAGTTTTCAGAGCAATGGAAAGCTATCCGAGAGGGCTTTATGAGTATGAAACTTTCCATTCAGCGAGAACGCGATGCAATGGAAAGACTTTGGAAAAGCAGAGAAAAACAACTGGAAAAAGTACTTTTAAATGCTGCACACATTCGAGGATCTATTGAAGGAATATCTGGAAACGACAACATTCAACTGAGCCTTGGAGAAGAAGATGAAGATTTGCTATTAGAGTAAAGTCTTTACCATCCAAATATCGCAGCCAAAATGACCAGAATTCCCTAAAGCTGAGCATTGACGCTTAAAACCCATTTTCTCATACATGCTCACCGCCTGATTGAGTTCAGGCATCGATTCTAAATAAATGTTTTGATAACCAAACTCCACTGCCTTCTCAAAACATTTATCCATTAAAGCTTTACCAAAACCCTTCCCTCTAGCTTCCGGATATAGATAAAGTTTTACCAGTTCGCAGGTATCATCGCCCAAACCGGCAGTTGGAAAAATACCTCCTCCGCCAATAATTCTACCACCTTCTTCCACTACCCAATAAGCTGATTTTGGATTTGTAAAAACGGTAGAAAGATGATCTGTACTTTCATCAAAGTAGGCTGTCCCAGGCTTGTTAGCTTTAAACTCTGTTAAAACACTTTTAATAAGTTTACCAAGCTCAGCGTCGTCTGTTTTTTGAATCGCTCTAATAATCATTACAATACCCCTCCCATTAATGGATCGCTAATCGAATCTTCCCCAGTTTCTACGTGACCCGCATAGTGCTGGAAAAATTCACCATGTCCAGTAAGTTGAAGTTTGAAATCGTACCATCCTTTACTTTTCTGCAAATTCAGCGTAACGATCTTCTGGCTTTTCGCAGCAACCTTGATCGACTTGTTATTAGCTTGGTAAGGGTCGTCTTTTAGTTTAATTTCAACTGCCGTATTTCCTTCGTTTTCAATAATCAACTGGAGGTTACCGGTTGGTTTTTTTAGCAAGCCGCTTTGTTCGTAAGTACAAGTCAATCTCACTTTCGGATCAAGCTTTGTTCCTCTAAATTCTCTAAAAAATCCATTCGGCCCATCTATACACAAAGCATAAGCTTCGTCTTTAAAGTCAGAGATTCCCCATTCATCTTCAATTTTGTCAGCAGCCTTCACTGCATATGCCCATGTTTTTCCAGCTTCATTGCGATAAGTACTTCTGGTATATACGTTAAACGGGGCTCCGACAGCAGGCAATTTCTGACCGAAATTAGTCCCACTAACTTCAAAGCTTAATTTTACAGCAGCTCCCGCAGCATTTAATCCTCCATTAACAAATAACTGATAAGGTAATGCGCATGCTAAACGTGTCCCCTTTTCTTGAATGGGTGCAAAAGTCGAAGCATTTTCTTCAAAAGGCAAATGAGCATTGATTTTAGCAATCTCTTGCGCAGATAAAGGATTTGGATTAACCTGAGGAGGCTTAGACTTAGCATTTTGAATCCCAGAAATTACTTTCTCGCGTTTAAGGCGATTTGGAACATCCAAATCATTGCCAGTAGACGGTCTAAAGGCTGAAGTTAAATCTCCACAAATTGCTCGTCGCCAAGGACTAATTACGTCACTTTTAATTTGCTTACCAGTTTTATGGCTTAAAAAGTTCTCTAAAAACATGAGTGATGACGTATGATCGAACACTTGAGAATTTACATATCCACCCTTGCTCCACGGTGATGCAATTAACATCGGTACACGATAACCTAAGCCTATCGGGCTGTTCTTCTTAAATTCGTAGTCTACCCAGGGCGTTAAGCCCTGGCTAACTTTTCCGGTAGATAAATCATCTGGCTTTGGGGGTACAAATGGGGCCAAATGATCAAAATATCCATCATTCTCATCGTATGTAAGGATGAAAATAGTTTTCTTCCATACTTCTGGATTTTTAGTTAAGATATCTATCGCTTCCGAAACATACCAAGTACCATACAATGGCGAACTAGTATGATCAGAAAAACGTTGCGGTGCCACCAACCAAGAGACCGTAGGTAATTTTCCTGTATCTACATCACGTCTAAAATTTTCAAAAATATCTTCTTTTGGAATTGATAAGGTTTCTTCTTTCCCTTGATCATTTGTAAAGGTAAATGGCGCTAATTTTAAATAATCTGGATTATCAATATTAACAGAAAACGCCTTATCAATTAAATTCCTTTCTCGTTGTGAAAGCTGATTGTATTTAGTTAAAACTTCTTCCGGACTTAAGGGAGGTCTGCTAGTCTGATCTCCATTTTTACGAAAATAAGCTGATAATTTAACATGGTGCCGTTTTACATATTCCAGTGGATTATCGCCATAATTCCCCAACCAATCATCTATCTCTCCTTCAGGTAAGTTGGAGCTCCACAGTTCATTTTGATAAACTTTCCATGAAACGCCGTTGTCTTCCAATACTTCAGGAAAAGTTTGCCAATCTACAAATACATTATCGTGCGACTCCGCCTGTGAATTATTAACAACTGGAACCGAATTTGCATTTTGTTCGGGGCGAACAGTTCCAGTCCAAAAAAACAACCGATTAGGTGTTGTGCCCGTTAGCGACGAGCAAAAATTATGATCGCAAACTGTAAATGCGTCGGCCATAGCGTAATAAAATGGTATGTCTTCCCTTTTATAGTAACCCAAACTCATCAGAGATTTTACCGGTACCCATTTATCGTACTTTCCCTTATTTCTGGCAGCTACTTGATCAGACCACGAATGTGGCAAACCTCCTTGCCAAGTAATCTTTGTTTTATGAATATCTACATGAAATGGCGCATAGGTATTTCCTTTGTCGTCATTTTGCAACCAAACTTTATTTTGATTAGGTAACGTTTTTGCTCGAGGATTATTAAATCCTCTAACGCCTCGCATGGCACCAAACATATGATCGAAAGAACGATTTTCTTGCATTAAGAAAACAACATGTTCCGCATCATAAAATGTGCTACCAGGCTCAGCACTTATCGCCATAGCTTTTTGTATCGACATTGGAATTACGTTCGGCATTGCAAATGCACCTGAGAGAATACTTGCTTTCTTTAAAAAATCTCTTCTAGAATCCATTGTTTATATTTTTTGTGAATAGGTAATAAACTTCCCTTTTTAAAAACAGGTAACCTTCCATGTGCGCTGCCAATCTTCATTTGGCGCTAACACAATTATTCCTTCTTTATCTGCTAGTTGTTGATGATGATCTATTGAATCTGCAATTCCACACCAAGGTTCTAAGCAAACAAAATCGGCATCTTTCGCAGCCCATATCCCAAAGTAAGGGAAGTTCTCAAACTGAAAATTGATACCGTTGTAATTTTTGGTATTCACTAATGAAATACTCTTACTCTTTAGATTTTTAATCACCAATGCATCATTATAAAACAATTCGTGATTTAAGTATAGTTTTTTGTCGTCTAAGACTAGTGTTGAAGTCTCATTAGAAATTAAATTAGCTACAATATGATGGTAAGTAATTTCCTCATCTGCATCAAAGCCCAAAAAGTAGTCGGTGTAATTCCCTTGCTTATTTAAAGGCGCAGAAAAAGCTGGGTGACCACCAGCTGAAAATAACAAATCTTTCGAATTTGGATTACTTACTTCATAAGTACAGCTTAAAGTAGCAGCTTTAAGTTTATATCGTAACCTCAAAATAAATTCGAATGGATATACCTTTAATGTTTCTAAAGTATTTGTAAGCGTAAATAAAATCTCTTCGTCTGCAATTCTCTCAAAATCAAATTCCATATCCCTAGCAAACCCATGCCTAGGAAGCGTGAAGCTTTTGTCTTCGTATTGGTAAGTATTTTCTTTTAATGCCCCTATAATAGGGAATAAAACCGGACTAAATTTGCCCCAATAATTTGGATCACCACTCCACATATATTCAGTGCCGCTATCTATACCGGTAATATGCTGAAGCTCTGCTCCTTTCGAATCAAACGAAACCCTAAGATGTTCATTTTCAATAAAAAATTCCATTACTCAAAACTATAAAATTCTATCGTTACAAAAACTATTTTTTCAAATCCTTACGGTAAATAGTCCCATTAAAACCTATTACCGAATCTGGCAGACTTTGAATGGTTATTTCTTCATTTGTGACTGGCTTGAAAGTTTTCTGTGTAAAAGCCAAAGGCCTTCTAACCGGAATATCAATAATCGTATATGCTTTTTGAGCCAATTCCCGATGTCCCAAAATAGGTCGCGGTCCATCCCCAATACAACCCGAATTAAGGAGCTGTACCCCATTCTTAGTTGCCGGATAATAAGCATGCTGATGTCCGCTGATATACATATCTATTTGATGCGCTTTAAAAAAAGCAAGAGCACTATCAGGGTTCGAATTCACCTCACCGGGTTTATTCTTCGCAGCCACAATTGCATACAATGGTAAATGGCCCAGCAAAATTCTCATTCTCGCCTTTTTGGCAACACTTAAACTGGTTTGCTCTTTCATCCAAGCATATAGCTCAGGTTTAATTTTAGCTCCAGAAGCATCCCAACTGATGAAGAAAACATTATTTTTAAGGTAACTAAAGTAAAATGGATAGTGTTCTGAGTCAACAAAAGTCAAACTTGTCGAACTCTTTTCGTTGTTCCAAAATTGATTGGCAATCTCACGATCCCTTAAAAAATTTGGAGATGCATCATGGTTCCCGAACGTAAATCCAAAGGGAATATTTTTTTCTTTGATCGGATTAAAAACAGCTGTTTTAAAACTTTGCCACATCTCCTTAATATTCTGTTCGGTTAGCGATGCCTTTTGTCCTGCCACCATATCACCGGCACACAATATAATGTCTGGCTTTATCTGATCAATTTCGTTCAATACAGCAGGCACATCTTCGCTATAGGTTAACGAACCATATGAAGCATTTAAATCACTAATTAAAAGTATTTTTAGTGGCTTATCCTTAGTTTCAGCATGCCAAAATGGATAATTTATCGCCTTAAACGAAACTCCGGCCAGTGCTAGTAGAATTAAAAATATAACAGTTATTCGCTTCTTCATCTAGTTTAAAATCAACTTCTTAAAACCTGTACTCAAGGTATCAGCTATTTCTCCATTCTCCTTTTTATAAATGATGTAAACTGCTAATTGCTTACGTTTAGCTACAAAAGCCAAAGCCTCCTTCGGGTTCATAGCCATTAATGCATTATCATAGCCGTCGGCTGTTATCGCATCCTTCGCAAAAACTGTTACGCTAATCATCTCGTTGTCTAAAGGATATCCCGTTTTAGGATTAATTAGGTGCGAAAGACGCTTATTACCATTCATTATATATTTCTGGTAGTTCCCTGATGTGGTAATTGCTCCCTTTTTAAACTGAAGGACATGTTTAATGCTTTGTGAAGATAGTTCCTTATTTGTAGGCCCTTCGATCCCAATTTTAAATAATTCACCATCAGCCTTTGCACCGCTAACTCTTAACTCCCCTCCAACTTCAACCATAAATGAATTGACTTTCTTAGAGTGCAAGTATGCAGCAATAAGATCAACCGTATAGCCTTGCGCAATTCCATTTAAATCAACGTTGACACATTGATTTTCCTTTTTTATGGTAAGTCCTTGCCGAGTTATTTTCTCCATACCAACGCATTTAAGAATGTTTTTGATAGTCGTATCTGCCGGAAATTTAGCTGCTTTTTTTGGCCCAAAGCCCCAAGCTTGAACCAATGGGGCAACTGTTACATCAAACTTGCCATTAGTATCCTTAAAAATCTCTTGTGCCCTTTTATAAACCTTCATAAAATGAAAATCTACAAGCGTACCGCTTGTAGATTCATTCAATTTTGTAATAACTGAGTTCGGTTGATACAAAGACATAGAGTGATCTATGACTTGTATAATACTATCTATATTGTTCTTTTTAACAACTTCTTGCTTGGCATAATAGGTAATCGAATACCTAGTACCCTGTGCATATCCGTCAATCTTAAACTCTTGGACCTGCTCATTGCTAGATGTTAAAACATAGAGCCCAGAAAATAACACAAGAAGGCATTTTGCAAGGTTCATTTAAAACATATTAACAAAATCAATAATTAACCGTAGCTTAAATTACCTTTATTTTTCCAGGTCTAGCTACAGGGTATAAGCCATTTGCATCCGGAAGTAATTTAGGTTTTGCATCCCAGCTTAATTCATCTGGAAATAAGCTATTCTCTGCCTTTAAGGCATCGTCCCATTTAATAACCTCGCCCGAGTAAGTAGCATAACGTCCAATGATCGCTGTAAAGCAGCTTTTCGCTGCACGTTCAGCATCCCAAAACTTATACTCTCTCTTTGAGATAGCGTCAAACAATTCGTCATGTTCTGTTTGGTATGGATTTGCATTTCCTTTTGTATTATGATTATAAAGCTCAGTGCCTTTATGATCCCATAATTTACCGCTATTATTGGCAGATAAATATACTTTACCCTTAGTTCCTTGGAAGCTTTCATCAACACGATTACTGATACCTTCAAAATGACGGCACTGGCTGTAGATAACAGAACCATCAGCATAAGTTAATTCAACTGCGTGGTTGTCATAAATTTCACCATAGTCTTTTCCAGTTCTCCATGCGCGGCTACCTGTACCTTGAACCGATACTGGATAAGCATTTTTTACCCAATTGGCAATATCAATATTGTGTACATGTTGTTCAACGATATGATCGCCACATAACCAATTAAAGTAGTACCAATTACGCATTTGGTAATTCATTTCAGTTTGGTTAGCTGTACGTGGTTTAACCCAAACACCACCACTATTCCAATATACTTGTCCCGCCACAATATCTCCTACCGCACCGTCTTGAATTCTTTTTAAAACTTCTCTATAATTGGTTTGGTATCTGCGTTGTAAACCTACCACTACATTAAGTTTCTTCTGTTTTGCAATTTCTGCAGCAGCCAACACTTTACGAATCCCTGGAGAATCAACCGCAACTGGTTTCTCCATAAAAACATGTTTACCTTGTTTAACCGCTTCTTCAAAATGCATTGGCCTAAATCCTGGAGGAGTTACCAGCAATACAACATCTGCTAAAGCGATTGCTTTTTGATAGCCATCGAAGCCTACAAATTGACGTTCCTTCGGCACATCTACCTTTTCTTTAAACTTATCTGATAACAACTTATAACTGTTATCAAGTCTATCCTGAAAAGCATCAGCCATAGCTACTAATTTTAAATTAGCTTTGGTACTTAGCGCCTGAAAAGCTGCCCCAGTACCTCTATCACCACAGCCAATTAAGGCAATTTTAATAGTATCATCAACAGATGACTGAACACCAGCCCAAGAATACCCACTCATCATTACCCCACCAGCAACCAGAGCAGAAGCTTTTAAAAACTCTCTACGCTCATTTTCTGTTTCTTTCAAATTTTTCATGTTTATGTATTTGGTTTTAACGGTTATGAAGCTTGCAAAGCTTATTTATTGTGTTTTGTAAGCGGTAAGCTTATGCAGGTTTCATGTTTATGTATTTGGTTTTAACGGTTATGAAGCTTGCAAAGCTTATTCATTGTGTTTTGTAAGCGGTAAGCTTATGCAGGTTTCATGTTTATGTATTTGGTTTTAACGGTTATGAAGCTATCAATCGGCTTGATGGTTTCATTTTATATTAGGTTCATTTTAGTAATCTTTAATTGGAGCTTTATTATAGTAGGCCTCTATTTGTTCTTTGCTTGGCGTATTCAATGGCCTCACCAATCGTACACCAATAAAAGGAGCTTCAGGAAACCACCAATTACTTTTTGGTATTTGTGGGTCAATTTGTTTCCATGCCGGATCAGAGGCTTCTCTAGCCGCAGCACGAAGATCCTTTGCCTCATCATCAAAAGCACCACCACGTACTACCAAAGGATACAATTTAGTTGGTTCAGCCACAGGATTTTTAAGCTCGGCGCCTTTAGCTTGGGCATAAAAATCAGGTATATATTGATCATAAGTCCATTCTGCTACATTCCCATGCATATCATATAAACCCCAGGCATTAGGCTTCTTTTCTCCTACAGGATGGGTTTTTTTACCACTGTTTTCACTAAACCATGCATAGGCTGCTAGCTCTTTTTGGTCACTGCCGAAGTGAAAGTCTCCACTACCCCCAGCTTTGCATGCATATTCCCATTCGGCCTCTGTTGGTAATCTATAAAATATACCAGTACGAGTGTATAGCCATTTACAAAATTGAATAGCATTATACTGGGTCATTGCTAAAGCTGGATAGTTCTGTTTACCCATTCCAAAAGTCATATCTAAATATGGCTTCGTCGGCCTAGTCACCGCGTCAACTGCGGCAGGAATTGATTTCGTACTTTGAGAAACTTCATAGTCTTTATATAGAAAAAGCTCAAACAAATCCCAAGTTACCTCCATCTTACCCATCCAAAAAGGGTCAAGCTTTACCTTATGAACCGGTTGCTCATCTGCATTACCATTTTTACTACCCATTAAAAAGCTGCCCCCGGGTACAGGTTGCATTTCATACGAAACCGATGTTCCTTCTATTTTTTGACTGTATGCGTTGAATTTTTCTTGAGCCTTGCTTTGAAGTCCGAAAAGCAGTAAGCAAAGCATAGTAATCTGGAATTTGCGATTCATGCACTAAAAATAGAAAAAAAATGTAGAATTGATAACCAAAACAGAAAAATTATCCCGTCTCTTTCTCTATTTTGTCACTTTCCTTACGATTATCAATTGCCTGCTGAATGGCGATCATTTTAATTATTTCTGTTTGATCTTGCTGTAACTTTCTGAGCTTAGCATAAAGAAATATACAATAAAGGAAGGAAAATACCATAAAAATATAAATAATCAGATCAGCACCCCTCCCCACGCCAACATACTTAGCCAGTTTATTAGATAAAGATGGAAAAAGCACAAACACCATTCCCAGCAAGGAAATCGCAATCATGATTAACCTCGACAACGTATGGCTCCTAAACCTTGGCAGCATCAAAATAACAAGCAGCAAAAGTGGAATGAATAGAATTATTTTAATATTTATCATATCAGAAAAGGTTTTTTAATAAAAGATCGATCAGAATATTAAATGAGTTCATGGAACTTTGTCCTTTCATTTTTGAATAGTCAGTGTAAACTATCTTCACAGGAATTTCATCATATCTCAAATTATGCTCCTTAATCTGAGAGAGAATTTCACTTGCGTGGGCCATTCTATTTTCTTTGAGCTTTATCTTTGCAATAGCATGCGCGTTCATGGCTCTAAACCCATTATGGGCATCTGTTAGCCATAAACCTGTAAAAACTCCGTTCACAAATACAGCTACCCTCAAAATTGCCTTTCTTAACTTGGGTATTTGCGCAATGTCTTCTTTGCGTTTAAAACGTGTCCCTAGCGTAATATCTTGTTTTCCCTCGATTACAGGAGCTAATAGCGCAGGGATTTCTTCAAAGTTATGCTGGCCATCCGCATCAAAAGTAATCACATACTTTGCATTGTTCGCCAAACTATAAGTCATACCAGTTTGCAATGCGGCACCCTGCCCAAGGTTGATAAAATGTTTTAAGTAAACAATGGGCGAATGCTTGAGAATTTCGGCAGTATTATCTGTTGAACAATCATCGATAACCACAACTGTATACCCCTTTTTTAATAACGGCTCAATGGTATTTAAAATTACAGCACCTTCGTTGTAGGTAGGTATTAAGATGAAAATTTCTGGATGATTTAAGATTAAGCTCATGTAATTTAAAACAGATAAAATTACAACATCTTGCTTATATTTGCCAATATATGCTATTAATTATATTCTGGATACTTATTTATTGCATCGCAAACACATTATCTATCGTACTTATAGGTGATAGATCTTTAATATCTGGAAACCTTTTAAACTTCGATAATATTTTACGCTTAATTTTTAATTGGAAATTTATTTTAGCGATGGTTTTCGCAGTGGTTTGCAGAATAAGTTTTATCATGCTAAACAATGCCTTATTAAAAATCCCTAAACTAGCGAACACTTCTACTACAATTACCACATTCGCAACGCTCTTATCTTTAGTATTTGTTTTGCTGGCAAATTATTTCTTTCTAAATGAAAAACTTAACTTAAATCAGGCCATCGGAGCCTTTATTGTAGTTGTAGGCGTTACAATTATGTTTAGATAAGAAAGACTTACGAAGTTTACGAAACTTCGTAAGTCTACTACCTTTTATTGTTCTTTTTCACTCATCGCCCAAGCTAAATTGCCTTTTGCATATTCGTGCTTCGGATTAATTTCCAGCGCTTTTTTACTAGCCGCAACACCATTTTCCCATTGTTTAAGTTTATTATAAGCTGCAGCCATGTTACTGTATGCATCGGCATAATCTGGTTTTAACGCAATTGCCTTTTTGCAATACTCAATACATTTCTCATAATTATCTAGGTTATAAAACGCAAGACTTAAATTCAAAAAGTCGACCGCAGTAAGCTCTTTCTTGATTAATTTTTCATCCGGGATAGCAGTAACTGGTTTCTTCTCTTTGGCGGCTGTCAAATATCTTAGTCCCTCAGTATCCCCAGGAAGAATTGACAATACCAGTACCGCAGTTCTTTCAAGATCGGCCCACAAACCCAGATTTTGGTAAACATCCATTAAAATATTAAGAACAAGCATCGATTGCGGATTAATACGCAATGCCCGCTCTCCCATTAACTTAGCTTGATCAAATCTTTTGTTATCTTTTAAATAGCGAGCATAGTAAGCGTAGGCTTCATAAGAACCAGATCCATAAAAGATCCCTTTAGAAAAATTCATTTCTGCTTCTTTATGATCACCCTTTAAGCTTCTTGCAATTCCCAAATTAGTATATAACCTACTGTAGTTTGGCGTTAGCTCTGTAGCGCGTTCATAGTAAGCAATTGCTTCGTCAATATTGCCCTTAGCCATCTGTGTTAAACCGTAATTCATCAAACCTCTACCATTTAATGGGCTTTTCTTAGTCACATCTGCCCATAATGTTTCATCACTATGCCAAACTTTATTTCTTTGATAAACTCCATAGGTGTTTAAAGACAAAATGATTAAACAGCCAAAACCTATTGCGGTTAAAGCTGTTTTATTCGCTTCTATTTTTTGTGCGTTTCTAATAACCCACCTGCCTACATAGCTTACAACACTGAATGCTAAGCCAACAAAAGGAAAATACATCCTGTGATCGTTGGTTACTTCAGCAAATGGAGCTAATGACGTTGGCAGTAAAGCTGCTGCAAACCAAATTAATCCAAAGGCGATTGGCCTTGTTTCTGGCTTTTTAGAAGTTTTAAAAATTGCAACAACTAAGCCGACAACAAACAATAAGCCTATTAGAATTCGCTTATCAAATGCCGACAAGATAACAACCCAGTCAGTATCGGCACTTAAATGCGTAGGGAAAAAGAATGCAGTAAAATACCTTAACCATACAAAACTTTGGGTAAGCCAATAATAAGCATATGGGTGAGGAATATTCGTTGATGAAGTAATTTGCGATGATGATATCGTGTAATATTGAACTGCCCCTAGGATAATTATTAACGGAAGCAACATTACAATGGTATTTAACACTAGTTTAAAGTTCTTTCGCTTAAACAAATCACCTATGCTTAATTTTTTCTCAAATAAATTGATGTAGAAGAAAAGTAGAATAACCAGTACCGGAGCTGTTTCCTTAGTTAAAGCGGCAAGAACTGCAGGAATTATGTACAAATACCATTTTCTCTTTGCGGGAAATAAAATATAAATAGCAAACGCAGCTGTTATAAAAAATGTAGAAATGATATCGGATCGTGAAATAATATAATTGATAGTTTCAGCATTTGCTGTATGCAAAGCAAACCAAGCTACGGCAAACATGGCTAGATAATCAATCCAGTTATGTTGAAAAGATGATCTAAGCATGCTTTTATAGATAAAATAACATATTATACATAGTAGCACATGCCAAATAAACGCAGACAAATGAAAAAAGAATGGATCCAGTCCTCCTCCAAGCCAGTAATCGATTGCTAAACTTGTGGTTACAATTGGTCTCATGCTATAGTGATCTGGAGAAGCGCTAAACATCGTAGGGTCTGTAAAAAAATCCGGTATATTTTTCAGGTTCCTGATATGTGCATTATCAACAATCGTATGCGAATCGTCAAAATGAAAGCTGTTATCAAAGTGGTTCGTATAGGCGACTAACAGAACCATTAGTAGTGAGATAGCTAAAAAAAGTATATTTTTTTGGTGCGAAGTCATTCTATTTATTTAATAACGAAAAGTAATTACAAATCATGCCAGTATTCAGCTAAGGCAAAGATATTAAAATATTTTTTTCAATTATTAACGCATTGCTAGTGATATTTTGATTGCCAGTTGCATCGCATTTCGCTATATCAAGGGGGGACAAAGTCAAGTTTTTAGTCGATGTTCAGTCAGGGTTTGGTCGGGGTTCAGTCGGGGTTCGGTCGGGGTTGTGACAAATATACTCGACCAAACCCCGACCCAACCCTGACTAAAGTTATAAGCAACACTGAAGTAAATGTAAGCTTGGTATATAGATGATATAGGGGGTGTACGATGGAAACGCAAATTGATGTTGGAACTGCCTAAAATGAAAAAAGCCTCTCATTTTCAATGAAAGGCTTCTTAGTGGGAAATGAGGGGTTCGAACCCCCGACCCCCTCGGTGTAAACGAGGTGCTCTGAACCAGCTGAGCTAATTTCCCTGGTGTATCAATGATGACTATCCTATCATCAACCCTCAACAATCAAATAAATCTCTTTCGTTTTGGGATTGCAAATATAGCGTCTTCTATTTGTTTTGCAAAAAAAATTTCACTTTTTTTAAGAAAGTACCTCTTCTAATATTTGATGCGACTTAATTTGCCCGAAAGACGCAGCATGTAACGTATAGTAAACCAATATTTTATCTAATAAAAATCTTCTTTTCAAATTTGAAATTTCTATTTCAATTAATTTTTCAAATCGACAATTAAACAGCTGATTCAAATAATCTGCATCAGCCTTTTCGATAAAATAAGGGTGAATTGGTGGTAACGAGGTGAATTCTCCTCCTTGCAAATCAAAATATAATTGATCAGCCCTAGACTGAAAATGTGGTGCAAATCCTAAAAACCTAGTAAGTTTCAATAAAAAAGCTAAATGAAAGTTGGCGCTAGGCTTATCGGTTTCGTCAAACCAACTAATCGCATTATAAATAAAATCAAACAAGTGTTCATCTGCATTTTGTTGGTGAACACTTTTATACAGCACCTCATTCAAAAACTGAACAATCGTATTTTTAATTACATGGTAAGGTATTGTTCTAAAAGTGGGTGATGGACGAGCTTCAGAAACTCGCTGCATTTGTGTTGTGGGTTTATGGTAAACAACCATCTCCAACAAGTGTAAAGGTTGCAAAATATTCATCGATATTTTTGCCTTAGTCTTTTTTACTCCGTTAATTAGATAAGATTGAATGCCGAATTTCTCAGTAAAGATTTTCACCACTACACTACTTTCGCTATACAATGTAGTTTTTAAAACAATCCCTCTAGTTTTTTGCAGCATTTACACAAATTTAGGCACAAAAATAAACAAAGCAATTGCCAATGCCACAATCGCACTAACAAGCACAGCAGCTGCGGCTACATCTTTAATTAAACCAGCTTTAGGGTGTTGCTGAGGAGAAACAAAGTCGACCAAGACCTCTACGGCCGTATTAAGCAGTTCAGCCACCATGACCAAACCTATGGCAATTGCAATAAGTGACCATTCGATGGCTGATAAACCAACTGCCCATCCTAAAAGGACAACTAAAATAACTGCCAAACAATGAATTTTAAAATTCATTTGTGTTTTAAAAGCATAGAGCAGCCCATTAAACGCGTAAACAAAACTGTGAAGCAACCTTTTCATTACATGCTAAATTACATCAATTTTAGCAGAAACAATTCACATCCTCTCACTGTTAATTTAAGAATAAAAGAAAGCGTATATTTTGTATTCAGCAGTTTTTATACTTTCTTTACCTTTTTAAAACGCAGTTGATTATGTGGGCTAAACTCTCCAGAGCTATACTTCAAAACCGAATTTCCCTTCTTATTTTCTTCTTAGTTATTACAATTTTCATGGCGTGGAATGCTAAGAATTTAAAACTCTCTTATGCAGGAAGTAAAATATTGCCTTTAACCGATTCTGTTTTTATTAAATATAATAGTTTCAAAAAACAATTTGGAGAAGACGGAAGTGTAATGGTATTAGGCATTAAAGATCCGGCAATTTATCGAAAGGAAAATTACACTAAATGGGTAAATCTGACCAATGAAATCCAAAAACTAACGGGCATTAAAGGCGTTATATCCATTGGAAAAATATTTGAACTTCAAAAGGATACCGTTAATCAAAAATTTGTAGTTAGCCCTATCCCAGCCGGGCCAATTCAAACTGATTTAGCAATGGACTCCCTCAAAAATAAAATCCAGGGGATGCCTTTTTATGATGGTCTTTTATTTAACAAAACCAGTAATGCTACGCTGATGGCAATTACTTTTGATTCTAAAGTATTAAACTCGGCAGCAAGAAACCCAATCCTAAAAGAAATAGAAGCGAAAGCAAGGGCATTTCAAGAAAATACCAAAATAGACGTTCATTTATCTGGCTTACCATTTATCAGAACCGCTACCAGCGCCCTAGTTTCAAAAGAATTTGTTCTTTTCTTAGGCTTGTCAATTTTAGTTTCGGCTTTAATTCTACTCATCTTTTTTAGAAACTTCTATGCAGTATTCTTCCCCATTTTAGTGGTAATTATGGGGGTAATATGGAGTATTGGCACCTTGGTACTTTTTGGCTATGAGATAACTATTTTAACTGGCCTCATCCCACCGCTCATTGTTATTATCGGTATTCCGAATAGTATTCTATTGCTAAATAAGTATCATAACGAATTAAAAAAACATGGAGATCAGCATAAAGCCTTGCATATTACCATTGAACGGATCGCAATAACAACGCTTATTGCTAATGTAACTGCGGCAATTGGCTTTGGTGTGCTCTACTTCACGGGCAGTGAGCTGTTGATGCAATTTGGTGGCGTAGCAGCATTAAACGTGATGTTCACTTGGCTAATGTGCCTGTGTTTAATTCCCGTCATCTTTAGTTACTTACCTATCCCAAAAGGCAAGGCAAACACCACACATGTTCCAAATTTCTTAGACAAGATATTAGCAAAAACGGACACTTTGGTACAAAGGAAAAGCGTCCTAATTTATGTCATAACACTTATATTAACCTTAATCTCCCTGATTGGAATTTACAAAATTAACATCAATGGCTATGTAGTTGACGACTTACCAAAAAGCTCACAAATTCTAACCGATCTGAAGTTTTTTGAGAAAAACTTTGAAGGTATTTTACCATTGGAAATCAGCGTAGATACCAGGAAAAAGAACGGGATTCTAAGTATTAGCACACTGAATAAAATCGATAAAATGGAGAGAATGATTGCATCCTATCCTGAATTTTCGAGATCTATCTCCCTCAATACGGGGTTAAAATATGCGTCACAGGCATTTTATAATGGGGATTCTGCTTTTTATCGATTACCTACAGACATTGAGAAGAATTTTATTTTGGCCTATGCAGCAAATTCGGGAAAAGGCAATGGAAACATGCTTACCAATTTTGTAGATAAAGACAAGCAAACTGCCCGAGTAAGTTTCCAAATGGCTGATGTTGGGTCAAAAAGACTGGATGAATTGTTAGTAGAATTAAAACCGAGAATAGATTCCATTTTATCTCCAAAAAGATTCAACGTAGAATTAACAGGTTCAAGTATTATATTTTCTAAAGGCACCAATTATCTTTTGGAGCATTTATTTGAAAGTATTGGCCTAGCAATTGTTTTAATCTCTTTGCTGAGGCTAGCTCAATTTAAAAGTTTGGGCATTATGTTCGTTTCGCTACTGCCCAATATTGTACCGTTGGTTATTACTGCTGGATTAATGGGCTTTTTCCATATTCCCCTTAAGCCTTCCACTATCTTAATCTTCACGATTGCTTTTGGATTAGCATCAGATCAAACTATTTATTTTTTAACCCGCTATCAGCAAGAGCTTAGCCTAACCAATTATTCAGTAAGCAAAGTTGTATCCGATACAATTAGAGAAACCGGAGTGAGTATGACTCATATTGCATTGATTCTTTTCTTTGGCTTTGGAATTTTTACTGCGTCAACCTTTGGAGGCACTGTCGTACTCGGCTTATTGCTGTCTATTACCTTAATTGTAGCCCTAGTGTTTAATTTAACGTTGCTTCCAGCCTTAATGCTTTGGTTGGACAAGAAAAAAACACGCAAGCTAATTCCCGCTGATGTGGCCGCAAGAAATGAAGAGAACTTAGACGACCATTAATATGAACATCAGAGAAGCTATCATTCAAGACATACCCCAAATACAGGTAGTCAGAAATTCTGTAAAAGAAAATATTTTATCCGACCCAAGTGTTGTCAGTGATGCCGACTGCGTGGAGTTCATAACGCAAAGAGGTAAAGGTTGGGTTTATGAAATAGACAATAAGATTGTTGGCTTTGCCATCGTTGATTTACAGGACAACAATATCTGGGCATTGTTTTTACACCCCGACTTTGAGAAAAAGGGTATTGGGCGAAAACTGCATGACGTAATGCTAAACTGGTATTTTGCGCAAGATAAAAGTGAAGTATGGCTAGGCACCACACCGGATACTCGAGCAGAAAACTTTTATAGAGCTGCGGGTTGGTTACAAAATGGAATGAACGGTGATGAAATCAGATTTGAGATGACCAAAGAAAGATGGGAGAAGAATATTATGAAGCAGGATTAATATGCTCTTCCTCAACAATTTTTTTCTCCATAGGCTGCAACTCAACCTTCTCTCCTTCGAGGTCTACTTTTTTGGCGAACAAAATAGGATAGAGAAACATCAACGCGCCGATAATTAAAAAAAAGCCCGAAACACCCAATACAAAACTACTCCCATTAACTTTATTTTCGCTCATAATTTGCGCAGCAATAAGCGCCAAAATTCCTAGAATAATGATATACACAGCTTTCTGTAGCTTTAAGACCTTTAACATGCCCTAGTTTTTAAGTTCTTCGTTTTTTGATTATACTGATGATAACAAAAACTAAACCAATAAGTTCTAAAATCATTGTCAAAATCAAAGCGCCAAACATGAACTGTTCACTTATGCTTTTCAATAAAATAGAAGCAGGTAGTAATACCACCGCGGCTACCATTGCTATCAATCCTATTTTGAGGTACTTATCCATAAAACAAATTCAAACAAAACTACTATAATTCATTCTAAAACTGTAACTTTGCATCCTTAATTTTTGAAGATACTTGATTGATGTATAGGGAATTTAAAACTTTAGAATTAGCTAAAATAGGAAAAGAGATACTCGATTTTTGGAAAACGGAAATGATCTTTGAAAAAAGTATCAGCACCCGTTCAAAAGCCAAGCCTTTTACTTTTTACGAAGGTCCTCCTTCGGCAAATGGCATGCCTGGAATTCACCATGTAATGGCACGCGCTATTAAAGATATTTTTTGTCGCTACAAAACACTAAAAGGTTATCAAGTTAAACGCAAAGGTGGTTGGGATACACATGGTTTACCAATCGAACTTGCAGTAGAAAAGAAATTAGGTATTACCAAAGACGATATTGGCAAGAAAATTTCTGTAGAGGACTATAACACTGCTTGTAAAGAAGAGGTAATGCGTTATACAGACGTTTGGAACGACCTTACCGAGAAAATGGGTTACTGGGTTGATCTACAAGCGCCATACGTTACTTATCATAACGAATACATTGAAACGCTTTGGTGGATCTTAAAATCATTTTATGATAAGGGCTTACTGTATAAAGGATATACTGTACAACCTTATTCACCTGCCGCTGGCACAGGATTAAGTTCTCACGAACTAAACCAGCCAGGAACTTACAAAGACGTAAGTGACACGACCATTGTTGCTCAATTTAAGGCTGTAAAAGAGAGCTTGCCTGCTTCATTACAAGCATTTGGCGATATCTATTTTCTAGCTTGGACTACTACACCTTGGACTTTACCAAGCAATACTGCATTAACCGTAGGTCCAAAAATTGAATACGTATTAGTTAAAACCTTTAACCAATATACTTTTGAGCCTATTCAAGTTATTTTGGCAAAGGCTTTGGTTAATAAGCAATTTGCAGGTAAATATTTTTTAGCAGAAAGCGACGACGATTTTATTAATTACAAAGCAGACGATAAAAAAATACCTTATACCATCTTAAGTGGGTTTTCGGGAACTGACTTAGTTGGCATAAAATACGAACAACTATTACCATTTGTCTTACCTTATCAAAATGCAGAAAATGCCTTTAGGGTAATTTCTGGAGATTTTGTGACTACCGAAGATGGGACTGGTATTGTTCACACTGCGCCTACTTTTGGTGCGGATGATGCGAGGGTAGCTAAAGCTGCTATTCCAGAAGTACCTCCTATGCTTGTTTTAGACGATAAAGGTAACGCAGTTCCTTTGGTAGATCTACAAGGTAAGTTTATCGCTGCATTAGGCGGAAACTATGGCGGAAAATACGTAAAAAATGAATATTATACAGATGGCGAAGCACCTGAAAGATCTGTTGATGTTGAGCTTGCCATCCAGTTAAAAGAGGAAAATAAAGCCTTTAAAGTAGAAAAATACGTCCATACTTATCCGCATTGCTGGCGAACTGATAAACCTGTACTTTACTATCCTTTGGATAGCTGGTTTATTAAAACTACCGCAGTAAAGGAAAAAATGGTTGAGCTAAATAAAACCATTAACTGGAAACCGGAGGCTACTGGAACAGGTCGCTTTGGCAACTGGCTTGAGAATTTGGTAGATTGGAATTTATCTCGTTCACGCTATTGGGGAACTCCTTTGCCAATTTGGCGTACAGCAGACGGCCTAGAAGAGAAATGTATTGGCTCAATTGCAGAGTTAAACGCTGCCATACAGCAATCAATTGCTGCTGGATTTATGCCTGCAGGATTTGAGCTTAAAGATATGCACCGTCCTTATGTTGACGATGTAATCTTGGTATCTACAAAAGGTGAAAAAATGACTCGTGAATTAGACCTTATTGATGTATGGTTTGATAGCGGAGCAATGCCTTACGCACAATGGCATTTCCCTTTTGAAAATAAGGAAGAATTTGAAAATGCCTATCCAGCAGATTTCATTGCTGAAGGTGTAGACCAGACACGTGGTTGGTTTTTCACTTTGCATGCCATTGCAGTAATGCTAAGTGAAAGCAGCGATGAGATTAAAGCAATTAACAAACACGTAAATAATTTAGGAGTTGCCTATAAAAACGTTGTATCAAACGGACTAGTGTTAGATAAAAATGGCAACAAAATGTCTAAACGACTTGGTAATGCTGTTGATCCTTTTAGCACAATAGATACTTACAGTGCCGATGCCACACGTTGGTATATGATTAGCAATGCATCTCCTTGGGATAACTTGAAATTTAATTTAGATGGATTAGATGAAGTACGCCGTAAATTCTTCGGAACACTTTACAACACCTATTCGTTCTTCGCATTATATGCCAATATAGATAAGTTTGAGATTGATTTAGATAATCAAACACCTGTTGCAAAGCGTAGTGAATTGGATCGTTGGATCTTATCGTTGTTGCAAACATTAATTACTGAGGTTGATGAAAGTTATAATGCATACGAGCCAACAAAGGCCACTAGAGCTATTCAAACTTTTGTAGATGAGCATTTAAGTAACTGGTACATCCGCTTGTCGCGTCGACGCTTCTGGAAAGGTGAAATGACTGATGATAAGAAAGCAGCATATGAAACCTTATTTACTTGTTTAATGAGCATATCGCAATTAATGAGCCCTGTTGCTCCTTTCTTTGCCGATTGGTTGTATAAGAACTTAAGCAATGCTTCAGAATCTGTGCATTTAACACTCTGGAATGAAGCAGATACGAACTTGGTAGACGAAGCATTAAACGAAAGAATGGAATTAGCGCAAAACATCTCGTCAATGGTGCTTTCACTTCGTAAAAAAATGGGCATTAATGTCCGTCAGCCTCTAGCAAAAGTACTAATTCCTGTTTTAGATGAGAATTTCCAACTGAAAGTGGAACTAGTGAAAGAGCTGATCTTATCTGAGACCAATATCAAAACTATAGATTTTATTACTGATACAGCTGGCTTCATTAAAAAGAAGGTTAAACCTAATTTTAAAGCACTAGGTGCTAAAGTCGGCAAAGACATGAAAATGGTAGCCGAAGCTATCGGAAATATGTCGCAAGAAGATTTAGCTAAATTTGAGAAGGAAGGTTCAATCTTGATACCTGATACTAGCTACTCGATACTTTTAAGTGATGTAGAAATAATTGCTGAAGATATTCCGGGCTGGCAGGTTACCAATTTGGGGAATTTAACTGTTGCCTTAGACGTTAGTATTACTCCCGAATTGAAAAGTGAAGGCTTGTCTCGAGAATTAATTAATCGCATTCAAAATTTGCGAAAGGAGTTAAATTTCGAAGTTACAGATCGCATTACAGTAAATTTACAAAACCATCATCTCCTTTCGGACGCAGTTTTGCAAAACAAGAACTACATTTGCGAAGAAATATTAGCTAGCGATATTAATTTGTCAGAAAACATAGATAATGGAAACAAAATAGTAATCGAAGATGTTGAACTTCAAATTTCGATTGCCAAACAATAAAAATAAAATGATTTAGTGCCTGCTGGCAAATTTTGGTACTATAAAAAAAGGGAACTTGTGAGCTCGTTGGAGCAAATAAAATATAAACAAAATCCAATAATTATTAAAATGGAAAAAACTGAGAAAACCCGCTATTCAGATAGCGAATTACAAGAGTTTAAAGAGCTGATCCAAGGAAAATTGAAAAGTTCTAGAGAAGAATTTTTATCATTGACCTCGTCGTTAAGTAACCCGAATGCACATGGAACAGAAGATACTTCTGGAGCTTACAAAACGTTAGAAGATGGTTCTGCTACTTTAGAAAAAGAGCAAATTAACCAACTTGCTGCACGTCAGAAAAAATTCATTGACAACTTAGAGGCTGCATTAGTGCGTATCGAAAATAAAACTTATGGCATTTGTAGAGAAACTGGAAAACTAATTCAAAAAGAACGTTTACGCGCTGTACCTCACGCAACGCTAAGTATGGAAGCAAAATTGAAGCAGGGTTAATGAAAGGCTATACAAAACCACTACTTTTAATATTTTTAGTATTGCTTGCAGACCAAGCGTCTAAAGTGTGGGTAAAAACCAATATGTTTCTTGGCCAAGAATTTAAGATTCTTGGCGACTGGTTTATCATCCATTTTACCGAAAATAACGGGATGGCATTTGGGTTAGAGTTTGGCGGTGAATTCGGTAAGCTGGCTTTGTCACTTTTCAGAGTGATTGCAGTAGCAGGAATTGGCTACGGTCTACACTATCTAATTAAACGCAAATACCATAGAGGATTGATTTTAAACGTAGCGCTTATTTTTGCTGGCGCCTTAGGTAATATTATCGACTCCGTATTTTACGGTGTAATCTACAAATACGAAACATTATTTCATGGAAGAGTAGTAGACATGCTCTATTTCCCAATCGTGGATAGCCATTTTCCAAAATGGTTTCCAATTTGGGGAGGCGAAGAATTAGTATTTTTCCGTCCAGTATTTAACATTGCGGATACAGCTATTTCTATCGGCGTAATTGCCATATTGATTTTCCAGAAAGCTTATTTTAAGGAAGAAGTAAAAGATGAAATCGGCATTAATAACGAAACAGTAGAAGATTAAAATAGTTTAATAATCAGTAACCGCACCTGAACAATTTAGGAATTGTTCAGGTGCGGTTTTTTATTGACTAAACCGTCGATTATTCTTGCATCTGTGGCCGATAATATTAAATAATTTTAGCTAGATTTGGTTCAGACCAATATTTCTCTTTATGAAACCTAGCTCTTTTCTTTTGGCATTAAGCCTTTCTATTACAACTTTAGCGGTTAACGCTCAGAAAAAAAATCTTTTCGATGGAAAAAGTTTAGCAGGTTGGCATACCGATGTCCCAGCTAAAGACAAAGACGCTAATATACCCGATGCCTTCATTATTAGAAATGGAAACCTGGTCAGTTTAGCTCAACCACAGGGGCATTTGATTACTGATGCTGTTTATGAAAATTATCGTTTAACTGTTAATTATAAATTTACAGGCAAACCAGGAAACTGTGGCGTACTGGTACATGCATCAACACCAAGGATACTTTATGGAATGTTTCCAAAATCATTGGAAGTTCAAATGCAGCATAAAGATGCAGGCGATTTTTGGTGTATTGAAGAAGATATTACCGTACCAAATATGGAAGCTCGTCGAGGCCCGAAAGAAAACTGGGGCATAAATGGCAATAAAGCCAGAAGGATTAAAAACTTAACCGACGACTCAGAAAAACCATTGGGAGAATGGAACACGATGGTTATTGAGTGTTTTAAGGACGCCATAAAGGTTTGGGTAAATGGTGTTTTAGTAAACGAAGGAACCAATTGTACCGCTACAAAAGGGCAGATTGCAGTACAGGCAGAAGGCTCAGAAGTTGAATTTAGCAAATTGGAATTACAACCGATTAAAAGACTTACGAAGTCTTAAGACTTCGTAAGTCTAAAATAAAGCAACAAATGCAAAACAGTACAAATTTTAACTTACAACCAACCCTCAGTGATAATCTTGTCAAAATAGTTCCTTTGCAAGAAGCTGATTTCGACGCGTTATTTGCAGTAGCATCAGATCCTTTAATTTGGGAACAACATCCAAATAAAGATCGTTATCAACGATTAGTTTTTGAGAAATTTTTTGAGGGCGCTATGGAAAGCAAAGGTGGGTTTATTATTTACGAAGCCAACACCGACAAAGTTATCGGCAGCTCTAGATACTACGATAAGGAAGAAAATGCTATTGCCGTAGGATATACTTTTATTGGCCGTACTTACTGGGGTAAAGGATATAATGCTGCTATCAAAAAATTAATGTTTGATTATGCCTTTCAGTTTGTAGATAAAGTAATCCTACATATTGGCGCCACCAATTTCCGCTCACAAAAAGCGGCTGAGAAAATTGGCGCAGCTAAAGCTGGAGAAATAAATGTTGCGTATTACGGAGAACCGGTAAAATTGAACTTTGTTTATGAAATGACCAAAAATGATTGGATCGAGCTAAATTAAAATTAGCAGCATAAAGAAAAAATCAAAATTTTAAAGCATTGAATTTTTGACAGTTAGCTGCAACTTCTTCTTCACTTCTCATTTAAGGTATGGAATTGGTACGATATTTACATCCAATTGATATACACACAAAAAAAATAACAATATGAAAAATTTAATAGCCTTAGCCTTTGTTGCCTTATTTAGTATGAGTGCCATGGCACAACAAGTAGATTTAAGAAAGAAGATTACTGTTAGTGGCTCAGCAGAGGCTGAAGTAACGCCAGATATCATTTACTTAAGCATTTCTTTAAAAGAGTATTTCAAAGACAATAACAGCAAAAAAAGAGTAGATATTACTGACCTTGAAAATCAGTTGTACAATGCAGTTCTAAAAGCCGGAATACCAAAGGAAAATTTAATGGTTAACAACATTGCAAGTTATAACTATGCAACTGAGAAAAAGAAAAATCCTGATTTCTTAGCTAGTAAACAATATCGTTTAAAAGTAACCGACTTAAATAAATGGAACGATATTATTAGTGCAGTAGATGCAAAAGGAATTGCCTACACCAATATTGAAAGCTATGATTATTCTAAAATCGAAGACTTAAAAAAAGAACTTAAAATTAAAGCCCTACAGGCTGGGAAGGCAAAAGCTACTTACATGGTAGAAGCATTAGGAGAAAAATTAGGCGGTGTAATAGATATTCAAGAAGTGAATAATGAACTTTATCCGCAACCAATGTACCGCGCTAATGTAATGATGATGAAAGGTGAATCAATGGCTGCCGATGGCGCTGCACCTGAACTAGATTTCAAGAAAATAAAGTTAAATTATGTAGTAAATACAGTGTTCGAAATTAAATAACTGCCTACTACAGTAGACAGCCTTTAATGAAACTGGTTAATTTAACGCTAAAAACCTACCAAATAAATATTGGTAGGTTTTTTGTTTATAGCTAATTAACTAATCAAAAACGCAACGTTTAAATACCAAAAATTATGAAAAAATTTATTTACACTTTAGTACTTGTTTTCACTTTAGGAATTAGTACTTCTACTGTTTCGGCAGCCGATACAAAAAAACCAAAAACAGAACTTACTGCTGAGCAAAAAGTTCAATTTGAAAGACTAGTAAATAGAGTTGAAGAAATCCGCAACATGGATAAATCTAACTTGTCAAGAACTGAGAAAAGAGCATTGCGCAAAGAATTAAAAGAAATGAAAGAGCAAGCACGTGCATTAAATCAAGGTGTATACCTTTCAGTTGGTGCGATTATCATCATCATCTTATTGTTGATTCTAATTTTATAAGACCCTAAATCTACCTATAAAAGTAAAAAGGCAGGTACTTTGACAAACTTTAAAGTTTGTCAAAGTACCTGCCTTTTTTGCGTCTTAAATCGTCATTGCGAGGCACAACGCCATCTTCTAATCAATGATATCGAACCCGGTATATTTTCTCAAAACTTCTGGAACAACAATTCCATTTTCAGTTTGATAATTTTCTAAAATTGAAGCTACGATACGCGGCAATGCCAAAGCACTTCCGTTTAAAGTGTGTGCTAGCTGAGTTTTACCTTCTTTACCTTTGAAGCGAATTTTTGACCGATTACTTTGGAATGTCTCTACATTAGAAACCGAAGAAACTTCTAACCAACGTTCTTGAGAAGCGCTCCATGTTTCCATATCATAAGTCATAGCCGACCCAAATCCCATATCACCACCGCATAAGCGCAGTACGCGATAATGCAAGCCTAATTTTTTTAATAGAGATTGTACATAGGTGCTCATTTCCTCCAATGTTCCGTATGATTTATCAGGATGAGTTACTTGTACCAGTTCCACTTTGTCAAACTGGTGTAATCTGTTAAGTCCACGTACATGAGAACCGTAAGATCCAGCTTCCCGGCGAAAACAGGGGGTATAGGCTGTATTCTTAATTGGTAAATCTTCCTCTTTCAATATTACATCACGGTATAGATTTGTAACGGGCACTTCAGCTGTTGGGATAAGATATAAATCATCCACCGTTGAGTGGTACATTTGTCCTTCTTTATCTGGTAATTGTCCGGTACCAAAACCTGAAGCCGCATTTACTAAATGTGGGACTTGAACTTCTTTATATCCAGCTTCAATTGCTTCGTCTAGAAAGAAATTGATCAATGCACGTTGCAACCTTGCTCCCTTGCCTTTGTAAACAGGAAAACCAGCACCGGTGATCTTTACACCCAGTTCAAAATCGATGATATCATATTTCGACGTAAGTTCCCAGTGGGGTTTGGCATTATTTGGCAAAACTGCAGGCTCACCGTGTACTAACACAACCTCATTTTCTTCAGGCGTGGTACCTGGTTTAACCAAGTCATGCGGCAAGTTGGGTAGTTGCACTAACAAATTAAATTGGTTCTGCTCAAGTTGGGTCAACTGATCTGAGAGGGCTTTAATTTGTTCTTTATGATTAACAGAAGCAGCTTTAATGGTTTCTGCTTCTTCTTTTTTTCCAGCGCGCATTAACTCCCCGATTTGTTTTGCGGCAGCATTTGCAGCGGCAGAAAGGTTATCAAGCGAATTTTGAGTTTGGCGACGTTCTTCATCAATGGAGATGATTTGATCTACCAATTCAGGTTGTTTAAAATTACGCACGCTGAGGCGCTCTAAAACTTTCTCTCTATTTTCGCGGATATAGTTAACTTGCAACATTATTTTATTTTTTTTACAAAGATAATAACTTAACTCGTCATTGCGAACGTAGTGACCATTTGATTATGACAGGAAAACTTTATCTCGTACCTACACCAATTGGCAATCTAGAGGACATGACCTTTAGAGCAATTCGCATATTAAAGGAAGTAGATGTGATCTTGGCGGAGGATACACGAACAAGCGCGCCTATGCTTAAGCATTTTGGGATAGACAAGAAGGCTTATTCTCATCACCAGCACAATGAGCATAAAGCTACTTCTGAGATAATTAAATTCTTAAAACAAGGCCAAAATGTGGCTTTAATTTCTGATGCCGGTACTCCAGCCATTTCCGACCCAGGTTTTTTCTTAGTGAGAGAAGCTCTAAAAAATGAGATTGAAGTAAACTGCTTACCTGGAGCTACCGCCTTTGTTCCGGCTTTAGTAAATTCGGGTTTACCTAGTGATCAATTTGTTTTTGAAGGGTTTTTACCAGTAAAAAAAGGGAGGCAAACACGTTTAAAGCTATTAGCTAATGAAGAACGTACGATGATTTTTTATGAAAGTCCACATCGGTTACTTAAAACGTTGGAAGAGTTTGCGGAATTTTTAGGAGAAGATAGGCAGGCTTCAGTAAGCCGGGAGCTAACTAAACTCTATGAAGAAACCGTTCGAGGCACCGTGTTAGAAATAAAATCACATTTTGAAAACAATATATTAAAGGGAGAATTCGTAATTTGTGTGTCGGGGAGTACTACGAAAACTAAGGTTAGCGGGGAGCGGGGAGCGAAGAACGGCTTGGATGCCAAAGAAAAATACTACAAGAAATAAAAAAACGTTTGGCGTAGGGCGCCGAGCGTTTCGAACAAAAAAGAGAATTACATGAACATAGATAAATTTTTAACTGACGAGCAAGACGTTAAAGCTGTAGAAAAAGTAATTAGCAAGTTAACTGATCTTTTAACTTCTGGTGAAGAGATTATTTATTTAGCTGTCCAGAAAAAGCCAGCGGTAAATTTGTTACCTGATAGTATTGCCATTAGCAATAAACGTATTTTTTATTGCGAGCCTGGTAATTTGGGACTTACCATGAATTTTAAGGACATTTCGTGGAAAAACATAAAGGAAGTTTCTTTTAAGGAAGAATTTTTTGGTTCAAAATTTATTTGTGTCCCTCAACATGGCGAAAATATTGTAACCGAATTTATTCCGAAGGTACAAGCCAGAAAACTACATCAAGCAGCAAATGAACAATTACAGCAATTTGCTGCTTTGAATGTTAGTCCAGTCCAAAAAACAATCGAGTTGGAAATCCAAGAAGCGGAAATAGTTGCGCCTATATTTGTTGAAGAAGCCGAGGATGAAACAACTTTAAAATTAAGAAAGCTAAAAACGCTGTATGACAAGCAACTCATTACTCTTGAAGAATACGAAAATAAGAAAGCAGCTATCCTAGATTCATTTTAGCTACTAGATAGAAACTATTTATTTTCAAAACAATATTCATCTCATAATGCTTAAAAAAAACTATCTATTAGCCCTACTCAGCGCATTCTTGATGTGGTTAGCTTGGCCTCCACATACTTGGTTTGCACCTTTACTACTTATTGGCCTAGTACCTTTATTTATTGCGTTAGAAGGCATTGATGCTAAAAGAAAAGGTCGAAAAATATTTTTAACCGCTGGCTTAACATTTCTTGTTTGGAATACTGCTTCCATTTATTGGGTATACAATGCTGTTAACAGCGCTAGCACCAGTTTAATTGAAGACATAGTATCACTATTAGTTTCTTTAATTCCTTATGGACTAGGCGCATTATTGATGACTTTTGCATTTTGGTTATATTATAGATTAAAGGCTTATGTAAACCTTAAAATTGCTTACTTAGGGTTAATTGCATTTTATATTTCAATGGAATATCTTCATCAAAGCTGGGATCTAGCTTTTCCTTGGATGACTTTAGGCAACGGCTTTGCTGGACTGCATCAGCTAATACAGTGGTATGAATTTACCGGAGTTTATGGGGGGTCTGTATGGATTTTACTAAGCAATATTTTAGCATTTGAAGGATATAAAGCATGGACAAAAAAGGAAGCCAAAAGCTACCAACCTATTTTACTTTTTGTAGTAGTTTTAATTCTACCAATTGGGTTTTCTCTATATACGTACGCTGTTTACAAAGAAAAAACTTTGCCGGTAAATGTAGTTGTAGTTCAGCCAAATATTGACCCTTATGCTAAATTTGGCTCAATTAGTCCTGCTCAACAATTAGCAACTTTAACACATTTATCAGACTCTGCCGCGCAAGTAAATACTGAATATTTTATTTGGCCAGAAACAGCTATGCCAATATATGCTGAAGAAGATGCAATTAGAAGTCATCCCGATTTTATAACTGCCCAACAATTTTTAAGTAAGTATAAAAATGCCACGTTGATCACAGGTATTGAAAGCGTTAGAACATACACTAGCAAAGAGACCATTTCGGCAAAAGAATCTAAACAACCAGGCCTGTTCCAAGACAATTATAATGCTGCTTTACAAATTGAAAACTCAGCACAGGTTTCTTTTTACCATAAATCTAAATTGGTGCCAGGAGTAGAAAAGATGCCATTCCCAAAAGTGTTCTCTTTTTTAGCGCCAGTATTCAAGAAATTGGGCGGAAGTGTTTCAGGTTGGGGTTGGCAAGAAAACCCTGAAGTTTTTTATGCGCATAGTGGTATAGGTGTAGCCCCTGTAATTTGTTATGAATCTATTTGGGGTAGCTGGGTTGGCGAATCTGTTAAAAATGGAGCACAGTTTATCGCTGTTATTACCAATGATGGTTGGTGGGGTAATACTTCTGGAAAAGACCAGCATATGTTGTATGCCAAACTTAGAGCAATTGAAACTAGGAGATGGGTAGTTAGGTCAGCAAATACTGGGATATCAGGTTTTATCAATCAAAGAGGTGATTTAGTAAAGCAATCTACATGGTGGACAAGTACAGCGCTAAAAGAAGACATCAATCTAAACGATAATCTTACCGTTTATGTTAATCATGGAGACATAATAGCGAAACTATGTGCTATTATTGCGTTGGTATTGGCGTCGATTATACCATATCATAAATGGCTAAAGAAAAAAAGAGCATGAAGAAAAAAACAATAAAATTTATAGTACTTCTTTTTTTAGTTGTAATCAATGTGGGGTGTGATCAGGTCTCAAAAACAATTGTACGGCAAAGAGTTGATTACCATGAGAACATTATATTAATCAAAAATATTTTAACGCTAACAAAAGTCGAAAATCCAGGCGCCTTTTTGAGCATGGGAGATAATCTTCCTGATGCGGTAAGATTTGTTCTACTAAGTTTAATACCTATCCTAGTTTTAGCATTTGGTTTATATTACTTATTTACGCAAAACGACTTACCCAAATTAATGCAATTAGGTATGTCTTTTTTATTGGGAGGCGGTATCGGTAATATTTATGATCGAGTCATGTTTGGGTCAGTAACCGATTTCCTGCATATGGATTTTGGTCTATTTAGCACTGGGGTATTTAATTTTGCAGACATTTCTATTATGGTAGGGATTGGGATCTTACTAATCCATTCGTTGAAGAGTAAAATAATGCCCCCCAAAATTCACCTTAACCCTTAAGATAATAGCTCAATTATGAATATTCCAGCAAATCATCAGGCTGTGATACTTTAGAATTCAAACCTCGTTTGGTGGCTAACAACAATCTTGCCTGCCTAGGCTTAATTAAATACTAAGCCTTACGAGAGATTCCCGTAAGGCCAGTTTGCTTCTGATTATAAACTTTTAACTGTTATATTAAAAGACCCTTCGGTAACATCTTTAAAATCAGCATTATCACTCTGATTTCTTGCCTTAAATTTAAAGGTACCTTTCACGCTTCCGGTTTTAGAAAATTCTGCAATTTTTATTTCCCCAATAACGCCACTTCCTGAATAAGGTGCTGCATAGGTTTTTGACGAGCCACCAATATTTACCTCAATATAAGAAGCTGTTACGGCTATTCCTCCCAATCCATTAGG
Organism: uncultured Sphingobacteriaceae bacterium; assembly: GCA_942493295.1. Classification (GTDB taxonomy): domain Bacteria; phylum Bacteroidota; class Bacteroidia; order Sphingobacteriales; family Sphingobacteriaceae; genus Pedobacter. The sequence goes on along the minus strand of OW818692.1, from coordinate 3,791,707 downwards.
TATTTGCCAAGTTCCGGTGCTGCCGTCAAAATTATTAACAATAATGTTAATGGTCTTCCCACTCATATCCACTCCCATTATCGTTAAAACTTTACCTGCTGAAACATACTGTGCACTGGTTGACATTTTCACTGAGCTCCAGCTTGCCCCTCCTATTTTAGCTTGTACGGTGCCCTCTCCAGCTGTTCCTCCGTCTCCACCATCATTATCTTTTTTGCAAGCTGCAATCGTACATAAAATGAGGCAGCCAAAAATAAATTTCTTTAATTGTTCCATGTTCTTTAAGTTTAATTGTTTATAACACAAAAAAACCCAATATCACTTCTCAATTCAATACCAACTTCTACGGATTGAAACTACCCACTGGCGGGTAGACATATTATGCCATATATTTACCTACAATTGGCATTCTTCTACCCATTCCAAATGCTTTTGGAGATACTCGTAAAATAGGTGGTGTTTGATACCGTTTAAATTCTGCCAAGTTAACCATTTTTAAAATACGCTGTACTAAAGCTTCATCAAAGCCCTCTGCCACAAGGGTCTTTGATCCCTGTTGCAACTCGATATGATGAAATAAGATTTGATCTAAAATTCCATAATCTGGCAGCGAATCAGAATCCTTTTGATCTGGCCTTAATTCGGCCGATGGAGGTTTAACAATGGTATTTTCTGGAATGATTTCTCCATTCTTATTAATATATCTCGCAAGCTGAAAAATTTGGGTTTTATAGACATCGCCAATCACGCCAATTGCACCGCACATATCACCATACAAAGTCCCATAGCCAACTGCACATTCACTTTTATTAGATGTATTTAGCAAAATATACCCAAACTTATTGGACATTGCCATCAAAATAATTCCCCTACAACGGGCTTGAATATTCTCTTCTGTTAAATTGAATGCTAATCCTTCAAAAGGTTTTGCCATTATCTGATCGAACGCATCAGCCACTTTGGCAATTTCAATAATTTCATGTTTACAACCAATCCTCTTTACTAAGTCCAAGGCATCTTTAATAGAATGATCGCTAGAGTATTTAGATGGCATTAAAACTGCCATTACATTTTCGGGGCCAAGTGCACGACAAGCCAGCGCACAAACTACAGCCGAATCTATTCCCCCAGACAAACCTAACACTGCTTTGGTAAATCCCGATTTGTGAAAGTAATCTTGGATGCCCAAAATCAACGCATCGTGGATCTGAGCAATGTCTGAAGGGCGTGAAGCTCCCCGCTCCATACTCTTTGCCTGCAAGTGCTTCAAATCAAACACCTGAAGATCTTCTTCAAAGTATTTCATCTCGGCTTTAACTTCTCCATGTTCGTCAAAAACGAGTGAGCCACCATCAAAGATAATTTCTGTTTGTGCGCCTACTTGATTGGTATAAAACAAAGGCAACTTATATTTTCGAGCATTGTCAGCTAAAATTTTAATCCGATCCTCATCGTGCCTATAGTTAAATGGAGATGCTGCAATGTTTATCATTAGATCAGGATTTTCCTTGATCAATTCATCCATCGGACAAGAAACATATAGCGGATTATCATTAATGTTCCATAAATCCTCACAAATAGTTAAAGCTATACGCTTTCCCTTAAAATCAATCGTTTTGAAACTAGTATTAGGTTCAAAATAACGGTACTCGTCAAAAACATCATACGTTGGCAAAAGTGCTTTCTTCGCAATTGTTTTTACCTCACCATCGGCCATGAAATAGGCAGCATTATAAAGGTCTTTCCCAGCTAAGACATCATTTTTAACTGGTAAACCTACAATAGCGGCGATACCAACACAATGTTTTGCAATTTCTTGTGCGGCACTTTCACATAGGTTAATAAATTCACTGAATTCCAAAAAATCACGCGGTGGATAACCACAAATAGCTAGTTCAGCAAATACAACAATATCGGCTCCTAACTCTTTAGCCTTGCCAATATAAGTGATTATTTTTGCTGTGTTATATTCAAAATTACCTATGTGATAATTTAGCTGGGCCAGTGCTATGTTCATGAGATCCTAAAATGTTAAAAGAATACTCCCAAATTTAAGGATACAAAATGATTTCTAACCATATTTTTTGATTCGGTAATGTTTGTAAGTCCGTTATTAAGAGAAATCCCACCCATTAAACTAGTATGTTCATCAAGCTCGAACTCACCGCCACCACCAATAATCAAACCAGCTCTATAAAACCGTGTCCAATCGGCTGAATTAACATTGTCTGCCAATACGCCATTTGCATTTTTAGCATCTTGTCTAGCCTTGATCTGAAAATCATTAGCTAGGCCAAATTGACCAAACCATCTAATTGCACCAATCTTCGAGGTTTTAAGCTTAAGAACTAATGGAATTTCGATGTACTGCATCTTGTACTTTAAATCATACGCAATTGGCGCAGTGCTACTCACTACTGCATGATATGGCATCGCATTAAGCTCAGTACTTTTACCATTAATAGTGGTAACTGTTATTCCGGTATTAAAGCTATAATTTTCTGCAAAGTTGAAATCTGCCATCAATCCATAGGCAAAGCCTAAATTAGTTCCGTTTCCTTTACCTTCTTCAGCTTTGATCATGCCAAACGTTGGATGAGCAGTTAAGCCAAGCCTGAAACCATAATAAGGCTCAGGTAGGCTCTGTGCATTAGTTTCTACGTTAAAGAATATAATTAGCGCAGCAATTATGATTGTTTTCATCTGAATGTAGTTTCTTTTCATCTACTTGTGATTATATTTGTTCTTAATGAACTATAACGTTAAACATCTTCGAATCTATCTATTTTTTCTTTCGACAGTTATATTTTTTTCTTGCAAACAAGATCAAAAACCTGATGTAAGCGATATTAATCTCGAAATTAAAATCAAAAGGTTCGACCAAGATTTGCAGCAAGGGAAAAGCAAGGATCTTGCCGTTGTAGATCAATTATTACATAAAAAGTATGGCGCTTTTTATATTGATTTCATTACTCGAATGGTTGGAAATCCAGACATCAATAGCTTGCAAGTCTTAGAAGGATTATATAAAGGGCGTGCCTATACTGACCTCAATCATGAAGTGGATAGTGTTTACCCTAATCTTAACAATGTAGAAAAAGACTTAACTCAAACATTTAAATACATTAAGTATTATTACCCTAAAGCTCAGATTCCAAATTTTATTGCTTTTCTATCTGGCTTTTCCTATCAAATTCCTATCGGCGAAAATTATATGGGTATTGGACTTGATATGTTTTTAGGAAAGGACAGCAAGTTTTATCCAGCTTTGATAGAGAGCATCCCAAAGTATCAATCTAGGCGGTTTGAACCTATCTATATCGTACCTAGAGTTGCTGAAGAATTTGCAAGGCAGGAACTTTTTTTGCCAAGTGATGACGATCAAACCTTATTATCGCAAATGATCTATAACGGTAAAATTTTATACTTTTTGGATCAAGTATTGCCTGAAAATTTGAGTGATACTGTTAAAATTGGTTATAATGGTCGCCAATTAGCTTGGTGTAAAACCTTTGAAGGCAATATTTGGGGAGTATTATTGGAGAATGAGCTGCTATATAAAACGGATATCCAGAAAATTCAAGTTTATTTAACGGATGGGCCATTTACCGCTGGATTAGGAGATAAAACAGAATCAGCGCCCAAATTGGGAATTTGGCTTGGCTGGCAAATTGTAAGAAAATACATGCAAGAAAACCCCGATGTTTCCCTACAGCAATTAATGAATGATAAAGATGCCCAGAAGATATTAACCAAGTCCAGGTATAAACCGAAAATAAAAGAGAGTTAATTGTTTCAACAAGCACTACCACAATTAACTAGTTAATTAACTAATCATGAGCAAAGTAAAAATTGGAATTGTATTATCGGGAGGTGGAATTAGAGGTATAGCGCATTTGGGGATTTTAAAAGCATTTATGAATGCTGGTATAAAATTTAGCCACATCAGTGGTACAAGCGCAGGCTCTATCGCTGGAGCATTTTACGCTGCCGGTATCGATCCTGAGGAGGGCCTAAACATCTTTGTTAAAACTAAGTTATTGCGTTTTATAAGGCCTGCAATTGGCTCACTTGGCTTAATTAATATCGAAAACACCCGTGAAATATTAAAGGACTACTTTCCGCATGATAAAATTGAAGATCTAAAAATTCCCTTAACAATATGTGCCACCAATTTTAGCGAGGGCAACCTAGTTTATTTTACGAAAGGCCCATTAATTCGTGCTATTCTCGCATCAAGCTGTATACCTGGAATTTTCAAACCTATTATGATTGAAAATCAAATGTTTGTGGACGGAGGTATTCTAAATAATTTCCCTGTAGAGCCTTTACTTGATAACTGTGACTACATTATTGGTTCATCTTGCAATCACCTCAAACCAGTCGACAAGATTAGTAGAATTTCTCATTTAATGCAGCGAGCTGGCATCATGTCTATTAACCACGATATGGAGAGAAAAGCGAAATTTTGCAACCTATTGATCGAACCTAAGGGGATGGGCGAAATAAGTACATTCGACATGAAAAAAGCCGAAACAATTTATTGGCTGGCGCACGAAGAAGCTCTCAAATCAATAAAAGCTAGCGAAACTATGCAAGAATTGATTAAAAAGAAATCATGATTAACCGGATATCAATTAATACTTTAGCGCCAATAACCGCTCTCCTGTTAAAACTGGAATAACCTTGCATACATCTAATTTTAAACAAAACTGAACATCTTCTTCAATATTGAGTTGTTCTAGTCGATGGCTATGGGATGATTTCCTAAGGTAAGTTCTCAAATCGTTTTTGGCTAGCAAATACATATCTTCTGCAGCAACGCATGAATCATCAAAATGAACAAAATCTTTTCTAAGCAAATTAACTACTGCCCCAGCAAACAACGTATCCTCTAAGTTAAACTGATCTTTCCATCCTGCACATAGCAACAGTACATTTTTATCCTGCACTTTCAACCAATCACAGAGCGATGTTAAATTTAAGAAGGAGCCAATAACTACCTGATGCGCACGCTCACGTGCCATATGCATAGCTTTAGTCCCATTTGTAGTAGTCAAAACTATTGTTTTACCGGCAACTTTCTCTTTGGTGTAAGAGAATGGAGAATTCCCAAAGTCGTATCCAGCTACAACCTCTCCATTTCGTTCGGCAGCCAATAAATATCCTTTATCGCTATACTTAAGACAATCTTCTACATGAGCAACTGGAATAATTGATTCAGCTCCATTTTCTAGTCCATACGTAATTGATGAGGTGGCTCTCAAAATATCAATTACAACAACAATGCTTTTTTCAATCGCATATAAATGCAACAAGGCAGGCGTAAGGCAAACTTCGATGGTTCTTGACATTTGGAAATGTGAGTCCACTATTTATAAAATGGAAACTTTACTACTTTAGCTTTGATTTTGTTATTTCTGATATCGATGAAGATTTCCGATCCTTCCTTAGCAAATTCTTTATTCACATATCCCATTCCAATAGCTTTTTGTAGCGAAGGTGATTGTGTACCAGAGGTAACTTTCCCAATTGAATTTCCTTGTTCGTCAACAATTGGATAATCATGACGTGGGATACCACGATCTATCATCTCAAAACCAACCAATTTATTTTTGATACCAGCCTCTTTTTGAGCTAGCAAAGCTTCTGAGTTAGTAAAGTTCTTGGTGAACTTAGTAATCCAGCCTAAGCCTGCTTCAATTGGGGATGTTTGATCATCGATATCATTACCGTATAAGCAAAAGCCCATTTCCAAACGCAAGGTATCCCTAGCTCCTAAACCAATAGGTTTGATGCCATAGGCTTTTCCCGCTTCAAAAATTGCATCCCAAATTTGGTATGCATATTTATTTTCAAAATAAATTTCGAAACCTCCAGCACCTGTATAACCGGTTGCCGATACCAATACATTTTCAACACCCGCAAAAACACCCTTCTTAAAACTATAGTACTCCATCGAGGCTAAATCCATATCTGTTAAACCTTGTAATGCATCGGCTGCTTTTGGACCCTGAATAGCCAACAAAGAAGTTTGATCAGAAATATTATGCATCTCCACACCAGCTGTATTAAATTGCTGTATCCAATTCCAATCTTTTTCAATATTAGATGCATTTACCACCAACATATATGTTTTTTCATCTACGCGATAAACCAATAAATCATCAACAATACCACCTTCAATATTAGGCAAACAAGAGTATTGCACTTTACCATCATACAACTTAGCAGCATCATTACTAGTCACCCGTTGAATTAAATCTAATGCGTTTTCGCCTTTCAAGATAAATTCTCCCATATGACTAACATCAAAAACGCCAACGGCGTTTCTTACAGTTGCGTGTTCTGCATTAATGCCCTCGTATTGAACTGGCATATTATAGCCTGCAAAAGGAACCATTTTAGCCCCCAGTGTAATGTGTTTCTCTGATAATGCGGTATTCTTCATGTAGTTTTTATGTATTGAGGTCCAAAAATACTAAGAATAGACCAATGTTTTTAGATGAATTTGCTAACTTGTCATAAAATCACAATTAAACGGCTTAAAATGGAAAAAACAGCTTCTCTAGGAATCAGTATTCTATTAACTTTATGTATATTTTCATGTATTCGAGATCCTAAAATTGCAGCTAAAGAGGGAGCTGCTCGAGCTGTTGAAAAAGAAAAGTCCAACTCCGGAATCAACACATTATTGGATTCGTTAAATATCGCTGCTGCACAAGCAGATTACAAAACTTATTTTAAATTTTTTACAGAAAACGCAACGTATAACGGAACCGACGCTCTCGAAAATTGGGATCAACAAAGCTTCATGGTTTGGGTAAAACCTTATTTTGATGCCAAAACGACCTGGAATTTTAAATCGGTGAAACGAAATATTTATCGTTCGGAGAGTCATGATGATATTGCTTGGTTTGATGAGCTTTTGAGTACACAAATGAAAATTTGTAGAGGGTCAGGTGTTGTTGTCAAGAAAGATGGGAAGTGGAAAATACAGCAGTATGTTCTATCGATGACCATTCCAAATAGTAAGCTAGATGAAGTTGTAAAAATTAAAGCCACCGAAGAGGACCCAATCATTCATAACTTAATAAAGCAAAGAATAACTAGTCAGTAAGAATTTTATAAATCCCTAACATCCGCTCTGCATTCGTGTTAATATCATGATCGCGTTCGACCGTTTTACGTGCCTGCTCACCAATTTCTCTCCATCTATGGGGCTGTGTGATACATTGAAGAATTGAACGGTAGAATTCGTCAGGTGTATCAGCAATTAAAATATCTTTCCCATGCTCGCATGCAATTCCTTCGGCTGCCATAGACGTGGCGATTATACATTTCTTCATGGCCATTCCCTCAATGATTTTCACCCTCATTCCACTACCAGACAACAGCGGAACGATCATAATTGCCTTTGAATTCATAAATTCAACTGCATCGAAAACCTCACCCTCCACAATCAAATTATCAGAATCATACTCAAAAAATTGACGTTGCATATTCTTTCCTGCAATATAAAACCTCAATTCGCTACTTAATTTTTCAATATCCGGCCAAATTTCCTCTAAAAACCATTCCAAGCCCTCCTTATTGGGTCGCCAATCCATTGCTCCCAAATGAAATAAAGTCGGAAAACTTGTTTTAGAAAGATCTACTTGATATTTTTCAAAATCTACAGCAACTGGGAACACTTCCAACCGTGTCTGACAACCGAATTGTAGAATATTTTGTCTATCTGGTTCGCTAATGGCAAATACTTGATGAAAGCGATTAATTTGTTCCTTTTCATAAATTTTTAACCTTCTCGATAAAAATTCTAAGTACTTTCTTCTCGGCGTAAACCGTTCTCGAGCCGCTAACCTTTCCCAAACGTCGAATTCAATATTGTGTGCTCTATAAATTAATTTGGCTTTGCTATTTACTTTTACTAAATCCAAATAAGGTACTACGAATAGTCCCTCAAACTGGATAATGTCAAATTCATTTTCACGCAAAATATTCTCTAATATCCTAGCGGCATCATCATCATAAAAACGAGAGACATTATAAGATTGATTGGAAAAGATATTAAAAAAAGCACCCCAAATGTTTACTTCGGTATCTATTTGATAAGAGTGAAAATTAATCTGTTCAAATATTGGATCATAGATATCATCAACATCTACTTTGTGTTTATTCACATTAAGGCTAAATAGAGAAATTTCTACGCCTTCACTCAATAAGCCCTTTATTGTATTATATACAACAATTGGGTACCCACTATTTGGTGGAAACGGAACTCTGTTAGTTAAAATTAATGCTTTCACTAAGGCTGAAATTACAAAATATCAACCTTATTCGAAAGAAATAGTAAGCTGTGGATCACTCACATTAAAAGTTTTACGATGAAATGGCGATAGCCCGAGCTCGATAACAGCTGTTCGATGAGCGATGGTTGGATATCCTTTATTTTGTCGCCAGTTATATTGTGGGTATACTTCGCCAATAGTCTCCATAAATTCATCTCGGTGCGTTTTTGCAAGGATAGAAGCAGCGGCAATATTTAAATATTTACCATCACCTTTTACAATACATGTATGAGGTATTTTAGCATAAGCTTTAAATCTATTGCCATCTATAACAAGATAGCCTGGTTGGGTAGCTAACTTTTCAATTGCCCGATGCATGGCTAAAAAGGATGCATTTAGGATATTAATACGGTCAATTTCTTCATGATCAACAGACGCAACTGCCCATGAAAGTGATTCTTTTTCAATAATTGGCCTTAATTTTTCTCTTTGCACATGATTTAGTTGCTTCGAATCAGTTAAGCCTTCTAAATAAAAATCTTTGGGTAGAATTACGGCAGCAGCGAACACTGGGCCAGCTAAACAGCCCCTTCCGGCTTCATCACATCCAGCTTCCAAGTGAAGTTCCTGATAACAATTCAATAACATGCGACAAAATTAGCAATACTTACCCTAATTCAACTATCAAAACCATTTTTGATTGCATATACAGCTAAGCCAACTCTAGATTTTAAACCTAGTTTTTCGAATAGGCTATCTCTATAAGCCTCAACTGTTCGATGACTGCAAAACATTTGATCAGCTATTTCTTTATAGCTCATCTCTGTAACAGTATAACGTAAAAAATCCTTTTCTCTTTCGGTAAAATGATTTTTTTCTTCAACAGTATCAGTTCCGTTACTAATGCTAGAAAACACTTTGTTAGCCGCCCAATCAGGATAGTAAAATCCAGTTCTTATCAAGTTATTTAACGCGTTTTCCAATTCAACTGGGTGAACGTTTTTAAGCAAGTACCCCCTAGCTCCGCATTTTACCATTTTAATTAGACTCTGCTCATCATCCTGCATGCTCAATGCCATTACTAGCACATCCGGATGGAATTCCTTCAGCCACTTCGCTGTTTCGAAACCGTCCATAATAGGCATACTGATATCTAATAACACAATATTGGGGATGTTATTTTTATGATTACATCTTTCTTGCAATTCTTTTCCATTTTCGCATTCATAGAGCACCTCAAATTGCTTGAAATTCGCTAAAATACTTCCAATTGCTTTGGCAATTAAAATATGATCGTCTACAATTACAACACTATGTTTCATATGTCAAAGGTATTTCAACAGTTAATTTAGTGCCGTCACCTTCTTTACTTTCCAGCAGATAACGGCCGCCAATTAATTCAATTCTCTTTTTCATATTTACTAAGCCGATACCTTTATCTTTAAGCGTTGTTATATCAAAACCCACCCCATCGTCAGCTAATATGATCTTCAAATGATCCCCTTCTTTCGTAGCAGAAATACTCAAGGTTTTACAATTTGCATACTTCATACTATTTTGTAAAAACTCTTGTGTAACTCTTACGATTACACTTTTTGTTTTGTAAGACAATGTTAACTTGTCTAAATCAATAGCTAAATTAAGTTTATATTTCTTTAAATCCTCGATCTTGGCAAATTCTTGCCTTAAAAGATCACTGATATTACCATTCTCTATGGTCTTATCCGTTAGTGACTTAGAAAGATGTCTAAGTTCAGCCAATGATTGATTAATAATATCACCTATATTCTCTATTTTTTCATTTATTTCTGGGGTCTTGTTTTCATAAGCTAACTGTTGAGTATACAAACTCGCCAAAGTTAATTTTTGCCCTACGTTATCATGTATTTCGCGGCCAATATGTTGCATAGTCTGCGATTGAATTTCTACTTCCGTTGAAAGGATTTCTTTTTGATGTAGAATTTCTTGTTGTACAAGGCGTGCCTGATTTTCTCTTTTTTTATTTTTGTATTGTACTACAAAAGTGATAGCCGCAGCGATAAATGCTAACAAAAAAACGTTAAATACAATAATAACTAGTGTGTATTCGGTTTCCCCCATATAAAAGCTGATATAAACAATAAATACATAATATGGTTAGCAACCATAAAAAAGATATAGTAATTGGTCCATAGACTGAGGTTTTTTAAGATTAATCCATAAAAGGAGAAAAAGGGAAGCGTTCCAATATAAAATATCATAATACCTATATTGATATAAAACATGAAATTTTCTCTAAACAAAATTATTTTCTCGGATTTTATTTGCTTCAGTATTTCAAGAAAAACTAATAACATTAGAACTACATTCCCCACAGTGTAGCTTAAAGAATACACAATATTTTGCTTTGCAAATAGCGTAAAGTATGGCAGAAAAGAAAGACAGTAAATTGCAGTGCAGGCCCAAAAAAGTTTATTATTCTTTAGTGATTTGGCGGCATATAGCCAGTAGAAAAATAAAAACTGAATAGGTATACCAAAAAAATCGTATAAATGAATTTTGTATGCTGGGTAGTTTCTCAAACCCCATTTACTAAGTGCTTCTACCAAAAAAACAATACACAGGTAAATAATAAACCATCTCCAATAACTGTTTTTAAGCTTAGGCCAATACCATAGTGCTACTAAAGCTGTAAAAAGTTGAAGCCAAATTAAGGTTTCAGTTAATAGAGCCTGAAAATCATCCATAAAATTAAAAGGCTTCTCCTTCAGTGCTTTTTGGAGGAATAAGTTGTCCATGATTTAAACCGGCTATCTCACTTGTGTCCACTGAGCTTCTTAACAACTGCATACCTGTTCTCAATACTTTAGGGAAACCTTGGTACGTACTTTTGTCATAAGGGTTAAAATCTGCAAAAATTCCCTTGCTATTTTTAATTACAGGAATCATTATTAGGGTATGTTTTCGCTGATATTGAGAAGTTATTTGCTCGCCAAGTAGGTTCCTTAAATTTTCATAACCAGGCTCTTCCCATTTAGAAAGCAATGGATAAGCAGCATAATACATCCTAATTGCCAATTTAGGATTAGACTGAGGATTAACATTACTCACCCCCGTTTCAATATCGTTAATGAATTTCTTTAATGTATCGAGATCAAATAAAATAGAGTGTGAATCTTCCTTAACTCCGCTCCTAGCAGCATTCTCAATTGATATCAGTTGGTTCTCTCTATAATTGGCAACCATTTCTCGAATTAAACTTTTTCGCAGTTTATTTGGACCCTTGCCACCACCACCTTTCAGCGTTACTAGCTGTCCTGTATTTGTATCTGTTTCCTTTTTTACAGGGGGATAATTGTATGCGTACACACCAAAGGCCGCGACTAAAACAACTATTATGAATAGTAAGTGCTTCTTTTCCATGAGATTTAATTTAGTGTAATTTAATTAAATATACTTTTTAGTTTACAAAGAAACTATCTTCCGCGCAAAAAAAATACCGTTAAAACCCCGTTTCTATATCCGTTAAACGACGGTAAAATTTATCGCTATTACACCAACACAAATTAGCTATCACCACAGCAAAAATTTTAGAAACAGTTTGCAAATTTGTTTTAAGCAAAACGAGATGATTAAACTGTTGTTTTTCACTTACAAGGAGACAAATAAAATGAATATACATATAAAAAGAGTTCGAGATTTTATAAACTCTATTCAATTGAAGATAGAATTTTGCAGATCTATTCTTCATAAATTATAGCAAATTAAACGTCCAAGTCTACCTATAAAAATTTGGTGTTAGTTACCTGTCCTACGAGTTAGGCAGGTAATTTTTTTTATTTGAAAAAATAAATAGAAATATTTTACAGCTGCTGTAGCGTTTTCGACTCTTGCGACGTTTAGTAGAATATATAGCTATTAAATAGCGAAAAATTTAACTCTAAAGCAACCTCCTATTCTGTGGAACGAATAGGAGGTTTTTTGTTGCCCTACAAATTAGACAGTTGTATTTCCTCCCTTTACGTCAAAAGCATCTCTCAACCCGATAGCGAGTAAATTAAATGCATAAACAGTTAGCATGATCGCTACACCTGGTAAAACTGCTAAATACGCTGCATCCATTATGATGTATGCATAGTGTTCTTTAATCATGCTTCCCCAACTCGGCATTGGTGGTTGAGCGCCAAATCCTAAAAAACTCAAACCTGTTTCCAATAAAATTGCCGATGCAAAATTCGCAGATGCGACTACTAAAATTGGTCCGGCTATGTTAGGTAAGATATGTTTAACAATAGTTCTCCGGGTAGAGAAACCAAGTGCTTTTGCTGCTTCAACGAACTCCACCTCTTTTAAAGCCATAACTTGTCCACGAACTAAGCGTGATACATCAACCCAGGTTGACAGTCCAACTGCAATAAAGATTTGCCAAAATCCTTTACCAAGAGCGAATGAGATGGCAATCACCAATAATAAGGAAGGTAATGCCCAAATTACATTCATAAACCAACTAATAAAAGCGTCTACCTTTCCACCAAAATAGCCTGCAATAGCACCCAAGCTTACCCCAATAAGTAACGAGATTAAGACCGCCATCAGTCCTACAGATAGTGACACACGGATGCCTAAAATAAGTCTACTGAGCAAATCTCTCCCGTACATATCAGTACCGAAGTAAAAAGTCTGCTTATATATATAGTTTTTTTCGAAATTTATTAATCCGTCTTTATCTAGTTCACAAGAACCACATATTTGCTTTATCTCGTAGGCTGTCTCTTCCGCAACTTCATCATCTCCGATATATTCGCGTACAAGAACTTCTTTTTCTTTAAGCCTAAAAGATGTAATAGGTACACTCTTAAAACTGGCTTCTTGCCCATACAGCATCTTGCTAAAAAGATTAACTTGTTTTACGTCTTTGCTTTGGTTAATAATTAAAAAATCGAAAGTTCTGAATGGTTTTTTATTGCTTAATTGCAAATGCATGGTATTAGCATAGGGAGTTTGATCAGGGGTAATCAAATAACCTAAAATCCCCATAACCATTAGTAATAAGATAAATAATAACCCTCCAAATGCTAATTTATTGCGCTTAAATCTATTCCATATTTTCTTTGAGGGACTATTTGAGTTCATTTTCTTTTATTTTACCAATCGGTCTTTCCAGTTATACTTTCCTGAATTTCCAGCAATACCAATATACACCATATAAATAACATGTAGTATGCTGACTAATGGCAGTAAAACTAATAATTGTTTTCTTTTAAAGAAATGCGTAACGCCAATTAAAAAAAACATTTCGATTAATAGTTTCAACACCAATTGAAAAATAGCTATTTCAAGAAAAGAAGTGAAAAATATTGCCAGTAATGCATTTGCAATAATGCTTAAATTAAATAACCATACTGTAAGGCCTAATAATACGATACCTTTATTTTTATACCGAGTACTTTTTGAAGCCCATCTTTTTCGTTGTTCAATAAAACTCTTAAGCGACTTTTTTGCATAGGTATAGACAATCGCATCGTGACTTTTTAAAAAGCCAATCTTATTTTCATACTTTGCTGCCATTTTATGCAACAATAATTCATCATCGCCAGAAGCAAGATCATCAATACCTTTAAAACCATTTACCGCGTAAAAAGCTGTTCGCTCATAAGCAAGATTTGCGCCATTGCAGGTGCTCGGATTATTGTTACCTATCGTTGAGGCACCTAAGCCTATGAGGTAAGAAAATTCTAAAGTCTGGCATTTTTCAAAAACGTTTTTTTCATTAAAATAGGCAACAGGTGAAGAAATCATTTTAAAATCATGTTCTTCATGAAAACTTACAATTGTTTTAAGCCAGTTGGCACCCATCCGACAATCTGCGTCCGTGGTAATAATCAAATCTCCTGTCGAATGCTCTATTCCTTTCTGAATTGCCTTTTTCTTATAGGAGTTTAACGCACGATCTTCATTTAGCGTAATTAATTTTACATTGTTTTTTGAAAAAGACGCGACAATAGATTCAGTGCGATCAGTAGAATGATCATTAATAATGATAATCTCCACAAGTTCTGGATTGTAATCTTGCGCAAGTAAATCTCTTATTGTTTTTTCAATATGATCTTCTTCATTTCTTGCGGCTACTAAAATAGCTACTTTTGTTGTTGGGTTAGGCTTAATGTCTTTGTATAAAGTTAATTTATACCATCCTCTAATAAATGTAATCACTACAAATACGTATACAAGGCTTAAAAGAGCAGATAAATAACTAACGATTCTTATTGCTTCCAAAGAAATTGAGTTTAAAAACAAAGTAAGAGCCTAAGATAGCAGGAATAATAATATTTATGAACCAAATACTGGCAATGCAAGCAACAACTGGGGTACTTTGGTCAGTTACAAACTTAAAAAAGAACAAGGCGGTTACACTTCTAATGCCAATATCTAACAAATCTAATGAGGGTAGCGACGATTGTACAAAAAACAAAATGCTTACGAGCATTAAAATGTTAAAGTAGCTTATCCCTGGTACAAGCCAATAGAACATGATAAAATACTCAGTACTGAAAATAAGGTATCGAGCTAAGCAAAAAAGCAGAATCTTTAACAACTCAATCTTTCTATACCTAGCTAATATGATATAGAATTTCTTGTATTTCCGGGTGTACTTAATTGACAGTAAAAGTGTGTTAAGCCATTTAATATTAAAGTAAAACAAAAGAAAAAATAAGCAAAAAATGGCTGTTATAGCAAATACGGCCAAGCATAAACGATAATCTAGCAAATTAAAACTGAATATAAATATACTTAGCGCGATTGCACCGAACACATTGGTTATTACCATTTGGCCCATGTTGCCCACCGCCATTGCCACTATACCAACTATTCTTCTTTTAGGGGATAAAAAAAATACTCTTCCCCCATATTCACCCACCCTATTTGGCGTAAAGATAGCCCAAGTTAAGCCACAAAATACCGACTCGATGGCTTTCCAAAGAGTTATTGGTTCAATTGGTTTGATGAGGCGTTTCCATTTAATTGCTTCAATACCCCAATTTAATAGCATTAAGGCCATTACAATAGAAATTACAAACCAAATTTCCGCTGTAGGCAATGTGTTTATGAGTACAACAAACCTTTTAAGATCATCATTCGAAGTTAGTTTGGTATAAATAAACCAAAACGCAAAAACTACGATCGCAATTTTAATGAAGATAGAAAATAGTCTTTTTGCTCTAGGTGTCAACTTTCTGCTTTTTGTGTGTACAAATATGCTTAATATTGTTAGAGCCTGTTCAAATTTAGTTGTAAAATTGTCTATTGCTAATTTATAAGCTAGATAACGCTTATTTTTGAGGATGGTAGTTCCTATCTTTAGGTAGATGCCTTAAATAAAAATCATTAAATAAAATTAAACAAGCTCCAATATGTTGGTCGAAAAAAAGGAACGTATAATTATGGGTATCGATCCTGGTACTGCAATTATGGGTTACGGAATTATCTTGGAAAAGGGGAGTAAAATTGAGCTCGTTAGTATGGGCATTGTTAAAATGGGTCATTTAGATGATCACTTTTTAAAATTACAGCGGATATTTGAAAAAACCATTGGCTTAATTGAAGAATATAAACCAGATGTACTTGCAATTGAGGCACCCTTTTATGGCAAAAACATCCAGGTAATGCTTAAATTAGGTCGAGCTCAGGGTATTGCAATGGCGGCAGCACTTTCAAGAAATATCTCAGTTACAGAATATGCACCACGTAAAATAAAACAATCGATTACTGGAAAAGGCACAGCTAGCAAAGAGCAGGTGGCAGCTATGTTACAACGTCTATTAAAATTTAATGAAACACCAGAATTTTTAGATGCCACGGATGGACTAGCAGTAGCTGTTTGCCATTCCTTTCAAAGGATCAGTACAACCACAACTTCGAAATCTTACTCAGGCTGGGAGGCCTTTGCTCAAGACAATAAGAAGCGCATCAAAGGTTAGCTTTAAACAAAAAAATCCATCACGACTTATCATGATGGATTTTCAATATAGGGTATGTTAAACTATTTTGCGTCTAAAATCTTAAAAACACCTTTACATGCAACGATTGAACCAATTAATAGTACAACCCATGATGCGATAGAAAGTGCCGTTGAATCGAAAGCAAAACGAGCATATACGCCAACCATACCTATAAGTACGCCCCATAAAATTAATGTGTAATTCGACGTATTGTTAGCAGTTTTCATGCTTTTTTCTCTTTCTTCTGATTGACTCATGATTTCCTTTAAGTTTATTGATTACAAAATTAATATTTATTCGTTAATTCTTGCATAAAATTGCTGTCTTTAAGAAAAAATAATAAACTTAATAGCTTTTTAAACGCTCTAACCTTTGCTTAGCCTTATCTGCCTCACTTAGTTTATCGCCTTTATATAAGGGTTTCTCCCAATCACCATACATTGGATTGGGTAACACAATAAATTTAGTTCCAAATAGTTGCTGAGCTGCATCAACTTGCTCCTTAGTGTTCTTTTGTTCTCTGTAAAAAACATTCGAAAAATCACTCAGGTTATCGCCACATAGCAATAGTACATTATAATTTTCTAACACTTTCTGGCGGCGTGGTTCTTTATCGGAAGTTGTTGTTTTTACCAATAAGTGCGCTTCATCAGCGTTAGGGAAACCAAACTTCTGAAGGTTTTTTAATGTGCCAGCGTATTCCGCTTCGTCCCTATTGGTAATGTAAAAGGTTTCTACCTTTTTACTCGCTGCAAACTTTAAAAAAGCTAAGGCCCCTGGAACCGTATCAGCTATCGCTAAACTAGTCCACTTAGCCCAATCTTCCGGCACAAAACTGACACCCTTTTTTATTTCATGACCTTGAAAAGCTGAGTTGTCTAATACCGTTTCGTCAGCATCAACAATCACACAATTAGGCTTCCCATTTGCTTGTTGCCATAAAGCTTCTTTCAAAGACAGCTTTGCAAAATTATATGCCTGAAAAGCCAACGCGCGATATTCACCACTCGTTTGCTGCCATAGTACTGCATTTGTAAAGTCTCTCGCAGGAGTTAGCGCTTGAGCAAAACTAAACATTGAACTACTTATGCATACTAGGGCTAAAATGTATTTCTTCATGTTTATCATGATATTTCTATTTGTTCTTCAATTTAACGAATTTCCTCAAACTACCATAAAAAAACCCTTATCATTTAAGATAAGGGTTCGTATTTTGATCCTTCGCTCAGCGCAAGGTATTATCCATTTAGTGCGGCAGCGCCACTCACGATCTCTGTTAACTCCGTAGTAATAGCAGCTTGACGTGCTTGGTTGTAAGCCAATTTTAATGCTTTCAATAAATCTCCAGCATTTTCTGTTGCTTTATCCATCGAAGTCATACGAGCACCATGTTCAGATGCGTGAGAATCTAAAACTGCTTTATACAATTGTATTTTGATCGATTTAGGAATGAGTTGCTTTACAATTTCTTCTTGGTTTGGCTCCAAAATATACTCAACATTTGCTGATTTAACTTCGATATTAACCGCTGCTTTTGGCAATGGCAATAACTGCTCACTTGTTAAAATCTGAACTGCAGCATTTTTGAATTGGTTGTAAACTACCTCAACCCTATCAAAATCACCTTGCTCAAATCCTGTCATGATAGCCTCCGTAATTTTTGTTACGTTTTCAAAAGTTAGCGCAGCATATACATCGTTGTTGTTACCAACAACTTTATAGTTACGTTTCTCATAAAAATCTTGAGACTTTTTACCAATCGCAACAATACTCACATTACCCTTTTTAAGCTGCTCGCTATATTTTTCGGCAATTAAATTATTCGCAGTTTTAATTACGTTCATGTTGAAGGCACCTGCCAAACCACGATTCGATGAAACAACAACAATCAGCACTTTATTCGGTTCACGCTCTTCAATAAATGGAGAAGAACCACCTTCTAAACTTGCAGACAGGTTTCCTAAAATTTCTTTTAGTTTAGTAGCATACGGACGTAATTGAACAATAGCATTTGTAGCACGCTTCAACTTTGCAGCCGAAACCATTTTCATGGCTTTGGTAATCTGCTGGGTAGATTGTACCGATGCTATACGAATTCTTACTTCTTTTAAATTAGCCATTTTATATTAGATGTGAGATGTGAGATGTGAGATGTGGCCTGAAAAGCGCCTCGTCTCATATCTCATATCTATTTTCTCAAATCTCGATTAATATTTACTTGAAATTTCTCTTGCAACAGTTTCTAGAACCTCTACGGCATCATCCAATTTACCAGCCTTTAATGCTTGTAAAGTTTCAGGGTGACGTAGTTCAAGTGATTGAAGAAACTCTGTTTCAAACTCCTTTACTTTGTTTACAGGAACCGTACGCATTAAGTTCTTAGTGCCTAAATAAACGATTGCAACTTGTTTTTCTACTGTAAATGGAGAAAATTGAGCTTGCTTTAACATTTCCACGTTACGCGCACCTTTATCCAACACCGATTTAGTAGCAGCATCTAGATCAGAACCGAACTTAGAAAACGCCTCTAATTCACGGTATTGAGCCTGATCTAACTTCAAAGTACCTGCTACTTTCTTCATTGATTTAATTTGCGCATTACCACCTACACGTGATACCGAGATACCTACGTTAATGGCGGGACGAATACCAGAGTTAAATAAGTTCGACTCTAAGAAAATTTGTCCATCAGTAATCGAAATTACGTTAGTTGGAATATATGCAGAAACGTCACCTGCTTGTGTTTCGATAATAGGTAAAGCTGTTAATGAACCTCCTCCTTTAACGATTGCTCTAAGCGATTCTGGTAAATCGTTCATGTTTTTAGCAATCTCATCATTTGAGTTGATTTTTGCAGCGCGCTCTAATAAACGACTGTGTAGATAAAACACGTCACCTGGATAAGCCTCACGACCTGGAGGACGACGTAATAATAACGACACCTCACGGTATGCTACAGCCTGCTTAGATAAATCATCATAAACAATTAACGCTGGCCTACCAGTATCACGGAAAAACTCACCAATTGCAGCACCTGCAAATGGAGCGTAAAATTGTAACGGAGCTGGCTCAGCAGCTGAAGCAGCAACAACAACAGTATATGCCATTGCACCGTTTTCTTCTAAAGTACGAACAACGTTAGCTACTGTACTTGCTTTTTGACCACAAGCTACATATATACAGAATACAGGATTACCTGCTTCGTAAAATTCTTTCTGGTTGATGATAGTATCAATACAAACAGCTGTTTTGCCAATTTGACGATCGCCAATAACCAACTCACGTTGACCACGACCAATTGGAATCATTGCATCGATTGCTTTAATACCTGTTTGTAAAGGTTCTGTAACCGGCTGACGATAAATTACCCCTGGTGCTTTACGCTCTAAAGGCATTTCATACGTTTCACCTAAAATTGGTCCTTTACCATCAATTGGCTCACCTAGTGTGTTTACAACACGACCAAGCATACCTTCACCAACTTTAATAGAGGCAATTTTCTTGGTCCGTTTAATCGTGTCACCTTCTTTGATCTCGTCGCTTGGGCCTAATAAAACCACACCAACGTTATCTTCTTCAAGGTTCAAAACTATTCCTTGCAATCCATTAGCAAACTCAACTAGCTCACCACTTTGAACTTTAGTTAAGCCGTAAACACGAGCAATACCATCGCCCACTTGTAAAACGGTACCAACTTCTTCAAGCTCAGCTTCTGATTTAAAGCCCGACAATTGTTGTCTGATAATTGCCGAAACTTCGTCTGGTCTTACCTCTACCATAATTTGATTTTTATTTTAAAATTATTTTTGTTTAGCGTAGGCGTTTTACCACTTTACGCAATACTTCTTTTGTTTAATACTTAGCAAAACTACATAACTGCTTTATGCTAAACACCACACGCTTAAACTAAAGCGCAAATTCTCTTTTCAATTTATTTAAACCACTAGCAACACTAGCATCAAATTGTTTATCGCCAACTTTTAAAACAAAGCCACCGATTAATTTCTCGTCAACCTTTTCTTTAATGATAACCTCATTTGCTCCCAGTTCTTTTTTAACTAGGCTTACGATTTCGTTTCTATTGTCATCAGTTAATGCAATTGCAGATGTTACCTCTGCAGTTACAATGCCTTTAATTAGGTTATATTGATGAATAAACTGTTTAGATGTCTCAAACAAGATCCCAGCTCTACCTTTATTCACAACCAATTTTAAAAAGCTCTGGGTAATTTTATGAACCTTGCTACCAAAAACATCATTTAAAATTCCTGATTTTTTATCTAAAGGAACGATAGGATTTTTTAAAATCGCTTCTAATTCACTGTTGCTATCAACAACTTGTTCAAATAGCACCATATCATTCTTCATCTCCTCCAAAGAGTTTTGCTCCGTAGAAAGGTCGATTAATGATTTCGCGTACCTACTTGCTGCTTTACTTGACATATTATTTTGTTTTAGCGTGGGGCTTTCAGCCTAGAGCGTTCTAATCGCTTTACGCCATGCGCCAAACGCAAGAATCTAATTTAATTCAACATCTTTTAACAGGCTGTTTACCAAATCCTGCTGTTTCGCTTTATCATCTAATTGACTACGTAAAACACGCTCCGCAATATCTAACGATAATGAAGAAACCTGTCCTTTCAATTCAGCTAACGCAGCCTTCTTTTGATTTTCAATCTCGATACGAGCTTTTTCAATCAATTTAGCACCTTCTGTTTGGGCTTGAGTTTTAGCTTCATTAACGATATTGTCCTTAAGCATTTTCGCTTCTTTCAAAATTTCGTCACGCTCAGAACGCGCCTGTTTCATTAAGTCTTCGTTCTGCGCAGTTAACCTAGCCATTTCTTGTTTAGCCAATTCTGCTTTATTTAAAGCGTCATCAATAAATTGCTCACGCTCTTTGATGGCGGCCATAACTGGCTTCCAAGCAAATTTCGCCAAAATAAAAAGCAACGCAAGAAATACAACACTACTCCAAACGATTAAACCAATACTGGGACTAAATAAATCCATTTTATATTATTTTATTGTTGTTTACAAAGTTTCAATAAAATTTCGGAGCCAACCGCTCCGAAATTTTGTTTTTTAAGCGCCTGTACCTAAGAAAGATACAACAACCGCAAATAATGCAACCGCTTCAACGAATGCTGCAGCAATTAACATCATTGTTTGAATTTTAGACGCAGCTTCTGGTTGACGAGCAACACTTTCTAAAGCTGAACCACCAATTTTACCGATACCAATACCTGCACCAACTGCAGCTAAACCTGCACCAATTGCAGCAATACTTCCTACTACCATTTTAATTTAATTTATATGTAAACAATATTGTTTCTATGTTATGCGATCGCGAC
Organism: uncultured Sphingobacteriaceae bacterium; assembly: GCA_942493295.1. Taxonomy (GTDB): domain Bacteria; phylum Bacteroidota; class Bacteroidia; order Sphingobacteriales; family Sphingobacteriaceae; genus Pedobacter. The sequence continues at coordinate 3,770,083 of OW818692.1, read as the reverse complement.
GAGCGTTTGGCGTTTTACCGCTTTACGCTAAACGCTAGCGCTTAGTGTTCGCCGTGCTCTTGCACAGCCAGACCAATAAATAAAGCGGTTAAAACCGTAAATATAAAAGCCTGTATAAAACCTACCAATAATTCAATCATGCTAATAAATACCACAAACACCACTGATACTGGCGCTATAAAAGCAGACTTAAATACAAAGATTAAGCATAATAACGCTAACACCAAAATGTGACCAGCGGTAATGTTTGCAAACAAACGAATCATTAAAGCAATCGGCTTTGTAAAAATACCCATTAACTCTAACGGCGCTAAAAATATCTTCATAGGAACAGGAACACCTGGCATCCAGAAAATATGTTTCCAATAGTGACCGTTCGCTTTAACGTTAGTAATCAAAAATGTGATTACAGATAACACAAGGGTTAAGTTAATATTACCTGTTAAGTTCGCACCCCCAGGGAAGATTGGCACCATACCTAATATATTATTAAACCAGATAAAGAAAAATATCGTTAATAAATATGGCATGTATCCTTCATACTTTGCACCCAAATTAGGGATAGCAATATCATCTCTAATAAATAAAATCACAGGCTCTATCAAAGATTGGAAGCCTTTTGGAGACTTACCTTTACGCTTAGCGTAAGCATTTGCCACACGCACAAACACGATAATTAGTACTACTGCTGAAAATATTAAAGTAAAGACATTTTTCGTAATCGAGAAATCCAATGGCATCACATTAGCTACTTTGTGCTTAGCATCAACCTCTACATACTCCCCATGAGCGTTTGGTGTTGCCGAAGCCACATAAATCTTCTCGTGATAGTTAACAAAACGTTGTCCGTTTTTCTCAACCACATGCTTTCCTTGGTCATCGTGGTGAAATTCGCTAGACATAAAAGTAACTAAACCATTGTCTGTCCACAAAATAACTGGCAAGGGAACACTTACTGATTTATCGCCATCACCCCACATATGAAAACTATGTGCATCGGCAATGTGATGTAAAATAAAACCAGTAATATCGAACTTCTCTTCTTTAGCTCCGTCTGTAGCAGCTGTTGCATGATTTTCTGCCGAAACTGGCGTTTCTGGAGCCGGATGTGCAGAAACATTTAGACTAAAAAATGCTAAAAAAAGCGCAAAAGCGGTGCTTTGTACAATTTTTTTTGATTTAAAAATATGACTGAAGTGCATTTACTGTATGTTTTTTACTTTTTTAATGAGTGGCGCAAGTTACACAACAATGCGTAAATTTCAAAGCCACTAAATAAGAAATATAAAGAAAAAAAATTGAACACAAAAAGTATACGGTTTACAGGCGTATAGAGCACATAAACAAGTATAAAAGCCATCGAAAATAACATCTTTAAACCAACTGATGCCATGATGGCCATGACACCCATTTCCGGCTTCCTTTTGATGCCCAAATAGGCTACCAGATAAGCAATGAGCGTTATTCCTGTTACAAACGAAAAAACAACCCAAAATTTGTCTATCAACAATGGTTTGTTCGGAAAAAAATAAGGTAGGCCAATAGCAATTCCAGCTATTAAAACAGTAAAAAGGAAATAATAAAAAATAAAACGCGTTATACTCAAAGTAATATTGATTTATGCAAAGGTACAATAAAGCTACAATATTCCGACCTATGGCATGAATACGAAAACGTACCGTTACCTTCCGTTTCCTTTTTTTGTTAGTGAACGAATTACCATATATAAAGAAACAACAACGCCCAAAAAGCCAAGTAAAGCTGCATAAGTAGACTTATTTTGAGATTGATTTTCATCAATTTTATAACCAATGAAGGTAAATAAACCGATGGTTGCTAACATTTGAAAAGCGATACCAGTATATTTAGCGAAGTTATTGGCCTGCTTTCCAGCATCGTCTTTTCCCGGATCTGTCATCATAGCTCAAGTTAATTAAAAATATAATTAAATATTAAGGATTTATTGGCGCAATAAAATATTTTTGCATACATTTTGTTATATTGTTAAACACTCAATTTAAATTCTTGAATAGCTCAGCAAAAATCAGCTTCAGTTTAACTTTTCTAGTGGTAACTATGTTATGCGCTTGTTCCACGCAACAAGATACTGCTGCAAATAGACGACTCCAAAATCTATCTGCAAGATATAACTATATTTATAACTCAAATGTTTTACTTGCCACGTATCAAGAAAATCTTTCTCAAACCCATAAAGATAATTATGAGCAAATACTACCCATTTATATTGCTCCACCCGCTATTGATTATCTAACTGGTGGTACAGGCAATAATAAAGAACTAGAAGAGATCACTTTGAAGGCGCAGACCATTGTAAGTGAAAAGAATTTCAGCAACTATATTGATGAGGCCTATATCCTTTTAGGCAAAACAAATTTCTACAATGGAAATTACTATAATGCTGCCGAGTACTTTGATTATGTAGAAAGGGCTTATAAAAAAGATAAACGGGTATACCTAAATGCATTAAATTGGAAAGCTAGAACATACATGCAGCTAAATAATGAAAAAATGGCTGCACGACTGCTAGATTCTGTAATAGTCACCCTCGATTCTGTAAAACGAGATAAAGGTGAGCCGCTAGCCACTTTGGCCCAAATGAGCATAGACCGGCGCGATTATCCAAAGGCAATAGATTATTTAGAAAAAGCAATTAAAGAATCTGGGAACATGCTAAGCCGTACACGATGGCCATATATTTTAGGGCAGCTATATGAACAGGACAAAAACTACGAGGCCAGCTTAAAAAATTACACGAAGGTTGAGCATAGTAATGCGCCATTTGAAATGTATTTCAATGCTCGATTAAGTAAGATCAGAATTAACAATTTGTTAAATCAACAGTCTTCAACTAGAAAAACACAGCTATTGAAATTAATTAAGGACGATAAAAACCTTGATTATACAGATCAGATTTATTATGAAGTAGCAGAAGATTACTACAGCGATGGTGATTATAAAAAAGCTCAAGAATATTATCAATTATCTGTTAAAGAAAGTACAATTAATCAAAACCAGAAAGGACTGTCCTACCTTAAATTAGCTGACCTTAACTTTAAGGAGATGAATGATTACATTATAGCTAAAGCTTATTACGATAGTGCGATTAATACTCTACCAAAGAATTATCCAAACTATGAACAGATTCTAAAGAAGTCCCAAAATTTGGAGTATCTAAGTACCCGCTTTAAAATCATTAACACACAGGATACACTACAGTCAATTGCTAAACTTGCTTTGCCAGAGCGCGAGAAAAAGATAGCTCAATTATTTGAGCCGAAACCACAGGCGATAGTAAACGAGGCTACTATTGTAACGCAAAAGCAGAATTCGAGCTCTGTTGTAAATGATAATAGACAAAATAATACTTTTTATTTCGGAAGTTCAATTGCAATTAGCAGAGGCTTTAGCGATTTTAAAAAACGCTGGGGGAATCGAATATTAGCAGACGATTGGAGACAAAGTGTCAAATCGTCATCACAACTCAATCAACAAAATATTACAAATGCGGTTGCAAATGGCAATAGTGTTAACACGAATCAACTTATCGCAAATGATAAATCAGCAATTAATGATCAAATTAGAGCTTACACAGCCTTGTTACCATTAACCGCCGAGCAATTGACCAGGTCCAATCAAGAGATCATAAACGCTTACTTTGAAATTGCTAGCTTTTATCAACAGGTGTTGTTAGACCAAAAGGAGGCGATTAAAGTTTATGAAACCTTATTGGCTAGGTTTGCCCAAAACAATCACTTAGCAGCAAGTTATTACAGCTTATATTTGGGCTATAAGGGGATTGATCAAACTAAGTCCGATCAGTATAAAAATTTAGTATTAACCAATTACCCTAGTTCGTCATACGCGAAAACTATCATTGACCCTTCTTACAGTACCAAACAAAGTGCCTTAGATATAGAGATCAATAAAATTTACAACAACGTCTTTACAAAATATGAAAAAAAGGAATATGCTGATGTTATTGCGAATGTTAATGAGGTAAATCAGCGTTTTCCAGGAAATACATTCCAAATACAATTTGATTATTTAAAGGCTATTTCAATAGGAAAAACCGAAAACTTAGATAGCTTATTAAATGCATTTCAGAAAATTAAAGCTCAATATCCTACCGATTCGTTGATTAGCCCCTTAATAAATAATCACCTAATATACATTAATGCCAATTTGAATGTATTTAAGGCTCGGAAAATTGCATTGTTGGACTTTGATGAAACGGAACAAAAGTTTGTTGTACAAAAGGTTGCTCCAGTAGTTCAAACTCAACAAGCAGTTAATCTTCCCATTCAACAGCCAATTGCGCCAACTGTTAGTATACCACCCGTTAATAAACCAGTAGCAAAAGACACACTGCTTATAGTTAACAATATTAAAACTGATGGCTTATTTACGACAGCAGAATCCGCAACCTATTATTTTGTAGTAAATGTCGGTAGCATGGAGGTTAGTGTAAGTTCATCGCGCTTTGGAATTGGCCAATTTAATCGCGGAACCTATGCAGGGAGTAATCTTAAGCATCAATTAATTGACTTACCTGAGGATCAAGTCATTTATGTTGGTAACTTCGACAGCTTAAATGAGGTCAGAGAATATGCTGAAGAAATTAACAAGCAACTGTCCAAAATAATGAAGGTTCCTGCCAATATCTACAACAACTTCTTTATAAGTAAAGAGAATTTTGATAAAATTAAGGACAGAGGGACTTTAAACCGTTACCTTGAATTCTTTAAAACTAATTATTAATAGAAATGAGTAAACCATTAAGTCCTGAGTTAACTAAAAAATACAACCGCCGATTATGGAAACTGCTAATTGGAGGATTAGTACTTTTTGCCTTATTTATAGTTAGTATAGGTTTTGGCTTATTTGGCGATATCCCTTCCTTCAGAGCCATAGAAAACCCAAAAAGTAATGAGGCAACTGAAGTCATTTCTGAAGATGGAAAAGTATTGGGAACTTACTTTGTTAAAAACAGATCCAATGTTGGTTATGCGCAAATCTCACCCAATGTGATTAATGCATTAATCGCGACCGAAGATATCCGTTTCAAATCGCATTCTGGAATAGATTTTAAGCGTACATTCACCATTTTCGCTTATGCAATGATGGGCAAAAAACAAGGTGGAAGTACGATTACCCAACAGTTAGCATTGAATTTATTTTCAGAAGAAGGTCGACAAAAGAATTATCTCAAAAGGATTATACAAAAATTTCAAGAATGGGTAATTGCAGTTAAACTAGAACGAAATTACACTAAGGAAGAAATAATAACGATGTATTTAAACACCGTTGATTTTGGAAATCAGGCTTATGGCATTAAATCTGCAGCGCGTGTCTATTTTAACACAACTGCTGATAAACTAACAGTCCCACAAGCAGCTGTATTAGTAGGTATTCTAAGAGGTATAACGCGTTACTCGCCAACTCGGAATCCAGAAAGAGCAATAGGCCGTAGGAACACCATCATGGCACTAATGGTAAAAGCAAATTTTTTAAGTCAACAAGAATTTGAAGCCGCTAAGGAAAAACCACTCAATTTACACTTTAATGCTGCGACTTCTAATGATGGGATTGCACCTTATTTTAGAGCAATTGTAAAATCCGAGGTAAAAAAGATTTTAGAAGAAAGGTCGATTACCAAAAATGGCGTTCCTTATGATTTAGATAGGGATGGTTTAAAGATTATCACTACGGTGAATTACGATATGCAGGTTTATGCAGAAGAGGCTCAGAGAGAATACATGAAAATTCTGCAAAAACAATTCAGCAATAGTTGGAAAGGACGAAATCCGTTTAAAGGGATGGAGCTACAGATAGATAAAGGCGTAAAAATGTCTGATCGCTATAAATCACTAAAATTGGAAGGGAAAACAGATGAAGAAATCACTGCTGATTTTAACACACCCACCAACTTAAGTATTTTTAGCTGGAAGGGGAATATCGACACCTTGATGAGACCTATCGACTCGGTAAAATACTATAAATTATTGTTGCGCAATGCGATGATGGCAATGGACCCAAAAACGGGTTATATTAAAGCTTGGGTGGGCGGAATTAATTATGAGCACTTTAAGTATGACCAAGTAAAAATGGGAACCAGACAAGTTGGGTCAACAGCTAAACCGTTTACCTATGCCGTTGCCATAGAGAATGGATACTCGCCATGCCAGAGCGTTCCAAATGTACCGGTTACGATTTCAACTCCAGGGAGCCCAGATTGGACACCACGCTCATCAGGAACCTTACCTGGATCAATAACCTTGCAAAAGGCTTTAGCATATTCGCAAAACTATATAGCGGCTTATTTAATGAATGAGGTTGGGGCCCCAGCCGTAGTAAATGAAATTAAAAAGATGGGTATCACATCCGATGTACCGGCTGTGCCATCTATTAGTCTAGGTTCATTTGATGCTTCTATCTATGATATGGTTGGTGCATATGGCGTCTTCGCCAATAAAGGAGCGTGGATACAGCCGACCTACATTACCCGAATTGAAGACAAAAATGGGGTAGTTTTATACGACAGCAAACCTTTGGTAAAATTAGTCATGAATGAAGAAGTTGCTTATGTGATGACGAGAATGTTGAGAGGGGTAATTACCGGCGGTACAGGTTGGCGACTAAGTGGCAAATACGGTATTAAAACACCAATTGGTGGAAAAACTGGAACTACCCAAAATAACTCTGATGGTTGGTTTATGGCTATATCACCTGATATAGTAGCAGGTATTTGGACTGGCTGCGAAGATCGTGCATTCCATTTTACTAGCACACGTGACGGAGAAGGTGCAAACTCTGCTCTACCGATATTTGCAGGCTTTATGAAACGAGTATATGCAAATCCAAAGTTAAAGGTGAGCAAAGCTGATTTTGAACCGCCAAAAGGTGGCCTAAATACCGTGGTGGACTGTGATCAATATGCTCAACCATCAGAGCAAGAACAAACAGAACTTGATAAAAAACTAGGGTTTTAGCCTGAAATAGCTACACGGAGAAATTTAAAGTAATGAGTGCTTTCGATTATAAAAAAGCATTGGCAGACGTACCGCATAAACCAGGTGTTTACCAATATTATGATTCAGATGACTTGCTCATTTATATTGGCAAGGCAAAAGATCTGCGTAATCGTGTCGGTTCATATTTCAACCTAGACAAAAATCAGTTCAACGGCAAAACCAAAGTCTTGGTTTCCAAAATCCGAAGGATAAGTTTTACCATAGTCGATACTGAAATAGACGCATGGCTGTTAGAAAATAGCTTGATTAAAAAGCATCAACCTAAGTATAATATTATGCTTAAAGATGATAAGACCTATCCATGGATTATCATCAAAAAAGAAGCATTTCCTCGCATATACTGGACTCGAAAAATGGTTAAAGATGGATCAATTTACTTTGGACCATACGCCTCCGTAGGAATGATGCATACTATCTTAGATCTGATCAAAGAGATTTACACCTTACGAACATGTAATTTACCATTGACAGCTGAAAACATCAATGCTGGCAAATTTAAAGTATGTCTGGAGTACCAGATTGGGAACTGCAAAGGACCGTGTCAGAACTACCAAACTAGAGAGGACTACGACCAGAACATTGAGGAGATTAAAGACATTCTAAATGGAAAGATCGGGAACGTAATTAAAAATGTAAAACAGGTAGTTAAAATTGCTTCAGATCAGTTAAATTTTGAACTCGCTCATACCTACCAAAAAAAGTTAGCATTTTTAGAAAAATATCAAAGCAAATCTACCGTAGTTAACAGTGCAATAACCAATATCGACGTAGTGAGTATTGCATCAGACGAGCGCTACGCTTTTGTGAACTACCTGAAAGTAATGAATGGCAGCATTATCCAAACGCAAACAATAGAAATTAAAAAACGTTTGGATGAAACAGATGAAGAGTTGTTAACCATTGCGATTACAGAGTTTAGAACTAAATTTAACAGTACCTCTAGAGAAATTATTGTTCCATTCGCCATTAGCTTAAACGATGAAAACTTGAAGCTCATCGTACCCAAACTAGGTGAGAAGAAAAAACTATTAGAACTATCTGAAAAGAATGTGTTGTTTTTTAGAAGAGAAAAACTAAACCAATACGAAAAGCTTAATCCAGATTTACGTACCGATCGGATCTTAACTCAAATGAAGAATGACCTCCGGTTAACTCAACTCCCTCAACATATTGAATGCTTTGATAACTCAAACTTTCAGGGCAAGTACCCAGTTTCTGCTATTGTGGTATTTAAAGATGCAAAGCCAAGCAAGAAAGACTATCGGCATTTCAATGTGAAAACGGTTGAAGGTCCGAATGACTTTGCTACGATGGAAGAAGCCGTTTATAGGCGATATAAGAGAATGCTCGACGAGCAGGAAACGCTACCCCAGTTAATTATCATTGATGGTGGTAAAGGTCAATTATCATCTGCATTAACTAGTTTAAAAAAACTAGGCATTGATAAAAAAGTAACCGTTATTGGTATTGCAAAGCGACTTGAGGAGCTTTATTATCCAGGAGATAGTTTACCATTATATCTTGACAAAAAATCCGAAACGCTTAAAATTATCCAACAGTTAAGAGATGAAGCCCATCGCTTTGGCATTACTTTTCACCGTAAAAAACGAGATCAAGGGACGTTAAAAACAGAACTAGAACAGATCGCCGGAATTGGTAAGACAACAGCCGATAAATTATTGGTTAAGTTTAAATCGGTTAAACGAATTAAAGAGGCTAAGGAGGAGGAGTTGGCAACGCTACTTAATAAGAAGCAGATGCAAGCATTGGCTATATATTTTAATAATTAAATGCTTCATGTCAAGCAATCTTAAAGGTAGTTAATATTCCCAGATTCCTTGTTCGAAATCAGACAACCATTTCTTTATTCTTTCAGATTCAAGTAATCTATCTTTCGAATTAGCAATGTAATCTACAATTCTATTATCAGCTGCGTTAGACCATTTTGTGATATTGCTATAAAACAATCTTCTCACAAACACATCGTCAAAGTTAATTCCCGAATTATCGTTACCGTTATTAGCTATTTTAGTCTTAACTAAAATTTCTCTCAGATCGTCAAAGTAAAACCATCCCGCCACAGATTTTAAAGTATCTGCTCTTACCGTATTAGTAACAGGATCTACCAAAGGCACACCATTATTATCAACAGGTGTTTTTACGTCTATTCTCACTGGGGCTATACCCACAATCCTAGGCTCAAAAATACCTCTCTTGATATCCAATACCCAATCTTCCTTAATCCTTATGATTGTATAATTAGCAGAGAAAAATTCATTATCGGCTCTATTCAATTCATTCGTACTCTGGTTAACACCTAAAAAAGCAGTATCAACAGCTGATCCTGTTGCCGCATTGTTTCCTTTAGCAGAGCTTAATGGTTGTCCTTTAAAATCTTCATCATCTGCTCCATACATATCTAATTCACCATTGTTTAATGCGGTAAAAATCACACCGATTAAGTTCACTTTTGGTGATGCTAATATAGAATTACCACGATCACGTAAATCTATTTCTCTCCAAACCCTTTTTACAAACGCCTTATCTTCGTCGTTAATAACCGAATAAGGTACTACTGTATCAGCTTCAGCTACTTCCTTAGAAAGATATCCATCTTTTTTAGGGATAAGCTTTTTCTTAGGCGTATCCTTTTTTTCAGAAACAGGTGGCGCTACAACAGTGCCTTGTGTTTGTGCAAAAGCAAACACCGTAGTAAAAATAAATATGGCTAAAAAAAGTAACTTTCTCATAATCTTTTAATTTACTGTAAACACCATCGAGTTTATAGTCGGTGTACGTCCATCTGGCAATTGAACTTGAATATTTTCAACATACACTCTTGACTGATACGGTAGCGAAGAGAGTGCCGATTTAGCTTGTGCGTTTAAGGTATTTCCCTGACAAATATACGTTTGTGCATCTTGTCTAGGTCTAGCTACAACGATGGTAAATCTTAAAACTGGTATTTTAACATCAAATTCAAAATTTTCTATCGCAGCAACAACTACACCTTCACTTGCAATTTTATTTCCTGAAATTATCCCTCCCATTCTGCCAGCAAATTTCGCCGTAGGGTTAGGAATAGGTTTTACTCTAAATTTGTTACTGCCTAAGCTTAGGGTTTTTCCATCGGCTGCTCCAGATACATTAATGGTAACTTCCTTACCAACCATACTTCCAGGCACATTAACAATATAATTGCCTGCACTACCTGATAAAGACCCAGCAGAAATATTAGCTTTAATGCTTTCCAATGAAAAACCTGGTGCTGAAATCGAGAATGGATTAGCAATACCCGCATAAATCACATTTAGGTTTGTAGAAGAAACAGTTGCGGATGGTTTTGCTACTTGGTAGGTTATAGGTGGGGTATCATAAGTCTTAACCTCGCCATTTGCTTGCTGAACGCGAATTGTTCCCCTCCAAGTGAAAGAACCAACTGTACTTGTGCTTCCAGTATATGTTCCAATACCATCTCTTACACTTAGTGCGCTTCCTCCAACAGTGATGCTTGGATTAGACTTTGAATCACTCGCTGTTAAAAATACTTCAGCTTTGTAAGGCTGGCCTTGAATCACATAACTTCCAGAAGGTACAGCAACAGCTTTAAACACATCTAAAGTCATTTGAGTTTGGTTCATTTCGCTAAATAGTTTTTTTACTACCTCAGCTTCTGCATTCTTTAAATCGGCTTGGATTTTAGTTAGAATGGTATTTGCTGCCGTTAAAGGTGTGCCTTCTCCAAAATTAACATCTTCCCATTTCTTTTTACCATTAATGGCTTTCTTAGGATCTTTCGCTTCTAGTGAAAAAGAAACATTTACTTTCGCATTCTCATCTAACAATGAAATTAGCTTTGCCCTGGTGTCATTGATCTTAGCCTTCAATTTCTCCCCTTCTTTCTTATTGATCATGATATCTTGTGCGATATCCATATTTTCTCTCAATACAAAATCTCCAGTTTCTTCATCAATTCCTTCACCCGCGGTCTTAAACTCTTCCTTAAGTCTCTGAATTTCTTTGTTCAGCTCTTCCGCATAAAGTTTAGCTTTGTTAGCTTTCTCCCAAATGGGCTTAGCACGTTCTGGTTTATTTTTTAGTTCGGTATTTTGAAATGCGTTAAATAATTGATCTAGACTGGTACTCACATTCGTTTTCGAAGCGTCCAAACTATCGTTAATATTTTTAAAAGCATTTAAGATTGTATCTGAAACATTCAAAGCTAGCATTGCTAACAATACCAAATACATGATATTGATCATCTTCTGCCTTGTCGTTTCTCTTCCTCCAGCCATGTTTAATTAGATTTTGTAATGGTTATTAAATTAAAAACTAATTAGGTGCGTGGTTGATTCATTGCTGTTAGCATGTTGCCATAAATAGCATTCAATGAAGAAAGATTTTTAGCCAACTTACCTACTTCTTCCTTGAATTGTTTTGAATCTTCCATTGACTCATTAAAATTATTCATGGTTAGAGATAAGTTCTGGTAAAATTTATTCATTGATTTCAAATGTGCACTTGAATCTTGTAATTCTAATTCATAAACAGCGTTTAATGCCGATAGATTTTTAGCCAAATTATTGATTTGATCATGATATGCTTTAGAATCTATATTGCTTTCCCCCATTTCAACTAATTGAGCCGTAGCTTTTCCAAAGGCTGTATTCAAGTTATCGAAACTTGTACTTGCTGTTTTAACCTTACCGGCAAACTCGTTAGTTGCAGTAGCAGCATCAGAAACACTCGAAATTGTCGCAACTTTATCGCCAAATGTACGTAAACCTGTCCCAAGACTTTCAATTAACTCAGGTCCAATTTTGGCGTCAACAAGCATTTTATCGAGTGCAGCTGTCGAAGAAAAACCAGTAGCAGGTGCCGCAGCTCTTACAGTTGCTGTTGGCAACTCACCTTTGAAGCCTGGATTTAATTCAGGATAAACTCTTTCCCATGGTAATTCAGGTTCAGGTGGAAAAAATCCGGTTAAAAAGAATAACACAGCTTCAACTCCAAGCCCTACACCAATAATATAGTTTGCATAAGAGCCTCCCCAATGCACAATTTTAGCCAATGCTCCGATAATTACTATACTTGCTCCCCAGGAAATTGCTACGTGTAACCAACCTGGTTGTTTTCTTGCTGCCATATGCTATTTTAAAATTTTGTTTTAGTTTTTAAATTAATTGATGCTGTTACCTGCAAAATCAGATACACAACGGAAGCCGATATATGATCTAGGCTTATCTTGTACTTCATAAGTTCCTACAGAGTTTTGAAGGAAGAAACCAATGTCTTTCCATGAACCTCCACGAACAACTTTAGCTCCTTTTTTAGTACTAGTATAGTTTGGATTAAAGTCTAACAATAAACTTGTAGCCGATTTGTTATACGCCGTACTAGTCCATTCCGCTACATTTCCTGCCATACAATACAAACCATAATCATTTGGCAAATAAGCTTTGGCGTTTACGGTGTACATTCCACCATCGTCTGTGTAATTCCCCCTGCCAACTTTAAAGTTTGCTTGTAAACATCCTTTAACGTTCATAATATAAGGGCCACCCCAAGGATAGGTAGTTTTGGTATTGCCACCTCTTGCAGCATATTCAAATTCTTGATCTGTTGGTAATCTGTATTTATTTCTTGAGTTAACAGGGATACCACGAGCCGCAGCAACATTGTTATAGAAAACAGTTCTCCAGTTACAAAAAGCATTCGCTTGCTCCCAAGTTACGCCCACTACCGGGTACTCATCGTAAGACGGGTGATTGAAATAGGATTCTACCATTGGGTCATTCTGAGAGTAAGAATAATCCATTTTCCAAACCATTGTATCAGGATAAACACTTACCGACGGATGCTCATTTGCTTTTCCCGGTGTAGGGTTATCCATATATCTTTCGATAAAATCTTGTCTACTTTTATTCGGATCATTTCTTCCTGCAGCAACCAGGTCTAAATTAACATATTCATACGCATATCTTAATTTTCTAACGTCAATTTCATTTCTACCAGGTAACGCATCGTTACCGCTGTAGTACATATTCTGTAGTTTGGATTTGTGTTGACTATTGCTTCCCCAAAGCTCCTTTTTTCTACTTGCCGCTTTCCAATTAATATTTTGAGGGCCAGTTGGCGTAGTACCTGCAGGAACAGGCTTGTATAACGTAGGCGCCCCCGAAGGCCCCATAGAACTAATTGCCACCGAATCTCTAACCCAATTTACAAATTGCCTATACTCAGCATTGGTTATCTCCGTTTGGTCCATGTAAAAAGCAGTGAAAGAAGTCATTCTACTTGGTGATCCTTGATAAAAACTCATGTCCTCATCCGTCATACCAATCAATGTTCTTCCTTGTGGGATAAATACCATACCTAGTGGGATGGTTTTATTCTTGAATTTCTTATTGTAAGCCCCTACCAGTTCTCCTTGTTGGCCATTCTTGGAACAGCCCATCAAAAGACCCGAAATGACCAAAAAACCAAGAAAGTAAATTTTTCTCATAAAATCAGTTATAGCAATATCAAATCTATATTAATAGCAATTTTATCGAAAATCATCGATATAAACAATATTTTACCTAAAAAAAACAATATGAACAACAAAATAAGCAATCTCTCTTTCATCTACCCACGTCAAACATTGGATAAAGCGTAAATTTGAGTAATGTTTTAAGCATAAATTTTTGAACTATGTTAGAACCCAACCGCTTAATACACATCTAAGTTTTAATAGACTAGCAATAGAGTTTACTTAGTGTCAGGGCCTAACAGAGTCTGACCAAAGTCTAAGGAAAGTCTAACAATACTCTAAACCGTCATAGGGAGTGAAGCATCTTAATGCACCTACACCCATCACAAAAAAAACACACTATGTTACATAGTGTGTTCTTATATCAATTAGTCAATGTAGAAAACTAAAATTTATTGCTTATTAGATTTTTTGATATAATTTTCAATCGCCATAATCATCGAAGGAGCTTCGGGACTTGGGGCAGCTATATCTACAATAAGTCCAGCATCTTTAACCGCCTTATGGGTGTTTAATCCAAATGCAGCAATGCGAGTTTTATTTTGCTTAAAATCCGGAAAGTTGGTGTAAAGAGACTGAATACTTGAAGGGCTAAAAAATGCAATAACATCATAAAAAACCTCAGCCAGATCAGACAAATCGCTCACTACCGTTCTAAATAAAACCGCAGGTGTAAAGTCATAGCCGTTTTTTTGTAGAAAATTCATTGTATCCTCAGTAGCAACATCAGAACACGGGTAAAGGAATTTTTCTGCAGCATGTTTTTTCAAAACTTCCGCCAAATCAGAGGCAGTTTGTTTTCCAAAAAAGATTTTTCTCTTCCTGTACTGAATATACTTTTGCAGATATAAAGCAGTTGATTCCGAGATGCAAAAGTATTTAAGATCCGCTGGCACCTCATATCTCATTTCTTCACATATCCTGAAAAAATGATCAACTGCATTGCGACTGGTAAATACAACCGCAGTAAAATCTGCTAAATTAACTTTATCCTTCCTAAAATCCCTTGCTGCAACACCTTCAACATGAATGAATGATCTAAAATCAATTTTTAAATTATACTTCTTTGCTAAGTCAAAATAAGGTGATTTTTCTGTTTCGGGCTTTGGCAATGTAATCAGTATACTTTTTACCTTGAGCACCCTATCTTCGTTCTTTTCCTGCATTTTAATTATTACCGCTTAAAATCCTATTGCCTTGATTAATATTAATATAGGACAAATTTCGAGGGTGCAAAAGTACAATAATAAATAGACTTTTGAAAATCGATTTTGAGATAAAATATTAATTCCCGCTCTAATCATCTGAAAAACAAATATAATCACTAACAAAACAATCGCAGTTGCCATATAAAATTTGCCATATTGAACCGGCGACAAAGCAAACGCAATCACCAACGGCATAAACAAGAATGACGAATTAAAGTAAGTGAGAAATAAAATGGAGACATACTCATTAATAGGTTTTTGCACATTAAAGAAGAAACCAAGCATTTTAAGCACGACAATTTTCAATACATAAAGTATAATAATGACAACGGAAATACTCACAAAAGCCTGAAATCCATTTTTCGCAAAACTCAAATTAGTATGTTGTCCAACCAAGAAAAAAAATAAACCAATCGTAAAACCAAAATGAACAAACAACAATAGAAATTGCCAAGAAGCAAATAAATTATCTTCCTTGTTCACATTCCCCAATACGCGGTTGCTAAAAAAAGACTGAACAATAAGCGTTAATTCCTTATCAAAGAAGTTTTTTATAAACGCGAATAAAATCAGAAGACAAGCAACCGATCCAATGATCCATAACTCTCTTCTTTCAATAGGATTACCTTCCTGATATTTAGGGATTTGACCCGAACGTTTGAAGTTCTTAATGGCATCTTGTAAATTAAAAAATGGATAACCAAAAGTCTTACTTACACTATCATCATATTGAACACGTTGCAACGAATCCAATGCCCTAAGCAACACTGGAGCAACTGTATCTCTAATACTTTTCTTTTGAACAATAGCCGTATCTAAGCTATCGACAATTAATTCTAGCTTTCCAGCTAACGAATCAATTGGGCGTTGCTGAGCATAAGAACAATCCCCCAAACCCAAAACAGCTAAAAAAATGCACAGTAGAAACCTTTGGCTCATAAAAAAGATCGGGTATTAGCTAATGCAAAAATAGCGCTTTATTATGTTGATTTCCTAATTGCCTTGATTATTTCAACAGACACTAAAGGTCAGCCATCAACCTATACCAGGCACGTAATACCTTTATTGGCGCCGCGCCGCTAACAGATCCAAAAATCTTGGGATACGAGATACCTAAAGACTATTTACCAAATTTAACCCTTATAACAAAGTAAACTAGTTAGTTCCGGTCGATTGTCGGTCTACGATTGTTGGCTCAACCACTATTTTCGAAATCTTATCATAGGGATTGTGCTGCTTAATCATCGCTAAAAAAAGTCTCGCACACTCAGTCCCTATCAGATTTGGATGCTGATCTACCGTAGACAAGCTGGGTGTTAAATATGGCGAAAAGACCTCATTTGCAAATCCCATCACACCTACGGCAGGTAGTGTTAACCCTACCTCCTTTAATTTTTTTATCGCGCCAAGTGCCGTAAAATCGTCTCCGGCAATAATAGCATCAGGCATAACTTCATTCCGCAGTAATTTACTAACCCCAAACCTACCGTCTTTGATAGACAGGCCGCCGAGTATGATGTCTTCTTCAACTATAGGTATATGATGCTCCTTCAAAGCTTGCTTATAGCCTTCAAGCCGTTCGCTAAAAAGCTTAATTTTGTGGCTTGTAGTGATGAACGCGATTTTCTTATATCCACGTGCTATTAAATGACTAGCCGCCATAAAACCTGCCTTAAAATCGTTAAGTGTTACCGTAGGTACATTTAAGCGCTCATCTATCCTATCAAACAAAATAAGTGGTTTATTTTGTTTGATTACTTCTTGAAAATGTGATACATCATCAGTTTCTAATGAAAGCGAAGCCATTATGCCATCTACTTGTGCTTCAAGCAATGTACTTACCCCTTTCACTTCTTTAGCCATCGACTCGCTCGATTGGTATACGATAATGCTGTAACCACTATCCTTTAACTCCTCTTCGATGCTATGAATAATCGAAGCAAAAAAATGAGCTTGGATACTTGGTACGATTACGCCGATAATAAACGTCTTGCCCGATTTAAGAGCCGACGCTAGTTTATTCGGTTTATAATCGAGTTTTGCCGCCATTTCAACAACAGCTTTTCGTGTTCCTTCACTGATCCCAGGAAAGTTGCTTAGTGCCCTTGATACCGTCGACACAGTAATATCAAGAGCATTGGCAATATCGTAAATGGTGGTACGTTTTTTCAAGTGCGGTGAATAGTTAAATATATCTGTTAATGATATTTTCTAGGTACTCTTGTTTACCACTACGTGTTTCTGGCTCACCGTTTTTTACAGCATACTCTGCTAGCTCTTCAAGACTTAGTTTACCTTGTTCAAAAGCAGCTCCCTCACCGCTATCAAATGATGCATAACGATTGGCTCTTACTTTTTGATAGTCTGATTTTTGCAATACTGCATCAGCAGTTACCAGCGCACGGGCAAACAAATCCATCCCACCAACATGTGCATAAAATAAATCACTTTGATCTGTAGAATTTCTACGAATTTTGGCATCGAAGTTTACACCACCACCTCGCAGCCCGCCGCCTTCCAAGATAATCAACATTGCCTCAGTTAACTCATTAATATCATTCGGAAACTGGTCGGTATCCCAGCCGTTTTGATAATCACCACGATTTGCATCGATTGAACCTAACAGACCGTTGTCGACCGCCACTTGTAGCTCATGTTGAAAAGTATGACCTGCCAAAGTAGCGTGGTTTACTTCCAAGTTTAGTTTAAAATCCCCCAATAAATCATATCGTTGCAAAAAGCCAATTACGGTTGCTGCATCATAGTCATATTGATGTTTTGAGGGTTCACAAGGTTTAGGCTCGATAAAGAAAGCCCCTTTAAATCCCTGTTTACGTGCATAATCTTTTGCAGTATGTAAAAATTTAGCCAAATGTTCTTGCTCACGCTTCATGTTGGTATTGAGCAAACTCATGTAGCCTTCTCTTCCACCCCAAAACACATAATTTTCTCCACCAAGGGTGATAGTAGCATCTAATGCAAATTTAACTTGCGCTGCACCGTGTGCCAATACATGAAAATCTGGATTGGTTGAGGCTCCGTTCATGTAGCGTTTATGGCTAAATAAGTTAGCTGTTCCCCATAGTAATTTTACACCACTTTCTGCCTGCTTTTGTTTGGCATAGTTAACTAAGGTCTGCAGCCTTCGTTCATTATCAGCCACATCATCTGTATAATCTACAATATCAACATCATGAAAGCAGTAATAAGGCAATTGCATCTTGGTAATAAACTCAAATGCCGCATCCATTTTATCTTTTGCTCTTTCAACTGCATCCATTTTTTCATCCCATGGAAAAATATGAGTAGCACCACCAAACGGATCAGCGCCATTTCCGTTAAACGAATGCCAATAGGCACACGCGAACTTAAAATGTTCCTTCATCGTTTTACCTGCCACAACTTTGTCGGCATCGTACCATCTAAACGCCAGCGGGTTGTCACTCTCTAAACCTTCAAATTTAACCTGTTCAATCCCTTTAAAAAACTCTTTTTGTCCTAATACTACTTTTGTCATTGTATTAATTTTTATAATTCTATGCTAACGTTTTTATTAAAAGCTTTTTCCATTCTTGATAAATGGGCTCGTATGCTGCTGTATTTTTCGGCACTAAATAACTTACTACTTCATGTTGCGAAAATGCATCCTCTGGGCTATTAAATATAGCGGCTCCTATGCCCGCACCAATAGCGGCCCCTACACTACCGTCATTTTCATATAATTCAACAGGAACACCAGTAACATCTACAAAAGTCTGCGCAAACACATCACTTAAAAACAAGTTCGCTCTACCAGCCCTAATCACTTTAGGATTCATCCCATTTTCACGCATAATATCTAGTCCGTATCTAAATGCAAATGCAATGCTTTCTTGCACAGCTCTAAAAATATCAGCCTGACTGTGTGTGTTTAAATCTATTCCAATTAATTGTGCTCCAGTATATTTATTGTTCAGCATCCGCTCTGCTCCATTGCCAAAAGGCAACACTTTAAGTCCTCTACTTCCAATTGGAGCTTGAGCCGCAACGTGATTTAGCTCCCGATAAGATAAATGAGGGGCGAAAGTATACTTGGCCCAACGATACATGCTTCCTGTACCATTGATACACAATAATACCCCAGTATGTTTTTTCTCTGCAGAATAGGTAACGTGTGCAAAAGTATTTACGCGCGATTGCTGATCGTATGTTAATTCATCACTAACCCCGTAAATAACTCCCGATGTTCCCGCAGTTGCTGCCACTTCACCGGGCTTCAATACATTTAAGGACAAAGCATTATTGGGCTGGTCGCCCGACTTATATGAAACTGGAATGCCTGCGCTAAGCCCCAAAAGTTCGGCAACAGATTCCTTTAAACGGCCATGTACAGAAAATAAAGGATATACAGGTGGGATTAAATCATAGTCAAAATCGTAATACCGCATTACATCGGCAGAGATTTCATCTTTCTCAAAATCCCAAAAAATACCTTCTGAAAGTGCCGAAATGCTGGTGGTTATTTCCCCCGTAAGCTTCATCGCAATAAAATCCCCTGGCAGCATCACCTTTGTTATTTTTTCATATACTGCTGGTTCATTATCCTTCACCCAAGCAAGTTTCGAAGCAGTAAAGTTCCCCGGAGAATTCAGTAGGTGCTTTAGTGAGTGCTCGTGTCCAATGGCATCAAATGCTTCTTCACCTAGTGCTACTGCCCGGCTATCACACCAAATAATACTATCCCTCAACACCTCTTGGTTTTTATCAACTACCACCAAGCCATGCATTTGATAGGCAATGCCGATTGCTTTAATTTCTTTTGGATCAAACAGATCCAAGGCATTTATCTTTAATATAGCTTGTTGCACATTATGCCACCAATCCATTGGCGCTTGCTCGGCCCATCCCGACTGCATAGATTTAATTTCCGTTTCGTCTTCTGGATATTGCACAGTAGCGATACTCTTTTGTGTGCTAACAGCTACCACTGCTACTTTAATAGACGATGTTCCAATATCAATACCTAATAGATACATTTTTGCTAATAAAAAATAAACATAAAGATAAAAAACAATAAAAACAACCGATTGCATTGGTGAGCTTAAATCATTACACAACCGATTGCATAAACTACATTATTTTACTACTTTGCCCTTTCAAATAAATCGTCTTATGCAAGCAAATAAAATGATACAAACCATGCGTTGGTATGGACCTGATGACATTGTAAGCCTAAATGATATCAGACAAGCCGGCTGTGAAGGAATTGTAACTGCGCTACATCACATCCCCGTAGGGGATATCTGGGAATTATCAGAAATCCTAAACAGAAAGAATCAGATCGAAGATCATGGCATGACATGGTCGGTTGTAGAAAGCTTGCCTGTTCACGAAGACATTAAAAAACGTGCGGGAGATTTTCAGCGCTATATCGATAATTACAAAGTGAGCCTTCAAAATCTTGCAAAAGCTGGAATTAGGGTAATAACCTATAATTTTATGCCTGTCTTAGACTGGATGCGTACCGATTTACAATACAAAACGCCAACTGGCGCTTTAGCACTTCGGTTCGAAAAATCAGCATTCATTGCTTTCGATCTTTATTTGTTAAAAAGACCAAATGCTATACATGATTATTCAGATGAAGAGATAGCAGCAGCAAACAGTTACTTTGCCCAGCTAGACGAATTGGGAAAAAACACATTATTGAGTAACTGTCTACAGGGTCTCCCTGGCAGCAAAGAAAGTTTTACGCCACAGCAAGTTTTAACATTACTTGATGGGTTTAAACATGTAACAACAGAAGTTCTCCGCCAAAATCTAATTGTCTTTTTGAACGAAATAGCTGATGCTGCCGATAAAAATAAAATTCAAATGGCGATCCATCCAGACGATCCGCCTTACCCAATTTTAGGCTTACCTCGAATTGTAAGTACCGAGGCTGATCTTGCTTACCTACAAGAAAT
Organism: uncultured Sphingobacteriaceae bacterium; assembly: GCA_942493295.1. Lineage (GTDB taxonomy): Bacteria > Bacteroidota > Bacteroidia > Sphingobacteriales > Sphingobacteriaceae > Pedobacter. The sequence continues at coordinate 3,749,346 of OW818692.1, read as the reverse complement.
GGCACCTTCAAAAAGTAACGGAATTTGTTTCTGTAGCGGATCACTGGGTGCTAGACCTGAAAATGATCTTTCAGGCATCATTAAAAGATTTGGCGCAAAAATTTATTTCCTTCATTTGAGAAGTGTAGCCTTAGAAGGAGGTGGAAATTTCCATGAAGCCAATCATCTCGAAGGCTCTGCCAACATGTTTACTTTGGTTAAAGGTATTACAGAATTGATAGATCAAGAAAAAAGATCAATCCCAATGCGACCAGACCATGGACATCAAATGTTAGATGATCTAAGCAAAAGTGCCTACCCTGGCTATTCTGCAATAGGTCGCCTTAAAGGTTTGGCCGAACTTCGAGGTTTAGAAATGGGAATACAAGAAATGAGAAAAATAAATATGAAAGGCTAGCATTTAAGCGTCCTTAATAATAGGCTTGTGAGACCCATAATTACCCATAAACATCTTCCCAACTAACAGCTGAAGCATTCACCGAAGTTCAAAATATTATTAGCATCAGCGTTATTTAATTTGGCAGAGATGATGAGGCTGGCGGACCGTAAATACCTCGAAGCTTAGCATAAAATCGTCTCCGTTAAGCAAAACCATAGGGTCCAAAAAAAAATGTATGTCGCTTCTTAAAGCAATAACGATGTATAATTTTTTCATTTAACCAAAAAGCTGATTTATATCATGGCGAGAGCTGACATTTAGCTGCGCGATGTGGAATTTCTCAGCGTAATTTTGTAGTGGATGGCAGATTTGACCAAAGCATAATGGAGAAAAAGAACACATCGGATAGGGAAGATTCATTTTGGGCAAAGTACAGTAAATTTGCCGTGAACGAAATCCTTCTGTACCTGATCATGGTAATTGGCATCGTGATCGGCCTTTTGATATTGACATGACCATAGATTTAACAGCCATCCATTCCAAGCATGATAAACGATTGTGATACGTACAAAAATGCCATACAGCCTACCTTGCTACCTGAAGATTACTATACCAGTGATTCAGTATTCGATAGCTATTTTCCCAATAAGGCCCAAAGGGTCTCTGAAATACATTGGACCCCTTTAGAAATTGCTAGAGAAGCTGCCTCATTTTTGGCCGTTGCGCCTGGCGCCAAGATACTCGATGTGGGGAGCGGAATTGGCAAGTTCTGCATTGCAGGTGCTCATTTCTTCCCAAATGCCGAGTTTCATGGCGTCGAACAGAGAAGAGACCTGGTTGAGTTTGCTATTCATGGCAAGGGACGGGCCATGTTAGACAATGTCCAGTTTATACATGCTAATTTTACTCAAGTAAGTCTAAAGGGTTATGATGGCATCTATTTTTACAATTCATTCGCGGAAAACCTCAGTTCGCTTTCCAGGATTGATGAATCGATTGAATATTCGTATTCCCTTTACAATTATTACTCCAATTGTTTTTATAATGTCCTGGCAGAAACGGCCAGCGGAACAAGGCTCGCTACCTATTATGGAGATGAGAACGATGTTCCCTCGAATTATGAGCTAGTCGACGAACACCCGCACAAACCCCTAAAAATGTGGATATGCAAATAAACCAATATTTTAACTTTCAAAGGAGAAAATGAACGGTATCCCATTTATTATATCTTTTGGACAGGTATCCTATCTGCTATACTTTGTTTCCATTGGCAGCAAAAAAACAACAATTGAAATAGAAACTTCTCCCGATGCACAGTCCCTCTTGAACCTGAGCTGATCCAAAAAGTGATACGGGTTTTCAGGCTCAATTTACAGGAGAAACTGTCTAGACAAAGAGAAAACCCATTTGCCCTACTGGTTGTAGAGTGATAATTATCATTGACGACTATGATAATTATGCTAAAAAATGGAGATATCTTCCGTTATTTTTGTTCAAAATGAATAGGGACTTGTTTCATGTGGCCTTGGATAATCTCTCAATAATCGATTGCGAATGACCATTTTAAAAAATATCTTCAGGGACGATCAGTCTTTCGACGGGCTCTATCCCGAACATTTCCAGAACATATCGAAAAAACACTGGACACCTCTTTCTGTGGCCGTGCAGGCGACGGAATTTCTTGCCTCGCCAAGCGCCAGGGTACTGGATATAGGCAGTGGGATAGGGAAGTTCTGTATCATAGGGGCGAATCTCTATCCTCGAACGATGTTCTTTGGAGTGGAGCAGCGGATGAGGCTGGTCTGTTGTGCAGAAAGTGCAAAAGAACTCCTGAAGCTGAAAAACGTGGAATTCATTCATGCAAACCTAGTTCAGCTCAATTTTAGTGATTTTGACCATTTTTACTTCTATAACTCATTCTTTGAGAATATTGATTTTGCCAACAGGATAGACGATTCAATCGAGACCTCATTGGCGCTCTATGCCTATTATACCCTATACCTTCGTACCGAGATGGACAAGATGCCCGTGGGAACAAGGATTGTGGTTTACCAGGGTTCTGGCAATGAATTGCCAGAAAGCTATACACTAGACAAGAGCGGGTTCGACGGGATGTTGAACATGTATACCAAAAGCGTTTGATCAGCTATCTATAACATAATAATGTAACAATAACCTAAAAAGGTAGGGAAGTACTTTCAAGTGGGTTTTGTATTTGATACTCAATAGCTTTGAACTGAAGGGTCGGCAACGTCCTTGTATGTTTTAGTCAAGGCAATCAGTTGGTTAGTAAAAAAGAATATATCTTGTATCTTTACATATGAGTATAGCAGAAATTTTTCCCATCGATAAATGGAATTTCAGTACCCACTCTATCCTGAATGTGCTGACCGATGAGGAATACAAGTTTTTGATTTCCAAACAGAACGAACAGAAATATGTAAAAGGAGAAGTCGTTTTCAGGGAGGGCGTAGTTCCTTCCGGAATCTATTTCATCATCAAGGGAAAGGTAAAGAAGTATAAGGTTGATCATAGCGGCAGGGAACAGATCATCTATGTGGCAGGCCAGGGCGAGTTTATAGGCTACCACGCTGTGCTCTCGGAGGAGCGTTATCCCGACTCGGCGGCAACTATTGAGGATAGTGTACTTAGTTTCATCCCGAAAGAGGATTTTCTGCATGTACTGAACACTTCGCCGTTGTTCAGCTCGCGGATGCTAAAGGCCCTTAGCCACGAATTTACCGTACTAGCCAACAACATTTCAGTATTCTCACAACGCTCTGCGGTAGAACGACTGGCAATCTCTCTTATTTTCCTACGTGAGAAGTATAAACACGACCGGAACACCGACGGGGAAATTTTGATCAATATCTCACGCACTGATCTCGCTAACCTCGCAGGGCTGGCCAAGGAGAACGTGATACGACTGCTCAAGGAGCTAAAGGGAGAGGGCATACTGCATACTGATGGGAGAAAGATCTGGATCTCGAATGTGGAGAAACTGATTGTCCGCTCGAACTATCGTTAGCTAATTTTGCCCATATGCAGGCTGTAGAAATAGGGAAACTTAATCTGTTCCGTCTTAGCTTTACCCTTCCTTATTGTATTCCAACAATCATAGGTTGGATGGTAATCGAAGTGAAATTACCATTGGACAAAAGCAAACTTTTAACTAATTCACAATATAGGTTTCTTAAGAGCCAGAACTTACTACATTTAGTTAAGTATTTTTTGGCAGAAGCTGATTAGTTGGCAGCAATTTCCCTTACTAAGACAGTTCAAGTTGATTGTCATATTTTCCAGCAATTAGGTTCTCCTTAACTTGCTTAAATACTTCTACTGTTCGCTCAACTTCTTCTTTGGTATGGCTAGCCGTTGGAATTAATCTTAGAATGATCATTCCCTTTGGAACAACCGGATAAACAACTAATGAACAAAAAATATCATGTTTTTCCCTCAGATCTCTCACCAGTCCAGTTGCCTGATCTATTGAACCTTCTAAGTAAACCGGAGTAACGGGGGATTGTGTGTTGCCAATTTCTAGTCCTGCTTCTTTAAGTCCCTTTTGAAGTTGATGGGTGATGTCCCACAACTGAGTCCTTAATTCAGGTTTTTCTTTAATCAAACTGAGTCGCTGGTGTAGACCAAATACCAACGGCATCGGTAACGCTTTGGCATAAATTTGAGAGCGCATATTATATCTTAAATATTGTATAATTTCCTTTCCTCCTGAAACAAAAGCGCCAATAGCAGCAAAAGATTTTGCAAAAGTGGCAAAATAAAGATCAATCTCATCTTGAACACCTTGTGCCTCACCTGTCCCAGCACCAGTTGCTCCCATAACACCAATACCATGTGCATCATCTACTAGGAAAGTGAAATCATACTGTTTTTTAAAGGCACTGATTTCTTTTAATTTTCCAGTATCTCCTCGCATGCCAAAGACCCCTTCGGTAATGACGAGTATGCCACCATTACTCGCATCGGTTAGTTTTTTGGCCCTGACGAGCTGCTTCTCAAAATCTTTAATGTCATTATGCTTGTAAACAAAGCGTCTCCCAATATGCAACCTTAAACCATCTATTATGCATGCATGTGATTCTGAATCATAGACAACAACATCATGACGGTCGAGTAAGCTGTCGATTATCGACAACATACCTTGATATCCATAGTTAAGTAAAAATGTATCCTTCTTATTTACAAAAGCAGAGAGCTTCTCTTCCAACATTTCATGTAGAATGGTGTTACCAGTCATCATTCTCGCACCCATCGGATAGGCAAGGCCGTATTGTTTGGCACCTTCCTCATCGGCTTTCCTAACTTCAGCACAATTTGCCAGCCCTAAGTAATTGTTCAAACTCCAAACTAGCTTTTGTTTGCCATTAAAAAACATATGATTGCCTAACTCACCTTCCAGTTTTGGATAGGCGAAATATCCGTGAGCATAATGAGCATGATCCCCTAAAGGGCCTAACTTCAATAAGTTTTTTTTTAGTAAATTCATTATTTAAATTTTGGATTAATTGTAACCGTCATTTTATTGAACTGATATTTATCCTAGTGCAAATCTATTACCTAAATCAAGGCCTTTTACAGTAAGAAATCATTGATGGGCTTGATATTTATCAGTTTTTTGTAACCGGAGCTTTTTCATTTAGTATGAATTTATTTTAATTGTGTACATTCGGCGCCTTTATCAATCATAAATATGAAAATCGAAGATCAACTGCTCAAAAGAAGCGAAAAAAAATGTGAATTGTGTGCATCAGAGGACAGCTTAAGCGTTTATGAGGTACCCCCCCAAACGAATAATTCCGCAGAAGAATGTGTTTTGGTATGTCGAAAATGTTTGTCACAACTTGAAAAGAAAGAAGTATTGGACAGCAAACATTGGCAATGTCTCAGTGCGAGTATGTGGAGCGAAATCATTGGGATACAGATTGTTAGTTGGAGGATGTTAAATAGACTAAGAGGTGAAAGCTGGGCAATTGACAACCTTGATATGATGTATCTAGATGACGCAACCCTAGCCTGGGCCAAAGCCACAGGAGATCATGAGAATGATTCTGAAGTTGAATTTCATAAAGATTGTAATAACAACACTTTGGAAAACGGCGATACCGTGGTTTTAATAAAAACACTCGATGTCAAAGGTTCAAGCTTAAGCGCAAAACTTGGAACTGTAGTAAAGAACATTAAACTAGTTGACGACAATAAACAGCAGATCGAAGGAAGAATTGAAGGTCAGCTGATTGTTATACTTACCAAATTTGTTCGTAAGCAAAGCTAAGATAACAAGTGGCGCTGCAAGAACTCACTGTCTTCAACACTTTTATTTTTAAACATTATTTTGTATTTGCTAAAATGACACCAGGGGAAGCTGGGTCTCATTGTACAGTTTAGATTAAACAGTTTTGTTACCTTTGTTACTCAAAATCACGTCGAGTAACATATCGGTGAAAAATAACATAAATTAAGACGAATTCATAGCATGGCTGAAATAGAATGAACGACTAACCTTTGCTCTTTTCAAAAAGCATAATTAGGATCTTATGCTTAGTTTAATTGTAAAAGTTAAAAACGGGGCGGCTATTTTTACTGTAAAAACTCTAAAAATTCTTCAGCTTTGATGACCATTAATTCCGAACCCATAAACACAACTGAACGCTGGTGCAATTCTCGGATATCAATGTTAAGTATCCGATTAGATCCATCAGTTGCGCGGCCGCCGGCTTGTTCAATTATAAAAGCCATTGGGTTACACTCATAAACTAAACGTAATTTTCCTGGTGCAGGATAAATAAATATCCCACCTTTAATTAAATTGCGGTGGAAATCCAACACCATAGATCCAGTGTAACGGGCAATATATGGACGATTAGTTTCCCGGTCTTGCATTTGACAATACCCCAGATATTTTTTTATTCCTTCTGAAAAATAGGTATAATTCCCTTCGTTGATTGAATAAATCGCACCTTTTTTGGGTATGCATATATTTGGATGCGATAAACAAAATTTTCTGCTCGTCCAGTCCAAGATAAATCCATTTACGCCCTTTCCCGTGGTGAATACTAACATGGTAGATGAACCATACAGGACATAACCTGCTGCAACCTGCTTTTCTCCTTTCTGTAAAATGTCTTCAAGTGTAGGTTTTCCTTCATTACTTTTACGCATATAAATAGAGAATATTGTACCAATTCCAACATTTACGTCAACATTTGAAGATCCATCCAAAGGGTCTATAGCAACAATATACTGAGCAGTTTTTGAAGAATTATCATCAATATAAATATACTCTTCATTTTCTTCAGAAACGATTGCACAACATTCTCCACCATCTTTTAAAGCTGATATAAATTGTTCATTAGCATAAATATCTAATTTTTTCTGCCTTTCACCATGTACATTAATAGTACTGGCATCTCCGAGTATATCTAATAATCCTGCCTGACTAATAACTTCACTAATCATTGTTGCTGCAGTGGCAATATTACACAATACACTGGACAGTGCCCCTTCAGTATAAGATAGTTCTTCTCGTCTTTCTATTATAAATTGTTCTAGGGTCTGTTTCATCGTTATTTTAGTAATATTTTCAAAAAGCACTAAAATGCTTTTCGGTAAGAGTTTTATCTAATCTGGGAAGAGCAACATTCATCAACCAAATGAAGTATGGAATAATAATTATGCCCTACAGCGTCTGACAATGCGATCTCGCAGGTCTTTGATGACGAGTAATAACCATCACATTCCATTTCTTTAACTTCTTTAGCCTCTTTCCACGTTGCTGCTGTTGTAAGTTCCGGATAAAGAAACCCTCTATCACCAGCCATACCACAACAGCCAGCAAATAACGGCTGTGTAACTTGCTCTGCAAAATGCCTAGCAATATGATTAAATTTTTGTTGCACACCTGCCATTTTCTGAATCGAACATACCGGATGCAAAACAATACTTTTCTTCTTTTTCGAAATCGTTACCTTAGGCATAATATAATCGGCAATGTATTCAATACTGTCGATGATTTTCAAGGCATCATACCTAAGCTTATTTTCAGAAGTAAGTAATTTACGGCAGTTCAGCAAAGTCTGTGTACAGGAACTGATATCAAGAACTACGGGAAAACGACCATGATTTGTTGTACTCCACAGTTTGTCAATGGTTTCATTTGCTGTATAACTAAATGCTCTTGTAAAGCCTTTGGAAGAAAAAATCTGTCCGCAACAATTCTTTTCAACTTCAGATGGAAGGATCACATTAATATTTGCTTTTACTGAAACATCAATCAAAGCCTGCATTACCCCCTTGTCCGTTTTCATTGGGTCTCCCATCACTCTTGAAATACAGGCAGGAAAATAAACTATTGTTTCCTGCCCATCCGCAAATCTCTCATCAGACAAAATCAAAGGTTTAGCAGCGGACAACCGATTAGACCACAAGGGGAAAGAAGGAGCAACTCTCTTTATTGTTTTGGTGAGCTTTAACATGAAATGGGAACCAAAGACTTTGTTCAGTAACCCGCCACTTACTAAAGCAAATTTTACAATTTTAGAAACCAGATTAAAATTCCCTGCAACCATAAGGGCCAGCTTATTTGCACGAACAGAATGGTTTTCTTTCCTTAGCCGCTTTACCAGATCACCTGTATTGATGTCAACCGGGCAGGCGGTAGCACATAGCCCATCTACAGCACACGTATCAAGCCCCTCGTATTGATATTGCCCTAGAAGTGTTTGATATTCCTTTTTGTTTCCTTTTTTATTAAGGTTTAAGAGTTCACGTCTCACAACAATTCTTTTACGGGGAGTAAGGGTAATATTTCTGCTTGGACATGCGTGCTCACAGAACCCACATTCCATACAACGATCTACTTCTTCTTCTACTGTGGGCAATTCTTTCAAACAGGAAACATGTGCATTTTCATCCGCATTGATAATAACTCCGGGGTTAAGCAGGTTATCGGGATCTACCATCTCTTTGACAGATTTCATGATATGATAGATTTCGGCTCCCCACTCTTTTTCTACAAAAGGCGCCATGTTACGGCCAGTACCATGTTCTGCTTTTAAAGCACCATCGTACTTCTCTACCACAAGAGTGACCACCTCATTCAAAAACAGATCGTAACGCGTTATTTCAGCTTTAGTATCAAACGCCTGCGTAATTACAAAATGGATATTACCATCCTTGGCATGTCCAAAAATGATAGCCTGCTCATAACCATGCTTTTTAAATAGTCCCTGCAAATCGGCTATTGCATCGGCAAGATGTGCCACCGGAAAAGCGATATCCTCAAGAATCACCGAAGTACCGCTAGCCCTTACTGCACCAACAGCAGGAAACATACCTTTGCGAACCTTCCATAATAAAGCCTGCTCGGAGGCAATATTTGTAAAGAGAGGGATATTTAATAGTTTTAATTCGGCAGATGTTGTTAAAAAACTATCAACCTGTTTCTTTAACTGATCCTGATTTAGATCTTGATATTCCACTAGTAAAGCAGCTGCATCTTCAGGTAAAGTTTTAATAATTTCAGGCATTCCCTTTACCTGTTCAACTGAACGTAAAGATGCTCTGTCCATCAATTCAACGGCCGCAGCTCCTGATTCCCTTAAGGGAACAATGGCATTACAGGCCGCATAAATATCTGGAAAATATAACATGGCCGTAGATTTTTCAGGATAGTCGGAAATGGTTTCCATTACCGCTTCGGCAATAAAAGCAAGTGTTCCCTCCGCACCAATAAGTAAATGCGCCAGAATATCCAGGGGATCTTCATAGTCTATAAACGCATTTACACCATATCCTACAGTATTTTTAGTCTGATATTTTTGTCGGATCCTTTTAAAAACGTCTTCCCGGTTTAAAATTCTTTTCCGGATTGAGGCCAGATGCAGATAAAGCAGCTCGCATTCCTGTTTAAAACGAAGATAATCATCCGGAAATTCCGTGTTATACACTTTGCCGTCAGGCAAAATAAACTTGATGTGTTTGATGGTGTGGTAGGAATTATGGGCCACACCACAACACATCCCACTTGCATTATTGGATAAGATCCCTCCCATCATTGCGGAGCTGATACTGGCCGGATCAGGACCGATCTTCCTTGCATTCTTTTTTAGATGCGCGTTTACAATAGCACCTATGGCACCGGGTTGTACCCGAACCAGGTTACCTGCCTCTTCAACCTTTATTTTCTCCCAGTGCTGGCTCAGATCTACCAGTAAACCATCTGTAATGGATTGCCCCGACAAACTTGTTCCGGCAGCACGAAAAACTACCGGAATACGCTTCCTTCTAGCAAATGCAAATAAATTGATAATCTCGTTTTCCGAAACAGGTAATACTACAGCCAATGGCCTGAGGTAGTAAAAACCCGCATCGGAAGCGTAGGCGACGAGATCAATTAAGTTTGCTTTTATTCTTGTTTTAGGAAAGATTTCTTCCAGTTCTTTCGCGATCTTATTTTGATGCATTACTTATTTCATACATAGGCAGGCTCAGTTCTGAACCCATACGTTTTTGATAACAGGAGACATTCTCCGGCCTGCAAAATACTGTCGGAAGAGGTAGCAGCAAACAAACTTGAAGCCGCAGCACATACTCCCAGTTCAAGACAATATTCCATTTCATTATCGTCGTGTAAGCCCATCAATACGCCGGCAGCAAAAGCATCACCAGCGCCAACAGCGCCTTCAATTTTATCGCATGGCAAATTGATACTATGCTGAAATAATTGCTTTCCCTCTTTGCTTACGGCAATAGCCCCAAGTGGAAAATGAAGAATTACCCATTTATTCACCCCCATTTCGACAATTTTGGCCGCAGCTTTATAACAATTATCCAGCAAAGTTGCACCCGTGTCAGAAATAGTTTGCATGCCCGTAATCATCCCTGCTTCAAACTCATTTACAAAAAGGTAATCGATATAGGGAAGTGAGGGCGATATCACCATTTTAAAACGGTTGGATTTTTCACTAACAATATCAGCAGAGGTGATAAGTCCATTTTCCTTGGCCTGTTTCAAAACTTTAGAGGCTCCCGTAAGTCCATCTTCATCGATAATGTCAAGTTGATCAAGCAATAACAAATAGCCCAGGTGGAACATTTTAGCTGAAGAAATGGTAAAGTCAAAATCATCCGTCCCCAAAAGTGCATTTGCTCCTCTTTGATGAAAAAACGTTCTTTTCCCTGTCGACTTTACCGTCATTACATCTGTATAAGAAGTAAAAGTGCCTGTCTTCTTATGGATCTGCGCCGTATCAATCTCGAGGTTTACGCACTCTTGGATAATACCCTCACCACGTTCATCATCACCAACTAAACCAAGACCTTGTAAAGCAAAATCTGCTTTTAGTTTCGCAAGTCCTTTTAGTACATTATAAGCAGATCCGCCATTGCTGTTATATTCTTCTAAAATATTTACCAGTTTTTCCTCTTCCGGAAAAATATCGATCACTTTTACTTGATCAATAATCCAGTTTCCACCAACTAATATTCCCTTCTTCATTGTTAATTGTCGCTTATTAATTTTACAATTGGGGTTTCATCTTCAGTAATATTAGAAAACCGCCCTATATTTTGGTTTGAAAAAAAGTTATCGTTATGGTCATCGTTAGCAGTAGACACCTCTCCAATGATGCAAGATTCGGAAGCCGGATAAAACTGATGCCAGATGCCTGGTTCAATAGTTATACGCTCACCAGCATTCAGTGTAACCTTATCTCCTGAAACGATAGTTGTATATTCGCCGTTTATCTTTACGCTAATCTGAGCCTTCATTATACTTTTAGCAGGATCTTCGTCCCAAAGCTGCACCACCAACACTCCTGATCTGCAAATGATATCTTCTTTTTTCTTTTTATGGGTATGAGATGGTGTAACTTGATTTTTGACTGCGAACATCAACTTTTCACAGTACTCTTTTTCTTCAGCCAGATTAACAAGTACTAAGCCGAACTTTAAAAAATCATCAAGACCGAAATCGGTAACATCCCATTTTGGAGCCGGTGGTAATGCCCAGCCATTTTTATTAAAACAAGCGGTTGCTGATGCAACTACGCCATTGATTTCTGATCTTTTCATTTGAATATAATTTTGTTTTTTAGCGGTAATGAAGCTATCATGAGCAATATTTTTCACAGCTTGTTTATCTTTTTAACAGTGTTCAAGAGCTCGCAAGCTCGGTTCATTGCTGTTGGTGAGTGGTATACTCACGATGGGTTCATACTGGTTCGGCCTGATAATAGTGAACATTTTCTACCGTATGCCCGGCAAAGGATTTTAAGGCTGCATTGAAAACACAATGACTATCCAACGCTTCCTGAGGGGTCACACAACCAAATCTGTCATTTAAGACACCTGCCCTTTCGGCGATATATGCGGCGAGCATCTGCATAAAACAATCCGGAAAACCTGGTTCAAAAATCCCTCCTGTTATGGTTGGAAAAGGCATGCCTTTAAAACCAAGGTCTGTTCTTTGCCACAATTGTTCTTCTTCACAAGTAAATGTCCAAAGGGCTTTTGTATCCTTGGTGCTGTACTTCACTCCTCCTTTTGTACCCAGCACTTCAATGTACCATGTATTTGTCTCTCCTGGAGCGATGCGTTTCATCTCCAGCGTCATAGGCACCTCTTCAGAACCGATCTCTACCTGGGTATTTAAAATGGCATTATTCCAGGTGTCGCATATCGCTTTACCTCCTTTTCCATCAGGTCTTTCAGTTATGATTTTTTGCAATTGGGCATACAAACGCTTTGGCTTCCAACCCAACCTTAGAGGGACATGTAGCACATGCATACCCAAATCGCCCATCACTCCTATTTCACCGCAAAACTGGGTTTGTCTTTTCCAATTTATTGGTTTAGTAGAATCCAGGTCGCTTGAATGCAAAAAGCCTGCTTTAATTTCTATAATCTGTCCGAGTCTACCCGAAAACACTTCCTTAATAACCCTTTGCGGACCTGGCAGAAAAGGAATTTCCGAGCTACATCTTACAAAACGGTCCAATTTATCTGCAGCCTCCTTAATCTCTAAAGCCGCTTGCAGGTCTATTCCGAAAGGCTTCTCGCCTAAAAGATCTTTGCCTGCTTCAAGTACTTCGAGATAGTACTTTTGATGTAAGTTATGAGGCAAAGCTACATAAACCACATCTACAGAAGGATCGGCAAGCAATTCTTTATAGTCAGTAGTAATCAATTTTACAGAAGGTATTACATCGTACCACGATAGTACTTCAGGATTCAAATCACAAACAGCTGTTAAAGCTACCGGAACCGGAAAATCGTTTAATGCAAACCATCTCCCAAAGGCACTTGCAGCCTCTTTTCCCATTAGTCCACCGCCAATTATCCCTATATTTACTGTCTTCATTTATAGTTGGTTATTTTAATTATTGAGCGATTAAATCTGATACTTTGATCAGGTGCATGACCTCTGACGGACGAGCCCCTTCATGTACAATGGCCATCAAAGCTTTAGTCATTCCTGCCGGATTTGCATGTTGTATCACATTCCTTCCATACACAATCCCTTTTACCCCTTGCTGCATTAACCCAAAAGTCCTTTCCAGAATTTCTTCATCGGTAGCCTTTCCACCCCCCCTTACCAGAACAGGTATATTCCCTGCAATCTCAACTATTCTATGGTACTGATGAATATCGTCTGTAGGATCCGCCTTTATAATATCAGCGCCTAATTCCACACCTTGCCTTACCAATGAAATAATTTTTTCAGGATCACCATTTACCATATAACCACCAGCTTCGGTGTTTGGTCTGAATACCAATGGTTCGATCATTAAAGGCATAGCATATTGTTCACAAACCGGCTTTATTTTTAAAATATTCTGGATACACTGATCCGTTACTTCAGGCTCTCCGGGAATACTGAACAAGTTTACAACTACACAGGTAGCATCCAGCCGTACCGCCTGTTCGACCGGATTTTCTATCATCCGGCTAAACAATGTTCGCGGAAGTTCTTTACCGTATACATTGGCAACATCAGTTCTCAATACTAATGATGGTTTTTGTCTGCCCGGTATTGACTGTAAATACTGTGCTTGTCCTACTGTTAACTGTATTGCATCGGGAGCTGCTTTAACCAGAACTTCTACTGCTTTCTGAACATTTTCTATCCCACTTAAAAATGGGTACTCGTTAAAAAATCCATGGTCGATGGCAACGTCGAAACAGTTGCCGGATTTGCTGTTAAATAGTCTGTTTAATTTGTAATTTTTCATCAGTATATAATTTTTTTATTAATGGTAATGAAGCTATCATGAGTTTTATTCATTGCGTTTTGTGAGTGTAAACTCATGATGGTTTCATATTTCAAATATAACAATATTTATTAACTTGTATATACAAGTTAATAAATAAATGAATTTACTCCTATTTTATTTCTGCCATCTAACAGCACCTGATTTCCTAATATGTTGCGTTAGAGAATTAAAAAGTTGCTGAAATTCTTTCAAATTCTTATCCAAGGGGCGTAGTTCGTATGGGTCGGCCTCAATGTCAAACATTTGCATTTCTTCGAAGGGAGTATTTTGCACTAACTTATATTTCCCAACACGTTCAGCATAATAACATAATCCTCCGTATTTGCCTCCCTCCCTTCGCATAAAAAATACATTACGTACATCTGCCGTTTTTTGCTGCCCCTTTAAATTGTTAAAAAAACTGAGCCCATCAATTTTATGTTCAATCTTTACTCCTGCTATTTCACAAAGCGTTGGAAAAATGTCCATGGTTAAAGAAATGTTTTTATCCTCCGTTCCAGGTTTAATTACTCCAGGCCAAACCACACATGTAGGCACCTTTATTCCGCCTTCATACATATCCTCCTTGCCACCCCTAAGTTTGCCGTTCGATGCACCATGCGGTAGACTACCGCCATTATCTGATGAATAAACGATCATTGTATTTTTGGCAAGTCCAGAACTTTCGAGTGCTGCCAGTACACGGCCGATTGCATCATCCATGTGTTCAACTAGCGCTACGTTCTTAGCCCTTAAATCCGAAAGGCCTGGATTTCTTTTTTTAACTTTTTCTAGCCATTCTGGGGGAGGTTGGATTGGAAAATGCGGCGCATTAAATGCGAGGTAGAGAAAGAAAGGCTCTTTGTCTTCTTTGCTACCTTTAATATATTCAATAGCCCAATCCGCAAAAATATCTGTAGCATGTCCTTTTGGATTAATCATATCCTTGTTTAGCCGCATATAATTATTACCACGCCGCAGGTGAGTCCAGTAATCATCCATCATATCGTCCAGAAATCCCTTAAAGAAATCAAAACCACGATCGTTAGGTAAGTTTGGCGACTCCAACCCTAGATTCCACTTGCCAACAATAGCTGTCTTGTAACCGGCTTTCTTCAACATATTTGGTAAAATCGGAAGGTCCTCCTTAAGATAACCCCAATTATTAGTCTCATTTGAACGGATAAGGCCTGGTACGCCAGCAAGATCAGCGTAGCGACCTGTCATTAAACTTGCCCTTGTTGGAGAGCATACCGTAGAATTCGAATAAAAATTTGAAAAATGAGTACCACTCTTGAATAGTTTATCGAGGTTAGGCGTGATAATATCAGTACCACCCATAAAAGACATATCCCCAATACCATGGTCATCTGTAAGGATGACAATCATATTTGGTTTTTTCTGCGCATAAAGCACCATGCTGCTCATCATGATAGTGCAAACAAGCAGGAATATCTTTGAATAGTTAAAATGTTTCTTCATGATAGATATTAATGATTACAACATATTTTTTTGTGTCAATTAATCGTAAAGGCTTCTCCTATTAGTTGCTGTTTAACATTATAAGCCTCCGCAGTAATTTTAACCAACTTTCTAGTTATGTTGGCTGGGTAATCCAAGGATATCTTCTTAGATTCACCTGGCAGAAGAGTAAAATACCCATCATCAAAATAAGCAGGTAAAATTCTATTGTTGGTTGCGGCGTCACGTAAATTCAACTTAACTGATATCGCAAGATTTTTGGAAGGGTTATTAATTTGAACAAAAGTTTTTGTTGCCCCTCCAAGTTTTTCTTTAGTTACTTTACCATCCAGCTTTATTTCTTTTATTTCGTTAAAAACAAGAAACTCCCTTTTAGGCTTAGCATCCGAAATCCAGTATCGATTTTCTGAAACCAGTTGGCCACTGCTGTTAAACATTTCCAATATCACTAGATAACTGGTAACAGCCAGTTTGGGTATCACCATATTACTTTCACTAAGCTGATTCTCCTTCGCATTTAACTTTGCGTTACTTGTGAATAACAAATTAGCAGCCGCATCATATATCTTGATAGAAACCTTTGAATCAGAAAGGGGAACTAATGTGGTGTTGATAACCTCGACTTTGCGTTTGGCTAAATTCAATTGTACGTGTATTGGCTCACATGCTTTTTTAGTACCATAATAAGACCCAAGTGTTTCGAAATCCCAAGAATAGAGTTGCCAAGTTGTACTTGGCCATGCCGGATGCGACATCCATAGCATTACTCCAGTGGCATTATTCCATAGCTTGCTATTCCAAGCTTCGAACATTGCACGGTGGCTTTCATAATTAACGAGTTGTGCTTTCTTACAAAAATCATCTATATTCGAGGAAGTCCCGTATAAGGAATCAATCGAGTTGCGATATGCATTCCGGTTCCATGGGCCAGAATAATGAAAATCATGGTAGGCCCATACATCATTTATTGGCCATAGATCTTCCGCTGCCATCATATTACGCATTGATTCAGCCGTTGGTACAGATGGTATCCCAACCTCCGTATTAAAGCCATATACATCCTTGGCATAGGTAACTGGATTAGGATAATACAACCATGGTCCACTTTTTGAAAGATTTAAATGACGAGAACTTGGGGTATAGTGCCTTGTACCATCTTCTTCTAGAATTATTTGGGCGCAACCTTCACTTAGGGTCTTCAACGGGAATCCTTCGTTACGTGCACACCAAATTGCTATGGAAGGGTGATTTCTGAAGCGTTTTACAACATTCCTGGCATTATCAAGGAATAAACCTGTATTGAAAACATCAATATCCTGAAAATCTTTTGATAGCCAGAAATCATTCCACACTAATAAACCATATTCATCTGCGAGATCGTAAAAATCTTCTTCTGTACTTTCTCCAGTCCAGTTTCGGATCATGTTAAAGTTAGCATCACGATGCAATCGAAAAGAAGGTTCCAGATTTTTACGTGATACTTTTTTCATAGCGTCATCCATCCCCCAGTTTCCACCTTTGCAAAAAATTCGTTTCCCATTTACTTTTAGTACTAGAAATGGAGAAAGTGTCGTATCAGCGAGTTCACGAAATGCACTTTGGTCAACATTACTCTTTAGTTTAGGTATCCAAACCCTTTGCGCTTCAGGAACAGAATTTGGTGGAGATGGATATGCTTCCCTTCTACCTGCATTGTCAAACAGGAGCCCATTGGAACGCGTGGTATTTAGAGGATTATATTCTACCCTCCATGCCGGTTTAGTTGGAGCATCTACTGTTAACTCATAAGAGAGCTCCCTTATCCCAAAACGAACCGACTTACGGTCAGATTGCTTGCCTTTTTCGCTGACCGAAAGCTCCAGCATATATAAATTCTGTTTTCCATAACCATTTGGCCACCATAATTTTGGGTTTTTCAGGTTCAACTGAGGGAAAGTATTCGGATTGAAGTTGATCATTTTAGTCTCACGAGGCTTGAGTTCAACTATTTGTTCAAAATGAATATTTTCCAGTTTCCCTGAAAGAATCACTTTACGATTTTCATTCGAATGATTAGTAATTTCAGTCTTAACCGTCAAGTCAGCCTTTGAAGTATCGGGCAATGGCAAATTGGTAATCACCTGTGGATAACCAATCGTAACCTCTTTACTAAAGGAAAGTAGCACATCCTGCCATATTCCAATATTTCTATCACGTATACCTGGCATCCAATCCCAGCCTAAGGAAGAAATAAAAGTAGGCCCGTCAAGATCCAGAGCACCGCCATTACGCCCTGGCCCGGCTGATTGCGATTTCTCATGCGGAAAACCTGGATTAGGCGGAGGTTTGATACGGACGGCAAGAATATTTTTTTTATCAGGCCTTGCAATATTTGTAACATCGAATTTCTGCTGTCGGAAAGCCCCATTAATCGTACCCAGTAGTTTATTATTCAACCATATTTCTGCAGCATAATTAATTCCATTGAAAGTGATCCATGCTTTTTCATTAGCATGATTAGCTGGTAAATCAAACATTACCCTGTACAACCAATCCATACGACAAAGCGTATCGGGTATAGCGAGATTATTAATTCCAAAATAGGGGTCTGGATATACCCCCTGATTTACGAGTGTGGTTAACACAGTACCAGGAACAGTTGCATTGTACCATTTATCAGTTTTAAGATTGGGGTTGAAAAGCGATTCTCCAGAAGCAGTAAATTTGTACGCTTCTAGCATTTCCCACCCACTACTAAATTTATAAACACCTGGAGAAGACTGCTCCATTTTTCCCAGTATTTTTATTTTTGGTACTGGCTTCGGAAACCGGATAGCTACTTTTGATTTAGGTAATGTCTCTTTAGCTTGAGGCCCAGACAACCCCATATTTAAGGCCTTGAGCGGTTGTGCTTGTAATTGCAAACATGCAGTCGAAATGGAAATTACTAGGCTAATTCTGAAAAGTAACCGAGAAAAAATTCTGTAATTATTCATAGTCTATATTAATTTATGCAAGTAGTGGTTATTTAATTACTGGCTTTTTTTATTTTTAAATTAGCATCATAGTAGGAAACAGTTTTCCAATCGTCCGTCCTGAATGGCAACGCTGGCAGTCCTTTCTCATTACAAAGATTTGTAACTGGATAATTCAGAAATGCGTACCTAACCGATACTGGCTTTTTGATATTGTCGCAAGTCAAGATGATTGTATTACCATTTATTTTAGCTTCGGCTTTATAGAATATTTTATCTTCTCCAGCCACATAAAAATGTCGCGGCGCTTCCCCGTCACTTGTGACAATTTTTTCAGAAACAGAACCAGCATCCCATGTAATTTTTACTTTATCATCGTCGAAACTTACCGTCTTGAGTAAAGGGCCCTGACACACCTGTTCTGGCTGTTCATAATTTCGGTTCAAGGCAAGTAAGGCAAGTCGTTTCCCAAATACTGATTTATTGCGGGGATGAATCCTGGTAACCTCATTATTATCCATTGTTACAATCATTCCCGTATTAACAGAAGTTTTAAGCACTGCTTGTTGTGCCTCTCTGAAATAAGCATAATTATCTGCATAATAATTTTCCTTCTTCCAATTATAAGGAGTCATCTGAACAAAGTAAAAAGGAAGGTCTCCCTGCGCAAATTCAGCTCTCCAGCCTTTTATCATTGCGCTATTTAACCGCGTATATAGTTCTTTATCGCCCGCATTAGATTCCCCCTGGTACCAAATAATCCCCTTAATTGAAAGATGTCGTAAAGGATGTACCATGCTATTATAAAGCATGCGAGAACGAATAAACCTTTTGGCAGTATCATTTTCGAATTTATCCCAATATTTATCTTTAAGGATATTATCAGAAAGGATATCCTCTTTACGCGTCCATGACTGGCAAGATGAACCACCATAAGCAGAAAGCACTAACCCCACAGGAATATTTAATTTAGTTAAAAGTGACTGACCGAAATAATAAGCAACTGCTCCGAAAGGTCGGACTACCTCAGGAGTACATAAATTCCATTTACCAGTAAAGGTTTCCTGAGGTGTTTCACTTCCTGCTAATTCGACACGGAGTAGCCTCATGCCAGGATGATTCGCCAATGCAATCTCTTTTTCATAATCAAATACTCCTTCATGATAAGGAAGATTAGGCTGCATCGACATATTCATATTAGACTGTCCGGTACAAAACCAGACTTCTCCGATAAGGATATCCGAAAGGTCAATTGTTTTTCCTGTACTATTGATCGTGATGCGATGAGGTGTAAAATCACCAGCCTTAACCGAAGGCACACTGATTTTACCTGCCCAATTACCACTTGCATCAGCTATTATTACGGTTGAGCCTTTACTCCAATCCTGCTTTATAACAATTTTCGAATGTGGAACTGCTTTACCCCACAAGGTGAAAGGTTTTGCTTGCTGTATCACCATGTGGCTTTGAATTACATCAGCAAGAATTAACTGCTGAGGCGCTGTTTGTTGCTGTGCAAGAGCTACTATACAAGATAGTGTCAGTAAAATTCCGGCTATTCCTTTAACGATTTTCATTTGTATATTATTTAATAATTTGTTGTTTAAATATCCAACTTAATTTTTTTCATTATATCTACGGCTTTAGAAATATATTCCTGATGTGAAGGAGTTCTTTCGTTCTTTAGATAATATTCTTTCACGTATTTTTTTGCCTGTAGTAGAAATTCCTGGTGCATGATATACAAGGGAGTGAAAGTATTTTTCTGGTCAATTAAAGCATACTCTTTAGGCTTTTTAAATTTCAGATATGAGTTGTCATATAACTGCCAGCTAAGAATAAACCGTGGCCCCCAACTTAAATATTTAATTGCTGTTTGGCGGTATTTTTCAGCCTGCTGCCTGGACGTCATCCCCTTTGTTCTTGCAAACCCATATTCGCCTATAATCACTCTTTTCCCGGAAATACCAGCACGGGGTTCCATTTTAGATTCCAGGTAATCTAATACGAGATGAATGGTATCCTGGCTCTTTGACTGAATAGAGTAGGAAGAAATGGAAATAAAATCTGGAGATTTATTTAAAAGAGGCAAGACGTTATTGGCAACACAAGTCTTTCCTGTCAATGCAAGTATGCCCTGGTTAAGTTCTACATAAAAATATACTTGGACCCCCTTAGTATCTGTATTTTTCTTTGCATCATCAACAGCTTTTTGTCTGATATTAAGCCAATCAGCCATCGCTTTTATCCTCGTCAATGAAGGTGGGCGTAATAAATTCCTATCACTATACAAGTGCCAATCTCCCTCCCAATTTCCCAAGTAAAATGTTTTTCCAGTTCCTTTATATCGCTTCAATAAATAAGTGGTTAAAGCATACATCTCATCATACTCTGCTTGTTTGTCTGATTCGCTAAAAGCAGAATCATCTTTTCCCCATAATCCAGAATGATGAGACTTAAAAGGATATACCCAGAATAGATAATCGGTGAAGGGCATATCAAGCACCTTTTGAATGGATGGCTCAAGTTTAACAAGGTCTGCAATTGTTTTAATATTTACATTTGGTTCAAGACCATTCTGATCTGCATAATTTGACGCTAATGAAATCTTGAGAACTGAAGAACCCAATTTTAGGATCTCCTTTGCTCCGTTAACTATTTTTGTATCGTTACCAAATGAATAGGTATTTCCTATTAACTGTGTACCAATAATATAATTGAAATAAGGTATTGAGTCTTTCCTCGTATCACGCTTGGCGTTTCCGACTAACAGCAATGAAAGCATCAGTACTAATTTGAATGGGCTCATTTTGATGTTTGTAATTAAAATTTGATTAGTAACCTGGATTCTGCCCAGTTTGTCCGATTAATTGATTTGAATTAATTTCTACCGATGGAATTGGCAGTAACATATTTTTAGGATTTTCCGGATATACAAAATCTCGGATAGCATCACGAGTGGGGTTATTATTATGTTTTCTGATCACCTGTTGCAGGAAATAGTCATATCCGCGTCTGTGTGTTTCAAACCATTCCTGACCCTCCCCCCTCAACTCATACATTCGTTCCTGCATTATCCGAAGCCTAAAATTATCTTTAGTCATTCCGGCCCAGTTTGCTGGCTGGGGTACATCCCCTATTCCATCGCCATTAATATCACGAGCTCTTAATAAAACTTCATTTATGTACTTATATGCACCTGCCGGTCCACGTAGTTCATTTTCAATTTCGGCAAGCATTAGTAACAACTCAGCATAGCGGAAGAATATAAAATTTTTATCTGCAGCAAAGCCACTTCGATTGGCCGAATAATACTTCATCATATATGGCCATCCTTGGGTTGTTTTGTTTCTTGGATACACGAGAACTGTTACCTTATTGTCTGTCCTTACATACTGTGAATCTAAGTAAGTTTCAATTCTGGGATCATTCGGATACTGTGCGATGTGTCCATCATAGATTTCTTTATTGGAACGATAGGTTCCACCGGCCGTTCCTCCCTGTAGCAGTGGATGAGCAGCCGGAATATAAATCTGTGTTTTCCATTCGCTGGTCTTGGTATTTTGTTGTATTTCGAAAATAGATTCAGCGGTATTCTCGTTACCTGGTAACCACAAAGAGCTATAGGGCTTTACTAAACTATAAACTTTCTGGTTGTAAACTTCAATAGCTTCAGCAAATGCCATTTGCCAAAAAGGGGAAGCATCATCCAGACTCATGCTGGCGCGTGTCATGTAAACCTTGGCTAATAATGCATAAGCTGCATATTTATGTGGGCGGGAACGGGTTTGGCTTGCAGGATCAGCCAGTAATAGTTTTGCTTTTTTTAAATCTTCTATTATAGCATCCCACACAGCTGATACAGAAGCTCTTGGTGCATGAATGGTGGATGTAGTGGTAGGTGATAGTCGCAATGGAACACCCCCCCATAGCCTAACAAGGTTAAAATAAGTTAGTGCCCTGATAAAATATGCCTGACCGAGAACATTATTTTTTACCGTAGCATTAATATTATACGCTGGTAATTTTGCAAGAATATCATTTGCAATATTTACGGTTCCGTAACATTCTGTCCAAAACCCACTTACTCGTTCGTTGTTGGGTGTAGGATTCAACGATATCAGATCCTGCCAGGTAGCTACAGATGAATACATAGTTCCGGATAACGCGGGAACCAATTGCCAATAATACAATCCAAAGTTTTCAAGGTTATTTAACCGACTATATAACCCAACAATGGCTGCTTCGGCACCTTCGTCAGTATTATAAATCGCAGTTTCACCAAGAAACGTAGAGGGAGATTCTTCCAGTATTTTCTTGCATGATAAACCTCCACTTAATATGATTAGACCTAAAGTAAAAACTATTATTTTTTTCATCTTTTTATAATTTGTTTTTTAATTGTGATGAAGCTATCATGATTTTATAGTGATTTCGTTATGAGATTTGAAAAATCATGATGGTTTCATAACTTTTGTTTTAGAATGTAACATTTAAACCAACGAGATAGGATCTCATATTCGGATAAGATGATAGATCAATTCCAATACGGGTACCATCAAATGCAAAACTATTAACCTCAGGGTCATAGCCGCTGTATTTCGTTATGGTAAATAGATTCTTACCGGTCAGATATACATTAATAGCTTTAACTATTTTCCCTTTTGCTACCGGAACATTATAAGATAAGCTGGCACTCCCTAATCTCAGAAAACTGCCGTTTTCAAGGTAGCGATCAGTAAAAACGGAATTGTTATTTGAATTCAGGCGTATATATTTTCTGTTTGGAGCATCTACTCTCCAAGCATTTTGGTAGGCAGCAGTACCTAAATTTCTGGTACTGTTTCCAATAGGATTAATAAGATCCCAGAGATTTGTATTAGCAATCTGGTTGCCCGATGTACCATAAAAAAATAAATTTAATTGAAATGCCTTATACCCCAGGTTTCCATTAAATCCATACGTGAACTTTGGATTGGGATCACCTATTACTGTCCTATCTAGATCATTAATAATCCCATCTCCGTTCTGGTCCACATATACGACATCGCCTGGTTGGTTAGCTAGTGAAAGGTATTTCGGACCAGCAGCTGCTTCTGCAGAGTCGTAGTAAACACCATTTGTTTGATAGCCCCAAAACAAACCTATGGGTCGGCCTTCAATAAAAATATTAGCGGGATCCGTTATTTGCGCATTGGAAATTTTATTACCTAAAAACGCCACTAACTTTTCCGTGCCAAATTCTGATGGCGAAAGCCCCAGTTTTTCGATTTTATTTCTAACAAATGAGATATTTCCGCCAACTTCAAGCTTAACCTTTTTATCAAGTAATACGGCATTAAGTCCAAGTTCTAGACCTTTATTAGAAATGTCCCCTAGGTTCACCAGCATTGTTTTGAAACCTGCAGAAGTAGGGAGTTGAATAGTTTGTAAGAGATTAGATGTTTTTTTATTGAAAACATCAATTGTACCTGTCAACCTGTTATTAAATAATCCAAAATCAATGCCGGCATTAAGCTGTTTAGTCGTTTCCCAGCGAAGATCATTATTGGCAATAGTTGCAACACTTGTTCCTACGGCCAGGTTATCATCGGCATTTGGATAAGATGCAAAACTATATTGAGTGTATGTTCCGTACGGTCCTATTCCCTGGTTGCCTGTTTCTCCCCATGATATTCTTAACTTGAGGTCTGAAAACACTTTACTTTCCTTTAAAAAATTTTCGTTCATTACTTTCCAAGCAACAGCAGCAGAAGGGAAATAACTAAACTTATTTCCTTCGGCGAATTTGCTTGATCCATCTGCCCTCACTGATACACTAAAAAGGTATCTATCAAGGAATGTATAATTAATTCTGGCCAAGCCTGAAAGCAGACTAGTCTTGCTTTTTGTTAACCGGATAGGGTAAGATACGTTGGCAAAACTAATCCCGTTAAATCGCAAGCTATTTAATGAGTAATCTGAACCTTGAACCGCCTGGCTACGAAAATAATTTTCATCCAAAACAGTTCCTATCGTTCCGTCTATTTTGTTGTTTTTATTAATCGATTTGTTAAATAGTAAAAGATTATCGAGGTTATAACGGACACGATTAAGGTTAGATTGACCAGCCATTCCATTATATAATCTGCCAGCACTTGTTTCAGGCCCTTGCCAGCGCTCCCTATTTTTAACTCTCAGGTCGCCCCCGAAATTTAATTGGTAAGAAAAGACTTTTGAAATCGCATAGGTTGCCTTTAAAGATGTCATTAATCTAAACTCCTCAGTTCTATCATCGTATCCCGCAATGAACGTCTCAGGGCCTACAAGATCCTCAAATTCATCAACAATTCCCTGGTTGAGAAAATCATCAACTGAAGTTCTAAGAGGAGGGCTTGCAGTTACATTACGAATAAGATTGTTTAGGCCTGATGATTCAGTACCAATAATCATGTTATTCTTATTCAGAACTGCATTGATAGAACCAGTAACTTTGAGTTTTTGGGATATGTCTTTTTGAAGATTCAGACGAATATCCCCTTGCGTTAAATTACTTCCTTTAACAACACCTTCTTGATTCAGCAAGCCGAAAGCTAGAAAATATTTAGTTTTATCAACTGATCCCGATATGCTTATTCTGTGATTTTGGGAAATTGTTGGTCGGTATACTTCATCCTGCCAATTTACTTGCCTTTTAAGCCTTCCGATCGAATCCGGGAACTGTGCCAATACAGCACTTGGAACGAATTCTCTTATAATATCATTATTGTCAATAGTGTACAATAGCTCTTCTCCCCGGAGCTTACGTATCTCATTTTGATACTTGGCATACGTAATACCATCAAGTACAGGTATTTTCTTTGACACAACATCAACGCTTGTTGTTGTCTCGAAACTCAATTTCGCATTTCCTTTTCCCTGCTTTGTAGTAATCAGCACTACACCATTTGCGCCTCTTGACCCGTAAATAGCGGTAGCAGATGCATCTTTCAATATATCAATACTCTCGATATCTCTAGGATTTATACCTGTCAACCCATTCTGAACTTCCTGAGCATTATAATTTCCAACTGTTATCGCATTGGATTCATTCTCTGTAGGAGAATCCATAATAATACCATCAACAACATACAAAGGTTGGTTATCTCCGCGGAGCGAATTAACGCCTCTTATTTTCACGCTAATAGATGCCCCCGGACCTGCATTATTAGTACTTACATTTACACCTGGGGCCCTTCCCCTGATTAAAGCATCCACAGAGCCATATTGACTTGCTTCATTCTCTTTTAAGTTAACAGAAGTAATAGAACCGGTTAAATCTTTTCTTTTTTGAGTTCCATAACCAACAATAACCACATCGTCTAATTCATTGTATTTGGCCTTCAACTGAACATCAATGTTCAGTTGATTATTAGTATTGATTTCAACGCTGCTATAATTCAAATGGGTAAAAATTAAAACAGAGGGTGATTCATTGCTGCTGATCGTATATTTTCCCTCAGCATCGGTAGTTGCAGCAATTTTCGTTCCTTTAAACTGAACATTTACACCAGGCACAGGCTCACCATTTTCATTGGTTACTTTCCCTTTTATTGTCACAGGCGGCGGAGCTTCTATTATTTTTTGAGGAGAGGATTCGGTTTGCGTTTTGATCAGCCCAACACCACCTATTGAAGGATCTACGTAAGACAAATTCGAAAACTTAACTTCTGCTGATACAGAAAAATTAACAAAGATTAATAAAACATAAAGTATCGCTTTAGAAATTTTGGAGCTTACCGAAGCTAACATTAAAGTCAATACTACAACGAATTGATTGTTTTTAGTGCTCATACAATATCTGGTTTAATTACATTGGTTAAATCACTTCCTGCTACGGATGATTCTCTAACAAATATATATAAAAAAACCAAACTTGTATATACAAGAAGAAAATTAATGCAATAATATTCATGTCTTTATTTACAATAACACATTCCAATAGTGCCTATACATTCATCTAACCACTAAAAGAGCATAAAATAAAAAATCAAAAGAGTAAGTATAATAATCTTGGTTCGTAAATATTCATCAACTTGTATAGTCATATTTTACAGAAACAGCTATAAATAACTACATTTGCAAGTACAAGGCTAAACAGTAAATTAATGAGCAAAAAAGTAACCGGCCCTTTGTACAAGAAAGTCATTGATGATCTTAAAACACTGATAGAAAAGGGAGCATATAAAAAAGGAGAACTTCTTCCTTCAGAAAACGATCTTTGCAAAACTTACAGTACCACTCGTGTAACTGTAAGGCAAGCACTAACGGACCTGATGAATATGGGCTATATTACAAGGCGACACGGAAAAGGAAGTATTGTTTCGGAACCTAAACAAGGTTTGGGAATTCTATCGCTAAGCGGGGTTACCGCTGGTGTGGGCGACCAGGTCTTAACAACTGCAATATTACAAAAACAGACCAAGCAAGCCTGGCCGCTAGATTTTTTTCATGAGTTAAACAACGAAGAATTGCGTAACGGATGCATTTTTTTCACCAGATTAAGGCACATCAATGGTACGCCGGTCTTATATGAAGAAACCTTTATCAGCAATATCAGTTTGCCTCGCTTTACTTCACGAAACCTCGAAAACCGCTCTCTGTTCAAAGTACTTAAAGAACACTATAATGTAGATGTTAAGGAAGGGGAACAAAAGATATGGGCTATACATGGCGACAAAAATATCAGCAACTTATTAGATATTAAGACCAATCATCCTATTGTGCACATGAAGAGAAAGTTAAAGACAAATATTGACAATCTAAACGTTTATTCGTCGGTATACTGTAATACAGCAGAGTACTTTTTGCAGGATTACTTCTAGGCTATTCCTTTATAACCTGATTTATTTCAAACCTAAGCAACATTGCTATACCAGCTGATAAAACTGGTATAGTATTGTTTATGGTTATCTTAATGTCCTCCGGCAACAGCCGCTGATTTTACGTCCCCTAACTTCGCCGAGCAGAAAAAACCGAAAAAGACAATATACAAATAACAAATCATTGGAATAAAAAACGATTTCTGAATACCTATAGCATCAGCCGCTGCGCCTTGAATTAAAGGAAGTACTGCACCTCCAAGTATGGCCATCACCAACAATGAAGAGCCCTGACTCGTATACTTGCCAAGACCATGTATAGATAAAGTGAAAATATTCGACCACATGATGGAGTTAAATAAACCAACACCTAATATCGCCCACATCGCTGTAGCACCTGTCGAAAATATAGTGATCAGTATTAAAACAGTACTAATCATAGCGAAAAAAGAAAGTGTTCTTGCAGGTGATGCCTTTCCGATAAAAAAACCGATTAAATTAACACCTATAAGGATAAGAAATACCGAGATCTGATCAAAACTAAGATCTAAGATAGCAAAGATCAACAGAAATACCGCTATTGCTGTCGCTACCATAAACAATGCTTTTTTCGGACCTGCCATATGCTGATTTAAAGAAATTGACCCCAGGAACCTGCCGATCATTGCTCCGCCCCAATAAAGAGCCAGATAATTTTTACTTACAGACTCAGTCAAGCCCATAATATTTTTGTGTTCCAAAAAGTTAATGATAAAACTCCCAATACACACTTCCCCGCCTACATAGAAAAAGATGGCGAATATACCCAACTTAAGCTGAGGGAATTTAAGTGCACCTAATGATTTTGTGGCTGCTTCATCAGACCTAAAATCAGGTAGTTTAATTTTATAAAGCAAAGCAGCCAATAGCAAAAAGACGCCTGTAAAAATAATGTAAGGTATTTCCGTAGCTTCAGCAGTGATTTTTCCATTTACTGCAAAAAATTCAAAAATCAGAAATCCGCCTACTATAGGAGCAATTGTTGTCCCCAATGAATTGAATGCCTGAGAAAGATTAAGTCTGCTGGAAGCACCTTCAGGTTTACCCAGTAAAGACACGTAGGGGTTTGCAGCAATCTGCAATAATGTAAAGCCCAATCCCAGAATGAACAACGCACTTAAGAAAAGCCCATAGGCGGCGTACCGAGCTGCCGGGAAAAATAAAAAACAACCAACAGCAGCAACAATCAAGCCTAATAACATCCCATTTTTATATCCTATTTTATTGATAGGATCACCTTTAAAATAAGAAATCACAAAATAAGCAACTGAACCTATAAAATAAGCCCCGAAAAATACAAACTGCACCAGCATAGATTGTAAATAGTTCAGCTGAAATAATTGTTTAAGGTGAGGGATCAATACATCATTCATGCAGGTTAAAAAACCCCACATAAAAAAAAGTGTAGTTATCGTGACGAATGGCGCCGTATAGTTGCCAGTTTCCTTTGTTTGGCTCATAAACTAGTTTATATTTTTTAAGGTTATTTTCAAATATAAATTAAATAACTTGTATACACAAGTTATTAACCTCGCAAAAGACTAAATCTAATCAACAAAAAATAGGCGCTATATTTATTGTCATTTAATTTCTTGTATCTTACGTAGCTATGGTTTAATGAGTAACATTACAGCCCAATTTTTATAGATTTCTGGTAGATTTTACAAAAACATTAGAAAAGACGTACAACTTCATTTAATGAATCAATCCCCGTTTGAGGACACTCTAAGTGCCAAAGATGAATTAGACTTTTGGCAAAGTAAAGCAGAACCGGCTGCCCTCGCCAATTGAACTCTCAACCCAGATTTTTCCATTCTCTGCCTCGATGAAATCTTTTGATATGGCAAGACCCAATCCAGACCCTGATTTATTTTGTCCATCGGTAGGTACCTGAAAATACCGATCGAACAATCTCTTTTGGTACTTTTCGTCAATCCCCTTACCAAAATCCCTTACCGAAAATTCAACGAATCCACCACTTTCCTTCACCTGTATGACCACCTTCGATTTCTCCGAACTATAGCGGAGCGCATTGGAAAGAAAGTTCACCAATACCCAGGCAGTCTTTTGGATATCTACATTTACTTCTGGAAGCCCCTCCTCACAGATCAGTTCCAACTGGATCAGCTTCTGTTCAGCCTGGAACTTCACTGCATCAACAGCAAACTTAACGATCTCCTCAGGTCTGGTCATCGCAAAGCTAAGTTTAAGGTTGCCGCTTTCAACCTGTGAGAGATCCAAAAGCTCACTGGTGATCTTCAGCAACCTATCGCTATCTTCCTGAATATGCTCAAGCAGGTCCAGTTGTTCTTTGTTCATTTCCCCGACACGGATGTCATTCAAGAGCTTAAGGCTCATCTTGATCGAAGATAAAGGGGTTTTCAGCTCATGGGAAACCGTTGCAATAAAATTGGTTTTGGCCTGATCGAGCTCTTTGAACTGGGTTACATTCTTAAGTACATATACATTTCCCGCAGACCTGCTCGAAGCTAAAATCGGTTGGCTCTCATCGGTTTCGACATTGGGAACAATGATTTCCCTGCTTTCGAGCTGGAAAAAGGATTCCCGTTCATCTGCATAGATCTTTAAAGTCCTATTTTCAGATTGGGGTTTGATAATGTTCCTAAGCAGTTCGTTCCTACCCATCAATTCTTCTACATTTTGACCTATCGTTTGCTTTTCATCTAGTCCGATCAATCTCGCTGCCAACTGATTTAGGAACAAGACTTCTCCTCTTTCGCTTACGCCAATGATGGCGTCCTGCATCTGGGCTATGATGGCCTCGATCCTAGATTTTTCAGACTTGAGTTTGGAAAGGTTACTGTTCTCCCAATCATTCAGCTTTTTGGCCATGGCATTGAAAGATGCAGCAAGATCGGAAAACTCATCACTTCCCTTGAAATGCAGCCTTTGGACATAATTTCCATTCCCTACCTGACGGATGGCCTGGCTGAACTCGGCCAAGGGATTGGCTACAAAGCCAGGAAAGTTCACAATAAAGGTGAACAATACAATGAAACAAAATGATGCAGCCAGGGCAATATAGATCTCCGCATTGGCATAAGCCTTGTTTGCTAACTCGTTCTTATCGTGTATAGCTTTCATGTTAAGCTCTTCGATATCTCTTAGGGCAAACCTGATTTCTCTTTCGGACTTATTGATGGCATCGACAGAACCTGCGGCGGACAATTGCCCATAGGCTATTACCAGGCGTTCAACAGCTGCCTTTTCTCCAGGTTCGGTGATATTTCCTTGCTCTAGTTCAAGGTTCTTTTGGAACAACTCGATTTTTTGGGGAGACAAGGGATAACTTCCCTCATCGAGTACGCTACGCATTTGGACAACATATCCGATTGTTTTATAATTGTCCTTCAATACCAGTTTTGCCTTTGATGAAATCTGGTTGAGAAAGAAAAGGGCAATGAGGCCAAAGGTAAGTACGATAACAAACAGAAAGCCGAATCCTGCACGCAGTTTGGTCTTGATTTTCATATTTTTTAATTTATTTTCTCAATGTATTTTTATTGTTTTATCGGGTTAGGATAAAATGACCATGTCAATCTCCTTAGCTGCCAAATTCCGCAAGAGCTGATTGAAGATTGCCGTTCGAAGGATAACCTGAAAAATGTTCAGATGCGGTTTTCCAATGCAGATCGTTGTAATCTCCCGCTCAGCGGCCATATCCATGATGGTCTGCGTGACCTTATTGCTCTTGACCTTTACTACTTCTGCCCCAAGTTCTGTCGCCAGCTTAAAGTGGTTGATCAAATGCCGTTGTTTATCTAGCTTAATCTTGTCCAAACTCTCACTATCACTCTGCACATACAGCACGATCCATGGGGAATGATAGTATGAGGCCAGCCTGGCGGTTTTTCGGATCACAGTCCCAGCCGTCTCCGCATTCGAGGAAATGCAGGCCAAAAACTTCTCTGGCCGAAGCTTGATTGATTTTGGGATCTCGATATGGATCTTGCGTTCTACCTGATGCACCACTTCCTTAAGTGCCAGTTCCCTCAGCTGCAAGATCTTATCAGACTGGAAAAAATTTCCAAGCGCCTGCTCGATCTTCGTTTTATCATAGATCTTACCTTCCTTTAATCTGGTCACAAGCTCATCTGCTGTTAAGTCGATGTTCACGATCTCATCGGCAATCTCCAATATTTTATCGGGTATTCGCTCGGTAATGGTAATGCCTGTAATCTGCTGGATATCTTCGTTAATGCTTTCCAAATGCTGAATGTTCACCGCCGAAACTACACTGATGCCAGCCTCGAGGATATCATATACATCCTGCCAGCGCTTTGCGTTCTTACTGCCTTCTACGTTGGTATGGGCGAGTTCGTCTACAATCACAATCTCTGGATGGCGATTGATGATCGTCTGTACGTCCATTTCTTCCAATGACTTGCCACGATAGAAGATGCTTTTTCGGGGTACTACAGGAAGTCCGGCTACGAGCGCCTCTGTTTCTGCTCGTTTATGCGTTTCCACATAGCCAATGCAAACGTCGACCCCATTGCGCAAAAGAGCATGGGCCTCCTGTAGCATGCGATAGGTCTTTCCCACACCAGGGCTCATGCCGATATAGATTTTCAGCTTTCCCCGTCTGGATTTTTTTACCATATCCAAAAACCGACGTACCGACTCTTCTTTTTTCTCCTCCATGATCAGTCTAATTTTACCATTTCAGGACTACTGTGCCATTATTAACCAGTATGCCGACCCCAAGAATCAGCACTACTAAAGTAACCAATAGAATAATTGTTCTTGCTTTTTTGTTCTCTTTTTTGATAGGTATCATTGTCTTTTTCTTAAACGTTTTGTTTTCTTTACCCTGCAAATCAGCAAGACCCCCAACAGCACCAGTACACTACTGGTCAAAATTTCAAGTATCAATTGCATATCACTTAAAGTGGCATTTCCAAAAGAGGAAATGCCAAGTCAGTTCTCCTAGAACGATACTGCGATACTTGCGGTAAGCGTTGCATTGTGATTCACCATATCAAGATTTCTTGTGAACACCTTATCCTTGCTGTCGTATACCTTTCCCTCTAACCTTACAACCGCATTACTGATCGGCGAATAATCCAAATTCAATGAATACCCCATTGTTTTGAAACCGTTTGCAGTTCCCGACGCGATAAAGATGCCATCGGTATCTTTGTAGTATTCCGCCCTGGCTGCAATGGCAAATTTTGGATCGAACCTATACTGTGCAATCAGTACAGGAGAAATGATCTCGCTTTTGTCAGATTGCCCCTTTACCTTTTGCTGAGTACCATAATCGAACCCCGCGGTTATGCCAAATTCATCTGTCAATTGTGCGATCGCATAAAAATTATGGTAGAATCTGGTCACACGGACAGCGTTTACACCTTCTGTTCCAATGTAGTTGCTATAGTTCAATGTCAATTTTCCAGTTGGCTTATAGGTCAGCTGTACGCCTCCGGCCGGTTTGCTGTTCCCATCTACACGGTTGATCCTCTGCCATCCGTTCAGGTAGACTAGGGCCGCTGTAAACTGTCCTTCTGGAGAACTATATGTAATCTTTGCGCCCGATTCATAATATGGCGTATTTTCTGAGGAAATATTCCTTGTCAGTACCCAGCAGTCTTTCGAGATCGCGCTCTCAAAACCGATGTGGGAAGAGAAGATCCCGGCATCTACCCAAATGTTCTGGGTCTCGCTCAACTTAACTCCAGCATTGGCCTCGAAGATATTTTTGAGCACACCTGGCTCAGCTGCTAGGTTGGCATTGGTATAGGTACCAGCCATCAGTGCAACGTTCGCTCTAATCTTACCGCTATCGTAAGCTGCCTTGATAAAGCCAAGATTCAGATTCACCTCGTTATGCCTGTTGTGCGAATAAATAAATCCGGGTCTGTTATTATGAGCTGGCTCGTTGAAATCGTAACCATAATAGGTCTCCAGATAACCTGTCACCTTGATTTTTGGTGCTTCTTGGGCATAGGAATAAATAGATGTGGCCAAAGCCATCGCTGTAAATAGTATTCTTTTCATATTATTGTTGTTCTTACTCATTATAAATTGTGGTCTGATATGCTGTATAAAATCCTTTGTGGTGAGCCTTGCCGGCCTTTAGTTTTGGCAAACGCGTAGTGGACAGCGTGGCTCGCCGCAGCGGATAAATATTATTTGAGTTCGTCAAGGGCAAGGTTCAACTTAAGCACGTTCACCGAGCTTGGACCGAACATTCCCAGGAAAGGTCCATCAGTATATTTAACTATCAATTCAGCGACCTTGCGCTCATCGAGCTTACGGGCAGCTGCAATCCTTTTGATCTGGATGATGGCACCCTGCTCAGAGATGTTCGGATCAAGCCCGCTTCCAGATGCCGTTACCATATCTGCTGGGATGTCCGCTTTTTTGATCGTTGGATTATATTTCAATAAGGTGTCAATTCTATTTGAAACTTCCTTCAGGTAATCCTCGTTAGAAGGACCTTTATTCGAACCTGCCGAACCAGCAGCATTATAGCCAACGGCCGATGGACGGCCCCAGAAATATTCTGGACTGGTAAACGATTGGCCAAGCAGTGCATAACCGATTACTTTTCCGTTCTTGGTGATTTTTTCTCCACCTCCATTTCCTTTGCTCATTCTTCCTGCTAGAGCGATGCTCAATGGATAGATTACGCATAAAAGTACGACGAGTACCAGGGTCAGGCGAAGTGATTGTATGATGTACTTTTTCATGTTTTTACATTTTAAATTTTAGGCCTATACAAAGAGGCCGACCAATAAATCAATTAATTTGATACCGATAAATGGAGCCACCACGCCACCTATACCATAGATGAAAAGGTTTCTTCTTAACAGTGCCGTAGCACCAATCGGTTTATAGGCAACGCCTTTCAGTGCCAGTGGGATCAAAATTGGGATGATGATCGCATTGAAGATCACTGCAGACATGATTGCACTTTCTGGACTATGTAGCCCCATGATGTTCAGGCTCTGCAAGGCAGGGATAGATGCAATAAACAATGCAGGAACAATGGCAAAATATTTGGCCACGTCATTAGCAATTGAGAAGGTTGTCAGCGTTCCTCGTGTAATCAATAACTGCTTTCCGATCTCCACGACCTCAATTAGCTTGGTCGGGTCATTGTCAAGATCGACCATGTTACCTGCTTCTTTTGCAGCCTGGGTACCGCTGTTCATGGCTACACCCACATCTGCCTGCGCCAATGCAGGAGCATCGTTTGTACCGTCGCCCATCATGGCTACCAGTTTTCCCAAAGCCTGTTCGTCCTTGATGTAGTTCATCTTGTCTTCGGGCTTGGCCTCGGCGATGAAATCATCAACACCTGCCTTTTCGGCGATGTATTTAGCCGTCAAAGGATTATCTCCTGTCACCATTACCGTTTTTACGCCCATTTTACGTAAACGTTCAAAACGTTCGCTGATTCCCGGTTTGATGATATCCTGTAGTTCGATTACCCCCAATGCCTGCTCATTCTCACTAACTACCAAAGGGGTTCCACCGTTTGAAGCAATAATCTTCACTTGATCCTCGATATCCATCGGAAAGCTGTTTCCAGCTTGCAAAACAATATTTCGTATCGAATCAAAAGCTCCTTTACGGATTCTGCGTCCATCCGGGGTATTGATACCACTTGAACGTGTCTCAGCAGTGAATTTAATGAATTCAGCTCCTTCAGGTGCAGTTTCCATTACAATATGGTCATCTCCCTTTGCCAGCTCAATAATCGATTTGCCCTCAGGGGTTTCGTCGGACAGTGAACTCAATACACAAGCATCAGTAAAGTGTTTGATGATTACCCCTGCCGTTGGATAAAAATTGGTGGCCTTACGGTTACCAATGGTAATAGTACCTGTCTTGTCCAGTAACAACACATCGATATCTCCGGCGGTTTCTACCGCTTTACCCGATTTGGTAATTACATTTGCCCTTAATGCCCTATCCATTCCGGCAATACCGATGGCAGATAGAAGGCCACCAATAGTAGTTGGAATAAGACATACAAAAAGCGAGATTAGTGCCGCTATTGTAATCGGTGTATTTGCGTAATCGGCAAATGGTTTCAGGGTTACGCAAACGATAATGAATACCAAGGTAAAACTTGCTAACAAGATGGTCAATGCAATCTCGTTTGGTGTCTTTTGGCGTGAAGCACCTTCAACCAGTGCAATCATTTTATCTAAGAAGCTTTCACCAGGCTCGGTACTTACCCTAACCTTGATCTGGTCAGAAAGTACTTTTGTGCCACCTGTTACTGATGATTTATCACCACCTGATTCTCTAATTACTGGAGCTGATTCACCAGTGATGGCCGATTCGTCTATGGTGGCGATTCCTTCGATGATCTCTCCATCGGTAGGAATGGTATCACCTGTTTCGCAAACGAACACATCTCCTTTTCTGAGCAAACTTGAAGAACGAACTTCAATCTTCCCATTTTCTAAAAGTACCTTTGCAGGTGTTTCTTCACGGGTCTTGCGCAAGCTGTCTGCCTGCGCCTTACCTCTTGCCTCGGCTATGGCCTCGGCAAAGTTGGCAAACAGGACTGTCAACAGCAGCACCAGAAAAATAAAAAAGTTATATAATGGTGAACCTTGTCCTTGGTTACTGATCGAATAAACAGTAACATAAGCCATAACCAAGGTTCCGATCTCAACGGTAAACATTACCGGGTTCTTGATCATTACCCGTGGGTCGAGCTTGATAAAGGATTGTTTCAGTGCAGTCTGCACCAAAGCGGGTTCGAATAATTTATTATTGGGTTTCATTTTATTTGTTATTTAAGCATGGTAAAATATTCTGCGAGTGGGCCAAGGGCCAGAGCAGGGAAATAAGAAAGTGCGTTGAGCACCAGAATAACTGCAAAGGTCATCAGTGCAAACGTTTTGGTATCAGTTTTTAAAGTCCCCGCAGATTCTGGAATGAATTTCTTCGCACCCAGTAAACCCGCAATGGCAACCGGTCCTATGATTGGTAAAAAGCGCCCTAAGAAAATGACTACTCCTGTAAGTAAATTCCAGAAGACATTGTTATCTCCTAGTCCTTCAAATCCAGATCCGTTATTAGCATTGGACGAGGTTACCTCATAAAGCATTTCAGAAAAACCATGGAACCCAGGGTTATTCAACCATGCCTTAGGCTGGACGGCCCAGGCCGCATCGCCATGATTGGTGAAAACATAACTTGCAATTGCTGTCCCTCCCAAAATTAAAAACGGACTAAGCAGGGTAATAATCGCAGCAATTTTAATTTCTCTTGCTTCAACTTTGTGTCCCAAAAACTCTGGTGTTCTGCCAACCATTAAACCCGATATGAAAACGGCAATAATTAAGTAGATGAAATAATTTAGCAAACCAACACCGCAACCTCCGTAGAATGCATTGATCATCATTCCAAGTAATTGCCATGATCCAGATAAAGGCATTGTACTGTCGTGCATACTGTTAACAGAACCTGTGGATATAATGGTAGTTACCGTGCTCCAGTAGGCAGAGGCAGCAGGTCCGAAACGAACTTCCTTCCCTTCCATTGCACCAGTAGTTTGGGCAATACCCATTTTCGCCAATGCAGGATTACCACTCAACTCTGCATTTAACATAGGAATAAGCAGCAGGAATAAACCTATGGTCATCACTCCAAAAATGGTCCAGCCTATTTTTTTCCTACGAATAAAGAACCCAAATGCAATAACCATGGCAATGGGAATGATTACCTGTGCAATCAGCTCAACCATGTTGGTCAAGTAGCTCGGGTTTTCGAAAGGATGCGCCGAGTTAACACCGAAATAACCACCGCCATTTGTACCCAAGTGTTTGATCGCAATCATTTGGGCAGCAGGTCCGCGGGAAACATTAACCGTATCGCCTTGCATGGAAATGAACTGGTCCTTGCCCTCATAGCTTGCAGGTGTACCATTAAAGGTAAGTAGCAAGGCAACTACAATGGAAAGCGGCAACAATAATCTTGTTATCGCTCTTACAAAGAATTCCCAAAAGTTTCCAAGGGCAACCGTGGACTTGTCTCTGAATGCCTTGAAAAGGACAACAGCGGCAGCAATACCGGTAGCGGCACTTACGAACTGTAAAAACATCAGCACGAACTGCTGGGTAAGGTAGCTTACGCCACTTTCTCCAGAATAATGCTGCAGGTTACAGTTGGCCACAAAGCTGATAATGGTATTGAAGGCCAGGTCTGGGGTCATCCCAGGATTGGCATCGGGGTTGAAAGGGAGCTTATCCTGAAAGATCAGGACAAAAAAACCATAGACCAACCATACGAGGTTGATGGTGAGCAGCGCCTTTAGGTGCTGTTTCCAATTCATTTGTTCCTTGGTGTTAATTCCGGAAAGCTTATAGATTCCGTTTTCGAGCGGTTTTAGGAAATCCGTCCACACCTTTTCACCTGCAAAAACCTTGGCAAGGTACTTTCCAAGTGGGATAGCGATCACCAAGGTAAGCAGGAACGTGGCAATGATGCCGAGTAATTCTGTGTTCATTTTTTAAATTTTTAATGCTCCAAAAGGAGAATGGATTAAAATTTTTCGGGTTTGATGAGTACGTAGACCATATACAGGAATACCAATACTGCGATGATGAATAATGCGATCATGGGCTTTAGATTTTTTCGAACCAGTCGATGGATTTGTACGCTGCCCAACAGAGCAGCAATAAAAGGATTAATAGAATTAGGATCATAACTTAAATTGTTTACTTCCCCAATACCAACTCGTGTACCAGAAATGCCAATTTATCCACAACAAACTGAATAACAGATGATTAAAATCATAAAAAGAATTGCTTAAAATCAGACACAAAAAAAACCCTTCCATTTTGGAAGGGTTTTTTTCATATCGGGATGAAGCGAAACAAATGCTAGGAAATCTGGTATTCTTCGATTTTGCGATAGAGTGTGGTCAGCCCGATTCCCAGCAGCCTTGCCGTCTCGGTCTTATTGCCACGGGTATGGGAAAGCACCCTGATGATATGCTGTTTTTCCATGGTGGCCATTTCCATCGAACTTGGCTGCAGTTGTTGGTCGTGGAACTCGTAAGGCAATAGCTCTGCCCCAAGGGTATTACCTGTGGCCAGTATGACTGCTCGCTCAATGATGTTCTTCAGTTCGCGGATATTTCCCTTCCAGTGATGGCCGGTGAGAAAATCAAGGAACGATTTATCCATGGTCACCTCAGATCGGTTTACCTTTGCGGTAAACTCTTTGAGATAGTATTTGGCTATGGGCACAATATCTCCTTTACGCTGGGATAAATTTGGCAGGTTGATCGAGAATACCGAAAGCCTGTAGAAAAGGTCCGAGCGGAAGGTTCCGTTTTCGGATTCGGCCTTCAAGTCACGATTAGTGGCGGCAATGATCCGAACGTCTACCTTGCTGGTCTGGGTACCACCAACTTTGATATAGGTCTGGCTCTCCAATACTCTGAGCAGCTTTGCCTGCAGATCAATGTTCATTTCTCCGATCTCATCCAGGAACAGCGTTCCCTCGTTGGCCTCTTCCAACAATCCTTTTTTGTCTTTGTTTGCTCCAGTAAAGGCACCTTCCTTATAACCAAATAGCTCACTTTCGAGGAGTTCGGGGTTGAACCCGCTGCAATTGAGTGCAACAAAGGGTTTGAGTTTCCTTGTGCCAGCATGGTGGATGGCCTGGGCGAACACTTCCTTGCCAGTACCGGTTTCTCCCAATAGCAGTACAGTCGTATCGGTTGCCGCTACCCGCTGGGCCAGGGAAATAGCCTCTTTGATCGCAGGCGAGCTGCCGATGATGCTATCAAAGCTGTACTTGCGGCCGATCTTCTTTTCTAGGTCGAATACCCGCACCTGCAGCTTGGCCTTTTCCAGTGCTTTGTGTACCAAGGGTATGATCTTATCGTTGTCATCGCCCTTGGTAATATAGTCGAAGGCACCGTTGCGCATCGCCTTCACCCCATCTGCAATTGTACCAAATGCGGTAAGGTTGATCACCTCTATATAGGGCCTGATCTTTTTAAGCGCAAGTACCAGTTCCACACCGTTGGCATCGGGTAGCTTTACATCGCTGATGACCACCAGAACATCATTCTCCTTCAACACTCTTAGGCCTTCTTTGCCCGTTGCCGCCTGAAGTACCTTATAACCCTCGAGTTCGATGATCCTGGCTAATAGGCTCCTGATCTTGCTTTCATCGTCTATAATTAATACGGTATGTTCCATAACAAGTCTTCAAAGTGTAGCTACAAATATAGCTTAAGTTCTCTTATCAGTTTCTAAAATTACGCTAACCTTGGTTCGTATTTCTTACCTCCAGCCTGTAGTTCGCTTACGACAGGTGCTAGCGCCTGCAACAACTTGATATAGATATCTATCCCTTCCTCGATCTCCTCTACAAAGATGAATTCATTGGCGGTATGCGAACGAGCTGACGAGCCCGGCCCCATTTTTACCGAAGGCATTTCCAACCAACCCTGATCTGAACTGGTCGGTGAGAGGTAGGTGT
Source organism: uncultured Sphingobacteriaceae bacterium (assembly GCA_942493295.1). Taxonomy (GTDB): domain Bacteria; phylum Bacteroidota; class Bacteroidia; order Sphingobacteriales; family Sphingobacteriaceae; genus Pedobacter. The sequence goes on along the minus strand of OW818692.1, from coordinate 3,709,892 downwards.
TACGGCCCAGTTCGATCCCCGTCACCACTACAGGATGCAAAAGATCGATATTGGAGGGCTGCAGTACATTCGGACGGACTTTTAACAAGGCAGAGGTATGGTTGATTACCATGTTCAAAATCTCCCTTTGAGTATAATTATGGTCAAAGCGAACATCTACCGTAAAGCTGCATTCCCCGGGCACTATATTGTGCTGGATGCCTGCATTGATCTGTGTTACGGTCATCTTCACCGGATCGGGAAGGTTATCTTGGATCGGGAACCTAAAATTGGAAAACCACTCTATATCTTTCATCGCCTTATAGATTGCATTGTCGCCCTCTTCGCGAGCAGCATGACCAGACCTGCCCTTGGCCAGACAGTCTATCACCATAGAACCCTTTTCGGCAATGGCCATCTCCATCCCCGTAGGTTCGCCAACGATGGCAAAGGAAATAGGTTTTAGGTCAGAAAGGATACTCCTGATGCCCGTTTCTCCAGAGGTCTCTTCTTCACCGGTAGCGGCAAGGCAGATATTGAAGAGCAGATCTTGCTGCTCATAAAAATAGATAAAGGTAGCGATCAATGAAACCAGCGCACCTCCAGCGTCGTTGCTACCTAAGCCATAGAGCTTCTCCTCATCTACCGTTGGTAAGAAGGGATCGTTGGTATACTGGGCGTTTGGCCTAACGGTATCATGGTGGGAATTGAGCAGTATGGTCGGTTTTTCAAGGTCGAAATACCTATTATATGCCCATACATTGTTATGTTTTCTCAAGGTCTGTACTTCATGGCCGGAAAGAAATGATTCGATCAAGTCGGCAGTAGATGATTCTTCCCCACTATAGGAAGGAGTTGCTATCAGTTTTTCTAATAGGTGGAGGGCCTGGGTATATAAGTGGTTAAGATCTTGGTTCAATGGGATTTCAGGATGCTCAGTTTTCATGTTGATGGGTTTGGATCTGTAGTAATTGGTTTGGGCTCATAAGGTTGGTCTGTTGTTGGTCTGGGTCGAACAGCATGGCCGTACAAAGGCAGTTGTGGCAGCGTTTGCGTTCCAAGATGTCATAATTGATACAGTTCTTGCAGCCTTCCCAAAAATTGGGATCACGGGTAATCTGCTCGAAACCCACTGGCAAAAACCCGAGCTGTGCATTGAGGCGCATGATCGCGCTGCCCGAGGTGATGCTGAATATCTTTGCATCAGGAAACATCCTGCGTGACATACGGAAGATCCGCTGCTTGATGCTCTTAGCAACTCCCGAATTCCGGAACTTGGGCGCAACGATCAGCCCCGAGTTGGAAACAAAGCTCGCATTCTCCCAGGTTTCAAAGTAGGAGAACCCTACCCACTCCCCACTGGAGGTTACGGCGATCACGGCCTTGCCGCAGGCCATTTTTTCCGCTACCATAGCGACAGTACGTTTGGAAATGCCCGATCCCCGTGCGATGGCGGAGTTTTCAGTTTCATTGATTATTTCATCTGCGTAGCATACGTCCTCTGGCGTTGCACTACGTACAAAAATCATGTGGTTGTCCATTGTTATTTAGTTTTCAAGCCACAGCGCTCACAAAACAGATGCCTGAACATCTTCAATAGTCCAAAACAGTGCTTTAGTCCTCAAAAAGAAAGAAAAAAAAATCCCACGGCTTTAGCTCCCCAAAACAACCCTTCCAAAACGGAATGATTTTTTTCGATATGAAAGCCCAAGAAAAACCACCCGTGGATCTTTGAAATAAAAAACCTCTTAAAACAGTCTTAGGGCACCGATTTTTAGTTTCCACCAATGATAACTGGATTTTTACCATTGCCCAACATGATGATTTTGGTATTGGGTGAAAGCGCAATTTCCTTTTGTGCCTTAATGGCCTCATATTGCAATTGTTTATCGCTTAATCCAGTCGATAAGATTTTCTGGTAATCGGCAATACCTTGTGCTTCTACGCGTTTGCGTTCGGCCTCTTGTTTTTCTTTTTGAAGTACAAAAGTCATTTTTTGTGCTTCCTGCTCGGCATTGATTTTCGATTCTATCACTGCTTTCACAGATGCCGGAAGGGTTACGTTCCTTACCAGCAATTGCTCGAGGTCTAGGCCACGTTTGGCAAAACTGAGGGCTATGGTCTGATAGATCTTTTGTTGGAATTCTTCACGTTTCAGAGAATAAAGTGCTACTGCATCATACGAAACAGCATTGTCCCTGATGGCAGTACGGGCAATTGGCCTTACAATCTTATCTACATAATCAGTCCCAATGGTACCCAAGATCTTTGGTGTTGAAGCCGGTTTGACCTTGAATAATACTGAAAGATCGATTACGACTTCCAGCCCATCAGCAGAGAGTACCCGAATGGCATCGTCACCATCCTTGTTACCTTCATTATGCACCGCAGACATGGTATAGTTCTGGGTCTTTACATCAAACGTAGTTACCTCGACAAGCGGGTTGACTACGTTGAGCCCGCTGTACAGTACGTCGTCATCAACCTTACCGTAGAGGGTCTTTACCCCGACCTGCCCGGCATCGATTACTTTGAGCATGGACAGAGAGGCCCCGAGGGCCATAACAACTAGGCCTACTACACGGATCAGACCACTGTAACGCAACAAGGGGCTATCGCCCTGTTTACTAAAAAAGCCCATCAAGATGATAAGGCCGCCTAAGATAATGAGAATCATAATTTTTGGATTTTGTTGCCAGCAGTGCAACAAAGCAGATGCCCAAAAAAATCAATACGAGAGAAAAGACTATCTAAGTTTATTGGGAAGTCGTTTTTTGTTTTTCAAGTCAGATTACAAAATCCACATACCCTACCAAAACAGAAGGATAATTTTCATTTTGGTAGGGTCGCATTTAAATCGTATTTTTTTCTATGCGGCTTAGGTTCGGCTTTACGGGTATATCCACCATTAGTGGCACCTTCTCCACAGTCACAAAGCTCAGGTCAAGCCCAAAGCTCTTCTCGTCGGACACACCCAGAACCTTCAGCCACTGGTAGGCCATTACGATAGATCTTTCCCAGAAGCTCAGTCCAAAGGAATTTGATAATACCTTTTCAATTACCACAAATCTGAAATCGCCAGCAATGCCATGCTCTTTCAACGACGCATATTTACTGGTAATATCTACTTCTCCGGTTTTAACCAGTTCTTCAACCACTGTCCTAAAGAGTACATTGATCCGCTGCTCGATCTTAAAGCCAAGCCTGAAATCGATCCTTATCACCTTGCCAGGCACGAGGGAATCAACCGTATAATCCATTGTATAGGGCTCGCCTGTTACATCCACATGCACAAGCCAGTACACATCGGCCCGTTTGGGATGCTTCTGGATAATCGAATAGATAATCGACTGCTCGATTTCATCCTTAAAGTTTGCACTGGTTAGGTACACCAGTTGTGATGCATATTTCGCAATCGATTCGTCATTGCTGAGCTTTTGAATTAACGGAAGGTATTTTTCAATATCCACGAATTTGAGATAGCGGTTACGAATCCGTCGTCCATTAAACCAGCTCCACATGACCGCAAACAAGATACTGCCGAGTATGATCGTAAACCATCCTCCATGAACGATACGTGGCAGGTTGCCGGCAAAAAAAGTGAGTTCGATCAGTCCATAAATAACCAAAAAAACCACAATCAAGTAAGTTGGGTAATGTTTTTTCTTCAGGAAAACCGATACAAGGATCGTAGTCATTAACATCGTCACGGTAATGGCCAGCCCATACGCATGCTCCATATTGTCAGAGTTATGGAAGATTGCCAGCACCAGCATGCAGCCAATCCAAAGGACCCAGTTCATTGAGGGCACGTAGATCTGTCCCTTCTGCAGCGAGGGAAAATTTATTTTCACCTTTGGCCACAGGTTAAGTCTTACCGCCTCACCGATTAGTGTAAAGGAGCCAGAGATCAGTGCCTGGCTGGCAATGATTGCCGCCAAAGTCGCTACCGCTATACCATAGATCAAAAACCAGTCAGGCATTAACGAATAGAACGGTATGCGTTTATCTAGGTATCCACCGCTCTGCTCCATCAGCCAAACTCCTTGCCCAAAATAGTTAAGTAGTAGACAGGTTTTCACATAGATCCAACTGATGCGGATGTTCGCCCTGCCACAGTGGCCCAGATCAGAATATAGTGCCTCGGCGCCCGTAGTACACAAAAACACTCCGCCCAATATCAGAAAGGCCTGCGGATGGGTTGAAAGCAGTTGATAGGCATAGTAGGGATTGATTCCCTTCAGTATTCCGGGAGATTTCAAAATGTAGGCTACCCCTAGTACGGCAATCATCGTGAACCACACCCACATTACTGGCCCAAAGGCCTTGCCGATAATCGAAGTGCCGAACTGTTGGATGATAAAAATTCCGGTCAGGATGACCACAACGATAGGTATAGTCGGAATTTCGGGATAACGCAGTGCCAGTCCTTCGATTGCAGCAGATACGGTAAACGGCGGAGTAATTATCCCATCAGCCAGTAACGCCGCACCGCCAACAGTAGCGGGGATGATTAACCACTTGGCCTTGTTCTTCACCAGTGAGAACAGCGAAAAAATTCCACCTTCGCCCTTATTGTCCGCCTGTAGGGTAATGATTACATATTTGATCGTGGTCTGGAGCGTCAATGTCCAGAACACACAGGAAAGTCCACCCAAGATCAGTAGTGGGGTAATCTCCCGCACACCTATTATCGACTTGAATACATATAATGGCGAAGTACCGATGTCTCCATAGATGATGCCAAGACTGATCAGTACTCCTGCCGCTGAAAGTTTGTGTAAATGTTTATGTCCGCTCACTTTTCAAATAAAACCCAAAGGTAAGCGATTAACCCAAATGAGCAAACCAAAAAAATCAACCCTTAAATCCTTGGTAACATAAATTTTGAGGGACTCATAATTGTCATTTAATTTCTTGTATCTTACCGTGACCATTGCTGTGTAGGTTAGAAGAAACAATATTTGTTACTTTTGTTACTGGAAAATCCAGATGAGTAACATTTAAGTAACATAAAATAAGACGAATTCATAACATGGCTGGCATTTATATTCACATTCCCTTCTGCAAAAAAGCATGTACATATTGCGATTTTCATTTCAGCACCTCTTTAAAATATGCTGATGAAATGGTGGATGCGATTTGCAAAGAGCTTACGCTCAAAAAAGATCGTCTGCTAGGGGAAACTATTGAGAGTGTTTATTTTGGCGGTGGCACTCCTTCTGTGCTGCCTGCAAAAGCCTACCAAAAGATATTCGATACCTTAACTTCGTGTTTTACCATTGCTAGCACGGCCGAAATTACCATGGAGGCAAATCCAGACGATCTAGATGGGCAAAAAATCGCCTCCTTGAAACAACTGCCAATCAATCGCTTTAGCATTGGTATCCAATCGTTTTTTGAGGAAGACTTAATTTGGATGAACAGAGCGCATAACGCTACCGAAGCAGAAAGCTGTATCAAAAGGAGTCAAGATGCAGGCTTTGAAAATTTAAGCATCGATTTAATTTATGGATACCCCCTACTAACAGATCAAAAGTGGTTAGCTAATATTGATAAAGCAATTGAATTAAAAACACCTCACATTTCTGCTTATTCATTAACTGTAGAACCACGAACAGCTTTAGCAAATGCTATCCAAAAAGGCAAACAAAGCGGCTTAGATGATGAACAAAGTGCTGCTCAATTCTTAACACTTAATCAGCATTTAACTAAAGCAGGATTCGAACATTACGAAATATCAAACTATAGCCTACCAGGTTGCTATGCAATACACAATACAAATTACTGGCGCGGAGTTCCTTATCTGGGTATTGGTCCTTCAGCACATGGTTTTAGTGGTGCTACCCGTTATTTAAATATTCCCAATAACGCAAAATACCTAGCGGCACTAAATAATAGTACCTTACCAGAAACGATCGAAGAGCTCTCTCTTACAAATCGATTTAATGAGTACATTATGACCTCATTACGCACACAATGGGGAATAGATTTAACAAAGATAACTGCAGATTTTGGCAAAGATTTTACGGACCAAACCTTGCTTAATACTGTTTCTTTTTTAGAAGATGGCAAACTGCTAAAGCACAACTATAAAATTACTTTAAGCGACACAGGGAAATTATTTGCAGACGGTATTGCTGCTGAACTTTTTGCTGAAGACGATTTACGGTACTAAAAACTATCGCACATGAAGGATAAAATTATTTGGATAACTGGCGCATCTTCAGGCATTGGAGAAGCCCTAGTTTACGCGTTAAATGCATTGGGTGCAAAATTAATTATCTCCTCTCGCAACCGCGATGAATTATTTAGGGTTAAAGCAAAATGTGTTGACCAGATCAATGTCCACGTTTTATCATTGGACCTAGCAAATCACGATGATTTAGCAAAGAAAGCTGTCGATGCTATCCGTATTTACGGGAAGATTGATATCCTGATAAATAGCGGAGGCGTAAGTCAGCGCGGCCTAGCTATAGAAACCAATTTACAGACCGAGCAGCGCATCATGGATGTAAATTTTTGGGGTACTGTCATTTTAAGCAAGACTGTTTTGCCACAAATGCTTGCTCAAGGCAGTGGCCATTTGGTATGCGTAAGCAGTTTAGTCGGCAAGTTCGGCACACCATTACGTTCAGCTTATTCGGCATCCAAACATGCTTTGCACGGATATTTCGATTCCCTAAGAGCCGAAACTAGCGAAAATATAAACATCACTATTGTTTGCCCAGGTTTTATCAAGACAAAGGTTACAATTAATGCATTAACCGCAAATGGCGATGCACAAGGCACAATGGACGATGCACAAGCAAACGGCATGCAGCCAGAAGTCTGTGCGCAAAAAATAATCCAGGCAATTACAGCGAAAAAACAAGAAGTTTATATTGGAGGCAAAGAAACTAAAGGTGTGTTGCTTAAACGTTTTTTACCCAAATTATTTGCTAAAATTATTCGTAGCGCAAAAGTTGTATAAAAAAATCGCCGAGCTGAAAACCAAGTCATTTCTTTCTCCGTATCTCTCTTCATAAAATTTAAAATTATGAAGAAAATATTCCTATCTGTAATTGCCGTAGTAGCTATGACAATTGGTGCACAAGCACAAAAAAATCCTATGGTTGGTGGTGCAGCAATGTATCCAACAAAAGATATCGTTGCAAATGCCGTAAATTCTAAAGACCATACCACTTTGGTTGCAGCGGTAAAAGCAGCCGGTTTAGTAGAAACATTGCAAAGTGCGGGACCATTCACTGTCTTTGCACCTACAAATGCAGCGTTTGATAAATTACCCGCTGGTACAGTAGCAACTTTGGTTAAACCAGAAAACAAAAAAACATTAACCACTATCTTAACCTATCATGTTGTAGCTGGTAAAATGGGTAGTAAAGAAATTGCTGCAGCCATTAAAGCGGGTAAAGGCAAAGCTGTATTAACTACCGTTCAAGGCGGCAAATTGTGGGCTTGGATGGAAGGAAAAAATTTAATGTTGAAAGATGAAAAAGGCGGTACTTCAATGGTGACCATCAAAGATGTTTTTCAAAGCAATGGCGTTATCCATGTAATTGATACCGTTCTAATGCCAAAATAATTAACACCAGCTCTAATTTACCTATTAAGCGCCTACGAATTCCGTGGGCGCTTTTTGTTTTTAGGCCTCTATTATCATACTGTTAACATTTTATGAAGCGAATTATTTTTTTTAAATATTAATTTACATTTTTGTGAGTGAGGAAAACAACAATAGCATTTCTTCGCTTAACATAGACACACACGATATGAGTTTCATTTTAAAACCTGTTGACACCGTTGAAACTATTAGCAGAGAAGATTTTAAAAAAAATTACCTTGACGCTAGAAAACCATTGATCATTAAAGGCTTAACAAAAGATTGGCCAGCACGTGAGAAATGGACAACGGAGTATTTAAAAGAAATTGGTGGAGATCTTGAAGTGCCTCTGTATGACAATTCTAAAGCCGACCCTTCAAAACCAATTAATGCTGCAACTGCACACATGAAGTTTGGAGACTATTTAGACCTTATTAAGCGAGAACCAACAGAACTAAGAATCTTTTTCTTCAACCTATTTAAAAAAGTTCCAAGTTTAATTAATGATATAAAAATCCCGAAAGACTTAATGGGCGGCTTTATCGAAAGCATGCCAGCTATGTTCTTTGGAGGATCCAACTCAGTAACATTCTTACATTACGATATCGATTTACCCCATATCTTCCACACCCATTTTGGCGGTCGTAAACACATTATCCTTTTCGACTATAAATGGAAAGATCGTTTATACTGCTTACCTAACGCCACCTATGCTTTAGAAGATTATAAAGTAGACAACCCTGATTTTGAGAAATTCCCAGCTCTTAAAGGAGTAGAAGGCTATGAAGTATTTTTAGAGCATGGCGATACCCTATTTATGCCAACCGGTATGTGGCATTGGATGAAGTATGTAGACGGATCATTCTCTTTAAGTTTGAGAGCTTGGGATCAATCCATTTCTCGCAAAATTGCCAGTGTTTGGAGCTTGTTTAGACATGGCGCCGTTGATAGTTTGATAAAAATGACTTTCAAAGAAAAATACGCCGCTTGGAGAGAAAAAGGTGCTGTGAGAATCGCAGAAAGAGCAATGCGTAACGGAAACCCTAAGTAGTTACCTATTGTGTTATTTAGGATTTTTTAAACTATCTTTCAGTTTAAATGATCCAGCACATTAATGAACTTGCTTTCAAAAAACAGCTCCCAAATTAAAACAGGCCTATATGCAGCGATAGCTGTATTTTTAGCTTATACAATGATTTTTGGCTTTCGAAAATCATTTACTGTTGCCACTTTTGATGGAATAACTATAGCCGGTTATAGTTATAAAACTGTATTGGTCATCTGCCAGATGCTCGGATATCTCCTAGCTAAGTTCTACGGCATAAAATACATCTCCGAATTAAAAAGAACTGGAAGAGGCAAGATTATCTTAATTTTAACAGCATTTGCATGGCTTTGCTGGTTGTTTTTTGCCCTAATTCCAGTACCCTATAATATCGTTTTTCTATTCTTAAATGGTTTCCCTTTAGGAATGCTTTGGGGCGTGGTATTTTCCTATGTCGAGGGACGAAGAAGTACAGACTTTATTGGAGCTACCTTAGCTGTAAGTTTTATTTTTGCCTCAGGCTTTGTTAAATCTGTTGGTGCTTGGCTGATGGTTAATTTCGGGATTTCTGAATTTTGGGTGCCATTTTATACCGGCTTAGTCTTTGCATTACCATTACTATTATTTGTTTACTTGATGGAGCAAATACCGCAGCCAACAGCTGATGATATAACCTACAGAGCCGAACGAGTACCCATGTCGAAAGATGATCGGCGTAATTTCATCAAAGAGTTTTTGGGAGGATTAATTGCCTGTGTGTTAATCTACTGTTTTGCTACCATATTTAGAGATATTAGAGATAATTTTGGAGCAGAAATGTGGAAGGAAATGGGCTTCTTCAATCAGCCAGCGATTTTTTCTAAAACAGAAACGCCAATTACCTTAATTGTACTTGTACTAATAGGAAGCATGGTATTAATTAAAAATAATTTTACCGCTTTAAAAACGGCACATTACTTCATTTTAGCGGGATTTATTTTGGCAGGAAGCTGCACCGTATTATTCAAAATCAATCATCTATCTCCCATTTGGTGGATGACTTTAGTGGGGCTAGGTTTATATATGGTCTATATTCCCTTTAATGCCGTATTCTTTGATCGACTAATCTCAACATTCAAATACACGAGTAACGTTGGCTTCTTAATCTACATTGCCGATTCATTTGGTTATGTGGGCAGTATTGGGGTACTTATGAGTAAAGAAATATTCAAGATACAGCTTAACTGGGTAACCTTTTTTTCGAACAGTGTGGTAATTCTTTCCGTAGTTGGGGGTTTAATCACCTTGTTTTCTTTGGTGTACTTTACAAAGAAATATCAAAAATTAACCACTTTGTCATCCCGAGCCTCTTAACTACTATGGTCAACCACTACCTTCCAAATACCATCCATTTTACGCAGCAATAAAGTGAAGTAACCTTTTGGCTCATCTTTTTCGCGTTTTAAATGCCAACTTCCTAACACAAAGGCTTGATCTTTTGCAATTAATTCAACCTTTTTAATACCAAACGTCAAAAACCCCATAGCTGCTTTGTCTGGATATCCTTTTTGATAATTTTCTAAAGTTTTTTGCCAACCGTAGGTAGGCCCATTCTTTCCTACAAACAATAGGCTATCACTTTTCCAATAGCCCTGCATATAAGCTTCCACATCGCCCTTGTTCCAGTCGCTGCGTTGTTTCTCCAATACGTTTAAAATCGCTTGTTTATCGCTTACTTTCTGTGCATGGGCTGATGCAATTATGGTGAAAAGTAAAAGGGTCAAAATTTTCTTCATGATTAAGGTCTTTACAAACAAATTTACTAAAACATTCTAATTTCTATACTCCCAAAAACACTCTCAACGCGATGCCCCAAGCTCAAAGCTAAAAATGACATCCCGCTTAAAATACTTCTGTCCTAAACTTTTACCTTCGATATTCCGTTAATACCCTAATATGAGAGGTTTTCATTTTTCTAATTTTACGCCCAATGAGCGCCCAAAAGGTGGCTTCGATGAAATGCTAAAGCTTTTTACCGAATTGCTAAACTATACTGCTGGCGATGCCGGAGAAACTTTAGCATGGATGAACGAATTGGATAAACAATATAAGTTTACCAATAATGATTACGCAATGGGCGATTTTATTGAAGACCTAAAAGAAAAAGGCTATTTAAAAGAAGAAAACGGAGAAGTTAAAATCACTGCAAAAACAGAGCAAACCATCCGAAAATCTGCATTAGAAGAGATTTTTGGGAAGCTCAAAAAAGCTGGAAAGGGAAATCACAACAGTAACATCTCTGGAATTGGCGAAGAAAAGAACGCAGATAGAAGAGAATTTGCTTTTGGCGATAGCTTAGATCAAATCGACATGACTGCATCTATCCAAAATGCACAAATTAATCACGGCATTGGAAATTTCACCTTAACCGAACGAGATTTAGAGGTAGAAGAAAAGGACTACAAAACCCTAACTTCTACTGTTCTCATGATAGATATTTCGCACTCCATGATTTTATATGGTGAAGACCGGATCACGCCCGCTAAAAAAACAGCAATGGCACTTGCAGAGTTAATCAAAACTAAATACCCAAAAGATACACTTGATATTGTTGTATTTGGAAATGACGCTTGGCCAATTACCATTAAAGACTTGCCATATTTGCAAGTTGGACCATACCATACCAACACATTAGCCGGGTTAGAATTGGCTACCGATTTATTGCGACGCAGAAAAACGCATAATAAGCAAATCTTCATGATCACCGATGGCAAACCAACCTGCTTAAAAGAAAATGGAAGGTATTATAAGAATAGCATGGGCTTAGATCGCAAAGTAATTGGCAAAACGCTAAATATGGCCGCACAGTGTAAAAGGTTAAACATCCCAATCACTACCTTTATGATTGCCCAAGACCCATATTTACAACAATTCGTAAGACAATTTACCCAAATAAATGGAGGGCGAGCATTTTATAGCTCTCTAACTGGTTTGGGCGAATATATTTTTGAAGATTATATTAAGAATAGAAGAAAAACTTTTAGATAGATAAAAGAACAACGAGCAATCAATCAACAACATGCAAGCAAAAACATTAGGCGAATTAAAAGCCAGCAATTATACATCGCTCAGCGTTAAAGACGAATTGAGAAAAAATCTAATCAAGCAGTTGCAAGATAAAGAAGCAGGCTTTGAAGGCATTTTGGGTTACGATGACACCGTAATTCCTGAATTGCAAACCGCTATTTTATCACGCCATAACATCTTATTATTGGGCTTACGTGGACAAGCAAAAACAAGAATTGCCCGCTTAATGGTCAACTTATTAGATGAATATATCCCGTATGTTGCAGGGAGCGAAATATTCGACGACCCTTTGAACCCAATTTCTTGGTTTGCTAAAAATGAGATTGCACAAAAAGGAGATGACACCCCAATTTTATGGCAGCACCGCAGCGAACGCTATACCGAAAAATTGGCAACACCCGATGTAACAGTTGCCGATTTAATTGGCGATGTAGACCCTATTAAAGCCGCTACACTTAAGTTAACTTATAATGACGAGCGTGTAATCCATTTTGGACTTATCCCTAGAGCTCATCGAAGTATTTTCGTGATTAACGAATTACCCGATCTCCAGGCCAGAATTCAAGTTGCTTTATTCAACATGCTGCAAGAGAAAGATATTCAAATTAGAGGTTTTAAGCTTCGTTTACCTTTAGATATTCAATTTGTATTTACCGCAAATCCAGAAGATTATACCAATCGTGGCAGCATTGTAACGCCATTGAAAGACAGGATAGAAAGCCAAATATTAACCCACTATCCTAAAACTGTGGAGATAGCTCGAAAAATCACTTTCCAAGAAGCCAAACTTACAGCCGAGCAACGTTCACTCATCGAAGTTGATGGCTTAATTAAAGATTTGGTAGAACAAGTAGCCTTTGAAGCACGTAAAAGCGAGTTTATTGATCAGAAATCTGGTGTCTCGGCCCGTTTAACTATTTCGGCTTACGAAAACTTGGTGAGCAGTGCTGAGCGAAGAATGTTGATCAATCACGAAAAAACTACATTCGTTAGATTCGCAGATTTGAGTGGGATTATTCCTGCCGTTACCGGAAAAATCGAACTAGTTTATGAAGGTGAATTGGAAGGACCAGCAAAGGTAGCGCATACCTTAATTGGTAAATCAATCAAGCATTTGTTTGCACGATATTTTCCAGATCCAGAAAAAGCAAAGAAAAGCAAAAACGCAAATCCTTATACCAAAATAGCCGATTGGTTTACCGAAGGCAATACAATTGACATTGGCGATGAATTAACCTTAGCTAATTACAAAAATGCCTTGATGAAGGTTGATGGGCTTCATGAACTCGTTCAGAAATTTCATCCTAAGCTAAGTGAAAATCAAACGCTGTTGCTAATGGAATTCATCTTACATGGTTTAGCCGAATTCTCGCAGTTAAACAAAGATTATTTGAATAGTGGATTTGGTTTCTCTGACATGTTTGATAGCCTTTTTAACGTAGATTTGGCCGATGAAGACGAAGATGATTTTAGATAAAAACTTTAACTGCTCTTATACCACTGCCCAATGAGGTCATATTTTCTATTTGTAATTTGCTTTTTAGTATTACTGCTCGATTTCTATTGCTACAAAGCAATTATCAATACTTTTAAAAAATGGTCAGCAAAAGTAAAAACTAACTTCGGTATCGTTTGGTGGACTTTTAACATCTTGCTGATTATTGGCGTTTTCGCTGCCATATTTCTGAATCTCTTTCTAACACTAAGGGCAGTTATTCTTGTCGCTTTTTTCCTATCGGCCGTTGCCAAATTATTTATGCTTCCGTTCTTGTTAATCGATGATATCAGGCGCCTAACAACCAAATTGGCCCGTTTAGGCAGAAAACCGGAAAAATCAACTACCCAACCAACAACCGAACTAATCAGTCGTTCAGCTTTCTTAACAAAAGCAGGCCTTGTAGCAGCCGCTGTTCCATTAAGTTCCCTCAGCTGGGGCATCATTTCTGGAGCGTATGATTATCAAATCAAGCGTGTTAAACTTGTATTGCCAAATCTTCCAAAAGCATTCGACGGGATTACACTGGCGCAGATTTCAGATATCCATTCAGGTAGTTTTTACAATAAAACCGCAGTGCAGGGCGGTGTAGATTTACTAATGGCAGAGAAACCTGATTTCGTGTTTTTTACGGGCGATCTTGTAAATAACTTAACAAATGAAGTTGCAGCTTACCAAGATATCTTTTCAAAAATAAAGGCCCCTTTAGGCGTTTATTCAACGTTAGGCAATCATGATTATGGCGACTACTATTATGGTAGAGAAAGCTCTCCTGCAAAAATAAAAAACCTTCAAGACATGGTTAAGACTCATAAATTGATGGGTTTTGAGCTGCTAATGAATGAAAATAGGAGATTAAAAGTGAGTGGCGAAGAAATCGGGATTTTAGGTATCGAGAACTGGGGGATGGGGCGTTTCCCAAAATATGGGAAGATGGAACAAGCAGTTAAAAACACCGAAGATCTTCCCGTAAAACTCTTGTTATCACACGACCCTTCTCATTGGCGAGGCGAAGTCCTTCAAAAATACAAAGACATCGATGCAATGTTTAGCGGGCATACCCATGGCATGCAGTTTGGAGTTCGTCTAAAAGAGTTTCAGTGGAGCCCCGTGCAATATATTTATAAAGAATGGGCAGGATTATATCGCGAAAACCAACAACAACTTTATGTAAATGTAGGTTATGGCTTTTTAGGCTATCCAGGCCGTGTAGGAATTCTGCCAGAAATTACGATATTTGAATTAAAGCGGTCTTAATTAGCAATTCACCAATTAGCTAGTTAGCAAATTATGAATGATGATAAAAAGAGTATTCTTTGCTACATTGGATTTTCTGCTTTTTAGCAACTTATTTATTGCTTTTTGCGCAGTTGCTCAAGGTCTGGTTACTTATTACCTCCTTAAGCTACCTCCAGATCATTATGTACTTGCCTTTGTCTTCTTCTCAACATTGTTAGTTTATAATTTGAGCATGCTCTTAGCTAAACCCGCAGAGCCTCAAAAATCGCCTTTTAAAAGAGTTCGATGGATTTTCTCCCATCATCGTTTAATTATCTCCATCACCCTCATAGCAATACTTTGTATTATCCCAATCACCTTACTGTATCTAAGTATTCAGGCCAAATTATTAATGAGTTTTGTCGGCATCATTGCCATTGCCTACAACCTTCCATTTTTAACTTTTAATCAAAAGAAAATTGGGTTAAGAAATTTACCCGGCATTAAATTGTTCCTAATCGGTTTTGTTTGGTCGGTGAGTTGTGTTTTATTGCCCATCGTTGAGTTAGAAAACAACTATGGCATCTCTGTATCCCTGAGCGAAACTTTGTTGTTAGTAGCTAAGCGGTTCCTATTTATTTGTGCAATAACGATCCCTTTTGATATTAGAGATTTGTTTCAGGATAAACTTTATGAGCTGAAGACTATCCCCGTAATGTTAGGCGAAAAAAAAGCCTGGTTATTTTGCCAGGCCTTATTAGGAGCTTATCTTATACTATTAATTTTATTTACTAAAACTATCAACTTTGACGTAATAGGTATTGCCTTAACTATTTTCTTAACTGGCTGGCTAATTTTTAAATCGAACCTTAAAAAGAATGAGTATTATTACTTCTTTTTTCTAGATGGAACAATGATCTTACAATTTGCCATCTTATGGCTTGCCACTCTTTTGCAATCAAATATTTAACAATTCCTTATCCCCCATTAAAGCGATAGCCAATACCTCTCACGGTCTGTAATAACTGAGGATTGTCTGGATTTAATTCAATTTTCTTACGTAGACGTACTATATGCATGTCAAGGGTTCTAGTATTTACATCAGAATTATAACCCCAAACAACCAACATCAACTCATCCCTATTAATTACTTTATTCGGATTACGCAAAAAGTATAAAAGAATACGATTTTCCAAAATGGTTAGCTCTATTTTCTTCCCATCGCGGAACAATGTATGAATATTCGGATGATGTTCCATATTGCCAAAACGATGAATTTCCGAACGGTCGTTATTCAGCAAAAACTTAACCTTGCTATCTAACATCGCCACCAAAACATCCATGTTAAAAGGTTTAGTTACATAATCAGATGCACCAAAATTGTAAGCATCTATTTTGTCAACATCTTGCGCTTTGGCCGTCATCATAATTACTAACCCTTCATAACCGGCCTTTCTTACTTCTTCACAAACCTCTGCACCTTCTTTCCCAGGCAGCATCCAATCTAACAATACAATATCAGGCTTCTCAGTCATAATTGTCTCCACAGCAGCTAAACCATCGCTATTTTCAAGTACTTGGTAGCCTTCGGCCTGTAAACGATGAACCACTAAAAACCTAAGGTTTTCATCGTCTTCTACGATTAATATTTTTATTCCTTTAGACATCTTATTTATGTTTAAACAATTCTTAAATTAAGACTTACGAAGTTTACTTTGCTCCTTGCCACGTCAAACTTCGTAGGTCTTTCTAAACAATATAGGGTAGTACAATTTTAAATTCCGATCCTTTATTTACAACACTCTTAACAGATATTTCACCATTCATAAAGTTAACTAGTTCCTTACAAAAGGCCAAGCCTAAACCCACACTTCCATTTTGGTTATATCTATTCTGAATGCGGTAAAACTTTTTAAAGATATTATTTATTTCTGATGATGGAATACCAATCCCAGCATCCTTAAATCTAAACACTACTTTGTCTTTGATTAGCCGTGCTGATACATGTAATTTCTTCTGTTCGTCTGTCGAATACTTATAGGCATTCTCTGCCAAGTTATCAAATAAACTACCTAATAGCACTGGATCAGTTATGAAAGTCTTAAAACCAGATATTTCATAGGTAAATTGAAAATCCGGATGCTTTAATTTGTGAACATCAATCGTACTTTCAATAAAGTCTTCAATATTTATTTCATCTTTATTTAAAGTGATCGCTTTGTTTTCTATTTGCGTAAACGCCAATAATTTATTCATTAAGCCATTGAGCTTATCTGCTTCTTCGTCTAAAATTTTACCGTACAACTGTTGCTCTCTTGCAGTTAAACTAGTTGCGCTTTTTATATTATTTCCAGCAATTTTAATCACACTAACGGGTGTTTTAAACTCATGCGTTAAATTAGTTACAAAATCATATTGTAGCTTAAACATCTTATGGTTAACATTTAAGTTCCTGTAAATTAAAAAGGCAACGAGTACCAACACTCCATAAAACAAAAACAACAAGGCAGCAATTGGCAAAAAGAAGGCAAATATTTCCTTTTTCACAAAAGATTTCGACGAAATAAAATACAATTTGTAATCGGAGAATGCCCCCCCAAGCGTAATCTCTCCTGTAATGTATTCAGACGAGGTATCTAACGGATCATAACTAATCGGTTCAATCCTAATATTTTGGTAGAGTAGTGGCCGTGTATTTTTTATTTTTATCTTGCGTTGATCTAATTCAAATGAAAACATATCTAACTGGTAAACTGGATTTGACGCCAATTTTTCAGTAACCATACGCTTGTAAGTTTTAAGCAGCTCGAAACTAGGAATATTAAAATAGTCGATATGGTTAGCTTGTACATTGGTAAAATTACTAAACAAGTCGTCTTGGGATGGAACTTTCGCCGTATCTAACTTCTGTATAAAAGTAATGAGCTTCAAAGACAGGGTGCTAAAATCTCCTGAACGCACGTTATGGGTGGTTTCGTTTTCGCCAAATAGTTTGATTGAATCTTTCGGCACCGTTTTTCCAAACTGGTAAACACTCTTCATGCCAATGGCAAAATCACCAACGTTTACACCATAGCCTTCATACCGAACATTTTTTACTTCCGTATCGTAAAAAGTAACTTTAGACACAAATGGGTATTCCATTAAAATGGTATCTACAAATTTGGAAGCAGTAGCCGAATCTAGATAGCCATTGTAAAAAGAAATCTCCGACAGCTTATTCAAAAAGAAATCATTGTATGGCTTAATGGTTTCTTCCAATACATTAGCTTTTGCCGATACGAAATCATTCTCAATATTCTTCTTGCTAAAGTTAAAGGCTAAAAAAAGCGAGAGTATAAATACCACCGATATTAGCACAATAAAGGTCACAATCAATAAAAAATTCTTCCGATAACCACTATCCTTTTCTGAAGCCATTTTATTCGAATTGCTTATTTATTCTTCAAATTGCCTTCCAAAAATTGCTCAAGCGCTGTATAAACTTGTTGCCTACTTTCTTCTCGATTTGCCGAGAAAGGCGAGTCTTCCTTCTCATAATAAGTAACAGGGATATTTCGCTTTTTAAGCTCCTTTACCAACCTTATGGCATCACTTGGATTAATCCTAGGATCCTTGATGTTTTGGGTAATAAAAATAGGCACCTTAATTTTATCAGCATGAAAAACTGGCGACGCTTGTCTCATGTAATCTACATCAGTATCCGGATTCCCAACAATATCATAATACATCTGCAGGTTAGATCTTAAATATGGCGGAATAGAAATCAAATAATTAAATAAATTAAGCACGCCCGAGTTTGAGGCTGCACATTTGTATAGATTCGGACTCTTAATAGCACTATTCAACGCAATAAAACCGCCAAAACTTGTACCGTAGATCGCAATCTTCTGTGGGTTTGCAATTTTCTCCCTAATCAGCCATTGCACGCCATCATCAATATCATCTTGTACCTTCCCACCCCATTGTTTAAAACCTGCAGCGTAAAAGCTCTTCCCATAGCCAGATGAACCTCTGTAATTAACCTGAAAAACAGCATAACCTCGATTAGCTAAAAACTGTGTTTCTGCGTTAAAACCCCAAGTATTTCTTTGTCCCGGACCATTATGAGGCACGACAACGACTGGCAAATTTTTACCGCTCGAATTTAATGGTAAAGTTAAATAGCCATTAATCTCTAAACCATCTCTCGAAGTGTATTTAATTGGCTTCATTTCACACATCTGCGCTTCATCAATTGCCGAATTAATATCACTTAATTTCTTAAGTTTCCCATTGGTAGCAGTGTATAAGTAATAAGAACCTGGATTGCGATCTGTGAAGGTTCTTATCACAAATACCTTTTCACTTTTGTCCCTGTTAATAATCCTCAATTCTGTATTTGGTAACAGCTTATCTAATTTCTGATAAAAAGCTTTTGCATTATCATTAAGGTAATGTTTCTGCTTCTTCCAGCTTTCATAAACCACATAATCCATTTCACCTCTATTTCTCGAATACTGTGCGTCAACTGCATTAAGTGTATCATTTGCAAAAAGAACCCGTTTTTCTTTCCCCGTTAAACCATCTATTTCTACCAATGCCGATTTATCTCTATCAACATCAGAAATGGCATAAATAATATTTGGTTCATTTTCCGAAAAGGCGATTGGTCTTAGCGTCGTTGTAAAATTAATGGTAGCAAGAGGCCTAAAAGGTTGATCTTCGCTTTGTCTAATCAACAAAGTTTCCTTTATCCCATCATTTGACGAGGCTAGTCTTAATTTCCCCTTACTATCGGTCATCCAACCAGTAATATTACCTGGGTTTTGACTTACCATATTCATCTTACCATCCCTAACATTTAATCGATAAACATCCGAAACAGTAGAATCTCTTTTGTTAGATAATACCAAAAGATATTTATTATCAATAAGCTGATCTTCTAAAACTCTAATCCGTGTTTTTTCATTTGCACTTAACTGCCGCTCATTTTTTCCTTCTTTGTCAATAATGAAAAGATCTGCTTGATAACGACCGCCATCTTTCTCTTTGTAGTAGATTAGCTCGTTATTACTTACCCAAGAATAAAAGCTGATATTTTTTTCAATTAGCCTGGTAAGCTGGGTTAATCTACCAGTTGCTAGGTCTTCCACAAAAAGATTTTGCTTCTTATCCTGCAATTTTAAATAGGAAATACTTTTACCGTCTGGAGAAATACGGTACGTGGCTTTATCCTGTGACTTAAAAAAATTGTTCACAGGTATCACCACTACTTTGCTTTGGTCAGTACAAGCAAACAGTAATGTGATCAGTATAAGCCAAATATATTTCTTCGCAATCGTCATATTATTTCGTGAGGTAAAAATACATATCCCCGTTATGGAAAAGCCATTAAACATTAACATTGTTACTTAGTAATATTGGCATTTTTTATTCAATGTAGTAAGATTGTACTGCATTCAAATAAAATATGAGTAACAATTAGAATACGCTGTTACAAAATTCGTTATTTTAGTAATCTAAAAAAAACTATGCAATTAAAGAAACTAGGCTTACTTCTTCTTCTTAGCTTTTCATCTTTTTTGCTTCATGCGCAAGACCGTATTGATGAAGGGCTTGCCTTTCAATATTATCAACAAGCCGAATATGACAAAGCTGCCGTTTTGTTAGAAAAGCTTTTCAATAAGACAAAAGACGATAATTATTTCGAGCTCTATTTTTCTTCTTTGATCAAAATAAAGAAATATAGCGAAGCCGAAAACATGATCAAGAAATTGATACCCGAATTCCCACTTAAAACGCAATATCCAATTGCATTAGGTCGGGTTTATTTAGAAAACGGACGCACAGAAGCGGCAAATAAAATCTTTTTAGATGTTATCAGCAAGGTTCAAAAAGATGAGTTTAGCATCAGGGAACTTGCTAATCATTTTTACCGGTTTGAGGCCTACGATATGTCTATTCAAACATTTTTACAAGGCAGAAAATTATTGGGCGATGAACAAGCATTTATTTATGAGCTCATCAGCATTTATCGTTTCAAAAAAAATAAAACTAAACTAATTGAAGAATATATAACAGTCCTGGACACAACACCTCAGTTATTGCCACAAGCGCAAAGCGCTTTTGCATCAGTGTTCGAAGGCAACTCCGATTATCAATTACTACAGACTGCTCTCCTTAAAAAATTACAAAAGGAACCTGATGCAGAGGTTTTTAATCAACTCTTTATTTGGCAGTTTTTACAGCAACAACAGTATGATATGGCGCTTCGCCAATTAATTGCACAAGACAAGCGAGTAAAAGATGATGGTGCTTTATTATATAATACCGCAAATACTTTTATAGCAAACCAAGCCTATCAAACCGCTATTAAAGCCTATGAATATCTCATAGCTAAAGGAAAAGAAAATCCTTATTACTTAGCCGCCAGAATCCATCTGGTCAATACCCGATTCGAACTTGCTATTAGTGGAAAATACGAGAACCAAGAAATCAGCCTCTTGGCAGATCAATATAACAGCATTTTAACTGAATACGGAAAAAGTGCCCAAACATTATTTGCGCTTCAACGGTGGGCGTATTTGCAGGCATATTATTTAAATGACATTAAAAAAGCGGAGGCAGCCCTAGAAGAATGCCTTACCATTCCCGGCATTGCTGCAATGGATGTTGGCAGGATCAAACTTGAACTTGG
Source organism: uncultured Sphingobacteriaceae bacterium (assembly GCA_942493295.1). Taxonomy (GTDB): domain Bacteria; phylum Bacteroidota; class Bacteroidia; order Sphingobacteriales; family Sphingobacteriaceae; genus Pedobacter. Next base: position 3,688,807 of record OW818692.1, on the reverse strand, counting down.
AGATACCTATATTTTAACACAGCAACCATGGGAAGCCGTGTTAATTTATGAGCAGGTTGCCAGACAATTCGAGAACCAAATCATCGGAAACGACGCCAAATTTCGTTCTACAAAGCTCGCTTTTTATCAAGGTGATTTCAATTATGCTAAGTCACAGGCCGACGTGCTAAAAGCTTCAACTTCCCAGCTCATTGCAAATGATGCATTAAATCTTAGCTTATTAATTTCTGATAATTTACAACATAAAACCGATAGCCTTGCACTATTGATGTACGCCAAGGCAGAAATGATTCAGTTTAGAAATAGGCCCGAATTGGCTTTATCAAAACTGGATAGTATCGGAATTGTATATCCAACTAATAGTTTAACGGATGATATTTTAATGGCCAAGGCTAAGATCTTCCTTAAAACAAATGAATCAATCAAAGCGGTCGAAGCCTTGAAAGAACTGATCAACTCACATAGTGATAGCATTTGGCTTGACGATGCGTTATTTACTTTAGCTGATTTATATGAAAAGAAATTAGACGACGTAGCTCAAGCTAAAATACTTTATCAAAAACTAATGAGCGATTATCCAGGTAGCATGTTCAATGCCGAGGCCAGAAAAAGATTTAGAAATTTACGAGGAGACAACTTGGGCACTTAATACGCTCAACGCTTTACGCCAAACCCTTAACTTTTCATACCTTTGCAACATGTTATTATACAATGTAACCTTAATTATTGAAGAGTCCGCTGCCGAAGAATGGCTTCAGTGGATGAAAGAAATCCATATCCCAGAAGTAATGGCAACAGGAAAATTCGTTTCTAACCGCCTTTTAAAAGTTTTAGACTCCCCAAATGAAGGCATTACCTATTGTGCCCAATATATTGCCGAAACACAGGAGGACTATCAAGACTACCAAGCAAATTTTGCCCCAGCATTGCAGGCTAAACTACAAACAAAATTTGCCAATAAACATGTTGCCTTTCGTTCATTAATGGAATTTGTTGCTTAAATATGCAGTTTATAGAAACCCCAATTAAAGATTTATTGATTATCGAACCAAAGCTATGGAACGATAGCAGAGGCTACTTTTACGAAAGTTTTAGTGCTAAGGCCTTCGCAGAAAAAGGCATCGACGCTACTTTTGTTCAAGATAACCAAAGTTTGTCACAAAAAGGAACCCTACGAGGTTTGCATGCACAAGCACCACCTTTTGCCCAAGGCAAATTGGTTAGGGTTTTACAGGGTAGTGTTTTAGATGTTGCAGTTGATATCAGAAAAAACTCTGCTACCTACGGGCAACATTTCACAATCGAGTTAAGTTCTCAAAATCATAAACAATTGTGGGTTCCCCCCGGCTTTCTACATGGCTTTTTAACGCTAGAAGATCACACGATCTTCAGCTATAAAGTAAGCAATTACTATGATAAGACTTCAGAATTTGGTATAGTATGGAATGACCCAACGCTCCAAATCAATTGGGGTAGTGCCATGAATGAAAGTGAATTCCTGCTCTCAGATAAAGACCTTGTACTACCAGATTTTAAATCATTAGATAGCCCGTTTTAAAAAGACTTACGAAGTTTAGAGAAACTTCGTAAGTCTTTTTATTTCTTAATCAAATCGTATAACTCATCCAATTTAGGCGAGAGCACAATTTCTATCCTGCGGTTTTTGCTTCTGCTTTCGGCGTTGGCATTTGAACCTAAAGGCTGAAACTCTCCTTTACCCGTAGCCGTCATCCTTACGCTCTCCACCTTTTGCTCTTCTGTTAAAAAGCGGACTACAGAAGTCGATCTCAATACGCTTAGGTCCCAGTTATCTTTAATCTGCCCCAAGTTATTGATCTTTTGAGAGTCAGTATGTCCTTCTACAGCGATGTTAATTTCTGGCTGTTGCTTCAACACATTCGCCAATTGGGTTAATGCCTGTTTGCCTTTCTCATCAATGATGATACTTCCAGATGGGAATAATAATTTATCTGTTAAAGACACATAAACCTTACCGTTCTTAATTTCAACGGTTAGTCCATTTTTTGTAAAGCCCAACAATGCGGCTTGTAACTTCGCCTTTAACTGATTAGTTGCCTCATCTCGCTTGCGCAAAATTTCTTCTACCTCTTTAAGGCGTTGCTCTCGCGATTTTAAATCGTCCGACAACTTATTGAGGCTACCTGAGAGTTTATTGATCTCCGACGAGCTATTGCTGCGCAACTTGTTGTAATTGGCATCCATATCCGCGTAACGCGAACGCAATTCGGCTAATTCTGAGTTAAGTCCAGTTGTATCTTTCCTTAACCTGGCAATTAACTGCTCCAAACTTTCTCCTTTTAATTGCGACTCATTCCAACCAGCAGTTAACGAATCTTGTTTAGCTAATAACGATTTATATTTTTTAGGTGATAAAATTACACATGAACTAATGGTTGTGGCAAGTAAAAAGATTGCAATTGCGCGGAAAGTGTTTTTCATTTTGGTTGTGTTTTCTTTTTTAGGTTAGCCATTCAGTCTTGATATTCGATACTCACATCTCAATCCTAACTGGCAACAGCTTTTCTCAAAAATAGCACGAATGGTTGTATAATTTCGAAAGCAGTTTTCAACTTATTAACGATTGTTGGCTTAAAAAATTCTTTGTCGTCGATTTTATATATCGCGATGATGCTTTTTAATTTCAATAAATCTATTTGAGGATGGTCAATTTCATAACCTTTTGGCGCTTTTTTTAATTTATCTTCCTGACTTAGCTTATAGGTATTCTTAAAATCAGCCGCATTAATAATGCTTAAAAATTCGGAAGCATTGTAGTCAATTTCCTCCCTTATCATTTTTAGCACTTGCGCTTCAGGCTGCCAAAAACCCACCCCAAAAAAACAGCTTCCCGGCTGGATGTGGAGATAATAGCTTGGTGTATTTGGACCATACGCCTTCACATCGAAAGCGATGCCGTAGTTCTTTTTATAGGGATCTTTATTTTTACTAAAGCGAACGTCGCGGTAAATTCGCATAAGCGCCTTCTTAGGCTCGGTATCTGCCGAATATTGAGGATCAATTGCCGAAAATTCTTTAATCAGTACAGCAATCATCGCTAATAAATCTGCCTTTGCTGTTTCATACAAATCCTTATGTTCAGCAAACCACTCGCGGTTGTTATTTTCCGTTAATAGCTCAAGAAACTCGATTGTCTTTTTATTTAACATATTTCGTCAGTTTTTAGTTTACGAAACTCAATTAGGGCTTATCAAAAGCTGCGTTGTATTTTATCTTTGGCGACAGCCAATGTAATAAAATGATACGCGAATATCGATAATTGAATGGTGATAGCAATATTGAAACTATTAAAATGGAGACTACATAAATCCAAATGGCATCAAAATCTAACCTACCTCCCGATAAATAATAAGTTGCAAAACCCGCAGCGATCATTTCGGTCATATTCATCGCATAACTCACATACATGGCTGCATAAAAATAGCCGGGCTCTATCTCAAACCGTTGATTGCAATGGCTACAACTGTAGTTGGTACGTTGAATATTGAAGCCATAAATGCTTCCCGAAAAAATAGCTCCTCTTCGGCACTTTGGGCATTTCCCATTTACAAGCGCATATAATTTAGTCGTCTTCTTCAACTTATGAAGTAACTACGTCCTCAGTAATTTTTTTACGATAATTGCGATACCACAAGATGCCGATACCTGCAATAAGGATATAAGGGAATACTAAAAGATAGATAATCCCATCGTTGATCCCTTTCGATTGCGTATTGCCATTTTTTGATCCTTGCTCGGCACTAATGGTACACATTGAGCATTGTGCCTGCGCTTGAGGAGCAACAGCGAAAGTTGAAACTACGATAAATAGTATAAAAATTGCGCGCTTAAACATGAATGCAAATATACGGATTAACTTGACTGAGGTATAAAAATTATGTCATAAAAAAAACCCTTGCCTTTTAGGGCAAGGGTTTAAAAAACAATAACCTATGACTTAAGTAACCAGGTAATCACAATCGATGGATTACTCACACTTGACATTTTACAATATAAATTGCCGTTGTCAGTATAATAATCAAATACTACATCATTATTTTTAAGGAAATTATCCAATTGAGTCATTACAGCAGCTACATAACCACCAGAAGCAGGGGCAAAAGTAGTAAACTTGTACGATCCATCTGGGTTAATAGTATAGCTGTAAGTAATGTTAGTAATCCAACCGGCAGTTTCTGATGGGCCGCTTTGGGTAACCCGTGCATCAAAAGATAAACGTTTATTAGGTCTACTCCAATTCAAATCAATATGTCCGTAGTTAAAACTGAAGCCTAATGCAGGCGGTTTTAAATTATCGTAAAACGAATTCAAAATCGTAGCACCAGCAGCACTCGTACCTGGATTTATCACTTTGAAATTAGAGCGTAGTCCAGTATACTTAGCACCCCATAATAAATTAATATCAACAAGTGGCACACCATTATCTTTAATTAAATACTCTTTACCAGCGCGATCGTAAAAAACTAGTGTTGTAGCATCTTTCCAGGCCATTCTTACAAAAGTAATCCCTTGAAAAACGATTCCACCACTTAATACCGTCATACCATCAGTCGAAAATGCGAATTTACCTTTCGCACTCGCAATAGAAACATTATCACTTAAAACTCCCGTAAGTTCAACTCGCTTTCCACTTGCCAAGCTGTTTCCCAAATTTGGGATAATGTTAGCTTTTATAGTTGAAGAACCAGAGGTTACGTCAATATAAGGAAACTTATTCGCGGTGAAGTAAGCAGTCAATTTATCAATATTAGCTTTCAATGCTCCTGCTTCATAGGCTGCTTTTTGTGCCGCAGTAGCTTTTAATAATCTAAAATCCTGTCTAAACTTCTTGCCTTTAAAGATCATGGTATCGCCGCTAATCTTATCGAAAGTAAATTCGATATCGCTGCTATAACCAATTTTTGCAGCACCTCCTAACGTACCGTTAGGATCGTTCAACATAGAAATGTAATTGTAAGTATCAAATACAAGCTCTGTTCCCATGTCTTGTTTAACACGGTAGTTAGATGTGGCAGCTGTCGATGCACTTGTAGCAGTCATATCGCCATACATTTTTACCACCTGTTCCTTATCAAAACTCATGTAAAAACTATAGCCACCTCCAGCTTGTGTAGGCAATGTGGCAACCCATCCATTTGCAGATGACGTCAATGCATCTGAAACCAACTGAATTTGCTCTGCTGCCCGCTCTTGTGGCAACTTATCGAACTTAGCCACATAAGATGTTTTTTTGCAGGCAACCAATATGGAAAGCACTGCGATAAAATATAATATCCTTTTCATTTTAATTAATTTTAATAACCAAGTGAACCATAAAAATAATTCGCCGGATCGTCTTTAACGGTAAAACCACCTAGCTTCATGTAATCTTCATCACTCACATTTACAGGTAGCCAGTCTGCAACGAATATGTTATTCAATAAGTAGTCAATCATAGGTTGAGCTCCCGATCTAATCGTATTTGCATTTGCTACCCAAGTCCCGTCTGTTCCTGGAGTTCCATTTGTAAATTTAACTTCGCCAGTACTAACTGTAACTGCCATATTAAATGCATATCTAGCGTCAAATGTAGAGCCCGCGGTGTTAGTATAGTTTACAGTTAAGTTAACCGTAGTCGAGGTTGGAAACTCTAAACGAATATAGTTAACTTTTCTTCCCGCTAAAGCGGCAACACCACTAACTGTTGCATCGTACACATTTTTAAATGCCGCAGACCCCCCATATTTGATATAAGTATCTGAAGTAGTACTAACCGTTAAATTTGCAAATGTTGGCAATAAGTTAGTAGCCGAATTCGGAGCACGTCTCTTATTTAACCAATACGCAAATTTAGTCTCATTACGTCCAATACCCTTCATATACGCTTGCACTTCTCTTTGCAATGATTTGAAGTTGATACCTAGGTTCGTAAAATAGTTCACAATGTTAGCCTGCTTTTGGATCAATCTGCTCTTTCCTTCACCTGAAGCACCATTTGCCCAATCATCATACCATACTTGACCATTAATTAGCGACCAACTGATGGTTTCTGCATAATCTTCTGTGTGTACACCACTTGCGTAACTAGTAACAAAACCATATTTACGCGCAGTATCTGTAGGTGTCTGGTTATACGGTTGTTTGTATAAACCTCTAGAAAGCGTTTCAAAGTCTGGAGGTATCGGAATAATTTGATTTAAGATGTGACCAAACTCGTGGTGCATAATTCGCTGTCTATCCCAAGCAAAAAATTGTCCCTCTGGTAATGGTCTATATTCATTTACGCCATACAATGTAATCCTACGACCGCCTGCAGCGGTACCCGCAACACCTTGATCGGCCGTATTTGCGTATGAATACGATCCAAACAACACCCATTCTTTAGGCATATATTGTTTGGTAAATTGAGGACCAGCCACTTTTAGATACGGCTTGATAAAGCCATCTAATACCATTTGCATAGATGGTTGAATTTTATCTAAGCTACTAGGTACAACATTCGCCGTATTACCATGGTAATAACGGTTATATCTATATACAACATCAATGTTGTAAGGGTCTAAAAAGGTAGATTTTAACCATTGGTCTAGTGGTGTATTGGTTTTTGGATTATCAGGATTAAAACCACTATAATCCACATTCAATGTTTCTACTTTTCGGCAGGCACTTGCCACTACTAAGAGTAGAAAAAACGTTGATATTTTAAATATTCTTTTCATCTTCATATTATCTAGGATTCAGTTCAACACCCGACAACTTAACTTCAACAGGTAATTGGAATAACCTGCGAGGATTATCTGGTTTTAATTCAGTAAATGTTTCAAGTGTATTTGCATCAATATTATTGTGCACTACAGTCATTTTTCTTCTCATCAAGTCAAACCACCTAATACCTTCTTGTAAAAACTGTGACTTTTTCGCATCTAATATTGCCGTAATCAGTGCTTGCTTTTTGTCAGTAATGGCAGGATAATACGCTGCAATCTTAGCCTCTGTAATCGCATCAATTGTTGGATTAAATCCTGTAGCTCTAACACTGTAGAAATCTGTAAGATCCTTTAAAGCAAGATTAGTCATTCCTAACTCTGCATAGGCCTCAGCTCTATTTGCCAACGCCTCATCAGTTGTTAAGGCTGCAAAAGTTAAATAAGGGAAACCAGTACTTGGCGTTGTATAGAAAAAGTTCTCTTTGTACTTATAAGTTGTATAGTTCGGCACACCGTATGACAAAATTTGATTTGCCAATTGTTTTCCGGTAATGTTAAAAGCTGGCTCAAACATTTTCACCAATTTAGAACCATAACCGTGACGTGGCGAAGTGTAACGTGCAAACGTCGAATAAGTATTGATAATTAGCAAGTTATATTTCTGACTACTAGCCATAAAATTGGTACGATGTTCCTCAGTTGTCCATCTTCTAATCGTAGTAGAAATCGGACGGATATTGTTTACAAAATCATTATTGCTCACAGTCAACGTCGCGTGATCTACAACTTTTTGCCACTGACCTAAAGAAAGGTATAAGCGTGATCCAAAAGCATGGCCTGCTGCTGGCGTAAAGTGATATTTCGGCACTTTATATACAGAAGGAGATAATAACTTAATACCTTCTTCAAAATCGCGAACAATTTTTTCGTAAGTAGAAGCTACTGTACCTCTGCTATAAGGTTGAATTACCTTTGTCTCTGGGCTTTCTACATAAGGAATACCTGGCGAACTGTTATCACCTCCAATGTTATAAGGTTTCGCAAATAACGAAAGTAACATGTAGTGCGCATACGCACGGCACATCAAAGCTTCACCTTTAAAAGGTAATGCATCGCTACCAAAATTCTGCTCCTCAATAGCTTCTAAGGCTTGGTTGGCAGCTGCAATAGCTTCGTAACAAGCATTCCAATAAGCAGTTGATGAATTTGTGGCATCGCCAATCACATCTTGCCATGCATAAGGTAAATCAATCACATCATCTGTGCTACCAATACCCACTCCTTTGTCTTCAGAGTTATCTGAAGATGCTTCAGTAAAAGTTAAATAATCTCTTGATGGATAGGCCGTTGCAACTAGCTGCGATAGCTTCTCCACCGTATTGATCTCAGCCCTGTTATCCGGCGTCTGATCAAGGTATTTTTTACACGAAGGAACACTTAATAATAGTACCCCCGCTATAAATAATCGTAATAATGTATTTATTTTCATAATTTCTTCAATTAAAATCCAACCCTCAATGATAAAGTATATTGTCTAGACACTGGCAAGGCAACCCCCCCAGTAGCATAGAACTCTGGATCCTGTCCATTCAAACGCTTATCTGCATGCAGCAATAATAAATTATTTCCCACTAGCGATAGCGAAGCATTCGATAAACCTAATTTAGAAGAGAAGCTTCTTGGAACATTATACGATAGCGATACCTGTCTCAATTTAATATAATCTCCTTTTGCTACTCGTTCAGTAGAGAAATTATACAAATTATAAGGATATCTGATATCAACTACTGATCCGTTGGCATCCACAATTTTCGAACCCGATAATTGATCTAAAATAGCAGGAACCGAGGTATGCGCTTCGTCACCTGGCATTACCCATCTATTTAAGATGTCTCTACTCATTGCCGAAAGATCATTGAAGCTACTTTGTGAACTTGGATTTAAACGGATCATATTACCGGCCGAAAATCCTAACAGTACAGATAAGCTTAGGTTTTTATAGGAGAAACTATTGTAAAAACCACCAGCAAATGTTGCATCTAACGGACCTTCATATTTTAAATCCAGTAATTTATCATCCTGCAGATAGATATAAGTAGTTGGCTTTCCATCCTGTCCGTAAAAAGTCGGATACCCATAATCATGGTTTAATCCAGCAAATCTAATCGAGAATAAGCTGCGCTGAGGATAATCAACAACTGGCGCACCATTTGCAGATACAGATCTGAAGATGTTAGGATTAATATCTAACTCCGTTACCTCATTTTTGTTTATACCAAAGTTAAAGTTGGTAGTCCACTTAAAGTTCGGTCCATCAATCGCTTTCCCCATAATTGCAAACTCAATACCTTTTCCAGACATTGCACCATAGTTAGCAACTTTGGTATACTCACCTCCAATACCCGAAGTTTGAAGCGCACCTATTAAGTCGTAAATATTACGTTTGTAAAGATCTACCGTTAAGTTTAACCTGCTTTTTAAAAACGCTACATCTAAACCAATGTTAAGATCTTTTGTTTTCTCCCAAGTTAACTCAGAGTTTTCTAGGTTAGAGATATAAATCAAAGCCTCTTGATCACTTAAACCAGGCCTTCTTGATATCTGGTTATAGAATACTGCCGAAGAGTTCGTTGCGTTACCGATACTAGCAACCAAACCATACGAACCTCGTAACTTTGCTCCGTAAAGAATATCGCTTTTTGGCCAAAAACTCTCATCACTAATATTCCAACTCGCAGCAACGTTCCAAGTTGGTAGCCATCTTGCGGTCGCATCTTTACCCAATAAGTTCGATCCATCATAACGACCAGATAATCTTACTGTATATTTCTCTTTATAGGTATAGGCCGCATTACCAAAAAATGCGGTATAGCGCTCATAATTTCTGCCCATTCCAAAATATGGCCTACCTTCTTCAGCTGCCTCTTTAAAATATTTATAGTATGGACTAACCAAGCCACCATTATCAAACTGATAGCCAATACCATCAAATGACTCCTTTTGGCGATCAATATAACGAGCCTCCATTGCTGCAAATGCCGCAATGTTATGGTCAGCGTTAATCGTTTTATTGAAGTTTAAGTTCTGTCTAAAATAATAGCTTTTTAAGTTATCTGTAGATGTTTTGTAAAAACCTCCAGAAGGTAAAACACTAATAGGCAAACTTCCAGGTAGATCTGGATCAGTATACAGGTTTCCATTACCTCCAGCCGAAGTAGCATCATCGACCGTTCTGAACGATGTAGCCATATTCGAACTTTCTAGAATGGAAATTTGTGTTTCTGTTTTCACAAATCTATATGCACCATCTAGAGAGTATGATAGCGTAGGTAATATTTTATAAGATAAGTTAGCTTGAACTTTAAAGTCAAGTTGGCCTAAATTCAAATAATTTGTATTTAACTCATTCAAAATATTGAAAGGAGCACTGTTTTGTCTAAAATACTCCAGATTTCCATTCTCATCATAAGGCGTAATCATACGACTTGTATTTAGCGCGTATGAATACGGATTGATGTCAAAATTTCTAAAGTAATTTCCATAAACCACATCTTGTTGTAATGAAGTAGCTCCTGGCGTACGTTGGTTACGAATTGAACCGGTACTTAACAATTCTGCACTTAACTTATCGCTTACATTAAAGTTTGCACGGTAGTTTCCAGTAAAACGCTCAACGCTATTTCCTATCGTTAATCCATTATCTTTTGTAAACGAAGTTGATGCATAACTTTTAAAGTTATCCGTACCCGAATTTATACTAAGTGAATGTTCTTGCTGTAATGAGTTCTTAAACAAAACGTCAAACCAATCAGTATTCGCATTGGCGTATCTCGTAAGGAACGCAATTTTGCTGGCATCATCATTCTTTAATAAGAAGTTGCCATTCCCGTCCATTTCGTATGTTTTGTTATACATCTTGTAGAAAGGCCCGCCTGTAACGCCACGCGAAGCACCTGGTACCTGATAATATCCCTTATTTTGCATCTCAATCAAAACAGCCATTTGATCTGCAGAATTCATTACATCAAAGTCAGCATAAACTGGCTTGTTGTAAGTCGTAAAATTAGATCTATAACTAATCGCCGGCTTACCTTGTGTTTGACGGCCTTTTTTTGTCGTTACTACGATTACCCCATTCATAGCACGTGCACCATACATACCTGTTGCAGCAGCATCCTTCAAAATATTAAAACTTTCAATATCATCTGGATTTAAACCTGCAACCGACGACCCAATTAATGTATTTGCATCACCCGTTGTTAATGCCTCATTAGAGATATTAATCACATCCTCTAAAATAATACCATCTACCACCCATAGAGGTTTATTATCACCAGAGAATGAGGTTGCCCCACGTACACGAATTTTTGGTGCGGCACCAAATGTACCCGATACGTTCTGGATAGTCACACCAGCAACTTGTCCTTCTAACATCCGGCTCACGTCAGTTACACCCGCACGTTCAGAATCTGACGCTTTAACCAAAGTTGATGCTCCAGCAAATGTTTTCTTCTCTAAGGTTTGATAACCTGTAGATACAACATTCACCTCTTTTAGTTGCGCAGCATCTTCTTCTAAGGTAACATCGATTTGCGTTTTACCTGCAACTGCTTGCTCAACAGTTTTGTACCCGATATAGCGAAAAACTAAAGTAGCATTCTCGCCCGTCGTAATCTGATATTGTCCTACACTATTTGTAGCTACAACGGTCTTAGTTCCTTTAATTAAAACGCTTACGCCAGGAATTGGATCTCCTGTTGCCTTATCTTTTACCGTTCCCCTAACAACGATATCTTTTTTTATAGTTGCCGTGTTAAAAACAGGTTGTAGTTTAAGGATAACTTGATTACCTAGCAGTTTATAGGTAATATGTTTTTCTTTTAGTGGTTCTAAAGATTCTTCGATTGTTTTAGTCGCGTCTGGAACATTTAGTACCAGTGCTTTGTTAATTTCAGCGGCATCATATACAAAGCTCACTTTATAAGCTCTTTCTACCTTCTTTAAATAGCTGTCTAATCGTTCCGGCTTTAATTTTCCTAGTTGCGCATCTGCCTTAACTAGGAATGACCAAAAAATTGCACAAATAAGAAATGTCATTCGACACAAGCTCATGCAAACTTTTCTTTTGTAAAAATTTTTCTCCATAGTTTGTCTGTTAAAAATTAGTTGTTGGTTTTTAGGGGGTTGATAGTATAATTTGGGTGTTTTGCTTTTCTATTTTAATATTATAAGTTTCGTTTAAAAGAATGAGTACATTTTCAAGACTTTGATTGGTAAATTTTGCGTTTAATTTCCTTGCTGATCCGTGTTTATCCTCCGACTTAATCGTTGTCTTGTAATAAGCACTCAACTGTTCACACACCTCATCTAATGGTGTATCTACAAAAACCAGCTCTTTAGTATACCAAGAATCTGCGTTTTGTGACGACCTACTAGTTAGCTTATCTGCTGTTCTCTCATAACTTAAACCTTGTCCCTTAGTCAAAATCGAAGAAGTTCCTCCTTCATAAGGTGAAAATCTCACTTTTCCAGTCTTAACATCAAGGTCTATGTTATCAGTCGATAATTTGATATTAAATGAAGTACCTAGTACAACCACTTCCGATTGTCCCATCTTAACTTTAAAAGGATGTTTGGTATCTCTTGCAATCTTGAAAAAAGCCTGGCCACCGGTCAATATAATAATCCTGTCTTCCTTGCTAAATTTTTCGGAATATTTTACCCCGCTATTTTCAGCTAAAATTATTTTAGACCCATCCGGAAGGGCAAGTGTATCAAGCTGGTTGCTATGAGTTTGTTTGACGATGTACTCTTCTTTATCAGAAGACCTATAAACCCATAAGCCGGCAACCGCAATCGCAATAATTGCAGCAACGCGCCCAATCCAGTGCCAAGTTCTATTCTTGGGTTTGGCAATTTGCTTTAGCGATTTATTAAATGATTTTACAGACGACTTTAAGTCGTTTGAATTAAGTACAAAAGATTTCGCAGAAACTGACCATACTTTCTCTATTTCAAGAAAATAATTTTCGTTTTCAGTTGACTTTGTTCTAAAAGAGGAAACCGCAGAATGAAGTTCTTCATCCTGTGGATTATTCAAATACCTGACTATTAAGTCCAGGTATTCCGGTTCGTTAAGCATGCAATTTGTTTAGGTTTCGATTATATGACTATCGAATTTGAGAAAACCCCTAAGTGTTTTTGATTTTTTTTTAAAAAAGATAAAAACTTACCAATAAGTTGTAATATTTTTCACTTTTCACCACTTGCTCTTTACTTAGCATTGCTGCTCTAAGCACTTTCAACGCATTACTGATGTGGTTTTCTACTGTACGTTCAGATAAATTTAACTGGTCGGCAATCTCTCGGTATTTAAGTCTATCAAATCGATTAAGTTTAAAAACCTTTTTGCATTGCGACGGCAGTTTATCAATTTCTTGATGCAATAAAACGATCAATTCGTTTCCTTCATCTAAATCAAGCAAATATTCTTCCGATAAATCTGCTGCAATCTTTAAATGATGCTGTTCAATACTTTTCTGTCTATTTACATAAGTAATTGAAGCATTGATCACAGCGCGGTATAAATAAGGCTTAATAGACCTAACATCCTCTAGGTTTTCCGGAGACTCCCATATCTTCAAAAAAACATTTTGAACAATCTCTTCCGCTATAAAAATATCCTTTACGTACTTATCGCTTGTGATAAGTAGTTTCTGAAAAAAGACCGTGTAGAATTCAGTAAAAGCTCGGATACGGCTTTCATTAATAATACTAAATAAATCTTTCCCTGTTAAGATATCAACCACTTTGCAATTTACTTATCTTTCAAACTCGAAGATATATGATTATAACAAATATAGCACCTTAAAGATTAATTTTTTCTGCAATTAATTAACCGCTATTTAGTTAACTCACGTAATATGGAGAAATCATTAAATAAACAATCACGCCAGTTACCGCTACGTACAACCAAAGTGGGAACGTAATCTTCGCAATTTTCTTGTGTCGATCAAATCTTTGTGCTAAAGCGCGTACATAGGTAACTAGCACAAATGGAATAATAATTACAGATAAACAAATATGCGTAATCAAAATAAAATAATATACATACCGAATCACACCCTCACCACCAAACGCAGTCGAATTAGCAGTCATATGATAAGCAACGTACATTCCTAAAAATAGCACCGATAAAAAGATGGCAAACTTCATTAGGTATTCGTGAAGTTTTCTTTTTCCGTTTTTAATGGCAAATACCGCCGCAATCAGTACGATAGCCGTAATGCCGTTAATGGTCGCGTAAATTGGTGGTAAAAAAGACAAGGGCTCAACGTCGTAGCCTAATTTTCTTAAATTAACCCCAAAAAGTAAAGCCACCACTAAAGGAATTACAACTGATAAAACAATGATCCACTTATTATATTTCTTTTCTACTGATGATTCCATTCTCGTTTTGTTAATAACTATTTTGCCGTCATCGGATGACGGTTACAGGTTCCTTGTTACCTCCCGTCCCTCATATTCCTCAGCTCCTCTGCAATCAAGACCTTAATCTCATCGTCTAACTTGGAGAGCGCTTCGTTATTAGTGGCTTCGTAATATCCTCGTATCCGGTGATGTGAATCAACCAATACGAATAAGTTGCTATAGGTAAATTTCGTTTCTCCATTCTCGGTACTTTTAATAGCATCTAAGAATAAGCCTTTACGAATCAGTTGATAAACCTGTGTACTATCTCCAGTTAATAAATCCCATCTATGATGATTGGCAGCAATAGTCTCACCGTATCCTTTCAATACAGCAGGCGTATCTTCGGTCGGATTAACACTAATGCTTAAAAAGTGAAGCATGGTATTCTTTTCATACATCTTCGAAAACCCGCCCATCGCCTTACTTGCATAGTCTACCGCAAATCCGCGATTAGTCGCATGAAACAGATCCACCAAAAATATCTTCCCAGCATGGCTATCCCAATTTATTGGAGCACCATACTGATTAGTTAGTTTGAAATCTGCAATTGTATGGTAATTCGTATCTGGGATTTGTTTGCCCCTCACAGAATGAAAGGTTTTGGCAACTTGCTTTGGGCCGTAAATAGCTAAAGGTTTATACCTATTTTTCCCCTTTTCCTGGAGTAAATAATACAAAAATCCTGGTACCGCTAGAATGGTAACCAGGATCAATATTTTTTTTATTCGGCTAGAATTCATTAATGTTGAAACACGTGGTCGTGTATATAGCTTCCTTCTACCAGCATTAAAACAATGAAATAGATAATGAATATAAACGAAACCGTTAAGGCTAATTGCAACCCTAGCTTTTCAAATTTTAAGTGCATAAAGTAAGCAACGATATAAAAGGCTTTCAATAAGGTTAAGCCGATATAAATATAGTTACCAACGTGTTGGGTCATATATCCATTCGGAATTACCCATAATGCAATAATAAATTCGATTATAGTAATTAGCAATAGTATTCCAAATACCGACCAAATCTTCTTTTTTGTCATTCCCTCATGCTCACCGTGCGCATGCTCTTCTGAATGGATGTTGTGCTCTGACATAATATTTTTATGATAACGTAATAATTAAACCAAGTAAAAGAAGGTAAATACAAATACCCACACTAAATCTACAAAGTGCCAGTACAATCCAACTTTTTCAACCATTAAGTAGTGACCACGTCTCTCAAATGTACCATTAATTGTCATAATTAAAATGATGATATTAATGATCACTCCACTAAATACGTGGAAACCGTGGAAACCTGTAATGGTAAAGAACAAATTAGCGAACTGTTGTGCTGCTACTGAAGATACTGGTCCCTTAAAGAAATGGGTAAGCTCTTCTGGACTAGGAATTGCTCCCCACCAAAAACCATCATGGTGTAAGTGTGTCCACTCAATTGCCTGACAACCCAAGAACATGAAACCACCGATAATCGTAGCTACCATCCACCATATTACTTCTTTCTTTGCTTTTCTATGTCCTGCTTCCACGGCTAATACCATTGTCACAGAACTCATAATTAAGATAAAGGTCATTATCCCAACAAATACCAATGGATAACCATGATCGGCAATCCCAGGTATAGATTGGAATACCAAATCAGGCGAAGGCCATGTAAATTTTGTGAACCTTTGCGCTCCATAATAAATCAACAATGAAGAGAAAGTAAAGGCATCTGATAGTAAGAAAAACCACATCATTATTTTGCCATATTCTACCGACCATGGAGAATGGCCACCAGCCCATGCAGTGGTTTTAACTTGATCTAATTTCGATAATGAATCCATTTAGTAATCGTATAATAGTTTGTTAAAAATTCTAACTGTTCAAAAGTAAAAAAACATACAGATATATCCATAAAATATCTATAAAATGCCAAAAAATTGAGGCAATTTCTTGACGATAAATGGCTTTCTCTATAGATAATGACTTATAAGACCCAATTAAGCTATTGAGAATAATACAAAGCCCAGCAAAAATGTGCAATAAGTGAAAGCCAGACACGATGTAAATCATCGAAATTGCTGCATTATTGTTGATCAAAGCTGCGCCACTTTGGTATAAAGCAGACCAAGCATCAAACTGTAGGTAACCGAACGTAACACCAAGTGCTAAAGTTATCCAAAGCCAAATCCTTTGCATGCTAATTTGATTACCTTTCAATGCACGTGTAGCTAAAAATAAAGTAATACTGCTAGCCACCAATACCACCGAACTGTACATAAATACATCGGGCAATACCAACCCGTGTCCCTTACCTTTCGACGCCGCAAATACAATATAGTAACTGGTCCACCCACCAAACATAATGGTCGATGACACCACGAATAACCACATGATAAACTTCTTTGGTTTAGCGTCAAATTTTACATTTTGCTCTGCTGTAAATTCCATTTGTTATATCTTTATATTAAATAATAAGATGAGTTGTACCAATGGGATATAAAAAAAGGAACAAAACATCACTTTTCTGGCACTAGCCAAATCCATCTTCACCACTAGTTGATAAGCATACCAACTAAATAGCAATCCGGCAACAATAGATACACCAGCAATATAGTAACCGCCAAAGCCATAAAATGTTGGCAGTAAACTTACGGGTATCAAAATAAGTGTACTTACAAACGTAAAAATTGCGCTTGTTTTATCACGCTTTTTGGTCGGCAACAACCTAAATCCAGCCTTTTTATAGTCGTCGTCCAAAACCCAAGCAATCGCCCAAAAGTGCGGAAACTGCCATACAAACTGAACCAAGAACAAAATAACCGCAATTTGATAATCAACTGCCACATAACCTACTTCAGACTGACCACCAATTGCAGCAATATAGCCAATAAGTGGTGGCAAAGCCCCTGGTATCGCACCCACAAATACCGAAATAGGCGATTTGCGCTTTAAAGGCGTATAGGCAAAAGCGTATAATAAAATAGAGAACACAGACAATAGCCCTGTCTCTAAGTTTAATTTAACCAATAATGACGTACCTGCAATACCCATAATCAAACCTAGCACCAATCCTTGTCCAGTAGTCATCCTACCTGCAGGCATAGGTCTATCTTTGGTTCTGGTCATCAATCTATCCAAGTCAACCTCAATAATCTCATTAAAACAATTGGCAGCCCCTGTCACCAAGAAACCTCCAATTATCAAAATCAACCAATTAGTCCAGTCAATGCCTTCCGTAATTCCCCGTTCAATCTGAATTCTCGAGCCAATTAAAAAAGTAACCGACGCAGAAAAAACGACTAAAAATGTTAGTCTGAATTTGATCAATTTAGAAAAGTCTGCAAAAAACTGTCTCAATTTTAATTCGTATTAGGTTTATAGGTCAATGTTCTGTACACTAAAAGGTATAAGTAGTATTGTAAGCTAAATAGCAAAGTTGAAAACAAAATATGTATTGCCTGTGCATAAGGTGGCAATGATAAATAAGCAAGCAAAAATCCACTTGCTAATTGAACAATTAGCACCACCATAATATAGTTCGCAGCCATCAAAGGTAAAGCCTTACCACTAAAACGGTCAATAACCATTTTATATACTACAAAATTACACACTGCTAAAAATACTGCTAAATCTCTATGGTAGGAAAACTCAACACCAAGTTTAGCGATCCAGGTATTTCGGCTTGCAAATTGAAGCGACTTCGCAATTGAATCGATACTTTCTCTAACTTCTGTGCCCAATACAATCTGTACAATACTTACTAAAATAGTAAAAGCTAAAAATCCTTTCAGCCAGGCAATGCGATACATGATCACACTTTTTTGTTGATGCAATTGCTTAGCATAATTATAAGTATAAATAGCAATTGCTAAAATAACCAGCGCCAATAACATATGTACCGTAACTATCCACTGGGTTAGGTTTGTCGAAACTACAATAGAGCCCAACCACCCTTGATAACCAACTACAAAAATATTTAAGATACTAAGTACCACTATTCTTTTAGCTGTCTTACGATAAACGAAAGCACAAGCTGCAGTAATCAATAAAAATATCCCTAAAGCAGCACCTGCTAACCGATTTACATATTCTGTCCAAGTTTTCGCCGCATTAAATTCTTCTGGTACCGTAATGCTTTGATCGTGCCTAATTTTATCGGCCAATTCTGCCTTACCCATACTTTCCAAATACTTCGCAAAGCGCTCATTTTTGGCAAGTCGTTCGGCAACATATTTCTCCTTGTAATTGGCCGGCAATTGCGAAACATCAGTGGGTGGAATATATTGGTCAAAACATTTAGGCCAATCCGGACAACCCATTCCAGAGCCGGTACTACGTACTATTCCCCCCGCCAAAATAACCAATAGTGTTACCACGATAGTTATCAAGTTTAAGCGAATAAATCTATTTTCAGATTTAGAAATCATTTGAGGGGTAATAGATTAAAAAACCTAAGGTACCTGATGTAAGTTGTATATACTTCAGCAGGTACCTTATAATATGATGTTTAAACTTTTTATCGTTTATTCTGCTGTATCTGCTGGTTTGTTTTTAGCATCCCATTGCTTCTGAATTTCTTCCGCTTCAACATTTCCTTCAAAGTCATGAGGCATATTCGAACTCATGGTTTCAGAGAAAGGCGTAGTTTGTAAAATGAAGTCAGCTTCAGAACCTGGCTTACTATAATCATACGGCCAACGGTAAACTGTTGGGATTTCTCCTGGCCAGTTACCATGGATACGTTCAACTGGAGCAGTCCATTCTAATGTATTTGCTTGCCATGGGTTTTGAGTAGATTTCTCACCTCTAAAAATTGAATAGAAGAAGTTAAACAAAAACGCTACTTGCGCTAATGCAGCTATAATTGCAGCCCAGGTAACTAATACGTTAACTGTTAACCATTTTTGCATAAACTCAAACTCAGTAAAGGCATAATAACGACGAGGAACACCATCTAAACCTAAGAAGTGTAATGGGAAAAACACAAGGTAAGCACAGATGAAAGTAACCCAAAAGTGCAAATAACCTAATTTCCTATCCATTAAACGTCCAAACATTCTAGGGAACCAGTGGTAAACACCTGCAAGCATACCAAAGATCGCTGCAGAACCCATTACCAAGTGGAAGTGGGCAACTACGAAATAGGTATCGTGCAAGTTAATATCTAAAGCAGCATTACCTAACCAGATACCCGTTAAACCTCCAGAGATAAAGAAAGATACCAAACCAATCGCAAAAAGCATTGCTGGCGTAAATCTAATATTACCTCTCCATAAGGTAGCTAACCAGTTAAATGTTTTTACAGCAGAAGGAACCGCAATAATCAAGGTAGTGATCATAAATACACCACCCAACCAAGGGTTCATACCTGTTACAAACATGTGGTGACCCCAAACAATAAACGATAGGATCGTAATACCAATTAATGAATAAACCATCGCATGGTAACCGAAAATTGGTTTTCTTGAGTTTACCGAGATAATCTCAGAAGAAATACCCATTGCTGGCATAATTACAATATATACCTCTGGGTGACCTAAGAACCAGAATAAGTGTTGCCATAAAATTGGCGATCCACCTTGATTAGGCAAAATCTGTGTACCTAATACGATATCCGATAAATAGAAACTTGTACCAAAACTACGGTCAAATATCAAAAGCACCACACCTGCAACTAATACAGGGAAAGAAAGGATACCTAAAATAGCTGTTAAGAAAAACGCCCAAATTGTTAATGGCATTTTCCAAAGGTCCATTCCTTTTGTACGCATATTTAAAATGGTAGTTACATAGTTGATACCACCCATTAATGATGATGCCACAAACAATACCATACTAATTAACCATAAAGTCATACCCAACTCAGAACCAGGTATCGCTTTCGGCACTGCCGATAATGGAGGATAAACCGTCCAACCAGCACTTGCCGGACCTGTTTGAATGAAGAATGAACTCATCATAATTACACAGGCCATAAAGAAGAACCAGTAAGAAAGCATGTTTAAGAATGGCGATGCCATATCTCTTGCACCTACTTGCAATGGAATTAACAAGTTACTGAACGTTCCGCTCAAACCTGCTGTTAATACAAAGAATACCATGATGGTACCGTGAATGGTAACCAATGATAAATAAAAATCTGGTTTAATTCTACCACCTTCAGCCCAGTGACCTAAAAACGATTCCAAAATTGGGAAAGTTTTATCTGGCCAAGCTAATTGAATTCTAAATAAAATAGATAAACCCATTGCGATAACCGCCATAATGATACCAGTTATTAAAAACTGCTTGGCGATCATCTTATGATCCATACTGAATACGTATTTACTTAAAAACGTTTCATGGTGATGCCCATGTGCGTGATCATCATGGTTATCGTGGTGTGTATCGTGTACTGATATAGTTGACATAATAAGGGCTCTATATTATTTTTTTAAAGCTATTTGACTTGTTTTTGCTGTAGTATCTTTTGCAGTAGTATCTGCTGCCGCTGGTGCCGCAGTTGGCTCAGCTAGTAAAGGTAATTTAAAGGTCTTTCTTAAATCGTTCGTTAAATAAGGAACTTGTTTAGCTACCCATTCTTTATACTCTTGCTCAGAAACAACTCTTACAGCTTTTTGCATGTTATAGTGGTTAGTACCACAGATTTTTGCGCAAAGTAATAAATACTTAAAGCTAGGATCATTTGTTTTAGCCTTCATCTCAGCAGTTGTAATCGTAGGTGTAAACTCAAAATAAGAAGTCATACCTGGTACGGTGTTCAACTGCACTCTGAAGTGAGGCATATAAAAACTGTGAACTACATCTTTACTTACTAAGCTAAAACGAACAGGTTTATTTACTGGCAATACAATCTCGTCAGCAACCTGATCATCCATGCTATTTTTATCGTTAAAATCAATACCTAATCCATTGATACCGGTAATTAACTTATAGTTTTTTCTTCCAACAACGCCATCAGCTCCCGGATAACGAACATCCCATTGAAACTGAGAAGAAGTTACCTCAATACTAATTGGCTTGTTATTTGGATCTTCAACTTTATAGAAAATAGATCTCCAAGTTAAAAAGCCCATTAACACTAAGAATGTTAACACAATCGCTGGAATTACTGTCCACACTCTTTCCAAAGTATTGTTGTGAGGATAGTAATAAGCTTTTCTATCCTTATTGTGTCTATACATGTACGCAAAAGCGAACAAAACAATGTGCGTAGCAACGAATACAATTGTTGTGATAATCAAAGTGATATTTAACATATCATCAATCTTCACACCATGCTCAGATGCTGCTTCCGGTAAAAGCATGTTTCCGTGCACTGTATATTCCCAGTATACACCATACAATCCAACAACTAAAAATACAGCGAATAAAACTGCGTTAATCTTATCCCAGTTAATTCCATTGCCTTTACCTTCAGTTTGGCGCGTTAATTCGTAAACCTTTAAAGCTTTACCTATAATGGCAACGAACAAGCAAAGTAGCAAAAATGCCAATACATAAAACAACGTCGTTTTATAGATCGGAGTCATATCTACCGGTTTCGCTGTGGCTGTAGCGGCAGCCGCTGCTTCTTGTGCAAATGCGCTGGTACTTGTAAACGCAGTAAATAATACTGCTAAAGCCGCCATTGTCTTATTACTTATCAATCTTTTTAAACTCATTTTCTTAAAAGTAGTACAATGTACTTTTATATTAATTTATATCTGTTAAAACCCCTATCCGTTATAGATGATGATTTAAACTTTCTTGTAAAAACGGGTGATTCTTAGCTATTAATGGTTTTTTACTAAGTGTTGTTAACACCGTAAAGGTAAACAAGCCAATAAATCCTAAAGCAGTACCAACTTCTAAAATTCCGAAACCACTTCCGCTTGCTGTCCCAAGTTCAAATATACCTGGCATAATCATTTGGTAATAATCTACCCAGTGACCAACCAATACGATAATAGAAACTGTTAACAGTATATTTTCACTTCTTTTGTTATCTCTATCCATTAATAATAAAAGAGGAGACAAGAAGTTAAGTGCTAAATTCAAATAGAACCAGAACTCATAGCCATTAAAACGTTTGTAAAAATAGACTGTTTCCTCAGACATATTGGCATAATAGATCAATAAGAATTGCGCAAACCATACGTAAGTCCAGAAGATAGAGAAACCAAAAATGAATTGACCTAAATTGTGCAAGTGGCTATTGTTAACCCAGCTCATGTAACCACTTTTCTTTAATAGAATAATGATTACTGCAATCGCTGCTAAACTACTTACCCACATCGCTGCAAAGTTATACCATCCAAACATCGTAGAGAACCAGTGAGCCTCTAATGACATGATTGTATCAAATGCAAATATTGGTGTAGTAAATCCGTAGATTACCAAGAACACACATGAGTATTTGAAACTTTTACGGTAAGAATTTAATCCACCTTCTAAGTCTTCGTTATTTGACCATTTTGCAAGTAACACGGCAAAAATGCTATATACTCCTAAAAATATTACCTGACGAGCCATAAAGAAAGGCACATTTAAAAATGCCGATTTACCGTCAATCAGTTTATCATAATCTGGAGAGTTAGGGTCTGTTAAACCAGGTGCATTCCAGTGGTGGTATAAATTATGCGTGTATAAGCCTAAACCTATTACCACTAATAAGATAACCACTGCTAAAGGTAAAACCTTAGCCATTGCCTGTGGTACGCGAAGTATTGATGCAGACCATCCTGCTTGTGCAACAAATTGAACTGCTAAAAAGAAAGCGCCCGACATACATACACATGCAAAGTAATATGCCATTAGTAACAGGTTGGCGAATGTGCGCTCATGAGCACCACTCGTAAAACCATAAGCGATAGATGCAACACCGATCACGATGCCGATTATACTTAGGATTTTAGCCTTTCCTGTAAACTCAAATTGTTCAGTTAAATTATAATGATGAGTTCCCATTTATATCTGCTTTTCTTATTTTATTTTTTGTAATTGTTGAACATACATCACTACTTTCCATCTTTCAGAAGGTGTAAGTTGTGAAGCATGAGATCCCATTGCATTGTAGCCATACATAATGGTTTGGTAAATTCTACCCGTAGATAACTCACTCATTAAGCCACCACGTGATGATTCTTTACCTTCACCATGAAATGCTGGTGCAGTAATCCCTTTTTCCAATAAAGTAATCGGGCCTTTACCATCACCTTTCGCACCGTGACATACACCGCAAAACACTTCGTAGTAGTGTTTACCTTCTAAAAGGTTTTGCTCAGTTAGCGGTAGTGGATTAACCACGGCAGCTTCGGCAGCTTTTAAACCTTCTGGCGTATTTGCAAACTCATATCTTACAAAACCAATCGGATCGGTATTTGCTGGCGGAGTTTGTGAAGTCTGTCCATTTGCAAAGTTCTTGTTTGGTTGATCCTGATTGTAAGCAATCGGATCATACATATTTCTTGCATACTCTAAACCTGTACTTTTGCTGTCTCTACAGGCCGAAAGCATCGCCACAGAAGCAAGCATCGTAAATGCGGCGTAAACTATATTCTTCTTATTCATAGCTAACATACTTCCTTTCATTATACTTTACTTCTAAAGCGCCGGCACCTTTCAATAATTCATCAATTTTAGTGTGCTCAGTATTTTGTTTTGCATCAATCGCAATAATAAAGCGATCGTTAGTTGCACGTAAATCCATTACTCTTGGTGCTCTTCCCGGAAAAAGGTGGGACGATGCATAATATGATCCTACTAGGCCAAAAGCACAAAATAAAATCGTTAACTCAAATGTAATTGGAATAAAATCTGGTAAAGCAAAGTGCGTTTTACCTCCAATGTTGATTGGCCAATCTACCACTGTCGCTAAATAAACTCCAGTTAACATGGTCATTGTACCCGTTATTCCGAAAAAGAATGCGGCTATGTCTAACCTTGATCTTTTAACTCCCAACTTAGCTTCGATGCCGTGAATAGGCATGGGCGTGTATACATCATGTATCTTGATGTTGTTTTCCTGTAACTTATCAATGCCATGCATCATTTCGTCAGGATCGCCAAAACTGCCTAAAATATATTTGATATTACTCATTGTTATATTTTTGCGTATTCTTCTTGTTTAACACTATCAAACTTATCTAAAGACTCAATGTATTCGTTTACTTGTTCTTTATCAAGGTGACCTTCTTTAATCAATTCTAATTTTGCTTGCTCACTTGCGCTCTTCAATAATAATTTTACCTCAGCAATTGCGATAGATGGCAATACTCTTAAGAATAATAAGAATAAGGTAAAGAATACACCAATTGAGCCTACAAATACACTCACATCAACCCATGTTGGATAGAACATCACCCAACTTGATGGTAAATAATCGCGGTGTAACGACGTAACAATAATTACGAAACGCTCAAACCACATACCGATATTTACAACGATTGATAAAATCCAAGTAGCTGCGATACTTGTGCGGATTTTCTTAAACCACAGTAACTGCGGAGAAATTACGTTACAAGTCATCATCATCCAGTATGCCCACCAGTAAGGTCCGGTTGCTCTGTTGATAAATGCATATTGCTCATATTCTACACCCGAATACCATGCAATAAAGAACTCTGTTAAGTAAGCCACACCCACAATTGAACCTGTTAAGATGATAATCTTATTCATCGATTCGATGTGGAACATGGTGATATAGTTCTCTAAACCTAATACTTTACGAGCTACTAATAATAGTGTTAATACCATCGCAAAACCAGAGAAAATCGCTCCAGCCACAAAGTATGGAGGGAAAATCGTAGTATGCCATCCCGGAATAACCGAGGTTGCAAAGTCCATCGATACAATCGTGTGTACCGAAAGTACCAGTGGCGTAGATATACCCGCTAAGATCAATGATACCGCCTCAAAACGCTGCCAAGTTTTTACGTTACCTGTCCAACCGAATGAAAGGATAGAATATACTTTTTTGCGCATGCCTACTGCACGGTCTCTGATAGTCGCGATATCTGGCAATAAACCTGTATACCAGAATAATAGTGATACAGAGAAATAAGTAGAGATTGCAAACATATCCCATACCAATGGCGAGTTAAAGTTTACCCAAAGTGATCCAAATTGATTTGGTAAAGGTAATACCCAGTAAGCTAACCATGGGCGACCCATGTGTGATACTACGTATGTTGCTGCGCAGATAACGGCGAAGATCGTCATCGCCTCTGCAGAACGGTTAATCGAGTTACGCCAGTTCTGACGGAAGAGTAATAATACCGCAGAAATTAGTGTTCCTGCGTGACCAATACCTACCCACCATACGAAACCGGTGATATCCCATGCCCATCCAACTGTTTTATTCAAACCCCATGCTCCGATACCGAACCAGAAGGTATAACTTACGGCAACTACCCAAAGTGTAGCTCCGCAAAGTGAAACAATAAACCCTATCCACCAAGCTTTGTTAGGCTTGTTTTCTACCGGTAGTAAAATATCATCCGTAATCTTTGCATACGTGATGTCTTTACCGGTAATTAATGGTTCTCTTAAAATTGATTCGTTATGTCCTGACATAATTAATATTGCTGTAAGTACGACCTATGCGTGGTGTGCTTCTTTAGTTTCTGAATCTATATTTCTAACTTTTGTCATATAACCAATACCTGGTTGTACGTTAATCTCCTCTAAAACATAGTAGATGCGCTCGCTACGTAATGCTTTGGCAACTTCCGAATTTGGATCGTTTTTGTCACCGAAGATAATTGCATTAGCTGAACAAGCTTGCTGACAAGCCATTTTGATATCTCCATCTTTTAGTGCACGTTTTTCCATTTTGGCAGTTAATTTACCGGCTTGGATACGTTGGATACACATTGAGCATTTCTCCATTACCCCGCGAGAACGTGTAGTAACATCTGGATTCAATACTAATTGTGTAAATTCATTGTTCAAATAGTTATCGAAACGTGAATCATTCCAGTAGTTAAACCAGTTAAAACGACGTACTTTATATGGACAGTTATTTGCACAATATCTAGTACCAACACAACGGTTATAAGCCATGTGGTTTAAACCATCAGATGAGTGTACAGTTGCCAATACCGGACAAACTGTTTCGCATGGTGCGTGATCACAGTGTTGGCATAGCATAGGCTGATGAACTACAGAAACTTGATCAAGATTCTCCATGTGAGCAATCTCTTTTTCTTTAGTTACTTCATGTCCTGCTTTCTCATCGTTAAAGCTATAGTAACGGTCAATACGTAACCAGTGCATTTCTCTGCGCTTACGTACTTCGTCTTTACCTACAACAGGGATATTGTTTTCTACATTACAAGCAACAATACAAGAACCACAACCAGTACAAGCATTCAAATCGATTGCCATTACCCAGTCATTACCTAGTTTCTCGTGCTTATCAGTGGTCCACAAATCATAAACTTTGTGCTTATGGTGGTTACCAGAACCCGCTGCCGGATCTTTTAGAAAATCTTTTAAAGATGTTTCTCTGATAATATTTCTACCCTCAAAAGAGTGGTGAGTTTGTGTTTGTGCTAATTCTTCTCTTCCGCCAGTAGCAGTTAATTTAGCTGTTGTTGCATACTTTAAAGTACCATTGTTAAAGCTCACAAATGGGAAAGCATTTTTACCAACGTTATCTCCAGCTTTACCAACTTTAACGCGACCATAACCTAAGGCTACAGAAGCTGTACCCATGGCCTGACCTGGCTGGATTAATAATGGAAGATCAACTGAATAGCCATTCTCACCTTTAACAGTTAAAATGTCAAATTCTTTATAACCTAATTTCTCAGCTTGCTTTGGCGCAAGTGCGATATAGTTGTCCCAAGTTACTTTAGAAACTGGGTCAGGAAGCTCTTGTAAGAAAGCATTGTTAGCATGCTTACCATCGCGCATCGGAATGCTTTCGTAAACATGTAACTCGATATCTTTTTGTAAAGCTTTGCTGCTTGCTGTA
Organism: uncultured Sphingobacteriaceae bacterium; assembly: GCA_942493295.1. Taxonomy (GTDB): domain Bacteria; phylum Bacteroidota; class Bacteroidia; order Sphingobacteriales; family Sphingobacteriaceae; genus Pedobacter. The sequence continues at coordinate 3,661,664 of OW818692.1, read as the reverse complement.
ATCGAAGCAACAACTGCTTCTAACGACATGCTAAAGCCGTATGCTCCTGCAGCTTTCGCTGTCGAGCTTACAACTCCTAATTGCAATAATTCAGTCCAAGTTTTACCAACCGATGGAAGGATACTTCTTTCCCAAGTATTACGCACATATTGATAGTAATCTTGAACAGCAGCGTCAGACCAAATTAATAAACTTTGTTCTGCTTGACGTGAATTAAATACTGGGTTAATTGTAGGCTGTACAATTGAGTAATATCCTTCATAAGTGTTTGCATCACCCCACGACTCTAAATAGTTAGGTGTAATGGCAACTGCATCACAAAGATCAGATGTTTCATCAACTCTATCAGCAAAAGATACTTTTAAAGCTACCTTAGCTAAAGCCTCCGTAAATGCTTTCGCGTTAGTTGCATCGTAAGCAGGGTTGCTATTTAAGAAGAATACTGCAGCAACTTCGCCTCTATTCATCTCATTAATCAACTCAGCAAATTCAGCATCATTACCTTCGTAACGTTTGCAAGGATTATCTAAATCAATTGTAGTGCCGTAGCTACCAATCGCAGCGTTAATTGCATTTACTAAAATTTGAGTAGATACATCATTTGAGCCTGAAACTACTAATGCCTTACCTTTATTTTGAAGTAATTCGGTACCAACTAATTTAAGGGCTTTACTAGCGTATGCATTATTCGGTAATGCTGCACCTGCTAAATTATTACCGGTAATTGCATTATACAAAGCAATTAATGCAGGTCCTTCTTCAGATAATTTAATAGGCACACGCGTATCAGCATTTGTACCTGTTAAACTCATACCCGTTTCAAATTGAAAATGACGAGACATTTTCTTTTTTTCTAACGATTTATGGTTTCTATTAGAAACATATTGAGCAGTAAATTCTTCGCCGCTAATCCAAGTTCCTAAGAAATCGGCCGCAAAACTTACAATTAAATCTGCTTTATCGAAGTTATATTTTGGCAATACTGCTTTACCAAAGCTATTTTCATTTGCTTTGATGATACCTGTATAAGATACCGCGTCGTATTGTACATGTTTGGTAGTAGGGTATTTTGAAGCAAAATCTGCAACAACACCTTTTGCCGATGGACTGTTTAAGCTAGAAGAAACAATGCGGATCTTTTTACCAGATGCTTGCGCTTTGTTTAATTCTCCCTTTACAAAAGTATCTAGCTCACTCCAAGTTGTTTCTTTCTTGTTAAGCACAGGTGCTTTCAATTTCGAAACATCGTATAAATCAAGTACCGAAGCTTGTGCTTGTGCATCAGTACCTGTGTTAAACAAGCCACCGTTAGGGTTAACCTCTATTTTAATTGGGCGACCAACTACAGTTTTCACCAATACAGGACTTCCTTTAAAGGTTGAAACATAATAGTTTGGTATACCTGGCACGACCTCTTCAGGACGGATCAAATAAGGAATTGACTTGTGTACCGGTGCTTTCTGACAAGCTGCTAAAGTAACGGCACCCAAACCAAAGCCTAATGCCTTTAAAAAGTCACGGCGTGGGGTAACGGTACTTAAACCTGCTTCACTTAAAACATCTTCTATTGGAAGGGGCTCTGCAAATTCGTTTTTGTTGTTTTCAACAAAATCGGGAGTGTTTTGATACTCCTCTAAGCCTTTCCAGTATTTTTTATTGCTTTCCATTTAAGCTATATTACTGTTTATCGAACGTTTTACTAAAATCTATTTATTAATAATGGCATTTACCACACTCTAAACCACCCAATAATGCTGGGGTAATTTTTTCGCCTTTTTTAATCTTCTCGTGTGCTTTAATCACATTCGTATAGAAGGCATCGTCTTTTTTATCAGAGATGTCGGCAGCCTTGTGGCAGTTAATACACCATTTCATTGTCAACGGAGAATATTGCTCTATTTCTTCCATTGTATTAACCGGACCATGACAAGCAAAACATACAGGGTCTGTTGGTTTCAAGCCTTTTTCTTTACGAATAGCCGCTTCACCAACTACTACGTGTTGTGAGTGATTGAAGTATGCAAAGTCAGGCAAGTTGTGTACACGTACCCACTCGATTGGTTTTTCTTTAGTCTTATCGTAAGTCTGAGTAGCCGGATCGTAACCTATTGCATTGTATATTTTCTGAATCTCTGGAGAAACTGAACCATCTTCCTGTACTGCTTGTACATTCTTGTGGCAGTTCATACACACGTTCAATGAAGGAATAGTTGCATTTTTAGATTTAAATGGACCAGTATGGCAATACTGACAATCAATTTGATTGATACCTGCATGCAATTGATGTGAGAATTTAATTGGCTGTGTTGGTTTGTAACCAGTGTGAACACCTGTTTCCCACATACCCATCCAACCGAATGAACCTAATACCACCACTAAACATAGTACAGTGAAAAATACAAATTTCTTGTTTTTGAATAATCTACCAACACCTACACCAAGTGATACAGATTCTTCTTCAACAATCTCAATGCCTTGTTTTTGCAGAATTAAACGCTCCAACATTTTCACCGCACGGCCTAAAACTACCAATACAATGATCGATAGAATAATAATTGCGATAATACCAATGATCGACAAGGAAGAAGTGCCTTCATCAACAACTGCAGCACCTGCAGCCACTTGTGGTTTAGGCTCACCTACTTTAGCGTAAGCAATAATGTTCTTAATTTGATCATCAGTTAACGTTGGGAAAGTTTTCATTTCCGTTGGCGAAAACTTCGCTGCTTCAATAGCTTGCTTATTTCCAGACGCAACTAACGCAACGTTGTTTCTAATCCACGAAATTAAGAATGCCTCGTCCAATTCGTTTACTTTTGGCGTTAACGCTGGACCAGTACTATTGGTCGCAAGATTGTGGCAAGAAGCACATTTATCTTTAAATAAAGTCTTACCCTCTACTAAGTCCTGTGCTTGTGCTCCTGATAGAATTAAAAAAGAGAAAGCAGCAAAAACAAATGCAGACTTCCAAACTTTCTTAAAATTTAATGAGATATTCCTCATAATGAGTGTTTTATGCTATTTTTTGAAAAATAATTTAAAGCTAACTGATGTACCGGCCTCCACCGCTCAGAAAGATTTGAACAAAAGTAAAATTTATTAAGATACCAATGACATATAAATGACAGAGAAATACAATTTATAATCATTCTAAATTATTGGATTTTCTTGTTTTTTGCTTAAAAAAGCAGCGATTTTTCTAAAAATGAGATTCTTCAATTCCTTTACTTTGCAATAAAATTTGGAAATTAAAAGTTAATATCAATATCATTTAATGTTAAGTTTAAAATCTTCCTCAAACCTAACAATACTTAGGCTAATTAATTCCGTCATCGGATGACGATAGGCGCGATGCTTATCGTCATCCGATGACGGCGCTATTACATTTTTAAAATCCAGGCAAAAATCAGTGGTGCTACAATCGTTGCATCCGACTCTACAATAAATTTAGGTGTATGAATGTCTAATTTACCCCAAGTAATTTTCTCGTTTGGTACCGCTCCAGAATAAGAGCCATAAGAAGTTGTCGAATCCGAAATCTGGCAGAAATAGCTCCAAAAAGGAATATTCTCCATTTCCATATCTTGGTAAAGCATTGGCACTACGCAAATTGGGAAATCGCCAGCTATACCGCCGCCAATTTGGAAAAATCCAATACCTTTCCCTGCCGAATTTGCAATATACCAATCAGCCAACCAACCCATATACTCAATTCCGCTCTTCATGGTAGTCGCATTTAATTCCTTCTTCATTACATAAGAAGCAAAAATATTACCCATTGTAGAATCTTCCCATCCAGGAACAACAATTGGCAAGTTTTTTTCTGCCGCCGCTAGCATCCACGAATTCTTAGGATCAATCTCATAGTACTGCTCCAAATCGCCACTTAATAACATTTTATACATAAACTCATGCGGAAAATAGCGCTCCCCAGCGGTATCAGCATCTTTCCAAATTTTGTGGATATGCTTTTGTAAACGACGGAAAGCCTCTTCTTCTGGAATACAAGTATCGGTTACGCGGTTATAATGATTTTCAAGTAAATCCCACTCGTCTTGCGGACTTAAATCGCGGTAATTAGGCACACGTTTGTAGTGTGAGTGCGCCACTAAGTTCATAATATCTTCTTCAAGGTTTGCTCCAGTACATGAAATAATGGCGACTTTATCTTGTCTAATCATTTCTGCTAAAGAAATACCAAGCTCTGCAGTACTCATTGCACCAGCAAGTGTAATCATCATTTTACCCCCTTCATCTAAGTGGGTTTCATAACCTTTAGCTGCATCCATCATAGCCGCAGCATTAAAATGAAGATAATTAGTCTCCATAAATTTGGATATCGGTCCTCTGTTCGTACTCATCATATTATTTTTTTGTTCGGTGCAAAAGTAAGAGTTGCTAACCACTTTGACAATCTTTAAAGATTGTCAAAGTGGTACAAGTGCTACAAGTGCTACAAGTGGCATAAAAGCGGCATAAACTGCTTAGCAAAAGATTAGACCTCCACAATTGTGAAACAGAACTTTCGCTTTTAACAGCTAAAATCCATCTCCTTACCGCATTCAGTGCAGTATTAACATATCAAAATAATTTTGGTTGAAATAATATCAACCAAAATTATTTGTCGTTAAAACCGTTTTAAAGTAAATTACACACATTAGCTCCGGCTTACAGCCGGAGTAGGAATGCGATTAAACTCTTAATCTTTTTACTTTGCGTTAATGAGAAATTTACCTTTATTGCTACTTCTCTTCTTGATTCATTAAGTGATTCGCTACGCTAAAAAGCGAAGAACAACATTGTTATTATTAAAAACTGATAAATCAGCGATTCAAAGCAACTGAGCTGGTATCACAATTTGTGATACCAGCTCAAAACCACTTTAAAGCAACATTCAATTAATCAGTATTTATTTGGTTGATATTATATCAACTACCAAAAATTGCTTATCAGCGGAAATATTTCTAATAATTGCGTACCAAATCAAACCGTTATGAAAAAAACAAATTTGAGCAATCAGATAGAAGCGAATGACGAAATGATTATCAACCAAATTTATGTTATTCGTGAAAAAAAAGTGATGATTGATAAGGATCTTGCCATGCTATCAAGTATATTAAATAGTACCATCGCTATCCAAGTTAACATCAATATAATCCGAATTTTTGTTAAAATGAGGCAGGCACTCACAGATCAACTTTCAATTCGATTAGAACTTGCTGAAATAAAAGAGAAACTTCAACAACAGGACAAAAAACAGCACTCCCAAAACCAGAACATAGAAATAATATTTAGATATCTTGACGAACTACAATACAAATTCGAAAGTGTAGCAGAACCAAAAAGAAAGATCGGCTTTAAACCCGATTGGGATAAAGCAGAACTTTAAGTCTTTTTCCTTTACTTTGCGTTAATGAGAAATTTACCATTATTGCTACTTCTCTTATTTAGCAACTCGCTTTTCGCGCAAAAGAAATTAATCCAAAAATTGCTTTCAAATGAAAAGGATACCACTCGTAAAGCTAGTTTTATGCCAGTGCCTGCATTAGGCTACGCTCAAGAAATAGGCTTCGAATTTGGCATCGGCTCTCTCTATTCATTTTATATCGACAGAAAAGATACACTCAACCGTAGTTCAAACTTTTCGGGAACAGCCACTTATTCCACAAAAAAAACATACAACCTAACTTTAAAAGGAGATGCCTGGACAAAACATAACCTTTATCATTTAATCGGGGAAATAAGATTTAAAAAAACACCTTTCAATTTCTACGGCCTAGGCAATAATACTGTCCAAATTAATGAAGATCGTTTGATTCAACAGCAGGTTAAAATTGCATTTGATGCTGAAAAAACCTTTATCAAATCTGCCTATACAGGCCTATCATTAGGCTTCGAAAGTTATCAATTTAAGGACAAAATCGCTGGTGGCATCTACCAAACTTCTCCTTCTTTAAATGATCGCGACGGAGGCAATGTATTGTATCTTGGCATTTCTCAAAGCTATGATACGCGAAATTCAAACAACTACCCTACAAAGGGTTTTTTTGGCAGAGTGAGTTACCAGTACGCTCCGAACATTTTTGGCGGTGAAAACTTTAAAGGTAGTTTGATCAAAGTGAATATCAGAAATTTCTGGTTTATCGCGCCCAAACTTGTATTTGGCGCACAAGCCTTATACCATACTATTCAGGGTACAAATACCCCTTTTTATTTGCTGGCACAACTCGGCAATGACGAAATGATGCGCGGATATTACACTGGTCGCTATAGAGATGAAAACTTAATTTCCTCGCAAACCGAATTGCGCTACCGTTTTAGTAATCGATTTGGTCTAGCGGCATTTGCAGGAGCAGGCAAAGTATTTGCAAATGACGACTTTTCATTAAGTGGGTTAAAACCTAATTATGGACTAGGAGGTCGATATTTTTTCGATCCAGCTAAAGGTTTAAGTATACGATTAGATTATGGTGTTGGTCATAAACGACCTAATGAAGAGCGTCAGCGCGGCTTTTATATCAGCCTGGCAGAAGCTTTCTAAATTCCTTGCCCTTCCCCCTGCCAACTAGAGGCGAGTTTGCAATTGTAATATTTTGCTGAGATTTCATTCCTTGCTCTTTTTTATCCTAATTTTTATCAAATTTGATATAAGCAAACACCATATGAAATCTCTACTAATTCTTTTCCTTCTTCCCTTCTCACTATTCGCACAGCAATTTAGTGCCACAGAAATCGCAACCTATCAAGCACAAGCTAAAAAAGTTACCATCATCAGAGATAATTGGGGCATACCACATGTTTATGGAAAAACAGATGCTGATGCAGTTTTCGGCTTACTATATGCACAATGTGAAGACGATTTTAAAAGAATTGAACTTAATTATATCGAAAAATTAGGCCGTCTATCTGAAATAAATGGAGAGAAAGATATTTTCAATGACTTACAAATTCGGCTGTTAATTGATACAGCAGAAGCCATGGCCGACTACCAAAAAGCCCAACCTTGGTTAAAAAGTTTATTAAACGCCCAGGCTGCAGCCATCAATTTCTACCTTCACAAACACCCCGAAGTTAAGCCAGCTTTACTCAACCGCTTTAAACCTTGGTACCCACTATTATGGACAGACGGCAGCATCGGCGCCATCAACACCGCCAATTTAACCATTGGTGAATTAAAGAAATTTTACAGCGGCGATTTCACGCCTACCGCCTATCGAAAGGTGATTAAAGATCAACAGAGTGGTTCAAATGGCTTTGCTTTTGCCCCATCTATTACCGAATCTGGAAACGCAATGCTGTACATCAACCCCCATACAACTTTTTATTTTAGGCCCGAAGTGCAAATGCAAAGCGAACAAGGTTTAAGTGTATATGGAGCTGTTACGTGGGGGCAGTTTTTTATCTATCAAGGCTTTAACGAGTTTTGTGGATGGATGCATACCTCTAACAACGTTGATATTGCGGATATGTATGCCGAGAAAGTGAGCAAAACAGCAAAAGGCCTATTTTACGAATACGATAAAAAACTTTTACCCCTTGGCCAGAAAAAGATCAGCGTTAAATACAAGGAAGGCAGTGCCACCAAAACAAAAATTTTCAATACCTACTTCACTCAACATGGTCCAATCATGGCTATCAGAGATGGAAAATGGATCAGCTTAAAATCAAAAAACAGAAACACCGCAAGCTTAATTCAAAGTTGGGTACGTACAAAGTCCAAAAGTTTTGAAGACTATCAGAAAGCAATGGATTTAAAAGCAAATGCATCCAACAATACGGTATATGCCGATGCCAAAGGAAACATCGCCTATTGGCATGGAAATTTTATCCCAATTAGAGATCCAAAATTCAACTGGGGCAACGTGGTCGACGGCAGTATCTCCGCAACTGCCTGGAAAGGCTTACATCCTGTTAAAGAAAGTGTACATGTTTATAACCCTAGCAATGGATGGTTACAGAACTGCAACTCTACTCCTTTTTCAGTTGCCGGCGCAAACAGTCCTAAGAAAGAAAATTATCCACCTTACATGGCGCCAGACGGCGAGAATTTTAGAGGTGTAAATGCGGTACGATTATTAAATCAACCGACCAAATATACGCTCGATAAAGTAATTGCTACGGGTTACGATACATACTTACCTGCATTTGCAATTCTGGTTCCTGCACTTGTAAAAGCATACGAGCAATTGCCACAAAGTGATCCATTGTTAATTGAGCTAAAAGAACCTATTGCAATTCTTAAGGACTGGGACTATCACTGCAACGAGAATTCTGTGGCCGCAACGCTTGCGTTCGACTGGGCGCAGTTGTTAATTCCGAACATACAGCGTGTGTATATCGATCAGGGCGAAAAAGACCAGGTCCAAAACACCATCGAATTTGCAGCCAAGGCAAGGCCAAACGAAGTATTAGAGCCATTAAAAGCCGTGCTCGCAAATTTAACCAAGCGTTTTGGCAAATGGAACATGCCATGGGGCGAAGTAAATCGTTTCCAAAGATTAACTGGCGCGATAAATGAAAAATATGACGACGCCCAACCAAGTCTACCTGTTGGTTTCGGATCAGCCATGTGGGGTCAATTACCATCCTTTAGGAGTGGATCCTACCATACCAATAAACGTTATGGCACCAGCGGAAATAGTTTTGTTTGCGTCGTTGAATTTGGAAGTAAGATAAAAGCGAAATCTATTTTAGCAGGAGGCAACAGCGGAGATCCGAAATCAAAGCATTTTAACGATCAGGCATTAATGTATAGTAAAGGGCAATTTAAAGATGTTTTGTTCTACAAGGAAGACGTGGTTAAAAACGCTGAACGGACTTATCAACCGGGAATGTAAAACTTAAATCGATCCCGTCATCCGATCACGACAGTAGCCGTGATCGGATGACGGGTTGGAAAAAATAGATTGCCATATCCATCACCAAATTTCGTAAGCCTAGGCACTAATCTCGTATCAGAACTCTTCCGAATATTACTCCATTTTTATTGTTTAAATTGATATGCATTGAATCTGCCTTGACTGTGGTTTTTGCCTTTACATCATACATATTTGCATTACTTACCTTCAGGGTGTTTTGCTTAGTATCGTAAATAATGCGAGAGCCTTGGTAGGTAACATTACTTAAGGATACCTGAGCATCGCCATAAAGGTAAACGACATTTTTGTTTGTTATAGTTGAGTCTTTTGCACTGTAGCTAATGTTGCTTAGCTCTTTTTCTTTGTCTGTTGACGCCAAAATCGGTCTGGGAAAAACTTTAACCGGCGTGTAAAATGCCTTCGTATCTGTCAGAATTTTTGGTTGCCCTTGTTTATTGTAAACCTTTTGCTTTCCGTTTTCTTCGTAAAACTTCGGATAAAGTTCTTTGTTGATCAGTTCATATTTTTTAGGCCACGAATAAAGTGCAATCATTTTATCGGTAGAAAATGTTTTTTTGCCTGTTGCCTTTTCACCAATAAATTTAACTACAATTTCATCCCCCTTTTTAAAATCATCACTTTTGAAATGCTGAGCAGCTACATTAAGATTAATTATAAAGCCATGTTTATCGTTTAATACAATTTTATGAATTGTTCCATTTGCATCTTTTTCAATTGATTTAATTTTAGACCAAGCATACCGCGCTCTATTTGCCTCGTAAAGAAAAGCATATTTAGGCGTTTCATAAATGATTTTACCACTAGCCGCTATCACTTTCGATGCCATGTAAGAAGCCTTTTCGGAACTCACGCTTTTTTCCCCTTTAGCATCAGTTGTAACCGTAGTCACAACAGGAGGGGGAGCCAGAGCTTTTCCGCTTATTGTTACACTTATTTCGTCACCAACTTTAACTTTATCTTTAAAGTTATAGCAGTTTATGGGCACTGTCGTACTTCCTAGCTGAAGATTTAGAACTTCACCTAATTTTGTTTTTTCAAAATTAATAACCTTGCCTTTAAGCGTTTTACCCATTAATGTATCTTGTGCAGCTGTTTTCTCTTGTTGTACAAATGGTTTTACACGATGGGTAATTCTCACTGTGAACCCCCATATCAACCCAAGACCAATAGGCAGGGCCAACAAGTAAGCTAATTTTTTCATCTTCTTTGATTTTGAGTTAAATAACATTTTTATCCTTTGTTTAATCGGGCTCTTTACAAAATTGTGGATGAGTGGACTAGAGTTTTTACTAATCGCAAGCTTCAGCAATAGTGCGGCGTAAATGTCCGTTCCAATATTTTTCGAAGTCGCCTCATCCGCTTCGTACTCATGCGCCTGCTCCAAGGCCTTGTCATATAGATAAATAACAGGGTTGAACCACAAGAAAGCCTTCGCGATCATTAACAGCAACTTGTCTATCGAATGGTACTGTTTGGCATGCACCTCTTCGTGCGCTAATAAAACCGCGAGCTCCGACTGGGTTAAACTTTGCTCGTCTATAAAAACATAATTAAAGAAAGAGCAATTCGTGAAACCGCTTTGCTTGGCAACCAGCTTCAGTCCGTTAATTTCATTAACTGGTGCAGCAGCATGTTTTAGCAGTTGATAGATTCGCCACGCAGTTAGCAATAAAAGCGAGGCCACAATAGCTCCATATAAATAGGGCAAAAGTCCATACCAGTCAAATGGTGACGTCTCATAAACTACGGGTCCTGTGCCAACTTGAATAGGCTCTTGAAAAGCTGGCCCTCCCAAATCTACATCCTGTGCAGCGATCGGCTGTACAAATGCGTTGCCGGCAACTACCTCTCGTTCTACCGTGATCTGCAAGGCAGGGATCGCAAAGCTTAGCAGCACGCTAAACAATAGGTAAAATCTGTTGATCTTAAAGAAAGTAAGTTTTCTCAAAACCAGTAGGTAAAAGGCAAAGAACAGCACCGAGCAGGCGCTCACTTTTAAGAGGTAGTTAAATAGTTCCATGAGCTTAGTTCAATTTCTTTCCGTTAGCATCGATTAACCCCTAGGAACGCGCTGCATTGTTTTTAAATTATAATGAATTTCATCAGCAGAAAGTTCTTCCTTATTATTTTTAAGTCGAGCTTTGCCATATAAGTGAACCACGTTGCCCTTTTTATCGAAAACCGTAGAATCTTTGGCAGAAAATTCATAGTCTTTGTGTTTCTCTTTAGCAAAAGTAACACTTGCGGAAAATGGACCAGTTGTTTTAAATTTGGCAGCAGTTTTTGGCCACCTATCAAATAGCACTTTATTATTCTTCATTAATTTAAAACTGCTCAACACAGGATAGCTATTATCCCCCCAATACTCCGCATTGTAAATCTTAATGGTTACTTTATCTCCCGCCGCTACCATTGCATTCGCTTGCTTTACAAACTTGGCCTCAACAAATGCCTTTAAGAGTACTCCGTCTTCGGTTTTCAGCACAAAACCATCCATTAACTTCTTATTTAAGGAAGAGTAACTATAGCCTACTACCGTTCCAGTCACTGTGGTTCCGTTATACTTTTCATAAATTGCTTTATTCTTAACAGTACTTTCAGAGAGCTTAGGTTCTTTCCCAAACCAAAACACAACATTTGCTCCATTTTTTGCTAAACCAGGTATATCGTACCTGTTGGAAAACGAAAAGCCTTTATTGGTAGACAATCGCTTTACAAACGTTGCGTCAAATTTTTGTGCTTCTGCTTCACTATAAAGCTTACTATCAATATAGAACCATAGTTTAGCGCGTTGCACTTCATTTTCTCCCGAAACTATCACGTTTGTCCCTATTGGCTTTCCTGGCGAATTAATGGTGATTTTTTCATAGGAATAATTCTTGCTATCCTTTTTGCCTTTAACACGTTCAATAAAGGGTTTATCTTGTTTGGATTCCAAATTTTCAATACTTTTTGCATATACCACTTCCGTGGCAAGCAACCAAACCAATCCTAATGTTAAAGGAAGGGCTAGCAAATAAGCTAATTTTTTCATATTCTTTGATTTTGAGTTAAATAACATTTTTATCCTTTGTTTAATCGGGCTCTTTACAAAATTATGGATGAGGGGGTTTGAACTTTTGCTCACCGCCAGTCTCAGCAATAGCGCGGCATAAATATCCGTTCCAATATTTTCCGATGTTGCCTCATCCGCTTCATATTCATGCGTTTGCTCCAAAGCCTTGTCATATAGGTAAATAACAGGATTGAACCACAAGACAGCCTTCGCAATCATCAGCAGCAACTTGTCTATCGAATGGTACTGCTTGGCATGTACCTCTTCGTGCGCCAGTAAAACTGCCAGTTCCTCTCTACTTAAACTATGCTCGTCTATAAAAACATAATTAAAGAAAGAGCAATTCGTGAAACCGCTTTGCTTGGCAACCAGTTTCAATCCGTTAATTTCTTTAACTGGTGATTTGGTATGTTTTAGTAGCTGATAGATCCGCCACGTGGCCATTAGCAAAAGCATAGCTACAATACCACCATATAGATAAGGCAAGAGGTTAATCCAGTTTACGTTTCCAGTAAAGCTTGTTGTCAGTGCTTCGACGGTGATTGGAGTTTCGGAAATTACTTCGTTTGTAGTTAGGGGTTGGTTTACTGTTGTACCGGTTATTACGTTGCTGGGAGCCGCCGCTTCCGTTTCAACCGTAAATTCCATCGCAGGAATAACGAAACTAAGCAATACGCTAAACAATAGGTAAAATCTATTGATCCTAAAGAAAGTAAGCTTTCTCAAAACCAATACGTAAAAGGCAAAGAACAGCACCGAGCAGGCACTTACTTTTAAGAGGTAGCTGAACAGTTCCATAGTTATCTTTTATTCTTGTTAATTAATTCAGTTAACTCGGCAATATCTTCTGCACTTAACTTTTCTTCTTTAACCATAAACGATAATAGGCTAGCTGGCGAGTTATCGAAGTAACCTGAGAACAATTTGGTGAAAGTTGTTTTGGTATAGTCCTCTTTGCTGATGGCTGGAAAATATTCGTAGGTTTTACCATAGGCTTTATAAGAAACATAGCCTTTCTTTTCTAAGAGCCTTACAATAGACGAAATGGTATTGTATGGAGGTTTTGGTTCATCATCCAATTCATCAATAATATCTTTGACAAATGCATTCTGCAGTTTCCACAAAACTTGCATAATACGTTCTTCTGCTTTTGTTAATTCTTCCATAACTCAAACCTATAACTTATTTTTCAGTTATACAACTAAAAAATCAGTTATGGTAGTTAATTAACTGATTATTAAGGAAATAATTTTAAAACCCACATCCGTCATCGGATGACGGTAACAAAAAAGTCCATCCCGTCATCGGATGACGGCAGCAGGCGTGATCCGATCACGGGAAGAAAACGGGAAGAAAAAATGAAGGCGTCATCGGATGACGGGGATGATGAAGCTAAAACTTAATCTTAAAATGCTCTTTAACCTGATCTCGTTTAAAATAAACCAGCCCAATCCAAAACAAATCAACCGTAACCGTTACGTTCGGATTTGCTTTTATTTCTTCCCAAGCTTCTTTCATTCCTTCACTCCAATAAATATCATCAAATATTAAAAGTGTCCCTTCATGCACTTTGGGTAAGCAAAGATTAAAATAGTTTAAGGTTGCTTCCTTGGTATGGTTACCATCGATATAAACAAAATCTAATTGGCTCGTGCCTTCAACTTCTTTCGGAAAAAGTTCATTAAAATTTCCAACTTGTAGTTCAACATTAGTTAACCCAAGCGAAATAAAATTCTGGTAAGCAATAGCCGCCGTTTCTGGGCATCCTTCAATCGTCACAATCGTAGCATTTGGGTTTGCTTTAGCTAAATAGCCCGTGGTAATTCCCAGGCAAGTACCAAGCTCAACCAGATGGTTGGCTGGATGATTTTTAGCTAATCGATAAATCAACTGTGCTAAGCGAGGGTTCTTTAAGGCGTTTTTTGCCAGTTCCTTAACGCTCTTCTTCTTGTTCTTATTGAGATGAGATCCTGCTCCTAAATCTGTGATAGATAGCAAAGTATCGTCATTTAAAAGTTTTTTTCGCTGCTCTTCTATGTCTTGATATACTTTTTTAGCAGAAAAGTCGTAAATTACTTCATCTACCAGCTTATAAACAAATGGCGAATGCGTACCATGTCTGCTTTTTGCAGTAAGGCGATGCTTCAAGTAATCGGCTATAAATTGAAATAACATAGCTGTAAAAATAGGTAAACAGAAAATTCTAATTTGCATTTTAATGGAAAATCTTGCAGAAATTGAAGCGTTGGTAAAATTATTAGACGATCCTGATGAGGAAGTTTACCAGCACGTCCAAAATCGTTTGCTCACTTATGGAACCGAGGTTATCTCTTATTTAGAGAGTGCCTGGGAGCAATCACTCAATACTGTTCTGCAAGAAAGAATTGAAAATTTGGTTCATACCATTCAATTTACCACCATCAAAGAAGACCTTAATTTATGGTATCAAAGTGGTGCTTTCGATCTTTTGCAAGGTGCTTTGATTATCAATCGCTATCAATATCCTGATTTAAACGAGCAGCACATCATCAATCAGATTGAAGAAATTAAGCGCGAAATTTGGTTTAATCTACAATACGAAATGAGCTCTATTGAAAAGATAAAACTCATTAATCACGTTTTTTATCATCAATATGGTTTTAGCGGCAATACGAAAAATCACCACGACCCGCAAAATTCCTATTTAAACCAGGTATTAGAAAGTAAAAAAGGCAACCAGATTTCTTTAGCGATCATTTATGCAACCTTGGCACAAAAACTAGATATCCCTGTGTACGGCGTTAATTTACCGCAGCATTTTATCTTGGGTTATATTGATGAGAACAACGACGACAAAGAATATGGCGTTTTATTCTATATCAATGCGTTTAACAAAGGGGCAATCTTTGGCAAGCACGATGTCGACCAATTTTTAAGGCAGCTTAATTTAGAGCCTCAGCCTGGTTTTTATGCCCCATGTAGTAATGCAGAAATTATTAGGCGCGTTATTCGAAACTTAATTTCTGCTTACGAAAATCTTGGCTCCACAGAAAAAGTTAACGAGCTTAAAGAGCTACAGGAAATTTTGGTGTAATAATTTATATTAACTTGTTGCATGCGCCAAGTTAAAAACCTAGCTCTTGATGTTATCGCACTACTTTTCCCGAACCTCTGCAATGGTTGCGGATTAAGCCTCTATGGTGGTGAAAAGGTCATTTGCTTACGTTGCTTGGCCGACTTACCCTATACTGATTTTCACCTTCACCAGCACAACTTAGTTGCCAAACAATTTTGGGGGCGGCTACCTTTTGAGGCCGCAATGGCGATGTTATATTTCAAAAAAGGAACCAAAACTCAAAATTTAATCCACAATTTGAAATATAATCACCAAACTGAAGTTGGTGTTAAACTTGGTAATTTACTAGGCGAAAGACTTCAAATAAGTGAATATTATAAGGATGTTGACTACATTATACCCGTTCCATTGCATCAAAAAAAAGAACAGCAAAGAGGTTATAATCAAAGTTCGTATATTGCCAAAGGAATAACAGCACAGCTGGACGTTCCAATTATTGAAAATGAATTAATCCGCACAAAGACAACCGAAACGCAAACAAAAAAGTCGAGATATACTCGATACGAGAATATGTTAACTGTATTTGAAATTAATAACCCAGAATTAATAAAAAATAAACACATTTTATTAATTGATGATGTTATTACTACAGGGGCAACAATAGAAGCCTGTGGCAATTCGTTACTAAAATGCGGAATTAAAAAATTGAGTATTGCGGGTGTGGCATTTGCGAAGTAATCATTGCAAGGAAATACCGAAATTAAAATATTAGATGAAAATAAAACTACTCTTTCTTTTCGTGATCACTATTTTTCTCGCGTCTTGCGCGAAAGATGAGGATATTACCGACGAAATGAACGCGAGGCTTTCATTTTCAATGGATAGTGTTTTATTTGATACCGTTTTTACGACAGTAGGTTCAACGAGTCGCAGATTAAAGATTTATAACCCCAACGAAAATGCTATTCTGATTAGTCAGATTAAATTAAATGGAGCAAATATTTCTCCCTACAGTTTAAATATCAATGGGCAAGCGGCTTCAGAAGTCAGTTTACTAAAGCTTAATGGCAAAGATTCAATGAATGTCTTTATCAAAGTAAACATTAACTCTGGCGTTCAAAAATTGCCTTTTATTGTGCAAGATTCTATCTTGTTTAATTACAATGGAACAAAAAAGAGCATTCCTCTCATCGCGTATGGTCAGAATGCCAATTTCATTACCAATGGCACTATTAAAAACAATACCACCTGGGATAGCCAATTGCCTTATGTGGTTTACAAATCCTTAACTGTCGAAGAAGGTGCTAGTCTTAACATAGCTCCCGGTAGCAAAATTCTTTTCCATAGCAATGCAACCCTGAATATTAAGGGTACTTTGAAAGTGATGGGTACCAAAGCAGATAGTGTCCTTTTTGCGAGCGACAGATTGGAATCTTCTTATGCCGACGAACCCGGGCAGTGGAATGGCTTACATTTTTACCCACAAAGCAAAAACTCGCATATTAATTACGCAGTCATTAAAAATGGCATTGCTGGTATTACCTGCGATTCGCTATCTGTTAACAGTCAGCCTAAATTATTGCTCACCAATACCATTATTAAAAACATGGAAGTGGTTGGCTTTTTAGGCTATCAAACTTCGTTAACGGGTTTTAACAATCTGTTTTACAATTGTGGTCAGTACTTACTGTATGGCGTTGGTGGTGGAAATTACAACCTTAAGCAAAATACCTTCGGCGGATACAACTTACAATATGCCCGAAAAACGCCAACTGTTTATTTTTCCGATTTCATTAGCAATACAGAGAGCTACCATCTTACGTTAGATGTACAAAACAATATCGTTTGGGGAAATTTGCCTAATGAATTTGTACTAGAGAAAAAATCTACAACAACAGTATTAACTAGCACCATTAAAAATAATTTACTTAAAAGTAATGAAATGGCTTATTTGGTTTCTGGGAATTTCCTAAATGTAGACCCGTTATTTGTGCATCCATTCTTTGGCAATTTTAACTTAAACAAAAACAGTGCAGCACTCAATAAAGGTGTTAACTTAGGCGCAGACCCTTATTTCAACCTCTATCTTAAAAAAGATTTAAATAATAACGACAGATTATTTCCTTCTGAATTAGGCGGTTACGAAAAAAATTAAAAATATTTAAAACTTAAAGAAACAAATCACACCTTTTACTCGTTTATATATTCGAGAGCGTTAATTTAGATGGTAAGGGTCGATATATTCTTCGGAGTTATCGGCCCTTCACTTTTTTAAAATTCCCGAACGTATATCCTCCAATTTGCAATTTCGAAAAAAAATAAAAAAATTTAATCTTTTTTAAAACAATTCATAAAACGCGTTGTTTATACACCCGAGAGCGTTAATTTAGATGGTACGGGTCGATATATTCTTTGGAATGATCGACCCTTGCTATTTGATGGGCGCACCTACCTCATTACAGGTTTTTCCCCAAATAATCTTCATACGCTAACCTCAACCCTTCCTTCAACTCAATCTTATGCTTCCATCCTTGGCTATGAAGCTTAGAAACATCCATTAACTTGCGAGGTGTACCGTCTGGCTTAGTTGTATCGAACACCAAATCTCCTTCAAACCCTACTACCTCTTTCACTAATAAGGCTAATTCCTTAATGCTCAAATCTTCTCCAGTACCAATATTAATTAGGTGTGGCTCATTGTACGTTTGCATTAAAAAGTAACATGCGTCTGCTAGGTCATCCGCAAACAAAAATTCTCTTTTTGGCGTACCAGAGCCCCAAATAGTTACTGTGGCATCTCCATTTTGTTTAGCCTCATCAAATTTCCTGATTAGGGCCGGCAACACATGGGAGTTTTGAGGATGATAATTATCGTTATAGCCATACAAATTGGTTGGCATTACCGAAATAAAATTGCAACCATATTGACTGCGATAGGCATCACACATTTTAATACCCGCTATTTTGGCAATCGCATACGGCTCATTTGTCTCTTCCAGTAACCCTGTTAATAAATATTCTTCCTTTAAAGGCTGAGGGGCTAATTTTGGATAGATGCAACTCGAGCCCAAGAACATTAATTTAGTAACCTTATTTACGAATGCTTGATGAATTACGTTGTTTTGGATAGCTAGGTTTTCGTATAAAAAATCTGCTCGGTATGTATTGTTTGCTATAATCCCCCCAACTTTGGCCGCGGCTAAAAAAACATATTCAGGTTGTTCTGCTGCAAAGAAATCCGTTACTGCTTGTTGATTTCTTAAGTCTAACTCAGCAGAGTTTCGCGTAACGATATTTGTATAACCTTCTTTTACTAACTTTCTAACGATTGCCGAACCTACCATACCTTTATGGCCAGCAACATATATTTTTGAATTCTTTTCCATTTCCTTAAACCTAACCGTCATCCGATGACGAGTACAAAAAACCTAACCGTCATCCGATGACCAACCTAAAAAAAGTAACCGTCATCCGATGACGAATTAGACAAATTAGATTGCTTCGTACCTCGCAATGACGCTCCTGCGAAAAACCAACAATTAAGATGCCATGACCTTCGTAGTCCTACCTACTGCAATTTTCTTAACCGCAGCAATAATGCCTTTCGTATCGTAGCCACAAATTGCCCATAATTCTGGCTGCTCTCCATGCTCAATTACCGCATCTGGAATTCCCAATCTTATGATATTTGGTTTATAGTTATTGTCGGCCATAAATTCTAAAATCGCACTTCCCATACCACCTTGCACGCAACCATCTTCAATGGTAATGATGTGTGCGTAGCGCTTTCCAACTTCATGCAGCAAGTTTGCATCTAATGGCTTTACAAAACGCATATCGTAATGGGCTGGGTGTATGCCTTCGGTGTTTAGCTCCTGACAAGCTTCCACGGCAAAATTCCCTACGTGACCAATTGTTAAGATGGCTACGTCTTCTCCATCGGCAATCTTACGACCAGTACCTATGGTTAATTTTTTAAATTGTCTCTTCCAATCTGGCATCACACCATTGCCTCGGGGATAACGAATTGTGAAAGGCCCCATGTTTTCGTGCTGTGCAGTAAACATCAGGTTCCTAAGTTCTTCTTCATTCATTGGTGCTGCCACAATCATATTCGGAATACAGCGCATATAGGCTAAATCGTAAGCGCCATGGTGGGTTGCCCCATCTGCTCCCGCTAAACCTGCCCTATCCAAACAAAAAACAACGTTTAGTTTCTGGATAGCCACATCGTGGATCACCTGATCGTATGCCCTTTGCATAAAGCTAGAATAGATATTGCAAAATGGAATTAAGCCTTGTGTAGCTAAACCTGCCGAAAAAGTAACTGCATGTTGCTCGGCAATACCCACATCAAATGCACGAGTAGGCATCGCTTTCATCATGATATTTAATGACGAACCAGATGGCATAGCTGGCGTAATACCCACAATTTTTTCGTTAGCTTCTGCAAGTTCTACCAGCGTGTGACCAAATACATCTTGGTATTTAGGCGCCTGTGGTTTTTCGTTAACTGTTTTCTTTATTTCGCCAGTAATTTTATCGAACAAACCTGGCGCATGCCATTTAGTTTGATCTTTTTCTGCTAAGGCAAAACCTTTACCTTTTACGGTGATACAATGTAAAAGTTTAGGGCCGGGTATGGCCGATAAATCTTTAATTGTAGCGGCCAGGCGCTTTACATCATGTCCATCAACCGGACCGAAATATCTAAAGTTTAGGGCTTCAAATAAGTTACTTTGTTTTAGTAAAGTACCTTTGATGCTCTTTTCTATTTTTTTAACGTATTTGTGTGCATTTGGTCCTAAAGCCGAAAGCTTAGCCAATACATGCGAAACATCATCCCTAAAGCGGTTATATGATTTGGAGATGGTAATGCTGGTTAGATATTCTTTTAGCGCACCCACATTCGGGTCTATCGCCATGCAGTTATCATTTAAAATAACCAGCAAGTTCGAATTTTCTATCCCTGCGTGATTTAAACCTTCGAATGCTAAACCGGCTGTCATCGATCCATCGCCAATTACGGCTACGTGCTGACGGTCTTTTTCGCCCTTATAATGGGAAGCAACTGCCATGCCTAGGGCTGCAGAAATGGAGGTAGATGAATGGCCAACGCCAAAGGTATCATACTCACTTTCAGAAATCTTCGGAAACCCGCTTATACCATTGATAATACGGTTTGTATGAAATTTATCGCGACGTCCAGTTAAGATTTTGTGTCCATAAGCTTGATGCCCAACATCCCACACCAATTTATCGTAAGGGGTATTTAAAGCATAATGTAAAGCCACTGTTAATTCAACCACCCCTAAACTAGCCCCAAAATGCCCGCCATTTACACTCACAACATCAATAATGTACTGACGCAATTCGTGGCAAATTTGCTCTAAGTCTTGTTCGCTAAACTTCTTTAAATCAGCCGGGTAATTTATATTAGCTAATAATGGACCTGTTTTAACTTCCATGCAGAATTTTCTAAAAAATAATCTTTACAAAGTACGGTATTTTGTTTAATAGTTTTATGAAGAATCGTTCCAAATTTTTAGTGGAAGTATTGCCTTTCGTCATCTCGAACGGCTACCCCGGAGATCAACTCCCTGTTGCGCAGCATAAGAATGCCAAAGAATTTCAAATTATCCCCAACAAATTCCCCAAAAAGCATTACTTTTGGGGATTACATTCCCTAAAAAGCATTACTTTTGGGAATTAGGAACATAGGTATGATACAGAGAACCATAGAAAAATCACTTTCCGAAAGGCTGTTTAAAGGCAAGACTATTGTTGTTACTGGACCTCGACAAGTTGGTAAAACAACATTGCTTAAAAAGGTGTTGGAACATCAAGATTTTTTATTCCTAGATGGTGATGATCCTTTGGTGAGAGCCAAATTAACAACCCCAAATACCAAAGAAATCGAGGCTATCGTAGGGAATTCAAAATTGGTATTCATTGACGAAGCCCAACGCATCGAAAACATTGGACTTACTGCAAAGATTATTCACGACCAGTTTAAAGCAGTACAGTTATTGATGAGCGGATCCTCTGCCTTTGAACTACGAAATCATACCAATGAATCATTAACCGGTAGAAAATGGGAATATAATTTATATCCAATATCTTATGAAGAATTGGAAAAGTCAACAAGTTATCTTGATGCGCGAAGAGACCTGGAAAATCGTTTAATTTATGGTTTTTATCCTGATGTGATTAACAATCCCGGTGAGGAGCGCCACATCTTGAATGAGCTTACACAGAGCTACCTGTTTAAGGACATTTTAGTTTATGGAAATATTAAGAAACCAGAAGTGTTGGAAAAAATTCTCCAGGCATTGGCTTTTCAGGTAGGTAGTGAGGTAAGTTATAACGAAATAGCGCAATTAACAGGTGTAGATAAAAAAACGGTTGCTAACTATATCCATTTATTGACATTGTCGTATATAGTTTATCCCTTGACTTCATTCAGTAGAAATCTTCGCAATGAAATCAAAACTAATCAAAAAATCTATTTCTATGACAATGGGGTTCGCAATGCGTTGATTCAAAATTTCAATCCGATTGAACTAAGAAATGATGTTGGTGCACTATGGGAAAATTTCCTAATTACAGAGCGATTAAAAAGGAATAATTACCATCGTCAGTTCATCAACCGATATTTCTGGCGAACCAAGCAACAACAAGAAATCGACTATTTAGAAGAAAAGGATGGCATAATCAATGGTTTTGAGTTCAAGTGGAATCCGAAAGCTAAGGTGAAAATTCCCGAAAGTTTCACTAAAACGTATCATGCAAAAGTGACTATTATTACGAACGAAAATTTTAGGGATTTTATAGGGATGTGGTAATCAAATTTCCCAATAAATTCATTATTTTTACCAAAATTACAACCCCGATAAAATGAAAAGAGACACCTTAATTTTTGACTTAATCAATAAAGAATTAGATAGACAAGAGCATGGACTTGAGTTAATTGCTTCAGAAAATTTTGTAAGCAAGCAAGTAATGGAAGCTGCAGGCTCAGTGTTAACTAATAAATATGCAGAAGGCTTACCAGGAAAACGTTATTATGGCGGTTGCCAAGTGGTAGACGAGATTGAAAATATTGCAATTGATAGAGCAAAACAACTTTTTGGTGCCGAATGGGTAAACGTACAACCGCACTCTGGCGCACAAGCAAATGCTGCCGTAATGCTGGCCGTTATCCAGCCTGGAGATAAAATCTTAGGCTTCGATCTTTCTCATGGCGGACACTTAACGCATGGTTCACCAGTTAATTTTTCAGGCAAATTATATCAACCTCACTTTTATGGAGTTAAAAAAGAAGATGGGTTAATCGACTATGCAAAGCTAGAAGAAGTTGCTTTAGCCGAAAAACCAAAATTAATTATCTGTGGCGCCTCAGCTTATTCTAGAGAATGGGATTATGCTTTCATCCGTAAAGTGGCCGACAAAATTGGTGCTTTAGTATTGGCAGATATTTCACACCCTGCAGGTTTTATTGCCAAAGGTTTATTAGCTAATCCACTTCCACATTGCCATATCGTAACTACCACTACCCACAAAACTTTGCGTGGACCTAGAGGCGGAATGATCATGATGGGCAAAGATTTCGAAAATCCATGGGGCTTAAAAACACCTAAAGGCGAAATCAGAATGATGTCTAGCCTTTTAGACATGGCGGTTTTCCCAGGTACCCAAGGCGGGCCATTAGAACATATTATTGCAGCTAAAGCCATTGCTTTTGGTGAGGCTTTAACTGATGATTATTTAACTTACATCAAACAAGTTGGTGCTAATGCACAGGCTATGGCTAAGGCTTTTGTGGCTAAAGGTTATGGCATTATCTCTGGCGGAACCGACAATCACTTGATGTTGATCGATCTCCGTAACAAGAATATCACTGGTAAAGTAGCAGAAAATGCTTTAGAGAAAGCTGATATCACTGTGAATAAAAACATGGTACCATTTGATGATAAATCACCATTTGTAACTTCAGGTATGCGCGTTGGAACAGCTGCTATTACGAGCAGAGGATTCAAAGAGACTGAAATGCAACAAATTGTAGATTTAATTGACGAAGTTTTGTCAAATCCAGAAGATGAACAAAATTTAAGTGAAATAAAAGTGAAAGTACAAGCTTTAGTTCGTAATTTCCCTCTTTATAAGTAACCTTTGAAAAATGTTCGACTTCCCGAAAATAACTCCTGAGTATGAGGAGCAGCGTCTTGCTGCTCTACATTCTTATGATGTATTAGGGGAAGGTTTCGAACGTGAACTTGATGTACTCGTTAAACTTGCTGCGCAGATAGCCAATGTACCCATGGCCTATGTGTCATTTGTAGACAAAGAGTACGTGTATTTAAAATCTGTGGTAGGTGTTACTGCAGACGATCTTAAACTGGATCGCAATTTAACCATCTGTCAACACACCATGTTGGCCGAGAAAATTTTTGTGGTGCCTGATGTTAAATTGAATCCTGATTTAGCCAACAATCCCCTCTTAGCGGTTAATACCCCTATACGTTTTTATGCCAGTGCGCCTATCAAAGATGAGGACGGCTTCCCTTTAGGATGCTTATGTCTATTAGATAACGTACCGCGCGAGCTAGATCAACATCAATTAGAGGCGCTCGAAACCTTGGCTATCCAAGTGGTTACCCATCTCGCCTTAAAAAGAAAAAATGCGCAGCTTCAAGCACAAACATTACGTTTCAACGAGTTTGTAGATATTTTCACCGTTTCGCCCGAAATTCATTGTATTTTGGATAGAAATGGCAACATCTTATTCATCAATGAGGCTGTTACCAGGATGCTAGATTACACGGTCGAAGAAACGATTGGCAAAAGCATGTGGTCTTACTGCTACCGCGACGACATCAACAGAACGGTTTATGCCGTAGAGAAAGGGTTAAAAAACAAGCAGAAACAATTTAACATAGACTTTAGGCTCATTAGCAAAAACAATGAGATTAAGTGGATCGGTTGGGGCATGGTGGCAAAGGGCGATCGTTGGTACTGCTATGGCAGGGATATCAACGAACGGATCAGAGTGGAAGGCGAGCTAACCAAGCTATCATTTGTTGCGAGTAAAATTGATAACGGGGTGGTCATCAACGATGCCAATAACAAAGTAACCTGGATCAACAATGCGTTTGAAAAGATTACTGGCTTTACGCTCGACGATGTAAAGGGAAAGCAACTGGGCGATTTAATTAGTGGTCCAGAAACAGATTGGTCTATCATTGAGCGAGCTAGGGAAATGACCCAACAGAGCAAGTCTTTTTCGGTCGACATGCTCGCTTATCGCAAAGATAAAACACCGATCTGGATCTCGGTTTATAACACGGTAGTACTGAATGAAAACGGTCAGGTAGCAAGCGAAGTAGAAATTATCATCGATATTACCGCCAGAAAAAAAGTAGAAGACGATTTACAAGTCCTTTCTCTTGTGGCCAGCAATACCAATACCGGTGTTACCATTGCCAATGCCAAAGGCGAAATTACTTGGGTTAACGCTGCACTCGAAAACCTAATTGGCTATAAACTTACTGAACTAAAAGGTAAGATGTTGGGCGATGTCTTATCTGGCCCTTCTACGGATCAAAGGCTCATTGAAGAATCAAGGAAAAAAGCACTGTTAAAATTACCGTATAGCATCGAAGTAGTGGCCCATAAAAAAAACGGCGAAGAAATTTGGCTTTCGGTTGCTAATACCCCTATTTTAAACGATAAGGGCGTAGTAGAGCGACAAGTGGAACTGATCAATGATATTACCCAGCGCAAGCAAGTTGAACGGGAGATGGTCGAATCGCGTGAGCAGGCTTTACAGCTTAGCGAAGCAAAAGAGATGTTCCTTTCGGTGATGAGCCACGAAATCCGCACGCCTTTAAATGCGGTAATCGGGATGACGCATTTGCTCATGGATAATGACCCGAAAGAGTCGCAGCTTGATGATTTGAATATCTTAAAATTCTCTAGCGAAAACTTGCTGAATATCATCAACGATATTCTGGACTTTACTAAAATAGAAACAGGCAACATGCACCTGGAATCAATTCCTTTCGATTTGCATACACTGGGTGTCGATATTATCCATTCGCTGCAGGTTAACGCTACGAAGAGAGGAAATCAGCTGGTATTAGTATACGACGATCGTATTCCGGCTACGATATTAGGCGATAAAACGCGGCTGTATCAGGTACTGGTAAACCTGCTAGGCAATGCGATTAAGTTTACCGATAATGGTTCGGTACAACTGCATATTAAATTAAAGAAACACGATCAAAATCAATCGGTCATTTACTTCGAAGTAAAAGATACAGGCATCGGTATTCCGGCCGATAAACAATCGTACGTGTTTGAAACCTTTACCCAGGCTAAGACAGATATTGCCCGTAAATATGGTGGTACTGGTTTAGGTCTCGCGATTACCAAAAAGCTCCTAAAACTATACGAATCAGAAATCAACATTAAAAGTACGGAGGGAAAAGGTACGTCGTTTTATTTCGAAATTGCCTTTGCCAATAGCAAAGCGAATGATCAACTAATCGCTACCACCGCTGCGCCTAGCTTGTTTACGGATAAAAAGGTTTTGGTCGTTGATGATAATGAAGTAAATGTGCTCATCGCTAAACGCTTCTTAAGTAAATGGGGATTGATTATCGATTTCGCTTCGAACGGGGAAGAAGCCATTCATAAAATCCTTACCAATACCTACGATCTCATCTTTATGGATATCAGAATGCCGGGCATAGATGGCTTTGATACTACAAAAATTATTAGAGAACTAGCTGGCGACTATTTCAAAACAGTCCCAATAATTGCTTTAACAGCATCTACACTACACAATGAGCATGCTAAGTTTAAAGAGTCTGGTATGAATGGCCATGTGTTGAAGCCTTTTAATCCTAATGAGATTAAAGAGGTTTTGAATGTTTATTTGAAGTAAGTTTTTTCGGCTCGCCGCCGCCGAGTGGCTCTTTCTTTTTCTTGATAAAAAGGTAGCCAATCTTGGAGCGTAGCGGAAAGCATGAATACCGATAAAAATATTAACAACGGATGAATAACATCAAGGCTGCGAATCTTAAGTTCAGATAGTTCGCCAATTGTTTGCTTAGCCACAAGATGAAGTCGTTTCGCTGAAGGGCTCCACTTGCCCATCTTGTTTAACTAAGGTTAAATACAAAATATTGGTAGCACAATTAGCTCCTCTCTTCCTTAAGGTTCGAGGCCAGGAAGCAGGATGCATACCCCTCATAGTTTTTGAGCTGTCAATGCGGTAGCGTGGTGTTTTAACTTTGGCGTCATTGCGAGGCACGAAGCAATCTCCTCCCTGCATGTTGCTTTAAGATTGCTTCGTACCTCGCAATGACGCGCTATTGTCATCCAGAGCGTAGCGAAGGATCTAATTCTCTTTTTCCAATTCTATTATTAACTTTCCTTTCTTTTGGGTAATAATAACATGTTCGTTGTATTCAAATCCTG
The DNA here is from genome assembly GCA_942493295.1 of uncultured Sphingobacteriaceae bacterium. GTDB lineage: Bacteria > Bacteroidota > Bacteroidia > Sphingobacteriales > Sphingobacteriaceae > Pedobacter. The sequence continues at coordinate 3,635,191 of OW818692.1, read as the reverse complement.
TTTTGCGTAGCCACTCGCCTTGCAATAAGATTTGGGGCACAATTGAATTGCTCCAAGTATGTTGTATATGTTTTGGTTGGATTTTTAACCGCCGCTTAATTGGTTCACAAGCACCGCATTTACAGGTTTTGTTTGGCTGGAGTTGTTGGATAACCGTTGTTTTCATTTTAGGAGTTTCCGTTTGATTTTTCGTTAGTTGCATAAGAAAAAATTAAAGAGCCCAAGTCACTGCAACTAACGTCGGAATACCGAATTAATGCTGGACTTTCACCAGTTTGTCTGGGCATAATTAAATTTGCGAAGTAAAGATGAGGAAACGGATTTTGCTAGTCGGAGATTATCCGGATAATATCGGGTATGGTCTTGGGAAAATTGCTTTATACAAAGAGCAAAATAATTTAAAATTGCTTTATACAAACAACAATTTTTAACATAATTGCTTTTTACATAAAGCAATTTTTAGTAAATTTGTAAATAGCATTGTAATATGGAAGACTTATTTCAAAAATCATATCTTAAAATATCGAGAACACCAATTAAATTCAAACGCTATCTAGCCGAAGAAATTGATTGGAATAGTCGGCTTATCGGCATAAAAGGGGCTCGAGGTTCGGGTAAAACTACACTTTTGCTTCAGCATGCCAAGCAAAATCTTCCATTGGGTAGCGAAACTTTATACGTTAGCTTAGATGCTTTATACTTTACAGCAAATACCCTCATAGGGCTTGCCGAAAAGTTTGCTATTCAAGGTGGTAGATACTTATTATTAGATGAAGTACATCGGTATTCCAATTGGTCGCAAGAAATAAAAAACATTTATGACGATCTTCCAGACTTGCAAATTATCTTTACTGGATCCTCTATCATGCATTTAAATGAAGCAAGAGGAGATTTGAGCAGAAGAGCTATCATGTATGAGCTCAATGGGCTATCCTTTCGGGAATACTTGAATTTCGCAGAGGGTTTCCATCTCGAGAAAATTAGTTTTGAAAACCTGCTCCTTCATCATAGTCAAATAGCACTAGATATCTTATCTCAATTGAAACCTATTCCACATTTTGCAAATTATCTAAACTACGGCTATTATCCTTATTTCCTGGAGGGTGAAAAATTATATCCCCAAAAATTAGCCGAAACTATTTCTTTAGCCATCACTGTAGATTTACCCTCATTTCACGATATCAGTTATGGCAGTATAGAGAAAATTAGGTTGCTGCTGCATATCATATCAGAATCGGTTCCTTTTAAACCGAACATCTCTAAACTAAGTGAACGCATTGATGTTAGCAGAAATAGCATGGTACAATTTCTTCGCTATCTGGAAGATTTGAAGATCATCAAGGGCCTGTATCCAGATACCAAAGGAATTGGTATATTACAAAAACCAGAAAAAATATATCTTCATCACCCTAATTTACAATACGCATTGGCAAGTCAGCATAGCAACATTGGTAATGCTAGAGAAAGTTTCTTTATCAACCAGTTAAGCTGCCTAGATTCTGTTTCCTATGCATCAGAAGGAGACTTTGTATTTAAAGGTTATACTTTTGAGGTTGGAGGTAAAAGCAAAACAAATAAGCAGGTTAAGCATATCGACAAATCATTTGTTGCCGCAGATGAAATTGAAGTAGGGCATGCGCACAAGATACCATTGTGGATGTTTGGTTTGCTTTACTGATTTCGTTATCGTCATCGGATGACGGATAGTATTAAGGCCCTTCGCTACGCTCTGGGTGACAAAATCTGCAATGACGCGCCCAACCCAAAAAACTAACCAACCAAAAAACTACTTCTCGCTTACGGCATCCAGTTCTTCAAAAACAGAATTCTTGCTCTTAAACTCTGCCACTAAATCCTTCATGGCTATGACTACACTGCGGTCGCTATTTTGCTTAGCGTGGTTAACTAGGGCGTATATTTTAGATTCAATTTCACTAAATACGTATTCGCGTACTTTACCAATCATGATTTTTTCATGGTGCGTAGGCATGGTATTTTCGTTATCGTTGAGTAGTTCTTCAAACAATTTTTCTCCTGGTCTTAAGCCCGAATAAGAAATCTTGATATCTTCATTAGGCACTAAGCCTGCTAAACGGATCATTTTCTTCGCTAGTTCAACAATCTTAACGGATTTACCCATGTCGAATATAAAGATCTCGCCACCTTTACCCATGCATCCAGCTTCTAATACCAATCGGCAAGCTTCTGGTATGGTCATAAAGTAACGGGTAATCTCTGGGTGCGTTACCGTAACCGGACCACCTTTCTCAATCTGTTGCTTAAAGCGTGGTATCACCGATCCATTAGAGCCTAGCACATTACCAAAACGGGTAGTAATAAATTTGGTAATTGGTTTAACGTTTAAATCGTTGATATAACTTAGCCCATTGCTAAATACAAAGTTGTGGTTAGTTAACGAGTTATTGAGCGACTGTACATAAATCTCCGCAATGCGTTTCGATGCACCCATAATATTGGTTGGGTTTACCGCTTTATCGGTTGAGATCATTACAAACTTCTGCACACCATGCTTCACAGACATATCGGCAATGGTTTTAGTGCCCAGTACGTTTGTTTTAATGGCTTCACTTGGATTATCTTCCATCAACGGCACGTGCTTATATGCAGCCGCGTGGTATACGTAGTGAGGCTTATAGGTCGTAAACAAATGCTCCATCCTATTTTCATCCTTTACATCGCCTACGAACGCGTGGAAATTTGTATTGCTATAGGCTTCAGAAAGCTCTAAGTAAATATGGTGTAGCGCTGTTTCGGACTGATCGCACAATACAATTAAACCTGTATCAAAGCCAATTAACTGTCTTACTACTTCGCTACCAATTGATCCTGCAGCGCCAGTGATTAAAATACGTTTACCTTTCAACTGGTTTTGAATACCTTTGGTGTCAATCTCAATTGGTTTTCTATTCAACAAATCCTCTATGTTAATATGCTGGATTTGTTTGGTATGCAAAGTACCGCCAGTCCACAAATCGGCTGGTGGAATATTTAACACGACCACTTCATTCTCTAAACAAATGTCTACAATGGAATTTTTACGGTCGCTTGGAATGCTGTAGGATGCAAAAATGATTTCATCTACTTCATGCTCTACAATTAACGACTCCAGTTTCTGGGCATTTAAAATCTTTACGCCATCAATGGTTTTACCCACCTTGCGTTCATCATCATCTACAAAGGCAATAATCGTTTTATTTACTTTGGCATCGTGGTCAAAAGTACGTTTGGTTGCCAAACCAGCTTCCCCTGCTCCGTAAATAATTACTTTTCGTTTGTCTAAGGTTAAGTTTTTAATGTACATAAAAAAGTACTTGATCAATACCCGGTAGGTAATGAGCATTAAAAAACTGGTTAGGCCATTTACAAAAAGTAGTTTATTAGAAATGAGTGGGCCGTACTCAAAAGCGATCGATGTAAAGTTTAAAAAGACAAAGGCTACGTTACTTACAAATACCGCAAATAACACCCTAAAAGTATCTTGTGCACTGGTATAGCGAATAATACCAGCATAAGTTTTTACGTTGTAAAAAACAACGAGGTTAAAAAGAGAGAGAATTAAAACGTTTCTGCTAAAAGCAACCACATCAATGGTGGTAATAGCCAGGTTATGTGTAATTAGGTAAGCAATAACTAGCGAAACGATAGAAATACTCAAATCGAGCATCAAAATAACCCAACGTGGAACGATGTTAATTTTACCTAGCTTCATTTTTAGTTTTAGTCTAGTTTGTTCAAATTTACAAATTATTTTCTAATCAATTGCAAAAAGCTAGCGGATGCGTTTTAAGCTTTTGTTAACTACGCGATAACATGCAATTTTAGCGCCAAAAACGCATTTATTAGCTAAATTTTTTTTTAAAGCCGTATCGTGTGCGTTAACTTAATCTATTTCTTTACAGCAACCATTAGACTTGGCTTCAGCCATACGTAAATTACCATGAGTGGTAAAAGTGAAAGGGCTGCCAATACCATCCAATTTAAAGAGGTAAAAATAATCAAGCCAATAATACCCAATTGGATCAGCGCATAAATGCTTGTAACCAATAGGTGTGGCATTTTCTGGTCATTAGCTAAAATCTGGTAAAAGTGTAAGCGATGGGCCAAAAATATGTTCTCCTTACGAATTAGCCTATGGATAATGGTTAGAATGGAATCAACCCCATACACGGCTAAAAATAGAATATAAATAAAATTATCCGTTTTAAGAATTAAACTTAACAATAACCACACAATCCAAAAAGCAATCGATACACTTCCTACATCACCAGCAAAACATTTTGCTTTGTTCCTAAAATTAAAAAACAGAAATACAACCGTTGCTGCCATTGGCAGATAAATTAGGTCGGGGTTGATAAATGGAACTTGATTGGAATTGATGTAAGCTAAACCACCTAAAATAACCAAGCTATATAAGCCAGTAATTCCATTAATGCCATCCATAAAATTATAGGCATTGATAATACCAATCACAAAAATGTAGGTCATGATAATAAAATACCAAGGCAGCAAAGTAAAGACGTTCGCCATCCAAAACAATAGCGACACTGAAATTAAGTGAATTAATATACGTAATCGTCTAGAAATAGTCATCCGATCGTCTGCAAAACTGATTGCGCCTATCATTAGCAAACCCAACAAAGCAGCCCATGCTTTTGGCTCAATAACGAATGCTGCCAAAGCCGCTACTAAGTAAATAATCCCGCCACCCCGTATTACCAAACTTGTATGCGAACTTCTTTCGTTCGGTTTATCGATAATGTTAAAATGATCAGCTATACGGAAATAGCCCAGCATCGCTAAAAAAAATATTGGCAGTATAATTAGATATATGATCATTTATCAATAAAACTTTGGACGGTATTGTGTAAACCCGTTCTTACATGGTCAGGAAGCTTGTCAATTTTTAATGCTGCTTTTATTTTAGCATTCGAAACTACATAGCTCTCCGTTAACTTTTTTAAACGTTCGGTATTCAATGGCAAATGTAACCAATCTCCCAATTTTGCAGTACTATTAATTAACCCTTTGTTAATTTTCCATAGCTTAGGTTTAATTTCGTTAGTTAAAGCAATAATTTCTATTACTTCATTGGTAGACAATGCATCATCATCGGCCATGTTATAAACTCCACCAGGAATACTTCTATCGGTAACTATTCTTTCAATAATATAGTTCAAATTAGCAATAGACAAAAATGATCGCTGATTATGATAAGCTGCCAAGGGATAAGGAATACCTTTTTTGACAACTTTATACAACAAATTCAAATTGCCTTTATTTCCAGGTCCATGTATCATACAAGGGCGCAAAATAAATAACCGCTTACCTTCAGGTAAAGTTTTACTTAGTAGATATTTTTCGGCAAGGTTTTTCGACTGCCCATAAGGTGTAAGCGGATTAGAATCAACATCTTCGGTTAACTCACCCTCTACCGTATCGGCCACTGCTTTTACACTGCTAAAATAAATAAAGTCCTTAACCTCACTTGCTAAAAAAAGATCAAATAGTTTTTTGGTTAGCGCTGTATTAACGGTAAAATATTCTTCATCATTGCTGGTCTTTTTTAGGTCATGAGCCTTTCCCGCCAAGTGAATTATGGCATCTGCGTTAGCTATTACTGCGTCTTCAATAGGTTTTCTCAAATCAAGTGTCGCAACTTCAATATCGTGTTTACCAAAATATTGAATTAGATTGCCTCCAACAAAACCGCTTGCTCCTGTTAATAGTGTTCTCATGGTTTCTCGTACTAGCCTTCAGGTAAATATTTCACAATAGACAATGCCATTTCACGATTTATTGCTGCACGTTTATACTTCTCAATAAACTTTGTTCGTACCTCATTCTTATAAGTATAGTGTTCCAGTTGAGAAACCATATCGGAAACGTCTCCTGGTAAAAACAGTATTTTATTTGAGATGTTGTTTTCGATAAATTCATTTGCGAAGCCCGCAACTCCTGCAATAATCGGTTTATCGTAAGCACCTAACTCAAATATTTTTGAGGGTAGTACTTTTTTAAAAGCATCATAATCATTCAAATGAAGAAATAAAAAATCCGAATTATCATATATTTTCAAAAGCTCATCTCGTTTAACTGGAGGTACTATTTCAACATTTTTTACGGTTAATCTTTCCAACTCTTCAACTAGCTTTTTTTTCGCTCCTCCATCCCCTATCAATAAGAATTTATATCCTTCTCCTAATTGTTTTGCAGCCAATGGAACTATTTTGTGCAATCCTTGGCCTTCTCCAAAATTCCCCGCATAAGTAATTAATTTCACAGCGGTATTTTTTGAATTTGACCTAGGTAAATCCAAAAATATATCATCTATACCATTTGGATATGCCGTATAATTTGCAGTCGAATACTTTTTAAAATAGCCTTCGAATCCTCCTGAGATTAAATTGATATGAGTTGCATAACTAAATACACGGTTTTCGATTGATTTTAAAATCGGAATACCTATTGCTTTTACTAATTTACTCTGTAGAACGTCATTCATAGTGTCAATGAAAATATCCCGAATATCCAAATACAATGGCACTTTTAACCTCTTAGCAATACTATATCCTAAATAAGCAGTAAATAACCTCGATGACGATGCGACAACCAGGTCGTATTTCTTTCCTTTTACAAGTTTATTGACATCGTTGAAATATTTTCGAAATGAAAAAATCTGATCGCGCATTCCACTTTGATGTTTTGGAATCACGATCCTAAAAACATTTATATTGTCACGTTTTTCAAATTCTGGCGCATCGGCCTGAAAAGTACTATAGCGATTAGGCAATGTAGTAATCACATCAATTGTTGCACGACCCTGCGTTTGCTCACCAAGTTCTTTTACCAAAGGTGAATTGCGAAATGAACCTGCGCATAGGTCGGGTTCAAAATAAAAAGTTAAGTAAAGTATCTTTTTCAAATCGATTGATTTATTTCTAATTGAATAACAGTTCGAAGTTTGGTTTCAAAATTAACTATAATTCTTTGTGCTTTTTCGTATTTATTATATCCATCAGCAAGTTCGTAATCTTCAATTTTTAAATAATTCATGCCTTCGAAATGCATGCTTCCACACCCGTCTATTTGAATATAATTTCCTTTTAGGTGAACAAAAGTATCTGAATGAAAATGAAAATAAGCTACGCCGATTTGATTAAACCCTCCTTTTAATTGATCGTTTATCTCAATTCGATTTTCAGAGAAAGAAAAATTTCTTTGATGAATTACCCCTAACGCTTGATAGCCATCGTGCTCAGCATCAACATTGAATTGAGCATCCTTTAATATGGTAACTTTCGCACGCTTACCTACTCTAAAACCACCCCATACTTGCGATTGATCTTTCTCATCAACAACCACACAATTATGTGCTCTAGTTGACCTTTCTAGTGATCTTCTTTGGCCGATCTGATAAGTGGAAGTGCCTTGCTCGATGAGCAGTGGTTTGTTGTTATAGTATAATATAAATGATAGTGCATCAGCATGAGCATGTCCAGGTTGATAGGATGGCCCGACTGCTCCCACGTCAATCACGCATTCATAATTAGGAAAATCAAATTTACGATATCCAGAATCTCTTAATACACTGTCCTTTACTTTTGGGAGATTTAGCACTTCGTAATAAGCTGTTAAAATGTCTGTAGAATAGCTGATGTTATTTGCGCTATCGTTAAAGTGTGGTATATCCCCATTTTTGAAGGTGATTGTCTTAAGCCAAGAAAGCATAATCTTTGCCTTGCTAGACATAAAGTTTAAAAACGCCTTATCACCGTCTACTGATGAGTACCATTCAATTAACTCCAGAACTCTGAAGAGAATGATTTGATGGTACATCGGGCTCAATTCAAAATGCGCACCATCAGCCAGTACTTGCTCATCCATTTGGGTATAAAGAATTTGCCTAGCTTTTTGCTTCCACTTGTGATGATTAAACACATATCCTCCCATTAACAAAGCAAATGCGTTTTCTAGTAAGTGATTCCCTAAAAGATGGAACTCCAAATGTTTGTCCAGATAATTCAATTGTCCGTACAACCTTAATGTACTATCGGCACTCAAGTTTTTACCGTCAATTGAACCAAAACGAATAGTATTCATTATCCTTAAAGAAACAGGATAAGGCTCTAGTGGTAAACGGCCATCCAGCAACCAAGACTCGATGGACGTTAATGTAGCTTGTCTGTATTCATAACTTAAGTCTGCTTGTTGTAACCAATTAAAATACTGCAAATTATAGTTCCACAATTTACCGTAGTCTTGGAAATTCCAATTAATTTCACTTTCAAAATGCTGACTGAGATTTAGGAACGTAAAGTTGCTATCTGGTGTAGCATACTTGATCATTGGTAAAGCGTATTCGAATTTTAACTTCTCAAACACTACCTGATTGGCATCAATGTATGCATTTAATGACTTTTTAGATTTTAATCGATAATAAAATTGATGATATATTTGAGTAAAACGCAAATGTTTCACCGTATTAAAAATTAAAAGCAGTTTTCTAATCATTCAAACTAGTTTAATTTCAATAAGTTTTCTACGATACGCTCAGCGGTATTTCCATCCCAAAGAGGAGGAATGCCACCTTTTTTCCAGTTGCCATTAAATAACTTCTCAAATGCCGGTTTAATCGCCTTAGGATTAGTTCCAATTAATTCATTCGTGCCTATTGTAATTGTTTCTGGTCTTTCGGTATTATCACGGAGTGTAATACATGGTACAGCCATAACTGTGGTTTCCTCAGTAATGCCTCCTGAGTCCGTTACTACCAATTTTGCTTTCTCTACTAGGAAATTAAATTCAAGATAGCTCAAAGGTTCAATAAAGTGTAAGTTAGGAGCCGCAATACCCAAACCTTGTAAACTCTTTGCAGTTCTTGGATGCACAGGAAAAACGATTGGGATACCCTCACTATGAGCGATAATCTCGTCCATTAATTCCTTTAACTGGCTTTCTTGATCAACATTCGCCGGTCTATGAAGGGTTAATACAATATAATTTTTTTCCTTCAAATTTGCTTCGTCCCAAATTGGTGGTGCAATAAACCGAGGTCTATTTTTCAATAACGTATCGATCATGGTATTACCAACAAAAAATATACGATCTTCAGCAATGCCCGATTTCCGCAAATTATCATTGGCCACTTCAGAGGTTGTAAAGAAGTAATTCGTAATGCTATCTGTTACTAGCCTATTTATTTCTTCTGGCATACTCCAGTCGTCAGATCTAATTCCTGCCTCAACATGTGCTACTTTAACTTTAAGTTTTTGCGCAGTTATCGCACATGCCATAGTCGATGTCACATCTCCTACTACAAGAACCAAATCGGTTGGATTATTTATTAGCTCTTGTTCAAACCGGATCATAATAGCCGCTGTTTGTTCGGCCTGGCTACCACCGCCCGCTTCCAAATTTGCGTGAGGCTCAGGGATTCCCAGTTGCTCAAAAAAGTCTCCCGACATCTTTTTGTCGAAATGCTGACCAGTATGAATCAACCTAAAATCTATATTTTTTGCCTCTTTCTTCGCTTTCTGAATTGCGTGCACAATTGGTGCAATCTTCATGAAATTTGGTCTAGCGCCCGCTATAATTGTAATATTCATTTTTAAAATTTATTGATTATTTATTGGTATTATACCAAGAAGAAATATATAACAACTGGAATATTTTGTAAGTGTTGTTCGCTCGATTACTAAAATGGTCATTCAAAACTCGTTCAACCTCAGTTTTGTTTAGAAAAGTAAATAACCCATTTCGTTCCATATAATTTAAGGCTTTTTCTTTACCTAAATCATTAACTGCACCATCCATGGGTGGATTAAAACCTGCTTTTCGTCTATTTACAATCGATGATGGCAGATTTTTGAGCAACATTTTTCGTAATGGCAACTTTGTTTTACTTAAGCTAATCAATTTTGAATCTGGCAAAGTGAAACCCATTTCAAATAAATCTTTTGTGGCCAATGGCACCCTCAGTTCTTGGCTTGCCAACATACTTGATTTATCAGCAACCATAAAATTATGGCTAAGGAAACCATATAAGTCTAAAACCATTGCTTTTTTAAGGTTTGACTCATGGCTAAAGGGGGTAATGATCTTAGTTAGTTTATCACTATAACGTTTAAATGATGGCCCACTTATTAACAAGTCGCCCACTTCTTTCTTTGAAAACACACCAACCAAGCTAGTGTATCTAAAAATGAAATCTCTTTCTTTCAAAAAGCTGTTAAAGCGTTCAATTTTTTTCTTAAAGAACGAAACCTTAGCAAATAGCAAATTAACTAACGGCTTAACAATAGAGAAAAGGCTATCGTATTTTACTAGCTTGTACCTCGGATACCCTCCAAACAGCTCATCAGCACCCATTCCGCTCAACATTACGGTATATCCCCTTTTTTTTGTTTCCCTCGAGAGTTGCAATGAAGCTATAAAGGTAAAATCAGCTATGGGCTCTTCAGTAGCTTTACTCAGGTAATCAATGTAATTCAGAAAAGTTTCGGAGTCTAGGGTTTCCCCTTTCGCCAAAGTAATAGCTTCTAAATCTGTATTAAATATTTTAGCAATTTTTGTAGCATAATCATAATCGCTAGTCATTCCCGCATTTTGATATTCCTCTTCTGACGCTTTTACAACAAAAGCATGAGTTTCGCCTCTTAACTCACTCAATATAATACTTGAATCCACTCCCCCACTAAAAAAAACACCTAAAGGCACATCACTTACAGTTTGCTCTCTAATTGATTGGTTGACTAAGGACTCAAACTCTTCAGGATTAAAATTATTCTTTCTAGGCATCCAATAAACAGTTTCTGTTGCCTTTAAGCCATCAGCACTAAAATCGAGTAATATATAAGATCCCGGTTTAATTTTTTTTATCTCTTTAAAACCTGTATCGGGCTCATAAATAAATCCATTTAAAAGAAATTCCGTGAGCTGTTCATTATCAATAGTTTTTTTTACCCCAGCAATTTGTTCAAGTGCCTTAATCTCAGATGCAAATGCAAATAAATCTGTACTTTGATAAAAGTATATCGGCTTTATTCCTAAATGATCTCTTGCTATAAAAATCTGATGATTTTTTTTATCAAGTATGCAAAATCCAAATATCCCGTTAAGTAGATTTAGCATTTCTGCTCCATATTCCACATACATATATAACAACACCTCAGTATCGCTATTACTTAGAAACTCATAACCCCTTTTTACCAAATCAGATTTAAGCTGCGCGTAATTGTATATTTCACCGTTAAAAATAATTGAGTATTCATCTCTGATTGAATGAAATGGTTGATTTGCATTTGATGATAAATCAATAATACTTAGCCGGCGATGTCCCAATCCAACGCTAACACTGTTATAATCATAATAATATTCACCAATAGCATCAGGGCCTCGGTGAGCCATCGCATCAAGGCTATTCTTTAAATCTATTTTTTGATTAGCGACAAATCCGGAAATACCACACATAACTATTTTATATTTTTTTAATTAATACTCAATTAACTTCTTGCTTCCCTTTAAAAATCAATTATAAAGGTTATGCATTTATTGGTTTCGGTTTACTTAATAAAAATCCTAAAGCCAATGGCATTAATTTATCAATAAACACGCCGTAAGCAAATAAATATTCAATCATACACCCAATTATAAAAAAAGCGAAAAAGATGAAATCCCTCTTCTTATTTACAACCTGACTAACCCCCTTCATTAAATAAATAGATAAAATAATAAAAAAGAATAAGCCATATTTTGATACAACAGACATTGGTGAAAAGTGAGCGTTTCCATACTCTTCGGCAATCACATCGCCATCTCTAGTGAATGTATATGTAAATCCAATTCCTTTACCTAAAATGTAGTCGATAGGCTCCATAGTTCGATTAATAGACTCCACTTCTGCAAATCGTCCCCCTGTTAACTTATCTAACGTAATTAAGTCGGTAGTTTTAGACTCCTGCAATGTATAAGTATATTTACTAGCTGCTTGAGAGGAACTAAGAGATTCATTCTTTGGTATAAAAAATGCACCTATACCAAGAAGAATGAATGGAACTGCAAACCTCCACTTATTCCTCCTTCTAACAAAAATTAGGTAGGACACCACAATTCCAATTGCAGCAATTAAAATTGCTCGCTTCCCACTTAAAAAGGCTACAGCAAAACAGATTATCACAAATAGGGAATTCCCATTTATTAAGGATAATATTAATTTGGGGTAGATTACAGGAGTTAGACCCAAATATTCAAAATCTCCTGTCTTAAACAAATAAAACATTGCAACACCTGCAGCACCAGCAATAAATGTCACAACTATATATTTCTTCACAAACCAAGAGAAATTCTCTGAAAATTTATTCTCGCCAATTCCATTTCTAACAATTACCAGCTTCAAGATAAAATTAAATGGTAATAGGAAATCTGAAATAAACCTCCTACTCAATTCATTGTCAAGAAAACCTATTATTATCGAAAAGAATAGAAAGAGCAAAAACAAGAAATCAAGCTTGTTAAATTTGATTTTTTTGAAATTATTTAAAATAAATAAGATATCCAATATTGTAAAAAATCCCAAGAAAAAAGAAATCACAAATGATCTATTGCTACTGAAAATGATCGTAACTGGCAATTGCACTAATGTTAGTACTAATAGTAAAGTATAATAAATCCTATTCACATCTGATAATTCTAATTGCCGATTAAACTATTTACTGTCATTTTCCTGCAGCTTAATATTGCTGAAAACTTTAATTTTTCTCCATAAAATAATATGGCTTAAAAGTAATGAAATCACAGGGAAAAAAGCAGCTAAATAAAACACTTGAGTATTTGAGAGCATCGTTAACCTTGTAATAACTAAAACAAACGCTACTTGAATTATTATCAATACAATTAATATTTTCAAATATTGGCTTTCCATTGAGTGGGCCATAAAATATGCGCTAGGAACTGTTAAGAATAGCACCAATACTCTAGCAGAAAAACAAAAATTCAAAAATTCGAATAAATAGGTATACTCAGCAAAAAAATACTTCATTATATAGAATACCGGTATTTCCATAATGAGTAGAAGGAAAATTGTAAAAATCACAATCTTAAACAGCATTCTATATGCTCTTGTAATAAAATTGGGATCATCTTTAATTTTCTTCATAATATTAGGTATAACAATATACATAATTGAGGCTGCGCCTAGGGTTATTGCTGTGGAAATATTATCCGCTAGTTGATAGTTACCCAAAAGTGTTTTATCCGTATGTTGAATGTTAAGGAGAAAAAGACTAGAAGTTGATATAAAGGGTGTCACAAACGAAAGCAAACCCAATTTAGCACCTTCAGTTAACAATAATTTAAATTTTTTCTTAAGGGTATTTTTAAAAAAAACATTATTTATTTTCCTTAAAAATGGCACTATTGTAGTAAAGAATCCAAATAGTGTACTAACTGAAAGACTTAAGGCCCAACAAAAAAAGAATGAATATGAACTTTGAACTTTAAACAAAAACAACAAGAAAAATGAAATAACAAAAAGCAAATAAGTCGCATTAATAAAATAAAATCTATTTGTAATTCTATTGATATTTACAGAGCTCTCCTGAATAATTTTAAGAGCACAAACGATTGCCACCCAAATCTTATAATCTCGTTCAAAACCAACAATAACCACTATAAATACCAAAAATGCAATAAGAATATTAAAGATTATATTATACTGTACATAAAAGCGTTTGAGATTAAATTTGGCTTCCAGAGTATACCATTTAATTAACACTGGGTTAATACCCAATGCAAAAAAAGATGAGTAGGTTATAGTCTGAAAACCTATGCTTGCGTAACCATATTCTTTTGGAGAAACACGATTTGCAAAAAGCAAGTATATTAATGCCAAGACAATATACTCTGTATATTTAAAAATTGTAAAGAACAGGTAAACCTTATTTTCACTTTTAAATAGCCTTGTCTTTATTGAATTAATTTTACTTAACATCTTTCATGGGTATATATTATGCTTTAATCATAGAGTTCCCATTTTCGAATGCTCTATCTAAATATTCTGCAACGAGTTTATGGCCTTCTTCGTTCAGGTGATAGCCATCTTCTAATGTATAATTATCAATGCTAACTCCTGTAAAGTCAATCAGGTCTACATGCTTAAACTTAAAACTTAGGCTTTCAATCGCTTTATTATACTGATTAATTGAATGAATGGCTTCTGGATTAGATGATAAGAATTTAGAACCTGGAGGTAAAATTTTAATGTAGATAAGTTTATAATGCTTGGTTGACTCAAAAAATTTACTCAAATTTTCAGTAAATTTATTCAAACCTACGTAGCATCTTTTGTTACTTTGGGTTCTGTATTTTTTTGCGTATTTAATTATAGTTTGCCTTAAAAAAGAAGGTAACCGTGCAAGAATCTTTCCCTCAATTTTCGAAAACAATCGTGGAGCACAATCTACAACCCCCAATTGAACAATTATAGAGTCTCCTTTATTTAACTTTCTTAAATCTTCTCTTATTAAACTATTGGTTGTATTAGCTCCTCTTGCTCTATTCTCAACACATACATCAGGATATTTAACGGCAAGCAATTGTGGCCAGCGCAGTTCATCTTTCAAGTTATCTGGTCGATTGAAAGCTAAAGAATCTCCTAAAATAACAATTTTATTCATTTGTAAATTTTAATAAGTTTTCGTTAAAACTAATCAAACCTTTATTTTCAAATCTATTCAAAAGCTCTTCTTTTCTGAACGATTTATATACAGAAAAAAGAAAATCCTTATTTAAAATTAAATTTTGCAGCTCATCAGAAGAATAGGCTATCCCTTTATAACCTGTTTGTATAACACCAGTCATTGATAATTTAGCGATTTCACTAAAGGCGCAATAGATAGTTGGTATCCCATAATTTAGAAGGTAATGTTCTACAGCAGAAAACTTGACTATCGCAAGATGAGCATCTTTGATTGCTTCCTTCAAAGATGTTGTTCCCGATAATATGACTACTTGTTCCCCGTATCTAGCGAACTTCATTTCGCTTTCTCTAGGATGCTGCTTTATAAATATTTCGATTGCAATACTTTCACCTAACTTAATTAACGAATCAATAATCACAAAGTCATTTTCTTCATCAGCAACTGGTTGAGAAAAGTAAATGATTTTTAACACTTTATCGCTTCCAATTTGTCTCTCCGCTAAGTCATTCTCATCAAATGTTAAGTTGCCCCAATATGTAGCCACATCTTTAAATCGCTCATTCTTTACTTCAAAATCTTTAAGTACATTCTTTTGATTGAAGATAGCTTTATCACAAAAAAAATATTTTGGAAGTGGTACTATATTCATAGCTACCGAAATCAATTGAAGTGTCTTTATATTTAACTTTTTACCCAATAACGAGATAAAATAAGAGTACTGGGTATAAATTTCACAAGAAACCAATACTTCAGGTTTAGTGCCATTTTTAATTTCCCTACGTAGATATGTCTCTAAGTTTCTAACATAAATCTCTGTTTCCAAATAGTGAATTATCATCTCATTTATTGCACTCGAGTACGCAAATCCAAACTCTAAATCTAAAGACCTTAATTTTTTCTCTACCGTTGTTTTGTAAATAACTAGCGTTTTAACTATATCAAAAAAACTAATGAGAAGGTTAGACAATGAGGAAACATTACTGCTTTGTACGATACTTTGTGGAGCTAAATTACCATTTTCAACGAAGGCATTATTTTTACCCAAAGTGCGTAATCCATCTGAGAGATAAAGGGTAACATTTTTTGCATTAGATTTAGCATAGTCTAGCAGATATTGCGAATGTGCAACACCCCTAGATAAAAACACATACCTTTTACTTTCAGCATTAACTTTCTTCTTAAATGTATTTTTAAGTACTTGACCTACCTGAATTAAGAATTTAAGAATTAGTAAAGCATATCGTCTAAGAAAAACTCTTTTTAATAGGCTTAATCTCGAATGATTTTTTAAAATTGTAATCCTATATCCTTTCCGAGATTTATTCACATAGTTGTAAAGTGATATACTTATAAAATCATACGTGTTGTAATACAAGGGTTTGGTAACTTCACTTTCAGCTTCATAAAAAGGTAGATATTCATTTTGATTTACAATGTCAGTAAAAATAATTTCTTCGATATTGTATGCTAATAACACCTCATCTAGCGTATTCTGCCAATTACGAAAAGCCATCATCACAAAATACAAGGTAGTTTTACTTGAATTAAAAATATCTTGAAGCTTAGGAGATAGCTTACGGAAATATTTGTCATACTTTATCTCTTCCTGGCTTAAAAACACCTGGTCATCAACATAAACATCTTCTACTAAATAATGTATCCCGCCTTCAATTTGCCCATGATGCTTATACTTTGAAATAACTACAAATTCTCCATCAACTGACTGATGATCAACTTGATCTGTAAACGCTATAATTAACTTCATTTATGATTTGGGAAACTAATTATAGTTAGCTAAAGTTGAATAGAAATGAGTCAGCTTAACTTGTTCGTCAATACTGCATAAGTTATCTTCTTCTTCTTTTAAAAAGGATTCTACCTGTTTTAGTAAACCTGGTTTAGTATGCATTTCATATTCATTTCCTAAATTTATCAGCTCCGAATTGATTTGCCCCTTATTAATAATTGAAAGTTCCTCCATAGGTTTAAAAACTAATCTAAAATTTTGAGTCATCACTTCTACAACCCATCTACCTGGCGAAGTCCAGTTAGCGTGATACGAAAATAATGCTCCTTTATCTGTAATACCTGCTCCTGCAAAAATGCTTGCCGCCGGATGCCATTCAAGCCCTCCAGACGTATAACAATTAAAGGCTGTTGGTTTTCCCCCTAAGAAAAATGCTAAATCAGCTACGTGTGATGAATTAGAAAGAAACCAATTCTCCTTAACGCCAGTTCCTTTTATTAAAGGACCTATCTTATGTGCCCATTCCGTAAATTCAAAATTAAACGATAAAACACCCCCATCCTTCTCTATAATTTCTTTCGCTCTTAAAGTTGAAGCATAAAATCTTCTATTGTAAGCTATAAACAAGTCAGCTTCCTTTTCAGTCGCTATCATATTTAGCGAATTGAGCTGTTCAAGGTTTATAGCCCCAGGTTTTTCGACCAAAATACGTTTAACTCCAAACTCAAGAAGTACTTTTGTATTTTCGTACAGCGCTTCTACTCCAGTTGCAACAATGACTGCCGCGTAATCGAATGATTTCACCTGGTCCAAGAATAAACTTAAACCTCCGGTAATAACCTTAACGCCAGTTTTTTCTTCAAATTGAACAGCTGATTTCTCACTTCTTCCAATTACATCAAATTCTACTCCGATTTCGTTAAAAACTTTAAAGTAGTCAATCGCCATTGGGCCAGCTCCAACTAATAATACTTTACCTAAGTTATTGCGCATATTTTGTTATTTTGTTCTTGATTTTGGCTATTGTAATGATTTAAGAAAATCTCAAATAAAACTTTGTGTAGTTTCGTTGATTCATCCAAAGGTGTTAATTCACACGAACCCGAAGCCAATATTTCTTCTACTGCTATATTTGTAAGCCCACTCTGAAATGGAGATTTATAATTGCTAGCTTCGCATTTCCATTCTGAATCTTCACCCCAATACAAAATTTCACCTTTCAGTTCATCCAATATCCAAATACCCTCAAGCGTCTCAATTCTAATTCTAATAGGCTTACTCCCTTCGTTGTAACTTTTAATTCTGAATGAATCTTTCTTTTCTGTCCAGAGACAAATTTCACCTGTAAATTCTATATATCCGTCTCGTTTCGATTTCAAAATCTCTTCATCTAACAATACCCTGTTGTCCGAGAAATTTTCATTTCCAACTAAATAAGAGAATATATCTAAAAGATGAATGCTATTACAGCCTAATCCCCAGTTACTCCCCTCCGCGGAAAAACTAGCCGGGCTTTTGATCTTTAATTTTAAATCTTTGTAAATATCATACATTCTCCTTGGACAATTTACCCAAGTTTTTATACCCTTATCTAATAGTAGATTTTCTACAAAGTCATAGTCGTCTTGATTTGCAAAAAGAAATTTTTCAAGAATTAAGTATTTGACAGATTTAGTTTTCACAAGCCTCTGTATAACATCTCTTCTAATAATAGAATTTGTTGCAATTATTACAATATCATTATTCTCTTCAAGAGACTCTATTTCGGTGAAATAGTTCACGTTCCCTTTAAAGGTCGCCCTTACCTCATCAAATCTCGCTTCAGCAGTTTTAAGAGAGTCCAGTGAAGGATCAACTACACTAATGTTTATTACTTCTTTTACTCGTGCTAAAGCTTGAAGATGTCTGCTTCCTAATTGCCCTGCTCCTATTATTACTATATTTTTCATATTTAAAATTAAATCGCAGTCCATCCTCCATCAACAATTAAATTCTGCCCTGTAATGTAGCCAGCTTCGTCTGAAAGAAGAAAAGATACTGATGGCGCAATATCAGAGGGTGTACCCATTCTACCTAGCGGCACTTTCCGTTCATAGTTTGACACAAACGTTTTATCTTGGTTATCGAAAATACCCCCTGGAGATACGCAATTTACCCTAATCCCTTCTCTGCCATAATAAGAAGCCAAATACCTTGAAAAGTTAATTATTCCTCCTTTTATCGCCGAATATGCAGCAGCAGTGATAATATTTGTATTTTCATACACCGTAAAGTCATTCCCTACAACTCCATAAATTGAGGCTATATTTACGATATTACCTTTTGATTTTAAAAGTTGAGGCATAATTTTCTGAATGAAAACAAAGCTTGAGTTAAGTTGCATATCAACATTTTGACGCCAAGATTCCGTTGTCATATCTTCAAATTTAGCTCCCCAATCTTTTGTTCTGGGATAAGCATTATTAACAAGTCCATCAATCCTGCCAAAAGTCGAAGAGATTAGCTCGATGGTTTCAAATATTGAATTCTCATCTGTAATATTAGTTTTGATATTGAAATTTGACAAATCAGTTTCAACATTCAAATCTGCGTTAATGGCAATCCCACCCTTACTTCTAATGTCATCAATTATCGACTTTCCAATTAAACCACTTCCACCAGTGACAATTATTATTTTATCTTTTAATATCATTTAATGTAATTTTTAAAACTTCAAATGCTTCTTTAATATCATTGAAACCATTTTCCTTCTTTACTATTATAGTATCAATGAAATATCGTAATTGCGCTTCATAGGTATCTAAAACAGTCTGAGAAGTTTGAAATATTAGTTCCTCATTCCTATAAACTTTATTCTTTAAAACATCAACAAGAAATGTTTCTCGTTCTGTAACGATTTCCAGCGTTCTTTTTGGAGTTCTTCTATAGTAATTTAATACAATCGAAATTGCAAATCTTGAGTATTCCAATAAATAATTAGCATAATCTACAGAAGATATATTTAGCGTAGATTTACTTCTAAGATCACTTTTTACACTTTCGGGATTTCCGAATAGCCAGTATACATAATCTAATTCATGTATTAAATCCAAATGTACCCCACCCCCTCGTTTTGGGTCACTACTATAGCTCTCCCTGAAATCTTGCGACGGTCTCCATTCCGGCAAATATGATCCGCAGTAAACATTTACTTCGTTTATCTCCGTCTCTAAATTTAATAAATTCTCTTTGACAAACTTTAAAGATTCCAAGAATCTAAGATTGCAAGCCACATATGTTAGGCATTTCTTTTCCTTCGCCTTTATGACCATATCTTCTACCTCTAATGAGTCTGACAATGGTTTTTCAATAAATAAAGGAATGTTGTAATCTAATAAATCCGAAATATTGTCATTATGTAGATAGGTTGGGGTTGATATTATTATAAAATCTACTTGTGTTGTAATCAAGAAGTCGAAACTAAAAACATTTTCAACAAATTGTTCTTTAGAAGCTAAAACATTTGATCGGTAGGCAAAAATCTCAACATTTTGATCGATTTTCCTTAAAGCGTCAATATGCTTTTTCGCTATGCTACCTAATCCTATAATCAACACTCTCATATTTGAAACCCTAACTTCTTATTTAAAACCAAGAATTCCATAAAGTCAAAGTCAATTTCATGATCCAAGTCAAAACAAATATGTTGCATTTCGTAGATAAGCGCCTTCCCACTGAGCACTGACCTTAACCCTAAATCAAAAAATACAGCTTTGTAAAAATAAAATGAAGCATTGACTTCATAAACTACTGGCGCCTTCTGTCTGCTTAAAATATCTGCAGATCTAGGTTTAGAAATATAATAAAACCCATCTTCACCTTGTTCTACCATGTTAAAGTATGGATTTCGGTTTGCTTTATTTACGGAGAACAAATTTATTGCCTCCGTATTAGAATCTATGAGATTATAAGCTTCAAACAAGTCTTCTAACGTTCTTAAAGGTGAAGACACATCAAGGTCTAGAACATAATCGTACTTAGTTTTATTTAATAATTCGTAATGATTTTTGATGTCTACAATTGCATCAACTTTACCCGAATTATCATCAGCCAAAAAATCGGGTCTCACATAATCTGTATCTAATCCAAAACTTGATGCTACGTTTTTTATCTCTGATGAATCAGTTGACAAAGCAATATCAACTTGGCCTTGAAAATTATTTTTAAATTTCTGAGCCATATTAATAGTATAACCAATCAAAGGTACATTGTTCAGGATCTTAATATTTTTCTTTGGAATCCCTTTTGAACCTCCTCTGGCACATATCGTAATCAATACTTTCATAAATACATTTTTTTTAATTTCTTCCTTACAATTGAATGCCTTTGTTCAAAAACTAGATAAAATATAAAGGAAACAATGTTCACTAAAAAGAATATTATAGTCATGTCCAAATAAATATTGTCCACACTCAAAAATTGCTTAAACACTTCGATATATGTATAATGAATCAAATAAAGAGAATAGGAATAAGATGCAAGCCACTTCGAAAAATTATGAAATTTAGCATTTGCAAACATTGATTTAAATTGATCAGGTGGATTTAAAAGCAATAAAAATATCAATGTGAAACTTATTGCCAAACCAATATCATACATTTCGATTATTTTTAGAATATAAGTTCTGTAGATAATGCCTGAAGTCAATAATAACAACAAGCCAACATAAACCCAGGGGTTGGTGATTTTAATTCTGTTATCATTGTAAAGATACGTCGATACAAATCCTAAAAACCAATAATAAGTCAAACCTTGTTGACTACCACCTAGGTAAAAGAAAGCCATTAAAAAAGCTAAACCGAATAGGAATAACAAAACTAAATTGCCAACTATTTTCTTCAGCGAAAAATAAAATAAAAGCCCAAATAAGATATAAATGAACCATTCAACTGAAACCGTCCAAAATGGCCTTGCAGATCCAAAAGTTTGAATATCTAATAATCTAAAAACGGGATGTGCTTGTAACATAAATACGTTACCTACAAAGGTTTTAATCGAATCATCATACTTCAGATTATAAACCCCATATTCCTTTAAAAAATAATCTGTAATCAACACCAGTGCTAGTGCAGGTAAAAATGCAGTATAGATTCTTGAGAATCTATCTATTATATAATTCTTAAAACCATATTCCTTATGCTTCAATATCGTTGTCTGAGTTATCAGGAAACCCGACAAAACAAAAAATATCATTACTCCAAAATTTTGGATCCTCGGAATATTATACTCCTGCATGACCCCATAAAAAGACAGCAAATGTCCAATTACGACCAATTGGGCAGAAGCTCCCCTAATAAAGTCTAATATTGTAGAATTACCAATGTCAATTTTTCGCGTTGTCATTTAAAATTTGATTTGATTTATATCAACTTTTGCTTTTTCAAAATCTTCATGTTTTCCTACATCTAACCAATACCCTGAAAGAGGATAAGAAATAACTTTCAAATTTTGCTTTATCAAACTCTCCATTAAATCTGTCGCATCATAAAAGGTATCTTTGGGTAGAAATTGCAATACCGTCTTTTTCATGAGATAAATTCCACCGTTTGAATAATAGGTATAACTTGGCTTTTCCTTAAAACTTTTAACTTGTCCATTTAAAGTCTCTAAGACGGCATACGGGATATTTACTTCATATGGTATAGTAACTATTGCCAAATCTGCGTCACTTTTTACAAAATCTAGAAAGAAATGCTCATAATCTATATTCGTTAATAAATCAGAATTGGTTACCAATATAGTATCATGTTTGAAATCCTCAATCTTGGACACGGCACCAATTGTTCCCATTGGCTCAACTTCACGAACATATTTTATTTTGATATTTTTGCTTGTACCATCACCAAAATACTCTTCTATTTGCTCGCCAAGATATTTTACCGAAAACCAAAAGTCATCTATTCCATATAAAGCCAGTCGATCTACATTATGCTCCATTATCGCCTTATTACCAACTTTTAATAGAGGTTTAGGAGTAGAGTCCGTTAAAGGCTTTAAACGAATACCCCGACCGCCAGCCATTATTACGGCATCAACTGGTAAATATGATCGAATTTCTCTAAAGTTTATCACATTAACGATTTTATCATCGTTATCAAGGATTGGAATTATTCGAAAATTTCCCTCTCTAAAGTCAATTACTTTATTAATATCACTGTCTCCTTTTCGAATGTATCTTGGATTAGATTGGAGGATTTTATCTATGCTATTGTCAATAGTTAGACCTTTAATCAATCCTCTACGTACATCACCATCAGTAAGTGAGCCGATTAATCTGTCATATTCATCGACCACGAATAGAATTGCATCCATTCCCAACCCATCGAGTTTTACCAATGCTTCTTTAATTGAATTATTTCTTACCAGAAGATGTTCTCTATAATGTCTCATGATCGTAACTAAATGTCATAAAAAGTTTTCTTAACAGATTTAATATCTAATTTCTTTAGTACTTCAAATATTTTGTCAGTCGCTGTACCATCACCGTATGGAGAAGCTACATTTGTAATCGATGTTTTAAATTCTTCTGAAAAAGCTAGTTCCAAAGATGAAGTAATTTCGCTTTCAGATGGCTCACAATTAATGATTGAAAGAGGCATTTCGCGTCCCTTTTGCCTATCACCTATATTGATGGTTGGTATTTTAAAGTACGGAACTTCAACGATACCACTTGAAGAGTTTCCTAAAACAGCATCAACAAATTGAAGCGCTGACAGATATCTTAATTGCCCAAGAGAGTCAAAACTTACAGATTTTTCCTTATTTGTCTTAACATAGTCATCAATCATTTTAGAAATGATCCTCCCGCCTTTATCAGAGTTGGGTTTTGTAAAAATGATATTCGTTTCAGTAAACTTATCAATTGAATCTAAAATAGCTCTAAATTGCTGCTCAGCAGATTCCTTTTCTAAAGTTACCGGATGAAAGGTCACCAGCAAATTCTTTTTATCCAGTGGAAATGCGATTGACTTTTGAAACTCATCTCTACTTAATAATTTCAAGTTCTTAATGCTGTCAATACCAATGGCACCAACGTTAAAAACTCTTTCCGGTGCTTCACCTAATTGAATAACTCTTTTCGTATAGCCTGCTGTTGCTGTAAAATGAATATAACTCATCTTTGTTAAAGAATGTCTAATCGCTTCATCATATGCACCTTCCGTAGTTTCTCCTCCAGAAATATGCGCGATTGGAACACCCTTAATCATAGCCGCTATGCTAACCGATAGCAATTCAGTTCGATCACCTAAAATTATTAACAAATCCGTTTCCTGATTTTTAAAAAAATCCGAAAAAGAAACTAGGCCCAGTCCAATTGATTTACTTATTGCTTCAGAGGAGTCTGACGATAGCAATGTGTCAATTTTACAAAAAATCTTCACTCCGTCTTCTTCTATCTCCTTATAAGTCAAACCAAATTCAGGCGACAAATGCATACCTGTAACAACTAATCTTAAAATGAAGTCATTTGATGCCTCAAGTTTTTTGATTAGGGGTCTTAATAGCCCGTATTCGGCTCTTGTGCCTGTTACTATTGTGATATTTTTCATTCAATATGTCCCATTTCCAACAACTCGTCAGCTTCAAGATTTTTCTTGATTTTTTTACCAATTAATTCGTCCCATTTTAATGGCGATATACCACTCCCTGGACGTTTAACAGTTATGTTTTCTTCTGTTATTACGTCGCCTACTTTTAAATCTTGCGCGGCAACGATACTCTTTCTCGCAATTGCAATATTTTTAGTTTCAGAAGCACTAGGTAGCTTGATGCCATTTCCAAGGGCAATATCTATATTTCTAATGGCTTTTACCATATCAGTCAGGCTATTAGGTTCAAGAGATGCAATATGGTCAGGTCCTTCCATATTGCGGTCAAGAGTAAAATGCTTTTCAATCACCGTAGCACCTAACGCCGTTGCTGCAATTGGAATTTCAATACCTAAAGTATGATCTGAGTAACCAACATTTACGTTAAAAGCATTACGTATAGTGTTCATAGCGCTTAGGTTCACGTCAACCATGGGAGTAGGATATTCAGTATTACAATGTAAAATCGTAATCGATTCCCTACGAGCTCCATTTGCTACTAATATACTTATTGCAGTTTCGATATCTGCAAGATTACACATGCCAGTTGACAAGATGATATCCTTTTTTAGTGACGCCACTTTCCTCAAATAAGGTAAATTTGTGATCTCACCAGACGGTATCTTGAAGAGTTCAACACCGAGCTCCACCAATAAGTCTATGCTTTCCAAATCAAATGGCGAAGAAAGAAATTTAACCCCTTTCAAATTACAATAATCAATAAGTTCTAAATGGGTATCTTTATCTAGTTCATATTTTTTGACCATTTCTAACTGGCTCTCTACGTTGTCTGCAGTATTTGCTATTTGATAGTCGGCCTTTTTTGCGTTTTTGCTAATTACTTTTTCAGATTTAAAGGTTTGAAACTTCACATAATCAACACCAGCAGCAGCACCAGCGTCAATTAATTTCTTAGCAATTTCAATGCTCCCATTATGGTTTACACCAGCTTCCGCAATAATGATGGTATTTTTCATTCTACATTATTTTTATTTAAATATCTAATTACTTTGGCAGGCGCACCAACAACTACAGCAAAATCAGGCACATCTTTTGTAACAATACTACCAGCACCTACAACAGCGTTTTTACCAATAGTAACGCCTGGTAATATGACCGAATTAATGCCAATCCAACATCCTTCTTTGATAACAACTGGATTAACCTCATAACCCTGGTCTTTAATTGGTATAGAGATATCCGCGAATTTATGAGTACTACTATAAATTGCCACGTTAGGGCCTAAAAGAACATCATTTTCAATTGTAATTGTTGAACGTTCATCATTGGGTAATGTAGAAAGCAAAGTGTAGGGAGGAATGATAACTCGGTCACCAATTATGATATTCCCTGTCCCTAATATTGTTGTAAAAGGCCTAATTTCAGAATCCTTACCAATTTTATGTATTTTCCTTTTTTGAAACCAAATTCTAAAAGGCTTAAAATATAGTAACCAATGAGTTAGGTACATATCTGGACCTATTTTTGGGTAAAACAAGATGAACCTTAAATGTTTAATCATTATACAAATTCTTTAACTTGTTCAAATTTAGCTGAAACACATTTCTATTACCGACTTCCTTGTATACAATTTTACTCTCGTGATTTCCTTCTTCTGTGATAAATCTTTGTGCGAGTGATTCTAAAGAAATGTTTTCATCTGCTAAATTATATGTCCCCTTGATATTGTTCTTAACAAAATAGCTAATCTTATCGCATAATGACATAACTTCAATTTGAGGTAATGTTCTAATTCCGTTGCCAAAAACTGTAATGGTATTTTCCAGATTTAGTTCTGCCTTAAATTTGCTGTGTATTCTAGTCTCGTCCATGCCCTCACCATATACAAATCCTACTCTCAAATGAAGTTGATCAATTTCTTTGCGCAGCAAAGTTTTAAATAATATTTCGCCGTTAAATTTCGCTAATCCATATAGACTGTCTGAGTTTTCACTGGGATTAATCTCGTCTGTTTCGGCGAAGGTACCAGAGACATTGGGGTAAACCGCTGAGCTTGAAAAATAAACAAAGTGACAAGGTTTATGTTCTTTTAATCCGTTGAGTATATTTTTATGAATTGTTATATTTTGGTCGTATGTCTTAATATCCTTGGCATTCTCTTGATTTGCTAAAATAAAAGCAAGATGGATAATAACATCAAATTGATTTTGATTAAAAAAAGAAAGTACTTCCTCCTTATTAGTTAAATCAATACTTGCCCAATTCTGAATATTTTTGATGTTGGTTCTTGACAATCCCCAAACTTCATTAGTTTTAGCTAAATGAGAAACCAAGCTGGATCCGATAAATCCACTACATCCAATGACCAGAATTTTTTTCATAAAATAGAATTATCCAATAAAGGTCTCTTCAAAATGACGAATTACTTTTCCTTCTCTTAAATTAAAATCAATTTCTTTATTATCTACTAGGTACTTCAAAATAAAAATCACTTCATTGTATCCAAATAATGCTCTCATATATGTAGTACCTGAGTGACGTGGGTTAATTTCGAAAAGCTTAGGAACACCTGTTTTATCAAGCCTTAATTGTAAATTACATGATCCAAACACACCTAACTTCTCAGCTATTTGCTTTATATAATCATAAATTGCTTCAGGGCAATTATTCTCAAATTCAGAGATAAAAGTATTTCCGTCTTTAAGACTCCTTTTTAAGGCGATAGATTTTTGCAACTTGCCATTCATTGAAATAATCCCACAGGTATATTCACTAAAGTCATCGCCAACTAGCTCCTGAATTATAGGTTCATTTACCTTTTTAAGTGATGAAATTAATTCTTGCTCATTATTTATCTTATATACACCTACACTTCTTGCGCCTACTCTAGGTTTTATAATCACGGGATAACTTAATTTTGCAAAATCACATTCCTCAGGAAGGAATGTCTCCGGAAAGTTCAATCCATTTTCCTTTAAGAATTTATAGGTAAGATATTTATCATTACCAATTTCAATAACCGACTCGCTACTAACTATTATAATACAGTTTGTCCTTTTTTCAATTTGTTCCTTATATTTTGCAAAAATTGGCAGTTCAAAATCTACGCCTATAAAAAGTACCTTCAGCTTTTCTTCAACGATAACGTCCTCAATTTTGCTCAACCATTTTTCTTGATTTTCAGGCTTTAATAAATCAGGCAAAATATAATTTTTATTGCACCAAAAAGACCCAATGGTGTCGGGAAAATAATCGAAGCCTACAAGATTAAATTCTTCTTTGTAATCACTTCTTAGAATACTTTTAATAATCGCTTGTCCTATTAAGCTTCCAGTACCCGTAATTCCAATTTGGTGTTTTTCCATTAATTTGCTTTATTTTTGTTCTCGTAATAGCTTATGCATTCTTGAGGGTAGTTTCTCGACTTCATTTCAGTAATTAAAATACTCAAATCAAATTTTAAACTCTTCAATTCAAATTCATCATTTTCACAGTCCCAAACTACATAATTAGAGACATTTATAAATTTTCTATTCTGACCTACACTCCCTGGATTTAAAATAGTATATCCATTGAATTTATTAACAAATTGCTGATGTGAATGCCCTAGCAAAATATTCTCTTTTAAATCTACTTCGGTATCGTGAAAAATATAATCTTTAACCCCTAAAGTATGAATCAGCTTATAATTATTGAAAACTCTGGTTTCTTCGTAAGTTTTAATGATGTCCCTATATTTAAATCCTTCAATACACTGATTATAAAAATCTATTACAAGTTGATTTTTAACATCACAATATTCATTGATAAAATATTCTTCATGGTTCCCTCTAATATTTATACAATCTTCTAACTCACTTACTAACTCCACACACTCATTACTCCATGGGCCGTAGTTCACTACATCCCCCAAATTAATATACTTGTCTATATTAATTTCCTCCCTCAACATTGTTTCTAGGGCAGGTAAATTTCCATGTATGTCAGAAAAAACCAAAACTCTCATTCTTAATCTAAAGTTGTTGTTAGACGAAAAAACACTTATCTAACACTGCTTGGAATATTTACAATCCTATCTTCCAAGAACTGAGCGTTAAGCTGTTGATCTCGTTGACAGTGTTGATACATTGGAAGTCTAAACATCAATTGCCAAATTGGCCTTGTCATCACTTTATTTTCATTAGTTTCTTTTAAAAATAGATCTCTTTCATCACGATCAGCCAATTCTACGCACATTAACCAATAATTTGCTTTAGTTCCTGCTAATTCTGTCCTGAACTGGATACCTTTACTCTCAAAAAAATCTTTATAATGAAGAGCCAACTCTCTCTTGTTTTTAATCATTAGATCTAACTGCTCTAATTGAGCGCAAGCTAAAGATGCGTTCAAATTGGGCATTCGGTAATTATAACCTAGTTCATCATGGAAAAACTCATAGGGATGTGGCCTTTTAGCAGTAGTGGTTAAATACTTAGCTTTTTCACCTATAGCTAGATTATTGCTAACAATGGCACCGCCGCCTCCGCAGGTTATAGTTTTATTGCCATTGAATGAAAAAATTCCTAATTCGCCAAAACTACCTGTAGGCTTTCCATCGTATTCACTTCCTAATGATTCTGCTGCATCCTCCACGAGAGGAATATTCCATTTAGCACAAACAGCCATCAATTGTTTTAAATGAACGGGAAAGCCGAATGTATGCATCGGCAAGCAAGCTGCTATTCTTTTCCCCGTTTGCTTATTATAACACCCATCCTCTCTTAAATCTCCAAATTCTACCAAAAAATTTTCTAAAGCTACTGGTGAAAGTCCCATTGTATCAAGATCTACATCGATAAAAATAGGGTTGGCATTGTTATAGGCAATTGCGTTTGCAGTTGCTACAAAAGTTAAGGCCTGAGTTACCACTTCATCACCTTGCTTTACTCCAGCTAAACGCAATGCAACTTGTAATGCCGCTGTACCATTTACTACAGCAACGGCTTTTTTTACGCCGACAGTTTCCTGCATCATGAGCTCAAAACGATCAACATATGCTCCAACAGAAGAAACAAATGTTGAATCGATAGTGTCCATGAGATATTTTTTCTCGTTACCAATGAACTTGGGTTCATGTAAAGGAATAAATTCTTTTGTATTGAATGTTCCTTGTACAAAACTGATGATATCTTTTATTCCTTCCATTTACATTTTCGCATCTAAATATTTACCGGTTTCTTTATGCCCAAAATCAGGAATCATTTTAAAGAAAAGGTCTACAATGTCTTTTTTAACCCAGCTTCTATTCGACTTTAGTTCTGCTATTTTTGAAGAAAAGAAATTCAACATATCCTCATCAACTTTGAGTGGATTTTTAATCACTCCCAGATTACGAAATCTATCCATGTCTAGCACTTCGTTCTCAGTAAAGAATTCTTCAAAGTCTTTCTCTCCTGTTGTGTCACTACTCGTAAATAAACAAGGCCATTTGCCTTCTTTAGGGAGTGTATTAATTAGTTCACGAGCTTCGTCTTCGGTTTTGCACAAATAAGGTTCGTAACCAATCTCTTCAAGGTATTTAACGGCAATATCAGCGAAAGTTATTAAATGTAAGCTTTCGCTTAACTTAGGGAAAAATACATCCCTGTTCTCTCCAAAAATACATGACATTAGACACAACTCCCCCGACTCCTTTGGTATTACAAAATATCGTTTAATATCATTTGGTGCAACAATGGGTTGTCTTTTCTGAATACGTTGATTAAAACCATGTAATAATGATCCGTCAGAAAAAGCAACGTTTGCAAAACGAGCAGTAGATATATTTATCTCGCTGCTTCTTCTCATTAAAAACATCTCCATGATACGCTTTGAGGCGCCCATCATATTAACAGGATTCGCAGCCTTATCAGTAGAAACGCAAAAATACTTTTTAACGCCTTTCTCTATAGATTGTTTTATGGTCTTGTCCGTATTAAACACATTCACATCAATCATTCTCATCAATGTAAAAGGGTCTTTCTCACTCCTAACATGCTTCAAGGCAGAAAGATTTAATACGTAATCATACTTGCCATCTGCATTGATAAATGCATCGTATTCGATTGAACCAATATCTAACGCAAAAGTCTGGAAATCACCGTCGATATAGCCAAATGAACTTCTAATATCCCTAACCAATTCAACCATATTGTTTTCACTAATGTCAACAACATGGAGCTTTTTAGGATTTCTTTTAAAAATCTCTTTTGTTACTGCCTGTCCAATCGAGCCAGCCCCACCAATCACTAAAAAACTAGAATTACCAACTATATCACTTAGTTCATTATTATGATTAGATATATCTTCATTAAAGAGCTCTTGTGATCTACCTATTAGGTTTAATATATTCATTACAATATCTTATAATCTACCGTCTACTAAAGCCCTATCTAAACAAGCTTTAGTGTCAAATATTACCCCATTATTCCTTTTTAACCTGTTATAGTCAATGCTCAAAAATTGGTTATGTGCAACAGCTACAATTATAGCATCGTAAACAGAGTCATCTTGAAGTTCTTTAATAATGTCGATTCCATATTCATGCTTTACTTCATCCATATCAGCCCAAGGATCATAAACATCAACTTGCAAACCAAATTGTAATAATTCATGGTAAATATCAACTACACGCGTGTTTCTAACGTCTGGACAATTTTCTTTAAAAGTTATACCTAAAATCAAGGCTTTGGAACCCTTTATTTTATGGTCCTTTTGGATCATCAACTTTACCACTTTCTCTGCAACAAACGGCCCCATATTATCATTTACCCTACGTCCAGATAAGATTACCTGTGGATGGTAGCCCAAAGCTTGCGCCTTGTGTGCTAAATAATAGGGATCCACACCAATACAATGCCCTCCAACTAAGCCTGGCTGGTATTTAAGGAAGTTCCATTTTGTCCCAGCTGCTTCAATTACGTCATGAGTATCGATACCAATACGATCGAAAATTAAAGACAACTCGTTTACGAAAGAAATATTAACGTCACGTTGAGCATTCTCAATAGCCTTACTTGCTTCAGCAACTTTTAAGCTTGGTGCTTTGTGAGTTCCGGCTGTGATGATAGAAGAATAAAGATCATCTACATAAGTAGCAATCTCTGGAGTTGATCCAGAAGTTACCTTTTTTATTTTGGTAAGCGTGTTCACTTTATCACCTGGATTAATTCTTTCTGGAGAATAACCTGCAAAAAAATCAACATTAAATTTTAATCCCGAGAACTTCTCTAATACTGGTACGCAGTCTTCTTCAGTACAACCTGGATAAACCGTTGACTCATAAATTACCACATCCCCTTTTTTTAAGATAGAGCCTAACATTTCCGAGGCTTTAAGTAACGGTGTAAGATCTGGTGATTTAAACTGATCAATTGGCGTAGGCACAGTTACGATAAAAACATTGAATGCTTTTAAATCCTCTTTTTGATAAGAAAAAGATAATCCATTATGATCACTTTGCTTTTGATCCAAAAGTCTTTTCAGCTCAACTAGATCTGCTTCTTGGGTGCGATCTTTACCTTCGCTTAGTTCTTGAACCCTAGACTCATTGATATCAAAACCTAATACCTGATATTTTTTTGCAAACTCAAGGGCCAAAGGTAAGCCAACATAACCTAATCCAATCACCGCAATTTTAGCGTGTGATACATTTTTTTCGCTCATGAATATTAAAATCTTCTAAAAATATTTTTTACAATAGACTTGGTTGTTTTCTTTGATTTCTTCGCATCATCAGAGTAATAACCATAGCCGTAACCATAACCATAGCCATATCCATAACCGTAGCCATAAGATCCGCCCAACTGCACCCCATTCAGGATTACATTTAATTTAGGGAATTTATGCTCTTGGTAAAGCTCTTGCAAATTGACCATTTGTTGCTTAAAGGTTACTCCTTGGCGCACTAGATACATACTAGCATCGGCTAAACGAGCTAGAATTTGTGCATCCGTTACTAATCCTACAGGCGGAGTATCAATAATGATTTCTTCGAAATTAGCTCTTAAGTAATCTATAAGTTCCTCAATCTCAGTTTGAACCAGCAGCTCAGAAGGATTAGGAGGAATTGGTCCGGAGCCAATCACAAAAAAATTGGGATTTACAGTTGTTGGCTGGATAATATCTTTTACATCAGCCTTACCAATCAAGTAATTACTCAACCCAGTCTTGTTTGGCAAATTCAGATATTTACTAATCTTAGGCTTACGCAAATCAAGCTCAAGCAACACTGTTCTTTTCCCCGATATTGCCATCGCGGCGGCTATATTCGAAGCCACAAAAGATTTCCCTTCTCCACTCATACTAGAAGTAAACAAAGTTACTCTACCTCTTCCAGCCACCCCCTTACCATGTAAAAACGCCATATTTGTACGGATAGCCCTAAATTGCTCAGCAATGGCTTTTCGGCTATTAGCAGCTACCACAATAGCTTCACTGCCTTCCTCATAAAGTATTTCACCTAGTACAGGAGTTTTAGTTATTTTAGTAATATCTTGGGAACTACCAACCTTAGTGTTTAAAGCGTCTTTGGCATAAACATAACTAATCGGCAATAGTATACCTAAAATTAATGCACCTAAAAAGATTAACTGCTTTTTTGGTTTAATCGGCGCTCCTGAAGAAAATGCAGGATCTACCAATCTACTGTCAGCTACTGCTGACGCATAAGACAAGGCTGCTTCTTCTTTTTTCTGCAATAAATAGAGATAAACACTTTCTTTCGTGTTTTTTTGACGTTCAATACTCATTAACTGGCGTTCTTGCCCAGGCATTTTTTTAATACTACTCTGAATTTCTGATTCGTTACCTTGTAACGTTCTTTTAGTGTTGTTAATCGATTCGTATAAATTATCAACACTACTTAAAATACCCTCACGAGTTGTCTTAATCTGATTAATTAAAGGCTCCAATAAAGGATTATTCTCACCAGTAGTTGCCATTTGCTGCTCTCGCTGTAGCTGCAATTCGCTTAGCTTCGTAATCTGACTTAATAACACCGGATCATTTATCCCCAAGGTACTGGGTAACTTTTCTTTTGAAGAACTAGAATTAACGTATCGCTTAATATCGTTGATAACAGATAACTGCAAATTAATCTCACTTAACCTTGCATCATTTGCTTTAACATTATCTAAAAATAAGCTTGCATCATTACTCATCGTAGTAATACCACGGGAACTTTTAAAGCTTTCTACGTCCTTTTCCACTTCAGTAAGTTCTCCACTGATAAGTTTTGAACGTACATCAATAAAATCCATTGTACTCTGGGTAGTTCGGTTTTTGTCGGCCAAGCCAGCCTCATTATACACTTGCACCAGAGTATTTAAAATATCCTTTCCCTTTTCAATTACATTTACCTGTATGCTAAGATTTAAAACTGATGACTGTTTGTTTGCTAATGCTACGGTTAAGCTACCGATAAATTGATCAGCAATTTTTTGTGGATCGTATAATTTTAAATAAATTGGAGACTTATTATTCTTTCTCCACTTATAAAAATTAGCATTTTTTGCCACCTTTAAAACCCCAAAAGTAGTCCTTTGCAAGGTATCTAATAGCCCCTTCACCTTCTTGCCTGTAGTCTCTTCAGTTAAAAGATAGGTATTATTACTAGGAAAAGTAAGCTGTAAAGTTTTACCAAACCACAAACTATCCAATTCTGCCACACCAATATCAATGGGTTTTATAGCATAAATATCTCTTTCTATTACCCTACCCTCCATGGTATAACCAATCTGAAGGTTTAATCGATTTACCACACGTCGCATTAAGGTTTTAGATTTAAGAATTTCCATCTCATTATCTACAACTTTTGACCCTCCAAAAACGTCAATATCCGACAATATGTCTCCTCCGGCTGTTCCACCACCTTTTTTCTCATCCTTAATTAGTAGTACACTATTAACTTGATAGGTTAGAGGCGTGTAACGCAAGTACAAAAATGCCACCAACAAACACACCAAAATGCCAAGTAAAAAAACTGGCCAGTGATAAAGATATTTACCAAATATTTCCCTAAGGTTGATACCCTCGTCATCTTTCACTGGAGGTTGACTTATAATTTCGTTTTGCATAAATTTTATAGACGGATGAGTAATAAACCAATTATTGAAATCGCTGAAAGGACGATACTCGCGTTCCGATAACTTGCATCAACCGAGGCATACTTAGCTGAACTAGGTGTTACAATTAGCACGTCATTATTCTCAAGGTAATAATATGGTGAATTAAATAAATCTTTGCTCTGTAAGTTTAGGCGAACCTGTTGTCTTTTACCTAGGTTTTCCCTAATTAATAAAACATCGTTACGTTTAGCAGTAATTGTCAAATCACCCGCCATACCTAATGCTTCAATTATCGTAATCCTTTCACTTTGCACAGGAAATACTCCTGGTCTTGCCACGTCGCCTAATACCGAAATTTTGAAATTAGCTAATCGGATGTTTACCACAGGCTTTACTAAAATTTTACCATCTTCCAGCTTATTTTCAATCAATTGACGAGCATCGTAGGTACTTAAACCCTCAACCTTTACTGCCCCCAAATATGGCAACTGTACATTTCCCTGCTCATCAACTATAAAACCGCTTGCTCCAGTTGGCGCTGTACCAGTCGAGGAAGCCGGAGCTCCAGTATTCCCCAAATTAAAATAGGAATCTGATTTTGCATCTAAGCTGGAAACTGTAATAGCTAAGATATCGTTCTTCTGAATTTTCAATATTGTTTGATTGTTGATATCCTCTGCCAAATTACCCGAAGGCAAGTCTGTAAAATACGGTATGGTTTGATATTTTACACCACAGCTACTTAATAGTAGGATTGTGGCAAATAGGTAAAAGATTTTTCTCATAGATTAATGATTATTATTAATTTGGCAAATATACTATAATGACCTTGAAATGTTACAAATGGACAAAAAATTAATCGTCTGTTAATATAGTCAATTTAGATAAGATTTAGCAAGTCGTGCTGCAACTGCAAAATTGATGCCGCTTTCTCTAACTCAATTCAATAACATAAAAAGTTAGCAACAAATATACCTTATGAAACGTAATGGGCGGCTTTAAGTAGATGAATTACAGGATTTAGTCTATCAAAACCTTTTGTACAGCCAATAACATAAATAGATGAAAGGTAATACAAGCAGCCATGCCCAGTTATAACGCAAGCTTGCTTTGTTCATCTTGGTGTTTATGCTGCTTTGTTTCTGATTGCTATAGCTTGCTTTTAATAACGTGCTATCCCATGTAGTTTGCTGTTCAAGGGTATGTATTTTTTGGCTCTTAGATTTACCCATAATCAAGATCTTTTCTGCCTCTCCTTCGAAACCATTGGTCACCGTGAACTTAAAACGCCCCTTTGGCCATAGCATAGTGGTATAATCTTGGTTCGCGCTATCAATGAGTACAAATCGGCTCTGCTGGTCTACTATATTCCGTTGCTCGGTTACTCGGAACTCCTCTTTTTGGTTAAGCTTTTTTAAAGTTAGCTTATCCTTTTTTAGGAGCTGGCAAGATGTGAGGGTTAGGATGGCTATTGTTATAGCGGTTTTGATTTTCATGATAATTTTGGTTTAAAAGTTACTACTTGAGATTGCTTCGCTGCGCTCGCAATGACGCGAACTTATCGCAATGACATGAACTTATCTCAATGATGCAGAATCGTCGCAATGATGCAGCTGAGAATTAATTACTTCACCCAATCGGCAAACTTGGCTATGGTTCTAATATGCCGCCATTTTCTATATACACCATCTCCTTCTCGGCCACCGTTGGCATTGGTATTACCCTCAATAGAAATAATCCAGTTATGTTGTCTTCGCTCTACTAAGCCTGCATGGGCAATACGTTTTAATTTTATAGAATAGATGCCCAATACATCGGCAGGCTTAGGTGTTAGGGTGCTGCGAGCGTTTGGAAATAAGGCGGGCGACCAGGCTGTTCGAGGCTTAACAAAACCTGCTTCTGCAAAAGCCCAACTTACAAAGGCCGCACACCATGGATTGCCTTTTGGCAGGTTAGTAACTTTTAAGTAACCTTCAACAGCAAGTCCATCATTGTTTCCCGTCAACTCTCTGACCCCTATCTGTGAACGCGCTATCTCCGTAATCCTTTCTCTCTGCAACAGGCTATCTTTGCTCCTTGATCCTTGATCTTTGCTTTTTAATCCTTGCTCCTTATTCGCCCCTGTTTTCGCTAAAAAACGGCTATCAGGCATCCCGTACCCGATAACACCAATAAGGCAAATAATGCCAAATATAAAACGTGCTGTTCCCATGAGGTAAGTTGTTTAGTAGGTTCAAAAAAATGTTTTACTTGCAAGACCATCCTCGAAAGGAACTTGCCAATGATAATCATAGTGATGATTAAGAGGATTAGCCATACCGCAAATGCGAGTGCGACTACCTGTAAAATGCTGGCATCTAAGCTCCCCATTGTTAAATCGGGTGTTTGCATATTTTCAATCATCCACCAGGCCAGTAAGGCAAATGAAATGCTGGCAATTACCGATAAGGGTATGGCCAGACTGTATTTTTTTAGATTTAATGAGTTCATGATATGTGATTTAAATTGTAAAAACAGTAATTAAGCCCCTATAGTAACGGCTCCCAAGTAGCTACTGGTAGAGAATTGCTTTCCGCATGGCGAGACAAAGGCCATCCAGCAATGCACAGTATCCCCGAAAAATTCCTTAGGTAAAGCTAACACTGCGCTTTTTGACAATCGATCTGAAAACGACATCAAAAGTTGGTGTATGTTCTTTACAGGATTGTATACAATGAGTATAACTTTGTCCATTTCACTGCTAGTCAAACACTGGAAGCATTCATTCCACTTAATATTTATGCAGCTCGCATCGTCACTCCATACTTCACCCCCATGTACGGCATCAAGCCTCCCAGTAGTAAGCACTACCGCGCTGTAATCGATTTCAACATCGGGGAAAATTCCTTTTACGGCATGCTTTGTATGGTATGCTACACATTGTGCTTTTTGTGGACTTCTTCCTTGGCTGTTGCCATACCCTTTACTAATGAGCGGGGTTAAAGGATTAAGGAAGTGACAAACTAAGCTAAAGCGCATCCGCTGTGCTTGTTGTGCAATTGTTGGCGGCTTAGTGCTCTTTTTCGGCATTGCCCTAAAACGTTGGATGCCATGATAATTATATCCAATTAGGTTTCCGACTTTGCCTGAGATGATCCCAAAGGGCCCGTTATTCATTGTTGCCATGATAATCGTGGTTTAATTTATAATTGATTAGTTGAAAAACCCGTTGCACCTCTATATAATTTATTTAGCAGTGTTTGAAAGCCCACACAGGGCGCCATTAATTTATAGCTTGCAACGGGTTTAGTTTCAATCTCTAAATAGAGACGGTAAGGGTAACAGCACCTGCATACCAACTAGGTGATAATTTCTTTCCATCTCTTGAAGTAAAGAAATAGTAAACCTGTAATTCCTTGCCTAGCATTTCAGGGCGCATCGGGATAACTGCCTCACCAACAGAACGAGTAAGGTTGTCTGGTCCGTTTTTGAAAATTTTGGTCTGCTCATCATAGATCAGCACAGTAAGCTCATCATCTGCAAATCCATTGTGCTTATTCGGTTCAGGATCCCAGGTTAATCGTAAAGAATTTTCCCCTTCGGCAACTACCGATCCCGGTGCTACCGCTAACGACCCAACTGCAAATTGCACCACTGGATAATCGATAACATAATCAGGATAAACACCCTTCACTGCCGTTTTGATCACATGCTTAAGTGCCATGTTAAATCCCATTGCCCTACCCGACCTCATGCTGGCGTAGGTGATGTTCAGCAAATCTTTAATTGGTTTTAAAAAGGCTATAGCTGTCAAGAACTTCAATTGTGTTTCGAGTTGAAGTTGTGAGGCAGCGCCCGTTCTGCGTTTCGATAGCCCCTTGATGTAGTTTACATCCTTCCATCTACTCCCTACTACACTTCCGGCCTTACCAGAGAAGCCACCATTGGCTCCATTTCTAATTGTTCCCATAATTTTTGATTTTTAATTATTTTAAAAAATTTGTTAATTGTTGGCTGTACTTCTACCGGTATAGCGTGTTGCCGTTTCAAACATAGATAGGGTTTCATTTAGAGTGAAAAAATGGGCCAAATTGAATGGTGAACGATCTCTGAGCGACGCCTGAATGATCCCGAAAATGAAATATGATTGCGATAGGTTTGACACACAGACTTATCTGTTCTGTAACAGACTATTCCCAGTGCCGTGATGGCTTCGACAGTTTTTCGAGTCGTGTTCGCGATTTTTAACATTGTGGGCTTGTTTCATCGAACCCCGCCCAGACAAGACACGAAGCTGTCACGGCTGTATTAAGGAGCAGGGAGAGCACAGATACGGCAACTACTCGAAGACGACTCGAAAGGGAGTCGAAAATGACTCCTTGCCGACTCAGCGGGTACTCGAAGAAGTGGGCTGCATTTCCCGAAGAAACTGAAGTGTTTCTCGAAGACGACTCGAAGAAATGAGACGTTTTCTCGAAGAAAGATGTTACTTTTTGTAATGATCGATGATTTTTTCGATTTCGATTCTGCTGTAGTAGTCACGTTTTCCAAGGCGAACTGTATCGACGATCTTCGACTGTTTAAGTCGGTACAACGTACTCTTCCCGATATCTAAGATCTGTTTAACATGCACCCCATCAATAAGGTCGGCCAAGTCAAAGGGTTTAACATGGTTTGACTTACCCTTACGCACTTCGACCAAGATATCCCTTAGGAGCTCGATCATTGTTTTGAAGTGGTCGTCATTTTCCATTGTGGCGGTTTGTTGACCAAATGTGCAATTCAAGCTTTGCATTCTCTAGACATTCGAATGTCTATTTTAGACATTTTGGAAATTCCTTAGACATTTTCACGCCTATTTTAGACATTTTTCAAAAAGAATTACGATTTGGGCATACTTAGCAACATGCTGAATACCTAAACTAAATTGAAAAAAGTAGCATTAATGAGCAAGTTTATTTATTTTTAGTTAAGTAACCCAACTTAAACTAAGCAGAAAAAAGCCATGGAAAAATTTCATTATGGTGAAAATCTTAAGAAGATTCGATTATCTAAACAGTTGACACAAGAGGAAATTGCACTGGAACTTGATGTTGCTCAGCGAACTTACTCTAGATGGGAGCGACAGGCAAAGGTTCCTAAGATGGCTGTAGTGATAAAAACTAGTGCGTACTTTAAAATTCCTGAACAAGACCTATTACCTCCAGATAGAGCTGTAAAAACGTCAGAAAATCAACCCTTTTTTGACGAAAAACTAGCTAATTTTTTGACATCACCACTGCACTGGATTCTGTTTTTGGGTGCATCAGCTGTGCTTTGTGAAGCCGTTTTTCAATTTACCCGTGGCATTTTTGAAAGCTTTGCACTTAC
Organism: uncultured Sphingobacteriaceae bacterium; assembly: GCA_942493295.1. Lineage (GTDB taxonomy): Bacteria > Bacteroidota > Bacteroidia > Sphingobacteriales > Sphingobacteriaceae > Pedobacter. Next base: position 3,595,704 of record OW818692.1, on the reverse strand, counting down.
TAATGAAAGTTCTCTCAACATTGCTCGTACAACAGGAACGATTACCTTGCTCTATATTACAAACAAAATAGCTCAAGTTTTACTATTTAGAAAAAGAAATAAGTAGCTTACCCTACCACCTATACATCAGCCCAATTTTCGCATGAAAATTATTCGCATCCATGGCATCAAAATCCCAAAAGCTAGCTGGTTTTATGCCATCAATTTGATATTGATAGTTTAAGGAACGAGTATAAATGGTTTGTGCATTTACAATAAAGTACTTAAAATCCAAGTCTACTTTAGCACCTAAACCAAAATCTACCCAATGCCTGCGCGGCTCAGAGGTCCCTCCAAAAGCTCTGGTATATAATAAGTTATTATGAACCCTACGCTCTAACATTAGACCAATTCTTTTCAACCCCTTAATCCACGCTACATTTAAAGATTGTAGGTTATCGGGGCCAATACCAGCACCTAAAATTTGTCCTCTGTTGGTGTATCCATCTAAAATTTGATGATGTGAATACCAATAACCTTGACCCCTTACTTGACTTAACGATGTAGGCTCCATCTGTGTCAGTTCTAAGCCAACTTGAATAAATTCATTTTCTTTTCCTAAATAAGGTATTAATTTACGGAAGCCTGCTACATAAGCACGTGAATGCTCCAATTCTACAAATTGGTCTCTCAAATCCCAGGAATGGTCTTCCTTACCATATTGAAAATAAATTTCGGCTTTAGCCTCTGGCATTACCCATTTGGCAAATAATGAAAATAATTGATCGCGCTTATATTTGTCTTCGGTATTTTGGGTAACATCTTCACCAGTAAAATTACTCTTACCCAGCGAAGAGAATAGTGGGAAGTAGTCGCCAAATTTATTCCCCATGTAATTACGATAGGTAACAAAACTACGGTCGAAGCCTAAATACAAACCTGGCACCCATTTGGGCTGATAAGATAGCGCCATTGCGGAAATATATCTCCAGCTTGAATTTCTCTGACCTTGAAAGGGCGTGGCCTTAACCCCCGAACTCTCGAGTTTACCTGCAATAATCTGGCCCTCTATATTACCAATTGCGGTGATAATTGGACGTCTTGTATTAAATGTTAGGTGCTTAAAACCCGCAGCGTTATTAGTCATGAGTAAACTATTGCGCTCACCAGGTCCCCACCATAAATTTTCGTTACTTAAACCTAAAGATAGTGCCCAATAATTTAACCGAATACTGCTTTGTCCCCAATTTAATTTACTGTAGCTGCCATCGCCAAATTTTTCCGGAGCATCAATACCATTATGGTAAATAATTAACAGATTTTTAAGCTTCAAGGGGTTCTCTGCCTCAAAACTCTGACGAAAATCACTGTTCTGTGCATACACGTATTCTGGCCTTAATTGGATACTTAACGGCCCAATTTTAGCATATACGCCTGCCGAAAAAAGCATTTGGTAACCTTTTGCCGAAATCATCGCACCATCATTGATACCATAAGGATGGTGACTATTGACTTGTTGCTGCCAAACAACAGGTAGGGCTTTAACCTGAAACTGACCATTTGCATTGCTCCATAGTAATTTATTCCATTCGGGCAAGCCACTACCTTTAATGGAGACCGGCCTAATTAACAATGAGGTTTTTGTGCTATCCAAGCCTAACAGTTGTTGCCTACGCAACAAATCGTCGGTGTTTTCGAGTAAACCAACCGGTAGTGTTTGCGCCCATAACGCTTGAGCCAATAAAACACCAATAATTACACTAACTATTTTCTTTACCATAAGTTGTTTATTAGATATCGTTATATAAATTTCTGAAACTACTTCTTATACCGAAAGTAAACCAGGCCGTACTAGTGGTCTGTGTATAATTGGTTTCTTTACGTAACACAGTGCCCAGCTCAATACGCAAATTATACTTAGGGTTTAATAAATAAGATCCCTTAATTTCTCCATAATAAAGATTGGTACTTATTCCCTGTCCTATGCGATTGCCATATTCGGCAATTTTATCAAAATAGCTTTTAAAAATATTTTGTCCATAATTGGTACCTGGCTCATCTAAACCATAATTGGCGTAGCTAATTTGGGCCTGAAAATCGAAGCGCTTTATTCCGTAGTTAAATACGCCTAGCACCTCTCTGAAATTTGCTCCCAGGGGATGTGCTAAGGGTTGGTTGTAGTTGGAGTAGTTAGATAAGCGTGTAAAATGCGCATAGGTATAAGGCCGTGCGGTATTAAACTCAGCTAAGTAATTTAAATTCGCTATGCCAAATAAATCTGAACCTTTAACACCTAATTGAATTGCCCATTTGTTGGTCCAATAGCCATTGCTTTTAAAAAACTCCTTCGCTACGAACTCATCGAACATAAATTGCCCATAAAGTGCAGTTTTAGCTAATACTTCGTATTTTAAGTTAAAGCCTAAGCGCATTTTATCGGGCGAGGACAAATAATTTGCCCGCTCAACCGACCTTAGAAAAACAAATGGATGAATATAATTAAAGTCAAATCCGCGCTTCCCTTCAGGCTCTACATCAGACCAGGTTACCGCTTGGAAAAAACCAGCAGAAAATCTTTTGCTTACATTCCAATCTAAATAATGCATGGCCGACCATTTACCGCGATAACCAAATCGCCTATCTGTAGTTAGTTGTTGCGCCCCTGGATCGAGCATATAGGCAAAAATAGTTTGGTATTGTACACTCCCAACGCTGGCCCGTACGCGTAAAAACGAATAGTTTGCAGAAACATCAGACAAGAGCATAGAGCGATAACCATCGCCAATAAAATTCTTATCGTAGCCTAAGGTTAGGTTTAAATATTTAGATGGGGTATAGGATAGCAAAGCGGTGGCATAATTCCAATCTTTCACACGGGTTAAGGTGTCGATAGTTGTTTGCCCGGGCACAACCCCATTTTTTTGAATATAATTTGTTAAGTAGGTAGGGAAAAGGCCCTGATTTTCGTAAAAACTCGTATAAAATGAAAACTTTGAGCCTATGTTTAAGCCAGCTTGTAAGCCCCTGGTATTTAAGTGTGTACTCTTCGAATCTTTAGCGTCATAACCTATTTGTACATCAGGCAAAAAATCCAAGAAAAAATGATATTCAGCATTGTTAACTTCAACTAGATGTTCTTCAAATATCTTTCTAACAGCCCATTTTCGCTTCAATTCTTGGTTAATACCATAATTTGTTAAAGCGAAGTGCTTTTGATAAACCAAGCTGTCGTCGGCATAATAGCCCTTAATAGAACTGTGAAACTTAGTAGCGGTATCGTATGCCACCGTATTCAGCTTCTGGTAATATTGGTGCGAAAAGGGAATAATTTGATTGGGCGTTTGTGCATAGCCTTGCATCGCTAAAACGGTCAGCACAAAAAATAAAGACCTTTTCATAAGCTATTTTTAGGATACAACCTTTTCAAAACAAGCGCTAATGGCATCGACTACACGACCTAACTCTTCCTCCGTTAAATTTGAACCTGAAGGCAAACACAGTCCATTGGCAAATAATTCTTCAGCTACTTTGCCTCCATAATAAATTGAATTAACAAACACCGGCTGTAAATGCATTGGTTTCCATAATGGGCGGCATTCTATATTCAATTCTTCCAAGCTTAGTCTAATGGTTTCTCTGTTAACCCCACCCTCTGGATTTACCAAAATGGTAGTTAACCATCGATTGCTTACAAAACCAGGGTCTTCATTTCTAAATATAATAGCAGGTATATGTTTAAGCTTTTCTTGATAGTATTTAAAATTTTTACGCCTTTGGTCTATTCTTTCTGCGATTACCTCCATTTGGCCACGACCTATACTTGCGCAAATGTTACTTAACCGATAATTATACCCTATTTTTGTGTGCTCGTAATGAGGCGCCTCATCTTTAGCTTGGGTTGCATAAAACTTGGCTAAATGGATGTATTCTTTATTATTCGACAATAGTGCACCTCCGCCAGAAGTGGTAATAATTTTATTCCCATTAAACGATAAAATACCAAAATCGCCAAATGAACCAACGGGTTTGCCTTTATAAGTAGAGCCAATAGCTTCTGCTGCATCTTCAATCACAGGAATACCATAGTGATGCGCAATCTCCATAATTTCGTCCATCTTTGCCGGCATGCCGTATAAGTGAACGGGAATAATAGCTTTTGGTTTTTTACCTTTAGCTAAACGATCTTCGATCGCTTGTTTCAGCAAATCCGGACACATATTCCAAGTGTCATTTTCGCTATCTACAAATATGGGAGTTGCATTTTGGTAAAGAATGGGATTAGCACTTGCAGAAAATGTGAGCGATTGGCAAATCACTTCATCGCCAGCGCCTACCCCTAGTATAACTAAGGCTAAATGAATTGCAGCAGTACCCGAACTCAGTGCAGCCACATGTGCAACACCTGTATACCGCGCAAGATCATGTTCAAAGCCATCAACATTTGGCCCTAATGGCGCAACCCAATTTGTATCGAATGCTTGCTGAACAAATTTTTGCTCGGCACCACCCATGTGGGGAGTTGACAACCATATTTTTTTATTATTCATTTTCTACCTTAAATTTAATAACCTTAGCTGGCACACCTACTGCAACAGCAAAGTCCGGAATGTCTTCGATCACAACAGCTCCTGCACCAACGACAGCCCATTTCCCAACATTTACACCTTGAATAACATTAGCTCCTATTCCAATATGACTCCCTTCGCCAACTTTAACACCGCCTGCCAAGCCCACATTTGGCGAAATATGCACATAATCGTCAATAACACAGTCATGATCTATGGAAGCGTTTGTATTGACAATTACATGGGCACCTATGATTACGTCTGTATTTACACACGCTCCAGCCATCACCACTGTGCCTTTATTTACTTTGGCAGAGGTTGATACATAAGCCTGTGGATGTACTAAAGTAACAAAGTTACTATTAAATAATTCATTTGAAATTCTTTTTCTGGTGCGGTTATCGCCAATACCAATAATTACACGCAAATTTTCAGCCAAAATATCTTTCGGACGCCCAGCCGGTCTACCAAAAAATTCATTGATGGGCCTATCGTCTATAAAAACCAATTTATCCTTATTTCCTAGCAATGAAATTAACTCAGCAATAACTTTGCCATGACCACTCGCTCCGTAAATCGCAATATCGTTCTGCATCTATTTAATTGATCAATTGAACTGCTTCATTAATACTATTTACAATTGCTTTAGCATCATAAAAATCCCTTTTAAGTTCCTGCATCTCGCAGTCGGCAGCTAATATACCGTGTAACTGTTGCTCGCTATTCAAACTTACGATAACACCTTTAACCGTTGGAAACAAAAATGGTAAAAGCTGAATACATGCTTGTGCTTGAATTTCGGTTAAGTTACTCGTTTTTACGACATGTTGCATCGCTGTGTCGTTACTTAATATTTCTTTTATTTTACCTGCCGCAAAAGGCCTAATTGCAATGGTTGGCAATTGCTCAACACATTGTTGAAAGGATAATTCAAATGCATTTAAATAAGTAAGTAAGACCGAGGTTAAGCCAGTAGCGGCAATTTTGTTCGCAAATAGTGGCGTATAAGGAAAATGCCCAAATGCCAACACCTTTCCAGCCTTTTTTAGCCTTTCAAAAGTTGCTTGCATTTCTTCATAATCACGATTAAAAATAGCCAGCCTAACTTCATCATTGAGGTTTTCCATCCTAAACATCCATTGTACAACTTCCAATTGATCTTTACCTAACCTAACCAGCTCGTCGTTAATACGTTTTTCGAAACCCTCCGCATCAAATTTATCCTCTTTAAAATCAGGTGCCGCTATTTTTGCGATGTGCTTAATATATTTGCGCTCCTTTTTTAATTGCTGATGTAATTTTTGATATAGCACATACGAATCATATTCGTAGGAGATATGATGTGTATCTATTCCCTTCTCGTACATGCTGTTTAGGAGACTAGCATTGTCGGCACTCATTCTCATCGTGCCAAATATGAGTCGGCTTAAATTAAGCTCGTCTATTTTTACATCCAAAGTGTATTCAATTAGGTAAACTTAATTCCAGCCTTCCAGATAAAGCGATCATTGGTCTTTTCGGCAGTGAAGGCAGTTCTACCATGCAAAACAGCATCGTCCCACCATGCCACAGCGTCACCTGGGTCTAAGCTAATCTCCTTAATCATATAGGTGCCTACTACATAGTTCTGCAGAAAGTCGAAAAATTCCTTATTTAAGGCTTTATTTTCTTCGGTTTCGTCGCGGTCAATACAATAATAATTAAAGTTGAACCTTGGCATATTATTTTCGTCAAACCATATAATAGGTGAGGTACGTTCCTCTTCGGCCTTTTTATATTTAACCGGATGACCTACCAATTTATCGAGGAGTGTTGGATTTGTTCTACGCATAAAATCTATGAGTTCGGGTCCGTCAACAAATGTGGTTGCACCACCTTTTTCTGCTTTATTAATGCAATAGAAAAACATAATATCTGCATAGTCTCCGATATAAGATTCGTCTGTATGCAAAGGTTGCGCGTTTTTACTATGTCTATAGGCAGCCATATCCGGAATATCATGATCGTATCTAATCTCAATCCATTTTTCACCGGTCTGCACTCCACCCTTCGTAAAATCTTCACCAATCATCACACATTCACCTACCAAATCGGTAACCTGATCATAATAGCCTCTCAAATCTGAAATATGCCAACCAGCTTTAATATGTACTACTTTCGATTCTTTTAAAGCTTCCCTAATTGCTAAACCTGCCTCATTGGGGTCATTTGTTCTAATATTTAAGGTAGTGATGAATTTCATAGGATTAATTGTTTCCATTATATTTTTCGGCGGTAGCCTGGTTTTCTCCGGCAATTCCAGCGCCTTTAAAAACATTTTTAATTGTTAAAATTACTATTTTAATATCTAAAACAAAAGAACAGTGCGCTACGTACCACAGATCGTAAGCAAACTTTTGTTTCCATGTTAAAGCGTTTCTACCGTTTATCTGGGCCCAACCCGTAATGCCCGGTCTTACCTTAAAGCGTCCCATTTCTTCGGGTGTATAGATAGACAAATATTCGGCCAAAAAAGGTCTTGGCCCTATTAAACTCATATCACCCTTAAGCACATTGATTAACTGAGGCAGCTCATCTAAAGAGGTTTTGCGAACAAAATTACCAACAGCGGTAAGTCGCTCAGCATCTGGCAGTAGTTCTCCATCAACATCTTTTAGATCGTTCATGGTTTTAAATTTTATTAAAGTAAATACCCTCCCATGTAGGCCTGCCCTAGCTTGTGTAAAAAATGGCTTACCACTATTAGCAATGAGCAACAATAAGGTTATGACAATAAATAAGGGAAAAAGTACTACCAGCGCAAGCAAAGCAACCAGTCTATCTCCTATTGGTTTAACAAAGTCCTTATACATTTGCGATTCTCTTATTTATTTGCGCATACGACTCGCTCACTACATAGTGCTTTTTTAAGTAAGCCACCGCTTTATTTCCCATCGTTTCTCTGGCTTCTGGTAGCAGTATTTTCTTTAGTTGTTGGTTAAAGCCTGTTAAATCACCACTCTCACACCAAAGTCCAAAACCATTGTCCTCAATGATTGCCCCTAAATCTGTTGTTCGATCTGTAGCCGCCAACGTTGGCAAACTACTTTCCATGTACGACAATAATCGGGAAGGGAAGTTTGGAATGGTAAATCTCGGGTCTAAAAAAATTAAGCCAACATCGCAGCTCCGCAATAAAACATCGTACTCATCTTTTGGCAAAACACTAAATAACTTGGCATGGCTTGGTTGCTCATCCACAAACCACTTATTCAAATCGTTGTAGGCAGTTCCTGTACCTACAATTAAATAAAACACCCCAGGTGTTGGTTCTTGCTTCAATATCCGCTTTAAAAAATCAATTCCTTGAGGTACACCCAGGTTACCGCCGTATACACAAACCACTTGATTTGTTGGAATGCCATATTTTTCTCTAATAGCGACTTTCTCTGCGTCGGTTATAGGATAAACCAAGGGATATATACTATTTGGATTAACCTCGACCCGCTCGGGTTTAATAGTAGCGTTGTGAGCTAAAACATATTGCACATTGGCTGGCGACATACACCCGATATAATCTGAAACGGCATATAACTCTCGCTCTTTCTTTCGAAAATACCGATAAATCAGACCCTGCTTTTTCATCATCCCTAAATCGACCGCATTTTGTGGGAAGATATCTTTTAGCAGTAAATAAGATTGGGCTGCATCACGTTTTTTAAAGTAATAAACCACTTTAGAAAAGGTGATAGGAGGTGTTGAATAGATAATCAGGTCGAATTTTACATGCGCAAAATAGTGCTTGGTAGCTGTTAAAAATTGCTGTTCCAAGCGCAATGTTGCAAAACCTTTCTCTAGTAAAGTACAATCTTTAAAATTGAGTGTTTTAATATTTAACAAAGTAAATTGCCCTTCTTCTTTGATACCAGTTTCTTCCTTAAATCTTCTCTCGCTAGGACGGGCAATATAAACATGGTGCCCATGGTTCACGAATTCTTGCATCAAATCTGTATAAATGCCTCTTTCTGTTAAAGCATTAATCCTGATCATCGTTAAGAATAAGACATTCATGACCACACCACCCTATTCACATAGTCAACATAACTCAGAATAATCCTAACTACTTTAGCCGATACATTTGGCATGCTATAATCGGCAACTAAGCGAAAGCTTCTTTCTTCGCCCCTTTGTTGAGCTTGTAATTGAACTAAGCCTTGCATTATTCTTTCTTTGTTTAGCCCAACCATCATCACGGTAGCTTCTTCCATAGCTTCTGGTCGCTCATGGGCTTCGCGCAAATTGAGGGCTGGAAAATTTAAGATCGAAGATTCCTCAGAAATTGTACCGCTATCTGAAAGCACTGCAAATGCATTTAGCTGCAAGTTATTATAATCGTTAAAACCCATCGGCTTTAAGAACTGTATACTTGGATGCATCGCTATCTTCTTTTGCTCCATCATATTGCGCGTACGCGGATGGGTACTTACGATAATTGGAAACGGATAGCTTTTGGCAATTAAATTTAAGCTCTCCATTAAATTGTTAAAATTTCGCTCGTTGCTAATATTTTCTTCGCGATGAGCGGAAACAACGAAATACTGTTGTGGTGTTAATTGTAAGTTTTGAAGAATGGTCGATTTCTTGATTTCGGGCAAGTAATGATGCAATACTTCGAACATGGGCGATCCGGTTTTGATAATACGATCTGCTGGCAAACCTTCCCGCAACAAATATTCGCGCGCAATACTGCTATAGGTTAAGTTTACGTCAGAAATGTGATCTACTATTTTTCGATTGGTTTCTTCTGGGACTCTTTGATCGAAACAGCGATTACCAGCTTCCATATGAAAAATTGGGATGTGTCTTTTCTTCGCTGGTATGGCACATAAACAGCTATTGGTATCACCTAGCACTAAAAATGCATCGGGTTTTACTTCTTCTAATAAAGGGTCTATTTTAATTAAAATCTGGCCAATGGTTTCTACAGCACTTGCTCCCGCCGCATTTAAGAAGTAGTCGGGTTTACGGATGCTGAGATCTTCAAAGAAAACTTGGTTTAATTCGTAGTCATAATTTTGCCCGGTATGTACAATCACATGTTCAATAGCTTCCGAAAGATCTAGTGCAGCCATTACCCTCGATAATCTAATAATTTCGGGTCTGGTACCAACTACCGTCATTACTTTGAGTTTGGTGATTAGTGATTGGTTATTGGTTATTGGTGTATTCATCGTGTACGAATTACTTTTGAACTGAAGGCACTCTTCTTATTTGCGAAGTTAAGCCATAAATTTCTTCTTTGGGAAATGTTTTTGTAACCTCATAAATTGTTGTCGCCTAAACTATCTCAAAATAAGTATCAGGATCTGTTTCATCATAAAATTCATTGATCCAGAAAATCGTATAAAGCTCTTCGTTACCAATGTTTGTAATGTTATGCGTATACCAAATTGGCATATCTACATAACAAGGCTCATCCCCGTCTAGGTAAAAATCAAGTACAGTAGGTGTTCCAATCTTTCTTAATTGAATAAGAGCTTTCCCTTTGATCACAGCAAAACGTTCAATTTTACGGCTATGGTAATGGTTACCCCTTGTTATACCAGGAACAGTTGTTGAGAAAGAAACTTGTCCGCCAACTTGCAACCGAATTACTTCTACAAAAGCTCCTCGTGGGTCTTTATGCTGCGTGAATTTAACGGGGAAATGGTTTTGATAGTCGATATAGCTTCTAAAGGTATTAAACAAATTGATCTCAAAAGGACTTGGCAGCTCAGGGATTACACCATTGCTAAAATACTGGTCGCGGTAAATAGTCAGCAAATTTAAAACATCACTTACCTTCCGCTCTTCTGTAAAAGGGATAGCGACTAAATATTGCGACGACCTTTGTTTGATGAGCTGGATTATTTCCTTTACTAGCTCTTGCACATAAATCAATTTCACTACACCATCAACCGCTATTTTCGGTAGCTCGAGATGGGTAAGTTGATGTGAAAATGTAGCAATAAACGAGTTGTAATAGGGGTGGCCAAATGGGCCAAATACATTAGGAATTACCATTCCCGTAAAGGTAGATCCCGTACTTTCTGCCCACGCTGCAAACAGTTCGCGCCCTTCCTTTTTACTTTTACCATAAAGATTTTCCTGTTCTTCCTGTGAAGAGGAGGAGAATAATACATGCGCTCGATGGTTTGAATTAGTGAGTGCTTGGATTAATTTTTGAACTAGCGCGATGTTGGTTTGGTAAATTACTTCGGGCTCATGATGCCGATTTAATGCCGCAAGGTGTACAATGGTATCACATTGCTGTACAAAGTTGGTCAATAACTTTTCATCAGAGAAGAAACCGCGTTCAAAGGGAACCCTTTCGTATAATTCTGGAAATAACCCAAGCTGGAGATATAAATGCTGTCCGATAAATCCTTCCTGCCCCGTTATGCCTATTCTTAATTTCATTTAACTTCATTAAAATGGTCAACCGCATACAGATAATCATCTAATTTTGCATGTTCAACTCCATAATCTGCGAATACCATTAAAGAGGAATGATCCTGTTTTGCTTCAATCCATGTTGCATAGCCTGCTGGCATGTGCAAAATTTGGTTCTGACCAGCATTTAATTTATAATTCTCAATAGCCAAATCTTTACTCGGCGACGTCCAGTTATCTATCTTAACCGCACGGATAATAAATTCGCCTTCTATTACAGCAAACCAACGTTGCTCAATTTGATGGCCACGCCACGCTCTTACTACGCTAGTATCTTTATTCTGTATACAATAAAACCTCTTAACCTCCTGCATATCAAAATCATTAAAGAATTTGATTGTTCCCCGCTCATCTACATGTTCACCGCCGTTAATTAATGTTGGAATATTTGTCATGTCGTGTTTGGTTATACTATATTTAACTTTCCTTCAATTGCATCTTTAACATAAGGTTGTTTCATCAGCAGTGATTTCATTTCTAGTACAGCTAGCTGTTCCGTATTGTGAGAATGATAATCTTCTGCTTTTGCTAAATCGATAGAACCTTCAGAAAAATATTGGCTATAATTTAAATTTCTATTATCGGCGGGTATTCTGTAAAAATTACCCATGTCTTCTGCTTTTTGCATTTCTTCGCGAGTGCAAAGCGTTTCGTATAATTTTTCCCCGTGCCTAGTTCCAATGATCTTAATTTCATTATCGGCATTAAATAATTCCTTTAATGCGATAGCTAAATCCCCTATGGTTCCTGCCGGAGCTTTATTTACAAACAAATCTCCCTGCTTGCCATTCTTAAACGCAAAGATAACGAGCTCTACTGCCTCTTCTAGCGACATTAAAAAACGGGTCATCTGAGGATCGGTAATCGTTATTGGATTTCCTTCTTTAATCTGCTTTAAGAACAATGGAATTACTGAACCGCGAGAAGCCATTACATTACCATAACGGGTAAGGCATACGGTTGTATTTCCTATAATATTTCTCGACGCTGCAATTGCTACCTTCTCCATTAGTGCTTTAGAAATTCCCATTGCATTGATAGGATAGGCTGCTTTATCGGTGCTTAAACAAATTACTTTTTCTACTTGATTGGCTACCGCAGCATCAATTACATTTTGAGTACCAAAAACATTGGTTTTAGTAGCTTCGAGTGGAAAGAACTCACAGGATGGAACTTGTTTTAATGCCGCTGCATGAAAAACATAATCAACACCGTGCATTGCTCTTTCTACACTATTATAATCGCGAACATCGCCTATATAAAATTTTAGCTTTTCATTGTTTAGGGCATTGCGCATGTCATCTTGCTTTTTCTCATCGCGAGAAAATATGCGGATTTCTTTGACGTTGGTATGGAGGAAACGGTTTAAAACCGCATTCCCAAATGAGCCTGTACCCCCTGTTATTAAAAGTATTTTATTACTAAACATAATTTTAGCTAATTTATTAAAATAAACCGACAATAGTGGTTTAGCAAAATTACTGGATGTTTTTTAAATTCTTAAGGTAATGCTGATAAGATTGGCGCGAAAATTCATATAACTTCCGAACCGGTACTTTTCCGATAGATGCATGATCATGATGATGAACAATTAAGTTTGGCATATAGACTATTTTACCTTTAACACCAGCTACTTGGTTAGCCAAAATCAGCTCTTCGCCCATTAAAAAAATAGGCGCGTCTAGTTGCTTAAAGTGATAAAAGAATTGGCGATTTAGGATATAACAGGCTCCATAACCGGTAAATATTTCTTGCTGCAGATTGTTTCCAATTCGATCTTCAGGTACGATCATTGGCTTAACCATATTATACATGCCCTGTAAAGCTACTGCAAAAATATAATGACGGTAATATATCCGTCGGTATATGCGTTGCACTTTAGAAAATTTCGAAGCGATATGTGGATTTTGATGGATACCGTCTGTGCGGATAATATTTGGCGCCAATACCAATACATCATTAGCCATTTCGACCGCCTGCAGTTCGGCTAAAAAGTTAGGGTCGAAAGTTAAATCGTTGTTTCCAACAAGCACATAATCATACTCCTTTACATTAAGGATTTCAATCCCCTTATTTAAACCTTTAAAATAACCAATATTTTCGGGACTTAAAATAAGTTTAAGGTCGGGAGAATTTAACTTCCTAAGCGCATTTACATCATGCTCTTCCGAAGCATTGTCTACCACTACAATCGTAACCTCATGCTGCCCTTTAACTGCCTCAATGCTCTTGATATATTCGTAGGTATGACTGAAGTTATTATAGTTTACGCAGATAAATGCAACTCTCATGAATTAAGGTTTATGGATCTTTTTAAAAAATTAAGGACTACAAATGGAAAAACCATACTGATAAGCACGCTATTATGAACGGTGATAGCCAGTAAAACGGTATGGAAAAGAATGGTGTAAAGTACAATCATAAAGGCAATGGACGACAGATCTCCTTTAACAGCTCTTCTGAAGAAAATATTAGACACTGCGCCGAATAAAATCATCACTAAAATTGTTCCCGCAATTCCAAAATCGTCCATCAACTGTCTAAATGCTGTGAAAATATTCCCCTCCAATTCATAGTCCGCACTAGAAACCCGTAAATAAACATCGTATATACCGAGTTGGTTTTTATGAATCCCCAATAAATCATACAAGGAACTGAAAGTAAATCGCCCCCATCCTAAAGGCTCAATACTATAGCTATTTAAATTGGTACTAAAAGCAGAGATACCTGTAAATAGATACTGTTTAAAAGAGGATAGACCCTGCCCTAACACCTCTCCAGTTAAACCAAAAGACTGAGACCGTAGCATGTCGCCGCCCACAAATACCACCGCAATAATTAAGATAAGTCTAAAAGATTTCTTAACTAGCGCATATTCAGGGCTAATCTTTGAGACCTCTTTCTCCTCATTTAACACCTGTTTATAGATTTCTTTCCAATAAACCCAAATGAAAACCTGAAAAAGGATCATGATAAACCCTGCTCTACCTGCCTGTGTAACACCCATAATTAAGAGCGATAGGTATGGGAGGATAAGATACCATTTAAACTGCTTATAAAGCATGGTATAAATAAGAGATAGGATAATAGCCGAGTAACCAAGTAGTAGAATTGCACGCGTAATTAATGGAATAGAAATTTCCTCTAAAGCGCCTCTTAGTGCCCACCCAGCGGTAAGCACATTAAGTACTGAACCAAAATAGCCCACAAAAGCTTTTACATATAGGATTGATCCCAAAAAACTTAAAACTCCTAGCACAAACAAGGTGATACCGAAAAACCGCTTCACTTTTGCTTCTTTAAAAATTGCAAATAATGCTTTTCCGTCTACCTTGGTAATATATTTTGTAAAAATCGATTGGTCATTTAACTCCACATAGATATACGACAAGGTCTCACCTACAAAGAATGAAAAGATAAAAAGTACAAAAAGCCATGCAGCAGCAGTAGAAAAATACATTTCACGTGCAACTAGGAAATGGAGCGTAATAAAAATAATCCAAGTTGCCGTTAATATCCCCGTAGGTGTAAGGTAGTAGCGTGAAAAAAGCTTTCTCGCAAAAAAGATCAAACCTAATGAAAGAAGAGATACTAAATAAGCCATTATCCTTTGATTGATTTAATCATCGCTTTTAACTCCGAAGAGGAGGTAAATAGGTATATCGTAAAGCAACATAAAACAACAAATCGCACAACCAAAGCTATATCCGAGTTTTGTACGTATAGTTTTGAAAATACAAATGCAATAAGCACAAAGGTAAGATGTTTTAGCATAAACAGCATTGGTATTTTGATGCGGATTGCCTTTCTCGAAGAATTGTAAACTAACACACAATACAACAATTGTGATAGCACGCTTACAACACAAGCACCTTCTACACCGTAGTGTGGAATAAAAAAGCAATTGACAATAAAACTAAATAACGCCGTATACAATGCAAATTTGGCCATCAAAAGTGTTTTTCCGGCAACCTCTAAACCTTTATGGAGATACATAGAAACGGTACTAAAAAAAATAGATGTTAGCACCAGCATCATGAGGTTATTTTCTAAAAGGTAGGCATCACCAACCACAATTTGCATTACCCATTGCCCAACTAAGAATAGACCGATAAAAAACGGGGCAAATAGGGTAGTTAATAGCATAATGTTTTGGCTAACCACCTGTTCAATTTCTGTCTTAGCTGTGCCACTTTTCCACATTTGGATAATGATTGGGTGTGAAGCCATCAATAGGGGCATGGTAATAAAACCCGACAGTCCGACTGCTAGATCCCTAAATGAGGCATAGTTGCCAGCTAACACACTAACATTAAAATATTTTAAAAGGATACGGTCGCCCACCGCATAAAATTGAGCAGAAAAAAACCATAAACAAATCGGTAAGCCGTAGTAGAGTATTTTCTTCGTTCCGCGTAATTTAAATGGAGAAAAGAAACCCTGAGCTACCAAGCTAGTCATCCTGTCTGCATAGATTACAAATACATTGGCGATAAAATAGCTTACAAATAGCACTAAGATAACGAAGGCTACATTATTTTTAAAAAACAAATAGCAACCAAATATCCCCCCCAGCTGTATCACGCTTTGAATGCTGGTAGATTTAATTTGAACTGTCACTCTTCGCTCTGCTTGCAAGAAACTATAAAGCAAGTTTAAAAATGTTTGCGCAAATAGTAAAAACAAAGCACCAAATACCAAGGTTAATTCTTTTAATCCGAGATAAATGACCACACAGAACCCAATTCCACCTACCACATACAAGACTGATTGCAGCCTGATGATGCTCACTTTTAGGTGATCAACTTGGCCAGATGCTACATAATCTGGAAAAAAAAACAAGACTGAACTATTGATCCAGCCACTAATAAGCTGACTGAAGATTAACGCTGCTGCGGCAATAAAGGAATAATTAGCGTATTCGGTAGTTGATAGCGAACGTGTTAAAAAGAAAATCGTTAGCACACCAGCTATGGCAGGCAATATTTTTACTGGAAGATATTTTAAAGTATCTCTCTTTAAATTGTCATTGTAGGTGGTCATTTACTTAATAGGATATAATTTTTATACCTTATAAATGATAAATAGCACAAGCTAGCCAAAATAAATAGTATTGAAAAAATTATCCCTGTTTTAGTTAGACCCATCTTAGTTTTTTCTAAAGGAAAAATTGGCACATCGATAATTTGAATAAGGGGCGTTTCTTTCCTTAAAGACAATTTAGATATTTCAAGGTTCTTCACTAATTCAGTTAGAATTGCCGTGTTAGCCTGTACATCTACTTGCCTTTTCTGAGAGGGAACTCTAAGCACAAGACGTGCTGGATTTGGATTAGGATTTACGTCGAGCGAACTAGCTACTCCCGTTAAGGCCTGATTTAACTCTCGCTTAACCGAATCGGTTTGGCGCTGTAGAATGGCTAAATTAAGTGTAGACTTACGTGTTTTGGTATCGATGTAAAAATCGGCCACATTTTTAACCAATAACTCAGCAAAATATTTAGAGAACTGCTGATTCTTAGTAGTTACATTAACCGTAATGATGCTCAATTTTTTGTTAATCTTATCTACATATAGGTTGCGCTTGATTAACTCTTTATAAAACTCTCCTAACAAGCTATCTTGTTCTTGCGTAAAATGCTGACGATTTGCGCCTACAGGGAATTGAACTTTATTATTCCAATCCTCATCAAAATCATTAAAATTAATATAATGTTGGGCAAGGGTTATCGACTTATTGTCGATTTTAACTGGCAATAACAAGGTCTTTTCGACCATTGTCCTCGATTTCATTAACTCCAAGATGTTGTCTCCTGCGAATGCTCCACCACCACTGCCGCCTAAATCAATTCCGAATTGTCCGGCTAGCGCAGCGTAAGCCCCGAGGCCACCGCCTCCTTTTTCGTCTTCTAAAGCGAAAGACAGCTTTGCTGTATACTCCGGCTTTTTTAAATACGCGTAAGTAACGCCTACTACAGCACCCAATAAGCCCATGGCCAAGATGGTGACCGTATGTTTTTTAATATACGATATCCAATTTTGGACTTTAATAATTACGATTTTAAGCGATGGCTCTTCTGAATTAACCATAATTTATCTAAACAAGGTAATGATGATTGCCGCCATAGAGGCTAATCCGGTACTAATCGCAATCCAGGCTTGGGTAGTCATAGGTTCTCTTTCAGCCCTTTTAGGGACAAAAATCTCCGCACCCGGTTTTATTCTCGGATAATTATTAAAGAATAAAAATCTTTTTGCCGCCTCAGCAGACCCGTTGGCGTATTTAATATAAACACTTTTTCTTAAGGCATTAGCTGTAAAGCCACCGGCACCATTTACGTACTGCTTTAAACTCTTTCCGGGCTTATAGACAATACCGTTGGGGTTTAGCACCTCGCCGGTAATTTTAACAATCTGCAACATTTTTGGAACCCTCACAACATCTCCATCCTCCAATATAAGGTCGTAATTGCCCTTCGGTTTCTTTAAGATTTTGGTGAGGTCTATCCCCACCAAATCAGACTGAAGCAATTCTCTTTCTTCTTCTATCGAAATCGTATCCTTAACCCCTGCCTGTTGTAGTCTTTTTAAATTTAAGATTTTCTTATCTTCCTCTTCTTTAGTATCGATTGCATTCTTATTCGTTGAGTTATTTTTTTCATTACCCGGACGCTTTAACGAAGCACCATCGGGGTAAGCCCAAGTGGTTAAACCGCCTGCACGCTTAATGACATCCGAAATACGCTCATCTTTACGGCTAATGGTATACACGCCCGGCGAAACCACTTCTCCTTCTAATTTAACCTGTCTTTGTACAGTATAACCTTCGGCATTTCTAACAGAAACGATATCAAATGGCTCTAGCGTGAACTTCTGATCGAGCAATTTGAGGTTTTGATCTACATTGATGATAAAGATTTCGGCAGTACGGGCCGACACAGAGTTAGCATCACTATTTTTTACCCTTCTCGATACTTCTATCCTATCAGGCGTAGCACCTTCTTTAAATCCCCCAGCCATCTGAATAAGATCTTCTAATTTCATTTGCTTGGCAAAATCGTAATCGCCTGGCTCACGAACTTCACCCTGGATAGCAACTTTGTACTCATCTCTTAAATCGAAGATTGACGAGATCACAACTTTATCTTCCCTTTGCAGTGGAATATCGGTTGCAGTGCCATTTAAGATTTTAGAAACGTCGAAAGAGAGTAGCGCAGCTGTGTTGTCTGGATTTAAGCGATTAATATAACCACGGTATAAAAACGCATCTTCTTTTAAGCCTTCGGCTTTTTGGATGAGTTGCTTCAATGTTAAACCTTTGTCGAGCTCGAAATACCCCGGTCTGAATACTGCGCCCGTAATTTCCACCCTATTTTCATACCTATCTAAAATAGGCTCTATCACAAATTTATCGCCATTGCTAGGCTTGTATTGACTAAAACTGTTTGCATCTATATCAATAATACGACGCTCGGTAGCCGTATTTTGCATCACTTTAACTTTAGCGCGGTAAGCTTCGCTGCTAAAACCACCTGCAAAGGTTAGCACATCTTGAAAGGTTTCGCCGTTAACGGTTTCGAATAAAGCATAACGCTTTACTTCACCAGCTACTTCCACGCGGGTTTGGTAAACTGGCACATGGATCACATCTTGATCTTGTAAGCGGATATTACCTTTTTGAATTCCGTTGATCAAGAAATCGTAGGTATCGATTGTGCTCACAACTTTGTTATTGCGGATCACTTGGATGTTACGGAAAGTGCCGTTTTCGCTTGGCCCACCCGAAGCATATAAGGCATTAAAAACGGTGGCTAGCGAAGGTAAGGTGTAAGTACCGGGTTTTACCACAGCCCCAGTTAAAATAACTTTGATACTGCGAATGTTGCCTAGGTTTACCGCAACATTGGTTCTGCCACTGCGCATAGCGGGATAGGTGGTAGACATGGCTCTGCGTATTTTAGCCGCAGCTTGTTCTACTGATAATCCTGAAACAGCAATTAAACCTACGTATTCCATTCTAATATTGCCATCCGGACTCACCTTTAAGCTGTAATCCTTTTCATTGTCGCCGGTAAGGTCTATCAGTAACTCGTCGTCCGGGCCAATAATATAGCTACGCGGGGTAGCCATACGGAGGTTAGGTTCGAACGTAATTTCGCCGTTTTTAAATAGATCGGCACCAAATATCTTTGGTTTTAGCCCTTCGAACAGTTGCTGTAGCTCTTTGCGTCGTTCTTCTTCGGGCGACCGTAACTCTTGGCCTTTATCTCCTTTTTTGGTAGTATCGATAGGTTTATCTTGATAGGCCCTTGCCCGATCGGTTGTTTTAGTATCCTTAAAATCTTGGGATTTACCCGTAGTACTGCTTTCTCCCTTTCTAATTTTTTCTACTCTGAGGCGTAGTTTTTTAATTTCTGATTCCTTCATCCCCTGTGCAGCCGCCATTTGCTCGAGTTGAGCATCAGAATAGCCGATTGATTCTGCACGCTGCATCAATTGTTTAATTTGTGTATCAGTCAAATCATCAACCTTTATGTCGGCATAATTTGTTTGTGCGAGCGCCGGCGCGGCAAAGATGAAAGTGAAGAAACACAACAAAAGATAAATTCTTTTAAAGTTCATATGCAGGTATTATGTTTTTAAAGGTTATACGGAATAAGCCAAGTATTGGCTATTTCATATAGAGGTAGCTGTAGGTTTAAAAATTTAACACAAAAATATAATAATAACTTGTTACAATTAAGTGATAAACAAACATACGCAATTATTTAATTTTTTTGGGGTGTAGCCCCTTTGCCATTCCGAACGGCTACCGCCGGAGTGTTCCGAGCTCCGAGGGATCTAGAGGGCTATTGTTAAGATCCTTTGCTAGCTCTCTGGGTGACAAATCTGTACCTCTAAAATCTCCGAACGCTTCTTTCCCCAGATTTAATAGAAAAGAACCGATCTTGAATCCACTCATTTAGGGACAACTCAACAGGGGCAAAGGTGATGCCAGTGCATTTGGCGGATTCCATTCGCTTTTTCAAGCTTTCTGAAACTATATACCCATCTGGAGACCTTAATAAAAGAAAGTTAGCCGCAACATTTGCCTTTAGGGAATTATTTTCAGGGATATTTAATACCCAATAATCTTCGTATGCTACACTATTTTGAAAAATGGTGTATTGTGTAAATGCCAAACTAGGTTGCGATTGCCCCGCTAAGAGCTGCTTTAGCTTTCCACTCACAACTAAGGTAAAAGAAAAACCAACATCCCATAAATAAAACAAATCGCTTAATGCCGATTTAGCAGGCAAAATTAGGTTGCCCTCCATATCGCCAAGATGAAGTACCTCTTTTGCTTTCGGAAATTGAGCCATTACAGAAACGTCGTGTGATTGTTGTAAGGAATAATAAGTCATGTTACCTTTTGTCTAATAGTAATTTATCAAACCCAAAGGACATGATTCATCACCAGAGGTGGTAATTTTTTATACAGACAGGTACATTTCCTATATAGAAAGGTATAAAAACGTGATGAAACCGGTAATACACATAACCGTCATCGGATGACGATTGCCAACGAGTATCATCGTCATCGGATGACGGTTAACTTAACAAATTACAAGATGTCATAGTGTTTTAAATTGAGCCTAATGAATACCAAGCTATTAAACTACGCCTATTAAGAAAAATCCATATATTTAAGTAACTCAAACCCTACCTTATGCAACAGCTAACAATCGCTCAAATTAGAGCACTAACAACCATCACCGACCCCGTTTTTTTCACGACAGACAAAGGCCAGGAAGGACTTTGGCAATACGACTCGCTTGATAGCGCGAGTACTGACAATACTGGAACAGTGCTTGTAACAGCTAATAGCCAAAGAATTAAACGTGTATTTGATGGACCTGTGAATGTTAATTGGTTTGGAGCTAAAGGAGACGGAGTTACTGATGATTCAGCGACCATTCAGCTCGCGTCCAATGCGATGGTTACCAGCAAAGAAAATCGACTAAAATTTAATGGAAATTTTAAACTCACTGCTCCAATTAACTTAAAGTCTGGCGTACATTATGATCTAGGAGATGCCAGCTTCTTTCTATCTAGTAAAGCGGCAGGAGACTACATTTTTAAGGGGCAGGCTATTGTCGATTTTAAAATAACTGGCGGCATCTTTAACATGGAAACTGGTTCAGTTAAAATTACAACTACTACAGGTCAATATACAGATTACGCAGCGATTTATCTCTTTGGTTGTGATAATTTTAGTGTTTCGGGCATCAAAGTAGGCAGAATATACGTTGGTATCAACCTTTACAACAGCACCAATTATGTCATTCATCACAACTATTTCAAAGATTGTAATGCTGGCATTGCAAATGTTGCACAAACATCATATACGGCAAGAAACTTCATAATCCACGACAACATTATTGAAAGTTGTGGCGACGATGGGATTTATTGCGGATCCACGTCGGTTAGCCAGGGCGTTGGTGGAACTTGCAAGGATTTTATCATTACGGAGAATATTATAACCAAAAAAACACGCGCTAATGGCGAACTCAATGGGTCTGTGTTTGCTGCGGTGGGAATCCGTGTTGGCTCGTACCAAGGAAGTACGGTGACTACCTATAACTTTTCTATTACCAATAACAGGCTATTAGAGATGGTAAGCCAAGCTATTTTAATTCATGACTGCGACACTGCCATCATCGATGGGAACATCATTGATGGGTACGCAAAAAACGGAACGGCCGCAGCACCCGCTATTCAAATTGGCGACCCAGATAAGCCAGCAGCCAATGTAACTGCTACCAACAACATTGTTAAAAATGCGGTGACAAACAATGCTGAATTTAAACTCGCAGATGTAACCAACTTGCTAGTCCAAGGCAATCACTTTTTGGGAGGCGTTAACAGGACAACTAAAATGGTAAGAACGGATGCCCAAGTTTCTGTTGTGATTATTGACAATAAGAAATTTGTAACTGAAAACAGTGGTACTTGTGTTTTCCCTTGGACCGCTACTTGGTTTGATTTTGTTCATGGCTTAGATGATATCACCAATATTTTTATCGAAGTTGTACCGTTGATTAATTTAGGATCGGCTCAAATTATCACCGTGACTAATATTACTCCAACCGCTTTCAGAATTAATTTAGATCAAGTAACAGGCGGTACCGTTAACCCCACCTTCTCGTTTACTGCTAAATCTAATTGGGATTTGGCCTAACGCATGATGAGTAAGGTCAATCCAAAACCAAGCACCTAAAAAACTAACAAGGAAAAAATGAACTTACTTAAAAAAATAGCAATCCTATCCCTGTTAGTAGTTGCTTGCAGCCCTGCATTTTCGCAAAAGGATAGGGGTGTAATTACGATAAAAGGCCAGTTAAAAAACTTTAGATTGATGAATTAGCTGGGAAGTAATTACATTTCCTTACGGTCTGTTTTGGAGTTTACCCACACGTACCTATTCACAGTACACTTTGGACACCAAAATATTCGAATAGGTAAAAACCCAAGTACCGATTTTAGCAGAAACCCACGGGGTACCTGGTAGTGAAAATCACATTTACATTTTCGGCAGCGATAGTCTTGATAGCTCATAGGATTTAGATGTCATAAATAATATCAAAAACTAAACCATAAGCATGTACGTTTTTATTCCCTGGATGGTTTGCTAGCAAGTAACACATTTTTTTCAAATAAAATAAATCGTCGGTGCAAAGCGTGCACAAACCAATGAGATGAACCATGATGAATACACTGTATATCAGCCAATTAAAAAGCTTATTTAGACTGTGTAACATTAACAAATTATTAATAAACTATTAATTAAATGATTGCTCGTTAAAATAATTAAAACTTTTATCGCATAACTTTGTTTACTACTAACCTATCTACTATACAAACTGTCCTGAAAAAAACCCATTATTCCCCAATACTTTTCTGTGTTAGATAATTTGACTACCTTGCTGGTTAAAACAGGTTTGTCAATGTTCTTCTTTAGAAAAAGAAATAAAAATTCAGATTTCTCCGCAGTTGGGGTCGATATGCACTCCCATTTAGTTCCTGGTGTTGATGATGGTGCAAAGGATGTAAATGATAGTGTAAAACTTATTAGTGGCTTAAAAGAATTGGGTTTTAACCGTCTTATTACTACGCCACATACTTTACAAGACATTCATCCTAATACGACTGCCTCGTTGCAGGCAGGTTTTTCCTTGTTAGACGGCAAACTACCTGAAGGCATTTCTGTGTCTTTATCGTCTGAATATTATTTAGATGATCAGTTTTTAAAGCAGGTAAATGCCGGCACTGTGTTGCCTTTACCGGGAAACAGGTTATTATTCGAATTTAGTCAGATTGCCAGACCGCATGATTTAGAAGAGCAAATCTTCGAGCTGGGAATTAAAGGCTACCAACTTATTTTAGCTCATCCAGAGCGTTATTTATTTTTCCATAAGCAATTTAGCTACTATACAAGGTTGAAAGAAATGGGCGTAGAGTTACAGGTAAATGCGCTATCCCTAACCGAGCATTACGGCAAAAACATTAAACAAATTGCCGAGAAGCTCATCGAAAAAGACATGATCGATTTCATTGGCACAGATACCCATCACGTAAAGCACTTAGAAACCCTTAAACTCGTTCCCCAAAGCAAACACTTTGCCCGTTTAGTAGACAGTGGACTATTGAAAAATAGCAGCTTTAACTAGGAAGTTGGTTTTTGCTGGGTGCGTCATTGCGAGGCACGCTACCGTATTGAGTATATCAACTATGAAGGGTATGCGCCCTGTTTGCTGGCCTTCGAGTTTTTAGGAAGACCAAATGACAATAAAAGTCTCTAGTGCTATTAAAGGACTAATTCGCTATTAACTCTTGAACCAGATGATGAACCATTGTACAAGGATTTTTTTCATGATAAGGGATACGGGCATCGAAAACATTTTGTAATGCATTTGCTCGCTTTATTGCAACTACTAGCTTAGCAGGCAATAGCGGCAAAACCTGAGTTATAAATCGCTCTCGCCTTTTCATATTTTCCTTGTAATTGAATGTATCGAGCTCAGTAACTATGTCAAGATCAGGATTTCGGGCAACAACATTTTTAAAAATATGTGTCAGGCGTTCATAAATATAGTTTCTATGTAATGGGGCGCCAGTTGGGACATCTTCAAAATGCAGCAAAATCCAAAGCTCGAATACATCATTACTCCAAGCAACTTTTATTCCAGCATTTTCAGCTAAAATAATAGATGTATCAAAATCTATATTGTCTTGAGGCAAATTATTTATCCAAACTTCAGCTTTAAGATCACGATCATACACACACCAAATATTCTCAGTCGTGCCTGGTACCACTTTATAACGACCACCTACAAATTCAATCAATCCTTGATCACGACAACTGCTTATCGTGGCATTCAGATTAAGTTTTTTAGATCTTTGATTTGGAATGGCATTAACTTTTAAATCTCGAAATGTAGCTTCAAAAGACTTAAAATAAAGTGGTTCATGGTGTTCGTCTTCACAATAAATAATGAAAGTTCTTAAAGTATCGGGCAAGCGTTGATCATCAGTTTCCAATTCTCATGGTTCCTTGTGTAGATTATTCATCATCCTTCTCCTCATACTGCTCCAAGTACTCCCCAAGTATAGGCAATGCTCCATAAAAACCCGCTAAATATTGACGTGCAAAATCAGCATTGTTACGAATGCCTTTTAAATCTGCTAATGAATATAGTCGAGTGGCATCATAAATAGTTTTTTCCGTAAAGAAAAACTGGTCACGGCGCATAATTGCTGGATCCATCAAATTTGTGTCGTGACTTGTAAACAATAATTGAGCATTCGCAGTGTTAATCTCGGGATTTTGGAAAAGCTTAATTATTTTTTGCAACAGAGACGGATGAAAGTTACTATCGATCTCGTCGACAATATATAAACCACCATCTCGGAATTTCTTGTACAATCGGCCTATATAGTCATAGAACTTTTGAGTTCCATCAGACTCATCCTGATTCAAATCCATCCCTGTGATGCCAGCAACCTGACCATTTTTATCGTAGATATTTTTATAGAGTATCACTGAACTCCTTATTCCTTCTTTTTCAAGTATCTCTATACCATTATAAACAAGACCGACTTCTTTTAGCCAATTTAATACAATCTCACTCTTTCCATCTTCAACCATACGATTAGTTGGATGCTTCGTGACACCAAACAAACCTGACCGCCTTGAACCTCTCCTATGTTTTATATCTACAGTAATCTTCGTCGTGAGGAAAGCGCGTATGGAACGTGTGATCTGGACGTTGTATGATGAGCAAAAACTAAGGAAAAGTGCGTTCTCGCGAAGATTTTCTAACGGGAGATCTGCTGCTTCTGAAAACCATTCTTTATTAACTTGCACATCTGCTAGGGAACGTTTGAAATAAAATGTCTCATTTTTTTCTGCAGGGCCAAATAACCATTCCGATTCAATAATGCCTTCAACTGTCAACGTGAAGCCGTAACGATATTTCCTGTTCTCAAGTAAAAGGACAATTTGGAAATAAGACGGCTGAGCCAAGCCATCCTCAGACTGTCGAAAAGGATTCACACCAGTCTGCGACAATTCTTCAGATACCATTGAATGGGCAGCTAATTCTCTAAAAAAAGAAAGCGCCCGCAATAAATTTGATTTCCCACTAGCATTTGCCCCATAAATACCAATTAACTTCAGGTAAGAGCTACTTCCAATGTTAATTAGATTTGCCTTGTCAACCTCTAGGCTGCAAGATTCTAACGAGGTTGCCCGAAAATTTATCTTTTGGATATCGTTAAATGAACCGTAATTACCGACACTGAATTGAATAATCATATGCAAACATACTAATAAGTATTATACTTTTTCAAAATTTGCAATATTTTTGCAAATTCCAGAAAAGTTCCGATGGCCATTCTTAACTATTATTTAGCATATTAAGTTCATGATCAAGAAGGAGTGTCACCCAGACAAAAAAGGAGGAGATTGCTTCGTACCTCGCAATGACGCCAAGGTTAAAACACCACGCTACTGTATTGAGTATATCAACTATGAGGGGTATGCGCCCTCTTGTGGCCGAAACAATTAACGTACTGTTCGAACTAAAGACTCGCAGGAGCCACTCGGCGCCTATGAGCCGCACATAAAATTCACGTTAAAAACAAAAACTCAATCGATTAGCAGGTTCAACTAACCGATTGAGTTTACTACTAATAAGCCTTGGTAAAATTCCAAGCCCAAAAGTAATTTTTAGAGTCGCATTTATGGCACCAATAAATGTTTAATGCCATAACTTTGAAAACTAAATTAGTCGGCATTTGATAATATAAATTATCATTGCCACAACTTTTGCAGGTACAAGCTTTGTTGATCATGGTTCATGAGGTTAATGCATTTGGTGTGCAAACATTAATCCAACGGAAGCGGCCTACTCCTTTCCTATTGGATTTGCTTTAGAAAATTAGTTAATAAAACGTTAAATAACGAACGTAAAAAAATTCATTCTATGCTTATTTATCCACAATACATATCAACAATAGCGCAATAATAGGCGAATCCGTAACGCTAGAGGCTATTTTGATGTTAACTATCTATTAAATAAAGGTTAATAAGTGCACAAATTGAACACTGCTTAAAGGCTAATTTCTCCTTAAAAAATAAATTAATTGCTTTTAAAATGAAATAAAGCCCCTAATTTGAATATTTCCCCATTCCATAAAATGAGGAAATATGAGGACGTAACTACTCGAAATAATTAAGGGTTTTGTATCCCCCATCTTTCAAATACTCATCCTTCTTCATCAAGTTTAAATCAGAAAGGATCATGTCTTGTACCAAAGCTGGCAAGTCGTATTTTGGTTCCCAGCCTAATTGGGTTTTAGATTTTGTCGGATCTCCTAACAATAGATCAACTTCGGTTGGCCTGAAATATTTTGGATCAACTCTTACCACTGTTTGTCCAAGTTTTAATCCTTCGGCATTCAATCCTAAGCGTTGTACAGCTTCTTCGTCTACATTGATAATTACGCCTTTTTCGTTTTCATCTTTTCCAGAAAACTCGATATCGATACCCATTTCGGCAAAGGTCATTTTTACGAAATCGCGAACCGTAGTTGTTACCCCTGTAGCGATTACAAAATCTTCGGGCTTTTCTTGTTGCAAGATTAGCCACATTGCTTCGATATAATCCTTTGCATGCCCCCAATCTCTTTGGGCAGATAGATTACCCAAAAACAGACAGTTTTGCAAGCCTAAGGCAATCTTTGCAGCAGCCCTGGTAATTTTACGCGTCACAAATGTTTCGCCTCGTAGCGGACTTTCGTGGTTAAATAAGATGCCATTGCATGCAAACATGCCATAAGCTTCACGATAGTTTACGGTAATCCAGTAAGCGTATATTTTAGCAACTGCGTAAGGAGAACGTGGATAGAACGGGGTAGTTTCACTTTGTGGAACTGCTTGTACTAATCCGTATAGCTCTGATGTGGAAGCTTGGTATATTTTTGTCTTTTTGTCTAAACCTAAAATCCGTACAGCTTCTAGCAGGCGTAAAGTCCCTAATCCATCGGCATTTGCCGTATATTCTGGCATTTCGAAACTCACTTGCACGTGGCTCATTGCGGCCAAATTATAAATTTCGTCGGGTTGTGTTTCTTGGATAATCCTGATCAGGTTAGTTGAATCTGTTAGATCGCCATAATGTAGTTTGAAATTTACATTTTGTTCATGTTGATCTTGGTATAAATGATCAATTCGATCGGTATTGAATAACGAGGAACGACGTTTTATTCCGTGTACAAAATATCCTTTTTTTAACAAAAACTCTGCTAAATAGGCACCATCTTGGCCTGTAACTCCTGTAATTAGGGCAACCTTCATTGAAATCAATTTTGAAAAACAAACATAAACAAATATTCCTATTTAATCATCTTCAGCAAATACTCGCCATAGCCACTTTTAAGTAAAGGTGTAGCAACTGCTTTTAACTGGGCGGCGTCGATAAAGCCCATTCGGTAAGCAATTTCTTCTATACAGCCAATTTTTAATCCTTGACGCTCTTCGATGATTTGCACAAATTGTCCTGCCTGCATCAGGGAGGTGAACGTACCTGTATCAAGCCATGCCGTACCGCGACTAAGCACACCAACCTTTAATTTGCCCTGCGCAAGGTATGCCTTGTTAACGTCCGTTATTTCGTATTCTCCACGAGGAGAGGGTTTAATGTCTTTTGCAATTTGTACGACCGAGTTATCGTAGAAGTATAAACCTGGCACTGCATAATCTGATTTAGGGTGTTGCGGCTTTTCTTCAATAGAAATAACATTGCGCTCAGCGTCGAACTCTACGACGCCATATCGTTCGGGATCAGAAACCTGGTAAGCGAAAACTACGCCTCCATCAGGATCTGAGCTAGCTTGTAATACCCTAGCCATCCCATCGCCATGAAATATATTATCGCCTAAAACCAAGGCTACTTTATCTTTTCCAATAAACTCTTCGCCAATTACAAATGCTTGCGCTAATCCGTTAGGTTCGTGTTGTACTGCATAAGAGAATTTACAGCCAATAGCCGATCCATCTCCCAATAACTTTTCGAAGTTCGGTAAGTCGTGCGGCGTAGAAATAATTAAGATTTCTTTAATTCCAGCAAGCATTAAGGTAGAAAGTGGATAATAGATCATCGGCTTATCGTAAACCGGCATCATTTGCTTGCTACAAGCCAAAGTTAACGGATGTAAGCGTGTACCACTACCTCCTGCTAAGATTATTCCTTTCATTGTTGGTTTTTTGTTTTTTGGCTGTTTGGTTTTTTAGCACTCTTTGTTCCTTGCTCTTTGTTCTTCGCTTTAAGCCTTCTGCTTTCAGCTTTAAGCTCTCTCCCTAACCGACTCTTCCAACTCCGTATACCATTCTAATCCATATTTACGAATAAGTGGCTCTTTCAGAAACTGGTAAACAGGCACTTTTAATTCTCTTCCAAAGGTACAAGCGTCGCTACAAATATGCCACCGATCATAATTCAATACATCAAACTCGGGGTAATTGGTAATCCTAATTGGATATAGGTGGCAAGAAATAGGCTTTTTCCAATCTACAATACCTTGCTCATAGGCTTTCTCTATCGCGCATTTGGTAATGCCCCCTTCGAAAGTTACGTAAGCACATTCCTTATTCCCATCAACACAAGGCGTCGTTAAATCGCCGTCTGTATCAACCACAGAAGTACCTTGTTCTTCGATTGCTTTGATGCCCTTCTCGGCCAGTAAATGTTTGATTTTAGGGTAAATTTCAGCTAAGATAGCTGTCTCTGCTACTTCCAATGGTGCACCTGCATCACCCTCTACACAGCAAATACCCTTGCATTTATTTAAATTGCACACAAAGCTTTCACTAATTACGTCTTCATGCACTAAGGTGTTTTGAACTTCGATCACAGCACAAAATTAAGGGTTTAGAAGGGAATTACCTAATTTAACCCTTACTTCCCAATCGGGTACCTCAATCCGGCTGCCGATTTAATTTCCATCGTTACAGAACCGACTAATATTTCTACTTCTGCTTTTACAGGCACTCTATTTCCATCGTCGGTAATCCACAGGTATAATCGGCTATCTTTTTTGAAGATACGACCTGGCTTAATAGAAGGGCTAAATTTGAGGCACCGTATATTCCCTAATTTGCTCTTTACCATTTCTTTGCCCATATACTCGATTTCTAGGGCAGAGATTTCATCACCCAGGAAATAATTGAGCTTAAACTTATCGCCAACATTTAATTTGGCCATATCTAAGCTTCTTGCAAAGTAGTAGGCAGAAACAAGGTCGAAGGTTTGTGTAGTTGGCGTAGTAAAAGTACCTCTATTGGCTACAACTTTCTTGCTGTCCTGATGAAACCTTGCTTTATCTTGTCGGCGATAACTTGCTTCCCGGATATTTTCTTGATAAAAGTAGGGTGTTAAATCTGTTTTATCGATGTACGAATCGTAGTGGTCTCTGATTTTATAGAAAATATCGAAAGTCCCTGAAGTTTGGGCATCAACGACCAGCTTATAGGTGGGTTTATTGTCGAACTTTAAATCAGAGGCCTGTACTTTAATGGTTGCTTCGGCAGCGGTAATAAATCCATATTTCAATTTATACTGCAACACCTCACCCTCCATAAAAATAGGATCCTTTTTTAAAGGCAACTCTTGTGCATAACTAATGAGGCTAACCAGGCTCAGCATTAGCGCGATCATTTGTGGTTTCATAAGAAATAAGTATACAAAAAGTAATCCAATTTTTTTAGTCTTGATACTTACATCTCGATACTATTAAGCCTTCTTCTTATAAATCGGCACGGTAGAGCAAGGTTCGCCATACATAAGGCTTTTAACTACTGGAGTTAGCATTGCTGTAATTTCTACATAGGCCGAAACTGGAACTGCAATATCTGCACAGCCTTTAATCACTACACGTTGATCGGCAAAAGCGTTGACATCTATTTTGGTTAAGGCTTTGGCGTACATAACTGCTTCGAGGGTTTCTAGGCTGCCAAATACGATTTCATTTGCATAAGGCTGCATTCTATTTGCCAGGAGCATATAGGCCCAAGTTGGCACAATGGCATCGGCACTACAAGTGATGGCAATGTTTTTACCTTCGTATTGTTCCCAGTTATGTTCTTTAATAAAGGCCCTAAAGTCTTGTTCTCTTAAAATCAATCCATGAAACAGATTGTCTTTAATATCATACACTACTCGTTCTCCATGGTGGAAATACTCCTCAAGGTTTAGGGTAACCAAGCCGCTATTTGCTACTTTATTGATGATGTTTTCTTGAATTTCCATGATAAAAGCCAATTAAAACACAAATTTAAGCAATTAATATGAGGATATAATTCGGAATGGTTATAGAAACGTCATATCAAAAAAAAGGCAATGAACTTAATCATTGCCTTTTCTGTGTCATCCAGACCTTTTTTGTCATCCAGAGCGCAAGCGAAGGATCTAATAGAACTTAACTCTATTATCTTTAATGTCTGCTTTATCTTGTAACGCTTGGAAAGCAGCGCCTAACGAACGTTGGGCAATACCTTCAATCATCGTTTGTTTTTGCTTAAACGTATTTGCTAAAGGCGCAGGATTAACCAATGCATCAAGCACAAAAGCATAAACACCTTTTGAACCTTGTATAGCTTTAGATAATTTACCTACTGGCGAACCAAACACCGCTCCAATTACTTTGTTTTCTTGTGCTACTCCAGGGATTACTGGATTTGCAAACACAATATTTTGAAGTGGCACAGCTGCTACACCTAATTTTTGAGCAACTTGATCTAGGTTACTAGCGCCAGCCAATGCTTTGTCAAGCTTCTCTTTTAACATTTTGCCTTTCTTTGCAGCAAGTACAGGTTGTTCAATTTGCTTTTTAACATCAGCTAAAGATAGTTGGCCTTTAGGCAATACACTTGTTACGCGTGCTACCACATACCCATTATCCATTTTAAATACTTCTGGAAGTACTTCACCTTTATCAGCGTTCCATGCTGCTCTGATCAACTCACGTGGGTTTTCTAAGCCTGGCGCATATCCTTGAGAAGCTGTTACTCGATCGGCAACACTCACCGTATAACCATATTTTTTAGCTAAAGTGCTAAAGTTATCAGCTTTTACTTCATTAAAGAAAGCGGTAGCTTTCTTATAAGCTGCATCTCTAGTTTTCGAGCTTGGAGTTAATGTTTTCTCAATATAAGCTAGTTTAGCAACTTTAGATGAACCCATTTGTCTTTGAATGTTGATTAAATGAACACCAAACTGAGATCTTACAACTGTGTAGTCGCCTGCTTTGCCGTTAAATGATGCGTTCTCAAATTCTGGAACCATTTCGCCACGAGGGAATGAAGGCAAGCTGCCTCCTTGGTCTTTAGAACCATCAATGCTGTATATTTTCGCTAATGCACCAAAATCTCCACCTTTTTGAACCAATGTTTTCAACGAGTCGGCTAATTTAAATGCATTTGCATCGCCACCAA
Source organism: uncultured Sphingobacteriaceae bacterium (assembly GCA_942493295.1). Classification (GTDB taxonomy): domain Bacteria; phylum Bacteroidota; class Bacteroidia; order Sphingobacteriales; family Sphingobacteriaceae; genus Pedobacter. Next base: position 3,563,656 of record OW818692.1, on the reverse strand, counting down.
CTTTTGCTGGATCAATTAAGATGTGTCTTACTTTAACTGAATCTGGTGAGAAACGAGTATCAACAACTTTAATTAATTTATAAGAGTTATCAGAGAAAACTGGTCCGTAATAACTTCCAGCTGGGTAGTTAAAGATTACTGAATCAACAGCAGGTGCTAATTTACCTTTACCAAGATAACTATATGGAATTTTAACATCAGAGTTCGTTACAGCAAATAATGAATCGTTAGGCGTGCTTTTAAAGTCTGTCGCTAACTTTTCCATTTGTGCTTTAATAGCTGCAGTATCTGCAGCAGTTGGTAGAATATTGAAATTAACAAACTCTAATCCACGAGTTTCGGCTTGATTTTTAAAAGTAGATTTATACTCATCATAATAAGCTTGATAGTCTTCGTCGGTTAACTTCACTGCTGCATCTAAAATGGTACTGTAATCTAAATTTACATATCTGAAGCTTGCAAGCTTGTTACGATTGTTATATTCGTCTGTCGCTTCAAGTGAAGTTACATAAACCGAATTACGGATTAAGTTAGCATACTTTTGTTGTAAAGCTTGTTTTTCAATTTCAGCATTTAACAAATCCCATTGCTCTTTTAGTTTCGCATCTTTAGCTTGTGCCTTTAATGAGCTGATAACTGCTGTACGGTCTAGCTGACCAGTTTGCTGGTTACCGAAATATTGCATGATTAATGGACTAGGGTTTTTGCCCTGTAATAAATCAAATAGCTCATCGCTTGAGATAGTTAAACCTAAACGTGTATATTCTTTGCTTAAAAGAACGTTAGCAACTTCTGCTTGCCAGGCGTTATCAACAGCCATAGCTTGCATTTGTGGATTGACAGCTCCACCGTATTGTTGTTTAAATTGTGCAATACTTTGGTCAACTTTTGGACCAAACTGTTCGATGCTTACATCTTCTCCATCAATTGATCCAACTACCCTTTGCGATGCTTCCCAAAATGGCTTACCAGTACCAATTAAATCACCAACTATAAATGCAATAATTGCAAAAGCAATCGCACCAACTAATACATAGCCTGCTCGGTTGCGCAAAAATGTCATTAATCCCATATTATTTATTCTTTATTATTTTTTTTAAGAGGGCGCAAGATACAAATTTGCAGGTAAATAGAAAATTTTATTAAATATTGTTGGAAACGCGCTTGAAGGAGTGCTTAGAAGGTGTAATTCTCTTTCAACCTCCTTAAGGTTTAATACTCTCTTTCAAGAAGCCTTCTCCGGCGGCTGTATTAATTTTATAACTGCTAAAGTCTTGCGGAGCAGAAAATGAGGAACCTGTTAATACATCCCCGGCTTTGGTAACTACTGTACCATAAGGCGAAGAATAGAGCTTCTTTTGCTCATCCCAGGTTAACTCTTCTGTTGTAAACGTCATCTTATCATTTACTACAACCACATTTTTCCTAAATATCGTAAGTTGCTTTGTCTCGTCGTTGATTGCGTAATCAGAAGTAATAGTTCCTGTTACCTGTAAATAGGCATCATAAAACTCAATTTTTACTCCTTGCGGCATTTCGTTGTACTGTGTTCCTTGCGATGGGGTCACTTTATCGTAAATAGGGGCATAGCCTTTTGCTTTAACAATGGCCGAATCGCTGTAGATTACGTCCATACCATAGGTACGATCCTTTGTTAAAGTAATTTTCTTAGAAGAAATTGCAGCAGCGTTTTTAAGATCATCCTCTGTACAAGAACAAACCCACAACATGGATAGCGCTAAAAAACTTATTTTTAGACTATTTTTAAGCATTAATCAAATTTAAATCTGCGGAACCATGAACTATCATTTAGGGTAAATCCTAAATGGAAAGTAACATATCTTTCTTGCAATAAGCCATTGGCAAGTGAACCACGTTTACCAAATTCGGCGGTAACGTTCGCTTTATATAAGATTCCTCTAGCATAAGAACTCAAAGGTAAACCTAAGCCCATTGTAATAGCCATTTGCTTAACGTCTTGGTTATTCATTTGAATATAGGTCTTATCATATTGGAAGCCTAAACGGTATTCTACTCTTTTGAAATAATTGTTGATAGAGCTAAAATCAGGGGTAAGTTGACCGCCCACAGAAAAGCCATAAGTATCTTGCAGGTTTTGATTTACATTATCGATTGTCATATCAGACCATTTCCCCATTCTGTAATCTATACCAATTAACCAAGCATCATTTTTCTGTAGTGAAATACCAAAGTTATGAACCAATGGTAGTTTCAAATTAGTGCTTGCATTTTCTGTTACAAATAAGGTATCTAAAGCAGGTCTTTCGGCTCCCGTTTCATCTAAAGTATATTGGGTAACATATTTACTTTTTGCACTTCCAATTTTTGAAGCTGCCGAACCTGAATAACCCATGATTAACGAAGTTTTGCTATTGATACGGATATCATATTGAGCACCATAAGAATAGTTTACTCCGCCTACACTGTTTCTATCTTGTATACGAGAATGTATCGCTCCAGCGTCATTGGTGTATTGTGCAGATCTACTTTCGGAAAGGTTACCAAAAAGATATTCTAGGTTTGCACCTATTCTTAAATGATCTCCTAAGCCAAATCCATAACCTAAATAAGCTTTTGTTAAGCCGCCTTCACCTGTATAAAGAAAGTCGACATCTTTTTGATTGGTGGCATTAGTACCTACTTTAGCCGTGTTCTTAAAATTGTAGCCAAGCTCTGAATAAGGTAAGATACCAAAACTTAAACCAGATCTTCGGCCAAGGTTAAAACCAAATGCAGCATGACTTAGCGTGGCATTGAAACTGTTTTCAGTGATTTTACTATTTCTGAGTTCGTTGTAAGTACCGCTCATACCAATATCTAAGGTAACCGAATTAATGCTAGCATAACTCGCTGGGTTCTGCATATTGATATTGTTGAAGATGGAGTTTTTACCAACTGCTGTTGAAATACCACCCATTGCTCTGAACTGAGGAAGTAGAGATCCTTTGATATTTCCTACGCCAAATTTTGAGTATGGAGACTGAACGGTAATTTGTGCATTTACGGCAAAACTAATTGTTAATAAGCAAGCAGCAAGTGTGTATTTTAATTTTTGGTACATATTATAATGTAATAACTTCATTTAATCCTTTTAAAACCAAATACGGATCGAGTGTAATTTGGCTTGCAAAGATGCTATTTTTTAATTGCTCCATCAAAAAATCAGCATCACCTCCGGTTAATAGCACCAAAAGGTTTTCATTTTTATCGTTTTCGGCAGCTATAAAACCGCCTATTTCATTTACAATTCCTTGTAAAACACCATTTTTGATGGCATTCTCTGTATTTGTTCCTTCGGGAATATTTATTGCTCTATCCCATTTAATTAAGGGCAATTTGCCTGTATAATGGTGCAATGCTTCAAACCTCATTCCTATTCCTGGACTTATACTCCCTCCAAAATAGGCACTTTCTGCAGTGAGTACATCGTATGTAATGCAAGTACCCGCGTCGATAATTAAACAATTTCTGTTGGCGTATAATTGATGAGCAGCAATTATTTTTGCCCATCTATCTAACCCTAACGTATGAAGTGTTTGATAATTATTGATGATCCCTGCATTTATCTTTGTCGAAAAAGGAAAGTAATTTAATTTATCCTTTAAAAAAGCAACCAAGTCATCAACTTCGCCGCTTACGCTCGAAATGGTGAAATTTTGCAATTCATAAGCATCTGTAATTTCTTTCAAATTATTGATGCCTATTTTTCCTACTCGCTGATAATGCACCAACTCCTTGGCGTTAAAGACAGCTAGCTTGCTATTTGTATTCCCGATATCGATGACAAGATTATGCATTAACCATATACGTGCCACAAAGCTATTAATCTTTAGTTAGTTTTAAGTCCTCAATTTGTTAAAAAAGGTTAAAGGGAGGTTTTCTCGAACCTAACCGTCATAACCGTCATCCGATGACGAGTGCAAAAAACAAAATCGTCATCCGATGACGAGAATAACGAGAATGGGTGACAAGGCCATCCCGTCGGATCCCTAACCCACAGTTCATAAGAAAGCTATCCACAAACTAAGGACTATGGGTTATGCATCCAGTTGTAGCCATCTTGAGTACCATTAAAAACAACATACTTAAAACGAAAAAATAAACAGCTACTGAAAAAAGAAAGGCCTTCCGGCCCGATGACCTTTAAACAAACAGAAAATACTGAATACTAATCACCAATATCGCAAATAACGATTCATAAAACCATCGCTTTTTGGCGTTGTTAAAATAATAAGCCAATAGCACTGCGCCCGGTGGAACACACAATAAAAAGTGATAAACCCTAAAATCGGGCTTGGTGTAGAAACTGACAATCGCAACAATAAACATGAAAAACAACATCTGAAAAGCTTTTCGCGTACTAATAAAACTCCTAAAGAAATTCTCTCGAAGTTGTAATGCTGCCAATATCATAATCACTGCCACAGGTAGCAATACAACATAATCACTGTAATTTATTTTTAGGACTGACGGAAATTTATTAACTAGTGGTTTCCATATTTGAAAGAACTGGTTAATGTTATCATTCCAATAATAGAACACGGCTAGAAAAAAGAAGATTGTTAAGAACCCGATAAAGCCTGAAACCCATTCGCGCCAGTTAAATGAACGATAAAGCAATAAACTTAACCAAAGCATAACTAGCAACACGATAAATGGAAAATAGATTAAAGTACCCAAGGCAATCAACATCCCCACATCAAACATCATCATAATACCATTTGGCGACTTACCAATTTTTAGCAGCTTATCCATCATCCAGATTAAAATAAAATTACAGATGAGCGGCGGACTAACAATTAAAAACTGCAAAAATAAACTCGATCCGGTAACATATAATAAGGCTGGCAAATAGGTTGGCTTGCCTAACAGGCTATGTCTATTAACTACAATATTAAACAAAACGGCCTGAGTTATGACGATAAACGCGGCGAAAACAACATTAAAAAGCGGCGAAAAGGTGCTTGTAGACGGGATTTGAACCAGCAATTTGGCATAAGGCTCTAGGAATTCGAAATCAAACTTCTCTGGCAAGTTAATAAGTATAGCCATCCGCATAAAAAACGTAAATGCTATCAAAATAACAAGGTTAACTAGGCTTAAAGTTCGAAACTGATTAATCATGCGCTACAGGAAGCAAAGTAAAGAAAATTATCTGGGAAAAAAGAGATGGCTTCTTACCTCGCAAAATCGCTCACAACCTTGGCAACAATACTTGCCGTTTCATCAGGAAAATCAAAGTTTAAAGGCTGTGGGGTATCAATAAACTGTTTCAAAATTGGTAGCCAATTTTGATTACTTGCCCAAATAACTGGAATGCCAAGTTGTTTTAAAGCATAGGCATTGCATTGCTGTTCGTATTGAAACTTCATCGGAGCAACCAATAGTTTCTTTCCTAAAAACAATGCTTCGGCTGGCCCTTCAAAGCCTCCACCTGTAAACAAACCTTCGCAAGTTGCCAGACTACGATTAAAATTCTCATTGTGAATAGGCTCGACAATAATGTTGTCTATCCTATAGCCTAGTGTAGTATGTTTAGAAAATACTTCCCACTTAACGTGCGGAAATCGCTGTAGCAACCTAACCAAGCTGATGTCGGCTATGGCAGGCAAATAAACAGTGTAGTGCCCTAAATTTGTTGGTGTTAAATCCCTTATTTCACTTCTGATAACCGGAGTATAGATGTAATCATCATATCTTTCGAAATGGAACCCAACGTGGTGGGTAGTTGGCGCGTAATGGCTCAGGATAAGCTTACCCCAATCTATCGTTTTTGGACGAGGCACCTTTTTAGACTTGAAAGAAGCTTGGTGGCTTAAAGAAACACTGGGTATTTTTTGTGCTTTACATGCCCAGGCAGTCACCGGCTCAAAATCATTAATAATTAAGTTATAATCCTTCAAGGGAATTTTACCCATATCGCTTTTAAACCTTAGCAAATTCATATTTTGCCAAGTCTTAAAATGGTCTACCCCACCTCGTTTCCCAAACACAAAGCTAAAGCCATGTAATTGGTATTTGATTTCCTGTGCTAATTTAACATCGGCTTGCGTGCCCGATATCAAGATATCAAGATCGCCATGTGCTTGCAACAGGGGAACAATTTCTCTCGCCCTACTTATATGCCCATTCCCTGTGCCCTGTATCGCATATAGTATCTTCATGTCCCTAATATCTGTATTTTATTTTATTCCTCATCTATTCGTCATCGGATGACGGCTATCTTTTCGCACTTCCGTCATCCGATGACGGTTTTCGTTTTTTTTCCCGTCATCCGATGACGGGCTTAAGTTTTAGCCAACTTCTAATTTGATTTTCTCCAATAAGAGATTGATATCAAGCTTGTGCTGTAAATTCTCTCCGTCTGATAAAACCCCTTCTTCAACCAAATCGTTTTCAAAATGTTTAGATTCGTACTTAAATATTTGCCACTGCTGATCGGCATATTCTAAGGCGGTTAAACTCTCAACCCAATCTCCACTATTTAGGTATAGCACTGAGCCTTTTTCTGTTAGGATTTCTCGTTTTTCGGCATGATGAATATGCCCACAAACAACATAGTCGTAGCCTTTTTCGACTGCTAGCTCTGCTGCTGTTTGTTCAAAGCTGTTGATAAACTTTACAGCGTCTTTAAATTTTGCCTTAATTTTTTGCGAAAAACTCATTTTATCTCTGCCAATCTTGGTTAAGATCCAATTAACACAACTATTAAGCAAAATTAAGCTGTCGTAGCCAATTGCGCCAAGTTTGGCCAGCCATTTTGAGTGCTGCATGGTTACATCAAATACATCACCATGGAAGAACCAAGCTTTTTTACCGTCGAATTCCAATACCAACTTATCTTGAAGATGGAATGATGCCAAATGCATATCAGAAAACTTGCGGAGTAATTCGTCGTGGTTCCCAGTTAAATAATAAACTGTTACTCCTTCTACCATAAACTTCATTAGTTTACGGAGTATCTTCATATGGGTTTCTGGCCAATAGTTCTTGCTAAATTGCCAGATATCGATGATATCCCCATTTAAGATAATTACCTTGGGGTTAATGCTTTTAAGGTATTTAAGCAACTCTTTCGCCTGGCAACCGTAGGTGCCTAAGTGCACATCAGAAATAACAACAACATCTAATGCCCTTTTTCCCATTAGTCGTCTTCTCCGTCGTGCATCTTCAGTTCGTAAGGACTAAAGAAGAAAGCGATTATCGCAATAAGGCAGGCAATAATTAGCAGTTCAAGCATAATGATTCATTTTAGTCGTCATCCGATGAGCCAACCGTCATCCGATGACGAAAGCGCTGATCATTTGATTCATTTATGAATGCAAAAATGCAACATGAAGATTATGAAAGTGTTAAGGAAATATTATTAAGTCGTCATCCGATGAGTACAACAAGCCGTCATCGGATGACGAGGGGTTAAGCTTTCTTTTTCCTATCGGTATAAAATCCTAGGCCTAAAAATCCAATTAGCAACACCGAGCCAGCAAGTGAAATTTTCTCGCCCATATAATATGATTTAGGCTCGAACTTAAATTCAACCTTGTGATTACCTGCGGTTAATTGTGCGGCTCTTAATACATAATCTGCTCTAAAATATGGTTTTTGCTCACCGTCGATGTACATGTTCCAGCCTTTATCGTAGTAAATCTCCGAGAACACTGCGATTACATCTCTTGGTGCGCTATATGAATATACTAGATGATCAGGATTATAGCTTTCCATTTTGATAAATGCAGTAGGATCTGCACCTAAACGCGTGGTGTCTAGCAAGCTTTTATATTGCTCGTCTACGATAGCTTCCAATTTAGGATCGAAACTACTGATCGCTTTCATTTCCTCATCGGAGTTTTTCACAAATTGAACGCCTTTAACTAGCCATGCATTACCTAAAGCAGTAGCATTTCTAGACATTTTATAAGAACCATTTTGACGGTCTTGGGTGATAAAATATTTGGCATTTAGCATATCCAACACATCCTGATTAATGCTGGTAGATAGCTGATTTTGGATTAGCTCATCAAATCTCTTAAGCTTAGCCGCATGGTAACCACCAATTGTTTTGTGGAATGACGTTGTACTAGCATCGTTAAAAGTAGAGATCGACTGATCATATACCCTAAAATTAGGATCTTTATCTGCCAAGATAAAATTATCTACATCGCGCGGTGTAAAGGTATTGGCTAACTCAGTTTTACTTCTAAAGTTATCTTTATTTAAATAACGTTTATCTACTTGCCACATGTCAATTAAAATAGCTAAGCCTAATAAGCCATAAGCCAATTCCATTTTAATTTTCTTGGTAATAAATGCCCAGATAATTACAAAAGCAATTGCGATGAACAAGAAAGAACGTAAAGCATCAGCGCGTGCAATAGCTACACGGTCTTGCACCAATGCATCGGCAATTCTTTGTGCAACACCTGCGTTATTTTGCAATGCTTGGGTTAAAGCTTGTACAATTTGAGGGTGATTTTCTGTTTTAAAGTCGAAGAATAACGTAGGTAGTATCGCTACGATTAGCGCAAAACCACCAGTGATACCGGCAGACCAAGTTAATTTCTTAACCAATACTTTTTGGTCGATACTCCCTTCTTGTACTTCTTTAACTGCCAAGAAAGCTAATATTGGCACCATTAATCCTACTACTGCTAAAATAGACTCAACTGCTCTAAATTTATTATACAATGGGAAATAATCGAAGAACAAATCAGAAACCAATGGGAAGTTCTTGCCTAGCGAAAGGAGTATAAATAAAACGGTAACGGATAAAATCCACCATTTTAAACGACTACGAACGATGAACAATCCGAATACAAATAGGAAGCAAATGATGGCACCGAAGTAATACCCCCCTTGTGTACTCGGCTTTTCGCCCCAGTACTCAACCATACCAAATTGTTGTGCTAATGATCCGATGGCCTGTTGGGTATTGGCTGGATCGCCCCCTGTTAAGGTTTCAGAAATAGCTTTAGATAGGTTACTTTCAGGTTTAACAATTTTATCGATACTTGTTGTTCCGCCATATAAATCTGGTATCAGGATACTGAATGTTTCTCCAACACCTTGGCTCCAGCCATAAGCATACTCTTTAGACATGCTTTCGGTTTTACCCGCAGCATTGGTTAAATTAGATTTACCTCTATTGGTCTCCTTAGCATACTCTGAGGTAGTCCATAGCAAACTGGCATTTACCATTACACTTAAGATAACTGCGACACCTAAAAAGCCAACTGCTTTACCTAAAGCTGGTAAAGTTTTATTTTTATACGCTTGGTAAAGCTCTATACCCATGTAAATTAAGATGGCCAAAAATAAGTAATAGGTCATCTGGATGTGGTTAGACCTAATCTCTAAAGCCAAAAATAAAGCTGCTAAACTAGCTCCAAGCCAATATTTGCCGCGCAGGGTTAGCAGTATACTTGCTATGATAGGCGCAAAAAAACCAATGGCTAAGGCCTTATTGCTATGACCTGTGGCGATGAGTACAAAATTATACGTTGTAAATGAAAAGGCAATGGCACCTGCCGCAGCAAGCCAGGGGTTTATTTTTAAAACGATGAAAAGAAAATAGCTCCCTACCAATAACAATAATACCGTGCCTACAGGTGTAGGAAGTGACTTTGTAACCGCTGCGATACCGTAGGTTGCAACATTATAGGCATAAGGTACCCAGATTTGATAGGCAGGCATTCCGCCAAACATTTGATTGGTCCAGAGTGGTGCTTTACCATCCTTTTCCTTATATTCCATAATCTCCTTTTGCATGGCTTTAGACTGGAGCACATCACTTTGTGCGGGTCTTTTACCTTGCAATACAGGACTAAAATATGCGAAACATATTACTACGAAAAAAGCAATAATGGCTAAATGAGTGCCATTTTGTTTAAACCAATTATTCATTTAGGTCAGTTAAAATAAAACGTAAGTCCAAAAATAGAAAATTGGATGAGATTATAAAGGAAATAATTTTTTGGTCGTCATCCGATGACGGTAGTACGCTCATCGGATGACGGTAGTACGCTCATCGGATGACGGGAGGAAATTATTGGTTAATAATACTTTGTGCGCTGAAAGGCTGATCGTTAGTCCCTGGATTTAACATTCCGCGGGAAATGATGGTATAGTAACGGCCAGCGGCGAATTCTACATCTTTTAACGTAGTCTTAATTGCCCCAGTAGCCGAATCCTTGATATTAAAGTTGTAGGTTTTCGGATCAACCTGCACAAATTCAGTCCCTGTTTTGTAGGTTTTGCTTGCAAAAAGATTAGCGCCTTCGGCAATATCTAGACTAAGTGCAGGCGCATCTGGACTTAAATTAATAAATTTCACAAATGCTTTGGTAGTCGACGATACACTCGCATCATCAGTAATGACTAGAGCGTCCATTTTATCGTTTTTATCAATTAGGTATACAGAATAAATTTTATCCTTAGTTAAACTTATTTGCTTAGTTAAAACTGACTGAACACTGGACGCCGTTGTATATTTAATGTCATGATTTCCAGCTAGGTAGGCAACGTAAGAAATTGTACCACCAAAAGGGATTGCGGCAGTGTTTTGCATCCTATCGTCCACATAAATATTATAGGTACCCAAAGTTGGCGAAGCATTGATAAATCTTATGTGGGCGCCAGCAGGGAGTTCAACATCTTTCGTTTTACAAGAATTTAAAGTAACAACGCTTAAAATTAGTAGCAAAGAAAATAGACGGGCAGGTATAAAATTACGCATAGTTTAATTTTTATTAGATAAAACGATAGCCAAGGCTAATTCGTTACAACAAATATTGGGTTTATTTGATTAACAAATCGTTAAACTTTGTTAAAAACGTTATTTCAGTTACTTAACTTCTTCGTAATCTACAAAATCACCCAACTTATCGGCATTGCCCTTTTTTTCTTTTTTGGGCATGTAATCGATCGAGATTGATCCTTCGGGTTTAGAGGGACGTTGTTGTTGTTGGTTGGCATTGGCTGCTTGTTGCTGCATATTACCAAACATATTTTTAATCATAACTGGAAAAATTAATCGGATTAACAATCGGATAACCCAAAGAACTATAACGGTAATGAAGATAAATTTAATTAGAAGCATGCTTTATTATTAATTATTAAACACAAATATAGACGTGTAGTTCAAAATTTTGTTACTTTTTTGCCAGATAATTGCAATTACATTACAATCTTTTACTATCACTCTGGATGACAAGAAACAACTCTTCCCACTTGCCCATCCTCCAAACGCACCTTTATCCCTCTAGAATGGAACGCCGAAGAGGTTAATAAATCTTTCACCACCCCGTAGGTTACATTGCCATTACGTTGGTCTTTCTTTAAAATAATACCTACTTCCAAACCTGGGTAAATATCCTTTCTATTTTGTCCTTCCATTGGGAGATTTGAGTCTTGAGTTGTGAGTGCTAAGGAAGATAATTAAAATTAATAACTGGTTTATTTTTAAGCATTTTTCTGGTGAAGGTCGTTCTTGGCGTAGTAAAATTAGTAAAGAACCCACAATTCTTTAAATAGAATGAACTTCCACTTAAACCACCGGCATAATCCATTCTGTAGCCCTTAGCCCCCGTATTGTCAGTAGTAAATCGTGCAGTATTGATTTCTGTCCACAACCCTTTGGTATCGCAAACCCATTGGTTTTTAAATAGCACCTTTCTTGTTTGATCGCCAAATTCTGGGTTAAAATTCTCGAGAAAAGAATGCAATCTTTTTAAATAGGTTTTTGTTTGCGGACGCTTAAACGAGGCTATTAATTTCCACTGACCCTCTTCGGGCATGAAAAAATAGGCTGTATATGTTGTATAATTATCGTCTCCAGGTGTTGCCCTAAGCAAAAACTTATATGTCTCGCCGGCTTTCCAATTATACTTTAAATAGCTTTGTCCACCGGAGCCTTCGTTGCCAAATTCTCCAGTATAAACCTCTTTTCCTTTCTTTAAAAGTTTAATTTTGTGGCTTTCGGGAATTTCTTTAGGATTATCGGTCTGGAAAGGGCTCCAAACAGAAAATAAGATCCTTCGCTCTGTCGGTGAATTTACTTGGATACCAAAATATCCTTCGGCGAAACCATTCGTCATGAAATAGGACCCTTGCACATCTTCGCCTTTTGGCACCGTAATTTCATTATAAAACCATTCGACATCAGTCTTCTCTGGCAATTGATAGTTTAGGTGAACCGATGGGCCTCTTCGACCCCAATAAAAGAAATTACCTTCATTGTCTTTTACAAAAGCCGTTTTAGCGTCGACAGCTGATCCTGAAACCAGGAGACTTCCAATAGCCGGGAATTTGGTTCCGGTACTTTTTAGGGCCTTTATTTCAATGGCTACATAACCCGTATCCTTGATAACCCAATCGCCTACTGGTAATGAGGTAGTACCTGGTTTAACTACAACTTTTTTTATTTTATGGTTAATGCCTACACTCAGCTCGCTTTCGCCGTCGAGTTTGGATAATTCGTTTAAAGTAACTGCCAAGGTTCCTGTTTTGGCCAACCGTATATAAACCTTAAAAGAAGCAATGGTACTATTCCATTCGTCGATTCCATTTCTGGTAACAGCGCCATGGTTTGTTTTTTGATTAACATAGGCATTTCCGCCTAATGGAACGGTAAGAGTTCGATTGGTTTGTGCAAATGAAAAATTACCTAAAAAAGCAATTAGGATTGCCGTTAGAAGTCGTTTACGCATCATAGTTTCTTGTGTGTGATGCTAAATTAAGTATTATTTTAGAAGATAAAAAAATTTAGCAGCGCTAAAGCAGTATTTGTCATCCGGCATTAGTTGTCATCCCGAGTTCCGAGGGATCTTAACGTAAAGGCCCTTCACTGCGTTCTGGGTGACAAGCTGCGTTCTGGATGACAATAAAGGTCCTGGGTGAACAAACTATGTTTCAATCACTTCATCATTCAAAAACTTCCAGTCTTTATTCTCTGTTGCTATCAGGTCTTCTTTCTTTTTCCTAGACCAACCTTTAATTTCCTTTTCGCGGGCAATGGCTTGATCGATATAATGAAAATGTTCATAATAAATTAAAAAGTGGCATTTATACTTGTTCGTAAATGAAAATTTGTTGATGCCTTCAATGTGTTGAGTAAGCCTAATGGATAAATCATTTGTAACTCCGGTGTATAAAACGGTTCTATTAAAGTTCGTTAGGATGTAAATAAAGTAATTGTGATCGCGCATTAATCAATTTACGATTTAATTACTAGTAATATTTGTCATCCCGAGTTGTTTGTCATCCCGAGTTCCGAGGGATCTGAACGTAAAGGCCCTTCGCTATGCTCTGGGTGACAATAAGGTACAAGGCCGTTCACTGCGTTCTGGATGACAATGAGGGTTAATTAAATATTTCTATTTACTAAACCTTTCTGCGAAAATTTTCTCTAGGGCAAACATTTCGTCTCTCATTCTGGCGGCCATTAAAAAGTCCATTTCTTTCGCGGCTTTCTGCATGTCCTTCCGAGTTTTCTCAATTGCCTTTTGCATTTCGGGCTTGGTCATGTATTGGATAATAGGATCGGCTGCGATGCTCACTTCATCAATTTCTACATAAGCCTTTTTACGTGCGCCACTTTCAGAGAAGTCTAAAACCGAGCTTTGCTCAATAATCTCTTCTCTGGTTTTACCAACGGTTTTAGGCGTAATGGAATGTTCTAAATTATAAGCAACCTGCTTTTCTCTTCTTCTGTTAGTTTCGTCTATTGTTCTTTCCATAGACTGGGTCATGTTATCAGCGTACATAATTACCCTACCTCTATCATTACGGGCAGCTCGACCAATTGTTTGGATCAATGCTCTATCAGAACGTAAAAACCCTTCTTTATCAGCATCCAAAATAGCGACTAAGCTAACTTCTGGTAAGTCTAATCCTTCACGCAGCAGGTTAATACCCACCAAAACATCAAACTCACCTAGCCTTAAACCCTTCAATATCTCTACGCGCTCCAATGTCTTCACTTCAGAGTGGATATATCTACATTTAATATTTAACCGATCCATGTACTTTGTTAACTCTTCGGCCATGCGTTTCGTTAAGGTGGTCACCAATATCCGATCGCCCATTTTAATGGTCTTATCGATCTCGTCTAATAAATCATCAACCTGGTTAACCGCCGGTCTGACTTCTATCACTGGATCTAATAAGCCTGTTGGTCTAATAACTTGTTCAATCACAATACCGTCTGATTTCTCGAGCTCATAATCGGCCGGCGTGGCACTTACGTAAATCGTTTGTGGCGCTAGGCGTTCAAATTCATCAAAATTTAACGGTCGGTTATCTAATGCCGAAGGAAGGCGAAATCCATACTCAACTAGCGACATCTTTCTGGAACGGTCGCCACCATACATTGCCCTAATTTGAGGAACAGTTACGTGACTTTCGTCGATGACCATTAGATAATCGTCGGGAAAATAATCTAACAAACAGAAGGGGCGCATACCGGGCGATCGGCCGTCGAAAAACCTAGAGTAATTTTCAATTCCCGAGCAATAGCCGAGTTCTTTCATCATCTCGATATCGAAATTCACTCTTTCTTCGAGCCTTTTTGCCTCTAATAATTGCTTATCATTTAATAATTGATTTTTACGGAGTTCAAGCTCTTCTTGTATGCCCCAAATAGAAGAATTGAATTTCTCTTTAGGGGTAACGAACAGATTGGCCGGATAGATAGCCATATCTTCTAATTTCTCTATTGTTTTACCAGTAATGGGGTCGATGATGGATAGCTCTTCGATGTCGTCGCCAAAAAAAGAAACTCGATAGGCATCATCTAAGTAGGCTGGAAAAATGTCGACAGTGTCTCCCTTTACCCTAAAAGTACCACGCTTAAAATCGGTAATGGTACGTGCGTATAAAATTTCGACCAAGCTATGTAAGAAAGAGTTTCTACTTATTCTGGTTCCCACCCCAAAGCGAAATACCGAGCGCGAAAAATCTTCGGGATTTCCCATACCATAGATACAAGAGATGGAAGATACAACAATTACGTCTCTCCGTCCAGACATCAAAGCGGAAGTAGTTCGAAGCCTCAGTTTTTCTATTTCTTCATTGATGCTTAAATCCTTTTCGATATAGGTATTAGTGGTAGGCATATACGCCTCCGGCTGATAATAATCGTAATAGGAAACAAAATAGTTTACCGCATTTTCTGGAAAAAACTGTTTAAACTCACCATACAACTGGGCTGCCAAAGTTTTATTGTGACTTAAGATCAACGTAGGCTTTTGGGTTTGCTCAATTACATTGGCTACTGTAAAAGTTTTACCAGACCCTGTTACACCCAACAATGTTTGATAGTGTTCGTTTGCATTTACACCTTCTACTAACTGTTTTATTGCACTTGGCTGATCGCCAGTTGGTTTATAATCTGAAGTAAGTTTAAATTTCATCGGGAGGTAGTTGTTGAACTGGATAACAAATATAATGCATAATGAGGAAAGGGAAAAGGGAAAAGCTAAAAGTGGAAAGAAAGAAGAAAGCCAAAAGTGGAAAGGAGAAGGAGAAACAAAAAAGCACGAAGACTTATCATCCTCGTGCTTTTTAAACGCCATGCTATTTGCACCTTGTCTCACATCTCGAACACTATTCCCCTTTCTTCTCGAGCTGCATTGGGTTAGCGCCTACAGATTGGCCGCGTGCTGGACCTCCACCTATACGAGCTTTGAAAATTTGGAATTTCGATGCTCTTTCTCCACCGCCCCAGGTATTATTGGTTTCATCGATATCGGCTGTTTCACGCATTGGATCTAATTTAATGCTGGCAACTTCTTTATCGTGCACATAAAACTTGGATGTTTTCAATTCATTTAATCTCCAAATTTGTGCTGGAATTCGATCTACGGCTTTTGTTCCATCTTTGAAAGTAAACTCAACAATAATCGGCATCACTAAGCCTCCTTTATTGCTAAAGTTTAGCTCATAAAAGAATTTATTGCCATATTTTGCTTTTTCTTCCTCTGTAAATTCTTCCATTGGCAGTCTAGTTGGCTGCGCATTTTTAGGCGCTAAAGTTGTGTCGATTTGAACAAGACCTCTGTCATATTTCCAATAAAAATCTCTAGCCGCCAAATCTCTATCTGTATAGAATTTAATATTGTTATCTCCACGATTTCTAATTTTTGAAATATCTTCGAAGGCATTTACTGCAGGTGGATCAACTCTTTTTACGTTGTTACCTCCACGATTATTTCCAGCTTGCTGTTTTGGATAATCTGCTTTAGCATATTTAACGCTATCTAAGGCAATATCGCAGGCATCTGTCCCATAAAACCAGCCTCTCCAGAACCAATCTAAATCTTCGCCACTAGCATCTTCCATTGTTCTGAATAAATCTGCAGGTGTTGGGTGTTTGAAAGCCCATCTTCTTGAGTATTCTTTAAATGCATAATCAAAAAGCTCACGTCCCATAATGGTTTCGCGTAGAATATTTAATCCAGTTGCAGGTTTAGAATAGGCATTTGGACCAAAATTCACAATATTCTCGGAATTAGACATGATAGGTTCCAATAGATCCTTCGACATTTTCATATAAGGAACAATGGTATAGGCTGGTCCCTTTTTGCTTGGAAATTTATTATCCCACAATTCTTCTGTTAAATATTCTACAAATGAATTCAAGCCTTCATCCATCCAAGTCCACTGGCGCTCGTCGCTATTGATAATCATTGGGAAGAAGTTGTGTCCTACTTCGTGAATAACCACACCCAACATCCCATTTTTAGTGCTTTCGCTATAAGTTCCGTCAGCATCCGTACGACCATAGTTAAAGCAGATCATCGGATATTCCATTCCATTAGCAGCCTCAACACTTTGGGCAACTGGATAAGGGTAAGGAATTGTAAAGTCAGAATAGGTTTTAATAGTATGTGCTACTGCGCGTGAAGAGAATTTGCTGTATAAGTTGTAGGCCTCTTTTCCGTAGAAACTCATGCACATTACATTTTTGCCATTAATTGGCTGAGCCATTGCATCCCATACAAATTTACGTGAGGAAGTCCAGGCGAAATCGCGCACATTGTTTGCTTGAAAAACCCATGTTTTCTTTGCATCACTTTTCTTAGTTTCTGCAGCTTTTGCTTCTGCTAGGGTTACAATTTCTACAGGTGCTACGGTGCTAGTTTTGGCTTTGTTATAGCGTGCTAATTGTGTAGGACTTAGTACTGCGCTGTAATTAATACATTCGCCTGTCGCGCCCACCATGTGATCGGCCGGCACGGTCATTTGTACTTTATAATTGCCAAAAGTTAAGGCGAATTCACCTCTTCCAGTGAATTGGTGGTTCTGCCATCCCTGGAAATCGCTATATACACATAAACGTGGGAACCATTGTGCCATGGTAAACAGGTGATTGCCATCTTGCGGGAAAAATTCATAGCCTCCGCGACCACCTACGGTTAAGCGATCAGAGATTTTATAATTCCAGTCTATATTTAAAATAAACTGTTGTCCAGATTTTAAAGCAGGAATATCTACGCGCATCATTGTTTTATTGATGGTGTAGCTTAACTTTCTTCCTGTTACATCGGTTAATTTTGTAATTTTGATACCAAGACCATTGTCTTTTGGCGAAGCTACAAAGCCCATGTTATCTACCTGTGAGTTGGCTGCTCCATTAGGCATTCGAGAACTATTTTGGTAATTCGCATTGCCGAGGTTATTATGCTCATTCTCATCAAGCTGAAGCCAGATGTAGGTTAATACGTCGGGCGAATTATTGTAATACGTAATGGTTTCGCTACCTTTTAGCATGAGGTTTTTCTCGTCAAGCTCACACTTGATGTTGTAATCGGCTCTTTGTTGCCAATACTTAACACCGGGAGCGCCACTTGCGGTACGCTGCTCGTTTGGTGTAGTTAAAATAGTTCCTAACTGCTCAAATTTATTACCGTGGTTACTCCCCGGGTTATTTAAAATATTTTGGGCAAACGAAACTTGGCTCACTAAAGCCATTAAAGCAAAACACTTGTAAAAGTTTTTCATCAGCATATAATTTGTTTTTAATGGTAATGAAGCTAGCGCGAGTTTTATTCATTGCGTTTTGTGAGTGTAAACTCATGCTAGTTTCATCATAAGGTTGAAATTTAAAATGGGATTCTTTGTAGGGCCATTTGAAGAGCTAGGCTAAATACGGCCGCTGATACAAAAATAATCCAATCTTTCTGTTTAGTTCTAAAGACAGAAAGGAACAACCAAGTTACACATAAAATAAGAATTACAAAAAAGATTTGACCGACTTCTAGTCCTACGTTAAAGCCAAACAAGCCCCAGCCGATGTTTTGATCTTTTGCAAGCATCATCCGAATGGAGTTGGCAAAACCCATTCCGTGTATTAAACCAAATCCTAAAGCAAGGAAATAATTCGTTTTCACTTTTTTAGTAAGGTTTGCTAGTGCGGTGATTACGATGGTGCAAGGGATTAAAAATTCTACCCATTTACTGGGAAACCTAATAATGTCTAGCACACTTAAAAGCAATGTTAAGGAATGTCCGATTGTAAATGCAGTCACTAAAATTAAAACTTGCTTAATATTTTTGGAGGTAAATACTGCGACCAAAGCCAAGATAAACAATTGATGATCTAAGGCATCTAGGCTTACAATATGCGACCAACCAAGTTTAAAATAAAATAGAAAATCGGTTAATGGCATAACGCGTGCTGCATAATTGAAAATAGCTGTTAACTTTGTATAGTAAAAGTAAATTGTTTTAATCCAATGTTAGCTATTTATTCAAAATTGTTACTTGTTGTGTTTTATTTTAGTCCGACATTGTTAGCAACGCCTACAAGTTCGGACTTACACCCCCTTCATGTGAGCACGACAGAAGTAAGCTTTAACGCAAAAGGAAAAAGTTTAGAAATAAGCTGTAGAATTTTCACTGACGACTTTGAGCATGTTTTGGCGAAAACTTTTAAAGCCAAGACTGATTTGTCGAAGCCTTCGATGCAGAAAGAGATGGATGCTTTAATTAAACAATATTTAACTAAGAACTTAAAATTCGTTGTAAATGGCAAATCAGTAGCTACAAATTATATTGGCTTCGAAATAGACCATGAAGCTACAAACGTATACTTGGAGATTGAAAATGTGGCCAGTTTGCAGGGTATTGGATTGACAAATAGTATACTGTACGACTTATTTGATGATCAAATGAACATCTTACATGTAGAAAGAACAGGGTTGAGAAAGAGTGCAAGAACAAACTATCCGGCGACGAGCCTGAGTGTAACTTTTAATTAAAAATTTAATTTTATTTCAAGATTGTACTTATTCTATAACAATTATAAAATATCTTTAGTGTATGCAACAATTGTTAATCTACTGCCCTAAAGTTTCGCCGAGAGCAAAGTATATATTCAATTTTATTTTCAGAGAAATTTTAGGCTGTGATTTTGAATTTACAAGCATCGCTGTGGATTTTGAACAAAGTACTGCTCCTAAAATAAGTTACGCTGAAAAAGCGCTTGGAGATGAATTGTTTTTCTGCGCTGCACCTTTGTTAACTAAGCATACGATAGAACCAATTGTTATTACAACTACCCTATTTGGCGACCAGCAAGTGCCTTTTGCGGTAAAAGGTGGTGCTTTGCCATTTGATGTTTTTGCTGCCGCTTTTTATTTCATGAGTAGGTATGAAGAATATTTACCCTTTAAGGCAGACGATCATGGTCGTTATCCCGCTGAAGAAAGTTTGCAGTACCGTTTAAATTTATTAGACAGTCCGGTAATAGATGGCTGGGCATTAATTTTAAAGAACATTTTACTAAAAAAGTTTCCTAACCTTAATTTTGGCAAAAGAAAATTCACGTTTGTACCGACCATTGACGTTGATAGAGCTTATCATTTTAAATCGAGCGGATTAATTAAAAATACTGCTAGGGTTTTAAAAGCTGCGATGAAGTTAAATACAGAAAAGGTAGTGGATATTATTTTAACTGGTTTAGGTCAAGATGACCCTTTTGACACCTATGATTATTTAACAGAAATTCATGAGCAATACCATCAACGTGCTACTTTTTTCTTTTTACTGGCTAAAAAGGGGCATGAAGAGTTCGACACGAATATCAGTCCAGAAGATGAAACATTTACCACGCTGATTAGCAAGATTGCGCTAACATCAAACATCGGTATTCATCCTTCTTATGCTTCGAATACTGAAACTAAAAAAATTGCCGAAGAGTTAATTACATTGCAAGAGATTACACATCAAAGGGTGGATTCGGCAAGACAGCATTTTTTGAAGCTCCATTTACCGCATACTTATTTGAAACTGATCAAAGCGGGCATCAATCACGATTACTCGATGGGCTATGCCTCGCAAGTTGGGTTTAAGGCGGGCACCTGTACTTCATTTTTTTGGTACGATTTACAGCTCGAGAAACAAGCGCACTTAAAAGTACATCCTTTTGCGGTAATGGATGTTACTCTGCAACAGTATTTGGGTTTAAGTCCGACTTTAGCAATGGAAAAAATTGACCAGCTCATTGCCTCGGTTAAATTGGTTGATGGAACGCTTTGTAGTTTATGGCACAATGAATCATTATCTGAACGAGGCAAATGGAAGGGCTGGAAAGTGGTGTATGAGTATTTGTTAAAGAATGCCAACGACTGAGTACAGAGAAATATCCAGATCCTTTCCAAATTCTAAATGGAAAGCAATATCTTTGTTTCCATGATGACTATCTTACTATTAGGCTCTGGCGGAAGAGAATGTGCTTTTGCGTGGAAAATGAGCCAATCTTCATTATGTTCTAAATTATTTATTGCTCCGGGTAATGCTGGTACTGGAAGCTATGGAACAAATGTAAAATTAAACCCAAACGACTTCGAAGCGGTAAAGACTTTCGTGTTAAAAGAAGGTATCAACTTTGTAGTAGTTGGCCCGGAGGAACCTTTAGTAAATGGTATTCACGACTTTTTTGTGAATGATGAGGCTTTAGCACATATCCCTGTAATTGGGCCTAAAAAAGAAGGTGCAATTTTAGAAGGAAGCAAAGATTTTTCTAAGCAATTTATGGAGCGACATGGCATTCCAACTGCTAAGTCAAAATCATTTTCTAATGCTAATTTAGCTGAGGGGCTAGCTTATTTACAGGATCATGCCATGCCGGTAGTTTTAAAAGCTGATGGCTTGGCAGCTGGCAAAGGGGTATTAATTTTAGACAACGTAAGCGAAGCACAAGAAGAACTGAAGCTAATGCTTGGTGGTAAATTTGGTAATGCTGGTTCGACGGTAGTTATTGAAGAATTTTTAACAGGAATAGAGCTATCGGTGTTCGTACTGAGTGACGGCGAAAACTATGTAATCTTACCTGAGGCCAAAGACTATAAGCGAATTGGTCAAGGCGACACTGGACTTAATACTGGCGGAATGGGCTCTGTATCACCAGTTCCATTTGCGAACGAGGAGTTTTTAGCAAAAATTAAGCACACCATTATACAACCGACAATAGATGGTTTGTTAAAAGATGGCATTGATTACACTGGCTTTATTTTCTTCGGGTTGATTAAAGTGGGCAATGATCCTTATGTAATTGAATACAATTGCCGCATGGGCGATCCAGAAACGGAAAGTGTGATACCTAGGATAGAAAATGATTTAGTGGAATTATTGGTGGCATGTGCGGATAAAAAACTGAAGGATTATCAGCTAAACATTAGTAAAAAGAATGCAGCAACAGTAATGATAGTGGCGGGTGGTTATCCGGGCGATTACGA
Organism: uncultured Sphingobacteriaceae bacterium; assembly: GCA_942493295.1. Taxonomy (GTDB): domain Bacteria; phylum Bacteroidota; class Bacteroidia; order Sphingobacteriales; family Sphingobacteriaceae; genus Pedobacter. The sequence goes on along the minus strand of OW818692.1, from coordinate 3,541,901 downwards.
AAAAGGAAAGGCAATTTCAGGCATTGAAAACATGCGCGATTCTTTGGCATTTCATGCTGGCACTAGTCTAGAGGGTGGTGTTGTGAAGACGAATGGCGGTAGAGTTTTAGCGGTAACAAGTATCCAAGATAGTCAATTTGAAGCGTTGCAATCGGCCACTGCTGATGCTGCTCGGATTTATTTTGATGGTAAGTATTTTAGAGAAGATATTGGGTTTGACTTGATGTAAAGACTTACGAAGTTTGACTAGCTTGAAGCAAAGAAAATCGTAAGTCTTTTAACAAAAAGAGGTTAATCGTCATCGTGACAATTAACCTCTTTTTTGATGTGCCTGCTTAGTAAAGCTATTTAGTTTTATCGCCTAGTAGTTTAGCTAAAGTTGCATGTAATTCTTCACCTCTTAAGCCTTTACCAACAATTTTACCAGTTGGGTCGATTAAGAAATTTGCTGGGATAGAGCGGATGCCATATAGCACACCAACTTCATTTTGCCATCCATTTAAATCAGTAACTTGTGTCCAATCTAATTTATCATCAGCAACTGCTTTTAACCAGTCTTCTTTTGTTGTTTTGGTACTTCCACCATCAAATGAAACGCCTAAAATAGTAAAGTTTTTATCTTTGAATTTGTTGTAAGCAGCAACTACGTTTGGATTTTCTTGTCTGCAAGGACCGCACCATGCTGCCCAGAAATCAACCAGCACATATTTGCCTTTAAAGTCAGATAGCTTAACTGGTTTACCATCTTTATCATTTTGCGTAAAATCCATTGCCATTACGCCAACAGCCGTTTTCTTTGCTGCTGCAAAACTCATCGTTAGGTTTTTACCAATTTTGCTTGTTTTCAATTCTTCGCTCAAACCAGCAAATACAGTTTCAGCCTCGTTGGCATATTCAGCATTAGCTGGAAATTGCGTTAAGGTAGTTAAGCTGATGTATGATTTAGGATTTTGCTTAGCAAAAGTTAAATAAACTGGGGGAGTTAATTTAGCAATCGCCTGAAACTTGTCTGAATAAGTGTCCATTAATGCTTGGTCCTTTTTTTGCTCTGGAGTTAATTTAGCAATCTCATTATTTAAGACTGTTCTTTGATCAGTAAAAGGCTTTAAAAGCGCTGATAATTTGTTGTTATCATCGTTTACCGGAGTTCCGGCAGCTATAGAGCTCTTAATCGAATCTACAGAACTTACTGCAATGTTACCTGGTTCTATATATAACATTGAATAGTCTAAAGTACGACCATCAACGCCTTTAACAACGTATGGATTAATGTTTCTAAATAAGTTACTTGGAAGTGGATCTGTAGAAGCTAAATTTCCTTTAAATTCAAAAGCACCATTTGCTACAATAGTAGAATCTGTAATGCGATTCATCCCTTCACTGTAGACTAAGTATATTTTGTCGCCATTTTTTAAACTCTTCGCATTGCCTTTTAAGGTAAAAGGTTTTTGCGCCATTACTGCCATTGGCACCAAGCACAGGGCAGATAAAATTAATTTCTTCATATGATTTAATTATTTTGCTAGCTTATTTGATCTAATTTATAAGCAATGCGGTTTTTGCAATTATTTTAGGGTGTTTAATACTCAAATATAAGGATTTACCTCATTAACCATTAATTTTATTGTCAGATTAACTTAATTTTTGATAGGTACGCCACCACAAGTCTGGCATCTCACCATTCACAGCGGTATTGTAATCTTCATAACGACAGGGCACTAAATGGTATCTTTCGTTTTTGGAAATGCCGATTGGGTAAGGAACTTGCATCCACCAGCGATCTGAACGCTTACTTTTAACAAAGTTCATTTCTCCAGAACCGTCTTTTAAACTAGTCCGATAAATGATGTATTGAGATTTTGGGCTGAGTGGGAAATCTTGCTTTCTATTGTAATATCCTTCCACAAAATACCACACCATTTGGGCAAGGAGCATTGCTGTTTGACCATTCTTATCGAAAGCTGGGTTAAATTCGTAAAACCCAATAGAGCTCAATTTATCGTTCATACCCGCATATCGTGCAATTCTACAGGCATCTTCTCCATAAAAACCATTTGGACCAGCATTTGCATTTGCACCGGCATCGCCCGATCGAATAGCGCCCATATCAAAACTGATCATGTTCGCGTTACGGAGAACGGGTTCAGTTAATCCGATATCTTGCATAAATTCGCCTAAACGATGCACGTCGAAATATAGCTTATCCATTACCTTCAGGCTATCTTGATTGACAAAATAGGTTTGATATCCGATGTTACTGAAGTTGAAAAGGAAATTTGGTTGATGTAGAAAAATCTTGCTCAAATAAGAGTTTGAGGTGGTAGCGATACCTTCATCTTGATCTTCTTCTAAGTCAAATTTTGAGTCGACTACTACCAAGTCTACCTTTTGCTCGAGCCCTTCATAAGCCATGTACTGGGCATACGTAAGGTCTTGTCCCCCTCCGATAATGACAGGTAAAATATGTAATTTGACCAGCTGTTCAACTACCGTTTTAACGGCAAAGTAGGTGTCAGAGATTTCGTTACCGGCAATAATATTACCTAAATCGACTATTTTGCTTGTGAAAGCTCCTTCATTTAGCAAGTAAAACTGCTCCCTAAAGTAGTCGGCCGCTAGCGAGCAACCGCTATTATTAATGGCACCACGATCGTCTTTAACGCTAAAAATGGCAATATCGTAACTTTTATCTTCCAAATCTGGAAAATCATCAGTATAAAAATCAACTTTCAATCCCAGCTGACTTGTATAGAATCCATTTTTTGGACTAAATTGGTCGGGATTGATGGGCGAAAAAAAATCTGATAAAGACATAAAAGCGATATAAATGTTTGGCCTCAAATATCTATTTTTGGACGCATATATTAAGAAACTGTTTGAATTTTATGTTGTAAAATTGTTTATAGCTTATTTTTTAGCTTTAAAATGCTTGTTTTTGAAGAGATAGTGGAGTATCGAAGGTCAAAAAACATCACGATTTAGTGGCCAAAAGGAGCATCAACAAATTACCAGAAAGATTTCAATCCTAAAAAAAATGAACCGCCCATGGTTAAATCATTATTAAATACTTCAAGAAATAATAATTTAACCATGGAAAGCTCCATCTGACAAATGAAAACAATTAACCAAACAGATGATATGATACTTGTAACAGGCGCAACGGGGTTTTTAGGAGCAGAATTAATTCATCAGTTAACAGCTCAAAATAATCGAGTTCGTGCTTTGAAGAGAAGCAGTTCCGTAATACCAGATTTAATTAAAGAAAATTCTTTAATTGATTGGTTTGTGGCCGATATTAATGATTCGGAGACTTTAGCAGATGCATTCGAATCGGTTACGCAAGTTTATCATTGTGCTGCTTTTATCTCATTTAACCCAAAAGATAAAACTAAGCTCTTGAAAATAAACATTGAGGGCACATCGAACATTGTAAATCTTTGTGTAGAAAATAATGTTCGGCTACTACATGTGAGTTCAATTGCGGCGTTAGGTAATGCCAAAAAAGGGGAATTAATTACGGAGAAAGATTATTGGGAGTATGACCCACATGTGCATGCCTATGCGATCTCAAAATATGAAGGGGAAATGGAAGTTTGGCGTGGCATTGCGGAAGGTCTAGATGCGGTTATTGTTAATCCAGCAGTAATTATTGGTAAAAATGCTGGTTTCGATGGAAGTGGCGCTATTTTTAAATTGGTTAAAAATGGGTTAAAATTTTATACCGACGGCGCTACTGGAATTGTAGATGTAACTGACGTTGCCAAGTGTATGATCCTGTTGATGAATAGTGAAAGTAGTGCTGAACGCTATACGCTCTCTGCCGAAAACTTGAATTACAAGGATTTTTTTGCAGAAATAGCTAAAGGATTTGCGATAAAAGCACCTGCAATTGAAGCTAAACCATGGATGTTGGGTATTGCTTGGCGGGCGGCCAAATTGGCCTCAATTTTTACAAGAGAGGCTCCTGCCCTGACAAAGGATTCTGCGAGAAGCAGTTTTAATCTGAGCTATTATAGTAACGAGAAAATTAAAACGACAATAAATATTAACTTTAAGCCCTTAACAGAAAGCATTCGAGAAGTTTGCATTGCCTTAAATAACAGATGAACCATAAGAATTACTACATTATTGATTTCGATAGCACATTTACACAAGTAGAAGCATTAGATGAATTGGCAAGAATCTCGTTGAATAAACATCCCGATAAGGAAGCCATTTTCGAAAAAATTGAAGAGTATACCAATTTAGCCATGGAAGGCAAGTTGTCATTCTCGGAGAGCTTAGCGCAACGTGTTAAACTATTAGAAGCCAATGAAGATCATTTGAAGCAGCTTATTACCCGGTTGAAAAAGAAAGTGTCGAGCTCTTTTTCGAGAAATGCTGCATTTTTTAAAAAGCATGCGGATGAAGTTTTGATTGTTTCGGGTGGGTTTAAAGAATTTATTACTCCGGTAGTAAGTCAGTACCATATTAAAAAGGAAAACATCTATGCCAATACCTTTGTAACTACTGGTGATGGAAAAATTATTGATTACGACCATGCGAACCCTTTGAGCGAAGAAGGCGGCAAAGTTAAGTTAATGCAACGCATGAACTTAAAAGGAGATTTGTATGGAATAGGTGATGGTTATTCTGATTTTCAACTTCGTGAAAGCGGGTTGATTAAGAAATTTTTTGCTTTTACGGAGAATATCGCACGGGAGAGTATTGTTTCAAAGGCAGATCATGTTACCCCTAGTTTTGATGAGTTTTTATATGTGAACAACTTGCCTAGGGCTATTTCGTATCCAAAAAATAGAATTTTATGTTTGGTAATTGGTGACGTTGCCGCCGAGTCTATTGCTTTGTTAAAAAGGGACGGCTTTTCTATTAGACATAAAAATACCTTTGAAGAAAAATATGTGGCAGATGTTGGAATGTTGATTTTAGCAAATGGCGAAAAAATCGAAGATGAGCAATTAAAAAGAGCTGTTAAATTAAAAACTATTGGCTATTTGGGAAATGTAAAAAATAAGTTCTCCACTCAAATTTGCACCGAAATGGGAATTGTAGTTTTTGACGACCAAAAGAATAATCCACGCAACATTAGTTTTATTCCTAAAAGGGTTATTGATTTTATGAACAAGGGTGCAACTTATTTAAGCACAAACTTCCCCAATTTACAATTACCAGCAATTGATAAGTCGCATCGATTAATTCATATTCACAAAAATGTGCCTGGAATTATGGCACAGATCAATACAATTTTTGCGAAACACAATATCAATATTGTTGGCCAATTTTTAATGACCAATGCTACGGTTGGTTATGCGATAACCGACATCAACGCGGAGTACGATAAGCAATTGTTTAAATCGCTTAAGAAAATAGAAAATACCATCAAATTTAGAGTGTTATATTAAAACTAGATTGGCACTTTGTCGTCACTTTGTTTTCCCCTCACTTTGTCCCTCACTTGTCCATCACTTGTCCATCACTTGTCCATCACTTTGACAATCTTTAAAGATTGTCAAAGTGCCAATGGATTACAGTATTCGACACTACGTTTAAGTTATAAAAGTTAATAGCTATTATACATTTTTAATTAGCAATATGTAATTAAAAATAGTTCATACAGCAATCCATTTAAAGCCTTATCTTGATTTATGGCTAAAGTGGAACACTATTTTACACGATTTGAAGAGGGTGAATTTTATCACATTTATAACAGAACTGTTGATAAAAAATTAATGTTCAAGAACGAAGAAAATCACCTTTTCTTTCTAAAAAAGCTCCAATTTTATTTAGATGGGGTTATAACAATATATGCTTATTGTTTGTTAGAAAATCATTTTCACTTTTTAATAAAGATTACTGACAATCTAGAGAAATATAAAGCCGAAAATAAGGTTTATGCCGCTGCAGGTACTCATGATATTGTTAGCCGTCAACTCCGGAGATTCTTTCAATGTTATGCTTTGTCATTTAATAAGCAACATGGCAGGTGCGGTACATTATTTCAAACTCCTTTTAAGAGAGTTCGCGTAAAAAATAATCCATACTTGATATACCTTATCTACTATATTCATTCGAATTCTCAAAAACATGAGCTAGTGGCCGACTTCAAGCATTGGAACTGGAGCTCATATAATAATATTTTAGAAGAGAATACTCCTGTAAATCAAGAAATCATTAGTTGGTTTGGAGGCGTAAAGCACTATATAAATTTCCATGCTACCCACTTTGACAATCTTTAAAGATTGTCAAAGTTCTTTATTTTCCTTAAATTGCGGTCGCAATTCAATCTAACGATGGCAAATTCAACTCATATAAAAATAAAAGATTTTAGTAATTGGAAACGAATTTCTTTTATAAGTTTAATTATTGCTAGACCCAGTTAATTGTTCTTATCTCTTAGTCTTTTTTATTAGAGAAAACTAGATTTTCTAAGCTGAATTTTAATTGAACAATTATGACTTTGACAATCTTTAAAGATTGTCAAAGTAAACCTGAATAAAATGGATTTCACACCTCAAATCAAAGAGAAACTGGATAAGCTTCAAGAAAAATATGAAGCAATGGGTCAAGATATGGCCTCTTATTTAGATGGCTTGCTATATGCCGATTTTTTAACCTACTGGGATTATATCCACTTAGATACTTTGTTAAGTTTGCAAAGTCCTAAAACTCCTTTTCCTGATGAAGAAATTTTCATCATGTACCATCAAATTACGGAACTGTATTTTAAACTTTCATTGCATGAATGCAAACAACTTTCAACGCATGAAAATTTAACGGCAACTTTTTTCACCGAGCGCGTTAAAAGAATAAACTCTTATTTCAATGCCTTAACGACTTCATTTGAAGTGATGGTTAATGGCATGGAAAAAGAGCAATTCTTAAAATTTCGCATGTCGCTATTACCAGCCAGCGGCTTCCAATCTGGCCAATATAGAATGATTGAGATTTACGCTACAGATTTTAATCAATTAGTCGATAAAAGCCAACGCGAGTCTTTAAAAAACGCTAGCATTGAAGAGAAATTTGAACATATCTACTGGAAATTCGGAGCAACAGAATTGTCGAGCGGAAAACAAACCTTAACGCTAAAGCAATTTATCAAGAAATATGCAGCTCAATTCCTAGCGCTCGCGAAAGCCAATGAACACACCAATTTTTCTTCGCTCTATCTTCAACTCAAGGAAAAAGGAGAAGATGTTACACAGCTTGCAGAAGAGTTAAGAAAACTTGACTTATACGTAAATGTAGAATGGCCGCTTTCGCATTATAAATCGGCAGTAAGATACCTGGAACGTGATCCGGTAGACATTGCCGCAACAGGCGGAACAAATTGGCAGAAATACCTGCCTCCTCGTTTTCAAAAAAGAATATTTTATCCGTTCTTATGGACAAACCAACAAATTGATGAATGGGGTAAAGGATGGGTCCTTAGTGTATTAAAAACACTTTAAAACTGACGTAAAACAAGCAATTTCGCAAAAATAAATTCCATTTAAAGTGGTTTTTTCGTAGTTTTGCAAAGAATTAAAACGTTATAGCCGTGATAGATACCTTACAAATTAAGATTACTGAAAATAGCAGTCCGAGATTAGCTTCAACTGAATTTAAAGATATTCCCTTTGGTAAAATTTTTACCGACCATATGTTCGTGGCAGATTATGAAGATGGCGAGTGGAAAAACCTTCAAATTTTACCTTATGGTCCAATTCCAATGAGCCCGGCAATCTCTGCTTTACATTATGGACAAGCAATATTTGAAGGTATGAAAGCCTATCGCCTACCAAACGGTGATGTAAGCGTATTTAGAGCCGACAAAAATTTTGAACGCTTTAATATTTCTGCAGATCGTATTGCAATGCCTATCGTACCGGAAGAAGTATTTATGCAAGGCATTGCTACCCTTATAAATATCGACAAAGGTTGGGTGCCAACTCAAGAGAACTACTCTCTTTATTTGCGACCAGTGATGTTTGCAACCGACTCATCATTAGGTGTAAAAGCAAGCGAAACCTATAAATTTGTAATTTTAGCGACACCAACAGGTCCTTATTATACTAAGGCTTTAAAAGTTAAAATAGAAACTAAATACACACGTGCAAATGAAGGCGGTGTTGGCTATGCAAAAACTGCTGGTAACTACGCACGCTCATTATACCCGTTTGCAGAAGCTCAAAAAGAGGGCTTTGATCAATTAATTTGGACTGACTCTGCCACTCATAGTTTAGTTGAGGAATCTGGTGCGGCCAATGTAATGTTTGTTTTAGATGGCAAATTAATTACCGCAGCCGTAAGTGAAACTATTTTAAATGGTGTAACCAGAGACACAATCATTGCACTTGCAAAAGATAAAGGCATTACTGTGGAGGAAAGAAAAGTTACTGTTGCAGAAATTATCGAGGGTGCAAAAACTGGTGCTTTAACAGAAGCTTTCGCTGTTGGAACCGCTGCAACCGTTACACAGATTGGAGAAATTGGCTACAATGGCGAACTTTATAAGTTGAGCGATTCGGATACCCGTGTAATTTCTACAAGCATTGCAAAAGAATTAAACGACATTCGTAATGGTTTAGCGCCAGACAGGTACAACTGGAACTGGATCGTATAAAAAAACTTTAACATTTAAAATAAATGCCTTATGCCTAATCGCGTAAGGCATTTATTTTAAGTAACAACCCTCACACAATCTGCATAAAATAAAACACAATTGCTACTTTAGACACAAAAATAAAACAATGAAGAATAAATTACTACTTTGCTTATTTGCAGCTTCTTGCATAGGTTTAACTGCCCAAGCACAGCAAAAAAGATTAAATCAAGCGCAGGCTTTGGGAACCCAGCTTTCGCTCACAAAACCAATGAATATGGTAAGCGGCTGGAGCGACGATACGCACTTTATTGAGTTCGACACCAAGGATCGCAAACAATATGCTGTGCACATGTTAACTGGCGAACGTACCGCTTATACACCCCCACCTAAAAGCGATGTAAACGTAACGATCAAAGATAAAGATGTTTACATCCAATATGGAAAAGAAGAAGCAAAACGTTTAACAAACAACCCTGCTGAAGAACTGAACCCAACTTTATCGCCAGATGGTAAATATGTAGCTTTTACACGTAACAGCGATTTATATGCGGTTGAAGTAGCTAGTGGCAAAGAAATTCGTTATACAACTGATGCAACAGATGTAATTTACAATGGCTATTCTTCATGGGTTTACTTTGAAGAAATCTTAGGCCGCGCTACGCGTTACAAAGCTTTTTGGTGGGCACCAAACAGCAAACACTTAGCATTTATGCGATTTGATGATACCAAAGTACCAATGTTTCCTATCAATGGATCAACAGGGCAACATGGTTATGTAGAAAAAACCCGCTATCCTAAAGCTGGAGATCCAAATCCAGAAGTAAAGATCGGCTTTGCTCCAACCGAAGGTGGCACAGTAGTTTGGGCAGATTTTAATGAAAAAGACGATCAATATTTCGGAACACCATATTGGAGTTTCGATGGAAGCAACATGATGGTACAATGGTTAAATCGTGGTCAAGATAATTTAAAATTTTATGCTGTTGATCCTACAACTGGCGCTAAAAAAGAAATCTATGATGAAAAACAGACATCGTGGGTAGATTTAGACTTTGATGGAAGAATTGAGTATTTAAAAGACAATAAACATTATATTTTAAAAAGTGATAAAACTGGCTGGGCGCATTTCTATTTATACACGTTAGATGGAAAATTAATTAACCCAATAACTTCAGGAAAATGGCAGGTGAGCAATTTGCTTTATACGGATGAAAAAGCGAAGGTTATTTATTTCACAGCGCGCAAAGAAGCAAGCACAAGAACAGATTTGTACCGAGTGGATTATAGTGGTAAAAATCTAAAACGCTTAACTTTTGGGGAGTACACGCATCAAATTCAAATGTCGCCAAATGGCAAAAATTTCATCACTACTTATTCGAACGTTTCTACACCACCTAAAAGAACATTGTTAGACAATAAGGGTAAAGTAGTTAAGGAACTTGGCGACAGTAAAGCGGATGATTTTGATCAATACATTTACGGTAAAACTGAGATGATAACCATTCCATCAGAAGATGGTTTATACCAATTACCTGCGGTAATCACCTATCCTACAGATTTCGATCAGACTAAGAAATATCCCGTGGTATTTAGCATCTATGGCGGTCCAAATGCCGGTAGTGTTAGCAATAGCTGGAAAGGAACTGGAAACCAATGGTGGGCGAACGAAGGCATTGTTCAAATTGCGGTAGATCACCGTGCATCTGGCCAATTTGGAAAAGAAGGTGTTGCATTAATGCACCGCAGCTTAGGTAAATGGGAAATGAAAGATTATGGTACTGCTGCACAATGGCTAAAAGCAAAACCATGGGTTGACTCTAAAAAATTATTAATTACCGGTCATAGTTACGGTGGCTACATGAGTACTTTGGCATTAACCATGGGTGCTGACAATTTTGATTTTGGCTATGCGGGTGCTCCTGTTACCAGTTGGGAATTATATGACAGTCATTATACCGAACGTTTCATGGACACGCCACAGGAAAACCCTGAAGGTTATAAAGCTGCGTCGGTATTAACTTATGTTGATAAATATAAAGGCTTATTGCGCATTATGCATGGCGATATGGATGATAATGTGCATGTGCAAAACACTATTCAATTGGTTGATAAATTAACCAATACAAACAAGCATTTCGAGTTGATGATTTATCCAGGCAGTCGACATGGATTTGGCCCTTCGAAAGCTGCCCATGATCGTGCAGAGCGATTCCGTTTCTATTATCAAAATTTATTAAACAAACCTGTACCTGAAGGATTGATTAAATAAGTACTTTATTTAGACTTACGAAGTTTTTAAAGCTTCGTAAGTCTAATCTTTACCTAATTTGCGTAGCTGCCTCCTCAACCTACGCTCATCTCTATCAGCCTTCATTTTTTCGAACTTGGCTATTTGTGCTTTAATTTCTGCCTCCTTTTGAGGGGAAACTCCCACACTATATTTCACGCCCTGAAACAGCGTTTTCCAGATGTAATTAAAAAACGAAGCGGTAATTTCTCGTTTGTAATTAATAGTTGCCGAAGTAAATTTCCCTTCTGCGCTTGGGTTATCAGAGTAGATAATTAAATTATTCGCCAAAAATGAAATTAGCCCCTGCCTAACCAATCTTTCTTTTCCTTCCTGCTTTTTCATTAAAGCAACGGATAAATCATTGTAGGCAAAATTCAATTTGCCTTTTGCTACGTTTTCATCGGCTTTGATGGCAAAATCCAATTTCCTGATCTCTCCCTTTTTAACCAATACCATACCCAGGGGTTTGGTGATTTGATTTAGGGTTCTACCGTCTAAATTGGTTAGGGCACCTTGATAATCAAATGCACCAGTTGGAGAATTTAGGTCAAAATTAAACGTTACCATTAACTTTCCTTGCCCCATCATGTAGCTTTCTAGATTAGCCGTCATAACAGGATTCCGCGCTTCTTCTTTTGGCATATTTGTAGCGTTTAAAATCACGCCCTTTGTTTTTTCAAAGGTAAGTTTACCGGTTTGCTTGCTATCCCTATCAAATTCGGCAAAGCTGATATCGATGTTGTTAAGGTTAATTTTCTTGATATTTAATCTTGCTTTCAGTGCCTGCAACAATTGATGAGGAAATTTCCCTGTTTTGTTAACCTTTCGCTTGGGATAGCTATTGTTGTTGTATACAGCAACCAGCCCATCGGTAATATGCATTTGTTGCGCGATGAGCTCTTGCTTTTGAATATATGCCGGAAGATTTAATCCATCGATCGCCAAATTGTTAAGCTTAATCGTAAACCTATCCCTGGCATAACCATTTACCTTTGCAAAATTTGCTTCGCTATACCTAGGTTCTAGCGCAAATTGCTTGATGTTTAATTTCCCACTCGAAGCAGCAAAATCTAATTGATCCAACTTAAGAAAGTACATACTGTCTGGCGTAGCATAAGTATAATTATTTACGTTAATGGCAATATCTTTTAGCAAATAGATTCTACTCGTGTCATCCGACGACTGCTCATCAATTAGCCAATCTTTTAGGGTTACATTAAGGTTGGCAACCGAATCTATTTCGGGGATGGAATCGTTATTATTTACATACTTAAAGTTTGCATCTTTAAAGTCAACAACCTCGATTCGCAATGACTTAAATAGTTTGCTAATATAATCGTAAGGTGATTTTCTAGGCCTAGGGGGGCTATTTTCATTAAACTCGAAATGTTTGTTAACCATCGTTACATTTGGCTTGTCGAACAGCAGCAAATCAATTTTCGCCTCTTTATTAAAATACATTGCCAATGGATGAAATCTCCTGATCGATAACTTTTTGAGCGAAATATAATATAAGTTATTTGGCGCGTTCTCTTGAGCGATCAGCTTTTTGAAGACATTTGTATCAGGAATGATTGCTACATCTGCGATTGATGCAGAGCCTGTAATAAAGTTTGTATGGATGGTCGTAAATTCAATTCGGTATAAACCATGAGTTGACTTGTTTACTAACTCGGTAATTTCTTTTCTAATGAAGGGTTTTAATTTTACGCTAATATACCAAGAGGCCGATCCTGCGATTAAAAAGCATCCCAGTAAAATACCCAGTAACCATTTTAAAAATCTTATTCTTTTCGGCTTTTCCTCACTCATTGTAAATTAGCGACCTTTTGTTGTTCCAATATACGTTTTCATCTACGTATATTTATACACACGCTAAGAAGAAACGCTTTAATTAACTTATTTTAACTTTTTGCTCGCTCGGCACGTCTTGCCGCTCTTTTCATTTGCCGTTCTTCTTTTTTACTTGTTTCGGGCTTGGCCATGGGCTTCATTGGAATAATCCCTATACCTACGGTTTCCCTAATTCCAACAAAAACGCTTTTCCACATCAAGTTAAAAAATGATGCCTGTGGAGCTCTAGTCATGGTAATATTTGCCGTTCTAACTGGCTCCCCTTTAGATGGGTTATCATTCTTGATCAAAATTGTGTTAGCTAAAAATGAAAGCAAACCTTTTTTTTCTGCCTTACCTTGTTCGTTTTCCTTTAGCAACTTAACTTTTAAATCTGCATACAGAAATTGAACTGTCCCATTGGAGCCACGTTCATTTGCTTTAACTGTAAAGTCAACCCGTTTCACATTTCCACTTTCGATTTCAACCTCTCCCAATGCTTTGGAAAGGGGATTTAAGATCTTCATGTTAAAAGGGCTAACATGACCAACATAGTTGAATGAAGCAGCTGCGTCTGTTAAATTGAAGTCTATTTTCACATTTAACTTACCTGTTCCGAGAATGTAGGTTGTTAAATCTGCATTCGCATGGTTGTTTTTAGCAAGCCTTGTCGAATCATTCGTTAAATTAAGGATACTTCCCGTTAAATTATCGAGCTTCAAGGTTCCTCTGTCGTTCGTTTTTGGATTAAACTCTGTATAGGCTACATCAACTTTGTAAATACTTAACGTTTCCACAACTGTTTCAATAGGCAATCTTTTTAAGGCATTATGGGGGTAATTCTTGCCTTTATCGAAATTTGGTGGAGGAAGTTCGCGGTTTAAGAAAACGCCAACTTTGGCGGGCCCAATGGTCACTTTTCGGGCGTACAAGCTTCCATCATTACTTAGTTTGATGAAATCTACTCCTGTGGCTTCTATGCTGTTAAAACTCAAATCGTATCGATCTTTTTGCATCGAATATTTTCTGCTAAAAGTTAAGTCTGAATACATGGGAATTAATTTCAAGCCTTTTATTTTCAAGGTCCGACTGTTGATTGATCCACTTACCGAATCTATTTTAAGGTTATACATTTTATCAGCCGTTAACGATTGATATCCATTTAATTCGAAGCCAATATTTTTTGCATGTAGCACCCTAGTAGTGTCAAATTGTGCAGCTGAGTCAATTAAGATGTCCTTTACATTTACAGAAAGGTGTTTTACCCCGTTCAACTTCTTTAAGCCGTTATAATAATCGAAATCAGCATCGATTATCTTAATAGTTGAAACCTGTATGGAGCGTAGCGATTTTGATATTTGCTGGTATAATGTGCTATCATTCTGTAGCGTATCTGTTCTTCTCGGCACCTTGCGGTAAACCATATCAATGGAAGGATTATCTAGAATAATCGCATTCATTTTAATCCGCTTTTTAAAATAGGCGGTCATGATGCCAACCCTGCTGAGCTTCAAATGATTTAACTTGATCCGAAATAGATGTGTAGGTGCTTTCTTGATCAGCTTTAATCGGTTATAAACAGTGGTATCTGGCATTAATGTAATCGTATCCAATACTACACTGCCTGTAAGTAGGTTTAGATGTATGTCTTTAAAATCGACCCTATATAGGCCATGTGAGCTGTTGTAAACTCCTTCCTTGATTTTTTCAGTAAGCAGCGGTTTCCACTGCGAACTTAAATAGATGGCAGCTATACTTATTATTAAAATTAAGCCTCCTAAAATACTTCCAATCCAGATCCAGATCCTACTCCTCTTGTGTAAACCCATAAACTTTATTTGTGAGGTTACAACATTTTGAAAAGCAAAAGGTTTGATTGCTAATCGCCAAAGATCGAAGCCAGCTTTTCGTTCAGCGATTTTCCTTTTAAATCTTTCGCAATAATTTTCCCATTTGGATCAATTAATATGTTAGCAGGTATAGCGGTAATTCCGTAAAGTACTGCAGCTTCATTTTTCCAGCCGTTCAAATCACTAACATTTGTCCACAACAAACCATCATCCTTAATGGCCTTAAGCCATGCTGCTTTTCCATTTTTATCATCAAGAGATACACCTAAAACTGTAAATCCCTTTGTTTGATATCTTTGATATGCTGAAATAACGTTAGGGTTTTCTTCTCTACATGGCAAGCACCACGAGGCCCAGAAATCTACCAACACATATTGCCCTTGGTAGGCTGAAAGCTTAATCATTTTTCCATTAACATCTCTTTGGGCAAAGTCTTTCGCCATCATGCCCAGGGTTATTTTTTTAGCAAATTCAATTCGTCGAATAATATCCTGGGCCATTGGCTTTGCCTTGAGCGCTGGGCTTAACAAAGCTAATGCCTGCTCAACTTCTGGTAATAATTTCGGGTTTTTCGATAAGGCGTTGAGGGTTGTTAAACTGACGTACGAATTAGTGTTGCGCTTGATGAAGTTGAATTTGGCAGGGGTGATTTGGCTACTGGTAAGTGGTTTTAATTCGGTTATCAGTTTCATGTAATCATCATTCAAGGGTGTTCCTGTAACCACCATATTACTTAAAGTATCGGGCGATTGCATGATGATATTTCCCGGCTCTACGTAAAAACTGAATGAATCTTGAACTTCATTGGTATATACCGGGTTGATATTTCGGTAGATACCTCCGGTAACAATATTTGTAATAGTTCCTTTAAACTCAAATGCTCCATTCTTAACTTGCGTCGAGTCTGCTGTAGATGCGCTCATACCAGGTTCTTTGTACAATAGAAAGATTCTATCTCCTTCTTTAAATCCTTTACCAAACCCCTTTATGATATAACTGGCCTGAGCATAACCAATTAAAGGAAAAAGAATAAGTAAGAAAACAGCTTTATACATAACTAACGATTTAAATAAAATCAAATATACGCAACTAATCTGCTAAATTATTGACCGTAATATGTTATGACAATTTGTCATTTATCAATAAAATTTATTACTTTTGACACCCATATTTATTGATATTAATGATTGATTTTCAGCTAACAGATAAGACCCACGATGAAGAGCGACAAGGTGAAGCTTTAGTAATTGATGCCCCAGTAAAAGCGGACGGCAGAAAACTTTACATAGAAAGTTATGGCTGCCAAATGAATTTTGCTGATAGTGAAATTGTTGCTTCAATTTTAGCGGATACAGGTTTTGAAACGACCGGAGACTACCATGAAGCAGATGTAATTTTTATCAATACCTGCTCTATTCGTGAAAATGCGGAGCAGCGTGTTCGTAATCGCTTATCTCAATTTGGTGTAGAGAAGAGAAGAAACCCGAAATTAATAGTAGGCGTATTAGGCTGCATGGCCGAAAGGTTAAAAGCTAAATTTTTAGAAGAAGAAAAATTGGTCGACGTAGTAGTTGGCCCCGACGCATACCGTGATTTGCCTGGATTAATTAGTCAGGTAGAAGAAGGGCATAAAGCCGTAAACGTAATTTTATCGCGTGAAGAAACTTACGCGGATATTAGTCCAGTAAGGTTAAATAGCAACGGCATTACTGCATTTATCTCGATTATGAGAGGTTGCGATAACATGTGTTCATTTTGCGTAGTGCCATTTACGCGTGGGCGCGAACGCAGTAGAGACCCACATTCTATCATTGCAGAAGCAAAAGATTTATTTGCAAATGGATACCGCGAAATTACCTTGCTGGGGCAAAACGTAGATTCGTATCATTGGAGCAAGCCAAAAGAAGATAAAATTGTACAAAACGACTTAGAGGATGAAATGAATACCCTAACCGGGGATGCATTACTAGAAGCGCTGACAAACAAAACAGACTTACCTGGCACGCGTAGAAATGAAAATGCAGTGATGGAAGCTGATTCAGTAAATTTCGCGCAGCTATTAGCTGAGGTTGCTCATATAAGTCCCGATTTAAGAGTTCGTTTTTCTACTTCACACCCTAAAGATATTACCGACGAGGTACTTTATACAATTGCAAAGTACGACAACATTTGTAACTATATCCATTTGCCTGTACAGTCTGGAAATTCGAGGATTTTAGCTTTGATGAACCGTACTTATACCCGCGAATGGTATATGAATAGAATTGACGCCATTCGCCGTATTATTCCGGGTTGTGCTATTTCTGCCGATATTATTGCTGGTTTTTGCACTGAAACAGAAGAAGAACATCAAGATACTTTGAGTATCATGGATTATGCAAGATATAACTTTGCTTATACATTCTCCTATTCGGAGCGCCCAGGAACTTTAGCAGCAAGAAAATATCCTGACGATGTACCTGAAGATGTAAAAGCCAGACGTTTGGCAGAAATTTTCAAAAAACAACAAGAAGATTCATTAGCTTGTTTAGAAGATTTTGTAGGCAAAACAGTGAAGGTATTAATTGAAGGCTTCTCGAAAAAATCTGACAAGGAATATAGAGGTCGTAATGACGAGAATGCAATGGTAGTTTTCCCGGTTACAGATTCTGTAAAACCAGGGGATTACGCAAATGTTTATATAGAGAAGTGTACTTCAGCCACCTTGTTGGGGAAAATAATTTAATAGGTTGAGGGTTGGAAGGCAGAAGGTTCTGAATCCAATGTCTTGATACTCGATACTTGATACTCGATACTAAATGGATATACAAGATATTAAAAATAGGTTCGGTATAATTGGCGGTTCTCCTCTATTAAACCGTGCGATAGATACTGCAAGACAAGTTGCTCCGACAGATATGTCTGTGCTAATTACAGGCGAAAGTGGTAGCGGAAAAGAAGTGTTCTCGCACATCATTCATCAAATGAGTGCGCGTAAACACGGTGCTTTTATTGCTGTTAACTGTGGAGCTATCCCAGAAGGAACCATAGACTCAGAACTATTTGGGCATGAAAAAGGGTCGTTTACTGGTGCTCACGAAGCCCGGAAAGGTTATTTTGAAGTAGCTAACGGCGGAACAATTTTTTTGGATGAGGTAGCAGAACTACCTTTAGGAACACAAGCTCGCTTACTGCGTATTTTAGAAAGTGGCGAATATTTACGCGTAGGTTCTTCAAAAGTTCAAAAAACAGACGTTAGGATTATTGCTGCAACAAACGTTGATGTGTATAACCGGGTTAAATCTGGGAAGTTTAGGGAAGATTTATATTATCGTTTAAATACAGTGCCTTTGCGAATTCCTGCATTGAATGAACGAAAAGAAGATATTTATTTGCTTTTCCGGAAGTTTGCTGCCGATTTTAGTGATAAGTACCGCAGTCCTGGCATTAATTTAGAACCAGATGCTATTCAAATGTTGAGTAACTACAGTTGGCCTGGAAATGTTAGGCAGCTTAAGAATATTGCCGAACAGATTTGTGTCTTGGAGAAAGATAGAAATGTTAGTGCTCAAGCGTTGCTTAACTATATCCCTAATGAATCAGGCAGTAATTTGCCGATGGCGATAAGTGGAAACAACAAAGAAGATTTCTCTGAAAGAGATATTTTATATAAAGTGCTTTTTGATATGAAAAAGGACATGATGGAATTGAAGAAACTCGTTGCTGAGATTATTCAAAATGGAGGTAACACTTCGCATATTATGGCCGAAAATCCTCAATACATTAACCAGCTTTATCAAGAAGTTGATTTGCCGAATAATCATAATGAGCCGACATTAACGATTAAACATCCGACACAAAACCAGCCTAACGAATATAATTATGCCCATGATGCGGAGGAAGTTGAAGAATCATTATCCTTAATTGACAAGGAATCTGATTTGATTAAGAAAGCATTAAAAAAACACAAAGGCAAGCGTAAATTTGCAGCCCAAGAACTAGGCATTTCAGAACGAACGCTTTATCGTAAAATAAAAGAGCTCAATTTGAGTTAAATTAGAAAAACTAATCAATGAAGAAGATCATATTTGCTTGTTTTGTCCTTATTCTTAGTGGTTGTAGCTATAAATTTAATGGAGCATCAATTCCTGCCGAACTAAAAACTGTAGAAGTACCTGTTTTTGAGAATTTGGCTCCCTTGGTTGATCCGACTTTAGCGAATACGCTTACGGAAGATTTTATGACCCGGATCCGTACGCAAAGCAAGTTAAACATTAGCAAGAATGGTGCGGATGCTAAATTTGAGGGCAAAATAATGGAATACGATATTAAACCAATCGCCATTCAGGACAACACGAAGCCCGTTGCAGGCGCTAACCGTTTAACTATCACCGTTCAGGTGAAATATACGGTCAAGGTTAAGGGTGTCAGCAAACCTTTTGATCAACCTTTTACTGCCTTTACCGACTTTTCACTTGCGGGTCAATCGCTACAATCTCAGCAACAATCCTTAAACAAGAAGGTGATTATTCAGCTCACCGAAAATATTTTTAACGCTGCATTTGCACAATGGTAGAGAATTTTTGTTTTCAATTGTTAACTTAGCAACAAAATGGAGCTAGATATCGAAATCAAAAAACAACTAACAGATTTACTTGCAAAACCGACAATGGTTTCGGATGCGCATATTGATTTGTTAACAGATTTGATTAAAACTTACCCGTTTTACCAACCGCTACACTTACTTTTAGCTAAAGCAAGCCAGTCTACGCCTAATTATGAGCATGCATTGGCGAACGCGAGCCTTTACAACGGCGGGGCGTTAACCTATCAAATGATGTTCAGACCTGAGACCTTAACTAAGGTAGCTATAGCGGAGGGGCAGCGTGCAAATGATGAACAGGAAACTTTTGAAGAGATCAATGAAGTTGAACAGGCTTATTTTAACCAAACGGAAACCGAGCAAGAAGATATTTTTGAGGAAATTGGCGAAGTAGATTCCGCAGCTTTTGCACCCCAAGAGGAAGCACATACAGCTGAAGTTGAAGAAAATTTACCAGATGAATTGGCTATTGAAAGTATTGTAGCTTCAGATTTCTTTGCTTTTGAAAAGAACTTTAATACCGAGCAAGCAGACCCTCTTCATAAAGGGGATAGTATTGTTGTTGTTACGCAACCAGAGGAGTACAATCAAGAAGCAGAGGCTCAAAGCACGGTAAGCAAGTATGATGATGATAAATTGCCTTATACTTTTTTATGGTGGCTAGCAAAAACCCGTAAAGAGCATGAGCAAATATTCCAGCCATATGTTACACCTAAGCAACAACAACCCGTACAGGCAGGTGAGTTGCAACATCAATATGTAGAGCATATTTTTCATTTACAAACACCTTTCAATGTAGCCGATGAAGCTAAGAGAGGACCTATCAATCTTCAGGCGCAACCAAAAGGCGCAGAGCTTATTGATTCCTTTATCAAAAACGAGCCGCAGATTAAGGCCTTAAAACCAGAACAAATTAATACAGAGAACAAGGCGAAAAAAAGTGCAGAAGATAATTATGATTTAGTTTCTGAAACGCTAGCGGCCATTTATATCGAGCAAATGCTTTATCACAAGGCAATAGACACTTATGAAAAATTAAGTTTGAAATTTCCAGAAAAAAGCCGTTACTTTGCCGACCTTATTCAATCTTTAGAAAAGAAAATTTAACAACATACTATAGCATGACAACCTTATTGATTATTTTATTAATTATTTTTTGTATAGCCCTTGGCTTATTTGTACTTATTCAAAACCCTAAAGGCGGTGGTTTAGCTACTGGCGGATCGGGCAGCAATATGTTCGGTGTACAACGTACTGGCGATGTACTTGAAAAAGGAACTTGGGTATTATTAACCCTAATTGTAGTTATTTCTTTAGCGATTACCACAATGGGTAAATCTGAGGGTGGTTCAACAGGTGGCGCATCTAAAGTTCAAGAGCAAGTTGATAAAATGGCTACACCTTCTCCAATTGGAAGTGGTGCTCCTAGCTCAAGTGCTACTCCACCAAAAACTGGCGATACAACTAAGAAATAAAAAATATTAAAATGATTTGCGATATGCAGATCATTGTAGCTCCCTACCAAGCATTGGTTAGGGAGTTTTTTGTTGATTAACAGCACTCATTTAAACCGAGAACTGCCAGACTGACACTTACAAATTAAACGCATAAACCATTAACTGACAGCTAATGTAAATTTGGCAAGCAAAACAGGCTTGGCATAAAAACTGATAAAACAATTATATCGTATAAAAGAACTATACAAATTAATTCAATTATTAAAACTAAAAATAAAGAGTATTTATGGCTTTGAACTTTAAACCTAATGCAGATAGAGTAGTTGTTGAAGCTGCTGCTGCAGAAGAAAAAACAGCTTCTGGTATTTATATCCCTGATACAGCTAAAGAAAAACCACAACAAGGTGTTGTTGTTGCTGTTGGCCCAGGAAAATATGCTGACCAAACCGGAAATTTAATCCCACTAAGTGTTAAAGTTGGTGATCAAGTTTTATATAGTAAATATGGCGGAACTGAGGTTACCATCGAAGGTACTGAGTATTTAATCATGAGAGATTCTGATATTTTAGGAACACTTTAAGACATTCAATTTTTAAATAAATTCATTTAATAGATATAATGATTGGGTTTTAGGCAAATCTCATATCTCATATCTTAAACCTATATAAAAATGGCAAAACAAGTAAAATATAACGTTGAAGCAAGAGACGCCCTGAAAAGAGGAGTTGACATTTTAGCGAACGCTGTAAAAGTAACTTTAGGTCCAAAAGGGCGTAACGTAATTATCGATAAAAAATTCGGTTCACCTGCAATCACAAAAGATGGTGTAACTGTGGCTAAAGAAATAGAATTAAAAGACCCAATTGAAAACATGGGTGCACAAATGGTAAAAGAAGTTGCTTCAAAAACTGCTGACATTGCAGGTGATGGAACGACTACTGCTACTGTTTTAGCTCAAGCAATTGTAACTGCTGGAATTAAAAATGTTGCTGCTGGTGCAAATCCAATGGATTTAAAACGTGGTATCGACAAAGCTGTAGCTGCGGTAGTGGCTAACTTACAAGAGCAGTCTCAAGCTGTTGGTGACGACAATAACAAAATCAAACAAGTTGCATCGATCTCTGCTAACAACGATGAAGTTATTGGCGCTTTAATTGCTGAGGCAATGAAAAAAGTAGGTAAAGATGGTGTGATCACTGTTGAAGAAGCAAAAGGTACTGAAACTGAAGTTAAAACAGTAGAAGGTATGCAATTTGATAGAGGTTATTTATCTCCATATTTTGTAACCAATGCTGATAAAATGGAAGCGGAATTAGAAAGCCCTTACATTTTGATCTATGACAAAAAGATCAGCAACATGAAAGAATTGTTGCCTGTTTTAGAAAAAACAGTACAAACTGGTAAACCTTTAGTAATTATTTCGGAAGATTTAGACGGAGAAGCTTTAGCTACTTTAGTTGTAAACAAAATCCGTGGTTCACTGAAAGTTGTTGCTGTTAAAGCTCCAGGTTTTGGTGATAGAAGAAAAGCAATGCTTGAAGATATCGCAATCTTAACTGGTGGTATCGTAATTTCTGAAGAAAGAGGATATAAATTAGAAAATGCTGACTTAACTTATTTAGGTTCTGCAGAGAAAGTTGTTGTTGATAAAGACAATACTACTGTAATTAATGGCGCTGGTCAGTCTGACGACATTAAAGCACGTGTAAATCAAATCAAAGCTCAGATAGAAACTACAACTTCTGATTACGATAAAGAAAAATTACAAGAGCGTTTAGCTAAGCTTTCTGGTGGTGTTGCTGTACTTTATGTAGGTGCTGCAAGTGAAGTAGAAATGAAAGAGAAAAAAGACCGTGTTGATGATGCATTACACGCTACACGCGCTGCCGTTGAAGAAGGTATCGTTGCTGGTGGTGGTGTTGCTTTCATCCGTGCAGTTGAAGCTTTAGCTGGCTTAAAAGGCATTAATGACGACGAAAATACTGGTATTCAGATTATTCGTCGTGCGATTGAAGAGCCTTTACGTCAAATCTGCGAAAATGCAGGTATCGAAGGATCTATCGTAGTACAAAAAGTAAAAGAAGGTAAAGCAGATTTCGGTTATAATGCACGTACTGATGTGTATGAAAACTTAATCGGAGCTGGCGTTATCGATCCAACTAAAGTTGGTCGTGTAGCTTTAGAAAATGCAGCTTCTATTGCAGCGATGTTATTAACTACAGAAGTTGTTTTGGCTGATGAGCCTGAAGCAGCTGATGCAGGTCATGCACACCCACCAATGGGTGGTGGCGGCATGGGCGGCATGATGTAAACTTAATAAAGTTAAAAAAATCCCTCAAGACGAAAGTTTTGAGGGATTTTTGCTTTATACGTAGTCTCGAATACGACAATGTCCCTACCACTTTGTCAAAGTCCTCATACTTTGTTTATAGTAAATGCAGCCTTGAAATTAATCCTAAATTTTTTCAACTTTTTATCACCCACGAACGAATACCCCCCTTTAAAAAAACTTGTTATTCAGAGAAGTTATTTTTATTTTCGATTCATTAGTATCTTAAATTGAAATCTTTTGAATAACAAAACCTATGAGCAAAATTTCAAGAAGAACCTTTTTTAAAACGGCAACGATTTTTAGCATTAGTATTATTGCTTCCCGATATGTTTATGCCTATAGTCCAAATAGTAAGATCGCACTGGGCCAAGGCAGCTCAGCAAGGGCATTAATTGGTTCTGGCGATGTAACTAATTATTTATCTGACCTTTTTGGAGTTCCAGTCACCTCATCTGTGGATGCATTTGGCAACTGGACAATTAGCATTAACGGAGGAACTCCTATACCCCTAACATTCAGTCTGGCAGAAGTACAAATTACTGCCACAGGCAAAGTTATCGACTCTTTGAACGCGAACGAAATTTATGGAAATTCAGGCTGGGCACCTAGTGGGCTTCAAAACCTTTTTACTTCTAGTGGTGGTAATAGCGGCAATATTGCTACAGCTCCTTACCTATCCCTGTCTAGCCTTAATTCAATTCGGAGTTTTATCGCTAGTGGACCAGATGGGCCATCTCTATTGGACGTATATGGCATGTTTGTTACTGCATCAGGAATGGCTGTTGCACAAGCGACAGTTTCAGCAAATATTCTTAAATTAGAAAATGCTCTTCAATTTACCAAAGTTAATTGGGCTTTTGCAGGGCTCGATGTTTTTGGTAATATTGTTGAGATTGCAACCACAGAACAAAGCGCAGCAGAAATTTGGGAAGACACTGCGCAAATTGCGTTAGCCATAGCCCTGTGTTTTCCATTGAGTGCTCCATTAGCCATTGGTGGAACTATTTTGCTAGCATCTTGGGAAATATGGGAGTATAAACGAGTTCACTAATGAAAAATCTACTATTCAATATTTATAAAGTCTGTTATCTTCAAATTCACAAGACGCATCCAAAAAGCAAACCTGACTTTCTAAGCGCTATTTCATCAAGCACTGGAGTATTTCTATTTATAGGAATAGCCGTTTTTAATATTTATGTTCCTTATTATCTGCTGTTAGAGAGGCAATCGTTTAAATTAGATAAATCGATAATGCCACCTACGTTACTGTTGGGAAACTTCTTAGTTTATCTGTTATTATTTAAAGCACTCGGATTGAAAAACCTCAATTACTGGGAACCAGAGCATAAGCCAAGCGATGCCACTGTCAAAAAAACATGGACAATCTATGCTATTAATGCAGCTATTTTAATTTTGGTGCTTACAGTGAAAATAATCGTAAAAGGAGGATAACCAGTTTTCTCAAAAACACACAGCAAACCTCTCACTTTCTAAAATCTCCTAAGACGAAAGTTTTGAGGGATTTTTGCTTTATACGTAGTCTCGAATACGACAATGTCCCTACCACTTTGTCAATCTTTAAAGATTGACAAAGTGGTAGTAGCAGGGGGCAACAAATTTTCTAATAGCTTAAACAAAGTTGTACACTTTTAACTTATATTAGAGAAAATCTTAAATGCCTATGCTTTTACTAATCCAAGATTACTTAGATAGCACTCATTTTATTACGCAAAGTGAAGTAAATAAATTTTTGATGGCGACTTTATTATGTGGGTTAATCGGAGCTGAACGCGAATTTAGAGGGAAGCAAGCTGGCCTAAAAACCATGATTATGATTGGTTTGGGATCAACGCTGTTTACCGTACTTTCGATAAAAATCGGTTTAAATAGTCAAGATCGAATTGCTTCCAATATTGTAACTGGGATAGGATTTTTGGGGGCCGGGGTAATTTTTAAAGAAGACAACAAAATTAAAGGGCTTACAACCGCCTGTGTAATTTGGATAGTTGCCGCAATAGGAATGGCCATTGGCGGAGGATATTATATGCAGTCTGTTGGCGTTACTGGGGTCGTATTAGCCGCCTTGTTAATTTTCCCTTTCGTAGAGAATTTTGTAGAAAGCCATTGGACAAAAAGAACTTATCGCATTGTAAAAAAATATGAAAATGAAAGTCTTGACACGTACGAAGAATACATTAGGACTTCTAAGTTAAAACTACATCGTGGCAAGCAAGAATTGGCTAATGATATGATTAGCGGCTCGTGGACAGCGGTTGGAAGTCCAAAGAATCACAAGAAATTTGTAGATAAAATGTTAAGGGACCACAAAATTCTAGAATTCGATTTTTAAGCTCTTCTTTGTTCCTTGATTCAACCGATTATGTTATACGTCATTGCGCTATCAATAATCTTACTAGCAGCTATCGTCATTATTATTCATCTTCAAAAGAAGAAAAAGCTGGCGGCTTTAAAAGAAATCATAGATAAATGGGGAGAGGTTTCTACCATAGATCGAAATTTTGGCCTAATAGCACACTATCACAACTGTATTAATGAGAACCAGGAAGAATTTTTATCGGAAGAAGTGGCGGCCGATATCGATCTAGAAAGAATATTCGCTTTCGTGGATAGAACAAATTCAAAACCTGGACAGCAGTATTTATATCATCAATTACGAAACAACATCCATAACCTAACTGAGTTGCAAGAGCTGGATGATCTGTCCGAACAATTTAAAAATGATGACGATTTACGGATAAGAACCGAGGTTGAGCTAAGCAAATTGGCAAATCGCAATGCGTATTATATTCATGAATTATTTACTTCGACTTACCCTGAATTATATGAAAAATGGCTCACTATGTATATTAAAGCCGCAGGGTTTCTATGGATAATCGCATGTACCTTTACAATTATCGGAAACAATCAATACCTATTCTTCCTCACTTTAGGTTTAACTTTCTATAATTTCTATTTACATTTTACCAATAAAAATAAGATTGCAACCTATGTGCACTCGTTGCCGCAAACTTATAGTCTGATGGGAGTAGCCAAAAATCTGTCGACCATGGTGAAAAGTAACCATGATATCCATGAGAACCTCAAAAATTTAACCTCATTAAAAAAAACACTGCGTTATGTTAACTTTCAGTCAGGCAGCAACTCAAATGATATTTCGGCAGGCGCACTGGAATTACTGAAAGCACTCTTGCTTGTCGAGCCAGCCATGTTTCTAAGTTCCATTAGCAACATTAGGAAGCAAAAACAGCATATTCAAGCGCTGTTTAACTATGTCTCGAGAATAGACATGGCAATCTCTATTCAATCACTGAGGATTAGTTTACCATATTATTCAAAACCAAACTTTAGTAACAGTGAAAACGAACTAAATGTTGAGGAATTATACCATCCACTGATTGAGGCATGCGTACCAAATTCCATTATCACAACCGCGCAACAAGGCACATTAATTACTGGCTCAAATATGTCGGGAAAAACAACCTTTATCAGGTCAATTGTAATCAATGCATTGCTTTCTCAAACTTTGTTTACTTCATTTACAAAAAGCTATAAGGCACCATTTCTACACCTCTTTACCAGTATTAGGATCAATGATAATTTAGCAGAGAATCAAAGCTATTTTCAAACAGAAGCACTGTCTGTATTACATATTTTAAAAGAGAGCGACCAGAAGTCAAACAACTTAATTATCATTGACGAGATTTTTAGAGGCACCAATACGATAGAAAGGATCGCAGCTGCAAAAGCTATTCTCTCTTACCTTACCAGCAAAAAAAACTTTGTATTTGTTTCTACTCATGACTTGGAGCTAGCCGAATTGCTTGGAAATGAGTATTGCTGTTATTCCTTCGAAGAAAAGGCAACCGATACTAGATTAGTTTTTGACTATAAAATCAAACCTGGTATCCTAAAAAACAAAAATGGGATAGCGATCATGGCTGCTATGGGCTATCCAGAAAATGTAGTCGCCAATGCAAACAAAATTAGTTTGGCTTTAAAAGAGAAATATAACCTTTAACTCTTTTGAGGTAAAATATTTAATCAAACTTAAAAACTAAAGCGTGTTTTAAGCCATTTACGCCTTTAGGTAATGTTATTTGGATATTACTGCCTATTTGCTTCCAATTTAATGAGGTTTTAAGTCCTAACAAGCTAATTTTTTTTGCCTTTCTAGGTGGGGTTTTAATAGTAACCGTTTGCGGGAAATCCTTACCTTCATCCACTAGGTAAAATGCATAGACACGACCATTTTTACTTTCCGTAAAACAAACATTTTCTACTTTGTAAGGCGAAATTGGCTTGGTTTCATATATGGCTTCTTTGTTAACATCCATCCAGTTTCCTATTTCTGTTAGTCTTTGTAAAGCCGGTTCAGGGAAAGTACCATCTGGTTTTGGACCAACGTCAAGCAAAAAATTTCCACCTTTCGCAACAATATCAATCAATAAATGGATTAGCGTATTGGTGCTTTTATAATTATCATTCGGTACATAGCCCCATGCATCACCCATGGTCATACAGGTTTCCCAAGGATAATCCAAAGGTTTATCAGGAATGCGTTGCTCTGGCGTTTGGTAATTTTCATATTCACCGTGTACAGTCCGATCAACCATAATTAAACCAGGTTGCTTCGCTCTTGCCATCTTAGCGATAGCAGGCATATCTATATCCTGATCCCACGTCGGAATTGGCGCTCCCCAAGATAGCACCTCGGCATTTACAGTGGCTTTAGGCCGTACCCATCCCCCATCTAACCATAAAATATCGACTGGCCCATAATCGCTCATAAGCTCTTCTATTTGGTTGAAGGTAAATTTCTTAAATTTTTGCCAGCGCGCGGGGTGCAGACGAATATCATAATTATTATTACGATCAGGTGTGGCATATCTTGGCCACCAATAGTACTCATTATGCCAATCGGGCTTGGAGAAATAGGCACCAATCATAAATCCCTGATCTTTAAAAGCTTTAAATACTTCTTTCGTAATGTTTGCTTTAGGGTTGCCTGAAAAAGGAACATCCTTTCCTGTAATTTTATAGGCCGACTGTTTGGTATCAAACATCGCGAAGCCATCGTGATGTTTAGTTGTAAAAACCACGTACTGCATGCCAGCTTTCTTTGCATATTTAGCCCAAATGGTAGGGTCGAAATTTACTGGATTAAATTGCTTGTTTAAGTCAAAATACCAGCGCTTATAGTCTTCATAATTTTTTGTACTGTCACGAGGAATCCATGAAGCATCTTCAGAGTTAATACTCCACGATTCGACAATGCCTGGAATACTGTAAATGCCCCAATGCATAAATAAGCCAAATTTTTTATCTCCCCATTGTGAAAGTTTAGCTGCAACTTTAGGGTCGGTAGGCGGTTGGTAGCTTTGTGCAAAACAAAAACCACTAACGAGTATTAAATAAATGTATAGTAGCTTTTTCAATATGAAAATCTTTAATTGTTAAAAATAATAAACATTCTGTTTCTTTTGAGCTTTTAAAGCGATGGCTGTAAAGGAAAGACAAATTAGGACGATGATTTTGTTGACACTAAGATAAGTGATAAAATAGCAAAAACAATCGTAAATTTGTGTATGCCAAATGAACAAATCTCAGTTTTTGATATTTTTAAAATAGGAATCGGCCCTTCAAGCTCCCATACACTAGGGCCATGGAGAGCTGCACAACAATTTACAAGTTCCTTAAAAAACCAAAATTTATTGGACGATGTAGTGCAAGTGAAAATATTGCTTTACGGTTCTCTTGCAAAAACTGGTAGGGGCCACGGTACCGATATTGCCATTTTATTGGGTTTAGCAGGTGGAGATCCAGTTAGTTTTGATGTAAATCTAATTGATAGCACGATCGAAACAATTAAGGAAACAAAAGAATTGGCATTGGCTTCGACAAAAAAAATAGCATTCTCTTATACTGACGATTTAATTTTCTTGTTCACTGAAAGTTTGCCATTTCATCCAAATGCAGTGACGTTTCAGGCGTTCTTGGGATCTGGAAAGGCATTCTCAGAAACCTATTACTCAATTGGTGGAGGCTTTGTGGTCAAAGAAGGCGACAATGGAAATGAAAAAGAACAGGTAGACCTACCTTTTCCTGTAGAAAAAGCTAGCGAACTTTTGCATTGGTGTTTATCAACCGGTTTAAAGGTGAGTGAGGTTGTAATGGAAAATGAGGCAGCTTGGCGACCTGAATCAGAAACCAAAAAGGGCATTCTTCAGCATTTTCAAGTAATGAAAGAATGCATTTATCGTGGCTGTCACACGCCTGGTTTTTTACCTGGCGGATTAGACGTAGCACGAAGAGCCGCTGCACTAAATAAAAAGTTGCTAACTGGTAAAACTTACCATGATTACGATAGCTGGATTGACGCCATTCGCACGGGAGGAAACAGTTTTAACTATACGCTAGATTGGGTAAGTTGTTTCGCCTTGGCGGTAAATGAAGAAAATGCAGCTTTTGGCCGTGTTGTTACAGCACCCACAAATGGCGCTGCGGGGGTAATTCCCGCGGTACTCCATTACTTTATTGCTTTTTGTGATGGCTATCAAGAGGATAAAATCATTCAATTTATTGCTTGTGCTTCAGAACTGGGTAGTATTTTTAAAAAAGGCGCTACGATATCTGCAGCAATGGGTGGATGTCAGGCAGAGATAGGTGTATCTTCTGCGATGGCTGCAGCAGCGCTAACAGAATGCCTAGGAGGGTCTCAGCGACAGGTGCTTATGGCTGCCGAGATTGCAATGGAACATCATTTGGGCTTAACGTGTGACCCTATTGGTGGTTTAGTTCAGATTCCTTGCATAGAACGTAATACGATGGGAGCTATCAAAGCTATCACTGCAAGTCAGTTAGCATTACAAAGTAACCCAGATAAAGCTAAAGTAAGTTTAGATGCTGTGGTAAACACGATGTGGGAGACGGCGTTAGATATGAACTCGAAATACAAGGAAACTTCTGACGGAGGTTTGGCAACAAATATCCCGATAAGCTTACCGGAGTGTTAGTTTTACGAAGGTTTAAAGATTTCGCAAATCGATAGAAGATACCCACTGCAAATGCATTTTACCGGAATAATGTAACCCATCCGCAGCAACCAGCGACAAATCAGTTGCTACCTTTCTAGAGCTGGGTGTAATATCGGTGTAATTTACTTTCAAAGCTAAGGTCTCTTCTTTATTGATTGCATTAAATGCATCAATTTCATTGGCAATATCTTTGGTATTTTTTCCGCTCGAAAGCCCAAATGGTGTTACTCCCCAATCCGGGATAGAAATAACAAATACACGGTTTGTATTTCCTCCAGCAAAATTAACAGCAGCATGCAACAGTTCAACGAACTCCTTTCTATAGTTTTCTTTAGCGTACCCTCTATATTGGTTATTTACGCCAATTAACAAAGTCACGATATCAAAATTCTGGGTTATATTTTCTGTTTTAATTGCTGCTTGCAATTCATCAGTTGTCCAACCAGTTTTAGCAATTACCTTGGGTTCGGCAATACTCAGTCCTTGCTGTTTTAGCCGGACAGCAAATTGATAGGGGAATGAATCTTTTTGTTCAACAGCTTCGCCAATGGTATAAGAATCACCTAAAGCGAGGTAATTAAGCGTTGGTTTGCCATTGGTTTTAGGATTTAAAATCATGGTTTTTTCCAATTTTTTGGTACAGCTCAATAATACACAAAAAGCCAAAAGTAAGTAGCTAAATTTCATAAATACATCTACGGCTTTTTTTGGGAATTGGATTTATAAAACTAACTCCATTTTAAAGAGAGAGGCAATGTGCATTTTTAGTCTCTCTTTCACTTCTTCCATCGGCAAAGGACTACCTAATTCTCTTTCCATTGAGGTTACGTCCTTATCGTCAATTCCGCATGGAACTATATTTTTGAAATAGTTCAAATCTGCATTAACGTTAAATGCGAAACCATGCATGGTAACCCATCGACTACAGCGAACGCCGAGTGCACATATTTTACGTGCCTTATCATTATCGGCATCTAACCAAACGCCAGTAAAACCTTCGTACCTTCCTGCCTGAATTCCATAATCGGCTAGCGTTAAAATAACGGCTTCTTCGAGTGTTCGCAGATACAAATGGATATCTGTAAAAAAATTATCTAAATCTAAAATTGGATAGCCAACTATTTGACCAGGTCCGTGGTAAGTAATATCGCCACCTCGGTTAATTTTATAGTAAGTAGCTTGCTTTTCTTGAAGGCCTTGCTCGTCTAGTAATAAATTTTCGGGGTGACCGCTTTTTCCCAAAGTGTATACATGGGGATGTTCACAAAAAACCAGGTAATTTGAAGTGGTAAGCACTGTGTTTTCTGTGCGGTTTTTGGTTTTTAATGCAACAGTATCTGTAAACAACGCTTCCTGCTTATCCCAAGCTTCTTGGTAATCAATTAATCCCCAGTCTATAAATTTAGTTGCTTTGTTCATCTGTCGATCTTAACTTATTAAGCTACCACATAACCCAACATGTATCCATCACCGGTTTTAAAATAACTTACGTCCAATGATCTGGTGCCTTCAGGCAGTTCTACTACAGCTTGCAAAACCCCTTCGTCCTTAAGTTTAAAAGGTTTGATATGAATATGCTGTTTAAATTCTAGTCCCTTTCTTCCATTCCATTTAAAAATGGCCTCTTTAGCGCACCAACTTACATATAGTCCACATGTATTATCCCCGATTTGTTTTTGCGCCAGCTCTACATCGGATAAAAATTTATGTTTAATGCTTTTTATCTTATGCTTGATCAATTCTATATCAACGCCAACTTTTTTGTCCTTGCTGATAATTACAGCGGCATAATCATAGGAATGACTTAAGGATATTTGAGTTTCTGAGTTTACCAAATATGGTTTCCCGTGATCGTCCATTTGGCAATCGATATAATCGGCAGTATTCAACATAGTTCTCAGCAACACACGTGTACTTAGCCAGTGCAAGGCACGTTTTCCGTTGCTTAAAGAGGCGATTACATCAAGCTCATGCTGTTTTAATTGTAGACCAGCAACTAATTGCTCTTCAGTTTCTTCGATCTTCCAAACCGCAAGACTGGTTTGCTCGTCAATATTTTTACGATATACTATGGGCATCTCTTATTTAAAAAAGTAATGCAAAAGTATCTTAAAATAATCATAATTTAGTCCAAAATACTTAAAAATGATACTCTCAGATAAACACATCTTACAAGAAATAGATAAAGGAACCATTATTATTGAGCCTTTTAAGATCGATTGCCTAGGTACAAACTCTTACGATGTGCATTTAGGTAAATATCTTGCTACTTATAAAGATCGTGTATTAGATGCAAAAGCACACAATAAAATTGAACATTTCGAAATCCCTAAAGATGGCTTTGTACTTCAGCCTGGCACCTTGTACTTAGGCGTAACGTTAGAATATACCGAAACACATGCGCATGTTCCTTTCTTAGAGGGTAAAAGCAGTACTGGAAGATTAGGGATTGATATCCATGCAACCGCAGGAAAAGGCGATGTTGGATTTTGTAATACATGGACCCTAGAAATTTCTTGCGCGCAACCTGTTCGCATTTACGCAGGGATGCCTATCGGTCAGCTCATTTATTTTGCTGTTGATGGTGATATTACCAACATGTATAACACAAAAGACAATGCTAAATACAACAACAAAACCACTAAGCCAGTTGAAAGCATGATGTGGAAAAATACCTTTTAGCAATCAACTAATTTTTTAAGATTTAATTTAAATAAAGCCTTAAGTTTTGTAACTTAAGGCTTTATTATTTTATAGGCCAAATATGAAGACGAGGTTTTTCGCGCTGTGTGTACTACTGATTGTTACCCTAGGTATTTCTGCTTTTGCGGTTTCTGAAGATCCATTTGCAGCATTATTAAAGAAATTAGAAGAATTCACTAAGAAATATCCGCAGGAAAAAGTACACCTGCACCTCGACAAGCCCTACTATGCCATCGGCGACGATATCTGGTTCAAGGCCTATGTGACCGACAGCAGGACCAGTGCGCTGACCAATTCCAGCAAGCTCTTGTACGTGGAACTCATAGATGAAAGGGATTCACTCAGGCAACAGCTCAAGCTGCCCTTGACAAGCGGCATTGGATGGGGGGACTTCAAGTTGCCCGATTCGCTCAGCGAGGGGAATTACCGCATCAGGGCGTATACTCGCCTGATGCGCAATGCAGGACCAGCTTTCTTCTTTGACAAAACCATCAAGATAGGCAACTCATGGGCCAACAAGGTATTCGCCAAGACGGATTACCTCTTTAGCCAGGAAGGCACCAACGAGAAGGTAAACAGCACCATCCGCTTTGCCGACAAACAAGGAAAGCCCTACCCCGATGCAGATGTAAGCTATTCGGTGGTATTGAGCGCAAGGACCATTGCCAAGGGAAAGGCAACCACCAATGCCAACGGAGAGATCTCCATACCGATCGTAAATACACAGCCAAACATCTATAAAACCGGCACCATAACGGCCACCATTACCCTGCCCGACAAGCAGAAGGTGACCAAGCTCATCCCACTTACCACAACATCCACTGCGGTAGATGTGCAGTTCTTCCCCGAAAGCGGCAGCCTGGTACAGAACCTGCCAACCAGGATAGCGATCAAGGCAGTGAACGCAGCGGGAAAAGGCGAGGACATAAAGGGCGTGGTCATCGATAGCGATGGAACGGAGATCACCAATTTCGAGACATCCTACCTGGGAATGGGAAGCTTCTTCATCAGCCCCGTGGCAGACAAGACCTACAAGGCAAAGATCACGTTCAAGAACGGCAGCGAGAAACTGTTCGACCTGCCAAAAGCGCAGCCAAGCGGCTATGCACTGGTCGTAAACAATGCCGACAACAGCAAGGTCACCATCAAGGTGCTCCTCTCCGACGACCTGATTGGAAAGGGCGAGCTACAGCTCTTGGCCCAACAGAACGGAGCAGTCTATTTCTCTGTAAAGATCCCAACCGGAAAAAATGTTGCTTTGGCCTCATTACCTAAAGCTGAGCTGGCCTCTGGCATCACCACTCTCACGCTATTTAACCCCCAAAATATTCCCGTTGCAGAAAGGCTGATCTTTATAGACAACAAACTGGACAAGATAAATTTGGACGTTGAGGATTTAAAAGAGAGCTACCAAAAAAGGGGTAAGATGAGCCTTGGCCTTAACGGTACGAACAACGGGAAGCCCGCGATAGGGAGCTTTTCGGTAGCGGTGACCAATGCATCGGCAGTTACCCCCGACCTGCTTAATGAGACCAATATATTCACCAGTCTCTTGCTCAAGTCCGACCTGAAAGGCTATATCGAGAAACCTAACTATTATTTCATGGGCGATGACCCGGCCACAAGGTTGGCGCTCGACCACCTGTTGCTAACCCAGGGATGGCGCAGGATAGATTGGAAAGCTGTGAATAGCTCTCAACTGCCGACTGCCATTTTCCAGCCCGAGACAGACCTGCAGATCAGCGGAACGGTGACCACCAACAGCGGAAAACCAGTGCCCAATGGAAAGGTATCACTATTCTCCTCTACGAACGGCATTTTCGCCATCGATACCCTCACGGATGCAAAGGGCCGCTTTAACTTCAATAACCTGGAGTTCCCCGACAGTGCAAAGTTCGTTATCCAGGCGCGAAACGAAAAAGGAAAAAGGGATGTACTGATCAAATTGGATATCGTGCCCGGACAGATGGTAACTGCAAATGCAAATACGGGCGACATAGAGGTAAACGTGAATGAACAATTGAAAAGCTATCTGCAGAGCAGCGACGAATATTTCGATGAGCAGACAAAAAGGGGCATATTGAGCAAGACCATCCAGCTCAAAAAAGTGGAAATTGTAGGTCAGAAACCTAAAGTTGAACATTCGACAAACCTAAATGGAGCAGGTAGAGCGGACGTTGTAATTACAGCTAAAGACCTGGAAAATACCATTTCTCTTTCTCAATATCTCGCGGGCCGCGTGGCTGGTGTAACTGTTGTGAATGGGAAAGCCATAATGCGTAGGGCTGGGATGAGTTCTCAAATGACGATTGTGCTAGATGGTATGGTGATGCAGTCTGATATGTCTTTAGATGAGATTAATGTGTTTGATGTAGAAACAGTCGAAGTACTAAAAAGTGGAGGCTATACAGCCATTTACGGAATGAATGGCGGCGGTGGGGTATTAATTATCACTACAAAACGAGGAGGCTCATCTTCTTTTTCGACCTATGCGCCTGGAATTATCACTTATTCACCAAAAGGCTATGCTATTGCTCGCCAATTTTATTCACCCAAATACGATACCAACCCTGACCCGAAGCCAGACCTACGTAAAACCGTCTACTGGAATCCTTCACTGGTATCGGATGAAAAAGGAAAATTCAAGGTCGAATATTTTAATACCGATGAGCCCGGATTATACAGGGTAGTTGTAGAAGGGATAGACTTAATGGGGAATCTTGCAAGAAAAACGTTCACCTATCAAGTTAATTAAAATGAACAGAATTAAACTTGCTGGATCAATATTTACTCTAATAATAATAAAACTATGAACACCATTGAGGTTACTATTAAAGACCGCTTAGCCATCATTACATTAAGTCGAGGAAAATCTAATGCATTAAACCGCGAAATGGTTACGGAATTAACCGATATGTTAAAAAACATTGAAGAGGATTCTACTATTGGTGGGGTAATGATAACCGGGAAAGATCATTTCTTCTCAGCTGGTTTAGATTTAATAGAGCTCTATAACTACAATGAAGAAGAAGCGAAAAGTTTTTGGCATTTGTTTTTAAACTTCGTTGCTAAAATTACAGCCTTTAAAAAACCATTAATTTGCGCCATCAATGGCCATAGCCCCGCAGGTGGATGTGTAATTGCATTAGCTTGCGATGCGCGTGTAATGGCCGAAGGCAAGTATATTATTGGATTAAATGAAGTTCCCGTTGGTATCATCGTGCCGAACAGCATTTTCAATCTTTACTCATTTTGGATCGGCAAAGCCAATGCAACAAGAAGTCTATTAGAAGGCAAATTATTTAATCCTGAAGAAGCGCTAGCCATAGGCCTGGTTGACGAAGTTGTTAAACAAGAAAGCATTCTAACCGCAGCTGAGCGTAAAGCCAGAAAATATATGGCTTTTGAAGGTAACACATGGCAACAGAGTAAGCTTAATATCCGAAAAGAATTAATAGCCATTACCAGTGCTGATCAAAGTACAGACCTCGAGATTATGTTAAAACAATGGTGGTCGCCAAGTACTAGGGCAATTTTAAAAACGATAATTGATAACTTACAACGGAAGGGCTAGGCCACTTTCCTACCAATATCCATATCACAGAACTCATATTACAAATCTAAGCCATGTATAATCAACCAATGTTAAGAGACGATGCCCTAAAAGGCAAAACAATAGTAGTGACCGGCGGTGGAACTGGTTTAGGAAAAGCGATGGGTACCTACTTTTTAAAACTAGGAGCCAATTTGGTTATTACGAGTAGAAAATTGGAGGTGCTGCAAAAAACTGCCGAACAAATGATGGCTGACACAGGTGGTCAAGTTTTAGCAGTACAATGCGATGTCCGCGACTATGCGCAAGTAGAAAATGTATTAGCTCAAACTATCGCTAAGTTCAGTAAAGTTGATGGTCTCCTGAACAATGCCGCTGGGAATTTTATATCACCTACCGAACGCCTGTCGGCTAATGCATTCTCAAGCATCATCGATATCGTGCTAAAAGGAACAGTTAACTGTACCTTGGCATTTGGAAAACATTGGATTGCAGCTAAACAACCTGCAAGCGTTTTAAATATCGTAACTACCTATGCATTTACGGGTTCGGCCTATGTGGTACCTTCGGCTTGTGCAAAAGGTGGTGTTTTAGCTTTAACACGTTCACTGGCCGTAGAGTGGGGTAAATACGGCATTAGAACAAATGCCATTGCACCGGGACCATTTCCTACAAAAGGCGCATGGGATAGGTTGTTACCTGGAGATTTAGCAGAGAAATTCGATTTCAAGAATCGTGTGCCACTTAAACGCGTAGGAGATAACCAAGAATTGGCCAATCTAGCTGCCTTTCTAATTAGTGATTTTGCTGGTTATATTAATGGGGAAGTAATTACCATTGATGGAGGCGAGTGGTTACAAGGCGCAGGACAAATGAATGGTCTTGAGGCTATTCCAAGTGAAATGTGGGATATGCTTGAGCAGATGACAAGAGCAGCAAAAGGAAGTTAGTTATACCTTAAAAATTACTTCCGTTGCTCCAAAACCAAATTTCTCTTTTTGCGCATCCATAAAAGTCCGCACTTGAGGATGTTTGCTAATCACTTTATGAATATGGTGTCTTAGTGTCCCATTTCCAACACCATGAATAAATACGATTTTTGGCATTTGATGCACAATCGCTGCATCCAACATTTGTTGGAAATAAGCTAATTGAATATTTATCATTTCCGACTGATCGAGAAATTGATGATCATCTCGCAGTTTTTCAATGTGTAAATCTATCTCAACTGGCGGAATGGCAACTTTAACTTGCTCACTGGCTCCTCTGAAAAAGCTCTCTTTAAGCTTCTGAGCGTCAATTAAAGGTAAAGGTTCATCCAGACGAATAAGCCATCCATACTTATTAAGTTCGGGAATTTCACTCTTTGAAATACTAAAATCCTTTGCCCTAAACTTCCTGTTAAGCAGAAGAGGAGCTTTAGGTTTTACGTTAGCAGTGGTATAAAATAAAATCTGGAAATTAAATTCTGGCCAAATCTCTAAATCAGCCAAGTTCTCGCTATAAATCTGTGTCTGGGTTTTTGCCTGTACAACACTCCCAAATTCTCCTTTGTATTTTCCTTTTAAGTCCGTTCTTAAACTTAAAAGCAATTGGTAAGAGCTTCGATTAATGATGGTAAAATGAACAACTGAACTAGCCTTTTGGGACTCAACAACTGCGATATAAACTCCATCTTCAACAAATTGCTCATCAACAGGACTTATAGCATGGGAAGCCTCATTAGGTTTTGCAGCATTTGATTGATGTCCATGTACACTCGTTAGGTTACTTATCGCCACAGGAATTTCAAATCCATCAGTATCTGTAACTCCCAGTGTTTGAGCGTCTATAATACGTGTAACGTATCCTTCTCGCTTTTCATCAACAAAACGAACAAAATCACCAAGTTTAAATTGCATGATCAAAGATAGCGAATTCTCAGAACCTTACCTCACAATCACCATATTTCTGACTTGCTGCAATTCCTCGTTTTGCAATCTAGCATAGTAAATTCCGGGAGTATAATAGCGATTTTCGAAGTCAACACTATAAGAACCTTCCGTCTTAACTTCATCAACAATTGTTGTGATAAGCTTACCCATAGTATTAAAAACCTGAACCAGCACATGCCCTCCTTTTGATTGATATTTGATTGTTGTACGAGCTGAAAATGGATTTGGGTAATTGGTAATTAGGTTTTTGCCACTCTCACGATTTGCAACTGATAAATCTGTCGACATACAATTTGTCCCGGCTTGGATAATTGGCAACGACTGGAAGTTTTTTAGCATTACATTTTCGAGTGTAACCTTATCTACACAGAACCATTTTTCTAACAACGTTGCATACACCGACCTAAAATCGTATTGCATTGGAATATTATCATTAACCGAAGTACTTGCACTTATAACTGGGTTGGTTCCTAATACCCCTCCTTGTATAGCATCTCCAAAAACGATAACTGGAGCAGCAGCACCGTGGTCGGTACCAACTCCGGCGTTTGACTTAATGCGGCGTCCGAATTCTGAAAACGTCATCCCAGCAACTCGTTTTGAAACACCCTGTAGCTTTAAATCGTCCATAAATGCCTTAATGGCATCGCTTACTTTCTGTAATAAAACTGCATGTGTACCAGTGTCTGTAGCCCCAGCTACTACCTGACCCGCATGGGTATCAAAAGAACCAATGTTTACCATATACATTCTTGTTTTTAACCCGCCACCAATTAACCGCGCTACAATTTTTAATTGATCAGCCAAGGTATTTCCAGGGGGATAATTGCCTTGAGTTTTGACTTTATTGGCTGCTGTTTTTATAACGCTGGCATACTTTTGGGTTTGCTGGGATATCTGACGAATATAGGTCAACTCCTTACCTGCATTGGTGTTTGGCGCTGGACTTTGAATTCCATTTAGCAGATTATAAAAATTAACTGGGTCTGAAATGGCCATCCCCATATTAACTGATGGGCCTTGGAATGCCGGCGACAAAAATGAACCAATTTGAATAGCTAAGGGATCTGGCATGACGCTGTTTGGGAAACCTATCGGAAAATTAGGGAAGTTTTCACCCAGATATCTTCCTGCCCAACCAGTTTCAATTTCCCTATTAGAATCTGATGCGGAGAGCCAAATATCTGTAGCTCTAAAATGGCTAAAGTTAGGAGATGGATATCCCACAGACTGAACAACCTGAACCTTACCATCTTTATATAGCTCATTAAGCCCTGTCATTTTAGGATGCAAACCAGTATTAAAATTACCTAGCTTGATAATTTTTTGTTGTGGGAGTATAATATTTGGTCGAGCCAGCATTAAATTATCATAATACTGCAGCGGAATAACCATATTTAGTCCGTCGTTACCCCCGGTTAATTGAATAATTACTAAGACGTGATCTGTTTCTTCCGTTACAGCAGTCATTGCCGACAGTAGACTAGACGCGCCAAATGCTTTTAGAGAAAAGCCATTTATGAACGAGGGCAATAAAACACCGGCCGGCAAAGTTTTGCCAATAAACTCTCGCCTTTTCATGATAATTGATACTCCTCTAAATTCATGATATACTTATAGAACTCTTTTAACCTGGTTGATACAATATTTATCTTTCCGGTATTCGTTGGATCGAGTTTATAATTAGTCCAAGCCTCTGTCCAATAACTATTAGTTACCTGGTTGCTTAATAAAATGCTCTTTAGAAAATTTCTGACCTGCACACTTATATCCAGCGTATATA
The DNA here is from genome assembly GCA_942493295.1 of uncultured Sphingobacteriaceae bacterium. Lineage (GTDB taxonomy): Bacteria > Bacteroidota > Bacteroidia > Sphingobacteriales > Sphingobacteriaceae > Pedobacter. Next base: position 3,501,942 of record OW818692.1, on the reverse strand, counting down.
AGTGTCTAACAACATCATCTATCAATTGATCGGGATCTTCTGGCTTACTAAATTTAGCGGTATAAGCTAATGGATCTATCACAATCTTTTTGCCGTTTCTTGTATAGCCATTGTTAATAAAACGGTCAGTAAATGCGTTGCGTTTTGGAAGGGTATCAGAATTTATCCATAGTTCATGAAATTGAGGCACTTGATAATAGGCTGGCCATCCCGCAACACTTGGTGGATCTCCAATATTTTGTTGGATGGATTGCGCTTGTGTCCGAAGGTAATCCCACATATAAAATAGGTTCACATAATCGAGCTCATCTGGGAATGCAATTTCAAACTCGCGGCAAAGACCTACGATGAAATCAGCTGGCGACTTAATATTACAGGATCTATTTTTCTCAGAAAAGAAATCGTTACTAGTGAATAATGCTTTTAAAACTGGCTTTATTTGGTAATTGCTGTCTCTAAAAAGCTGTGCAAGTGGAACGATTACCTGCTGTTCTACGATAGGAGTAATATCATAATACACAAAAAAGCAATAGAGCCGCCGACAGATATATAAAGCCAGCTCATTTTGGGCAAATAACATGTCCATCAACTCATCTGTTTCCTTTGCTCCATCAGCTCCAGTTCTACCCTTGATAACTTTGTTATTATAAAAAGCAGAGAATTGCTTGTCGGCTGTATCGTGTCTTGATGGGTCAAAAGTCGACGTAATGGCGACTGCATCAACCCTATATCCTGTCAATAAACGAGCGGCTGCTTTAACATCTCCTTCAGTATATGTGGCATTTGGGCCTTTGCCCAATGTAAATAATTCTTGGAGCTCCCTACTATAATTTTCATCGGGTGCAGCTTTAGCATTTAGGTGTCCATTTAAATAACGCAGCATGGCTGGGTCGATGGTGATTTGCTTAACTAGTACTTTAAAATTTCCGAAAGCATTAATTCTTAGTAGGTTATTATGTTTGAAAACATACCTTGCATCACCCACAACTGCTGTTTCAGTTGCAAAATGATTATGCCAAAATAACACCATCTTCTCTCTTAAGGAAACCTGTTGGGTAAGCATCTGCCCGATCCACCATGATTTAAAAGAGCTAATTCTTCTCGAATTAGCATTGCCATCATAAGCAGCATTCACCCAAACGGCTCCTGCAGGGACAATTGGATCTGTAAAGTTTGAATCATTGTAGTTGTTTACCGGAGGTGTTGGTAAAGATATATCCGATAGGAGGTAATCAACCACTTCAATTAAGGTCTTACCCGATAGCGAATTAATATCTGCCCTTTTAACGCCAAACAAACAGCGCTTAAGCAAATGCGTTAATTCTTTATTCCCAAAACTTCCCTGGTAAACATCGAGAGCCATAGTTTGCAACTTGGTAAACAACTAAAAGATAGTTGAATATAACGAAATTTACCATCTTATCAAAGCACTCGCCCAAGTAAATCCAGAGCCAAATGCTGCTAAGCAAATTAAATCGCCATCCTTAACTTTCCCTGCTTCCCACGCCTCACAAAGAGCAAGCGGCACAGATGCAGCAGTGGTGTTGCCATATTTCTGAATATTGTTGAATACCTTTTCGTCGGGCAGTTTTAGCAATTGTTGCACATATTGACTAATTCGCAAATTTGCTTGATGTGGAACCAATAAATCGATATCATTCGCCGTTAATTTATTAGCGGCAAGCGCTTCATTAATTACTTCTGGGAATTTAACGACAGCTTTTTTAAAGACAGCTGGGCCATCCATGTAGGGTAAAGCGGCTCCACTTTCTATTTGTTCAGTAGTGATAAATAAACCTCCTAGTTCTTGATCAGGATAACCAGGCTTATCTTTTAGCCATTTATTGGCATGTGAACCAGGATAAAACATTGCAAGAATTTCTGCCTCGGCTCCATCGCTATGTAAATGGGTGCTTAAAATTCCTTGGCCTTCCTTTTCTGCCCGTTGCAATACAACTGCTCCAGCTCCATCACCAAAAATTACGGAAACATTTCTACTGCGTGTTTCAAAATCCATTGCGAATGAATGCTTCTCGCTTCCTACCACCAAAATGTTTTTGTACATACCGGTCTTGATGAATTGATCGGCTACAGACAGCGCGTAAATAAAACCAGAACATTGGTTGCGAATATCTAAGGCACCCACCTCTTTCATTTTCATCTCGCGTTGCAGCAATACTCCACAGCCTGGAAAGTAATAATCTGGACTTAGTGTAGCAAAAATGATAAAATCAATGTCTTGAGGCGTTATTCCAGCTCTTTCAATTGCGATGGTAGCAGCTTCAACTCCCATTGTGGTCGTGGTCTCTTCCAACCTATCTGCAAATCTCCGTTCTTTAATGCCGGTACGTTCTTGGATCCATGCATCGTTCGTATCCATAAAACGAGATAAATCATCATTGGTGTAGATATTTTTAGGCACATAACTTCCAATACCCGCAATTTTTGAGCTGTACATAACAATCTGGTTGAATAGCAAATATACTTATTTTTAATATCAAGTGTAGAGATGTGAGTATCTCAAATCTCACTACGCAAATCTTGATACTATTTGTTATTTTTGCATTATGTCTACAGAAACAAAGGAAGAAACATTTACACTTGAAGAGATTTTAACTTCATTAAAGACGGTTCATCGTCTTATTTTGTGGAATGATGATGTTAACACCTTTGAGCATGTGATTTGGTGTATGATGAAATACTTAGACTATTCGGAGGCACAAGGCGAAAAAATTGCCTGGGAGGTACATAACAAAGGTAAATGTGCTGTTTTAGAGGGTTCATTTACAGAAATGGAAGTCTATCGCAAAATTCTACAGCAAGAGGGACTAACGGTTTCTGTTGATTAGCTGAGAATAGCTGCACTGCGTATTAGCCTATTTTTTGACTTCGTTAAACTAATTGTGCTAATAACTGTTGCAGTTCCACTTGTGTTGTTTGAGTTTTATCTTTTGCATACCACCCGTGCAGTAATTCCGCTACTTTTGCCGAGTCGGCATACATTTGCTTCCATTCTGCCAGCAGAGTTTGCAAAATAGCTGGCCTTGGACCCCATTTAGGTAACACTAACTCTTTATGCTTATCCAAAATCAAAAGCACCGGAATCGCTCGCCCTCCATTGGTTAAATGGGCATCGATTAACGGAATGTTTTTATCCCTTAGCACCAATCGCAAAGTAAATTTATCGGGAGCATTTGCCACAATTTTCTCGATTACTGGAACTATTTGAGCCGCGTCGCCGCACCATCCTTCTGTAATGACCAAAAAATTGTATCGTTGCTCAATACCTTTTATCGTATTAACTAAATTTTCATTAAGGGTGGTGGTTTTCTCTACCCTCTTCATTCGCTGAACGTTCATTTTTGTGTAGTGAAGCATCTCTTCGGAATGATCGGGTCCAGTAGTCTGACCCACAGCTAAAAGGTCATCAACTAATGCTCTAAATTGAGTATAAGTTAAACCTTGGTTATCAAAAATATTACCGTAATTAAGCATAAAATGGCTGTAATAAAATAGTTACGGCTCTTTTTTTAAACCTTCAACCGCGACCTTTGTCTTCCTTAAGAACAAAACGATAAAAAGATTAAATGAGACGTATTACAAGCAAAGTTCTATTATTAATTATTACTATTTGTATCACTACTGTAAAACTTTATGCACAAGGCCCTGGGCTGGGCAAGATTACAGGAAAAATTGTTGATGCACAAACCAATGAAGGAATTCCCTATGCTTCGGCATTGTTACTAGATAAAAAAACAAAAGCTGTGGTAAAAATAGTGCAGTCGGACGTGGACGGTTTATTTTTGCTCGGTAGTTTACCCAAAGGTGTGTTCACTTTTAAAGCAAGTTATGTGGGCTTCCAAACCATGGTTCGAGATTCAGTGTCCATAACAGATGCCGTTACTGAAGTGAACTTTGGCGACATCAAAATGAAAACTGCAAAAGGAAATATTTTAAGTGAGGTTACCATTACTGCCCCTAAAGCGACCATGCAAATGGGCATAGACAAGAAAATATTCTCTGTTGATCAGAGTTTAGTGAGCGAAGGTGGCTCTGCTTCAGATCTATTACAAAATGTTCCATCGGTTCAAACCGACATTGATGGGAACGTAAGCTTGCGCGGTTCTGCGGGCGTTAAGGTTTTAATCGACGGAAAACCTTCACTGATTGCTGGTGGTAATATTGCACAAATTCTGCAATCTATTCCTGCAAGCTCTATTGAGAGTGTGGAATTAATTACCAACCCATCGGCTAAGTATGATGCCGAAGGCCAGTCTGGTATTATCAACATTGTATTGAAACGTAATAAAAAGTTAGGCTTTAATGGATCAGTTGCGTTAACTGGGGGTAATCGCGAAAACTACAATGGCAATACAAGCTTGAGTTTTCAGAATAAAAAAGTAAACCTTTATGGAAACTATAGCTACCGTTACGGGAACAGAATTGGAGGTGGATACAATAATATTGATTATTTGAAACGTGATCCGGATTCGTTGAATTTCGCTAATCAAATTAACGATTCGAGATCCCTTGATAAGGGCCATAATGTAAAAACAGGAATAGATTATTATGTAGCAGAGAAAAGTGTATTAAGTTTTTCTGGTGGATTTAACATCCGTGATAATGACCGTAGTGAGTATTTAATGATCGACCAATTAGATGCTGGGCTAAAACCTTTGCAATTGAGCAACCGAAATAACATTAATAATGGCGGTGGCAATAGTTATGACTTAAACCTCGACTTCACCCAAAAATTTGCTAATCCAAAGAAAGAGTTTACGGTAAATCTTGGTTTTTCTGAAGGCCAAAATGACAATAATCAAATTTACGGAACAAACATTTATAACATTAATGGCAATCCTGTAAATCGTCTACCAGCTACGCAGCGTACCAATGGTACTGGTACAAATAAAAATTATAATGCCCAGGTAGATTATTCAGTGCCAGTTGGAAAAGCAGGCAAAATTGAAGCTGGCTTACGCAGCCAAAATCGTGTTTCAGACAATAATACTTATGCTGATCAGTTTAATCAAACCACTCAGCAGTATGATTTTAATTACTTGTTAAGTAATGATTTTAATAGCACTGATAGAGTGCATGCAGCTTATTTCAATTTTCAAAACCAGATTAATAATTTTGGCTACCAATTTGGGTTAAGAGCTGAGGACGCGACATTGATAACCAGTTTAGGAACCTATAATATCAATAGCAATTTGAGCTACACTCCAGGAAAAGTAGCTTATCGACGTCTTTATCCAAGTGTGTTTTTAACTCAAAAACTTGAGCGCGACCAGCAATTACAATTGAGCTATAGCAGAAGGGTAAATAGGCCAAGAGGTTGGGACACAAACCCTTTCCTAGATGTTTCAGATCCTTTAAATTATCGTCAAGGTAACCCTAATTTAACAGCAGAAGATGTACATGCATTTGAGTTGGGCTATAGTAAATACTGGAAAAAATTCTCAATTATTTCATCTGTATACTTGCGTCAAACCAATGATGTCATTCAAAGAATACGTACCGAACCTGATGCAAATGGAATTACGATAAGTACCCCTCAAAACTTAACAAGAAACACTTCAAGCGGTGTAGAACTCATAGGAAAGTACGATGTAGTTAAGGCTTGGAATTTCACAGCTAATGTAAATTTATATCAGAGCAAGATACAAGGGGTACCTGCTTTTGGTATTGTAGAAAATGCGGGCTTTAGCTGGAATGCGAATTTAACCAACAACTTTGTGCTCCCGTTAGGAATTACTCTACAGGTTAAAGGAGATTATCGTGCTGCAGAAATAATGGCGCAGGGAAAGAGAAATGCCATGTATGGAATGGATGCCGGAGGTAAGTATGATTTCCCCAATAAAAAATCGAGCTTAAGTTTAAACATCAGAGACGTTTTTGCAAGTAGAAGATGGAAAATGACTACGACAGGTAATACATCAACCATCGATTTTAGTCGCCAAATGCAAGGTACTATGGCTAATTTAACTTATTCTTATCGCTTCGGAAAGACTGCATTTGGTTTTAAGAAAACTAAAAAACAAGACGAGCAAAGCGGTCGTCCGGATGAAGAGTCATTTTAATAATTTTGTATCTTAGCTGAACCTTGAATAGACCGATCCCACTTTTTTTAACTTTTATACTCTTAAGCTTAATTACCTTCAATATTGATGCTTTTGAAAGTAATTCATCTATCAAATTTCGCTCGGCGAAAAATACATTTAGCGCTGAAAAAGGAATTATCCAAGGAAAGGTAGTGGAAGAAGTTGGTGGTCTTGTTGTTCCTTTTGCAGGCGTAGCTCTTTATGAATCAAATGTTGAACAAGCTTTGTTTAGCACACAGACTGATGAAAATGGTGATTTCAAATTTATCAATTTAAAGCCAGGCTCCTATAAAATAAAAATAAGCTCGGTTGGATTTGCTATTCTTTTTGTGAATGAAATCATCATTACTACGAAAGACTTCGACAAGAACCTAGGTAATATTAAACTCAGCAGCGAATCGAGTAATCTTTCTGAAGTTGTAATCACCGCTCCAAAACCAGTAGTAGAATTTGGAGCCGATGTAATTACCTATAATGTAGGTTCTTCTATATTGGCCGAAGGCAGCACTGCTACTGATGTTTTAAAAAATGTGCCGATGGTACAAGTAGATATCGATGGCAATGCGACTATTTCCGGCAAAAGAAGTACGCGCGTATTTATTGATGGGAAGCCATCTGAATACATGACTTCAAACATCGCCGACTTATTAAATGTACTACCATCTGATGCAATTGAAAAAATTGAGGTCATGACAAATCCGCCATCAAAATACTCTGGTGATGGCGAAGGAATTCTGAATATTGTGATGAAAAAAGGCTTCAAAGTTGGCTTCAATGGCAATATAGGCGTTACCGCAGGATTGCAAGGAAATACAAATACCAATGCAAATGCCTCTTATAAGGGTAAGAATTATAGCTTCAATGGTGGTGGTGCCCATGGCAAAAGTATTGGCAAAAGTAATAATGAAATTTATCGCACAAACTTTTTTACCGACACTACGTTTTACAATAACCAATTTAACAATAGTCGGAATAATGGGGATCGCAGCTTTGCACGCTTGGGTTTAGACTGGGATATCACCCCGAAACAAAACCTTCGGCTCTCAACTAACTATAATGTAAGCGAAAATAAAAACAGGTCGGGCAATGACTTCTATTATATTAATGAGGAATTACAGCAGGTACGGTTACGAAATCAGCAAAACTTAGGTGACGGGAATAGCAATAATTTTGTTGTTAATGCCGATTACAACTTACAGACTGATACGAGCGGCGGGAAATTAAGTATAGGGTTAACATACAATACTAATTCAAATACCAGCTATAGAACATTTAACCGTAGTTATGCCTTCCCAGTTAATTTAAGTCCTACATTGCAACAAAACAGTAATGAAACCGGGAATAATGGCTTAACTTTTAACCTCGATTATGATAAGCCGGTATTCAAAAAAAGAGACCGATTTGAGTTTGGTTTGGCTTATAACTATCGAAAAAACGACAATGATCTATTAGTTGAGAATTTCAATTTTGCTTCGCAACAATATATCACTGATAAGAATTTAACCAATAAATTTTTCTATAACGAGAATATTTTAGGCGCTTATACGGCATACAATTACCGAAAAAATGGATGGGGTACAAAAGTCGGGTTAAGAGCAGAGCTTACCGATGTAAACTTTGACCTCTCAACTGGTAGTAGTTACAATGTAAACCCGTATTTGAGTTTGTTCCCTAACCTTTCGATCAATCGATTTTTTAGGAAAAGGTATAATTTTGGCGCCACTTATAGCGTACGGGTGAATAGGCCAAGAGAAAACACCCTTAACCCACAGGTTAATAATGCCGATAGCTTAAATATTTCTTACGGTAATCCGGGTCTAAAACCTGCTTATACTCATCAAATGGATTTCAGTTTTGGTGCTTTTGGAAAAAATTGGTCATTCACGCCTCGCATCTCGTATTCAAGAAGTACTGGCGTAATAGAACGCTATCGTATTGTGAACAAAAATGGCGTATCAGAAAGCACTTTTGAGAATGTGGGCGCAAACACAGCATTATCTTTAATGTTGAATGGCAATTACCGCCCAACCCCAAAGATCACAACGAATGCTAGTCTTAGTTTATTTCAGTCAACATATACTTCTCAGTTAAATTCTTCTTTGAATAGAGATGGTTTTAGCATAAGGGCGGTCTTAGGTCTTTCTATGCAATTGCCATATAGAACAGCATTCGAATCAAATATTAATTATGCAAATACACTGAATGCGCAAGGAAGAAGTAGAGGTTCTATTAATAGCAGTTTTGGGGCTCGTAAGAATTTCTTCAAAAATACGTTAACTGCTAGAATAAGTACAAATGATCCGTTTGGACGAAGAAATAATATTACTTTTAATCAAGGTGACAATTTTATTTCTGAGAGCTATGGAACAAATAATTCAAGTAATGTAATGCTCAGCTTGAGTTATCGTTTCTCAAAAATAAAAAAGAATAAAGTTGTGGTTCCTCCACCACCAACTAAACAGTAAAATATACTCCAACAACCCTAGTCAACAACTTTTTTCTGCTACTTTAAAATTTCTTATATTTACTAGATGATTTTTAACCTAAGCAAAACGAACGCTATCGCTAATACCTTTGTTGCAGAGCTCAGAGATGAGGCTATACAAAAGGACTCGATGCGTTTTCGGAAAAACTTAGAACGCCTGGGTGTATTTTTTGCGCACGAAATCAGCAAGACTTTATCTTATGTCGAAGTCGAGACTCAAACCCCACTCGGGATAGCAAAAAGCAGTGTATTAGCTGGGCAGCCAGTTTTAGCTACTATTTTGAGAGCTGGCTTACCCATGCAGGATGGCTTATTAAGCGTTTTTGATCGTGCAGATTGTGCTTTTATCACTGCTTACCGGAAGACAAAAAAAAACGGTGATTTTGTCATCCAAATGGAGCATATTTCGGCGCCAGATTTAGAAGGGAAAACAGTTATTTTAGCTGACCCCATGTTAGCCACCGGCTTAAGTATCGTACTTTGTGCCAAAGAGCTAGTTAATCAATACAAAATCAAAAAGCTACACATCGTTGCGGCTATTGCAAGTGCTGAAGGTGTTAAGCATGTAATGGCAAACTTACCTAAAGCCGATTTATGGATAGGTGCAATAGATGAGGAAATGACTAGCAAATCGTATATCGTACCGGGTTTAGGAGATGCTGGCGATTTAGCATTTGGTAATAAAGTCTAATTTAAATGCAAATTGTAGAATTGCCTTTAAATCTTTACCACATTTTAACTTTAAAACATTTCAACTTTGCAAGCTGTAAAACATATTTTTTTCGACCTCGACCATACCATTTGGGATTTTGACCGTAATGCGGAAGAAACACTTCTTGAACTTTACGAAGTACACCAGTTAAGGTCTTTAGGACTTCATTCGGCAAAAGAATTTATTGAACGCTATACTGAAAATAACCACCAACTATGGGCTAAATATCATTTGGGCGAGATCAGTAAAGACGTACTTAGAGCCGAAAGATTTAAAAAAACGTTTATTGAATTGGGTATAAAACCCGATTTAGTACCCCATCAATTTGAAGACGATTATGTGAAAATGGGACCTACTAAAACTAATTTGTTTGATGGAGCTGAAAAGGTTTTGGCTTATCTAAAGCTAAAATACTCACTCCATATTATTTCTAATGGTTTTAAAGAAACCACGCTGACAAAAATGAGGGTTTCAAACCTCAATTCTTATTTTAAAAATGTAATTATCTCAGAAGATGTGGGCGTAAATAAACCAAATCCAATTATTTTCCAATATGCATTAGAAAAAGCGCAAGCTTCAATTGAAGAAAGCATCATGATTGGTGATAGCTTAGAAGCTGATATTAGGGGAGCCCAGGCTTTTGGAATACCTGCCATTTTTTTTAACCCTTTAAATATCCCGCAACCAGACGATGTTAAATGGCAGATTAATCATTTAAGTGAGTTATTAAATCATTTTTAACAAATCTTAACAATTTTCGGATTGATGTTTGATTTGTTAAAAATACACACAAACAATAACCAGATGAAGAAGTATATCCTATTAGGCATTGCCTTACTTGTTGCGCACTTTACCTACGCACAGAACAACCGCAGCAAAGCTGAAGTATTTATCCAGATTCTAAACCGTGGAGCATTCACAGTTAATTTAGATAATGAATCTATGAGCTCGTCAAAAGGTCGTTTTAGATTTTTTGATATTTACAACGCCGCTCCGATTTTATCAATTTCACAAGGCGATAAGAGAATTTATAGCCAGCGTATCACTGTTAAGGGAGAACAGCGCTCAATATTTACGTATGACCTTACACAAGGCTTAAGAGTTTATAAAGTCCTACCTATTTTTAGAAATGGGACTTATGCATTAGATGATTTCGATCTAGAGACTGGTGAAATCGCATCACCAAGAGGAAACAGTAGGTCGACAGCTTTTGAGCTGCTGCAAGCTAATGTCAGAAAAATCGCCTTTGATGATGCAAAAACTGATCTCATCTTAGCGGGCTTAGGTAAAGGGCTTTCGGCCAGCGAGGTAGTTATACTGCTAAAGTTGATGAGCAATGACGATAAAAAGCTGCGCATTGCGAAAAGTGCATATCATGTCATTGTCGACCCACAACACGCTTACCTATTACAGGATGGCATCTCGTTATCGGGCAGAAAAAGTGACTTCTTAGCGTATTTAAAAATTAAACCTATTGGAAGAGCGAAGACGACCATTCGGGGTGCTAGTTTTGAGCAATTAAAAGAGCAAGTTAAACGAGAGTCTTTCGACGACAATCGAACAAACCTTATTCAAAATACTTTAAAAGAAAGTTATCTCGATACAGATCAATTGCGCATATTATTGAAGCTCTATACTTTCGAAGATGCTAAAGCAGCTTTAGCTAGGCTATTATATTATCAAATTGCCGACCAGCAAAACTATTATACTATTGCAGATGTATTTACGTTCAATAGCTCAAAAGATGCATTTTTAGGTTTTATCGCTCAGATGCAAAATTAAATATTAAATTAGCAAATGAGCAATGCCAAAGTAAGTCAGTCTATTTTAAAAATCGTTGCTGCCTTTGAGGCTCATCTAACTTCAAAAACTGAAGAGGACTTTCAGCTGATTCCTCCTATTGGAGGTTGGTCTTATAGCGAGGTTTATTCACATATTTTTGATGCAAGTTTGCTTTCTTTAATGGCTATTCAAAGCTGCATTAACGGTGAAGGTAAAATTGAAGCAACCCCATTGGGCACGAAAGTTGTTTTGTTTTTTGGGATGTTGCCTCCTGGAAAAAGGTATAAAGTTCCGACTAGGCTCGTAGATAGGGTAAAAAAAATCAATAAGATGGCCGCTCAACAATATATAGTCGATTTCGAGTTGCAGCTGGGTAAAATATACCCGCATATTAGTAGTGCAAACCAAAACATAAAAGCCAAACACCCGCGGTTAGGCTACTTGAATGCTACTCAATGGTTAAGATTTATTGAAATACATTTAAATCATCACCTCAAACAATTAAAGCGGATCGAAAATAGTTTTGAGTTAGCGACGTAATTTTATCATCTTTGAGCAAATAGCTAATTGAGTATGAAATATATAATAGGTTTGTGGTGCCTTTTAACATTGGCGGCTTGTAATAGCAAAAAACCAGAAACAACGCAGGTATATCCTAAAACTCCGACCGGTTTACAGGGCATTCAAGAATCTGCTCCAAAGAACAGTGCACAAGCTGGCAACACTGGGGCTTTAAACCCTGCTCATGGACAGCCAGGGCATCGCTGCGACCTTGCAGTTGGAGCGCCTCTAAATTCGACCCCGACACAAGCTACCGCTACTCAAGTAACTACGCAGGCTACACCTGCAGCTAGCAGTACGCCTACAGTTGTTCCGACAGCTAATGTAAAAGGCCAGAAATTAAATCCTGCCCATGGACAACCAGGGCATAAATGTGAAATTCCTGTCGGTGCTCCATTAACGTAAAATTGGCACCCATTTAATAAATGAAATTACCGGCAATTAAAGGTTTTGATGAAGCTGCATTTAACAAGTATTTAAAGAATACTGGGTTATTGATGCTTGGGCGTGTTGGAAGTATGGCGATTAAAATGGCCATCAGCATCAAAGTTGCTAATTACCTACTAACCTACGATAATGGGTTATTGAATACTTCAGTATCTTACATTTATTTATTTGCGTCGATTGCAGGTTTAGGTTTAGATTCGTTTATTGTAAAAGAACTGCACCAATATCCTGAAAAAAGAGACAAAATACTAGGGACTGCTTTTTTGTTAAAACTTATGGCCGGCATTGCTTGTATTCCAGCGATTTTTTTAGCCTGGCAGTTCTTCCCGCTAAGTGATACTCCCTATCAAATTATATTTGTCCTTTCATTTACTGGTTTAATTCAATCGTTAACGGTAATAGATGCCTTCTTTCAATCAGAAGTTCAATCTAAATATATCATGCAGGTGCAGATTGCCGGGAATTTAATTTCCGCGGGTGTTAAATTATTGCTTATTATTTTACAGGCCTCCTTAATTTATTTTGCTTATGCCTTAATATTTGATGTGCTATTATTGTCGGCAGGCTACCTGTTAATGTATCAGCGGAAAGGTAGAAATATTGTAGCATGGTCATTCGACAAAAAACTTGCTTCTAGATTATTGATGCTTTCTTGGCCTTTGATCATATCCGGAATAATGGTTTCAGTTTATATGAAAATAGACACCATTATGCTCAAAGAAATTTTGGGTAAAAGCGGAACTGCGGCGGCAGGCGCTTATGCAACGGTTGTCATGTTTAGTGAAGCATTGAACTTTGTACCTGTTGCAATAGTAACATCTCTATTTCCTGCAATTTTAAATGCACGAAGGGATGATCCGATACGATATCAAAAACGATTACAAAACTTGTTTGATTTGATGGTTTGGTTAAGTCTTTCATTCGCCATATTTATTACTTTTGCATCCCCTTATATTTACAAATTATTTAAACCCGAATATGCGGAAGCAGCACCTATCTTATCCATGCATGTTTGGGGAAGCGTATTTGTATTTTTAGGGGTAGCAAGCGGTCAATTTCTGATAGCAGAAGGCTTTAATAGATTAACCTTTATCAGAACTGGCTTAGGAGCAGTGATTAACATCATTTTAAACTTTATCTTGATTCCCGATATGGGGATGATGGGCACTGCGATAGCAACAGTTATTGCTTATTTTGCTGCGGCATTTTTAATTCTTTTCATTCCCAAAACCCGACCACAAGGAATAATGATGTTAAAATCCCTATTTTTGATTTCATTATTTCAAAAAATAATTAGACGTTGAGCAAACTTAAAGCATTAGCAAACTTAATAACAAAGCCAAAAAGGCTTTTTTCTATCTTATCACACGGCCATAAGGGGTATCTCGATTCAATTGGTTGGTTTAAGGCCTTTGATAACCAACAGGCTGTGGATGGTAAAGGACTACCAATTCCTTGGGTTACTTATTCCTTTATTGATTTCATTAAACCAAGGTTAACGAAGGACTTGGCAATTTTTGAATATGGTTCGGGGAACTCCACGTTATTCTATGCGCAAAGTGTCCGTAAAGTTGTATCTGTTGAACATGATGAAGCCTGGTACCAAAAAATTGTAAAAGAAAAGGCAGAAAATGCAGAAATGATTTTTTGCAAGTTAGATACAGATGGAGATTATAGTAAGAAAGCATCGTCACTAGCTGAAAAGTTTGATATCGTTATCGTAGATGGCCGTGATCGCGTAAATTGCTGCAAGTATGGTATCAATGCGCTTACAGAAAAGGGAGTGATCGTGCTAGACGACTCAGAACGCGAAAGTTATCATCCTGCAAGAGTTTTTTTAAAGCAACAAGGGTTTAAGGAGCTATCTTTCACTGGAATTTCACCTGGATTATTTTATGAAAAAGCAACCTCTGTTTTTTATAAAGCAAATAACTGTTTAGATATATAGTTTTCGATGGCAAACAATACCAATATGTTAAGTGAAGAGGTAAAAACTGCTTACGACGATTTCTACACACATAGTGATACTGCGTGGAGGATGCTTGGTGCTAAATTTAAAGCTAAGAACATCCTAGACGTTTGTGTGAGCATCAAACCTAAAAAAGTATTAGAAGTTGGCGCTGGTGATGGCAGTATTTTGCATTACCTGAATGACTGGAACTTTGGCGAAGAACTATACGCGCTAGAAATTGCACAAAGTGGCGTAGATTTAATCACACACAGAAATTTAAATCGTCTAAAGGAAGCCCAAACATTTGATGGGTATAAAATCCCTTATGAGGATGACAGCTTTGACCTTGTTATTTTAGCACATGTATTAGAACACGTGGAACATGAGCGGGTTTTAATTCGCGAGTTGAAAAGAGTTGCTAAGCATATCGTAATCGAAGTCCCTAAAGATTATCGTTTTGGGGTTGATAACCGAATGAAGCATTTTCTGGATTATGGACACATCAATATGTACACTCCTACTTCTTTAAGGTTTTTATTAAAAAGTGAAGGATTAGAAGTTGTAGCCGACAAGGTTTCCATGACAGAGCCTGAGGTTAATTATTTCAACGAATTTGTGAACAAAAAATCATCAAAATCTGTTGTTAAAAAATTAAGAATAACCTTAGAGTATCATGTAAAAAAGAGCTTAGGTGCAATTTTGGGAAAGAAGAAGCAAGAACAATTTGCCAATGCATATACCGTTTTAACTAAGAAATCTGATCAAAGTTTACATATATTTTAATGCAAAACCTCGCTCCTATAGCACTTTTCGTTTACAATCGTCCGCAGCACACAGAGCGAACTATTAAATTCCTGCAACAGAATGAATTGGCTTCAGAAAGCAGGTTATTTATTTTTTCTGACGGAGCAAAAGCTATTGAAGATGAGGAGAAGGTTGCAGAGGTACGGAACTTTATTCAAAAAGTTGATGGCTTTAAGGCGGTAAACGTTATCGAAAGAAAGGAAAATATGGGTCTGGCCAACTCCATTATCGATGGAGTTAGCCAGTTAACAAATACCTACGGACAGATCATTGTTTTTGAGGATGATTTAATTTCATCACCTTATACCCTTACCTATTTTAACGAAGCTTTAAATCGTTACCGAAATGAAGACAGGGTAATGCATATAGGTGCTTATATGTACCCTTTAACGGCTGATGGTTTGCCAGAAAGTTTTTTTTATAGGGCAGCTACCAGTTGGGGTTGGGCTACATGGGATCGTGCCTGGGCACATTTTGAACCCAATATTGACACCTTAATGAAACAATTTGATAAACCTAAAAAGGCAGCATTTTCAATAGATCATACCATGAATTTTTGGCGGCAGATGCGTCAATTCAAAAAGGGAAAGAACAATAGTTGGGCGATAAGATGGTATGCCTCCATTTTCTTAAAAAATGGTTTGACATTAAATCCTTCTCAATCTCTGGTTAACAATATAGGGCATGATGGAACTGGTGTTCATTCGGGGATTAACGATATTTATAATGTAATCATCAACCCTAAACCCATTCAAGAATTTCCAGTTCTATTAAAAGAAGATGATGCAGCATACAAAGCCATTAAGGCTTTCCTACAGCATAGAAAAGGAAATATGATGGTTAGAGTTAAACGTTTTGTAAAAGAAAAATTGGCGCAGTATTTTGGTGGGTTACGCCGATAAATTATTAGCTTAGCTCAGCTAGAAAATTACCCCATGAAGAAATTGCTTTTCATTCTCTTTTTAACTCAGTTTACAACTGTTTTTGCGCAAGTTGAACCAAAACCTTATGGCGCATTGCCGAGTAAAAGGCAATTAGCATGGCATGACATTGAAATGTATGGCTTAGTACATTTTACACCTACAACTTTCGAAAATAAAGAATGGGGCTATGGAGACGCTGACCCAAAGATTTTTAACCCGAAAGATTTTGATGCTGAACAAATTGTAAAGGCTGCAAAAGATGGAGGTTTAAAAGGAATAGTTTTTGTTGCAAAGCACCATGATGGTTTTGCCTTATGGCCGACTAAAACTACCGAATACAACATTTCGAAAAGCCCATTCAGAGGTGGTAATGGAGATATGGTTAAAGAGATGGAGAAAGCCGCAAGAAAACACGGGCTAAAATTCGGCGTATATTGTTCTCCGTGGGATCGGAACAATAGTCAATACGGCACAAGTAATTACCTGCCAATCTATCAAGCACAGCTAAAAGAATTATACGGAAATTACGGAGAGCTTTTTATGAGCTGGCATGATGGGGCAAATGGTGGCGATGGTTATTACGGCGGGAAGCGAGAAAAAAGATCCATAGATAATACCACTTATTACGATTGGAAAAACACTTGGCAAATTACTCGATCTATGCAGCCAATGGCCAATATTTTTAGTGATGTAGGTTTAGATGTGCGTTGGGTTGGCAATGAATATGGCTTTGCTGCGGATACCAGCTGGGCAACTTTTACACCTATGCCAGCCAAAGGGCAAAACGTAGCAGTTCCGGGTCAATCTAATTACCCAGACAGTCCAAAAGGCATTAGAGACGGTAAATTTTGGATGCCTGCAGAATGCGATGTACCTTTAAGAAAAGGATGGTTTTTTCATGAGAAGGAAAAGCCAAAGACTCCTGATCAACTTTTCGATTTATACTTAAAAAGCGTCGGTCGCGGAGCAGGTTTAGATTTAGGTTTGGCACCAGATACCAGGGGATTACTACACGACAATGATGTGGCATCATTAAAGGCATTTGGCAATAAGGTTAAGCAAACATTTGCAATTAACCTTGCTAAAAATGCTAAAATAACTACCGATAACAGCCGTGGCAAGAGCTATAAACCGAGTTTTATCCTTGATGGCAATAAAAATACTTATTGGGCAACTACTGATGAAAAAAACCAAGGAGTAATTACCCTTGAATTTAAAGAGGCAATTACTTTTGATATCATTAGTTTACAGGAATATATTCAATTAGGCCAACGTGTTGACAGCTTTAGTATTGAGGTAAGGGATGGAGGGCAGTGGAAAGAGATCTCAGCTGGTGCAAGTATTGGTGCTAAGCGACTCATTAAAATTAATCAACCCATTAGCACTACAAGAGTGAGGGTTAAACTTAGTGCCCCAGTTTGTATTACGCTTTGTGAGTTTGGCTTGTATAAAAAGGCACTTTAATAAAGTAAGATTCTTAACTATACTGAAAAGGATTAACTAGTTTTTAACCTAGTCTCGAATTCTTACACTTTGTCAAAGTGTACTTGAATATATCCCCTGCAGAAATTAACAGAAAATTATTTTTCCAAAATATTTGCACTATTCATTTATTGTTCTACATTTGTAGAGCATAATCTAAAAATATAGAATGAAACCCCTTTCAAAAACAGAAGAGCAATTGATGGAACTGATCTGGAAAAATGAAAAAATCTTCATGAAGGAGATTTTAGAAAGTTATCCTGATCCAAAACCTGCAGCTACCACAGTATCTACTTTATTAAAGCGAATGCAAGATAAGAAATTTGTGGGCTATAAATTGTATGGCAATTCTAGAGCATATTATCCCTTGGTTAAAAAAGCAGATTACTTCTCTAACCATGTAAATGGGATGATTGCCGCTTATTTCGACAATTCTGCCTTACAGTTTGCATCTTTTTTTGCTGCCAATACCAATTTAACGCAAGCTGAATTAGAAGACCTTAAAAAGATTGTAGACGCACAAATTAAAAAAGGAAAATCATGATGTATTTAGCCAAATTTATCCTTTGCTCAGGTCTTTTTTATTTGGCCTATATGCTGCTTTTTGAAAAAGAAAGGATGAACCATTTTAAACGATTCTATCTTTTGTTAAGTTTAGCGTTATCGTTTGCGATTCCCTTAATCACAATTGAAAGCAAAGCAGAAATTGTTCCTGTCGAAGCGATATATAATTTTGAACCAACAGAAATATCCGCTATTCCAAATCAAAGTACCACTTTTTCACCTCAACCTAAAGAGGAACCATCATCAATTCCTTATTTATTGTTTGGTGCGTATATTGGCATTACATCATTCCTACTTGCCAGATTTATAAAAAACATGGTTTCTTTAGGAATTAAAGTAAAGAATGGTAAAAAGGCTGCTTGGCAAGGCATAACAATAATCTTAAACGCAAAAGAAAGTGCAGCTTATAGCTTTATGAATTACATTTTTGTAAGTCAGGCTGACTATGAAAACGATAAAATCCACGAAGGCATTCTACAGCACGAATTGGCCCACGTAAAGCAGAAACATTCTATTGACGTTATTTTAATTGAACTTTTACAGGTTTTCTTTTGGTTTAATCCTCTACTTTATTTTTATCGAAAAGCAATTCAAATTAACCATGAGTACTTAGCCGATGAAAGCGTAATCCATCACCACCAAGATATAAACACCTACCAATTGGTTTTAATTAACTATATCTCCACACAAAGTGGATTAACATTAACCAGCCAATTCAATTATTTAACGATTAAAAAAAGATTAACCATGATGAGCAAAACAAACACTACAAGAGCTACTTTTGGAAAGCAACTCTTAATCTTACCCATTTTAGCACTCGCAGTATTTTTATTTAGTACAAAAACTGAGGCACAAGAAGTTAAAAACCACGTCACTAAAGAAGCGCAGAAACAAACGAGTGGTAAAACATCAGAATTACTGATGAACAATTCCTTCTCTGCTTATCCCCCTACAAAAGAAGGATTAAATGAAGATGATCAAAAAGAATATAAGGCATTAGTTGATAAATATTTTGGCTTACGAGATGGAAAGCATAAAAATATTAAATTAGCTCAAATAGATGTAGATCGCCTAGAAGCACTTTATAAAGGAATGAATAAAGAGCAACAACGCAAAGCTAATATTGTATTTTGGTCACCGCCCAAACCGATGGAGAAAAAAGTACCCTCAGAAACTCAGCTTTCTAAATGGGCTAATTCTAAAAGGTTTGGCATTTGGATCGATGGCAAACGAGTTGAGAACTCAAAATTAAAGGAATATAAGACAACCGATTTTTCACACTATTTTGTTAGTACACTTACAAAACTTGCATACAATTATGGCAAACTTGATAATGAGATTGGTTTAATGACTAATGATAAATATGAAGCATATTATGAAAATGCCATTAAAAATCCTAAAAATAGTATGGTAATTCGCCAAGGTGATTTTCTAAGCAAATAACGTATTTTAATCCTTCTCCGTTTCTATTCTTAAATTATTAAGCTCCCTAGTTAATTCCCTTATTTCGCGCCGATAGTACATGGTACTTTCGGCGCATTCTTTATATAACAGTGCTACAATTTTCGATTCAATTGCGACCACTTTAGCATGAAACTCGGCTTTATTTCGCTGTTGAGCAGTTAATTTAAGGGCCAGCATTTGCTTAACCAGCGAATCATTTTCCTTCCACAAATCAATTCCTTTTTCTTGAACAATCTGGAGCTTCTTACCCGTTGGCAAATCTGGCGGTAACCTAAAAATCGTATGATAGGTATCCCAATTTTGTTGATATTTCTGCTCAAGAGCTACGAACTCCTTCGTTTGAATTCTCGGCGTAAGCTGTATCGTGATAAACGAGAATATCAGTACTAAGCAGGAAATTATTGCATACTTTACGGCAGTGGGCACTTTCCATTTCCATAGTTTTTCATTGTATAATATATAACAAATGATAAATCCCGAAATCACCCCCCCAACATGAGCAGCATTATCTACTCTACCTTTTAAACCATTTAGCAACATAATAGCTACCACAAATACCGTACTTATTAACAACGCTTTAGTCGCATTTTTCTCAAAAGCCTTGCTAAGCAACAAGGCAAGAAAAGCACCGAACAATCCCATAATGGCTCCTGATGCACCGACCGTAAAACCAGCTTCGTGGTAAGCTATACTGAGCAAGCCTCCACAAACGCCACTAATCAAGTAAATACTGATATACTTTTTGAAACCTAGTTTATGCTCAATCATTAATCCTATGTAGGCGAGTGCGTACATATTAAAAAAGATATGCAAGAATGACGCGTGCAAAAATTGATAGGTAAGTAGTCGCCAAAACTGACCATTTAAAATCAAGTCTCTATTACTCGCGCCTATGTAATAACCAATTAAATCGAAGTTTACCGGACCTCGAGTAGTATGTGTCAAATACCTGTAGAATAGTTCAATAAAGATCGATGAGACCACAAAACAAGCGACATTTAATAGCAAAAGAATAGGCGTTGCCATATAATTCTTTTGCGGCAAAAACAGATAAAACACATTCTTAATCTTGTTTTTAGCCGTCAGGGGTGCTTTTTCAAAATAATCTTTGTCCTGCGTTGCTACAAAATCATGAAACTTTGCTAAACTCTCTTCCCAAGCATCTTTTAAGTGAAACTCAACATATTCGAATTCATGGAAGAATTTTTCCATGTTCAATGAATTTTTTCCATAGTCGGTAAATAGCATTTGGATGCCCACACACTCACTTTTAAAGATGGCAAAGTTATTGTCAATGCGGATGGAAATCTCTTCGCTATAAGATTGAAGTGAAATTGGCGTATAGGCAATAATTCCCTGTTCAGAAATATGGCTTAAATTCCAACCTAAATTCTCGATTGCTTGTCTTGCAATAATTAAATATCTATCAATAGGAAAATTGCCCAGTGGGATAAATTTTTCTATTTTCGGAGAATAGCCAAAGCTTACAGTCATAGCTTATTATTTTTTAGCCTCGAGTATGATATAGGGCGACAATGATTTCGAATCAAAAGCAAAGACTTTAGTAAATAATTTGCCCGTGAGCCACAAAGACTTTTTAAATAATCGAACAGCAAACGATTTCTGTTTTTCATTTTCTAGCCACAAGCTAAATCTACCAAAGTAGCGAGATTGTATAACTTCCAATCCTGCATCAGTACAAATCTTAGCTAATAAATCGGGATCCATGCAATCGATATTGTGTTTATCGTAGTTATCCTTGTCAAATTGCTTCTGGAACCAACCATTTACCGCTTTAAAATTTGGTAGCGTAATGAAAAGCGTTCCTCCGGGTTTTACAAATGCAATATGTCGATTAATAATATCTGCAGTATCATTAAAATGTTCTATTAGACCGCAGCTAAGTACCAAGTCATACTGCTCTGCCGTAGTATATTTAAACAAATCTGTTTCAATGATCCTAATAGAATCTTCTTTAAGCCCATTAGCAGCTAGCAGTTCCTGCGTAATTGGCGGATGTACAAAATAATCCAACAGTGTGACGTCTAGATTTTGATATTTTTTTAAAAATACTGCATAATACCCCGGGAAACCACCTAATTCAATTGCCGTTTTTACACCATTCTTGCGGATAACATCTTCAAGCTGGCGATGAAATAAATAATTTTCAGGAATTACCACCGACAAATCTGTTTTACTTTCCCAATACTTTACCCAAAAATCTCTGTCGGTTAATAGATTACTCATAGTTAGTTTTGCTTGTTCATTTTAAATCTTTCAATATTTCGGCGATTGCTCTTTCAAGTTGGGGATCTTTGTCGTTTAATCGATCTACAAATGTATTTTTTACGAAAATGTCTGGTTTCACACCTTCCTTCTCGATGTTTTTACCATCCATGGTAAAACATCCCCATGATGGCAAACGATATGATGAACCATCAACCAAGCCCTTCGCAGAGGTAAAGATAATCCAACGATAACTTTCGGTTCCAATGATCTTACCTAATTTTAACTCCTTAAAGCCGGCAGCCGTCATTTCTGCATCACTTAAAGATTGTTCATTAATTAATAGCACAATAGGTTTTACGGCTGGTCCGAAATTACTTTGTGGCGTCATTTTTCCACCGCGGTATTTCCATTGCAAATAAGGTCGCTGAGATAAGAACTTGAGAACGGCGTCATGTACATTCCCACCAGTATTGTAACGTAGATCTAAGATAATTGCCTCCTTATTATTCTCTTGCTCAACCATATCTAGTAAAAAACGTTCCAATTCTCCGCCTCCCATATTTTTCATATAGGAATAAGCAATACGATTTTTCCCCCACTGCGCTACATTTTCCTTATTCTTTGCAATCCATTCATCGTACAAATTAGCTCTTAAGGCAGCCGAACTTTGTGGGTGTAGATTTACATTAACTTCTTTGCCTTTGCGTAAAAAAGTTAAGGTCATTTCCCTATCTAAAGACGGTTTGGTAAAATAGTAGTCACGATCTAGATCGTTATTCACTTTAACTCCATTTACTGCCATCAGTACATCGTCTTTTAAAATTTTGTCTCCGGTTAGTGCAGCGCTACTTTTTGCGGCAATACGAGCTACTTTATATGGATTTTCATTGTCGAAAAGAATACCTGTTTCATTGGTTATCGCCGTAAAATTCCTACGCTCTTCTGCTCCGAAACTATTAAAGCCCATATGTGATGAATTTAATTCGCCCAGCATATCGTTTAACAAAATTCTTAAATCAGCTCTGCTATTTAGATACGGTAAGTAAGCTGCATAACGTACTTTCATTTTCTCCCAATCTACGCCATGGAACTGTTCATCATAAAAGTTCTCGTCTAAACCTACCCAAGTTTCGTAAAACATCTGGTTAAACTCTGCATTTAAATTCCTATTAAACTTATAACCATGGTCTATTTTATCCATTTTATTGGCATCGAGGTTATATTTATGGATAACCCCTCTGTTTAGTGCATAAAATTTTGAGCCAGCTTCCAAAATTCCAAACCCGCCTTCGCCAACTTTCTCCGTTTTGTTGTTTTCGAACGGTTCGATAATAGTACGATAAGTGCCACCTACACCCTCATGGCTAGATGAATAGAATATATAAGTTTTATCGCCCTTTGCAAAAACAGCCGATAAATATTGGACACCAAATGATGGACTAACTAATTCAACACGATCAAGTATTTTCTGCGTGTTAATTGTAATTACTACAGGCGGTTTAGGGGTGGGTTTAACCTCTGCCTTTTTCTTAGCTGTATCGGTTGTTTTCTTTTCCGATGTTACAGGTTTAACTTCCTTAGGCTCTCCAGGTTTATCTTCTTTAAATAACTCATCAAATTTATCCGAACGGAAAGGAGTATCGTAATGGTTTAAGGCCATTCGGTATACGTGCGCATTCTGCATACCAGTGGGATAAGAGGGGTTAATCCTATCACTTGTAAAATAAATATATTTTCCATCCGGTGACCATATTGGGCCAGCCTCTGTTACGCCGGTATTGGTTAGGTTAATAGTTTTGTTCGATTTAATATCGTGTACTAGAATGTCCTGTTCAAAATTACGAAAGGCTGTAAATAGCACATATTGATCATTTGGTGAAAAGCTAGGCGTTGAATTCTGAATAGCCCAAAACTCATCATTTACTATTGTTTTACTCTCTAATGTTTTCAGGTCTAGCAAACGAAGCTCGTTTCTTCCACTTAAGTAAACTGCCAGCGTTTTGCTCTTGTTAAAAGTAATGTTGCCATTGTTGGCTTTATCCTTTGTAAGTTGCTTCGCTGTGCCCTTTCCATCGCCTGTTATCGTAAACCAATTCTGGTAACCATTAAATGTCTGGTTAAATAGCAAAGTTTTGTTGTCTGCAAGCCAGTTCACCTCTAAAGCTCTTTCTCCACTATTGCTAATTTTACGAATAAATTTACCTTCAGCATCACTTACGAAAATTTCTCCTCTAGAAACAAAGGCGATTTTCTTTCCATCAGTAGAAGCATCAAAGGCAGAAATGGCTCCTCGAACTTCATACTCTTGCTCTTTACTTAAAATTTGGTTTCTACTGGTATTGATATTAACTTTTTGAGTCTTTTTTGTAGCTACATCGTACGTCCATAACTGATAATCTTTTTCAAAAACAATTACTTGGCCATTGGCTGCAACGAAAGGGCGTTTAATAGAAGTTTCGAAACTAGTTAATGCCGTTTTTTTCCCGTTTACAAAGCTGTAAAGATTATACTCTTCATTGCCTTCGTCCGATACAAAATAAACCGTTCCTTTTTGATCGATCGTGGTCCAAAAATCTTTGCCTATATAGTCTGTATATTGTTTATAGCTTTTACTTTTTGGATTATACGATTGAATATCTGGATTATAAGCTCCTTTATAATGCTTACGGTTGGCAAAATTCCGACTTTCCCATGTATCATTAAAAAATAACTCTCCGTTAGGAGCTTCCGCGACATTGTGCGTTGTATTGAAATAATTATCAAATAGCCTAATAGCAGTACCTCCACCTATTGCTACCTTATAACTTGAAAACGAATTGTATCTTGATGAGGTGAAATAAATGGTTTTCGAATCCCAGCTCCAATTATCCACTTCATCTGTCCCGTCATTAAAGGTAAGTTGCTTG
The DNA here is from genome assembly GCA_942493295.1 of uncultured Sphingobacteriaceae bacterium. Taxonomy (GTDB): domain Bacteria; phylum Bacteroidota; class Bacteroidia; order Sphingobacteriales; family Sphingobacteriaceae; genus Pedobacter. The sequence goes on along the minus strand of OW818692.1, from coordinate 3,477,528 downwards.
ATCTCTCCGCCAGCCATTGGAACGACATAGATATCGTTATTGCCAAATTGATTACTGCTAAAAGCTAACCACTTGCCATCGGGCGATACTTTTGGATTAATTTCATCGCCTTGCATCGCTGTTAATCGTGCAGCCTGCCCACCTTTTGTTGGAACTTTCCAAATGTCTCCATCATAGGTAAACACAACATCTTGAGCGTCCGGAGTGAGTGCAGGATAAGCTGCAAAATAAGTTTGCGCCATTATCGTAGTTGGCCACAAAAAAGCACATGCGGTTAGTAGATAGATAAAATTCTTCTTCATATTTTGGTTTAATAGGAATGATTGGTCAGGTGAAATTACATAAGAGTTTTTATAATCCTAAAAATTTAAATGTATTTTTGATTAATTGAAAGTAATACACCTAAATACCTATGATGGAAACGGCGGCGCCGGAAGAGCTTGCTTGCGTTTAAGTAATGCTTTACGTGATGATGGAATTGAGTCTAGCGTAATGGTTTACTATAAATTTGGCCAGAACCCAGCCATCATAAATTTAAGCAACGGCATTTTTTCGAAAGCAATGGCCATATTTAACATTATGGCTGAACGTTACTTGGCTAAACTTTTTGTAAAAGCGCTCAAAACGCCGTTTTCTTTACAATGGTTTGGCAAACAATTAAAGCACAACCAGGCTTTGAAAGAAGCAGACCTCATTCATTTACATTGGATAAACCATGGCTTTTTATCCCCTAAATTTTTAGCTGCGCTAGATGAGCTAGAGAAACCAATTGTTTGGACCTTTCATGATAGCAATGCCTTTACTGGGGGCTGTCATGTGAGGTATAGCTGTGAAAAGTTTCATCAGCAATGTGGCAATTGCCCACTATTGCGTTTTAATGGCGACAATGATATATCCCATGTAAACTGGGTTAGAAAACAAAAAGCCTATTCGAAACTGAATTTCCATGTTGTTGCGCCTAGCAACTGGATGGCATCTTCAGTTAAACAAAGCAGCCTATTGGGTGTTAGAAAGGTTTCTGTTATCCCTAATACGATTGAATCGGATGTCTTTAAACCTTACGTAAAAACTGAGGCAAAAAAGATACTAAAAATAGCTGCAGACAAATTTGTGATCATGAGTGGCTTTATGCCCTCAAAAAACGACAAACACAAGGGAACTCAATACTTGATCGAAGCTTTAAATGAGCTTGCATCTCGTAGTGAAATAGATAATAAAAAGATTGAATTAGTTATTTTCGGCAATAAAGACACGAAAAACATGCCTCAATTTCCATTTAAAACCACTTTTTTGGGCACAATTAATAAAGATGAACATTTAGCAAAATGTTATTCAGCAGCTGATGCATTCATTTTACCATCTCTTGAAGACAATTTACCCAATACGGTAATGGAAAGTCTAGCTTGTGCAACTCCGGTTATCGCTTTTAAAACAGGTGGTATCCCTGATATGGTTAAACACTTAGAAAACGGGTACTTAGCAGATTATAAGTCGGCGAGCGACCTTGCAGATGGAATTGAATGGTTATACCTGCATGACGATAAGGAATCGTTACAAAAGGAAGCTAGAAGAACTATATTGATGAACTTTGCCCCGACGGTAATTGCCAACAAACATCTAGCATTATACCAAAGCTTAATTAACGCTCAACCTAAATAAAATGAACCCAAAACTGAGTGTAATTACAATCGTTTATAATAATTTAAAAGATATAGAACGTACGATGTTATCGGTTTTAAATCAAACTTATAGCAATATAGAATATATCATTATTGATGGCGCCTCGACAGATGGCACAAAAGAAATTATCGAAAACTATCGAAGTCGTGTAGCCCATTTTATTTCAGAACAAGACAAGGGAATATACGATGCTATGAATAAAGGTCTAGCTATGGCAAGTGGGGACTATGTATTGTTTATGAATTCAGGTGATGAGATTTATGCGCCGGAAACTGTCGCAGAGGTTTTTGCGGCGGCTCCATCAGGAGATATCTATTATGGTGAAACAGAGATGTTCGATGAAAATTGGAACAGCTTAGGCCAGAGAAGACATAGAGCTCCAGAGCATTTTGACTGGCATAGCTTCAAGTTTGGAATGAATATTAGTCACCAGGCCATTTATATAAAACGTAGCTTAACAGAAGAATTTGACTTAAGATACAAATATAGTTCCGATATTGATTGGATCCTAAAAGCTGCAAAAAAATCCTCTAATATTGTGAATACCCATATGTATGTTGCTAAGTACCTAGTGGGAGGAATTTCGAAGAAAAAGCATTGGGCAAGTTTAAAAGAACGGTTCAAAATTCTAAGCCATTATTACGGTTTAATACCCAATGTGATCAACCATTTGTTTATTGCTTTAAATCTAGCGCAATATTTTATCAGACACAGAAAAACAAACGATTAGCTAGCTTTAAAAAGTATAACTACGGATACACTAATTCAGGTGTTTAAATTAGTGTATCCGTGGCTAACATATTATCTTGCTTTGTTAACAGTGGGAACTTTATAGGTTGGATCATTTTGCCTAAATCGGGCAAAAACCCTAGTAAGTTCCGCATCTGTAAGTTTTGTGGTTAGTTTTAACGCTTTAACAAATGATTCTACTTCTTCTTTTGAAGCAGGGCAACCAATGATGCTTTTTCCTTTAACCTCCATTCCAACACCTTCTGGTCTTAGGTGAGAATCTACTAATAATTTCCCATCTGTATCGAATATAAACCAAACTGGAATTCCAAATCCGTCACTATTGTGTTTTTTCAACAAATCTAACGCACCAGGGTTTTCTAAATTTTCTTTCCCTTTTGATTCCATTACGATTAGTTGCCTCATTACAAAACTCTTATCGAACAAAGGTTTCATATCAGCTTCGTTCATGCTTGCATCCATTTTATGGCACCAGCCACACCAAGAGGCACTGAACTTAATAAATACCTTCTTTTTCTGAGCCTTTGCTTCTTTAATGGCTTCCTTTAATACTGCATCGGCAGATGGAGGAGTTGTTTGTGCAGTTGCGGTATTTAACATCAATAAGGCAACGAATGCGAAGAGTAGGCTTTTAATGTTCATTGATAGGTCGTTTAAGTAAGCTTGCTAAATAACTATACTAAATTAAGGAATTAGTTGGGATATAAGAAGGGTTAAAGTCATCTTTATGAGAAGAGGAATTCGAAGCTAATTTATCCGCAAACAAAAAAGCCTGTAAACTTTCGCTTACAGGCTTATACTTACGAAGTCTTTAAGACTTCGTAAGTATAAGTTACGATTGGAAGATTTTTCCTTTAGTTTTACGCTCTTGTTCTGTTAAGAAGATTTTACGCAAACGCATGCTTACTGGAGTAATTTCGATATACTCGTCAGCCTGAATATATTCCATTGCTTCCTCTAATGAGAATTTGATAGCTGGGGCAATACGAGTGTTATCATCAGTACCTGATGCACGCATATTGGTCAATGCTTTTCCTTTAACCACATTCACTACTAAATCATTATCACGAATGTGCTCACCCATAATCTGACCTTCATAAACATCAGCGCCTGGATCAACAAAGAAACGGCCTCTATCTTGTAATTTATCGATAGAATAAGCGGTAGTCATGCCTTTTTCCATTGAAACTAAAACGCCATTTAAACGACCAGGTATATTACCTTTCCAAGGCTCATAAGCTTTGAAACGGTGTGCCATAATTGCTTCACCAGCAGTTGCAGTTAGTACGTTATTACGTAAGCCGATAATACCACGTGCAGGAATTTCGAATTCCAAATGCTGTAAGTCACCTTTTGGTTCCATGATCAACAATTCGCCTTTACGCTGGGTTACCAATTCAATTACTTTACCAGCAACTTCACCTGGGACGTCAACAATTAAAGTCTCAATTGGTTCGTGTTTCTTGCCATCAATTTCTTTAACAATAACTTGCGGCTGACCAACTTGGATTTCATAACCCTCACGACGCATTGTTTCGATTAATACCGATAAATGGAGAATACCGCGACCGTACACCAACCATGAATCAGGAGATTCAGTCTCAACCACTTTGAGGGCTAAGTTTTTCTCCATTTCTTTCATCAAACGATCTTTAATACGTTGCGATGTAACTAATTTACCTTCTTTACCAAAAAATGGAGAGTTGTTAATCGTAAACAACATGTTCATTGTTGGTTCATCAATTTTGATTACTGGTAATTGTTCTGGTGCTTCAAAATCAGCGATTGTATCACCAATATCAAATCCTTCAATACCAACAACTGCACAAATATCGCCAGATTTAACTTCTGTAGTTCTGATCTTACCTAAACCTTCAAAAGTATAAAGTTCTTTTACTCTAGATTTAACCATCTTACCATCACGTTTAATCAACGTTACCGGTTGGTTTTCTTTAATTGCACCACGATGTACACGTCCAACAGCGATACGACCTACAAAAGATGAGTAATCTAATGAAGTAATCTGCATTTGTAAAGTACCTTCGTTAGTTGGAGCTGGTGGGATAGTTGAAACAACTGTGTCTAATAAAGCAAAGATATCTGTAGTTGGCTTTTGCCAATCAGTACTCATCCAACCTTGTTTAGATGAACCGTAGATAACTGGAAAATCAAGTTGATCTTCAGTTGCTTCTAAATTGAAGAACAATTCGAAGATTTGCTCGTAAACTTCCTCTGGTCTACAGTTTTCTTTGTCAACTTTGTTTACAACAACAATTGGTTTTAAACCTAATGCCAATGCTTTCTGCGTTACGAAACGCGTTTGAGGCATCGCGCCTTCAAATGCATCACACAATAACAAAACTCCATCGGCCATTTTCAATACGCGCTCAACCTCACCGCCGAAATCCGCGTGACCAGGGGTATCAATAATGTTGATTTTCACGTCTTTGTATTGAACGGAAACGTTTTTAGAGACAATTGTAATTCCACGCTCGCGCTCTAAATCGTTGTTGTCCAATATCAAATCTCCTGTTTGTTCGTTGTCACGAAAAATTGAACAAGAGTGTAAAATTTTATCAACCAATGTAGTTTTACCGTGGTCAACGTGTGCTATAATAGCTATATTTCTAATCTTTTGCATAAAATGCGCCTGTAATTTGGCGCAAAGATAAGGTTTTTTATTGAATTTTTAAGGGGTTTTAGCACTAAAAATGCGATTAACTTTTTGTTAAAATTTGATTGTCAACATGATATGTGTCTATCGGTGAAATGCACGTAACAGGCTAAACTATTTAGAATTTGAGTCCACATTGATTGCAATAATTGGCATCATTGGGATTATCGTGGCTGCAAACTTCGCAAATCTTATCTTTTGATTTGTTTTTTGCCAGTTCAACAGTAATTATTCCAGTTGGTACCGCTATAATCGCGTAGCCCATTATCATCGCGATAGAGGAGATAAATTTACCTAACACTGTTTGTGGAACTATGTCTCCAAAACCAACAGTAGTTACCGTTACAATAGCCCAATATATACTTTGGGGGATACTCGTGAAACCATTTTCTCCTCCTTCAATCACATACATTAATGTCCCCAATAAAACCATAATAGAAATAACAGCCATTAAAAAAACGCCTATTTTATGGCCACTGGCACTAAGTGCTAATAAAAGCTTTTGGGCCTCCCTGTTAAATCTCACTAATTTCAATATCCTAAAAACGCGCAACAACCTAAAGATCCTTATCGCCAGTAAATAATGAAAACCAAAATTAATTAGCTCTAAATAGGTAGGCAGGATGGAAAGTAAATCAATTAATCCCCAGAAACTAAATATATATCTGAAAGGGGTTCGACTGCTCCAAATTCTAATAATGTATTCGAAAGTAAATAAGATGGTAATAATCCACTCGATATAAAAGAAAGTGTTATAAAACTGCGCATGCAATGAGGATACACTTTCCAAAATAACCACCAAAACACTGATTAAAATAAACCAAAGCAAGATAATGTCAAAAAGTTTTCCGCTTTTTGTCTCATGATCAAAAATCACATGCTGTACTTTATCTCGCAAGCTTTCCATAATTAACTAGGCATTGATATGGTGATAACAAATAAACAGTTAAATTTTATTCTTTCAACACCTTTAAGATAAAAATGGTTTGCAATCCTTGAACATTGCGCTATGAATCGAACAAAATTGAAACGAAAGCAAATAGTCTTTTGGCCAGATGTATTGTTAGAATGACCTAAGACCAAATGCCCATATTAAAAAAGCAGGCATTGCCTTACCCCATGTCGGTACATTGTGTTTTCCACCTACCATTTCATAATAAAAAATATCATGAGGCCGTTGGTAACCTTTCTTCATCAACTCTTTCACTACGTCGATGGTATCATCTATAGAATCGATAATAAAATTATGATTGCGGTCTGCGACTTCATCTTCTGTACCTGTCATTAGCCAAAATTTTAATGCAGGGTTAGTCTTTGTTTCACGAATCATTTCATGCAAAATACGATCATCATCTGTATAGCCGGATTTTAAATCCTTTTTCCGCCACCAGAAAGAACCGGAAAATACCCCTACGGCATCGAAATAATTATCATTGTTCCAAGCAATATCAAAAGCAGTTAATCCTCCTAAAGAGAACCCTGCAAAAGCGCGTTTACCATTGATAGTTAGATCTACTTCAGTTTGTACATAAGGTAGCAGTTCCTTCACAACAAAATCTCCATACAAGTTAGCTTTAGCCCCTCTTTTTTTAAAATCCGGGCGATTAGCTACTCCATATTCCATCAACCTCTCTGCCGAGGCTTTGATCCCAACAACAACTGTTGGTTCAATTTTCCATGTCTCATACAAATGGCTCAAGGTACCTTCTATGCCCATCAGTTCTAAGTCTTGCCCATCATTTAGCAGTAGTAAATTGACCCGTTCATTCCCTAATAGATTATCAGGACAGAAAATATCAATATCAACTGTTCTCTTTAAAAAATCGGACTTTATTTGATGGTTCGCTTTGATAACGGTAGGTAATAATGTTGTATACATTTTGAAATGGCTTTCTCACTAATCAGCCGCAAAGTTACAAATCTTAATGGAAACAGCGAATAGGAAAAAGGAAATGGAGGTTCAGATTTCCTAAGAAGAGAGAATTTTGCATAGCAGATAATTATCGCAATAAAATATATCAATTCTTTTGACTTTGAATTTGATTTTTATATCTTAAAGCATCTAAATCTGTTACTATGAGCGAAGAACTAAAAGAATGGTACAGTCCGAATTTAAGCAAGGGCATTAAAACTTTAATTTTTGGGCATAGCGGATACCCTATCCTACTTTTCCCGACTAGCATGGGTAGTTATTTTGAGAATAAAGATTTTAAATTAATCGACTCTGTTCAGGGTTTTGTTGATTCTGGCAAGATAAAAATTTATTGCCCAGACGGGATAGATAAACTAAGTTGGTATAATAAAGATATTCATCCCGCAGATCGGGTTAAAAATCATATTTGGTACGATAGATTTTTGCTGGAAGAACTTATGCCCCTTGCAAAAAACGAAACTGGTCACCAGAAAGTGATCACAGCGGGATGTAGTTTTGGGGGTTATCATGCGGCTAATTTTGCCTTTCGCCATCCTTGGGCAGTAAGTCATCTATTTAGTATGAGCGGCGCATTTGATATAACAAGTCAGCTAGACGGGTTTTACAATGACGATACTTTTTTCAATAATCCGGTTGATTTTCTCCCAAATGACATGAATCCAGAACTTTGGCACATGAAGATTGTTCTAGGTACATCCGATCGAGATATGTGTAAAGGAGACAATGAACGACTATCTACTATTTTACATCAAAAAGGAATTAACCATTGGTTGGACATTAGACAAAATGCGGATCACGATTGGCCAACATGGAGACAGATGTTTCCAGAATACATCGCGCAACTTTAACTAGTTGGAAAGCTAAGCGGGACCTGGAGAAAAAAGATTAAAAATTCAAACTTTACAACATTTTAAATTAAAACATAACCAATGAAGAAAATAGGAATTTTATTTGGACAAGAAAGATCTTTTCCTCAGGCTTTTGTAGATAGGGTTAATCAAAAGGCAGAAAAAGGTATAACAGCTGAATTTGTTAACATAAGTAAAGTTTTTCAGGCTGAAGAACCTGAATATGCGGTTATTATCGACCGGATCTCGCAAGATGTGCCTTTTTATCGTGCTTATTTAAAAAATGCAGCGATGGGCGGAACATCTGTTATAAACAACCCATTTTGGTGGAGTGCCGATGAAAAATTCTTTAATAATGCGTTGGCAGTAAACATTGGTGTTCCCGTACCTAAAACTGCATTAATTCCCTCGAGAGAGCACCCAGACGACACTACTGAATTATCGTTCAGCAATTTAGCTATGCCAATGGACTGGGATGCCATATTTGAATATACTGGATTCCCTGCTTACATGAAGCCATTTGATGGCGGTGGTTGGAAAGAAGTTTATAAACTTCATGACAAGGAAGATTTTTTTGACAAGCATAGTCAAACTAAGCAGACAGTGATGATGTTGCAAGAAGAAATCATATTCGAAGAGTACTTTAGATGTTATTGTATTGGCGGAAAATATGTTCGCATCATGCAGTATGAGCCACGAAATCCTCATCACCTTCGTTATGTAATAGATGGCCCTAAACCGAGTGATAAATTATTAAAAACCATTGAAGATTATACCTTACGATTAAACAAATATTTAGGTTATGATTTTAATACGGTAGAATTTGCAGTGCGAAATGGTGTTCCAATCGCTATTGATTTTTGCAATCCAGCTCCAGACGCTGGCGAGGAAAGTGTTGGCGCCGAGAATTTTGAATGGGTAGTGGAAACGGCGGCAACCTACGCCATAGAGAAGGCAAAAGCACAAAAGTTTGGACAAGATAACTTAACTTGGGGTGAATATATCAAAACAAGTGCAAATTCAGCTCCTCTTGTGACAAAAGCTAAAACTCCTGCGTCACCGAAAGCAAAACTTACCCCTGCCACCAAAACGACAACAAAAACCAAAAAAGCATCACCAAAAAAATAATTAGCCTTTATAATGAACTAAGATGATGAATGAATTTACGCTCGGCATAGAAGAGGAATACATGGTTGTTGATCCCGTAACCAGGGAGTTGACCTCACATGACCAAAAAATTGTTGAATCTGCTCAAAAAATCCACAAAGATCAAGTGAAAGCAGAAATGCATCAAGCTGTTGTAGAAGTTGGGACTGGTATTTGCCACAATACTGAACAAGCAAGGAAAGAGATTTCGCAGCTGCGCTACACAGTTTCGCAACTAGCAGGCGAGCAAGGTTTACGAATTGGTGCTGCTGGAACGCATCCATTTTCACATTGGGAGAAACAGTTAATTACCGAGCATCCTCGTTATAGCGAGATTGTAAATGAGCTACAAGAAGCAGCTAGATCGAATTTAATTTTTGGTTTACACGTACATGTTGGTTTTCAATCGCGAGAATTAGCCATTCATATTGCCAATCAAGTACGCTATTTTTTACCTCATGTTTTTGCGCTTTCCACAAATTCACCTTTTTGGGAAAGCCGTAATACTGGATACAAATCATTCCGGACAAAGGTATTTGATAAGTTTCCGAGAACAGGTATCCCCGATATCTTTAATAGCATCGAAGATTATGATAACTATGTAAAGCTTCTCATCAAAACAAATTGCATGGATAACGCAAAAAAGATATGGTGGGACATCCGTGTGCATCCTTTTTTTGATACGGTAGAATTTAGGATTTGTGATTGTCCAATGCTCATCGACGAAACTATGGCCTTCACAGCATTATTTCAAGCCTTGTGCGCGAAATTGTATAAATTGCGTTTACAAAACATGGAGTTTATTAGCTACTCTAGAGCACTGATCAATGAAAATAAATGGCGAGCGGCCCGTTATGGAATTGATGGAAATTTAATCGATTTCGGAAAAGAAATGGAGGTAAATTGTCGTAATTTGATCTTGGAACTATTAGATTTTGTAGACGATGTTGTAGATGATTTGGGCAGTAGAAATGACATTAACTACGTTCATAAAATCTTACAAAACGGCACTGGAGCGGATCGTCAGCTTGCAGTTTACGAGAAAACTGGTAGCTTTGAATCGGTTGTAGACTATATTACAACTCAAACATTAGTAGGAGCAGGATAATAAATGATAGAGAAAAAAAATATCAAGGTAGCCATTATAGACATGAATAATGGTAACCCTAATCAAGGAATGAGGGGGATACAGGAGGTTTTGCAAAAATATAAGGCACAAACAAACCTTGATTTAACTTATGATATTTTTGATATAAGACAAAAGGGAGAAGTACCGGACCTAAGCTATGACATCTTCATTTCTAGTGGAGGGCCAGGTAGTCCATTTGACGGAGTACATTCAAAATGGGAGCACGACTTTTTTAAACTATTAGATGAAATTGAGGGTTTCAATGCCGCTAACGAGCTTAAAAAGTATGCTTTCCTAATATGTCATTCGTTTCAACTAGCTTGCAGAAAGTATGGCTTAGGCAAGGTTACACAGCGAAAATCAAATGCTTTCGGGATTTTCCCAATCAGTTTAACGGATGATGGCTTATTGGAAGTTATTTTTCATGGCTTACCAAATCCATTTTATTCGGTTGACAGTAGGGATTGGCAAGTTATTGAACCTGATTTGGCTGATTTCGAAGCAAAAGGAGCACAGATTTTAGCGATTGAAAAGGAACGCCCACATGTCGCACTAGAGCGTTGTGTAATGGCTATCCGTTTTTCCGAGCAAATTATTGGCACACAATTCCATCCAGAAGCCGATCCCATTGGAATGAAAATGTATTTGCTGCAAGATGAAAAGAAAGCCATTATTATTAAAAACCACGGAGAAGACAAATATTTAGATATGCTAAATAGTTTGGATGATCTTGGTCGAATTACCTTAACCCAAAGTGTTATTTTACCAAATTTTTTAGACCAAGCGATTCATACTTTACAAGAGGTTTAACAAATTTGCCATCCCGAGCGATGCAAAGGATTTTATGAAAGATTAATATGATTAAGAAATATCGTCAATCTTTTAATGCTAATTTCACGAAGGAGAAATACGATCTTCTAACGCAGACGCTAGCACATGGCTATTCCCCTATTCCTTTTCGAGTAGCAGAAACCCCTATTTTTATTCCGCAAGCACTAAAAGATAAATTAATCGGCGCGGGAGAAGAAATTATTTCCTTGATAAGACAGGATAACTTTAAAGAAATTACTCAAAAAGCAATCCCGGCGCAATGGAATGTCAAAAATGAAACTGGAAATCCTCACTTTTTAACGTTTGATTATGCCTTGTGTAAAGACGAAAATGGAGAGGTAATACCCATGTTAATTGAGATGCAGGGATTCCCGTCTCTATATGGATTTCAATCACACCTAGCTAATACTTTCAAAACTGTTTATCAGCTTGATCATGAATTGACCCCTTATTTTGGCGGACTAACTGAACAAACTTATTTTGATTTGCTGAAAAAAGTTATTGTTGGCAAGCACGAACCGACTGAAGTGGCATTGATGGACATTGATGCTCCAAATCAAAAAACTGCAATTGACTTTTTTGTAACGGCTAAAAAATTAGGCATTAAAATTCTAGATCTTGCAGAAATTAAAAAAGAAGGGAAACAGCTCTTTTATGAAGAAAAGGGAGAAAAAATCCAACTCAAGCGTATTTATAACCGTCTCATTTTTGATGAGCTTGGGAATGATACAACTGTTTTTGATAAAAGCTTCGATCCTCGAGGTGATTTAGACATTGAATGGGTTACACATCCGAACTGGTTCTACAGAATTAGCAAGTATACTATGCCCTTTCTAAAAAGCAAGTTTGTGCCAGAAACATGTTTTTTAAATACACTAACCAGCATCCCCTCAGATTTAGAAAACTATGTGCTTAAACCATTATTCAGCTTTGCTGGCATGGGAGTAATTATTGATGTTACTGTAGCTGACATTAATGCAATTAAAGATCCAGAAAATTGGATTTTGCAGCGCAAGGTTACTTACGAACCCGTAATTCAGGCGCCAGATGCTGGTGTTAAGGCGGAGATTAGAATGATGTATCTGTGGCCGGAAGGGGAAGAGCCTCAACTGTGTATTAATTTAGCACGGCTAAGCAGGGGGAAAATGATTGGTGTTCGTTACAATGCTGATTTTGATTGGGTTGGAGGAACGGTTGGATTGATGGAAGAATGATTTTTTGACAATACCCTGAAGCCCAATCCTTAAATAATCGTAATTTTGCAGTATGGATATCCAGTTAATTTTAGTGATTGTTATTTTTGCTTCAGCATTAGCTTACATTGGCAGAATTATTTATCGTGCTGTTTCCCCAAAGAGTGATGGTTGTGCTTCTGGCTGTGGTAAATGTGCCGCAAATTTTGAAAATATTCCAGCCTCTAAAGATCATACCTAATGCTAAACAAATTTGCAGAATATCTTAAAAAAAGATTAGCAATTTCAGAAGAACAGGCCATTGAAGCGGTGAGCTGTTTAAAAACCAAATCTATAAAAAAAGGGCAAATATTATTAAATCCAGGAGATTTAAAATCTGAAGCCTATTTCGTAAATAGTGGACTACTAAGGTATTTTTCCATCGACGAGAAAGGCAAGGAACATATCATCCAATTTGCACCCGAAGATTGGATGCTTTCAGACAGGGATACAACTGTTTTTAATGAGCCTGCAGTATTTTATATTGATGCTATAGAAGATACTGAAGTAGTAATTGTAAAGAAAGACTTTTTCCCAGCTATCAAAAACATAGTACCAGAAATTTTAGAGCTTAACATTTTGATGTTACATAACTCGATCCGCTTTATGCAGAAAAGGTTAAACATGCTTTTAAGTGCAACCGCCGAAGAGCGTTATCTAGATTTTATTAAGTTATATCCCAACCTCACACTACGCGTACCACAATGGATGATTGCCTCCTATTTGGGCATTACTCCAGAATCATTAAGTCGCGTACGAAAAGACCTCGCGAAAAAGCACTTTAGACTTTGACAATCTTTAAAAATTATCAAAGTGAACAATGAGTGAACACAAAGTAATTACTTACCATACATCAATGTGCAAGTAAAACTCTTGCTATAACTTTGTGTTATTAAATAAGAAATCTAAAACATAAAATTATGGCAACTACAAAATGGGCATTAGACCCAACGCATAGCGAATTACAATTCAAAGTAAAACACTTAATGATCACTACGGTAACTGGGAGCTTAAAATCTTTCAGCGCAGAACTTTCTTCTGAAGGCGAAGAATTTACAAATGCAGATATTTCGTTTTCTAGTGATATAAGCTCTATCGATACAGGTAATACTGATCGTGACAACCATTTAAAAAGCGCTGATTTTTTTAATGCTGAAAAATTCCCTACAATGAGTTTCAAATCAACATCGGTAGAAAAAGACGGCGACGATTATATCGTCAAAGGAGATCTTACCATCAAAGACACCACCAAACCTGTAAAATTAACTGCAGAATTTGGCGGTATTGCGACTGACCCTTGGGGAAATACAAAAGCAGGATTCACTTTAAGTGGAAAAATCAATCGTGCAGAATTTGGCCTAACTTGGAATGCAGCTTTAGAAACAGGTGGAGTAATGGTAAGTGAAGAGGTAAGAATTTTGGGCGAATTACAATTTGTAAAAGGCGCATAACTTTCTGCGTTTTGCAATAAGCATTTAGCTCGCCTATTGCAAAACGCCAAACTATCGCATCCAGCACGTGATAATAAAGTATATAAACACTATGGCAATAAAACCGATTTCAGCAATTTTAACTCCGCCCGCTCCTCATATGGTTGGGGATGGTTTTAGAGTACACAATTTCTTCCCTAACGGGTATAAATTGAAAATGAGTCCATTCTTCTTGCTTGATTACAATGCGAAGATTGAATTTTCGGCTCGTAATGAACCTAGGGGTGTTGGCGTTCATCCGCATCGCGGTTTTGAAACGGTAACAATTGCTTATCATGGTGCTGTAGCCCATCATGATAGCGCTGGAAATAGTGGCGTTATTTATCCTGGGGATGTGCAATGGATGACGGCTGCAAGTGGCATTCTCCATAAAGAATATCACGAAGAGAACTTCGGTAAAACTGGTGGCCTATTTCAAATGGTGCAACTATGGGTTAATCTACCGGCAAAAGACAAAATGAGCATACCTAAATACCAGGGTATAAAAAGAAATGATATACCAAAAGTTGACTTGGACAATGATGCAGGAACAGTTGAAGTAATAGCAGGAGATTTTAAGAATACTAAAGGAGGTGTAAGCACCTTTACGACAATAGAGCTTTACAATACATATTTAAATAAGGGTGGGTCAGCAACGTTCAGTTTTCCAGCTAATTTTAACACTGCATTCCTTGTTATTGAAGGAAGAATACAGGTTAACGGTTCAGCTGTAGCTGAAGCCGATCAGCTTGTGCATTTTAAAAACGAAGGCGAAGTTGTTGAAATTGAGTCCCTAGAAAATAGTATTGTTTTGATGTTAAGTGGCGAACCTATTAATGAACCAATTGCGCAGTATGGTCCATTTTTAATGAACCAGCCCGAAGAAATACAAAAGGCAATAGCTGATTATAATGAGGGGCGATTCGGATACCTTGAAGAATAAAGCGATTATACTTTTTGAATCAAGCAGACCGCATAGGCAACTACTCCTTCTTCTCTGCCGATAAAGCCCATTTGCTCATTGGTGGTTGCTTTAATAGAAATATCGTCGACAGATATTGAAATAGCGTCGGCGATATTTTGTTGCATTTGAGGGATATGTGGGTTAATTTTTGGCGCTTCCAAACATAGCATTGCATCAATATTATTGATTTCCCAATCTTTTTCTCGAAGTAATTTCATAGTTTCTTTCAATAGAATTACACTACTAATCCCCTTCCATTGTGGATCTGTATTTTTAAAATGGAAACCAATGTCGCGTAAATTAGCTGCGCCTAAAAGTGCATCACATATTGCATGCAATAATACATCTGCATCAGAATGCCCAAACGCTCCCTTGTGATGTGCCAAATTTACCCCACCAATAACAAATGGATGATGATCTTTTAACTGGTGAACATCAAAACCAAAACCTACTTTAAGTTTCATGGTATTATTTATTAATCCTTACCTACGTTTTCACCTTTCTTAAGGAAATTCGTAAGCTCGATTTTTTTTCGAATATGGACGGCTTGTTATGGCTTTATAGCCAAAGCAGCTGTAGTCTTTGGAAAATTATCAGGGTTGTTATCATTTAGTACTTCCAAAGTTAAATAGCAAACTGAAGCGCAAGGTATTAGCCAAAGGACTCTTTTGAGGATTTGCCAACAAATATGCAAAGTCAATATTGAAAATATTATATTTTAATCCAGCCCCCAGTGTAAAATATCTCCTGTCGCCCTTTTCAGGAGTTTCATAGAAATAACCTGCTCGCAAAGCAAATTGTTGATTATACCAATACTCGGCACCAAATGCTACGCTTACTTCTTTGAGTTCTTCACTAAAGCCCCCTGGTGCGTCACTAAAAGAGCCAAATATTCCTGCAGGTACAGAGCGGTCTGGATCCTTGCCAGAAATAATATTTCCATTTGTATCTCTAATTGGTTGCGTTGGAACTAGTAATTTATTAAAATCCAATGCTAAAGTAAACTGACTATAGTCATCGATTATAAAAGTTGATGCAGCCCCCAATTTAAGGTTCGTTGGCAAAAAGTATTTATTTCCACCATCTACGTAGCCCATTTTTGTGCCAATATTAGAAATGTTTGCCCCTAGTGAGAATATAGCATCCTTATTAAACATTACTGTCGGCCTTTTATAATAGGCAGATACATCAGCTCCAAAAGCAGTACCCGCTTTAGTTTGTTGCCCAGCAGAAAATTGTCCTGAAGTTAAATTTGAATAAATAAATCTAAAGGTTGTACCTAATGAGAATTCTTCACCGAACCGACGCGAATAGGTAGCATCAAAGGCAAATTCATTAGGGCTATAAATTCCCATATCTTGTTGACCTTCATCAGTTAATTGAATTTGACCCAAAGAAAAATATCTTAAAGAACTCCCAATTGTACTGACATCATTTAATTTAAAGAAACCACTAATGTAAGCCAGATTAATATCAGGCACCAAGCTTTTTAGCCACGGGCTATATGAAGCCGAAAAACCATATGGACGATCTAAAAAAGCAAGTTTTGAAGGGTTTATCGACATCGCATTTGCATCTGGCTGGATTGCAACACCTGCCTCGCCCATACCACCTGTTCTCGCATCAGGAGTAATTAATAAAAAGGGTACGGCAGTAGAAACATTGTTAGCCTGGCTTCCGTTAGTCTGTGTACCAGGCTGTACAACCTGTGCATGTAACTTAATGCCACATAGCATTACTAAAGAAAGAATGCACGTTGCTGTTGTGCTAAAGTACTTTGAATTCATTTATGAGTTATTCAGAATGGGAGACGAAGTTAATATTGTACGAATATCTGACCATAAATGTATAAAAGATTATTCACTTATTTCATCAATTTAACAAAACAAACTTAACCGTAGCTTATCAAAAGTTAGATTAATACTTAACGCAATAAAACAAGATAAATTACGTTACGTATGTGCTTTGCAAACTCTCTTAGTAATCTATCCTCTTTTATTACAATTATTTTTGGCGAATAGTCCTTTTTTTATGTAATTTTAACTTTATTGTGCAATACAATAGCTATGGAGTACTCAAACCAAAATACGTTCTAGTGTCTCATAAGCAAAAAATAAACAAACCGGATGAAACGAATTTTATACTACTCTTTAACTTTTATATTTGTTTTAGTTGCATTTACTTCTTGTAAAAACAGAAAAAACAGTGCAAATATATCGAATAAAACAGGTTATGCTTATAATAATAGGGATAATGGTGGCTTTGAGGTAGCGAGCAACTTTAAGCGCGGCGTTGGTCAAGGTTTAATGGAAATAGAGGGCGGTCAATTTATTATGGGAGGTAGTGGTATTGACATTCCTGGTCAGGAGCTAAGCAATTACAACTATAAAAGAGAAGTAACCATCAGCTCATTCTATATGGACGAGACAGAGGTTTCCAACACAAACTGGTTAGAATATTTAAATTGGATCAGAAGAACCTATCCAACTGATGAGCAATATTATTACGAAGAACTTCCAGACACTTTGGTGTGGAGAAGTCCTTTATCGTTTAATGAACCATTTGTAAATAACTACCTACGTCACCCAGCCTATAAAGACTATCCAGTAGTTGGTGTTAGCGCTTTACAAGCTGAAAGATACTGTGCTTGGAGAACCGACATGGTGAACGAGAAGTTACTGAGAGAGCAAGGATATATGAATTCATTTGCCGCAGTTAACGGCACTGCAACTGGAAATAATGCTCCCGCTACACCAATCGCTAGAAAAGACAAACCGTTTAATACAGAATTATATTTAAATGGCCAATATGATGATAGAGGGCCGAAAGCTAAAACAGATTTGAACCCTAACGCAGTAGCAACTGCTGGAGCTGCAACTTCAGGAAATAATGGTGCGCCACGTCCTACCAGAAATGTACGCTTAGAAGATGGTGTGATCTTACAGCCATATCGCTTACCAACTGAAGCAGAATGGGAATATGCTGCGCTAGGCTTAATTGGAAATACGCAAGACCAGAATATCGATAGTAAAAAAATATATCCATGGAATGGCTTAGGTATCACTTCTGCTAAAAAGAGAACGAGAGGAGAGATTTTAGCAAACTTTAAAAGAAGTAAGGGTGATTTTATGGGTGTAGGAGGCTCATTGAATGATAGAGCTGCATTTACTGAAAATGTAAAGAGTTATCTACCAAATGACTTCGGTTTATATAACATGGCTGGAAATGTAAATGAATGGGTCGCTGATGTTTATCGCGCGGCTACATTTGAGCAGGCAGATGCGTTAAATCCTTTCAGAGGTAATCAATTTGTTAATAAAGAAAGAGATCCCGCTACTGGAGCATTGAAAGCTGACAAATATGGCAAGCCTACTATGGTTAAGGCTAATTCTGGCAAAAAACAAACTTGGGAAGAGCTTCAAGCCAACAAAACTGCTGGGACAGAGCCTTATAACCCTGATCAAAGAGGGTATCGCGATGAGCAAAGCCCATTATATGGCATCACAACTTTAGTAAACAATAAGTCGAGGGTTTATAAAGGTGGCTCTTGGAATGATCAGGCACAGTGGTTAAATCCTGCTGCTCGTAGACATATTCAAGAAGATGATTCGTCTGCTGATATTGGTTTTAGATGCGCGATGACTATGTTAGGACCATCGTCGATCAAGCCAAGTAAAGGTGGTTTTAAGACCGGCAAATAATCGCTTAGGTTTTAAAATTTTATTTGAAATAGCTGATGAGCTTTAAAACTTATGAGGTATTTTAGTTTTAGTTAAAGCTAATCAATACCTCATTCTTCTCTACTTTATCTCCTTGCTTAATCGCTACTTTCTTAATCACACCATCTGTGGGAGATTTAATCATATTTTCCATCTTCATAGCTTCGAGTACTAGAAGATTATCACCTTTTTTTACTTCATCACCATCGGCTACCAGTACACTTAATACTAAACCAGGCATTGGTGCTTTAACTTGCTGTACTTTATTAACAGCTAAATTATCCATTCCCAACTGCTTTAACAACTGGTCAAACTGGTCTTCAACTACCACTTGGTAGCTGGTACCATTAACCTTTACTGTTGCCATTTTTTCAATCTTATCAAATGCTACAACCTCAACAGTATAGGATTTATTTTGATAAATAACATGCTTACTTTTAGCGTTAAGCCGCTCGCTATCTAACACAACAGGTTTATCATTCACTAAAATAGTTGAAGCATCTGCCTTGATGCCAAAATCATACTGATCATTTACTTTTACGTTGTACATATCATTGTGTTAATGCATACTGAACAAGATTTGCGCCCATTTTAAGCGCTTTAATTCTGCTTTCCTGTGTATCTGTAGGATAAGTTCCAAAATCTTCCCAACCATTGCCTAAATCGCACTCATAGGTATAATAACAAACTACTCTGCCTTTCCATATCAACGCCAAGCCTTGTGGACGCTTCCCATCATGCTCATGTATTTTGGGCAATCCATTTGGGAACTTAAATTTCTGATTATAAATTTTATGATTTGCCGGCAATTCCACAAAGCTTAGCTCTGGAAACACCTTTTTCATTTGAGGCCTGATAAACTTGTCTAAGCCATAATTATCGTCAATATGTAAAAAGCCTCCTCCTATTAAATATTTCCTCAAATTAGTGGCCTCTAGGTCAGTAAAAATCACATTCCCATGGCCTGTCACGTACACAAACGGATAATTGAAAAGTTCGGTACTACCAACTTCAACGATACTCTCGTCAGCGGCGAAGTTGGTCGACAAGTTCTTATTACAAAACTCAATTAAATTAGGCAACGCTGTCCTATTCCCATACCAATCGCCACCACCACTATATTTCAATTTACCCATTTTATACGTAGGGGGTTTGAAACTAGCAGAAAGCACAAGAAGCAAAGAGCAAAGAGCAAGGAGCCTGACTCGAAAGCTAGCCGAGCATACTGGAACCGAAAAACGAAAAACGAAAAACCTGATCATCGATTAATATAGTTGACTTCGAAGCAAGCTGCCAAAGCAGCCGTCTCTGTTCTTAAGCGCGTGTTACCTAAAGTTACAGGTTTATAGCCGTTTTCCAAAGCGCTTGTTATCTCTGCAGGAGTAAAATCACCTTCTGGGCCAATTAATATCAAATATGATTGGTGTTTTGTCACAAGCTCGTTGATGAAGTGCTTGCTGCCATCATCCACACAGTGTGCAATCAAACGCTCCCCCACATATTCTTGTTTTAGAAGCTCATTAAACGAAATGGCCTCATTTAGCTTGGGATGGTATGCTGTTAATGATTGTTTAACAGCGGAGGTAATTACTTTACCTAACCGTTCTTCTTTTATGACCTTGCGTTCAGATCGATCGCAAATAATAGGGGTAATCTCGTCAATGCCTATTTCCGTTGCTTTTTCTAGAAACCATTCCAATCGATCGATGTTTTTAGTGGGCGCTACCGCAATGTGCAAATGATGATTTCGCTTGCCAAATTCCAATTGTTGGTTTACAACTTTAAGTTGAACATTTTTCTTGCCGATTGAACTTATTTCAGCCTCATACAAGCCTCCCTTACCATCAATTAAATGAATATGATCCCCCAAACCCAAACGAAGCACCTTACTGCAGTGTTTACTCTCTTCTTCGTTTAATGTAAAATTAGTTGAATCTAGATCAGGAGTATAAAAAATATGCATTAGCTTTTGGATTAATGCGTATCGACCATATCACTTTTGCGTATAACCAATTCGAGTTTAATAGTCTCTATATTTTGCTCAGTTTTTTTCAATATCGTGAATAGGTAGCCGTAGCACTCTTCGCTATCGCCAACTTCAGGTATTTTACCAAAAGCGTGCGATACCAATCCACCTATCGTATCAAAATCTTCATCCTCCGGCAAATCATGAGGCAAATGTTCATTTACATCATATACCGTTGCATAAGCATTAATTACAAATTCAGTATCTGAAATCTTCTCAACTGTTGGTTTCTCCTCATCATACTCATCCTGTATTTCACCAACAATCTCTTCTACAATGTCTTCAAGGGTAACCATTCCGGCTGTACCACCAAACTCGTCGATTACAATAGCAATTTGAATGCGTTTTTGCTGCAACTCATTTAATAGATCATTAATTTTTTTTGTTTCAGGAACAAAATATGGCTTTCTAATAATATCTGCTAATGCCCATTGTGCATTTCCTGCCAGTAAAGGCAAAATATCCTTAGCATGCACGATTCCGATAATTTTATCGATAATATCATCGTAAACTGGCATTCTCGAATAACCTTCTCCGATAATTTTCTGAACAACTTCGTCTTTTGGCGTGCTTAATTCAATTCCCGAAATTTTTGTACGCGGAACCATAATGTTTTTGACCACACGCTCGTTGAAGTCGAACACGTTTTTAATCAATTCATGTTCGTTATCTTCTAAAGCGCCGCTTTCCTTACCTTGATCTAACAAGTATTGAAGCTCCTCATTGCTGTGCAATGATTCGTGTCCACCCGCGGTATTGATACCAAATGGCTTTAAAATAATCGCAGCTAAACTATTTAGTGCCCAAATAAAAGGCCTGAACACGACATAAAAAATTTGGAGGGGAACAGAAACAAATAAAGTGGTCGCTACTGGTCGTTGGATGGCTAGAGACTTTGGAGCAAGTTCACCGAATACAATGTGCATGATTGTAATTACAGAAAAAGCCACAATAGTTGAGGCAGAATGAATAAAGGCTTCGCTTACTTGTAAGTTAAAGCCTATAAACATGTTCTGAAATATCGTATGCATTACACCTTCACCAACCCAACCTAAGCCTAGTGAGGCAAGTGTAATTCCAAGCTGTGTGGCAGCTAAATATCCGTCTAGATTATGAACAATGCCTTTTGCCATCTTACCAACTCGGCTTCCCGTTTTGGCTTTAATTTCAATCTGCGATGCTCTAACTTTAACAATAGCAAACTCTGCTGCTACAAAAAAACCATTTAGAACAACCAAAAACAACGCTAGAAATATCCTCCAGCCAATTGATTCGGTGTTTGGGTCTTGAGGCGTTACCGCCAAAAAAACAAACGAATTCATGATATATGTAGAAACTGAGCTAAAAATCATTAAGAATTATTTCTAAATTTTTTATTATAAAGCTCTATGCTTTCTTGAATCACTTTATGCGCATAGCGAACACCCAATAAATGCTCGATGGTAACTTTCTTTTCTTCTAATGCCTTATAGTCTTGAAAGAATTTTACAATTTCTTTCATTGTGTGTGGTGGCAGTTCTGGCAAATCATTGATGTAATTGACAGACATGTCATTCTTTGCAACAGCAATGATTTTGTCATCTTGCTCACCATTGTCAACCATGTGCATTACCCCAATTACTTTGGCCTCGATAATAGTCATTGGATAAACATCAACTGAACATAACACCAATATATCTAACGGATCATTATCATCGCAATAAGTTTGCGGAATAAACCCATAATTTGCAGGGTACATAACTGATGAGAATAAAACTCTATCTAGTTTGATAAGATTTGATTCCTTGTCGATTTCATACTTCGCTTTAGAACCTTTTGGAATTTCTATAATGGCATTAACAGACTGCGGTAAATTGCTACCTGGAGATACGCTGTGCCATGGATGGTGATCGTCTTTACTCATTTTTTATTGATTGCTATCTATTTCATCATCAACACCAGTTTTCACAACTTGCTTTTTTACAAAAGTAATGATCAAAGGAATAGTGGTAATAAGGATGAAACCTATTATTATATAAACTAAATATTCTTCAATTTGTTGGGCAAATCTTCTGCCTAAAAAATATCCTAGCAAAGTTAAGGAAGCTATCCATAAAATTGCACCAAGAATGTTATAAAGTGCGAATTTTTTAATGTCTAACTTTACTACTCCTGCAAATATAGGGGCAAAGGTTCTTACAATTGGTACAAATCTGCCCATAATTAACGCGAAAGCGCCTTGCTTGCGATAGTATTTTTCGGCAGCTAATAGATACTTCTTCTTAAAAAAGAACGATTCTTTTCTATTATACAACATTGGACCTGTTTTACGCCCGAACCAATAACCGGTAAAATTTCCAGCAACGGCTGCAACAAAAAGTCCTATAATTAATACCCAGATATTTACATCGAGTTTGCCTGTTGCGACAAACATGCCTGCTAAGAATAAAAGATAATCGCCGGGCAAGAAAAACCCGAAGAACAAACCTGTTTCAGCGAAAATCACGAACACAACAACGTAAAAACCACCCTCTCTAAGTAATTTTTCGGGGTCAATAAAATGCTGTAATGAATTCCAGAATTCTTGCATAGTTCGGTTATTTGTAAAACTACAAATAATATTCTACAACATTAGGTTTCGTTAAAAATTTAGATTTAATTCATCATCGGATGACACTAGCCTAATGCTGCTTGTCTTCCAAAGACGATAATCTATATCAAATTTAAAATGAGTGAAGGATAAACCCCTAATAACAAGGTAACTATTACTGAAAGAACCAGCACTATTTTGTATTGTAAGGATGGATTTAAACTGATATCTTCTCCTTCTTTAAACCAAATAGCGACAATTACTTTAAAATAATAGTAAAAGCCTACCAATGCGTTTAAAATAGCGATCACCACTAAGATAGTCTGGTAATCTTCCATTACATTTAAAAACATTAGGTATTTACCTACGAATCCTGCTGTTAATGGAATACCTGCCAATGATAACATCGCCACAGTGAGTGTTACAGCCACTAACGGATTTCTTTTGCCTAATCCATTGAAACTATCTATCTGATCACTGCCTGTTTTTTGTTTCACTAAAATTAATACTGCAAATGCGATGATACTAGCAAAGGTATAAGCAGTAGCGTATACCAGAACATTACTTGCCGAATTTGCAGTTAACACAACTAAGGAGAATAGCAAATAACCTGCATGAGAAATACTGGAATAGGCAAGCATTCTCTTGAAATTCTTTTGAAATAATGCAGTAATATTTCCTATGCATAAGGTAACGATTACGATTACCACTAACGCTGGCGCCCAAAAATCATGCAAAGGCTCGAATGCGCCAGTAAACAACCTTAAAAATGCAGCAAATCCTGCTGTTTTTACGACGGTAGACATAAACGTCATGATCAGCGTTGGTGAACCTTCATAAACATCTGGAACCCAGAAATGGAATGGTGCTGCACCGACTTTAAAGCACAATCCAATCATAATAAGTATCACACCAGGGTAGAACAATGGAGATACCGAATGAACATTGTTAACGAGGTATTGTTGAATAACCGTCAAATCAAATGAGCCTGTAGCCCCATAAATCAAGGTGATACCGAACAATAAAAAGCCCGTAGAAAAAGCTCCCATTAAAAAATATTTTAGAGAAGCTTCATTTGAAGCAAAGTTCAATTTTCGAATACCAGCGAGGATATATAAACTTACCGACATAATTTCGACCCCTATAAACAGCATCGACATATTTTGATAAGAAACCATCATAATTATCCCCGTAAGTGCGAATAAAATAAGGGTAAAATATTCAGCAACGTTATCGCTTCCTTCAGCAAAATAACGATCCGTAAGTAGAAAAATAAAGAAAGTACCAAGAATAGAGATTGCCGAAAAAGCTAGGGCAAAATTGTCGATTCTCATCATGGTATAATAGGTAGTAGGATTGTTCCATGAGTATGCAACAAAACCTAAGGCAACAAGCAAACCTAGGAGCGTTAAGGGCAATAAAGCTTTTCTTGCCTTAAACAAGCCTGCGTAAAGCACTAAAAAGGCTGTTATAGCGATGGTTATAATAATGTTCATCTGTTTAGTTTAACCCTGTTAATTTTTGATTTACTTGTTCTAATAAATGTTGTACCGATGCTTCAGATAAGTGCAAAATTGGTTTAGGATAAACACCCATCATAATAATTAATGCACAAATAGTATAAAGTACAATTTTCTCTGTCCCCTTAATGTCGGTAAAGGTGATTGTTAAATCATTAGTTATACCTAACATAACCTTTTGATACATTCTCAGCATATACACGGCGCCAAATATGATAGTCAAACCCGCCACTGCGCCTAGCCATGCATTGTAATTATACACACTAAACAACAATAAGAACTCTCCTATGAAGCCGTTTGTACCTGGCAAAGCTACCGTACCTAACACGATTATTAAAAAAGTAATAGCCAGTTTAGGTGCAACTTTGGCAAGTCCTCCTAATTCTTCGATTTTATTTGTTTTGAGGCGCGATGAGATAATATCTAATACAAAGAATAAGCCTACAACGTTAATACCGTGGCTTAGCATTTGAACCATTACACCTTGCATTCCCTCTTGACCCAAGTTACCAAGATTATAAGAAGCGAATATCCCAGCGGCTATCAAACCAACGTGGGCTATCGAAGAATATGCAACCAAACGTTTTGCATCTCTTTGTGTAAATGCAATGATTGAAGCGTATACAATACCGATAGTCGATAAGATCATTGCCACGAATGCCCACTCTTGCACGCCTTGTGGAACAACTGGCAACAGCCATCTTATCACACCATAAATACCCATTTTTAACATAATACCTGCTAACAACATAGTTCCAGGTGTGGGTGCCGCTGTGTAAGTATCAGGTTGCCAAGTATGGAATGGGAATATTGGCATTTTAATAGCAAATGCAATAAAAAATGCCCAAAATACCCAACCTTGCTGATGGCTATCTAAGTTTAAAGCATAAAATGCATTAATATCGAAGTTATTCGCTGGGTTTTGTAAATACAAATAAATGATACCTAATAACATGAAAAGTGAACCAGCTATGGTATACACGAAAAACTTCATGTTTATCATTATTCTATCTTTTCCACCCCACATTGCACAGATAAAATAGATTGGGATTAAAGCTGCTTCCCAACCAATATAGAATAGGAATCCATCCATTGCAGTAAACACCAAAAGCAACCCACTCTGCATAAATAAAATCAACGCGTAAAATGCATTAGCACTTTTATATTCACGTTTAAAAGTAGAGAGTATGATTAGGGGCACTAATACGTTGGTTAAAATAACCGTGATCATGCTAATTCCATCAATGGCTACGTGAAAGTTAATTCCAAGTTGAGCTATCCAAGGATAATTTACCACAAACTGCATGCTTGCATCAGGCGTGAATTTGCATAATAAAGCAATCGTTGTGGCTAGCGTTAGGATTGAAAAAGCTAACGCGGCCGTTTTAGATGCATTTTGCTTAGCAATAGCAGCAGTAATAATGGCGCCAACCAGTGGGAGAAATATGAGTATTAAAAGTTCCATTTATATATGTTGAACCGAATTAAGCAATAGATAAATAAGTATATAATAACAACACGACGATACCGAATACCATCATGAAAATATAAAAGCCAACATTACCCGATTGTAGCAAACGTAATCCCTTACTACCTTCATTTGCTGTCCAGCCAAAGCCATTTACCAGACCATCAATTAATTTTTTATCAATGATGCGGTAGAAAAATGCTGAAAAAGCATCTAGTGGTTTTCTGATGATTGCATCATAAATCTCATCCAAATAAAATTTGTTATAAGAAATTTTCGCTAGTACTGACCGCTTACCTTCGTCGGGTACAGGTACATGTGCATTTTTTACATATTTAGTATAGGCGTATACGGTTGCCGCTAAAGCAGCCGCTACCGACACGCCCATTAAAGCAAATTCTGTAGTATGATCTAAACTTAATTCATGTTGTGCAATTCCAGCGCCAGCTAACCAATGCGCCAACCATTCATTTCCCCCAAAAACATGAGGAATGTTGATCAGTCCACCAATAGCCGCTAAAATTGCCAAAACAATTAGTGGAAAAGTCATCGTTTTAGGAGATTCATGGATATGATCCTCTGCATGATGAGTTCCTCTGTACTTCCCAAAGAAAGTTAAATACATCATCCGGAACATGTAGAAGGCCGTCAAAAACGCAGTAAACAAACCAATTGCCCATAATACCTTATTATGCTCAAACGCATGTGCTAAAATTTCGTCTTTAGAGAAAAATCCAGAAAATGGAGGTAAACCAGCAATAGCAATAGTGCCAATCATCATTGTTGCGAAAGTAATCTTAAGCTTAGACTTTAATCCACCCATGTGGCGCATATCTTGCTCATGGTGCATTGCATGAATAACAGAACCTGCACCTAGGAATAACAAAGCCTTAAAGAATGCATGAGTTAGCACATGGAAAAATGATCCTGTATAAGCACCAACACCTAAACCTAAAAACATATAACCTAGTTGAGATACTGTAGAATAAGCCAGAACCTTTTTAATATCTGTCTGTGTTAATGCAATAATTGCAGCAATTAACGCAGTCGCAGTACCTATAATTGCAATAACATCTTGCGTGTGAGGTGCTAAATCAAATAAGATGCTTGAACGTGCGATCATGTAAATACCAGCTGTAACCATCGTTGCGGCATGTATTAAAGCCGAAACTGGAGTTGGACCAGCCATTGCATCAGGTAACCAGGTAAATAGGGGAAGTTGTGCTGATTTACCACACGCACCTATAAATAGTAATAAAGTTATAAAGGTAATCGCAGCCGTACCAGGGATCATTCCCGCAGCTTGTGGAAATACCTTTGCAAACTCTACACTACCAAATGTGATAAATATCAAGAATACACCTAAAAGGAAACCTAAATCTCCAATTCTATTCATTACAAACGCCTTTTTTGCTGCGCTTGCATAGTTGCTGTTGGTGTACCAGAAACCAATTAAAAGATATGAGCACAATCCAACACCTTCCCAACCAATAAACATCACGATGTAGTTTGATCCTAGGACCAAAATCAACATAAAGAAAATAAATAGGTTCAAATAGCTAAAGAACTTCCCAAAGCCTGCGTCATCATGCATATATCCAATTGAATATATATGAATTAGGAAACCCACTCCAGTAATAATCAATAGCATGATCGAACTCAAGGGGTCATATAAAAAGGAAAGTGGAATATGCAAATTACCAGCACTAATCCAATCAAAAAGATCAATGGTAAACTGTTTTTGGGTACCAGCTCCCAATTCAAAAAATAATGCAACGCTTAATACAAAAGAAGCTAAAATAACGCCACTACCAATAAAACCGATAAGGGTTTTGCTTAATGTGTTTCTGCCTAGGCCATTAATTACAAAGCCTAAAAGCGGAAGCAAGGGAATTAACCAAAGTAAACTATTTATCATCTTCTATATACTTACCACTTAAGGCGATTTAAAACATTAATATCTATCGATTGCGTATTTCTGTAAACCATTACGATAATACTTAAGCCAACCGCTACTTCAGCAGCTGCCAAAGCCATAATAAAAAATACAAAAACTTGTCCAGATGGATCATTATGATGTACCGAGAATGCTGTTAGCAACAGGTTAACCGCATTAAGCATTAACTCTACCGACATAAAAATCACAATTGCATTTCTTCGTGTTAAAACTCCAACTACACCGATGGTGAATATGATAGCGCTCAACCAGATATAATGGTTAAGTGGAACTGCTTGCAAAGTCTGTGTTAAATTATCCATTTGCTTTTTCCTCCTTTTTTGTTAATAAAACTGCACCGACCATAGCCGTTAGCAGCAAAATAGACGACAGTTCAAATGGCAACATAAATGGTCCAAATAACTCTTTACCAAGATTTTTAACCAGTCCTAAATTTGGATTTTGCAACACCAAAGGACTATTTATGGAAACAGCTTTTAGTGACCCAACTAGTGTTACAATTAAGCAACCTCCAGCAATTACACCAAGTATTTTTACTAGACTGGATTTATTTGGTTCGTTTTCCTTGTTTAAGTTTAATAGCATAAGCACGAATAGGAATAGTACCATGATTGCCCCCATATACACAATAAAGTTAACTACGGCTAAAAATTGCGCGTTCAAAAGCACATAGTGCACAGTAAAAGTAAAGAAGGTGAGGATCAAATATAACACGCTATGAATTGGGTTCTTCGAAAAGATAACCATCAGCGAAAAAATGATGCTCAATGTTGCTACAAAATAGAATACTGATGTACCCATTAATTTATTGTTTTAGTTTTATTAACTTCCTCGTCATTGCGAGGTACGAAGCAATCTCGTTCTTTAAGTCTATTGCTTTAGGATTGCTTCGTTCCTCGCAATGACGCTTTTATTATTTAATCTCCAATGGCGCCTCTACCAGTTTATCTTTACCGTAAATAAAGTCCTTACGTAAGTAATCCGATGGTACAATTGGTCCATCTAGGTAAATTGCTTCCTTAGGGCATGCTTCTTCACAAAGTCCACAAAAAATACAACGAAGCATATTAATTTCGTAAACTGCAGCATATTTTTCTTCGCGGTATAAATCCTTTTCTTCTTCTTTACGTTCTGCAGCAATCATTGTAATTGCTTCAGCCGGACAAGATAATGCGCACAAACCACAAGCAGTACAACGTTCTCTTCCTTCTTCATCTCTTTTTAAAGAGTGCATCCCTCTCCAATTTATGGAGAACTCTCTTTGTTGCTCGGGATATTTAATGGTAGAACTCTTCTTGAAAAAGTGGCTCATTGTAGTACCTAAACCTTTAACAATTGCAGGCAAATACATGCGTTCGGCAAGGTTAAGCGGTTTTTGCTCCAGTACTTTTTTCTTATTACTTAACGATTCCATATCTCCTCCTTAAAACTTATTTACAACAGCGATAACTATACCTGTAATAATAATATTGGCAATAGCCAAGGGAATTAGCCCTTTCCAACCTAGGTTCATCAATTGATCATAACGGAAACGAGGAATTGTCCAACGCACCCACATAAAGAAAAAGATGAACATAAATATCTTTAAAAACAATACCGCAGTTCCAATTAATGGCGCTGCAATTGGTCCTACTTGTGTCGCTACCCAATCCATACCTGGATAATTATAACCACCAAAATAAAGTGTTGCCATCACAGCAGATGAAACAAACATATTGATATACTCTGCAAAAAGGTAAAAACCCAATTTCATAGATGAATATTCAGTATGGTATCCACCAATAAGCTCAGTTTCACATTCCGGTAAGTCGAACGGTGCACGGTTTGTTTCTGCGAATGAACAAACCATAAAAATAATAAAGCCTAATGGTTGATATAAAACATTCCAATGCCAGCCATGCTGCTGTGCAACAATTTCTTTTAAGCTTAAAGTATTTGTTACCAATAAAAGTGCGATGATAGATAAACCCATTGCAACTTCGTAACTAATATTTTGAGAAGCAGCTCTAATAGCGCTTAGTAGCGAATATTTATTATTAGAAGCCCAGCCACCGATCATTACACCATAGACACCCAACGATACAACACCAAATAGATAAAGCACGCCAACATTAATATCCGTTACTTGAAGGGGGATAATTCTACCTCCGACATTAAGATCTTGACCCCAAGGAATAACTGCAGTACCAATACAGGCACAAAGCATTGCTAAACCTGGTCCAACCATAAATAACCACTTACTTGCATTTGAAGGTATAATTTCTTCCTTCATAAACATTTTCACCCCATCTGCCAAAGGCTGCAAAATTCCAAACGGACCTGCTCTATCAGGACCTAATCGATCTTGTAAAAACGCCGCCACTTTTCGCTCTGCATACGTAGAATACATCGCAATTAGCAAGCTTATGGCAAACAGAATTGTAACCAGTAAAAATTTCTCTATTACAAAATTAATATCCATTAGAATTTTTCGGTTTTTTCGAGTTCAACTTTATTTGCTTCTTGCAAAGCTAGATTTTCTTTAATTACAGGCAATGGCTTAAACGTTTCGTAATGGTTTGATGAAATAACAGATGTATCTGCAATCTGAGTTGGTTGCTCAATAACCCAGTCTGAAGTTGCTTTCTTATCAAAGCGACAAGTGTTACAAATAAATGATTCTACCTCGCCAAATTGATCTTTTCGCGCTGTAACGCGTAAAACATCAGCACCTTTATACCACAATGTTACTTTACCATCACACTTTTCATGATCACAATTTCTGTGAGCATCAACAGGCTTGGTAAACCAAACCCTATTTTTAAACCTAAAAGTGCGATCTGTTAAAGCCCCTACCGGACAAACGTCTATCACATTTCCCGAAAAGTCATTGTCAACTGCCGCTTGTATATAAGTAGAAATTTCTGAATGGTCTCCTCGGTTTAAAATACCATGTACACGTTTATTGGTGATCTGATCAGCAGTAAAAACACAGCGATAGCACAAAATGCACCTGTTCATGTGCAATTGGATTTTATCACCAATATCTATTCTATCAAACGTACGACGTTCAAATTCATATCTAGTTTTTTGTAAGCCATGTTCGTAGCCTAAATTTTGTAAATCACATTCTCCTGCCTGGTCACAAACTGGACAGTCTAGCGGGTGATTGATCAACAACATTTCTACAACACCACTTCTAGCTTCCAAAACTTCAGGAGAAGTAATATTCTGTACTTCCATTCCATCCATCACCGTAGTTCGGCAAGAAGCTACCAGTTTTGGCATCGGACGAGGGTCTTTTTCAGAGCCCTTGCTTACTTTAACGATACAGGTACGGCATTTACCTCCGCTACCTTCTAATTTAGAGTAATAGCACATTGCTGGCGGCACAATATCGCCGCCAATTTGCCTTGCAGCATTCAGAATACTTGTTCCGGGCGCTACCTCTACCGTAATCCCATCGATCGTTACTTTCATTAAGTCAGCCATGATTAAAGATTATCCTGTTTAACTTCTTCAACTTTTTTCTCTATCGGTTTAGCATAATCTGCCAATCCATAATTACTAGATAGGCTTTTAACTGGCTCTTTTACATGCCATTCAAACTCATCTCTAAAATGTCTTATCGCACTTGCAACTGGCCACGCAGCTGCATCACCTAAAGGACAAATTGTATTTCCTTCAATTTTCTTAGATACGTCGACCAATAAGTCGATATCGCTCATTTTTCCATGTCCGTATTCTAACCTATGTAATACTTTTTCTAACCAGCCGGTTCCTTCACGGCAAGGTGAACATTGTCCACAACTTTCATGGTGATAAAAGCGAGAGAAATTCCAAGTATTTCTTACAATACATTGGTCCTCATCAAATGCAATAAAACCACCCGAACCTAACATTGTTCCAGTAGCAAAACCACCCTCAGAAAGTGACTCATAACTCATCAATCTAGGCTCTCCGTTTGCATATTTTAATGTTAGATTTGCTGGTAAAATCGGCACAGAAGATCCTCCTGCTACTGTTGCCTTCAATCTTTTGCCATTCGCAATACCACCACAATATTCATCCGAATAAATAAACTCTTCAACTGGTAATCCTAATTCAATCTCATAAACTCCAGGTTTTACCAAGTTTCCAGAGGCTGATATTAGCTTTGTTCCTGTACTTCTACCGATCCCAATTTTCGCATATTCATCGCCTCCATCATTGATAATCGGCACAACCGCTGCAATTGATTCTACATTATTAACCACAGTTGGACAGCCATAAAGCCCCGCAATTGCCGGGAAAGGAGGCTTAATACGAGGATTACCTCTTTTGCCTTCCAGTGATTCTAACAATGCTGTTTCTTCGCCACAAATATAAGCGCCACCACCAGGTTGCACATACAATTCCAAATCGTAGCCCGATCCAAGGATATTTTTCCCGAGAAATCCAGCTGCTTTGGCTTCGGCGATTGCTTTTTCTAAAATTCTTATTTGAGGCATCATCTCGCCTCTTACATAGATGTACGAAGTATTTGCTCCTAAGGCAAAACTCGATACGATCATCCCCTCAATTAACGCATGGGGGATATAAGTCATCAAATATCTATCCTTGAAAGTCCCAGGTTCAGACTCATCGGCGTTACACACCAAATAACGGGCAACACCTTCGGGCTTAGCTAAAAAACTCCACTTCATCCCGGTAGGGAAGCCTGCACCACCTCTACCGCGTAAGCCCGATTTCTTCACTTCTTCCACCACTTCATCAGGGGTTAAAGTTTTAATCGCCTTTTCAACGGAACGGTAACCACCTTTTTGGCGATACACCTCTAGCGTGTTAATGCCAGGTACGTTTATATGTTCGAGTAATAGTTTACGTGACATTATTTCTTGCGTAAATTGTCTATCAATTCATCAACCGATTGCTCAGTTAAATTTTCGTAAAAAGTATAATCCGGGCCTATTTGAAGTACAGGTGCGTATCCACAAGCGGCTAAGCACTCAACACCTCTCCAACTAAATAAACCATCTGCAGTTACTTCTCCTTCTTTAACTCCTAATTTACCCTCAATGTGGCTCATTATTTTTTCTGCGCCAACTAAACAACAAGGTCCAGTACGGCAAACTTCCAATACATATTTTCCTTTCGGCTGTAAGAAGTACATGCTATAGAAAGATGCTACTTCATAAACCTCAATTGGTTCAATAGCTAAATATTCAGCAACTTTATCCATTGCAGGCACACTGGTCCAACCAAATTCTGCTTGTACCAAATGTAACAGTGGCAATAATGCCGACTTCTGTTTTCCTACTGGATAACGCTTTACAATTTCATCAAAATTGGCTAGCAAAGCCGATGAAAACGTTACAGGTTGTTGTTCTTCTACTTTAAGCATCTAATTCTCCGGCAATAATGTTCATGCTACTCATGTTAATAATGGCATCTGATAACAGCATCCCTTCACTCATTTTGGCAAACATCGAATAATTAATAAAACTTGGACGTCTAAAGTGTAAACGATATGGTGTTCTACCACCGTCATTTATCAAATAGAAACCTAATTCTCCATTACCACCTTCTACAGCATGGTAAACTTCTGCTTTTGGAGCATCAATTTCTCCCATCACAATTTTAAAGTGATAGATTAATGCTTCCATATTATTATAAACTTCTTCTTTTCCAGGTAAGTAAAATTCAGGTACATCGGCATGGAAAATACCTTTTGGCTCCGATTTTAATTTCTCTAGCGCCTGTTCAATAATTCTCACACTTTGCCACATTTCTTCATTTCTTACTAAATAGCGATCATAAATATCACCACTAGTGCCTACTGGGATCTCGAAATCGAAATCTTGGTAAGAAGAATAAGGCTCACTTGTGCGCACATCATAATCAACTCCTGTTGCACGCAATAACGGGCCAGTCCAGCCAAAACTTAAAGCAGTTTCTTGCTTAACTTCAGCAACTCCAGCTGTACGGTCAATAAAAATACGGTTACGATTTAACAAGCTTTCAAATTCCCTTAATGCTACTGGGAATTCCTTCAAGAACTTATTAATTTTCGCAAAGGCGATATCATTAAAATCTCTTTCCAAACCGCCTATACGTCCAACGTTAGTCGTTAAACGAGCTCCACAAATTTCTTCATAGATTTCGTAAATATGCTCTCTAAACTGAAATAAGTAAAGGAAAGTTGTTGTTGCCCCAGTATCTTGTGCAATAATGGTATTGCAAATAATATGGTCTGAAATCCTTGCCAATTCCATGATAATTACCCGTAGGTAATCAACACGCTTAGGTATTTGAATATTTAACAGTTTTTCGACTGTCATGTGCCAACCCATATTGTTAATAGGGGAAGAGCAATAATTTAAACGATCTGTTAATGGTGTAATTTGGTAAAATGGGCGATGCTCGGCAATTTTCTCAAAAGCACGGTGAATGTACCCAATGGTCGATACACCACTTACAATACGCTCGCCATCGAGTTGTAACACATTCTGAAAAACACCGTGTGTTGCAGGGTGAGTTGGCCCTAAGTTTAAGGTTACCAGCTCGTTCTGCGGATCGTTATCTGTATATATTGGTTGATTGTGTTTCATTTGTGCTTATCTACCAAAGTATTCGTCTTTTTTATCTACTCTATTTGGATCTTCCAAAGGGTATTGTTTAAGCATAGGGAATACGCCTAAATCATCCATGTTTAAAATTCTTCTTAAATCAGGGTGACCTTCAAATTTAACCCCAAAAAAATCATAGGTTTCTCTCTCCATCCAGTTTGCTGAGTTCCACAAAGTCGATGCAGTTGGAATAGTTGGATCGTTCTCATGAAGAAATACTTTTAATCTAACTCTTACGCCACTTACCATACTATGTAAATGGTAAACCACAGCAATTTGATTTTGTTCAGGATAATGAACCGCGGTTAAATCGGTAAGAAAATTAAAATTGATCTTCCCGTTCTCCTTTAAAAAAGATAAAACTGTTATTATTCTATCTTTGGTAGTTGAAAAGGTAAGCAAACCATAAGGCTCTGTTACATCAAATAATTGCTCGCCAAATTTCTCGCCAAGCAAATCAATGATTTCTGTATTTGTTGCTTTAGCCATTATTCTATTCCGTATGATGCTAACATTTGTTTATACTGATCCGAATACCTTCTTCTGCCTGATTCGTTTTTAACTAATTCTTGTATTTTACCAAACCCATCTAAAATAGCTTCGGGACGGGGTGGGCAACCCGGAACATAAACATCAACTGGAATAATTTCGTCAATACCTTGTAGTACTGAATAAGTATCGAAAATACCCCCACTCGAAGCGCAAGCTCCAACAGCAATAACCCAACGTGGCTCGGCCATTTGTAAATAAACCTGCTTTAAAACTGGGCCCATTTTTTTAGCAATTGTCCCCATCACCAT
Organism: uncultured Sphingobacteriaceae bacterium; assembly: GCA_942493295.1. Taxonomy (GTDB): domain Bacteria; phylum Bacteroidota; class Bacteroidia; order Sphingobacteriales; family Sphingobacteriaceae; genus Pedobacter. The sequence goes on along the minus strand of OW818692.1, from coordinate 3,442,226 downwards.
TAAAAGATCAGCTTGACGAGGCGAAAAACTCAATCGCTCTGCACCGAAACGGCCGAAATCGTAATGCGAACCCATGGTTGCCATAAATTCAATACCACAACAAGATGTGGCGAAAGGCAAAGGCCATAATGAATGTGAACGTGCCAAACCGATTACCTTATCAAGGTTAGTGGCAAAAAAACCTGAGCCTTCTATGCCCGGTGGCGCATCAACTATATTAATTTCACTCATGTTAGTAAACAAAAAATGCTTATCCCTAATACAGAATAAGCAGCAAATTTACGATATTTTAAAAGTAAAATGATGACAGGATTGGCATTTAGAATTAATCTAAATAATCTGTTTGGATTACTTGAAGATGAGGCAGCAACTAGATGTTGTTATCACTAGAGCAAACCTCCGTAAGCTTAATTCCAATCTAATGCTTTCTTTTTCAAGATATAAATAAAGCCTAATAACAATGTTCCCATGAAAATGAACATTTCGATGATACCATTCCAACCTAATTCCCTAAAATTAACAGCCCAAGGATACATGAAAATAACCTCAACATCGAAAAGGACAAATAATATGGCTACTAAAAAGTACTTAATAGAAAAAGGCTGACGTGCGTTTCCAACGACTTTTATCCCAGCCTCGAAAGTAGACAGCTTATCATTCGTTTTACGCTTCGGACCCAAAAAGTGGGTTGCAAACAAAGTAACCACTACAAATCCTAATGCTACGATTACCTGAAATAGAATAGGTAAAAAATCTTGCGCTGTGCTCTGGGTTTCCATTCTTTAATATTTTAGGCAAAAATAAAAGAAAAAGGCAGGATTACAAACCCTGCCTTTAAAACTTCATAAGTTTTATGCTATTTTACTTCTTCGGACTAGGTGAAGGAGTATTTAAGATCTTCAACGATTGGATAGCGTATGCATTTTGCGGATCTATCGCTAAAGTCTTATTTAAATATTCTTTCGATTTTTCTTTGTCATTTGCAGAATAATAAGAACCTAAGTAATTGTAGGTATCTATTAGATTGCTTTTAACTGCTGGTGTCGATGCTTTCTCAGGACGGGTTACCGTTACGGTTTCAATATACTTTAGATAATGTGGAACTGCTAAACCTGCAGGTGTGTCCGCATTATCAAGCAACTTGCCTATACGAGCTCTAAATAGGTATGCTTGCTCAATGTCATGATTTGGTGCTAACTGATTAACTTTTGAGAAAGCACTATCGGCCTCCACTAGTAAATTCTTATTTGGTGTCACGCCCGACTTTAGCTCCTCGGCATATGCAAAATAATTAGCGTAACCTAAGAAATAATAATTATTAGCAATGTTCAAGTTTGCAGAATTAAGGTCAATACTTTTCTTATAAGCTTTTGCAGCCGTAGCAAATTTCTTATCATCAAAGAACTTTTTACCCAGCACCGCTAATTCTTCGGCCTTAGTGGTATCCAATTCAACACCTTTAGTAAGATTAGCAATCGCTAAACTATCATTACCCACACCTTGATAAGCTTTACCTAGGTACAAATAATCTGACCCTATAATACGAGAAGCATTTTCTGGTTTAGCAAATAATTCACTAAGATTTTTTACCGCCACATCGTAGTTTTTATTCTCAACAGCTGCCATACCCTGTAAGCGATTAATCACAAGGCTTTTAGGATTAGATGGGTCGGCTTTCAATGTTGCCAACTCAGCAGTTAAAGTAGTCCAATCTTGTGCATACGCCAAGAATTGAGCATAACGATAACGAGAATCAAAAGATTTATCCGTTAAATCCATGTACTTCTTATAACTATTCAGTGATTCAGCGCGTTTTGCTTTTGACACAGCTGCATCACGGAATGACCATCTATTTTGAATTTCTGCTAATTCACGGTACGCAGGTCCATAATTAGGATCTGCTGCAATTACCTCATTTACTTTAGCTTCAGCTTCAGTAAATCCATCAGCTTGGTTAAACATCCTTCCAATTTGAACCTTCACACGTTTAATGTTAGGATCTATATCCAATGCTCTTAAATACTGCTCGTATGCTGGGCCGTTTTTAATTTGTTGTGCCCAATAATCGCCTAACGCAATAAAAGTTTCAGGATCTTTATCCTTCGAATCTAATTCATCTGCCTTTTGCAAGTTAGGCAAGGCAGCCTCATAGTCAGGCTTTGGTTGCTCAAAATAAGCCCTACCAATATACATGTAAGTAGCATAATCCTTTTTTCCTAATTCGATTGCTTTATCAAAGTTAGCTTTTGCACCTGCTGCGTTTCCTTTGTATAACTCAACATGACCCAAACCCACATAATTTAAGGCGTTCTTTGGATCTCCAGTGGTTCCTTGTGTAAATATCGCTTTAGCAGAGTCTGCTTCTTCATTAATTAGATATACATTACCTAAGTTAAAATATACATCACCTTCTTTGGGCTGTGAATTTACCAAAGTTTTAAGCATAGATGTAGCTTTTTGGTATTGCTCCGCATCTATCGCCTTCTTAGCATCAGCTAAACTTTGAGCAAATGAGGCAGCCCCTCCCATCATTACTAAGCCTACTGTAAAGGCTATTGTTCTCTTAATCATTTTCATCGTCATCATTTGTTTTAATTGAAATATTAAGCTGTCTATTTTGTTAATTTATGGTTCCTCTTAACAGCAAAACTATTTCCTTAGTTTAAATATAATACTTTTTTATCGAATATTAAAATCCCTTGAAATCATCTTATGTGGACCTAGTCCAGATTTAAGTACGATTAACTGTCCTCGCGGACTATTTAACCAATTTGCAAATCCTGTGCCTAAACCATTTTTACCTTCGCAATTTATAATATAAATATTTCTTAAAAAAGGGTAAACCCCATTAATTAGGCTATTTTGGGTGGGTTTATAATACTTATCCGCCCCTTTTTTACCCGGTAAATTCTTGACACCCATGATTTTAACCTTTTCCAAATACGTCAAAATGTCACCATTATTTCTCAATAACCAGTTAATTCCCACTACACCGATATAATCTTTATGCTCGGCCACGTACTTAATAACTTCATTGTTATTATTTAAAGTATAAACTCCCGACTTAGGTAACCTTGCAATTTTTGCAGAGTCTATAAAATATCTTATTGTACTTGAATTTGCATTATCAAAAACAAGTTTTTTGGTGGTGTTAGTTCCTTTAAATACGTCCAACACTTCTTTAGCAGTAATCACACTGTCGACATTATCTATATGAGTAATTAAGGCAATCCCATCAATTGCAAATCGGTCGGTAAAAATGGCAATTTTCTTCTGCTTATAATAATATTCCTCACTAGGTTTTAGCATACGAGAAAGAATAATCATTCTCTCTTCACCATTTAAAAACTTTGGTAAAATCTCAGCCTCGTTCCCTAAAATGGTCGTTACCTTTGCATCTGGATAATCATGGCTAAAAATTTCAACCTGAACATCCAATACACGAGAAAAAGATTCGTCTACTAATAAAGTGGTTTTACCCGACGTTCTACTTTCCGGAACTGAATTTGCTTTTTTGCCTCGATTACATGAAAGAAATGCAAATACTACTAATGCTAAACTTAAGTATCTCATTTAATCTGAATCTTTCTGGTTAATTAACCTCGTAAACCTAATTGCACCATATATCATCAAAACAACGCCAAATGCCATTTGATATTTTTTTGGAAATTTATCTGGGTCTAATGGCAATATATTCGTGAAAATAAGGGTTATCCCAATTCCAAAATAAAGGAGTAACATGGTAAGCCCTAAAATAAACAGAAATCGCTGTTGAGGCGATTTCTGTTTTAAAAAAATTTAAATTAAACATGCTTATTGTGGCATTGAGAATTTAACTGGGATATTATATTTCACCCTTACAGGTTTACTATTTTGCATACCAGGATTCCAACGCTTGCTTAATCTTAAAACACGAAGAGCTTCCTCATCTAAACCGTATCCAAGTTTACGACCGTCAACTTTAACATCCGTTAAATTACCATCTTTTTCTATCGTAAATGAAACATACACCGTTCCTTGGATATTATTCTCACTAGCCATTGCTGGATACTTAATTGTATTCGATAACCAGTCGTAAAATTTCTGGATACCACCTGGATATGTTGGTGGATTTTCCATACTCACGTGGCTGTAGATTGTATTATCCTCTACAACAACCGCTTGTTTCGGTCCTTCACCTACAGGTGCAATTTGTACGATATCCGCATTCGGATCACCTTCAATTGTTTTTTGTCCAGGATCTGCAACTTTCAAATCTTCAGCCTTAGGCGGCTCTTCATCGCGTACTTCTTCATCCGGCTTTACAATTGGAGGAGGGAATTTAACCTGATCCTGTTTTGGCGGTGGAGGTTCCACTGGAGGTGGCGGCTCGACTTTTTCATCAATTGGTGGTGGCGGTTGCATCACAACCTCTGTCATTTTTTCAGGAGGTGGTTCTGGTACCATCCCAGCTATCAAAGCGTAAATTTTTGGCGCCATGAAGAGCAGGATAAATAACGCAGATGCAATAAGTAATGATTTGCTTGTATTTGCCGCACTAGTTTGACGGAGCTCATAAGCACCGTAACTTTTATTCTTTTTGGCAAACACAACATCAAGCCACTCTTTTTTAAATAAATCTATTTTAGATCCAAACATTGCTTAATATTTTAAATGTGTTAATTATTTATTAAAGTCCATTTTCCTTCATGAAAGCCTTTTCGCTATCTAAAAGATTTTTAGGATCATCATCCACTGCCGGAGCGGTAAGATTACTTTTGGTAATATTCAACCAGTCCATAATATCTACAAAATCCTTATAAGTAGATCCGTCGGTTGGTTTTACAATAACCATAATATCTTTGCCCGTTGCGGCTTTCACTTTTTGTTGGTTTTCTAACAAGGAATTTTTAATCCCTGCGATGCTTTCGATTGTTGGTTGCGATTTTCCAGGCTCACCCATGTACCACATTGCTCGGTTTCCTTTAACCAATAAGATCGTCATGGTTTGAGATTGCTTAACCTCAAGTTTATTTTCTGGATTTTTCTCGTCCTTATCAGGCTTAGCAATATCCATTGCTAATGGTTTTGAAAGCGAGGTGGTCAACATAAAGAAGGTAATCAATAAGAAAGCCAAGTCTACCATTGCCGTTAAATCAACACGGGTAGATTGTTTTTTACTTCTTACTTTGCCGCCTTTGCCGCCCCCGCTGGAGGTATCTAATTCTGCCATCGTTTCTTATTTAGCAACAGCTTCTGCTGATGTGATTAAACTAAATTTGTTCACTTTTTGTCTTTGAAGAACATCAACAATCTTTCTTACTGTTGGATATTCTTCATCCGCATCTCCCTTAATACTTACACGCATTTCGGTTTGATGTAACTCTGCAGTAGCTCTTCTCGCCTGCTCAATCCAATTGTACAACTCACCATTTTTGGTTGAGTCAGTCGGGATACCCGTTTCTAACCCTGATTTAGTACGCTGCTCCCCATTCAAATCAATGAAGCCAGCCAATCGATTAAACGGAACTCCAAATGATGAGATTACACCAAAACGCTTGCTTTGTTCTGCAGTAAATGAAGTACTGTATAATTTTGCCATTCTTTCAAGAGTTGCTTTTTTAACATCTTGACCGATAATCTCGATGAAAACTTTACCCTTACCAATGGTTAAAATTGTTAAGTCTTTATCTGGAACTTTAAACTGAACCGTCGACGTTGGAATTTTTACTTCCAAAGGATCTGGTTGGCGAGAAGTTGCCGTTAAAATAAAGAAAGTTAACAACAAGAATGCCACATCGCACATCGCAGTCATATCTACCGCCGTACTCTTTCTTGGAACTTTTACTCTAGGCATAATATAAAAATTATAATATTTTAATTAATGATGTTAATTCTTCCGGTTTTCCATAAAGCCGGTAAAAAAAATTAAAATAATTTTTATTTATGTGTACTAGCGTAAGTTTGGATGATGCTAAAACCAGCTTCATCAATAGCATAAGTCAATTTATCAATTTTTGAAGTCAAGATATTATACATGATAATCGCAACTGTAGAAGTACCGATACCTGTAGCTGTATTAATCAAAGCCTCAGAAATACCTGTTGCTAATGCTGCTTGATCTGGTGCTCCAGAGTTAGCCAAACCACCAAATGCCTTGATCATACCTGTTACTGTACCTAATAGACCCATTAACGTACCAACTGATACCAACGTAGCGATAATTGTTAAGTTTTGCTCCAACATTGGCATCTCTAAAGAAGTCGCTTCTTCGATATCTTTTTGGATTGCTAAACATTTCTGGTCTGTATCCATATTTTGTTCAGTTTCCATTTCACTATATTTTTTCAATCCAGATTTGATAACGTTTGCTACAGATCCTTCTTGTTTATCACATTCAGCAACTGCTGCTTGGATATTTCCAGCACCTAATAAAGATTGAATTTTTTTAACAAAACCATCTAAGCTTCCTTTTCCTGTTGCTTTACCAATTACAATGAAGCGCTCAATTGAAAATACGAATACCATTAAAAGCATCCCCATTAGGATTGGAACGATGAAACCACCTTTGTAAGCCATACCGCCGTAGTTACCTGGGTGTGGTAAATAACTATGAGTATCAACATCATAGAATGCTAATGAAACTGCGCTATTGCTCTTAGCTACATCATCAGGAATGCTGAAGTTTGTAGGCTTACCTAATACAAAAATAAATAAGCTTATCCCGATAAGGATACAAATTGGAATTACGAGCGTTGCAAATAAATTAGATGCTGTTGAGCTCTCTTTTTTAACTGTTGTTGGTTTTGGTGCGTTTGCCATTTTTTTTTAGTTTTTTAGTTTTTAGTACTTGTTTTTAAATTTAGAAAATTTATTTAAATATGATGTTAATACACACAACGATTTCAAAAGCTAATTGTTGCGGTAACAAATTTATAAATTGATTTTAAATTACAAATTAAATAATCATTACACAATTAATTCGTTACGTTGACAGTTCATTTTTTTGAATGACCAAAGGTGTATAACTAAAAAAGATTGCCTTTTGTTGAGACAATCTTTCACAATTAAAACTAAAAATTTAATTAAAACCAAATTTTAAGCAAAAAAAATGCATTAAAGTATGTTTTCTACTACTTTGGGGAGTGCATTTAGAATCTCATCAGACGAAAATGCTTCAAATTGTTTATAATTATTTAAGAACGCTATGGCCAATTCATTTGCTTTAGCGTCGTATGCATTTTTATTATTCCATGTATTTCTTGGATCTAATATATCGCCTGGCACACCGGCGCATGTAGTAGGCATTAACAATCCAAAAGTGGGGTGCTCAATAAATTCGGCATTTGCCAGTGTACCATTTAAAGCTGCCGTAATCATAGCACGTGTATAGCTCAACTTCATTCTTTGTCCAACGCCATAAGCACCACCGCTCCATCCGGTATTAACCAACCAAACATTCACCTTATGTTGCTGCATTTTTTCGCCTAGCAATTCTGCATATTTAGCAGGGTGCAAAGGCAAAAATGCTTTTCCAAAGCAAGCAGAAAAGGTTAACTGAGGTTCTGTAACGCCTGCCTCAGTTCCCGCTACCTTAGCGGTGTAGCCAGAAATGAAATGGAACATCGCTTGACCAGGGGTTAACTTAGCAATTGGCGGCAAGACTCCACAAGCATCAGCCGTTAAAAAGAAAATATTTTTTGGTATTGCTCCAACAGATGGCGATACCGCATTATCAATATAATGTATAGGGTAAGCAACTCTAGTATTTTCAGTTTTCTCGATATTTGCGAAATCTACCGTTCTAGAGTCTGCCAGATAATTAGTATTCTCTAATAATGAACCGAATTTAATCGCATTAAAAATCTGTGGTTCCTTTTCTTTTGTTAGATCTACGCACTTAGCATAACAACCTCCTTCAAAATTAAAGACCTCATTATCACTCCAACCATGTTCGTCATCGCCAATTAAACCTCTCTCTGGATCGGCCGATAAGGTAGTTTTACCCGTACCTGATAGGCCGAAAAAGATAGCTGTATCTCCATCCTTTCCCACATTAGCAGAACAATGCATAGATAAGGTGTTTTTTTGCAACGGAAGAATAAAGTTCAAAACTGAGAAAATACCCTTTTTGATTTCTCCTGTGTACGCTGTACCACCAATAAGGATAATTTTCTTAGAAAAATTTAACAAAGAAAAGTTGCCTTGACGAGTACCGTCAGTTTTTGGATCAGCATTAAATGAAGGGGCAGCAATAATAGTCCATTCTGGAGTTACAGGAACTTCTTGATCACCGTATCTTAAAAAAAGATTATGCGCAAATAGATTTTGGAAAGCATTTTCGGTAATTACCCTGATGCTGGTTTGATAATGCTCACTTGCGCAAGCGTAACCATCACGAACATAAATTTGCTTTTCATTTAAATGCGAGATTACTTTTTCAAGTAACTGGTCGAAATGCTGAGGACTGAATTTAATATTAATATCGCCCCACCAAACCGTTTCTTCAGTAAGTTTGTCGCAAACAATAAATCGATCTTTTGGAGAGCGACCGGTAAATTTCCCTGTATCAACTGCAAGGGCGCCTGAATCGGCAAGGGTACCTTCACCATTTTTTAACGCATCCTCAACTAACTCGGCTACACTTAGTTGGTATTTAACTGCTTTAGCACTTAGTTTAAGATAGCTTAAATCTAAGTGCTTTACATTCACACTGCTCATATATTTGGTTTTATACGCTGCAAAGCTAAGCAGATATAAACGCAAAAAACATGAATTTTACAGAAAAATTTTACTTATTGTGGCAAATACACTAACGGCTAACTACTTAACAAGAAGATAGTTAAATAATAAATTTCAACACTTTAGCCTCCAGATTTTTTTACTTTATAACCTTCTTTTTGAAGCAATAATATCACCTTATCTCTGAAATCTCCTTGTATTAAAATTTCGCCATCCTTAGCTGCCCCGCCAACACCACATTTACTTTTCAAAAATTTGGCTAATACTTGCAATTGTTCATCATTGCCAATGTACCCTGTAATTAAAGTCACTGCCTTTCCTCCTCGATTTTTCCTGTCTAACATCACCCTTAAATCTTGCTGTGCATTATTAAGGGGTTCGTCGTTGTCTTGTTGAGGGTTTTCATATTCAAATGTTGGGTCCGTAGAATACATAATTCCACCAAAATCATTCATGATCTTTCTTTTCTCTTTTGCCATGTTTCTACAAATTATTTTAGTGATGTAATTACCTTCAAAGCGCTAGGTATAATCTCTATTTCAATATTTTTACCCATAAAAAAAGGTTCGCCATCAATATGGATAGAGTTCTCCTTTACACGAGTAATCTTAATTTTCTTGCCACTTATAATTTCTACCAAATTAGATCGATGGGTCTTTGCATTCAACATCTCATAAACCAACAACGGCAACTTATACAACGAGACCGGCTTTACGATACAAACTTCTAGCAAACCATCCGATAATAAAGACTTTGGCGATATATGAACATTGTTTCCATATTGGGTAGAGTTCGCTATACTTAAAATGAAGGCATCTCGTTGATATTTTACCCCATCAATGTCTAGCTCATAAAACTCAGGCTCATAGGACTTAATTTCCTTCAGTCCTAAAGAGATATAACCTTTTAACCCCCTGGTCTTATTACCTGCAAAGGCAGCGCTAATATGCGCATCGAAACCAATACCTGCCATGTTAAAAAAGTATTTACCATTTAATTTTCCGGCATCTATGGTTTGAACTTCAAAAGAATTAATCACCTGAATAGCTTTCTTCACATTAATTGGAATATGCAATGCACGCGCCAACCCATTTCCGGAGCCAAAAGGAATGATCCCTAAAATTTTTTGAAGTGAACTTACTTTGCTTGCAATTTCATTGATTGTTCCATCGCCACCCACAGCGACAATAATGTCAAAATTCTTATTCGCAGCCTCTTCGGCTAGTTCTGCTGCATGACCAATATAGGCTGTAAAGCTAAAATTCGCATTAAACTTTGAATGATCTAAATGTTTATCGATCAAAGCTGGAATTTTCTGCTTTTCTTTTCCTCCCGATATGGGATTAATGATAAATAGGATATTGGATTTCAACAATGGATTGCTTTTAAGGATAGGACAAAATAATTGATATTTTTTGACTATTAATAATATTTATAGTAATTTTGTGACGTTAAAAAAGTGGACTGATTTGCGATGCTCTGAAATATGGGCTGGATTGCAACCACGTAAAAAAAAGTGCTAATTATCCTACACTTCATTTTACTACTCTTACGAGAGGCAGATTCCATTTTTTATATTCGTTTATTATATAAATTAATTATTTAAAATGTCATATCTTTTTACATCAGAATCTGTATCTGAAGGTCATCCAGATAAAATTGCAGATCAAATTTCGGACGCCTTAATTGATAATTTCTTAGCTTTTGATACCGAATCTAAAGTTGCCTGTGAAACTTTGGTTACTACAGGACAGGTTATCTTAGCGGGCGAAGTTAAATCTAAAACTTATCTTGATGTGCAACAGATTGCACGCGATGTAATTAAGAAAATCGGCTATACTAAAAGCGAGTATATGTTTGAGGCCAATTCTTGTGGCATTTTATCAGCTATACACGAGCAGTCTCAAGATATTAATCAGGGTGTTGATAGAACTACAAAAGAAGAGCAGGGCGCGGGCGATCAGGGAATGATGTTTGGTTACGCTACCAACGAAACTGAAGATTTTATGCCATTAGCCTTAGACTTGTCTCATAAGCTTTTACAAGAACTGGCTGTTTTAAGACGAGAGAATAACGAAATCTCTTATTTAAGGCCAGATGCTAAATCACAGGTTACTTTAGAATACGATGATAACAACAAACCTGTACGTATTGATGCAATCGTAATTTCTACACAGCACGACGATTTTGCGGAAGAAGCAGTGATGCTTGCAAAAATTAAACAAGATTTAGTGGGCATACTTATCCCTCGAATTATCAAAAATAATCCGCAGTATGCACATTTGTTCAATGATAAAATTGAATATCACATTAACCCAACAGGCAAGTTTGTGATTGGCGGACCCCATGGTGATACAGGTTTGACTGGAAGAAAAATTATTGTTGATACTTACGGTGGTAAAGGCGCTCACGGTGGTGGCGCATTTTCTGGAAAAGATCCCAGTAAAGTAGATAGAAGTGCTGCTTATGCAACTCGTCATATCGCCAAAAACTTGGTAGCTGCTGGTGTAGCTGATGAAATTTTGGTACAAGTATCTTACGCAATCGGTGTAGCTAAACCAATGGGTATTTATATTAACACTTACGGCACTGCAAAAGTGAATAAAACAGATGGCGAGATTGCTAAACTTGTGGAAGAGTTATTCGATATGCGCCCTTACTTTATTGAGCAGCGCTTAAAATTAAGAAATCCGATCTACAGTGAAACTGCTGCCTATGGACATATGGGTCGTAAACCAGAAACTGTAACTAAAGTTTTTAAAACACCATATGGTGAAGAAAAATCTGTTACTGTGGAACTCTTTACTTGGGAAAAATTAGATTTTGTTGATAAAGTAAAAACTGCATTTAGTTTATAAAAAAAGCGCCTTAAAAGGGCGCTTTTTTTATACATTTTATATTCCGTTGTTTTTCATAAAGGCCAACTCCTTCTCATTAATATATTTATCATCTATTGCATAAGAATCTATCCCGTTAATATTCATCTCATCGATTATATCAACGAAATTTTTATAGACTGAAGTTACTGTCGGTTTTATGATAACCAACATTCTTTTTCCCTGTGCTGTTTGATGAGTTTTTTGAATTATAAGCTTGTTGGCTAGTATTTCAGATTTAATTGTCGTTAAACCCGAAATTTTCATTGATGCAAACTCTGCTTGGCCCATATAATATACGATCTTATTATGCTTACCTAAAAGAATTGTCATTGTTCTTGAGGCGGGATAGGCTGCGAAATCAAGTTCGCTTTCTATAGGAATAGGTTTAGCAATGTCTATGGCTTTCACGTTCGTTAAAGACGTTGTCAGCATAAAAAAGGTAATTAATAGGAATGCCAAGTCTACCATCGCTGTTAAATCTACACTTGGTAATGATTTTGCCGCTCTTTGTCCAGCCTTGCTGTTTGAAGAAATGTTAAGTGTTGCCATCTTGTTTAGTTTTTAAACAAGATGAAAATATAATTGAGATTACATAAATGGTTAAGAGATTTAACTTAAACGTAGTCTCGAATTCGAGACTAGCTCCCCACTTTGACAATCTTTAAAGATTGTCAAAGTGGGGGTTATTATTTTACAACTTCAATAACTCCGCAGCCAATTCTCGGCCCCGAATTACCTGTTGGTTGAGTCGTATAATCATCTGTACCACCGTGTACAATTACACCCCTTCCTACAATATTGCTTGCATCATTTGCCGTAATATTCCACCGATCAGTAGTTACGCTAAGTGTTGCATGTCCTTTGCTATCTAATTGAACGTTGCCAATATCGCCCGAATGGTAGGCTTCAGATCCCCATTTGCCGTGGTTTTCATTAGTTGGATTCCAGTGTCCATGGGTATTTTCTCCCATATTACCACAGTCACCATGTTCATGAAAGTGAACGGCGACAACGCTATCTGCACGTTCAGGAAAATTCAGTTCTAAGTCCATCTTAACCTTACCATCTGCTAAACTGGTAAATTTTACTGTACCAATTTTTTCATTCGTGGCGGTCGAATTTAATGTTGCTTTAGCAACTTCTTTATCACTTTTGGTACAAGCCATTAGACTAGACAAGGCTAGGCTTGCGATTAATAAATAACGTTTCATGAAATTCTGGTTTTTATTAAAAACAACCTTTAGATAATAAGGTTTTAAAATAATCTATGTAAAATAAAAACCAATTGCATTAGGCATTGTTTTAATATTACATAAATTTTAACGATCATGGAACAGCCAGTAGAAATGAACACCCTAAGTCAGATTTTAGAGAAATTAAGGCTTAAAGGAAAAGACAATGAAATTAAAATGACTGATCATGGGAAGATGCAATCAGCCAATCTAAATAAAATCTACAAACCCGAAGACCTAACCATTGTAAAAAGCTACAGATTTGAGGGAATGTCGGACCCGGGAGATAGCTCAGTTCTTTATTTAGTATTGGATAAAGATGGCGATATAGGTTATATGCTAGATGCGTATGGAACCTATTCTGATAATGATGGCCCTGGATTTGACGACTTTTTGAAAAAAATACCTGTCGCCGATAGGGACGAGCAAGAATTATTTAGTTAAAAAAATCCCCCAAGTGGGGATTTTTTTCGTTAAAGATAATGTGTATGCCTTTGTCAATAATCTTATGCTTAACTTCGTTAACATGTGGACTTGTCCTTTATGTAATCAGCAATTCAAGCATAACAATCAAACGCATTACTGCACTAACCATGCAATCCTAGATTTTCTTAAAGGAAAAAGTGAACAGTCTATCTGGTTATATCAGCATTTTGCCCAAATTTATTTGACAATGGGCGATATAAAACCACATGCTACAAAAACAATGATCGCTTTTAAATCCTCCAAGAACTTTGCTTATGTGATAAGACTAGGAAAAAACTTTATTGATATCGTACTACCCTTTAAAACGGCATATATGGATAATCTTTGCTTTAGCAAAATTGTACAAGTTCCTGGCACTAACGATTACAACCATCATTTACGAATTTACCATATAGAAGATGTAAATGATGAAGTCCAACATTATATGAGAGAAGCCTATAAAAATGGAAAAGGAATATGATTTAGCACAATGTAAAGTATTTGTAATGTATAGCCCAAAACTAGTGCGTATTGTGGGCTCTAAGCAACTTTTATCGTTTCTCGAAACCGATTTAAATGCAAACACGCTGAAGCTCGTAAAACTGATTAAAGTAGATTACCTTGCTTTTCATGGTAAGCCCTTAAAAATCACTAATGCTTCGCTAATGGTCGAAATTTGGGGTCATTTATATGCAAGTCATTTTACGAATGCCTTAAAGAAGTTAATTAAACTTAAAATTGTTAGCGACTTAAGCGATTTGGTTACCACAAGAAGTGATACGATTGATTGTGGAGAAGGCGAGTTAGATAGCAACCGTAAATTTTGGGATACGATTTCAAAATTTAATGCTATCATTTTAAAGTTGCTATCTAAGCCTAAATAAGCATAGAAACATCGTGCAAAAATACGCTGTTTCTATGCAGAATTTCAATTATTAATCTTTGCTATTTTTTACTTTAATGTAATACATCTTTTCGATTTCACTAGGAATAAACAAATCAATTTGCTCTGGAGTTAATGCTAAAGATTTTAAAGTGGTTGTTGGCAGCAATTTAAGCGTAGTCTTTCCATATTTTAAGGTAAGGGGCAAATTAAATCCATCAACACAATCTTCATATTTATAATAAACCTTATCCCCTTCTAGGTAAAATTTGAGGGTCGGAATTTGAGTAGTTCTTAGATACTGATCGAAAACCTTGCTGTAATTAAATTTAGCCTGCGCAGAAATATAGTTTTCTACTTGAGCAGAAGTAACCGTTTGGTGATAGAAACGGCTATTTAATCCACGTAATATCCCTCTAAATAACACATCATTATTTAAACCGTGACGAATTGAGTGAAGTAGATTACCGCCTTTGGGATACATATCTCCACTACCTTGGGCGTTTACATTATAAGCTGGAATAATAGGCTTATCATTTCTAATGCCTTTTCTGATTCCAAAGTTATATTCATTACCTGCTTTTTCTCCAAAATGATAATCAACAAATAATGTTTCGCTATAATTTGTAAATCCTTCGTGCACCCACATATCTGCAAGGTCATTCGTTGTAAGGTTATTCCCGAACCATTCATGTCCACTTTCGTGAATGATGATAAAGTCCCACTTTAATCCCCATCCATAACCAGATGCATCTCTACCCCCATAACCAAATTTATACTTGTTGCCATATGAAACTGCCGATTGGTGTTCCATTCCGGTATGTGAAGCATCTATCAACTGATAGCCATCTTCGTAAAACGGATAAGGTCCAAACCAGTGTTCTAATGCTTTAAACATTTTATGAACTTGATCTGGCATATAATTTTTTGCCTTGTTCAAGTTATAATCTAGTACCCAATAGTTTACACTTAGCGGCCCCTTTTCTCCCTTGTAAGTCTCTTTAAAATTTACATATTTACCGATGTAAGGAATGATACAATAGTTGCTAATTGGGTTCACTACATTGTATTTATAGGTTGCGGTACCATTTCCATTTACTTTTTTTGATACTAAACGGCCATTACCAATTGCGACAAGCGAATCTGGTACAGTCATCGTTAAAGAAGCTCCTTTATTTGGTTCGTCGCTTTGATGATCTTTATTTGGATACCAAATAGATGCGCCTAGTCCCTGACAAGCAACAGTCATATAAGGTCTTTTTAACGAATCAACTCCGAAAATAAATCCTCCATCCCATGGCGCTCTAACCGCCTGGTGTACCTTACCTTGATAGTAAATTTTTACCCTATTTAGCTCGGCAATTTTTTGTGCCGGCACTTTAATAAGCCAAACACTTTCCTTTTTCTCAAATGAAAGTTTTCTCTTTCCATTATACAATACGCTGTCGATCACCAAAGGCTCCTGCAAGTCGATCTGCATTTTTATGCTTCCATTATTAGCTTTTACTACTTTATAGGCTATTTCATTAGCACCACTAATTGTTTTGGCAACAAAGTTAGGTTCAAATGCAAGTTCATAGCGTTGCACATCCCACCAAGTACGCTCAGGTGTTAGAGTCCCCCTAAGGGTATCAGCGCGGGTAAATTTTCGAGGTGCAGGCTTTGTTTGCGCGCTTAGGTTTATGGCACAGCAACAAATCAGCGTAATGAAAGTTAATTTCATAATTGGGTAATAAATTTTCATTTTATTTAGCTTAATATAATTTTTAGACTATCACTACTAATAACATTCAATTTTAACTATAAAGGCACAAATTAAATCAACAGGTTTGTAAAAGCTTCGTTGCCGATGCTATGTTCGTAATAAATGTTAGTAGGCAGTTGCTCTAATGTCCTCGATATCAGTTACAGAAATTGCCAAGTCTTTACCCAATTTACGGTAAGCATTTTCAGTTATCACATAATCGTCTTCTACTCTAATCCCTCCAAAATCTTTATAATCTTCTACGCGATCATAATTAATAAACTCCGAAAACTTGTTAGAAGCTCGCCATTGATCAATTAACTCTGGAATGAAATAAAGACCAGGCTCTACGGTTAATACATATCCAGCTTCTAATTCTTTTCCCAATCTCAGTGACTTTAACCCAAATTGACTTGTATTCTTCTTCAGTTGATCCGTATAACCTACATATTGCTCGCCTAGATCTTCCATGTCGTGCACATCTAACCCCATCATATGTCCGGTTCCACATTGAAAAAATAAGGCATGAGCTCCTTCAGCTACCGCATCCTGCATGTTACCCTTCATCAATCCAAGGGTTTTTAAACCTTCAGCCAAGGTTAAGCACGCTGTATAGTGGATATCGAGATATTTAATGCCCGGTTTAAGTGCTGCTACAGCTCGATCATAAGAATCCAAGACAAGCGAATACATTTCCTTTTGTTCAGGATTAAATTTTTTCCCTGCAGGAAAAGTTCTAGTAAGGTCACCTGCATAGCCTAATGACGATTCAGCTCCAGAATCGTTCAACACTAAATCCCCGTCCTTTAACACGTTTCCGTGATAATGGTTATGTAAGATTTGTCCATCTACTGTTAAAATAACGGGGTAAGCTAAATTTCCACCATCTTTTTGCGCTACCTGTTGAATTGCCGCTGCAATTTCACTTTCCTTCATACCAGGTTTGGCAATCTGCATAGCTAGTAAATGCATATCAGCAGAAATGGAAGATGCTAAATCGAGTTCTGCAAGTTCCAATGCTGATTTGATAGATCGTTGCGCAACTACTGCTTTAATTAGTTGAAGCGAGGCTTGCTCGGTAACTGAATTAATTGCGAAGCCTAAAATTGAAGAAATTTTGATCCTGTTTTCGGCTCTGTATGGTGGCAGAAAATGAATTTTTCTACCAGATTCCTCTACTTTTTTAAGGTAAGACGATAAGCTATTAGACGGCTCAACGAGTGTAATGCCGGCATGTTGCGCTTTATCTTGAAGAGTTTGTTGTCGTCCCATCCAAACGATCTCATCAATTGTCATTTCGTCGCCGAAAACCACAATTCTATCTTCATCGACATCAATAATTGCAGCTAGTTTCGGTGCGCTAATTCCAAAATAGTATATAAAACTACTGTCTTGTCGAAAATGATAAGTGTTGTCGAAAAAATTGATCGGACTTTCGTCATTGCCCAAGAACAGCAAAACACCAGTATCAAAATTACTGATTAATCTCTTTCTTCTATTGATATATTCTTCCTTGTTAAACATTGCAAAAACTATTCATGAAAATATAAAGCAAATATGTCGAAATTTTTATTGCAATTAACAGCAGGTTAAAATATAAAGAGTTTTGGAGAAATAATGGTTATAAAATTATATCGGGATTCAAACAATCAGTTCAACTGTGGATGCCTGGATAAGGTAAGAAGGTTAATGTGTTATTAACTGTTCGGTTTGTTGAGGAGCCTGTATCGAAATTATAGTGTCCCAAACCTCATAAATCTTTGCTCCCTTACTGCTCAAGCCACTATGATGCCATTTGCCATCCTCAAGCTTGCCATCAAAAACCAATGAAGCACCTACATGCGTATTATCCCGGCTAAAAAATTCAATGTTTTCAGTGTACTTACCGTCTTTAAAAGTATATGTTCCACCGCCAGTGCCAGAAAATTGCTTCTTACCCGGATCTATAGCAAACCATTGAAATTTTGTACCCGTAAGCAATTTATACGTTTGTCTAGTACCTGTCTGATGTATCGGTGTTATTTTCCCATCCTCGCCCATTCTTCCTGTGATAATCCATACGCCTGCAAGTGGCGCCTTGCCATCATCTACTCTTTCGAATTTGGCATTTCCTTCTGCTAGGGCTAACGACAGTACGTTATTGTCGGTAGAAAATGAGATCGTCCTTTTTTGTTTTACTTCAGCCGAATCTACACTATTAAAAAGTATCTCTGTATTAATCTTATTATCCTTCACCCAAAAATAACCGCCTCTAGCCATTACAAATTGATTTCCTTTATGAATTGTATGAGCAAAGAAGCCATTCTGTAAAAAGAGTTGATGTTGATTTTCGCCCTCGCTTAATTTCCATGCTCCATTTAAATTAGCTTGCGCCTTTGCATGGCTATGGGTTATCACACACAGCAGGAATAGTATTACAAGATTTTTCATCGATTAAGATTTGATCAATACTAAGTTACATAAAATCTATTTTACCTTTTTACTGGAATATTTTTCGAAAGGAGTTCGAGTACACAACTTTTGTACATGATCCGAAATTTATTGCAAAATAAAGACGCAGAATCAAAAAAGCCTCAACTCTAAAGTTAAGGCTTCTTGCGGACCGGACGGGACTCGAACCCGCGACCTCCGCCGTGACAGGGCGGCATTCTAACCAGCTGAACTACCGGTCCGTTTCCCTTTCGGGATTGCAAATATAGTGTCTTTAATTAACTTTCCAATAAAAATTTGAAAAAAAATGTAAGTACTTAAACTACAGAGCCTTCTTTCATCTTCTCCGCATTCTCTGCAAACTGCAAAGCATCAATCAATTCTTGAACTCCACCATCCATCACTCCACTTAAGTTATAAAGAGTTAATCCAATACGGTGATCGGTTACTCTTCCTTGAGGATAATTATACGTTCTAATCTTAGCTGACCTGTCGCCAGTCGATACCATCGTTTTCCGTCTCGCTGCAATATCGCCATTCTTTTTCTGTAACTCAATATCATACAGCTTACTACGAAGCATCTCCATCGCAATTACACGATTCCCTAACTGCGAGCGTTCCTGCTGACAAACCACTACAATTCCTGAAGGCCTGTGCGTTAATTGCACCTTGGTTTCTACCTTGTTAACATTTTGACCACCTGCACCACCTGATCTAGAAGTCTGCAAATCGATATCTGCTGGATTAACATAGAGATCAATCTCTTCAGCCTCCGGCAAAACAGCAACAGATGCAGCCGAAGTATGTACTCTACCTTGAGTTTCTGTGTCCGGAACACGCTGCACACGATGTACACCCGATTCGTATTTAAGCTGACCATAAACATCTTCACCACTTACCTTCAAAATCACCTCTTTATAACCACCAGCCGTACCTTCAGTAACATCAACCGTTTCTACTTTCCAACCTTTTTGCTCAAAATAACGGCTATACATTCTGTACAAATCGCCAGCAAACAATGCAGCCTCGTCTCCACCTGTACCGCCTCTAATCTCAAACACTGCATTTTTCGCATCCTCAGGATCTTTAGGAATCAACATCAAACGGATATCTTCCTCCATTTTTTCCTGTTGTACCAATAAAAGATCCAACTCCTCTTTTGCCATTTCTCGCATCTCCTGATCTTTCTCAGTGCTCAAAATCTCTTTGTTGGCTTCGATATTACTCATCACATTCTTGTAGATCTTATATTCATCCACAATCTTGCCTAAATCTTTGTATTCTTTATTTAAAGCTGCAAAACGCTTCATATCCTGCATCGTATCAGGATTGCTCAGCTGCTCTTCTACATCTTCCCAACGCAACTTTATCGCTTCTAGTTTTTCTAACATAATGCAAAAATAAGAAAAGTTTTAGTAGTTAGTACTTAGACAGTGCTTTTACAGTTAGCACGCAAACAATATATGCATCCAACCTTGCTACTTGATACTATAGACTCTTTTCAAAGTATTCCAATCTAAGTTCTTGCCCATCAAAAACGGCATAGGAATTATAATTAATCCACTCCCCAATATTAATGTAGCGGCTGTTTTGATTCAATTTGATATCCAATGGCAAGTGTCGATGCCCAAAAATAAAATAGTCGAAATGAGCTTCTGCTAATTGTTCTTTAGCAAAAATGGCTAGCCATTCTTTTTCTTCCCCAATAAAAACTTCCTTTTGGTTACTTGCCAGCCTACTTTTACTCGACCATCCGTTAGCTACAAACAAACCTATTCGGGGCGGCAATACCGCAAACAACCATTGGCAAAATGGGTTTCTGAAAATCTTTCTTAAAAATTTATATTTGCTATCTCCTGGTCCCAAGCCATCTCCATGGTGTAGAAAAAACTTTTTATTGCCTCTTTCTATTATCAGCTCATCACTGATAATTTCTATTCCTATTTCTTTTGTAAAATATTCATCAACCCACATGTCGTGATTACCTTTAAAAAAATATATTTTTATCCCGCTATCTGCCATTTCGGCTAATTTGCCTTGCAAACGAACAAAACCTTTTGGAATTACCTGATGATATTCAAACCAAAAGTCAAATACATCTCCCATTAAAAAAAGCTCGCTACATGTTGGGGTGATAAAAGTTAACCACCTTACGATACGTTCTTCACGCAAGCGGCTTTCCTCATAGTTTGGAGCGCCCAAATGAAAATCAGAAGCAAAATATATGTTCTTCATACTTAGTTTCAAAGATAATGATTTTCAGCGTACAGCGATAGGCGTTTTGCGATGAGCTTTCTGCGGCCTTAAGCCATACGGTTAACACTTTTCTAAAAAATGCTACCAATTTTGTAGTTTATTATTAAAATAGTCTGGAATATTTCTAAATAGTGTATCGGTTTTCGTAACTTTGTGCCAAATTTTAAGACATGATCTCTACAGATATAGCCATTATAGGGGCTGGGCCAGTTGGGCTCTTTGCAATTTTCGAAGCTGGTTTATTAAAAATGCGCTGTCATTTAATCGACTACCTTCCTCAAGTTGGTGGGCAGCTTTCAGAAATTTATCCTAAAAAGCCTATCTACGATATCCCTGGCTATCCAACTGTATTGGCTCAAGAACTAATCGACAATCTTGTCGAGCAGGCCAAACCCTTTCATCCAGGCTATACCTTGGGCGAACGCATCGAGGGCCTAGAAAAACGTGGGGAAGGGGATTTTGTGCTAACCACAAATATGGGAACCATTATTGAAGCTAAAGTTGTGGTAATAGCAGGCGGACTTGGCTGTTTTGAGCCGCGCAAGCCAGCCGTTGCCGGATTAGAACAGTTTGAAAACGGTAGAGGTGTAAATTACATGATCTTAGATCCAGAGAAATATCGCGGACAAAAAATGGTAATTGCCGGAGGAGGCGATTCTGCTTTGGATTGGACTATTTTCTTAGCAGACGTATGTTCAGAATTAACTCTAATACACAGAAGTGAAAGTTTCCGTGGCGCGCCAGATTCGGTTAACAAAGTAATGGAGCTAGCGCAGAGTGGAAAGATCAATTTAGTTTTAAATAGCAATTTGAATGCTGTTACTGGTGAAGGTAAATTAGAACGAGTTGAAGTTATCCATAACCGCACCATGGAGACTAGTTATATCGAGGCAGATCACTTAATCCCATTATTTGGCCTAAGCCCTAAATTAGGCCCTATAGAACAATGGAATTTAAACATCAGTAAAAGTGCTATCGAAGTTAATACCGACGATTACAGCACCAATATCCCGGGAATTTACGCGATAGGCGATATCAATACTTATACTAATAAATTAAAGTTAATTTTGTGTGGTTTTCATGAAGCGGCATTGATGAGCCACAGCGCCTATCAATACATGAACCCAGGTATTAAATATACCATGAAATATACAACTGTTAATGGAGTAACTGAATTTTAAGCATGGAAGCAAACGACATTTCAATACAAGTCGAAGATAGAGAAGGAAACATTAGTGAACTAACGGCACCTACAGATATGGGTCTGAGTTTAATGGAGTTTTTAAAAGCAAGTGAATATGATATTCTTGCCACTTGTGGTGGAATGGCATTGTGCGCAACCTGCTGTGTTGATGTCATGGAAGGTGAAGAAAAGCTAAACGAAATGACAGATGATGAATACGCCATGTTAGATACCTTACCTGATCTATTACCGAATTCTAGGTTAGCTTGCCAATTACAGTTAAATCCGAGCATGGACGGATTGAAAGTGCGCCTACACGCACAATCATAAGTCTATTTATAAAGTAGAAAAGTAGGCAAAAACCTTAATCAGATCCTCATCCTTTTTGAGCTCGAGGTTGTTGTCTTTGATATATTGTTGCAACGCAGCGGATTTGCTACCAAAGGCATCAGGTAAAAATTTAGTATCTTTCTTAAACTCAACAAGTTCATTATTCAAAGCATAAAAATACTTAGTACGTTCGACAATTTTTTGAGTTGTAACTGCTGAGTTATACGCGCGATTGCTTTCTATTTGCTTGATATTCTTTTTAAGCAATTTCACCGTCCCGTCATAAAGCAATTCATAGTATGTTTTATCGGTAAAACCTCTAAATGGGGCAAAACCATTCCTAAAAACCTTGGTAACAGGGATGCCATTTTCGTCATACGAAAGCTTGAACTCCACAACTGGAATCGCAAAACCAAGTTCGGCTCCACTTGACGTTTTGAAAATCAATTGTTCTTCCAATTGATCATATTTCAAGTCTATATCTTTATAAACTTGTCCATTAACCTGCTTCACAATTCCTTTTGCCCAAGAATCAGTAAAATAAGGACTGCCTTTAAGCTCAGCATAGCTTCTGGAACGTAAGGGCAGGCCCTGCGACTCTTTTAATGGAATAATTCCTTGTGCGTTCGCCAAGCTAGTAAAAGCGCATAAACAGCCTAATAGTAAAAATCTATAAAAAAAAATCGCTTTCATAACTGATAGAGTTTAAAGTAAAAAGAGCTTTATATAACTAGTATATAAAGCTCTTTAAATTTACAAATTAAATTTTATAATTATAGTTTATCCCACCACATTCTGTTGTTAATGCTGTTGTTTGTCCAACCTTGTTGTACAATTGCAGCGTCATAATTTGCTTTGTTAGTGGTTGCATCGGCAGTTGGATAACCAACTCTTCTTGGAATATTGGTTCCATTCAATGAGTTAGGTCCTGGAACTAGAGCAGGGAATCCAGTTCTTCTGAACTCAGCCCATGCTTCCCATCCATCTAAGAACAATGCAATATATCTTTGTGTAGCAATCTGCTCAATAGCTTTAGCAGGATCATAAGCAATACCTGCAGTGCTCTTATATGCTGCGTTAGAAACACCATATTGCGCTAATGAAGCATCAATACCCGCTTCATAATAAGTTTTAGCACTAGCGTCGCCACCACTAATCCAACCTCTTTTCGCAGCCTCAGCCATAGCGAACTGAACTTGTGCACCAGTGAACAAATAAGCAGGAGTTCCAGCTGCACGAAGCGCATTACCAATTCTACTGTAAGCATTAGCAATATTAGTTTGGATTGTTGGACCAAATTGCAAACCTTTAATCTCGCCACTAGGAAGAGTCTCAGCATATACAGGTAAACGTGGATCCATTACACCACCACCATTTTTCATCAAATCAACTAACGTTTTGCTCACGGCAAAGTCATTACGATTCGAAATGCTATAGTTATTATACCAAGGGTTATAGTTATTAGGATCGCCAGAAAGGAAAGAATATTTCAAAGTCTCTCCTGCAGCTAATGGACCAGCAGCAACCGCCAAAGCAAACTCTTGCGCGGCGAACTCGCCAGCGTTAGGATAAACTTTAGACAATCTTAACGCCATAATTAAACGTTGAGTTGCAGCGAATTTTTTCCATGATGCCATATCGCCACCGAACATAATGTCGCCCGTTGGACCAGCACCGCCATCCATTTGAGCTGTTGCTTCTTTTAGTTCTTTAAAAAGATCCTTATAAATAGCCTCTTGTTTATCAAATTTCGGAGTAATATTAGCACTTCCTAACAATGCTTCGCTGTAAGGAAGATCTCCCCACTTGTCTGTTGCTTTCCAGAAGTTATATGCCTTCAAGATTCTTGCAACAGCAATTTGATTGTTTATTGATCCGTTAGCACCAGGATCTGCTTCCACTGAACCTGCTTTGCTATAGATAATTACTTGATTAAGATTTTTTTGAATCTCTGAATAAATTGTCCAGTAACTTCTATTTAAGGTAGAACCTGCATCGTTAAATGGAGATACTGTTAAATAGGGTCCCTCAGATAAAAACTGCCCAAAGATGTTACCATCTGAAGATAATATACCTCCACCAGTAGCTTGCGTTCTTTGCATTGCATAAGTCAATAATGCCTTATTCGCCGCTACGCCTACTTTTGTTTTATCCACGTTCGTATCTTCGAAATCTCCGAACTTATCGCAACCTGAAACTAAAATACTCAGTCCTGCTATGATAAATATAAATTTTTTAAAATTTTTCATGTGCTTTTAAATTAAAATCCAACTCTCAAATTAAGACCAAAGGTACGAGACGAAGGTAGCTGTCCACCCTCTTGCCAGAAGTTCTCGATTTCCGATGGATCTACCCCATATTCCTTTCCTGGTGCTGAAATTAACCAAGCATTACCCACTACAAAACCAAGGTTTGCATTCTTTACAAATTTAGTTGAAGCTAGGAATTTACTAGGTAAGCTATAACCAAGTCTTACTTCTCTTAATTTTAAGTAAGATGCATCGATCATAAATAATTCGCCTGATCCAGTTTGCATACCGTTATAAAATGCAGTACTTGCATCAACGTATCTAGCATTTGGGGTTCCATTTGCTAATACTCCAGCAAATTTGTAACCACCTCCTTGCGAAACTGGTAATCTCCAATCAACACCTTTATCATTTACACCAACTGTTTCTTGTGAAAGACCACTTCCCATATTGAATGCACGGGTAGTAGAGTTAAACAATCCGCCTTTTTGAAAGTCAAGAGAGAAACCTAAATCAACGTTTCCATATCTCAAACTACTGAATGCTCCACCATTGTATTTAGGTCTTGCATATCCAATAAATTGGTTGGTAGTAGATGATGGCAATCCGTTTGCTGCAATGATTACATTATTATTTGCATCTCTATTCCATTTACGGCCTAAGATATAACCCCACTCTTGGCCTTCTCTTAAGTTTAATGTATTACCAAAGAATGTTGAAGTTTGATAAATTACGTTAGTCTGCTTATCAGTAATTTTGTTAACAATAGTTTTAGATTTACTAAAGTTCATGGTCAAATCCCAAGTAAATTTACCCGTTTTAACAGGTGTACCTGATAAACTAAATTCTATACCACGGTTAGTTAACTCACCTGCATTGATCAAACTCGAAGTATAACCAGTTGCACCGTTTAAGGTAACCGGAAGAATTTGGTTTTTGTTTTTATTCTCGAACCAAGCAATATCCAATCCAATTCTGTTGTTCAAGAACTTTAAGTCAGCACCAACCTCAATTGAACTTGTTAGCGCTGGAACAATGCGACCATCTCTAAATTCATTTCCGATTGCCAATGAAGGATTATTGCCATAAGCAGCATTTGTATTGAATTGAAGGTTAACTCTATAAGGGTCAACGTCTGATCCAACCTGGGCATAAGCCGCTCTCAACTTAGCAAAAGATACAACTTTACGAATGCCAGCTGGGAAAAACTCCGAAGCAACAAATGATAATGATGTAGATGGATAGAAATATGAGTTTAAGTCACTCGCAAATACTGACGACCAGTCATTTCTTCCTGTAATATCTAAATATAAGAAGTTCTTATAACCTAAAGATGCCTTACCAAATACACTTCGGATTTCTTTCTCATAGAAATCGTTAGATACTGTTGGACGAGCTAATGAAGCAGCTATGTTAAAGTAGTTTGGAAAACTTAAACCACCTTCAGTTGCCATATTAATACGCTCTCTTTTTTCGTGACGGATGTTACCAGCGGCCAAAAGGTTTAACGAGAAATCACCAAAGTTTTTGTCATAAGTTGCATTGAACTCATAGTTAAATTCTGTATCAGTCCAGTTTCTGTTAGAATAAGAATCTAATTGAAGACCGCCTGTTGCCATACGGAAATCACCAAACTCATTGTTGACGTTACCTCTTACAAAACCCTGAATAGCTAAGCCTGGAACGATCTCATATTTAATACCGATGTTACCCACTAATCTATTATTTCTTTGAGTTCTATAGTTATTGTTAGCAACCCAGAAAGGATTATCCCAATATTGAGGAGCAGTAATATCTTCAGGTCTAGTTCCGTTTGGACCAAAAATATTCCAAGTAGTTGGAGTACCGTCAGCCAAAGTCTGGTGGCTTCTCATATAATCCATGTCTAACTGACGTTGGAACCATTGGTTGAAACCTTGAACAATGTTTAGTCCATCATTACGATATGTCTCATATGGTTGTCCAAGTCTGCTTTCTTTTGCATATTGAAGGTCAGTAGAAACTGAAACTTTACTTCCCAAATCAAATGAACCATTCACGTTTAAGATGTTCATTGAACGCTTACTGTTTTCTTGAACTAGTGATCTAGTCTGGTTAGTATAACCAACACGAATGTTGTAACCTTCGCCACCATTGCTAAAAGCTACAGAGTTATTTAAGGTAGCACCAGTTCTTAAGAAATCCTTAACGTTATCCGGCTGAGGTGTCAAAGCAATTTGTTTACCAAAATCAGCGCCAGGATACCAGCTATAATAAGGACGATATAAACTTCCATCAATTTTTGGACCGAAACTTGCATCCGCTGCATAATCTAAAATTTTCTGCCCATTAAACGCCGCATAACTAGCTGGGTGAACAGCAGGGTCATACTCAAAAGTAGCCCAAGCCGCAGAATAACCGCCGGCATACTCATTTTGATAATCAGGTAGCAATGAAGTTTTCTCAAAAGAAACACCCGCGTTCACCTCAACCGAAGTACCTCCTTTTCTAGTTCCTTTTTTACTCGTAATAACAACAACACCATTGTAACCTCTTTGTCCATAAAGTGCTGTTGCTGCAGCTCCTTTTAGTACAGTAAGACTTTCGATGTTATCCATATTAACGTTTGCTTGATCAGTTGGTGTTCCATCAACAACGAACAAAGGCGAACCAATGCTAAAACCGTTAATACCCCTAACAATAATCGATGCGTTATCAAAAGTAGAACTAGGAGAACCGTTTAACTGTACACCGGCTACTTTACCTGCCAAAGCAGTACTGACATCGGTATTTTTTGCTACGGTTAGATCTCCACCTTTAACAGTAGTTGCAGCATAACCGATTGATCTTGCCTCTCTTGTACCACCTAAACCGGTGATTACTACTTCATTTAAAACTGTTTCATCTGGAACCAAAGCTACATTAATTACTGTGGCTGATCCAATTACTTTAGTCTGAGTTACAAAGCTTAAATAGCTAAATTGTAATTCTTTTGCAGTTGCAGGAACTCTTAATGAAAATTTTCCATCAGAACCTGTTACGGTACCAAGCTGCGTACCGCCAATTTTAACACTTACTCCCGGAATCGGCAGGTTGTCACCTTGTGAGGTAACTGTACCTGTGATTGTTCGATCTTGCGCCATTGCAGTTGTTGCAACGAACAAGAGTATGAACAAACTTTGTAGAAGTTTTTTCATAAATTAATAAATTTAGGTTAGTTATTAGTTAGTTAATTATTCTTTAATATATAAATATGGGCAAAAGTATGTTATAAACAAAATTGGAAAAAGCACAAAAACACTAAAACATTGATTACTAATCGTTTATATTTTAACATTTTTTAACACTTATAGCTATATTTCGCGCAAATAATGGGCAAAAGCAGAACCGCTAACAACTTAATCTCTAGTTGATTAGGCTAGAATTTTCTAGGTGTTCCAATAGTTTTGTAAATACCTTCTCCTTTTAAGATAGCGGAAAGCTGAGAACCTTCTTGAAACATTTTAATTGCACTATTAACCTCTTGATCATATTGAAATGACTGTTCTATTTTGCCTCTTTCAAAATAATAACGGCTAACGATCTGTGTTTCTAGTACTTGCTTTATTTCTTGTTTATGATTGGCAAGCTCACTCTTTTTAGATAGCGTCAACTTCTCCGTCAAAGCGTCATAATCAGCTTTGATATTCGCCAATCTATTTTCCTTTTCAGCTTCTGTACTAAATCTGGTTAATAATTTTTCGGCATTTGTGGTATAACTATAATCTTTGCCTCTTATTGAAGCCAAAAATAACTGATAATCCGAATCATTTAAACGAAATGACTTTACGTCTCCAATCTCCTTGTGGCTTTGTTTAAATTGATTAGCAAAGTCAAAAAACAAGTTATTTGCACTCAAAGTCTGTGTCAACATACTATAAGTTGTAGGTGCAATAACAACATCTGGATAAATACCATTGCCATTATATACGGTCCTGCCTCCCTTTGTAGTAAAAGCTTTCATTACCGAATCAGCAAACTTCTCAGCAACGCCATTTTGATCCTTATGCCCGTAATCCAATGCCTGTATACACCTACCTGATGGCGTGTAGTATTTTGCCACTGTTATCTTTACCAAACTATTGTAAGGTAGATTAAATGCCTGCTGGACCAGTCCCTTTCCGTAACTACGTTGACCAACAACAGCTGCTCGATCTAAATCTTGTAATGCACCTGCAACAATCTCAGAAGCCGAGGCAGAGGAGCCATTAATTAAGACAACCAATGGTAGTGTTAATGCGATTGGTTTCGCAACTGACTCATATCTAACCGTTTTAGCAGGGTTTCTACCTTTCTGTACAACTAGCAATAAATTCTCAGGAACAAATAAGTTAACAATCTTCACTGCCTCTTGCAATATTCCCCCACCATTATTTCTTAAATCTAAAATAAGTCCTTTTGGCTGTTGTTTATTGATTGCTACCAAAGCATCCTTAACTTCTTGTCCCGAGTTTTCCAAAAACTTATCTAATTTGATATAGCCAATTTGACTGTTAAGCATTCCGCTGTAACTTACATTAGGCTGCTTAATCTCCTCTCTAGTTACAACTTTATCCAGTACTTGCCCGGCCCTCTCAAGTTTTAACTTCACAGCAGAACCTTTTGGGCCTCTCAATAGCAAGCTAATTTGATTTCTATCTTTTCCAAATGTCGCGATATCATTGATGCTGACAATCAAGTCACCTGGCCTAACATCTTGTTTATGGGCTGGGTTTCCTTCTAGCACCTCATTTACATACAACTTCTTGTCGATAGAAACCGTTCCAGCACCAATCCCACCATACTGCGTACTTACATACTTAAGTTTATAATCTTCGATCTCCGATTCAGGAACATACTCAGTATAAGGATCCAATCCTTCTAACATGGAATCAATTCCAGAGCGCATTAAAATAGCTGGGTCTGTATCTTCAACATAATTGATATTGATTTCCTTATACAGGGACGCAAAAATATCCATGTTTTTTGAAACCAAAAAAAGGTCTTCCTTAAACGAAAAAAAACCGACCATTAAAAAAGCGGTCAGCAGAACTGAGATAAGTTTTAGTCTTTTCATAACCTTTGTAGTAGTTAACATCCCTACAAAGGTAAATATACAAAAAAAGACTTAGGAAGTTGACCTATACAATTGCCACTAGCTTCGGAAGTCTTAAAAATAAAAAAGCAGCCCCTCATCTGAGGGACTGCTTGCTTTAAATTATATATAATTTAACTCTAAATGATTAATAATTATAATTTAAAGAATTTAACAACTTCGTCAACGTTTTCAACGTTAACACCTTTAGCTTTAGCAGTACCTAAATCTTGAGTTGGAATTAACACAACTTGGATTTGAACTAATTTAAGGTTATTGATGTTGCTGAAATAAGTAGCTTCTTGACCACCAACTCTAATCAATTGTGGAACTGTTTGATTTGGAGCAACACCACCTAAAGTGATTGCAGCACCAGCGTCGTCAGTAGCAGTTAAAGCAGGGCTTGAATAATAAGTAGTTTCAAAACCACGAGCAACAAAACTAGCAGTTGCTGGAGTTGGGTTGTTGAATGCTACACTTACTGGATCAAGTACATCACCTGTGTTATCTAAAGTAGTTGGGCCAACGATTGTATTAGCAGCTGCAGCACCAAAGTTAGAACCTGAAGTGATTGTCCAGTTGATAATTACATTACCTCTTGAGAAAGTAGTTGGGTTAGCACCACCAACAACAGTAACAGCAGTTGCAGTTTGGTTACCAGCAGCACCAGCTAAAACAACTGGAACAGCAGCAGTACCAAGTGGAGAACCTGAAGTCATGAAGTTAGCTGCTAAACCATCTAATGTAAATGGATTTACATCAGTGATACCTGGAGTACCATAAGTACCAGTACCTGAAGCACCTACATAAGAGTTAGCATATTGAGTTAAATCAATCCAACCAGCACCACCAACACTTGGGTGTAAAACTGGAACGTTGTTAACTGCAGCAGCACCTGTTTTTTGAGTATAGTATTTGTATTTAACGTATACTTTACCTTCTTGTTTGTATTTCTCAAAGTTAGCAATGTTGTTTAAGTTAAACTTAGTCAAAGCAGAGTATTGAGTTGAGAAGTTAGTAGTACTTTTCTTAACTTGAACATTTTTAGTTCTAGCAAATACTAAGTTCTGACCTAAAGCTACAGATGAAGGTAATGCTTTAGCATAAGTTAAATAACCATATGCAAGACCACCGTTATCTTGTAATCTGTCGATATCAGCTTGAGTTAAAGTAAACTCAGTCATTGGATTAGCTTTGTTTCTAGAATATCTAAATTTAGCACCAACGTCATAAGGGAATACACCTAATGCAAGAGGACCTGTAGGAACTACGTCAAACACACCTGGAGCACCAACTGGATTACTTTGGAAGATCATCTCTCTATCATCACCCCATCCAGCATACTGGTTGATACGGATCATATCATTTGCAGTTACTGCATAAGAAGTAAAGATATCGAAGTTAGCCCAAGTAGGGATTAAATCCTGACCATACTCTCTTACTGAAACAGCAGGAGCACCTGTAGTTAATTCAGTTACACTTTCGAAACCTCTTAATACAGTCCATCTTTTTGGAGCAAAAGCAGTTCCTAAAGACATTGTGTTAGTACCAGTCCAAGTTCCAGCCATTTTAGGACCATAGAACACTGAATTAGTTGTATCAAAATAGAAGTCACCGTTAACACCAGTACCATCAGCAGGAGCACCAGCACCAGCTAAAAATTGAGTACCAGCAGCACCAACCGCACCAGTAGCGCCAGTAGCACCATCAGCACCCGTTGCACCAGTAGCGCCAGTTGCACCAGCAGCACCGTTTAAAGTAACGCTTGTTCCTGCCCATCCAGCAGCAACTTTAGGACCCCACAATACAGTAGAAGCACCTGATTTTTGAAGGTAATAATCACCAACAGCACCTTCAGTAGTTGGAGCAGCAGTACCAGTTAAAATTTTGGTTCCGTCTGCACCTTTAGCGCCAGCAGCACCAACAGCACCCGCAGGGCCAGCAGCACCAGTAGCACCGGTTGGGCCAGCAGGACCCGCAGGACCAGTAGCACCATCTTTCTTACAAGCGTTAAACGCTAGAAGAGAGCTCACCATCATTACAGTTAATAAAACTTTTCTCATAATCTTAGAGTTAATAAAATTTATTTTCTTTTTTTCTTGCTTACTCTTAGTACAGTTTTCAGCATTCCCTGTTTGAACCCAAATAGTTCACGGTACGAATATACACTTAAAACAATAATTTAAAAAAAAAATTAATCTTTTTTAATATTACTGCCCTCAATACTATACTTCGATACCCTAAAAAATTTGTATCCGGTTACAAATATCAACTTTAGTTTTAATATTACCAATTTTTTTTTCTTTTTTTTCTTTTTATCTGCCTGTAATACTAAACATTAGGTAGTTATTGCTAAACAATATATTGCATAAAACGTTCCTTAACATCGATAGGTTTCACTTGAGCTCAGTTAAAATTGAACTAATTCAATAGTAGAGGCATGAAGATAAATTATAGAAGGTTTTTGGTTAAAACCGACTTATAGGCGATTGCCGTCAGGGTCGGCTAGTGCTTTTCGAATAGTGAATTCTATATAAGCTTGGTCTCTTTTCACCAAACTCATCAACTGTTGAACCAATTGATCTTCCTGACCAGGAACAAAAGAAAGGTCAACTTGCGCCAAATCACGATATTTTCTTAAAAACTTGATTTTAACTCTTTCCCAAGCGTCTGGAGTGAGGGTGAAATTTGCCATGGTGTATATATTATTATGCAAAAATATAAATTCTTTAGATATAAAAAGAAGGCTGCTACATCTTTTGATGTTACAGCCTTCTAAAACCTTTAAAAGAAATTAAGATCTACCAACCTTCTGTTTGGGTAAGCTTAAAGCCCTTCTCTTGATAATCTACGATTTGAGTTTGTCCAACCGGCGACAAATACGACCGGTCTGTAAAAGCATTTCTGTTGGCACCACCAAGTACGACCCAAAAACCTATTAGGTCATTAGCGTTACTTCCGTTATAGGTTACAATTGAACCATCCATTTTTTTCACTTTTACTCTACCAACGTTTGCTGTAGTTAACAATAATGGCACTTGATTTTTCACATCAACCCATGGCCCTAACAAACCGTCAGGGTTCATGCCGAAATCCATGTAATTGAGTTTTTTCCAGCGTTTAAGATCTAACAAACGACTATACTCAAAAACAAACTCCATACGTCTTTCGCGGCGAATCTCCCAAATTAAAGCAGGAACATCAGCATCTCGCGCTGGGTCGGTAGGAAGAGCAGACAGCATCAATGGAGCTGTTTTCATTACGCCCTTAGCAATCGCTGCAGCCTCTAATGGCCTGTTGCGGATAGCATTAACCGATTTATCCAAATCTGCTTGTGAAATAGCCACTCCGCCCATATACTGAGCTAATACAGTCTTTGCCTCAATCCAGTTAAGCGCAACTTCGGCTAAGCGCATTACAGGTGCATCACTGGTATTAGTGCTACTACCCCACTGTGGTGGATATGTTTTACCAATAAAGCTAAGTGCTTCTCTCGGAGCAAATTTGTAGCCGTATAGCAGTGTAGCAGACGCATCAGTAGGAACATCCATAAAAGAAGCTTCGAAACGGGGATCCCTTGTTTTTATTAGATCGGCAATTGCGAAAGAGCCAGCGGTGCTAACACTTGAATTTTGCCAAACTTTACCATCATTTACGATGAATGATTTAACCAAAGTAAGGTTTGGATCAACCCCGACTGTTTCTGTACCGTTTGAATAAGAAGCAATAGCGTGGGTTACACCTAAAGCTGCATCATAAACCCGGTACATCAGTACTTCAGGGTGTCCAGCAAGGCTTTCGGAAGCAAAAAGAGATTTGAAGTCGCGAGAAAAATTATATTTCCCGCTGTTCATTACCAGATTGCCCGCTTCAACCGCTAGCTCAAGGTATTTTTTTGCCCTCGCAGCATCCAGACCATGGTAATGCTGAAAGGTTCCTTCGAATAACATAAACCGCGTAATAAATCCTGCAGCGACGTACCTATTTAACGTGTTTGCACCATCATTTTCACGCATGTTGGCTAACACGTATTTAAAATCATCATACACCTTGTCCATCACCACGCCACGGTCATCGCGGTCTTTAAACAATTCAGGTAACTCGTTATCTAAAACCTCGTGATCGAAATATGGTACGTCACCGAAGACGCTAACCAGACGACTATATTCAAAGCCTCTGTAAAAGCGGGCTACAGCCGACCAATGATTGAATGCTTCGGCGGAAATATTAGGTTTGGCCACATTCGCTATCCTGTCTAGAAATATGTTCGACTTTCTAACCCATGCAAAATTCCAGGTAGGCCCAACATAACTAGACATCCATGCTGCGCCCTCGGAAGATGAGCCTCTAGAGGTTGGCACACTGCTCTCGAAAGAAGCTTGAACATTTTTCCCTGTTAAATCATCCGAGAACGTATAGCCTCGTACTGGTGTGTAGTCAACAGTAAAGGAACTGGCAAAGCCGTTAAAATAATTACTGTAAAAACCATTCCCGTACAACCGAAGATCGCTCTCACTTCTCCAGAAATTGTTATCCTCATAGCTGGTTAATGGCGGTCGGTCTAACACATCCTTTTTACAAGATGCAAACAATATCGCCAATGCGGCTAGACTGTATATATATTTAAAATATTTCATCTTCTTAATTTTTAAAAGTTTAATTGAACCCCAAACGAGACGCTTTTGAAAGTTGGCACGCCTTCGCCAGTACGACCAGAATTATAGTTACTTGTATTCCACATCGAGTAGCCGCTAATCGCCTCAGGATCAATAGGCAATCCATTTAGGTTATCCCAAGTTATAAGATTCTCTAAAGACACGTACACTCTTAGTGAGTTTACGTGTACTTTTTGAAGAAGCAATTTAGGAATAGAGTAACCTAAAGTAACGTTCTTAAGTCTTAAGTATGCCATGTTTAATAAATAGCGGTCTTGTGGTTGGGTATTGTTTACCCCAGTAGAACCGCCGTTATTATAAGCTGCAGGATAGAAAGCGCCTGTATTATCTGGTGTCCAGTAATCATCTGCAATTGCAGCTGGCATAGCGCCATCTCCAGAATGCCATCCCGGAACTGCTAGAAATCCACTACCTACAATCTTGCGGCTACCCACGCCTTGGAAGAAACCACTTAAATCAAACCCTTTAAAATCAGCCCCTAATCTAAATCCATATTCATATCGTGGTGTAGAGTTCCCGATCACCTCTAAATCGCCATGATCATTAAGCAAACGACTTCCCGCACTAATCTCACCATCTCCATTTAAATCTTTGAACTTAACATCACCAGGACCAAATCTAAAGTTTGAGGAGTTTTGTAAGAAAGGTTGATAAACTGGTTTTTGACCATTTTGACTTTTAAGTTTGAAAGCCTGTTTATTTCCATGTAGCGCACTTTCGGCGGCCGTTAGGGTAAATAAAATTGGCTTTCCATCACTTCCTAATTCAAAATCATCCATTTGATATAACCTATCCGTACGGTATCCCCAAATTTCACCAATGGTAGTACCAACATACCTGCTATTTTCGGTAGCTACAGATTGTGTTGTACCATAGGCAGTCAAGGTCGACTTGGCATCACCAACATTGGCTCTTGCGTTAATACCCAAACCATTGTTAAATTTGTGGTTAAAATCTATCGATAATTCCCATCCTCTAGTTTCAATAGACCCATAATTGCTTTGAGGAGCTACTGCACCCAACGTAAGCGGTATTCCCTCCGCCGGAACAATCATATTATTGGTGTTTCTTTGAAATACCTCTGCCGTTACATTTAAACGATTTCTCAAGAAACCCGCGTCTATACCAAAGTTGGTAGTCACAATATCTTGCCAAGCGATGCTTCCGGAAACAGCAGCAGGTGTCCCGACATAATTTACTCTACCCGATCCGCCAATCCAAGTTGATTGACCGCTCGGCATGATAGGTAAATATAAAAAATTAAATACGCTCTGATCTCCTATCGAACCCCATGAGCCTCTGAATTTCAACGTACTTAACACCGGCTTTGTCCATTGCATAAATGACTCTTCTGTGGCAACCCATCCTGCCGAGAATGATGGAAACCATCTCCACCATAAGCGTTCTGGAAATTTCGATGAACCATCATAACGGATATTACCTTCTAGCAAATATTTATTTTTATAAGCATAGTTCACCCTGCCAAAATAACCCAACTGACCAAGCCAGTTTTTATTTGCGCTAGCAGTAATTGTACCGATACCGAAATCAAATTGAGGATTTGTAATATCTGTGAGATTAGTTATTTGGCTCCAGTTGTCTTCATAAGTTTCGGTTACCCGGTTTATACCAGCAATAAATTTAAAGTCATGATTTTCTTTCAATTTTAAACTATAAGTGGTAAAAGCATTGATAGTATGGCGCTGGGTATTTCCAGCTCTTCTATAAAAATGATCTGGGTTAGACCCTGCAGCGGTATATTCAGCCATGTCTAGATCGAAAGCGGCGATAGCTCCCGGCGTTGTGCTTGATACGACTTGACCGTCCGAATTTACATATACACGATTACCATTTGCATCCAGTCTAGCAACTGGTGCAGACCACGAGTTTCTGGCTGTATATCTTGTACCAGGGCGTTTCCAGTTTTCTTCTTCATTAGAAAAAGTATAATCGAAATCTACTTTCCAATTGTTCAAGATATTCACTGTACTACCCAAGTTAACATTCAAATAATTCGTAAGAATATTAGCAGTATTGGCATCAGCAATCTCACTGGCCGGGCTACGGATTGGGTCCCCGTTCTCGTCATTACCAATTGGATAAAGAGGCCCCCAACGGTAAAGATATAGCCAAGGATCTGCAGTAGTAGAACTTGTTACATAAGGATATTCCTTGTTACGTTGCGAAAACAACGCACCAGTACGAACTGTAAGAAATTTGTTGATTTCACTTGATAAACGCATTGATGCATTATAGCGGTGATATTTATCAGCTTTGGCGGCTTTCATCATCCCGCTTTGGTCTAGCAAACCTAGACCTACATTATAATTGGTTTTTCCGGATGTACCCCCAATGGACAAATTATGTTGTCCGGTTGGAGCCCATTCTTTAACCATTAGCGGATAGGGATCGTAAGTTCTTATCCCCATTTTTGCATTCGATCCCTGTACATACCAGTCTCTTCCAAAAACAGTAGGATCTTCGGGACCGACTGTGTTACCATATTTTTCTTTCCACTCAACTGACTTCTGATAAGATTCTCGGTCTACATAATAAAATGCTCCTTGTCTTGTAAAGGTACCCACACGTTCTGCCGCATCAAGCGTATATTTTAGCGCGTTTACGTCTGCCATCTTAAACTCTTTCGATGGGTTTTGGAAAGAGAAGTTATTGGTATAAGAAATCTGTGGTTGAGCAGTTTTAGACCCTTTTTTGGTTGTTATCAATACTACACCGAAAGCAGCCTTTGCTCCATAGATGGATGCTGCTGCCGCATCCTTTAACAAGGTAATCTCTTCAATATCACCCGGATTAACCAATTGAATACTTGGAATTTCAACGTTATCTAATAAAATTAATGGAGATGAACCGCCTTGAAACGAACCAATCTGTCCTCTAAGTTTGATAATCGGGTCTGAGCCAACCTCACCACTCGGAACTATTACTGTTAAGCCTGCGGCAGCGCCCTGTAAGCCCCTACCCACATCAGCAATTGGTCGGCTTCCAAGTGCTTGATCAACATTAATACTTGTTACCGCGCCCGTTAAATTTGCCTTTTTCTGCGTACCATAACCTACTACAACCACTTGCTCCAATCCAGTGCTTGAAGCAGCTAAAGCCACGTTAATCGTAGTCGAAGTTCCAATAGTCCTTTCGGCCATTGTAAATCCTAAATAACTAAACTGAAGCACATCCCCCGTGTTAGCTTTGATTGAATAAGTACCCGTACCTGTTGTTTGTACAGCCGTAGTAGTACCCTTAATTTTTACTGAGGCACCTGGGATGGGCTGCCCGTCTTCTGCTGAAGTCACCTTTCCAGTAACCGTTTGTTGCTGGGCAAAAGATTGCATCGCCAGCAAAAGTCCGCCCAAAAACAGCATGAGTAGTTTTTTTTTCATAAACGCCAATTTGGTTAAAATTTGTTTTGTTTCTTTTTTGATTGTTTACCATCCGCCAAACACGCACTAATACGCAAATGATGAAAAGCGAAGTAAATATGACAAATGTTTCTCAGTAAAAAAAGAAATTACATGACTATTTTAACGCAGCGCCGCAAATTTTTATTGCAAATACCCGCAAATACCCGCATAATAATTTTATTTAACTATATTAGTACTCCAAACAGCTATTAAATATGCTTAAAAAAGAGCGACACGAATTTATTATGAGACAGATAAACCTGCATAACAGGGTGTTAACATCAGATCTTGTACAACTGCTCAATGTTTCTGAAGACACAATCAGAAGAGACTTACAAGAAATGTCAGACGACAACCTTCTATATAAGGTTCATGGTGGAGCTTTGTCAAAATCATATAACTCCACCTTTGATGATAGTATCGTCTATGCAAAAGATGCTAAAATTAGCATCGCGAAAAAAGTGATCCCATTAATTAAAGACGGCATGCTTGTTTTAACTGGAGGCGGTACGACAATTATCGAAATGGTTAAACAATTACCAGAAAACACACGCGCCACTTTTTTCACGATTAGTCCACTGGTAGCGGTCGAACTAGCAAAATACCCGATGATCGAGGTTATTTTGATTGGCGGTCTCTTTTCTAAAAACTCGCAAATTACTTATGGTGGACAAGTAATTAGTCAGATTTCCGAAATCAACGCCGATTTATGTCTCATGGGGGTAAGTGCTGTGCATCCTACCAACGGCTTAACCGACACAGACTGGGAAATAAATCAATTAAAAAAAACGATGCTAAGTTCCTCGAAAAAAACAGCTGTATTGTGTATTTCCGAGAAATTGGATATTACATTAAGATTAAAAGTAGCTGCTTTGGGACAAATTAGCTATCTAATTACCGAGTTAAACCCTAATGATGATCATTTAGTAAGTTACCATGCAAAAGGATTAGAGATTTTATAACTAATTCTTGTCATGTTATTCTTGTTTGCTTCGAATCTGACTATGGCCTGCTAGGAGATTGTCTCATGTCAAATTCGACATGAGTCCAATATAAGTCCAGTATGAGACCAAATATTCAACTAAAATATCGGACTCATCTTAAATTCAAATTTGATTTAACTCGCAATCATCAAGGACTAATCCAAAAGGAGATACGGTGCTGATGCGAAGCAGTTGAGAATAGAAGTCGAAGAAAGTTTTAATATTTTAATTCGGCATACAAATTTTGCCCATACAAACAGCTGGAACACCTCGGCGGTTGCCAAAATTAATAGGCGACCCTGCAACAGTTTCATTGGCCAATAAGGCAAATAACACTGCTTCTTTCGCATCGGGATTAATGGCTAGTTCGGCTGTCGTCGCAAAAACTGAATTTGGCAAACCATTTGCGAGTAGCTCGACCAATAGTGGATTGTGCATTCCACCTCCGCTCATGTAAATCTTGGGTTGCTCGATATTACCCAGCGTACGTTTCACTGCATCGATAATTGAGTTCGCAGTAAAATGACATAAAGTAGCTAATACATCTTCATTGGTTATCGTCAGGGTATTACTCTTCGCCTGCGCTCGTTGTAAATAACTCAAATTGAAAAGCTCAGGCCCTGTTGTCTTTGGGAAAGCCTTTCCAAAAAACTCGTCCTCAAGAAGAACATCTAACAGGGCGGTATTTAATTTCCCTTTTCTAGCTTTCTGTGCATCCTCATCAAAATATAAGCCTGGATAATGCGTTTGAATAAATTGATCCATTAGCGTGTTACCAGGGCCAACGTCTGTTGAAAAAACTTTACTTGCGTCCATATCCGCTGGTAAAAAGGTAAAATTAGCTATGCCACCAATATTCAACATCACTCTGTTTTCACCTCTTGCGGAAAAAACTAAGTAATCCCCATATACAGCCAATGGCGCCCCCTCACCTCCTGCGGCAATATGCTTCTGCCTAAAATCAGCTATCGTGATGATGCCCGTATGCACCGCTAAATGATCTCCATCGCCTATTTGCAATGTTCCATTTGGATAATCTGTATAACCATGTAGGATTTTCGGCGCGTGGAATATGGTTTGCCCGTGACTGGCAATCAAATCTATCTCATCAATTGGAATATTCCATTTTTTTAAAGCCGATAAAATCAGCTCTGCATGTTTAATAGCAATTACTTCATTTAGCAAACATACTTTTTCCAGATCAGCATCTTTTCTTGCAAAAATACTTTTTACATCTGCCCTAAAGCCCGTATCATAAGGCATAGTGATAAAGTTCGTTACTACAACCGTAGTATCCGATCCCGATCCCTTGCAAATACACAAAGCGATGTCAAGTCCATCTAATGAGGTACCCGACATTAGCCCTATAATTTTTCGCTCCGATTTTTGAGCAATATGATAAAGTTTTGAGATGTTTAAATTCACGAATCAAATATAAACATATCAAACGTTTGATAAAGGCGCTAAGGTCAGTTTTATAAAATACTTTCAATAAAAGTAAAATGCTCGCATCGTAAATTCCCTATAACTGTCTATATTTACTGCTCCGTTTACCCCATAAATATAAAAAAAAATGGCAAGATTAAACCTTTTAGAGGAAACGAGGTTCGAAAAGCTTCCTGTAAGTGTTTTCAAAAATCCAAAAGAAGCTTCTATCAGCGTAGCACATCGCATCGCAAAAATTATTCAAGAAAAACAAGCTAGCAATCAAAATGCTGTTTTAGGTTTAGCAACTGGCGCAACTCCAATTGCTGTTTATGCAGAACTAGTTCGCTTGCATAAAGAAGAAAGATTAAGTTTTAAAAATGTAATCACATTTAATCTCGACGAGTATTTCCCAATGCGCCCAACAGCGGCACAGAGCTATGTCTATTTCATGAAAGAACATTTGTTCGATCACATTGATATTGTAACAGAAAACATTCACATCCCCGATGGCACGCTTAACCTAGAAGACATCCCGGCATTTTGTTTGGCTTACGAAAAAAAGATTGAAGAGGTTGGCGGACTTGACATGCAAATTCTGGGAATTGGGCGTACAGGTCACATTGGTTTTAACGAACCAGGCTCTGCACCTAACTCTGGTACCAGGTTAGTAACGTTAGACGACTTAACTAGACGAGATGCAGCGAGAGATTTTGGAGGTAAATCACATGTACCTACCAAAGCAATTACCATGGGTATTGGTACAATTTTCAAAGCTCGTGAGATTGTGTTAATGGCATGGAACCAAAAGAAAGCACCAATCATTAAAAAAGCGGTTGAAGGAGAAATGTCGAGTGAGGTTCCTGCAACTTATTTACAATTATCAGATAACGTTGAGTTTATTTTAGATGAAGATGCAGCTTCTTTGCTAACACGTTTTGATACGCCTTGGCTAGTTAAAGATTGCATTTGGACTGAAAAATTAACACGCAAAGCTGTTATTTGGCTTGCAAACAAATTAAAGAAACCAATTTTAAAGTTAACTGAAGACGATTTCAACAATAATGGAATGGCACAGTTGGCATTGGAAAAAGGTCCGGTTTACAATATTAACATACATATATTTAATAAATTACAACATACAATAACAGGCTGGCCAGGTGGCAAACCAAATGCCGATGATAGTCAACGACCAGAAAGAGCAACTCCAGCTAAAAAAAGAGTAGTGATTTTTTCTCCTCATCCAGATGATGATGTAATTTCGATGGGCGGCACCTTTATTCGTTTAGTTGATCAAGAGCATGATGTTCATGTTGCATACCAAACTTCGGGCAATACAGCTGTATGGGACGATGATGCGTTGAGATTTGTTGAGTTTAACATCGATTTTGCTGAAAAAATAGGCTTGGGGCAACCAGAAATGAAAACGATGTATCAAAACATGCGTCAGTTTATGGATCAAAAGCAACCAAACCAGATTGACACACCTGAGATACAAACCGTTAAAGGACTGATCAGAAAAGGAGAAGCTATCGCGGGTGCGCGTTATTGTGGACTAGCAGATGACCATATCCATTTTATGGCATTGCCTTTTTATGAGAGTGGGAAAAACCAGAAAAACCCAGTTACAGAAGCAGATGTATTACTAACGATGGAGTTGCTCCAGAAAATCAAACCTCATCAAATTTTTGCAGCAGGCGACTTTGAAGACCCGCACGGAACACATATTGTATGCTTTAACATCATTTTGGAGGCTATTAGACGCTTGCAAAAAACCGAAAGTTGGGTAAATGATTGTTGGCTATGGATGTATAGAGGGGCTTGGCTAGAATTCGAAACGCATGAAATCGAAATGGCAGTTCCCTTGAGCCCTCAAGAAGTTGAGCGCAAAAAATTTGCCATTTTCAAACATCAGTCTCAAAAAGACAGAGCCGTATTCCCGGGTGATGATGCAAGGGAGTTTTGGCAACGCGCAGAAGATAGAAATAGAGAAACCGCAAAATCTTACGACGCCCTAGGTATGGCAGATTACGAAGCTATGGAAGCTTTTGTTAGGTATAGGTTTTAAATTTTAGACTTACGAAGTCTTAAGACTTCGTAAGTCTAAATAAGTTTTCAACATACACAGTTGACAAATGGCCTTGAAATAGCCTTTTTAGGGAAACCAGATATTCAATCCAATTTAGCTTAAAATTCTTAGCACTATATTTATTTGCCGGCTAACCACCCGCAGTAGATATATGTTTTCGAGTAAAGCTAAAATAGAACAAGACGCCTGTTACCATATTTATAACCGCGGTAATAACAGATCATGTATTTTTTTTGAACCATGTAATTACGCCTTTTTTCTAAGTCGATTAGAGAAATATGTAGTTCCTAGTTGCGAATTATATGCTTATTGCCTCATGTCCAATCATTTTCACTTGTTTCTAAAGGTTGAGAATAAAATTTTATTCGAAAAAGGTATTAAAAATTTCCTTATTTCTTACGCAAAATCTGTCAATAAAAAATATGACCGGGTAGGGAGTTTGTTTCAGGGTAGATATAAAGCAGCAGAAATAGACACAGACAGCTATTTTACAAGAATTATAACTTACATCCATCAGAATCCGTTGGCAGCTGGCATAGTATCAAACTTAGAAGACTATCAACACTCTTCATATAATGACTACCTCTCAGACGAGAATACAATTATAGCTAAATCAAAAGTTATCGATTGGTTCAATGGTAGAGAGGAATTTATAAAGGCTCATAAATAAATTATACTTACGAAGTCTTAAGACTTCGTAAGTTTTAAGACTTCGTAAGTTTTTATTACTTTTATAAATG
The DNA here is from genome assembly GCA_942493295.1 of uncultured Sphingobacteriaceae bacterium. Taxonomy (GTDB): domain Bacteria; phylum Bacteroidota; class Bacteroidia; order Sphingobacteriales; family Sphingobacteriaceae; genus Pedobacter. The sequence continues at coordinate 3,399,430 of OW818692.1, read as the reverse complement.
AACTCATCTAAACCGCAACGCTTACTTTCCTTAGATTTCTTCCGCGGCCTAACAGTGGCCGCAATGATCTTAGTTAACAACCCCGGAAGTTGGGGGAATATTTATGCCCCACTTGAACATGCAGCGTGGAATGGCTGTACACCCACAGATCTAGTTTTTCCTTTTTTCTTGTTTATTGTTGGCGTATCTATTGCCTATGCAATGGGCAGTAAAAAAGATGATAAATCAAGCCATGCAAAAACTATCATTAAAGCACTTAAAAGGGCCGTCATCCTATTTGGATTAGGCCTAATACTTGCCTTCTTTCCAAGAAACTTCAAAGACTTTGATTTTATTGACTCGTTGCAACACGTACGAATTCCAGGAGTACTGCAAAGAATTGGTGTTGTGTTCTTTATTGCGTCAGTGTTATTCTTAAAATTATCGACAAGAAATATTTTCAGAGCCATTATTATTATCCTATTTGGTTATTGGTTACTCATGACCTTCGTGCCTGTGCCAGGTGTTGGTTATGCCAATCTGGAAAAAGAAACGAATTTAGGCGCATGGCTAGACCGGACCATCTTAACTGAAGCCCATTTATGGAAATCGGCTAAAACATGGGATCCAGAAGGAATTCTAAGCACCTTGCCTGCAATTGCAACAGGCTTATTTGGGGTTTTAGTAGGCGTATACCTTAGGAGGAAGGACGTAGAGGTTGGATCAAAAATAGCATGGTTATTTTCAACTGGTGTTACTGCAGTATTGCTCGGCTTGCTTTGGGATCTACAATTCCCAATCAATAAAGCTTTATGGACAAGCTCGTACGTCCTTTATACCGGAGGATTAGCTACCATTGTGCTAGCTTTATCTTATTGGGTTATTGACGCTAATAATTATAACAGATTTACCAAACCTTTTGTTGTTTATGGTGTAAATGCCATTACCGTATTTTTTGTATCGGGCTTAATGCCACGTCTATTAAATATGATTAAGATAAAACAAGAAAACGGTGATCAAATTGGTTCATTAACCTGGTTTAATCAAACGGTTTTTACGCCCTATTTCTCCCCGCTGAATGCATCACTAGCTTATGCTATTTTCGTTGTACTTTTCTTCTATGTTATTCTTTGGGTCATGTACAAGAAGAATATTATTATAAAGGTGTAATTCTATATTAGGCCAAATATTTATTGAAACAAATTAACTTTTAAAACATCTTATTGAACAGAAAAACATATATATGAAGAAACACCTCTTAACTTTAGGATTGGCAACAATACTATTGTCACAACCTATCTTTGCACAACAAAAGGCAAACCCTTCTAAAAATACAGCGGGCAAAGCAACTACCGGAACCACAATCCCTTCTGATCCGAGCGTAAAAATTGGAAAACTGCCAAATGGCCTCGTTTACTACATTAAGAAGAATATAGAGCCCAAAAACAGAGCCGAACTTTATTTAGCTAACCGCATTGGTTCGTTAATGGAAGATGAAGCGCAATTGGGTCTTGCGCATTTTACAGAGCATATGGCTTTTAATGGGACTAAGGATTTTCCAAAAAATGAAATCGTTAACTATTTACAAAAAGCAGGCGTACGTTTTGGTGCAGATTTAAATGCCTACACTGGTTTTAATCAAACAGTATATCAATTGCCAATACCTACAGACAGCGCCGATGTATTTAAAACAGCCTTTAAGATTTTGGCTAATTGGGCAGGTAAAGTAACCATGAATGCTGCTGATATTGATGGTGAACGAGGTATCATTGTCGAAGAAGATCGCCAGCGAGGAAAAAATGCACAGCAAAGAATGAGCAATCAGTTATTACCGCTACTATTGGCAAATTCCAGATATGCTGAGCGAATTCCAATCGGAAAAGTTGAAGTTCTAAATAGTTTCACGCATGATAAAATCCGTTCTTTTTATACAGATTGGTATCGCCCAAATTTGCAATCGGTAATCGCTGTTGGTGATTTCGATGTTGCAGAAGTTGAAAAACTGATCATAGCGAATTTTTCAGGTCTAACAAATCCAAAAGCACCAAAGCCGAGGGTTAATTATACTATGCCAGACAATGCACAACCGATGGTTAAAATTGTAACGGATGCAGAGCAACCGTATAACGTTGGTCAGGTTATTTATCGTCAAAAAAGTACCCCTGTTAAAACAACGGCGGATTTCAGAAGGGGAATCATCAACAATATGATTAACAGCATGTTTGCAGCCCGTATACAAGAACTTACGCAAAAAGCAGATGCACCATTCTTATTCGCGCAAGGAGCCTATGGGCCTTACCAAGGTGGTTTAGTTTGGGGTTATGATGCATTTACAATCGCGGCAGTATCAAAAGATGGCCAAGGTTTAAAAAGGGCTATAACTGCAGCAGTTGCAGAAGCCGAAAGAATGAGCAAATATGGTTTTGTGGAATCTGAACTAGAGGCAGCGAAAAAGAATGTAACCGCAAGCAACGAAAAACGTTTCAAAGAAAAAGACAAAACATCGTCGGCTAGTTTCGTTCAAAAATACCTGAATAACTTCTTAGAAGGAACTAGCATGCCCTCAATTGAATATTCTTATGAGTTAACGAAAAAAGACTTGGAAAGCATCAAGCTTTCAGAAGTCAATACAGTTGTTAAAACTTTCATTACCAAAACCAACCAAGTAGTTGTAGTTCAAGCTCCAGAAAAAGAAAAAACTAATCTACCTACCACAACAGAATTACTATCCGCAATTCAAAATGCTGGTAAAGATGTGGTTGCCTATGTAGATAATAGAGTGAACAAACCATTGATTGCAAAAATGCCTACTGCCGGCAAAATTGTGAGCGAAAGTAAAAATGATAAAATTGGAATTACTACACTAACTTTGAGCAATGGTGTGAAGGTTGTATTAAAACCAACGGACTTTAAAAACGATCAGGTTATTTTTTCTTCGTTTGCAAAAGGTGGGTCTTCATTGGCTAGCAATGACGATTTTTTATCTGCTGACAACGCTAGTCTAATTGCGCAAAGTGGTGTTGGCGATTTTAACCCGACTCAACTTACCAAATATTTAGCTGGGAACACGGCAAGTGCAGGGTCATATATCAGCAATGACTACCAAGGGTTTTCAGGAAGTGCAGCGCCGAAAGATTTAGAAACTGCCTTTCAATTAATCTATGCTTATGCCACAAATCCACGTAAAGATGCCGAAATCTTTAACAAGGATATTGGTGATATGAAAGCAATATTAGCCAATAAAGATGCAAATCCAAACAGTGTTTATGCCGATACAGTACAGGCTGTTTTAGCCAATTACCATAAACGTGGAATGCCAACTACGCTGAGCGATTTAGATAAAATTAATTTAGATAAGGCATTTGCCTTTTATAAAGATCGTTTTGCTGACGCAAGCGGACAGACATTTGTTTTCGTAGGAAATTTTGAGGTAGAAAAAATCAAACCTTTCATTGCGACCTATTTAGCTAGCCTACCTTCGCTAAATAGAAATGAAAACTTTGTAGACAATGGCATTTACCCGCCAAAAGGAAAAGTAAGCAAAACGGTTGCGAGAGGCTTGGAAGACAAAGCAACAGTTCAATTGTTTTTACATGGAGATTTTACTTACAATGCAGACAACAACATCCAATTAGACGCATTAAAGAGCGCATTAGAAATCAAAATCCTAGAACGTCTACGTGAAAAGGAAAGTGGTGTATATAGCCCTAGCGTTGGCCTAAGCGTTGAAAAATATCCTGTTGGACACTACTATTTTAGTATTTCATTTAACTGCGCAAAAGCGAATGTCGAAAAACTGATTAACGCGGCATTAGATGAGGTAAACTCATTTAAACAAAATGGCGCAACTGATGAAGATCTTAAGAAATTCAAATCAGAAGAGCAGAGACAGGAAGAATTGAGTCTACGCAACAATGGATATTGGTTAAATTATTTAACCACCCGTTTAAAATACAATGACGACATTGACATGGTCTTGACAAAAAAAGACAGATTAAACAATGTTACTGTAGCGAGTAGTAAAGCAGCAGCCCAACAATACTTAAACGGTGAAAACTATATCCGTTTGGTATTGGTTCCGGAAAAATAATAGGCGATATAGGGAGTGGGTCGAAAATCTGCTCCCTATTTTGTTAAAACTCCTACCGGAACACTCGCGTCACTCTCATTCTTTAATCGATCTAGCGCTGTAACGATATAAGTATACCGCTTCCCTTTTTCTGCCGTTGTATCTAGATAAAACGGATAATCTTCAAAAGAGATTTTAATAATATTCTTTGGATTAACGATACTCGGTTTTTCACCCTCTTCGAAACGGTAGATTACATATCCAGAAGCTGTCTCTCCGTCCTCCGCCTTTAGGGGCTTTAGCCATTTTAAATGAATCCCATCATTTTGGGCCTCAACGGTAAAATCTTGGATCTTATTTGGCGCCACTTCATCTAGCCAAGGCATCAACGGTGGTAATGCTGGGTACTTGTAAAAATCTTTACGTAATGAATCAGTTAAGCTCTTTGCTACAGTTGATAAAGATTTTGAGCTGAAGAAAATACTTCCTTGTGCTCTCCCATTTTCTCTTATACGTCTAATTTGATTTGGGATTTCACTAAAAACTCCCCAAGCCACTTCGCCTTTTGCATAAGGGCTATGAATTAAATAGGCTGCTTGTCCAATGTATAAATGTCTACCAAAAGTATTGTTACCCCACCAATCTAACAACACGCCAAAAGGCGCCACTGCTCTACTAAAAGTAAAATAGATTTGCGGGTTAATGTAGTCAACCCAACCCTCTTTAATCCACTTCCTAGAATCGGCATATAACTCATGGTAATTAGATAAGCCACTGGTTTTTGAGCCAAGCGTATCTTCGCGGTAATTCTTCCAAATACCAAAAGGGCTCACGCCAAATTTTATATATTTTTTATAATGATGAACACTGTCATTTACCATCTTAATTAAAAGATCCACGTTATTTCTACGCCAGTCATCAATTTTGGTAAAGCCATTAGGATACTTCGCAAATGTAGCTTGGTCAGAAATCTTTTGTCCGGCAATTCGATATGGATAGAAATAATCATCAAAATGCACACCGTCTATATCATACTCTTTAACTACATCCAAAATAACTTGTACAATGTATTCTCTTACTTCAGGCAATCCTGGATCAAAAAGCTTTTGACCTCCATACGTATAAAATAGCTCTGGTCTCTTCCTAGTGATATGTTCGGGGCTTGTAACAGCTCTTGCGCTCATCGTCGCACGATACGGGTTAAACCAGGCATGAAGTTCCATACCTCTAAAATGAGCTTCCTTAATGGCAAATGTCAAAGGATCATACCCTGGTGCAGGTGCTAACCCTTGCTTTCCCATTAGCCAGTGACTCCAAAGCTCCCTAGATTTGGCATAAAATGCATCTGCTGTTGGTCTAATCTGTAGCATAATGGCATTTAAGCCTGTTTGCTTGTGCTGTTCTAAAATACCTATCAACTCCTGCTTTTGTTGATCGACCGACAAACCGGGTCTCGATGGCCAATCTATATTGGCAACTGTTGCAATCCATATCCCCCGAAACTCTCGCTTTAAAGACAATGCTTCTTTATGCTGGCTAAAACTAAGAGTGGAAACTGTGAATAAAAGGAAAAAAGTGATAAATAAACTTTTGATCATTATGCTAATGTAGGAACTTAAAAGTGTGTTGTAACGTACAATCTAAGTACAATTGTACGTTAGTAATTAACGAGATTTTTAAAAATTTGATACAAAAGTGCTACAATTTTTACACTTATCACTTTTTTATATTAAGTTAGCGTTCCAAAAAAAGAGCATGAAGCTTCAAAATTTGTGGTATTGAGTATAAAATAGCTCGATAAAAACTATTCAAAATATGCAAGAACAAGACCCTGTAAATAAGGTTGATCGAAACAAAGTCTATTTTCTAATCATCGTTATTGCTGCCCTTTTGGGAATAAATGCCTATTTGTATTTCAAAGATAAACAGCAAAGTAATCGCTTTGTAACAGTAAGCACCGAAAAAGACCGTCTAAACTTAGAAGTAGAAAAAATTGAAGCGGAACTTGATAAGGTTAATTCTTTAAATGTTACACTAAGTGATAGATTACAGGAAGAACAAAAATTAGCAAGAGACAAAATTGCGGAGTTAAAGCTTGCCTTGCAGAAGGGGAAATTAACTCAAGGTGACCTAGATGATGCGCAAAAGCAAATTACAGCTTTAAAAGAGTTTGTAAAAAATTACAATGATCAGATTGGTCGATTAGAGAAGGAAAACTCATACCTAAAATCTGAACGAGACAGTTTAAAAAACACGACTGAGGTAATTACACATAAAGCCGAGGAACTAGAAAGGCAGAATGAAAATCTAAATGCAAAGGTAAAAGTTGGGGAAGCACTCAAGACAAGCAGCATAAGCATTGGTGCTTATAAAGTAAAAAGTAATGGAAAAGCCGTTGAGGTTACCAAGGCTAGTACGGCAAACAAATTTGCCATCACTTTTACCATCGCATCTAATGACTTGGCTCAAAAAGGTTTCAAGAGTATCTACCTAAGAGTATTCGATCCAGCGGGAAACTTAATTGCTAATAACAATGATTTTTTCGAGGTTAATAGTCAACAAATGCAATTTAGCAATAAAATTCAAATCTCTTACAACAACGACGATACCGCTTTTAACATCGATTGGACTAATCCAAAAGAGTTTTTAAAAGGTATTTATTCCATAATTCTCTATTGTGATGGGTTTGAAATGGGAAAGTCTCAAATTTTACTTAAGTAAAATTCATCGTTAAGACGCGGTTTCACTGGCCGCTAAGGGAAAGCTTAAATAAAACGTTGTACCTGCATTTGGCACAGAAACAAAATGAATTGACCCGCCAGCATTTTCAATTGCTTGCTTAACAAAAGCTAAGCCCAAGCCCGTACCTGATGACTTTGTTGTAAAATTAGGCACGAAAATCTTATCCTGCAGACCTTCCTCAATACCTTTCCCATTGTCCTCAACCTCTACAAAGGCAAATTTGTGATCATTAATTATTTTTATCCTAATCACCCCTTTTTCTTTACCCTCACTTGCTTCAATTGCATTTTTTAGCAAGTTATTAAATGTTCGCAGCAACTGATCTTTGTCGCCAAGCACCACCAGGTCTTCCCTCACTTGACTGGTCATACTAATTTCTACATTTTCGGTTGAGTTAAAAACACGGATGGCCTGTTCAATTATTGGTATAAGTTGAAGATTCTCCAATTTGGTGTCTGGCATTTTTGCAAAATTAGAAAATTCGGAAGCAATGGTCGCTAAGCTATCAATCTGTTCTATAAACGATTTATTAAAACTTGCAAACTTCTTTTCGAAATTAGGATCTTTTTCTTTCCATGATTTCTCTAATAACTGCACCCCTAGTTTCAATGGCGTTAGCGGATTTTTAATCTCGTGCGCCACCTGCTTAGCCATTTCACGCCATGCGCTCTCTCGCTCTGATCTAGCCAATTTAACGGCGCTTCTCTCTAAGGCTGCCAACATTTTATTATACTCCTTAATCATCGAACCAATCTCGTCCTGTCTATGCCACACAATAGGTTGATTAGTTTGCCCTAACTTAGTTTTCTTAAAGCTCTCTTGGATAAACGTTAAGGGATGAGTTATCTGGTCTGCTAAGAAAACGGCTAGTACTCCAATTAACACAAAAACTAACGCATAAATGTTGATCAGTGTATTGATAAATAAACCAATTTTCTCCTGATAGTCTGCTTCATTGCTGTAGTACGGAAGGCCGATATAGGCAATTGTTTGGTTTTGCGCATTGCGTATTGGGGCATAGCCAGCTGCAAAGGTAAATTTGCCAATCTTTTCTGCCGTATTGATAAACTCCGACTTTTGCTTGGCCCGCATATTAATAATGGCTTTAGGTCCAATTTTTGGACCTAAAATCCCATATTCATACATTTTCGGCAATGAGGTAAGATAGATATCCCCTTCGGCATTATATAAGTTTAAATAAGCTGCATTTACATCTGCAAATTGATTAAACTTATAACTAGCCTCCTCATCATTGCGTAAACCAGTATTTAGAATTTCTTTTTCATAAGCTAGCTGTACCTTTCTTATTTTATCTCTTATTTCATCCTCCTGCTGAGCTAAATACTCATTTTTGATATAAAAGAAAGTCGTCCACCCCACAATTAACAACGTGGCAACTACCGCCAGTACAATTGTAACTTGAATACGTGTTTTATAGAGAATTTTATTGGCATTGATCATCAAATACCTATTCACATTAAACCATCCCGACTTTTGGTTATTTATGTTATTGAATAACCATAGTAGGCAATATAATAAAACGCTAAAAAGGATAAACACCAAGAAGAAAAACGATAATGTAGCTAATCGAATGGTATATGACATTCGCTCTTTGCTGATCACAATAACCTTCGATTTATCTTGTTTGTAAATTGCATGGTTATAGTCTGGATTATGTTCGTTCCAAAAAACAACTTTATCAAGCACACCTTCAAATCTCTTGGTCACTGTTTCGTAAGTATATTTACCAGATTGGCCGAATAATTTATGATCTTTATAAAAGGCGAATGAATAAGGGCTATAATCTTCATCGCTTTTTAATTTGCCATCAATTAAAAGCTCTGGAAAATGGCTATTGATGTCGTAGGACTGAGAAGTGAGCTCGATTACCATAAAACCAATCAAGTTATCGTCAGTCGAAACAGGGATAATGCCAAAATACTTTTGGAAACCGAACGTATCATTAATACGGTAAAAATAATCTGAATTTTCAATTTTAATAGCGCCACTACGAACGAGTGCTCTATACTTAGCTAAAGATGTATTATTTTCATTTCTAAAAGCCGAATCTCCTCTGTTATATTCAAATATTTTATATTCAAAACGGGATAAATAACCATCCAAATAAGTTTTGTTTATATAGTTGTGAACTTGCAATGACTGTATTCTCTCAGGGTGCTGGAAGTAATTGACAATTACGCTGTCCTTAGAAATTTTGTTTTCAAAGCTGGCAATAGAACTAATTACCTTTGGCTCATCAGTTATCATCAGTTTCTGCGCAATACCTTCTCTATTAGAGCGCTCTTTGATATCAATGTATTTGATATATTTTAGCATTGTCAAAAATGCCATGCAAAAGAAAAGGAGCGCATAAATCCCGATGTAAAACCTTCTTTGCTGGATGTAATTATTCCAACAAAGGATGAATATAAATAACGCGTATACCAAAAAATATACGTTAAAATCTCCAATTAATCGATAAATAAAATAAATCGCTAGACATCCAAGAAACAACATCATGCGTTGTCTATTGGTTACATTGAACTGCTTGCTAAACTCAATAAATATATTAGCTATAAGGAAAATATTAAACCAAACTAAGCATAAAATAAGGATGCAAATAAAGCTGATAAAACTTAGGTTGATGATGTTTGTAATATCAAAGCTAATTTTGGAATTATCTATCAGGCCAAAAAATATATCCTCAGTTAAAAAGGCAATACCTGCGATAATCAGTAGTAGCACAAAATGAATTATTATCCCTATAGTTTCGCTTTTTGATGCCCAAATTGGGGTGCTAAATTTCTTTCTGTGTGTATAGGCAAACAGGGTTGTCCAAGTGATCGCAATTACGTTTAACAAGAAGTCACCTAATGAAGGTAGGAAGTCACTTTGCGCATAAATAGACGGATTGAAAATCTCTAAGTCAAATTGATGATTGAGCCAGCCATACTGAAGGTCTGAGAGTCGAAGTAAAGCAAAAAACAATGCCAAAACAACCAGCCCAGCAAAAACGGATCCTCTATTTACCAGCCAAGTAGCATAGGAATTAAGAAATAAACATATGGCAAGCAACCCAGTAATCCACAACCATAGCTGAATATTAGTATAAATCCCCCCAGTATAGGATTCTTTAAGTTTAACCTGAAATAAATAATCCTTACTTATACTGAAGATATTTCTAGTTTCTTTGTCTGTAAAGCCGGCTAGGTCTAAGCTATTATTTGAAAATAACTCTGGAGCAATTTGGTTAGTTAGGTATTGATTTTCAATTACAAACTGCGCTTTTAAAGTAATTACAAACAAAAAAGTATGGTTATTTACAGTTTTCTTAATCAGTTCGTAAAAGCCATTTTTTGACTCGAAAACAGAATAGCCTTCTTTAGTTCTACTAACAACAGGTAATACTTTAGAGGAGCTCCAGAACTGAAGTACATTGTCTTTGAACACTAAAATATTGATACCTAGATTTCGATAAGTGTCGATAAATTTTAGTGCATCATCACCGTTTCTGTTAAAGCCCTCTGCAGCTTTGGTTTGAGCAGTGTCTGCTAAAAAATTTTGAACTATTTTTTCTTTTTCAGCAAGATTCTCTTGCAATTGATTAGCCTCATGCGTAAGTAAATCGGTCTTTGTCACAGCATGATCTAAAGACCATGCTGTAATTATACAGCAAATGCCAAAAAGCAATAATAAAAACCTGATTTTACCTCCAATACTCACACGCTAGTCAATTTTAATAAACTCAAATTACAAAAAAAGCCTCAGAAATGCAGATTCTAAATAGCTGCAAGCCTGTGGCTTAAAATTAGTAAATAATACCGTAAATCTCTTCAATTAAGCAACAGTTGCGCTGCTTGTTTGTACTTCTCTGCTCACTTTCTTAACAAGACCTTGCAATACATTACCAGGTCCAACTTCAACAAACTCTGTTGCACCGTCAGCAATCATATTTGTCGAGGTTTGTGTCCATCTAACTGCACCTGTTAATTGTTCAATTAAATTTTGCTTAATAGTGGCTGGATCTGTAGTAGGTGCCGCATTTACGTTCTGATAAATAGGACAAACAGGTACTAAAACATTTGTTCCTTCAATCGCAGCTTGTAATTCAACCTTGGCAGGTTCCATTAAAGGAGAATGAAATGCACCTCCCACGTTTAACTTCAATGCTCTTTTTGCACCAGCCGCAGTTAGCTTTTCGCACGCAATATCAATTCCTTCAATACTTCCTGAAATTACCAATTGTCCAGGGCAATTATAATTTGCCGGAACAACTACCTCTTCAATTTCTGCGCAAATCTCTTCCACCACTTCATCAGCTAGGCCCAAGATAGCAGCCATTGTAGAAGGTTGAATTTCGCAAGCCTTTTGCATGGCGTTGGCTCTTGCAATTACCAAGCGCAAACCATCTTCAAAACTCAAAGCGTTAGCTGCTACAAGCGCTGAAAATTCACCTAATGAGTGTCCTGCAACCATTTCTGGTTTAAAATCATCACCTAGTGTTTTAGCTAAAATTACCGAATGTAAGAATATAGCAGGTTGTGTTACTTTAGTTTGCTTCAGTTCTTCATCAGTTCCACTAAACATAATATCACTAATCCTAAACCCAATTATGTCGTTCGCCTGTTCAAATAATTCTTTCGCTAAAGGGTTTTCATAAAGATCTTTACCCATCCCTGAAAATTGAGCGCCTTGCCCCGGAAATATATATGCTTTCATTTTGTTTTCATTTGTTAGCAATTTGGTTTGTTGCTGTAGACTTACGAAGTCTTAAGACTTCGTAAGTCTACAGAAAAAGTCTAATGCAGATTTGCGGTAATTAACCGCAAAAATTCAGCCCTAGTTTTATCGTTTTTTAAAAATTCACCAGTAAACGCTGAAGTAGTGGTTACCGAATTCTGCTTTTGCACACCCCTCATAGCCATACATAAGTGCTTACATTCAATTACCACAGCTACACCAGCTGGGTTTAAGGTATCCTGCAAACAATCTCTTATTTCGTCTGTCAATCTTTCTTGAACCTGCAATCTTCTAGCAAATGCATCAACCACTCTTGGTATTTTACTTAATCCAACAATGTGTCCATTTGGAATATATGCAATATGCGCCTTCCCAAAAAAAGGTAGCATATGATGTTCGCACATTGAAAAAACCTCAATATCTTTTACAACTACCATCTGACTATAATCTTCCTTAAACATCGCTGAGCGAAGAATTTCATCAGGACGGATATCATAACCATGGGTAAGATATTGGAGAGCTTTTGCAACACGTTCAGGAGTTTTAAGCAGCCCTTCTCTTTCCGGATTTTCACCCAACTTTCCTAAAATGGATTTATAATGATGAGCAACTGATGAAATTTTCTCATCGTCGTAACGGTCTATTTTCTGGTAGCCCAAAACTTCTTCGTCGTGATCGTATTTATCGTTTTCCATAGATGGATTTATATTTTAACCGAAGTACTCTACAAAGTTGTTTTCGGTTTCGTAAATTTTTATGCAATGTAATTGAGCGTTGCACGCTTCAATATGAGGCGCCAAAATTTCCCAAATAGCAATAGCTAGATTTTCTGTAGATGCTAATTTATCTTTCATAAAATCCACATCTAAGTTTAAATTTCTGTGGTCAACTTTATCAACAACATAAGTATTAATAAGTTGTTTCAGCCATTTCAGATCCACCAGAAAACCTGTTTCAGGATTAACTTCACCCTTAACTGTTACATACAACTGATAGTTGTGGCCATGCCAATTAGGGTTGGCACATTTGCCATAAACTTCAGTGTTTTTGTCTTGGCTCCAATCACTTCTCGATAATTTATGAGCGGCATTAAAGCTTTCGCGACGTGTGATGTATATCATGGTAAAAAAATAATGAGCAAATATACAGAATGCTAAATTGTTTCTTCGGTAATTTGCTCAATTGTTTAAAGGTTTTATTGCTAAATTGCTACAAAATTAGATTAAAAAAAAGCAGCAGGGAACCAACATTCAACAAACAAACGATAAGCTAATGAGTAAAAAAATCCTTATTGTTGCCGCCACGCAGCAAGAAGTAGCCCAAACTTTTGATTATTTCGGATGGGTTAAATCACAGTTTATTCAAAGTACACAATATGATGTACTCATTACTGGCGTTGGCATGACTGCAACAGCTTTTGCACTCGGACAACGACTAAATACGAATTACAATCTGGTGCTTAATGTTGGCATCGCTGGAAGTTTTGACAGGAGTATCCCTCTTGGCGTCCTCGTAAATATTACAACCGATACTTTTTCAGAACTTGGAGCCGAAGATGGAGACAAATTTATCAGTATCGACGAGCTTGGTTTTGGACAGGGTTTATTTAGTTCAAGTTTTATTGCAAATACTGAGCTCATTAGCGCATTGCCTGTTGTAAATGGAATTACCGTAAACACCGTGCACGGCAACACAGTACAGATAGACAACCTACTCAAAAGACTTCAGGTTCAAACCGAAAGCATGGAAGGTGCAGCTGTTTTTTATGCCTGTCAACAAGCAAATATTCCAGCATTACAAGTCAGAAGTATTTCCAACTACGTTGAACGAAGAAATAAAGCTGCTTGGCAAATTGGGCCTGCAATACAAAATTTAAATGAATGGCTAATTAGGTTCATCAATCAGATCGCATAATGAGTTAAACATGACTAAAAAATTCACATTTAGGGTTATTTTTACACCATGGAACTTACTTTAGGGTTTTCGCCTTGCCCAAACGACACCTTTATTTTTGATGCGTTAATTCATCATAAGATCGACACGGAAGGTTTGTCATTCAAGGTGTCTTTTCACGATGTTGAAACGTTAAATCAAAAAGCATTACAAGGGGAATTGGACATTACCAAGCTTAGCTTTAATGCGTTTGCACATGTAGTAAATCAATATGCATTGTTAAATGCAGGCAGCGCGCTAGGATTTGGCGTCGGTCCGTTGTTGATTTGCAAGCAGGAGAACTATGATCGAATTAAAAATGAACTTGTCAATGGTAATTTCCAGCTTAAAACTGGAATTCCTGGCAAATATACCACCGCTAATTTCCTATTAAGCATTGCCTATCCCCAACTCACCAACAAAATCGAGCTGGTATTTAGTGAGATTGAAACGGCCTTGCTGAGCGGTCAAATCGATGTAGGTTTAATTATACATGAAAACAGGTTCACTTACCAAGAAAAGGGCTTGGCTAAGATTCTGGATCTTGGTGATTACTGGGAACAATTAACAAGTTGCGCCATTCCTTTGGGTGGCATTGTAGTTAACCGAAAAATCGATTTGCTAACGCAGCAAAAGGTTGATAAACTCATTAGAAAATCTGTAGAGTACGCCATTGCAAATCCACAATCAGGCATTGATTTTATCCGCAAACATGCGCAAGAAATGAGCGAGGAAGTGATGTATAAGCATATTGAATTGTATGTCAACAAAAACTCCATCGACCTTGGTAAGGAAGGCAAAGATGCGGTAGATAAATTATTTAACATTGCCAGAGAAAAAGGCGTGATCCCAGCATTTTCAGAAAATATATATATAGCATAAGGATTTATACTTACGAAGTCTTAAGACTTCGTAAGTATAAAAGTTATTGTGCACAAGGCCCTTCGGGAATTTCCTTGCTGATTTTAAGTAATTTTGTGACAACCATCGTAGAATCATATTCCGCAGAAGCTGCTAAAGTGTCTGATTTGATAAAATGATATTCAACTTCGATATAAACCGGCATGTAAGGCTTCTCAAATTCTAAATTCTGATAGGCAAGTTCTAATGTTTTTGCACTATCGGCAACCCAATATTCCTTACCATCTTCACATCTTATAAACGATTTAACCTCAGGTCCAAAACTATATAAGCCTTTTGCAATTTGAACCTTTGCAGATTCATTTGCTTCTTTTTGATTACTCGTACAGGCAACACTGAAAAGAACAACACCTAAAACTGAAAAAATCACTCTTTTATTTTTAAACATAGCTACAGGTCTTGATTTAATTTATCTATTCTTTTAACACTTAAATTTGATGCCAAAGATGAGGCAACTGAAGAAAAAATACTAACTGTAATAAACACTAGTAGAAAATCCGTCCATTTTAACCCGATCGGATAAGCGTTGGTTGCCAACAATGTAGCCTCTCCCATTTTTACCAAACCATACTGTTGTTGGAGCACGCAAAAAACAAATCCTGCAATCAGTCCAAAAACGCACCCTGTTAAAGTAATCATCATACCCTCAACTAGGAATATTCGTCTAATTAATTTTTTACCTGCACCCAAGCTATTCAGAATAGAAATATCTTTCAACTTTTCAATCACCAACATCGTTAAAGAGCCGATGATATTAAATATAGCAATTATTACAATAAATGTTAAAATGATATACACCATCCATTTCTCAGAGCCAAGTACGTTATAAAGGGCTTGATTTTGTTGTATTCTATTCTTTACCACAAACCCTTCACCTAAAGCCTTTTCAATTGATTCCTTAAACTCTTCAACGTCTGCATTTTCATTTAAGTTTATTTCTATCGCAGAAACCTTATGCGATTCGCCAAATAACTCTCTAGCGAAAGACAAGGGCACAATAACAATATTGTCAAAGTCCTGTTGTACTTCAAAAATACCAGATGGTGAGATAGCTAGCGCCGTAAAATCATCCATCGGGTTAATAGACGGTGTCTTTAGCCCTTTTTTGGGGGAGTAAATTTGGAGTTTATCAAAAGGGTCGCTTGGATTCACATTGAGATATGAATGTAGTGCAGAACCAATCACAGCGTTTGGTCCAGCGTCATTTTCCAACACGAAATGACCTTCAATGATAATACTATCTAAGCTCTTGTTCTTCAAAAAATCACGACTTACGCCCTTAACCAATGCTGGCGATTGTTTATCTCTATACCACACCAATGCGTTCTCAGATAAAACCTCGGTATAGGAATACAGCTCTTTAGCCGCTTTAAGCTTTTGAAAGTATACAGTGTTTGGGTCAAATGTTTTACCTTTTGCCGGCGTAATAACCAGCTGGGGTGTAATGGTATTAAACATTTTCAATACAATGTCTTCAAATCCATTAAATACAGAAAGGATAATAATTAACGCAGTTGTACCAACAAAAACCCCTAATACGGAAATTGCCGAAATAATATTAATGGCATTTGTAGATTTTTTTGCAAAAAGATACCTACGGGCAATATAAAATGCGGTATTCACAAAACAAAGATAGCGAAAATGTAAGAGGTAGCGCGGAAGATAAACACCACTACGTTAAAAATGGATTATTCATTTTCTCAAAGCCAATGGTTGTTGATGGACCATGCCCAGGAAAAACTTCACAATCATCTGGTAGCAGAAATACATTTTGCTTGATGCTGTCTATTAGCTGTTGGTGATTACCACCAGGCAAGTCAGTCCTTCCAATACTGCGGTAAAACAATACGTCTCCTCCAATTAAAAAGTTCTCCTCAGCTGCATAAAAGCACAAATGTGCCGGCGAATGCCCAGGTGCAAAAATCAAGCTCAAACTACTATTCCCAAAGGTAACTGTTCCCGTCTCGGGTAAAAACGCTACCGGCTCTGGGCTAAGTTCATAATGCATTCCCATTTGAGGAGCATATCCTGCTACAGCTTGTAAAATATACAGTTCGCCCTGATGAAATTCTGGCTTTAAGCTCCAGTTATCATAAACAAATTTATTACCCAAGACATGGTCGATATGGCAATGCGTATTCAGTAGTCTTTCGGGCTTTAAATTAGCTGTCTTAATAAAATTAACAAGCTCGTTCTGTTCAGCACCGGTATACATTCCCGGGTCAATAATTACACAAGCACCGCTTTCGTCATATAAAACATAGGTGTTTTCTTGGTATGGGTTAAATGTAAATTTCTTTATGCTTATCATCTTGTGTTAAACTGTTAATTCTTCCACCTAAACGTTTCAATCATCCGATCTATATCTTTTCTGATAAATTTGATAACTGGCTGAATCGAATCATATTGTGGGGCTTCATTGAAATAAAGAGCCCCCCTAAAATAGTGCTTCGCACTATCTGTTAAAAAAAACTGCACAGATGACGCCGTGTTTCCCTCAATTTGATAGTATATCCCGTAAACTTTTTTAGCTGGATAATTAATCAATCTTTGGTCTATTGCGCTTGCTTTAATAGCGTGTTTCATTGCCAAAGTTCTGGCTGCCTCTGTCATTTTCTGATAATTCTCAAGAGATAAAACACCATGATAGGTGAGGTGTAACCGCCCATTAAACTGAGGAAAGTCTAAGTTGTTCCAAAAAGGCTGACTTCCGGCTTCGGTATCTCTAGTAATCGTAGCGTAAGTTGGGTAATCGAATTCAAATGGCGCATTAGACACATAAGTTCTATACGTTTTCTCTGGAAACTTAATCCTAAAATAGCCTTTTGGCTTTGGTGTATTTACCTCACCTTGCGAGCATCCCACTGTAAATATTAAAAGAAATAGACCTATTTTCTTCATCCTATGAATTCCAGATATACCAAGAACGTTCTGCTTGAAGATATAACATTTCTAATCCATTTTTTATTTTTGCACCCTGTGCATTGGCTTTAGTAAGAAAAACTGTTTCTTCTGGGTTATAAACCAAATCATAGGCTAAATGATCACTTGTGAGGGCTTCATAAGGTATTGGAGGATATGACTCTAGGTTTGGTGACATACCTAAAGGAGTAGTATTGATCAACACAGTATATTCTGCTAATAATTCGGCAGTAACTGCATCATACATAATGGCATTTTCAGTTTCTTTCCGCACAACTACGAGGTATGGTATAGCTAGCTGATTTAGCACATACTTAACTGCTTTTGCCGCGCCGCCGTCACCAAATATCAAGGCTTTTTGGTGCTGCTTTTCAAGCAATGGTTTCAAAGATTCGGCAAAGCCATAGGCATCTGTGTTAAACCCTTTAAGCACTACACTACCGCCATGCTGTTCAATAGCAATGCAATTTACTGCACCAATTTCTGCCGCCGCGTTGTCCAATTCATCTAGCAAGGGCATAACAGCCACCTTGTGTGGAATCGTTACATTTAATCCTACCAGTGATGGATCTTCGTTAATCAAGTTTAAAATTGAATCAGCTTTTTCTATTGGAAATAATTCGTATTTACAGCCTACGATCTGCTCCTTCTCAAACTTCTCTGAAAAGAATTTTTTTGAAAATGAGTGGGATAAGGGATAACCAATTAATCCAAATGTTCTTATCATGCGTATTGCTATTTCCTATTCCCCAAATTTCTTCTGTTTCAGAAAATAATCAAAGGTATCTCCTCTCAAACCTAAGCGAATAGTTTCCAATGGAATAACTTCTGACGGGGCAATATTTCCCAAGTTTACATTTGTGCCAATAAGTTTGATAAACCAAACTTGTTGTTCTTTTTGAGGAGCCTCCCAGATAATAGTTTCTTCAGGTATCTGAGTTAAAATTTCGTCAACTAACCCTTCTCTTACCTCTCCAGTACCCCGGTAAATTCCTACATTACCACCTTCACGCGCTTCGGCAATTACCTTCCACGAACCAGCTTCAATTTCTGCTTTCATTAAGGCAATCCATTTATAAGGCGCAAAAATTTTAGCAGCATCTTTCGAGCCAACTTCTGAGATTACAGTAACCTGTTGTGATAACTGTCTAATGAACTCGCATTTCTCATCATGCTCAATATCCATCGAACCATCTGATACTTCGGCATATTCCATTCCAAATTCTTCCAAAACTCTTCTATAATCGTCAAACTGATTACGGATAGCAAAGGCTTCGAATAATGTTCCGCCAAAATAAGTAGGTATTCCTGCACTACGGTAAAGTGCCAATTTTTCTTTTAAGTTAGGAGTTACATAAGACGTAGCCCAACCCAATTTTACGATGTCTGTATGTACGCCTGCAATCTCAATAAAATCTTCAACCTGTCTCAGACTTAACCCTTTATCCATTACCATTGTTAAACCACTTTGACGAGGCTTAACTGGGCGCTCTGGAATATTATTTAATTTATAATTCATGTATCTATTTTTTTAACCTCATCTAGGGTTATATTGCTGCAAAGGTTAAAAAACTCTGTTATTTTTTAAAATAAACCTCAAAATATTCTATTTAATGTATTTGTTGATTACTTCAATTATGATCCCATTATCTTGCAATTGTGGCAAGTATTCGAATAGAATATAATGTTTTTCTGGATCGGTTGTTAGTGCAGTTTCCAAATAAGTAATGGCCTCCTTGCTTTGTCCCAGCGCAAACAGGTAGGCAACCATTCGATAATAAAGTTCGGCTGCTTCTGGGTTATTCTTAATAGCATCGGCCATCGTTTCAGAGGCCTCTACCAATTTACCCTGTTCGTAAAGTACGGTCGAAAAATCCAACCAAGCTTCAATATCCATTGGATTATACTCTAAAACTTTATAATAAGCCTCGACAGATTGATCAATTTGACCTAGTTTGTAATATGCGTCTGCAATCGCGAACCAAAAATCTGGATTCTCCTCATCTAGCTCTAATGCTTTTTTATAAAAGTGTAAAGATTCAAAAAATCTTTCTTCAAAGTTTAAGGTAACGCCAATTCCAAACCAAGCATCGGCCATCTTAGAATCCATTTTAACCGACTTTTTATAGTATGAGCGCGCCTCGTCCATTTGCTCTAATTTTTCATAGCATTCGCCTATTGCACAGTACGTATCAGCATTTGGTTGTTCGTATTCGAAAGTTTGTTTGTAAACTTCTATAGCTTCAGCGTATTTATCAAGTTGTACCAACGCATTCCCTTTATTGTAATAAGCAGACGCGAAGTTTTCTTTAATCAAAATAGCATAATCATAGGCATCAATCGCTTTCTCAAATAAATCCATTTTATGGAACGAGTTTGCCAAGTTATACCAGGCCGCATAAGAGTATGGATCATTGTCGATGTATTCTTGATAAAATTGGATACTCTCTTCCTGCTTATCTAATATATCATAACAAAAAGCTAATTCATATAAGCCGTCTTTGTTCTCCATATTTTGTTCTAAGCTAC
The DNA here is from genome assembly GCA_942493295.1 of uncultured Sphingobacteriaceae bacterium. Classification (GTDB taxonomy): domain Bacteria; phylum Bacteroidota; class Bacteroidia; order Sphingobacteriales; family Sphingobacteriaceae; genus Pedobacter. Next base: position 3,379,596 of record OW818692.1, on the reverse strand, counting down.
GCTTGATATAAACGATGGCATTTTCATAATCGTGCATATTTTGATATACGTAGGCCATTTGAAGCAAAATTTCATCGGTTGTCTCCGCTAGACCAAGTGCCTTTTCAAAATTTTCAAGCGCTTCCGCATGCCTTTCCAAATTATGATAGATGTTGCCTCTTAAAACATAAATATCTGCTTCTGAAGCTTCTAGCATTTCTGCCTTCTCCAGCGCGGCAAAAGCCTTATCAACCTGGTTAGTAAACAGCAGTAACTGCGCTTGCTTAATTAGAAACACCGCAGCATAGGGGTGTTGACTTAATGCATATTCAACTACCTGTAATGCCTTAACGGGGTCATTTTTTTCAATGTAATTGTCAATTATATATTCAAAAGCCTGTGCATCAAAAAAATACTGATCCTGGTTACGAATCATTTCTTCATAACGTTCAATCGAGTTTTGTGCATCTTTACTAAAATCAAATTCAAATTCTTCTTCCATGTCTCAAGTATTTAAAGAGCCTCTCCTATTAATTAATACATTATAAGTTTACGTTTTTTATAGAAGTGTGAATAAAAAAATTTTCAACATCCACACATATACTAGGCTAATCAACTAATAATAAAATGCTTAGCATTAATTATTTGTGGATGTTAGTAGTGTAATTTTGCTTAGGAGGGTATATACTTATTAAATCATTGCAAAATAACATATATTTAATGCTAAATCAGTAAAATTCAAGTCATGATTAAGTTTTATATTCTATTTATGCTCTTATTTATTGGAATAAGCAAGAACAATGCCCAAACCCTAAACCCCGAAGAAAGCGCGGTAAAGACAACAATCAATAATTTATTCGATGGCATGAGATCATCCGATAGCACACTGCTGAGAAAAGCTTTTGCTCCCAAACCTATTATGCAGACTATTGCTACACGAGAAGGTAAAGCTATAGTAAGAACGGAGAGCGTTGATGGTTTTATCAAAAGTGTAAGTGCCCCACACCCTGAGAAGTATGATGAACGTATTGTATTTACAAAAATACTCATCGATGGTAATTTAGCCAGTGTTTGGACGGATTATAAGTTTTTCGTGGGGGAAAAGTTTAGCCACTGCGGCGTAAATTCTTTCCAACTTTTCAAAGGCGAAGATGGTTGGAAAATTATCTATTTGATAGATACACGTCGAAAAGACAATTGCAATTGATATCAACAGCTCTTTTTTGCGCTTATTTTAAAATTGGCAAAGCTCCTTAATTTTTTGTTGTTTTGTAATCCTATTTATTTGAAAACCAAGACATGAATACAACCATAAATTCGATCTTAAAACAGTTAGAAATTGAAACCATAAACCCTGCATTTAGCACCGGCAACTCTTGGGGAAAATCAACTAGCGGAAAAATTATTGACAGCTATTCTCCAGTTGATGGCCAGAAAATTGCAGCCGTAGCAGTAGCTACTGAAGAAGATTACAACACAGTTATCGAAACTGCTCAACAGGCATTTTTATCTTGGAGAACGGTACCAGCTCCAAAAAGAGGGGAAATGGTACGTCAATTCGGCGACGCACTAAGAGCTAACAAAGAAGCTTTAGGTACTTTGGTATCCTACGAAATGGGTAAAAGCCTGCAAGAAGGTTTTGGAGAAGTACAAGAAATGATAGATATCTGCGATTTTGCAGTAGGTTTATCGCGCCAGTTGTACGGTTTAACGATGCATAGCGAAAGACCAAGTCATAGGATGTATGAACAATGGCATCCACTGGGCATTGTTGGAATTATTTCGGCATTTAATTTCCCTGTAGCTGTTTGGGCTTGGAATACCGCCTTAGCCTGGGTTTGCGGAAATGTTTGCATTTGGAAACCGTCCGAAAAAACCCCGCTAACAGCAGTAGCTTGTCAGCATATTATCGAAAAGGTCCTAAAAGCTAATGATATTCCAGAAGGCGTTTCCAATTTAATTATCGGAGATCGAACTATTGGTGAATTGCTAAGTAACGATACCCGAATTCCGCTGGTATCTGCAACCGGATCTACCAAAATGGGCAAAGCCGTTGGCGCCGCTGTTGGTGCTCGTTTAGGTCGTAGCTTACTGGAACTAGGAGGAAATAATGCGATCATTATTTCCAAAGATGCAGATTTAGACATGTCTATTATCGGAGCTGTATTTGGAGCCGTGGGAACTGCTGGTCAGCGCTGTACAACTACACGTCGCCTAATTATCCATGAAGGTGTATACGATGCTTTTGTAACCAAACTCGTTAAAGCCTATGGTCAATTACGCATTGGCGACCCATTAGATCAAAACAATCATGTTGGGCCATTAATTGACCAAGACGCTGTTGCCAGCTATTTAGATTCTATAGAAAAATGCAAAGCTGAGGGAGGTAAGTTCTTAGTTGAAGGTGGTGTTTTAGCTGGAGACGGCTATACTTCTGGTTGTTACGTGAAACCTTGTATCGCTGAAGTTAAGAATGATTTCAAAATTGTGCAACACGAAACTTTTGCGCCAATCTTATACCTCATCAAATACAAAGAACTTAACGAAGCAATCGCTTTGCAAAATGGTGTTCCACAAGGATTATCGTCGGCAATTATGACTTTGAATTTAAGAGAAGCTGAGTTATTTTTGTCAACTCAAGGTTCCGATTGTGGTATCGCCAATGTCAACATCGGAACATCTGGTGCTGAAATTGGAGGTGCATTTGGAGGAGAAAAAGAAACTGGAGGCGGTAGAGAAAGCGGTTCCGATGCATGGAGAGCTTATATGCGTAGACAAACAAATACGATTAACTATTCAAATACGCTGCCGTTAGCACAGGGCATTAAGTTTGATTTATAACAAATTAAAAAAGGCTAGATTTTCATCTAGCCTTTTTGATTATAAAATTAATATATGTTGAGGTTGTTATTTTCCTGCCTCAGCGATAGCATCCGCTAACGAAAGACGAGCTACATTTTGTTTTGCAATAACTGATGGCACACTGTTTACTGAACTGTTTGCTGCAGCAAACTGGTTCATGCTCATTTTGGCTAAAGAACCTAACATTGCAGTGTGATCCTCCGAAGTGCCGCTTAATGTTAAAGTCGCATTGTCACTTACCGAAGTATATAAGCTTACAGTAGCTGCATCGATGTCCGCAGAAGCTTTATCTCTTAAAATTACATCTAAAGATAAGAAGCTAATTTTGCCATAAGTTTTGATAGTTGCATTATCAGTTAATTTAACTGATGAAAGATTGCGAACATATACAGCTACAGTTAATGGTTGCTCTTCAAATGAGCTAATTCTCAATACTCCATTTTGTTGCTGAACTAAAGCATTTTTTGAATAGTAGCTGTCGTAAACCTTTACACTTTCTGTTTGTGATTGTATTAAAAGCACTTTTACATTACCACTTACTTCCAATTTGTTAATATTTTTTACTTGGTCTAAAACGGTAATTGTATTTTTTTGCACGTCTGACGATGCGAATGCAGAACTAGTTAAAACTACTGTAGTTAATACTGCTGCGATTAGAGTTTTGATAGAAGTTTTCATATCTTTTATATTTTAAATATTTGTTAATCTGTTAATTATATTTTTTGTTTTCCTGTCAATCCCTTTTGGCAGGTTTCGTAAATAAGACGACACAAAGGGCAAAAGGTTGCAGCCATATTGTGGGTTTTAGACCATAAGCAATTAACCTTAGACGAACAGCTGTAATTCTTCGACGAACAGGAAGTAATATTTTGAGAATTTGTATCCATCCTAAGCAACTATTTATCCACTTCAATAAAATTTAACCAGATAACCACGAACGATTGCCGAATAAGCCTAACTTCACTTACACTTACGAAGTTTTAAAAACTTCGTAAGTGTAAGACTTTGAAAAAACAACAATTTGGTGTAAGTTTAGAATTTTTTAGCTGCTTACCTTTTCTTTCTTTTAGCCTTTGACCAATGTTACGCGTAAATAGTTCCAGTCCTTGCAAAATCGTATATTCCTTATGTAAGCATGAGTTTTTAGGCTATTTAATTGAACCTCATATCGTTCAACTTAATCCGCATGGTGATTTTTCTTTAACTTATCAACGATTATTTACACATACAGCAAAAGAGTTTGCCAAGCATTTAACAGACATCGACTTCAAATTGATCAAAATTCTTGATGAAACCGAGCAAGATTTTATCATCAAGAAATACCATAAAAAAGCTATTCGTCCATTCGAGTTCTTCAGTAAATTTTACGACGAGAAGTTTTATGACAATGTGCGCCCTAAAATTGAGAAGAAACTCGCCGAAGTTTTAGAAACCTTAAAGGAGACTGATGGCCTTTATCTGATGGACAAAGACGGTTGGCCTGCAGAACGGAAAATAGACTTGGCAACTGAACCTGCAACAGTGCTATTTCATTTCAGAAGAAGCGATAGCGAGACTAGGTACTTTCCTACAATTAAGTATCAGGGCTTACGTATTGACTTTATGTTTAAGGATGCTCAGGTAGTTTGTAATCAGCCCGCCTGGCTGCTATTAAATGATGTGTTGTATTTTTTCGAACAGGATATTGAAGGCAAAAAGCTAATGCCTTTTTTAAACAAACGTTTTATCACTATCCCCAAAGCAACCGAAGAAACCTATTTCGAGAAGTTTGTTGGCCCCCTTATAGAAAAATACCATGTATATGCCGAAGGCTTTGAAATTAAAACTGAAAAGCATGACGCTACTGCCGTTATTAAAGTAATTTATGTTGATGGTGGAATATCTCAAATTCAACTTTATTTTAAGTATGGAGCTTATGCTTTTGCCATGGGGAATGAACATAAGGTTACCGTTCGACTAAGTAAAGAAGACGATAATTATACATTTACAAGGATCAAACGAAATAGTGACTGGGAAAAACAAAGGTTTGCTTTCTTGTTAAGTTTAGGCCTAAAGAAAATAAGCGCCATTTTTCATCATTTAGAACTCCCCAATCTAGGCGAAAATGACAACCCCTCATACGCCATTATTACATGGGTAAATGAACATATCGAGTTATTGCAAAAAGAAGGCTTTGAAATAGAACAAGCCAGTTCTGGAAAGCGTTTCGTATTTGGGGCTAATAAAATTGATTTCGAAATCAAAGAAGATAACGATTGGTTTGATATCAATGCGATCGTTTACTTTGGTATTCATCCAATTCCTTTTATTGATCTAAAACAGCATATCCTTCACAAAAAAAGAGAGTTTATATTACCCGATGGAGATATTGCAATTATCCCTGAAAAATGGTTTACCCAATATAGCAGCTTATTTAGCCTAGCAGACGGCACCAAGGGCCTTAAGCTTAAGAAACACCATATTGGGTTAATCAACGATTTGGCAGAAGATAGCTTAGCAAACGTCACCTTAAGTAGAAAATTACAAAGACTAAACGATTTTGAAGATATTACAGACACCACAATGCCTGTAAACTTTAAAGGAGATCTACGTCATTACCAAAAAGCCGGCTATAATTGGTTTAGCTTTTTACGAGAATATAATTTTGGTGGCTGCTTAGCAGATGATATGGGTTTGGGTAAAACCATCCAAACCTTAGCCATGTTGCAAAAATTAAAGGAAGAAGATGAGCAAAACACCACCCATAGCACTTCTTTAATCGTTATGCCAACTTCACTGATCTATAACTGGTTAAACGAAGCAAAAAAATTCACCCCTAAACTTAAGATACACGCACATACAGGTACTTTTCGGAATAAAGACATTGGGCTTTTTACCAAGTATGATCTTGTGATCACAACTTATGGTATTACCCGAGTTGATGCCGACCTGCTTAGCAGTTTTTACTTTAACTACATCATTTTAGATGAAAGCCAGAACATTAAAAACCCCTCATCTAAATCATTTAAGGCTGTAAGGTTATTAAAATCTCGGCATAAACTGGTACTGAGCGGTACACCCGTTGAGAACTCTGTTGGCGACCTGTGGACCCAGCTTACCTTTCTCAATCCTGGATTATTAGGTACACAATCATTCTTTAATGAAGAATATGTACAAGCTATTGAAAAAAGGAAGGACGAAGATAAAGCGAAGAAACTACAGGCCATCATTAAGCCTTTCGTGCTACGCCGAACTAAGGAGCAGGTAGCTGCCGAATTACCCCCTAAAACCGAGCATATCTTCTATTGCGATATGAGCGAAGATCAGGCAGCCTATTATGAGAAAACTAAGTCGGCTTATCGCAACGATCTTTTATCGAGTATGGATAATGGAACTTATGCAAAAAAGCAAGTTCAGCTATTGCAAGGCTTAACCGCGCTAAGACAATTGGCTAATCATCCTGTGATGATTGATGAGGAATATGATTCGGATTCTGGTAAGTTCGAGAACGTCATGCATACGCTCGATAACGTGTTAAAAGGCGGGCATAAGGTTTTGATTTTCTCTCAATTTGTAAAGCACCTTTCCATTTTTAGAACAAGTTTAGAAAAAGAGGGAATTCCCTATGCCTATTTAGATGGAGGCACCAAGAATAGAGGTGAAATTGTGGCTGAATTCCAGGAGAATAAAGAGTTAAAGGTCTTTCTGATTTCTATAAAAGCCGGTGGGGTAGGTTTAAACCTTACACAGGCCGACTATGTTTTTATCCTAGATCCATGGTGGAATCCTGCAGTAGAACAGCAAGCTATTGATAGAACTCATCGCATTGGGCAAGACAAAAAGGTTTTTATCTATAAGTTCATTTCGAAAGACACTGTCGAAGAGAAGATACTAGCACTACAAAGACGTAAAAAATCGTTGGCAAACTCATTGATCACCACCGAAGAAAGCTTCTTTAAATCGCTTAGTAAAGATGATATTAGGGAGTTGTTGAATTAAGAGAGGTTTGCAAAATATTCCTCTCTACTAATCATTACCGCCCCCATGCTCATTAAGTGGTCATTTGGCAATTGGCAGTCGATTAGCTTAAACTCCTTTTTTTGTGCTAAATAAATTAAGGCCAGTTTGGAAGCATTGCTCACCTTACTGAACATGCTTTCTCCACAAAAAACCTCGCCCACCACCACTCCATATAATCCGCCGACCAATTTATCTTCTTTCCAGACTTCAATACTTCGAGCAATGCCACTTTCGTTTAAAGCGACATAAGCTTCTTGCATCTCGTCGGTTATCCATGTCCCCTCCTGGCCAACTCTAGGTGTCTCAGCACAATTATAAATTACATCGGCAAAAGCATGATTTTCGGTGATGGTGAAATCTCCTTTTTTCATCACTTGTTTCATGCTTTTGCTAGTATTAAGCTGAGCTGGAAAAATAACGCACCGCTCATGTGGCGAATACCACAAGATAGGATCACCTTGGCTAAACCAGGGAAAAATCCCTTTTTGATAAGCCAACAATAATCTTTCTTTACTCAAATCTCCACCAATTGCCAATAGTCCATCATCTTCTGCCAACGCTGGATTGGGAAAAACTAGGGAATCATCAAGTAGTTTAAAAATCATCGGTTTACTTATGTGGCATAATTTAACTAAAGTTATTCCGCCTTTCTTTTTAGCACATACGTTGGCTTTGAATCTGTTCCCGAAACCAAAACGTAAACTTGAAATAATTCATAGCTATATAGCTTCATCTTATTAACAAAGTCGATCACAGAATTATACTCTTGGTATTTTCCCTTCTCATTCCTAACAACAGCTTCGCGAAAATTATTAGCCTCTTTTTTCTGACCATAATCTACCGCAACAAAAGTCTTCTCACTTAGAAACTGCTTATACTCCGTTACCTCTAAATAGTCTTCCTTTAGGTCACTTAATTTTACATCATTCACGGTTTGCGCCTTAACACTAGAAAAGGTTACGCAGCAAGCTATTACTAGCTTTAACATTAGTTGGCATTTCATCTTATTTAATTTTATTTGTGTGTACTGCAAATTACAAATAAAAACACAGCGTTAAAACTTAATAATCTCAAGGCTATTGCATAATGATGTAACAATTTAAGCGAAATTAACTCTTAATTTAAAGGCTAACATGAGTTTTATAGGAAATATTATCTGGGTTATTTTTGGTGGAATATTTATTTTTTTCCAATATATCTTTGGTGGTCTAGTGCTATGCCTAACCATTGTGGGCATTCCTTTTGGAATTCAATGTTTTAAATTTGCAATTGTTGGTTTAGCCCCATTTGGTGTTAAAATAACCGATACTTCCTCAAATATTGGCTGCCTTTCTACCGTGATGAATATCATCTGGCTGGTATTTGGAGGAATTTGGATTGTATTAACACACTTGTTATTCGGCCTGTTTTTCTGCATTACCATTGTTGGAATTCCTTTTGGTTTACAGCATTTTAAACTAATGAACCTCGCTTTCTCGCCCTTTGGCAAGTCAATAAGCTAATATACTACTCAGCTTTTGTGAAAATCATTAATATCTGTCCATCTTTCATTAATGATAACTTTCCGCCCGAAACCTTTCCCGAAGTAACACTTTGCAAGTCAGCCGTAAACTTAGCTTCCGCTTCTGCTACTTCACTGCAGAACATTTTAGTGCTAAAAATCTGACTAAACTGAACAGAGTTTCCGTTAAAAGAAGCAATACCACCATAGGTATTGCAAAATGCCTTTCCACCGATTTTATTGCCTTCGTTGATGTTTAATGTTGCTTGGGCAGTGGTAGGTATTGTTTTCCCAGGCCATTCTGTTAATACCCACTTAGAGTTGGTTTTGGTTGCAGTATCTAGCTCCTTGGTGCATGAACTTAATCCGATAATAAAGATGAGTGCTAAAAAAATGTTTTTCATAATAGTATGTTTTTACGGTTTACAAATAGGTACTATAAATATAAAACTTAGCTTACAATTAATTTAATTTTTTTTGAATGCAAGATTGCTTCTTCACTATGAGTAAATAAACAGGTGTCGATTCCATTTTGCTCAATTTTGGCCAATAACGATTTTGTAATGGGCTCCCTTTCTGGTCTTATATTTCTAATATACACCGCTGCTATATTTCGGCTATACTTTTCTGAAATCGTTTGATAAATTGCGGGATCCTGTTGCGAATTATCCCCAAAGAATACGAATTTCTGATTTGGAAAAGCATCTATAATACGCATTACCCTTAAAAGTTTGCCTTCATGACCCGTTTTACCTGTCTTGACTAAGTTCTTCCAGCGTTTTAGCTGATTTAATAAAAATGTACCTTCAGGAAGCTCATTAAATCTGAACATTTCAACCAAGTAATCATACAAATTCCATTCGCTGCTCGACACATAGAAAAAAGGATTAGGTTGGTCTATTGTGGTATGTGCTTTGGCCAATAATTGATAATGCTCTTTCAACGACGCAAAAGTTTTTCGCGTACGTGGGTTCTTGATAAAGAGTTCCCTAAGCCTTCTAGCCATTTTTGCGGAATGTGAAACCATAATGGTATCATCAATATCTGAAATAAATGCGTATTGCGTAATATGAGGCACATATAGTTTACCTTCTGAGTTTGCAATTATTTCTCCTCCCTCGTTCAAAGCCTCAACTTTCACATCATGCCAGCCAGCTTTAACATCGTTATTTGCTTTCCATTCAAATTTAAAGAAGCCATCATACGCTGCCTTCTGATCAATAACTTGACCATAAAAATGAAGTCTAACCTTAACGAAAGGAAAAGGCTTAACTACAAATAGCCGAAAGAGGTGTAAAATATTTACAAGGAAATTATTGCTAAAAATTTGCGTGGTCTTCGCCTTAAACCTAAACACATGCCCATATAATACCAAATTATGGGTATGGCCGTAGCCATGATATACCTTTATACTTGCACTGCCCATATGATAATTAAAACAGATTTATCACTAAGTTGTTTGTACAGCATACAAATTATCGCCCGTGAAATCTAAAGAACAAAAATTACTATTCATTATAAATCCAGGCTCTGGAAATGGAGAGGTCGACTATAAAACAGAAATATCCGCTTATTTTGAGAAAAAAAAACCGGAGATCGAAATCTATGAACTTCCTAAAGACTGCAACCTCAACGAACTAAAAGCAACCATTCAAAAAGCCGACGCGGATCGCGTAATAGCTGTAGGTGGTGATGGTACTTTAAAGCTCGTTGCCGAATGTCTGCTAAATACTGAAACGCCAATAGGCATCATACCTGCAGGCTCTGCTAACGGCATGGCAAAAGAACTCGGCATCCCGCTTGATTTAAAAGAGGCAATCGCGCTAACCGTAACTGGGAAACCAAAAAAAATCCATGCGATCATGGTTAACAAAGAGTTATGCATCCACTTATCAGATATTGGTTTCAACGCTTATTTAGTTAAGAAATTTGATGAGTTACCTGAGCGCGGAATGCAAACCTATGCAAAGGCAGCTTGGCATGCATTCTGGAACCACAGAAAAATGGATGTTAGCTTTAAGGCAAACGGTAGAACCATTAGGGAAAAAGCGGCTATGGTAGCGTTGGCAAATGCAACAAGATATGGAACTGGCTTGCAAATTAACCCCGATGGCAAATTAGATGATGATTTATTCGAGGTTATCATTGTAAAAGAATATGCAGTAATGGAAATCCTCAAAATATGGATTAGTAAGTTACCATGGAATCCCAAAAAGATAGAAAGCTTTCAAGTGTCGAGCTTAAAAATTAAGACTAAACACAAAGTACATTTTCAGGTAGATGGCGAATATTTGGGCAAAACAGATTCCGTTGAGGCTAAAATTATACCTAAAGCGCTAAATATTATTGTTTCTACTAGTTAAGTGCATTCTTATAGTTAAATACAGCCTAATAAACTCCGAAACGAAGCACACTTTTAGCAAAATATCAAAATATTTGTCTTCGTACAAACCAAGTGCCTCGGGCAAAAATGTGATAAAGCCAACAGAAAAAATCCAAAGATAGAGGCGAAAAGGAAACTGGATATAGTATAAGATAAAGCCAAATCTTCTCATTAGAAAAAGTCCTATGGCGCCCGCAGCAATCAATACAAACATCGGGAATACCAATCCCGCCTGTATTTTTTCCGACAGCTTTGCAGTGAGTAAATAATCATAATTTTCGATTTTCACCCAAAGTTGCATTCCTAAAAAAACCAACGATAGAACATCCAATAAAACAAAAGAGCGCAGGGTTATCTTCATCCTTTAATTACAGTATTTAGCAAGCATCGTATCAGCTTTGTCAGAACCCATGTATTTCACAAAATTGAAATCCATGCAGCCCCCTTCTTTATCACCCTGTTTAATCTTTTTTAATCCTGTCTCTATTTTTGCTTCTAAATACGCATCATCAATCTCTAGTTCCGACTTAAGTTTCAAGATTTTCAATTCTTCATCTGGACTAGAGTTGCCCTTTTCTTTGTTCTTATAAAAATTGAGAATAATATTTTCGAGCTCAGCCTCTGCCTGATAAGCTCTAATAGCCATTGCTATTGCTTTCTTGTCTCTATTTTCGCAGCCATAATCCCTTAGGGTAAAATTCATGGGTATTAAAACCGTCGATAAAGTATCGTGATTATTCGGAAGTATCCATTTACCACTACTTAATTTAATTAACCTTAAAGCTTCGTCGTCCAAATCCGTCCCAATACCTCGCACAACATTAGCTGCGTACACCTCTCCCTTTAAATTTAATTTGAAAGAAACATCTACTGTTCCCTGAATACAATTTTGCAGCGAGAAAGCCGGATAGATCGTGTTCTTTTTCAAAAACTCCGTCAAGCCCCCTTCCAATGTAGGCTCTTGTGCCTTGCTACCCAGCACAAAAAAGATCAGAAAAGCAGTTAGCATATTCATTGTATTAAATTTACGCAATTATTTTAAGACTTATGAAGTTTCAATTCAAACTTCGTAAGGAAGAGCCAAAAGTAGCTGTTAGCACCAATGCTGGATCTGGACAGTTTTGCAAATATTTTTCTCTCTTAGAAAACTGACAAACTCCCGGATAATCGCCATGCAATCCTTCCATATCAAACATTAATTGAAAATGTAGATGTGGTGGCCAATAGCCATTTTCTTCTTTAACGCCGAAGCTTGCAAATTGTTTTCCAGCTGCTATAGGCTGTCCTTCTGCTAGGCCTTCTAGAGAAGCCAGACTTAAGTGCCCGTATAGACCGAATATCTTAAGATCAGCTAGCTGATATTCCAAAATGATCGTAGCACCATAGTCGCCAAAATGGTCGTTAAACTTAAAGCTATGCACCTTAGCTTCGTAAAAATTATAAATTGGAGTGCCTGCCGGTCCCCAAATATCTACGCCTAAATGAAGTCTTCGTGGTTCTGCAGCAGTATCAAAGTGTTCGCTACGACTGTAAATGGTGCGATGCTCATTATAACCTCCAATACCATACGTTGCCGACTGTTGTGTCAATTTATCATTCACCCAATTTGAAAACAAATCAGTGTTAGCTAATATCGTCGAGGTTAACTCATTATTATTTGCAGTAAAATCTAAAGCTAACAAAGAATCCGTAGCGCCATTAAAATCGACAACCTTCCCAATTTTATTAGCTGGATTCATCAAAAATTCCTGAAGTTTTTGTAGAGAACTCATTTTAATAAATTAAGGTCAAAGCCTCCTGCACTTTTACTCCACGCTCCAGCCCAAACACATATACATAATTATAAATAAAGTGCGACAATGCCCCAAAATTTACGAATACATGCCATAATTCATGACTGTGAAAAAACCGGTTAAGTTGTTTATCCTTCGAATAATAGTAGGTTCCCCCAACATAAAATACTCCACCTAAAATTAACCAAGCAATCGCACTAACCGGCAAAGTTTCGAGCATTTTTTTGATAAAAGGTATGACTAGGCAACCCATTGCAATATACAATCCTGTTGATACCGCTCCATTTTTTAAGCGGTTAAATATTTTAAGCAAGCAACCTACTACAGCCACAAACCACACCATTCCAAAAATAATCCACCGCAAATTACCTTCAAAAACGATTAAAGCCGTTGGTGTAAATGAGCCCGCAATCATCAAATAGATACAACAATGATCAAATTTTTGCCAAAAACGAAGGCCATAAGGAGTTTTAGGCACACTGTGATAAATGGAACTCACACTAAAAAGCACAATAATCGCTAACCCATAAATCAGCGCAGCAACGTAGTCGAAATAAGTATGAGTCTTTGTAAGCAATAGATACAAACCTGGAATAGCCAATAGGGCTGGTATAACATGGGTAAAAAAGTTACCAGGCTCTCTGATATAGCTATTGTTGCTCATCAGTTTCCTCGTCGGTCTCCTTACGTTCCTTAGCTATTTTATCGAAAATCTTATCCATGTGCTCTACATACTCGTTAGTATCATCAACAAAAAAAGATAAGGTCGGGATTACCCTTGCTTGGTGGCGAATACGAGACCCAAGTTTATACCTTATTTCACTTGCATGTGAATTTACCGTAGCAACAGATAGGCTGGTGTTGTTAGTGTTTAAAAAGCTTAGGTAAACTTTGGCAACAGCCAGATCTGGCGATACTCTAACCTTTGTGATGGTAACTAAGGTATTTGGTAAATAAGCAGCCCCTTCGCGCTGAAAAATAGCAGCAAGTTCTTCCTGTAATAAACCTGCAAATTTCTGTTGTCTTTTACTTTCCATAATATTTTTTTAGCGCTTTACTTCATTCAAAACGAATTGCCAAGATGGGTATTTCGATTGCGTTTTAGCTTGTTGCTGATAATAACTCAACATCCCTGAATCAAAATAACCTGCCAAAGCAATACTTGTACGGGCTTCCGATGGCTTAAATAATGTGCCTGCAATATAGCCCTTTTCACCATTGTCTGCACGTTTTTTATCAAAAGCTGACTTTGAATTTACCCACTCGGCGTGTGTTTTCTCACCAGTAAAATAGAGCAAAAGCCATTCTACCGATTTTTTTAAAGAATTTCCTTCTATAGATTGATAGGTATAAAAACTGCTTTTGCCATTACTCGCCCTTGTCAAAGTTATTGCTGCAACCAATAAGGGGTCAACATCATAAATATGATAATGCAATGCATCTCTTTCATGAAAATCAAAGCTACTACCATCACTTCTTAAGTTCTTAGCAATTTGAGCCTCATAGCGTTCAATGGTATACCGTAATAAAGTCTTATCTTCTAGTGCAGCTGCCACCTGCGCAATTGCCTTTATCCGATGTGAATGCCAATTATTAAAGGTCTTAGCCTTTCCCCTACTGGCCATTGCATCATCAAAGGTTTTCACTTCTTGCTTGGCCACTTGATTTAACCATACCTTAACAGCCGCTACCACTTCTTGGTTTAAGTCGGACTTTAATAGATCGTAGGTAAAAATAATTCGATCTAAATTGGTATCGTTAATAGGGTTGCCCTGAGGCTGATTTCGTTTCGCCCAAGCCAACAAAAACTCACTGGCTTTAGCTAGGTATTTTGTATCTGAAGTTACTTTGTATGCAAAACCAAGTGCGTATACCTTTTGCATATCTTCTAATGACTTCCATGTTTTTGTTTTGCGAGGGTCACCTTGCAATATTCCTTCCGACAAAATCGTATCAGCGGGATTGGGGATTGCTGTCAATGCATTATCGGCTGTTTTCAGTAAGGCCTGCCAATGATTTTTCACATCAACATCTGTATTGATGAGCGTTTTTAACTTAGCTAGCTCAAGCGGCTTCAAGCTTAAGATTTGAGCATGAGCGTTAATTAACAAAACGCAGCAAATTGCTAAAAGAAAAAATCTTTTCATTTTACCTATTAGTATAATAACTTATCGTATGGATATCTGGTGGTATGAATATCTTTCACCTTATCATACAACAATTGCTTAAACTCTTCTATATTTTCTTTGCGCGTAGCTGATATAAAAATTGCAGGTGCATTATGATGTGCCATCCAACTCTTCTTAAAATCTGCTAAGGTAAGTGGCGCAGCTTCTTCAGTATTAAACTCATCTGCTGCTGGCGTTACATAAGCATCAATTTTGTTAAAAATCATGATGGTATCCTTATCTCTTGCGCCCAAATCGTTTAAAGTTTCATTAACCGTATGAATTTGATCTTCGAAATTTGGATGCGAAACATCAACCACATGAATTAAAATATCTGCTTCTCTAACTTCATCCAAAGTAGATTTAAAGCACTCTACTAAATGGTGAGGAAGCTTTCTGATAAACCCAACCGTATCCGACAGTAAAAAAGGTAAATTTTCGATCACTACTTTTCTCACCGTTGTGTCTAAGGTTGCAAAAAGCTTGTTTTCTGCAAAGACTTCGGATTTAGAAAGCATGTTCATAATGGTCGACTTGCCCACATTCGTGTAGCCAACTAAAGCAACTCGTATTAACTGCGCCCGGTTCTTACGCTGCGTTTCATTCTGGCGATCAATTAGTTTTAAGCGCTCCTTCAATAACGAGATCTTCTCCAAGATCATCCTTCTATCACTTTCAATCTGCGTTTCACCAGGTCCGCGCATCCCAATACCACCCTTCTGGCGTTCCAAGTGGGTCCATAAACGGGTTAGTCTAGGCAACAAATATTGCAATTGCGCTAGCTCAACTTGTGTCTTTGCCTGTGCGGTTTGAGCCCTGCCTGCAAAAATGTCCAGAATTAAATTGCTTCTGTCTAAAATTTTAACCTGTAGTTCGCGTTCAATATTCCGCAGTTGCGATGGTGAAAGCTCATCATCAAAAACAACCATATCTATTTCTTCAGCCTTTACGTAAGCCTGTATCTCCTCTAACTTTCCAGTCCCAACAAAAGTAGCTCGATCTGGACGAAGCATTTTTTGTGTAAATACTTTCTCAACTGCACCACCGGCTGTGTCGACCAAAAATGCCAACTCATCCAAGTATTCTTTCGTTTGCTCGGGTTTTTCACCGGGCGTAATTACCCCAACAAGTACTGCACGTTCTTGTTTAACCGCGGTATCGTATGTTTTCTGTTTTCCCATATTACTAATTACAAATATACGAAGTTAAAACAGAAGGAATGAGTTATGGTTTCTATTATCTAATTCTGCGGCTAACTAGTCACTGTAGCGTTTCCCCAACTATTAACGTTTTAGTTATACTTGACCTCTCCTATGAAAAGCTTGCTTATATTATCTCTCGTATTACTTGCCTTTTCTGTAAAGGCACAAAAGGGTACCACAACATTTTCTGTAAGTTATGGCAGTGGAAAAGGACAACTAAAGCCCATAATGGCGAAAGCAGAGATGACTGGAAGATTTGATGAAGGACCTATACGTAGTCTCGAAATCAATTTAGCTGGAAAGGTAAATAAAAATGCAACTGTAGAGATTGGCATTTCCGTACTTAATCATCGTTATCTTTTTACGTCGTTTGATTATCCTGGCTTACAGCGGTCCGAAAATAGATCAGCTAACATTCTTTTATTCCCAATACGACTACGAGTAGACATTTTAAAATATTTCTTTATTAGTGGTGGGTTTCTATTAAATGCTGAGCCAGGGAAGAGTTACCAAGCAGATTTAGGAGTAGGTATTGGTGCTGGTGTTCAATATTATTTTAAAAAAAAATATGGGATTTTTATCTATCCTCAGACAAACATTCATAGTTTAACTATCGGTTTAGCAGAAAACCACGTAGCGTATGGTATTGCTTATCGCCTCACAAAAAACTAACGTCATGAAAAAATTAATGCTCTTTACCTTTCTTCTAGTATCGATGTTTGCAAAAGCGCAGGAGCGTAGCAGTATAGCTGTCTCTTATGGCATAGGAAATGGGCAAATTGGCTCGTTTGGAAAATCTGGATATGCTTCAAATAAGAGCAAATCATTGAATATCTTCGGTGTTAATTATTGGCATGAGATAAGCAGAAATCTATATTTTGAGACTGGCCTGCAGCTATTTCGTCATAACTATATTTATACTATTCATGGTGGTTCATCACCACCTGAAAATCTTACAATGAAACTATTTAGCGCACCTTTTAAATTGCGTTTCGAGGCTGGAGATTATATTTTCTTTAATGGAGGCTTAACTGTCGATTTAAGTAAAGGTAAAAAAAATAACATCGGAGGAATTGGGGCAGGTATTGGAGCAGGAATACAAGTTAAAACATACAAAAACCTATCTCTATATGTAAATCCGCAGGCAAATATTCATGGCATACTCTCTGGCGGTTTACTTTTTGCCGAATCCCATTTCTTATTCGGATTAGCGTATCGCATACCTAGCAAAAAATAATGAAATATCTATTTACCCTTTCTATTACGTTATTGTCTTTTTTTGCCCAAGCGCAAGAAAAAAGAAAAAGTGTTAGCATTAATTATGGCCTTGGTGAAGGGAATATGTTCCGATTTGCTAAAGTTGATGGCGGAAGTTTTGTTGATCGTCATCAATCATTACGTATAATGGGCATCGGTTACGCGAACGAAACTGGTACAAAAAATCTTTACTGGGAAACTGGTATACATTATTTTGCTTATGACTATAAGGGCGAATTTGAAGGTTACGGGAATCTTAAATGGGAAGAAAATAATACTGTTAAGTTATTAAGTATCCCAGTTAAATTACGATACGAGCTTGGAAAATACATTTTCTTTAACGGTGGTTTATATGCCGACGTAGATATAAGTAAAGACCCCGATAATACTATTAAAGAGTTTACAGGATTGGGTGCAGGGTTCGGGCTTGGATTACACTATTATTTAGGAAAAATTGGCGTTTTTGTAAATCCGCAAATTGACGCAAGAAATTTGCTTTCATTCACCACACGTAAGGGTCCTGTTCAAAGATTATTTAACACCAATTTATCATTTGGTGTGGCTCTTAAAATAAATTAACTATCATAATGAAAAATTACTTAATTCTACCTCTGCTATTCCTCACCTTGTTGACCCAAGCGCAAGAAAAAAGAAAAAATCTTTCTCTCCATTATGGCCTTGGGAACGGAAGCCTTTTTACCTTCGAAAAAATGGATGGCGGTGGAAACAGAGAAGGCAATTCCCTAACCAACTTTGGCCTTAATTACAGCTACGAACTAAGGAGCAAAAATCTTTTTCTGGAAACTGGATTTGAACATCTTACTTATAAATACACCCTATCCTCCTTTTACCCTCCTTCGCCACCTAAATCATGGGATTATACAGCAACCTTAATTAGCTTTCCTGTTAAACTGAGATACGAAGCTGGAAAATACTTTTTCTTTAATGGTAATCTCTACTTAGACATCGATGTGTCAAAAGGAACGGGAAGAGGATTAAGTGGTATCGGTACAGGTTTGGGTGCTGGTCTGCAATACTATTTTAAGAATAAATTTGGCGTATATGTAAACCCTCAACTAGAGCTTAGAAATTTAGCCAGCTTTTCTGGATCTCCATATAAACTGGCAAGCACCCAAATTGCTTTTGGATTAACTTATCGAATAAAGGGAGGATAATAGTAAGAGCGTATCGCTAAAGCTTTTCTACAAAGTCGCGTATAGCCTGACCCGGATTGGTAGTTTTCATAAAATTCTCACCAATTAAGAACCCATGATAGCCAGCGGCTTTTAATTCTTTAATCACCGCTGGATTATCGATTGCACTTTCTGAAATCTTTAAAAACTCATTGGGGATTTTGTCAACTAAGTTAAATGAGGTCTGAATGTTGACCGTAAAATCGCCTAAATTCCGGTTATTTACGCCAATAGCGTTTAAGTTTGGGCAAATGCTTCTTTCTAATTCTTCTAGGTTATGTACTTCCAACAGTACGCTTAAACCCAAACTTTGTGCAAATTTTCCGTACACCTCAATCTCTTTGGGTGTTAATATGGAAGCGATCAACAAAATTAAATCTGCTCCCCATGCCTTAGCTTCTAAGATCTGATATTCATCAATCATAAAATCTTTGCGCAAAACCGGGATTTCATTTACGCTTCTGGCTGCAATAAGGTCTTCGGCTTTGCCTCCAAAGAAATCGGTATCTGTTAATACAGATAAAGCAGAAGCTCCAGCGTCACTATAGGCTTTGGTTACGACCTCAACTTCTGCAGTTCCATTAATCAGTCCTTTAGAAGGTGAGCGTCTTTTAAACTCTGAAATAATACCAGTACGGTTTTGGTCCAATAAAAAATCCCTAAAAACTAAAGGGGTTCTATTAAAACTTGGTAAAGCTTCCAATTGCTTTACACTAACATTTTGCTTCGCTAAAGCAACTTCCTCTCTTTTACGTGCTACGATTTTAGCTAAAATTGACATATTGTTCTTATATAGTCGTCATTGCGAGGTACGAAGCAATCTCCTTCCTAGCTTAGCGCTTTAGGATTGCTTCGTACCTCGCGGTGACGCTTGAATTTATTAATTTTCTAACCAGTTCTTCATCATCTGCTTGCCACTTGGTGTAAGCACACTTTCTGGATGAAACTGCACCCCACAAACATCATATTGCTCATGACGCAGAGCCATGATCTGTCCATCCCCATCCACTGCAGTAACTTTTAAACTACTGGGCAAACCCACTGGATCAACCACCCACGAATGGTATCGACCAACTTCAATAAGCTCTGGACAATCTTTAAACATCAATTCTGTTGGATCCAATACCGTAATGGGCGTTGCAATGCCATGCATTGGGCGACCTAAATTAAGCAAAGACCCTCCAAAAGCCTCTGCAATGGCCTGCTGACCTAAGCAAACACCCATGATACTTTTATGAGGTGCGTACGTTTTTATCACGTCTAGCAACAAACCAGCCTCGACAGGGATACCTGGACCTGGAGAAAGTAGAATTTTCTCATATTCTTCAACCGCCGCCAATTCAAATTTATCGTTTCTCCATACCACCGCTTCAAAACCCAGCTCATTTATTAAGTGCACCAAATTATAGGTAAAACTATCGTAGTTATCAATTACCAATACTGTTTTATTATTCATCTTTATATCTTAAATTTTCTTAGACTTACGAAGTCTTAAGACTTCGTAAGTCTAACACTTCGTAAGTCTACAACTCCGCAGCCATCGCAATTGCCTTACGCAGTGCTGCAATTTTATTATTTACTTCATTCAACTCACTTTCTGCAACTGAATCGGCAACAATTCCTGCCCCTGCCCGATAATGTAAATGATTGTTTTTGCTCATAAAAGTTCTGATCATAATCGCATGGTTAAAATCATTGTTAAAACCCATGTAGCCAATAGCACCCGCATAAAAATTACGCCCCAATTGTTCATATTGATCAATCAATTGCATGGCTTTGTATTTTGGCGCACCACTTAATGTTCCTGCCGGATAAGTATCAGCAACTACTTTAAACGCACTTACACCATCTTGCAAATTGCCACTTACCTTCGAAACCAAATGAATTAAGTGAGAATAATATTGGACTTCCTTGAACGATTTTACTTCAACACCATTGCAATGACGGCTCAAATCATTCCTTGCCAAATCTACTAACATTACATGCTCCGCGCTTTCCTTTGGATCTTCTTCTAATTTCTTAGCCAACATCGCATCTTCTTCATCATTACCCGTACGTTTAAATGTTCCCGCTATTGGAAAAATACTTGCGATATTGTTGTTAACAGTAATCTGCGCCTCAGGCGACGAGCCAAATAACTTGAAGCTACCGTAGTCAAAATAAAACAAGTATGGAGATGGGTTGATAGAGCGCAAACAACGATAAACATTAAACTCATCTCCTAAAAACCGCTGACTAAATGCTCTCGACGGCACAATTTGAAAAACATCACCTCTATAAATGTGTTTTTTCAATTGCTCAACCATCGTCATGAATCCTTCATCGGTTAAATTCGATTCTTCTTCGCCTTTTGCTTGAAAGCTGTATTCTGGAAAATTCTTGTTCTGAATGAGATATTCAATTTTGGTCAAATCTTCGTCTTCATCTTCATTGAATACATTTTTTACGAGTGTAACTTCATTCTTAAAATGATCTATGGCAATAATGTATCGGTAAACATGGTATTGCATACTCGGTATCTTATCGTCCTCTGGTGTAGTCGACGTAAAGCTGATATCTTCAAAATGTGGCACTGCATTCCAGGTAAAATAGCCAAATAGCCCTGTAGAGATGTGCTTGTCTTTTACTTGATTTACTTGAACAAAACGATTTTTAAAACTTGCGATTTCCGAAGTTAACACAAAGTCCCTTTTACTTTCTTTTGTCCCATCAGGAAAATAACTGCTCAATACCTCATCATTGAGCGTAATTCCTGCAATCGGCTCAGCACACACGTAGCTCGTCGCATTTTCACGGCTGTGATAGTCGGAACTTTCTAACAAAATAGTATTTGGAAATACATCACGTAAGCGTAAATAAATACTTACAGGCGTTGTAGTATCTGCTAAACGTTTTTTTGAATATGATTTTATTTGATATGTATTCATTCTTTTTGATGGCTAAAACAAAAAACCCGGCGTGTGGTTACGTCGGGTTTGATAATGTGGTTTAGGTTTAGGTTGATAAACTATAAGGTACACAAAGCTTCGACATAACTCTTGTTAGAATTAATACGCCATTGCCATGTATGTATATTGTTAATCATTGAGCAGCAAAAATATACAAAAAGTTAAGTAATCAAAATATTTTGAATATTATTTTAAAAAAAATTAAACCCTAAGCGTAAATATCCAAGTAATCAAGTAATCCTAGAATCCTAATAAGTTTTTAGAAGGATCACTATTTACCATCATTGCAATAGCCACAATGATAAATACTAAAGCCAATCCAAAATATATGCCTATAGCCCTATGCTTACCCGTTTCGTCAATAATTTTCTTCGACTGCGCATTTCCAACAGTAATTAAAATTATTGCTAAAATCATCATGCTAATATGTTCAACTTTCCAATAACGGTACATAGATTCACCCATTGGACCTTTTGTAAGAGGACTTAGAAAGTACAATACAATTCCAAATACCAGTTGAATATGTGCGCTGATCAAGGTGAACACATTTAGTTTTCTATTGCCTTCAGTGTAGCCTTTAGCACCAAACCAACGGCTCAAAGCATTAATTACAGCTGCAAAAAGCAGGATAATAACAACATAGCGCCATCCCGAATGGGCGTTTTTTAAAATTTCGTATAAACTCATAATGTTTTTGTTTAATCAAAAATAACAATTAAATAAAAGGATTGATAATTAAAAGCAATTTGGTCATGAAAAGTTATAAACGCTCTCATAAAAAACATCGTATTTAGCCCTTCATTTCTTAATGGTTTTTGTGCCCTTTGCTTTCAAACCCATAAAATGTTGTAAAATATACGTTAGATACCTGATAAATCCTTATTTATCAATAGCTTTAAATCATATTAAAACTAAAAAATTTATGAGGAAAATTCTACTTGCGCTCGCGCTGGTATTTTCTACTACATTTTTGTTTGCCCAGCAAACATATCCTGTTAACGGCTCTTATGATATCAGACCAGGCATGTATGCTTTTACCAATGCAAACATCGTAGTTAATGCCAACCAAACAATTAGCAATGGCGTATTGCTGATCAAAGACAAAACCATTCAATCAGTAGGTACTGGTACCACAATCCCAAAAGGATATGTGGTGATAGACCTGAAAGGGAAATACATTTATCCTTCCCTAATTGATGCATTTACTTCTTATGGTATTCCAGAAGCTACACGTACCGCTCCTGGCGGCGGTGGTTTTGGCGGAAGACAATCTATCTTCACTTCTACAAAAAAAGGTGCCTATGGCTGGAATGAAAGTATTCGCGCTGAAATTGAAGCAAGAAACATTTTTGCGATAGATAACAAAAAAGCAGATGATTTACGTAAAGCAGGATTTGGCAGCGTAAATGCTATTAGTAGAGACGGCATTGCAAGAGGAACTTCCGCAGCTGTTACGCTTGCCGATGGCAAAGAAAATGACGTGATGTTAAACGATCAAAGCGCTGCCAACTATTCGTTCAATAGAGGTACTTCAAGCAACGACTATCCTTCGTCACTGATGGGTTCAATCTCTTTATTGCGTCAAACTTATTTAGATGCAAACTGGTACAAAGGACAAAAAGAAGAATATAACATCTCTTTAGAACAGTTTAACAAACACCAAAGCCTTCCTCAACTATTTGAAGCAGATGGCTGGGCAAATATATTGCGCGCAGATAAGGTTGCGAAAGAATTCGGAAAGTCATACATTATTAAATCGACTGGCGATGAATACCAACGCGTTGATGCTGTTAAAGCAACAGGCGCAACCTTAATTATCCCAATCAATTTTCCAAAAGCATTTGATGTTGAAGATCCAAATGAAGCAAGGAACCTAAGTTTAGCTCAATTAAAAGGTTGGGAATTAGCACCTACTAACCCAGGTGTACTAGAGAAAGCAGGAATTAAATTTGCTTTAACTTCATTTGGTTTAGAAACACCAAAAGAGTTTTGGACTAACATTCAACAAGCGATTACAAATGGTTTAACAGAAAAGCAAGCCTTAATGTCGGTTACTGAAATTCCAGCAGCCATATTAGGCGTAAGTGATAAAGTTGGTTCGATTGAAAAAGGCAAACTGGCTAATTTCTTAATCACTTCAGATAATCTTTTCAAAACTGGAAATATCATTTATGAGAACTGGGTTCAAGGTAAGCGTTTTGTAGTTAGCAAAATGGATGTTACCGACCTGCGTGGAACTTATGCTTTAAACATAGATGGTATCGGAAGTGCCTTACTGAGAATTACAGGCTCAGCCACTGCCCCTACCGCAGCAATTGAAAGACTAGGTGCCGATAGCGCAAAGATAAATGCAACTTTTACCAGAAGTGGTGACTGGGTAAATATTAATTTTAACTCAAGAAAAAACCCAGTTGGTGATGTTCGCTTAAGCGGATACTTAACGACTGCCAATCCAGTGGCATTTAGTGGTGATGTGGTGATTAATGCATTGGCAGCTGGGTCTTGGAATGGAACTTTTAAGGAAGCGGCTAAAGAAACGCCTAAACGTGATGAACCGGCAAAACCAGCAGCTATAAAAGGCAACCTAATTTTCCCATTCATCGCATTTGGAAATGAAACACTACCGGCACAAGAAACGGTATTGCTTAAAAATGCGACAGTTTGGACCAACGAGAAAGAAGGAATTCTGACCAATGCGGACGTACTTTTAGAAAACGGAAAAATTAAAGCAGTAGGTAAAAATCTATCTGCTGGTTCTGCTAAAGTAATTGATGCAACCGGAAAACACATTACACCAGGCTTAATTGACGAGCATTCGCACATTGCCGGCAGTGGTGGTATTAATGAAGGCGGACAATCAAATTCGGCAGAAGTACGTATCGCAGATATTATTAATTCGG
The DNA here is from genome assembly GCA_942493295.1 of uncultured Sphingobacteriaceae bacterium. Lineage (GTDB taxonomy): Bacteria > Bacteroidota > Bacteroidia > Sphingobacteriales > Sphingobacteriaceae > Pedobacter. The sequence goes on along the minus strand of OW818692.1, from coordinate 3,355,411 downwards.
AAGACGTAAATATTTACCGCCAGTTAGCTGGAGGAGTTACTTCATCGCAAATTTTGCATGGTTCTGCTAATTCAATTGGTGGTCAAAGTCAATTGATTAAACTTCGTTGGGGCAAATCTCCGGAGGAATTGAAATTTGCTGGAGCTGATGGTTTCATCAAATTTGCTTTAGGTGAAAACGTAAAACAAAGTTCATCTCAAAACAACCAACGTTTCCCAGCAACGCGTATGGGAGTTGAACAAGTATTTGTTGATGCCTTTACCCGTGCTAAAGAATATGAAAAAGCGTTAGCAACAAAAGGAAGTAACGTACGCAGAGATTTAGAATTAGATGCTTTAGTAGAGATTTTAAATAACAAGCGCTTTATTACCTGCCACTCTTATGTACAGAGCGAAATTAATATGCTCATCCACGTGGCAGATAGTTTAGGATTTAAGATCAATACCTTTACGCACATTCTAGAAGGCTATAAAGTAGCCGACAAAATGAAGGCACATGGTATTGCTGCCTCTACCTTCTCAGATTGGTGGGCTTATAAAATGGAAGTTCAAGAAGCAATCCCATACAACGGTAAAATCATGCACAACGTGGGGATTACCACTGCATTTAACTCAGACGATGCTGAAATGGCACGTAGGTTAAATCAAGAAGCTGGTAAATCAGTGTTATATGGTGGCGTTTCAGAAGTCGATGCTTTGAAATTTGTAACCTTAAACCCTGCTCGCATGTTGCACATCGACAATAAAGTAGGTAGTTTAAAACCTGGCAAAGATGCTGACGTGGTTGTTTGGTCGGCCAATCCCTTATCAATTTATGCAAAAGCTGAAAAGACTTTTGTAGATGGAATTGCTTATTGGGATATAGATCGTGATGCGCAAGTTCAAAAAGCACAAAAAGCTGAAAAAGCACGTATCATTCAAAAATTATTAGAAAGCAAAACAGCTGGCGCTCGTACACAACGTTCTTTCGGACAAGTACCACCACGCCTTTACCACTGCGAATCGGAAGAAGATTATTGGGCTGAAGTAAACCAAATGGAAGGAGCAAACAATCATGAATAAATATATCAGCACAGCTATTGCTTTATTTGCTTCAGTTAGCATAGCTTACGGACAAGCAAATATTTCTCCGGCAAAACCACAAAGCCAAAAAATTATCATTTTAGGCGCAGTGATCCATACTGGCGATGGCACGGTAATTCCAAATGGTTATATGACTTTAGAAAAGGGCAAGATAACGGGTATTGGTGATGCAACTGTGGTAAAATTAAACCCAGAGGGAGCAAGGTTAATCACCGCAAACGGCAAGCATATCTACCCTGGTTTTATTTCGCCCATTACCAATTTAGGTTTGGTAGAAATTGAATCGGTTAAGGCCACGATTGATGAGCGTGAATTGGGAGAAAACAATGCCCATATTAGAGCACTTGTTGCTTACAACTCTGATTCTAAAGTACCGGCTACTTTAAGAAGCAATGGTATTTTAATGGCTCAAATAACCCCTGCTGGGGGTTCTATCGCGGGAAGCTCATCTGTAGTACAATTAGATGCTTGGAACTGGGAAGATGCAGCTATTAAGAAAGAAGATGCAATGCACGTTACCTGGCCTGCCGTACCAAGAGGTAGAGGATTTGGCTTTGGCGGCAGAATGGGTATGGGAGCTCCGCAAGGAGATCCAAATGAGCGTGTAAATAATGTAATCGCTGATTTGAATACCTTTTTTGTGCAGGCAAAAATGTATAGCGAAAACACACCGGCCATAACCAACACCCGCTTAGGCGCCATGAAAGGTTTGTTTAATGGTACACAGAAGTTGTTTATCACAGCCAATGCGCAAAAAGATATCGTTGCAGCAGTAAATTTTGCAAAAAAACATGGTATTACCCCTGTTATCGTTGGTGGTGATGAAGCCTATTTGTTAACGGCTTTTTTAAAATCGAACAATGTACCAGTAGTGGTAAAACAGCCTCACGCTTTGCCTAACAACTCGGATGATGATGTAAATATGCCTTACAAAAACGCAGCAGTGCTAAACAATGCTGGCGTAACTGTAGTGTTAAGCATTGATGGTTTTTGGCAGCAGCGTAACTTGCCATTTATGGCAGGAACAGCTTCTACCTGGGGCATGAGTAAAGAAGACGCGCTTAAAACAATTACCTTAAATGCGGCAAAAGCAATGGGCATCGATAAAACAACTGGTAGCTTAGCTATTGGAAAAGATGCGACGTTCTTTATCTCAGCTGGAGATGCTTTGGATATGATTAGCAATAAAGTAGAAGAAGCATTTATTCAAGGCCGCTCGATTAACTTAGATAACTTGCACAAGCAATTAGATAAGAAGTTTAGTGATAAGTATGGAATAAAATAAGTTCCAAACACTTACGAAGTCTTAAGACTTCGTAAGTGTAAAATAAAAAAAGAGCGACCTATCCCGGACGCTCCCCTAACTAACTTATTATTTATAAAACTGGCTGTTGGGGAAGGAGTCGAACCTTCAAGGGGTAGTTAGCTGCAATTCAAAATTAATTTGTGGTCAACCCATAAATTGCGTTTGTCCCATGATCCCCACCACCGAGACAAGGAGGTGTGTCTGCCAATTTCACCACCCAACATTTTAAAACACTTACGAAGTCTTAAAGACTTCGTAAGTTGCTGTAGGGGAAGGAGTCGAACCTTCATAGAGTGGTTGTACCGTTGCCGGATTTCCCATTTCCTCTACCACCGAGACAAGGAGGTGTGTCTGCCAATTTCACCACCCTACAGAGTATAAGCAATTGTTAAAGAACGATTTTTATTTCATTTGCTTGATACAAACATAAGACAAATAGTAAATATGTTGCAAATATTTTAATCATTTTATTTTATTTTTACGAAAATTGTAATTAAATTAGATAATCATTAAAAATAAGAGAATTTATGCTCAAAAAAGAAACTCAAAATTTAGAAATTGACAACCTAGATATTCAAATTTTAACGCACCTTATGAATGATGCGACTAAACCCTATACAGAAATCGCAAAAGAGCTGATCATTTCGGGGGGTACGGTACACGTAAGAATGAAAAAACTAGCCGATTTGGGTATCATCAAGGGTTCACATTTGATCATCGACCCTAAAAAAGCCGGCTTTGATATCACGGCATTCTTGGGAATTTATTTAGAAAAGGGATCCCTTTACAAAGATGCCGTAGAACAACTTAGCAAAATCAAAGAGGTTGTAGAGCTTCATTATACGACGGGTTCTTATAGTATGTTTGCCAAAATCACTTGTCGGGATACCAATCACCTTCGCCATGTATTAAACGAAGAAATACAAGCAGTTAAAGGAATACAACGCACGGAGACTTTAATTTCTTTGGAAGAAAGTATTAAAAGGCAGATTGAGTTGCAGGAAAAAGCTTAAAGCAAAAAGCTTTAGTCTTATTTAAACATATTCTTCAAGGCTGCTAATTTGGCCTGCAAATCGCCTTCTATTTCCTTTTTAGGTTGAGTTGATCGCATAGGTTGTTTGGCATCCAGCTTTGGTCTTTCAGCTTTAGGCTCAACTCTTTGTTCCTTATTCTTTGCTCCTTGCTCGTCTTTCATCGTCAACGAAATCCTTTTCCTCGCGATATCTACATCAACAACGGTTACTTGAACTACTTGACTTACCTTCACAATTTCGTTTGGGTTAGCTACGTAGCGATTGGCTAACTGACTAGTATGGACCAAGCCATCCTGGTGCACACCGATATCAACAAAAGCACCAAAATTGGTAATATTCGTAACGATGCCTGCTAATTTCATTCCGGCTTTTAAGTCTTCTATTGCGTTAACACCTTCAGCAAAACTAAATGCCTCAAACGCTTCGCGCGGATCTCGTCCCGGCTTCGCCAATTCCTTAACGATATCATTTAAAGTCGGCAAGCCTACCGTATCCGTTACGTAACGTTGTAGATTTATCTTATTCTGCAGCTGCACATCTTTCATTAGTTCATCAATTGTACAGCCTAGATCTTTGGCCATCTGATTAACCAATTCGTAGCGCTCCGGATGTACGCCACTTCGATCTAAAGGCTGTTTTGCATCTCTGATGCGAAGAAACCCAGCAGCCTGCTCAAATGCCTTGTCGCCTAAGCGAGGTACTTTTTTCAGACTCTCCCTATTTTTAAAAGCGCCATGGGTATTGCGATAATTCACAATATTTTGTGCAAGCGTATCTCCCAAACCAGAAACATAAGCTAACACTTGCTTTGAAGCTGTATTTAATTCAACCCCTACTGCATTTACACAGCTAATCACCGTATCATCTAAGCTCTGTTGTAATTTGTTTTGGTCTACATCATGTTGGTATTGTCCTACACCAATCGATTTTGGATCTATTTTTACCAATTCAGCAAGTGGATCCATCAATCTGCGACCAATGGAAACTGCTCCTCTTACGGTAATATCTTGTGTCGGAAACTCCTCCCTAGCTAATGGTGATGCAGAATAAATAGATGCACCACTTTCATTAACCATTACTACAACAACATTTGGTATGTTAAGCTTTCTTACAAAAGTTTCAGTTTCTCTGCCAGCTGTACCATTTCCGATGGCAATTGCTTCGATCTCGTGTTTCTCGCAAAGCTTGGTCAATGTCCATTCGGCATCTTTCAAATTACCTTGTCCAGTATGCGGATAAATGGTCGCGTTTTCTAACAGTTTGCCTTGTCTATCTAAACAAACGACTTTACAACCTGTTCTAAAGCCGGGATCAATTGCCAATACATTCTTTTGTCCCATTGGAGCGGCCAATAAAAGCTGGCGAGCATTTTCTGCAAAAACCTTAATCGCTTCCTCATCGGCTTTCTGTTTAGTTAAAGCTCTCAACTCTGTTTCCATAGCGGGACGAAGTAGTCGTTTATACCCATCAATAACCGCCAACTGAACTTGATCTGCACAGGCATTTTTTGCCGTAATAAATTGATTTTCTAATAGCGCAATTGCTTCTTCATCTTCAGGAAGTACGGCTAACTTTAAAAAGCCTTCTTGCTCGCCTCGGCGCATAGCCAATACACGGTGAGAAGGCGCAGTTTTTGCACTTTCTTCCCAATCAAAATAGTCTTTGTACTTAATTCCTGCTTCTTCCTTTCCTTTCACCACAAGCGCCTTATAACTTGCCTTCTGTGTAAAATACTGACGCATCTTTGTTCTAGCATCAATATTCTCGCTAATCATTTCGGCAATAATATCCCTCGCACCTGCTAAGGCATCTCCAACGTCTGCCACCCCTTTTTTATCACTCACATAACTTGCTGCTTCTTGTCCAGGATCCATTCGACTCTGAGACAATATCCGGATCGCCAATGGCTCCAATCCTTTTTCTTTAGCAACCGATGCCCTAGTTTTACGCTTTGGTTTATATGGCAAATAAATATCCTCTAATACTGTAATGGTTTTCGCATCATTTATTTTCTTTTCCAGTTCGGGTGTTAATCTTTCTAATTCTGAAAGTGATTTTAAAATAGCTTCTCGGCGTTTGTCGAGTTCACGCAGTTGCTGTGCTAAATCTCTAATAGCAGCTACTTGCACTTCATCCAAACTCCCCGTTAACTCTTTACGGTAACGTGAAATAAAGGGAACTGTTGCGCCTTCATCCAATAAGGCTAATGTTGCGCTAACTTGTTTGACAGCGATGTTTAGGGTGGTGGTAATGCTTTGAAAATGTGTATCCATGATAAAAATTAAAGAGCACTAATTTAGGCAGGATTACGAAAATAGCTAACAAAACTCTAGCAATTACTTGCTTATTTTAGCAACGTGTTGGTATCTACAACATTAATCTTATGCCTCGTCGCTGTCATATCATCCCAAAGCCAGTTATAATGCTTAATTAGCGAAACAGCATCTATAAACGGTCGATCTCCCGTGGTATGTGCATCTTCGACTACCGTGATGTTATAATCTCTACTTAAAGCTGCCTTTATGGTTGAATCGACACAGAAATCGGTAGCTGAGCCGGTAATAACAAGTTCAGTAATGTGATCATTGGCTAAAAGCAATTGTAAATCTGTATTATAAAATGCATCATTGGCTGTTTTTGACACAACTAGATCACTCGGCTCTATCGTTAACTCAGGCAATAATTCCCATTCATCTGAGTTGGGTAAAAAGCATCCTTCCTTGCTGCCGTCGTGCTGAATGAAGACAACTTGATCATTCGATGCTCTAAAGTGATTTGACAGCTTATTGATGCGTTCTATTACTCCAAATGTATCATGCTTTAACTCGTAAGGGCTAAAGCTGCCTTTTTGCATATCTATAATTAAAAGTGCTTTCATAGTTAATTAGGATTTTCTTCTCCTAGTGAATAATAGACCAAAATAATAATAAGTGATCGTGATCAGCCCCAATGTAAAAGGAATAACTGCATAATACCTCAAACTATCATCGCTTGAATAGAATTCTGCCAACATCCAATAAGCATTAGCCGTTATCCAAAACACAACTGCAACATTATGAAGCAATTCACTTTTAATCGCACGAGTTTGCCAAGTGATTAATAAAGCCGCGCCTATGGTGGGAATAATCATCATTAAACCTAGGGGCTTCCAAAGCATTACCCAACATAAGTCTTTCACAAGCCAAAAAACAATATGAAGGTTTTCTATTTTACGATAGCGGGCTGGGATGCTGTACAGTTCTTCTTGTTTAACCATGGTTTGAAGATAATTAATTTTGATGAATTTCATCAAGCCTCCTATGGACAAACATCGGTACTCCAAGCCTATTCTAATATGATTACACCGTAGGATGAACGAAGGATGACCGTAGGATGAACGGTATTTTAACGGTACTTCACTAGGCTACGACTGGACTAACAATGGAACAAAAAATCCCCTAAGAAAATCTTAGGGGATGTATGGTTTAGGTCCTTCGCGTTCGCTCTGGATGACAAATCAAGGCTATTTGTTAACGTACATTACTTCCTTCACAGCTTTCACTACTCTTTCTGCATTAGGCAAACTCGCTGCAATTAAAGTTGGTGCATAAGGAAGTGGAACGTCCGCACAAGTAATACGTAATATTGGTGCATCTAAATGATCAAATGCATTTTTTTGCACGTTAAAAGTAATCTCAGAAGAGATTGAAGCTAAAGGCCAAGCTTCTTCAACAATCACTAAACGGTTTGTTTTTTTAACTGATTCGATAATGGTAGCATAATCAATTGGGCGTACAGTTAATAAATCGATAACTTCAACATTGATACCATCTTTAGCTAGTTCTTCTACCGCTGGATTAACAACACGTGTTAACATTTTACCGAAAGTTACAATGGTTACATCAGTACCTTCTTTAACAACCTGTGCTTTACCAATCTCGATATAATATTCACCTTCAGGTACATCACCTTTATCGCCATACATTACCTCCGATTCCATAAATATAACTGGATCTGGATCTAAAATAGATTGTTTTAACAATCCTTTAGCGTTATATGGAGTTGATGGAACAACTACTTTCAAACCTGGACAGTTGGCAAACCAATTTTCGAAGTTTTGTGAGTGTTGTGCTCCTAATTGTCCCGCGTTACCAGTTGGGCCTCTAAAAACAATTGGCACAGAAAACTGACCACCACTCATTGATAAAATCTTTGCTGCTGCATTGATAATTTGATCAATCGCAACCAATGAGAAATTGAAAGTCATAAACTCTACAATCGGCAAAAGACCATTCATTGCAGCACCGATACCGATACCAGCAAAACCAAGTTCTGCAATTGGCGTGTCGATAATACGTTTGTCGCCAAACTCATCTAACATGCCCTGACTAACTTTATATGCACCGTTATATTGCGCAACTTCTTCGCCCATTAAAAAAATGTTCTCGTTTTTACGCATCTCTTCGCTCAATGCTTCACGAAGTGCTTCTCTAAATTGGATCTCTCTCATTGTTTAATTCAAAAATTACCGTCCGCAAATATAGGTATTGTATCGTAATTTTAAAGTAGTGTTTTATTGATGTTACTTTATTGTTTTTTAAGAGTATCAATGAGCTCGCAAAATTGCCACATAAACTCTTTATGCCTGCAAAAGCGAATAAATCTCGCTATCTAAAAACTTCCCGTTAAAATAGAAATCTTCTTTAAAATAAGCTTCTTTCACGAAGCCATGCTTTAATAAAATTTGTCGAGATGCATCGTTACCTGGATTGATATTAGCTTGTATAGAGTGTAATTTTATTTCTTCAAAGCCAAAGTTGATGGTGGCTTTCAATGCTTCAGACACAATACCTTTCCTCCAGTAGTCGGGGTGAAGCATATAACCTATTTCCGCTCTGTAATTTGCAAAATTTGTACGCCAGTATCCAATGGAACCAATCATCTGATCTGGATTTTCTTTTAGTGCTATTACCCATGCAATATGCTGCCCTTGTTTATATCCCATATTGAACGCGGAAATAAATGTTTCGATATCTTCGACTGCCTTAGGTCTTTCTCTGTCGATAAAGCGCATGATATTCTCATTGGTCCGCATGTTAAACAAAGCCGGAGCATCGGTAATGGAATGCTCGCGAAGTAGTAGTCGTTCTGTTGCTAGAATTGGAAAAGAAGAAAAGTTTAAGGTTAACATAAGTTAAAGATAAAAAGATGTCGTCATTGCAAGGAATGGAGTTCGTCAGTGTTATTTCCCAAACAAGGTCTTGTAAATTGAATACTTATAATTATCTGGCACTGCACTTGTTAAAAAATAAGGGGCTTCAAATAACTCGGTTAATTTTTTCCGCAGCTCATTCAAGAACAATGGCTTAATTTCTTCTAAATATTCGCCTGATAAATTTTGTCGCCCAGACTTAAACCAAATGCCATCTTGACTCATCGTTTTAACGATATACAAATTTGGTTCAACACAAGTCTTTCCGGAGAACTGCTCATAAACGTAGGTGTATAATAAGGTTTGAATTAATGCTTTATTAATATGCTTACCGTCCGAGTTAAAAAGTTCAGGAATATCTTTAAACGTCAGCTTATCGCTGCCGGTTTTATAATCGATAATCTTGGTTACCCCATCTTTCAGGTCAACTCTATCAATATAGCCAAATATTTTTACGCTCTCTTCTTTACCGTTTACAGGGAAAGAAATCTCTGCTTCCACCTTTTGCTCTAAACTGATAATATTGAATGGTGTTTGTGTCAAATCCTGGTCCAGGATAATACCAACGTAAGCATTCACTATAGCCAGAATTACTTTTTGCATCCCTTTATATTCAATTATCTTATCGGGATGATTAAACATTACGGCATTAAAAGCCTTTTGAATTAGGGCAGGAACATGTGCACGTCTTTCATTAATCCGCTCTGCGGTAATCTCTGCATTCTTTAAATCCTGATAGAAATATTCCATCACCTTATGCAAAATTGAACCTATTTCGTTCGCTTCTACAACAGCACTAACTTCTTTAGGTTCTTTAATTAAGGCAATGTAATTGAAGAAAAAATCTATCGGATTGGAAATATATTGAGTTAATGCAGACGGAGATAATACCTTTGTTTTATTGAGGTATTTTTGAAGGGTATTTTGAATAAAGGCATTGTCCTTTTTCGCAATTGCGACTTCTTTAGCCGGAGCAGTTTTAACCGCAAGATTTAATTCATGATAATTGAAATTGAAGCTACTTTCGAACTCCAATTGTTTTAAAATTCTACTTACCTCACCAGAAGTTGATTCGTCCGTTAAGCTATTATAGACAAAATTGATATTTGTTGCTCGCTGCAATAGACGATACACCATGTAGGAAGAAATCGCATCTAAGTTTTCTAGCACTGGTAAGCCATAAACTCTTCTAATACTATCTGGAATAAAACTATTGCCGATGGATGACTTAGGAATAATGCCTTCGTTAAACCCTAGGATAACAACTTTATCAAAGTTCAAATTCCTTGTTTCTAACAAACCCATCACTTGAATACCATTTAATGGATCTCCTGATAAAGGAACAGCGATTGATTGCAAAGATTTTTGAACTAAATAAATGATGAAAGAAATTTCTTCTTTTCCAATATGTTTGCCAAAAGTATCGTGTAAACGGTTAAGTTCTTGTATGGTTTTCACAAACAACTCTGCATCAATTTTTTTGAGCGCCTTAGCGTTAGATAATCTTGTTAAAACATAATCCAACACATTTAAGAGATACTCAACAACACTTTCAGGCTTATCAATTTTTTGATAAAAAACCTCAAATAAACCACTCTGCCTTAGTAGGCGCTCATGGTCAATTTCTACAACATTCTCCACTAGCAATGCTGTTTGAATTTTATCTCGCATTTTCTGGCTTAAGCCAGCCAAAGGATGGGTAATAAATGCTTCTACATTTTTATAGGAAAGTCTGTTACGCTGTAAAATTTCCAGCTGACTTGTTAACCATAAATCGATTAAGCCAAATATGCTTGAAGTGGCTAACGCAAAACCCATGGTCACGTTTAAGTCTAGGCTTTTCCCATTGCGATGAGTAGGAATTGTTTGCAAAGTTGGAATAAGTAAACTCTCATCCGCCAGAACAATTACCGTCGAACCAACCTCTACTGATTGATCCTCATCAGCTAATATGGTATTCAGAATTTTAGCTTGAGCCGATTGACCTTGCACCTTAAAAACATTAACGGTATGCTGCTCGGAGTTCATCAAACTGCTTGGTCTTTCGAATACATTTTTCAGCCCGAGTTGATGAATATTTTTCCTCAAAAACAAGCCTGCCTCTTGCAAAGGATCATCTAGGTAATACTGATCTACATCAAAATAAAACAATGCCTTACCTGATTCTTGCAATTGGGTAAATATTTTCGCTTCGGCACTACTCAGCGCATTGAAGCCAACAAACACAATTTTTCCCTTATCAAAACTGTTTAAGAATGCCTGCTGATTAATGCCCCCTTCGGCCAGTAGCCGGTAGGCATAACCATTGGTTACATAATCTTGTGCTTTTAATTCGGCGTTAAACATTTTATAAAGCTTCGGCATTCGTCGCCACATCTTGATAAATAGCTCCTGTTGCTTCTTATGCTTCCCTTCCGAATAAGATGTCCAAAACTGAGATAGAAATTCGTACTGTTCTCGACTTAAATAATCAAATTCTTTATTGATCACAGAAATGTCCTCCAAATCTCGGTACAATTTTTCTGCATCAACTAGGTCGCTATCTAGTTGGTTAAAATCACTTAAAATAATCTTCGCTAAAGGAAAAAACTGATGGCTGGAAATAGTTTCCATTTTCTCTTCAAATAGTAGCTGATTATAGATTTTATGTAAAATGAAAAACTGCAAGTAAAAATCGGCAATTTTATAATTCGTAGCCGTTGCAAAAAACTCCTGTATCGTGAAAAAAGAAGGGCTAAAAAATGGCTTCTTAATATGATCTGCCAAGTATTTTTGAAAATATGCCGAAGGTCTTTTATTATTAAAAATAATCGCACAGTGTTGCAAATCTTTGCCATATTTAGCAATCAAATCTTCAGCAACTTCTTGTAAAAATGGTTTTATTTTTTCCATCACTTTTAAACCAATTTTAATTTCCCGCTAACGGCGTAAAAAAGATATCCTTTAACCTGCTCATAACCCATTTCAAGTAACAGATTTTTATACGTATTGATCTGCTCAATGTGCTTGTTACTTTCTTCTAAAGTAAATTTATAATCCAAAATAGTCACCTCGTTTCCGGCTATTAAAACTCGATCTGGTCGATGTAATTTTCCATTCGCGTCGATGATACTTTTCTCCGTAATACTTACAGATTCCTTAGCTAAAATTGATTTTAAATCTGGGTTAGCGAGTACTTCCATTACGCGAGCATTTAAATCAACTCGCTCGTCCACTTTAATAATTCCTTGCAAAACCAAGCCCTCAATATAAGTTTGCACTTCCTTTTCGTTGCCTGCATTGGCCAAGATATCATGCAGCAAGGATCCTTTTCTTCCCGATTTTTCAATATTAACAAGGTGTTTGAGGTGCTTTTCTTCTGAAGAAATATATAACTCCGATAATCTAGTTGTTGTGGGGTAGCTTGTGAGCTCAATGAAATTCTCTTGGTGGACTTCTCGTGTTAACGCAACATTGTCCACGAGCTCATATACCTGATCTTCATTAAAATCATTTTCAAACGTAAGATTGATTACATCGCCCATGGTTGATAATTTTGGCTCTTTTTTAGCCATTGTCGCGATGTACAGGTAATCCTTTGATCTAGTAGTTGCAACATAAAGCATGTTTAGCGCGTCCATGTTGTTATAAAGTAGTTCCTCGTAGTAGGCTTTTGAAATCGAGGAATTGGCTAGGTCTTCTGTATATTTTAATGGAATACCACCTAATTCTCTATAAACAGTTTCTTCAGAAGATACCCAAAAGGTGGAGTTTGGTTTCCCTTTAATTTCCCAGTTACAAAACGGAACAAAAACTGCCCTAAATGCTAAACCTTTTGACTTGTGAATCGTGATAATTTGAATAGCATCAACACCCTCAGGCGATGGCAAAGATTTTTTAATTCCATCTTCTTCCCACCAGGTTAAGAACGCAATAATACCTTTCTCACCTAACCTCGTTGCATTAGACGCTAGATCTCTAAACGCTAGCAAATAGGATAAATGTTCGCTCAGGTTTTTCAGGCCATAGCTTTCAATTAAAATTTCCATTAATTCGGCTAATGGCAACTGTAACCAGCTTTGCCAGTTCTCACACAACTCAGCCGGCAAAACTCCCTTTAAGGCAGTTAACGAAACTCCGTTCAAATTAAGGTAATGATCTGCATTAGGTTCTTTTCCTTGCAAGGTGTAATAAAGAGCAATGCAGTTTGCTTTATATAAAGCAGTTTGCGCATCAATTCCGACCAGAACTTTTAAGGTATTGATGATCAATTGTACCGCAGCATTGTTCGAGATTAATAAAGCATCCCCCGAAAGAACTGGTAAATTTTGCGCCATTAACTGCTGCACAGTTAACATTGCCTCACTATTAGAGCGAACTAAGATCGCAATATCTTTTAAGGGATAATTTAGTTCATTTTTTAAGTAGTTAATCTCCTTAATTACATCAGCCAATGCTAAATCCCTGAAAATGGTTTCCGTAAATCTTGCTTCATTCGGTGCATGCTCCTTACCAAATTTCTTGATCTTTATAGTTCCACCCTTTGCTGTGTTGGGTGCAAAGTTTTGTGTAGAAGATTCATAAATTGCCGTTATGATTTGATGATAATCTTGCTCTCGCCACCATGTTGCTATACTTTCTGGCTTACTGAGTACATTTTCATTTAACTCATTTTGTAAAACCAATGGTATAGAGCGATAAAGGAAATTGTTAAAAGAAATAATATTCTCGGCACTTCGGTAATTCTCTGCTAAACTTTCTTCCACAACATTGTGCACACCAACATCTATTTTAGCGTGCTTATGTAAGATATTCCAATCTCCATTTCGCCAGCGATAAATCGACTGCTTAGTGTCTCCAACAATTAAATGGTCTATTACATTCGGGTTTGGAGTTGCAATCGCGTTAGTTAAGAGTGACTTAAAGCTGCCCCACTGACTTGTGGAAGTGTCTTGAAACTCGTCGAACAAGAAGTTTTTATACTTGTTGCCAACTTTCTCCCAAATAAAAGAAGGATTATCTCCTGCGTCTTCTGTTATTCCGCTAATTAATTTTTGCGCATCACTAATTAACAAATTATCATTTTCTGCTCTATATTGCTTTAACAGGCCAGCAATTTCTTGCATTAACCTTAGGTAATACAGGTTTTTGTTAAACGCAATTGCCAGACTGTAATTTGGCAAGTGCGCCAAATAATGAGCCCTCATCTTTTGAAGGATGGGATTAATTGTCTCGTAAACTTCTGGAAGATCTACATTTTTCTGAAACCACTCTTCAGGCTCGTCTATGTATTTAAAAATCGCTTCGAGCTTTGAAAAATCCCCTCTTGCTACGAGAATTATTTTCCGCAGTCCATTTTTGGACTTACCTTTCAGATGGTCATTTTCAACTCCCAAAACGTCGAGTACATTATTTGCATCAGTGGCTAAAGCAATTAACTCGTCTTCGAAGTTCTTAACTTCTGCTTTAGTAAGCTGGATATATTTTTTAAATAGCTCATCTATATTTTCTTCCCCTAAAACAGCTACCGCTGCCTCAAATACTTGAAAGCGTTCTGAAAAAATCTCTCCAATTAAGTTGTAGAGTTCAGTTTTATAATTCCAGCTTTTGTTATCACCAATCCGCTCAATTGCCAAGTCAATAATCCAAGCTAATAACTGCTTATTGTGATCTAAGGCTTCGTCCAATTTGTTTACCAAATCGTCCTTAACCTTATCATAATTCATTTCTAAATTATAATCGGCATTTAACCCAAGTTCAAATGCAAAACCCCGAATAACCTTTTGCACAAAACCATCAATTGTACTTACTGAAAACCGGCTATAATCATGCAAAATCTTACGGTATATCAGCTTTGCTTTCAGCTTTAGGCTTTCAGCGCTCAGTTCAGGATGTGCAGCGAGAACAAGCACACGGTAATCATTGATTTTCTTTGACTCGTCTCCCTTAGCGAAGCCTAAAAGCACTGCTAAAATTCTGCTTTTCATTTCTTCGGTAGCCTTATTGGTAAAGGTTACTGCTAAAATTTCACGATACTTATTTTCGCCACTAAATAGCAAGGTAAGGTAGTGCGCTGTTAGGCTAAAAGTTTTACCGGAACCAGCCGAGGCTTGCAGAATTTTTAGGGGTTTTATCGCCATTATGTGAAGTTAAGACAATAATTCCGATTTGCTAAAAACGTTGATAATTTGCTAAGAATTTTTCTTTTTCTTCTTTGCCAATGTCTTATGACTAATACGTAAAGGCCTCTCTGCCATTTCTATTGGTAAGCCAAGTAAATCGCGGATAACCACCGATGCACAAGCTCCTCCAAAGGCTGCGGGCAAATAAGAAACGGTTCCATAAGCCGACCGCTTAAAATTACTACCATCTGTCATAATCATCGAATTTTTGTCCATTTGCTCAGTAGAAAATACTGCTTTAATCTTGCCGGCATTTACAAGTTTATTTAGCCTTTTTCGTACATAACTTGCAAACACACATTGGTAGGTGTCGGGTAGTAGGGTTATTCTTAATCTAGTAGGATCCATTTTTCCTCCAGCACCCATGGAACTGACAATCGGAATGTTTTTCTCAAGTGCTGTGGAAAGCAAAGTGATTTTCGGCATCACACTGTCAATACAATCCATGATATAATCATAATTATACTCCAATATTTCCCTACATTTTTCAGGCGTCAGAAAGGTGTCTATTACATGAAGTTTTAACTCGGGATTAATAGCCATTAACCTTTCTTGCATAATTTTGGCCTTGCCAACACCATGGTTGGTAGCCAGCGCAGGCAATTGTCTATTTCTATTTGTAGGGTCAACAACATCGCCATCTACAATGGTCATTTCGCCAATTCCAGATCTACAAATAAATTCTGCGGCGAAAGATCCTACCCCTCCCAAACCAATTACCAAAACATGCTTGCTTTGTAATTTTTGAATACCCTCATCTCCAAGTAGTAGCGTAGAACGCGATAGCCAGCTTACATCAGACATATATTTTCTTAACTAACATTTAAAATATGGTTAGACTTTGTTTGACACTAGTTTTTCCCAATCGGCAAAAATACGTGCTTTTAGCACTTCTACACTACACTTTTTTAAATTAGCCACATGTGCATAAATTTCTTCTATTGGCGTTTCGCTATCGTCGGTCTCCAAAAAGAAGTTATCTATTTTCTGAACCAGTTTGGATGCTCCTGATTCTGCTTTTAAAAGTGACGCTCCAAAAGACAGTAAAAAACCCTTTTCCAAGAGCTGCACACCTAATTCTTCATTCTTATTAAAACCATGGATAATCATCGGCACTTTAACATGCATTTTTCCCTTGATGGCTATCAATTCAGAAAAAGATTTAACACAATGCAAAATCAACGGTTTAGCAAGCTTTTCAGCGAGCTGTATTTGCTCCTTTAAAATGAGTAATTGGTTCTCAAGTTGTTCTCCTCTTATTTTATCTAAACCACATTCTCCTATTAGTTTAACATTTTCTTGCCTTGCAATAACGTTAAGATATTTCAAATATGTCGCCAACTGCCCTAACTCCGCAAACCAAGGGTGTAGGCCTACAGAAATTGGCTTAGACTTCGGCATTGCCAAGAAAATATCGCTCGTTAAGGATAAACTCTGTATACTTATTACGTTCTTTTTTTGCTTAGAATGATGGGTATGTATATCTAGATATTGCATTAATTTAATAAATTAGCATAAATGTAGTTTTTCTGTAAACAATAATGGAATACACTATCGTTTTAGTAGACTTTTTTACCTTTGTAACATGAAATATATTCTGACACTATTTGCTGCCTTATCTATAAGCGTGGTTAGTTTTGGACAAACTGAGACAAAACCCGTAGTTAATATTTATAACCCAAAAGCCGACGCTCAACACGAAATTGATGCGGCTGTTGCAAAGGCAAAAAAAGAAAAAAAGCATGTATTTATCCAAGTTGGTGGTAACTGGTGTATTTGGTGCATTCGTTTTCATGACCTTGTAAATGCTACACCAGAGCTTAAAAAGCTTTTAAACGATAATTACGAAACTGTTCTGTTAAATTATAGCCCTGAGAATAAAAACGAGGCTGTTTTAAAGAAACTAAATTATCCGGGACGTTTTGGGTTCCCAGTATTTTTGGTACTTGATGGTGATGGAAAATTAATTCATACCCAGAACTCTGCTTATTTGGAAGAGGGCAATGGTCATAGCGTTAAGAAGATTACCGAATTTTTGAAAAACTGGAATTACGCAGCCCTGCAACCAGAAAATAATAAATTTTAGTACACTTTGTAGACCACTTTGACAATCTTTAAAGATTGTCAAAGTGGTCGCTTAAAGCACAACTGTTTGAAAAATAGCAGCTAAGCATATTTTATAGATGAAAATAGCAGCAAACTGTCTTAAATAACGTAAGACTTTGACTACGTCAAAGTTAGGGCTTTTTTTCAAAAAACATTGTGGAAAATTATTTTAAAACGCTATTAAACACTTGGTAAACAGAGGTTACCGAGTGTTTTTCATTACTAGTCTCCACCATTATTACCACTTTGACAATCTTTAAAGATTGTCAAAGTGGTAATAATGGTGGTAATAGTGGTAATCAACCCGACCAGCCTAAAGCCCGTCTCCGTATTTAAAAAAGCTACTCGCCGTTACCGGTAATTTGCCTGTTGGTATAAGTTGGTTTTTTAATACCGAAGCTGCCGCCTTTTGCATAAACTCTTCTTTTTGGTAAGCAACTAATAATGCTTTTGCATTTTCTATACCTGGTATAGCTGCCAAATTATATGGGTTAGCAAAAAGCACAAATGCAGCATCTTTACTTGCCATATTAGTAACCATTGTTCTCAAGTCTGCATTTAATGGCATATTATTACCTGGACGAATACGCGTATCATGGATAGCGATGATCACTTGATCATCTGGTGTAATCTGCGATAATACCTTTGCGATGGCTGCTGCAGTTGCTGTTTTTTCTAAACTAAAAGAGATTGAATTTTTATAAACAGTAGCTAACTCCTTCTGGAACTTGCTGCTTTCTGCCAAACCAATATCGATCATAAAAGTTCTTTTACTTGGCGTTAAAGCCTGAATAAAATCTCTTCCTCTTAATAGGGTCATACTTGCATCCGCTAGTTGTTGCAATAAAACCTGGCTTTCGGCGCGATTAACACCTTCCCACACAAATTCTTGGTCCACTCTTGGTTTTACATTTAGCCCAGCCCAGTATTTCGCTGTTAAAATTTTCTTCACACTCTCATCAATCCTCTCCATTGTTAATCTTTGATCTTTGATTGCCTGACGAACCATCTTCACTGCCCTTTTGCTATTCTCAGAAAGTTCCAACACATCATTTCCTGCAATTATTCCCATGACATCAGCCTCCCCATCTTTAAAGTACTTCACTACACCTTTCATTCCCATTGCATCAGAAATAATAATTCCTTCAAATTTTTGCTGTTCCTTTAAGATGCCTGTTACAATTGGCTTTGACAAAGTAGAAGGCATATTTGGCGTAGGGTCTAATGCCGGAATATTCATATGGGCGATCATTACTCCCGCAGCGCCTTGCTTAATGAGCTCCTTAAAAGGATACATCTCTAAGCTATCTAAGCGTTCCTTTGTAAATTTAAGCTGAGGTAAATCATAGTGGGAATCCACATCTGTATCGCCATGTCCAGGATAATGTTTAATACTTACTAGCAAGCCACCGTCTTGCATACCTTTTAAGTATGCGCCGGCTTTTTCCGTTACGTTATACTTATTTTCTCCAAATGAACGATAATTAATTACCGGGTTTTTCGCGTTGTTATTTACATCCACGTCAGGTGCCAAATTCATATGCATACCAACGCGTTTAAAATCTTTCGCTACTTCCAAACCCATTTTATAAATAAGCTCTTTATTCTGAACTGCACCTAGCGCCATCTGATAAGGATAAGAAATAGTACTATCTAAACGCATTCCCAATCCCCATTCGCCATCGGACGCAATAAGAAGCGGTACTCTAGCTAATTTTTGATATTGATTCGTTAGAATTGCTTGTCTAACAGGACCACCTTGAAAAAAAACCAGGCCTCCAATTTTTTCCCTTTTTATTACTTTCCCTATTGAATCAGTAAATTTTTGACTCTTGTTTGTATACGCTGCAACAAAAAACATCTGCGCAATTCTTTGCTTTTTACTCAATTTTTTAAAAACAGAATCAACCCATTTAGGCTGCTGCTTTAATAAGTCAATATAAGAAGGTTGTTGGGCATCTACTGTTAAACTACTTAGTAAAAGCGCAACAATCGCATGTAAAAAAAGGGATTTCTTCATTAGGTCAAATATATTAATCCCCAATATTAGTTAAATTCTAGCTATTTCTACTTGTCGAGCTCATTGTTGTATTAAATTTGATACACTTTCATAAACCCAATCCGGGTCCTTATTTCTTTTTGCATTAATTGCCCAATTGCCAATAAGAGCTTCATTTTCAATTAAAAGCTCTAGGAATTTGATTTTTTTAGCAAAGCAAAGTGCGTCTTGGCACATTTATTCGATACCACAGTGAAATCTATTATTGAGAAAAATAGCCTAACTAAAGGTTCGGCTTTATAAAATTAAAAATTATGAAAAAAATATTTATCCTAGCGATCGCCTTGTTAACTACAGGAATTGCTAATGCACAATCGACAGACAAACCCATTAAATTCGGTATCAAAGCCGGTGCAAACTTCTCAAATATTATTAAAGATGATGGCGACAATGATTTTAAAACTGATTATCTAGTGGGTTACCATGCAGGTGTTACATTAGATATTAAGTTGTTGGAAAATCTTGCCTTCACACCAGAAGCTCTTTATTCAACTAAAGGTTATAAATCTACTTCATCTTTTGGAGAATTTACCCAGACTACCCACTTTATTGATATTCCGATCTTAGCGAGTATTAAATTAGGTGGCGGACTTAATTTAGTTGCTGGTCCGCAGGTATCATTCTTAATGTCTACAAAAAATACTTTCGAAACAGGTTTTGGTACTGCAGAACAAAAAATTGTAGAAGATGACTCAGATCGTTTTAAAAAGAGTTTAGTAGGTGGTTTAATTGGATTTAGATATGACTTTAGCAATAGAGTAGGTTTAAATGGCCGTTACTCATTAGACTTCCAGAAAAATAATGAAAACGGAAGTTCACAAACTCCTGAATTCAAAAATCAAGTATTTCAAGTTGGTTTAGGTGTTAAATTCTAAGGGAATTTAAAAGAGTTAAAGCCGCCTAAAAAGTGGTTTCTCATATAACACGATAAAACAATAAAAACCTTAGTAACAATCATATTCAAATGAAACCATCATGAGCAATGAGTATTGCTCATGATAGCTTCATTTCCGCTAAAACAAAAATATATTCCAATGAAAAAGCTATTCATAATTGCCTTAGGATTAACATTATCTTTTATAGGCCTAAATACAAAAGCACAAACAATGGATGCCAAATTTGGTATCAAAGCAGGTGGTAATATGACCATGATGGGAAAATACAATTTTGCAGGTACTGAATATACTTCGAAATATGTACCTGGATGGCAAGCTGGTTTCTTTTTAGACCTTCCGTTAAGTGAAAAGCTATCTTTTATGCCTGAAGTATTATACTCGAAAAAAGGTGGCAAAGTGGTAGAGACCGTAGGCGGAACCAGTGGCGAGATTAGACTAAATGCAGGATATATTGACGTCCCAGTGATGCTATCATTTAATGCCACGCCAGAATTTAGCTTACAGCTTGGTGCACAGGCATCATTCCTAATGGATCAAACTACAAAAGTATATGTCAATAACAATTTAACAACTACTGTTACTGACAAAGATAACTTCAGGTCGTCCATTGCAGGCGGTATTGTAGGGTTAGGTTATAAAATTACGCCGAAAGTGAACTTAAACGCTAGGTATACAATGGATTTTCAGCCTATCGCAAAGGATGATATTAATCAAGACAAATCTAAATTCAGTGGATTTGCATTATCGCTTGGCTTTGGCTTCTAAGTAATATTATAATACTAATACCCCTCGTAAATTAAAATTTACGAGGGGTATTTAATTTAAGGCTTAATTCTTTTAAACTCATCGTGGCTTTTCTTTATATAAAGGGTAAGCTCATACCCAGTCATTTTCTTTAAAGTTATAATGCTTGGTCGATAAAGATTCATAAACTTAGTCAGTTCTTCGCCCTCCAAACCAGTAACCAACTTTACTTTCTTTGCCGAGAAAACCTCATCAATATAATTTAGCTCCTCGTCACGCAATAATATTTCCTTTAGCTTAGTAGTTTGCGTTTTTTTCCTCCCAATCAAGTTAAATACCTGTAAAACATTTAAACTTACTATAGAAGCTGTTGATCTAGGGTTACTAAACCCAAAGGGTGAATTATAGCTTGGATCTCTTTCGATAAACGCATCAGAAAAACTTGGACCTTTGTATGCAAAAACATTAGCATATTCTTTCCTGAGCGCTAGCGAATCAACTTTATAATTTCTATTAGTTTTAATATTTACTTCTTTTAAAGCAATAGCATCTTGTTTTAAATATATCAAAAGTGTATCGGTAGTCCGATTAACTATTACTTCAGCAGTTTCATAGCCCATCATCCTAACCGCAATTCGATCGCCTACGTTCACATTATTAAGCAGAAACACTCCATTACTATCTGTCAAAACCGTTTTTTTTGAACTAATTACGTAGACATTCGCAATTGGCAATCTACTTACCGCTTCTTTTACTATTCCATATAAATTTTGGGCGTGCACAGCGCCTGAATAGGTAAACAATAAGCTTATCGCCAGAATGACTAATCGAAACATGCCAGTAAATTAATCCATAACTCAATGATTATAAAATTTTTAACAGAGATTAACATTTGGTTAAAACAAAGAATAACTAAAACGGCTGCATCAAAAATCAATAAATGATATATTTGCATATTCAATAATTTGACATGCCAGAGTTACTCCTTTTATGCTTTATGCTAATCCCTCAATTGGTGGCAGGAGTTTTCGCAGTTAATCAAGGTAGAAGTTTTTGGTTTTGGTAATTGATAAGAAAGGTGAAGATGAAGGCCGAAAAGGATATGGTCTAGCCGATCACGTCACTAAAAAGGAACCCTAACACTAATCTAGCATAGGCTCTGTTAAAACTGCTGTATTTAGTAGGACAGTAAACTAAAAACAAGTTGCAGCTCGAGCAAACAAAAAATGCCACCCTACGGGCAGCATTTTTATAGCGGAGAGAGACGGATTCGAACCCTCGATACCCTTTTGGGGTATACACACTTTCCAGGCGTGCTCCTTCGACCACTCGGACACCTCTCCTGTAAACCTTAATCGATTACCGTAATCTTAAGCATATTAGTTTTACCTTTAATTTCCATCGGTATGGCCGCAGTATTGATGATTACATCTCCTTTTTTGATGAGTTTTTTCTTTTTCAAGAAATCATTAACCTCTGTGATGGTATTATCTGTACTCTCAAATTTATCATAGTAAAACCCTCTAACACCCCAAATTAAGCTTAAGGTATTTAACAAGGTCTCATTACTGGTAAAAATAAAAATAGGTGCTTTTGGTCGGTGACTTGCGATTTCAAAAGCAGTATAACCACTTAATGTCATTGAAACAATTCCCACTGCATTAGTTTGCTTAGATAAGAAACAAGCCGAATCGCAAACAGCATCACTTAAGAAGCTTTCAGCGTTTGGTTTTAGAAATTTCTCAGGATTAAATGGATAGTTGTTGGTTTCGATGTTGGTAATGATCTTCTGCATTGTCTCAATCACAATTAGCGGAAATTCTCCAACAGAAGTTTCTCCACTTAACATCACAGCATCCGCACCATCTAACACCGAATTTGCCACATCATTTACCTCTGCACGAGTTGGACGAGGTGTGGTAATCATACTTTCAAGCATTTGCGTAGCGATAATTACAGGCTTTGATGCTGCACGACATTTCTGTACAATCATTTTCTGCAACAAAGGAACTTCTTCCATTGGCATCTCAACACCCAAATCTCCCCTCGCAACCATAATCGCGTCAGAAACAGCAATAATTTCATCAATATTTGCAATCGCTTCTGGCTTTTCGATTTTAGCAACTACTCTTGCAGACTTCCCTCTTTCTTTGATAATATCTTTTAGCTCGATGATGTCTTCAGCATTCCGAACGAAAGATAGTCCAATCCACTCTACGTCATTTTGAAGTACGAACTCCAAATTTTTACGATCTTCAATTGTTAAAGAAGGGATGGAAACTTTAGTGTTAGGAAGATTTACTCCTTTTCTGGAAGTTAGGATACCGCCATGTACAATCTCACAAATCACTTCATCCTTATAGTTGGTCTCGATAACTCTCATCTGCAATTTTCCATCATCCAAAAGGATAATTTCCCCAGCTTTTACATCCTGAGGAAAGTTCTCATAGGTAATATAAATCCGCTCTTCATTTCCAACGCATTCTTGGGTGGTAATAACAGTACGATTTCCATTAACTAAATGAATACCGCCATCTTTAACGGTTCCAATTCTAATTTTCGGACCTTGTAAATCGGCCAAAATACCAACATTATATTTATATTTTTTATTAATACTTCTTATTGTATCTAAAACTTCTTGATGATCAGCTTGCGAGCCATGAGAGAAATTTAGGCGACAAACATCTAAACCTGCATTAAACATACTGTATAAAACTTCTGGTTTAGCTGATGCCGGGCCTAAAGTAGCCACGATCTTTGTTCTTGAATGAAATGGTTTCATCTATATATCTCTTTTATATTAAGATAAAACAAAAAGCAGGAATTAGTTTAAAACGAGCTTGTTTTATCTGTTACTTTATTTTTTTATTGGTTTGATTAAGATTCAAATATAGTGTATTTAATACACGAACAATATAAAATTTACATTACCAAATTTTCTTTCGACTTCAATTTAAGCGGATTAATCAACGCAGCCACCTGTATATCAGGAAGTTTATTGAGTCGACTAACCATAAAATCTACCTCTTCTTTAGCTATAAATTGCTGAATGATCATAAAAAAGTCAACTTTGTTCATTTCGGGAACTAAAAACCCCTCACTGTTCCTATTACCCACTAAATAATAATCCAACTCCCCCTCCTCAACGAAAAAATGATACCTCGAGAAAGCTAGTGGATCTTCATCAATATTATAGTAAATCTCATGATCGTCAATTTTTTCGAAGTCAAACTCCAAGTTCTTATTTATTTTATGACAAAGCGTGTAATCCTTTAAAGAAGAAGTAATTGCGATGAGTATAAAATCAAGGTCTAAAGAAAGTTTTAAATAAGTTTTGTTCAAAACTGAATATTTATTTAGAAATACAAAATTATAAAACTAATTTTACATTAAGTTTGAAATAAAAACATTAAAATTGATTGAGAAATAAAAACATTTGAAAAGTGTTAGAATTTTATTTTTCTTTGCACAGAATTATTTAACCATTAAATTATAAAATTATGTCTGATATTGCTTCAAGAGTTAAGGCTATTATCGTAGAAAAACTAGGTGTTGATGAAAGCGAAGTTACGCCAGAAGCGTCTTTCACGAATGACTTAGGTGCGGATTCTTTGGATACTGTAGAGTTGATTATGGAATTTGAAAAAGAATTCAATGTTGCAATTCCTGATGATCAGGCTGAAACCATTGGTACAGTTGGTCAAGCAGTTGCTTATTTAGAAAAAAACGTTAAGTAAAAATACGCTTCCGTACAATACGTATAAATGGAATTGAAAAGAGTAGTAGTTACAGGTTTGGGTGCACTCACTCCAATTGGAAATACCACCCAAGAGTTTTGGGAGGGATTGATTAATGGAGTGAGTGGCGCTGGGCCAATTACAGGGTTTGACACTGAAAAGTTCAAAACAAAATTTGCTTGCGAGCTAAAAAACTTTAATCCAGAGGATCATTTGGATAAAAAGGAGGCGCGTAAGCTAGATCCATTTGTTCAATATGCGCTGGTTTCTACAGCCGAAGCCGTTCAAGATGGTGGTTATGATTGGGAAAAAATCGACACTAATCGTGTGGGTGTAATCTGGGGATCAGGAATAGGCGGATTTAAAACTTTCCAAGAAGAAATGAAAAATTTCTTCC
The DNA here is from genome assembly GCA_942493295.1 of uncultured Sphingobacteriaceae bacterium. Lineage (GTDB taxonomy): Bacteria > Bacteroidota > Bacteroidia > Sphingobacteriales > Sphingobacteriaceae > Pedobacter. Next base: position 3,330,698 of record OW818692.1, on the reverse strand, counting down.
TGGGTGATGGTACACCGCGTATCAACCCTTTTTTCATTCCAAAAGTAATTATCGACATTGCTCCAGGCCACATTTCTATGAAATATGGTTTAAGAGGGCCGAATTTCTCAACTGTTTCGGCTTGTGCATCTGCTACAAACGCGATGATTGATGCGTTCAATTATATCCGCTTGGATATCGCTGACATTATCATAAGTGGTGGTTCAGAAGCCATTATTAACGAAGCAGGTATTGGTGGTTTCAACGCCATGCATGCGCTATCTACCAGAAATGATGATCCAAAAACTGCTTCCCGTCCATTCGATAGAGATCGTGAAGGTTTCGTAGCGGGAGAAGGTGCAGGAACTATCATTCTAGAAGAGCTAGAGCATGCAAAAGCTCGTGGTGCCAAAATCTACGCCGAAATCGTAGGTGGTGGTATGAGCGCTGATGCCAATCACATCACAGCCCCTCACCCTCAGGGATTAGGCGCCAGATTGGTAATGACTAATGCACTAAGAGATGCTAAAATGAGCACTTCTGATATTGACTACATCAATGTCCACGGTACATCTACTCCGCTTGGAGATGTTAGCGAAAGTAGAGCAATCGTTGATTTATTTGGAGAAGATGCCTATAAATTGAACATCAGTTCTACCAAATCAATGACAGGTCACTTATTAGGTGCTGCAGGTGCTATTGAAGCCATTGCAACAATTCTAGCTGTAAAAAATGACATTGTTCCTCCTACAATAAATCATTTTAACGATGATCCAGAATTTGATCCTAAATTAAACTTCACATTTAACAAAGCTCAAAAACGCGTTATTCGTGCCGCCCAAAGTAATACTTTTGGTTTTGGTGGCCATAATGCTTCTGTTATTTTCAAAAAATACGAGGAGTAACATTAAAGTTTATCTCGACTAATATTGTAATGTATTCTTATGCCTTACTTGTTAGTCCTTATTTTTTGTAAAACATTAATGCCATTGTTTAATTTATATAAGCTTTACTTATCTAACGACAAAGAGTTTGTAAAAAAACTGAAAAACATCTTGGGTTTCGTACCTGGGAATGTGACTTTGTATAAAATGGCATTTAGGCATCGCTCTGCAGCAATGGTTTTAAAGAATGGGAGCAGAAGTAGTAATGAACGTCTTGAATTTTTAGGGGATGCCATCCTAGGCGCCGTCATAGCCGAACTCCTCTTTAAAAGTTATCCGTATAAAGAAGAAGGATTTCTAACCGAAATGCGCTCTAAAATTGTTAATAGAGCTAATTTAAATCAGCTTGCCCGAAAAATGGGTTTTGAGCTCCTGATCGTTTTTGATCAAAAAACAGTCAACGTACAAACCAAACACCACTCTATGTTAGGTGATGCCTTTGAAGCACTCATAGGTGCAGTCTACCTCGACAAAGGATATAACTTCACGCGCAATTTTCTATTAAAACGCATTGTTAAGCCATACATCGATATCCATACGCTCGAAATGACAGAAACGAATTTCAAGAGCAAATTAATTGAATGGTGCCAAAGGCATAGCAAGGACATTTCTTTCGATATGGTAGAAAATGGTGAAGGTGAAAGTACCAAGCTTTTTACCATTCACGCTGTCGTAGACGGAGAAAATCAAGGAATTGGAAGAGATTATAATAAGAAGAATGCCGAGAAACTAGCCGCCGAAAAAGCATGTGAGTCGCTTGCTATTTAGATTTTTCTTATTGTAAATCAATTACATATCTTTAACTAAAATAAATTTAGTTAGTTATGAAGATTAGCTTATTTTCCATCTTAGTGTGTGTTCTTTTCTGTGTTGAAGCTAACGCCCAGTCTGAAATCAATTTGCATATTAAAAACCTAAACTCCGACACCGTACTCATTAATATCGGTCCAATTGCAGACCCTGAGTCTGGAAAAATGGATACACTTATTTTAAAGAATGGGCAAATCAAATACCCTTTTAAGGTAAAAGAGGCTAGTCAGGCTGTAATAATCCCTTTTGATCTGTTTCACAGATTTAAAAACGGAATACGCAAAACCCTTCCAGGCTCCAGAGTCATTTTCTACTTAAACGAAAATGATCGTATTAGCATCGATGCTACTATTGAAGACAAAATTATTTCCTATCAAATAAAAGGTAACAAAATATCTGAGCAATTGGCCCATGCTCATCGAGATAAAGCACCTGTTTTCAAAAGTCGATATCAATTCGAAGCAGCTTACAACGAAAAGAACGCACAGGAAAACACCCAAGAAGAAGAAAAACAGTACATGGCCAACATTGGTGCAAATAACTTAGCATTTCAAACTGTAAATCTTGAATATGCAAAAAAGCATCTAGCTAATGAAGCTTCCGCATTTCTCCTATTACAGGTAAAGGCTCAGGATAGCGTAGCGTCACTATATCCAAAATTAAGCAAGGAGGTACAAAATAGTTACTATGGTAAAATTTTAGGAAACTTAGTTCTTGGTTGGAACTCAACTAAGCCAGGGCAAAAATTACCGATAACAACTGCTACAACAATAACCGGAAACCCGATTCTATTTAGTAATTACAAAGGAAAATTTATACTCCTGGATTTTTGGGGAAGTTGGTGTGGACCCTGCATTTCGGAATTTCCAGCGTTAAAAGCATTGAATCAAAAACACCAAGACAAATTAGTTTTAATAGGATTGATTTGTAAAGACACAAAAGACAATGCACAAGCCGCGATTAACAACTACAATTTGCAATGGCAGCAATTATATAGTCCGACGGATGAGTTCGGGCCTCTTTTTGGAATTACGGGTTATCCTACAAAAATATTAGTCGACCCAAATGGAATAGTGGTGAAGACATATATTGGTGTTAACGAGACTATGATGGATGAAATAGCCGCTATTATTAATAAATAATTATTTTTTCCCAGCAGTATCCGAATACTTCTTATATGACTCCTTGATCCACTTCAACCCATCGTAAGTATTCCAATTTTTAGATTGCTCATATTCTGGGCGATAGTTAATCATAAAATTATCTAATTCCTTACCCGTTAGACCGGTATTGGTAGTAATGATCGACTTATTAAAAAATGCATCAATATGTGTTTGCTGCATTTCGGTAACGTAATAATTGTTAAACCGACGGGCATTTTTTGGAGTTCTACCTACCAGCTCATAAATAGCTGTTATCGGCGTAAATAAAAATGATAAAAACGATGGCTTACCCGCATAAAAAGATCCTTTGTTCTTAAAATCACGTTTAATGGCATCCAACGTTTGTTTCTTCGTTTCACCATTAATCACAACTTCATTTAAAGTAATCCCTTTATTTAAGTAAATAAATAAATCGCTCGCTGACTTAACTACTACTTGTTGATCGTTATAGCCACGCTTGATGATGAGCAACGTATCCCCAACACTGGCTTTCATCGTAAATAAACCTAAATCACTACTTCCAACAGTATAGCCATTTCGCTTATTGCTGATGGAAGCCAATGCAATCCGAAGTCTCGTTTCCTTTTCCATTACAACACCATTAATCTTAAAATCCTGTGCGAAAAGTAATGAGCTAGGGACAAGAGATAAAGAGTAAACTGCAAAGAAAAATATAACGAACCTTTTCATTAGGGTATCACGTATTAATTTTGTAAACTTAAGGAATGTTAACTCATATATGTAGTTAAAAAACGTTAATTAATGTCTAAAGTTTTATCTGCTCTATACTTATTATATGCGGGGATCGTTTTTATCATCCTGATGTTCATCTCCTTACCTTTTGTTTTGGTAGCAACCACCTTATTTAAACCGCTAACGGGGAAAAGAATTGGACTTTTCTTTTTAAGGTGCTGGGCATGGGGCTTTAGTTTGTTAACATTTTATTGGGTTCGCACAAAAAACCAAGCATTAGTAGACAAGACTACACCTCACATTTATATTGGAAACCATGGCTCATACCTAGATGCAATTGCAGTCTGTATCAGTGTACCACAGTCTTTCAGTGCATTAGGCAAAATTGAAATGGCAAAAGCGCCAGTTTTTGGATGGATTTACAAACGTATAGTGGTGATGATAGACCGAAGCAGCAAAGAGAGTAGAGAACAATCGGTGTTGACTTTAAAAGCAGAAATTAACAATGGTCAGTCAATTCTGCTTTTTCCAGAGGGTACCATGAACAAAACAGCCAAACCCCTAAGTGAGTTTTACGACGGCGCTTTTAGAATAGCAATTGAGACACAAACCCCTTTACAGCCCTTTGTTATTTTGAATAATAGAAAATTACTGTCTAGGATAGCACCTCTAACAGCACATCCAGGGTTAATGACAACAGTTTTTCTTCCAGCGGTAGCTGTAAATAACTATGGAATTGATGATGTTGATGTGTTGAAGAAAAAAGTATACGACATGATGGAAGAGGCTTTGCTTAGTATCGATTAGACTAATTTTTATATCTTTGCACATGATAAAATCAATGACAGGCTTTGGCTTGGCTGCCACAGACTACGAAAATGTAAAAATTGCGGTAGAAATAAAATCTCTAAATTCTAAATTTTTAGAGTTAAGCCTTAAACTTCCAAGAGCCTATTCTGATAAAGAAGTATTACTACGGAATACCTGCAGCAAAGAAATTGAGCGTGGAAAAGTAAATGTTTCCATCAACATAGAACGCAGTGATGATAATCAAAAGGGAGCAACGATTAATACAGCTTTGCTTACTAGGTATTATAAACAACTGGAAGAAATTAATGCCACTTTAGGTGCAAATGCTCAAAATTTACTACAAACCGCATTAAACTTTCCTGAAGTAATTACCTATACGGAAGAAGAAGTTGACGAAAATGACTGGCAAATACTTTATCAAACATTTACGAAAGCCCTTGCTAGCTTTAATGAATTTAGAGCTGATGAAGGTGCTACCTTAAGAAAAGATTTAGAGCTCCGAATTGAAAATATCCTTAGTTTCTTTGCACGTATAGATGAACTAGCACCGCTACGTGTTCCCCAAATCAAAGCCAAATTAGCGCAATTTTTAGAAGAAACTGTCGGCAAAGTTAATGTTGATCAAAATCGCTTAGAGCAAGAATTGATTTATTATATTGACAAATTAGATATCACAGAAGAAAAAACACGCTTAAGAAGCCATTGCGATTATTTTATCGAAACTTTAAAAAGTAAAGATGCAAATGGCAAAAAACTGGGTTTCATTTCTCAAGAAATTGGCAGAGAAATTAATACAATGGGCGCGAAAGCCAATGATGCTCAAATACAACAATTAGTTGTAGGCATGAAAGAAGAATTAGAAAAAATTAAAGAACAACTCTTAAACGTTTTATAAAAAGTACAATACTTAAAGCACAAAGGCGAAAGCTTTGTACTTTAAGCTTTCGTCTTTTAAACTAACAAAATGAAACAAGGCAAACTCATTATATTCTCAGCACCCTCTGGAGCAGGTAAAACTACCATAGTTAAGCACCTGTTAAAGAAATTTCCTCAACTCAGTTTTTCAATATCTGCCACTACCCGCGAATTGAGGGGCATCGAAAAAAATAATGCCGACTACTATTTTATTAGCAAAGAAGACTTTTTACATAAAGTTGCTCATCAAGAGTTTGTGGAGTTTGAAGAAGTATACAATGGTACCTTTTATGGCACTTTACGTTCAGAAATTGAAAGAATATGGAACGAGGGCAAACATGTGATTTTCGATATTGACGTTGAGGGCGGGCTTCGCTTAAAACGTAAATATGAGGACGATGCTTTAGCAATCTTTGTACAACCACCATCTTTAGAAGTCTTAAAAGAACGTTTAACAGGTCGCGGAACAGATAGCTTCGAAAAGCTACAAGAACGCTTTGCAAAAGCTGAAAAAGAGCTACAATATGCCGATAAGTTTGATGTGGTATTGAAAAATTTCGATCTTGAAATAGCTTGTGCAGAAGCAGAAGTATTAGTTAAGGAGTTTTTAAGTAAATAATGAAAATTGGTCTTTTCTTTGGTTCATTTAACCCAATTCACATTGGGCACTTAATCATTGCTAATTACCTGGCAAACCATACCGCGTTGGATGAGGTTTGGTTTGTTGTGTCTCCTCAAAATCCATTTAAGGAGAAAAGTAGCTTGGGCAACATTTACGATCGCCTAGAGATGGCTAAACTCGCTACTGAAAACACTTTTAATATGAGAGTCAGCGATATTGAATTGAGCCTGCCTCAACCCTCATATACCATTGATACGCTTATTTATTTAAAAGAAAAATATCCTGAAAAAGAATTCGCCCTAATTATGGGGTCCGACAATCTTGTTTCCTTAAAGAAGTGGAAAAACTACGAGGTTCTACTTGAAAACTATCAAGTTTATGTATACCCTCGTCCAGGAGTAGTAGTAACCGAATGGGAAAATCATCCCTCTATCATCTTCACTTCTACGCCATTAATGGAAATTTCGTCTACATTTATTCGAAAGTCCATTAAAGATAAAAAGAGCGTCCAGTTTTTTGTGCCAGATTCGGTATTAGCCTTTATTGAAAGTAAGGGATTGTATCGCTAATTCTCGTTTTTATATACTACCCCATCTTTCATTACAAACTTAACTTTGCCCATTGCATTTACATCCTTAGTTGGATCACCTTCTACTGCAATAATATCTGCTAACTTGCCTTTTTCTATGGTGCCTAGCATCGCTGAGACCCCTAATAAATCAGCGGCATTTACCGTAGCTGCTTTTATACATTCGAGTATTGGCATACCCGCCTCGGTCATATACACAAACTCTTTCCAGTTTTTGCCATGCGCAAAAACACCTGCATCGGTTCCAAAAGCTATTTTTACACCAGCTTTATAAGCCCTACCAAAAGTAGCTTGAATTAGCGGACCAGTAGCCAATGCCTTTGGTGTTACAATGGCAGTATAATATCCTTGTATTTTCGCACTGTCGGCGGTAGACTTACCAGCAATCACAGTGGGTACTAGATAGGTTCCGAATTGCTTCATCAGTTGCATACCCTCCTCATCCATAAAAGTACCATGCTCAATTGAATTTACACCTCCTCGAATGGCACGTTTAATGCCTTCTGCACCGTGTGCATGAGCAGCCACCTTAAAACCATAATCTTTGGCCGCAGCTACAATTGCCCTAACTTCTTCGATGGTGAATTGTGCATTGGCACCATCTTTTGCCTGACTTAATACTCCTCCAGTAGCGGTAATTTTAATTAAATCGCTGCCTTCCTTGTAACGTTGACGAACGGCTTGATAGGCATCATCAGCTCCATTAATCACTCCTTCAAGCGGACCAGGGTTACCCATCAAGTCTTTTCTAAGGCTGTTGGTCGGATCTGCATGGCCGCCTGTGGTAGCAATAGATTTTCCTGCCGTGTATACTCGAGGTCCAACAACGGAACCTTTGTTAATGGCATTACGCATAGAAATATTTACCCCGTTTCCGCCCAAATCTCTAACGGTTGTAAAGCCGTTCATCAGCGTTATATTCGCATATTTTAATGATTCAAAAGCGATATCGGCAGGGTTTAATGTAAAACCTTCTCCATTATTTCCTTTTTTAGTTTCTGATGTGATATGTACATGGCAATCAATTAAGCCCGGCATCACTGTTTTATTTTTAAGGTCAAGCACCTTATCTCCTACGGCTGGGGTAGCATAGCCTTTTAGAATATCAATAATTTTGTTGGCTTCAATCACAATGCTCATTTCATTGCGAACCTCTAAAGTTTGGGGAACGATCAATTTGCCACAATAGATCATTGTACGCTGTCCAAAAGCAGCTGTAGAAAATAAAATGCAGAGCAAAAAGACAACTGGAAGAAATCGTTTCATATTTAGCTTAGTAAGAGGTTAATAACTCATATAAATATGCGTATATTATCTTACATTAAGACTGTTTAAATAATAAAAATACGGCCGGTTTTTTATGCAAATCTATCCTCTCACTTTTCCAAGCTCCAACAGCCATGGTTTTAATAAACTCCTCCTCACCGTTAATATTGCAGGCAATACAAAGTTGCGTACTGCCGTGGCAATTTTTTAATACATCTTCCAGCAAATGATTATTTCTGAAAGGTGTTTCCATGAATAATTGTGTTTGTCTGTTTTTCTCAGATAACACCTCCAGCTCCTTAATACGTTTTGCTCTTTCGATTTTATCAATAGGCAAATAGCCATGAAAAGCAAAGCTTTGTCCACTAAATCCTGAAGCCATTAAAGCTTGTAGCATTGAATTAGGTCCAACCAAAGGCACAACTTTAATTCCACGTTTATGTGCCTCAGATACGATCTCTGCACCAGGATCGGCAATTCCGGGACAACCCGCTTCACTCATTAAACCTACATCAACACCCGACATTAATTCTTTAAAATAGGGGACTAAGCTATTCCCCCGTTTATGTTTGCCAAAATCATGAATGACTAAGTCGCTTTGAGGAGTCTTTAATCCTGCTTCCTTTAAGAATTTACGTGCTGTCTTTTCGTTTTCTACAATGTAGGTCTTTATAGAATTGATGGTGTCTATTAAAAATGGAGTAAAAGATTTTTGACCAGCATTTTCTGCTAATGGTACGGGAACTAAAAAGAGGGTGCCTCGCTGCATAAGAATTAATTAGTTTACAAAAGTACGGAATAAGTACGATTGTTACTCACATCTCACTATGTAGCAAATTTAGTTCCGTATGACTGCTTTTTTGCACATTAAATAGCACTCCAAAATAGAGTACCATAGCACTTAATTACACAGAAATGCGTTAAAGGAGAATAATAACAAAGAATAGGCAATAATTGTTTAAACCATTTTTAAAAATGGTGTTCAAATTGATATACACAAAGCGTTAGGTTAATTATAAATTTTAAAACACACACAAAATGAAAACCATGATGAAATTACCGGCAATTTTGCTGGGGCTCGTGCTCCTGCTTACCGGAACCACACAGAAGGTAATGGCTCAAAATGAGGATGTATCCTTGCAATCATTTTATGATGAATTGTCGCCATACGGACAATGGATCCAAGATCCACAATATGGCTACGTTTGGCGACCAGATGTAGACCAAGAAGAGTTTAGGCCTTATTATACCAATGGTCGATGGGCTATGACAGAATATGGTAATACCTGGGTTTCTAATTACGATTGGGGCTGGGCTCCATTTCACTACGGACGTTGGGTTTACAACCGTTACAATAACTGGGTTTGGATTCCTGATACAGTTTGGGGACCAGCATGGGTGAGCTGGAGAAGCGGAGGTGGATATTACGGATGGGCTCCACTCGGACCGAGCATTAGCATAGGCATTAACATTGGCAGAGGTGGGTATAGAATTCCTGATATGTGCTGGAACTTTATCCCTTACAGCAATATTTATTATAACAGCTATCCACGTTATTACGGGCATAGAAATAGGATATATATTCAAAACACCATAATTATCAACAACACTTACGTACGTAATAATAGGACTTATTATACAGGTCCAAGAGCCGACGAGATTAGACGCACTACCAATCAGAATGTGAGGGTATATAGTGTAAATAGAAGCTCAAGACCGGGTGCAAGTAGAATTGATAACAATACAGTGAATATCTATAATCCTCGTCCGGTAAGAGGTTCTTCAAACGCTAACGCAGCGCCGAGAGATGCCGTACAAGGCAGCATTAACCGTGGTGTAGTGAGCAGAGACAATAGTGTTAATGCGAATAACAATATGTCTACTCGCCCTTCTAGAGATGGCAACGGCGTAAATTCTGTTCAACCAAGTAGAGGAATAGAGAGCCGTGGAAATCAGGCACAGCCTCAACAACGAATGGAGCGTCCACAACAATCTCAAGAAAGAGTAGAACGTGGTAGAGAGGCACAACCTCAACAACGTATGGAACGTCCGCAACCGCAAGAGAGGATAGAACGCTCGAGAGAAATTCCGCAGCAAGCACAGCCTCAACAGCGAATGGAACGCCCGCAACAATCTAAAGAAAGAGTGGAACGCGTACAACCTACGCCACAACGAATGGAAAGACCTCAGCCACAACGTGCTGAAAGAGCCGAGAGACCACAATCTCAACCACAGCGTGTAGAACGTTCATCGCCTCCTCCCCAACAAAGAAAAAGCGGTGGTGGAGAAAGTCGTAGTAGAGGAAATGAAAGTGGTGGTGGTAGAGTAAGAGGTGGAGAATAAAATAACATAGATAAGAAGCCAGCTAAATGCTGGCTTTTTTAATGCCAAAATATCAGTATCTTTGCAAATTATCTCCAATCCATGGTTCATCCCGAAATAGAAAAAAGAAAAACATTTGCCATTATTAGTCACCCCGATGCCGGTAAAACAACTTTAACAGAGAAATTTTTACTTTTTGGCGGCGCAATCAATACCGCTGGTGCTGTAAAAAGGAACAAGGCAAACCAAAGCAACACTTCTGACTTCATGGAGATTGAACGTCAGCGTGGAATTTCGGTGGCTACTTCGGTAATGGGATTTGAGTATAACGGAAAACGTATTAACATTCTTGATACGCCGGGTCACAAGGATTTCGCCGAAGATACTTATCGAACATTATCAGCAGTTGACAGTGTGATACTGGTGGTGGATTGCGTAAAGGGTGTAGAAGAGCAAACTGAAAAACTAATGTCGGTTTGCAGAATGAGGAACACGCCAGTTATCATTTTCATCAATAAAATGGATAGAGAAGGTAAAGAGCCTTTCGATCTGTTAGATGAAATTGAAGATAAATTAAACATCAGTCTATGTCCGCTTTCGTGGCCAATTGGACAAGGACATACTTTCAAAGGTGTTTATAGTATATATAAAAACCACCTTAACTTATTTAACTCGGACAAGACTAAAGTAACCGAATCCGTTGTTGCAGTTCATGATTTGGATGATAAATCTCTTCTGGATTATCTTAAAGAAGGGGAAATTAAAGGACTAAAAGACGATGCCGAGCTGGTTGACGGTGTATATGGAAAGTTAGATAAAAGTCTATATACCGACGGCTTATTGGCACCCGTTTTCTTTGGCTCTGCCATCAATAATTTTGGAATTAAGGAGTTGTTGGATACATTCATAGAAATTGCGCCTAGTCCTAGACACCGCGAAGCTGAAGAAAGAGATGTGTTGGTAGATGAAAAAAATTTCAGTGGCTTTGTTTTTAAGATACATGCTAACTTAGATCCAAAGCACCGTGATAGGATTGCTTTCCTGAGAGTTTGTTCTGGAAAATTTGAACGAAATAAATTTTACTATCATACCCGTCAGGATAAGAAAATGAAATTTGCCAACCCAATGGATTTTATGGCAAATGAGAAGAGCATTGTAGACGAAGCTTGGCCAGGTGATGTAGTAGGCCTGTACGATAGCGGAAATTTCAAAATTGGTGATACCCTTACAGAGGGAGAAAAACTTCAGTTTAAGGGAATTCCAAGCTTCTCACCGGCTATTTTTAAGGAAGTTGAGAATATGGATCCGATGCGAACAAAACAGCTCGAGAAAGGCATCGAACAATTGACAGATGAGGGTGTTGCACAATTATTTGTGATGCAGCCCGGAAATAGAAAAGTAATTGGTGCTGTGGGAGAACTACAATTTGAGGTAATCAGCTTCCGTTTGGAACATGAGTATAGCGCGAAGTGTAGATTCCGGACCCTAAGCTATTCGAGATCAAGATGGGTAACTTCTACCGATCAGAAAAAACTTGATGAGTTTGTGAAACGTAAACAACAACATATTGGCGTAGATAAAGAAGGCAACCCAGTTTATCTATCAGATAATGATTTCATGATCGATATGACCAAGAGAGATTATCCCGATATCGAGTTCCACAAGACGAGCGAGTTTAAGTAGGAATATAAACTTCGTAAGTTTTCGTAAACTTCGCAAGTTTTGAAAACTTACGAAGTTTGTTGTTTAACTTAACTTTTTCAAGGCTTCAGCAATGCGCGGTATCATATTCTTGATATCCGCCAGTGAACATCCTCCAATCGAAGCTCTAAACCACGGCATATTTTCTTCATTGCCAAAAGCAGAGAAAGGTACAATTGCTGTTTGCGCTTCTTTAATAAGATAGAAATTTACATCCGCACTATTTTTCAATAGATCGCCTGCAGGTGTAGTCTTACCAATATAATCTATTTTTAAAGTGAGGTAAATAGCGCCCATCGGCACTACTGCATCAACTTCAAAACCCTCGCTTTTTAGCTTTTGAAACCCGTTATACAATTCGTCCAGACTTGCTTGTACCTGCTTCTTAAAACTGGTTAAGTATTGATCTACAAGCTCTTTCTTCTTAAAGTATCCAGCTACGGCAACTTGTTCCGCTTTAGGTGCCCAAGCACCAATATGACCTAAAAGAGACTTCATTTTGCCAATGATATTTTCAGGACCAAATGCCCAACCAACACGTACGCCTGTCGCAGCTAAACATTTAGAGATACCATCGATATAAATCACATAATCTTTTAATTCTGGGCGCAGACTTACTGGATTCACATGTTCTTTACCGAAGGTTAGCAAGGAATAAATCTGATCGTACATAATATAAAGTGGTTTTTCATCCGCTTTGCGCGATTTATTTTCTTCAATTACGATATCACAAATTTCTTCCAACTGTTGTTGGGTAAACATGGTTCCCGTTGGATTCAATGGAGAACATAAAGCCAATAAGGTTGCACCCTTTAAATGTGGTTTCAATTGGGCAGCAGTAGGCATAAAGTTATTTTCTACAGTCGTCTCAATCGTTACACCGTTAGCCGACGAAAGGTGGCAATAATGGTTGTTATTCCAAGATGGGGCAGGATATAGCACTTTATCACCCGGATCAACTAGCGCTAAATAAAGTGCATAAATTAAAGGGCGAGAACCTCCTGCTACTAAAATATCGTTTACCGTATAAGGCAACTGATAACGATCTGCCAAAACATCAACAATAGTTTCACGCAGTGTTAATATCCCATCGGCAGGTGGGTAATTGGTATGCCCTTCATGATAAGCTGTCACAATAGCTTCTTCTAAAGCTTCAGGAATAGGAAAAATAGCCGAATCAAAGTCGCCAATAGTTAAATTGGCAATTTGAGCACCTTTTCTCTTCATTTCATTAACCTCGTTACCGATTTTAATAATTTCAGAGCCGATTAAAGTGTTTGCTAAGACAGATACATTCATATTGATATGGTTTGATGCTTTTCGACTGGCGTAAAGCGGTTTTATTTAATTAAATTCTCAATGGCTTCGTTCATTTTCTGGAACTGAAATTGAGCTAATACAGCTGACATCATATGCTCAATTTCCGGATTGCATAAGTTACCAATGCTTCCTTCGTGTGTGTGCTTAAGCGTTTTATTTGGCGCAAATGTCCCGTTTTCTATGGTTTCGCCTACGATTTTGTAAGCTTCTCTAAATGGCGTGCCATTCAATGCCAATTCATTTACTACATCCACACTAAATAAATAATCATACTTCTTATCGTCTAGGATATGATCTTTTATCGTAATATTTTGAAGCATAAAAGTGCACATTTCCAAGCACTCATTTAAGGAGGTAATGGCAGGAAAAAGATTTTCCTTTAACAACTGCAAATCGCGGTGATAACCTGAAGGTAAATTTGTAGTCATCATGGCAATCTCATTCGGCAAAGCCTGAATTTTATTACAACGAGATCGAATTAACTCAAATACATCTGGGTTTTTTTTATGCGGCATGATGCTAGAACCAGTAGTTAATTCGTCTGGGAAGCTAATGAACTCAAAGTTTTGGTTAATAAATAGACACACGTCCATCGCCATTTTAGCCAAAGTTGCCGCAACAGATGACATTGCTTGTCCCAAAACTCTTTCGGTCTTACCTCGACCCATTTGGGCATAAACCACATTATAATTAAGCTGATCGAACCCAAGTAATTCAGTTGTCAGCGTTCTATTTAAAGGAAACGAAGACCCATAACCTGCGGCGGAACCCAATGGGTTTTTATTGCAGATTTTATACGCAGCTAACATCAATTCCATATCGTCGACCAAGCTTTCGGCATAGGCTCCAAACCACAAACCAAAAGAAGATGGCATCGCAATTTGAAGGTGAGTATAGCCTGGCAATAATTTATCCTTATGTGTATTACTTAAGGTGATCAATTGGCTAAAAAGGGCTGTGGTATTTTCTACCATCTCTTGAATGCAAGCTCTGAAATACAATTTCAGGTCTACCAAAACCTGGTCGTTTCTTGAACGTCCACTGTGGATTTTTTTACCTGCTTCGCCTATACGCTGCGTTAGCAACCATTCTACTTGGGAGTGCACATCTTCTACACTTTCTTCTATCGTAAAATTACCTGCCAGAATATCATTATAAATTTCTTTTAATGCAATCTGAACCTCCCTTAATTCTTCAGCAGTTAACAAGTTGATACTAGCAAGCATTTCTACATGCGCCAAAGAGCCCAAAACATCAAAAGCAGCCATTTGCAGGTCTAATTCTCTATCCTTACCTACGGTAAATACTTCTATTCCTTTGTTGACTTCGATGTTTTTTTGCCAAATCTTCATTTTAACCTGCTTTTCGATGAATTATGCTGCAAAAATACAAATAAATCTCTTAGCTCAAGTGATGAGGTATATCACAAACAAAACAACCCTCATTTTCTTTCGGAAATGAGGGTATCGTTTAGCGTTCAAGCGTTAGCGTTTTCCATCGCTGTTATTACTACTGTTGTTATCGCAAAGGTTATTGATCATAGTAACAATATCTGGTGCGATATTGGCAAAGTTTGCCGACATTAATTTCAAGCCACCAGTATTGTTTGCAATTAATTTGGTTTCGTAATTATTTGTGGCTTGTGTGGTAATTAAAATATACTGTATGCCAGAGGTATTTGCGTTTGTAGCAAGCGTAGTTAAAAAGGCATCATCAACAGCCGTGTTATTATCATCATCGCCACTGGCAGGTGCATCGGTAATAATAATCACTAGCTTGGCGATGTTTGGCCTCCAAGCGCCAGCAAACGATGAATTGACCACCTTGTCTATCAATAAATCTCCTGGTTCTGCAAAACCAACTCCATTACCCATCGCCATGGCTCCATTTAAATTTGCCAATTGGGCACTAAATGTAGCATTGTTAGCATAACCAAAGCTTTCCATTACGGTTAAGTATTGATTAGTGGTTGGACCGGTAGAAAGAACCAATTTATTGGAGGCGGGTAAACTTGTATAAGGTGCTTGTGCATTATAAGCAGGCACACCGCCTTTACTTGCCTCGTCGAAAATGGTTAGGGCTAATCTATAATCACCACCAGACTTTGTCACTATGGTATTTACAATATTACCAATAGAACTCTTAATGTTATTGATTGCTCCCCCCATGCTCCCTGTATAATCAATCGCAAATACTACATCCATACCTTTGGTACAAGCAGGCGGCTTGGTATTGTCCTCGTACACACATGTTTCTTTTTTACAGGCGTTTTGTGTTAGCAATAGGATGCACAATAGAAGTGCATATTTTGTGGTTATTGTTTTCATGATTTCTCTTTTTAAATGGTTTTTAATCTTTACAAATTACTTTCATCTCTGTTCTGCGGTTGATCGCATGTTGGGCTTCGCTACAGTTTACATCATCTGCACATTCATTTAGCAATCTAGATTCCCCGTAACCTTTGGCAATAATTCTCTCTCTAGCTATCCCTTGTGATACGATGTAATCTACAGATGCGTTCGCGCGGTTTTGAGATAGTGTCATGTTATACGCTGCAGATGCACGTGAATCTGTGTGGGAGCTTAACTCAACCCTTACAGTTGGGTTGTCTTTCATAAACCGAACTAACTTGTTTAATTCTGGCTTAGCAGATTCTTTGATAAAATATTTATCTAGATCAAACAAGATGTTATTCAGTCTAATTGCTTTATTACAATCAATTAATTCTGCACACATTTCCAGTTTGATGAATAGGTTTTTATCTCTATCGTAATTCGCGGCTGTAATTTCTTCATATTGAGAGAAATAGTTTTCCTTTTTCCCGTACAGTGTGTATTTGCCCATTTCTGGTAAATGGAATATAAAACCTCCCTGAGCATTAGTTAAAGTTGTTTTCTTAAATGCTTTATCCGTGTTTTCTAAAATAACATCAGTTGATGAAAGAGGAGTAGTAGAGTTGCACGCAAATATTTTTCCTCTAATGATAAAATCTCTACTTGTATATAGAATTTGTTTGTTAACCACATGTTGCTTCAAGAATTCATCTTTCAAAACCGAATTCCCTTCGAGTGCAACCTGATATAAAGCACCAGTTATTGCATAATTTTCTGCTGGTATATTTTCAAAAACGATAACTCCAGCTGCATCCGTAACACCCGTCTTAACTACTACACCCAAATTATTTTTAAGTTGAACTTCAGTTTCTGGTAGCAGTGTACCAGTATATTTATCTTTTGCGGTAACTCTTAGCGTGTATGTTATCTTTTCTGACTTGTTCCTTTTTGATGGGATTTTAACTACCACACCGGCGAATGCGCCTATTGATGCAATGTCGCAATTACAAGGTTTTATTCTATCAGTCCTTAATCCGGCGTAAGTTGTGCCCTTTGCACCAGTGGTAAATGGCTGATAAGCGGCAGCTATGCCCAAAGTAGGATCTACTAATTCGGGCGTGTTAAAATGTTGCAAATAATATGCTCCAAGATTTACACCCACATAATCGTTAAAGAAGTAATTGAGCCTTAATTGGGCCTTCCCTGATAATACATTCTTAGCATTGTAACCCGCGTGGAAATTAAGCAATTGTTTTAGGGGTGTAGTTGTTTCCCGCAATTCGGTTTTTCCGCCTTTTATATAAGCTATTCCAGCTCTGGTATTTAACTCAACAGAAAATTTTCTTGAATTAGTTTGGTATCTAAAGTTTGGCCCTAGTCCGGCAAAGTTCCTTGTAACTGTATTTTCAGTCAATGAAAAGCTAGTCAGCGGAACTGACAGTGAATTTGATAGGCTTGTGAGCGGGTAAATGCTTTTGGTTTTGTTTTTAATATGGTCTACATCTATACCTAAACCAAACCAGTTCCAATAATGATCAATAGATAAACCTAAGTCCAAGCCACCTTTATAATCGATATAAGGAGTATTGTTCTTGTAGGTCGGCAAATCATAACCAACTCTTGGCGAAAATTGCCAGGATGATTCTTTGGATTGCGCTTTTGCAAGCTGAATAGCTGTTCCTATGAGGAAGAGAATAAGTAGTTTTAATGTTTTCATGATCAATGTTTTTTTGTTAATATTCCGTTATTTACTGGTATATCAACTGGATCGAATATTTGTTACCCCTAGTTAAATTATCGACATGGGTATACCTTTGCAAGCAAGGTTTAGATTATCCATTTAATATCTTATTTTAGCAGAACCAAACCCTTTATGATGAAGAATTTAAAATTTATTTTGTTGGTGCTTCTGGCACCGATGGTTGGCAATACATTTGCACAACAAAAACCAGCTTTAACCTGGAAAGATGTCTCAAAGTGGACCTACAATCGAGGTAATACCCTATCTCCAGATGGGCAGTGGACGGCTTGGGCAAGTGGTCCTACAGAAGGGGATTTGAAAATGACTATTCGAAAAACCCTCGACACTTTAAACTATTCTTATCCTATCGGAGCAAATGCAAGTCCACTGCTGTTCTCAAAAGACTCAAAATACGCTGCTTTTAAAGTCTCTACAAAAGATGCTGAAGCCAAAGCTGCTAGAAAAGCAAACAAAACTCTTTACGATAAGTTAATGCTTGTTTCTTTATCAGATAATAAGCAAATAACTTTTGAAAGAGTAAGAAATTTTAGTTTTTCTGGAGACTCGCCTTCTTGGATCGCAATCCAGTTTATGCCTTTAGAATCTGCTCCGAAAGACCCAACCGCGGCCAAAGGAACTGATGTTTTATTATATAATTTAAACACTAAAAAGAGCTTCAACTTAGGGAATGTTGCGGAATTTGCTTTTAATAAAGCTGGCGATCAATTAGCTTACACTGTGGATGCCAATGGTCAGAACGGAAATGGGATCTTCTTACGCGATATGAAAACCGGGATAACAACCGCTTTAGACAATGACAAAGCTACTTACAAAAGCATTAACTGGAATGAAAATGGGACTGCCTTTGCATTGCTAAAATCGAACAAAAATGAAAATTATAAAGATGATGTATTCAGCGTTATTGGTATCAGTAAAATCAATGGCGACTTAACCAGCAAAGTTATCTATAACGGCTTGGAAGATGCCACGTTTCCAAAAGGAATGGGGTTAAATACCAACGCAAGTCCATATTGGTCAGACGATCAATCAACACTCTTTTTCGGTATCAATACATTAGCTAAAAAAGAAGACAAAAAAACAGATAGCACAAGTAAAGCTAAGCCTGAGCCTAAAAAGGAAGATATTGAAAAGCCAGATATGATTATTTGGAACTGGCAGGATAAACGCTTACAATCTGCTCAACAAACTCAGGAAATGAGAGATAAGATGTTTAGCTATACCAGCTCTTACCGTGTTGCAAGCAAGAAGTTCAGCCAACTTGCTGATAGCAATATGAGAACAGTAATGGTTGCGCCACAACAATTATATGCCATTGGTTACGATAATTCCAATTACGAACTAATGGGAAATTTAGACGGGCAAAGCTATACCGACATTTACTTACTTGATCTTAAAAATGGCACAAAAAAACGCCTATTTGAGAAAATGTACGCAAGCAATGGCGGTCGTTTAACAGTTGCTCCAAATGGCAAAATTGCAAGTTATTATGTTGATGGTGTTTTCTATAGCATTAATTTAGAATCTGGCGCAACGGCTAACTTAACAGGAAATATTAAATCTTCTTTTGTGAATGAATTAGACGACCATAACATTAACAAACCTTCCACTCAAAATTTGGGTTGGTCTGCCGATTCGAAATTTGCATTAATCATGGACAACTATGATTTATGGAAGATTTCGGCGGACGGAAAATCGGCTGTAGCCTTATCAGACAACTGGAAAAGCAAGAAAACAGAGGTTGCTGGGAGATATAGAATTTATCAAGATGAAAAGGGCACAGATTTAAGTAAGGATCAATACTTCGGTGTTTTCAATGTGAAAGATAAAAAATCGGGCATTGGACTCCTTCCGGCAGGAAAGAATAAAATTGACATATTATTCATGGATGATAACGCCTACGGAAGTTTTGCCAAAGCGGAAAAAGGCCAGGTATATGCTTATACAAAAAGTAATTCACAAGAATCACCTAGTTATTTTGCAAGTACTACGGCAAATTTAAGTGCACCAAAACAAGTGACCAAAAACACACCAGATCAAGTTAAGTATGCCTGGACTTCTGGTGTTAAATTAATCAACTATGTGAGTGCTCATGGAGATAGTTTACAGGCAGCATTATACCTGCCTGCCAATTATGTAGCTGGAAAAGCATATCCAACCATTACTTATATTTATGAGCGTTTAACAGATGGGTTAAACAATTATTCGATGCCGAGTTTCCCTGGTGGCGGATTTAATAAAGCAATGTATTTAAGTAATGGATATGCCGTATTAGAACCAGATATTAAATATAAATTAAACGACCCTGGTATGTCGTCTGTAGCCTGTGTGGTACCTGCCGTTAAAGCGGCGATTGCTACCGGCATCGTTGACGAGCAAAATGTAGCAATCCACGGTCACTCATGGGGAGGCTATCAAACTTCGTTCTTAATTACCCAGACTAACATATTTAAAGCTGCCGCCGCGGGTGCACCACTCACAAATATGATTAGTATGTACAGCTTAATTTATTGGAATAGCGGTGGTACTAACCAAGCAATTTTCGAAGCTAGTCAAGGTCGATTAACCCCTGGCTATTGGGATAACTGGGACGCATTTGCACGCAACTCTCCTATTTATCACATAAAAAAGGTACAAACTCCGTTATTGTTATTGCACAATGATAAAGATGGGGCGGTAGATTTTACGCAAGGTATTGAGTACTACAATGGTTTAAGAAGATTAAACAAGCCGGTAGTAATGATTACTTATCGCGGAGAAAATCATGGAATTGCAAAAGCACCAAACCGTAAGGATTACGCAGTACGGATGATGGAGTATTTTGATTACATGTTAAAAGGCAAACCTGCTCCAGATTGGTGGAGCAAAGGAGTTAACCGTTTGGATATGGAAAAACATTTAAACGTTCGAGCTTTTGAAGAAAGCGAAGGAAATTAAAAAAGTAAGGCGGGAAATTTACCCGCCTTATTTTTATCAAAAATTTGGCACATGGAGCACAACGATACTAAAAGGCTGTCGAGATTAACGGCTATTTTAACCCAGCTGCAGACAAAAAAATTAACTACAGCACCCGAACTAGCAAAAAAGCATTTAGTTAGCGTAAGAACCATCTATAGAGATATCAGGGCCTTAGAGCAAAGCGGCATTCCGATCTTTACCGAGGAGGGTAAAGGCTATGCCTTGCTAGATGGCTACAGAATGCCGCCAATATCATTTACCGAAAGTGAAGCCAATGCCCTGGTTACTGCAGAGCAATTAGTTATTAAAAATAAGGATGCGTCATTTGTAAAAGAATACCTGGAAGCAATAGCAAAGATTAAAGCCGTACTGCGTAAAAGTACCCAAGAAAAGGTCAACATGCTAGCAAGCCGCATGGAGTTCAGACCTCTCTTGGAACTAAAGCAAACGAGTAATTACCTATCAGTTTTACAACTCGCCTTAACCAGTTTCAAACTTGTTAAGCTAATTTATTATTCGCCCGAAACGGAACAAACCACCGAAAGAATAATCGAACCCTTTGCCTTATACAATACGCAAGAAAATTGGTTGTTAATAGCCATCTGTCGTCTGAGGAATGAACACCGAACTTTTAGATTAGATAGAATTAAGCAATTAGCAATTTTGGACGGCAAATTCGAACCTCACAAAATGACATTGCCCGAATACTTTGAAATCTGCCGATCAAAAAGTTTTTCCAACCCCTGACACACCCTTGTCATAAGCACCTCCTACATTTGGGAATAATTTAATTAAAATCTTAAAATGAAAGAGCTTCATATCATTGGAATTGCTGTAAGAACCAGCAATGAAAACGGTCAATCCGCAACAGATATCCCTAAACTTTGGCAATCTTTTATCAGCGACAATATTGCTGAACAGATTCCAAATAAAATAGATTCGGCTATTTATTGTCTCTACACAGACTACGAAAAAGACCATACCAAACCTTACACTACCATATTAGGCTGTAGTGTTGCAAACTTAACAGACATCCCGAAAAAAATGGTGGGAAAAACTATCCCGGAGGCTAATTACACTAAATATGTAGCAAAGGGGAACTTAGCCGAAGGAATAGTGTATAATGAATGGGTAAAAATTTGGAATGAGGACATATCGAGAGCATTTACCACTGATTTCGAAGTTTATGGCAAAAAAGCACAAAACAGTGAAGATGCTGAAGTTGAAATATTTATTGCATTAAACTAAGGTTATGAAGGTTAAAGAATCCTATCCAGTTTTTGTGACGAAGCGTTTAACAGAAACTAAAGACTTCTATGTGAAATGGTTTAAGTTCGAGGTATTCTTCGAATCGAGTTGGTTTATTTTATTGCAGGCCCAAAGTGAAAGACCCCATTATATTGCTTTCATGGATGAAAACCACCCTACTTCACCGCCAGCGTTACCTGCAATTAATTCTACAGCGGGAGTGTTTTTAACTTTAGAAGTTGAAGATGCTGCTTTGGCTTATGAAGAATTGGCGGCTGCAGGAATAGCTATACATTACCCACTAAAGATGAACAATGGGGTCAAAAAAGGTTTGGATTAATTGACCCCAATGGCATGTATATCGATATTGTAGAGCAAATTGCTCCGGAAGAGGGCTACTGGGACAAGTATATGATTACTTCCCCTTAACTACGGATTGCAGCATATTGATATAGCCTTCTATACCTTCTTTAATTTCGTGGACATATAAAAATTCATCTGCCATGTGCGACCTGCCAGAGAAACCTGGGCCGCATTTTAAAGAAGGTATAGACAACAACGCCTGATCTGATGTAGTGGGCGAACCGTAGGTAGTTTTGCCTAAAGCTATTCCAGCTTGTACAATTGGGTGGGTCTTGTCAATTTTAGACGGCTTTAAGCGAACAGACCTAGGATTAACATCACAGGCAACATTTTGCTTAATCATCTCAACAACCTCTTCATTGGTATAGGCATCTGTAACGCGAACGTCTACCGTAAAAGTGCAAGCCGCTGGCACAACATTATGCTGAGACCCAGCATTGATAATGGTAACACTCATTTTCACCGGTCCGAATACTTCGGAAACTTTTGGAAATTGATACGTTCTAAACCATTCGATATCTTTCATCGCATTGTAAATGGCATTGTCGCCCTCTTCTCTGGCTGCGTGGCCAGCTTTGCCATGAGCAACACAATCGATCACTAACAGTCCTTTTTCGGCAATTGCAAGATGCATCTCGGTTGGTTCACCAACAATAGCAAACTCCAATTCACCCAAATCTGGAATGATCAGCTCTAAACCATCATTTCCTGATATCTCTTCTTCTGCAGTTGCAGCTAGACAAATGTTATAGCTTAAATCTTCTTGTGGATAGAAGTAAAGAAACGTCGCGATTAGTGAAACCAAGCACCCGCCAGCATCATTACTTCCCAAACCAAACAATTTGTTGTCTACAATATCTGGCGAAAACGGATTACGGGTATAGCCAGAATTTGGTTTAACAGTGTCGTGGTGAGAGTTTAATAACAAAGTGGGTTTCGACGGGTCATAAAACTTGTTATAAGCCCAAATATTGTTGAGCTTCCGTTTTGTTTTAACACCATGTTGCTGAAGAAAAAGTTCGATTTTATTCCCTGTTAGTTGCTCTTCTTTACTAAAAGAAGGTGTTCTGATTAGTTCTCTTAGAAGATCAGTACTTTCTTGGATTAATTTTTCAATCATAGCCATTAGCCTTCTTTATATAATCCGCCAGCTTTGAGAGCCGATAATTTAATTCCTTTGATAAATGCCGAGCTGAATCCATTATGTTCCATCTCATTAAGACCTGCAATTGTACATCCTTTTGGAGAAGTCACTTTATCAATTTCGCCCTCTGGGTGGCTTTGCGTGATTAACAACAGATCTGCAGCACCTTTGGCTGTTTGCACTGCCATTTTTAAAGCATCATGCGCATGAAATCCAATTTCTACCCCACCTTGCGAAGCCGCTCTAATGCTACGCAAGAAAAACGCGATACCACATGCACAAAGAGCTGTTGCCGACGTCATTAAATCTTCATTAATGGTAACGACCGCACCCACGGTTTCAAAAAGACTAGTAACTTCTTTCATATTCGCCTCATGGGCATTATCACTTGCTATGCAAGTCATACTTTGGCCAATGGCGATTGCCGTATTTGGCATCGCTCTAATCACTTGTACATTATTTCCTAATTCTTTGCGAACGTCTGCACAAGTTACGCCAGAAACGACAGAAATAATCAGTTGCTTTTCTGGATTGATTGAAGAGGCAATCTCTTCCAATACTTTTTTCAATTGTTGAGGTAAAACAGCTAGAACTATAATATCTGCGTCGTAAATAGCGACAATATTATTGTCGCTGACATTGAAGCCCGCAGCAACTTCATTTGTCATTATTTTTAGATTACGTCGCGTAAGCGTAATATCAGCATGTGTACTGTATCCCTTTTTTACCAGCCCATTGGCTAGTGATAGTCCAATATTTCCAGACCCTATAATGGTTATTTTTTTTGACATGATTATACCGTTTAAAGTGACCTTACCAACTAGTGGTGATTGCACTGATGAGTTAAAATAATTTTTCGATCGCTAGCTTAGCTACTAAGCCAGCAGTTTAGTTCCAAATTCTTTTACACCCAACATGGGGAGGTCGTCAGCCTTTCCAATATAAACAGCGGCCACACCTTTTTTTATTGCTTCAAAAGCATTATGCAACTTGGGAATCATTCCCCCTGCCACGGTACCATCTGCCTGTAAACCTTCAAAAGCAGCTGATTTGATTTCTCTCACTACGGAGTCTTCATCGTTTACATCCCTTAAAACACCCTTCTTCTCAAAGCAATAAACCAACTTTGTTTCGTAGTGAGTGGACATAGCCACCGCTACTGCCGAAGCAATTGTGTCTGCATTTGTATTAAGTAACTGCGTATCGCCATCGTGCGTAATAGCGCACACAACTGGTGTTAAGCCTATTTGAAGTAAATTAGATAAGGTTGAAGTATTAACCGACTCATCATTTAAGTCGCCAACATAACCGTAATCTATCGTTTTAACAGGGCGTTTTATCGCTTTGATTAAATTCCCATCGGCTCCAGTTAGCCCAATCGCATCACAGCCCTTCGCCTGTAATTGCGCAACCATATTTTTATTGATCAGACCAGCATAAACCATCGTTACAATCCGAAGTGTTTCAATATCCGTAATACGTCTACCATCTACCATCTTTGCTTCGATCCCAAGGGATTCGCCTAACTCTGTAGCAATTTTCCCACCACCATGTACCAAAATCTTATCTCCGGGCAAAGCCGTAAAATCCAACAAGAATTTATGTAGATTTTCGGAGTTGTCGATAACGTTTCCGCCTATTTTGATAATGGTGAGTGATTTCATTTTATGATAATTTTTCTAACATTGCTTTCAATACTGCCTGAGCCGACCATAAACGATTTCCAGCTTCATGGATCACTAAAGAGTTTGGTCCATCGAGAATCTCCGACGATAGTTCCAAATCACGGCGAACTGGCAAGCAATGCATTACTTTCGCATTATTTGTCAATTTAAGCTTTTCGTTGTTCATCATCCAGCCATCTGGATAGGTTAATACCTTACCGTATTCTTTGTAACTGCTCCAATTTTTTACGTACACATAATCTGCCCCGGCCAAAGACTCCTCTAAGTCGTAAGATATTTTTGCTCCTGGCGTAAAATCTTCGGAAAGTTCATATCCTTCTGGTTGTGCAACTGTAAAATCTATCATTCCCTCTGCCTGTGCTTTACACATCCATTCGGCAAAAGAATTTGGTACAGCCTGTGGTAAAGCCTTCACATGGGGTGCCCAAGCCAAAACGACCTTAGGCTTTGCATTAGCTCCCACCTTAAGCGAATCCCAAGTTTCGTGTATGGTGATAATATCCGCAAAACTTTGCAAAGGGTGGCGGGTAGCACTTTCTAAACTTACAACAGGGATAGCGCAATATTTAACGAACTTATTAAAAAAATCTTCGCTATAATCTTCTTCTCTATTGTTTAGCTTTGGGAAAGAACGCAGCCCTAAAATATCACAATACTGACCCATAACGGCTGCGGCTTCACGAATATGCTCAACTGTCGACCCATTCATTACTACCCCATCTTGAGTTTCTAAAGCCCAGCCTTCTTTATCAAGGTTCATCACCATCACATTCATACCCAAATTTAGGGCTGCTTTCTGAGTGCTTAAACGAGTACGCAAACTAGGGTTCATAAAGACTAATCCTAAGGTCTTATTTTTGCCTAGCTCTTGATGGGCGTAAGGATTTGCTTTTAATGCAAGTGCATCGTTTACAAACTGTTTGATGCTTGGAACATCATGTACGGAGGTGAAAAGTTTCATTTTCTTTTTAGCTTAAAGCTTAAAGATTAAAGATTTTGCAGAGCCAATAATCTTTAAGCAAAATTATTTTATTATATCGTTCTTCTGTCCACTTTAAGCTTTCAGCAATTTACCAAATGCAAACAAAAATTCATCAGCATTTCCTTTCGTAATATTCAAAGCAGGTAGCAAACGAATAACGTTTGGTTTTGCTTCGCCGGTGAAAATGTGATGGGTAAATAATAATTCCTTTTTTACATGCGCTAGCTCTTCCGGTAGTTCTATACCAATCATTAAGCCACGGCCACGAACTTCTTTTACTTGGTCAAATTTCTTTAACTCCTCGATTAAATAGTTACCTACTTCTTCGGCGTTTTGCATCAAGTTATCTTGCTCCATCACTTCAAGAACCGCTAAGGCAGCTGCGCATGCAAGGTGATTTCCGCCAAAAGTAGTTCCTAATTCGCCATGCCAAGGCTTAAACTTTGGCGCAATTGAGATTCCAGCAACAGGAAAACCATTTCCCATTCCCTTTGCCATGGTATATACATCGGCTTCAACACCTGCGTAATCGTGAGAATAGAATAGGCCAGTTCGACCATAACCACATTGCACGCTGTCGGCGATATAAACAGCATTATATTCATCACACAGTGAGCGGATTTTTTGCAGAAAACTTTTCGAAGCTTCCTTAATTCCGCCAACACCTTGAATCCCTTCAATAATAACTGCACAAATTTCGTCACCTTGTGCTTTAAAGGTTTCTTCTAAAGCAACTTCGTTGTTGTGAGGTAAGAAGATTACATTTTCAGTTTGATTAACTGGAGCTACAATTTTAGGATTATCGGTAACTGCAACCGCTAATGAAGTACGACCATGAAAAGCGCCTTTAAAAGCGATAATTTTCTTTCTTCCATTGTAAAAAGATGCAAGCTTTAATGCATTCTCATTTGCTTCGGCACCAGAATTACACAAAAATAATTGGAAATCTTTTTTACCTGAAACTTGTCCTAATTTCTGAGCAAGTTGTACTTGTAAAGGAATTTTAACTGAGTTGGAGTAAAAGCCAACTTTGTTAAGTTGATCTGTTAATCGCTTTACATAGTGAGGGTGAGTGTGGCCGATAGAGATCACAGCGTGCCCGCCATATAAATCTAAATATTTTTGATCATTAGCATCCCAAACACTACTGCCTGATGCTTTAGTTATTTCTATATCGTTAAGAGGGTATACGTCGAATAAGTTCATTTTTTTAGGATTGAAGATAGAGGGCTGCGGGGTTGAGGGTTTATGATGTATAAACTTTTCCGCTATCCCTCAAAATTTTAATATGTACAATTTTCATTGCTTTAATTTACGATTGGGTTAATAAACTTAAATTTTGCCGGACTTGTTGGCTTTCCACCCAACACTCATTAACTGTTTGAATGATTAAAATTGCGTTATATAATTTCATTTTATACTTTCATTTCTGAATCCAAAACCTTTTGCCTTCTTGCCTTTCAACCTAAAAATTCGCAGCCTTTAACCTCAATCCCGCCTGCTCCTCCAAGCCAAACATCAAATTCATGTTCTGAACCGCTTGTCCGCTTGCACCTTTTAATAGGTTATCAATAATGCTGACGATAAATAATTTATTGCCATGCTTTTCCAAATGGATCAATGCCTTATTGGTATTAACTACCTGTTTTAAATCAATATTTTTCCTGCTTACATGCGTAAACGGGTGATTGCTATAATATTCTTCATATAAATGTTGTGCTTCTCCAAGCGATAAATCACTTTCAGTATACATAGCAGCCAAAATGCCACGTGTAAAATCACCACGTTGAGGAATAAAATTTATCGTTATTTCTTGCCCTAAACTTTCGCCAATCTCATTCAAGTGTTGATGTTCAAAAGCTTTATAAACCGATAGATTGTTATTTCTCCAACTAAAATGCGAGGTGGTAGCTAAGCTTTGTCCAGCACCAGTAGATCCTGTTGTCGCATTAATATGCACTTCATTTTTAAGTAGCTTTTTCGCCGCTAGTGGTAGTAATCCTAATTGAATGCAAGTCGCGAAGCAACCCGGATTAGCAATATTTTTTGCACTTTTTATGGTCTCACGATTTAATTCTGGAAGCCCATAAACAAACCCGCGGTTCTCAAATTTAGCATTTACTCTTAATCTAAAATCCTGCGATAGGTCAATAACTTTGATAGATTCTTTTATAGGGTTGGCGGCTAAAAACTTTCTCGCATCGCCATGTCCCACACATAAAAATAACACGTCAATATCTTGAGGAATTTCACTGATAAAACGTAGATCAGTGTCGCCAATTAAATCGGTATGCACATCTGAAATCAAATTGCCAGCATTACTCGTGCTATTTACGAAAGCGATTTCAACATTTGGGTGATTGATTAAAATGCGTAACATTTCGCCACCAGTGTAACCCGCACCTCCAATAATACCCGCTTTAATTTTATTCATCATGCTATAAATTTATCTTATAAAGAAAAAACTCCTTGTCCTCGCCTTGCTTCTCAAAACCAATCGCCTCATATAGACTTTGCGCAGTATAATTTTCAACTGCCGTTTCCAGCTGTACAAAAGTAGCCCCTTGATTTTTAGCAAAATCCATTACTGTCTTAATTAAGTCTTCACCAATGCCCTGCTTACGGTAAGCTATATCTACATATAAATCATTTAGGATCCAATTTTTACTCATGCGAACCGATGAGTACTTTGGATATAACTGGGTGAAGCCAACTGGTTGTTGAGTATTTGGATCCATTGCTGCAAAAATAACTGATTCATTATTTTGTAATCGCTCTTGTATAAAGGCCTGAGCCATCCCTAAATCGGAGAACCTTCCATAAAATACTCTATATTGATTGAACAAGCCAACAACTAAATTAGCCTCACTCAAGTCGATACGTTTTATTTCAATTTTACTCACAATCTATTTATTAAAAGCGGAAAGCTAAAAGTCTAAAGCGCAAAGCTTAAGACACCAGGCACCTTAAGCTTTCGTCTTCAGCTTTAAGCCTCTTCTCCATTAACCTTATGCCAAATCATTACCTGGTTGCCAAATATTTTAGAAAACCCTTTTACATCATCTCCACTCCAAGCATTATTCATCTCGCCATAGCTGCCAAATTTATTACTCATTAAATCGTGCGCTGATTCAATTCCAATAATTTGGAAACGATAAGGCAATAGTTCAATAAATACTTTTCCACTAACTGTTTTTTGGGTGTCAGTTAAAAATGCTTCGATATTGCGCATAATCGGATCATGAAATTGACCTTCATGCAGCCAGTTCCCATAAAACGATGACAATTGTTCTTTCCAACTTAATTGCCACTTTGTTAAAGTATGTTTTTCAAGCGTATGGTGAGCTTTTATAATCAATATTGGCGCAGCAGCTTCAAAACCTACACGTCCTTTAATACCAATAATCGTATCACCAACATGTATGTCCCTACCAATGCCAAAAGGTTGAGCAATGGCTTGCAGTTTTTGAATTGCCGCAACTGGGTTTAAGCTTTCACCATCAATACCAACTAATTCTCCTTGCTCAAAAGTTAATTCAATTCTTCGAGCTTCCGTTTCAGAAACTTGAGTTGGCCAAGCGCTTTCTGGTAAAGTCTCGTTGGAAGTAAGTGTTTCTTTACCCCCTACTGAAGTTCCCCAAAGGCCTTTATTAATCGAATATCTTGCTTTTTCAGCGCTATACTCAACTCCATGCTCACTTAGATAGGCTATTTCAGCTTCACGAGATAATTTTAAGTCTCTTATAGGCGTAATGATTTCTACTTCCGGAATTAAAATATTAAAAATCATGTCAAAACGAACTTGATCGTTTCCTGCACCAGTACTGCCGTGGGCTACATAATCAGCGCCAATTTTCTTAACATAGTTAGCAATAGCTGTCGCCTGACTAACACGTTCTGCACTTACAGAAAGAGGATAGGTAGCATTCTTTAAAACATTTCCAAAAATTAGATACTTGATACAGCCTTGATAGTAATTCTCAGTCTCGTCTACTACTGCGTGAGATGCCACGCCCAAAGCATAGGCTCTTTTTTCAATTTCTTGCAATTCTTCTGCCGAAAATCCACCCGTGTTTACAATTACAGAGTGAACTTCTAATCCTCGGTCTTCCGCCAAATGAATACAACAAAAAGAGGTATCTAATCCTCCACTAAACGCTAAAACAACTTTCTTCTTCATCTTTAATATAATTGATACTTAATTCATGCAAAAACGCTGCAAGAAATTTATGACTTAAATAAAACGGTAAATAACAACAAAATAGACTTTAAACCAGACTTTGGCTTAAGTACTAGTCTTTGCTTAATCTGCATAAAGCGCTCATATAGACCTGGTTTCTTTTGCAATTCTTCTGCAAAAATCTTAGCGGCTTCATGCTTCTTTTCAGCTGGGTCGTACAACATTGCAGTACACATACAATTTTTACGGTCCTTGCTTTTTAAGATATCAAAATTTACACAGCTTTGGCAGCCCTTCCAAAAATCTTCATCTTGAGTAAGTTCAGAATAGGTAACAGGTTCGTAACCCAAATCAGAATTAATCTTCATTACAGCCAAACCAGTTGTTAAACCAAATATCTTAGCTTTGGGATACAGTGTTCTTGAGAGCTTAAAGATCGACTCTTTAATGGCATGGGCCAAACCGGCCTTTCTATATTTGGGACTCACTATTAAGCCTGAATTGGCAACAAATTGACCGTGGCTCCATGTTTCAATATAACAAAAGCCAGCCCATGTGCCATCCTTATGAAAAGCAATTACTGCCTTTCCCTCTTCCATTTTGCCTGCAATGTATTCTGGAGAACGTTTTGCGATACCAGTACCACGAGCTTTAGCAGATTCTGCCATTTCGGTTACAATCTCTTCCGCAAAAACATGATGCTCTGGGATTGCGACCTGTACTATAAATTCATCAATATTCATTCGTTTTCTAACGAAAAATTAAGATATTCTTGTTAATTGGGTTTTTAGAGAGGATCAATTCCTCGTTGGTATTAGTAAGATGTACTAAATACGCGGCGTATAATTTTGCCGATCTGTGGTGATATAAAATACGGGTCGCAAGCGCTCAATAAACAAGCTTTCAGCAGCAATGTTCTTTGCTTCTAAAATTGAAAGTTTATGGATAATCTGCTTGCTCATTTGTTCGATGAATGTCCGTACTAAATTACTTGAGGGGCAAAGGTTTAAATAAAAATTGAGTTGTGCAATAAGAATCGTGTTTTTTTATACATTTTTTAGTACAAAGATTGCTTTCATTCAACATTTCGTCATCCGATGACGGATAATCAATCTTCTTACCGTCATCCGATGACGGTTATTAATTTGCCTAGCGTCATCCGATGACGGCTTTTCTTATTTAGAATTATTCAAAATAATTTGCATAGTAAAAAATTACATCGTTAATTTGCGCTTGTTTAGAATTAATCCAAATAAAAACAATTATGCGAAATCCTCTACGATTAAAAATTACATTCCTTCTCTTTTTTATTTCCTTAACTGCCTTTTCTCAAATAAACGGCACTGTTAAAGGAAAAATAACTACCGCTGATGGCAAGCCAGCAATCTATGTTACAATAAGCCTTACCGATAAAAATCAAAATGCAATTTCAAATGACAAAGGTGAATTTGCCTTTACTAGAGTTAAACCTGGCACTCACAATTTAAAAGTTAGTGCAGTGGGCATAAGTGCACAAGAAAAACCTGTTACAGTAGGTGCTGGTGAAACTAAAACAGTAAACTTCACTTTGAATGAAAGCAACGAAGTACTACAAGAAGTAACCATTGCAGGAAAAAAGAACAAATACAAAATAAGTTTACCCTCGGCTTCATTGAGACTTAATGAGCCATTATTAGAAGCTTCTCAAAACATTCAAATCGTTAGTGGAGAAGCAATTAAAGATCAGCAAATCATTAGCATGAGCGATGGACTATTGAGAAACGTTAGTGGTGCTGTACGCTTAGAACACTGGGGTGATTTGTACACGAATATTAACATGCGTGGCTCGCAGATCCAAGCAATGCGTAACGGTTTTAATTTTGTTGCTTCTTATTGGGGCCCTTTAACCGAAGATATGAGTACCGTAGATCACATTGAGTTTGTAAAAGGCCCCGCGGGATTTATGCTAGGAAATGGCGATCCAAGTGGCATGTATAATGTAGTTACTAAAAAACCTACTGGCTTTAACAAAAACTTGGCAGAGATTACTGTTGGAAGTTATGACTTATATCGCGCCACAGTAGATGTAGATCGTAAGTTAACAGCCGATGGCAAATTATTGTTTAGATTAAATGTTGCGGCCCAATCTAAAGGGTCTTTCAGACCGTACGAAGAAAACGACCGCTATACCTTTGCCCCGGTTTTGAGCTATCAGTTAGGCAACAATACCAAACTTACAGCAGAGTATACCTGGCAAAATGCGAAAATGACAGAGGTTGGTTCGTACTACATCTTTAACACCAACGCCTACGCATCACTACCAAGAAATTTCACCTTAACTCAGCCTGGCATTGATCCAACCAAAATTAATGACCACAGTGCATTCCTAAACCTTCAACACAATTTTAACGCAGACTGGAAAGCAACAGCGCAAGTAGCATATTCAAAATACTTACAAACTGGTTATAGCTCTTGGCCATCTACCATTAACCCAGATAACACGATGATTAGAAATGTGGGTATTTGGGATGCTGAGAGTACCATGAAACTAGCCCAGTTCTTTATCAACGGTAAAGCGCAAACAGGGGGCATTGTCCACAGAATTCTAGCTGGTTTTGACGGTGGAAAGAAAAATTATTTGGCAGATTGGGGCCAATCGCATGATTTAGATCTCCCAAGCTCTCCTTTTGACGTGAACAACCCAAACTATGGTTATCCAGCAAATGGTTTCCCAAATTTTGATAGAGAAACAAGTCTAGCAGAAAGAGCGGCTGCCGCTGGCGGTCTTATGGATCAAAAATACTTAAGCGGTTACTTACAAGATGAGCTAGGATTTTTCACTAACAAAGTACGATTAACATTAGCTGGAAGATATACTTATGTAAGCCAGTCTGCTTGGGGTGGTGCTTCAGATAAAGCTAAGCATTTTACGCCTAGAGTTGGCCTAAGCGTTTCGATCGACAAAAATACCGCGGTATATGCTGTTTACGACGAAGCCTTTACCCCGCAAAGTGGATTACTACGCAGCGGTAACACGCCAAGTCCAATTACCGGGACCAACAACGAAATTGGCTTGAAGAAAGACTGGTTCGGTGGAAAATGGAATACGACCCTTTCTGCCTATCGTATCATGAA
The DNA here is from genome assembly GCA_942493295.1 of uncultured Sphingobacteriaceae bacterium. Lineage (GTDB taxonomy): Bacteria > Bacteroidota > Bacteroidia > Sphingobacteriales > Sphingobacteriaceae > Pedobacter. The sequence continues at coordinate 3,297,798 of OW818692.1, read as the reverse complement.
ACAAAATGAACTTACTTCAGACCCATATAATACAGCAGGTGAAAGCTTTAGCATCGTCATAGGTGAAAAAAGAGCCCGGGGAATTGAGTTTGATTTAAGGGGAGAGCTAACTTCAAATTTAAGGTTGATCGCTAACTATGCCTACACAGACGGTCAGGTAACAGCAGTAGCTGATGGCGTAACAGGCATATTCATTGGTCAGGTTGTACCCGGCTTTGCGAAACACACCACCAATGCATGGTTAAGTTATACCATACAAAACGGCATGTTAAAAGGAACAGGAGTTTCTACCGGCTTTACCTATTTAGCAGGAAGAGCGGTAGGTACTTATAGTGGTGAAAACTCATCAGAAAATCTACCAAATTTCTTCAAACTTGACGCTGGTCTTTTCTGGGAAAACAAAAAAATTAAGGTGACTGCAAATGCATTTAATTTATTAGATAAGTATCTATATAACGGGGCTTACTATACCAATTATTGGAATGCTCCTGATTACACACAAGCAGTATATTCTTGGCAAGCAGAAGCACCAAGAAATTTCAGATTAAGTCTTGCTTACAAATTTTAACCCACCTAAAAGATGAAACCATTCACCCTATTTATTACCCTGCTAACTTGGAGCATTTCAAGCGTTTTTGCTCATGCCTTATGGATAGAAACCAAATCGACTGGTAAAAAAGGACAACCACAAGAGGTTAAAGTATTCTTTGGAGAGTACACTACGAGCGACGTCAATGCAACCAAAAAATGGTTCAGTAACCTCAAAGACTTTAGTTTGGTTTTAACTGCGCCCGATGGAACTATAACAACATTGAAGACCAATGCTGATTCCTTGTTTTTCAAAACAAGCTTCATTCCGGTTCAAGACGGCAACTATCTTCTCTCGGTGGTTCACCATGTTAAAGATCTATATCAAAATGCTAGACTCCAATATTATGCTTTTGCAAATGTCGCGGTTGGGGATGCTGAACGTTTAAATAAATCATTCGCTCCTGATGCTAGCTTAACGATTAGACCGGCCAAATTACTGTTAAACGCAAATGAAAGTGTGAATCATCAACTCATTTATCAGCAAAAGCCGCTTGCTAAAGAGCGAATTACCATAGTTTCTCCTGACAAGAAAAAGCTGGAACTAGAAACTGATAAAGATGGGTTATTCAACTTTAATCCCACACAGAAAGGCGGCTATTTCTTGGAAGCTTTTGCTGAAGACAAAAACCCCGGAAAGTTTGATGGAAAGGATTACGAAAAGACCTGGCACGTGGTAACATACTTTACAGAAATTAAATAAGATTAATAACAATAAGATACGATTTAACCAATTGACATCAATTAGTCAATTGGTTTTATTTCCTAAAACGCAATTTTAAAATGGGTTTACCAAAACCAATGAATAAAAAGAAACGCGGCTTCAAATATTGGACAGGCAGAGTACATCTATGGCTAGGATTGGCCTCTGGGCTTCTCGTGTTTTTTCTAGGAATTACAGGCTGTATCTTGGCTTTTGAGAGAGAAATTGAAGATACATTTCAAACTTATAGATTTACCGCAGCTCAAGACAAACCACTATTACCTCCAACAAAGCTAAAAGCCATTGCAGATAAAGCGTTACCCAATAAAATAGCACACAGTGTAAATTACCAACCAGGCAGAACAGCTCAAGTAGTTTATTACCATGATGAACCAGCTTACTATTTTATTGTGTTTGTAGACCAGTACACTGGAAAAGTTATCAAGGTTAAAGACATGGATGATGACTTTTTCAGAATTATCATTATGGGCCATTACTATCTATGGCTACCGGCAGAAATTGGTCAGCCCATTTTAACTATAGCGACGATGGTATTTGTCTTTCTGCTAATTTCTGGACTAGTGTTATGGTGGCCAAAAAGTAGAGCAGCTAGAAAACAACGTTTCACAGTTAGATTAAAATCTAAATGGCGCAGATTAAATTATGACCTTCATAATGTATTAGGCTTTTATATGACCTTCATAGCCATTTTTATTGCCCTATCTGGGATGGTCATGGGCTTTCAGTGGTTTTCAAAATCCGTTTATTGGCTAAGTTCTGGCGGCAAATCAATAACAGCATATACTGAAACTTTTTCCGATACTACTAAAACTGCTGATTTAACGCTAAACGCCGAAGCTGCAGATATTTTATGGTCGCAATTCGTAAAAGCGGACCCTACATTTAAGGGAAGCTATGACGTACACATTCCTGAAAACGAAAAGGGTGCCGTAGAAATTGCTAGAAATCCCGACCCTTCTACTTATTGGAAAGCAGATTATCGATACTTCGATCAACATACCTTGAAAGAAATTGAAGTAAAACACATGTTTGGAAGACTATCAAATGCCAGCACAGCTGATAAAATTTTAAGGATGAACTATGACATCCATATTGGCGCCATAGCCGGAATCCCTGGAAAGATATTAGCTTTCATTGCCAGCTTAGTAGCCGCCAGCATGCCAGTAACAGGTGTTATTATTTGGTGGGGTAGAAGAAAAAAACAGACCAAACCAAAGCTTATTTAGAATTATTCAAAATAATTTGGAAAGCAGAGAAATTCCATGTTAATTTGCGTTGTTTAGAATTAATCCAAATACAAGTAGCGACTAATTGGCTGCCAATTAATAGACTTATAATTATATACGAATGAAGAAAATAAATTTACTACTCGCCTTATTCATGATCGCATTACATGTGAATGCACAAACTAAGTTTGATCAAGATCGCGAAGCAATTAAAGCTTTAGCTGGATTTTACAAAGTGACTTTCAATTATACTGAAACCTTTTCGCCAGACGACGATTATAAATTTCATGAGAAACATCGTTCTTCAGCTAAAGAATGGGCATTAATTCTAGAAGATTCTCCTAAAAAAATTGTCATCCAACATTTATTGGTAATGAGAGGCGACAGTATGATCATTAAACATTGGAGAGAAGACTGGACTTATGAAGACACACAAATTTTAGCTTACGATAAGAACGATACTTGGAAAAAAGTTAACCTAACCGCAAACGATGTAAAAGGAAAATGGACTCAAAAAGTTTATCAAGTGGATGATAGTCCACGTTACCAAGCTATTGGCACTTGGGTACACGTAGATGGAAAACACCAATGGCAAAGTAATTCAGATTCACCATTACCTCGTCGTGAGTATTCGGAGCGTAGCGATTACAATGTGCTTAACCGTGGCAACACACTTTATTTAACCAAAACTGGTTGGATGTTCGAACAGGACAATAAAAAAATTATCCGTTCAGAAAGTGGAGATAAATTATTAGCAATGGAAAAAGGATTGGAAGAATTTGTTAAAACTGATCCAAAATCATTCGGATACGCACAAACTTGGTGGAAAGAGCAAGAAAAATTCTGGAAAGATGCACGTGAAACATGGGATGTTGTTTTTGCAGAAAACAATGTAATCAAACTTACGCCGAAAGTTGACAACAAGTTATTATATGAACAATTTTTTGCACTAGGAAACCAATCTGTTAAAGAGAAATGGGATTCTGCTAAAAATAAAGAAGGAGTTAAAAAAATTATTTTAGCTTACCTTTCTAAAGGCTAATTCTAGCCGACACCCTGATATATTAGCCGATACATACGCCGCAGTCGCAATTTATTTTTGTAGCTGCGGCTTTTTTATTGCCTTGTTGCTATATTGCGACTGTATGAAAAAAGCCATCATTTTACTACTCTTACTATCTAGTAACTTTAGTTTTGCGCAAGATCTAGCTTACACACGCCAAATGCTAGCAAAATTAACTTCGCCTAATTTTTGGGGAAGAGGTTATACTAGAAATGGTATGGCAAAGGCAGCCGATTTCTTAGCGAAAGAATTTAAGACTATAGGATTAAATCCAATCAGTGCTTCAGGCTACAAACAAAATTTTACTTTTCCTGTAAACTCATTTCCTGGAAAAATGATGGTCAAAATAAATGGCCAACAGCTTTCACCGGGAAAAGATTTTATTGTTAATCAAGCGAGTAAGGGGCTAATAGGCTTGGGCAATTTAGTTCAAACAGATAGCATTCATTTTATCTCCCAAGCCCAAAAATTAATTATCACACTTCAGCAAAAACTAACTTGGTCGGTAGCTACAAAAGAGAACGATTTCACCGAGTTATTGATTAAAAAAGGAGTTATAGCCGATACGCTTAGGCGTTTTAACATCGCAATCGAAAACAAATTTATTTCTCAGTTTCAGGCCTCCAACGTATGTGCAATGGTTAAAGGTACCAAACACCCCGATTCGATTCTTTTAATTACCGCACACTACGATCATCTTGGAGGTATGGGAAGCAATACCTATTTTCCTGGAGCTAATGACAATGCAAGTGGCGTTGCTCTTTTACTAAGTTTGGCTAAGTTTTATGCACAAAACCCTCAATCTTATACCATTGCTTTTATCTGCTTCGCGGCCGAGGAAGCAGGACTAATTGGATCCAAATATTTTACTGAAAATCCTTTAATCGAGCTATCGAAAATTAGGTTTATGGTCAATTTAGATCTTGTGGGTACGGGTGAAACTGGAGCAACGGTGGTAAATGCCACATTGCACTCGAAAGAGTTTGAGCTATTAAATAAAATAAACAAGCAATCGAATCTCTTGCCCAAGATTAACTCCAGAGGTAAGGCGGCAAATAGCGACCATTATTTTTTTACGGAAAAAGGTGTTCCTGCTTTTTTTCTATATACTCAAGGCGGTATCAGTGCTTATCACGACATCTATGACAGAGCCGAAACTTTGCCATTCACAGTTTACGAAAATCTGTTTAAGCTCATCACTGGCTTCCATACAGCGCTCATGCAAAAATAACCGTTTCCAGCCTGAGTAGGGACTGATTTAGGCCTGGTTATCCTTTGCTTATCTATTAACCACAATTTAAACTGAAGTTAACAGGGATTTAACAGGGAGTTTACTCGGATTTGTCCCTATAAAGTCCCTGTTAAATCCCTGTTACCTCCCTGTAAAGTCCCTGTTAATGAATAATCCGACAATAAGAAGAATGGTAGCTGACCAGCAACCAAATAGTCCCCTGTCATTATTTTGTTTAGTTTATTATTTTCTTGAACAAATTAGCTTAGATAATGTTAATTTGACAAAAAATCACAAAACTATGTCGTTGCTCTTTACCCCTCTCACAATAAAAAACATTATCTTAAAAAATAGAATTGTAGTATCACCTATGTGCGAATATTCAGCTACTGATGGATTTGCTAACAACTGGCATTTGGTGCATTTAGGAAGTCGCGCAGTAGGTGGTGCTGGCCTAGTCATGATGGAAGCAACAGCGGTTTCTCCGGAAGGTAGGATTTCGATTGCCGATTTAGGAATCTGGAAAGATGAGCAGATCGAAAAATTAAAAGAAATAACCGACTTCATTCATGATCACCAGTCAATTGCTGGCATCCAACTAGCCCATGCTGGCCGAAAAGCAAGCTTTGATATCCCATGGGAAAGTCCAAACCAATTGGATAAAGCAAATGGCGGCTGGGATACGGTATCGGCGAGTGCGGAAATATTTAACCCTACCGATAAAACACCTCTTGCTTTAGACCGTAATGGCATTGAGAAAGTCAAGGCAGATTTTAAATTGGCTGCACAAAGAGCGATGAAAGCTGGCTTTAAGGTTATTGAAATTCATGCTGCACATGGCTATTTATTACATCAATTTCTTTCGCCGATTAGTAATGTTCGTACAGATAATTATGGCGGGTCTTTTGAGAATAGAATTCGTCTTTTGCTAGAAACTGTATCAGTTGTACAGGAAATTTGGCCCAAAGAAAATCCTTTGTTTGTACGTATTTCTGCTACAGATTGGGTAGATGGCGGTTGGTCGAGTGAAGAGTCAGTGCAATTGTCGATCCTGTTAAAGGAAATGGGTGTTGATTTGATTGATACCTCTTCTGGCGGATTGACCTTGGCTCAACAAATTCCACTCTCGGCGGGTTACCAAGTGCCATTTGCCGCAGCTGTTAAAAAAGAGGCAAAAATATTAACTGGTGCTGTTGGCTTAATAACCAATGCGAAGCAGGCAGAAGAAATCCTCCAAAATGGCGAAGCTGATTTAATCTTTATCGCCAGAGAATTTTTAAGAGACCCTTATTTTCCGCTACATGCGGCTTTTGAGTTAGGAGATGATATCACTTGGCCTGTTCAGTATGATAGGGCAAAGCCAAGAAAAGCTCATAATTAATGTAGATTTTATAAATTTGTTTAAAATAAATAGCTTAAACCTATGTTCGATAAATTAATGGCTGCGCAAGGCATGGCCGCTGAAATAAAAAAAAGATTAGACACAATTTCTGTTTTCGGAGAGGTAGAAGGAGGTGCTATTCGAGTTACTTCCACTGGCAACAAAGCGATAACTTCGATAGAAATTGATGAAGAGTTCTATAAAAATGCAGACCGAGAGGAATTAGAGGAGTTATTGTTAACAGCCGTAAACAAAGCTTTAACTCAGGCCGATCAAGTTAGCGCAACTGAAATGCAAGCTGCTACCAAAGATATGTTGGGCGGTTTAGGGGGTATGTTTGGGGGTTAAGCTTAAGGCGGAAAGATCAAAAGTACTCACTACTTGATACACAAAAATGAAATACACTTATTACGGTCAATCCAGTTTCTTGTTAGAAACTGAAACCAAAAAATTATTATTCGATCCATTTATTTCCCAAAACCCATTGGCCAAAGAGATAGATTTTACAAAAATCGAAGCAGATTACATTTTAGTAAGTCATGGTCATGGCGACCATGTTGGCGATTTAGTTAGTCTCGCGAAACAAACCAAAGCGACTGTTATTGCTATTCCAGAAGTAATTGGCTGGGTAATGAAACAGGGTGTTGAAAATGTTCATCCGATGAACTTTGGAAAGTTTAAGTTCGACTTCGGGACTGTGAGAATGGTTTGGGCTACTCATTCTGCCGGTTTACCGGATGGTAGTTATGGAGGAAATCCAGCTGGCTTTGTTTTGGAAGTTGATGGTAAACAAATCTATTTTGCCGGAGACACGGGTTTAACCTTAGAGATGAAGTTGCTAGCAGATCTTTATAAATTAGATTATGCTATTTTACCTATCGGTGGTAATTATACCATGGACATAGATGATGCAGTTATTGCCGCCGACTATATCAACTGCAGTAAAATTATTGGAGTACACTATGATACTTTTCCAGTAATTGAAATAGATTCTAAGGTAGCGCTAGAAAGCTTTAAAAGAGCACAAAAACAATTGTTTTTACCAGCAATTGGTGAAACAATTACCTTATAGAATTAAGACTTACGAAGTTTCCTGTACGGCGTGCTAATCAAACTTCGTAAGTCTATACCAGAATCGTTTAGGATTATTTTGTCTTTTTCTTTGCGGTCTTATTTGCTTTATAACGCATATCAGCTGTGCCATCTTTTTTAGTCGGACCAGCAACTTTAACCGTTTTATTTACTTTGTAGCGCATATCTGCGGTACCATCCTTCTTGGTAGGACCAGCAACTTTCTTAGCTACTTGCTTTACTTCAGTTTTTACAACAACATTTGCTTTAACGCTTTGCTTGACTTTGACAGGCGCGGTTGTTTGTGCAAAAGCAGCCCCTAGGCTCATTAGGGTAATGACAACAATATTAGTTAACTTCTTCATTTTAGATAATTTGCTTTTAAGGTTATGGGTGTGCACTGCCTGTAGAAAAAGTCTTAGACACATACGCCAAATTAACAACTTTGCCTTGCTCATCAAAATAAGTCCCTGATGTTAACTTTCCTTGTTCATCATACACCTCATTTAACGCAACTTTCCCATCTTGGTAAAACATTTTCCACTCTCCAGTTTTAGTACCATTCACATAATTTCGGCTAGCTTTAACTTGCCCATTATCCCAATATGAAAAACCAGGGCCATCAAGCTTATCCCATTTGTACGTTACTTTCTCAATTGCCTGCTGGTTGAAGCCGTAGTATTTCCACACACCCACTTTATAGCCTTTATCGTATTTACCCTCTTCCTTTACGTTCCCATTCTGATAAAGCCGATATAATCCTTTCCTTTCTTCAAGATTTTTATCTGCAAAAGAGATTTTCTCTTGAAGTACATTCTTTTTATTGTATAAGCTCAACACCCAGCTGTCGCCTTCCTGCTTCACTTCTTGCCGCCATTTAGATCGAATAGGATCTGAATGAAAGCCCTTTGTTCTTTGATAGACGGTTGTAGTATCTTGTCGGTAATTATCTACCTGTTGTGCATAAGATTGTATGGCTAAACAGGAAAATAGCAGTAAATAGAAAATCTTTTTCATACCGTTGCTTTTATAGTTAGACCTGATAACACTTACGAAAGTTAACGATAACGCGCGTAGCAAATTTCGTAAGTATTATCAATTTACGAATTAATGAGCAGCCAACCAATTATTACCCTCACCAATTTCAATTTCTATTGGAACTTCGGTTTTAATAGCAGATTTCATTCGATGGGTAATAATCGCCTTCATTTGATCGACCTCTGTTTTTAAGACGTCGAAAACCAACTCATCGTGTACTTGCATAGTCATTTTCGAACTTAGTTTTTGCGCGGTCATATCTTTGTGGATATTAATCATCGCAATTTTTATCAGATCAGCGGCCGAACCTTGAATAGGAGCATTGATCGCATTTCGCTCTGCAAAACCTCTTACTGTCATATTCGCAGAATTTATATCTCTTAAATACCTTCTTCTGCCCATAATGGTTTCAACAAACCCATTTTCTCGTGCAAAATTCATGGTATCGCTCATATATCTTTTGATACCTGGATATTGGGTGAAATATTGCTCAATAATTTCAGCTGCTTCTTTTCTTGGGATGTTCAGGTTTTGCGATAACCCGAAGGCCGATTGACCGTATATAATGCCAAAGTTTACTGCCTTAGCATTTCTACGTTGTGTTGCATCAACTTCATCTATGCCTATGCCATATACTTTAGCTGCAGTAGCAGTGTGAATATCTATGCCATTATTAAAGGCATCGAGCATGTTTTCTTCCTTGCTAATTTCTGCAATAATTCGAAGTTCTATTTGCGAATAATCGGCAGATAACAAAACATGATCATCATCTCTGGCGATAAAAGCTTTACGAACTTCTCTTCCACGCTCGGTACGAATTGGGATATTCTGTAAATTCGGATTATTAGAACTTAATCTACCTGTTGCGGCAACAGCCTGATTAAAACTTGTATGGACTCTGCCGGTTTTAGGATTAACCATCAATGGAAGCGCGTCTACATAAGTAGATTTTAATTTTTGTAGCTGACGAAAATCTAAAATATCCTGTACAATATCGCTTTTGTGGGCTAGTAATGTCAAAACATCTTCCCCTGTTTGATATTGGCCTGTTTTTGTCTTCTTAGCTTTAGGATCTAATTTTAAATGATCAAATAGCACTTCCCCAAGTTGTTTTGGAGAGGCTAAATTAAATTTTAAGCCCGCTTTCTCATAAACACTAGCCTCTGCTTTGCTAATTTCTGTTTGTAACTCTATAGAGTAAGCATTTAACGTTTCAATGTCTATTCTAACACCTTCTTTTTCAATATCGGCTAAAACATAAACAAGTGGGTTTTCAATGTCTTCGGCAAGTTTAGTTGCATTTCGTTCACCAAGCATTGGTTCAAAAACATTGGCAAGCTGTAAGGTAATATCTGCATCTTCCGCAGCGTAATCTACTACTAGGTCTACAGGTACATCACGCATTGTACCTTGATTTTTTCCTTTAGCGCCGATAAGTGTGGTGATCGAAATCGGTGTGTAGCCTAAATAATTCTCCGACAAGACATCCATGTTGTGCCTAGTATCAGGATCTATGAGGTAATGAGCCAACATAGTATCAAAAAGCTGTCCTTTAACTTGGATATCGTACCACTTCAGCACGAGCATATCATACTTGATGTTCTGCCCAATCTTTAAAATATGTTCTGCTTCAAAAACTACTCGAAATTCTTCTAAGATTGCTTGTGTAATCGCTCTATCGGCTGGCACAGGGATATAATAACCTTCTCCCGGTTTGATGGAAAAAGACAGGCCAACTAAATCGGCCTGATTGGCATCGGTACCAGTGGTTTCGGTATCAAATGAGATTCTCGGTTCGTTTAATAATGTATCGATTAATGACTTTCTTTTCTCGGCTGTATCAACTAAAAAATACTCATGTGGAGTATTTGCAATATTTTTAGCATCAATTGGTGTGTCGAACAGCGAAGGTTGTGCACTAACAACTTCTTTGGTAGGCACATTGTTTCCGAACAAATCTGTTTGCTGGTTACTTGTCTTAGCGTCGTTTACACTAAAATCTTCTCCAAAAACACGTTTCCCAATTGTCCTAAATTCGAGCTCTGCAAAAAGAGGTTCTAGCAACTCCCGATTCGGCTCCTCAACTACCAGAGAGGCCTCATCAAAGGAGATAGGCACATTTAAGATGATTGTTGCCAATTTTTTAGACACCAAACCTTGCTGCGCAAAATTTTCAATATTTTCTCTTTGCTTTCCTTTTAGTTCATGTGAGTTAGCGATAATATTTTCCATGCTGCCATATTGCTTGATTAACAATTTTGCAGTCTTCTCGCCAATACCCGGAATACCTGGAATGTTATCAACGGCATCACCCCATAGCCCCAAAATATCGATTACTTGGTCTACCCGTTCAATTTCCCATTTTGCCAATACCTCTTTGACGCCTAAAATCTCCATTTCATTCCCCATTCTTGCTGGCTTATAAATGAAAATATTATCAGATACCAGTTGTGCAAAATCTTTATCTGGCGTCATGCAGTATACTGTAAAGCCCTCTTTTTCTCCTTCTTTTGCCAAAGTGCCAATAATATCATCTGCTTCAAATCCGTCGACAGTAATTACCGGTATGTTAAAGCCTTCTATTAATCGGAATACATAAGGTAAGGCGGCCGATAAATCTTCTGGCATCGCCTCTCTATGTGCTTTATAAGCTTCGAAATCTGTATGTCGCTCAGTTGGAGCTTCTGTATCAAATACCACGGCTATATGACTAGGTTTTTCCTTTTTGAGCACCTCCATCAAGGTGTTGGCAAAGCCCATTACTGCAGATGTATTTACCCCACTAGAAGTAAAACGAGGGTTTTTACTCAATGCAAAATGCGCTCTATAAATAAGCGCCATTCCATCTAAAAGGAAAAGTTTTTTGTTACTCATGTGATTACACAGGTTTAATGATGATCGCCACATTGTTTAGGGGCGAATGTAAAGTTAAGAATAGCCATTAAATTTGATAATGTATTGTTATTTATTTTTGAGTTGCCATATGATCGCATGGATACAAATTGCCAAAATTTCACGTTATTTGTTTATATGAAAAGGTTTCAACTGTTTATTTTTCTTTCCCTCTTTTCCTTTGGCTTAAGTGCCCAAGATGCAATTTTGATTAGCGAAGGTAATTTTGTTCGCGGCCTAATTAAGGGTACCAATTATAGCACTGTAGTGATGCAACAAGAAGACCAAACGATGGTCCAATATGAAGCAAAAGATATCGAATCATTTGTATGGAATGGTGAAACTTACGTAAGCAAGCCTATACTTGTGAAAAAGAAGGCAGAAAATCGTTTCTTCAAATTAATTGAAAGTGGTGCGGTAAATCTTTATTCCTTTGGCGATAAAAAAATAACGGAGCAACCACAACAAGCTAGGGTAAAAGTGAGACCGACATTTGGGGTTGGAATGGGGACAGGTGGGTTTGGAGGTGGACTAGGGGGTGGCATCAGCATAGGGGGCGGCGGGAACCGAAGAAATAACGACCCTATTGCTAATACGACAAATGGCAAGGTTTTTTATTATATCGAAAAACCAGGATCTGGCCCGATGCAAGAAGTAGTTTTAGCAAACTCAACAGCAGTAAAAAATCTGCTGCTGCAAAAACTTACAAACGATGATGACCTTAGCGAACGCATCAAAGCGAGCGAAGAATTTACAGAGCTGAATTTAATTGCCTTTGTTAAAGCCTATAACGCGGGGAAGAAATAGACTATCTCGCAATGCAACCTATCACATGGTCATTTACCATCCCTGTGGCTTGCATAAAAGCATAGCAAATTGTAGTGCCAAAAAATTTGAAGCCTCGTTTCTTCATATCCTTAGCAATTGCATCAGAGATTTCGGTTCGGGCAGGAATTCCTCCGTCTTTAAAGTCATTCACAATAGGCTTTCTGTCGGGGATGAATCCCCATATAAAGTCGGCAAAGGAACCAAACTCATGTTGAATAGCCATAAATAATTGTGCGTTCTTGATGCTTGAATTAATTTTCAGGCGATTTCGAATAATTCCTTCATCAAGCATCAATCGCTCTACATCTTCTGAGGTTAAAGCCGCTACCTTTTTAACATCAAAATTCTCAAACGCCTTTCTATACCCTTCTCGTCTACGTAGAATGGTAATCCAGCTCAGCCCAGCTTGAGCGCCCTCTAAAATTAAGAATTCGAATAAGATTTTGTCGTCATAAACAGGTTTACCCCATTCATTGTCGTGATAGGCTATATAAAGCGGGTCAGACCCACACCAATGGCATCTTTTTATCATGACTTTCCTCCCGAAAGCTCATCCCAATACTCAACTGCTCTACGGTAGTGTGGAATTACGATTGACCCGCCAACTAAATTAGCAATCATAAATACTTCATTGATCTCTGCTTGATTAACTCCTTCGTCATAACATTTTTCTAAATGATACTTGATACAATCATCACACCTTAACACCATCGAAGCAACTAAGCATAGCATCTCTTTTGTCTTTACATCTAATGCCCCATCGGAATAGGTTGTCGTATCCAAAGCAAAAAAACGCTTGATATTTGTATTAGCCGTTTCCATAATTCTATCGTTCATCTTAGTGCGATAGTCATTAAATTCTTCTACCAATTTTCCCATATTTTTTTGTTGAAATTTTTTAATGTTGAAAATATCTAAAGCTCGAGTAATGGGTTCCAGAATATCTTCTTAAAATCTTTTACTTTATCATTCTCTACCTTAACGCCCTCTTGTTCTAACATTTGCTGCATTAATTCGGGTGGTGAAAAATGAAACTTACCCGTTAGCAAGCCACTGCTATTCACTACTCGATGTGCGGGCACTTTAGGGTGCGCGATACCAGCATTACTCATAGCATAGCCAACCATTCTAGCCGAGCCTCCGGCACCTAAAGCTTTCGCAATGGCGCCATATGAACTTACTCTGCCTTTAGGAATCAGCCTTGCAATTTCAAATACCTGCTCGTAAAATGATGCGTCCATTAGCTAAAAGAAAACTGAATATAGTTAATATTCTTATCGTGTTTTAAATAAATACGCTCGTAGTGAGTTTTGATAGATAAAACTTCATCAGCAAACTCAGATTGGTATAAGTGCGCTGTATTTTTATGAACAACTAGCTTTAGCTCCTCGGCTTTTTCACACGTATAAGCATATAAACCGTCATTATCTGTCTTTAGGTTTACTTTACCATTAGGTTTTAGTAGCAGTTGATATTTCGACAAGAAACCAGGAGATGTTAAGCGCTTTTTCTCTCTACTTAACTGAGGCTGAGGGTCAGCAAATGTGATCCATATCTCGTCGATTTCGCCTGTTTCAAAATATTCTAAGATGTCTTCAATCTGAATCCTTAAAAAGGCCAGGTTAGCAATACCTTCGTCGACACCCGTTCTGGCACCTCTCCAAATACGGTTTCCTTTTAAGTCTACTCCAATAAAGTTTTTCTCTGGGAACATTTTAGCCAGATTTACGGCATATTCACCTTTTCCACAAGCCAATTCTAGTACAATCGGATTGCTATTTTTGAAATGTTCGTTTGCCCACTTACCCTTCATCACCTTGCCTAAGTGTAATTGATAGACGTTAGGGAATGTGTCTATTTCGAAGAATTTTCTTAATTTATCTTTACCCACTTTATAAATTTTTAGCGAATACAAAAGTATGATTTTAATTGCCAATACATAGGGATATAGTATAGCGTTCAGTAGTTTTGAACGTAATAATATTCATATAATTTAATTTTTACACCGTTTAGCATTACCTTAGTAAGGCTGGGATAGGACTAGCCCATAAATGAAAATTACGAGCGTGGTGTTCGCACCAATTTAAATGATTAGCTACATATGAAAATACCTTTACTTGTTTTTGGAATACTTTTAGCTTCTTTTTCTGTAAAAGCACAACAAGAAATTAGCTACGAGTTAAGTTTCCCAAATGCAGTCCATCACGAAGCTGAAATTAAAATGTCAATTCCAAATGTGCCAGCTGGTGCATTAAAAGTTAGAATGAGTCGCTCATCTCCTGGGAGATATGCTACCCATGAATTTGGTAAAAACATATACCGTTTACAAGCCTTCGATGAACAAGGCAAAAAGCTTACTATTCTTCAGCCGGCTGGCGATGAATACACAATCCCAAATCCGAGCAGCACTGTTAAGCTAACCTATACGTTATTTGGCAACTGGATAGATGGCACTTATGCAGGCTTTGATGAGACCCACGCCCACATGAATATTCCAGCAACCTTTGCTTATCCTCTAGGGATGGATAAAAGACCCCGCACCGTAAAGTTTAATGGAATTGAAAAACAAAGTTGGAAGGTCGCCACTCAACTTAAGCCTCTAGCAAACGGCGCTTATTATGCGCCTAATTTTCAGTATTTTATGGACAGTCCAATTGAGCTGGCAGCATACCATCAAGCGAGTTGGGCTGTTAAAAATCCTGATGGAAAAACACAAACCATTCATCTTTTATCCCATTCAAAAGATGAGCAAAAAGCCATTGATAGTTATGCAGAAATGTTAAGAAGAATGGTTGATGAGCATGTTGCTGTTTGGGGTGAGTTTCCAAACTATGATTATGGCCATTACTATTTTCTACATGATGTTTATCCTGATTACGCAGGCGACGGAATGGAACATCGTAACTCTACTGTAATTGTGCAACGCACGCCGAAAATTGCTGGATATGAATCTAACCTGTTAGGCACTTTCTCTCACGAATTTTTTCATAGCTGGAATGTAGAGCGGTTAAGGCCAAAAACCTTAGAACCTTTTAATTTCGAGCATTCAAATTTAAGTGACGAATTATGGCTGGCAGAGGGTTTTACGCAGTATTATGGAAATTTATTACTAACGAGAGCTGGATTTAGGTCAACAGACAATGCCGCTCAAACTTTTGGTGGCATCGTCAATACCGTATTAAATTCACCAGGTGCAAAAAATTTCTCACCAATTGAGGCCAGTCGCTATGCTGTATTTGCAGATGCAGGTGTAGCCATTGATCTTACCAACAAGGGCAATATATTTACTTCTTATTATACCTATGGAGCATCTGTAGCATTAGCCTTAGACCTTCGCTTAAGAATAGATTTTAAGTTAACCCTTGATGACTATATGCGTGCCTTATGGAAGAGCTATGGCAAGCCCGAAATACCCTATACAGTGGCCGATTTGGAAAAAACTTTGGGATTATTGACAAAAAATACTGCATTCGCGAACGAATTCTTTAAAAAATACGTTTACGGAACAGAAAAGAGCGACTATGCCCAGTTATTACTGTATGCAGGATTTGTATTACGCAAGGCAAGTCCAAATGCAGCTTTCACAGGAATTGGGAGAGTTAGTTTCGAAAATGGAAAAGCTGTCATGGGCTCAACAATCATAGGCACTCCTGCATACGATGCAGGATTGGATTTTGGGAGAGTTTTGTTAACCATGGACGGTATTGCGATCAAAGATCAAACAGCTTTGAATAACGTAACAGATGCACATAAGCCGGGTGAGACAGTTAACATTACCTACAGTTACTATGGAGAAGAAAAAACAACAAAACTCACTTTCAGCGAAAATCCGGCGCTAGAAATTGTGCCAATTGAGAAAGCCGGAGGAACTTTAACACCAGCGATGCAAACCTTTAGAGATCACTGGTTAAACACACAAGTAAAAAAATAAGCCTAATAATTTATAAACGACAAAGAAATGAAGAAATCAATTTACACCTTATTGTTATTGTTTGCTGCTTCGGCTGCATTTGCGCAAGACATTAACAAAATCATCAGCAAAGAATATGTGGATCATCTAATTAAAACACTTAGTAGTGATGAAATGCAAGGCAGAAGAACCTTTACTCCCGGCATCGATAAAGCCGCAACTTTTATTGAAAGCGAGTTTAAAAAAATTGGGTTAAAGCCTCTTAATGGAGCAGCAGGCTACCGTCAAACATTTAATAAATATCAATTAACGCCAACTTCGGCTCAGGTTACAATAGATGGACAAGTGATTGCGCCAGAAAATGTTTTGGTTGTAGGAAGCAACAGCGAGCAACTAACATTTGATCAAACAAATAGCGATGCTTGGGTAAAACTAGATACCTCAAAAACATTTCAATCACAGTATAGAGCATTAGCCAGAGGTGGTAAAAAACAAATTATTTTTGTCGATAAAAAATTCACCGCCGAGTTTACAAGCTTAAAAAATATTCCTGCAAGGCCGTCTATTGTGGATGCAGTAAACCCTGAAAAGCCATCAGCTATTGTTTTCGTTTTTGGCAAAGAGGGTGCATCAAGCTACAAAGTGGATTTAAAAAGCACTGCAGTTAAAATGCCGCTTTTTAATGTTGCCGGCATCATACCTGGAAAATCAAAAGCAAAGGAGCTAGTTGTATTTAGCGGCCATTACGACCACATGGGTATTGTAAAAGCTAAAGATGGCGACAGTATTATGAATGGTGCAGATGACGATGCTTCAGGCACCTCTGCGATGATTGCCTTAGCCAAGTATTACAAGGCTTTAAATAACAATGAAAGAACTTTAATTTTTGTGGCATTCACTGGTGAGGAAATGGGAATGTTTGGTTCGAGGTATTTTTCACAAAAATTAAATCCAGATGAAGTTGTAGCGATGTTTAACATCGAAATGATTGGAAAGGACAGTAAATTTGGAAAAAATACCGCATTTATCACCGGTTATGAGAAATCTGATCTCGGAAAGATCTTACAAAAAAATCTTGCGGGTACAGAGTTTACTTTTCATCCAGATCCTTATACTGCGCAGAACCTATTTTACCGCAGCGATAATGCAACTTTAGCTGCGCTTGGGGTACCCGCTCATACTATTAGTACAGATCAGATTGATACTGACAAGCATTATCATCAGTTAACAGACGAGTATAAAACATTAGATGTAGAGAATATTTTATCAACTATTAAGGCAATCGCAAAAAGCGCGGTTAGTATTGTAAAAGGAGTTGATACCCCTTCTCGTATCCCAAAATTAGAAACTAATAGATAATAAGATGTTTAAATTAAAACGCTATTCGATTATTTGCGGTGCGGTTGCCGCATTATTTTCTACCGAAACACTATTAGCACAATCGACCGAAACTTTACTTGTGAGAACCCCAACTGCAAGTGCAAATCATATTGCTTTTGTTTATGGAGGCGATATTTGGGTTTCGAGCAAAGATGGGAGTAACCCCAGAAGACTTACGGTAAATCCTGCAGTAGAGCAAAATCCAGTGTTCTCGCCAAATGGCAAACTAATTGCTTTCACAGGAAATTATGACGGAAATACCGATGTATATGTCATTCCAGTTGAAGGTGGAGCGCCGCAGAGGATTACTTATCACCCTAGCGCTGATTTGGTTAGAGGATGGTTAAATAACGACGAAGTGTATTTTACAGCAACTCGTGATTATAACTACGCATTAAGTCCAAGAATGCACAGCATCAAGCTGGATGGCACAAATGAAAAGGCACTACCAATGCCAGAGGCTACACAAGGATCTCCTTCGGCCGATAAACGTTATTGGGCCTACATTAAAAATACCGACCCAACAGATCGAGCGAATGTTGCCTTTAAAAAGTATCGCGGAGGTGGAATGCCACAAGTTTGGATTTTTGACACCCAAACTAAAAACATTGAGATTATTCCAGGCAGCGGAGCCAACAATGTTAAACCGCAATGGTTAGGTGATAAAGTTTATTTCCTATCAGATAAAGATTTGACATTAAATCTTTTTAGCTACGATACCAAAACTAAGAAAACTGAAAAGCTCACTAACTTTAACGATTACGACGTTAAATCGCTCCTTGCTAGTCCGGGTACCATAGCTTTTGAGCAAGGTGGAAAAATACATTTGCTTGATGCTTCTACAAATAAAATAACTGCTGTAAAGATTAATATTCAGGCAGATGCTCCTTACAAGCGTCAACATTATGTTGATTTGGCAAATGATATTCGAAATTTCGAGATCTCACCAAAAGGAGTAAGAGGTTTATTTGAAAGCAGAGGAGAGATTTTTTCAGTACCAAAAGAGAAAGGTGACGCGAGAAATATTTCCAATTCTCCTGGTAGTTATGAGAAATATCCTGCTTGGTCGCCCGACGGAAAATATATTTCTTATTTGTCAGATAAGAATGGAAAGTATCAATTGGTACTTCAAAACCAAGCAACCAAAGGCGATCCTGAATATATCGACTTAGGAAGTTCGCATTTCTATTTTCAGCCGATCTGGTCGCCCGATAGTAAAAAATTATGCTACAGCGATAGCCATTTAAACTTATATTATATTGACATAGATAACAAAAAACCGGTTTTAGTTAAGCAAGATAAATTAGGTTCTCACACCAACAGAACCTATAATCAGCTACAACCATCATGGTCGCCCGATTCGAAATGGATCTCTTATGTAGCCACATTACCTAGTACCGTGAGTGCTATTTATATTTATCAACTAGAGAAAGCTACGCATACCCAACTTACTGATGGCATGAGTAATGCAGGGAATCCAACTTTTAGTAGAGATGGCAAGTATTTGTTCTTTATGGCAAGTACCGATGTTGGTTTAACTAATAGTGGCTTACACATGTCGGCCTATCAACGCCCAGTTAGTTACGCTACATATGCATTAATTCTGTCTAAAAAGACCCCATCACTTTACAAAACAGAAAGTGACGAAGAAACTGTTAAAGCAGATGAGCCGGCAAGTCCTAAAAAAGAGGAGTCTAAAAAAGACGATAAAAAGGATGCAAAAACTCCAGTAGTTGCTGCGAAACCTGCTGAAACAAAAAAATCAATAGAAGTTGATTTAGCTGATTTAAGCAACAGGATTATTTCCTTGCCCTTAGGAAATGGTGTTTCAGGGATTGATGGTTCGGTAGACGGGCATTTATTGTTTATCCGCAATGGCGAATTAAATACATTAGAATTAAGTAAAATGGAATCTAAAGTGCTCGTTCCTGGTGTATTTGGTGTAGCAGTTAGCGGAGATGGCAAAAGCATGATGTTCTCCCAAAGAGGCGGCTATTACATCGTTCCCGCTGCTCAAAAACCTGCGACTTCTGAAACTGGAAAGCTTAAATTTGAAGGCATTAAAGTACTTGTAGACCCAACTGCAGAATGGAAACAGATGTATGATGAGGTTTGGCAAATGGAAAAGGAATATTTCTATGCTGAAAATATGCACGGTACAGATTGGCAAGCGATTAAAACGAAGTATGCCAAATTTCTTCCGTATGTAAATCATCGTTCAGACCTTGCCTATGTATTTAATGAAATGATGGGTGAAATGGTAGTAGGGCATAACTACATCTATCCTGGTGATGAGCCAGTAGCACCATCTATTGGGGTAGGCATGTTAGGTGCAGATTATGAAATTGAAAATAGTTTCTACAAGATTAAAAAAATCTTCAATCGCCTAGATTGGAATCCAAGTTTTAAAGCTCCATTGGCCGAACCAGGTTTAAATATTAAAGAAGGGGACTACATTGTAGCTGTAAATGGCGTGCCTCTTACTGCAGCTACCTCGATTTATAGTTTGTTTGATTTTAAGGCAGGGAAGCAAGTTGCTATCAAAATAAATAGCAAACCTAGCCTGGAAGGTGCAAGAGAAGTTGTAGTTGTTCCAATTACCAATGCTGCCGAAATGGAATTGCGAAAAATGGATTGGGTGGAAAGAAATCGCAAAAGGGTTGATCAACTTAGTAACGGCACAATTGCTTACGTATACATGCCTAATACGGGTGCTGATGGTTATACTTACTTCAATCGATATTATTTCTCTCAGATGGATAAAAAAGCTTTGCTATTAGACGAACGTAACAATGGCGGCGGTTGGGTTGCAGATTATGTGATCGATCTGTTAAGCCGAGAATTAATAAGTTACTGGGCCATTAGAGATGGTAAGAGCTTTACCACGCCTGGGAATGGTATTTTCGGACCAAAAGCTATGCTGATTAATGAAAATGCAGGCTCAGGTGGCGATATGATGCCATACATGTTTAAAAACAAAGGTTTAGGTAAATTGGTTGGCCGAACTACAATGGGAATTCTAGTGGGTATTAGTGGCTATCCGACCTTGCTAGATGGAGGAAGAATAACTTCGCCGAATTTTGGAATTTATGATACCAACGGAAAATGGATTATCGAAAATGAAGGTGTAGCTCCTGATATTTTTGTTGAGCAAACTCCAAAAGAATTATTAGAAGGTAAAGATCCTCAACTTGAACGCACACTTAAGGTGCTACAGGAAGAAATGAAAACCTACAAGTATCCAAATGTGGTTAAACCAAAAGATCCAATTAGAGGCCAATAAAACCTAATACTTTGTCAATCTTTTAAAGATTGACAAAGTTCTTTTTCCATAATGTAATCATTCATAAAGAAACCGTTGCCAATATCAAGGTCAACGGTTTCTTTGATTATAAAACCTGCCTTTAAATAAAAATCTTTGGCATTGTTGTTTCTGTTTACATTTAATTGAAGCGCTCGTCCACCATTACGAACTGCTAAGTTTACCACCTCATTAATCAATAACTTCCCTACTCCTTTTCCATGCATTTCGGGCAAAACATACAATTTATGTAGTTTATAGGTTCCATTCACTGGCTCAATAACTGAAAACCCAGCAAAGCCTATATCCTTGCCATCTTCTGAGGCAATTAGAAATGTATGTCCGTTTTGAAGTTGATCCAACAACTCACCCTTATTATACATCTTGTCGAGCATGAACCTCAGTTGCGCTTCACTAATGTATGCGCTATAAGTTTGGGGCCAAATTTGTTCAGCCAATTCGCTAATTAATGTAATTTCTTCTGCTTTCGCTTTTCTTAATAGGATCATAATACTTCACTCAAAAATAAATAGTCGGTCGTAAAATTAAAATCTACGAAACCATCATTCAAAACTACAAAATCACCATTGTCTTCTGGCTTTAAGTTGCTAGTTTCAAAATAAGAAATGATGTCGATGTGAAAGATTGTTCCCTTAGGTTTCCAGATGCTAAAACCCGGCTTTACTGCATAACTTTTCTCTGTTTCAGTAAACAATACGATATTGATTTCGGGTAAATAATCTACCAGATCATCAAATCGATTTTCCTTGCTGATAATATTAACTGCTGGATAACTCTCTGCGATAAGATACTTCACCACGGTAGGCAGATTTTCTACTCCAGCATAAATAAATTTTGTATGCTCTTGGATCTGTAGCTGATCAGCCAAGCCAATCACCACGTCTATTTTAATTCCAAGTGAGAGCGCTTTTTCATACTCG
This sequence comes from uncultured Sphingobacteriaceae bacterium, assembly GCA_942493295.1. Classification (GTDB taxonomy): domain Bacteria; phylum Bacteroidota; class Bacteroidia; order Sphingobacteriales; family Sphingobacteriaceae; genus Pedobacter. Next base: position 3,276,224 of record OW818692.1, on the reverse strand, counting down.
CTTGCGGCAACTAATACAGACGGGCTCCATTCTAGCAGCTGCCCTAAGCTTTCCTCATCAAAATCTCCCAAATAATGGATGTATAAGGCGGGCTCTTGCTTTTCTCTAATAATATGATGTGATGACATGTGCGAATATAAAAATATCCTTGAGGTTTGACAATTTTATAAGTACAAGTACTATTTGTCAAAGCCATTCCGTAATTTAGGGTATGAGTAAATTTGAAAATTCTAAAGAAAGTGGACAGCATTTGCGGTTTGCTGGTTTAGTTGGCAACTGGGAAGGGAACACACGAACTTGGTTTGAGAAAGACGTATTGGCTGACGAATCTCCTATGCAAGGAAAAATTACCCTGCTAATGGATAATAGATTCCTGAACTATGAATATCATGGTGTTTTAAATGGCAAGCCTTACGAAGGTAAAATGATTTGGGCATACGATCTAGGCAATGAGAAATGTCAATGCAGTTGGATTGACAGTTTTCATATGGGAACAGGTATTTTGCACTCAGAAGGGACAGCTACTAAAAACGGTTTTGAGGTTACTGGCAAATATGGCTGGATTGGAATACCAGAGCCTTGGGGTTGGAGGACAGAAATTGAGCTCATTAACCCTGATCAAATCATTATAAGGGCATTTAATATTTCTCCTGAAGGCGATGAGGCTAAAGCGACAGAGACAATTTACCATCGCGTTTAGCATTCACTATCGTTAATGAAAAAGCTATTTCACTTTTCTTGTTTTCTCAGAAACGCTAGTGGATCGCGAAACTGCATAAACAACACCGCCTGCGGATATTTGGTAGCCCGTAGAAATAGAATAGACAATTTTCTCTTGGATAATTCCCGTTCCGTTATCAATTACGTAAGTTCCATTTTGATTGGTATTAATTAATTTCGTAGAAATTGCGCTTGAAAATTTCACAATCGTAATTTTCTCAGTAACATCTTCTATCCAGAATTTGGTCACAAGTCTTTGTTTATCAATCTCAACCGAATCTGTCCATGTAAAATTTTTCTTTATACCTGGGTTATAGACGAAACTGGCAATTATACTCAACATTGTTCCTTTTTCAAATGCTTCGGGTTGTAGCCCTACAAAAGAAACCAGGGTGTCTGTTGCCATTTCCGCCTTATAATCTGTAAACGACTGGATAATGCCTTCTTTGTTGATCTGTACATCAACTGGCTTATTAAGCATAAAGTCGAGCGCTTTGACAATAGTTGAACTCGTATCTCTTTTAGCATCGGAGCTGTAATAAAGCCTTTTACCCATCACGTTAATCTCGTTATCCATCCTTTTAATTTTAACATTAAAGGTATAGCCTCTATCATTTGCCAAAATTGCGGAGAATGTTTTAGACACAGTAGAAACAGTATTTGCATTGATTGTTTGTTTCCCTCTTTGAATAATAGCATTTGAGTTCGTCAAAATGTCTGTTTGATATTCATCTCCTGTATTAAAATTAAATACACGATATGCTTTCTGTGCTTCGGCACCAAAGCTTAGTAAAATAAAAAACACCAGCAGGGCTGTGCTTAAATTATATTTCTTTTTATAATCCATGAACGATTTCTATAGCGTAGCTATTATGCTAATATTTGAATTGATTGTTAATTTGAGCCAATGGCAACTCTTACATCTGGCATACTTGGTAGTGGTGGTAGTGGTGGTAACACCGGCACGCTAGGTAATGTAAGTGTTTTTGCAAATGACGATCCTGGAGGAGGTGTACCAGGCGCTGGAGCTGGTGGCGGTACAGGTGCAGAAGGAACGGCTGGTAAAATTGCTGAGCCCGTAATAGTAGGTGTTGCAGTTAATACAGGTGGCGCGATTACTTGCAAAGGCGGCGCGCTTGGAACAGTTAGGGGCGGAGCATTTACTCCCACTATCGGCAATGCCTGTGGGGTTGATACTGGAACCGGTACGCCATGATCTGAAGCGTTACCCGTTGCATTTTGCGCTTTAACGTCTTCAACGCTCATTACTGCTGTAAATACTAGCAAAATCAATAATAACTTTTTCATAATTATATTATTTTATCAGTTTAAAATTGTGATTTAGTTTCTCATAATTAACCCATTCTCTCCACCCCTAAAATTCGGAGGTGTGTGATCATCAACATTTCTGTTTTTTTCTTTTATGAATTTGTCCATTTTAGACCTTTTATTTTCAATTCTTTTACCAAGCACAATAGGCAAACCTAGGGAAGCGATATATTGTACACGATCACCAGAGTATTTAGTCAAATTATATACACCAAAGCCCAAAGTTAATGCCGAACCTCTAATTGGTCTTACACCACTAGAAAATCCAAGATTCATTCCAGACCACTCTGCATTAATGTTAATTTGTCTAAGTATCTCATAAGAAACATTTGCAAAGAAACCAGTACCATAAGTTCCTTTACCATTTAACCTATCTAAAGGGCTTTTATATAAAAAGCGTCCAATTCCATATCCTATTGTATAACCTAAACCAGAGTAACCAGCAGTTTTTGATCTTACCGATTGTGCCGCATGACTATAGGCGATATAATAAGTGCCATCTGGCGCATCAGAAACAGAAGGAGATGCAAATAATTGTAGCCCTCCTACAGAGATACTACTGCCTTTAAATATTTGCCTGCTCAAAATGATGTTTGCAGAGAAATCTCTTAATTCGCTTACTCTTGTAATGTTCAAGCTAACTGAAGCATTTACGTATTTCGCCGGGTTACCTCCACTAATACCAACAGCAGCGATTAAGTCTCCTCTTTGAGGATCAGTATACATAGCAGGAAAAACACCTCCAATAACACCGAAAACATAGGTTGCATTCCCACCTCCCCATCCTGAAGGGGTCATGATACTCTGCACACTATTATTAGGCAACAAAATCTGATCTTTAAATCTAACAGCGCCCTTCTCAGAAATGATTGAGTCCATCTTCGCTTTTAAACTAGTTTCGAAAACATTTTGTGCTAATGTTTTGTGAGAAAAAAGAAAAGTAATCCCCAATATTAAAAAGGGACTAATTCTTATTAAACCACTGATTCTACTTTTTTTGTTCATAAAACGAAATGTATAGGTTGCCTTGATCTTTAGTATAAATATATTGTTTTAATGAGCTTTATTTATTTAAATACAAATTTATCATTAATATTTTGTTTTTATCTAATTGCCAGTAGCTAAACTCATTGTTCATCGGTAATCAAATCTTGTACCAATCATTTTTAGATTGGAAGCAGCAGATTAATTTCCGTGCTTTTTTGTAATGTTGGAATAGTTATAATTGATACCTTTATCATAGCAAATCAATTTTAGCTATGACCTTAGTACAACTTGAATATATTGTTGCTGTAGACACCTACAGAAGTTTTGTTAGTGCAGCCGATAGGTGCTTTGTAACTCAGCCTACACTGAGCATGCAAATACAAAAACTGGAGGAGTTTTTAAATGTCAAAATCTTTGATCGAAGTAAGCAGCCTGTGGTACCAACCGAAATTGGCGCGCAAATTATTGCCCAAGCTAGAACAGTTTTACAGGAGAATGAGAAAATAAAAGAGCTGATTAACAGTCAGCAGCAAGACATTATAGGAGAGTTAAAAATAGGCATTATACCTACGATAGCGCCATACCTACTTCCAGAAGTGATTGCTGCAATGCTCGAGAAATACCCTGAACTTAAGTTGTTGATTTGGGAGTATACGACTGAGGATATTATTAATCATTTAAAAACAGGCGTAATCGACTGTGGAATTTTGGCCACTCCCTTGGTTGAAGCAAATCTAGCTGAAACACCGCTATACTACGAAAACTTTGTGAGCTACATCAGTAAGAATAGTAAGCTCTACAAAAAGAAAACAATAGACGCAGATGATTTGGCTGACGAAAATATTTGGTTACTAAATGAGGGGCACTGCATGAGATCGCAAGTGCTGAGCATTTGTCGCTCTACCAAAAACAATCGCTTACAATCATTAACTTATAACACTGGTAGTGTAGAAACGCTTATCAGAATGGTTGATATTAATCACGGCGCAACGCTGCTGCCTGAGCTATCGATCAAAGACCTTAACAACAAACAGCTAAGCAAAATCAGATACTTTAAATCTCCGGAACCAGTGAGAGAAATTAGTTTAGTTACTCACAAGAATTTTGTAAAGAAAAGGATGCTCAATGCATTACGAGAAGAAATACTAGCATTGATTCCGAAGCCGATGAGGCAGCGTAAAAAAAAGGACGTAATTGGAATTTAGTTATTGCCGGTTTTTAAGCCTTCAATACCTACTACTTTCTCCTCTTCCTCACCCTTTTTAAGTTTTTTCTTCTTTTTTGTAGGATCAATTCCACTCAATCGTTCTTCTATAACCTTATCATATTCAGCAATTTGATCTGGCTTTAAAAGTGTTTTGATGTTTTTATTAGACTCATTTTGCAACCGATAGTATCTTGTCATCTCTTCATCATTATAGCCATTTGCTTGTTGCTTTTTATAAAGCGCAATCTGCTCTTTTGCTAGGTTAAAAGCATAGTTATAGATAACATTCTTTTGAGTTGCACTTAATTTCAAACGTTTTTCAAGTTCGTCAATATTTTTCTTTGCAATCTCTTCCGCGGTGGGCTGCTTTTGCGCAAAACCGGAAAAAATTGCCCCAATAATCATCAATAATGTAAAAATTAATCTCTTCATCGCTACGCACTTTATTTGAATTAATATCTTCAAAATTAAGAATTATACAATTATAATTAAAATGTTAGTCGGCGAACCGCAGACAATTACCTAAATATATAATTTTTTAACATCAAAAAGCCCAGCACTTTGACAAATTTTGGAAGTTCGTAAAAGTGCTGGGCTTTCATTTATTTAAGGGTTGTTATAAAGCTTTTTTATAAAGCTCTGCAACTGCATCCCAGTTAACTACATTCCAAATAGCTGCTAAATAGGTTGGGCGCATATTTTGATATTTTAAATAGTATGCGTGTTCCCAAACATCTACGCCAAAAATTGGCGTTCCTTTTACCTCTGCAATGTCCATTAATGGATTATCTTGATTTGGTGTCGATGAAACTACTAATTTTTTATCTGCGCCTACTGATAACCAAGCCCAACCAGATCCGAAACGTGTCGCTCCAGCATCCTGAACTTTTGTTTTAAACTCAGCAAAAGAACCAAAACTCTCATTAATAGCTTTAGCTAAATCGCCCGTTGGCTCTCCGCCTTTGTTTGGGCCTAAAACAGACCAGAACAATGAGTGATTAAAGTGACCGCCGCCGTTATTACGAACTGCCATTGGATATTTTGAAATATTTTTAATGATATCTTCTATCTTGGCATTAGCTTCTGGCTTCCCTTCTAGCGCCTTATTTAAGTTGGTTACGTAAGCTTGGTGATGTTTTCCATGATGAATTTCCATGGTTAATTTATCGATATGTGGTTCTAATGCGTCTGTAGCGTATGATAACGCGGGTAATTCAAAAGCCATAATATTTATTATTTAAGTTTTACAATGTTATTGTACAAATATAACTCACAAAAGTCGGGTTTTATTCGATTATTTGTCAAATTCTTTCCGCTTCTCTCTAAAAAAATTTGTCATTAATGCGCCGCATTCATCAGCTAAAACCCCACCTTTAACTAACGTTTTTGGGTGTAATATGTTTTGTCCAATCTTAGTGAAACCACGTTTTTCTTCTTTAGAGCCATACACTAGCCTACTTATCTGTGTCCAATAACTCGCCCCAGCGCACATGATACAGGGTTCTATCGTTACATAAAGGGTGCAGTTCTTCAAATATTTCCCGCCAATAGTCTGCGCAGCGGCAGTAAACGCTTGAATTTCCGCGTGTGCGGTAACATCATTTAACTGCTCGGTTAGGTTATGTCCACGTCCCACTACCTTTCCATTACAAACCACGATTGCCCCAATAGGGATTTCTTGAAGCTCAAGGGCTTTCTGGGCTTCATTCAAGGCTAGTCGCATAAAATGTTCATCTTCTTGAGGCGAATTTTTAGCTTCTTCGAAATTATAATAACTCATTTTTTAATTTGTTATGCCATTTTACTTCCATTTGGAACTTTTTTGTCGACCGTAGTCAATACAATATCTCCATTTTCATCAGCAAAGCCAGTCACTAAAAACTCACTCATAAACTTACCAATTTGTTTTTTGGGAAAGTTAATTACGCCTACGATCTGCCAACCTATTAGTTCCTCCTTAGTATAATGTTTAGTTATTTGAGCGCTGCTCATTTTTATACCAAATTCGCCAAAGTCTACTTTTATTTGATAAGCCGGTTTTCTTGCTTCAGGAAAGTCGAACACCTCCAGTATTGTTCCCACCCTGAGTTCAACCCGCTCAAAATCATTCCATGTTACTTGTTCCATTAACAAAAATACGAAAGTATTACAATAAGCGTAGTACACTTATCAAGTCAAACCTACACCATAATTTATTACCTTTGCATCATGGTAGAAATCAAGCTTAAAAAAGGAAAAGAAAAAGCAGTTTTACAACGTCATCCTTGGGTATTTTCAGGCGCCTTAGATAAGGTTAAAGGTACTCCGACAAATGGTGAGGTTGTAAAAGTACTCAGTGCTAATAATGATTTCTTAGCTTATGGTTATTTCAATGACCAATCTCGCGTTGCAGTGCGTTTATTAGAATGGGTTGAGGGTGTAACAATTGATAAGCAGTGGTACACTAAGAAAATCCATGCTGCGATAACATCTCGTAAACATCTTTTAGCGAATAAAGATACCAACGCTTACCGCCTGATTTTTAGTGAAGCAGACTATTTACCTGGGCTAATTGTAGATAAATACGCCGATTTTCTTTCAGTTCAGATTCTTAGTAGCGGAATCGAAAGCGCAAAGACGACCATTATCGACATTTTGTGCGATGCCCTAAAGCCTAAAGGGATTTTTGATAGAAGTGATGCAACCGCTAGAACACATGAGGGAATTACCGCAGAAAATGGCCTCCTTTGGGGGGTTGCGCCAGCAGAATTTATTGCGGTCAAAGAAAATGGGATCACCTATCATATCAATATTGCTGAAGGGCAGAAATCTGGATTTTATTGTGATCAAAGAGACAACCGTAGAATTTTAGCTGAATATGCTAGCGACAAAAGTGTACTAGATTGTTTTAGTTATAGTGGCGGTTTTAGCTTAAATGCCTTTAAAAATGGCGCCAAAGAAGTTTACAGTGTAGACAGCTCAGCATTGGCAATAGAAACACTCAAGCAAAATATAGCATTAAACAAATTTGATCAAAAAAACCATACAGCAATCCAGTCCGACGTAAATAAGCAATTAAGAGTGTTTAAAGACGAAGGAAAGAAATTTGATATTGTAATTTTAGATCCGCCGAAATACGCACCTTCTCGATCTGCTTTAGATCGCGCAGCACGTGCTTACAAGGATCTAAATCGCCTAGGCCTATCTCTATTGGAAAGCGGCGGACTATTAGCTACCTTTTCGTGTTCGGGCGCTGTCGATATAGAAACCTTTAAGCAAATACTTGCTTGGGCCGCCCTTGATGCTGGCAAAGAGGTACAGGTAATTAAACAATTTTCACAACCAGAAGATCACCCTGTTCGTTTATCGTTTCCTGAAGGAGAATATTTAAAAGGATTGTTGGTTAGGGTATTATAGGCTCTACTTAGTCAAAGTTTCGGCAACGTGCAAAGAACTTCGACTAAGTTAATCTGGCAGTTTTTCGTATTCTCCAGCCAAAGCGTAGCGACCAAAAATCACAAGGCCAATAGCAATAGGGATAAAAATAAGTAAAATAATGCCCCATTGTAGCGCAGTGTTAGTTTGCGCAATACCCGGCGGAGAATTGCTTACCTTATCCCAAGCTTGAAGAAACATCAGTATCACCGAAGCAGGACCTAATATAATCCAAACTATTCCTAAGGTTTTTTTTAATGCATTCATTTTCTTTTGATTTACGTATTTAACTTTTACAACTTAACACCATCGTGCTTTATAAAGTTGTCAAAGTAGCTAATTTATTTATCGTATTGAAATTGCTTCGTGCCTTGCAATGACGATTTTGCTAATCGTTAACATTTTCATCGGTTTTATTAGATAAGTAGACTGCGCCGATGACAAAACTTAAAGCTGCTATTCCAATTGGGTACCATAAACCAGAAAGTGGTGTAGAGCCCGCGAAACTGGCAATTAAAGTAGCGATGAAAGGCACTAAGCCTCCAAAAACTCCATTCCCAACATGGTAAGGCAGCGACATTGATGTATATCTAATTTTGGTAGGGAATAACTCCACCAAAAACGCGGCAATTGGACCATACACCATAGTTACCAACAATATCTGGAAAAATACAAGTCCAACAAAGATCCAAAAAACTGGTGTACTCAATTTCTTATCTTTATATATAACAGGTGCATGACCTATTTCTTTGCTTACATCAGCATAAACGGTATCTACTTGTAGTTTTACAAACGATGAGCCATCTGTTAAATTAAACTTACTCGAAGTATTAACCAAAGTATCAACACCGTCGTGAATCGCGACTTTTGTAATAATTGCAGGTTCAGCCTTTTTAATCATGCTTACTTCGACTTCGCTTACATCGGTTTGATCAATGAACATTTGATAAATCGGTCGATAAAAAATGATTCCTAACAACATACCAGTCAGCATAATCCATTTTCGACCTACTTTATCGCTCCATGAGCCAAATACCACAAAGAATGGTGTTGCAAAAGCAATTGCCCATAGCAAAATATAACGTGAATCGTTGAAGTCGACCTTACACGTATTTTCTATAAATGACTGCGCATAAAACTGTCCGGTATACCAAATTACACCTTGTCCCATTGTAGCTCCAAACAGCGCTAGCAGTACCATTTTAAAGTTGCCTTTTTTGCTAAAGCTCTCTTTAAGTGGGTTTTTAGATACCTTACCTTCCGTTTTAAGCTTGGTAAACATTGGAGATTCATGCATCTTTAACCTGATATAGATAGAGACTCCAACTAGCAAGATCGAAAGTAAAAAAGGAATTCTCCAGCCCCAATCTGCAAAGGCTTCTGCCCCAATTATATTTTTCGCTAGCACAATAATGCCCAATGATAAAAATAACCCTAACGTTGCTGTGGTTTGAATCCAGCTGGTAAAAAAACCACGCTTTCCTTTAGGTGCATGCTCAGCAACATAGGTTGCCGCGCCACCATATTCGCCACCCAATGCCAAACCCTGTACTAGGCGTAAAATAAGTACCAGTATAGGCGCTGCATAGCCAATGCTGGCGTATGATGGAATTAGCCCTATTAGAAAAGTAGAACCGCCCATCAGTACAAGCGTTAATAAAAAGGTGTATTTTCTGCCAATTAAATCTCCTAGTCTTCCAAAAACTAGTGCTCCAAAAGGCCTAACGATAAATCCAGCAGCAAATATTGCCAGTGTGTTGATCAAAGCCGAAGCGCCGGCATCCGCGGGAAAAAGTTGTGCCCCAATGATACTGGCTAAACTACCAAAAATATAGAAATCGTACCACTCAATGAGGGTTCCTAACGAAGATGCTCCAATTACTTTAAAAATGCTGTTCTGTTTGGTCGAGTCGTTCATATTTCTTAAAACTAATGGTTTAAAATCTAAATTACAACTGCGAGGAGAAAAAGAGTAAATCTTCTAAATAAACTGCCCCCCAGAAACTTCCAGTCGTTGTGCATTTACCCAGCGTCCTTCTTCAGAACATAAAAATGCGACTACCCCACCGATATCATCCGGCAAACCTACTCGTCCTAAGGCAGTATTGGCAGCAATTATCGCATTCATCTGTGCATTATCTCGCACTACTCCTCCGCCAAAATCAGTTTCAATAGCACCTGGTGCGATAACGTTAGCCGCGATATTTCTAGGGCCCAGCTCTTTGGCTAGGTACTTTGTAAATATTTCAATTGCACCCTTCATTGCAGCGTAGGCACTGTAGCCTGGTAAACTAAATCGTGTTAAGCCCGTTGCCAGGTTAATTATTCTTCCACCATCTGCTAACAATGGCAATGTTTTCTGCGTTAAAAAGTAAACACCTTTAAACTGGATATCATTCAATAAATCAAATTGTTCTTCTGTTGTTTCGGCAAAAGGGACATTAATGCCTATCCCAGCATTATTAATTAAGAAGTCAAAATTGTTTCTTCCCCATTTTTCATTAAGTGCTTCTGCTAGTTTGTTAATAAAACCATCGAACGACTTCACATTACCTGCATCAAATTGAAGCGGAATTGCTTTCCGTCCGAGTGATTCGATAGCAGAGACTATCTCATCTGCTGCTGCTTTTTGATTGTGATAAGTTATGATGACATCAATCCCTTTGCTAGCTAAAGCAAAGGCCATATTTTTTCCCAAACCGCGGCTACCGCCAGTTACGAGTGCTATTTTTTGTATTTGCATATTTTCTCTTTTAAATGATATACAAATATCTGCCACAACAGTCTTAAAAAAATGGTGCTAGTTTCCGAATCTATAACCTTTTACGGTATTGCTTAGGAGTTAGTCCTTCGAACGACTTAAAAAATTTGGTAAAATTGGTTGGCTCATTAAAGGTCAGTTTATAGCTTATTTCTGCTATAGACATAGGAGTTTCACTTAACATCTTACGTGCCTCTTCCATTGTTCGTTCTTCGGCAAAGTGACAAGGCGAATGCCCAGTAGTTAATTTAATGGTATTACTGAAATGAGTAGGATGAATAAATAGTAACGCAGCAAAATCTTTAATCTTATACATCTTTTCTCGTTTTCCGGATAAGATCTCGTCAAAATGCTTTTCAAGTAAAGCAAAAAAATTAGCTGTGATTTCGTCTTTACGTGTAAGGATTTTTTGTGGAATTGCCATTATTGCTCATCTCTAAAATAAACTTTATAATAATTCATCGATTTATCATCATCAAAGCCCTTTTCTATCAACTCTTTGTTACCATGAATATAAATATGGAAATTCTTATCGAGTTTTAGAATGCTTTTAAACGCTTTAGCTTGTTTTTTTACCGCAGCGTCAGAAATATCAAAAGTGTCGGCTATCGCAGTATCGAATTCTTCTTCGTAGCTTTTTTTATAGCTTTTAAAAGATTCAATGCCTTCTTTGTTGGCGATTACTTCATTAGAGAACTCATCTAAATCAAAGCTCTCTTTCTCTTTAAAGTACTTCATCGATCGATTAAGAAGATCGATTTTATCTGTTTTGGAAATCTCGAAGTCGTCATCCAGTTTTTGAGTCACAAAGCTCTTATATACCCCCAAAACATTTTGTGTCTGGTTATAATTGTCGTTCCGTACCTTGAGCTTCAAGAATTCATCTTTCCAATAAACCGCATCCATACTTCTATTAGTTTGGTCTATGACCGCTACTTTGTATCCTTCGCTAGCTTCTGTATTAAAGATTAAACAACCTTTATCTAGTTTACTAATGTTAATAGCTTCTTGTTCATAACTTAAACCAAAGCCACCTTGTTCTGGGTAAACCGTTAAATAACTTTCTTTAGTCTCTGATTTAAAAATACCAACAGCATCATGTAGGTCGCCCTCAATCTGGACATTTTCGAAGAACACCACATAAAGTTCCCCAGATTTTATCTTTGGATGATTGGAAATCTCATACAAATACGTAGCAAGCTTCTTGCTGTTGTCATGGAAAGCTTCTCCATTGCTAAATATTTCGGCCGCAAAATGATAAACTTCATTTAGGTTTAAATCATTGTTGGGATGAGCTAATCGATAAATTTCATTTACTTTTTCATAGGGTGATAGAAAATATTGCAGCAAAAGTTGCTTCAGCATTTCATCTTGTATATGCATCGAACTTTCTGAAAGCACATAAAATTCGTCTTGTAATTTATTGCCAATTCTGTGAATGGAAAGTTCTGCCAAAGAGGCTTCTGAAAAAGTGATCATACGTTGCGCTTATTGTCGGGCAACAAAAGTAGGTGTTAGGTTTGGAATGATGAAATATTAACTACATCAGTTATTTATTTCCTAAAATTGTTCTTCTATCAATTCCTTATTGGCAAAAACCCCCGCTAAGTTTCCAGCGTATACCGACTCGGCAATAGAACGCATCATATTTGTGCAATCACCCGCCGCAAAAACTCCTGCAATATTGGTCTTTTTAAAACCGTCTACAGCAACATATCCTAGCTCGCTCAACTCAATCTTTAGGGTTTCAATAACACCTGTATGATGTTCCATGCTTCCTCTGGCATAAACTGTAGTCAGTTCATGGGTGTCCCCGTCCTTAAATAGCAGTCGACTAACTTGGCCATTTTCATGAATTATTTCTTCAATTTCCTTTTGAATAAGCTTAATGCCTTTGCTTGCTAATTTTTCTAAGTCATTTTCCGCCAAAGTTGTTGGGCCGTTTGTAAATAAGGTAAGGTCTTTAGTCCAATTATTAATCAACTTTGCAAACTCAAACGCTATCTCGCCGTTGGCAATAATACCTGTAGTTTTATGAGCGACCTCATAACCATGGCAATATGGGCAATGCAGCACAGAAATCCCCCAACATTCAGCAAAGCCCCTAATATTTGGAAAAACATCTTTAACACCTGTTGCAAGAACAAGTTTTTTACCTAGTAATCGATCTCCGTTTGAGCAAGACACTGCAAAATGTTTATCCACTTGAACGGCCTCATGAACCGTCTCGTTTAAAAAAGAAACCGTTGGATAAGCTAAAACCTGATCTTTTGCTATTCCCGCTATTGTTGCTGGAGTTTCCCCATCTCTAGTTAAAAAGTTATGAGAATGCGGGGTTTGCCGGTTGCAAGGTTTACCGCTGTCAATAATCAAAACCTTTCTCAATGATCGTCCTAAAGCCATGGCTGCCGATAGACCTGCATAGCTCCCTCCGATAATAATTACATCGAATACTTCTTGTTGTGTTTGTGCCTGCATGATGCAAACGTACTAACTATTCTCGCAAATGCAACAATGTTGCGCAACATATTTTGTTAAGAAATTGTCATTATTGCGGCTGTATATTAACATGTTAAGTAGGTACAAAAGCTTCTTAAATTAAAAAAGGCGCTTAACAGCACCCTTTTCCTTAATGAAATTAATATTATTTTACTTTTCAGTTTTTTCTTCTGGAACATTCCTAAGTTTAACTGGTTTTTTGTTATTCTTTTTCATTTTGAGGTTCAGCATCTCTACCAATACAGAGAATGCCATTGCAAAATAAACATAACCTTTAGGAATATGTTGATCTAATCCTTCGGCCAATAGCGAAACGCCAATCAGTAATAAAAACGACAAGGCCAACATTTTTACTGTTGGGTGTTTATTCACAAAACTGCTAATTGCGCCTGCAGAAATCATCATCACAATTACCGCAATGACAACGGCAGCAATCATAATTTCTATATGATCGGCCATTCCTACAGCAGTGATTACTGAATCTAAAGAGAACACAATATCAAGAATCAAGATTTGCACAATCGTACCTGCAAACGAGTGAACTTTTACTTTTCCTCCCGATTCTTCGTCACCTTCTAATTTATTATGGATTTCGTGTGTGCTTTTATAGATTAAAAATAATCCTCCTATCAACAAAATTAAATCTCTTCCAGAAATAGCCAATTTATCCAACCACTCTTGACTAGTGATACCTATCCAATCGCCCATGTTAAATAACGGAGAGGTTAGGCTCATTACCCAACTTAACGACAATAACAACAACACCCTAGTGATCATTGCTAAGGCTAAACCTAGTTGTCTTGCTTTCTTTTGTTGTGCTTCTGGGAGCTTTCCTGATAAGATGGAAATGAAAACAATGTTATCTATCCCCAAAACAATTTCGAGAACAGTTAGCGTTAATAGAGAAATCCAGGCTTCTGGTGTAGCTAAAAAATCCATAGTTGAAATTAATATTCTGCGAATATAAAGAAAAGCTAAACACTTTGACAAACTTTAGAAGTTTGTCAAAGTGTTTAGCTTTTCTTTGGTTTTTACTTAAAGTTTACCGAACCATATTCGGTACTAATCGTTATTTTCGCAGTACCACCCTTACCAATTTGTCCAGTGTATTTTTTCGACGAGCTCCAATCTCTATCTCCATCATCTTCTTTTTTCGCTTTAACGCTACCGCTGTATTTAAATCCGCCATAATTGGTTGCTACATTAAAGTCAGCATTATAATTCGCATTAAATCCAAGATTAACGCTCGTATAATCTGCATCAATTGATACGCTTTTGCAGCCAGTTGAAATTTCGGTAATATTCAATTTACCGTATTGTATTTTACTGGTTGCATTACCTTTAAGTTCTGCGATATTAATATTGGTATACTCGGCATTTAAATCTAAACCTCCGATGCTATTGATGGTTAATCCACCTCCATATTGCAACTTAATCTTAGCCTGATCTATGTTTCTCGCAACGGTTTTACCATACTCTACTGCAATGTAGTTATTGCTATTATTTAAATCGCCAACCACTAGATTGCCATATTGAACTTTCAACAACGTTGGTCCAGAAAAATCGCCCATGTTAATATTGCCGTATGCTTGTGATGCAGTTAGGGAATTCGAGGCTGGCATATAAACAACTAGGTGAACTTTAACCTCTCTACGCCATTTTTTACCGTTATTACTTCCTCTTCCCCAATTCCAACCGTTTTTATTGTGGTTTTCGATCATCGTTTTAAAGCTAGCCAAGTCTCCGGTCTTACTAGCAATAATCGATACATCATCTAATAGTTTTTGTGCTTCAGCATCTGTATTAGCATAAGCTTTGATATCGGCATCAACCTTTATCTCATTTTTATCCCATGTTTTAATGGTCATAGAACCATACTGATTGGATAAATTCACCTTGTCGTTTTTATCAAGCGCAAATGTTTTAGTAAATTTCTTTGTTTTTAGGGGATCATCGCCTTCGTCTTGAACATTTACAATGACTGATACATCTGGATTGGCGTTTACCGATACGTTGATCTTGGGTTTTGAGATCGATGTATTAATTGCCACCGTTGGGTTTACATTAATTTCGAGTTGCTGCTGTGCATTTCCTTGCATAATGAGTAGCAGCATACTTGATATACCTAGCGTTAAAGTTTTCATATTATATTCTCCTTTTTATATTGATTGACTTGATTGATAATGTTTATTTGTTGGCTAAGGATATTCGACCTGATCTCCAGGTTTTTCATCATGGCCCTAACAATTGCTTCTTTATTCGGACTAGTTTGTAGTTGTTTCTTTAATGTTTCATAATCTGCGTCCAGCTTACTCAAATCAGCGGTAAATTTGCTGTATAGTTCAGGATTATCATCTGAATAGTTTTGTAAACTATCTTTTTTCTCCTCTATTAAGCTTGAAAATTGAACTTCTCTTGCTGCAAAAACAGGGTTAACATCTGCTATAGCTATGTTATCGGCCTTTGGATCTTTCACTGTAAAGTAAATACCCATACTTACAACAAGCACCGCTGCTATGCTCATCCACCGGTATAATTTGATTTTCTTTACTGGCTGCTCTTTCTTTTCATCCAATTCTTTTGCAATACGATCCCATAACTGGTTTGATGGTCCCTTTTCTTCAAATGCTTTTTTGTTTTCTTTTACAAACTCCTCTAATTTATTGCTCATCTTGCTACTCCTTTCATTTCTAATAAACTATTCAACTTCCTTTTTGCTCGCATATATTGTGAGCGAGATGTGTTCTCTGTGATTTTTAAAATATGTGCGATCTCTTCATGATCATAACCCTCAAATAAATAAAGTGTTAAAACAACTCTGTAACCATCTGGCAATTCATTTATCGCTGCTTTTACAGCTTCCACTTTAAATAATGTTTCTTCTTCATCCGAACTTACCACATCGGCAATTTCGACTTCTTCTATACTAACGAACTCTGCTTTACGCTTTCTCAAGTAATTAATTGCTCTATTAATTACTATTTGTTTTAGCCATAGTCCAAAGGTGGTCTCCTGTCTAAAGTCAGCGATACGATTAAAGGCGTCCAAAAATGCTTCTTGTAGCACGTCTTCGGCTTCAGCTTCGTCATTTACAATACGAAGTGCTACATTATACATCGCATTCGCATACAATTTGTAAAGTTCAAACTGTGCTTTTCGACTACCTGTTCGGCATTCGTTCACAAGCGATACATTCTTATCTATATATACAGTTTCCAATTGTTAGCGTTCTGATTAAAAGACATTATAATTTTTGAAACGTTGCATCAAGGTAGAAAAAAAGTTTTTCTTAAAAACTTATTGTATTTTTGCGGCTCAAAATTTTTTTAAAAATGCTAAGAACAACTACTTGCGGGGCTTTAACACTGCAAAATTTAGGCGAAAATGTAACACTATGCGGTTGGATGCAAAATTCTAGAGATTTAGGTGGGATGACTTTTATCGATATCCGAGATCGTTACGGTATTACCCAATTAGTCTTTAACATGAATGATAATGTTGAATTGTGTGAAGGTGCTCGTAGTTTAGGTCGCGAATTCGTTATAAAAGTAAGTGGAACAGTTGTAGAACGTTCTAACAAAAATAAAGAAATCCCAACAGGGGAGATAGAAATCAAAGTAAGCGCATTGGAAATATTAAATGCTGCGAAATTACCTCCGTTTCTAATTGATGATAAAACGGATGGCGGTGATGATTTACGCATGAAATATCGCTATTTAGATCTTCGTCGTAATCCGATCAGGAACAATATGATTTTACGTCATAGAATGGCTCAATCAGTGCGTCGTTATTTAGATGGATTAGATTTTATTGAAGTAGAAACCCCTGTGTTAATCAAATCTACGCCAGAGGGAGCAAGAGATTTTGTGGTACCGAGCAGAATGAATGCAGGCGAATTTTATGCTTTACCGCAGTCGCCCCAAACATTTAAGCAGCTATTAATGGTTTCTGGTTTTGATCGTTATTTTCAAATCGTAAAATGCTTTAGGGATGAGGATTTAAGGGCAGATAGACAACCAGAATTTACGCAGATAGACTGTGAAATGTCGTTTATCGAACAAGAAGATATTTTAAATACGTTCGAAGGATTAATTCGCACTTTGTTTAAAGAAGTTCGCAATTATGATCTTCCGGAAGTACCACGTATGCAATATGCAGATGCAATGCGTTTGTACGGTTCAGATAAGCCGGATACTCGTTTCGACATGCAATTTGTAGAGTTAACGGATATAGTAAAAGGAAAAGACTTTGCGGTGTTTGATAATGCTGAATTGGTTATTGCAATTAACGCAAAAGATTGTGCTCATTATACACGCAAGCAATTAGATGAATTAACTGATTTCATTAAGCGTCCTCAAATTGGGGCAACAGGCTTAATTTATTTACGCCATAACGGTGATGGATCTTTAAAATCATCTGTAGATAAGTTTTATAGTGAAGAAGAATTGGCTAAATGGTCGGCTGCACTAAACACTCAACCAGGCGATTTAGTTTTGGTAATGGCCGGTGGTACAGACAAAGTTCGTAAGCAATTGAGTGAGCTTCGTTTAGAAATGGGAACACGCTTAGGTTTACGTAACAAAGATACTTTTGCAGCTTTATGGGTACTCGACTTTCCACTATTGGAATGGGATGAAGAAACAGAACGTTACCATGCTATGCACCATCCATTTACCTCGCCTAAACCAGAAGATATTGCTTTATTAGATACAGATCCTAAAAATGTTCGTGCAAATGCCTATGACATGGTAGTTAATGGCACAGAAATAGGTGGTGGATCTATTCGTATCCACGATAGAGCATTGCAAGCTTTGATGTTTAAGCATTTAGGATTTAGCACCGAAGAAGCTCAAAAACAATTCGGCTTTTTAATGGACGCATTCGAGTTTGGCGCACCTCCACACGGTGGTATTGCTTTCGGATTCGATAGGTTATGCTCGATTTTTGCGGGCTTAGATAGTATTCGTGACGTAATTGCTTTCCCTAAAAATAATTCTGGCAGAGATGTAATGATCGATAGTCCGAGTACTATTGACGAGAAACAGTTGAAGGAATTGAAAATAAAAACGGACTTGTAGTTAGCATGGGGCATGGAGCCTCGGTCTGTCTATCGACAAAAAAGCCCCAAGGATTAAATTCTCTGGGGCTTTTGTTTTGGACATCCAAAACGCCTATCGCACAACGCTCAGTGCTAGCCCTTTTTAGTTTACAAGAAACAAAGCATTTGTAAACAATTGCTTTCCGTTTTCCCAGAAAGACCGAAATAAAACATCGGTTCCCAAATAAATAATAGCACCTCTACCCGATTGTTGCGCGCCAAATAACATTCCAGAGGCGAGCTTTTTCTTCACTTTGTCACCAGCAACTCCTGCGACATAACTGTTTTCCTTTAACGTACCAACGTTCCATCCGTTTTCTAAAGGCTCATAGATTTTTTCATCGGTTTTAAGCGTATAATAGAATTTGCCTAAACCCATTGCTAACGGGTGGCTATGATCTAGATTAACTCGATAAATTGCGCCAGGAATAGCATTTTCCAAATCGTCTTTATCTTTTTCCGAATACTTTCTTTGTACGGTTACTTTATCATCTTTTTT
Source organism: uncultured Sphingobacteriaceae bacterium (assembly GCA_942493295.1). GTDB lineage: Bacteria > Bacteroidota > Bacteroidia > Sphingobacteriales > Sphingobacteriaceae > Pedobacter. The sequence continues at coordinate 3,257,710 of OW818692.1, read as the reverse complement.
GGGATATTCTTTCTTTTTGATATCAAATGGCCTTTTTCCAACAATTGAAGTTATGGCATCTTCAAATAGCAAAATCTTTCCGCCAGCACCAATCCATGTGCTTAGTTGATCTCCTAGCTTTTCACCGTAATTACCATCCGGCAAAATCAAGGTATTAATTTTATTAATGTCGAGCGACGATACACTTTGTGCACTAATCATTGTAATGGGATAGTTTAGCTCTTGTTCAAAAAAGTGCCAAATTTCGCCCACAGCAGTTGAAGAAACTTCTTGTCCGGTTACGACAGCAATTTTTGGAGCCGTTAAAAGGCGGTATACTGATGAGCCAAAATCTTTACCTTTTTCTACATAACCACTACTAATTGGGTAAAATGAAGTGTTATAATTCTTTGCCACACTAGCTAAAATAGCTGTTAAGTCCTTATTTACTTTTTCATTCTCCGTACGATAAACTAATAATGAACCAGCGCCATATACTTTACCGCCAATGGCAAAACCTTCATCTGCCATTCTTATTTTAATATTTTTGCTTTGAAGTGCAATCAATACCTGAGCATCGCTTACAGAATTCCATTGCACTACCCAAGCATATGGCTTTTGAATAACAGGAATGCTCTCATTCTTTTCTGCAATAAAATTGAAGCTTCCTGATATAGCTTCCTTAACACCGTAGGTATTTAATCCATAAGCATACGGCAATGCCCACGCTGTTATGTCATAGGTATTAGAATCGGTCACAAAAGTTTGTGGTTCAAAAAGAACATTTGCCATTACCGCATGTGGCTGCTGTAAATTGACGATCAAGTCATTTCGATCTATTTTAAAGTTCTCGACTTTCTGTGTTTCATAATTATAACCACTTAAACTCCGATCGCCTCCAAAAGAGAAGTTAATCTGATTTCGTTTTAACAAATCGGCCAGCTTACGCAACCTGCTAATATTTTGTGCCTTAACAATATAGCTTTTATAGATTCCAGGTGGGTTAGTAACACTTTGATCGAAGTATTTTTTAAATTCAGTTAACAACTTATCTGAGTGGGCTGCAACTGTTTCTAAGGTAGCCATCGACGTCGTAAAATGGTGGTCTATCCTATCCTTTAAAGTTAAAGTATCGCCATCTGAAGTAATTACAGCAAGACCTGCCCTAATTCCTCCTTGCTCGTAAGTCATCCCAATTGCTCCATTATACAGGGGATAAGTATCACCATAAGATGGATAAAGGAGATCGAATCGTTCTTTAGTGAAATATTGCCAGCCATTTTCGTCGAAGTATTTTGCATTATTTTTACCAACTGTAACTTGAAATTCTCGTTGCCAAGCGGTTATGTCCTGGTGAACTGGCTCGGCAGCAGGTGCAAAATAATAGGGTTCATTGTAGCTTTGTTCATGAAAATCTACATGTACTTGTGGCAACCATTTATGGTATGCGACCAACCGTTGTTGAGTTTCTATTTGTGTTTGCCAAGCCCAATCTCTATTTAAATCATAATAATAATGATTTGGTCGTCCACCAGGCCATGGCTCGCTATGTTCTCGCGAAGCAGGGTCTGGGTTTGGAACTTTACCAGTTACTGAATTAAAGTAGCTCACATACCTTTCTCTGCCATCAGGATTTAAACAAGGGTCTATAATAACTACCGTATTTTTTAACCATTGTTTAGTCTGTTCGTCATTTGCTTTTGTCAACGTATATAAAACACGCATAGAGGTTTCTGTTGAATTGGCCTCATTACCGTGAACATTGTAGCTTAACCATAAAATGGCGGGTTGTTTGGCAGCTCTAACAACATTTTTATCCCCACTTGCGAGGTTAAGATTGCTGGTTCTAATCTGTTCCAACCGGCTCATATTTGCCTCGTCAGAAACTACAGCTAGCAATAATTCACGCCCCTCATATGTTTTTCCATATACCTGAAGTTGCATATTTTTTGCAGTTGCTGCAACTTTCTTAAAGTAATCCACCACTTTTTGATGCGGAGTAAAACGGCTTCCAAGGGGATATCCTAAAAACTCGTCAGGTGATGGCGTTTGGGCATTTGCTGCTAAGGTTATTAAGAGCAGTGTGTATAAGGCTAGAAGTTTCTTCATGTTTATGATGTATACTTACATTGACAATGTTCTTTGCGCCGTGCTATAAATTGGCAATGTTTGATGAATATACTAAAAAGAATATTTTATTTGTCTTTGCATTTGTAATTTTACGAAGAAAATTTACCTTATTACATCAATGGCAAGCATCGAAACACTTTATCAACACTACTTAAATCACCCAGTAGTTTGTACTGATACCCGAACAATTACAAAAGGTTGTCTATTTTTTGCTTTAAAGGGGGATAATTTTGATGCGAATACCTTTGCAGCACAAGCTTTACAACAAGGTGCTGCATTTGCGATAATTGACAACGCACATTTTGCTTTAAATGAAAACTTCATCCTAGTTCCTGATGTATTAACTGCCTTACAGGAACTTGCGATGTATCATAGAGATCAGTTAAAAATTCCAGTAATTGGCCTAACTGGAAGTAATGGAAAAACTACGACAAAAGAGTTGATTAAGGCTGTTCTAGCTGAAAAATATATTGTTTTTGCTACAAAAGGAAATCTAAATAACCATATTGGAGTTCCATTATCTATTTTATCAATTGCTAGTGACGTAGAAATTGCTGTGATTGAAATGGGTGCAAATCACCAAAAAGAGATAGCCATGCTGTGTGAAATTGCTAAACCTACACATGGTTTAATCACCAATATTGGGATGGCCCATCTCGATGGATTTGGTGGTTTTGAAGGTGTAAAAAAAGGCAAGGCGGAACTGTATGCTTACTTAAAGAAAATCGATGGTTTGACCTTTATTTATCGCAACAATCCTTATTTAATCGAGATGAGTAGCGAAGCGGATTTAAATAAAATTGTTTATTACGGCACCGCTGCAGAAAACACGATCAGTGGAGAATTAATTGATACCGACCCCTTAATTGAGTTAACATGGTCGACCAATGGAAGTACTTTTAGCGCGAAGGCCAATCTAACTGGCACCTATAATTTTGAAAACATTCTAGCTGCAATTTGCATTGGCAATTTCTTTGGGGTTGAGGCCGCCGACATCAACAAAGGACTAGCTAACTATTTTCCAGTCAACAATCGGTCTCAGTTAACTAAGACCAAGAAAAACAGGATAATCTGCGATTTTTATAATGCCAATCCAAGTAGCATGTTGGCTGCATTAAATAACTTAAAATCTTTATCTGCCGATCACAAGACTGTAATTATAGGAGATATGTTTGAATTAGGCAGTGAAGCGGCAAAACAACATCAGGAAATTGCTGAGTTCGCATTGAGCCTTAACTTTAATGAAGTTATTTTAATTGGAGAACACTTTTATGCCTTTAAAGATTATAGCTTCGGAAAGTTTTTTAAAACTAGAACAGAGGCCTATAATTATCTAACTGAGCATACAATAAAAGATAGTTTAATTCTTTTAAAGGGAAGTAGGGGAATGGCGTTAGAACAATTATTGCCCCTGCTCTAATTAGGGGTTTGCTATTTCAACTGCAATTCCTACATCGCTGATGCCTACTAGTGGGTTATCTCGCATATTTTGTTCAACCTCTATCTCATATCTGCCTGCTTTAGGGAATCTAAAGCGCTTTAACAGTAGAAATGTATTGCTATACAAATCTCCAGAGCCTTTGCCTAACCATTCTCCGTTAGCCTTAGCAAGCTGAAATTGATATCTTGTACTCTTTGCAAACGCATTTCCTTTAATGCGGACAATTGCATATAAATTTGAATATCGATAATCAGTAGTATTCCTAACTTTAAAGAAGATATTGTACTCTTTTGATGGGTCTTTAATTTCAGCAGTAGCTTTTACGCTTTTAGCGTATATCCAACTATTTTCTGGAATTTCCATGTTTACATCCGTTAAACTCGTGTTGGCACAACCATTAAACAGCAGTCCCAACACAAATATTAACACGATAACACTAAGTCTATTCACTTGCAGGTTTTTCTGGTGCTCCATCTGCAGACCTATTTTTATTTCGGTTTTTATTACGATTTCTGTTATTTCTATTTCCCGGCTTTGGTCCATTTTGCGGCGTCGGATTTGCAGCATCGCCAGTAGGTTTTTGTTGCTGCGTAGGTTTTGCCTGTGCCGGTCTAGGTTGTTGCCCTTTGTTTATTACCCCATTAGGATCCTTAGCCTTCTGTGGTTGTTGTTTCGGCGCATTTGGCCTAGCTTGTTGATTTGTGTTAGGCTGACTGCGATTCGGATTACGTTCGTTCCTGTTATTTTTATTACGGTTATTCTTGCTTCTTGATTTATCGTCTAAGCGTGTTAAACTATCTTGACCAACTACATTCTCGTAATCATGCACCTTCTCAACAACAGCAGTCTTTTTCAATTCAACCGCCTCATCTTTTAAATTGGTTGGCTTTTCCCCTTTTTTGTTCATCGCCATTATTTCTTTAACGCGATCTACTTTTAGTGGAATCCAATCTTCTTGATTTGCATAGCTAAACCACATTAGCTTTTTAAAGATATCGGTTTTTTGGTGACGAGCAACGCCAACTTCCGTTTGCAATGAGTCTATACGATCAGGGATGTCTTTTAACGCGTCTAAATAGGTGTCTAATTCGTAATTTAAACAGCACTTTAATTTACCGCACTGACCGGCAAGTTTCAAAGTATTTAACGATAAGTTCTGATATCGCGCCGCAGCTGTAGAAACCGTTTTAAAGTTAGTTAGCCATGTAGAACAACAAAGTTCTCGTCCACAAGAGCCAATTCCACCCAATCTTCCTGCTTCTTGACGCATTCCGATCTGGCGCATTTCAATTCTGATACGGAAGGTCTCTGCCATCTTTTTGATCAGCTCTCTAAAATCAACCCTGCCTTCCGCAGTATAAAAGAAGGTAGCTTTCGTCTTATCACCTTGATAATCTACATCACTAATTTTCATCGACAAATGTAAATCCAATGCCAAGGTCCGAGCCTTATGCATAGTTTCCCATTCCATATCTTTTGCCAATTTCCACTTGTCAACGTCGGCTTCGGTAGCTTTCCTATAAATTTTTCTTGTTACTTGATCTAATGGTGTTTTGCGACGTTTCATTTGCATTCTAACCAGCTCACCAGTTAATGATACATGGCCAATGTCGTAACCCCCAGTTGCTCCTTCTACAGCTACCAGCTCACCTATTTCGAGATAAATATTATCGTTATTTAAAAAGAATTCCTTTCTCGCACCCTTAAATTTTACTTCAACAACTTGAAAAGGGACATAATTAGAGGGCATATCTAAATTAGCAAGCCAATCATGAACTTCCATTTTCTGACATCCGCCAGTAAGGCATGAACCGTTACTTTTACATCCAGAGGGGGCACAACCGCCACCTGTTGAACAACTTCCACATCCCATATTAATTATATATATATTGAGTCCCTTTCGGGAGCGATTTAAACTTAATTATTTTAACTAGTTGTAAAGATACATCTAAAAACAGAATTTTTGGATTCGCATTTCGTTCGATGTGATAATGTGCTTTTTCTAACTCCGCAATTAATGCCTCCACCATAGGGAGGTTTAACACATGTGTAGACAATTTGATAGCAACCTCTAGCGTTTGAGGAGGTAATTTAACCAATTCGTCGCCGCCGCTTAGTAGCAAACTGCATTCTCTTAAAAAGTTGATACCGTATTTCAAAAAGTTCTTCTGATTCTCTCTTCCCCAACTTGCAGCAGTTTCTGTAAAAGAAATCATAGAGGGCACTTTATTGCCGAAACCCATCCTTAACCATTCAGCAAAATAACTTGCATTGTTGTTTGGTGAATCATTCAACAATAGCTTCGCATCAATTAAATTTCCATCCGCTAAAAAGCTATATTCTTCTGCCTGATGAGGCATTAACTGCGCTTTATCGATTAAATAAGCTTCAATTTCTGAACTATTAAGCTTCGGGATTTTAATTAACTGTGTTCTGGACAATATGGTAGAAAGAATTTGTTCTTGATTTTGGGCAACTAAAATAAACAGCGTATTAGCAGGCGGCTCTTCAATAATTTTTAACAATGTATTTCCCTCTTTATCTAAAAATTCCGGCAACCACATAATTAGCACCTTTGTTTCAGCCTCGAACGCCTTATAACTTAATTTTTTGATGATATCGTGACACTCTGCAATGTTAATATTAGCCTGTTTGTTTTCAGCATTAAGCTTGGACCGCCAAATGTCCAAATTGAAATAAGGATCAGCCAAAAGCATTGTACGCCACTCGTCCAACACATCAATAGCGACCTTTACATCCTTAGACGCAAAAAAAGGATAGGAGAAATGAAGATCGGGATGAATATACTTTTCATATTTACGACATGATGAACACAAACCACAGCTATCCGTTTCGCTTTTGTCCTGACAGTTTATATATTGGGCGTAGGCAATAGCTAACGGCAACGCACCGCTTCCTTCGCTCGATAAAAAAAGCTGCGCGTGACTTACGCGATTTTCTTTTACGGTTTGTATAAGATGGATTTTTATCTCCTCTTGTCCTATGATCTCTTTAAACTGCATCGGTGCAAAATAGGGATAATTCGCTAATTCACCAATTAGGGAATTAACGAATTGACATATTGTAAAATATTAGTTGATATATCAATAATTGTTTTGTCATTATATACTTTTACTTCAAATATTTAAGATGGAAAAATTAAACGACACCTTTTTGTACACAATCGATAAGTGCTTTAGGAGCTATCATCAGTTTGCGCAAAAAAATGTACGCAAGGCGGGCTTTAAAATCACGATAGACCAATGGTTAATCTTAAAAAATGTAGCCGAAAACCCAGACATTACCCAAAACGACCTTGGCAAACTCGTTTTTAAGGATAAAGCTTCGATCACTCGCATTATCCAACTGCTAGTTAATGCGAGGTATCTGACCCGAGAGTCAAATCCGGAAGACAAAAGAAGGTTAAACTTGACACTTACTAGCAGCGGAGTCAAGATAATGTCGGATGTGGAAAAGATTGCATTTCAAAATAGATCGACTGCTTTAAAAGACGTAGATCTCAATTTAATGCAAGAAATGAAAAGTGTATTACAGCAAATTATACAAAACTGTTCCTAAAGGACAACTCTTAAACAAACACACCAATGAAATCTTTATTTAAAATCATTTCTATCTGCTACTTCCTTTTTGGGAGCCAGAATCTCATAGCCCAAACTACAATGGCGGATGTTAATGTCAAAATCTTAGATGAACAGCAAAAGCCTATTGCAAATGCAACTGTAGAATTACGAGGAGCAGAAGATAAAACATTGACTAAAACTGTTCTCACTAATCATACTGGAACTGCAGCGTTTTTCGCGCTTAAAAACGGGAGATATTATGTTGCTGTTAGCGCAAAAGGATATGATTCTAAAATCTCTGCCATTTTTCAAACGCCATTAACAAATAACTCCCTAACTCTTTCGTTAAGCAACAATATCCAGAACCTTCAAGAAGTTACCGTCACTGGTAAAAAACAAATGATTGAACGGAAACAGGGTAAAACAATTGTGAACGTCGATGCAGCTGTAACGAATGCTGGAACCACGGTGCTCGAGGTTTTAGAGAAATCACCTGGTGTAATGGTCGACAAAAATGGAAGTATCAGTTTACAAGGAAAATCGAGCGTATTAGTAATGATAGATGATAAGCCCACCTATTTATCCGGCACAGAATTAAGTAACCTATTGGGTAGCATGAGTTCAACGCAAGTTAACCAGATTGAGCTAATCACCAGCCCCTCTGCAAAATATGATGCAAGTGGGAATGCAGGAATTATTAACATCAAAACCAAAAAGAACAAGCAAGATGGCTTTAATGGGAATCTTACGTTAAATACTGGGCATGGAAAACACTTAAAAAGCAACAACTCGCTGATGCTAAATTATAGGCAAGGAATGATAAACGGATTTATAAATTATAGCGGCAATTATAATAAGGGGTTTACGGATATTTACGCTTATCGCAAATATTTCGATGCAAATGGAACAATTATTTCGGCCTTAGACCAACCTAGCCACTTGGGTAGTGAAAATACCAACAATTCACTAAGAACAGGGCTTGATTTTTATGCCTCACCAAAAACTATCCTTGGCATAACCCTTACCGGAACTGCCGTAGCAAGAAATGGAGCAGGAAATGCCACAGCCACATGGTTGAGTCCGCAAATGACACAAGATTCGGCAATTATAACTCATAGCTCCAGCGATTTTAATTTAAAAAACGGCTCTATGAATGTTTATGGGAGACATAATATTAACAAAACGCAAGATATAGGCTTTGATGTAGATTATTTGCGCTATGGCATTTCTAACGATCAAAATTTTCAAAACATTCGCACAGGAGCCATCAATTATAATCAGGGGTCAAGAGGCGACATCCCTTCTCAACTTGAGATTTTTTCTGCAAAAGCAGATTATATCTTGCAATTAGGAAGAAGTGCAAAGTTTGAGGCAGGCATAAAATCATCTTCAATTAATACAGACAATACGGCAAATTATCAATTATCTAACGGCAACGGTTGGAAAGAGGATCTTAAAAAAAGTAATCATTTCCTTTACCAAGAAAACATAAATTCGATTTACAGTAGTCTTGAACATAAAATTAATCGATTAAGCTATCAATTAGGGTTACGTTATGAGAACACAAACTATACAGGTAACCAATTAGGGAACGCACTACAGCCTGGCAGTAAATTCTCAAAACATTATCAGAATTTATTTCCTTCGGGTTATCTTATTTATGAACTAGATTCGGCTAATTCCTTATCTTTTACAACAGGCCGCAGAATTGATAGACCAGCATACCAGAAATTAAACCCCTTTGTTTTCATAATAAATAAATATACCTATCAGAGAGGAAATCCATTCTTTTTACCACAACATACCTGGAATTTTGAGTTGAGTCACTCATACAAACAATATTTAACTACGGCGATTTCTTATAGTAGCATTAAAAACTATTTCTCTCAACTCTTTTTATCAGAAGGGAATGATATTTTGGTATATACGGAGGGAAATGTTGGACAAATGCATAATTTGGGTTTTTACGTAACCGTGCAAGTATCTCCATTTAAATGGTGGTCGCTAACTGCACAAAGCAATTTCAACTATAAAAAACTAAGTGGCTATCAAAATGTAGATTATAAATCGTCGGTAAAGCAATTGCATACAACCATGAACAATCAATTTCGAATTAACCCTACGTTAAACGCAGAAATTTCTGGCTTCTACACAACTCAAGCACGAAATGATTTGCAAGAATTGTTGTCGCCAACGGGCCAAGTTTCGGCAGGAATTGTAAAGACAATACTTAAAGGAAAAGGAAGTTTACGTTTAACTGCAAGAGATATTTTCTATACGCAATCCATGGAGGGTATGACGGACTTTCCCGGTGCCAATGAATACTTTATTTTATGGAGAGACAGTCGAGTTGTTAACGTAGGTTTTAATTATCGTTTTGGGAAACCTTTGAAAGCAGCTAAGCGTTCAGCAGGTGGTGCAGCTGACGAGATAAACAGAGCCGGCACTTAGTTCTTTTAATGTCAATAGTTGCTTTGAAACCGCTATTTTTTCAGATATTTAGCCGATAAACAAAAGTTTACCATTTATTCAATTAAAGCCAGCGTTTTTTCGTTGGTTACTTAGACGTTATGAGCAAGATAAAGCGCAACTGGAGAGCTATCCAACTAATTGTATTGGCATTTGTATTGTTAATTTCTGCAACAATTACGCAGGCCAGTGTAATTTTAAAGAAGAATCCTATTTCCCTTGGTAAAAGTCCAAAAATAACTGCAGCGAAAATTATTAACCCTACCACTGTGGAAGTTTTGTATGATGACAACCAGCGATTAACGATAGATTTCTATGGAGATAACATTTTTAGAATGTTTCAAGATAACGATGGAGGTATCATCAGAGATCCAGAAGCTCAGCCAGAAGCGCAAATTTTGGTAAACAACCCTCGTAAACCAGTCTCAAAACTTACGGTAAAAGATGAAAACGGTCAGATTTTTATATCCACCGCTCAAGTTACAATCTTATTTGATAAAACGACAACCTTGTTTAAAATCATTAATCTTAAGAAGCAGTCGCTCGTTGTTGAAGAAATTGCACCAATCGCATTCGACAAAAATAAGGTATCTTTAAGCTTAAAAGAGCAAGCGCAAGAGTATTTTTATGGAGGAGGAGTACAAAACGGTCGCTTTTCTCATAAAGGAAAATCTATAGCCATTGAAAACCAAAATAGCTGGACTGATGGAGGTGTCGCATCACCATCACCTTATTATTGGAGTACAAAAGGCTATGGCGTAATGTGGTATACTTTTAAAAAAGGACGATATGATTTTGGAGCAAAAGAAAAAGGCATTGTGAACCTTTCTCACGAAACTTCTTATTTAGATCTGTTTTTTATGGTAAATGAGGGGGCGGTTCCTTTATTGAATGATTTTTATCAATTAACGGGAAACCCTATTTTACTTCCAAAGTTTGGCTTTTATGAAGGGCACTTAAATGCATTTAATCGCGACTATTGGAAGGAAGACCCAACAGGAATTCTATTTGAAGATGGCAAAAACTATAAGGAGAGCCAAAAAGATAATGGCGGAATAAAAGAATCGCTTAATGGCGAAAAAAATAATTATCAATTTTCAGCTCGTGGCGTGATAGACCGTTATAAAAAACATGATATGCCGCTGGGCTGGATTTTACCAAATGATGGTTACGGAGCAGGTTATGGACAAACAGAAACTCTTGATGGTAATATCCAGAATTTAAAGAGCTTTGGGGATTATGCGCGCAAAAATGGTGTGGAAATAGGTTTATGGACACAGTCTGATTTACATCCTAAACCTACTGTGAGCGCCTTACTTCAAAGAGATATTTTAAAAGAAGTAAGAGATGCAGGTGTTCGGGTACTTAAAACTGACGTTGCATGGGTAGGTGCTGGCTATTCATTTGGTTTAAATGGCGTAGCGGACGTTGGCAAAACTATGCCTTACTATGGAAATGATTCCCGTCCTTTTATCATTTCACTTGATGGATGGGCAGGTACACAACGTTATGCTACCATTTGGAGCGGCGATCAAACTGGTGGGGTTTGGGAATATATTCGATTCCATATTCCAACATATATCGGTTCAGGCCTGTCAGGACAGCCAAATATCACATCTGATGTGGATGGCATTTTCGGAGGAAAAAACGTCGCTGTTAATATTCGAGATTTTCAATGGAAGACCTTTACACCAATGCAACTGAACATGGATGGATGGGGTTCTAGTCAAAAATACCCTCAAGCTCAAGGAGAACCAGCAGCGTCGATTAACCGACTGTACTTAAAAATGAAATCATCGCTGTTACCTTATCAATACAGTATTGCCAAAGAAGCTGTAGATGGTTTACCAATGATAAGAGCAATGTTCTTAGCTAACCCAAATGATTACACCCAAGGTGTTGCAACACAATACCAGTATTTATTCGGTCCAAACTTTTTAGTTGCGCCAATCTACCAAGCAACAAAGATCGATGAGAAAGGCAATGATCTTCGCAACAATATTTACCTTCCGGAAGGCACTTGGATCGATTACTTTTCTGGAGAAAAATATACCGGAAATGCAATTCTTAATAATTTTGAGGCACCCATATGGAAAATTCCAGTTTTTGTAAAAAGTGGCGCAATTATCCCCATAGCTAATCCAACAAATAATGTATCAGAAATAAATAAAGCACTGCGTACATTCGAAGTCTACCCAGACGGACAAAGTAGCTTTATGGCTTATGATGACGATGGAACTACTGAAGCCTACAAGCTAGGCAAGGGCTCTACTACGCAGATTTTATCGTCGGTTGATAAAACTACAGCAACCATTACCATTGAACCTAGCAAAGGAGACTTTGAAGGCTTTGTTAAAGAAAAGACAACTTTATTTATAGTTAATGTAACTGCACAGCCTAAAAAAGTAAGTGTAGCAATCAATGGAAAAAATGTGAAATTAATTGAAGTTAAATCTGCCGAGGAATTTGAAAAATCACAGAATGTTTATTTTTACAATCCCACACCAAACTTAAATCGTTTTGCAACAAAAGGTGGTGATTTTGAAAAGGTAATAATAACTAAAAACCCACAAGTACTAGCAAAATTAGCAACAGCAGACATCACAACAAATACCATCAAATTAACCATTTCGGGCTTTGTGTTTGATCCTACCGATAAAACTAGGGTTTCTTCAGGGGTATTGACTGCCCCAAGTTTAGCAAGAGTTACACCAAAGAACGCAAAAGCTTTTACCTTAATGCCTTCTTGGAAACCTGTAACCAATGCAGATTTCTATGAAATTGATTTCAACAATATGATGTACACAACAATTAAAGACACTACTTTATTGTTTGATAACCTAATACCTGAAACTGCTTACTCATTTAAACTAAGAGCTGTAAACAAAGATGGCTATTCGGACTGGGCAGAGATCAAAGCTAGTACAAGTCCAAATCCATTACAATTTGCTATTAGAGGTATCAAGGGCGAAACCACAGCGCTGAACCAAGGTGGATCCGGCATTCATAAATTATTCGATTTCGATGAAGGAAATGATTGGCATACCAAATGGGGTGTTAACTCACTGCCATTTGATATGATTTTAGACTTAAAAAGTATCAATCAAATAGAAAAAATCCAGTATTTACCTCGCACTGATGGTGGCAACGGAATTTTGCTGAAAGGAAGTGTATTTTACAGCGATGACAAAACCACTTGGAAAGCTGCAGGGGATTTTGAATGGGCTAGAAACGGGGAAGTAAAAACCTTTAATTTTAGTAATTTGCCAACCGTTCGCTACATTAAATTATCAATTACCAACGGCGTAGGTGGTTTCGGCTCTGGCAGGGAATTATATGTATTTAAAGTCCCAGGAACTGAGAGTTACATCCCCGGAGACATTAACAATGACAAATTGATTGACGCAAATGACTTAGTTTCTTATACCAATTATACTGGTTTGAAAAAGGGTGATGGCGATTTTGATGGCTATATTAGCAATGGCGATATCAATAAAAATAATGTCATAGATGCCTTTGATATATCTCATGTGGCCACCCAACTTGATGGCGGCGTAGAAATTGGACGAACTGAAAAATTAGCTGGAGGTTTAATTTTAACTCCGTCGAAAGCAAATTTTAGTGCGGGAGAAATTGTTGAGATAAAAGTTAAAGGGGCAAATTTAGCCAATCTAAATGCTTTGAGCTTTAGTTTACCGTACAATCAACAAGATTATGAATATATAGGCGTTCAAACATTGGCAACTAAGAAAATGGTTAATTTAACCTATGATAGGTTACATACAAATGGAGAAAAAGTTTTGTACCCAACTTTTGTCAATGTCGGAAATCAGGAGACTTTAAATGGATCGGAAGATTTATTTATCATCAAATTGAAAGTAAAACGTAAGGCAGTCTTTAAACTTGCCACCGTTGACGGTTTATTGGTGGATAAGAGTTTAAATAGTTTAGCATTTTAGCATGGCTCGTATTCTAGCTTTTGATTATGGTACTAAACGAGTAGGTATTGCCGTTACCGATCCCTTGCAAATTATTGCAACTGGACTGGAGACCCTACACCCTAAAGATATAATCGAGTATCTAAAAAAATACCTGATAACTGAAGAAGTTGAAGCTTTTGTAATTGGTGACCCAAAGCAAATGGATGGAACTCCTTCAGAATCTGCACAGCATGTAAAAGGTTTTTCTACTTTATTAAAAAAATCATTCCCAGCTATTCCTCAATACTGGGTTGATGAACGTTTTACTTCTAAATTAGCCCAGCAAACCATAATGCGCAGTGGGCTTAAAAAATCTGATAGAAGGGATAAGGATAGAGTAGATACGATAGCTGCAACTATTATTTTGCAGTACTTTATGGAAGGACGATGACCTGATTTTAAGAGCAAAGGATTTAACGATTGGTCCATATTCTACAAAAAACAATAACTTCGTTACAAAAACCGTTTATAATCACAATGATTAGTGAAGACCTACAGAATTTGTTACTAAAATACTGCGAGCCAGAAGATGAGCTATTGCAACATATTGATAGGGAAACTCAGCTAAAAGTGCTAATGCCCCGGATGTTAAGTGGCCATTATCAGGGCAGGGTATTGAGTATGCTTAGCAAAATGAATAAGCCAAGAAGAATTCTGGAAATTGGAACATTCACTGGATATGCTACCTTGTGTCTTGCAGAAGGTTTAACGCAGGATGGAATAATTTACACACTCGATATCAACGAAGAATTAGAGGATATGGTTAAGGCAAATTTTGCCAAATCACCCTTAAATGCTAAAATCAAACATATTATTGGCGATGCTAAACAAAGCTTAAAAAGTTTAAGCAATGAAATATTCGATATTGTTTTTATTGATGCTGATAAGAAAAATAACGGGACGTATTATGACTTAATTTTTGATCAGGTAAAGCCTGGCGGAGTGATTATCGTTGATAACGTGCTATGGAGTGGAAAAATTTTAAGCGGCGCTCAAGATAAAGATACCAGAAACATTAGTACTTTTAATGAGCAAATTGCTGCCGACAAAAGAGTAGAAAAATTAATTCTTCCGGTCCGAGATGGACTTTTCGTGATACGAAAAAATGATTAACTGTGGATTTGTTTAAGTATATGACAAATAACTATTAACTAAATAAACCGGCAATGAAAAAAATACTTCTTCTAGTTTTGTTTACATTAAGTGTTTTTTATGTCAAAGCCCAAGGTATACAGGATTATATTTTGGCAAATGCAAACCATGCGCAATACTTAATGCAGAAATACCAGCTGCCAGCCAGCATTATATTAGGTGTCGCCATTCATGAATCTGCTGCTGGCAAAAGCAAAATTGCCAAATACTTAAATAATCACTTCGGCGTTAAAGGCGCCAACAGCAATTCCGAAATCCGATCGTCGTATCGTGATTATCCATCCATAGACTCTTCTTATAGTCATTTTGTTTCTTTTTTGTTGAGCAGGGATTATTTCAATGTGCTTTTTGAAAAATATGACCAATACGATTATAAAAATTGGGCTGTTGGCATTCAACGCGGTGGTTATGCAAGCAGCCGTACATGGGCATCACAAGTTATCGCAATTATCAAAAAATATGAGCTCTTTCAATATGATAATCGTCCAGATGATTATATTGAAGCACCGAAGCCAGTATTGATTTCTACAAAAAAGCCCCCATCTACTACCAAGAGCAAACTATACACCATCAAATCTGGGGATAATTTAAGTTCAATCGCGCAAAAAAATCACACTACCGTTTCTTCTTTGATGAGAAAAAATGGATTAAATTCGTCAGCTTTAAAACCTGGTCAAAAAATTAAACTCTAATGAAAAAATCTACCTTATTTTTAGTAATTACAACAATAATATTCAGCAGTTGTTCCTCACAAAAATATAGCCGCAATAACAAACAAATTGAGAAGGAAGCAATTGCACAAACACCAAATTTTCCAAATTATACTACATTAACTTATATCGAAGCCTTCAAAGACGTAGCGATTGACGAGATGAATGCAAATGGAATTCCTGCTAGCATTACCTTAGCTCAAGGAATTTTAGAATCTGGAAGTGGGAATAGCACATTAGCCAAATACGCTAATAATCATTTTGGCATTAAATGCACTAGTGATTGGAAAGGGAAGGCCTATTACAAAA
This sequence comes from uncultured Sphingobacteriaceae bacterium, assembly GCA_942493295.1. Classification (GTDB taxonomy): domain Bacteria; phylum Bacteroidota; class Bacteroidia; order Sphingobacteriales; family Sphingobacteriaceae; genus Pedobacter. The sequence goes on along the minus strand of OW818692.1, from coordinate 3,241,959 downwards.
ACGACGATCAAAACAATGATTGCTTTAGAGTTTATCAAGATGCGAAAGAATCATACCGGGATCATTCTACCTTTTTAAAACGCAAACGTTACAGCTTCCTATTTGAATTAGATAAAAATGATTATAAAAATTGGGCAACAGGTCTAAAGACGGCTGGTTATGCAACCAATCCGAAATATCCAGAGTTGCTTATCAATGTAATCGAAAAATATAGTTTATTTCAATACGATCAAGCCGAAACAGAGAAAGACAAGATCAACCGCGAAGACAGAGTATTTAGTGAAATTAATGCAAATATTCCATTAGAAACTAAAAAGTTCACGCCTGTTACTGTTGCGCCAAAAGATCCGCCAAAACAAGACGAAACGACAAAAACGACTGATGCTCCAAAAGAAACTCACTACGTTGTAAAAGCTGGAGATACCCTTTTTAAAATAGCCAATATGTATAATTTAACAATTGACGAACTAAAGGCTTTAAATAAAATAACAGATACGACAATTAAAGTTGGACAAAAACTATTGATAGTTAAATAATGTTAACATGAACAAGACCTATTTACTTATATTGTAGTTTTGTTGTTCATGAAGTTATCAGCCCTTTTCTTGCTTATTTTCCTAAGTGGCCGTCTTTTTTCACAAACTGTTCCTGTGCAGGGCTTTGTAATAGATAAAGATACTAAGGCAAGATTGGCGCGCGTATATATTTATAATCCAGCTAACGACGAAGGTCTTTATAACAATCTAAAAGGGGAATTTACCACAAAAGCGAAAGTAGGTGACACTATTTTTGCTGCCTTATCTGGCTATGCAATGGACACCGTTGTATACAACGGAAAGGGCGCAATTGTCCTGCAACTAAGGGCTCTCAGCATTAAGCTAAACCAAGTAGAAATTTATGGAAAAACCCTAACTCCCCAAGAACAGTATGCCAAGAAGCTTAGAGAATATAAATACGCTTTAGATAAGGGAAGTACCAAAGACCTCTTAAACCTAGGCCCTGGAGGAGTTGGCTTGGGAATTGATGCGATCTATAATCTGCTCAGTAGGCAGGGTAAAAACGCAAGGCATCTGCAAGCAATTTTAGAAAAAGACTATCATGAAGCTATTATCGATTATCGTTACAAGCCTGAATATGTAAAATCGGTTTTAGGCTCCCCACCATTCGATATCACTGATTTTATGCTGCAATACAGGCCAACCTATCAATTTGTCCTAAATGCTACTGACTATGCTTTTGTATTATTTATCAAAAACAGCTACAACTCTTACAAGCGCAATCCAGCAACATTTAGGCTGCCTAAACTGCCAAAAATGAGTCCGCCTCAACCGCTTGGGCAATGAAACCGATTGTAATTGTTTTTCGTCATTTGCCTGCTAACGGAATGGCTATTTTTCCTTTTATCATTGCCAAAAGTAAAATTTTAGCGAAGGACCCAGTACTAATTAACCATGAAAAAATTCATCTTCAGCAACAATTAGAGCTATTAGTTTTACCCTTTTATATCGCATACCTACTTCATTACGTTATTAACTTATTGATATACCAAAACCATCGACAAGCGTATTTAGCTATCGTTTTTGAAAAAGAAGCCTATGCATTTGATAACAACCTTAATTATCTGCAAAAGAGACCCATTTTTTCATGGCTTTCCTTTCTTGGGAAGAAATAAACCCTATGGATTTATGGTTATTCGAGGCCCTGTCATTGATTGTTGTCCCTTAAATTATTAACTAATTAACTTATAATCTCCAAATTTTTGTTTTTCTTTGCAACAATGAAGCGTCTATTTTTTCTGTTATTCCTTCTATTTGCCACTACTTCTCATCTCTTAGCGCAAGAAATAGATACTATCCCCATTTCTACTAAAGATTTAGATATTAAATTAAAACGAAGCCCATTACCTTCACGAACAGGAACAATTTCTTTCAATCCAGTAAAACTTACGCCTGTTACGGTAAATGCTAAGGTGAATTATTGGAAAACAAAAACCCAAGTTGGCATTCATATTAACCAAGCAGCTTTTAGCGATAATTGGAAAGGTGGGGGAGTAAATTCATTTGCATTGGGAGGCCTAATCAACTATAAAGCAGAATACAGCAAAGAAAGCTATAGCTATGTTAGCGAAGTTATTTTGCAGTATGGTAAGGTCAAAAACAAAAGTCAGCTACAAAAGAAAACGACCGATCGTATTTATTGGGACAACAAAGCCGCCGTTCAATTGTCAAAAAACTGGTACTTCTTTGGTTCGATTAACTTTGAGTCTCAATTTGATCGTGGATTTGCTTACAGCAAAGATGCTTCTGGAAATGAAATTGAAAAGCTCTTGTCTAAATTTATGTCGCCGGGCTATTTAACTGAATCCGTTGGTTTTGAGTATAAACCCAACAAGTTTTTCTCTACCCGAATTGGCACTGGTACGGCGCGACAAACATTTGTCTTAGACACTTCATTATATCGGACTAATCCGAATAATTTTGGCGTTGTTAAAGGCAAAAATTTTAGAAACGAACTAGCTTTTCAAATTGTAACTGCCTATGAAAAGGAGGTCTTTACCAATGTAACATTAAAAACTAGGTACAATATGTTTATCCCTTACGACAACTTTGGTCATATTGATCATCGTTTAGATATAAACATGGTGGCCAAGATAAATCGCTATATGAATGTTTCTGTAACAGGCGTTGGTTTATACGATCGAGATACCGATAAAAAAGTGCAAGGTAGTCAAACTCTTGCACTAGGATTAACATTTGTATTCCCGAGATAAATTCTTGCTATTTCTTCTTTTTAGCTAAATTCAGATAATCAACGTAATATAATATTTTAACTGACAAGCTATTGTTCTGCGGACCAGACAATACATAGTCAATGTTTCTTGTGTAGTGCTTGGTATAAAAACCCTCATTAGTTTCTGCCGCATTTTTGTATGTTATGCTGAGCTCGCTCCCTGGCGAAAACTGCCAGATATATACTAGGTCAATATTAAATACATTATAGTTACGGTCTTTTTTCAAAGCAGGACCTGTGTATGGGTCTAATCGCCCAGCAGCATTTAGATTATAAAAATCCTTATTCCGTCTGTCAGACCAGTAGTGTCTAACACCCAACTGCAAACCCATTTTATTCGTAAAGCTATACTTGGCATCCATTGTATTCTCTACCGTATTTCTATCATATCTTGAAAAAATAGATTGGTTGCCGTTAAGCGCTACCCAATTTACGAAGTTATAACTCGGTTGAAAATTCAAATCCAAACCAAAAGCCAGCTTGTCACTTACTCTTAAATTTTGAAAAAAGTAAAAGTTATAGCTCACCCCATCCATTAAATCTCTTTTTTCTCTAGAAATGTTACCCCCAAAATTATAGGCTTTTGCTCTGTTCGGGTTTACAAAGATAGCTAACCGATAACTACTGGGTGCTTTAAAAACCTGACCATTTCTAGATTCATAAAAGTCATTTGACTCTGCCAAGAAATTCGTAACAATTTCTGTCGACCAGAAATTTTTGTACTGAATATAAATCCCAGGGAAAAACCCCAAGCTCTGATAATCGCCTGGCTTATATCTTCTCGAGTATTCAATTTCCGCCCAGGCCTGGATTTGATTGTACCACCTTCCAGGTTTATACACATTATACCGCAACTCGATCGATTGATCAAAAAAGTTATTATTGGTATAAAAACCCATATCGGAAGGATCAAAGTGCGTGTCAGAAAATTCTTGCTCATAACTAAATACAAAACTTCCACTTTTTTTACCTGCTTCAAAACCATAGCTATATCCGCTTCGGTTTCCTTTAACAGGATCTGCAGTTACATAACTCATTTTTCCAGCACCCGCTACAAAATACTTATTACTCCTATCACTGATGTTGAAAAGAGCCGCGCTAACGTTGGCATCATAAGCACTGCCTTGTCGCAATACATTCGTATTAATTACGCTAATAGAGCTGTTATTTTTCAGCGACTGGTCCAATACGAAGATATTGTAATTGGTTAAAGGTTGGCTTTTTACATCTCTTCTGTTTCCAGCGGCATCCTCTATTTCCGTAAACATGCTATTGGTAATCGCGTTAAATAAACCTAGCCCTAGCCCTTTGGCAGTACGACCAGAGATCTTGGTTGCATTCAATATTTTCCCTTCCTGTGGACTTTTGATAATCTTATCTGTTTCCTTAATGCCGCTATAGTCAAAATACGAAGGTATAGATCCTATTCTTTTCGAATAAAATAAATCTCCTTTATTGAACATCTCCGTCCCTTCTGTAAAAAACTGACGGTTTTCATTAAATTTTACTTCAAAGGGTGTCAAATTCAAAACTCTATAATCACTTTGCACCTGACCAAAATCGGGTATCAAGGTCATATCAAGTGTAAAACTTTGGTTTATGCCATATTTTACATCCATTCCTCCATTGATCGCCGCTTGCGTATTTTTTACACCCGGAGTATTGTAGGGGTAATTACTAATCAATGTAGATACATACGGAGAAAAAGACAAACGAAGTGGGGCTTTGATGTTTTGTAAGCCTTCTAATACTCCACTTTGATTGATAAATCCATTTACTTTAGGATCTACGTAGTTCCAAAACGTTTGAACATTCTTTCCCGTCCTCTTGCGAGTTACATTCATTCCCCAATTTTGTATTTCCTTACTCGAAAACCTCAAGGCCGAATAAGGAATTTTCATCTCGGCAGTCCAGCCTTGACCATCAATTTTCACATTACTTTCCCAAACAGCATTCCAATTCGGATCTTCATCTCCAATTAGCGAATATTTAGCGTCAAATTGTACCCCCGCAGCTGTAACAAAAAAACCATTTCCATTTACACCATCCAAAAAGGTATCGAAAACAATGCCCACAAAATCGGCGTTACCAATCTGATCTCTCGAAACTAATTCCCTCACAACGCTATCGGGATTATCATACATTCTTGCCGAAACATAAATCGCATAATCATCGTATAAGATCTTTATTTCTGTTCTTCCTTCTTTAGGTTCAACTCTCCCAGGAACTGGTCTCAATTCTATAAAATCGGTCGCAATTGCAGCATTCGCCCACGCTGCATCATCTAAATTTCCGTCTATCTTAGGACTAACAGAGGTTCTTTGTGCAACTAGTTTTTTCTTTGGTTGTGTATTTTGAGCTGCACTGATGGTCACACATAGTGCAAGAATTAGGCCGGTAAAAAATAATTTCATTCAGTTTGTTTGTTTACATAAGACTGTTAATGCCTGCGAAATGTTGCATGGTCGGAAACTTTTTTATGATTTAAATAATTTGGGACTTTAAAACTCCACAGCTTCGCCCACTAACACTCAGCAATATCCTGAATGGTAGCAAAGTGCAAATGATTTAATTTGCTTTAGCTCAATACAATTGTGCTTGAAAAAAATTAATTACAATCCGAAAAGAACCTTTTTCTCTACATATTTATCAATAGTAGGATAGTTATAGCCTTTCCTTTTCATCTCTTCTATAAAAGTAGGCGTAGTTCCAGTCGCCATTGCACCTACCACATTTTCAACCGTTAATGTTTTAAAGCCAAGTTTTTTATAATTTTTGAACTGTTCAGCTGTAAAGCCAATGGCTTTCATTGAGATAAATGATTCAGCAGTAAGCTCTCCTAGACCTAAGCCTTCGAAGCTTTTACAATATTCAGGCGTAATGCCTAATGATTTAATCGACATAAATTCCTCATCAGAAAACTTAAATCCTTCATTTGCAAAGGTCTTCATATACTCCCCTGTTATGCTCAAAGCTTTTTTAGCGATCATCAATCCTAGCTGCGCCATTTCATGATCATCATCGCCTTCGTTGGTCTTAGTATTTGTATTCGTATTAACTTTAGAAGATCTAACTTTCTCTTGAACCGAAATCTCACTGGCATTCTTTGCATTTTTCAAAAAATCACCATCAATACCCTGCGCTTTTAAAGTAATTAATTTACTTGCCGACACATTTTTATAGCCCGAACTTTTAATATCTGCGACATAAGCTCCATCTACATTTAAAGCCTTTAGCGGGATGAGATCCTGTAAACTCAAATTTTGCAGTCCTTCTCTTTTTAATGAAGCGATATAAGGCTCTGTAACACCCAGTGCTGAAAGTGGGATTAAATCATTTTTAGAAATTTGAGTATAGCCTTGGTTTTTAAGCATTTTTATGAAATCCATTTTTAGATTTATCATATAAAACACCATTGCATCTTTTTCCGTGTTATAGTCAATCCCTTCTTTTGCTAAGTATTTAAAGAAGTTTTCATCAGCTTTAAACTCGTAGCTGCCCATTCCACCATTTCCATCAAATTTACCAGTAAAATAAACCGTCCCAGCATCTCTAGTTAGCGAAAAGGTACCCTTCTCTGTTGTCGGTAAATTTTTAAACTCAGCTAAGGCAAATTCACTATTGCTGTAGTTGTTATTACGCTCTTCATCTTCGAAACGGATACTTATTTTATCTTTTTTAATCGTAGCAAACCATGTTCCCTTGTTAGAGATTTTTAAAAAACTTCCAGTTGTCTTTGCATCGGCTGATTTTCCAAATGCAACGGGCTCGTTCAATAACGAAACAAATACGAGTAATAATGGAACTATACATAGATATTTCCATGTAGAGTTAATGTTTGATTTTTTTGACTTCATCATGAGTAATCTCTTTTTAAGGATTGATTGATTATAATTTGTTGTTAAACTCGCCGGGAAGTTTGGAGCAGAGACCTTTACTAAGCTCATTTGGTAACTAGTAGGTTCAATATCTGAATGTGACAATAACTCGTTGTCTGTTAAAAACTCAAGGTTATCTTCCATTGCTTTGCGATAAAACCAAGCGAAAGGGTTAAACCACTGGAAAATTAAGGCTAGCTCCGCTAAAATTATATCGTAGCTATGGCCTTGCTGAATATGTATTTTCTCATGCAGGATGATCTGACTGTAAGTGTCCCAATCATATTTATCGGGATTAATGAAGATATTGTTGGCAAAGGAGCACGGGGCCTGTTCGCCACTTAGTTCCACAATTCTAAATTTCCCGTCCTGTATAAATGGTCGCGAATAGCTCTTGTAGATTAAAATGCAAAGCTGAAACAAGAAATTGGCGCCAAAAATTGCAACGCCCAACCAATAGATCCATACAATTACCTTTAATGGAGAAATTTCTTTAAAAAAGGATGCTTCTGCTGCCACTGCTTTTTCCTGATTTGGTTTAATGATGCCGGTAGTTAAAGACGGGGCAACATTCTTTTCTATCGTTTTCGCAGGGCTGATATCAGTCAGCACCGATTCTGTACTGGCTTTTCTTAGCGACCACTGTTGCGGGACTGGAATTAACGGCAAACTAAACGAAAGAAATAAACAACCTAATAACACAAAGCGGTTTAATGGAAAAAATGTTTCCTTTTGCAATAGCAGCTTATAAAACAAGAAACAGCCTGCAAGCATTAAAGCAACGTTTATAGCATAAATCATCATGACTTCTTATTTTTAATGAGGTTTACAATTTCTGTTAATTCTGCTTCCGAAAGGTTTTGTTCCTTCGCAAAAAAAGCCAGCATACGCGGATAGGAGTTGTCGAAATATTGACTAACTACATCTTTCAATGCATGCTTCTGATAGTCTTCTCTACTGATTAATGGAAAATAGCAAAACATGTTTCCAATTACATCGTGACCTAAAAAACCTTTCTCTTCTAAGATTTTTACCATCGTAGCCACGCTGTTATAATGTGGCTTGGGATCTGGAAGCATTGGAATAATATCTCTTATAAATGCCTTTTCGACATCCCAGAATGCCTGCATAATTTGCTCTTCCCTGTTTGCTAGTTTGATCATGTTCGTAAATTATATAACGAAGGTAGTACTAATTAATTAATAACAAAACTAATCGATTAGTAGACATGTAACTTTATTGATACTTACAGCAAAAACGACCAAAGCAAGCTAACAGAGATTAGCTCTTAAAACATTTGCACAAATTTTAATACCTTTGCACTTTAAAATTAGAACGAATATGTTTGAGAATTTACAGGATAAGCTAGATAGGGCATTTAAAGTTTTAAAAGGACAAGGTAGCATTACTGAAATCAACGTGGCCGAAACCATGAAAGAGATCAGAAAAGCTTTGTTAGATGCCGATGTAAATTATAAAACGGCTAAGAGCTTCACCGATGAGGTTAAAGAGAAAGCCCTTGGCTTAAATGTGTTAACTGCGGTTTCACCTGGGCAATTGCTAACAAAGGTGATGAACGATGAGCTTACTGCATTGATGGGCGGTGAGGTAACGGAAGTAGATTTAAAGAATAATCCGACAATTATTCTAATTGCAGGACTAAACGGTGCAGGTAAAACTACTTTCACTGGTAAGTTAGCGCTTCACCTTAAAAGCAAGGGGAAAAAACCGTTAATGGTTGCTGGCGATGTTTACCGACCGGCAGCAGTAGATCAGCTTCAAATTTTAGGAGAACAAATTGGTGTTCCAGTTTATGCAAACACGACCTCGAAAGATCCGATTGCAATTGCACTAGAAGGTGTTGCAGAAGGTAAAAAGAACAATAATAATGTAATCATCATCGATACCGCAGGTCGTTTATCAATTGATGAAAGCTTGATGAATGAGATTTCTGAAGTAAAGGCACAGACCAGGCCCCATGAAATCTTATTCGTAGTAGATGCCATGACAGGGCAAGATGCTGTAAATACTGCCAAAGTTTTTAACGATCGCCTTGACTTTACTGGTGTAGTTTTAACAAAATTAGATGGTGATACGCGTGGTGGTGCTGCACTTTCTATTAAATCGGTTGTTAATAAGCCAATCAAATTTATCGGAACTGGCGAGAAAATGGAAGCGCTGGATGTGTTCTATCCAGACCGTATGGCTTCTCGTATTTTGGGTATGGGTGATGTGGTCTCTTTAGTAGAGAGAGCACAACAACAGTTTGATGAGAAAGAAGCTGCCGAGTTACAGAAAAAAATCCGTAAAAATAAGTTCGACTTCAACGATTTCTATAACCAGATCCAGCAAATCAAAAAGATGGGTAATATGAAAGATTTAGTGGGGATGATTCCCGGTGTGGGTAAAATGATGAAGAATGTAGACATTCAAGATGATGCTTTTAAAAATGTAGAAGCGATTATCCAATCAATGACCCCATTTGAAAAGGAAAACCCAGATAGCATACAACAAAGCCGACGCTTAAGGATTGCAAAAGGTTCAGGTAATAAAGTTGAAGAAGTAACCAAACTCATCAAGCAATTTGAAGACATGCGTAAAGTAATGAAGCAGTTTTCTAATCCTGCAGCCGCAGCAAAAATGATGAAGAATATGCCAAAGATGCCTCAGGGCAGATAGTCATTTGATAAAAAAATAAAGAGCAAGGATTAAAGACTGGATTCATAACCTAAGTTTTTAATCCTTTTCTTTTGCCCTCTTTTTCCTCCTTATTCCTTGCTCCTCATTGCACAAAAAGCAAATCATTCACCTATTAAATTAAACAAATTTCTTACTAAGTTGAATCTCAACAAATCGACCCAAAGGATGCATAAAATCCATTTTGCTTTGCATACATTTAAGTACTATGCTTGTAAAAACCTATGGAAGTGCCGTTTACGGAGTCGATGCTTTAACAATCACCATTGAAGTAAATGTGAGTGGTGGCACCAAATATTTTATGGTGGGCCTACCAGATAATGCTGTAAAAGAAAGCCTGTTTCGTGTGGCAAGTGCTATTAAAAACTCTGGGTATCATATGCCCAGACAGCGAATTTTAGTAAACCTTGCACCTGCAGATATTCGAAAGGAAGGGTCTGCATACGATTTAGCAATTGCGATAGGAATACTCGCTGCATCAGGGCAGATAGATCCGGTTAATCTAGCTGAGTATGTTATGATGGGCGAACTGTCGCTCAATGGCGACTTGCAGCGTATACGAGGTGCTTTACCCATCTCCCTTCAAGCAAGAAACGCAAATTTCACAGGTTTTATCCTGCCAAAAGAAAATGCCAACGAAGCAGGAATTGTAAACAATGTTATGGTATACGGGATGGGGTCTTTATTAGAGGTAATAAATTTCTTTAAACACAAAGAAAAGCCAACTCCAATCAAAGTAGATACAAACGCACGCTTTCTAGAGCAAATAAATAACTATGAACAAGACTTCTCTGACGTAAAGGGTCAGGAAAATATTAAAAGAGCTTTAGAAATTGCCGCAGCTGGTGGACATAATGTAATTCTAATTGGGCCACCTGGAGCGGGAAAAACGATGCTGGCAAAACGTTTACCAACAATATTGCCTCCTTTAAATATCCAAGAGGCCTTGGAGAGCACTAAGATATATTCAGTTGCAGGTAAACTGTCTGCGATAAATTCCCTAATGACAGAAAGACCCTTCCGCTCGCCTCATCATACCATCTCAGATATTGCTTTAGTTGGTGGCGGAATGAATCCACAGCCTGGAGAAATTTCGCTTGCACACAACGGCGTACTTTTCCTAGATGAATTACCAGAATTTAAAAGAACAGTATTAGAAGTAATGCGTCAGCCTTTAGAAGAAAGAAAGGTAACTATTTCACGCGCCCGTGTCTCGGTCGAGTACCCAAGTAGCTTTATGTTGGTTGCGTCAATGAACCCATGCCCTTGCGGCTTCTATAACCACCCAGACAAAGCTTGCGTCTGCGCACCAGGTGTTGTTCAAAAATACCTAAGCAAAATCTCAGGGCCCTTGCTAGACCGAATCGATCTACATGTAGAAGTAACACCAGTAAACTTTAATGCGCTTTCATCAACGCTTGAGGCCGAAAAAAGTAGCGAAATACGAACTCGTGTAATGAAAGCTAGAGCTTGGCAGGAAAAGAGATTTATAGATGACCCGCAATTGCACTTTAATGCACAAATGAGCCCAAACCGAGTTCGCCAGATTTGTGAAATAGACGACGCCGGTCAAAGACTTATCAAACAAGCAATGGAGAAACTGGGTTTATCAGCCCGTGCCTATGATCGTATTTTAAAAGTTGCCAGAACAATCGCAGATTTGGCCGAAAGCACTCATATTGAACCCGAACATTTAGCAGAAGCTATCCAATATCGAAGTTTAGACAGGGATAGCTGGGCGGGCTAATAATGCATAAAAATTTAATCTAATTTGTTGATAGATAATATTCAAGAAAAATTTCCTAACTTTGCAATCCGTTTAACGGAGCATAATACAAACCCCATAAATTATTTCATTTAATGGAACAAACAGTAGAGCAAAAGCTAAAAGCTTTATACGAATTACAGAACTTACATACTAAAATTGATAAAATCCGTCAAATCCGTGGTGAATTACCAATGGAAGTTGCTGATTTAGAAGATGAAGTTGCTGGATTAGAAACACGCATACAGAAAATTAAAGCAGAATTAGACGATACAGAAGATGCAATCGTAAATCGTAAAAACATGATTAAGGATGCACAAAATCTAATCAAAAAATACGACACTCAGTTAAAAGATGTTAAAAACAATCGCGAATATGATGCTTTAACCAAAGAAGTTGAAATTCAAAATCTTGAAATACAAGTTTGTGAGAAAAAAATCAAGGAGCATGGGTTCGAAATTGCTTCAAAAACTGAGATTTACGATCAAGCATTAGCAAACATTGAAGCAAGAAAAGGTGACTTAGAGGTTAAAAAAGCAGAATTAGAAACCATTACTTCAGAAACTGAGAAAGAAGAACAGGGGTTGGTTAAAAAAGCAGACAAAGCAGAAACTCAAATTGAAGAGCGTTTGTTAACAGCATATCACAGATTGCGTACTAACGCGGTAAATGGATTGGCTGTAGTTACGATCGATAGAGATTCATGTTCAGGTTGCTTTAACCAAATTCCACCTCAACGTCAATTAGATATTCGTCAACGCAAAAAAGTAATTGTTTGCGAGCATTGCGGACGTATCTTAGTTGATGAGGCATTAACGCAAGAGTTAGCTGAAGCATAGTATATTGCTTAACATATTTTGAAAGGGCTGGATTTATCCGGCCCTTTCTATTTACAGATTAATCCCTTCAAACTGTTTGTGCCACAGCTTGTAATAGTGATTCTTTGCAGAAATCATATCTTGATGGCTTCCCTCTTCGATAACCTCCCCCTTATCTAGTACAACAATATGATCGGCATAGCATGCAGTCATTAACCGATGTGTGACAACAATGATTGTTTTACGCTGTTTAATTAATAGATCGATTACATTTTGCACATGCTGTTCTGAAACGGCATCAAGCGAACTGGTTGCTTCGTCCAGTATTAAAATCTCTGGATTTCGATAAAGCGCCCTTGCTATTCCAATGCGTTGTTTTTGTCCACCAGATAGGTTTGCTCCATTTTCACCTAGATACGTTTGAAATCCCTTAGGAAGCCTTTCAATAAATTTAATAACATCCAGCTGAATGCATATATCTACAATTCTTTGCATGTTTGGCTCTGTGTCTCCAATTGCAATATTGTCCACAATACTACCAGCAAATAAGTCAATTTTTTGAGGAACTACGCCAATTAGGCTTCTCAGTGATGCATTGCTAAAATAATTAAGCGCATACCGACCAATAAAAATATTACCTTGCTGGATGGGGTAGATTTTTTGGATCAATGACATAATGGTAGATTTCCCCGAACCACTTTCGCCAACAATTGCTGTAGAACTTCCAGCTTTAATAGTTAAGTTAAGCTTGTTAAATACGTTTTCATAGTTATCGTATCTGAAAGCAACATTTTCGAACCGAATATCACCAATTAATTTTGGTTTAAGTTCAATATTAGCTACATCCTCTTCGATCTCTAAATCCATGATTTCAAATAGCCGATCGCACGCAATAACCGCATCTAAAATACGCTTATTTGCGTTAACTAAAGAGATTGCTGGCCCAGTAAAATATGCTATGAGCGCGTAAAAGGAGAAGAGCTGTCCTGGGCTAATATCGTTATCTAAAACATAGCCCGCTCCTACCCAGAGCGAAATAATCGTGAATAATTGTGAAATTGATTGAACCGCAGAATTTGAGAATAATACCGTTCTTCCGGATTTATACACAAGTCGAAGTAATTTGATAAGCTGTGTCTCTGTTCTAATGTTAGCAAACTCCTCTAGTCCAAGTCTTTTTATGGTAGCAACTGTATTTAAGTGCTCGAACATTTGCGATTCTAGAGCGGCCGATTCCTCAATTAATTTTCTTTGAACATCTTTGTTGATTTTACTGGTGAAAAAATAAATAAGCACATACAATGGAATTATCATAAGCAAAAGCAAAGCGAGCTTCCAGTAGTATGCAAACATGATAAGGAAGGAAAAGAACACAATTAGCATGTTTAATGCGAGACCAATAGAAATATCGTTAATAAATGTCCTAATCTTTACCGCATCATTAACTCTAGAGATAATTTCACCGATTCTCATGGTATCAAAAAATCGTTGAGGCAAGTTCAGTAAATGTCTATGGTAGGCCAAAATCAAATTTGCGTCTATTTGCTGTCCTGTACGCATGATTAAAACATTTTTAATGTTCCCGATCAATAGCTGAATCAACAACACCACAACCATCATCATGCCCATCAAATGAAGCAAATCTCTATTATTATCAAATAATACATAGTCGGCTATTTTTTGCACAAAAACAGCCGTAAGCAAGCCTAAGATGGTGTAGATTAAAGAGCCTATCAATGCTTGTATAACAATGATTTTATGTGGCCCTATTAGTTCTAGAAATCGGCCGACATTGCTTATTTTGTGATTGCCAATTTTGAAATGCTTACCTGGAAACAGCAAGAGCAAAACGCCTGTCCATTCCTTTACAAACTCATTATGTTTTAAGCTATGCATTTTACCATCACTGGGATCCATAACCGTAATTGACTTAGACCCTACCTTATATATCACAACATAATGGTGTAAATTTTCATTAATCGCCAAATGCGCGACGGCTGGCAAAGGTATTTTTGTTAAGCTAACTGTAGTCCCCTTAACTCCTTTGGCTTCGAAACCTAGACGATTTGCTGCCTCAATTAATCCTACTAAATTGGTACCCTTTCTACTTGTGTTAGCATATTGTCTAACAACGGCAATTGGCAACTTTAACTTGTGATAAGCCGCTACGGAAGCCAAGCACGCAGCGCCACAGTCCGTTGTATCATGTTGCTTAATTCGCATTACTTAATGGCTTATAGGATTAATAGAAAGAATTACCAGAGCCAGCCCCGACTACGATCAAGCAATAACTGATAAAGACGCCTCTTAGCTACCGTAAAGCCTGCTACGAAGGTCATTCCCTTTTTGATATTTCCGGCGTGTAGATATGCTTTATCTAGCTGACATTTTACCTTGAAATAGGATGCCTGATTTTCAACAATGACGTCATCAGAAATATCAAAAACCTTCCCTTGTAAAAGGCTCGATTGGCTGTGCCGAAACGCGTCAATTTGAAAGCGAACTACTTGACCTTTCTTAATGAATGCGATGTCTGAAGATTTTACATAGCAAATAGCTAAGACTTTACTTTCCGGACTAATTTCCCCTAACTTTTGGTTGGCAGATACGTATGTGCCATTTTGTATACCTATTACGCTTTGAATTGATCCGGTTATGTTTGCTTTCAATATTTGTCTTGTCTTTTGTTCGTTTAGGTATACTTCATCGAGCTTTACACTCCTTAATTCCTTCCGATAACGTTCTGCTTCGGTTAACCATTGACTTATAAATTTCTTATTGATCATTTCTTGATCTAATGCCGCTTGTTCATAGTTAAACCTATACTGTTCCCACTCAGATAAGGAAATTACCTTTTTAGCGTATAATCTTTCATGTCGCTCATAGGCCTGATAGGTTTGCTTTTTCAATTTCTCAGTTTGCTTAAGATACGCCGTATAGAGCTGCCAACTTGCTACATAAATACTAGTTGTAAGTCTATCAGGCTTCCTCATTGGTTCGCTGTTTATTGCATTAACTAGATTCTCGACATCCTTTAATTGATTCAGCAAATAGGTTCTTTGGACACTTAATAGGCTACTTTGTTGTTTTAAGAAAGCGTCATCAACTATCAAAAGTGTCTCACCCTTGCTAACTCTTTGGTTGTCAATCAAATTTACCTGTATCACCTGCCCGTTAATGGGCGCAATAATGTCTGTTTTCGTAATCTCACTTTGTATGATTCCTTTACCTGTTACACTAATCGTTATTTTCAAAAAGGGCAGCAACACCATTACGATCAACATAAACAGCAGAAGAACGCTGTAAAGAATTGGATTACGAGCCTGTATTTCATTAAGGTAAACCAAACGGCTATTTAGTAAAGATTCTTGTTGAAGCATGCAATTGATGGGAGAATGTTTGTGAAAGAGATTTGTGAGCTAACGCTGCAGGGGCTAAAAGCGAGTGCCGACAGCCCCTGGAAAATCTATTTTACGGAAAGCCCTGCATTTCTACCTCCTTCGGTACTGAACACGACGATCCCTTGAATAACATCTTTTCCAATGCACCCCAACTCATACCAAAAATTAGTGTAAGAATTATCACTACCGCCTTCAATTTGTTGGCATTCTAATTGTGTCAATGGTTCGCATGCTAATTGTTCTAAGTTTTTCATAGGTCGATGTTTAAGTAATGGGTTATAAATTAAAATTCTCATAGCTATCTCGGCGAGCTAAGCTGAGGCTAAATTAGCCTTGGGAAGTGCAATAGTGAAATTTTAATAGTTGATATAATATCAACTACGAGTGTTAATGAAAATTGCTACTTTAGTAAAAATGTAAGCCAAGTTAATTCATCCCTGAATTATTAAAATCTGATAACAATTTCATGGATAACATTGGAGAAAACATTAGAAAAATAAGAGTTCTTTTAGGGATTAAGCAAGCTGTTATGGCGAAAATGCTTAAGCTATCCGTAAATTTCTACGGTAAAATTGAAAGAAATGAAGTTGATATTAAAGCCGAAAGACTGGCTCAGATTGCTCGCATATTTGATGTTGATTTGATTTATATTATCAACTTTAATCTCTTTTTAGAAAACCTGAAATGTAAATCTGTGGATTTACATTTAAAACAAGATTGATCGTAAATGATAAAGAATAAACCAAAAAGTTTGCTAGTACTATGTCTTTTAATGCCGTTATCTGTTCTTGCCAATTTCGATTTTAACGCCAATTGTTTAAAAGCCTACCAAAACATTTTTGAACTTAAATTAAGTACGGCTAGGCAGCTTATTGTCAATGAAAGGAAGGTGCATCCAAATAACGCTATCGTACCGCTGCTTGAGAACTATGTAGACTATTTTTACTTGTTAACCACCGACAACAAGCAAGATTTTGAACGCCTACAAAACAACAAAGAAAGAAGACTTGCACAAATCAGCAATGATGATGACAAATCGCCTTATTATTTATATGCTCAAGCAGAAGTAAATCTTCAATGGGCTCTCATTAGGGGCCGATACGGCTCTTATTATACTGCCGCAAGAGAAATTAACAAGGCGAGTAATCTATTAGAAGAAAACGCCAAGAAATTCCCTGCATTTCACCTAAATGCGAAAGGCCTGGGCTTAATAAATACTCTAATGGGCTCCTTGCCAGATGGCTTTTTAAAATCTGCACTTTCTACTTTAGGAATTAAAGGCAGTATACAAACCGGCTTATCAATGCTCGACAAACTCGCGGAGAATCTGCCTAAATCTGCCTACGAACCCTTCTTTGAAGAAGTTGTTTTTTATTATGTGTATGTTTTAAATGATGTGGTACATAGCCCGATAGCTTACGTAAAGACAATGAAATATACAGAACGTTTTTCCGAAAGCAGCTTATTAAAGACTTACCTACAAGCCTATGCTGCTTCAAAGAATGGAAAAAATGACCAGGCCATCAATACTTTAAATGAAAAACCAACTGGTTCATTGTATCAGGCATTTCCATACCTCGATTATTTGATGGGGGTAACGCTGCTAAACAAACTAGATTATAATGCCGGCAATTATTTCGAGAAATATTTGCAGAACAATAAAGGCGTAAGTTATATCAAGGACACCTATTTGCATTTAGCTTGGGTAGCGCTTTTAAAAGGAGATATGAATGGATACAGTGATTATGCTAACAAGGTTAAAACGAGCGGTTACACCTTCCAAGAGAAAGACAAGCAAGCGCTCAATGAAGTAAATGCTGCTATACCAAATAAAACATTACTTAGCGCAAGGCTTTTATTTGATGGGGGCTACTTGAGCAGGGCAAATGAGATGTTAACAGAGCTCAATAATAATAGCTTTAACTCCCTTAAAGATAAGGCCGAATTTAATTATAGGCAGGGAAGAATAAGTGATGATTTAGGAAAAGATGATAACGCCTTAAGTTACTATCAAAATGCGATCAATTATGGCAAAACCCTCAAGCAATATTATGCAGCAAAAGCAGCTGTTTTAATGGGCAAAATATACGAGAAAAAGAAAAATACCGACAGGGCAAGAGCATATTTCAACATCGCGATAAGCCTCAAAAACCATGAATACGAAAGCGGAATCGAAAACGAAGCAAAACAGGGTTTAAGGAGACTATAAGAGCCCTAATCTTAAATAGTTTAGAACTTATAAACGAAGGTATTAATGTGCATTCCTGCCCCTACTGATGCAAAAACTGCGTAGTCGCCTTCTTTGATTTTGTATCCATTAACCTGCTCATTTCGGACCAAATCTAACAAGGTTGGTATGGTAGCCACAGAGCTATTACCAAGCCATGAGATAGTCATTGGCACTAAATTATCGGGTACTGCATCTATTTGATAAAGCTTGAATAAACGCTTCATAATTGCATTATCCATTTTCCCGTTAGCCTGGTGGATAAATACAATTTTAATTTGTTCTAAAGACACCCCTGATTTATCAATTGCTTTTTTAACAACTTGGGGAACATTAATTACCGCAAACTCATACAGTTTACGACCATTCATCTTTAAATACGTATTACCATTACGCTCATCAGGATTATTACTCGAGCCCATTACCAAAAGGGATGCGTAATCGACCGCAAAGGTTTGAGTTTTATGTGCTAAAATACCTATTGGCTCGCTCGATTCCTTTCCCTCAAAAATTACCGCTCCAGCACCATCAGAAAAAATCATGCTATCGCGATCATGTGGATCGATAATACGGGAAAGAGTTTCAGATCCTATGACCATCACCCTTTTTGCGTCACCACTACGAATCAGATAATCAGCTTGAATAGCTCCCTGAACCCAGCCAGGACAGCCAAAAATAATATCATAAGCAACACAATCCGGATTGTTGATATTCAGCGCCTGTTTCACTTTAGCCGCCAAAGCAGGCAACATGTCCATGCGGTTTGAACCCGTCTTAACATCGCCAAAGTTATGGCAGAAGATAATATGATCTAAAGTTTCTTTATCAATGCCCGCATTCTCAATAGCCTTTTGAGCTGCTATAGTAGCAATATCGCTATTTACTAAATCGGCATCTGCATAACGGCGTTCGATAATTTCAGTAATCTCACTAAACTTATGGATGATCTCTTTGTTTTCCTTATCTAGCTTAACACCATTGTCGAAAAAAGAAGCTTCCATAAAATGGTCGCCCGAAATTATATTGTCTGGAATATAGCTCCCAGTGCCAGTTATTACCGAATAAATGCTGTTCATGTCAATAATTGTGTACCGTATACTAAAATGGTATTTAGTATAAAATTATTATATTTTCCCGAAATTAAAAATTATCAACGATAAAAGTACGTTTTATAGCAAAAAACTTAGTCCGACGCGCTAATTAAAGATAAGAATAAAAAGCTACCTAATCAGGTTATGCTTCATCGCAAAATATAATAAGCCTGTTTTTTGGTCTACATTAAGTTTTTGCATCATGTTTTTACGATGTGTATCAACTGTGAATACGCTAATACATAACTTATTGGCAATGTCCTTAGAAGATAGGTTCTGGCAGATTAACTTTAAAATCTCCAATTCTCGACGGGTAAGGTTTTGTTTTTTCAAAAAAGTATCCGTTGTACTAAATTGATTTTCGACTGGCAAAATCTCAGGCGCCTGTTCAAAATAAGACTTACCAACTGAAAGGTCACGAATCACCGAAAAAAGCAACTCAGATTCAGTATCCTTTGGTAAATATCCCTTAATACCGAGACCTTTTAAGCGTGAACTGAGCGTAATGGTACTATACATCGACAGCACCAATATTTTAACAGACGGAAATAATTTGATGATCTTTTCCGAAGTTACTTCACCATCTAATATAGGCATATTGAGATCCATGATCAACACATCTGGCAGCTGCTTATTTAATAAATGTAAAGCCTCCTTGCCATTTGAAGCTTTCCCAATTACTACAAAGTCGGCTTGTGCGGCCAATAAACCACATAAGCCATCAATAAATAGCATATGATCATCAACAATCATTATTTTGATGCGAAATTCTTTATCTGTAATCATTAATTCGGGATTTCAATAGTTATCGTAGTGCCATTATCGTTGCTGTCAATATAAATTGCACCTTTCAGATAATTTACCCTTGAGGTAATATTACTTAAGCCCAAGCCGGTTTGCATCTTATCAGCATCAAAGCCTATCCCATTATCTTCACACATAATCGTAATTTGACTTGCAGAGCTAAGTAATTGTACGCTAGCTTTGGTTGCACATGAATGCTTCTCAACATTATTAATAAGCTCCTTAATGATGCGATAAATAGCTAGTTCCAACTCTGGAACTATCTTTTTTTGCCCATCAGAAACAAACTCATAATCAATTGTACTGGTTTGCTTTAGATATATAAACTGCTCATTTAAAGCATCTATTAATCCTAATTTCTCTAGGTTTTTTGGCATCAAATCATGCGCAATTTCTCTTAAATTGCTACATGCCTTTTCAATCATGCTAATCGTTTTGCCATAGAAAAGCTGATTTTTTTCACTTAAATCACTGACCGTAGTTTTAAACGCCGTTAAGTTTAATTTAATGGCCGAGAGTGTTCCTCCCAAATCGTCGTGCAGATCCCTAGCCAAACGGGCACGTTCATTTTCTTGTGCAGCAAAAACATCATCAATTAATGCAACTTGTAATTGAGCTTTTTCTTTCAAGAGTATCTTCTTCTCTTTCTTTAAAAAATTATATCGTTGTGTTAAGGCAAATGAAAGGAAGACAATTTCTAAGGTCAAGCCTACTACTAATCCTGTCGTATTGGCGATATAAAAAGTAGTTATACCCAATGCATTAAAAACATAATTTAAGATCCCTAGCAATAAAATTAGCATAGCTATTAAATAGTACCAAGCCAACTTATATCCTTTAATTATCCTTTCTATTGCACATACCATGAGAATAATTACGGTAATAATTGCTGTAAAATTAGCAGCAAAGAAATTGATTTTTTCCAACAAGAAGTTTGCTTTAAAAAGCAAAAAAATGGGCATGATTGCAAGGCCATAGCATAAAATCTTATAACCATTGGCCAAATGATATAACTTGCTGTTCTCCTTTGTTTGATTGACAAAGAGCTGCATAACCTGTACCAGAAGTGCTGAACCAACAAAAGCAATGATGTGCCGTAGGTAATCCTGTAAAAAAGGTGTATCAGGGTAGAGCCATTGAAAAGCGAAGCCTTCGTCTTCCAGATTAAAAATGAGCATACAAAACACATACAATGCGTAGTAGATGTGTATTTTATCTCTCAATGAAATGAAAAGAAGAAGGTTAAATACAATTGCAAAGAGGTAGATGCCAATGAAGACCCCAAAAAGCGTAAAAAATGATACCTCGTCATGTATGACAGAAATATCTTTCGCTAAACTAAAAGGTATAACCATATTCTGACCACGTTTATCTGCCCAAAGGAAATAGGTTGCCTTCTCTCTAGCCTTTAATTTTATCGGATAGAGATAAGTATGATAGTCTATCGGCCTAGTGTTAAATTTAAAATGATCGCCAGTAAGGGCCATTTTGGTTACTTTACCAGTACTGTCTAACTTAAAAAGCTGCAAGCGATTAATACCACTGCTTTTCTCGTTAAAAAATAAATTTGCTGTTTCGGGCATGGTATTTTCTAGATCAAAAACCAACCACCAATAACTCTGGGTAAAACCTTTATTAAGAGTAGTACTAGGAGCAAGTTGCGTAAGCTTATTTAGCTTCTTAAGATGGATGATGGTATAAACCGTTGCTTTTAGGCCCTTGTCTTCATAGAAATAAATCCCATTATGTATATCAAAGTTGGAGGAACTATCAATTAATATGGGTTTGCCACTTTGAGCATTACCCACGATTCCAGTTAGGGCAAACAAAGAAAAAAGGAGAAATTTCTTCACGCGCATTACATTATTCATATACAGAGATGGTTTCGCATGTATATAAAACCAAAATAAATATAGTCTTTAAATTAAGTCTAAAAAAATACCTAAGCTTAGGTATATGTTGAATTTTATGTTAGGTATATTTTTACTGTCTATAAAAATTAAACCCAAACAAATAATTATGACTGGTCAAGAGATATTAAAGCTAGCTAAAACAAAAATTGGCCAGAAATATGTACTTGGAATTGTAGTTCCCAAAAACAAAGCAGGCTATAACGGAGCATGGGATTGTGCAGAATTTACTTCCTATATGATTTACCAAATTTCGAACAAGCTATTTGGATGCTACAACAATAATGGTAATCCAGCATCCGCAGATTCATATACGGGTTACTGGGCTAGGGATGCTGAGGCCTTGGGTAAAATAATACCTGTCGACGAAGCAGCTAGCATACCTGGGGCCATCGTTCTAAGAGCCCCACTACGACGAAAAATGGGCCATATTGTAGTTTCTGATGGTTTAGGTGGCACAGTTGAAGCCCACAGTAAAAGAAAAGGAGTAACTGCTTCAAAGCTGTCATTTAGGCGTTGGGAT
The DNA here is from genome assembly GCA_942493295.1 of uncultured Sphingobacteriaceae bacterium. GTDB lineage: Bacteria > Bacteroidota > Bacteroidia > Sphingobacteriales > Sphingobacteriaceae > Pedobacter. The sequence continues at coordinate 3,220,055 of OW818692.1, read as the reverse complement.
TATGGCATTTTGGTTCCGTGGATAAATTATGAAAGACTAAGTAGGCAAACCATCATAGATGCTGATGGAATTGTGTATCGGTATATGGAACCCAAAATGGTACACCTGAAAGTGGGTCAAATACAGAAAGCCTTAAAACTCGCCGGCTACGATCCACTAGGGATAGATAATATATTTGGGCCAAATACTGCGCTTGCTGTAGAAGCTTTTCAACAAGATCAAGGAATTGTACCCGATGGCGAGGTTGGCAAAATTACCGCGGAACTATTAAATATTACCCTCTAGCCCTTTATATCCACCCCCCAGACATTACTTTACGCCCTATGAAAAAAAGCATATTACTTTTGGCCTTTCTATTCCAGGTTACAATTTCTCTTGGGCAATACTCTAGTAGTAATCCACAATATCCCTGGGGTAATTGGACACAAAACAATTGCTTTAAGGGAATCTATATTAGAGTACAGAAAGCTTATTTTAATAATGGAGTGAAACAGTGGTATTGGAATTGGCAAATTCAAAATAGATATCATAGTAAGGCTGCCATAAGCTGGGTCTTTTATGATAATACGAAAGAGAAACCAGAATTCACCAAGAATAGACACACTTTTGAAGCGAATGAAATTCGATCAAATGGGAGCTTCGGAAGTGAAACAGAGCTTTCCTATATATTGGATAAGCTTTGTTTTAGGTTTGTTGAAAAAAACGGAGTTTTATTAGACGATTGTTCAAACGATCCAGGGATTTATAATAAAGGATTTTACTTTGCCAACTGTGATACTGGACTTCCCAATTACCAAGCTTATATAGCGGTTCAGCAGAAAGCTTCAGGTACAAATTCAATAAAATCTACTACGTCTTCGAGCATCTTAGCAAATAAAAGCAATGCTCAGTCAGATAAATCAATAGCTGACGAGCGGGGTGTAGCAAAGAATCAATTAGACAATACAACCAACAATAATGACGGAGCAAGCAAGCAAAATAGTGTTGAAAGTAAATATTCTTCCTATAGTATCGAACAATTGGAAAATATCATTCTTTCAAACTTGAAATTGAACTTAAGGAAAGGCGCTTTTTTTAACATCATTGATAACTATGAAGAGTATTTGGATAATGTTGCAGTAGCAAGAAATGCAATGATTTTTAGCAGTGAGGCAAAGCCGAATACCTTGTACATTTATTATCATGCCAGACAACCTCCAAGCTCATATTTAATGTCAGAAAAATTTGCTGATCTAAACGTTGAAAAACTAACTAGTAAGGAGCGTTCTTTGTTGTACTTCAAAACAAAATGGGATGACAGGAAGAATCGTAGCCCCTTAGCCGACCATAAACCTGCACTTTTTTTATATGATTTTGGTGTTAATGACCAAAACTACATTGAGCTCAAAGATGCGATTGAAGCAATAAATATCTTAGCTATCGTTCATCATGCAACTGAAAAAAATCAAAATACATCCAGAAATACCACCACATCCCCAGCCTCATCAAGCGATCCTTTAAAAAAACTGCAGCAAAGCCTGAACGACGAAAATAAAGATGTTCCAAAGCTTGTTAACAAGCTAATTGATTATTTTAAGGACAACGACTTACCCCTTGTTAGGAAAGAATATAATAGTAATTATGGTCAAACCATCTACTATTTAGACGCAGATAAAAAACTAGTATTTCATACAGGACCGGATAACAAAAGCATCTACATTTCCTTCAGGGGAAAATATGTAGCTATGGGTCGGGAATTCCATCAGCTAACTCTGTCCGAGATCACTACCGGTCGGCTTTACCACGACTCGGAATATGGCGTTACTTTCGATCTAAGGCGCGCCGTCAAAATCACTCAAACGTCTCCCAGTTTTGTCATTACCGCCCCCACTAATTATTCAGTAATAGGAGGCTATCCTCGCGTTACAAAAGTCAGTTGGAAGCACGTTCCCAACGCCACCAGTTACGAACTGCTTGTTGAAGTTTCTCAAGGAGAAGGAGTATCGAATTTCAATACCGCAAAGGATTTTGTTCAAATGGGCGCCTATAAAACGATAACCAATTCCTATACGTTCTCTGGTTGGGGTGGGAATGTCCACAGATTCCGTGTTATTGCAAGAAATGCAGATAATTTGATTCTAGAAACTAACTGGAATTACGTCTCTTATTCCCAATAACAATCTTCAAATTACAAAAAGCAAAAAATTTGCGAAACTCATTTTACAATAGCTATTTTAACTTTCGCAAGTTCAAAACAACCGCCGAATCAGCTAAAATCATCAATCAAAAATACGAACAGCTCCTTCGGTCCATGAGCACCTAGCACCAAGGTTTTTTCAATATCGGCCGTTCTACTCGGCCCTGTGATATTGCTAATCATCGATGGAATTTGAGTGCCGTATTTGCTTTTCAGCATGGCAAAAGCATCTTTCAGATCCAATACCAATTGTCCAGTTCGGGCGATAACGATGTGGTGATGTGGGAAAATGCTTAATCTTCGACCAGCAGCATGTTGATTACTTACCATAACAGATCCATTTCGGGCAATGAGTGCTTCGCAAAGCGTAATACCAACCTCTGCCTGCTCAAAGTCTTTATCTGTTTGATAAAACGGGAATTCATAATGTGATAAAAGAGATTGGAGTTCAGGCTCCCAGCAATAGATTTTCCGCCAACTAAATTTATCTGCAAGCTCTAAAATGTTCTCAATAAAATCGACGCCATTCTCACAAAAAATAAAATTGCCAGAAACTGCTGTTAATTGTTCCGCGAATAGAATTTCTAGCTCTTCTTCGTTTTGTGTATAAAGTGGGCTTTCTTCCAAATTTGGATAAGGGTTATCTCGCTTTTCGAGCAAGGCTTTTCTTATCTTTTTTAGCATTAGTTCTTTCGAAGAAATATTCTCTTTCATCCTATATCGTTTGCCAAAAATAGTTATCGTAAACCATATAAACAAAGCAGCCTGCTCGTTGGCAGGCTTGCTTTGTGCTATTTTGCTTCTTCTTCAGCATGTGCTGAAGGTGCGCTCGGATCGGTCGTTGCACCAACACCATCGTGAATTAAACCCTGTGCAGCAGGAGCTTGATCTCCCGTACCATTTACAAACTCATCATAAGTTGTGCGGTTGTCAAATGGGCGTTTACCTAAAATTTCTTCTAAATCTGCTTGGAAAAGAATTTCTTTTTCAATAAGCTTCTGAGCTAATTTTTCTAAACCTTCGCGTTTTTCTGTTAGCAACTGTTTAGTTCTATCATATACTTCGCTAATTAACAACCTAACCTCATGGTCAATCATTTCCGATGTCTTTTCAGAATAAGGCTTGTTAAAATTATACTCATTTTGAGGATCATGGAAAGATACATTTCCAATAGTGCTATTCATACCATAAATCGTTACCATCGCATACGATAATTTGGTGATACGCTCTAAATCGTTTTGTGCACCAGTTGATATTTTCCCAAATACGATATCTTCAGCAACACGGCCTCCCATCGTCATACACATACCATCAGTTAACTGTTCTGTAGTGTATAAAAATTGTTCTTTTGGTAAATATTGTGCGTAACCAAGTGCTGCTACTCCGCGAGGTACAATTGAAACTTTCACCAACGGATCTGCATGTTCTAAAAACCAACCTGCAATAGCGTGTCCAGCCTCATGATAAGCAACAATTTTCTTCTCTTCTGGAGAGATGATTTTATTTTTCTTCTCTAAACCGCCAATTACACGGTCAATTGCATCTTGAAAATCTTGCATGTCAACACTTGCCTTGTTACGACGAGCTGCTATTAATGCAGCCTCATTACATACATTGGCAATTTCTGCACCAGCAAAACCAGGAGTTTGAGCTGATAATTTCTTTGCATCAACTTCCGCAGAAGTTTTAATTGGCTTTAAGTGAACTTTAAAGATCTGCTCGCGACCGTTCAAATCTGGTTTATCAATAGAGATTTGTCTATCGAAACGACCTGGACGCATTAAGGCAGAGTCTAATACATCTGGACGGTTGGTAGCTGCCAAAATAATGATTCCTGAATCGGTTCCAAAACCATCCATTTCTACCAATAGTTGATTTAGTGTATTTTCACGTTCATCATTACCCCCCATCATGCTGTTTTTACCACGGGCACGACCAATGGCGTCAACCTCATCAATAAAAATAATACATGGTGCTTTGTCCTTTGCTTGCTTAAACAAATCGCGAACGCGAGATGCTCCAACACCAACAAACATCTCAACGAAGTCTGATCCTGATAAAGAGAAGAATGGAACCTGAGCCTCACCGGCAACTGCTTTAGCCAATAAGGTTTTACCTGTGCCCGGCGAGCCTACTAATAATGCTCCCTTAGGGATTTTACCTCCTAAGTTGGTATATTTTTTAGGGTTTTTAAGGAAATCTACAATCTCCATTACTTCTTGCTTAGCCTCTTCTAAACCTGCAACGTCATTAAACGTAATATTTACCTGACTTTCCTTGTCGAACAATGTGGCTTTAGATTTTCCAATACTGAATATCTGTCCACCGCCGCCACCACCACCGCCACTCATCCGACGCATCATGAAAATCCATAGTCCTGCGAATAATAATAATGGCAACACAATTTGCAAGAAACCACTTAACCACGGACTAGATTTCGTTTCAACTTGAACAATCACCTGATTAGCAGCAGGAATTTTTGCAGCATCTTGCGCATCTTTTATCTCTTTCTTAAACGAATCTATCGAAGACAAATTAAGGTTAACTAACGGGCCCTTATCTGAAGTATTAAAGCTACTTTTTGTAGCGTATTTTTTATATCTCGGATCATTTAATTTATCCTTCTTGATGTAAATTTCGGCAATCGCGATATCTTCAGATTTATAAGCGACAATCTTTTCTACATTCCCAGGAAGTAGCATTTCGTTTATAAAAGTAGTTTGATCGATTGGTTTTGCATTATTGCTGCTAAACATAAACTGTAAAACCAGCAAGCCTACTATAATAGCCGCATACACCCAAAAAATATTAAATTTTGAGCCCTTTTGAGGTTTCTTAGGAATATTTGGCATTCGCTTATTTTGTTTTGGTTGTTGGTCAGTATTTTTATTCTCTTCCATGTTGGTTCAATTCTGTGTGTTTAAATATTAGGCGCTTTTATATGTTGTGGCCTCGGCATCACCCCATAAGTCTTCTATACCATAGAAATCACGCTTTTCTGTTCTAAAAATGTGCACTACGATATCGAAATAATCGAGGATAATCCATTCGGCATTCTCTAAACCTTCTTTGCGCCAAGGGTTAGTTTGGGTTAGTTTATATATTTCATCTTCTACACTATCGGCGATTGCCTTTACTTGTGTAGTCGAATCGGCATTACAAATAATGAAATAATCGGATACAGAACTGTTTAGATTTCTCAAGTCCAAACGAACGATGTCATTTCCTTTTTTTTCTTGAATGCCTTGTACGGCTATTTCTGAGAGGTATGTAGAAAGGTTTGCTATTTTCTTTTTTACCATTAAAAATTTTTAATTTTGGTGATCAACAAATATAAAATCAACACTTGCAAAATAACACTTTTTCAACATTATTTGTTGGTCAAAATCTTATCAAATTACCAGCGGTCGATTCTACCAATAACTTTTTAAAAAGTTTAGTGTCAAATTCCGAGCCATTGCCCGAGGGAACTGTAATTATGGCAGACGATCAGTTTGCTGGACGCGGGCAACAAAACAACATTTGGAAAGTAGAACCTGGAAAGAACCTTACTTTTAGTGTGTTGCTGAAGCCAACTTTCTTACACTTAGATCATCAATTTTTACTGAACATGTGTGTTAGTATTGCGATTAACAATGTATTAGCACGCATTTTGGGTAAGGAGACTGCTATTAAATGGCCAAATGATATCTATTTTCAAAACAAGAAAATGGGGGGTGTCTTAATAGAAAACACCATTGTTGGCAGTACAATCAAAAACGCAGTTATAGGGATAGGAATCAATGTAAATCAACAACATTTTGAAGCAGAACTGGCAGTAAATGCGACTTCTGTCTTTCAAATTTTACAAAAAGATGTTAATTTAATCAGCTTAATGGCAGAGATTTGTAGTGAGTTAGAAAGTTTGTATCTTCAACTACGGACAGGAAAAGACAACAAGTTAAGGCAAAATTACGTTGATAAGCTGTATCAGGTAAACAAAGTGGCCTTGTATCGGAAAGATGGCGAAGTTTTTGAAGGCATTATTAGAGGAGTATCTGATGTTGGCTTATTACAACTAGATAGAAAAGGTGAACAATGCGAATTTAATTTTAAAGAGATTTCATTTTTAAACCATTGCTAGAAAATACCATCATAACAACAACCAAAAAGAAATAAACATTATAAAACTATAATAACACACACATGAAAAGAATAACTTTAGTTCTATCCTTATTATTATTCACTGCTCTTGGAGCGTTTGCTCAACTAGAAGATCCTGTTAGCTGGTCATATGTTGCTAAAAAAACAAGTCCTACAGAAGCAACTGTCTATATCAAAGCAAGTCTAGAAGACAAATGGCATATTTATTCTCAAACTACAAAACCGGGAGGTCCAACTAGAACTGTTTTTACATTTAGCCCTTCTAAGGATTATACACTTGTTGGTAAAACTATTGAACCTAAGCCAATTTCAAAATTTGAAAAAGTGTTTAACATGACTGTTCCTTATTTCGAAAACGAAGTAGTCTTTCAGCAAAAAGTTAAGTTAAAAAAAGGAACCACTGTTGTAAAAGGAAAAGTTGAGTACGGTGTATGTGACGATAAATCTTGTTTACCGCCAACTGAAATCGCATTCTCGGTCCCGGTAAAGTAAAACAAAATTAATTTTTAGAAGAGCCTTGATAGTCAGGGCTTTTTTTATGCCTTAAAATTGAAGTTAGCAACACTCCCTGTTTGATTGAAGTAAAATTAGAACCAGAAGAACCGTATTAAAGCATTAAATAAAAAATAATCCTTAATTTCACGCTCTTATTTAAAAAAGGACTATCAAATGAACCGACTTATCATTTTTATTTTCTTAGCAGGCATGCTCATAATTGCCCCAACAGAAAAAACCTTTGCACTAAATGCTCAAACAGATACTAGCACAGCAATTCCAGACGACCTAGAGTTTACAACAATTGTTCCCGAAGAAGATAGTTTGGCAAATGATACTACAATTAAGACTGATAGTTTAAAAAAAGATACTGCTTCATCTGCGGTAACGCCGATTACTAATGCCAAATCTGACAATCCCCGAACTTTATGGCAGACCTTTATAGAGGGTCTTTTAGGTGGGTTTCTCGCGTTTTTAATGCCCTGCATTTTCCCAATGGTACCGCTTACTGTAAGTTATTTTACTAAAAGGGCTGGCAGTAAACAAAAAGGAATTGGTCAGGCAATTATTTATGGCCTCTCCATTATCGTAATTTATGTAGCAGTCGGCTTATTGATTACCTTATTATTTGGCTCAGCAAAACTAAACGAGTTAAGCAGTAGTGGTACGTTTAACCTCTTTTTCTTCGCTTTACTGGTCGTATTTGCAATCTCCTTTTTTGGTGCATTCGAAATTACCTTACCAAGCTCATTCGTAAATAAAATAGATGCCAAAGCCGATAATAGCAAAGGCCTTGGTGGCATTTTCTTCATGGCCGCATCTTTAGCCTTAGTTTCGTTCTCCTGTACTGGCCCGATTATTGGAACTTTGTTAGTACAAGCTAGTGAGAAAGGCGATGTCCTAGCCCCCGCTATAGGTATGTTTGGCTTTGCTTTAGCTTTAGCTTTGCCTTTTACCTTGTCGGCGGTTTTCCCAGGGTTTTTAAACAGTATGCCAAAATCTGGCGGTTGGCTAAACAGTGTTAAAGTTTGTTTAGGGTTTTTAGAATTAGCCTTAGCGCTAAAATTCTTATCGTCTGCAGATTTAGTTTGGCATTGGAACTGGTTCGATAGGGAGGTGTTTTTAGCCCTTTGGATTGTGATATTCATATTAATGGGCCTTTATCTTTTGGGCAAGCTTAAATTTTCACATGATAGCCCGCTGGCCTACATTAGCGTTCCACGACTGCTATTCGCAACAGTATCTTTTGCTTTTGCCGTTTACATGGTTCCTGGTTTATGGGGAGCTCCAGTAAGTGTTTTAAGTGGTTTAGCCCCACCCATGCATACACAAGATTTTATCTTAGGCGGCAATACAGGTCAAGCTGCACCGGTAGATACTACATTTCCCCAAAAAGTAAAATATAGCGAAAAGCTACACGCACCTAATGGTTTCAATGTATTTTTTGATTTAGACGAAGGCGTTGAATATGCCAAAAAAGTAAATAAGCCAATTATGCTCGATTTTACTGGTTGGTCTTGTGTAAATTGCCGTAAAATGGAAGATAATGTTTGGATAGATCCTGAAGTAGGAAATCTGATCAAAAACAAATATGTGCTCATCCAGCTATATGTTGATGAGCGTACAATAGAAATGCCAGCAGATAAAGTGCATTATTCGAAATATCTAAAAGGAAAAACAACCGATTTAGGTAAATGGAACCAAGATTTGCAGGCTACAAGATACGGTGCAAACTCGCAACCTTATTATGTTCTGACTGGTCATGACCTAAATCCATTGGTAAAACCCGAAGGGGCAATTCTTAATGACAATAAGGCGTATGTTGCATTTTTGCAAAGTGGTTTAGACAAGTTTAAACCAGCGAAATAAGAAAAAATGAGTTCAATTAAAAATATAGGGGTTTTAACCTCAGGCGGTGATTCGCCCGGTATGAATGCTGCTATTAGGGCAGTAGTGAGAGCAGGTTTATATCATAATTTGAAAGTAACGGGTATCTTAAGGGGTTACGAGGGATTAATCCAAGGTGATTTTATCCCAATGGAAGGCAAATCGGTTGCCAACATTATTCAGCGCGGGGGTACTATTCTAAAAACTGCAAGATGCGATGCCTTTCGTACAAAAGAAGGAAGGGTTTTAGCACATAAAAATTTAGTTGAAAGCGATATTGATGCCCTCATTGTAATTGGTGGCGATGGAACCTTTACTGGTGCAGATATATTTTCGAAAGAGTTTGATTTCCCTGTAATAGGCCTTCCTGGAACAATTGATAATGATTTGGCTGGAACAGATTTTACCATCGGCTACGATACCGCAATCAATACCGTTGTGAATGCAGTAGATAAAATTAGAGATACTGCAGAATCGCACGATCGTTTATTCATTGTAGAGGTAATGGGCAGAGACTCTGGCTTAATCGCCTTACGAAGTGGGATTGGTGTAGGTGCTGAAGCGATCATGATTCCCGAAGCTAAGATGGGGGTTGAAGACCTTATTAATCGTTTAGAAACTGGCCGAAAAGACAAAGCTTCAAAGATTATTATCGTTGCTGAGGGTGACGAAGCTGGGGGAGCATACGTAGTGGGAGAAGCATTAAAAGAAAAGTTTCCTACCTCTGATATCCGTATATCCGTATTAGGTCATATTCAACGAGGGGGGAAACCAAGTTGTATGGATCGTGTTTTAGCAAGCCGTTTTGGTGTCGCAGCTGTTGAAGGTCTATTGGAAGGTAAAACCGATGTAATGGTTGGGCAAATTAACCGTGAAATTGTGTTTACTCCTTTTTCACAAAGCATTAAGCATATCGACGCACAGGCGATAAGTCCTGCATGGTTAAGGTTAGTAGAGATATTGTCGTTATAGTTTAGCGTAGAGCGTATGGCGTAATGCGAATCAACCGCCTTACGCCAAACACTTAAGTTAGTCTTCTAACACTACTGCGGTTCCGCTTGCAGTTACCATAAGCATACTGCCACCATTACCCACAGTTTCATAATCAAGATCTACACCGATAACAGCATTTGCGCCCATCGATGCGGCATATTGCTGCATTTCGTTTAGCGCAGTGTTCTTACCTTCACGTAAGACTTGCTCGTACGATCCTGATCTTCCCCCTACTATATCACGGATACCCGCAAATAAATCTTTAAAAATATTGGCGCCAATAATCGTTTCGCCAGTTACAAGGCCTATGTATTTAACAATGCGTTTGCCTTCTACGTTGTTTGTGGTTGTGATTAACATAATTTTTTAGGTTTTATATTTCGATGCAGATCTTAGGCAAATGTTACAGGAAGATATTAGCACCTTGTACGTTACCACTTTGACAATCTTTAAAGATTGTCAAAGTGGTAATATTTCGAGACTACTAATTAAAATTATTGATAATCTCTTTTTAACGGGTACTTAGTAGTTTTCTAAATAATTTTCCATAACGTTTTTCTTGAAAAAATAGCGCTAACTTTGACTAGTCAAAGTGTTACCTTATTTGAGGTAGTTTGCTGCTATTTTGCCCTATAAAATACGCTTAGACGCTATTCTTCAAATAGTTGTATTTTAGTATGGCACTTTGACAATCTTTAAAGATTGTCAAAGTGCTGAAAAGTTCTTCTTCAAAAAATCGAATACTAGATCAAAATGCTTAAGTGGCTCTGCATGGCCTCCTTCAATAGCAATATGCTGATATGCTTTTTTAAATTGTTTTGCTTTAAGACGCTGCATAATTTTATCAGCCATTGGTTGCGAAGGACATATTTCATCTTTAGTGGCCGAAAGCAAAAAAACAGGCCCGTTAATCTGCTCTACCTTAATCAACGCATTCTGCTCGGCTATAGTATCTTTTAGCATCGTTTGAAAGGCTGTCCTTAAATCCCTTTTCATTAACGCTGGTATGCTTTCTTCATTTACAGGTACAAAAGGTAATTCTTTTCCTCTAAATGACCATGCGGAGGTAGAAAGGTGGCTAGTATGCCCGGGGAAGGCTACATGACTGCCCACTATGCCAACTACACAGTTAATATCCTTATAATAGCTTCCTAAAAGTAAGGCAAGATCGGCACCACGAGAACCACCAATAATTGCAGTTTGACCTGCATTGACAAGCGGATTTCGACGGGCCATGACAATCGCGGCATGTACATTTTCGATCTCAATTTTATTCAAAGTATCTGGAGCTCCCTCACTGGCAAAGTAACCGATTGCCAAAAAAGCATAGCCTTTTTCAATAAATTGATCGCGTGTTTTTTTCCAATAGTTGCTGGCCCAAGCATTGCCTCCTTCTGAGCCGCCTAAACCCACAATTAACGGCTGCTTTTTACCTTCCCCCAAAAATAATTGTGCATTCACGCCCGGGCTTTTTATTTGCTGAGCATCCGAAATGATGGCGAAAGAAATCAATAAAATGATAAGGATTAGTCTTTTCATAATTGCTTTAATTTTTAAACAAATATGAAGGTCATTAAATGAAACTAATTTGATTTAAATCAAAAAGATTTGCCTGCTCTAACTCGGCTTAATGTTTCCTGGGTAATTCCTAAATAAGAAGCAACCATTCCCAGCGGGATACGATGATAAATCCCTTTGTATAAGGTACAGAAATGTTCATATTTTTCTTTTGCAGTGGTAAAGCGCATTGATTCTATTCGTTCTAAAATCTGACCGAAGAGCGAGCCCATTGATAATCTCGCATAACGTTCCATTTCTGGGAAATGATCAAACAAATAACCTAAATTTTCAATCTCTATCACAAATACCGAAGTGTCTTCGATCGCGTCGATATAATAATGATCTAACCTCCGCTGCATAAAACTGCGGGGAGAATTGGTCCACTCACCATCGCTGCAAAAGTATTCGCTTATTTCTTTACCATCCTTATAAAAGTACGTTCTTAAAATACCACTTTGAATAAAATAGCTATGGGTACATATTTTTTCAGCATCATGAACTAGCTCCCCTTTTTTGAAAGATTTTACTTGTATTCGTTTTACAATCTCAAGTTTAAGCTCATCACTCAGTTGGATATAGCGGCTAAAATGTTCGAGTACTTGTTCCATAGCTCAAATTTTAGAAATCTAGATAGCTTTACAATAACTTTTCAAGAACCTGCTCCCAATTATCAACCCGTTCGTAGTGTGTAAGTAAAAGATTATGTGGCGAGGTAAATAGTAATGTCCTTCCTTTAAAGTCGATAAAATTCTTAGCCCGATCATCGATCATTACATCAGTATTAACGATTTTCTCACCACAGAAAATAATATTCTTCCACCCAATAAATGGAAAATGTTCCGCTAACCAGTGGTATTTATCTTCCAATGAGTTCGGGAACTCCATTGCGGCCGAAACGATATAAACCTCATGTTGCTCTTGAAGTTTTTTAACCGCCTCAACGGCACCTTCTATCACCGGTAAATCTCTAAAAAATCCTTTGGCGTTAATATAATCGAACCATTTGTTGTTGATATGTTCGGGCACATGGTGATAAATTTCATTGCCTGCATTAATTTTAAGATCGAGCGGAATGCCGTAATCACGGTGATAAAGTTGAATAAATTTATGAATCGGGTCTGCCAAAACCTCATCCATATCTATAGCTATTTTCATGTTTTCAAATATCTTAAAATACTAGGAAAACTATGTGGTTTGAATTTAAAATTAATGCAGTTTGTTAATTATTAGGATTTTACTTACTTTTGCATCCCCGCAAGCACGAAGCTCCGGGAACTATGTTGAATACATAAACTTAATCAAGAAATGGCAACTAAAATCAGATTGCAAAGATTCGGTAAAAAAGGGAAACCTTTTTTCCACGTGGTAGTAGCGGATTCTCGCTCTCCAAGAGATGGTAAATTTATTGAGCGTTTAGGTTCTTATAACCCCAACACCAATCCTGCTACTATTGAAATTAACTTCGAAAAAACTTTAGACTGGGTTAACAAAGGTGCTGAACCTACTGATACAGCCCGTGCTATTCTTTCTTACAAAGGTGTTTTATACAAAAAACACTTAGAAGGTGGTGTTAAAAAAGGCGCTTTAACTGCTGAACAAGCGGATGCAAAATTTGCAGCTTGGTTAGAAGCTAAAGGTGGTCAAATCGAAGGTAAAAAAGACAGCTTAAGTGCAAGTAAAGGTGAAGCTAAGAAAGCTGCCCTAGCTGCTGAAGCTAAGAAAAATGCTGACCGCGCTGCTGCTATTGCATTGAAAAATGCACCAGTAGAAGAAGAGGTTGTTGAAGAAGAAGTAGTTGCTGAAGAGGCTCCTGCTGCTGAAGCTACAACTGAAGAAGTAGCGGTAGAAGAAACTCCAGCTGTTGAAGAAACTGTTGCTGTTGCTGAAGAGGCTCCTGCTGCAGAAGAGGCACCTGCTGCTGAGGCTTCAACTGAAGAAGAAACAAAAGAAGAAGCTTAGTCTTACGATTTTGCTTTAATTTTATCATAGCGTTCTGATTATTCAGAACGCTATTTTTTTTACTTGTCATTCTAATTTTTTTATTTGTCATTCTGAGCGTTAGCGAAGAATCTATATCTATCATCATGATTAAAGAAGAGGCGTTTTACATCGGCTATATCACCAAAACCAAAGGCTTAAAAGGCGAAGTCCAATTATATTTTGAATTTGACGCTTACGAAGATTTAGATTTCGACGTTCTTTTTGCCGACATGAATGGTAAAATGGTTCCTTTTTTTGTAGCCTCCCACAAACTATATCCAAATAGCACAGGTTTGTTCTATTTCGATGATGTAGATCATATTGACAAAGCCCAGGCTTTAGTTAAAAAGAAAATTTACCTCCCGTTAAATAAAATGCCTGAGCGTGATGAGGACGATTTTACCTATGAAGACTTAGAAGGTTTTGTCGTTACTGACGAAACTAAAGGTGAACTTGGGAAAATTATTGCCATTAACGAATATCCTCAACAATTTGTAGCTACCGTACTTTATAAAGAAAAAGAAATTTTATTCCCTTTAAATGAAGATATGATTATTGAAATTGATGAAGACGAAAAAACTATTTTGGTAGACTTGCCAGACGGCTTATTGGACATCTACCTATTAAGCTAACAAATCATCACCAAACATTTTTCATTTTTAAGCGTTCAATAGCCATGAAGAATCTATTTTTTTTGATGTCGATTGTGTTAATCCTCAGTAGCTGCGGAAATAACAAAAAAGAGCCTACAACTGAAAAAAAGGACGCAACGGTGCTTGCAGATAGTATTCCAGAAACAGATTCTTTTAGTCAACAAGATTCAGTGAAAGCCACTGCTAGACAAGTATTAATTTCCTTAAAGGAGAACAACACTGCCGAGCTAACGAAATATTTTTCTAATTCAGGAGTCCTTTTTTCGCCCTATGGCCATATAGATATTGCCAGAAGCAAAAAATTAACAGCAGACGATTTGCTCGCTGCAATAAATAAAAAGTGGGTATTAACTTGGGGCAGTTACGACGGTACAGGAGAACCTATTAAATTAACAGTACCTGCCTATTTTAAAAAGTTTGTTTACAACGCCGATTACTTAAATGCAGAAGCTGTTGGCTATGATGAAGTTTTGAAACAAGGAAATGCCATAGTTAATATCAAAGAAATTTATCCTAAACATCATTTCGTCGATTATCATTTTAGCGGCTTTGATCAAAAGCTAGAAGGAATGGATTGGACTAGCTTGCGCTTAGTCTTCGAAAAACAAAACGGTGATTATTTCTTAGTGGCTATCATCCACGATCAGTGGACGATATAAAGTACAGTCTTCTATAAGCAGTCGAGAAGGATTATTCCCAATTTATCTATTGACCATGATTTAACACGAGATTAACAGGGAGTTGATAGGGGGTGTACAGGGTTTTATCCGAGTTTAGTCCCTGTAAAGCCCCTGTTAACCCCCTGTTTAACCCCTGTTAACTGAGTAACCGTCCATAAGCTTTCCCCTCTCTTTCCACTCCCTCCTTACTCCTCCTGTGATTTTAATCTCCTCATCTTCACCAAATTGTAAAATATTTTAATCTTTTTGTAAACTTTGCTTGACATTGATGTAAACTTTGCTTTACATTTGGTAAACAATATTTGACAATATGAGAAATTCATTATTAATTCCTAATCGGTACAAGGTATATGGTTGGGTTATTTTTTTACTCTTTACCTGTTTGGGTTTAGCTTGCATGTATAACGAATTCAAAATACCTGGATTTCAGCTGTACAATCCAAGTATGGCCACCATAAATGATAAAAATGACAGTGTGTCATTAGATTTTGGCGATTATAACTTAACCAATGAGCTAGCTTTAGCGGGCGTAATTATTGGATTGTTGATGATTGCTTTCGCTAAAGAAAAAAAAGAAGATGAATATATTTCTTTTTTAAGATTAAAATCATGGCAATGGTCTATCTTAATAAGTTATCTGATTTTTCTCATTTGTGTGTTTTCATTTTATGGAACCGTATTTTGGGTTGTTTTAATCTATAATGTGTTTACTGTTCCTATAGTCTTTATCGTCAAGTTTAATTATAGCCTATTTCAATTAAGGAAAGGAGGATCTCATGAAAACTAAATTTTTGTTGCCTAACTATTTTATAAAAATCGGTATCGCATTATTTATACTAGCCTTGTTATCAGATTATTACTCAGAACGATTTCAGATGCCATATGATAAAAAATTAGAAGAGGCCTTTGCAAAAAAAGGAACAGTCTATAAGAATTACTACTATAAGAGTAATCCTGAAAAGAAGATTTGGGTGCGTTCCGTAGAGGAATTTAAGTATTGGTACAGGGTCGCTAACCAGAGTGAAATACAAAACAGATTTGGCCGCATTAATTTTTTAGTCTTTTACCTAGGTGCGATTTTTATAGTATGTGCCAGGCTAAAAATCGAAGATGAATATGTAGCCAAACTAAGATTGGAATCGGTAATATGGACAATGTTTTTTTGTGGAATCATTTTAACTGCATTTAGAATTTATTATGAATTTAACCCAAAAATGGTTCTACGTTGGCCAGCTGTTGAGTATGTTTATATTCCAAACCTAGACATTGCCTATTATATTATGATCTTATTTGCGACATTTGTTTTGAGATTTAATTATGTTGTGTTCCTAAAGCATAAATTTGCTTCCGCGAAAGAAGGGATGAGCCATGAAGAATAATTTAAGGGTGCAACGTGCCATCAAAAATATAACACAAGCAGAGCTTGCGGATTTAATACAGGTATCACGTCAGACCATAAACACAATAGAATCTGGAAAATATGTTCCATCAACAGTGTTAGCCTTAAAAATCGCCAAAGTATTTGAAAAACCTGTGGAGGAAATTTTTGAATTAGAAGAAATGGACTTTACATAGGTTTCATTACCTTTGTTCTATGCGTTTTGACATCATCTCCGTTTTACCAGACTTATTAACCAGCCCTTTTGCACACTCTATCTTACAGCGTGCACAAAAGAAGGGCATTGCCGAAATTGTGGTCCATAATTTAAGGGATTACGCGACCAACAAGCAAAAAAGTGTGGATGATTATCCTTATGGTGGCGGGAGCGGTATGATTATGTCTATTCCGCCATTTGCAGCTTGCATTGAAAAACTAAAAGCTGAACGAGAATACGACGAAGTTATTTTTATGAGCCCTGATGGCGAAACGCTAAATCAGACCATTGCTAATCAGCTTTCCATCAAAAAAAATATCATCATTTTATGCGGACATTATAAAGGTATTGATCAACGTATTCGAGATATTTTCGTGACTCGCGAAATCTCTATCGGCGATTATGTATTATCAGGCGGTGAATTACCTGCAGCAGTTTTAGTAGATGCGGTAGTTCGCCTAATTCCAGGAGTGCTGAACGACGAGACCTCCGCCCTTTCGGATAGCTTTCAAGGAGAGCTGCTTGATGCGCCCAATTATACTCGTCCGGCCGATTGGCGCGGGCATAAGGTGCCCGATGTCTTACTGAGCGGACATGAGGCTAAAATAAACGACTGGCGTCACGACGAGGCTTTAAAACGCACGCAGGAACGAAGACCGGATTTGCTTAAGTAAGAGATTTGGCGGTTGGCGTTAAGCCTACAGCATTTTGAACGCATAAGAAGTCGGGCGCTTAGTTTGTGCGTCCAAAACGCTAGATGCACATCGCTAGACGTAAAGCACAGAGTGTGGAAAAATCGCCTTTTGTTAAAAAATAAATTATTTTCTCTAATCCCTTTTATTTTTAAAATAAAATTCCTAATATTGCAGTCCGATTTTAAACAACAAAAAATCGGCTTAATAGCTTAAAATCATGGATTTAGTAAAATTTGTAGAAGAGCAGGTAATCGCGAAAAATGAGTTTCCTTCTTTCAAATCAGGAGATACAGTGAGTGTTCACTATAAAATTCGCGAAGGTAATAAAGAACGTATTCAAATTTATCAAGGTGTTGTTATTCAACGTAACAGTGCTGGAGCAAACGAAACGTTTACTGTTCGTAAGATGAGTAATGGTGTTGGTGTAGAGCGTATCTTCCCAATTAATTCTCCAAATATTGATAAAGTAGAAGTTAACAGTCACGGTAAAGTGCGTAGAGCTAAATTGTTCTATTTACGTGAATTAACTGGTAAAGCTGCTCGTATCAAATCTTTAAGAAAATAATATTTCTTTATAAAAAATATAACCTTCACGATATACATCGTGGAGGTTTTTTTGTTTATATCTTTGCCCCACCAAATATGATGTAGTGAATCTAACATTGTTTCATTACTGTTAAAATACATGAACAACATGAAAGACCTGTTAAAAAAGTACGAAGAGAAACAACCAGAAATTGTTTTTGAGTGGAAAGATAAAGAATCGGAAGCCGAAGGTTGGGTGGTGATAAACTCACTCCGTGGAGGAGCCGCGGGTGGTGGAACACGTATGCGTAAGGGGCTAGACAAACGTGAAGTTGAATCGCTCGCAAAAACAATGGAAGTAAAATTTACGGTTTCAGGCCCTCCAATTGGCGGCGCTAAATCGGGCATTAACTTCGATCCAGCAGATCCGCGCAAGAAAGAGGTACTTGAAAGATGGTATAAAGCAGTGATGCCTTTGTTAAAAAGCTATTATGGAACTGGCGGGGACTTGAATATCGATGAAATCCATGAGGTTATTCCTATCACAGAAGGTTATGGTCTATGGCATCCGCAAGAAGGTATAATTAGTGGCCACTATCAAGCCAGAGAAAATGAGCGAATTCATCAAATCGGACAACTTCGCTATGGTGTTTCAAAAGTATTGGAAGATTTAGAATATACTCCTGACATTAAAAGAAAATACAAAGTTGCAGATATGATTACCGGTTATGGGGTAGCCGAATCTATTAAACATTATTATCAAATCTGGGGAGGTAACCTAGAGGGTAAGAAAGCAATTATACAAGGCTGGGGAAATGTTGCCGCAGCAGCTGGATATTACTTAGCTCAAAAAGGCGTTAAAATAGTTGGAATTATTGACCGTGTTGGAGGACTAATTAAGCCAGAAGGATTTACTGAAAAAGAAATCAAAACGCTCTTTAACGAGAGAGTAAACAATACTTTAGTCGCCAATAACCTGATCTCTTTTGAAGAAGCAAATGAACAGATTTGGAATGTTGGTGCTGAAATTTTCGTTCCTGCAGCATCTTCTAGGCTAGTACAACAGGCTGAAGTTGATAAAATGATTGCCGGTGGATTAGAAGTAATTGCTTGTGGCGCAAACGTACCCTTTGCCGATAAAGAAATTTTCTTTGGAAGCATTATGGAACATGCAGACAATCACGTGGCTGTAATACCCGATTTTATCGCAAACTGCGGTATGGCAAGAGTTTTCGCTTATCTCATGCAGCGCAATGTAGAGATGAGCGATGACGCCATCTTTTCTGATGCCTCAGCAGTTATAGAAAATGCTTTAAAAGCGGTATATAAAGTGTCTAACAAAAGAACAAACCTATCTAGTACAGCGTTTGAAATCGCATTAAAACAATTGGTATAAGTTAGATGGATCAACAATTTTTTCAGCAGGTTTTTTGGGGAAATACCTTACAAGCATATGGTATGTTTGCGGGGATTATCTTACTGGGCTTACTATTTAAAAGGATAGTTTCCAGGTTTTTAAGTCAGCTAGTCTTTAAACTATTTAAGAAATTTGCTGAAGAAATTCGTTTCGAAGCCTTTGTAGCGCTTCTATTAAAACCTTTTGAATTTTTCATCACGGTTTCCTCATTATATCTCGCCATCAATCAGTTAAAGCATCCGCTTGATGTGGTTATTTTCGACTATCACAAAACGGTTGATAAAGTGAAGGTGCTCGAAGGATTTACTTTGGGTGAGTTGCTTGATAAGGTTTTTCTGTTTTTGATTATTCTTTCTGTATTCTGGATCTTTCTTAGAATAATTGATTTTGTGGCACATGTGCTCATGTATAAAGCAGCGAAATCTGAGAATAAAGCCGATGATCAACTTGTGCCATTCCTAAAGGAGCTTTTCAAATTTTTCATCTACTTCATAGGCTTCTTCGTATTACTTGGCTATGTATTTGAAGTTAATGCATTGAGTTTAATTACCGGGCTAGGTATTGGCGGTATCGCAATCGCCCTAGCTGCTAAAGAAAGTCTGGAAAACTTAATTGGCTCATTTACCATTTTTATCGATAAGCCATTTACAGTGGGCGATTTAGTTAAAGTAGATGGCGTTGAAGGTACAATAGAAAAGGTTGGTTTTAGAAGTACCATCTTAAGAAGCACCGATAAAACAACCATTATTATTCCAAACAGAGCGATGATAGATGGTGTGTTGGAAAACCTAACGCGTAGAAATTTTCGCCGCGTTAAATTCAATATCGGCGTAACCTACGAAACTGATTCTGAAACCATCAAGAAGATTATTGCAGAGATCAATGATTTTTTAACGGCTCATCCACATACCTCAGACAATACCGTTACGTTTGATAGCTTCGCTGATTCGTCCCTAAATATCCAAGTGCTATACCTTGTAGAGAATATAGATTACAATGAATATTTAAAAATAAAAGAAGAGGTAAACTTTAAGGTTATTGAATACGTAAATCAATACGGGTCCGAGTTTGCTTATCCTACACAAAGAACAATTGGTGATAAGATGAGTAAGGACTAGAGTTCTGCCAAAATGGTAATCCCACCTTTCACAACCTGATCTAATTCAAGATTTACTTTTGTGCCAATTGGCAGGAAAATATCTACTCGTGAGCCGAATTTAATAAAACCAAATTGCTCGGTTTGCACAACTTGATCCCCTTCTTTGATATACCAAACAATTCTACGAGCTAAGGCTCCAGCAATTTGTCTGAATAAAACTGGGGTGCCATTTTTGTGTTCTACTACTGTAGTTGTACGTTCGTTTTCGGTGCTTGATTTTGGATTCCAAGCAGCCAAATATTTACCTGGATGGTATTTGAAAAATTTCACTACGCCAGATATCGGGTTCCTGTTAATGTGAACATTAATTGGCGACATAAATATCGACACTTGTAAACGCTTATCTTTAAAATACTCGCCTTCTTCAGTTTCTTCAATTACGACAACTTTACCATCGGCAGGGCAAATAACTAAGTTATCTCCACTCGTGAAAACACGACTTGGATTTCTAAAAAACTGTAAAACAGTAATAAATAAGGCAAATGATAGGATATACACAAACCAACGAAGCCATACTACGTCCCAAAATTTATACTCAACTAAGGCATTGATAACAAAAATAAATAATACGGAGATCGCAATAGTGGTATATCCCTCTTTATGTATGGTCATGGAGTTTTAATTTAATTCAGTACAAAATTGGGAAAAAAAAAGCATATTTTAATCCTAGTCGTCGTCATCCGATGAATATATGCGATTGGTCTAAGTTCATCTGATGACGATAAAGAATCAGATAGCCCTGTAAATATCTTTTAAATTTCGACCCAAGTCATTATAATCTAGTCCATACCCAACTACAAACTCATTAGGAATTTCGAAACCTACATAGGTTAATTCAGGAATTGGAGCCTTCAATGCTTTAGGCTTAAACAACAAGCTACAAACCTGAACTGATGCTGGATTTTGAGATTTTACTTTTTCCAGAATATAATTCAACGTTAATCCTGTGTCCACAATATCTTCAATAATGATTACATCTCTATCCACTAAATCATCTGGGAGACCAAAAGCTTCTTTAATCGCACCTGTACTCTCTGTGCCTTGGTAAGACTTAATGCTAATAAAGCCAATCTCGCATGCAATATCGACCTCCTTTAATAAATCGGCCATAAAAACAAAACTCCCATTTAAAACGCCAATTAAAATTGGGCAACGATTCTCATAATCAACATTTAGTTGAATACCAATTAGGCGAGTTCTTTTGCTAATGATTTCATTTTCTAGAAAAATCTCGAAATCTTTTCCGTCTACCTGAATTTTATTCATGATCCTCCTCCTTCTTTTTCTTTACGGCGTTGCTCTCTACGTTCCTGCCTAAGCTGTTTTTTTGTTTTAGTCGTATCGACTTTGGTACTGGGGCGATTAACCGTGTCCTTTTTTGAAGGGAAAAGGCGGTCGAAAAGTGTCTTGCCTCTATCTGGTGTAATTTGTGGAATAATCATTCCATCCTCGTCAACCTCTAACGCCGTGGTGTCAATAACCGTTGAGTCCGGCATCAGGTACTGTCTTAGTCCTTCTCTGAGCCTAACATTGTAAAAACCATATCCACTAGTATCCGAATAAGTTAAGCCTCTCCTCGCCATGGTATTGCCGATAAAATTAAAATATGGCAAAAGATACGGCTTTAGTCCGCCATCACTCATAAACTTATACATAGCTGCTTTTGGCCTTGGGACAATATTGGCTAAGAAAATACCTTCCCCAACACTTAGTTCTGATGGATGTTTTCCAAAATAATGCCTCGACGCCTCTCCAATACCGTATACGTTTGGTCCCATTTCAATAATGTTAAAGTAAACCTCCAACATCCTTTCTTTGCTAATCAAACGATTATTTTCAATCAGCCAAACAATCAAAACTTCTTCTGCTTTTCGAGATATTGTTTTATTTCTGCTTAAAAATACATTCTTAACTAACTGCATAGAGATTGTACTTCCTCCCCTCTTAAACCGCTTTTCTTTAAAGTTTACGGCGATAGACTTCCGAAAAGACTCCTCCACAAAACCATGGTGCCTAAAGAACGAAGGGTCTTCGGAGGTTAGCAAGGCGTTTCTGAAATTAAAAGAGATGTCTGTTAACCTAGTAAAATTAGGGTTTGACGGTCCTATTAAAATATCTCTCATAGGCTTGCCGTACTCATAAGGAGTATAAATAAAATCCTTGTTTATTTTTTGAAGATCGGTTTTACCCCACTTTAAAATCTTGAAGTTATTTGGCGTTAGGTTAGAGCTAAATTTTACGCTATCTGGAATTGAGGTGTCTAAGTAGAAATCCAAGTTATATTTAAGCTGCCCGCTAACCTGCATCCCATCTAACGATTCGAACAAGCCTTGTGGAAAAGCTTCTAGTAGCGCCTGCGCCTCTTGCTCTTCGGCTTTTAACTTAAGTTCGTATATTTTGTTTGGTGACAAAGTATACTTAATATACGGATGGATTACTGCATTCTTTAAAAAGATTGTCGACGTGCTATCTAAAGAAAGGTAGTTTGATCCGATTAGCATATCTGCGTCAATCTTAGCACTACTTACAACGATATCGGTTGCTGCAATTCTTGCCTGATTAATCAACAGGTTTTTAACCGACCAAGATCCTGATATTTTGAAATCATCACCCGAATACTCAGCATCCTTCATTTCTGTTCTAACGGTGTCGAAACTAAGCTTAATATGTAGCTTTTGCTGCAGGTATAGCGGAAGTTCAACCTTTCGATGATCCGCAGCAAACAGCACGACATCCAATTCTTTTCGGCCGGGCTTTAACATACCTTCCATGTGCCATTTAGCGACTGTATCGTTTACTAAAACAGTAGACCGGAGTGTTCCATTGTCTATCGTTGCTGTGGTCGTTAAGAACTTTAAAGTTGCCGTATCGTTGTCGTTAAGCTGCATCAGGAAGTTCTTAACCTCCATATCGTCGGGAATTTTATATAAAACTTCATTTAAAAGATTACTAGCTATTTCGCTCAAATCAACTTTGGTCTTCGCAACGCTGCTACTATCTTTACCTTTCCGTTTTAAAATGAAGTCGAGGTTTGTTAGTGTATCTCTAATAACCACATTCAACTTGCCATTGTTCAACTTAATTTCTGAGAGCTTAACATTTCCGAAAAGCAATGGAAATATTTTCACGCCTACTGTCAGGCCCTGAATAGACGTTAAGGTATCTCTATCTTTTGGAACAACAGAAATCCTCTCCATGCTTACCGTACTTAATCCGCTGAAACCGGCTTTACCTATACTAACGGTGAGTCCATACTCTTTTTTTGCCTTATTAATCGCCTTCGCCATAATGGTATTAAGCATGGCTTCCCTTTTACTATAGGCAATGGCTCCCAAAGAAATAACCAACAGCATAAAGACGCCTAAAACCCAGGCTCCAATCTTATAATATTTCTTAGGGATGCTTACTTTTGGTAACTGCATAAACTAATTTAAAAATTAATGCTTAAACAAACGCTAATAGCAAATGTTTATTGGGCGTGAAGATATTAATTGTTTTTCAAATGTCTGTTACGTCTCATTTCCTGTTAAAATTACAATAAAAAGGGCGGTAGAAAATTTAATATAAGTATGTTTTGTTAATTTTGAGGAATGATAATTACCAATGAACAGGTTTTAGATGCCTTGCGCAATGTAGAAGATCCAGATTTGAAGAAAGATCTGGTTACGCTAAACATGATCAAGGATGTTAAAATCGACGATAATCACATCGCCTTTACGCTAGAGTTAACAACTCCCGCCTGTCCGATGAAGGACATGCTTAAGAATGCCTGCACAAATGCGATTAAGCATTTTGTGAATGCAAACGCCGTCGTTGACATCAATATTACTTCTAGAGTAACCAAACCGAACGATACTACCCAACTTAATGCAATTAAAAATATCATCTTAATTTCATCTGGAAAAGGTGGTGTAGGCAAATCAACAGTTGCTAGTAATTTAGCTGTAACGCTGGCGGCCAATGGCGCTAAAGTTGGTTTAATCGACGCTGATATTTACGGCCCCTCAGTTCCGATAATGTTTGGTCTAATTGGAGCGAAACCTAGCGCAAGAGAGACTGAAGCAGGGAAAACCTTGATTTTACCTATTGAAAAATACGGTATCAAACTATTATCACTAGGTTTTTTTGCTGATCCGGACCAGGCTGTGCCGTGGCGGGGCCCAATGGCTTCAAATGCGATTAAGCAGTTGTTTAATGATGCTGATTGGGGCGAATTAGATTATCTGATCGTAGACCTTCCACCGGGAACTGGAGATATTCACATTACAATTAGCCAGAGCTTCCCAATAACAGGAGCCGTTATTGTAACTACACCGCAGCAGGTTGCATTAGCTGATACGAAAAAGGGCTTGAGTATGTTTAGAATGCCGGGTATAAATATCCCAATTTTAGGTGTGATAGAAAACATGTCGTACTTTACCCCTGCAGAACTACCAGAAAACAAATATTACATTTTCGGTAAAAACGGCGGGAAAGATTTAGCAGAGAAATATGCTGTTCCATTTTTAGGCGAAATACCCCTCGTTCAGGCGATTACCGAAGCTGGCGATCAAGGGACGCCTATTGCAATGGACGCATTGAGTCCCTTAAAAAATGCATTTAACGAAATTGCAGGGAGAATTGCCCAGCAAGTGTCAATAAATAACATACAGCCATCGAATTGCTAAAAATTTACTATTTTTATATTTTAATAGAAATAAAATGAGTTTAACAGAACGAGTGGAGCAAGCATTAGAAACGATCAGGCCGTATTTAATTGCCGATGGTGGAAATGTTGCCATTGAAGAAATTACGCCTGAGCATGTTGTTAAATTAAGATTATTAGGCAACTGTGGCTCATGTAAAATGAGCTTTATGACGATGAAAGCAGGCATTGAGCAGGCTATCATGAAAGCTGTGCCAGAAATTACCAGCGTTGTTGCGGTTGACTTGGCAGAGCAGGAATAAGGTTTATTTAACACAATTTAACGAATATATTAAGCACTAACATCTATTTTTGTGAGATGAAGTATTGTTTAACAATCATATTGCTTTTATTTGTAACTACCATTTTTGCGCAAAACGTGCAAAAAAGTAACAAATTGGTGCAGTTTTCGGGGATCATTACCGATACTGACAGCAATTCGGTTGTACCTTATGTTACCATTACCAACGTAAGCAATAAGGGCATGAGATATGCGGCAAATTATCAAGGATATTTCTCAATTATTGTAAACCCAGGCGATTCATTGATATTTAGCGCGATTGGTTTTAACAACAAAGTGTTGGTGTTGCCAAACGAAATAAATGATTCTAAATATACTGAAATGGTTAAGATGAAGCCAGAAACAGTCTATCTAAAAGCAGTAAGAATTTATCCTTGGGCAACAATAGAAGAATTCAATAAAGAATTCTTATCCATGAAGGTTGCAGATGATGATATGGCGATCGCCAAAAGAAATTTATCTCAGAAAAGCATTCAGGGTATGATTTTATCATTACCTCGCAATTCGGCAGAAATTAGCAATAGTAATTATCGTTACAATTTTGACCGGATGATGAATGTGAATATGCGTCAGACTAACCCATTGCTCAATCCATTTGCATGGGGCAAGTTAATGCAACAGATTTTTGATGGAGATAAGAGCAGGGGAGCCGATAAATAGTTTTATCTCTTCTTATGCTGTTTTGGATAACGCATCTTATAATCCGTTCTCACATTCCCTTTAGAGATCGCGTCTAATTTACTCTTTAATAGTTGTTTGCGAAGCAGGCTTAGCTTATCGGTAAAAAGTTTACCCTCTATATGGTCATATTCATGCTGAATTACCCTAGCAGCAAATCCGCTTACTTTTTCTTCATGTAGTTTCCAATTCTCATCATAATAACGAATTAGGATGTTTGGTTTGCGTAGAATATCCTCTCTTACTTCTGGAATACTTAAACAACCCTCGTTAAAAGCCCAAGGTTCGCCTGTTTCTTCCAGAATCTGTGCGTTAATAAATACTTTCTTGAAAACCTCTTCATCCTCATCGGCTTTGGTATCAACAATAAATAAGCGAATAGGTAAACCAACTTGAGGCGCAGCTAAACCAACCCCACTTGCATTGTTCATTGTTTCGAACATATTGCTAATGAGTTGCTTTAGGTCAGGATATGCCTCATCAATATCAACACAAACCTTCTTTAAAACCGGGTCGCCATAGGCTACAATTGGTAATTTCATCAGTATTTTATAATTGTTTCAAAGTGCAAAAGTACGAATTATTGGGAAATAGGGAAAATGCTATTAATCTATGGGCTGAAACGTCAGGGAGCTTAAGTTCCTTTCGTCCAAAACATCGTTGGCAATTGCATCCATATCACTTGCGCTTACCGCTCTTATCTTGTTGAATACTGTTTCAAGATTGTCGATCTTGTTATAGTCTATTAAACTCTTGGCCATCGAAATAATTAAACCTATACGGTTTTCTTCGCCTAAAGCAATTTGACCGATAAATTTATTTTTAGCCTTATGTAATTGCACTTCACTCATTTTTGTAGAACGAATTTTCTTAAACTCCTTGAAAATTAAATGAGTGGCGCGTTCAACTTTTTCCTTATCAGTACCAAAATAAAGTGCGAAAATACCCGTATCACTTAACGGACTATAGTTCGATTCTATTGTGTAGGCAATCCCGTACTTTTCGCGGATTTGTAAATTAAGAATGGAGCTCATGCCGTTGCCGCCAAGAATATTATTCAGCAACAAAAGACCGGCTTTGTATGGATGGTGCAGCGAATAGGTTTGAGTTCCCAGCATACTGTGGGCCTGCATAATTTGCTTATTCACTTTAATTTGCTGTGCTGCATTAACAAGCGGTTTAACGCGTTTAGCTACGCCACTATTTGCTGGAACATCTCCAAAATATTTCTCGCCGATCTTAACGAGTTTATGTAAAGAATAATTGCCTAATACTGCCACAATGATCTCGTCAGTTCGATAATTGTTTTTAATGAACTGCTTAATGTCATCTTGGTTAAGCGCGGTTACGGTAGCGGGCGTTCCTAAGATATTTCTACCTAAAGCATGATTAGCAAAAAGCATATCTTCGAAATCGTCATTAATGGCCTCTTCTGGTTGATCCAGATAAGAGGTAATTTCATCTAGGATTACGCCTTTTTCTTTAGCTAATTCTTCGAGTGGAAATACAGAATGAAAAACAATATCATTAAATAATTCCAGTGTTCTGTCAACATAAGGCTGTAAAAAAGAGGCATGAATACAAGTATATTCTTTAGTGGTATAGGCGTTTAAATCTGCCCCAACGCTCTCCAACCGGTTTAAAATCTGGTTAGTGCTGCGCTTTTCAGTCCGCTTAAAAATAAGGTGCTCAATAAAGTGAGCTAAGCCCATTTGGGCATCCTCTTCATCTCTCGAGCCACTATTAATTAAGATACAAGCATGAGAAATTGCCGATGCAGAAGGCACGTGTAAAATCCGAATGCCGTTGCGTAAAGTATGAACGTTATATTCCATTAATGAGGCAAAGATACGAGCTTTGACAACTTTATCTACATCATGCGAATAAAGTTGTCAAAGTGTTTACTTAGTTATACCCTCCAACGCAAATAAGAACGCCCAGCGCAAAGAAACATCTTTCAAATAATCAAACCTTCCCGATGCCCCACCGTGTCCAAACTCCATATTAGTTTTTAGCAATAATACATTTTTATCGGTTTTCATGGTTCTAAGTTTGGCAACCCATTTGGCAGGCTCAAAATATTGAACCTGACTATCATGCAGGCCTGTGGTGACCAAAATATTTGGATAGGCTTTTTTTGCAACATTTTCATATGGCGAATAGCTTTGCATATAATCGTACGCTGCTTTTTGTTTAGGATTCCCCCATTCGTCAAATTCGTTGGTAGTTAGCGGAATACTTTCATCCAACATGGTATTCACCACATCCACAAACGGCACATCTGCAATTAGCCCATTCCATAAATCTGGCGCCAAGTTCGCAACAGCGCCCATCAATAAGCCTCCTGCACTCCCTCCGTGACCATATAAGTGTTCTTTTGAAGTATATTTTTGATCGATTAAGTATTCTCCGCAGGCAATAAAGTCGGTGAATGTATTTTTCTTCTTCATCAACTTTCCATCTTCATACCAATATCTACCCATTTCTTGTCCACCACGAATATTCGCAATGGCAAAAACAAAACCCCGATCTAATAGGCTTAATCGCTGAGAAGAAAAACCTACATCTGAATTTGAGCCATAAGATCCGTATCCATATAGCAATAATGGGGACTTTCCATCCTTCTCAAAACCTTTTTTATAAACCAATGCAATTGGCACCTTAGTTCCGTCTTTCGCGGTCGCAAATAAGCGTTCAGTCACGTAATCCTTCGAATCATAACCGCCAACAACTTCTTGTTGCTTCATCAGCTTCTGATCTTTCGTAGCCAAATTATAATCGTATACTGAGCTTGGGGTAGTTAATGAGGTATAAGAATAGCGTAACGTCTTGCTATCATACTCCGGATTGGCGCCCACTTGAACATTATAAACTGGCTCTTCAAATTTGATATAGTAATCTTTGCCGTCCTTTTTGAGAACGCGTAACAGAGGTAAGCCATTTTTACGCTCTGACAGCACAATATAATCTTTAAACTCTTCTGCGCTCGCTAAAAGTACGTCGTTACGATTTGGTACAATTTCTTTCCAATTTTCTTTTGCTGTTTTATCTAATGGGCATTCCATCAAACGAAAATTCTTTGCATTCCAATTAGTCCGAATGTAAAATTTTCCATCAACCGGCAATACATCATATAGCACGTCTTTAGTACGTGGCGAGAATACTTTAAAATCTGACTCCGGCTGATTAGCATCGATCATTCTCATTTCGTTTGTTAAAGTACCTTGTGAGGCAATGAAAATAAACTTGCCATCTTTAGATCTACCTACGCCGATATAATTGGTATTATCTTTTTCGTCGTATACTACCAAATCTGCTTCCGCATCAGCACCAAGTTTATGTTTTTTTATTTTTTCACTTAGCAGTGTTACTGGATTTTTTGCTGTATAGAAGATGGTTTTATTGTCATTTGCCCAAGTCGCATCAGCTTCGGTATTCACGATAGCATCTTTGTAAATTTCACCCGTCTCTAGGTTTTTGACGTTGATGGTGTATTGTCTCCGCGATACCTTGTCTACCCCAAATGCCAACAGTTTGTTATCAGGGCTCACGCTAAATCCCGTTGCACTGTAATAAGCATGCCCTTTCGCTAAGTCATCAACATCTAATAAAACCTCCTCCTTCGCGCTCAGACTGCCTTTTTTTCTGCAATATTTAAAATATTGTTGCCCATCTTCAGTGCGTGTATAATAGAAATAACCATTCTTGAAAACTGGAACCGATTCATCCTTTTCCTTAATTCTACCCTTCATCTCCTTAAACAAATCTTCCTGGAACTGAACTGTTCCCTTCATCATTGTATCGAGGTATGCATTTTCTGCCTTTAAATAATCGACCACTTTTGTGCTGTCCGGTCCCTTCTTAAAGTAGTCAATCATCCAATAATAATTATCAGTAACGGTATCGTTGTGTATCACTCGCTGATGGGGTGCAATTGCAGCGACTGGAGCTTTGGCATCAGGCCATTGGTATGCCGTTGCTTTTTCTTTAGAATCTGTACAAGCCATAAGGGTACTTAATAATAGTAGACAGGTTGAAGAATGTTTCATTAGAATGGGTTTAAGGTAAAGCAATTTATGAAACTAATTCATTATCCCAATATATTTCCTTGTAACACTTTAAACATCAAAGCAATAAGGAGGGCAACCCTGTCATTTTGACTTATAATCTATTTTGGAACAGCCATTGATAAGCATAAGTGTAATCAAAAATTATAAAATCAATTATGACAACAGAAAAGGGAAGTATTTCCATACACACAGAAAACATTTTTCCAATCATCAAGAAATTCCTGTATTCGGATAATGAGATCTTTTTAAGGGAATTAGTTTCTAATGCGGTTGATGCGGTTCAAAAAATAAAACGTTTAGCAGCATTGGGGCAATATAACGGTGAACTCGGCGAACCATTAGTAACAGTAAGTTTAGATGCAACAGCTAAAACCATCACCATTAGCGATAATGGTTTGGGTATGACTGCCGAAGAAATAAAAAAATACATTAACCAGGTTGCTTTCTCTGGCGCAAGCGAATTTGTAGAGAAATTTAAAGATGCTAAAGACGCAAATGAGATCATCGGTAAATTTGGTTTAGGATTTTACTCAGCATTTATGGTTGCAGATTTGGTTGAAATCCAAACATTATCGTATCAAGATGATGCAGAACCTGCAAAATGGACTTGCGACGGCAGTACCTCATTTGAAATCTCGACTGGCGATAGAACAACGAGAGGTACGAGTATTATTTTACATATCAATACCGAATCTGAGGAGTTTTTAAGTGAGCATAAGTTGCAGGAGATTTTAGACAAATACGCTAAATTCCTACCTGTTCCAATTCAGTTCGGAACAAAAACTAACCAAGAAGAAGATGGTGTAGATGAGGAAGGCAAAGCTAAATATAAATCTGTTGAAGTACCTAACATCATCAATACCACACATCCAATTTGGGCAAAGGCGCCTGCTGATTTGTCAGACGATGATTATTTAGATTTCTATAAACAACTTTATCCATTTGCAGAAGATCCACTATTCTGGATTCATTTGAATGTTGATTATCCATTTAACTTAACTGGGGTTTTATACTTTCCGAAGGTTAAGGATGATTTTGATATGCAACGCAATAAAATCAAATTATTTAGCCGTCAGGTGTTCATTACTGATGAAGTGAAAGATATTGTCCCTGAGTTTTTGATGCTATTACACGGTGTGATCGATTCTCCAGATATTCCATTAAATGTTTCGAGAAGCTTTTTACAAGCCGATAGCAATGTAAAGAAAATTAACAGCTACATTACCAAGAAGGTTGCTGATAAATTAGGTGAACTTTATCAGAAAGACCGCAAAGGCTACGAAGAGAAATGGAGTAACATTGGCCTATTCGTAAAATACGGGATGATTAGCGAAGAGAAATTTTATGATAAAGCGAAAGATTTTGCCCTGTTAACGAACACCAAAGGAGAGCATTTCACATTTGATGAATACAAGGAAAAAGTAAAAGATAGCCAAACAGATAAAAACGGTACTTTAGTTTATTTGTATACTACAGATCCTGATAAACAAGATGGATTTATTCAATCGGCCGAGAAAAAAGGCTACGATGTACTCGTTATGAACACCCCTATAGATGGGCATTTTGTAAGCAGCCTGGAGCATAAGCTTGAAAAAACACAGCTAAAACGCGTAGATGCAAGCGTTGCCAATCAGTTAATCGAAAAAGACGAAGTACTTGAATCTGTATTAAGCGAGGAACAATCGGCAACAGTAAAAACCATTTTTGAGAAGGCTATTGTAAAACCAAACTTCAGCGTTGAGGTTGTAGGTTTGAGTCCTGATGATGCTCCTGTAACGGTAACCATGGACGAGTTTATGCGTCGTATGAAGGACATGGCAAAAATGGGAGGCGGCATGAGTTTTTATGGCAATATGCCTGACAGCTATAAAGTTGCCATTAACGGAAACCATAAATTGGTGAGCAAAATTTTGCAATCTACCAACGAAGAGGAACAAAGTAAATTTGCCAAACAAGCGGTAGATTTAGCCTTACTTTCACAGGGAATGTTAACTGGAGCAGAATTAACTGCCTTTGTTAGCAGAAGTGTAGAATTAATATAAACAAATATAAAGCCGCGTCATTGCGAGGTACGAAGCAATCTCCAGCAGAATTTAGTGGGAGATTGCTTCGTACCTCGCAATGATGTTTAACAGCAGAATTACCCATGAAAAGAAGACTTCAACTCCTCCCAATAAGCTTATTCGCTTTGTTATTTTTTCTGTTAAGCTGGTATGTTTTAATTGGATTAAAAACTGTCGCCTCACAAAGCTACGTGCCGGTGGTTTTTTGGTCGATTATAGTGCTTAGCTTATTTGCGGTAATTTATGCGATCCAAGGTATGAGAACACGTGGGATGGGCAGTTTTTTTAAGTTAGCTACACACGTCTTTCTGATTCTCTTTGTAAGTGAGTTGTTATTTGCATTGCTCTTATTTCTTGGCGATATATATCGGTTTTTAAGTGGTGTTGGCAACCTAATTGTTGCACATGATTATTTATCTCCTGTTCGCAACCCTTACTGGATTGGCTTTGCATTGACGATTTTTATTGGCTCAGTCTTATTATTTCTATACGGGATTGTGAAAGGGAAATATGCCTATCGTGTGGTTAAGCATACTTTATATTTTAAAGATCTGCCCGCTGCATTTGATGGCTTTACGATTACGCAAATTTCAGATGTGCATGCAGGTAGTTTTACCAACCCAACAGCTGTTCAAAAAGGGATTGATTTGATAAAGGAGCAGCAAAGTGATTTGTTTGTCTTTACGGGAGATCTAGTAAACAATAAGGCAGAAGAAATAAAACCTTGGATAGGCCATTTTTCTCAGATTAAAGCTCCATTTGGCCAGTTTTCCATCCTAGGAAACCACGATTATGGAGATTATGTGCCATGGACAAGCGACGCGGCTAAAGCAGCAAACTTACAGCAATTGAAGCAATACCATGCAGATTTAGGCTTTAGGCTATTGCTTGATGAGCATGTTGTGCTAGAAAAAGACGGCGACCAAATCATACTTGCTGGCATAGAGAATTGGGGCTTGGGATTTGGGGAGAGAGGTGACTTAGCGAAAGCGCTCAACGGAACGCGTGTCGATGATTTTAAGATTTTACTTTCTCACGACCCATCACACTGGGAAGCACAAGTAAAAAATCATCCTTCTACAATTAATTTAACATTAGCTGGTCATACCCATGGGATGCAATTTGGTATTGAGGCATTCGGAATTAAGTGGAGCCCTGTGAAATACCGATACAATCATTGGGGTGGTGTTAAGACCGAGAATAATAGGTTTATTAATGTAAACCGAGGTTTTGGCTTTATTGGTTTCTCTGGTAGAGTTGGGATTTGGCCTGAAATTACCGTCATCCAACTCAAGAAAGGATAACTTTCTCTCCTTCGAATTTCTCTTAAAGATTTAGTTAAAATTTGTGAAATATTTAATTTCCAGAAAACTAAGGTTAAATTTGTGGTAAGAAATTATCATTTTGAAAAAGCGCCAAGTATTTTTATCACTTATACTCTTGCTTGTATGTGAGTTAACTGCAGTTGCGCAAAATAATAGGCGGATTAGTGGTTTAGTTATCGATACCAGTAAAACGGCGATAGCCAATGCTAAAATAACATTAGTTGCTGGCAAGGATACCATCCACACGACTACTGATAATGATGGGTATTTCAGTGCGGCTAAAATTAAATCCGAGTCTATTTCAGTTAGCGTTAGCTTAATGGGTTATCAGAATTACATCTGCGTTTATACTTTTGGAAAGGAACGAAACTTGGAAATCAAGCCGATTGAGCTGAAGTACGCACCAAATATGCTCAGAACAGTTGAGATTAAAGGTAAGCCCAACCCTATTCGTGTAATGCAAGATACGATAGAATACAATGCTGCAGCGTACCAAGTTTTTGAGGGCGATAATGTTGCCGATTTGCTAAAGCAATTTCCAGGATTGGAAGTAGACGGTGAGTACAACGTAAAAACAATGGGCACAGAAATGGTGAAATTGCGCATTAATGGCAAGGATTTCTTCACTAGTAACATCAAAGATTTTATTGGCAAGCTACCTGCGGGAATTGTGTCGAAAGTACAGATTATTGACGACTTTGGTGATGAGGCAAATTTTACAGGTCTAAAGATTGGGGAGCCGAAAAAGATGCTAAATATTGTGACTAAGCCCGGTATGAACAAAGGAAAGTTTGGTTATGCAGCCATTAACGGAGGGACGAATCAACAATTTGGAAGCAATGGGAATTTTAGCTTGTGGAATGGTACCAAACAACAAATGGCCGACCTTGGCTATGGCACCTCAAACAATGGCGCAGGAACTAGTGAAAGTGCCAGAATAAATACTAGCCACCGTGACAAAATAGGAAAATACGGAAACTTAAGTGTTAACTACGGGTTTAACACAAATAATAGCGCATTCGCATCAGAACAGGCGGTAGAAACAATTAACCCATTGGGAACTTTTTATAGCAACTCTCAAAGTAGTGGTACAAATAAACGCAACAGTCATACGCTTAATTCAAACTTTGATTTTAACAATAAGAAAATTTACCTAACTTCTACACTGAGTGCGGGGTATAATCAAGCAGACAATATCAGCGCCTCTTTTAACAATCAGACCGGCGTTATTAGGCAGGACCTTAAAAATAGTAACCAGGGTAAAAACGAATCGCCAAGAATCAATGGCAATTTGAACTTTTCAAAAATCCTAAAGAATAAAAGAAACTCCTTTTCGGCAAACCTCGCCTTCTCAACTAGTCCGATAAAATCAAATCAGCAGGTTAGTACAAATACCCTTTATTACGATAAAGATACACAGGTTTTGAAAAAGGACTCTTTGTTAACTAGAAACCTCATTACCGATAATGATAATCAGAGTGTGAATATTGGACTAAATTTTAGTCTTGGATTAAAAAAGTTAAAAGACACTTTAGCTAGGCAAAGTTTAAACTTTAATTATAATGCGTCGATTGGAAATAGCCGCAATGAAGTCGCAACGTTTGTATTAAATAACACAAATCACCTTGCTACTTATGTTGATTCATTAAGCACACGCTATACCTCTTTATTCATCAATCAATCTTTAGGGGCAAACTATAACTTTACCAACAAAAAAATGCGTTTTAATTTTGGGTTTAATGCACGGCCTAGTTTAATGCGCAATAACTACCTAAATCTTAACCAAAAGATAAAAAACAATAATTTTAATTATGCCCCAAACTTGAATTTAAGTAGAACTATCATTAAGGGTAAGACAATCTCATTTTCTTATGCAGGGAACAACAATGCCCCTTCAATTAATCAATTACAACCTATTAGAAATACCCAGAATTTACAAAATGTTGTTATTGGAAATCCCAACTTGAAGCCCTTCTTTAGACATGTATTTAATACCAATTATAACTATGTAAACACCAAATCTGGGATTTCTTTGCAATCTGGATTGAATTTCTCGACAACACAAAATGAAATCGTAACTAACGTAATTTTGGTTCCGGATACCTTAAATAGCTTAAAGCAGGAAACAAGATTCGAAAATACAAACGGGACATATAATGTCGGGAACAACTATGTTTTGAATGTTCCTATCAAAAAAAACAAATATTCCATTTCATATGGTGGAAATATTGGCTTTTCAAATAGAGCAATGTTCATTAATAATAATAAACGGTTCAACAAGGGCTTTAACTTTTCGCAAAACATTAGAGGTTCAATAACTTTAAAGAGGCTCACTTTGTCTGCAAGTACCAATTATAATTTTACTTCAAATACCAATGTGCTTAACACGAACAATATTACAGACCTGTACTATTTAAACTTAGGACAAGTTGGGAATGCAAATCTATTTAACACGCATAACTATCGCGCCGATTTCAATGGATCATTAAGGTTTGCCAAACTAACTATTGGTTCAAACATAGATTATAGTGTTACCAATAGCGATGCAGAGTTTAGTACAAATAGTACAAGAAATGTTAAAAATCTAAACATTAATCTCTCCACAAAAGTTACGATCAAGCAACACTTTCTATTTGGCGCAAATGCCTCTAAGGCTATTAACAGGGGTTACTCTTTAGCCAATGCCAATCCTTTAATATTGAATGCAAGCTTGAGCAGAACTTTCCTAAAAGACAAAACCTTAAGTCTAAATATCAAGGCAAATGACCTCCTTAATCAAGGCAATAACTTAGCAAGGTATATTTCGGGTAATTCGATAATCGATAGTAAAACAAACCAGGTTACAAGGGTATTTACATTTGGCTTAAACTATAACCTCTCAAGGTTTGGAGGAAACATATTTCGTGTAGATGCCGATTAACCATTGCTTAAAGCGAGAATAAATGGTATTTTTATAATTATTTTTTGGGTAAACTGTAGCGTTTTCTCGCTTTAACTCGTATTCTATAAACGTGTTAGGTGGGTAGGCTCCTTCTTACAATTAAAAATTAAACATTAAAAGATGAAACTATCAATAAATTACAAAAGTATTATTGCCGTTTTCATTGTATCCATACTACTGGTTTCTTGCGCAAAAGACAGCGATCCTAAGCTTATTAATGTGTCTGGGCTAAGTATTGTAAATGCATCTCCTAGTGCGGAGAAATTAGATGTGTATGTTGATAATACTAAAGTAACTGGTGCTATTCCTGATTTTATATTCGGAAGCAAAATAGATTATTTATCTGCTTACTCGGGAAGCAGAAGAATGACAATTACGAGAAAAGACTCCGCTACTCCTTTAAAATCAGAGCTTTTTGTATTAGAGCCGCAATTTGGCTATACGCTTTTTATCATTGATAGGTTTGCAGATATTAAGTTTATGTTGTTGCCCGATAACTTAACAAAACCTGCTAAAGGAAAAGCTTCAGTGAGGTTTGCGAATTTAAGTCCAGATTCAGAACCACTTACATTATCGGTGGCGGGATCAAGTTATTTAATTACCAATATTTCCTTTAAAGATTATTCCAACCCAATGTTAGTAGACATGGGAGATAAAGTGACGTTTGAAGTGCGAGAACATAGAACAGGGAATTTAGTTTTAACGTTGTCTGATGTGAAAATTGAAGACGAAAAAATTTATACAATTTATGTTAAAGGGCTTAAAGCCGCTACTGATGATACAAAACTAGGTATTGCTATTTATACGCACAAGTAGGATTACCAAAGGCCATTAGTGCGTTTTGTTGGCTTTTTAATTTTTATAACCGAACCGAAATCATTTTATATGATTGTAAAGAACCAAAAGGCCTAACAACAAGAATGCTCAATTTTGAGGAAACTATTGTAGGCTGCCTACGTAACCAGAACAAGAGTAAAGAAATGATCTATAAATCATTTTATGGCTATTTAATGGCCGTTGTTTTGCGTTATGTAAAAGAGAGAGATGATGCCGAAGAGCTTGTAAATGATGCCTTTATAAAAATATTTAATGCCGTAAATCAATTTAATTTTCCGGCGAATAAAGAAGAACATCAAAAGGCTTTTAAAGCATGGATTTCGAAAATTGCGTCACGTACGGCGATAGATTTCTTACGTACAAAACGCAACTTGATATCCATTGAAGAAATAGTTGAGGAACAAGAACCATTAACGGAGATAAATATAATTGCTGCATTAAACGTGAAAGATATTCTTAAACTTCTTGATGCGCTACCAGAGATACAAAAATTGATTTTTAATTTATACGAGATTGAAGGATTTTCTCATGACGAAATCGCTAAATCACTAAATATTCCCGAAAGTTCAAGCAGGGTTTATTTAACAAGAGCGAAAAACAAATTGAGAACCCTTTACGCTAAAACATTAATAAATACATATGCAACCTACTGAACATAAGCAAAAAAATGATGTAGAGCTGATTACCCATATCAAGCAAAGCTTACAAGCTCATGAGGAGTTTTATCAACTAGGCGCGTGGGAAAAATTCAACCAAAAACAGCAAACCAAAAAACGTCCGATTTTTTGGGTGATGAGCTTAAGTGGCGCTGCCGCAGTTTTGGCCATTTGCATTACCCTTATTTGGTTTACAAAAGATACTCCTCAAAACGAGCAGCTTACAAAAGTTGACGCTTTAAAAACCGTTGAAAAGCCAGTTAGTCAGCAGCCGAATACCGACTCAAAAAGTACCGAACAACAGTTAGCACATGAGCCTTCAAAAGAGATCGATTTACCAAGCAAAATTTTAGCTAGCAAAACCCTTGAACAAGGAACAACTGTTACGAAGCAAAATACACAGTTAGTCGCTCAAAACACTGAAACAAATAGTCCTGTAATTGCAAATACTAATCAGGTAAATGCACCTGCTCAAGCTGCAATTGCAAATGCCCCAATTGATAATCAACAAGTTATTGCCCAAGTAGAAGAAAAAACTAAGCCCAATACTTTAGATTTCCTTGCTAGCGAGAGCCAAAAAAATGCTGGCAAACAAGGTAAATTGACAGTTAATAACAAGCATGGCAAATGGGATATGGGTTTAATGTTAGCTCCATCTTTTGGCAATACCAATGAGCTAAACATGGGTTATGGAATTAGCATGAGTTATAATTTTTCAGATCGTCTTTCGTTGAGTTCTGGTATCGCGTATAGCAAAATGAGTGCGAGTAAAAACTTGCCTACCAATATCGGCATGTCGTCTATTGTTGTTGGAAATACTAAAAGCTTAGAGATGATTAATGAGGAGGTTACGGGCTTAGACATACCATTGGAATTGAAATACAGCATCAATAAAAACGTTTATGCAAATTTTGGTGTTTCAGGCTTCGCGGTCCTTAACCAAAGTAGACGTAATACTTTCGTAGAACAAGTAGTTATTAAAAGCAATCCGACTTCTAGCAGCTCTCCTTCCGGCCCGGATGGAGCTACTAGTAGCACAGACCAATCTGGACCAAAAGGTCAATTTGCTAACGCTTACATTGTAAATCAACGCACTACAGAGCGCGCTGCAGCCTCTGCAATACAAGATGTGAATTACATTGGGTTTTATAACCTTTCTTTTGGCTATACCAAAAAAGTGTATAAAAATCACTCTTTATCAATTGAGCCTTTTGTTAAATTGCCAATAAAAGTGGTTACGCAAGATAATTTAAAGTTAATGGGAACAGGATTGCGATTGAAGGTAGGGTTTTAAACTATGAAGAAAAGCTTGCTTACAAAGAAAAACATCTTAAACGCGCTATTCATTGGTTTGTTTTTAACCATCTTGTTAGTCCCTTCTGCCAAAGCTTTGGTAATGCGAGGATTAATGGAAATTGGCTTGTTTAAGCCCTCATTAACTGCACAAAAAAGCACTGCAAGCGTAGATCTTTCGGCCATTAAGTTCAAAGATGCCAATAACAAAGTTGTTAGCTTGGGTGACCTTGAAGGAAAAGTTGTATTCTTGAATTTCTGGGCTACCTGGTGTCCTCCTTGTTTAGCTGAAATGCCCTCAATTAATAAATTACATCTACAGTTTGCGAGTGATCCGAATGTCGTTTTCCTACTAATTGATGCCGATAGCGACTTTAAGAAATCACAGGGCTACCTCGACAGAAAAAACTATAAGCTTCCTCTTTTTACCTTTGCCAGCGATATTCCTGATGTCATTTTTAAAGGATCACTACCTACAACCATTGTGTTCGATAAGAAAGGTAGAATAGCCTACAATGGCGTAGGTGCAGCAAATTACGCCAGTCCTAAATTTCTTTCTTTTATTAAAGAGCTTAAAGCTTTAAAAGAATAAAAAACTATCGCTTACCTTTGTGCGTAAGAAAAAAGACCCTGAATAAAAAATGCAACAACCATTCGATATTGAAATTGGACCGACTAATTACGCATTATTTCCAGAAGGAAATGATACCTATGTGGTTTTTAAAGACGGAAAAGAATACCTTCAAATTCAAAAAGATGATGCCGCACAATGGATCAAGTTTGATAAAGTTACCGGCCTCCCGTTATTTGAACTGGATGAAGAAGTTAATCAGCTGGGTAAGTTAATTGATGCCTATGAAGAAGAAGCCGAGGATGAGGAAAGAGATTCAGAATGAGTATAACACCTTTTTACTTTAAGATAGGCAAGGCAATTTATGAAGTTATTCCTGAAGAAGATAACGTATATACAGTTTTTAAAGATGGAGAAGAGTATATACAGGTTATGCAACACAAAAGCCAAAAATGGCTTCGCATAGACTATAAAACAGACTTGCCCATTATCGAAGAGAATGAGGAAGTTGATTCGATAGGCCGTGTAATCGTTCGCTATTTAAAAGGAAACGCCTAGTTATGGGTGACCGTAGGTATAGCGTGTAGATGAGCTGGTTGAATTAATAATGACGATAAAACTTGTTGCCGAAAGCTCGCTTATTTCCATCAAGTTACCGCCTTTAATTTGAACCCCATTGTCAACAAAGCTCCACGTTCCAGCAGCTACAATCTGAGAAGCGTCAGGTAATTTTAATGCTCCCTCATTGATTGCCCAACCATACCAAGGGTCAAAAATCAGCACATTATCTTTTTCCAAAGGAGAAGGATTTCCCGTAACATCAACCCAAACGCCTGTTGAAGATTTTTGCTCAACTTTTAATCGAAGCCATCCGCTAGGCTTAGTTAAAAAAGCCATCTTTTCTTGGTTTTCTTTAAATTCTTTTTTACAAGATGCGGTTAATACAATAACTAATAAGGCGAGTATTCTAAGAGCTGATTTCATTTATATGGCTTATTTTCAATGCTAAATTAATGTTTTTAAAGCCAGCCGCCAAAATGGTTCGTGCGAGGCTCCAGTACTAGGATATACGATATAATCACTATAAACGCTACATACTTATTAATTTATACCCTACTAAATCAATAATGTCCCTTATAACGGCAATAACTAGGCAAAATAATTTACCGGATTTGTATTGTTCTCTGTTAAATAAATAGGTAAATCGGCAAATTTCGATTTCAGGTGGCCGGCTAACAAATTGGAGGTAAACTGCTCGCTTTCATAATGGCCTATGTCGCAAATAACAACCTTATTCT
Source organism: uncultured Sphingobacteriaceae bacterium (assembly GCA_942493295.1). Lineage (GTDB taxonomy): Bacteria > Bacteroidota > Bacteroidia > Sphingobacteriales > Sphingobacteriaceae > Pedobacter. Next base: position 3,179,380 of record OW818692.1, on the reverse strand, counting down.
CGGCATCAAAAAACTCATGGTATTTAAAATCAGCTGTTACAAAGGCATCGGCTCCTGCCGCTATGGCTTCTTTTAACAGAAAACTCCCAGCTCCGCCGCAAACAGCTACTTTTTTAATTTTTTTAGGTAGTAAAGCTGTATGGCGAATTACTTTGGTTTGCATAGTTTCCTTAACATGTTGCAAAAACTCGCTTCCATCCATTTCTTTTGCTAACCACCCAATCATACCGGCTCCCACGTTTGCTAAACTATTTGAGATGGGATAAATATCGTATGCGACTTCTTCATAAGGATGATGCGCTAATAAAGACACCAAAATCTTACGCTCATCCTGTACTTTAAATATAACTTCTATGCGTTGCTCGCTTTCTTGATGACTTACTCCCTGCACGCCAACGTATGGATTAGTGCCGTTGTTGCCTTTAAACGTCCCCATACCTTCGTTGCTAAAGCTGCATTCACTATAATTGCCAATGTGTCCAGCTCCAGCACTAAACAAAGCCTCTTTAACAACATTTGCAGCAGCTGTTGGACAAAACGTAACAAGCTTTTTTAACAGCCCCGTTTTTGGCGATAAAATTTTACCTTCTAGAATGCCTAATCGTTTGCAGATCTCTCCACTTACCCCGTTTGAAACATGATCTAGATTGGTATGAATAGCGTAAAGCGCAATATCATTTTTAATGGCCTTTTGCACAACGCGCTCTACATATGTTTTGCTGTTAAACTTTTTTAATCCTTTAAACACAATTGGATGGTGAGTGATGATCAAATTACATTGCTTTGCGATTGCTTCGTCAACTATTTGTTCAGTACAATCTAAAGCGACCAATACTGCGTTAACTTGGTTATTTGGATGGCCAACAATGAGCCCTGCATTATCATAATCTTCCTGATAATTAAGTGGTGCTATGCTTTCCAAAAAATTAGTAATTGTCGCTAGGTTCATGGTATAAAAATAAGAAATCCCTACAAGCTTTTAAGCCTATAGGGATTATTTATTCCGTCATCCGATGAGTATTTTGCACCTCGCCATACTCATCGGATGACGGAATCTCTTTTATTTATTGAAAGTTTCCCATTCTAACCATTTGCAAGCTTTCGAATACCATACGTTGATTGTGCTCAAATGCTAACTCCTTGTGGTTAATGATATCTACAATCGAACCGATGAAACACAACCCTATTGTAAACAAGTATAAAATACCCATACCTATTTGACCAATGATGAAGCGTTGTAAACCTGGCAAAAGAAACAAGCCGATAATACAGAACAGTAGCATGTCGCTTGGGTTCTTGCGTTTACCTGAATAAATCATCAGGAAAGTACGCAGTTGCTGCTCGGTTAAGCCGTTTGTTGCAGTTTGTAAATACGAATATTCTTGTGGGGTTATACCCGGTAATGCCATAAATTGTGAATCGAACATTGTTAATCCTCCTTATATTTTAAATTAAATTCTTTATTCCTTATTATTCTTAATGTAACTAGTATCATTATTCTGTAAGCAATTAACATTAGTGCCGGTATACCAAACCAATGAAAACTTAAGCTTTCTTTAAACTCTCCATGGAACAATGCGCTAATGGATCTTCCTAAACCACAACCTGGGCACCAATCAAATCCCAAATTTACTAAGGGACAAAGACTAAGGTGGTGTTCATGAGGGTTTGCTGTTGCCAACAACACTAAAGCTGTAATCCAGAAAACTAATTCTACCGGAAAGCTCTTCATGTATCTCATATTCCTTGTTTTATATGTAGCTATATATAGTTTTTAATTGTCATATAGATTATGCCATGTATGTTAATTCTATTTTATATTAATTAGTACATGGCCAATTTATATTAATTAGAGGCTGTGTTAAGCCCTTTGTTACTAGAAAATTGCCAATTTCGACGAAAGGTAAAAAAAATCCGACAAACAGTCTGTATTGCCAGAACAATTGTAAGAACATACCCTTATATAACAAAATTTCTTACCTTTGATTTAGTGAACATTCGGGACCTCATAAGTAGATATAAAACCGATGAGCGTGTTGTTGCATTTGCACAAGCACTCCAAAAAGAAAAGGGTAGTAAAACCCAATTAAGGGGATTGGTGGGTTCTGCCGATGCTGTAATTGCCACTGCTAGCTATTTTCTATTACATCAGCCGCAGTTATTCATTTTACCCAATAGAGAAGAAGCCGCCTATTTTTTAGCCGATCTAGAAGGCATTTTAGGAAAAGAGATTCTACTTTTCCCATCGTCCTTTCGTAAAGCATTCGAATTCACTCAAATAGACACGGCAAATGTTTTGGCAAGAGCCGAAGTGTTGAATGAACTTAACCATCAATCTGAGTACGGAAAAATTGTGGTTACTTACCCAGAAGCTTTGGCAGAAAAGGTAATTGATCGATCGGTTTTAGAAAAAAACACCCTCGAGATTAGCATTGGCATTAATTTGGGCATTGACTTTATCAATGAGTTTTTATTTGATTACGATTTCGAAAGAACAGATTTTGTATACGAGCCTGGCCAATTTTCTGTAAGGGGTGGCATTGTAGATATTTTTTCTTTTTCGCACGAACTCCCCTACCGTATCGAGTTTTTCGGAGATACAATAGAGCGTATTCGGACTTTTGAAATAGAAACTCAGCTCTCTGTTGACGATGTGAAAAGCTTTACTATCGTTCCAAATGTACAAGCAAAGTTTTTAACAGAGAACAACATCAGTCTATTAGACTATATAGAAAAAGGCACTCAGCTATGGTTTAAGGATGTAGAATTTACCCTAGATATTGTTAAAGGCGGTTACAAAAAGGCCGTTGAGCTTTGGAAAGCATTGGGAACAGCCGATAAACAGCAAAACCCCAATTGGCTAGATCCAAAGTTTTCATTTTCTGATGAAAAAATGTTAGGAGATCTTTTTCAAGACTTCAGCTTAATTGAATTTGGAAAACAGTTTTTCTATCAGACCAGTCATGTTTTTAATTTTGAAACTAAGCCACAGCCATCCTTTAACAAGGACTTTGATCTTTTGATTAAAAACCTGAAGGAAAATGAAGGTGCCGCGATTCATAATTTCATTTTCACAAACTCTATTAAGCAAACCGAACGTTTATATGCCATCTTAGACGATATTGATAAAACGGCCAAGTTTACGCCGGTTAATATTCCGCTCAGAGAGGGATTTTTAGATCCTATTCAAAAGGTCGCTTTCTATACAGATCATCAGATCTTCGATCGTTTTTATAAATACCAGTTAAAAAGAGGTTATCAACGCAGTCAGGCCATAACCTTAAAAGACTTAAGGGAGCTTAAACCTGGCGACTTTGTAACACATATAGATCATGGGATTGGGAAATATGCTGGCTTAGAAAAAGTTGAGGTGAATGGTAAAATGCAAGAGATGATTCGTTTGGTGTATGCCGACAACGATTTGCTCTATGTTAATATCAACTCGTTAAATCGAATTGCCAAGTTTAGCGGAAAAGATGGTACCCAGCCAAAAATGAATAAGTTAGGTACCGAAGCGTGGGACAAGCTTAAGAAAACTACAAAAAAAAAAGTTAAAGACATTGCGCGAGACCTAATTAAGCTTTATGCCATGCGTAAAGCGCAAGTAGGCACGGCATTTAGTCCCGATGGTTACTTAGAAACTGAGCTTGAGGCATCTTTTATTTATGAAGATACCCCTGATCAGGTAAAGGCAACAGCCGATGTGAAAAAAGACATGGAAGCCCCACACCCGATGGATCGATTGGTTTGCGGCGATGTGGGCTTTGGCAAGACAGAGATTGCTATCCGCGCTGCTTTTAAAGCAGTTGCAAATGGGAAGCAGGCCGCTGTTTTAGTACCAACCACCATTTTAGCGCTCCAACATTTCAAAACCTTTTCATCGAGGTTAAAGGAATTCCCTTGTACAGTCGATTATATCAATCGTTTTAAAACAAGTAAGCAGATTAAGGAAACCCTCGAAAAAGTAGCACAAGGAAAGGTAGATATCATCATTGGTACTCATCGTTTATTAAGCAAAGATGTGAAGTTTAAAGACTTGGGCATTATGATTATTGATGAAGAGCAGAAGTTTGGTGTTGCGGCAAAAGAAAAATTACGTGCCTTACGCGTAAACGTAGATACACTTACCTTAACAGCAACACCTATTCCACGTACACTGCACTTTTCACTTATGGGCGCTCGTGACTTATCGATCATGAGTACACCACCGCCAAACAGACAGGCAGTTAACACAGAGCTTCATGTGTTTAACGACAAGTTAATCCAAGAGGCTGTTCAATTCGAATTGGATCGAGGTGGACAAGTATTCTTTATTCACAACCGGGTGAATGATTTAAAGCAATTAGGTGGTTTAATACAGAATTTAGTACCAAAGGCAAGGATAGGTATTGCACACGGGCAGTTAGATGGCGACCAGCTAGAGGACGTTATGCTGGATTTTATTAACGGAGAAAAAGATGTACTGGTTGCAACAACCATTATTGAAGCCGGTTTAGATATTCCAAATGCCAATACGATTATCATCAACCATGCGCACATGTTTGGTTTAAGTGACTTGCATCAGATGCGAGGTCGCGTTGGTAGATCAAATAAAAAAGCATTTTGTTATTTACTAAGCCTACCGCTATCAACATTGACAAACGAAGCAAGAAAACGCCTGAGTGCGATCGAAGAGTTCTCAGATTTAGGCAGCGGCTTTAACATTGCCATGCGCGATTTGGATATTCGAGGTAGTGGTAACTTATTAGGTGGCGAGCAAAGTGGCTTTATCGCAGAGATAGGCTTCGAGATGTATAATAAGATACTTGATGAGGCTATTCAGGAGCTTAAAGACGCCGAGTTTAAAGATTTATTTAAGGATGAACCGCAGCGCGCATTTGTGAATTTTACACAAGTTGATACTGATGTAGAGCTACACATCCCTGATGATTACGTAACGAGTATTACCGAACGATATAATCTATATACCGAACTGTCAAAACTAGAAAACGATCATCAACTGGCGGCGTTTGAGCAGGAGCTAAGAGATCGATTTGGGCCCGTACCGCAACCTGTTAAAGCCATGCTTAAAGTATTACGATTGCAATGGGTAGGCAAAAGATTAGGCTTTGAAAAATTGAGCTTTAAAAAAAATATTTTAAGAGGCTATTTTATCAGCGATAAACAATCTAGGTTTTTCGATTCGGAAGTATTTAACCGTATCTTGGCCTTTGCCCAACAACATCCTCGTTTGTGTAATCTTAAAGAAATAAAAGATAGCTTGCGAATAGCCTTTGATAACATTAACAATGTTGATGAGGCGATAGAGATGTTGGAGTTGATTTAGGAAGGAAAACCACCCCACACTATGGATTCATCGTTATTGCTCGACTTGGTTAAAATGCAAATGCCTTTTGGTAAATATAAAGGCTGGGTGATTTCATCTTTGCCCGAATCGTATTTGGTATGGTTTCACTCAAAGGGTTTTCCACCTGGTAAATTGGGAACTTTGTTGGCAACGATGTACGAAATTAAGTTAAACGGGCTGGAGTACCTTTTACAGCCGCTGAAGAAATAAATCATTTATACTTACGAAGTCTTAAGACTTCGTAAGTATAAAGACTAAATGCCGCATCCATTCTCATCGCAAACTGCATCATCATTTTTATTTAATGATTTTAGGGCTATTTTAGGCTGCGTAGCTTTCCATTCGGCAAAACTTTGGGTAATTGCCGCTTTGAAGGTTTCGGTCGGCTGTGCGCCAGATAAAGCGTATTTTCTGTCGAATACGAAATATGGTACTCCTCTTATCCCAATCTGTTGGCTTTCGTAAATATCATAGCGAACAGCTTCTGTAAATTCGTCACTTGCCAACATTTTAGCTACTGCCGTTGCTGCAAGGCCTATAATTTGGCCTACAGATGCCAATACCTCTTTGTTTGCAATATCTTTACCTTCCATAAAATGGGCATGGAATAATGCTTCTTCAGCCTCATTTTGCAGTCCATTTATTTTTGCAAGATGAAGAAAGCGATGTGCATCAAAAGAGTTGGCCGGCACACTCTGGTCGAAATCTAGTTTAAGGCCTGCGTTATTTGCCATCTCGAGCACGTTACCTGTTAATTGTTTGGCCTGCACAACGGTCATTCCCTTTGCACGAGCTAAGTAATCATAAAGGCTTTCATTTGAAGTATTATGGTAATCGGGGTTAAGCTGATAGCTTTTCCATTCTATTTCGATTTCATTTTTAAAGGGCAACGTTTCCATCGCCGCTTCAAGGTGTCTTTTGCCAATATAACAAAATGGACACATTACATCCGACCAGATTTCTATCTTCATGGAGCAAAGATAGGGTCAAAACAATTTCTTATCGTAAGCTACAGGTAAAAAAAGCGTCATTGCGAGGTATTTCGCAATGACGCTCTAGGCTATTAGACGCTATGCGCCTACTATTTATACAACTGATTAAACATCCATTTAAAAGTACCATGGGTTTGTGCTCTAAAGGTAATTTCTGGACCGAAGGCATAAACCTTACCTTTGCCATAATTTGCTTCAAAAGCAGCTACACCATCTTGGAGGTAGCTTTGTCCCCATGCCCAACCACTACGTAATGGCGTTGCAGAACCGAACCAAGCTAATGGTTTAATTTGTCCGGATGACACCGCGTTAGGGTTTAATTTAAATACAGGGCTATTGTCAAAATAAACATCAGTTGCTGCGTCTAATCCCCAGTTTGCTGTCTGACTTTTATCTACAGTTACGCTTAATACACTTCCTGGAACATAATATTTCGTTGCTGGTAGCCTTTTTTCTTGTCCATCAACCATTTCAACCATTGCATTCCTAACTGGTAAATTTAAATGTGCAGCAAGGTTAGTTGCAGAACCGATCGCCACAATTTCTCCTCCTTCTTCTAAAAATGCTTTCAATTGAGGGATAGATTTTTCTTGGGTCATTCTACCAACTCTGGCTTTAAATTCCGCTGGTATATTTGCATCGGCTGCAGGGCCACCAAATCCACCCCTCATTCCTTCAACTCCTGCACTTAATGCAGGGATTGAACCCCCTACAAAAATAATTACATCATACTTTTCTTTTAGCTTACCGGCATCGATATCTGGTGCATAAATTACGGTCGCGTCAAAATGGTATTGCTCCATGATAAAGCGGATCCAGCCTGATGGCATTGAACCACCATAGGTATCCCATAAAGCGATCCGTGATGGCGCTATTTTAACCGCTTTAGTTGGTTTTGAGCCTGCTGTTATACGCATTCCAAAGCCATGCTCTGCTTTGTTTAAAATGCTTTTTGCTTTGCTCGATGCCGGAACATAAAATGATCCATCGGCTGTATTGCGATATACTTCTGCACCGTTTTTTAAGAGCTCATTTACCGCTAAGAAGCTCTCGTTAGCAGCTGAGCTTAATACGAAGCCAGTACCTGATGGAAGTGCTTTTGGTGTTGCTTTTAATAATTCTCCGTGAGGCAACTTTTCAAAAGGACCATCAAATTTATCTTGAATACGGTCAAATTTAACATTCATTAAATAAGCTAATGTCCAACCAGCTGCGTCATAAGGAGCTACTGGAGGTCCGCCTTCATATTTAAAATCATTCGGGTGATCTTGAGGCTCGAACATATCTAAAACATGTGGCCTAAAAGCTTGATCTGTTTTAACAATATAACTTCCTGCAGGATAATTCTTACCTGCAACCGCAAAAGCAGCTGTAGCTTTATGAACAACAACACCAGTTCTGATCAATGCATTTAAGAAACGGATTGCTGTGGTAAAATCTGCTTGGTCGGCCGAGAGAATATAACCTCTTGCATCACGGTTTTTTGGGGCCTTCATTACCGTATCAAGGTATTTTGTTGGCATCCCTCCCCTTCCAGCAAATCCTCCCTGGCTTCCAGAACTAGCGGTCGACCTGTCTTTCTGAAATGCTTCGTTAATAGCGTCAATCTTTTTTGGAGAAAACGACCAAGTGTCTTTGCTCCCTCTATCAATTGAGTTTTTACCCATTTGATAAATGTTGTAAAGCAATTCATCGCTATGGCGCTGGGCATAGTTCAATACCGCATAGTTTAAAGAAACTGAATAATCTATCGAGTTTCTAAAATACCACTTTTGAGGTAAAACAGGATTTGGTGAATCTCCATTTGGCAACAAACGAGACGGTACCAAAGGAATATCGGAAGGAGTAGGGCTACCTACAATTTCCGTTAACAAACCGATCATATTGTGGAAATAGGTTGTGGTACGTAATCCTCCGTTATACCAAGTTGAAAACACTGAACCACCACGTTGTGTATAGCCTGGTTTTCCTTCTACATTCATTCTATTGTGCATTGCTGCACCAACTGCATCCAAACTAGTTAATACCATTGGGTCGAAAACATAGTTGTAAGGATCGCGATATGGAGGGCCTGCTACAACAGTTCCCGCCGGACCAGCCTGATGGTGGTTATACATGATCTGTGGGATCCATTCTACGAATAGTTGGCGGCCGATATTTTGAGTTTCTTTAAGGTTGAGCATAAAGAAATCTCTATTGTTATCATGACCTGCATATTTTTCATATAAGCGAGGTAAACCACTTAAAGATCTTTTCTTAGGGTCTTTTTCTCTCATATACCAATCGCTTTGAAGCTCTTGCCCGTCTGGATTAGCATGGGTCATTAAAACAATCACGTTATCCATGATTTTGTTTGTTTCGGCATCGGTGCGACTTGAAAGATCATAAGCCGTTTGAATTAGCTGATGCGCGCCAACTACTTCATTGGCATGCAAACCTCCGTCAATCCAAACAACTGCTTTACCTTCGGCTGCTAGTGCTTTTGCCTGAGCGGGGGTTAATCCTTCAGCGCGCCCTAGCTTTTGCGAAATCTCTTTATATTTTTCAAGGTTCTTATGGTTTTCTGGAGAAGTGATGATCAACATATATTGTGACCTGCCCTCTTCCGTTTTACCAATATCTACCAGTTTTACTCTTTTTGAAGTCTCTGCTAGTTTCTTAAAATAAGCAGCAGTTTGGGTGTAATTAGCGAGTTGATAATCGTCGCCAATCGTAAAGCCAAAGTGATCTTTGGGTGATGGGATGCTTTGAGCCATGGTTGTTTGAGCGCAAAAGAGCAGCGCAATAAACCATACGGCACGTGGGTAAAATTTTGCCATGGGGGTTAGTTTAGTTAATTATCCAAATATAAATTACTAAGCTGTTGAATCGATAGCTGTTGTAATTTTGTTACATGGTATGGGAGAAGCAGTTTGAGAAAAGGTTATAATTAAACCCTCTTTTTAATGAATAATCAGGTACAGGTAAGCATACACTACTGGAGCGGCAATTAACAAACCATCAAATCGGTCTAAAAAGCCACCATGCCCTGGTAAAAAGCTCCCAGAGTCTTTGGCATCTAAGCTTCTTTTAAGCATTGATTCTACTAAATCACCGAGTGTGCCGAAGCAAGAAATAAGAATGGCCATACCCACCCACGTGGCGATATTCATTTCTGGGAAAACTTTGGCTAAAATTAAAGCTACGATGATGCTGGTAAAAATACCGCCGAAAAAACCTTCCCATGATTTTTTTGGAGAATGGCGTTCAAACAATCTTCGTTTTCCAAATTTAACACCAAATAAATATGCACCAGTATCATTTGCCCATAACATCAGTAAAAAAGCCAAGGGTAAATGGTAATCATAGATTAACACGTTAGCCAAAAAGCCTAGTGAATAAAAGAAGCAAAAAGGAACCGTTACATAAATAAAACCCACAAATGTGTAAGAGATATTTGCAAATGGAATTTTGTTCTTCTTATATAGCTCACTAATGAAGACAGAAAAAATAAGCGGCACTATCAGCAAAAGATACTTGGTTTCAAATTGTAAAAAATGATAAGCAGCAGTCATAGAAAATAAGAGTACCGCTACTAGCACGCCTATATTGCGGTGGGGCCTTATGCCTCCCATTTTTACCAATTTGTAAAACTCTAGAAGAGCTACGATACTAAGTATCAAATAAAAACCTGTAAAAGTATAGCCTCCCAAAAATATGGAGCCCAACATTACAATGGTAAAAAAGAAAGCGGTTATTGCCCTAGTTTTCATTTATTGGTTGTCTTATCCTTTAAAAATTTAAACAAAGCTAGGGTAATTATTGCACTAATTATATAGCCATACCATTGCACAGGAATTTCTTCATCACTATTTAATGGTAAGTTTTTTTGTTGAAAGTACCATGCGATGCCTACTGCAAATCCATTGTTTAAAAAATGTGCAAAAACAGTATACCATAAACTACCTGTCCAAAAGTAGATATAACCGAAGGCCGCGCCCAAAAATAGCCGAGGGAAAAACCCGTAAAACTGGAAATGTATGGAACTAAATATAATCGCCGAAATCCAAATTGCGACATGTGGGTTTTTGGCCCATCTTAAAAATGTTCGTTGCAATGCGCCTCTAAATAGGAACTCTTCGCAAATTGCCGGCATAATGGCAATTACAAACATTGTGAGTAAAAAATCACCAATCGACTTCATTTTTAAAATAGCAGCTGTTGTTTTTGCAGCTTCATCTTCCATTCTACGCATCCATGCTTCTATTCCTTTTAAAAAATCAGGCAAAAACATCTTTTGGTTGGTTTCATTTATCCAACTCATTAGGGGCATAGAACAAGCCATTATTAAAAGCACCACAAAAAGGAGGTTAATGTTTGGCTTTTTTAGGTCGTAAAAGTTTTTTAGTTTTTTGCCTTCCGTTAAACTTAACAATAAAGCTGGAGTTAAAAAAAGCCCTATTTGCTGTGCGGTTAGTAAAATTTTTAGCGCACCTATAAATTTCGGGTCGTTGCCACTTAACCATGAGGTATCTTTCAAAATAATGCTTCCATAGCAAATAAAAACAATTGCGAAGCCAATAAACATCGCCACTAAAAGGCCTCCAATGGCATAAATACCTAGTAATAAAAGTTGTACGTAAGGGCTGCTTTCTTGCTTGATTGTTTGTGTAACCTGCATTATTTGTAAATTGTGTACCTTTGTGGCTTTAATTTTGCATTGAAGATAGAAAAATGTCTGTAAAGATAGGAAATATAGATTTGGGAGCGTTCCCTTTGTTACTGGCACCAATGGAAGACGTGAGTGATCCTCCTTTTCGTTATGTATGTAAACAAGGCGGTGCCGATTTGATGTATACGGAGTTTATTTCGTCTGAAGGGCTGATTCGCGACGCTGCGAAAAGCAGAAAGAAGCTCGACATTTTCGAGTATGAAAGACCAATCGGCATACAGATTTTTGGCAGCGATATAGAGAGCATGCGCGAAGCAACTGAAATTGCCACGCTTGCGGGACCTGATTTGATGGATATTAACTATGGTTGTCCGGTAAAGAATGTTGCCTGCAGGGGCGCGGGCGCTAGTTTGCTTCAGGATATCGATAAAATGGTTAAGATGACCGAGGCTGTTGTTAAAGCTACGCATTTGCCCGTTACTGTAAAAACTAGGTTAGGTTGGGATGATAATACCAAAAATGTAGAAGAAGTTGCAGAGCGATTACAGGATATCGGTATCCAAGCCTTAACTATTCATGGCAGAACAAGAGCTCAGCTTTATAAGGGAGAAGCCGATTGGACTTTAATCAGAGAAATTAAAAGAAACCCGCGTGTTAAAATTCCCATTTTTGGCAACGGCGATGTAGATAGTCCACAAAAAGCAGCTGCTTGGAGAATGGAATACGAAGTTGATGGCATTATGATTGGCAGGGCGGCGATTGGTTATCCTTGGATATTTAGAGAAGTTAAACATTTTTTCGAAACTGGTGAACTAATGGCTGGTCCAACTTTAGAAGAAAGAATAGTTGCTTGCAGAACCCATCTTGATAAATCTATTGAATGGAAAGGTCCAAAAGTTGGCGTATTTGAAATGCGTAGGCATTATGCCAATTACTTTAAAGGCTTGCCAGACTTTAAACCATATAGAATGTTACTTGTCAAAGAAGAGAACATTGCAACAATTCATGAGTTATTAGACGAAGTGGCAGTTAAATACGAACACGCTGTGCCTTTTTCAGAAATGGCTTGATTATTGAAAAGCAATTCTTAAATTTAAATAATGGTTACTGCTATTACTCAAGGTATAAAGATTTCGGTTGACACCACTTATGAAGAGGGTTATTCTGATTCCGCTAATGAGCATTTTATGTTTGCCTATCGCATTGAGATTCAGAACCTGTCTGATTTTTCTATCCAGTTGATGCGTCGCAAATGGTTAATTTTTGATTCAAATGGAACCCAAAGAGAAGTAGACGGGGAGGGTGTAGTAGGAGAGCAGCCCATCATAAACCCAGGAGAATCTTATCAATATGTGTCGGGGTGTAATCTCAAAACTGAAATAGGAAGTATGAAAGGGCATTATCAGATGCTTCGTTTAAATAATGAAACATCGTTTAATGTTGATATTCCCGAGTTTCAATTGATTGCGCCTTATAGGTTAAATTAAGTTAATCCCTACTTCTTCCAAACAACATTGAAGCATAATAAATTAAGTTGGCTAGCGCACCCAATGCCGCAATAACATAGGTCATTGCTGCCCACCAAAGCGCATCCTTAGCTTGGGCATTTTCTTCAGCCGTATGCATCACAGTTTGATTATTTCTTAACCACAACAATGCTCTTCTACTAGCGTCGAATTCAACTGGCAGGGTTATGATACTGAATAAAGTAACTAGCGCTAAACCAGCCACGCCAATGGCTAATACGATCGGGTTTCCAGTAAAACCGATTAACAATACACCAATTAACAATACCCATTGCAATAAATTAGAGGAGATACTCACTACGGGCACCATGCTCGATCTAAATTGCAACCAATGGTATGATTTGGCATGCTGCACAGCATGGCCACATTCGTGCGCAGCAACAGCAGCCGCAGCAACACTTCTTCCATAATACACATCCGTACTTAGATTCACGGTGCGATCTGTTGGATTATAATGGTCACTTAATTGACCCTCTGTACTCATTATTTTGATATCATAGATGCCATTGTCATATAGCATTTTTTCGGCTACTTCTTTTCCCGACATGCCAGAGTTGAGCTGCATTTCGGCATACTGAGAGAATTTACTTCTAAATCGCCACTGTACAAACATGCTTAACAGCAATACAGGTATAATTAAAATTAAATACGATTCCATTTTTTTATTAGTGTTTTCTACCTTAAATCAAAAAGTGTTCCCATATTTAATTGCTGTTAAAAAAATTACAATAACTTATGAATCCGACAAACCATCAATCTTATTGGGAGAAGCACAATTTCTTTGCTGCCGACGTAATTATTATTGGAAGTGGCATAGTTGGCTTAAATGCTGCCTTAACAATTAAACAAGGCAGTCCACAAACTAGTGTAATGATACTAGAACGCGGGTTTTTACCCAATGGCGCCAGTACCAAAAATGCTGGTTTTGCGTGTTTTGGAAGTATTTCAGAACTAATAGAGCAGGAGAAAATTTGTGGACCTGATGGCTTGCATGACTTAATATCAAAGCGTTGGACCGGCCTCTTAAAGCTTCGGAATTTACTGGGTGATGACGGTATTTATTATCAAAATTATGGAGGGTATGAATTATTTAGGCCCAATGATAGCCTTTTAGCTCAGGAATGTGTATTAAAATTAAGCCATTTTAATGCACTAATAGCAGACATTGTCTCAGAAAAAGAAGTCTATAGCGTTGCTGATAACCAAATTGCTTCATTTAGTTTTAAAGGTATTACAGCCTTGTTAAAAAACAAGTTAGAATCCCAAATTGATCCTGGTAAGATGATGAAAAGCCTGCTGGCAAAAGCGAGCGCTTTAGGGGTTGTTGTGCTAAACATGTGCGAGGTTGAAAAAGTTAATGAAGAAGAAAAGCAAATCGTTCTCGAAACCAGTCAAGGTCGGTTTACCTGTAACAAAGTGATTTTAACAACCAATGCTTTTATAAACGGTCTTCGCAGTACAGTAAATGTCGTACCTGGTAGAGGCCAGGTGGTCATTACCAAACCTATTCCTAATTTAAAGCTAAAAGGCACTTTCCATTATGATAAAGGCTTTTATTATTTTAGAAATGTAGGTGATCGCGTTCTTTTGGGAGGCGGTAGAAATTTAGATTTTAAAACGGAGGAAACAACTGAATTTGGCGAGACAGAAAAAGTACAGGCAGCCCTGCTATCGCTTTTGCAAACAGTTATTCTACCTGATGTTGATTTCGAAATTGACCAGAAGTGGAGCGGCATAATGGCTTTTGGCAATGAATTACATCCAATTGTGAAGGAACTTGATCCCAACATTTACTGTGCCGTTCGCTGCAATGGAATGGGTATTGCAATTGGTAGTCACACAGGACAAGAAGTAGGAGAGCTCGTGTTAAAACGTTTGTAAAATAGCCTGCTAGTTATTCAAAAACAATCGTTTTATTTCCGCTAATAAAAACTCGATCTTCTAAGACTTGTTCCAATGCCTTGCTCAATACCGCTTTTTCAATTTCACGGCCTGCAACTGCCATTTGTTTGGCGTTTAATGTATGATTTACATGTATTGTCTGTTGGCTAATGATCGGTCCTTCGTCTAGATTATTGGTTACAAAATGCGCCGTAGCGCCGATAATTTTTACCCCTCTATCAAATGCCTGTTTATATGGACTAGCACCGATAAAAGCTGGTAAAAAGGAATGATGAATATTAATGATCTTATTTGGATAATGTTCTATAAACTCGGGCGAAAGTATTCTCATAAATTTAGCTAGCACGATATAATCTAGTTCGTAGTTTGTTAACAATTGAGAAATTTCTTGTTCAAATTCATCCCTACTTTTGTTTTCATGGTCAACATAGAAGAAAGGTACGCCCAGTTTCTCCGCAAATTCTTGCAGCGTTGGATGATTTCCGATTACACATTTAACGATCGCTCCGAGTGTTTTAAAATGGGTCCTAACTAAAAGATCTGCTAAGCAATGAAACTCCTTAGTAACTAACACAGCAATATTCTTTTCTGTTTGTGTTACGAGCCTAACGCTGGCATCGGCCGGTAACACATCTACCAGCTCTTGTTCAAGTACTGAGTTATATGCAATAATACCACTGCAAGCTATGCGTGTAAAAAACTTGTTTTCAGTTTCGTCTACAAACTCTCGCATGGCAACTATATTGAGTTTGTGTTGCGCTAATACTCTTGTGATATTGGTTACTAAACCAACGCTGTCTTTACATTGAATAAGAATTAACAGATTGTTCATGTGGTAAATATATATTAAAAAGCGTGTTTGTAGACACTCTTAACTAATATTTTGTTATTTTGACTAAAAAATTGGAAGTATGGAAATCGCTGCTGTTGCTTTGTTGTTGCTTATTTTATTGATTCTTTTGATGCTCGTGTTGCGCAAACAGCCGGTACAAACGAACGATGAAACAATCAACTATTTAAAGGAAGAAAAACAAAAACTGGCCGATGAGCTAAACGATCTTAGGGAGCGATTTAACGATGAGCGAGGTAAACTTATACAAACAGAAGCGTTGTTAAGCCTACAGCGTAATAAATTTGAGGAACAACAGCAAAGTCTCGAAGATCTTCAGCAAAAATTTACTTTAACTTTTTCTGAAGTAGCTAACAAAATTCTAGATGAAAAAACAGCAAAATTCACTGCGCAGAACCAAAATAATTTAGAAACTATCCTCTCACCATTAAAAGCAAACATTAAAGCATTTGAAGAAAAGGTTGACAAGGTCTATAAGGATGAAGCCGCCGAACGAAATCATTTAAAAGGGGTCATATTTCAATTAATGGATCAAAGTAAGCAGATTCAAACCGATGCTAACAATTTAACAAAAGCACTAAAAGGCGATAATAAAAAGCAAGGAAATTGGGGAGAAGTCATTCTTGAGCGCGTGCTAGAAAGTTCGGGACTAATTAAGGGGCGGGAATATCGCACACAGGCTAGCCTTAAGAACGACGATGGTACAAAATATCAACCAGATGTGGTCATTGACCTGCCCGATGAGAAAAACTTGATTGTAGACGCTAAAATTAGCTTGGTTGCTTATGAAGAAATGATGAACGCAGCAACAGAAGAAGAGAAAGTTTTAAGTTTAAAGCGGCATCTAATTTCTGTAAAATCTCATATAGATGGTTTAGCCGGTAAAAATTATCAAAATCTTTATCAAATTAACTCGCCCGATTTTGTTTTGCTTTTTATGCCGATTGAATCATCTTTTAGTGTTACCGTGCAGGCCGATCATGAGTTATTTAACTATGCCTGGGATCGAAAAGTTGTAATTGTTAGTCCGACAACATTGCTAGCTACGCTTCGTACTATTGCAAGTATTTGGAAAGTAGATCGGCAAAATAAAAATGTATTTGAGATTGCTGAAGAGGCGGGGGCTTTATATGATAAGTTCGTTGGCTTTTTAACAGATATGGAAAAAATAGGTAAACATTTAGACCTTTCACAAAAAGCCCATGAGGAAGCGTTTAAAAAATTGCAATATGGCAGTGGCAATCTAATTGGAAAAGTAGAAAAGATTAAAAAATTAGGTGCAAAAACTAAATCGACTAAGCAGATCGACGCGAGGTTTTTAGGGGATGAAGAATAAACTTACTTTTTATACATTTTTAACAATGTTTGATAAACGCTATTATGTAAAATCGTTAAATGGTCTTCTTTCTCAAAAAATTCAAATCCTACTTTTAGGTTGCTAGATTTAGACAAGGTTTCAGCGAGTTTTTTAGCGTCATCCTTCATTATTTTTCCTTCTTCGCCAACGGAAATAAATACATTAGCCTTGAATGGCGTTTGATTAGTCGGGTTTTTTAAAAGTGATCCATTATCCCACCACAAACTTGGACTAACAATGATATAATTGTTAAAAAGACTGGCTCTTTTCATTAAAATCTCTGTTGCTAATAAACCTCCAAAAGATTGTCCAATAACTGTCTTTACACCATTCGTTTTAAATGTTTTTTCAACAAATGGTTGTAGTTCTTCCGCTAAAAAATTGATGAACTTGGCTGAGCTTCCAGTAGTAGGGAAGTCTTGCTTATCTTTTACAACCGAAGTTGGAAAAGTAAAATCTCTTCTTCTATCAACATTTGCAATACCAATAACTATTGATTTTGGCGTTGCCTCAATCATTGTTAAAAACTGAACTAGGCCAGTAATGTGTATAAAATCTTCGTTTACAGATCCATCTAACAGATAAATAACTGGGTAGGTCTTAGCAGAATCAGCGTTGTATCCTTCGGGTGTGTAAATGTTAAGAACTCTGTTTTCATTTAATACTTGGGAAGGTAGCTGATATATTTTTCCTAAACTAAGATCCTGCTGCGCAAAGCAAAAATTAATTATGAATACTGTGAAAAAACATAAAACTGCCTTCTTCATATCTAGCCTTTAAAAGCATTCCAACCTTGTGCCTTTAACTCATGCACTACATTTGATTTAGACACCATTTTACATCCCGAGTTTTTGTCGGTTATGTGGCCAATGATGCTAATATCCAAATCATTCTTAAGTTTGCTATAATCAGCTTGTTTAATCGTAAATAGCAGTTCATAATCTTCGCCGCCATTCAATGCGCAAACTGTTGGATCTAAACCTAATTCACGTGCAGTTTCATAAGTCATTGGATCTATCGGGATTTTTTCTTCATAAAGTGTACAACCTTTGGCTGACTGTGTACAGATATGTAAGATTTCTGAAGCTAAACCATCTGAAACATCAATCATTGATGTTGGTTTGATCTTCATTTGCGATAACAAATCAACAATATCTCTTCTTCCTTCAGGCTTCAATTGACGTTCAATAATATAATCTTTTCCTTCTAAATCTGGTTGCAGTTGCGGATTTTCTAAAAAAATCTGCTTTTCTCTTTCTAAAATTTGTAAGCCTACGTAAGCACCTCCCAAATCACCAGAAACACATAATAAATCTCCTTCTTCCGCACCATTACGGTAACAAATATCATCGGCTTCTGCATAACCTACGCTCGTTACACTTATTACCAAACCTTGTTTACTTGCTGAAGTATCACCTCCTATAAGATCTATATTGAACTTATTACAGGCTAACTCTACCCCTTTGTAAATCTCTTCTACTGCTTCTAAAGGAAACTTGCTTGACAAGCCTATAGATACCGTGATCTGTGTAGCAGTTCCATTCATTGCATAAATATCACTCAAATTAACTTGTACAGCTTTATATCCTAAGTGCATTAGTGGCACATAAGCTAAGTCAAAATGGATACCTTCCAATAATAAATCTGTAGAAATTAGGATTTGCTTTCCTGTAAAATCCAATACTGCCGCATCATCTCCAATACCCTTAATGCTACTTTCGTGTTGAATTTTAAAATTATCAGTTAGGTGTTTAATTAAGCCAAACTCTCCTAATTCTGAAATTGCTGTGCGTTCTTTATTTTCAAACATATATATATTGTTATTGTCAAAGCTTTGTTTTAATATCATTCATTACCCACGCTAGTTCTTTATCTTTTCCTGCAACAACATCTTCAATTGTCGTGACAATTTCTTGATCAGGAAAAATACCCCTTCCAATAATTTCGCTATGTGCATTTGGAATTATCGGATATAAGCCCATTCTGAGTTTTAATTTTGAATTTGGTAAATTTAGGGTAGGGATATACCCTGCAACACAACCATTATAACCTCCTCCAGTTTCTTGTCCAACAAAAGTAGCTCTTTTTATTTGTTGTAAATTAGCAGCAAGCAATGCAGAAGCAGAAAAACTATAGCCATTTATCAATACATAAATTTTACCATCATAATGATCCTTTTTTGGATGTAAAGGCTTTGTACCCTTATAATTTAGGTAAAATTTACCTTCTTGTTTTTTTAGCCGTATTAAGCTAGCAAGTTCAAAAGGCAAAGCAATCATTTTATTTGAAATACCATTTCCATACCAATATGGATTAAATTTATGATCTATTTTTGCCCCTTTTAGATATACAAAGTCTTGATCAACTAGGTAAGAAAATAAATTTCTACAAGCTGTTAGTGAACCTCCTCCATTATCTCTTAAATCGATAATAAGATCTTTCGTATTTCCTTTTTTTATTGTTGCGAAGCTTTCCCTAAAAAAACGATTAAAATTTGCGTAAGGAAAAGAAAAACTTTTTACTTTTAAATAGGCTATACTACTATCTTTTTGCAAAAAGTTAAGATCTAAAATTGGTTTTTTAAATTCATCACTTCCTTTATATCTTACCTTTAATTTTTCCTTTGTTATGTTCTTTTTTGCAAGTAAGGAGTCTTTGTTTAGCTTCAACCTTAGCTTTTTAACTTTCAAAGAATCTTTAACTTCTCGTTTAGCAATAGTTGTTAATCTTAAATTTAAAATAGAATCTCCTTTTTTGAACTTAAAATCTAAAGTATCTTTAGGATCATAAATAGCAGCATACCAATTTACAAATGCTCTATTTAGAACGGCAGTTTTAAAGGTTTGATTATAACCGTCAGCTGGATAGTTTTTAGCTAGATTGCTAATTATCTCTGCTGCTGGTACACCATCTATTTCCAAAATTTCATCGCCCTTTTTTACTGGATTAAGCTTTTTTGCTACAGAATTTACATAGAGTTTTTGAGCAATTACTTTATAACCTAATTTATTAATTGGCTTACCAAGTTTGGCTACAGAATCCTTTTCCTTTTTTGTTAAAATTCTAGTAGTCATTATTAATCGTGTATGCCCACATTTAACTTCAGCTACTACTGGAGCCATTTTCTTGTAGAATTCTTTGGAGGTTAAAGATGAAGTTAGCGTTTGTTTTAAACTATCAAATTTAAATGCTAACACATCTTTTTCTATATACCAATACACTCCTGGGTGACCTTTTGTAAGTAGCTTATAGGTAAAATCTACATCTTGCCTGAGTTCATCTGGTGTATGTTTTTTATCCGTTACCGTATAATTCAATTCTTTGATAGCGGTACAGGAAAAAAGACCTGACAAAATTAGTGATACAAGAAAGGAGGATATTAGCCTACAATTCATTAATTAAAGTCCTAATTGTGCTGAAATTTCCAGCATTCTTTCAATTGGTTTACGAGCCTGAACAATAATATCTGCTGGAACAGTAACTTCTGGTAAGCCATTTTTAATACATAAGTACAATTTTTCTAATGTATTTCTTTTCATATAAGGACAGTCATTACAAGCACAATTATTATTTGGAGGTGCTGGAATAAATGTTTTATGCGGATTAGCCTTTTCCATTTGGTGAATAATTCCACTTTCAGTAGCCACAATAAATTCTGTAGCATCGCTGTTGATACTATATTTTAAAAGTCCAGTCGTACTACCAATATAATCTGCCATTTGCAATACAGATTCTTCACATTCTGGATGTGCAATAAACTTGGCGTTAGGATGGCGTTCTTTTAACTTGGTAATTTTTTCTCTCGAAAATATTTCATGTACCATACATGCTCCGTTCCACAACACTAAATCTCTACCTGTTTTTTTTGCAACCCAGGCTCCCAAATTTTTATCTGGACCAAAAATTATCTTCTGATCTTTTGGTAAGCTCTCCACAATTTGTACTGCATTTGTTGATGTGCAAACAATATCACTCAATGCTTTTAGCTCTGCTGTGCAGTTTACATAGGTAATCACCAAATGATCAGGATATTTCTCTTTAAATTTTTTAAATAGGTGAGGTGGACAGCTATCAGCTAACGAACATCCAGCTTTTAAATCTGGTAACAAAACAGTTTTTTCTGGTGATAGTATTTTGGCTGTTTCTGCCATAAAATGAACCCCAGCGAAAACTATCACATCAGCTTCTGTCTTTGCAGCTTCCTGAGACAAACCTAAACTGTCTCCAATGTAATCTGCAATATCTTGTATATCAGGTTCTTGATAGTAATGTGCCAATACTATGGCATTCTTCTCCTTTTTTAATTTTTCAATTTCTTCAAATAAATCTAATGTTGGATCTATTTGCTCTTCTACAAAACCCTTTCTATTTAATTCTTCTAGGATATCCATGCTCATCTGTATAAAATTTTGTTAAGCTCTTTTTTGATGGTGTAAAGTTAACAGCTTTTAACACTTCAATAATTAATAATTATTTTAAATAAATAGATTCTTATTGTTTATTAGGATGTTGATACTGTGAATAAGTTATTAATTAAAATAGTAAGATATGAGTTATTAAATACTTACTAACATTGATATGATATTTTAATTTTAAATATCTACTGATTTACAATGGTATACTATTTAGCCTAAAAACTTACTAATATAAAAATGTGTATTGATTTTGTGTTGTTAAAAGTTAATAAACTATGCAAAGTTGCTTAAAAATAATGTAAAAGATTGTGTCAAATTGCCTTTTTACCTTAGCTTTAAACATTCAAAAATAGTTGTTGGTTTAATTTAGACATTCATTCCACATAATTATGGTTGTTATTAACAAAGTTTGTAGTTATTAGATTTTAATGAGAGAAGTTGATTTTTTAGTTATAGGGTCGGGGATAGCAGGTTTAAGTTTTGCACTTAAAGCAGCAAAGTATGGGAAAGTATTGATTGTTACGAAGTCGAATGAGGATGAGTCTAACACCAAATATGCCCAAGGAGGGGTCGCAGTGGTGGTTGATGAGTCTGATTCTTTTGAAGACCATATTCAGGATACATTAATTGCAGGCGATGGATTGTGTAATGAAGAAATTGTTGAAATTGTAGTTAAGGAAGGTCCGCAACGTATTCAAGAAATTATTGATTATGGAATTAATTTCGATAAGAATACCGCTGGAGTTTTTGATTTAGCAAAAGAAGGGGGGCACTCAGCGCACCGTGTACTACATTATAAAGACATTACGGGTTATGAAATTGAAAGTGTATTGTTAAAGCAAATTCATGAAAACGAGAATATAGAGATATTAACACATTACTTTTGCTTAGAACTTATTACGCAACATCACTTGGGTGTTCATGTTGATAAGAGTAGTGAAAACGTGAGTTGCTATGGGATATATGCCTTTAACACAGAGCTTAACGATGTGGAAAAGATTTTAGCAAAGATAACAGTTATGGCGTCTGGAGGTGCTGGACATATCTATGCGAATACAACAAATCCAGTTATTGCAACGGGCGATGGAATGGCAATGGTATATAGAGCAAAAGGAAAGGTGCGAAATATGGAGTTTATCCAGTTTCATCCAACAGCATTATATCACCCAGGGGAATACCCATCCTTTTTAATTTCTGAAGCTGTTAGAGGTTTTGGTGGTCTGTTGAGAAGGAGAAATGGCGAGGAATTTATGTATGAGTATGATGAACGAGGATCACTAGCGCCACGTGACATTGTTGCTCGAGCAATTGATGCTGAAATGAAAAAATCTGGAGATGATTTCGTGTATCTTGATATTACGATGCGTAAAAAGGACGACATTCTAAATCACTTTCCAAATATATATGCTAAATGTTTGTCTATTGGGATAGACATGACAAAAGATTTTATTCCGGTAACACCAGCTGCACATTATATGTGTGGAGGTATTTTGGTTGATGAATTTGGTAAGTCTTCTATTCAGAACTTATATGCTTGCGGTGAAGTTTCGTCGACTGGTTTACATGGTGCTAATAGATTAGCTTCAAATTCTTTATTGGAGGCGACTGTTTTTGCACACCGCATTTTTGTTTCTGCAGTTGCCAGTTATAAAGATAGCATTATTCCTACATATATCCCTGAGTGGAATGAACAGGGCGTTATGCAATCAAACGAAGATATTTTAGTTACTCATAATCTGAGAGAAACGCAAAAGATTATGAGCGACTATGTTGGAATTGTGCGGTCCGATTTTAGATTAGATAGGGCAATGAGAAGGTTATTTTTACTATATGAAGAAACAGAAGAATTTTATAAGAAGAATAAAGTTTCAGTTAAGCTTTGCGAATTGAGAAATGTTATTCAAGTAGCTTATATGGTTATTAAATCTGCGGTTGCGAGAAAGGAAAGCAGAGGATTACATTATAATACAGACTACCCAAATCATGCAGAGGAGTTGGTTGATACGATAATTTAAGGAAATGCCAGTTATTTTACCAGTTAAAGAAGTTTACCCAAAATGGGGTGATGAATGTTTTATCGCGCCAAATGCAACAATTGTTGGCGATGTAGTCATAGGCCATAATTGTTCTATTTGGTTTAATGCTGTGGTTAGGGGTGATGTAAATGCTATTACCATTGGTAATGAAAGTAATATTCAGGATGGAGCAGTTATTCACGCTACTTATTTAAAAGCATCTACTCATATCGGAAACCGTGTTTCAGTAGGCCATAATGCCATAGTACACGGCTGTACGGTTAAGGATAACGTACTTATTGGGATGGGTGCAATCGTAATGGATCACGCTGTGATTGAAGAGTTTTGTATTATTGCGGCTGGCTCTGTAGTGCTTGAAAATACGGTTTGCGAAAGTGGTTTTTTATATGCTGGAACCCCTGCAAAAAAAATAAAGCCCATTACCGAAGAGCAAAGGGCCTTATTAGCTAAACTACCTGACAACTATATCATGTATGCTGGATGGTTTAATCCATAGCTTAATTGGTTGTTTTTGGTTCGGCGTCCTGATTGTCTGTTGTACTAGGTTTGATAGCTTTTGGAGGCGGTGGGATTGCCCAGGTGAAGACCTGTTCCCAGTTTGCTCTCAGTGCTATTTCTTGTGTATTATTTAAAGTTAGTTCTGGTTGAGTGCCCAGGGCTAAACTTCCAGTGTCCCATTTTCCGTTTTTGTTATCATCATAAATGATCCGAGTAAAGTACGTTGCAACTTTATAATTGGCATACTTGATGGTTCTGTTTTTAGTAATTACTTCTCTAGATACAACCGCTTTCTTATCGTTCAGAATTTCTAAGACGTAGCTTTTCGTGGTGTCTGGAATTTCTATTTTTAGCACGAACGTCCCATAATCGTCAGCTGTACCTACTTTAAATGCCTTCTTAAATTCTTTGTTTTTAACACCAAATATTCCAGTTGCGGCACCTTCGGACAATGTAATGTTGTAGGTTGCTTTTTTTCGCCACGGGTAATTGAAATTATATATTAAGAAATTTGTACTGTCTTTCGTAAAAGTGAAATTAGGTCTTGGAATAGAATCTTCGGTTAATTTGATTTTAGTAAGATCAACATTTTCCATCGGAAAATTGAATGCTAACTTATAAGGGCGATAGGGGTTAAGCACACCTTGTTCTAGGTTATCGACTATTTGTAAAGTTCTTGTGTAAGTGTCTTTTTTATCTCGATTGAGTATTACCGTGTCAAGCGGCTTCCCGTCATTTTTGATTTCAATTTTAACAGAATCGAAAGCCAGGTCCTGCAACCAAAGCTTTAGGGAGTCATTCGTTTTACTAAAACGTAGGAGCTTTGAATCATCAATTGATTTTTGATCTAGTATTGTTATTTCAGGTTTGGTGAGCTGCTGATTAAAGATCATCGCAATACTTCCGTCTGGGTTAAGTTTTCGGTCTACGATTCTAAATGTTTGCGCCAGCTCTTTAAACACGCCAATATCTATACTGGTTAGGTTTTTGGTTAGCACAATCGGCTCTTTGATGAAGCCTATTTCGTCTGTTCGTTGTTGATAGATTTTGTCTCCTGCAGTTTCTTTTAGGGCATATATCTTATAGGTATCTTTCTTTAAGTTTTTTAGTGTGTAGGTTCCACTGCTATCCGTTGAGGTTGATATGGATGCCTTCTTTTTCCCAAAGATGGAATCTCTAGAGAGGGGAATGATAAATACGGTTGCGTCAAATTCTGGTTTTCCGGTTAATAGATTTGTGACTTTTCCGCTAATACTTAAGGAATCTAAAAGTGGCCCTGTTGAAAAGGCGTAGGTTAAATTTTTTAGCGCGTTCGATTCGTTTATGTCTACAATGGCCTTTCCAAAGTTTAGTGTGTACGTTGTATTTTTTTCTAAACTGTCCTGGAAAATGATTTCTAGTTTCTTGCCATCTTTTTTCAGAATAGGGGGTTGTTCCTGCTCTGGAGATACAGAGAATTCTTTAGCTTCATTTTGAATGTTGAAATATTCATCGAAGGTGATTACAACTTTAGGACTATTAAAGTTTGTTGTTAAATCTTTGGGCTCCATCTTTAAAACTTTAGGGGGAGTTTTATCAATAGGCCCTCCTTCCGGATTTCGCATGCTCGCGCAGCCATAAATACAAACAATTAAGAACACCAATGCCTTTAAATAGGTGTTCGCGAGTGACATCTCTTTTTTAGCCATTTATCTAACGCGTGTTTAATTTTTGTTGTTTTTGGAACAATCATATTAAAAAAATAAAATAATCGCTGACAGGGCGTTAAATTAGGGCTTGTTTAAGTGATTGTTTTACAATAGTTTAAGTCTTATTTAGTAATATGAACCATTAAAACAGATATATCGGATGGTGAAACACCAGATATACGTGACGCCTGTCCCAAAGTTCTTGGTTTTATTCTTAATAATTTTTCTCTAGCCTCTTTTGATAGGGAAAGCAGTTTCGTATAATCAAAATCTGGATTGATGGATTTATCCTCCATCTTCTGCATTTTGTTTACAATTTCATTTTCTTTCTCAAAGTAACTCTCGTACTTAATTTTTATTTCTGCTTGCTCAACCGTTTCTTTATCGAAAGTATTTAGGAGGTCATTGAAGGTGGGGCTTACTGTTCTGATATCTTCAATACCAACTTGCGGTCTACTTAGCACATTAAACAACTTAACGTTTTGATTTAGGGTTGCAGTACCTAAGCTAGTTAATAAATTATTGGCGCTGTTCATATCAATTCCTTGCTTCTTTGTAAAAGCAACAATAGCATCTGAGTTTTCAATTTTACGATTCACAATTTCTAGACGTTCGTCATTAATGAGGCCTAGCTTATGTGCGATAGGGGAGAGTCTGATATCTGCATTATCTTGTCTCAAAAGTAACCTGTGCTCGGCCCTCGAAGTAAACATGCGATAAGGCTCTTCTGTGCCTTTGGTAACTAGGTCATCTATTAAAACCCCTATATATGATTCAGAGCGCTTCATAATAAGTTCGTGTTGATCTGTTACCTTCAAATGAGCGTTTATCCCGGCTATAAACCCCTGACTTGCAGCCTCTTCGTATCCTGTAGTGCCATTAATTTGACCAGCAAAGAATAGATTGCTTATTAATTTGGTTTCTAAAGTTAACGATAGTTGTGTCGGTGGAAAATAGTCGTATTCTATCGCGTAACCCGGTCTAAACATTTTGGCGTTTTCGAAACCAGGTATTTGTTGTAACGCTTTATACTGGATATCTTCTGGCAAGGAAGTCGAGAAGCCGTTGACATAGATTTCACAGGTATTCCAGCCTTCGGGCTCAACAAATATTTGATGTCTTTCTCTTTCTGCGAATCTATTAATTTTATCTTCTATAGATGGGCAGTACCTTGGCCCCAATCCCTTAATTCTTCCTGTAAACATTGGCGATTTTTCAAAGCCCTCTTTTAGGGTTTCATGAACTTCGCTGTTTGTGTAGGTAATCCAGCAGCATCGTTGTTCAGTTGGTCTGGCAACATTTGTATATGAAAAACGACCCGGATTTTCGTCTCCCCATTGCTCTTCCATTTTTGAATAGTCTAGTGATCTGCCGTCAATCCTTGGCGGTGTTCCTGTTTTCATTCTTCCGGCATCGAAGCCCAAAGATGTTAGCTGTTCGGTCAATCCCGTCGCTGCTTTTTCTCCGGTTCTGCCGCCTCCGAATTTTTTCTCGCCAATATGAATTAAGCCATTTAAGAATGTGCCATTCGTTAACACTACACTTTTTGCTCGAATTTCAACCCCTAAGGCAGTCTTAACTCCAACAACGGTATTGTTTTTAATTAGTAGACTGCCGACCATTTCTTGCCAGAAATCTACATTTGGTGTTCTTTCTAATGCAAGGCGCCATTCTTCGGCAAAGCGTTTTCGGTCGTTTTGAGCTCTTGGACTCCACATGGCAGGTCCCTTTGAGAGATTTAGCATTCTAAATTGCAGGGTTGTTTTGTCGGCGATAATTCCCGAATATCCACCCATTGCGTCTATCTCTCTAACAATTTGTCCTTTTGCTACTCCGCCCATGGCTGGGTTGCAACTCATCTGTGCAATAGTCTCCATGTTCATGGTTACCAACAGAACAGAAGAGCCGAGATTGGCTGCCGCGGCCGCAGCCTCGCATCCTGCGTGGCCTGCGCCTACTACTATAACATCGTATTCTTTAAACATATGTTGTTTGTGTTTCACGTGAAACACGTTGTTTGTTTTTAAATGTCGCTTTGTTTCACGTGGAACTTCTGCGATTTATAAAGTTTAACTAAGCCAAATACCGCAACCAAAACCCAAGTGCCCTCTAATATAACGAAAGGCATGAAAGAAATTAACCAAGAGGCATAGCCTGCAATTGCAGCTCCAAATAAGTTTAGCAACAAAAACAAATAACTTTCTGGTTTAATAACCTTGATGCTTTGCAATAAAAATGCAGTGAGCAACAAGGTAACGCCAATAGTTGCAATTATATCTGAGGTAGCCATTTTAGTTGTTTGCTTTGTCTGATAATTCAACCCAACGCTCCATAATTTTTTCTAATTCATTATTGAGTGTTTCTATTTGAGCCGACTTTTCTTGTATTTGCTTGTAGTCTGAACTGTTAATTGTTGCAAGAGATTTTGTCAGATCATCTATTTCATTTTCTTTTTCAGCCACGGTTTCCTCAATTTCATCAAGCTCTTTCTGCTCTTTGAAACTTAGTTTTTTACCCAGCTTCACTGTAGAAGGCTCTTCTTTTTGTTTAGGCTTAACAACGGGATTATCCTTAGCATTGTCTAAACTAATTCGGTACTCAGAATAGTTTCCATTGTAAATGCTTACGCCACCATCACCTTCCATGATAAAAAGTTGCTCACTCATTTTGTCAAGAAGATACCTGTCGTGTGAAACTAAAATTAATACACCAGGGAAGTTTTCTAAAAACTCTTCTAATACATTCAACGTGTCAATATCTAAATCATTGGTCGGCTCATCTAAAATTAAGAAATTTGGATTTTGCATCAATACCTTCATCAAATGCAAACGCTTCTTTTCTCCGCCACTCAACTTCTCCACCATTCCATGCTGTTTCTTTGGCGGAAACAGAAAAAGAGTTAATAGGGCAGAGGCAGAAATGGTTTGACCATCGGCCATTTTGATATATTCGGCATCAGATTTTACGATGTCAATTACCCGCTCCTTTTCATTAAATGCTAAACCGCCTTGTTTATAATATCCATAAACAGTCGTATCACCAACATCAACTTTTCCTTTTTCTGGTTTAAGGTAGCCCGTGATAATGTTTAACAAAGTAGATTTACCAGTACCATTTTTTCCGGCTAAACCAATTCTATCGCCTCTCTTAAAGACGTAAGAGAAGTCGTTTATAATTTTTTTATCATCAAATGTTTGACCGATTTCGTTAAGCTCAAGAATTTTATTTCCTTGACGAGACATCTTCACATTTAAAGTAACTTTTTGATTATCAGAACGTTGCTTTGTTTTTTCCTCTAAATCGTAGAAGGAATCTATTCTAGACTGAGATTTAGTGGTACGGGCCGCTGGCATGCGCCTCATCCACTCCAATTCTTTCTTCAATAGGTTCTTGTTCTTCTGAAAAGTACTGTCGTCTGCGGCCTCCCTTTCAGCTTTCTTTTCTAAGAAGTAGGCATAATTTCCATTGTAATTATAAATCTTTCCTCTGTCTAGTTCAACGATCGTATTACATACATTGTCTAGAAAATAGCGATCATGGGTAACCAGTAAGATTGTTTTATTCCCAGACGTTAATAATTTCTCTAGCCACTCTATAGTATCAATATCTAAATGATTGGTAGGTTCGTCTAACACATATATCTCGGGATCCTCTATCAGTAATTTTGCAAGGGCTAAACGTTTTTTCTGTCCGCCAGATAGTGTTGCAATTTTTTGTTGAAGATGGTTAATACCCATTCTGCTCAGAATGGTTTTTATCTCGTGTTCGTACTCCCAAGCATTGTGCTCACTTAATTCTTCGTATAGGCGATTAAGTGTTTTCTCGTCTGGGTTTGGATTTTCAATGAGTTCTTCGTATTCTCTAATTAGCTGTTGCTGCTTATTCTCTAAAGAAAAGATAAAGTCGCTAATAGAATAACCATCAGGGAAAGAAGGCTCTTGATCTAAAAACCCAATTTTAACAGATTTATTTTTAACGATTTTTCCTTCAAGAGGTGAAAATCGTTCGGCAAGCAGCTTAAGAAGCGTACTTTTTCCAGCTCCATTTATACCAACTAGGGCCACGCGTTGTCCAGGGTTAATCCCTAAAGTTAAATTTTTAAATAACCACTCATCATGGTATCCATGGCCTAAGCCCTCAGCTGCAATTAATGTACTCAAAGTGTTTTTTATAGATTATCTTATAAGAAATTGGTACAAAAGTAAGGAATAATTTAATGGGTATTGATTTAAACCAATTATAACGACGTGTTTAGTGAAAAAATGGCAAAGAAATTAAGAGTCGTAGGGAGTGCTCTTATGAGAAATCGTCACCGATTCTTTAACGCAAAAGAAATGCGGACATCCATCCGCATTTCTAAACTAAACTAAAACTAAACTAAATTTATGATGGATTGTGTGTATTCAATTATTCTGTGATAGATAAGTCGATTGATTTAACCACTGAACCAGTATTTTGAGAACGAATTGATGAGCTTTCAGCTACAAATGCATTCATGTTAACTTTTGAAATGTTATTAAGTGAAGCATTGTACTCTAAAGTTGAACCTGTTAAAGTTAAATCTGCATTACCTCTCACGTTAGTGTTCAAGCTAATTGTATTTGTATTTAATTCTGCTTTCGCATTATCAGTAAGGTTCACCACTAAATCTAATGCACTAAACTTACCAAATGTTTTAACTGTAGCGTTATCAGATGCAGTTATCGAAGTTAAGTTGCTTACATATACCACAACAGTTAAGGTTTCCTTGTTGTAAGAACTAACTCTTAATTCACCATTTTTTTGCTGAACCAATGCATTGTTAGTATAATAATTGTCATATACTTTAACGCTCTCATCAGCACTCTGAACTAAAATTAATTCCACGTTACCCGAAACGTTTATTTTGTTTACTTTTTTAACATCCGCTAAAACGGTTACTTTGTTATCATCTGCTTTAGTGATCATTGTAGTGCTTGTTAATACTACTAATGTTAAAGTTGCTGCGATTAGATTTTTGATAGAAGTGTTCATAATATTTTATTTTAAAATTCTTTTTTTGTTTGCTAAGCCGCCCATTATCAGGCTGGTTTCGAATATAAGACTGCGAAAACTGAAAAAGGTTGCACGAGAATTGCCCGTATTATACCATCAGGGGCTAACCCTCGACCAACGCCTGTAATTTTTCGACCAACGGGCATCAAAAAAAAATGAACTTTTCCTGCAATTTTGATTTATGCGCTACGAAAAGGATAAATAAAGGAACGATTTAAGCGCTTGAATTCTGAAAAAAAATGCCTGACATTGATTATTAATCCAAATTAAGATTTACATTTGCAGTTATTTAGAATTAAACTTAATAACAATGAAGATACTAGCTTCAATCCTAACTGGCCTATTACTGATAGGAGGTCAGCCAAAAATAGAAAAAGCAAAGCCGCAACTATTTATATCTAATTATGAAAATGTCTTAGGAACATCGTTAGAATTTAAATTTACAAGTTTCTCTGAGGCTGAAGCCGAGAAAGCAGAGCAAGCGGCGTTAAAAGAGATTGACAGGTTGTCGGCTGTTTTCAGTGCGTATGACACTCGTAGCGAGTTTAGCAAATGGATGAGAAGTGATTTGAATAAACCTGTTAAAGTTTCAAAAGAGCTTTTTACAATGTTACAGCTGTTTGAACAATGGAAGAATCGTACTGGGGGAGCGCTTGATGCTTCAGCAGCTGTTGCCAACAACTTATGGAAAGAGGCAGCAAAAAATCAAAAACTGCCAACTCATGCACAGGTCAGTGAAGCCGTTTATCAAATGAAACAACAGCATTATAGCTTAAACAAGGAGACCTTAACTGCTACACGCCTTACACAAGCCCCATTGGTAATGAATACCTTCGCAAAAAGTTATATTATTGACTTGGCGTGTAATGCTGCACTTGCATCTGCTAAAATTAATGCGGCTGTTGTTAACATTGGTGGAGATTTGGTTATAAAGGGAGATGTAGATGATATGGTTCGGGTTACTAATCCATTAGCAAACGCCGAAAATGATGTTCCTTTAGACCAACTTATAGTCCGTGATAAAGCCGTAGCTACAAGTGGAAATTATCGCCGAGGAGAGCAAATTGGGAAACATTGGTATTCGCATATTGTTGATCCGCGTACGGGAAAACCAGTTGAAGGCGTAATTAGTGCAACGGTAGTCGCTGCTAATGCTACTGATGCTGGAGCACTAGCAACTGCCTTTAATGTGTTGTCGTTAACTGAAAGCAAAGCGCTTGCAGAAACGGTTAAAGATGCAGAATATTTAATCATTACCGCGTCAGGCAAAAGAGTTGAGAGCGATGGATGGAAAAAATTAGTCGATCCAACGAGTAAAGTGAATAAAGAAGCTACTACACCTGTTTACATTGGGACTGAAAAGCTTTGGGATCCTAAATTCGAGCTGACTATAGCATTTGAGTTAAATGCAATCGCGGGAAACACGCATAGACCATTTGCCGCTATTTGGGTTGAAGATGAAGCCAAAAAGCCAGTTAGAAATCTAGCCTTATGGTATAATAAGACCAAATGGGTTCCGGATCTTAGAAATTGGTATAGAATAAACGGTGAAGTTTTTAAAGCTGATAAAGCAAACTACGCATCTGTAACTGGTGCAACCCGTTCGCCAGGCAAGTATAGCATCAAGTGGGATGGGAAAGATGATAAAGGAAATCTTGTTCCACAGGGGAAATATACCATCATGATTGAAAGCGCTAAAGAACACGGAACGGATGAGATTATCCGTCAGCCATTAGAGTTAAAAAAAGCTGCAAAAAAAGTAACTAATGCAGGTAATGTTGAAATCTCAAACGTAACTTTTGACTTCCGTAAAAAATAACCCAGTTCAGCGGGCGGCGATTTCTAAGAAGAAAACAGCCAACAAAACAAATAGCCCTAAAAAGGAAGTAGCTAAACTATCGCGATGGTTGCATATTTACCTATCGATGGTAAGTTTTGCAATCGTGCTTTTTTTTTCGGTTACCGGTTTAACATTAAATCACCCTTCATGGTTTGGAGGCGATAAACAAGTTATCGTTAAAAATAAAGGTCAGTTAAATGTTAAATGGGTTAATAGCCGGGATACAAATAAGATTGCCAAGCTTGAAATTGTGGAATTTCTGCGAAAAACCTATCAGGTAAAAGGATTAGTGAGCGAAGTACGAATTGACGACTATGAAGTTAGTGTTTCATTAAAGGGACCAGCCTATTCTTGTGACGCGTTTATCAACCGAGAGACGGGTAGCTATGAAGTTTCTGAAGTAAAGATGGGAATTATGGCTGTTATGAACGACCTCCATAAAGGCAGGGATTCTGGCAAGGGATGGGGCTGGGTTATTGACATATCGGCCGTGTTTTTGATCTTGGTATCGCTAAGCGGGCTGATTTTGTTATGCTTTATTAAGAAAAAGAGAGTTGCTGGATTTATTACAGCCTTTATTGGTTTGTTGATAAGCTATTTGATTTACGCAATTTTTGTTCCCTGATCGGAGTATTGTTATACTAGTTTAGCTAAGTAAAAGTCTTCTTTAGTCGTCATCTGTGCTTTGGCGGCTTTTGTTTTGTCTTTATAACCCAATAAATGCAAGGTTCCATGAATCATTACCCGGCATAGCTCGGTTAATGTATCGGTCTTAAATTGATGGGCGTTTTCCTTAATTCTGTCAACACTGATAAAAATGTCACCCACAATCATTTTAAGCTCCTCTGCGTTATCAAAAGTGATTACGTCGGTATAATCGTCATGTTGAAGGTAATCTTGGTTTATACGCAGTAAATATTCGTCTGAACACAAAATAAAATTCAACTCAGCTAATTGATAGCCTTCGTCGGCAATAGTTGCGCTGATCCATGACCTAATTTTAGTCTTTTGCTTTAAGGTATACTGAATGTCTTCTGTGAAGAAGTTAATTTTTGGCATATTGGTCATATAGCGTCATTGCGAGGTACGAAGCAATCTTAAACGCGAAATAAGAAAGGAGATTACTTCGTACCTCGCAATGACGATTTTGGAAAATTTATTTAATCGGCGAATTTAGCAATTTAAAATATTCCGCTATTTTGTTTTTATAGTAATAATTCAAGTTTGGTGATAATTTTTGAATTAATTCACTTTCACTTTGCTGTTGCTTTTTGAATTTATCGAGCATTTGTTGGTATGATGGAGGAAACTCTTTGGCTGCAGCACTTTCTCTTTTCGAATCTTGGTCTTGCTCTCTTTGCGCTTTATCGGCATCGAGTAATTTGATTAAAAGATTCTTCTGACGGTTAATAGTTTCTTGTTCAATCTTTTTATTTACGAGCTCAGTCTCCGTCTGCTTCATATCATTAATGGCCTGATTTAAGTTTCCTAGGGTGCCTTTGCCGTCTTTATTTTCTTCGGAATTAATCTTCTGTAATGCTTCTCGAATCATTTGTTGTTGCTTGGCCATTTGTGCGAACTCTTCGCTCATTTTACCTTTTCCAACAGTGCCTTTATTCCCTTCGCGCTGCATCTTCTCTCTTGCATTTTGCATTCTCTGGTTCAATTGTTCCTGCATTTTTTGTAGTTGTTGCATGCTCTGCTTCCCTTTTCCACTTTTTCCATTCTTCATGTTTTTTTGCAGTTGATCCAGCGCTTCATTTAACATTAACGCCAAATTGTTTAAGGAAGTCATTGCCGTTTGCTGATATCTATTTGCTTCGCCAGTACGTCTATCACCCAATTGATCAATTGATTTTTCAATATTGAAGTTAATCTTGTCTACCTCGGCGTTAACGGTGCTTTCAATTTGAGGAACCCTTTTGCTCAGTGAGAACAGACTGTCTGCAATGGTTTTCATGTTATCTTTAATGGTATGCTGTTTTTGAACGTTGGCTACATAAGAAGGGTCATTAATGGTTATCTTCCTCAAAGCAAGCATCACTTTTTCTTGCTCAAAAGACGTGTTTAATAAGTTCTCTAATAGCCTCCTTAATTCTTTTGCGTTAACCTTCGATTCTTGCTCTTCTCCCTCTTGCTGTTCTTCTGTCATTTTTTGCGCTAACTGCTGCATTTGCTCGGCTGCTTGCTCTTGCTTTTGTGCAGCTTTTTGCTTGTCGTTTTTGCTTAACTGGTCTTTACTCTCTTGTTGCTTTTGCTCGATATCATTTGTTTCTTTTTCAGGATTTTCAAACGTATTAGGCTTTTCCAGCTCTTGGTTTTTCTCGGCAAGCTTGGCTAACTCCTGCTGTAGCCCCTTGAAATCTTTATTTAATTCCTCCTGTTTGTTTTTAAGGTCGTTTGCAGATGCATTTTTATTTTTGCTCTGCTCGGCTAAATCTTTTTGCTGTTTAGCCATTTCGTTCAAGCGGTCTACTTTATTTTGAAGGTTTTGTTCAAACTCCAACTGTTTATATAATTCTAAAATTCGATCGAGCTCGTTTTTTAGGCTTTTATTGTCCAATTGCATCTTAGACAATTCGTCTCGAGTTTGATCTTTGTTGTTCAGCTCCATTAGGCGCTGTAGTTTTTGCAAGAGCTCTTTGGTTTTTTCGTCTAGCACATTGTTGAACAGTTCGTCTATTTGTTTTTGCTTTTCCTTTAGCTCATCAGTAACTGCTTTGTTTTCTTCCTTATCGAAGCTATTTTTCTCGTTTTGCTTCTTAATGTCCTTGACAGCTTCTTCCAATTGCTTTTGTTTGTCAAGCAACTGTTCGATTTGCTTTTTGTCTTCAAAATTTAGTGTTTTTTTGTCCAGTAAATTCTGGCTTACTTTTTTGCTTTCCTTTTCAATAGTTGAGGCGAGTTTAATTGTCGACGCCATTTTTCTTTTGAGGGCGTCGCTTCCTTCTGCAAGTTTGGCAGCTATTTCTTGTTGCGAAGGCGCTTCGTAGGTTTTAATCTCAGAGCGTGTAATCTTCGCGCCATTTATGCCATCATTATCAGCTACTTCGAAATAGTAGTTGAGTACTTGGCCTGGCTTCATGGGTATTGCATTCAAATTCCATAAGTGAAAAAATGCATTTTCAAGTTGATTGGTCTTAATCGGAATGGATTGACTATGTGTGGAAATTCTTTTGCCGTTTTCATTTAAGCTATAGATAAACTTTAGGGAAGAAAACCCATAGTCATCTGCTATTGCACCTGAGAAATAAAGTGCTTTACTACTTATTGAATCGGGACTTTCGGTTACTTCGATACTTGGGTGTTGATCTTGTATCACAGCAATTTGGTGACTTAATGAATCGGCATTGCTCACGAACGAGTTTTTTGGAATGATTCGGTAGGCGCCATTACTTTTCACAATACTGCTGAAAGTGGCAATATTGTTTTTTACAGGCAGCGGGTAGACTTTATTCTGAAGCACAAAAGATAATGACGAGCTGTTTTCTGTTGTTAACTGCCAAGTCACTTTAGTCCCTTCGGGAATAAGCAAATCCCCAACATTGGTTAACTCTTCACTTTTTCGATTCAGATAAGCTGGGTATACCAAAATCGCGCTCATGTTTAACAACGTTGGGCGTGGCTTTACAGAAATCAAGAAAGTTGATGAATTAAAACCTCCGCCAAAGAATCGAAGCGTCTTATCCTGTTGAATATTTCTGAACGTATAATTAAAGCTGCTAATATTTTCTTTCTCTAGCTTATAAGTGTTTGCTCCATCTTCAATATAAACATCCTGAGGAAATTCATCTCCAGTTAGCTTTAGCGTTAATGTTAAATCGTCACCCTGGGTAATATTTAAATTTCGATTTACCAACACAAAATTAAATGGCGCCTTTGGTAATACCTGCTCATTATAGCGAATAAAACTTGTTGTGCCTTCTCGTAAGATTGCCGGGGCAATAATCCCGATCACTAAAATAATCGATAAAGGAATTAGGATAAACTTGATATGCTTGCGGTTGTCGCTCAGATTGATCGCGCTTGTGAACGGAATAGGTCTTAAAGAACTTATTTTTTGATCAATTCCGGCTAAGATTAGGGAACTATTTTGAGGAGAACTGTCGGCCAAAGCCTTCAACTGTAGGGTGTTTAATAATTTATCCTTAACGTTAAAAAAATGATCGCCAATTAGCTTTGCAGCTTGTTCAATGCTTAAGTTTTTACCAAGTTTGAAGTAGGCAAGGCCGGGTTTTATCACCCAAAAACCAAGGGCCAAAAAAGCCAGAACTAAGAACGAGAAAAATAAAGTTGTCTTTATCCCTGTTCCCGGATTAACATAATAGATAAAAAGAAACAGAAAAAGATAGGCTCCTAAAATACTCGCTGCAGCGTAGATACTTCCACGCAAAAGTTTATTGAGGTAAAACTTTCGTGTAAACTCATTTATCTTGCCAATTAAAAGCTCGTAGCTATTGCCCATAATGTATAAACGAAAATAAAGGTAAAAATTATGTGTCAAAAACACCAAAAACCCCTGTATTTCACGCTTTTTAAATAAAGATAAATAACTTAATAAAAAATCAATATAAAGTTTGTTACAAAATCATACTTTTATAAATCGAAAAGCATACGTAAGAATTCGAAAGCAAAAAAACAACAAATAAAAAGATGAAAGCAGTTTTATTAGGAGTGTTATCGGTCGTTATAGTCAGTACAACATTAAGTGCCCAAAAGCAAATTACCTCTTGGAATAAAAACCAAGTTATTGCTCACCGAGGAGCGTTCAAAAAGAATAACCTTCCCGAAAACTCGATTGCGTCGTTAAAGGAAGCTATTAGATTAAAATGTCATGGTTCAGAATTCGATGTTCATATGACGCTTGACAGTGTGCTTGTAGTTAGTCACGATCCTACTTTTTTAGGGATGTCTATTCCTAAATCGACCTATGCTCAATTACTGACTAAGAAATTGCCAAATGGAGAATCAATCCCGACAGCAGAAGATTACCTTAAAGCAGGATTAAATCAGCAAAAAACAAAATTAATCTTAGAGATTAAGCCACAAAAAATGGGTAAAGAAAGAGACCGCTATATTGCTGAGCGTTCACTAGCACTTGTTAGGAAACTAAAATGCGAACAATGGGTAGAGTATATTAGTTTCGGTTATGATATTTGTCAATATCTTGTAGCCAATGATCCCAAAGCGAAAGTTCAGTACTTGAATGGGGATTTTGCACCTGAGAAAGTAAAAGCAGATGGTTTGACAGGTTTAGACTATCATTATTCAGCATTTCAAAAAAACAACTGGATTGGGCCAGCGAAAAAACTTGGCTTAACCATCAATGCTTGGACAGTTAATACGGTTCCTGAAATGGAATGGTTATTGGCGAATGAAGTTGAATACATTACCACAAATGAACCAGAGCTGCTGTTTGAAGTACTAAAAAAGACTACAGTATCAAAAGGATGGAGATTGAAATGGGCTGATGAGTTTAATGGAAAAGGATTACCTGACCCGAATAATTGGACTTACGATGTTGGCGGAACGGGATGGGGAAACAATGAGAAGCAATTTTATACCAATGCTGATACGCTAAATGCGAAAATTGATAAAGGTGTTCTAAACATCACTGCCCTCAAAGCAGATAAGGAGCAGATGAAATATACATCGGCAAGGCTCGCAACAAGGAAAAAATTTGATTGGAAATACGGTCGCTTGGAAGTTAGGGCAATGCTTCCGAAAGGGAGAGGAATATGGCCAGCGATTTGGATGTTACCAACTGACTGGAAATACGGTGCTTGGCCAAAAAGTGGAGAAATTGATGTAATGGAACATGTTGGCTATGCTCCAGACTCCGTTCATGGTACTGTACATACTCAGTCATTTAACCATAATAAGGGAACCCAGGTTGGAAAAGCATTAAAAGTGGTAGACTTATATGCAGACTATCATATTTATGCGATAGAATGGCAGGAGAGTCATATTGACTTTTTTATCGACGATAAACTTTATTTTAGGTTCAAGAACAGTAAAAAGGGTGTAGATGAGTGGCCGTTTGATCAAAACTTCCATTTGTTACTAAATGTTGCCGTTGGCGGAAATTGGGGCGGCAAGAACGGAATAGACGACTCGATATTTCCTGGAACAATGAAGGTTGACTATGTGAGGGTGTTTCAGTAAGGTATTGCTGGGAAGGTTTGTAATAGGCAATTTTTACAAAATAATAAACATAAAAAAGCCCCGACTTTGACAAACTTTTAAAGTTTGTCAAAGTCGGGGCTTTGGTAAAATATGATAATAATTAGATTACTTTCACATTAACGGCATTCAAGCCTTTTTTACCGCTTTCAACATCGTATTCAACTTTGTCGTTTTCACGAATTTCATCGATAAGGCCTGTTGAATGTACAAAAATTTCGCTATCGCCGTTTGCAGGGATAATAAATCCGAAACCTTTAGTTACATTAAAAAATTTTACTGTTCCTTCTTGCATTGTATTATGTATTAAAATTAAGTGTGCAAGTTACGGAATAAATATTTAATAAATGCAAATCCCTCATTTTTTGATAAATATACGTTTGAGACACCGAAATCTAAGGGCTCATTTTTCCCGAAACCTGTAGGTTTACTTCACTAGAATGTTTCATCCCCAAGGTTGTTCCAGGCTCAATAATGAACAGGTTTTGTAAATAAACAGAAGTGATACCTTCCAATAGTTTTTTGCGGTATGGAAGATCTTCTTTCATCACTCCATCAACCCTATTCACATGTAATTTCCCCCAAGCATCAACGATCACTGAAAAGCTAAAATTGAAGTTTTTGTAAGACTTATTAATATGTAAACGATAAAGAGGATATAGATAGTCTACTGAGGTGTTCCGCTTATTAAGTTCATCGATCGTACTTATTTTTTGTACAGTTACATTTTTGCTGTTGGGAAGAAAAACAGCTGGTTGCCTTGCGGCAAACGCAATTTTTGGATTGGATGGATCTTTTAAAGTTTGCTTTGCTAGGCTTGCAATAAATAGGCTGTCTGCTCGACTAGGCTTTTGTAGTTCGCCTACATTGGTATGGAGCTTATTTTCAATATAATCTTTCGAGTAGTAGGTACAATACACCTCTGATCGATAATCGTCGTCGCCAGAGATGATTTTGCCATCTACATGCAATCTTTGTAAAACTAGGCTATCTTTGGTGATAATTTTTACGCGGAAAAATTCGCGCATAAAATTATAGACCTTGCCATGGTCAAACTGTAGAAAAACAGTTTCCATTCTGCCTTTTTTTGGACTGTACACCATCATGCTGTCTGGCGCTTTAACTTCGATTATCCAAGAAGGCTCTTGCTGAAAACCATCTTTGTTAAATGACAGTCCGTTTTTAAATCTACGCTTAACTTCATAAAAGCGAATGCCATTTACGTCTTTAAAAGTTAACTCGGGCTGAGCATTTTTTTTGGCAACGGTGTTTTTCTGCTGTTCAAGAGATTCTTTTTTGGAGTTGGAGCTACACGCAGACAGTATAAATAAGGGGAGCAGTAAAATAAATATGCTAAACTTCATTAGTAGATTTGAGTGTTGAGATAGTCTATTTCTTTTTTAGGATTACTACGTTAGCCACTTTTCTTTCGCCTTCATGATCCCACTTTTTATTATCGGACGGATGGTTAACTACGCGATCTTTTACCCATAAAGTTGTGGATCCGCCGCCATCTAAATTAATGGCACTTACGCAGCCTAGCCAACGCATTGTTTTTGTAAGCTCATAAAGGCTCATTCCAGCCGAATTTTC
This sequence comes from uncultured Sphingobacteriaceae bacterium, assembly GCA_942493295.1. Classification (GTDB taxonomy): domain Bacteria; phylum Bacteroidota; class Bacteroidia; order Sphingobacteriales; family Sphingobacteriaceae; genus Pedobacter. The sequence continues at coordinate 3,139,468 of OW818692.1, read as the reverse complement.
TTGTCGTCCATCTACAGTCAATAAAATTACTTTGCCATTTGCTTTTATTCCTATTGCTGTTCTAGGATGACGTGCTTTGGTAAAGGATGAAGTGTCTAATTCTTCCATATTTTTATCAAAGATGAGCAACGGTCCGCTTAACATAATATCTTTTTCTGGTAAATTATTTTCCCAATCAGGCGTATTGTCCCATTTTTTTAATCGTAAGTTTCCTTTCTCATCTATTACAATCGCTGTTTGCTGGTGCCTAGCTCTTTTTCCGTTTTTATCAAGCACATTTTGTTTGATAACTGTACCATTCAATTTAATAAAATCTACAGAACCGCCATTTGCGACGTCGAAAAAAGTGCCATTAATAGCCGCTATGGCATTCAACTCTTTTCCAAAGGTAGAAGTAGTTTTTTTAACTTTTACTTCATTGCCAAAACCAAAAACCGGCGCATTCCCTTTTCTATTGATTTCAATATAGGAGATATACTGGTTTGCCAAAAACAGGTCTTTTTGATTAAAATGATGGGTAACCAGTTTTGTCTTTGGCGCAATTTTTTGTTTCTCCCAGCGGGCATTTACAATAGCGAGCGAATCGCTGTTTTGAGCGAAAGTAAAATTACTTACTGCTAAAATGAAAAGTGAAATTACTAAGGGTGTCTTCTTCATAATCTAAAAGAATAAAAAACCCCGATATAAAATCGGGGCTTATTAACTTATTTCTTAGGGTCTAAAATGTCGTTTATTCTAATAGCCAAGTCTTCATAGTGAGCTTTGGTTATGGTGTCTCCAGCAGCACTGCGTGCTTTAGCTGTTGCTAACAACGTTTTTAACTCCATTCTTATTAATGGTCTAATATCAGTTAACGAAATATTTACTGGTGTAAATACAAACCCCGGAGGTAATCCTTGTGGAGCAGGAGCGTCTACCATTAGGCTACCCAACCTGTCTACAAAACCTCTTTGTAAGTTGCGTTTGAATGCATCTGGTCTTGCGGTTGAAAAGATGGTTCCTCTTAAATCATTAAATAATTCAGGCATGGTATAAGCAGCTGCAGTACCGTTTTTAGCTTCGTTATCTAACATTCTCGAGAATCTAGCAGAGCTGACAATATTATTAACCGTGCTTGTTTGCACTGCTTTAATTCTATTGATCATTGTACCATTATCGAACTTATTTAATTGCTCGTTATTAATTAACCACAATGGTGTAGTAAATAATTGTTGATTAAAGAATGCCACAGCTTCTCTTTGTTTAGCTTTCGACACGTAGCTGTAAACAGCACCGGCCTGATCATAGGTTTTAAAGTTTTCACTTAAACCACCGATATTAAAGGCAACGTGGCCCATATATCTGCTAAATTGCCCAATTATCTCACTATATATTTCGCTTAAATTCCCGAAATCTTTACCTTTTTCAAATGTCCATTTTTCAACATTTGGTAAAATGCGCTTTAAATTGGCAATTCCATAGGTGCTGGCTTTCATGGCATTATCTCCAAGATCTTCGCTTTGATCACGTGGATCGTAGGGATTACCTTGACGACCATAAAAATAAAGTGGATTACCAGCTCTTTCGGTAGTCCAAACATCTAGTTTATCTTTTTCTTGTTGTGGCGTTAATCCACCAGGAAACCATGAATAACCCCATTTAATCGCCCATTTATCATAAGCCCCAATTCCCGGGAACATTCTAACAACACCATCGCCCGGTTGCGCAACGTAGTTAAAACGAGCATAATCCATAATTGAAGGAGCCGTTGCATTTTTATCGGTAAAAGATTTTGAACGCAATGAATCAACAGGATAAGCATAGCTTGAACCAAAGTTATGAGGCAAGCCGAGGGTGTGTCCAATTTCGTGTGAAGAAACAAAACGAATTAATTCGCCCATTTGATGGTCGCTGAACTTTGCTTTACGAGCTTCTGGGTTAATAGCTGCTGTTTGAACAAAGAACCAATTTCTTAGTAAGTTCATCACGTTGTGATACCAACCAATATGCGTTTCTAAAATTTGTCCCGTACGAGGATCTGAAACGTGAGGACCATAAGCATTTGCAATATCTGACGCAAAATAACGGATAACAGAATAGCGAGAATCATCTACGCTAAACTCTGGATCTTGTTGTGGCGTTGGGGCTTCTTTACCAACGATGGCATTTTTAAAACCAGCAGCCTCAAAACCAGCTTGCCAGTCGTTAATACCTTTAATTAAATATGGAACCCACTTCTTTGGAGTTGCTGGATCAATATAAATTACAATTGGTTTAACAGGCTCAACTAATTCACCACGCATATAGGCTGCGGTGTCTTTAGGAACCAAATTCCAACGGTGGATATAAGCTGTGCGTTCTGCTTTTTGTGCATCAGTTCCATAATCTGTTTGTCCCTGACCAAAATATCCTACTCTAGCATCCATTAGACGAGCTTTCACGGGGTTTTTTGGCAGCAATAACATCGAGGTATTGAATTCAAAAGTGATGGCTCCAATGCTGTTGTCTATTGGTGATTCTGCCGATTTATATGTTTTTGCAGTTACTACTTCGATATTGATTGGAAAAGTCTTGATCGTATCAAGGTAAGATCTTGTAGCATCGTATACCGTTGTTTTATAAGCTTTTCTTAGCGCATCCGTTGCACCAATAGCCATAATATCGCCATTGTAAAAATCAGTAACATCAATTACAACACCCGTTGTATCTTTGTTATAGGCTTTGATATCAAAAGATGCTAAAATACTAGAAAGGTTAGAGTTTTTAACCGACTCATACATGTCTGAGTTTTTATCAGCTCTTACAGCATAGCTAGGAACACGGATAAATATTTGTTTGCCTCTACGTTCCCATTGCCATACTTGCTCATTAAGCTGCTCGCCGCCGTATTGCTGATTTCCAACCTTTACGCCAGATGGAACTTTGGCCAATCTAGTAACCACAAGCATTTCTCGGTTTAAAATTGAATCAGGAATTTCAAAAAACCATTTATCATCAACTTTGTGAGTTTTAAATAAACCAGTTTTGCTTTTTGCTTTTGCTGTTATAACATCAGCAAATGCTTTTATCCCCTCTTTTTTCGGAGCTGGAGGAGTTGTTGCCGCAGGGGCAGCTGTAGGAGGAGCTGTGTTTTTTTTGTTTTGAGCAAATGCTGTGTTGCCCAAAGCGCAAAATAGAACCACACCAGCTGTAGCTAGTAATTTTTGATTTTTAGTCATGTTCTTTGTGTTTGTGTTTGGTTATAGGGGATAAAATTAGAAAGGAGCCATGTCAAAAGGCAAATGTATTTAAAATGTTACGTGAGTCTGCGCTATTACTTAACCTAAAGTCTCCTTTTTAAGGTAAGGAGTTTAATATAGGCTCTGTCGTTTCTATAAAATTCAATAAGAATTGTTCTGCCATTTTCTGCCTTCAGTAAGTTGGTAATTTCATCTATCGAGTAATCTCTGATTTTCTTAAAATTAATAGAGAGAATTTCATCATCAGCTAATATGCCAACCTTTTCTGCAGGCGAAGCGGGTTCAACTCTGCTTACAAATACTCTGTTAAACTCCCGATTATCTACAAAAATTTCAATACCCGACATATCATGTTCGAAAGACTCATTGAAATTAATATTTCTTTTAAGATACATTGCGCCATCTTGATAGTCAAATATAATCGTAAATTTCTTCAGGATATCTGATCCCAAATTCCCTGTTCGTTTTTTTTGTTTTGCTTTTGCTGCAACATCGTTATAGTCAGGGAAACTCGTAAGCACATTTTTAAGGGTATAGCTCCCTAGCTTTATTGATGAAATCCTTCCAATGTTGCCATTGATCTTTCCGCCTAAACCAACTCCAAGATTGGCTTGGAAATTAGGATTTGGAAGTGGAAATACACCCTCATTAAGAGATTCTAGAGATAGGGCGTGGCTAGCGCCGCAATCAATAATCAATTTTGCACTTATTTCTCCTAAATCAGTAACTTGAATCGGGACATTAATATAGGGTTTATTGTCAAGAAATTCCAGATCCAGTTTTTGCCATTTAATTTTCTTTCTGGTTTCTGGTAAGCTAAAGGAAATTCTGGTTTGTGGATAGTTTATTTTTACGATAAAACTATTAAAAAAACTAAAGCCGATTAAGCCATGTATTTTTATGCCTAGAAAACTCGAAAGGTTAAAAACATCTTCTTTCAAAATTACAGTGGGAATATGATCCATCGAGGCCTCTCCAATGTTAACCGTTATATTATTCGAAATATAGGCATGCAACTCGTCACCTTCTCCGCTACCATTAATTTTTACCCGTCGTAGATTAGTTAACTGGCTTTTCTCAACGATCGTAGAGTCTGTAATAATTAAAGGGTCGACTCCAGTATCTAAGATAAAATTAAATGGTCCTTTTTGATTTACGAACATCTGAATAACCATTAGATTTTTAACCATTTTAAAATCTATTCCGTCTCTTTTAATTTTATTTTCAAATTGGAAATTCTGCCCATAACTAAAGCTTACCCAACAAGTTTGAAAGGCCATGGTTATTACAAAAGAGGCGATAAAGGGCATTTTTATCACGCTATTCCAATATTTCATCTAATTATTTTTTGTCCATGCTATTTGGAAGATAGCTTTAAAACTAACGAATTGGTGATTGTTAAACTAATAATTATTTAATTAACGAAGGTTCGTAAAACTAAATTAATAAATTAGGGCTCACAATTTACCTTTAACTGGTTAATAAATGCAAAACTCACCTTTAGCAGTAAATAAACGACTTATTTATTTGACCCTTATATTGGCAGTTTGTTTCACTGCCTGCTCGCCCAATAAGATTATCTCGAGAAAAGTAAGCAAAGAATTTAAAAATTCAGCAATTGTTCATCAATATCATGCCGGATTTGCGCTATATGATATGGATGCAAAAGAAATGATCTTTGAGAAAGATGCGCATACCTATTATACACCGGCATCAAATACTAAACTATTTACGTTTTACGCGGGACTAAAAATGGCACCCGATTCGATCCCTTCACTTAGGTATGTGGAAAGGGGAGACTCGCTTATTTTTTGGGGAACTGGCGACCCATCGTTTTTACAAACAAAACTGAAAGGAACCAAAGCATTTGATTTTTTGAAAAACAGCAACAAGAAATTGTTTTTTTCTGCTGGAAGATATACTGGAGATTTTTACGGGAACGGATGGCAATGGGATGATTATAATGACTATTATCAACCAGAAATTAATGAATTGCCTCTAATAGACAATGTGGTGCTTGTAAGTTCAACCAAGCCTGGAGAAATGAACGTTCTTCCACAGAGCTTTCAAAGTTGTTTTGTAAAAGACAGCACTTTGAATAGTAAACCATTCAAAGTAATTAGAGATTACAATTCTAACCTATTTAAAATACCAAGCAGCCCTATTCCAGATAAGATTAACCAGCAAATCCCCTACAAAGTATCAACAGCGCAGACGATAAACCTGTTAATTGACACGTTAAATAAGTTTGTTGGAGTTTCGGATTTGAAAATGCCTGCGGATGCTAAAACCATCTTCAATTTAAAAAGCGATTCGGTATTTAAAGAAATGCTATTACCAAGCGATAATTTTATAGCTGAACACCTTTTGTTAACTTATGCAGATAGAGCCGGAATTGAGCTAAATACAAGTAAAATAATAAGTTATATTGAAAAGCAATACTTATCTAGCTTGCCGGATAAAATTAGGTGGGTTGATGGTTCGGGTCTTTCTAGAGGAAATTTGTTTACTCCTAGAGATATGATTGCTTTGTTAGAGTTAATTTATCACGAAGTAAAGGATGAAAAACGACTGTTCGATTTGTTGCCAGCAGGTGGAAAATCGGGGACGCTAAGAAATGCTTACCCTAAAACAGATACGCCTTTTGTTTTTGGAAAAACAGGAAGTCTTTCTAACAATCATAATCAAAGTGGTTATGTGGTAACAAAGAAAGGGCGTGTACTATTGTTTTCGTTTATGAACAATAACTTTGTTTTACCTACGGCCGATGTAAGAAAAGAGATGGTGAGAATTATGACCTATATCCATGAAAATTTTTAATCAACAACCATACATAATCATCACTTAATGAAATCATATTTAATTCTGTTGCTCATTTTTTTCTCTTTTCCTGTATTTGGACAAGAGACTATAGTTTACAAGAGTAAAAACCTGTCAAAACCAGACACAACTTGGGTGTTTAAACCCACAAACTATCAAGAAAAGGAAAAGCTGCCCGTACTTTTTCTATTACATGGCTATAGCGGAAATTATAAACAATGGCATGGTATTATGGATGCTCAAAAATATGCCAATGACTACGGCTTTATCATTGTTTGTCCCGATGGATTATTTAGCAGTTGGTACTTAAACAGTCCCGTAAAAAGTGATATGCAGTTTGAAACATTTTTCTTCGATGAGCTTTTTCCCGATATTAAATCTAAGTATAAAGTAGATGCAAATAATGTGTTTATCAGTGGATTAAGCATGGGCGGTCACGGAGCACTATACCTCTTCCTTAAACAGGAAGCTTTATTTAAAAGCGCTGGCAGTACAAGCGGCGGAATAAAACTTTCAGATGGTTTTGGGAAATATGGATTAGGCCCTATTTTGGGAAATCCACCTGCAGATAGCGATTTATGGCAAAAATATTCTGTAACCAGTATGATTGATCAGCTGAAAGGAAATAAGAAGCCGTTTATTTTTGATTGCGGATCAGATGATTTCTTTTACCAAGCCAATAATGAATTAAAACAAAAGTGCGATCGGCTAAAATTAAACGCGACTTATATCTCACAGCCTGGCGCACACAACAAAGCCTATTGGGCAAAATCTATCAAGCAACAGTTTGAGTTTTTTAAATCATTAATTAATTAGGCAAATTATGAACATTAGAAAACTACTTTTTCTTTTTAGCGTAGTAATCATTTCACTAAATGCCTGTAAAAAGTCTGGCGACGAACCTACGCCGAATCCTCCGCCCGTTACACCACCTACAACTACTATCCCCACACCACCTACAAGAACCCCATGGGTACCTGGCACGTTTAAGATTGTGGCTTATATGCCAAGTTATAGGGATCCCATAACAGTTGACGATAGTAAGTACAAAATGATTACCCATTTATTATATGCCTTTATCAATCCAAATGTAAGCGGCGATGGCTCTCTCAATGCCGTTTTGCAACCAGCTAGGTTTAATGCAGTTATTGCGAAGGCAAAAAGCTTTGGTGTTAAAACCGGAATTTCAGTCTCAGGGGATAAAAATATATTTGCGACAATTGCTTCATCGGCTGCCGCTAGAACAAAATTTACCGCACAATTACTAGCCTTTGTTAAAGCTAATAATCTTGACGGCGCAGACATGGATTGGGAGTACCCAACAGCGGCAGATGCATCGGCAGATAATTTTGTGCTTTTAATGCAAGAATTGAGTGAGGCAATGCGCGCTGAAGGGAAGTTTTTGAGCGCTGCGGTTACCCCTGGTGTATATGCCGGAAACATTAAAAATGGTATTAAACCAGAGGTCTTCCCTTATATAGATTTCTTAAATCTAATGCAATATGATGGACCAAACTACGACACCGCAGAGCCTTTGAACCATGCCTCGATGAAGCTAACGCAAAAAAGTTTAGACGTATACCTTGTTGAAAAGGGCTTGCCAAAGGAAAAAGCCATTTTGGGAATACCCCTCTATGGAGAAAATGCAGCTGGAACAGCTTTGGGCTATCGCGATATCGAAGCAAGCGGCGCTAATGTCTATTTAAATCTCGCCACCGTTAACGGCGCTATTTATGGTTATAATGGGATCGAGTTAATTTGGAAAAAGGCGCAATTGGCTAAGGAGCGCGCAAATGGCATTATGTTCTGGGAGTTTGCATTTGATTCTAACACATCAAAATCCTTAATTAAGGCTGCTAACGATCAATTAGGAAGACCATATTAATGAGCCAAGAATTTAATCATATTTTCAACCCCTTGTCTCGACAAGTAACGGTAGCAGACAAAAACTACTTGTACTTTGGAGGAACAGCTTATTTGGGTATTCCACAGCATGAGGATTTTCGTAAGCTTTATATTGAAGGCATTACGCATTTTGGCTTAAATAACGGCACTAGCAGAAGTAATAACGTACAGCTTGGCATTTATAACGAAGTAGAGGAATTTGCGGCATCTTACTTTGGCGCTAATTCGTGTCTCATAACATCAAGCGGATATCTAGCTGCCCAACTTAGCATTAAATACTTGTCGACGCTTGGTGAAGTACGTTATGCTCCGTCTACTCACCCTGCATTGTGGTTAGCTAATCCTCCGCAAAGCCAAGGCAGCTTCAATGCGTGGGCAAGCGATCTGACCATTGAAATAAATGCAAGTTCAGAGAACAATTGGGTAATCATTACGAACTCCTTAAATAATTTATATCCTGAGTTGTATGATTTTTCGTTTATGAAAACGATTGATAAGGGGAAGAAAATTATTTTGATCGTTGACGACTCGCATGGAATAGGTTTGATTAATGATGGAAGAGGGGTATGCGGTATTCTTCCAAAACAAAACAATGTTGAGACAGTGGTTATCGCCTCTATGGCTAAAGCGTTAGGGGTAGATGCAGGATTAGTTTTGGGCTCAGAAAGGCTCATCTCAAAGCTAAAGCAAACAAACGAATTTCTAGGGGCATCTCCACCCTCTGCTGCCGGACTGTATGCTTTTATGCATGCCTCAACTATTTATAAACAGGAGTTAGCTCAATTAAATTACTTGACGAATTATCTAAGTATTGCTTTGAGGGAAGATGAATTTTGGACTTTTACAGCAGGCTTTCCGGTATTTTTAAGTGCGGATTCAACGATTGGCGATAAGCTCTTAGCGAAAAGGATTTTAATGTCATCTTTTGCATATCCAGATAAAAATGGCGTCTTAATTAACAGAATTGTGTTAAGCAGTTGGCATACGCTAGCAGATATTGAAGAATTAATTTTAGCTTTAACAAAATAAAAAAATATAACCGATGAAGAACCTGATAGTCATTTTATTATTCCTTTTTGTAGGACAGCAAAACATATATGCCCAGAAAACCATTAAAATTTGGGTTGTTAGACATGCAGAGAAGGATGTTTCTAACCCTAAAGACAAAGACCCTGATCTATCTCCCATAGGAAAGGAAAGAGCAGAAGCTTTGGCAAAATATTTAAAGGGCGAGAAGATAGACTCAATATTTTCTACAAACTATAAAAGAACTAGGTTAACTGGGTATCCGACAGCTGATAAAATAGGGTTAAACATCAATACATATGACCCAAGCATGCATAATGAATTAGCTAAAAATCTAATCAAAAACGCTGAAGGCAAGAAAATATTAATTATAGGGCATTCAAATACCGTGCAAGAGATCTTGGTTGCATTTGGAGCAACTAAACCAGTAAAGGATTTAACCGACGATGATTACGATTATATATTTACTCTTACGATTAAAGGAGATAAAAGAGACGTAAAAGTTGATCGTTATGGCGCCGAACATCATAGTAAAGATTAAGTCGTTTAATTAGCATATTCTATTTATTTTTGCCGCACAATCCAGTGTGTGTATGCAACAAGAGTCCCAGTCTATTTATACCTTACAATTCGGACTGGTTTGCTTGAGCTCATTTCTTTTTTCGGCCAGTTTTAATATGTTAATCCCTGAGCTACCCGCTTATTTATCGAGCATGGGTGGCGCAAACTACAAGGGTTTAATCATCGCTTTATTTACTTTAACTGCAGGTCTTTCAAGGCCTTTTAGCGGAAAGCTAACCGATACGGTTGGGCGAGTTCCCGTGATGGCGGTAGGTTCTATCGTTTGTTTTGTATGCGGGTTTCTATATCCCGTTTTGACAAGCGTAGCGGGTTTTTTATTTTTGCGATTAATCCACGGCTTCTCTACTGGATTTAAACCTACGGCCACTTCTGCTTACGTCGCCGATTTAGTGCCTTCTGGAAAATGGGGAGAAGCGATGGGCGTACATGGCGTTTGCTTTAGCACGGGTTTAGCTATTGGCCCGGCGATTGGAAGTGAAATTACTGCGCATTTTTCCATCAACTATTTATTTTATTGCTCATCGCTTTTTGCGCTAATGTCTATCGTGATTTTGGCAAACATGAAAGAAACGTTGCCAAATAAGCAGCGGTTCAATATGCAGCATTTAAAAATCGGCACAAAGGAAATTGTTGAATGGCGAGTTATTCCCGCTGCACTTATTATTTTATTGAGCTACATTAGTTATGGGGCAATTCTGACGGTAATTTCCGACTGGAGTAAACATTTGGGAACCGGAAATAAGGGTTTGTTTTTTATGGTTTTTACAATTTCATCGTTACTTATTCGATTTATTGCAGGCAAGGTTTCAGATCAATATGGAAGAGTAGTAGTGATTAAAATATCTTTAGGACTTTTGGTCTTTGCTTTGCTTGGCATTGGCCTTGCAAATTCATCATTTACTTTGATGTTAGCTTCAACGCTTTACGGGGTTGCAACTGGTATGTTGTCTCCTTCGGCGACTGCCTGGACGATAGATCTTAGTCGACCAAAACATCGTGGAAAAGCTGTTGCAACCATGTATATTTTTATGGAGATAGGGATAGGGTTGGGCGCACTGATCGCAGGAGCTATTTTCTTGGAAGATACTGAAGTAATTCCGTATATATTTTTTATTTGTACTGCGATTACGTTACTGGCATTAGTTTATTTGCAATTTATTTACAAAACTTGAAATATCCTTTACCTCGCAATGATCCTTAACGTATTAAAGCTGTTGAAAAGGAATATCCATTAGGTCATAATCCTGCCAGCCATTAAAATCAAAATGCCACCATTCGTTGTAAATTACTTTGAAACCATGTGCTTGCATCGTTGTAATTAAGAAGTCGCGATTTTTCTTTATCTGCTCTGGTAAATCATTAAAATGAGGAGCAGCTTCAGGGGCAAAACTATCATACGGAGTTGGCATTGAAAGTTCTTTGCCGGTTTTTAGATCGATGACTGTCAAATCTACTGCACAGCCGCGATTGTGCTTAGATCCTTTCGCTGGATTGGCAACAAAATTTTTATCACTCGCCTTTTCATAAAAAGCAATGGTTATGGCGTAAGGTCTATAGGCATCAAAAATCTTTAATCCATATCCTTTCTTTGCAAGTTCAGCTTGAATAACTTTTAGTTGTTGCACAACCGGCTTCCTCGCAAAAGCGCGGGCTTCCTTGTACATTACCTGTTTCATGAAATTATCTTTGGTCGCATAGCGAATATCTAGCACGATTGACGGAATCGCTTTTTTAATTTCTATCAATTCATTAGCTGGATTAGTCTTAATGCTACTTTTGTAATCAGCAGTATTGTTAATAATCGTTAAGCCAAACGGGTTTTGTGCGTTATTTTGGGAACAGGCATTTAAACAAAACGCCATTAAAACGAGAACAATTAATTTTTTCATTGGAATATAATTTTGTTAAGCTATCATGAGTTTTATTCATTTCGGTTTGGGATTGTAAACTCATGATGGTTTCTTCTGAGTCTCAATAGCGGGGCTTAAAGCTTACTGGTTTGAAACAACTAACAATTCCAAATCCTTATAGGGTAGGTTAAACATATTTGCTAAATCTTTATTCGTTAAATTGCCTTGATAGGTATATAGCGCATCTCTAATGCCAGGCCTTTTCCAAACCATGTTCATTAAGCCGCCCATGTCGCCAATATCAACCAATATCGGCGCAAATATGTTAGTCAGCGCATAAGAAGCGGTACGCGGTACGCGAGATGCTATGTTTGGCACACAATAATGAATAACTTCATGTTTAATAAACACAGGGTCTTTATGGTTGGTTACTTCCGATGTTTCGAAACAACCTCCCTGATCTATACTTACGTCGACCACTACGGAATTGGGCTTCATTCTAGCAACGGTTTCTTCCATCACTAAGCAAGGGCTGCGGCCATGTTCGGAGCGTATTGCACCAATTACAACATCGCAAGTTGTGATGGCTTTAGCCAATACGATTGGCTGCATAACCGAAGTAAAAACCCGGCTACCAAGGTTGTTTTGCAAGCGGCGTAACCTAAATATTGAACTGTCGAACACTTTTACTTCAGCCCCAAGAGACAGTGCCGTTCTAGCGGCATATTCACCAACTGTGCCCGCTCCTAAAATTACAATTTCGGTTGGGGGAACACCGGTAAAGCCACCAAGCATCAATCCCTTTCCGCCAAAAGCACTACTCAAATATTCTGCGGCAATAAAAATGGAGGCAGCGCCAACTATTTCGCCCATGGCCCGTACAACACTTAAAACATTTCCTTCGTCGCGCAGATTTTCGAAACAGATGGCATTTATTTTTTTATGAAGTAGCGCCTTTAGGTAATTGTCTTTTAGCGTGCCAATTTGCAAGGCCGAAAATAGCGTCTGACCTTTATGCATCAAGCCTATTTCTTCAAGCGTAGGCGGAGCAATTTTAACGATGATATCAGCATTCCAAACCTCTTTTTTATTAAAGATAATCTGCGCACCCTGTTCGCTATAGTCTTTGTCTGAGAAATTAGCACCAACACCTGCGCCAGATTCGATAACTACCTTGTGACCATTGTTAACTAATAAAGCTACCGAAAGTGGGGTTAAGGCTATTCTACATTCTTGAAACGAAATTTCTTTGGGAATACCAATATATAAACTGTTACTTTTTTTATTCGTTTCCAGCATTTCTTCCTGGGTCTGTAACAATCCTCTTTGAGCAATAGCGGCCATGCCTTCGCGTAATCCTGTAGCCATGATAAATTAGGTAGTTTTTGTTTTGAAGTTACGGAAAATCTAGGGGATTTGCAATTAGTTTGTACTTAGTATAAAGTAGTTGCTATCTAGAACGAGACGCGACTAACTGATTAAACTAAAAGTAAAAATCCTTCCTGTTTCTCCAGTAATCTGTATCTCAACTTTGATATACCTTTCAGGCAATAACCCTTCAACTTTCGAAGGCCATTCTACTAAGCAATAATCACCGCTATAAAAATATTCTTCATAACCAATATCGTAAGCCTCTTGTTGGTTCTTCAATCGATAAAAATCAAAATGATAGATAGGGCCGTTCGCTGTTTCGTATTCATTTACAATTGAAAAGGTTGGACTGCTCACTACGTCTTCAACGCCTAATACCTCGCAAAAGGCCTTGATTAAGGTGGTTTTTCCTGCGGCCATTTCGCCTTCAAAAATGAAAAATTTTTCGCTATTGGCAAAGGTTAACAATTCTTCGGCAACAGCTTTTAATTCGTCAGTGTGATTGATCGCTACAGACTTCATGGATTTATATTATGGTCAATTTCCCTAAATACTTACTATTGGTACGGCTCTTCCTATCGTCTGACACAAAAGCAATATAAACATGGAAGCCTCTTCCTTTTTCAGATTCTTCTAGCTTAAAAACGGCTGAGCCATCTTTTCTAAGACCTATTGATGTTCGGTATCTGGCGTGAACCTCTTCGCTATCCGTATCATAAGCTACCACCATCACATGATCATTATATTCATACGGATCTTCCGTAGACCATTTAAAGAAAAGCTCTTGACCCTCCCTACAATCAACGCTTACTTCGATAGGTAAGGGTTGTTGCCCATAACTTACCAATGCCAATGCTGGATTGATAAAAAACTTGTTCTCTTCAGTACATTGAAGGGCATGTTTGTGATTGTATGATTTTGCAGCCACAAAGCCTTCGTAAGTAGGTTGATAATCTTTGAACCCAACCCGTAGAAAATCGGTGAGGGGCTTAAGCCACTTTTGAGAGGCAGCAAATTTTTCTCTGTTTAGCAATTCTTTTGCTGTAGGCTGGGTCGTTCTTTTGCCCTGCGTTCTCATGATCGCCTGGCCCTTGCTAACGTAGCCAACTACCTTTCCTACTTTACCGCTAAATGCGCCATGTATTCCATTTTTTATAGTTGCCATACCATTCTTTTGATGCAAGGTAAGAATTGCATATTAAAAATAAGAATTTAACTGGGATGTAAATAGGGCTTAACAGGGGTTTTCTCCCTGTTAAGCCCCTGTTGGTTCCGAGTTGGCTCCCTGTTAGGTCCCTGTTGATTACTATATACTGGATAGACTTCTCCTTTGCGAACAATCATAATTACGTTGGCGCAAATAAGCTATCTGCTTATAAAAAGCTTTCTTGGAACAATTGGAATTTGCAGTAAAGAACTATTGCTAGAAAACTTCTCTATTTCGAACTATAAATCGCAATTGGAATAATCATTTCTTCTAATGAAATTCCACCATGCTGAAAAGTCTCGTTATAATAATTAACAAACTGGTTATAGTTGTTTTGATAAACGAAATAACGATCTTCTTTAGCGAAAATATAATTCGAACTGATGTTTATTTTAGGAAGCTGGGCTTCATGTGGGTTTTTAATTAAAAAGACTTCTTTCGCATTATAGTTAAGGTTTCTGCCTTGTTTGTAGCGTAAATTGGTATTCGTATTTCTATCACCAATAACTTTACTAGCGTGTTTTACACGAATGGTTCCATGATCGGTTGTAAGTACAATTTTTACTCTTTTTTGGGAGAGTTTCTTCAATAAATCTAACAATGGAGAATGTTCGAACCATGACAGTGTTAGTGAACGATAAGCGGCGTCGTCATTTGCAAGCTCACGGATCATTTGCATATCTGTTCGAGCATGCGAAAGCATATCTACAAAATTATATACAATGGCATTAAATTCATTGTTTAGCAGGTTATGAACTTGTTCTGTTAAGTCTTTACCCTGATCAAATGTTAAAATCTTATGGTAACTAAATTTACAATCCTTGCGTAAGCTACGTTTAATTTGTTCTGCTAAAAATGTTTCTTCATGGAGATTTTTTCCACCTTCTTCGTCGTCATTTTGCCATAGAGAAGGGAAGCGTTGTTCCATTTCTAATGGCATTAAACCCGAAAATATAGAGTTCCGTGCATATTGCGTTGCCGTAGGCAGGATGCTTGAGTAAGTATCTTCTTCCTCTAACCTGAAATATTCGCTAATAAGTGGGTTAATTATTTTCCACTGGTCGTACCTTAAGTTGTCGATTAAAATAAAGAAAACAGGAGTATTGCTATTAATTAAGGGAAAAACTTTCTTCTTTAATAAATCATTTGATAGCAAAGGTGCTTGATCCCGATTTGAAATCCAACCTAAATAATGATCTTCAATAAATTTACTAAATTGTACGTTGGCTTCTGATTTCTGCATGGTTAAAATTTCATGCATTTGAGGATCGTCTAATTTTTCTAGCTCAAGCTCCCAGAAAACCAATTTTTTATATACATCAACCCATTCTTCATAGCTTAACTTGTCGTTTAAAGTCATCCCCAAACGTCTAAAATCTTGCTGATAAGCGGAAGATGTACGCTCACTGATTAAGCGTTTATTATCTATAATTTTTTTAATGGTTAACAGCACTTGCTTAGGATTTACTGGCTTAATCAAGTAGTCGTCGATTTTAGAACCGATCGCATCTTCCATTAAGTTTTCTTCTTCGCTTTTAGTAATCAAAACAACAGGAACATCAGAACGAATATTCTTTATAGCTGATAATGTTTCTAATCCACTCATTCCAGGCATATTTTCATCTAAAAAAACGAGATCGAAATGATTTTGCTCAAAAGCGGCCAATGCATCATTCCCATTGGTAAACGTAGTTACGTGATACCCCTTTTCGTTCAGTAATAAAATATGTGGTTTTAATAAATTGATTTCATCGTCGGCCCATAAAATTTTGGTTTCCTGCATTATATATACTTTTTATGTAATTTAAAGGTTTAAAGAGCGCTAGTCTTTTTTAGTATGGATAAAAATAGCAATTTTTGTACCGTATAATTTATTTTTAAGAATTGAATAAAAAGAAAATCATAAATGACCCAGTTTATGGGTTCATTACCATTCCTTCGGCACTAGTCTTCGATTTAATCTCTCACCCATATTTTCAAAGGCTGAGATATATTAAGCAGCTGGGAATGACCCACTTGGTTTATCCTGGAGCCTTGCACACACGTTTTCATCACGCCCTTGGTGCGATGCATCTAATGAGTTTGGCACTTGAGGTATTAAGAAGTAAGGGGCATGCAATTTCTTTTGAGGAAGAAGAAGCGGCAACTATAGCAATTTTACTACATGACATAGGACATGGTCCTTTTTCTCACGCACTTGAACATACTTTAGTAAACGGTATTCTGCATGAAGATATCTCCATTTTAATAATGGATAAATTGAATGAGGAGTTTAACGGACAATTGGATTCTGCAATCGAAATTTTTAAAGGAAAGTATCACCGACATTTTTTCTGTCAATTAATTGCTGGGCAACTCGACTTAGATAGGATGGATTATTTAAATCGAGATAGCTTTTTTACCGGCGTGAGCGAAGGGGTAATCAGCTTTGATCGGATTATAAAAATGTTTAATGTAATAGATGATCAATTGGTAGTCGAAGAAAAGGGTATATACTCTATCGAGAAATTTTTAATTGCAAGAAGATTGATGTACTGGCAAGTATACTTGCATAAAACGGTAATCGCCGCAGAACAGTTATTGGTTAAGATTTTGGAGAGAGCAAAGGAGCTAGCGTCTAACGGGTCTATCTTATTTGCAACCCCTGCTTTGCAACATTTTTTACAACAGGACATAACCTCGCACAACTTTTTTAAGGATGAAGACCATCTGCTGCAATTTACTAAATTGGATGATCAAGATATTTATGCTGCGGTTAAAGTCTGGGAAAATCATGCCGATGTAATTTTGTCTAGGCTTTGTAAAATGTTGAACTCACGAAAACTTTATAAAGTTGAAATTACAAATGAGCCACCTTCCAGGGAGCGGGTGGCATTGCTAAGTGAAAATACCGCAGTTGCCTTAAACCTAAGTGACGATGATATTTCGTATTTTGTATTCACTGACACCATTAAAAATAGGGCTTATAACGCAGGAAATAGCAACATTAATATTTTAATGAAGAATGGTGCGTTAATAGATATTACAAAAGCCTCAGATTTATCTAACTTAGCATCTTTAGATAAAACCGTTAGTAAACACATTTTGTGTTATACTAGGGATATTTGAGTCAATTAACAAAAATTAACAAAAAAACAGGCTATCGTCGACTACCTTGCAGTTTAATAGTATGATTATACACAGTTGTTTATTTGTTCATATCAATTTAACAGTTAACTTTGTAAAATGCAATTTACTGCCGAGCAGATTAGCGAATTTTTAGATGGGATTGTGGTGGGTGATTCAGCCGCGATGGTTGGAGAACTAGCCAAAATAGAGAATGGAAACGAAGGATCTCTTTGTTTTTTATCGAACCCCAAGTACGAAAGTTATTTATATACAACAAAGGCTTCGGTAGTTATTGTATCAAATGACTTTACGCCTTCACAACCTGTGAACTGTACTTTAATTAAGGTAAAGGACCCCTATAGCGCATTTTCCATTCTTTTAGAGAAATATAATGAGGCATTAAACCAGGATAAAACTCAAGTTGGGATTACGCAGCCTTGCTTTATTCACCCTACAGCAAAGATTGGTAAGAATGTTTTTATTGGCGCTTTTTGCTCCATTGAAGAGAATGTTGTGATTGGCGATAATTGCAGAATTTATACGCAGATTTATATTGGATCGGATACAAAAATAGGGGACGATACGACGATTTACGCCGGGGTAAAAATTTATAATCGATCTGTTATTGGTAGTCGTGTTACGATTCACTCAAATGCCGTAATTGGCAGTGATGGATTTGGCTTCGCTCCTCAAGCAGATGGAACCTACAACAAAATAGCGCAAATTGGAAACGTTGTGATTGAAGACGATGTTGAAATTGGCGCAAATACGACGATTGATCGAGCCACAATGGGCTCAACTTTTATAAGAAAGGGTGCAAAATTGGATAATCTTATTCAAATCGCACACAATGTTGATGTAGGTGCCCATGCGGTAGTTGCAGCACAAACAGGTATTTCTGGCAGCACGAAGCTTGGAGATAACTCGGTAATAGGTGGGCAGGTAGGTATAGCTGGTCACCTGGTTTTAGCTAAGGGAACTCAAATTGGCGCGCAAGCCGGAATTAATTTTAATACAGAAGAGAATAAACAATGGCACGGTAGTCCAGCACAACCCTTAAAAGAATGGATGCGCTCTACCGTTATTTTTAAAAAGTTGCCTGAAGTTGATAAGCGAATTAGAGCATTAGAAGCTAAAATAGCCGAATTGACAGCGATGATTGAAAAAGCAGGCATAAGACAAGATTAATAATGAACGTTAAACAAAAAACCATTAAAAGTGAAGTTTCGGTTAAAGGTGTTGGATTACATACCGGTGCCAACGTAACCTTAACATTTTGCCCAGCACCCGATAACCATGGTTTTAAATTTCAAAGAATAGATCTTCCAGGGGAACCTATTATTGATGCTGATTGTGATAATGTAACCGATACAGCTAGAGGGACTACCATTTCGCAAAACGGCGCAAGTGTGAGTACCGTTGAGCATGTAATGGCATCATTGGTTGGTATGGATTTGGATAATGTGCTCATTAAGCTTGATGGCCCAGAAACTCCTATTATGGATGGTAGCGCTATCATGTTTGTTGAAGCTTTAGAAGAAGTAGGGTTAGTCTCTCAAAATTCTGACAGAGAGTATTATGCTATTCCACATAACATTACTTACACTGAACCAGATAGAAAGGTAGAAATTGTAGCCATGCCGCTAGATGACTATCGTTTTACCTGTATGATTGATTACAACTCGCCAGTTTTGGGAAGCCAGCACGCCGGAATATCAAGCATTGCCGAGTTTAAAAAAGAAATCGCTTCTTGTAGGACATTTTGTTTTTTACATGAATTGGAATATCAATTGCAAAATAATCTCATTAAAGGGGGCGACTTAAACAATGCAATTGTAATTGTTGACAAAGAAGTTACGAAAGATGAACTTAATCATCTTGCTAAGATCTTTAATCGTACCGCGATAGAGGTGGCGCCTCAAGGGATTTTAAATAATATGGAGCTTCGCTACCAAAATGAGCCTGCACGTCATAAGTTACTTGACATGATTGGTGATTTAGCGCTTGTTGGAGTTCACCTAAAAGGCCATATTATGGCTGCAAGACCCGGTCACGCAGCTAACGTTGCCTTTGCTAAGAAAATAAAAGCAGCTATTAAAAAAGAAAAAGGAAAGAAAATACAGAAGGTATATGACGTAAATGCAAAGCCTTTGTATGATGTGGTGCAAATCATGGATATTTTGCCACATAGACAGCCTTTCTTGTTTGTTGATAAAGTACTTGAACTTTCTAAAACCCACGTAGTTGGCGTTAAAAACGTGACAATGAACGAGGAGTTTTTTAAAGGACATTTTCCAGGAGCTCCCGTATTACCAGGGGTAATCCAAATTGAAGCAATGGCTCAAGTAGGTGGTATTTTAGTGTTAAGTACGGTACCTGACCCAAGAAATTATTTAACATACTTTTTAAAAATTGATAACGTGCGTTTTAGAGCTCAGGTTTTGCCGGGCGATACGATTGTGTTTAGATGCGATTTGATGGAGCCAATTAGAAGGGGAATTGCTCAGATGAAAGGTTTTGGCATGGTAGGAGAGAAAATTGTAGTTGAAGCGGAGATGATGGCGCAAATATCAAAAGTAAAAGAAAACGACCCAGCATAATGATACAGCCTTTAGCATATATACACCCACAGGCAAAAATTGCGGACAATGTAGTAGTTGAGCCGTTTGCCGTTATCCATAAAGACGTAGAAATTGGAGAAGGGACTTGGATAGGATCAAACGTCGTAATTATGGATGGGGCTAGAATTGGTAAAAATTGCCGAGTTTTTCCTGGGTCTGTTATCTCTGGCGTTCCGCAAGATTTGAAGTTTGCTGGAGAGGTTACTACAGCTGAAATTGGAGATAATACCACCATTCGCGAATGTGTAACCATTAACCGTGGAACTAAAGATAAATGGAAAACAGTAATTGGGAACAATTGCTTAATTCAAGCTTATTCTCATATTGCGCACGACTGTGAAGTTGGTAATTATTGCATTTTTTCAAATAGCACAACTTTAGCGGGGCATATTACCATTGGCGACTATGTGGTATTGGCGGGTCTAGTAGCTATTCATCAATTTGTAAAAGTAGGCTCGCATGCTTTTGTAACAGGAGGCTCATTGGTGCGTAAAGACGTACCACCTTATGTAAAGGCGGCGCGCGAACCACTTTCTTATGTAGGTATTAATTCGGTTGGCTTGAGAAGAAGAGGATTTACGCCAGAAAATATCAACGAAATTCAAGAGATCTATCGCGTGTTGTTTGTGAAGAACAATAATGTAACTAAGGCATTAGATATTATCGAAGCTGAATTTCAGCCGACTGAAATCCGTGATGAAATTGTTGATTTTATTAGAAATTCTAACCGGGGCGTAATGAGAGGCTTTGGATCGGGCAGCAAAGAAAGATAGCTTAAAGACTAAATATAAAAGAGCAAGGAACAAAGATTAGGTGCTTATTAGTACTTAGCATAAAGTAGTTAGTACCATGATTAGGTGTATAATGTATGGTGAACTTAATTCCTTCGACGCACGGTCTAACGACTTAGTACTAAACACTATCTACTAAAATGAACATTTCCCTTCAAAACATTGGCCGTAGGTTTAACAAAGAGTGGATCTTTAAAGGGATTGACTTTCAGTTTGAACAAGACCAGAAATACGCTATTTTAGGTCCGAACGGTTCAGGAAAATCAACCTTATTAAGCATTTTGTTGGGTAATTTGTCTCCTTCTGAAGGCAAGTTAACTTATCTAAATCCCGATGAGGTTAAGGTAGAAGAGATTTATCAATATATCAGCTTTGCTGCTCCATACTTAGATTTAATAGAGGAGTTTACGTTACAAGAAACAATTGCCTTCCATTTCCAGTTTAAGGGATATAGCGAGGGACTTAATGCGGCGAGTGTGCTTGAGTTGTTGGGGTTACAGAAATCGCAAGACAAGGCTTTAAAACACTTTTCATCAGGAATGAAACAACGTACAAAACTTGCTTTAGCCTGTTGCAGCAATTCTCCCATTCTTTTACTTGATGAGCCCACTTCAAATTTAGATGCGCAGGGAGTTAACTGGTACTTAGATTTAATAGCGCAATTCGGTGAAGAGAAAATGATCATTGTTGGGTCTAATCAATCACATGAATACGAGTTTTGTACTAACAAATTATCAATTAACGACTACAAATAGAGCGATGCAGATTGTTAATTACTGATGGTTCAATTGTCAAAAAATCATCACAAAGACAGATAAAACTAGCCTATTTCTGTTTAAAACGAGGCTAAAAAAATATTTTCAAAATACTATTGTGTAGTTAAAAAATAGTTTATACCTTTGCGCCACGAAATCAGGCTATAAGAATAGACAAAATTTCAAATAAAAATGGCAAAAGCATCTGACATTAAAAACGGAAATATTCTTCGATTTAACGGAGAATTGGTACAAGTTGAAGATTTTCTTCATCGTACTCCGGGAAATTTAAGAGCTTTCTACCAAGCGAGAATGCGCAACGTTAAAACCGGAAAATTGGTCGAATATCGTTTTCGTGTTGATGAAGAGGTAGAGATTTGCCGAGTTGAAACCAACGATTACCAGTATTTATATGAAGATGGTAATTATTTGGTGGTAATGGATAATATCAGCTACGAACAATTCAATATCCCGAGGTTTTTATTTGGGGATAGCGTAAAGTTCATCAAAGAAGGCATGAATGTAATAATTGCCTTTGAAAGCGAAGAGCCAATTATGGCACAAACACCTTCGCATGTTGAGTTAGAGATTACTTATACCGAGCCTGCGGTTAAAGGTAACACTTCTACAAATGCATTGAAATATGCTACTGTAGAAACTGGAGTTGAGATTAAAGTGCCAATGTTTATCAATCAAGGCGATAAGGTTAAGATTGATACAAGAACAGGCGAATATATAGAAAGAATAAAGTAAGATTTTTCATAGTTTAGTTTTAGGTTTAGGTTGATTGTGGCTTCGGAGTGGTTCCCGAAGCCATTTTTTTTGTGAAATAATTTAAAATTTATTTTACCTTGCGCCTTCTAAAATCAAGACTTACGAAGTCTAAAAGACTTCGTAAGTCTTAGACAAAAAGTATTATGGCAAAAGCATCAGAAATAAAAGTTGGAAACATCCTTCGCGTAAATGGAGAGTTAGTTACTGTTGAGGAATGGAATCACCGCACACCAGGTAAGGGTGGTGCGTTTTATACAGGTAAATTTCGCAATATCAAGACTTCTAGGCTAGTTGAAGCGCGGATGAATACCGACGAACAAGTAGAGATTTGTCGGGTAGAGACAAATGACTATCAATATCTATACGAAGATGGCGATTATTTGGTAGTGATGGACAATGTTTCTTATGAGCAATTTAATGTACCAAAATCGTTGTTTGGAACATCAATTCGTTTCTTGAAAGAAGGAATGAGCATTTTAGTTTCGATGGAGAGTGAAGAGCCAATCATGGCGCAGATCCCTAACTTTACAGAAATGGAGATTACTTATTCTGAACCTGCAGTTAAGGGAGATACCTCTACTAATGCATTAAAAGCAGCAACTTTAGAAAATGGGGTTGAAGTGAAAGTTCCAATGTTCGTTAACCAAGGCGACAAGATCAAAATAGATACGCGTACCGGAGAGTACGTGGAAAGGGTTAAGTAGGCCACTATTTGTCATCGAGAGCGTTAGAGAGGTTTTGTGAAGATCCTTCGCTGGCGCTCTGGATGACAAACGCGCGGGATGACAAACTTTGTTGACATGACAAAAAAGGAAATCAGAAAGCAAGCATTAGAGCGAAGAAATTCCTTAAGCGAGGCTGATAGTGCTTCACTGAGTCAAAGGCTGCTAGATAGGCTTAAAACCTTTGATTTTTCGAATATAAAAGCCATACACTTTTTTTTGCCAATTGTAGCAAAAAGAGAACCTGATACCTTTCTAATGATTGACTGGCTGCAGGGAGTTCATCCTGAAATAGAGATTATTGTTTCCAAAGCAGATTTCGAAACCAGTGTCATGAATCATTATACCTACGCGGGTAAGAATGATCTAATTAACAACCATTATCACATTCCCGAGCCGCAAATGGCAAAGGCAACGACTACCAAACCAGATATGGTGATAGTGCCACTATTGGCATTTGACAATAAAGGATTTAGAGTTGGCTATGGAAAGGGTTTTTATGATCGCTTTCTGCAAAACCTAGAAACTTTAAAGGTAGGTTTATCTTTTTTTGATGCAGGCGAGTATATAGAAGATGCAAACGAGTATGATATACAATTAGACCAATGCATTACTCCAAATAAAATCATTACCTTTAAGAAAGATTGACCTCATCTCTTGACAAGAAAATGGAAAAAGAATTCAAAATAACTTCTGCACAGCATTACGAAGATACCATGATTACCATTTTCGAGCTACAAGAGCAAGAAGACCCTTTAACGCCAACACAAATTGCCGAAATTGAAATTATGCTGAAGGCTGCAGCGAAATATGAGGATGAAGAGCTTTAAATAACCTATTTGTTTTTAATGTTTTCTAGTAACTGAGATAGCTCTTTTACTTTTTCTGGGTATTGATCTGCTAAATTATTTTTCTCTGCAATATCTTCTTTTAAATTAAATAATTGCGGTTTAGGTGAATTGCCTGAAGCTATGCCTACCAATTTTAGAAAGGACGGCCCGCTATTAGGGGAGATGTATTTCCAATCTTCTTTGGTTAAGGCTAACGAATTAGCCTGTTTTACCAGTGTGGATCGGCCTTTGGTACTTTTGCCCAAAAAAGCATTCATGGTGTTTTCACTATCTTTAGCCTGTTGTTCCGGAATAGCGATATTCAATAAACTGGCAAATGAAGCGATTAAATCGATCTGGCAAACCATAGCAGAAGAAACCCCAGGTTTTACAGTATTTGGCCAACTAACGATGAATGGGACACGTGTTCCGCCTTCTAATGAGCTGTATTTGCCTCCGCTTAATGATCCTGCAGGTGTGTGATTATTTAATTTTGTAACGGCATCGTCCTGATACCCGTCATCTAAAACAGGACCATTGTCACTGCTAAAAATGATCATGGTATTCTGGGTTATGCCTTCAGCTTCTAATTGCTTCATGATTTCGCCTACAGTCCAATCCAATTGTAAAATAGCATCACCTCGGTAACCTAGGCCACTTTTGCCCTTAAATAACGTTGCAGGCATACGTGGAACATGGGGCTCTGTTAAGCAAAAATATAGGAAAAAAGGCTTTACTTTATTGACACCAATAAACTCCTTTGCTTTAGTTAAGAAGGTGCTCGAAACTTCCTCATCTACCCACCTGGAATCCTTGCCACCTGTCATGTAACCTATTCTCCCAATCCCATTTACAATTGTTTGATCATGTCCCTGACCGGGTGATGATTTCATTTTTAACAGTTCTGGATTTTCCTTTCCTGTTGGGTCACTTCCTATTTTCTGTTTATAGTTGACGGCAATTAAATCATTCGGATCTTGCCCTAGCACGGTATGGTTTTCAATAAACACGGTGGGAACTCGATCGGCCGTTGCCGGGAAAATGAAGGAATAATCAAAGCCTACTTCATTAGGTCCAGGTTTAATCTCTTCATTCCAATTTTTTTCAACCTGATTGCCCAAGCCTAAATGCCATTTACCAACTATTGCTGTTTGATAGCCGGCTTTTTTGAAAACACCTGGGAGCGTTATTTCATTGGTTGGAATAATTAACGCAGCATCGCCAGATAGAACACCAGTTCCATTTTTTCGCCAAGGATATTTCCCTGTTAATAAGGCATATCTTGATGGCGTGCAGGTTGCCGACGTGCTATTTCCATTGGTAAACCGAATTCCTTTTTCCGCAAGCTTGTCTAAATTGGGCGTATTAATTTTTGTTGCGCCATAGCAGCTTAAATCGCCATAACCTAAATCATCAGCATAGATATAAATCACATTAGGTTTTTGGGGTGCCCTTTTATTATTTTGAGCAAAGGCTGAATAGGTGATGGCTAAAAAAGCAACTAATGTGAGGCTAGGTCTTTTCATTGGTTGTTTGTTGATTTAATAAAATCACTTATCAGCAAGGCAATTGTTTTTGCGGTAGCTAAGTCTTGTCTGCCATCGGTAAGTTGCGTAGCGCCCTCACAAATATGTAAGTAGCTAAATTTTTTGTCGAGCGACAGGAGCAGTCCGCGGATATCATTTAAAGCAAAACCAGAGGGACTACTTGCACTTGACAATACATTGGCAATGCTATCTAAATCTAATTCAAGTCCACGAGGTTCGGGTAAGTCTTTGATAAAGGCAGACCATTTTTTACGAATGGGTTCTTCGCTTTTTAACAGATCCTCGTAGTAAAAAGCGCGAATGTTTTCACTGCTGTCAAGAAAGTTGGGCAGTTCGATATTTACATAATTTTGCTGTAAACCAAATATTCGGTATTGATCTAAACAACCATTTTGAATGGCATAAGTAAAACCATTTCCACTATGTCGTCCTTCAGCTTTTCTTAAGTCTGCATGGGCGTCTATATTGACCACATTCATTTTAGCATTGTGTGCTAATGAAGCTCCCCATATAATGCCGTAAGCATTGTTATGTCCCCCTCCAATTACAATTGGGATTTTATTGGCACTAATAACCTGCTCAATAATGGGATAAACCAAGCCGTCGATCGTATGTACTTTATTTCTTAAGCCACTTAGACTTTGGTCGGCGGGTGCTGCTATATCGATATGCCCTAAGATCAATAGTTCTTCTCCATTAAAAAATGGATTGCTCTGCATGTTTAATAAGACCTTAAGTGTAGGAAGCCAGGCCGTTTGTGTTCCCCCTGTTCCCAAGTTTGCACGCACACCTATATCTTCAGGAATGCCCAAAAGCACAAATTTTGCGGTAGATTGACTTAGGTCGGCTAATGAATGTGTAAATTGTACTTTTTCGCCCAATTTAACCTCCCCCTCCCTTAGGCTGATTAAAGGGAAAATTTCACCTTCGGTATATATTTTTAAGCTATCCATGGTAGATTTCTCCATTTAAGATAATGGTTTCTATTTGACTTTGGCCAAAGCTGTAGGGTAAATAGGCTAGAGAGGGCATCGTTCGAGTTATAAATAGATTAGCTTTTTTACCAATAGCGATGCTTCCCACCTCACTACTTATTTCCATTGCGGCCGCACCATTTAATGTAGCAGCATTAATGGCTTCTTCAGGCATCATTTTAAGTTTGATACAAGCTAGTGAAACTACAAAATTCATATTTCCAGATGGAGTTGAACCTGGATTGTAATCGGTGGCTAATGCAACCGCAGCTTCGTTATTCATTAAACCTCGGGCATTAGCAAAAGGGATGTTTAAATAAAATGAGCAAGATGGCAGTAAAGTAGCAACCGTAGTGCTTCCTGATAGGTTCTTCAGTACTTCATCGTCTGTTTCTTCTAAATGATCTACAGAAACTGCTTGATGTTTTACGCCAATTTGTACACCTCCGGAGACAGAAAGTTGATTTGCGTGGATTTTAGGTTTTAATCCAAATTTTGCTGCTGCGGATAGAATTTGGTCAGTTTCGTCAACCGAAAAGAATCCTCGTTCGCAGAACACATCGATATAGTCGGCCAAATTTTCTGCGGCAACCGCCGGTAACATTTCATTGATAATTAAATCGATATAACCTTGATGATTATTTTTATAGTCTTGCGGATAAGTATGGGCTGCTAGCAAGGTAGCTTTAATTGGTATAGGGAAAGTGTTTTTTAAGCGTTTAATTACGCGAAGCATTTTAAGCTCACTTTCGAAGCTAAGACCATAACCACTTTTGATTTCTATGGCTCCAGTCCCTTGTTTTAACATATCGACCACCCTTATACACGCACTATCAAAAAGCTCGTCTTCACTTGCTTTCGCCAGCTTATTGGCCGAATTTAAAATGCCACCTCCAGCAGCTGCAATTTCCTCATAGCCTTTGCCTTCGATTTTCATCACGAACTCTTCCTCGCGAGAGGCAGCAAAAACAATATGGGTATGGCTATCGCACCAAGATGGAAAGACATACTTGCCCTGGGCGGAGATTTGGGATGTGAGATTTGAGATGTGAGCAGGAATTGTGCCCATCAACCCAAAATCTTTGATGATTCCATTTTCCAATAAAAGCCATGCATCTTCCAATAATGGTAATCGAGCCATTTCGCTGCCGCGAAGCATTAGCGTTTCTTTTGGATGAATGCCGATAAGGGCTTTGATGTTGGTGATTAGCATTTTTGGTTAATTGTTTAAATTGTAAAATTGGTTAATTGTTATCCTGCGCTATAAAACAGTTAAACAAATAACCAGTTAGGAGAGTTCAAGCAAAACCGGGCAATGGTCTGAATGCAGTGCGTCTGGCAAAATACGGACATTCTTAAGGCGATTTTCCATTGGTTGTGTAACCAAGTGGTAATCGATGCGCCATCCTAAGTTTTTACCTCTCGACCCCGCTCTGTAGCTCCACCAGGTATAGTGATGAGGATCTTTGTTGAAATGTCTAAATGAATCGATAAAACCATTGTTCATAAACAATTCCATCCACTCTCTTTCTTCTGGTAAAAAACCAGACGAGTTGGCGTTTGATTTTGGATTATGGATATCAATAGGACGGTGGCAAATATTATAATCTCCAGAGATGATTAAATTCGGAATTTGCTTGCGTAACTCATCAACATATACGTCGAAAAAGCGCATAAACTCATATTTTTTTATTTGTCTTTCATCTCCGCTGGAGCCCGAAGGCATATATAAGCTCATCAATGAAAAAGTATCAAAGTCGGCTCTTAAAATTCTTCCCTCGGCGTCAATCCATGGCTCGCCACAGCCATAAGAAATGTTGTTCGGTTTAATTTTGGTTAATATAGCAACGCCACTGTATCCTTTTTTTTCTGCCGGAAACCAATAATGATGGTAGCCTAATTGTTCAATTAGGGCTGTAATTTCGGGGATTTGTGCTGGCAAAGCTTTTACTTCTTGTAGGCAAACCATATCGGCATCTGTAGCTTGTAGCCAATTAAAGAGGCCCTTTGTTGATGCGGCGCGAATGCCGTTTACGTTATAGGAGATAATCTTCATCTTGTATCGGTTAAGCGCTTTGTTTCTTTTTCAACTCTTTCTCTAATTTTCTTACCTCACGTTTTTTGAGCACTGTAACAGTCATTTTTACATCTCTTATAGGTCGATCGGCTTTTCCAGTAGGTTCGCTAGCAATCGCATCAACCATTTCAAGTCCCTTTACCACCTCACCAAATACGGTGTAGTTACGGTCGAGGTGAGGGGTGCCACCAATTGTTTTATACACTTGGCGCTGCCATTCTGGAATTTTGAATTTTAATCTTTTCTCTTCAGTGACATTCAATGTGGAGTCATTCCAAATTTTCCCCTGTACAATATAGAACTGAGTACTGCTTGAAGCTTTTGTTGGGTTACTTTTATCGCCTTCCCTAGCTGCAGCTAGCACACCTTTTTTGTGAAATAAGCTATCAACAAATTCTGCTTTAACTGTATACTTTAAACCACCGTTTCCTAGCGCTGAATCGGGGTGTGCATTTTTTGAATCAGGATCTCCTCCTTGGATCATAAAATCTTTGATTACTCGATGAAACAAAACGCCATTATATAGGCCTTCTTTGGCTAGTTTGATAAAATTATCTCTGTGTAAAGGAGTTTGATTGTAAAGTCTAATAATTACGGTGCCTTTATCTGTTGCAATGCTAACATATTGATTTTTGGGTTTTGCAGCGTAGGCATTAATTAGGCACAGGCTTAACAATAGGGTGAATAATTTCTTCATGTTTTTTGATTTACCGCTAAGTTATTTAAAAAATGGAATACAATTAATAAATATGTTTCGCCAGGAACACACAATTTTATTTACCGTTTTTTAACAAATCAATAAGTTTTAATTCAAAAATTTATGTATAGCTTTGCTAATGATGAATTTAAAGCAAAAATTAGCGATAAGTCTTTGTGCTTTTTACGTGTTAAGCGTAATGGGTATAGCTTTGAGTCTACATTTTTGTGGTGGCAAATTAGCAGATATTTCTGCTGTAAATGCGAAGGTTGCCTGTAAATATTGCAAAAGCGAGCCATTGGCTCAAAAGGACGATAGTTGCTGCAAAAACACCAAAGTTGACCTTAAGGTAAAAGACACTCATCACGTAGAAAGTGTTGTTAAAGTTCCGAAGGTATTTAGCATTGATCTCATCTTCCATGAGATTATTCGTGATTTTGCGGGGAATTTTTTGCCAGCTTTATTTAGTAAATTAGAAAATAAGGCCCCTCCCAGAACAGGCGTCGCCCTGCATGTGATGAATTGCGTTTTTAGGAATTAGCAGAAATGAATGATTAGCTAACAAGCTTTGCTTGTTATAAACTATTTATCCATTTAGAAAATTTCCAAAATGAAATCGACAAAAATTATATTGATGTTTTTGATGCTTTTTGCAATAAATAAAGTATCGGCGCAGCAGATTAGTGCTGTAGAAATGCAGGTTAATGGATTAACCTGTTCAATGTGCTCCCAAGCCACTGAAAAATCATTGCGAACCTTAAACTATGTAAGCAATGTTAACCCCGACTTAAACAAGAACGTTTTTGTTGTTAGCTTTAAAAAGGATGGGGCGGTGAATTTTGACCAGTTGCATAAAAAAGTTAAGGATGCAGGTTTTTCGGTCGGAAACCTCGCGGCGACGATTAATTTTAATCAAGCAAAAGTTGATGGAAATGGTCAGCTGGTAATTGGCAATACAGTTTACCGCTTCGCAAATGTAAAGGACAAAGTATTAAATGGACCTGTTAAAGTAAATGTGATCGACAAGAACTTTATTTCTAACGCAGCTTTTAAACAGAAATCGGCACAGCTTAAAATAGACTCCTATGCAAGTGGTACGGGTGTGGTGAATGGTAAAAAAACTAGAATTTATCATTTAAGCATTTAGTCATGGTCAAAAAAACTATTGGATTGATACTCCTCAGTTTTTGCTTTAATCTGTCGCTTTTTGCGCAAGAGCTTTATGTTTTTACCGAACCGGCAAGTAATATGCCTGCGCAATCAATCGGTGTAAGGTTAACTAACGAGGGGATGCTTCAATCTGAATTTAGGAGCAGAAGCATTGCCGAAGTGATGGTAGGTCTGAATAAAAACCTCATGCTCCATGTCCAAGGCTTTTTATCAGACATGGATGGGAAATACCAATTAGAGGGTTCAAGCTTCTATGTAAAATACCGATTTTTATCATTAGATAATGCGCAAAGTCATTTTAGAGCAGCAGCTTTTAGCCGAATAAGTTCGAGTAAGCGGAAAGTTGCAAGTGAAGATATTAACTTAGAAGGGGATAATTCGGGTTTTCAAGCGGGCGTTATTTTTACGCAATTGATGCACAAACTAGCGCTGTCTGCTACTTTAGGCTATAGTAAGTCTCTAGGGAAACGGGATAAATTGTTATACGATTTTCATAGTATGCCAGGGATGGACATGCCCGTTATGGAACTTAATACCCCCAATGAGATTTTAAGCTACAGCCTTTCATCGGGATATTTATTGCTGCCGTTTGTATATAAGAATTACAATCAGCCTAATTTTAACTTGTACTTTGAAATGTTGGGAAGAACTAATCCGGCAAATAGTAAATCAACGCTCGATTTTGCACCTGCGCTTCAGGTAATTTTAAATAGTAAAACACGTATAGACTTGGGTTATCGGTTTCATGTAGCAGGCAATTTGGAAACCTCTTATCTGAAAAACATGTACCTAGCTCGAGTAGAATTTAATTTTTTTAACGCATTAAGTAAAAAACAAAAATAGTAATGAAAAAAATAATCGTAATAATTGCCTTATTTGTGGCAACAGCAGTAACCGCAACCGCACAAAGTGTAGTTGCTAAAAGAGAGTTTAACAATACGCTAAAGGCTTATTTTGAAACAAAAAATGCACTAGCTAAAGACAACGCAGCGAAAGCCAGCGAGAGCGTTAAAGTGTTGACAAGTAATCTGGCTAACTTTCCAGTGAAAACGCTATCTGAAGGGCAACAAGCAATTTGGAAGGTTGAGGCTGAAAAGATCAAGAAATCTGCTGTAGAAATTGCTTCAGAAAAAGCAATCAAATCACAACGTCAAAGCTTTTGGCCGCTATCCACATCAATGATAAAATTGGCTAAAGCATTAAACATCAATAATGAAGTGATTTATGTTCAATACTGTCCAATGGCAAAGAAGAGCTGGTTAAATGAAGTTGAAGCCGTTCAAAACCCGTTTTATGGAAGTATGATGTATGATTGTGGCGAAGTAACAGAAACCATCGCAAAAAAATAATGCAACTGTATATCAAAAATATGGTATGCAATAGGTGCAAAATGGTGGTGCAAACTGAGTTAACTAAACTCGGTTTGCATCCTATTTCTGTACAGTTAGGTGTGGTAGAGCTTGTCGAGAATGCGATAGAGGCAATCAAACAAAAGGAGCTTGAACAGACACTACGGCGCTTTGGCTTTGAGATTTTACTTGACAAAAAACGTCAAATAGTTGAACAAATAAAAACGGCTATCATTGAACTTGTGCACTATACTACAGCCGCATTAAAAGTAAACCTATCTGGTTATTTGAGTGAGAAATTAGCGCAGAACTATGCTAGTTTAAGCGCTACGTTTTCTGAATTGGAAGGTATTACAATCGAAAAGTATTTTATCCAACAGAAGATAGAGAAAGTCAAAGAGTTATTAACGTACGACGAAAAATCGTTGAGTGAAATAGCTTATTTTCTAAATTATAGTAGCGTAGCTCACCTCTCTACGCAGTTTAAAAAGATAACTGGCGAAACGCCTTCGGCGTATAAAGTAGCGAATAGTCAGACCCGAAAAACGATAGACGAGGTATAGTCCATTTCTTATCATACATCAACAATTTAAGGAATAGCTTGTTATAACTTTGTGTGAATTAAAATACAATGATTATGAAAAAGCTATTTCTATTTATTTTGGCAATTAGTACAAGTGTTGCGTCTTATGCGCAAACAAAATGGAGCGTTGATCCAATGCATACTTTTGTAAACTTTTCTGTGAAACATTCTGGAATTTCGTTTGTAGACGGGACATTTAAAAAGTTTGAAGGAACGATCAACGCCACTAAGGCAGATTTTACAGATGCTAAAGTTTCTTTCTCAGCTGATGTTGCAAGTATTAGCACAAATGTTGATATGCGTGACAATCATTTAAAATCTGATGATTTTTTCAATGCGGAAAAATATCCAAAAATGACTTTTGAAAGTACTTCCTTTAAAAAGAAACATCATAATGTATATGTGCTATCAGGTAAATTAACCATTAGGGATGTGACTAAAGATGTACAGTTTAACGTAGTTTACGGCGGTACAATCAAAGATCAACAAGGAAACAATAAAGCTGGATTTTTAGCAACAACCAAGGTTAATAGATTGGATTACCATATTAATTACGATCCAACTGGTGCGGGTATTGCAAAAGATGTGCATATTACCTTAAACCTTCAATTTGCGCAAGCAAAGTAATCTTAGCTTTCCTTAGCTAATAAAGCAAGCATGACTACCCTAAATCAATTCAAAAACTTTAGCTCCAATTTAAGTGAGACAGATATGATGCCCGTTCTTTTTATGGGGCACGGCTCGCCTATGAACGGTATTGAGCTAAATGAGTTTAGCAAAACATGGATTGATATGGCTCAGAATATTCCTATTCCTCAAGCTGTGTTGGTTGTGTCTGCCCATTGGTTCACCAAGGGAACGCGTATTACAGCGATGGATTTTCCCCAAACTATTCACGATTTTGGGGGCTTCCCGCAAGCGTTGTTTGATGTACAATATCCTGCTCCAGGCAGTCCCAAATTGGCTGAAGAAACTGCAGCCTTGATAAAATCTACCACTATTGTGTTAGACCACGATTGGGGATTGGATCATGGCGCTTGGTCGGTCATTAAACACATGTACCCTGCAGCGAATATTCCGGTTTTACAGTTAAGTATCGATTATACAAAAGGTGCGCAATACCATTACGATTTAGCCAAAGAGCTGGCCGCTTTGCGTAAAAAAGGAGTACTTATTTTAGGCAGTGGTAATATGGTGCATAATTTGAGAATGGTAAGCTGGGAGATGATGAATGGCGGTGGCTACGATTGGGCAATAGAGATGCAAGAACGTTTCAAAGATTTAATCTTAAATAAAGATCACGCGCCGCTCATTAACTACGAAGCAATGGGCAGTGCAGCAAAGTTGGCTATTCCAACGCCAGAACATTATTTGCCATTAATGTACGCATTGGGATTACAAAATGAAAATGAAGAAGCTGCGTTGTTCAATGACAAAGCCGTGGGTGGGTCGTTAACGATGACCTCTGTTCAGGTTGGGTAATTATGTAAAACTTTTCCGTTAGGATGTAACAGCAAAAAAGCAAGCAGCTTTAACTTTGTGTTATTATGGTGATGTCCATTAGCATAATTGGCCTGCTTTAAAGCATACTTAACAAGAAAAAAATACAATGCACGTGTTTAGGTGCGGTATTTAACTTGCCAATGAGCACATTGACAATAACTGAAGATTTTTTAATGATTGCAATGAGTGCTGCAATGTTAATCTTAATGTAACACAGATGAAAAATGTAATGCTAGTTGTGCTATTTCTCAGCACTATTTTCTCGGCTAAAGCACAAAACCCTAAAACGGTACGATATGATTTATATGTGCGCGATACGACTGTAAACTTTACCGGAAAGCAAAAGCGGGCAATAGCTGTAAATGGGCAAATTCCGATGCCTACTTTAACTTTTACCGAAGGAGATACGGCCGAAATATATGTCCATAATGAATTAAACGAGGAGACTTCTTTGCATTGGCATGGGTTGTTTCTGCCAAATAAGTACGATGGTGTTCCGAATTTAACGCAAATGCCAATTAAGCCACATACTACTCATCTATATAGATTTCCAATCATTCAAAATGGCACTCATTGGTATCATAGTCATACAGGTTTACAAGAACAAATAGGCATGTATGGCGCAATGATTTTGAATAAAAAGAAAGAGCCTGCGATCCCCACAATTCCAATTGTTTTAAGTGAGTGGGCAGATATGAACCCAAAAGAAGTAGATCGAAGTTTACATAACGCCACCGATTGGTTTGCCATTAAAAAGGGTTCTACTCAAAGCTATGCTGAAGCAATTAAACAAGGCCAGGTTAAGACCAAACTAACCAATGAGTGGAAACGAATGAATGCGATGGATGTGAGTGATGTTTATTATGATCAATTTTTAATTAATGGTACCAATCAATTTCTTGCAGGTAGATTTAAATCAGGCGATAAAGTTAGGCTGC
This sequence comes from uncultured Sphingobacteriaceae bacterium, assembly GCA_942493295.1. Lineage (GTDB taxonomy): Bacteria > Bacteroidota > Bacteroidia > Sphingobacteriales > Sphingobacteriaceae > Pedobacter. The sequence continues at coordinate 3,105,050 of OW818692.1, read as the reverse complement.
GGATAGCCAATGCTGGAGCGTCAACTTATTTCTGGCTTACCTATGCTGGAGGGAAGATTACAGTTGTGGCTAACGACGGTAATGATGTCGTACCGGTTGAGGTTGATCGGTTGTTGATTGCTGTTTCCGAGACCTATGATGTCATTGTAACTATCCCTGAGAATAAACGGTACGAATTTTTAGTAACTCCAGAGGACCGCACTAAATCAGCCTCCATATGGTTGGGCGAGGGCACGGAAGTAGCAGCTCCAAAACTACCTAAGCTCGATTATTTTGAAGGGATGAAGATGATGAACGATATGATGGAGATGAATGGCGATTTAAAAGAAATGAAGGGCATGAAGATGCAAAACCAAATCATGGATATGAATATGGTGATGTATCCGGAGATGTCCGGAGGCCAGTCGGATATCGTTACGTTAAACTACAATATGTTAAGATCTCCAACACTTACTACTTTACCTAAAGGACCGACAAAAGAACTAAAGTTCGACTTAACTGGAAATATGAACAGGTACGTTTGGACGCTAGATAACAAAACCGTTTCGGAGGCAGATAAAATTCTAATCAAGAAAGGGGAAAACGTGCGCATCATACTATACAACAATAGCATGATGCGTCATCCAATGCATTTACATGGGCACGACTTTAGGGTAATAGGAAAGCAGGGCGATTACGCACCTTTAAAAAATGTGCTCGACATTATGCCAATGGAACGAGACACTATTGAATTTGCAGCTTCAGAAAGTGGAGATTGGTTTTTTCACTGCCATATTCTTTACCACATGATGAGCGGCATGGGAAGAGTATTTAGTTATGAGAACTCACCACCAAACCCTGAAATACCAAATCCGAAACTTGCACAGCGAAAGTTATTCGCTGATGATCGGATGTTTCATTTAATGGCCGAAAATGATTTTGCTAGTAATGGAAACGATGGAATGGCGATGGTTGCTAATACTAGATGGAATCTGACAACCGAATGGCGCTTGGGTTATAGTAAAATGCATGGTTTTGAAGTCGAAACCCATGTAGGCCGATATTTAGATCGAATGCAGTGGATCATGCCTTTTATTGGTTTCGATTGGCGATACCGGAAGATGGGCATGGATGAGCATGAGCGCAATATTTTTGGACAAAGCAATAGTAAAGATAAACGAGCTTTGCTAAGCGCGGGTATTGAGTATACTTTGCCAATGTTGTTCAAGGCGCAGGCCGAGATTTATCACGATGGCAATATAAGATTCCAACTAATGAGAGAAGATATTCCGCTTTCTAAACGACTGCGCATGAGTTTGATGCTGAATACTGATAAAGAATACATGGGTGGCTTTAAATACATTGCTACAAAGTATTTCTCTCTCACCACCCACTACGATAGCGATATGGGGATTGGCGCTGGGTTTGCGCTTAGCTATTAGTAAGTTACTTTAAAGTTGATAAAATATGTGCTAAATGATGTTGCCCATGCCAAGCATAATTCCCAACCAGATAACCCAATGTTAACTGCTTATTTGCTGCCGGATGAACATATGTTCGGTTAAAATCTTCGAAGCTAAGCGCGCGCAAGGTAATCACTAAACGATGATGTATGGCTTTGATGATGGCAATAGACATTTTGATATCTCCATCTTTTGCTTCAGGCAGTTCAGCCCATATTTCTTCATTGTATGGGCGCACAATTGGATTTTCCTCGGTTAAGGCAAGCTTAACCCTGGTATAGGCATTCACATGGCTATCGGCTACATGGTGAATTACTTGTCTAACGGTCCACCCGTCTGGGCGATACCGAACGGCTAATTGAGATTCGCTTAATTTTGAAGTAACTTTAATCAGCTCTTCCGGGAAATTCGCTAAAGAATCGATCCAAAGCTTGATTTGTATTTCATCTACGTTTGCTGGAAAAGCATATTCCCCAATTGGGTATTTTAAATTTTGCATTTGTATTGCGTTTGGGGTTAACACCAATTTTACATAATCTTTTTCAAGATTTTTAGCACCCATTCTTTGCCATGGTAAGGAGGATAAATGAGCGAATTAAAGCCAATCTTAGATTGAAAAACAACAGCCCTTTCATGAGAAAATGCTTTAAAACCAAAAAAGCCATGACTACTACCTGTTCCACTACCGTTAACGCCTCCAAATGGGAGCTTCGGATTGCTAATGTGAACCAATACATCGTTTACGCAGGTGCCGCCAGCAGACGTTTCTTTAATTAATTTCTTGATATTGGAATTGCTTTTACTAAAAATATACATCGCTAATGGTTTGCTCTTGGCGTTAATTTTTGCAATTACCTCATCTAGGTCCTCATAGGTAACAATAGGTAAAATAGGACCAAAAATTTCTTCCTCCATTACTTTAGCTCCGAGTGGAACTTTGCTTAAAACGATAGGATTAATGCTTTGTTGGCTTTCATCAAATGTTCCGCCTAAATCTATGCGTGCTCCTTGATCAACAGCATCATCAACTAAAGCTTTTAGTCGTTTAAAGTGCTTAGGACTAATGATCTTTCCGTAGCTTTTTAAATCTAATTTCTCGTTTGTAAAGTAGAAGCTATTTACGGAAGCCTTATATAGTCCAATAAACTCCTCCAGCTGTGTTTGATGAATGAAAACATAATCGGGGGCAATACAAGTTTGTCCGCTGTTTACCAGCTTACCCCAGGCAATCTTCTCCGCTGCTTTTTGAAGGTCTACCTCTTTGTCAATTATGGTTGGCGATTTGCCGCCGAGCTCTAAGGTTACCGAGCTTAAATGTTTTGCTGCTGCGGCCATTACAATTTTACCGATCTCTGTACTGCCAGTAAAAAATATATGATCAGAAGGCAGGTTCATGAGTTCGGTAGCAACACTTGCATCGCCTTCGAAACAAGCTACCTCTTTTTGGTCAAATGTCTCGGTAATGATAGTGTTAATCACTGCACTTGTTGCCGAACTAATCTCCGAAGGTTTAACAATCACACAGTTTCCCGCTGCTATGGCCGAAATAAGTGGGCTCATCACCAATTGAAATGGATAGTTCCATGGTGCAATAATTAAACAAACTCCTTTTGGCTCATAATAAATCCTGTTTTTTGAAAATGGATTGCTTAGTGTTTGGCCGATATATTTAGGCTTCATCCAGCTACGCAAGTTTTTTATCGTAAAATCAAGCTCTCCATAAATAAAAATAAGCTCAGTTACGGCACTTTCAAATTCGCTTTTTCTGAGATCGCTTTGCAATGCGGCATAAAGCTCCTTCTCATATTTTTCAATCGCCTGTTTAAGCTTTCCTAATTTTGAAATGCGCTCACTTGCATTACTTTTTCGAAGTGTATATTTGTACGCTTGTTGAGATTTAAAGATCAACTCAATTTTTTGCTCCATTTTGCTCCATTGGTGATAATTGTTAAATATAGTTAAAATGATAGTAGAAAGGAGCAAAAATACATCCAATAGTCTGATATTGCGTATATTATAGAAAAGGTTAGCATGAAGAAGAATTTGTTTTTTATTTTTTGGTTAAGTGTTATAGCAGCACAACTTAGTGCCCAAACCACAAAGCCAGCAGTTTTAGTAATAGGAAATGGAAATGGGGCAGCAGGAGCGGCTATTCAAGCAGCAGTTTCAGGTGTAAAGACGACGCTTTTGTTGCAAGCTGGAGGATTTGATATTAATCCGATTACTGGCGAGCTTAATTCGGGTATCCAAGCAGAATTTTTAAAGAGAATAAACGCGGTAAAGGGTGTTAAGGATAGTCTGATGACAGCTTCATTTGACAAGCAAACAGCCAATGAAGTATTGACAAAATGGACTGATACTTTAAAAAATCTGACTGTAATAAAGAACGCGCTATGGGTAAAGGCTGACCGTGCTGGAAGTAACTGGTCGTTTAAATTAAATGATGGACAAACAATTAAACCAAAAATTTTAATTGTGGCTGGTGACGTAAAATTGCAAACCGCACTAGAAATCAAGACTCTACCAACGCGCTTCGAAACGCAACTTGATTATACGAAAACCTTCTATAGAACGAGTGTTGCATCAGAAAGCCCTGCCTTTATTTTTTCGATGTATGATTTCTTTATACCAGATCAAGAAAACTTAATCTGGCTACGAGCAGATGAACAAATGCTCATTGCTCAGGCAGCAGGCGCAACAGCGGCTTATGCTGGCTTTTTTGGGACAAAATTGTCGGAAGTAAAATTGAAAGCAACCCAAGGCGAGCTTGTTAATTACAAGTTGGCATTGATACCTTTTACTGACATTAAGCAGGATGATGTTAACTGGAAGGCTATTCAGTTCGTTGGCTTAACCGGTGTAATCAAAGGTGACATCGAAAATAATAAAATCAAATTCTCACCAGAGAAATTAGTTACTATAGAAGAAATTAAGCAGCCGATTAAAGATTTTTATTATAAGGCACAAATTTGGTTCGATGATCATAAAGGCTCGACCTTAACCCTGCAGGCGGCAATAGAACTGGTTTGTTATGTTGGCCAAAAATCTCCAGAAAGTACGCCGAAAGAGATTGAGAAGAAATGGAAAACGGCCTACAAGTTTACCAGTACCTTTGATTTAAATAAGCAGTTAACGAGAAGAGAATTTGCTGTTATTCTCCAAGACTATATGCCTCCGTTTAACGTGAATATTGATAAAAATGGAAAAGTTTTAAGGTAACATTTATATAACCTTAATCTGCTTAGGTTGTTGTAATTGCTTTTTTACATAAATTGCATGCATAACCTAAACAAAATGAAGAAACTTTACTTATTTAACTTGTTTTTTCTGTTTCTTGCTGCAGGATCATTTGCACAAAACCAACAGGATTACAGTACAAATGCAGTTTTAACCCAAAGGGTTAAGGCGCTAGTCCAGAAATACCCTCAATGGGTTAAATCTAGGTCTCTAACACAAACCATAGGCGGAAAAGACATTTTGATGCTTACAATTGGTTCGGGAAAGACGGAAGATAAACCGGCAGTGGCCGTAGTTGGAGGCGTAGAAGGAAAGCATTTGCTTGGCGTAGAAATGGCAATTGGATTCGCAGAAAAACTATTGGCCGGATCTGGAGCAGATAGCATTAAGAATTTATTAAATAAACAAACTTTTTATGTTTTCCCTAACATGAGTCCGGATGCTACTGAAGAGTATTTCGCTAAAGTAAAAAGCGAGCGCAGTGGCAATGAAAATAAAACAGATGATGATCGCGATGGAAAGACTAATGAAGACGGCGCGGATGATTTAGACGGAAACGGCAAAATTACGTGGATGCGTATTCTTAATCCGACTGGCAAGTATAAACTTAATACAGATGACCCAAGGTCGCTTTTGATGGCTGATGCAACAAAAGGTGAAGAGGGGAAATACATTTTGCTACCTGAAGGTATCGACAATGACAAAGACGGAGACTTTAATGAAGATGGCGATGGTGGAGTACATTTCAACAAGAACTCTAGCTTTAACTTTAAAGCCTTTGCTCCTGGAGCAGGCGAATATGCCGTTTCTGAAAAAGAAAACCGTGCCTTATTTGATTTTCTTTTTGATGCCTTTAACGTTTATGCGGTAGTAACTTTTGGTCCGACAAATAACCTTTCGACCCCTGTTACTTTTAACCCAAGCGGCATCGCAAAAAGAGTAATTACTAGTTGGTACGATGCTGATGTGAAAGCAAATGCACTGGTATCAGAACGATATAATAAAATTACGAAAACCAAAGATGCGCCTAAAGCGCAGCCAGATGGCGGTGACTTCTCACAATGGGGATATTTTCATTATGGCCGCCTAAGTTTTAGTACACCAGGGTGGTGGGTGCCAAAGGTTGCGCCAGATTCGGCTCGCAAAGAGAAGAAATTTGCGAATGAAGATGCAGTAGCATCTTACTTGCGTTGGGCTGCTGGACAAGGAATCACCAATACATTTACGCCATGGAAGGCTGTAACTCATGCAGATTTCCCAGGGCAAACAGTTGAGGTAGGTGGACTAGATCCATTTGTGTTGATTAATCCGCCATATAAATTAGTGGATGGAATTGTCGCAAAACACACTGATTTCTTAGTGGCTTTAGCGGGTATGGCTCCAAAACTAGATTTGATAAACCTTAAAAGCGAAAAAGTTGCAGACGGTTTAACGCGTGTTACTTTAACCATAATGAATGCGGGCGATTTGCCTACCTATACTAAAGTTGGAGACCGCAGTTATTTCTTGAAGAAGATTTTGATGAAGTTAAATATGAACACCAATCAGACCGTTGTTAGCGGACGCAAAACTCAAACGATAGAGAGTATTCAAGGAAAAGAATATAAAGAGCTAACATGGTTAATTAAAGGAACCGGTAAGATTACGATCGAAGCAGGAAGCCCAACAACCGGCAGCAAATCTATTGAAGTAACGCTATAATCAGAATAAGACAATGATGAAATTTAAACATACTATTCTTCTGGCTGTAATGATATTTTGCGCCGGGATTGTAAAAGCTCAAAAGCCAGAGAATTTCTTGGCTGCGGTTGGTACGCCGCCAAATCCAAAAGTACCAGTAAGTTGGAACCGCTACAATGACTATGCTGCGATTACGGAAATCTGCAAGAAATTAGCCGCAGCTCATCCAAACTTAGTAAAGCTTGAGGCGATGGGAAAATCATTTCAGGGGAAAGACCTTTGGGTAATGACAATTAGCGACACTAAAACTGGAAGTGCAGACAAAAAACCTGCAATGTATATTGATGGAAACATCCACTCTAACGAAATTCAAGGAAGTGAATTCGCACTATATACTGCTTGGTATTTGGTTGAAATGCATGCTGCGGGTAACAAGTCAATTCAATCTTTACTGGCAGAGAAAACATTTTACATTGCGCCAACGATTAATCCAGATGCACGTGATCATTTTATCCATCAGGCAAATACTGCGCATTCACCGCGTACAGGCTTAATTCCAATCGACAATGATAGAGATGGCGGAACCAATGAAGATGGTTTCGACGACTTAGATGGCGACGGACATGTGGTGATGATGCGTCGTAAAAATGTGAATGGCCGTTACAAAGTAGATCCAACCGACAACCGTAGAATGATTTTGGTTGGAGGAGAAGAGAAAGGCGAATATGAATTGTTGGGCTCTGAGGGGATCGACAATGATGGAGATGGGTTTATCAATGAGGATGGTGAAGGTGCTTATGATCCAAACCGCGACTGGGGATGGAACTGGCAGCCAAATTATATTCAGGGCGGAGCCTATAAATACCCGTTTTCTATCCCTGAGAACAGAGCCATCGTAGATTTTGTGATGAAGCATCCAAACATTGCTGCAGCTCAGTCTTACCATAACAATGGAGGGATGATTTTAAGAGGACCAGGTGCATTGGAGGACTTAGACACATACAACGCACAGGACGTTAGAGTTTATGATGCCTTAGGTAAAAAAGGAGAAGAGATGCTGCCCGGTTACCGATACCTGGTGGTTTATAAAGATTTATATTCTGTTTTTGGAGGCGAACTAGATTGGTTTTATGGCGGTAGAGGGATTTATACTTTCTCTAATGAGCTATGGACTGGCTATTCGATGTACAATAAAACGGATGGGGAAGATAGCCAAGGTCAGTTATACACATTCGACAAAGATCTTTTAATGAAAGATGCCTTTGTTGACTGGCATCCATTTAAGCACCCAACTTATGGCGATATTGAAATAGGTGGATTTAAAAAAACCTATACACGCTTACACCCTGGGTTTTTGTTAGAAAGTGATGCACATCGTAATATGGCATTTAGTGTTTACCATGCCTATAATACCCCTAAATTAAGCGTGGGTGAGATTGAAGTTGTAAATATAGGTGGAGGGTTAACGCAAGTTACTGCTATCGTTAACAATGAGCGAATGATTCCTACGCACTCTAGTCAAGATGTAAAGAACAACATCGAAACGCCAGACATTATCTCCCTGTCGGGTGGTACGGTTGTAGCCGGAATGGTGGTTGTTAATCGTGACTTAGGCATTACCACAGAACAAAAAGGAGACCCTACAAATATCAAAATTGGTAATATCGCTGGGAATAGTTTTGTGACCGTTCGTTGGTTGGTAAAAGGTGGAACAAAGTTTACTGTGAATGTGAGCAGTAAAAAAGGTGGAACAGCAAGTAAATCTAATTAATATTGTCATCCAGCGTGTAGCGTAGGATCTAAAGGAATAAATACAATGAAGAAATACACATTTTTATTTTTGTTATTAGCAACCGTTACCCAAGCACAACAAGTTGCTCCATTAACGGTTGAGAAAATAATGCGCGACCCCAAATGGATGGGTGTTGCTCCAACAAATTATCGATGGTCGGCCGATAGCAAAACCGTTTTCTTTACCTGGAATCCAGAAAACAAAGAAAAAGAGCAGTCGTACATGGTAAATACACTGGGTGGCAAACCAGAAGTAACCGACGATAAGAATATTGAAAAGGCCGTTGGAAATAATTATACTTATAATAAAGACCGTAGCTTAGGTTTGTATGAGAAGGGTGGAGATATTTATTTCTATAATTTCAAAACCAAAGCTGAGCACAGATTAACGAACACAGTAGATCGAGAAACTTCAGCACGTTTTTTATTTAACAATGACATTGTTTATCAACGCGGCGATAATATTTTTCAGCTTAGCCTAGCTAATAACGAACTTAAACAACTGACTAATTTTGTAAAAGGGAAGCGACCAGCTAACCCAGAAAGACCAGCAGTTAGCATACAAGATTCATGGCTGAGAACGGATCAGACAGAGCTGTTCGATATTATCAAGAAAAGGAACAGAGCTGGCGCTAGAACAGGTATGGGTGGTGGGGGACCAAGAGGTGGTTTTAATGCCAATTTTACTCCACAAAAAACGATTAAGGCTGTATACTTAGAGGATAAATTTTTGTCTAGTATCGTGGTTAGTCCGGATGGTAGGTTTGTAACTTATCGCTTAACTACGCCAGTAACGACAAACCACAATATTATTGTTCCTAATTATGTAACAGCTTCTGGATATACCGAAGATATTCCCGGGCGTACCAAAGTGGGAGAGACTTTAGCTACCTCTGAATCATTTATCTATGATGCACAAAAAGACAGCTTATATTCGATCAATACTGCTAAAATACCAGGCATCAAAGACTTGCCTGATTATGTAAAGGATTATCCAAAACAATTGGAAGAGCGCACCAAGAAAAATGAAGACAGGAAGGTTAGTCTCTTAGGGCCAATTTGGAACGAAAGCGGTAGCAGCGCGATTGTTATTGCAGATGCAGCCGACAATAAAGATTTGTGGATCTTAAAATTGGATGCTGCTACGGGCGCTGTTAGCTTGTTGGATAGGCAAAGAGATGAGGCGTGGATCGGTGGGCCTGGTGTCGGTGGTCGAAGCATCGGTTGGATAGACAACAATCGTTTTTACTATCAAAGTGAGGCAACAGGTTACTCGCATGTTTATGTGCTTAACATTACAACCGGTGAGAAAAAACAATTAACCACAGGCAAGTGGGAAGTGCAAAGCTTACAGTTGTCGAAAGATAAAAAGACCTTCTATTTATCAGGGAATAAAGAGCATCCAGGAATCACGCATTTTTATAAAATGAATGTTGATGGTGGAGATTTCGTGCAGATTACCTCTATGAAAGGTGGTAACGAAATCACCATGTCGCCTGACGAAAAATGGTTGGCGATTAATTACTCGTACATGGATAAGCCATGGGAATTATACATTCAAGCAAATAAACCAGGCGCAAAAGCAGTTCAAGTAACAAAATCTACATCTGCCGAATTCGACTCATACAAATGGCGCCAGCCCGATCTGGTTTCCTTTAAAAACCGTCACGGTGCTGATGTGTATGCAAGGGTTTATCCAGCAACAAATCCACATCCAAATAAGCCAGCAGTAGTGTTTGTGCATGGCGCAGGTTATTTGCAGAATGTGCATTATTGGTGGAGCCAATACTTTAGAGAGTATATGTTCAACAATATGTTGGCCGACAATGGCTATACGGTGATTGACATCGACTATACAGCGAGCTCGGGTTATGGCAGAGACCACCGTACTGGTATTTACCGTGATATGGGAGGTAAAGATTTATCGGACAATGTAGACGGCGTTAAGATGTTGGTAGAGAAGTACGGCGTTAATCCTAAGCATGTGGGCTTATATGGTGGCTCGTACGGAGGTTTTATCACCTTAATGGGAATGTTTAAGGAGCCAGAGGTCTTTGCGGCTGGAGGGGCTTTAAGATCAGTTACAGATTGGGCTCATTATAACCATGGCTATACTTCAAATATTTTGAACGAGCCATTTAATGATCCGATTGCTTATAAACGCAGTTCGCCTATTTACTATGCTGATAAATTAAAGGGAAACCTTTTAATGGCTCATGGAATGGTTGATGTGAACGTGAATTTCCAAGACATCGTGCGCCTTACACAACGTTTTATCGAATTAGGAAAAGACAATTGGGAACTTGCCGTTTATCCGGTTGAGGACCATGGTTTTGTAGAGCCGAGCAGTTGGACTGATGAATATAAAAGAATTTATAAATTGTTCGAGACAACTTTGAAGAAGAAGGATTAAGGATAAAGGAATAAAGATTAAGGAGCAGAGTGCATTGTGATTGGGTTAGAAGCCTAATCTTTGCTCTTTGCTCCTTTGTCTTTTATATGGATAGATAAAAACTCTTAAAAATAGATAAAGTATAGTTTTTGTCTATATCGCTATCAATATTATAGATGCGCAATTAGTTGATCTCCGTTGTTTTTGAGCTCAATTAGCCTTACCTTTGCGGCATAAAATAAAAAAATAATTATGGCATTTGTAGGAAAAAAATTCCCTAGCGTTAGTATTGATGCAATATCTGAGATGGGCGATGATATGAAAATCAATATCTTTGAAGAAGCAGTAAATAAGCAGACTAAAGTATTGTTGTTCTGGTATCCAAAAGATTTCACTTTTGTTTGTCCAACAGAATTACATGCTTTTCAAGCAGCCCTTCCAGAGTTTGAAAAAAGAAACACCATCGTTATTGGTGCGTCATGTGATACCAACGAAGTTCACTTTGCATGGTTAAACACCGCGAAAGATAATGGCGGTATTGAAGGCGTAACATATCCGCTTTTAGCTGATACACACCGACACTTATCAAGTATCTTAGACATTTTAGATCAAGAAGTTAATTATGATGCAGAAGGAAACGAATCATTCGCTGGTTCAAATGTTTCTTATCGCGCAACTTACTTAATTGACGAAACTGGTAAAGTATTCCACGAAAGTGTAAATGATATGCCTTTAGGTAGAAACGTGAAAGAATATTTACGTTTAATAGATGCATATAGCCATGTACAGAAACACGGTGAAGTTTGTCCAGCAAACTGGGAAGAAGGTGCGGTTGCAATGAATGCTGATAGACAAGGTGTTGCTGAATATTTAAGTGCTCATTTAAACTAGTTTAACGATGTTTTTAGAATTAGCAGAAGACAACCTTCAACATTTTTTAGATAACAATACGAAAGTGATGGTGCAATATTCAGCGTCATGGTGTGGAAATTGCAGAATTATGAAGCCTAAATTCAAGAAACTGGCGGCTGAAAATGAAGACATCACTTTCTTAATGGTGGATGCAGAAAAGTATCCAAACGCTAGAAAGTTTGCGAATGTTGACAACCTGCCAACTTTTGCAGCCTTTGATCAAGGAAGTTTGGTAGATCAAATCCAAACGAACAAAGTTGAAGGATTAACGGAATTGTTCTCTAAGATTAAATAATAAGGTTATGAAAATTCCAGTAATTAGACAGTTATTTCAAAATAGCACGTCCGAGCAATTAGAAGCCACTTTAGAGGTTCTAGAGGCTTTTTGTGAATTTAGAGGTGTAAGCGAAAACGAAATTGATGTAGCGGGCGAAATGATTACTAATATTTGCGGAGCACTTGAGGTTCATGCAAAAGTAAATGGAGGCATGTTAGAAAAAGATGCACTAAATGCTTTCGGACAGCGTGTAATGGGTTCGATAGATCGGTAATTGCCGTATAGACTTACGAAGTCTTAAGACTTCGTAAGTCTATCTTTTAAATCTCCAATTTTCCCTCAATAGAATCATCTAATGTTTTGCCAATAATTGCACCGGCAACCATTTTCGCAAAGGCGATTGCATTTCCATGTTTGTTGTCCCAATAATATCCTTCTGTAGGCTCCACTTTAATTACCGAAATTCTTGGATCATCTTCCCCTTCGGTAAACCAAACTTTTAATAGAGGTTCCCACAATTCTTTAATTTTAGCACGATCTTCAGAAACTGTTGCGATGCCGTAAATACTTAGAAAATCCGAGTGTTTCGATCCTTGGAATAATAAATGTACGAATGGATCAGCTTGTACTTCACTATTTTTATGGCTATCGTTTGCGCTTAGAAACCAAAAATTGCCCTCATCATCAACTTTTTGTACCGACATTGGTCTGGTAGATAATGGCAAACCGGTTTTGATGTTACTACAAAAGAAACAACTGCTGTTCTTTTCGGTCATCTCTTTAATTCTTTCTGCTGCTGCGGCACCGGAAAGATCCTCATGATTTTTTTCTGGTTGTTGTTTGTTAATGCTATCCATAGTTTTTAATTATGAAAAGCTAACAACGAAGTAGAAGGATTGTTTAGTTATTGCTAAAACCTGGAGCTATATAGGGATCCTTGAACGCAAAGGCGCTATGAGTTTCGCAAAGAACCCAAAGTTGGGCTAATTAACCGCGAAGAATATTATTATGTGTTAAACTCTACGAACCCTACACTATACGATCGAAATCTTAATTCCCAAGCTTTCCAAGCCTTTTCTGGTTACATCAGTAATTCCTTTGTCGGTAATAATATGATCTACCTTGTCTAGCCCACAAATTCTTCCGAAACCACGTTTTCCGAATTTAGTGGAATCTGCAAGCACGATGATTTTTTGGGAAGCCGCAATCATTTGTCGGTTAAGGTGCGCTTCTAGTGCATTCGTCGTTGTGAGGCCAAATTCTAAATCTATGCCGTCCACTCCTAAGAATAATTTACTGCAGTACGATTCAATAAGCATCCCCTCGGCATAGGGCCCGGTAACAGACGAAGAACTTTTTCTTAATACACCGCCTAATTGTATTACCTCCACATTCGTTTGGTGTATGAGCTCTAAAGCAACGTTCAACGATGCAGTAATTACTGTTAGGGTTTCTACCGGTTGAATATTCCTAGCAAAGGCCAATACAGTAGTTCCTGAAGCAATAATAATAGAGTCATTTTCCTCTACCAGCTTGGCCGCAACCTGACCAATCTGCATTTTCTCGGTCGCTTGGAGTAATTCCTTTTCGTTTACAGGCCGATCAACAATATAAGGGTTGTTTAAAGTGGCACCCCCATGCGTTCTATACAATAAAGATTTGTCTTCAAGTAATTTAAGGTCTTTTCGAATGGTTACTGACGAAACTTTAAGCTCTTTACATAGCGTTTGCACATCCAAGCTTCCGTGTTGCTGAATCTTATTCAAGATATACTGGTGTCTCTCTGCAATACCAATCATTTTATAAGGATTAAATCTGGGGTTCAAGATAAATATATTTTAGCATTCAAAAACCGAGAATAAAAATAAAATATCCTAAGCAAGATTAAAATAATTATTTGATAAACGAAGGTCTTAACATAATGGTGATAAAATAATAAGATGAAATCCTTTTATTTTTAAAAAATTATGTATAGTTTCGTTTGTGATAATTTTTAATGAAAAACGAAAGTTATCGAAAGCACAATTTAATAGGGAGTTAATGGACGGAATAACTTTTAATAGGGAAACTTTTTTAGTTCAGCTAACCCATCGTCAAGACTGGGATGTGATTATCATTGGCGGCGGTGCTACTGGCTTAGGTGTGGCAGTAGATTCGGCAACTCGAGGTTATCGTACCTTATTGCTTGAGCAGTCTGATTTTGCCAAAGGCACCTCTAGCCGAAGTACAAAATTAGTTCACGGTGGAGTTCGGTATTTGGCACAGGGCGATATAGCCTTGGTTTACGAAGCCTTGCACGAACGGGGTTTATTGCTTAAGAATGCGCCACATTTAGTAAAGGACCAAGAATTTATCATTCCTATTTACTCATGGTTTTCTAAATATAAATACCTTATTGGCTTAAAATTCTACGACTTGCTCGCTGGTAGAAGCGGGTTTGGAAAATCATCTTTTCTTTCCAAGAAAAAAGTAATTGAAGCTATTCCTGGCTTGAAAGAAAAGGGTTTAATTGGCGGAGTTCGTTACAGCGACGGTCAGTTTGACGATGCTCGATTGGCGCTTAATCTTGCACAAACAGCTGCCGAGAACGGTGGTGTGATTTTGAATTACATGAAGGTTGTTTCGTTAACGAAAACCGGAGAAAAAGCAACAGGCGTAGTAGTTGAAGATGTAGAAAGTGGACAATCTTATCAGTTAAATGCAAAAACAATTGTAAATGCAACGGGTGTTTTTGTTGATGAAATATTAAAAATGGATTTACCATCTGGTAACCCATTAGTGCGCCCAAGTCAGGGAGCTCATATCGTTTTAGATCCTTCCTTTTTGAAAGGCAGCGCAGCTTTAATGATTCCTAAAACGACAGATGGAAGGGTGTTATTTGCTGTTCCATGGCATGGCAAGGTGTTAGTAGGGACAACCGATACACCGCTTAATGCACACAGTTTAGAACCAGTAGCTTTAGCTGATGAGGTAGATTTTATTTTGCAAACGGCAGGGCAATATCTCACTAAAACACCAACCAAGCATGATGTGTTATCAGTTTTTGCAGGCCTTCGCCCACTGGCAGCACCAGGAAAGGACACAGATAGCACGAAAGAGATTTCTAGGAGCCATAAATTAATTGTTGCTAAGTCAGGGTTAATTACCATCACTGGCGGCAAATGGACTACTTATAGAAAAATGGCTATGGATGTTTTAGATAAAGCTATAGAAATTGCTCAGCTACCATCCAGGAAATGTGCTACTCAAAATGTGCATATCCATGGGTTTCAAGATCAGAAGGCGACAGACGAACTTGCCATATACGGAAGTGATGCTAGCGGAATACGGAAGTTAATGAAAGAAAATCCGGCACTTTCTAGTCCTTTGCATCCGTCTTATCATTTTACAAAAGCGGAAGTAGTGTGGATGGTTAAGTTTGAGATGGCAAGAACGGTAGAAGATGTCCTAGCCAGAAGAATGAGGTTATTATTTCTCGATGCAGTGGGCGCAATCACCTTGGCTCCCGCTGTTGCTGAAGTAATGGCTACAGCACTCAAAAAAGACAGGAAATGGATTGAAGATCAGCTTTTTGAGTTTAACAAATTAGCGAAATCTTACTTGCTTTACGAGGTCTTTATACCGAATAAGCAAGCTGAAGAAGTGCTTTAAGATCTGTTTATTAATATATACTTAACATAAACTTTACCTGAAAAAGAGACATTTGCCTCCGTTAGTTAAAAAGATACATCCGACCAATAAAAACATAAAATAATTGGATGAAATAAATCGAAACGTAAGCAAACAAAAAAACTAACCAAAAAAATCAAAGTAATGAATAGAGTTTTACCTGAACACCTTAGAAAAAGGAAAGCTTTAGTGTATATGCTTGGAATAACCAAGTTTGTTACGGCTATAGCGTTTACCTTATTTTTATTTGAAGTACCGGCAAGGGCCTTTGTCGGCGCACCAATGCTGATACAGACGCAAGAGATTGTGACCGTTAAAGGTCGAGCTGTTGACGACACGGACAATACTGCAGTGCCTGGGGCAACCATTATGGATGCACAACGCAAGGTATTGGGTATAACCAATGCGGATGGACAGTTCAACATTAAAGTGCCAAAAGGAACAACTTTCAGCATCAACATGATAGGCTATACTACCTATACACACATGGCAAATCAATCCAACGACAATCTAATTGTTCGAATGAAAGCCTCAAACAGCCAACTACAAGAAGTTGTTGTAACTGCCTTGGGGATTAAAAGAGAAGAGAAGTCGCTTGGTTATGCTATAACGAAAGTAGATAGTACGCAATTTACAAACGCTATTTCGAGTAACTGGACTGATGCATTATCGGGTAAGGTAGCGGGTTTAAATCTCGTTAGAAACGGCGGTCCAGCCGGATCAAACAAAATCATCCTACGCGGAGAAAACAATTTGACAGGAGATAACGAAGCATTAATTGTGATTGACGGGGTGGTTGCAAGCAGCTCTTCAAGGCGGACATCGGCAACCGGTGGTGGCGTATATGGAACTTCTGGAGACATTATGCCGGCAGATTTTGGTAGTGCATTAAATGATTTGAATCCTGACGACATTGAAAATGTTACCGTGCTTAAAGGACCTGGTGCCTCAGCGCTGTATGGTCAGAGAGGAGCTAATGGAGCGATCTTAATTACTACTAAATCAGGTACTAAAAACAAAGGTAAACTTTCGATTACCTTTACTTCTAATACGGCATGGGAAGATATAAATCGAAGTCCCGATATTCAAAGCGAGTATGGCCAAGGACAATTTGGTGTTTCCTATTTTTCTTACGGTGCAACCGTTGATGGTGCAAGCACCAATGCAACGAGCGCAAGCTGGGGTGCCCCTTTTGCTGCGGGCGGAAACTTTTTCCAATACGACCCAAGCATTAAAGCCAGGAGTTTAGAGAGAATGCCTTGGGTTGCTTATAAAAACCCAGTCGATGCCTTTTTTAAAACGGGTTTAGAAACAACAAATTCGATTAGTTTAGGCGGAACATATAAAAAGGTTGCCTTGCGTTTTTCGGCTAGTCACGGAAATAATGAGTGGATTGTGCCCAATACAGGACTGGAGCGTACTTCGGCTTCTCTTTCTGCTAACACAAACCTTAATAAAAAGCTGAGCTTATCATTAAAACTGGCTTATAATAACAGGCATAGCGATAATTTGCCTGCAACGGGCTATGGAAATCAATCGTTAATGTATTGGTTTATGTTTGCACAGCCAAATGTTAACACAGATTGGTATAGAGACTATTGGGTAAATAATATGGTTAACCGTCAGTTTGTAAATATTACAACTACCAATCCAGAAAGCCCTTACGCTATTTCAGAACAATACCTAAACAAACAAAGAAGAAATGGAGTCTTAGGAAGTCTACAGGCAACCTATAAGTTTACGGATGAGCTGAGTTTATTGCTTCGCTCGTCTATAGATTATAATAAGGATAATCGAGATACTCAGCGACCATTTGACGCTTCAGGAAATAAATTTGCTCAAGGATCTTACCGTGAACAGGATATCAACTCGTACGAAGTCAATGCAGATTTCTTGTTAAAGTATGACAAAAAAATCACTAGAGATTTAGGCGTATCAGTAACTGCTGGAGGTAGTCAGATGAGAAACCAATACAATAAATCAGAGCTTAGAGCTGATGGTTTAGTTGAGCCAGGTGTGTTTAGATTGGATAATAATGCGAATCCTTTAATCTCTGTTCCGGATACGGCACAATATCGCATCAACAGCTTTTATGGGTCGATGTCATTTGCTTTCAAAAATTATCTGTATTTAGACTTAACAGGTAGACAAGATTGGAGCAGTACTTTAGCAACGCCAACGCGTACAGATAATGTTGGGTTCTTCTACCCATCTGCAAGTGTATCATTTGTGCCATCAGATTTATGGGAAATGCCTAGGGCTATTAATTTTGCAAAACTTAGAGCTTCCATATCGCAGGTAGGTAGTGGAGGTACTTCACCCTACCGCACAGCATATAACTATTCTTTAGCTTCAAATGGAATTTATCCAGATAGTGCAATGACCAATCCCACGGTTTTGCCAAATCCAAACCTGAAGCCGCTAAAAACTACAACCATTGAGGTAGGAGCAGAGCTTAGACTATTTAATAGCAGATTAACTTTTGATATAGCTGCATACGCTGGAAACACAAAAAATCAGATCTTAAATAGACTGGTTGATCGAGCAACAGGATATAATGTTGCGGTAGTTAACATAGGAAGGGTTGATAACAAAGGGTTAGAGCTCGCTGTGAACGGAACTGTTTTAAAGACAAAAGAGTTTAAATGGGATTTAACGGGAACTTTTACAGCTAACCGTAACAAAATTATAGAATTGGCAGATAGCTCAGTTGTGCTCCGAACAGGTGCCTTGGGTGGTGGACAGGTTGTTGCAAATGTGGGCGGTAGTATGGGCGATTTGTATGGTCGTGGATATCTTCGCTCTCCAGATGGGCAGATTGTTTTTGATTCAAATACCGGAAATGCGAAAACCAACTCTACAGATCTGATGTATCTTGGGAATACAATGCCTAAATTTAGGTTCAGTTTTGGAACAGGTATAACTTATAAACAGTTTAATGTAAATGCTTTGTTTGATGCACAATTGGGTGCGGTTGGTCACTCGCTAACGTTTTCAAGGATGGCCGCTTTAGGAAAGTTAAAAATAACTTTACCCGGAAGGTATAATGGTGTAGTTGGAGAGGGAGTTGTTCAAAACGATGACGGGTCATATCGCACAAATGATGTAATTGCTACAAATTTTGAGAGTTATTATACCTCTCTTTACGGATCTGATCAAGCAGAGGGAAGTGTATTTAGAACGGATTATGTTAAGTTCAGGGAAGCTACAGTAGGCTACTCGCTTAAATCAAGCTTCGCAAGAAAACTGGGGTTAGCTCGAGTAACATTGAGTGTTTATGGGCGTAATTTGTTTGTTTGGTCGCCATGGCCTGCGTTCGATCCTGAGTTTGGAACTTTATCCGGTTCAGACATTGTTCAGGGTTTTGAAACTGGCCAATTGCCATCAACCAGGACTTATGGTTTTCGTTTAGTTGTGGGTGTTAATTAAAAAGAAAATGAAAAAGATTAAAAATATAACCAGTTATACGCTATTGCTAGCTATTGGAGTTTCATTCTTTTCTTGTAAGAAAGACTTTAATGAAGTAAATAAAGACCCGATTGGGCAAACAGCCACAACAGCTAATCAATTATTAGCGCCAGCCTTAACAAGTGTGCTATATGCAAACATGGTGCGTAATCGCAGCTTTAACAATGAGTTAATGCAAGTTACGGTTGACCTTGGAGATTCGGAAGGAAGAGTATTTAGATATGATATTAGACGCAATGTTTCCGATTACACATGGAACACATGGTATCCGCAGTTAACGAATTTAAAGGATATTTATACCATTGCGAGTAAACCAGAATCTTTAAATAGATCGTACCAAGGGATATCCCTTATTACCGAAGCTTGGGTTTATCAGCTCCTTACAGATGTTTATGGTGATGTCCCTTACTTTGAGGCAATCCAAGGAAAAGTTGGTGTACTGGAACCAGCTTTCGATAAGCAAAAGGATATTTATCTTGATCTATTCAAAAAATTGGAAGAGGCAAATACGCTATTAGCGGCTGGCGATGCAATTATACCTACAGGAGATCCTGTGTATCAGGGAGATATTTCTAAGTGGAGAAGGTTTGGAAATTCATTGTATTTGAGGCTCCTGCTTCGTATTTCAGGAAAGGCTGAGGTCAGTTCGACCGTAATTGCTAAACTCAAGCAGATGATTGATACTAATCCTGCCCAGTACCCGATTATGGAAAATAATGGGCATACAGCGAAAATTCTTTGGAATGGAACAAACAGTAGTTCTGCAGTTTATTCTTCTCCATTCATGATTAGTATTCGTGCTGTTGATTTTAGAACACCAGCTATTGCTGAATTTTTCATAAATAATCTGACTACTTGGGCAGATCCAAGAATTAATCAGTCTTTAGGAAAAAATAACGTTAACAGATGGGGGATTGCGCCAGGTATGAATGGTTTTGCTGGAGTACCGAGTGGTTACGCCAGTGGAAGTACCATCATCAAACAGGCGTATTTTTATTCAGATGCGCAGACAAATAATCCAACAACGTTACAAACAGATCCATATACTGGTATTTTAATGAATGTTGCTGAAGTTGATTTCATTTTGGCAGAAGCCGCGGCAAAAGGATGGATAAATGGAACGGGCGAAACCTATTATTATAAAGGAGTGGCAGAGTCTATTAATTATTGGATGCCTAATTTATTAATTGATCCTACTGATCCGCAAGTTATTGCTTATGCTATTGCCGCAGATATAGATTGGGATAATACACTTCCTTTAAATACAACAGTGAGAGGCACCCAAAGTAAAATGGAGTTAATTCACTTGCAAAAGTATTACGCATTGTTTTTAGTCGACTTTCAACAATGGATTGAATTTAGAAGAACAGGGCACCCTTTCTTAAATCCAGGAACAGGCTTTGCAAATGGGGGCAAAATGCCGGCCAGATTGAACTACCCAATCATAAGCCAGTCAACTAACCCAACAAGTTATAAAAATGCTGTTGCATCTCAAGGTCCTGATGATATTAATACATTAGTTTGGTGGCAAAAACCTTAGGGAAGAAAAGCAATTACGATTGCTTCATTACCATTGAAAATTAAAATATAAAAAGATGAAAAAGACATTAAAATATATCCTTTTACTAACGTCAATTGTTGGAATTTGGACAGGATGTAAGCGAGATGACGATTATGTCAAAAGCACGCCAAGCGATTTTATTTCTAATTTCGATTTAAAAAAGCTCTATAAAGAAAGTGATCTAGCCCTAAACTCAACACTATTAGGTGGTGCAACTTCTATAAAGGGAGTAGTTATTTCTGATTTTAGATCTGGAAATTCTCCAGCTGGGCTGCTGATTATGCAGAATAGCCGAATGGCAGGAAATGGAATAGACTCTTTACGAGGTATGGCTTTTAACATTGGATCAGATGCTTCAAAATATCTTCCGGGAGATTCTGTTCATATTAAGGTTGATGGCGCAACCTTAAAAAGGGTAAATGGAATTTTACAAATTGTTGGTGTTTCGAATGCATCGGTTACAAAAATTTCTAGTGGCAAAACTGTTAGAACTCAAGCTGTAAACACGGGTAGAATTTTAGCTAATCCATCATTTTATGAGAATACTTTAGTTACCATAAGTAGTGCATTGTACGATCCAGAACCTGATGCTGATGCAACTTATGCTGGTGATAGAGTTATTGATGATGGTTTTGGTAAAGCTAATGTTCACACAGAACCAACGGCTGCTTTTGCGAATGCAACGGTGTTGCCAACAGGGAATTTTACTGGTATTCCTTTTATAAGGGGTAGTGGTGTTTCGGCTAAAATTGATTTATGGTTACGTGATGCTGATGATTTTTTCTTTGTGGTATTACCTAAACTTTCTCCTATAATTATTACTGGTTATATGGTAGATCCGAATGGCGGCGATGGAAATAATGAATACATACAGTTTTTAGCGACTAGAAATATAGATTTTGCAGCTACGCCATTTGCGGTTTATACAACCAATAATGCTGGTGCAAGTGTTACACCAACATTGGGATGGAATACAGGTGGAAGTAGAACCTATAAATTTAACTTAACTTCAGGAACTGTAGCTAAAGGAGAGTATTTTTATATAGGTGGGACCAACAAAAATATAAACGGGTCGTCATCAACGGTTTCTACTGATATTAGTTCTTCAAATTGGATTGTAAGTTCAGATTATTCTAGTTTGGGTGGAGCAGACGGCATTGGAAATAAAACATCAAACCTTTTAGCAAATAGTGGTAACGTAGCGGGGATTGCAGTATTTGCAGGTACAAATGTTACGCCATCTACGATTCCTTTAGATGTGATTTTTTATGGTGGTGCAGGAGGTGTTTTCTATAGCGCAGGCCCACCAGAAGTTGGCTATAGAATTACAAACACAGATTACTATGGTACCATTAACCCGCTAACCCGGTTGCCACAAAATTTTTATGGTGCAGGTACGAATACTAATCGTTTAAGTTTTCCTTCTGCTTCAACCAGTTTCTCTAAACTGGGTGGTGTTTACGATGCTACTTCAGGAAGATGGGTTACCGGAAGAACGTTAACAACTGTTAAATTAAGTCCTACCTCGCAACTCATAGAAATTGAAGGGGATGGAACAAGCCTAGTGAATTAAAATTAACATAGGGTCAGCTAGGAATAACTGACCCTTTTTTATATTATTGAAATTCAATTTTTTGCGATTTCATTGCCCATAAAAATAAGATGAATAGAAAATCCTTTTTACAAAGCATTGGTTTAATTTCGGGAAGCGCATTTATTTCGATTCGAACAAACGCACTATCAAAACTAAAACGAAGCACTACATTAACTGGAATTGTAAGCGCTGAAGGTAAAGGAATTGCTAATGCAGTTGTTTCTGATGGCTTTTCAGTGGTTAAAACCGATACAAATGGGAAGTACATAATTAATACAAACGATAAAGCCCAATTTATTTTTTTAAGCACACCTCCGGGCTACGATTTTAAAGTTGAGGGTAATATTGCTAGGCAATATGAAAGTCTTGGCGCACGAAATGAATATAATTTTAAGCTTAAAAAACTAAATAAAAACGATAATAATCATCGGTTCATTATATGGGCCGATCCACAAGTTAAAAATAAAAAAGATGTTGCTCAAATGATGGAAACTTCGGTTCCTGATGTGCAAGAACTTGTTCGAGAGATGGGTGCGAATGAATTGGTTCATGGAATTTGCGTAGGGGATATTGTGTGGGATAATTTGCCACTATACGAAGACTATAATGTTGCTGTTGCTAAAATGGGTATTCCATTTTTTCAGGCTCTAGGTAATCATGACATGGATTATAGAATGGGCGGTGATGAAACCTCTGATAAAACATTTAAAGAGTATTTTGGCCCTACTTATTACTCCTTTAATCGTGGCAAAGCGCATTACATCGTACTAGATGATGTAAGATATTTAGGAAAAGAAAGAGAGTATGACGGTTATATTTCAGAAGAGCAGTTAGCTTGGATGGAAAAGGATTTGGCTTTTGTGCCGAAGGATCATTTAGTAATAGTTAACCTTCATATTCCAGTACACAATGCAGTTAAAAACAATGCAGATTTTTATAAGATCTTAGAAGGATTTAACAATGTACATGTAATGTCTGGTCATACGCATTATAATAAAAATGTGATTCAAAATGGTGTTTTCGAACATAATCATGGTACGGTATGCGGGGCATGGTGGACTGGCGCAATTTGTGGAGATGGTGCCCCTAGGGGTTATGGGGTTTATGAGGTAAGGGGAACCGAATTGAAATGGTATTACAAGTCTACCGGTTTATCTAAAAAGCATCAGCTTAGCATCGATGTTGAAAATCTTACCAATCAGAAAAGAATAATTGCCAACGTGTGGAACTATGATCCCGAGTGGAAAGTAGAATGCTTTTTAGACGGTAAATCTGTACCAGTGGAAATGCAAATGGGCTTTGATCCTGAAGCGGTTCGTTTGTACAAAGGCGATAAGTTGCCGGCAAGCAGAGCTTTTGCAGAGCCTAGCCGTACTGATCACCTTTTTATGGTGCATTGTGAGCCAAGTGTAAAAAAAATTAAGATAAAAGTTACAGATCGATTTGGCGAGACTTACGAAGTCTCCAAGACTTCGTAAGTCTAATAAGGAAAAGATGAGAAAATACATTTTTATAGCATTAGCTTTAACTTTAAGTTGTAAAGCGGTTAACCAGAAAAATAGCATGGAGGTTAAATTTCCAGATTTTAGCGCCGAGGCACATCGAGGTGGAAGAGGACTAATGCCAGAAAATACTATCGTGGCCATGCTCGATGCGATGAAATATGATAAGGTTACGACCTTAGAAATGGACACGCATATCACCAAAGATAATCAGGTTGTGGTAACTCATGATGATTATTTGAGTCCGGGTTTTATGCTTACGCCAGAAGGTAAAGAAATCCCAAAGGAAGATGCTAAGAAATACGCCATCTACAAAATGGATTACGAGCTGCTCAAAACATTCGATATTGGGACCAAAGTGCATAGCGGCTTTAAGCAGCAGAAAAAGATCAAAACTTATATCCCTTTGTTGGCAGATTTAATCGATAGTGTTCAGCAAGAAATTAAACTAAAAGGTAAAAAGCAACTCTTTTACAACATAGAGACGAAATGCGATGAGGCCGGCGATAATGTGGTTAATCCTACGCCCGCAGCCTTCGTTAAACTTTTGATGGATGTAATTGAAAAGGAAAAAATTACTCCTTATGTGGTCATACAATCTTTTGATAAGCGAACGATACAAATCATTAATGAGAAATACCCCAAAATAAAAACCTCGTTCTTAGTATCGAATAAAAAAAGCTATGCCGAAAATATTGCTGATTTAGGTTACAAGCCCTTTATTTTAAGTCCAGAATGGAAAACCGTTACAGCCGATCTCGTTAAAAGTGCACATGCAGATGGCGTGAAAATAATTCCTTGGACAGCCAACACGGCCAAAGATATCAACCATTTAAAATCGCTTAATGTAGACGGGGTAATAACAGATTATCCGAATCTTTTTTAAAAATCAAACCTTCCCTCATCCGATGAGTATCGGCACCATGCTTTGCTCATCGGATGACGGATTGAACCTATCAACTAACAACCGAAGAAACCAACCAACCAACTATGAGATTTTTTCCGAAGCCAGCCGCACATAAGCCATTATTACCACAAGAGAAGATCGACACGGAATACAGGTCGCAGCGACTAAAAGTCTTTTTGGGCATATTTTTAGGCTACGCAGGCTATTATCTGGTTAGAAAGAACTTCTCGCTTGTAATGCCCGACTTAATTGACCAGGGCTATTCTAAAGGCCAGCTAGGCATTGCGCTTTCAGGAGTATCTATTGCTTATGGGTTAAGTAAATTTATCATGGGTAATTTTTCTGACCGAAGCAATGCCCGTATATTTTTAACCTTAGGCTTAGTATTATCCGCTTGTACGATGATATTTATGGGCTTGGTTCCTTTTGTCACCTCGACAATCACTATCATGTTTGCATTGCTTTTTCTGAATGGATGGTTTCAAGGGATGGGCTGGCCACCTTGCGGTAGGGTAGTGGTACATTGGTATTCGATTAGAGAACGTGGTACTGCAATGTCAATCTGGAATGTGGCACATAATGTTGGAGGAGGTTTAGTTGGTCCCATCGCTATTTTAGCGATCGAGATTTTCGCTGACTGGCACGCCCAACTTTACTTTCCAGGGCTAATCGCTTTATTATTTGCTGTTATTGCTTATGTGTTTGTGCGAGACACTCCCCAGTCTTGTGGCTTGCCGCCAATTGAAGAATATAAAAATGATTATCCAAAAAATTATTCGGCCGAACAAGAAAAGGAGTTTTCTGCAAAGGAGATCTTTTTCAAATACGTGTTCAATAACAGAATGTTGTGGTACATCGCTTTTGCGAATGCTTTTGTATATCTAGTAAGATATGGGGTTTTAGATTGGGCGCCTACGTTTTTGCAAGAGGCAAAAGGTTTTTCAATAAAGGAATCAAGTTGGTCTTATTTTGCTTATGAATGGGCTGGAATACCAGGCACATTGTTATGTGGCTGGGTTAGCGATAAAATCTTCAAAGGTAGAAGAGCACCAGCGACCATAATTTATATGGTGCTTGTATTAATTGCTGTGCTTGTTTATTGGAAGAATCCTCCAGGGAATGTTTGGATAGATATTACGGCATTAATTGCTATTGGATTTCTAATTTATGGGCCAGTGATGTTGATTGGTGTACAAGCGTTAGATTTGGTCCCGAAAAAAGCTGCAGGTACAGCCGCCGGATTAACCGGGCTTTTTGGTTACTTGGGAGGAGCGTTGTTTGCTAACATTGCAATGGGCTTTGTTGTTGATAAGTGGAATTGGGATGGAGGATTTTTAGTGATCGTTGTAGCTTGTCTACTCTCTATTTTCTTCACATCTTTTACCTGGAAAAGAGAAAAACAAAACTTGATAAACATTAAATAAAACGACTATGTTGAATAGATTTTTAATTGCCTTGAGCTACTTTATTTTAAGTAGCACTCTTATCGTAACAGCACAAACAGTTAAATGGGACAGTACTTATCGTCCAGGGAAATATGTAGAGTTGGTTAGCAAATTTAAAGCGGAACCAGTATCAAAGAACGATTATATATTTTTAGGAAATAGCATTACTGCGGGTACCGACTGGTCGAAGCTTTTGGGCTTGCCGCAAGCAAAAAACAGAGGGATATCAGGTGATATTACCTTTGGTGTTTTGGAACGCTTACAAGAAGTGATTGATCGTAAACCTGCGAAGGTTTTTATCTTAATTGGCATCAATGATATTTCTAGAAATATTCCAGACGAGGCGATTTTGACTAACTACAAAAAGATGATTAGTAGAATAAGAGCTGGCTCGAAGAAAACCCAGATTTATTTTTATACGCTTTTGCCGGTGAACAGCTCATTTGAAAAGTTCAAAAACCATTATGGTAAAGACGAGCATATACTTTATCTTAATAATGAGATTAGAAAGTTTGAAGCAAAAAACGTAAAGGTTATTGACTTATATCCTGCCTTTTTAGACAAAGAGAGCCATTTACGCGCAGAGCTGACTAAAGACGGATTGCACCTTATTCCAGAAGGCTATCAAGTTTGGAAAACTGTTTTAGAGCAGGGTGGTTATTTGAGATAACCTATACACTTTGACAATCTTTAAAGATTGTCAAAGTGGTAAGCTAGTCTCGAATTCGACACTACGTTTAAATTAAGAAATTAATACGTAATTAAACTTATTTTAGAATATCCTTCAATGCTTCCTTTTTGCCATCTATCTGCTCGGTAATTCTCAAGCCTAGTAGCTGAGCGATCATGGGATAGATATTTACATTTTCAAAGGATGGGATTTTAATGTTGCTTTTAAATGCTGGGCCCCAAGCAAAAAAAGTGGCATGCATATCTTTTACTTTGATTGGGTCGAAACCATGATAACCAGCACCGGGCCTTCTATTAGAGAAAACCTTTGGCCAATGAGGAATTAAGATAATATCTCCAATTCTATCCATTCTGTCGTCACTTGCGCTGTAATGCAAGTGAGCTGGCACATTCTCCTTTAAATAAACATCATAATCTTGAGCCGTCTTTTTCAAGGCTTCATAAGTTGGCAAAATATCTTCTTTATTTTTAGCCTGTAAATCGACCATGGTGCCTGATGATGGAATGGTAAATTTCTCAAGATTTATTGCGGCGGGCATCGGTATTGGATTTTCTCTGTCAACGCTCGTCATCCCGTGATCAGATACAAATACAAAATTAACAGGTAGTCCAGTTGCTTTAACCGCCTCGGTTAGCTGATAGATTACAGAATCAACCATGCGAACTGCTCGCTCGGTCTCGATAGCATCTGGGCCATAACTATGTCCAGCATGATCTGGCTCTGAAACATAAAATGTAATCAAATGTGGCCTTTTCTCTTCGGATAAGCTTAACCATTCTTTGATAATTTGGATGCGTTGTGCTACCTTAATCTGTTCAGTATAATTGTAGTAGTAAGTAGATCTTACATCTTTTATTGCAGCTTCAGAGCCAACCCAGAACATGTTTGCAGCAATCATTTGCTGTTGTTCTGCAAGAACCCAAAGTGGGGTTCCGCCGTACCAACTTCCATCTCTAACTTTGTCCTTTGCGCCCATTGAATATTTTTCATTCTTCTTTTTATCAAAAAATGTGTTGTTCACTAAGCCGTGGTGAGACGGGTATAAGCCTGTTGCGATGCTGTAATGATTAGGAAAAGTAACTGAAGGATAGCTAGGAATCATTGATGCTGCTTGCACGCCGTTTTTACTCAATTCTAGTAAATGATTAGCCTTGTATCTTTCGGTATAATCATGCCTAAAGCCATCGGCAGAAATTAAAATTACATAGGGTTTTTTCTGCTGTGCGATACTATTTTTTCTCTCAGGAATAATGTGTTGTGCAGTATCTGTTTGCGCGCCAGCAGGTGTTATATTGAAAATGAATAATACAACTGATATCAGATAGATTTTATCTATAATAGATTTTATCATAGCGCTATTTGTAAATTTCATTCAATAAACCTGCTAATCTAATACCTGCTTGTGCTAAGCGATTTTTAACGAAATCGGCATGCTTAGGGTAATAGTCATAATCGAAGTTAGGATTCTTAGCTGCTTCTTCATACAAGGTGGCACTAATTTCATACGATTCAAAAGCCCATTTTTCAACGCCGTCTTTTTGCCAAGCTTTAATTTGTGGTTTTGGTATGATATCGCAGCTTTTAGCTAATTCCATATAGGACATTCCGGCATAATCTATTAAGCCGCTGTCCCACAAGCCATGCAAATTGGTGTCTCTCCGATTAAGTTTTACCTTAATTCCATTGCCTCCAGAGTCTTCAGCTTTGCCAGTATGCATTGGCTGATGAAGATCTCCTACTAGATGAACTAGAAATTTGAGTGCGAATACTTTTTCTTCTTTTGTTTTAGCGGGGTCTTTAAGATCTTTTGAGCAATTCAAAATTGCCTTATAAATGTTTGGCTTTTCTAAAGATGTTAGCGCAGAACTAAACTGCTCATAGGTTAATCCCTGTGCAACATTTACATAATGCCATGGTGCTGTATAAGCGTATTGCTCGTACGATCTAACCTCATCAGAATAGGTGCTTACCATGGCTAAAGATTCTGAACCTAGTAATTCTTTGACAGCTAATTTAGCTTTTGAGCTCAGGTGATTTTCTGCAATTTGACCGATGGCACGATGACCAACAACGCCCCAAGAACCGAGGATTATGCACAAAGCAATAGCACTGAACGATAATATAATTTTTTTATACATGATTTTTAATGAATAAGTGGAGAGAAGCAGAGCCTCTCTCTACTATGTGTTAGTTAAATATATAACGGAAACCAAACTGCATGCTGTAAGTTGAAGAAAACCCGACGTTGTCTCGATACCCGTTTACAATTGGGAAATTGCGATCGGTTTGAATTCTAAATGTTGGCTTGGTAGCTCCATTTGGTTCTAATGCGGCGACGTTCGTCGGTACAAGAATAGAAGATGTACCACCGTTAATTTGCGTTCCCCAGTTTCTGTTTAGTAGATTACCAAAGTTCCGAACGTCTACATTAAACTGAATGGTATTGCGTTTACCTCCTACATTTGTAAATAGATCTTGTTGAAATCTAAAGTCAAACTGTCCGTTAAATGGTGTTAACGCTCCGTTTCTTTCTGCGTATTTGCCTTTTCTACCACGTAGATATTTATCTTGATCTACATAGCGAAAAAATAAATCACTTTGTTGTTTAGGTGTATAAGTTATCGCTTCGGCTCCAGAACCAACTGTTAAAGGAACAAACGTGATTTCAGAGGCATCTTTTGGTACGTAGATTAAGTCCGCACTTACCCCATCTCTATTTATATCCGCCGAGTAAGTATAAGACTGACGACCATTTGAACCGTCGTATAATAAGGTGATTTGTGTTCCTAAATGTTTGATAAACTCTTTACGATAATAAACAGAAGCAATAATACGATCTGGAGATACAAATCCAGAATAACCTAAAGTTGGGTTGTTTGCACCGTCCACCGTACTTGTTCCTTGCCATGATGATAGTGTTTGATCGCCACTACCTTCGTAAAGGCTTTTTGCAGCGCTTCTAACATAAGAAACCGTCGCTCCGAAGCCATTGGTGAAACGCTTGCTTAATGTTCCTGTTACGGAATAATAATAGCCTTCACTCGCATTATCTAATACGATTACGTTAAACGCTCCTGGTTGGGCAACAGAAGAGCCACCTGGGATCACGGTGCCATTTGGAACAGCTTTACCGTTTAAAATTGGGTTAATAAATTTGTCTGTTGCTGCATTTGGATAAATTAAACGATGATCAGGGTATCCTGCAATGTTTAGTGGTTTAGGATCAACTAAATTTGCATTGCGGAATAATACCGTACGCAGGTCTTTGTTGTAAATACCTTCTAAACTAGCAACAATGCCTAATGGTAATTTTACATCCACTGCTAAACTTGTTTTAAACACCGATGGCATTTTCAAGTTTCTATCCATAACCGTGATAGGGTTTGGTAAAACAGTTCCAGCAACTGGAGGAGTTGTTGGTCTGTAAGCACCAATATTAGGGTTAAATGGACCAGGCGTATTGTTTTGTCCAGAGTAAGTCTCAGTAATCTGTAACATACCTGCATCACCAGCTTGAGCCACAATCCACACATTCGGAATTTTCCCCGTAAAAATACCCGCACCACCTCTTAATTGGATAGAGCGATCGCCTTTTACGTCGTAGTTAAATCCAAAGCGAGGAGAAATGGCGACTCTCGATTTGGGTAAGTTCCCAGTATTTAAATGCTCACCATTTTGAAAGCTCAATGCAGAAACCAAGGGATGTTCTTTTAAAATTTTAGGATATGTACCTAAGTCGAAACGTACGCCAGCAGTAATCCTTAATTTATCACTCAACGAGATTTCATCCTGTGCATAGGTAGAAAACTGCATGAATTTGAACGTAGGAAACGCTTGCTCATAATTCGGAGAAAGAGAATAAGTCTGCGCAAATTCAATTGGCTTTGCGCCATTTTTAAAATCGTCCCACGAGTTAAATGTGTAATAACTTGTAGCAAAACGCTGAAACCCATTTTTAGTTACACTGTAATCGCCTTGTAAACCAACCGTTAAGTTGTGCTTACCTAACGACCAAGTTGCATAATCATTCAATGAATATACCTGAACATCTCTTAGGTTGCCATAAGTAAATGGCTCGTAACCAAAGGTCGTAAATGGAGTTGGCAATGAGTTGCCGTCTGCTTTCAAAATGTCGACAAGTGGGAAGATATCGCTATCAGAACTTCTCGGGTCATTTTGATTGGTATAAGACAAACGCAACGTATTTGCCATCTTGCTGGAAATATTACTATTTAACTCAGCAGTAATTGAATAAAGATTGCTTTCCTGATAATAGTTTGAGTTTTTGAAAGCCAAAGCAGTATTTCCTGTACGTGAACCACCTCCAGGGAAGTTTCCAAGCGGACTTCTAGACGTACTCACAAAAGAAGGCGATTTTGTCTTTACATAACTACCTCTGATATTGAATCGATTATTGGTATTGATGTTCCAGTCTAAACGCGCTAATAAATTGGTTCTTTCTGTTTCTGATCCGTATCCTTGATACACACCAGGATCGTATCCATATTTCGTTTTCAAATAGCTGCTAATTTCATCTAATTCAGCAACCGTTGGGCGAACAACGTTCGGGATTCCAGAATTGTATGGAGCTTCTGGCGTTGCTGCTAGTCGAGTTTGGCCTGGCCGTACTTGGTCTTCACGTTCAGCGTTTAGAAAGAAAAACAACTTGTTTTTGATAATTGGACCACCAATTCTAGCACCATATGTTTTATAGGTTTGATCTGTTGGGTCTGTCAGTTCAGGATAATTTTGTACATGCGTACCTATTTGATTTTGGTTTCTGAAATAGGTATAAATTGATCCAGAGAACTCGTTATTTCCCGACCGAGTTACGGCGTTGATTGAACCTCCAATGAAGCCTGTTTGCTTCACATCATATGGTGTTACATTTACTGAGATCTCTTCCAATGCATCAATTGATACGGGATTGCCATTTCCTGGTAAGTTGTTTCCAATACCGAAGTTGTTGTTAAAATCTGCACCATCTACCGTTACATTGTTCTGGCGAGAGTTGCCCCCTCCAATAGACGAGCCATTAGCCTGCGGTGAAAGTCTGATTAGATCATTCAAACTACGGTTTAACGTAGGAATTGCATTGATCTCCTTTTTGTTTAAATTGGTTGAGGTACCTGTGCGACTAGCGTTCATCAGTTGATCCTTGCCGCTACCTTTGATGACGATTTCGTTTAATTTTGTACCGCTAGCATCCATTGTTAAGTTAAGGATGTAAGGGTCGCCTAGAGCGATCATGATGTTTTCAAAAACTTTAGTCTCCTTACCTACATAGCTTACAGCTATTTTGTAGGGCCCACCGGGACGAAGATTTAAAAGTGTAAAACGCCCATCTTGATTTGAACTTGTTGCATAGTTTGTGCCTGATGGTGTATGTGTAGCCTTAATGCTAACCCCAGGCAAAGTTTCATTGCCATCTCTTATGGTTCCTGCTAAGCTACCAGTTGTAACTTGTGCACGTAAACCTATTGCAGAAAATAACAAGATTAAATAAGTAATTAATTTCTTCATGCTGTTTTATTTGAACTCTTTCTGATCATTCACCTTGAATGATTCGAGGGTCAAATTTCTATTTGCAACATGAAGCAAATATTACGTACTGATTAAAGTAATAGGAAGGCTGTATAATCGCTGTTACAAAAATAAAGCTTGGAAAAATTTGGTAATATTTTGATTATCAAAAAGATGTATGCAAGTTGAGTGCCCATGTAGCTCTTTTTTTTGAGTGCAGATTAAGTGAAAGCTAAAAAGAGATTACCATTATGTTTTGTTAAAATTACCCCACCACTTTGACAATCTTTAAAGATTGTCAAAGTGTATACCCTAGTCTCGAATTCGACACTACGTTTAAGTTAAAATTCTTCGTTAGCCGAAATTTGCCTTACTTCAAATATGGCTCCATGATCTTTTGCCATATTGCATAGCCTTTGGCATTCATGTGCAGCATGTCCGAATTAAAGATGTCTTTCATAATGGTGCCATCGGCATTAAACATTGCGTCGAATGTGTTGATGAATTTAGTCCTTTTCATTCCTTTGACCATGTCGGCAATCTTCTTGTTTGCCTCTTTCATTTGCGGTAAGTATTTCTCTCGAGATGGGCTTGGCTTAATAGAGATATAAGCGATATGAACCTTAGGATTGTCTTTGCGGATCAGCTCGAATAAATTTTTAACCCTTCCCACTACTTCATCTGCCGTAGCATTGCCGGTAAAATCATTTTCGCCACAATAAATTACGATTTGTTTAGCTTTGTAAGGAAAGATAATGTCATTTGCGTAATTGATTACATGGGGTAGCGAAGAGCCCCCAAATCCACGATTAATGATGACGTGTTTTGGAAAATATTCTTGCACGTCTTTCCAGTTGGTAAAAGTTGAGCTTCCCACAAATAGTATGGCCTTTTTTGGAGGGAACTGGACGCTGTCTTTTTTCTTAAAGTTTTGTATGTCCTTAAAGAATGGTGCCTCTTGCGCGTTGGTAAATAGGAAGCTTGCTAAAAAAAGGACGATTAGGGTTAGACGTTTCATGTGCATATCATTTAATTAATTTTAAATTATAAATCCGTTCAGCTAAAGGCTGTAAGGGGGCTAAGTTGTTTGTTGGTTTATCAAGGTAAAAATAACTAGTGGCCGAATAATCATCAATTCTATAAAATAAAACTCCACCAGGTCTAAATTGTTCATCTGTAATTACTGGCGCTGGTTTCATTGTATTTAATTTCAAATATCCGGTTTTTGAGTTAGCAATCACAGGTTTTAGCTTAACTCCTTTTTGATGAAGCTCTCTTGCAATTTCTAAGCTTGTCCCACCAAGTTCTTGCAAAGTAACTTTTAACCGGCTGTTAAAGTAAATTTCGTCGGGCACATGGTAACGGTAAAACGCAAAATACCCTGCTTTGTTATCGGCAATTAAGCAGCCTTGGTATTGATGATTAAATGTACCCAATCCCCAAGCAGCACCCACATAATCTTCTGTTCCGGTACCGTTAATTGTTGGATATTGCGTGTCGTCATCAATAAACATCTTTACTTCGCCTTCGCCCCACCAAGTACCCTTGTAAAGCGAATCGGTAATTACGCCCACGTTTGCACCTAAAAATCTTCCTTTTCCGGTGATGGCAGGTAAAATTTCAAAATCTGTTCCAAGCTTATTGGTTGTTTTTCTGTTCCAAAAAGCATGAAAATACAGTACATCATCTCCATGTGGCGGGGTTTCTAAAACCGACACATCATAAAATAAATTTACGTTTAACTTGCTTTCATTTATAAAGAGAATTCGCACCTGTTTTCTAAAAGGCATCGGAATAAAGCAATTAAATGCCTTCCCTTCTGGGTCACTAAAAAATACTGATTCGAACGGCCTTTTCTGACCTAAACCGATACCAAAGAAATCGCCAAAAGGCACATCTACTGCTGGCTTTTCTGCTCCCTCCCAAAATATTTTTAAACGAATAGATCTTAATACCTCTGGCGATCGCTCGCTAATGGTATACCACATCCGTTGGATGATTCCATTTCCTTTGTAATCTACGATGGTTCGCGTTGCACCGGGCGCTATGGTTTCTGTTGCATGGCCTTTAGCGCCATCATTTTCTTTTCCGCCATTACCCTTAGCGCCGCTCATGTTTTCGAAACTGATTAACCTAGAGTTTACATTGCCGGGCATTTTAAAAAGCTCCTGACCCCGCGCAATGAAATTAAAAGCGACTATGGTCAAAATAAAAAGTGCCGATTTTACTTTCATCATTACCAATGCATTGTTTTTTTAAGATAAACCGTTAGCTCGCTTGCTATTTCCTTTTGTTCGGACATAGAAGGATGACTTCCACAGCCTTTAATTGATTGTTTAGAGAAGAAATAGGACCCAACATTTCGGTCACCTTTTTTAATAAGCTCCACTTCTACAGCTTTGATGTATTTGACCAACGCAGTTTTTAATGTTTTGTCGGCCATGGGGCTGCTTAAAAAAACAAGCTTGGCTTTTGGATAATAACCGCGTAGGGTTTGCGCAAATTGGACATACGCCTTGCAAAACTCCGTTGAATCTTGTACGCCATCATTCTGCCCTAAACAGACCGTTACCACATCAGGCTGGTATTGCTTAAAATCCCACTTCAATTCATTTTTTGCCATGTTAATTTTATCGAAAACCTGGGGCATTAAAATTTGTTTATTGCAACAGCTATGGATTAGACCTATGCCCGATACTGCCGAAAGGTGGTATCGGGCATTTAAGGCGCGTGCAGTTGTTGGTCCGTAGGCCATGTAAGCATTGTGCTGATCGTACCACTGCGCATTTTTGTCGCCACACTTTAGCGTACTTTCATCACTCCCGAAACCGCAGGTAATTGAATCACCTATAAACTCTATTTTACGTTTTTGCTTGGCTGCTGGAGGCAGTAATTTTTCGCAATTAAAGCCGATAATTTGCAAATAGCCATTTTCAAATTCCGTGTTTTTGCAGATGATAATGGTATGCTCCCCATTCGATAATCCTTTAGCCAACTCAATTTTATTTTCTTTGTTTTTTAATTGAATTCGATAAGATGGCTGGTTGTCTATTTTTATTTCTAGATAGTTGTGAACTGTTCCATAAATCACCTCATCGTTGATCTCGAGCTCACAAAAGGTGCCGCTAAATTTAATAAGAACATAGGCACCCGAAGCCCACATTTTTGGTTTAAATGGATCAGTAAAATCTACGCGGCCAACGTATTGAATCTTTGGATCTGCTGCGCTGTAAAAAGTGCCTTTGTTTTTAAACGCAAAAGAAGAACTAAACGCAAATAGTAAAAGTAAAATGGGGTAGATTTTTTTCATTGTCTGTTGTTTTCAGACTTACGAAGTCTTAAGACTTCGTAAGTCTATATAATTTTTCGCTCAAAATACCGCAAAAGCCTGCAGCGCCATGCCAACCCCCTATACAAATATCCTATTCCCCGAAAGGTTATCCCTAAACTCCTTCGGTGTACAGCCTTTTTTCTTTTTAAATATTCGATTGAAATTAGAAATATTATTAAACCCACAATTGTAAGCCACTTCGGCAACGGATTCAGTGGTGTCGATTAATTTTCGTGAAGCATGGCCAAGCCTTATTTCAATTAAACTATCAATAAAACTAATGCCCGTTCTGCTTTTAAAAAAACGGCTAAAAGAAACTTCTGTCATGCTAGCAATTCGCGCCACTTCTGCTAAACTCACTTGCTTGTCAAAATTCACATTAATGTATTCCATTACCTTTTCTACCCTTCTACTATTGTAAGAAAATTCTGCGTTGCTAAATGTAGAGTCAGAGAGCGTACGCATATTGCGAGAAGTAGAAAGGTCGTGCAAAATAGACATCAGCTCGAGCACCGAATCAAAGCCATGTTTCTTATTCAGCTTGATGAGTCTCGGGCCAATGCTTTGCGCCGTTTCACTGGAAAACAGAACGCCGCATTTGGATTTTTCAAACAATTCCCGAATAACCCGAAGCTGATTGCGCCGTAAAAACTTCTCGTCGAACAATTCCTTATGAAACTGAATTGTAACCTCATGAATTTCTTTGCCACTTAATTTATGTGTTTCCCAAACGTGAGGTAGGTTAGAACCGATCAGCACCAATTCAATATCTCCAATTTCTTCAATATGATCTCCAACCACTCTTCTGGCGCCACTTGCATTTGAAATGAAATTCAATTCCATCTCTTCATGGTAGTGAAGGGGAAAGTCAAAATCTTGTTTTTTCCTTTCAAAAATGGTAAAACAATCGCTATTGGTTAGCGGAGTAATTTCTTTTATTATATTTGAATGCACAGAAAAGGATTAAATAATATCAACTTATAGGATAAAATAATATCAGTGTTCAAATATAGTATATGACATGCTAATTTGCTAATTAAAATAGATTGGGCAATGTTAAATAGGCGTTATTTTGATTATATCAAATGTTAAAGTGATAAAAATATTATAAATGGATAAAATAGTATTATTTAGTGCATAGAACTGACACCTACTTTTGATGTAAACCAAATAAAAATGCTTATGCTTAATAAACTATCTACTAAGTTATTTGTGCTACTTGTATGTTTGTTCTCTTTTGCGAATACGTATGCCCAAGACAAAAGAATATCGGGGAAGGTTGCTGATGAAGTAGGGGCTGCGCTTCCAGGGGTTTCAGTAAGTATCAAGGATACTCAAGTTGCAACAGTGACAGATGCAAATGGAAATTTCACCATACTGGTTCCTGCAAATGGCAAAACCATCGTGTTTAAATATTTAGGAATGGAAGATCAGGAAGTTTCCATTGGCAACAAAATCATTTTTACCATCACCTTAAATCCAAGTAATACTACGTTATCTGACGTTGTTATTGTGGGCTATGGGTCTGTTAAAAGATCAGATCTTACAGGTTCGGTGGCAAGAATTGGTCGCGATGATTTACTCAAAGACGCACCAACTAACGTGCTGCAAGCGCTTCAGGGAAAAATTGCCGGTGTAAACGTAACCCAAAACGATGGCGCTCCTGGCGCCGGATTGAGTATTCGTGTGAGAGGCTCGAACTCTTTTTTAGGAGGCACGGAACCACTCTATGTGATTGATGGTGTACCATTTAATAATTCAAGTTCGGGTTCAACGCCGCTCTCTATTGGCGATGATGAGAAGCAGACGTTAAACGCCATGTCTTTCTTAAATCCGAACGATATCGAAACGATTGATATTTTAAAGGATGCTTCGGCAACGGCCATTTATGGTTCGCGTGGGGCAAATGGGGTTGTTTTAATCACTACCAGAAAAGGGAAAAGCGGAAAAGATAGAGTAGAGGCGAATTTCACTTACGGGCAAGCAGAAGTTTCTAAAAGATTAGACGTGTTGAACGCTTCAGAATATGCTGCCTACCAAAATTTAGCCTATTTAAATTCAAACAAATATACCGGTACGGCTTACAATGTTCCTTATCCTGGTGCACAGGTGCCAGATCCTTTAAATCCTGGGCAGACCTATTACTCGAGAGGTCCACAAGATTTTATCGGCAATAAAAATAACTGGCAAGATCAGATCTTTAGAACTGGTGCTTACCAAAATTATAGCGTAAACGTTGCTGGCGGAAGTGATGCCGGTAGTCACAGCATTACCTTTAGTTATTTAGATCAAGAAGGAACAATTTTAAACTCCGATTACAACAGATTTGGTTTAGGCTTAAACTTAAATAGAAATATCAGCAAAACATTTAAAGCTGGAACGAGTACCTCATTTGCAAATTCATTAACCAATGGGGTAAAAACAGGTACCGATAAATCTGATGCAGCTAGTGCAGGGGTAATCCGTTCGGCAATTACCTTCCCTTCTACGTTAAGGGATCCCATTGCTTATGATGGCGTAGGTGATGCATTTATTACCAATCCGTCCATCTACGTAAATGACGTATTAAACCGGGTAAAAGGACTAAATATTTTCTCTTCAAACTATATAGAAGCAACGTTCTTGAAAGATTTTAAATTCAGACAAAATGTTGGTTTCAGTTCTGCAACAAGTACAAGAGATCAATACTATCCAAGAAGCGTTTATGAAGGCTTCGCGGTAAAAGGATGGGGATTAAAATCAGACAACGTATGGAATAGCGGGGTTGCCGAAAGTATCCTTACCTACAACAAGAAAATTGCAAAACATAGCTTAAACGTAGTAGGTGGAGCTACTTTTGAACGTACCAATGGACAAAGTAAAAGAGCAGAGGCAAAAACATTTGCCAATGACGCGCTAGAAAATGAAAATCTAGCTGCGGGCGAAGTTATTTTGCCAATTATCTCTAACCGTTATCAGTCTACTTTGATCTCTTTTTTAGGAAGAGCGAATTATAGCTTTGATGATCGTTACCTATTAACCTTCTCTTTCCGTCAGGATGGATCGAGCAAGTTTGGTAAAGACAATAAATGGGCTGGTTTCCCTTCTGCAGCTGCTGCTTGGAAGATCTCTAACGAAAGCTTTTTGAAGGATGTTAAGCAGATTAGCGACCTTAAACTACGCTTTAGCTACGGTAAGACAGGTAACCAAGGGATAGGCTCTTACGCTTCTTTAGCGAAACTAAGTGTTTACAATTATCCGTTCGGTGGTGCTGTACAAACCGGTATTGCGAACGATTTATATGCTGGTCCAGCTAACGAAAAATTAAGATGGGAAACTACAAGCGCATATAATTTAGGTTTAGATGTAGGCATGTTTAACAACAGATTAAACTTCACGGTTGAGGTTTATAAAAAGATAACCGACGACCTGCTTCAAAACTTGATTATCCCTTCTTCAACTGGTTTCCAAACCAAGCTGGTAAATTCTGGTTCGGTTGAAAACAAAGGACTAGAAGCAACATTAAGTGGTGTTGTGGTAAAAGCTAAAGACTTTGAGTGGGCTACTAATTTTAACATAGCCTTTAACAGAAACAAGATTTTAAGTTTAAGTCCGGATGTAACCGAACAATACGGTCGTAATATTTCTACTGGCGATGCGCCATTTATACAAACAGTAGGGAAGTCGATCGGTGCGCTATACGGCTATGTGGAAGATGGTTATTACGATAATGAAGCTGAAGTTAGAAACGACCCTGCTTACACCAATTTGGGCAATCCAATTATCTTAAGAACTATTGGCGAAATTAAGTATAAGAACTTTGATGCCGATCCAACCAACATCTCTCAGACCGACCGTACGTTTATTGGCGATGTAAATCCTGATTATACTTTTGGCTTTACCAATAACTTTAAGTACAAAAGATTAGATCTTAGTATTTTCGTTAACGGCGTACAAGGGAACGACATCATTAACATGAACACCCGTTTCAATGGCAATTTGGGCACGAATAAAAACATTACCCAAGAAATGTCTGATGGTGCTTGGGCGCAAGGTAAAGACAATAGCAATGCTACTGGACCGAAAATTATGCGTCAGTTTTTCAGAAACCAGTTGTTTAGCAGAAGGTTTATTGAAGACGGCAGTTTTGTGAGGATTAAAAACGTAACCTTAGGATACAATGTTCCTGTTAAATCAAAAACAGTTTCTGCATTAAGAGTTTCGCTAGGCGTAAATAACCTATTCACCTTTACCAACTATTCGGGTTATGATCCTGAGATCAATAGTTATGGCGACAATCCAGCACTGTTTGGGGTAGACCTGGGGGGATATCCAAACTCAAGAACCTATAACCTTTCTTTACGTTGTAATTTTTAACCTTATAGCAATTCATCATATGAACTCGATTTCAAAATATTTCATCGCATTTGTTACAGGTTGCAGTTTACTTGGCCTGGGCTCGTGCAAAAAAGCATTAGAAGAAACACCTTATTCATTTTACTCGCCCGAAAACTTTTATAAAAATGAAAGCGATGCAAAGGCGGCAATCAACGGTGTTTACAGCGAATTATATACTTACGATTTATACATGCAGCCATTCTGGAACATCACCATTTTAGATGACGATCATGTTTCGGGCGCTGATTGGTTTTTAGGAACTACAGGAGCGGGTAATCCACAGGCCTACTTTGGCTGGGATAGACCATGGGTTGGTTGCTACGCCATTATTGCGCGTGCAAGCACAGTAATCGAAAATGTGGCTAAAATTGAAAACATGAACGCCGATACCAAGAAAAGAATTATCGGCGAAGCTTACTTTCTAAGAGGCTGGGCATATTTCCAATTAGTTCAGTTGTATGGTGGCGTACCAATTCGTACCAGCTCATTGTCGGCCGATAACCCAGAAACAAATGTACCGAGAGCCACATTAAAAGCTAGCTACGAGCAAGTAATTAACGATCTTAAAGCAGCAGAAACCATGTTATTCCCTTTGGGCGATGCAAGAGCTGGCGAGGCAGGTAGGGTTAACCAAGGAGTTGCCAAAGCCTTTCTTGCTAAAACCTATCTAACAATGGCTTCAGGCTCATTGGCCAATGCAAATCTAATGATCCGTGGAGGAATGGATAATGGAGTTTATACCTATGCGAAAACAGTGGTTGCTGGCTTAGAGGGCTTAGATTCTAAGGCTTATTACACCTTGGCAAGAGACAAAGCTTTAGAAGTTATTAACTCAAACGTATACGCTTTAACACCAAGTTGGAAAGACTTATGGAGTATCGCAGGTCGCAACAACAAGGAGCAAATGTGGGAGTTACAATCGCTTGCTGGTACCGCATTTATGAACAATTTAGGGGTTTATTTTTCAGCACGTTCTACCTTTGGGCAGGGGGCTGTATGGATGACAAACAACCACTATAGCGATTATGAGGATGCTGATAAACGGGTACTGGACGGCGTAACGCATAATTACACTACTTTGCAGGGAACGAATATATTTTACCCATCGTGGCAAGCATCTTTATATAAAACGGTAAATGGTGTGAACTATAACAATACGGGTACAACGGGGGCAGAAAGAGCTTATATCATTAAGTACAGTGCAGTAGCTGATCCAAACGTGGCACTAAGTGATGCATTTTATCCATTGTTACGTTTCTCTGAAGTGATCTTAATGGTAGCCGAAGCAGAAAACGAAATTAACGGACCAAGTTTAAATGCTTACACGGCTCTCAATACTATCCGCGATAGAGTAAGTGCAAGTCCGGCGCCAACAGGAATGAACCAAGAGCAATTTAGAAGTTTTGTATTGGCAGAGCGCGCACGCGAATTTGCATTAGAAGGAATTAGACGTTTTGATTTATTGCGTTGGGGTGTTTACTTGCCGGTGATGAACAAAATTACCTCTGGTCAAAATAGCATTTCTAAAGTAAGATCACTTAAGAACTTATTGTTGCCATTACCTTTAAACGAACTTAATTCGAATACAGCCATTAAGGGAAATAACCCAGGTTGGTAGTTGTTTATATAAAAAATTAACAGATGAACACAAAAACTAAATTCTCACAAAGTATCATTCTCTTCATGGGGTTGATTCTAGTTATTTTGGCTTCTTGTAAAAAGGATTCAAGTGAAAATAAAGCTGTTCCAGTAATTAACAGCGTAATTGATTTAAATAATCGCGGAACCGCATTGACGCAAGTCGATTATGGCGCTTGGATTATTATCAAGGGCTCCAACTTGGCAACAACATCTAAAGTAGACTTTAATGGTACTTTGGCGGCTGATTCATTGTTGTATGCTACAGATAATGAGGTAACTGTAAAAATTCCCTCTACCTTAAAAGACCCAATTAATAACCCGATTACCGTTACTACCAAGTATGGGTCGGTAACCTATAATTTCAAGATTTTACAACCACCACCCTTAATAAGCGGTTTTAACCCTGCAGCTGGAGGGCCTAATGATGAGATTACCATTAAAGGAGATTACTTTAAAGGCGTAACCGAAGTAAAATTCGATAACGCTGCCGCGACTATTGTATCAAGCACACAAACGGAAATTAAAGTTAAGATTCCTGCTGGCGTGAGTTCTGGTTATGTGTTTGTGACCACACCTGTTGGCACCGCTAAATCTGACAGTCCATTTGGTTTAAGAACCGTTATTTTCGACGATGCTTTAGGAACCATTGGCACCGTTTGGAGCAATACTTCTTACAGCAGTACATGGGATATGACGCAAGATGTGATTAAAAGAAGAGGCTCAATTGCGATTGGCCATAAGTATTCTGTTGGCTTTGGTGCTTGTAGGTTTAGAAGTATCCCTGCGTTTACAGTTGGTACACATACCATGTTAAAGATCTCTATTTATGGTGGTGCGGGTACTGCAGGTAAAAAAGTAAGAATATCTTTAACCCCGGCTAAGTTAACTTATCAGTTAGTGTTAACCGAGGGCGTGTGGACCGACTATGTTATTCCGTTGGTTAACTTGGGCAATCCAACAACCATAGATTACATTACTTTCCAGGAATTTAGTGGTTTCGCGGGACAAATTTATATTGATGACGTTGGGTTCTATTAAAAAGGTGCGTCATCTTAAGGCGGTCGCGTCATTGCTAGAAGTCGCAGGGCGGCCGCTTCATTCTAAGACGGAAGTGTCATTACGGGGTACGAAGCAATCATACAACGATAGAGGGGTTAGGCAAATTTGCTTTAAGATTGCTTCGTGCCTCGCAATGACGCAATCGCTCGTAAAGACGCAACTCCTTGCAATGAAACACCTCCTCGCAATGACGCTGGTGCTACTAATTTCCGTCACCCTAGCGAACGCGCAAGAATTAAAAACAAAAAACGTAGTCATCATTACCTTTGATGGCTATCGCTGGAAAGAACTTTTTAATGGAGCAGACTCCTTAAACCTCTTTGGCAAGAAATTTACCAAGCAGGATTCCGCTTGGCGGGTTAGAAAATACTGGGGCAAAAATGTAAATGAGCGCAGAGAAAAGCTCATGCCTTTTATGTGGAATACCGTTGCTAAGCAAGGCCAAATTCATGGCAATCGAAATTATGGCAACTATGTAGATGTGAAGAATAAATTTTGGTTCTCTTTTCCTGGATACAATGAGATTTTTACTGGTTATCCAGATTCGCTGATCAATTCTAATTCACATCCAGCAAATCACAATATCAATGTGTTAGAGTTTCTACATAAACGCACTGAGTTTAAAGATAAGGTTGCCACATTTACCAGTTGGGATGCCTTCTATAAAATCTTAAATGCCGACCGATCTGGCTTTCCTGTTAACTCGGGATACAACAATGTAAAGGGCGAAAATTTAAGCGACGTGCAAAAGACATTAAATGATTTAATGTGGTGGCTACCCAAAGATTATGGCATGGGCGAAAGGCATGATGGTATCACCTATTCATTTGCGAAAGAATATGTGAAACTAAATCACCCTCGTGTTTTACAGCTTAGCTTTATCGAAACTGATGCATTAGCGCACGATGGACGGTACGACTTTTATTTAGACGCCGCTAATTACAACGATAAAATGATTGCTGATTTATGGAACTACATGCAGAGCGATCCATTTTACAAAGATCAAACAACGTTTATCATTACAGAAGATCATGGCAGGGGCTATGGCGACAATTGGCAACATCATTATTATACCGTTGAACATAGCAATGAAATCTTTTTTGCTGTGATGGGACCAGATACCAAAGCTTTGGGAGAGATAAAACAAAAGGGACAATTATACCAAAACCAAATAGCCCAAACAATTGCCGCACTTTTA
Organism: uncultured Sphingobacteriaceae bacterium; assembly: GCA_942493295.1. Lineage (GTDB taxonomy): Bacteria > Bacteroidota > Bacteroidia > Sphingobacteriales > Sphingobacteriaceae > Pedobacter. The sequence continues at coordinate 3,061,353 of OW818692.1, read as the reverse complement.
GGTGTTAAATTTGAAAATGGCCATGAAATAGGCAAACCAATTACCCAAGCATTGCCTGTAAAGAAATAAACATGAGTATTACCAAGATCTTTTTTATCGCCCTCTTTCTTGTCTGCGCACGAAATGTAAATGCGCAACAGCTCATAGATCCGAATGCAACGGCCGAAACCCGCGCGTTATATAAAAATTTACACCAGCTAAGTAAGAAACATATCATGTTTGGTCACCAAGATGATTTAGCTTATGGTGTAAATTGGCGATATAAAGCCAACAGAAGTGACATCAAAGATGTGGTAAATGATTACCCCGCAGTTTATGGTTGGGACTTAGGTTATATAGAAAAAAACTCGCCCACTAATATCGATGGCATTCCTTTCGATAAAATGAGGCAATACATTAAAGACGGCTATCGTCGTGGTGCGGTGATTACCTTAAGTTGGCATTTAGATAACCCCTTAACGGGTGGCTCTACTTGGGATACCACACAACGAACCGTAGCAACGATTTTGCCTGGCGGCCAAAAGCACGAGTTGTTTAAGACCTGGCTAGCTAGCGCTGCGGGTTTTATGAAAACGTTAAAAGGCCCAAAAGGAGAAGCTATCCCATTACTGTTTCGCCCTTTTCATGAGTTAAATGGCAATTGGTTCTGGTGGGGAAAGAATAAGTCGACACCCGAGGAATTTAAAGCAATTTGGAAATTTACCATCAACTATCTCAGAAACGAACAAGGTTTGCACAACCTCATTATTGTTTACAACACCAATAGTTTTGCAGACGAACAAGAGTTTTTAGAAAAATATCCTGGTGATGAGATGGCCGATGTGCTGAGTTTTGACAAGTATCAGTTTACCAATAACAGTCAAGAATTTATTGAATCGACCCGCAAAGAGCTCAACACATTGGTGCGCATTGCCAAGGCAAAAAACAAATTGGCTGCTTTTGCCGAAACAGGCTACGAGGCAGTGCCCGATGCACAATGGTGGACCAAAACCTTATGGCCAACGATTAAAGATATTCCCATTAGTTACGTATTAGTTTGGCGAAATCAGGGGTACATGCCGTCTATTAAAAAAATGCATTATTACGCACCTTATAAAGGACAAGTTTCGGAGCGGGATTTTAAGCAATTCTACCAAATCCCTACCGTGATTTTCGAGAAAACAACTCAAAAGAAAAACCTATACCAATATTAAACACATGAAATTACAACTGATCGATATTTTAATTTTAGTTGCTTACCTCGTTACGATGGTGCTGATTGGTATTTACATGCGCAATAAAGCTAAACAAGATAAGGAAAGCTATTTACTTGGTGGCAAGAAACTGCCTTGGTATATGCTTGGGTTGAGCGATGCAAGTGATATGTTCGATATCAGTGGTACGATGTGGATGGTTGCGCTTTGCTTTGTTTATGGCTTAAAAAGTATTTGGATCCCATGGTTATGGCCGGTTTTTAACCAGGTATTTATGATGATGTTCTTGTCTAAATGGTTAAGAAGATCTAATGCCAATACGGGTGCCGAATGGCTGCAAACACGTTTTGGCTTAACAGGTAAGGGCGTAATGGGATCGCACATGATTGTAATTGCCTTCGCCTTGATTAGCTGTTTAGGGTTTTTAGCCTATGGTTTTGTGGGCCTGGGTAAATTTATGCAGGTGTTTATTCCTTGGGAGGCAGTTAAAGCTTATGTGCCTTTTGAAGTAACCGAAAAATATGTACCTCATTTTTATGGTATTGTGTTCACCTTATTTGCCATGTTCTACTCCATTATTGGCGGCTTGCACAGTATTGTTTTAGGCGATGCGATTAAGTATGCCATCATGACGATTGCCTGTGTGTGTATCGGCGTTATCGCTGTGCAACATTTACAAGGCCAAACCTTAAATGTACCAAAGGGCTGGGATGATCCATTCTTTAGTTGGAACTTGGATCTGGATTGGGGCAAGATTGCTGCAGACGCGAATAAGAAAATTGCCGACGATGGCTACAGCTTATTTGGTCTGTTCTTTATGATGATGCTCATGAAAGGTGTGTTCGCATCCTTAGCGGGACCAGCGCCAAATTACGATATGCAAAAGGTATTGAGTACCCGTAGCCCTAAAGAAGCAAGCAAAATGACGGGTTTTGTAAGCATCATTTTATTGCCAATTCGCTATTCAATGATTACAGGTTTAACGGTCTTGGCATTGTTGTACTACAACCAGTTGTACCTTAAAGGACCAGATGGAGTAACCGATTTTGAACGGATCTTACCAGCTACAATTAATAACTTTTTACCTGTGGGAGTATTGGGCTTAGTGCTTACTGGCTTGCTAGGTGCTTTTATGGGTACGTTTAGCGGCACCTTAAATGCCGCACAAGCTTACATTGTGAATGATATTTACTTAAAATACATTAATAAAACTGCGAGCAATAAAAAGGTCATGCGCATGAATTACCTCTCGGGCGTGGTGGTGGTAATTGTAGGCGTGTTTTTTGGCTTCTTGGCAAAAGATGTGAATGATATTTTGCAGTGGATTGTAGGCGGCTTGTATGGTGGCTATGTTGCTGCAAACTGCTTAAAATGGTATTGGTGGCGCTTTAATGCCAATGGATTTTTCTGCGGAATGGCAGTAGGTATTGTTTCAGCATTGCTGATGCCTTATGTAACCACGGGTTTGCCACTTTATTGGTGGCCACTTTTATTTGCGTTATCGATGATTGGTTGCATTATAGGCACCTATGCTGCACCGCCAACAGATACTGCCGTATTAAAATCATTTTATAGCAATGTAAGGCCATGGGGTTTTTGGAAACCGATACATGAGCTTGTGCTTAAAGATAACCCATCTTTTGTGGCGAATAAAGGTTTTGCACTCGACATGTCGAATGTAGCCCTGGGGATTGTTGCACAATTGTGCTTGACCATTTTCCCGATGTACCTCATTATGGGCATGTATAAACCCCTAGCAATTACCGTTGCCATACTGGTCGTAATTGTGGTTGTTTTAAAAAGAACTTGGTGGAACAGATTAGAAGATTAAGCATTTAGATATGGATATGGATATAAATTTCGAACAACGTATAGCCGAAATGGCAATTAAGCAAGAAGAACTTTTAAGAAGAAGAAACGAACCGGTTATGCCGCATAACGGGCTTTATGAACGGTATAAAAATCCAGTGCTAACTGCAGCTCATGTTCCGTATACCTGGAAGTATGATCTTAATCCCGAAACCAATCCGTTTTTAATGGAGCGCTTTGGAATTAATGCGGTGTTAAATGCCGGCGCTATCAAATGGGGAGATAAGTTTTTGTTGATTGCGAGGGTTGAAGGGGTTGATAGGAAATCATTTTTTGCCATTGCCGAAAGTTCAAACGGCATAGATAATTTCCGTTTTTGGGATTATCCGGTAACGGTGCCTGAAACGGATGAGCCGGATACAAATGTTTACGACATGCGTTTGGTAGCGCATGAAGATGGATGGGTTTATGGTTTGTTCTGTACCGAACGCAGAGACCCGTCGGCAAGTGCGGGAGATCAATCGGCTGCCATTGCACAATGTGGTATTATTCGTTCGAAAGACTTAATTAGCTGGGAGCGATTGGCAGATTTGAAAACGCCATCGCCACAACAGCGAAATGTGGTTTTGCACCCAGAGTTTGTCAATCAAAAATATGCGTTTTACACACGTCCGCAAGATGGATTTGTGGAAGCAGGAAACGGTGGGGGTATCGGTTTCGGCTTATCCGATAGTATGGAGCATGCCAGCATTGCTGAAGAGATTGTCATCGATAAAAAAGTTTACCATACGGTTTACGAAGCAAAAAATGGTTTAGGCCCAGCTCCTATTAAAACTGATAAAGGTTGGTTACATTTGGCACATGGGGTACGCAATACGGCGGCGGGACTTCGCTATGTACTTTACATGTTCTTAACGGATTTACATGATCTAACTAAGGTTATTGCTAAGCCCGCAGGCTATTTTATAGCCCCTGAGGGCGACGAACGTGTTGGCGACGTATCGAACGTTGTTTTTAGCAACGGATGGATTGTAGAGCCTGATGGAACTGTGTATATTTATTACGCATCTTCTGACACGAGAATGCATGTGGCTACAAGTTCTGTGGCGCAGTTGTTAGATTATGTGATGAATAACCCGGCAGATGGGCTTAGATCGGCAACTTCGGTAAAGACGATTATTGAGCTAATTGAAAGTAATAAGGTGATTGGTTAGTTTTTTGGGTCAGCTTGTTAGATTGGGCTTATAGTTGATTAGGAATGGATAATATTAAGGAGCAATTAGCGGGTTATAAGTTGGCGGCTGAGCAGGAATTGGATGCTTTGCTTGGCTGGTGGAAGACTTATTCGGTTGATGAAGTGCAAGGTGGGTTTTATGGGGAGGTTGCGAATGATAACGTAGCTGTTGCAGGGCAGCCAAAGGGGATTGTGCTCAATAGTAGAATTCTTTGGACTTTCGCTGCTGCTTATCTGTATACCAAAAATGAAGCGGATTTGGTTATTGCGAAACGTGCTTTCGATTATATAGTTGCACACTTTTATGATACACTAAACGGGGGATTTTATTGGTCGGTTAATGCCGATGGACAAATGCTCGACGGCAAGAAACAAATTTATGGACAGGCATTTGCCATTTACGGATTGTCGGAATATTTTAAAGCAACGGGTGATGAAAAAGCGCTTGAGCTTGCTAAAAAAACTTTTGTTTTAATTGAGCAGCATAGTTTTGATCCAATTCATTTGGGCTACATCGAAGCTTTTGATGAAGCATGGCAACCGATTCATGATCTGCGCTTAAGCGATAAAGATTTAAATGCAGAGAAATCGATGAACACGCATCTGCATATTATCGAAGCCTACGCCAATTTATACCAGGTCTGGAAAGATGAGCAATTGGCAAATTCAATTAGGTTGCTACTCTTCGTCTTCAAAAAACATATCATTACCAATAACCGCCTCAGTTTGTTCTTTACTGTAAACTGGCAGCCGCTATCTGCTACGATCTCTTACGGGCACGATATAGAAGCTGCTTGGTTGTTGCAAGAATGCGCCGAAAGTTTACATGATGTTGCAGAGATTAAGCAATTTAAAGCAATTGCGCTTCAAATTACTGCTGCAGTAAAAGAAGGGATCGATGTAGATGGAGGCATGTTTTATGAACATGATCCCGTTGCGAAACATATCGTTAAAGAGAAGCATTGGTGGCCACAAGCCGAAGCGATGGTTGGGTTTTTTAATGCCTATCAGTTAACAAAGGAGAAAGATTTTTTAACCCAGTCCATTAAAAGCTGGCTGTTTGTGAACACCAATTTAAAAGACAACCAAAATGGCGAATGGTTTTGGGGGATGTGTCCAGATGGCTCCTTCATGAAAGAAAATAAAGCGGGTTTTTGGAAATGCCCATACCACAATGGAAGAGCCTGTTTAGAAATTAGTAAGCGGGTGAACACTTACGAAGTTTTAAGACTTACGAAGTCTTAAAACTTCGTAAGTCTGCGTTCTTTACTTCACTTCAAACCTAAATACGCCGTTTCCTGGAATGCCTGTTTTAGAGATGCCGTTAATTACTCCAATATAAGTACCTGTTTGATCTGCTGTATAGAATGCTAATTTCGCCATTCCTTTATCGTTAATGAGGGTTGATGGCGACCAAAATAACAGGTTTCTAAAATCTGGTAGGCGGCTATTCTTTTTGTCGGCGTTATCATAGCTAGGGCTATAAAATTCACGCTGTAACTGCATTCCTTCATAATCTAAAACCACTGCATTAGGGTTAATTTCTAAAGCTGCTACGTTTGGTTTGTAACTTGTAAAGCTAACGATGCCATTAAACATGGCCGGTCCATAATAATAATAGTCTCTCACGATCTCCAATGCCTTTATTTTCTTTGGATCAATCTCCATTACGCGATCTGTCTTGAAATACGGAGCGCCATCTACCAGCACTAGCGGTTCGCCTTCTAGCAGTGCATTCTTACCCAAAACATTCATCACAAAACGCTTCTGGTCTCTGGTGATAAATGTCTCTCTTACATACTCTCTCAATACATCTTCCATTAAAGTAAAGCGGGTATAATCATCTAATTTGTACGATTTAAAAGGCTTACCGTAGAATTTGAGGGTATCGACATTTAAAGCGCTGAATTTTTTAAGCTGCTCGGCCATGTAGATGTTTTGCACCTGCATGCCGAAACTATGTCTTTGTAACTCGTTCAAAAGGCTTGGATCTACCTCAAAATTTTGGTAGGTAAAAGCGCTGTATTTTTCAGAAAACGGACTTTGAACGGTAAGTACTGCTGTCGTATCTACGTTGGTATTGGTTTGTACAATGACCTCATTCGGGCCGTAAAAGTCTTTGGTGTTAAACACGAAATGACCTGTACTGTCGCTTAATGTGTTGTAAAACTGCTGATACGTATTAGAGATGGTTAAATAAACTTCACTGAGGTTTTTAGTGTTAATGGTACCTGTTACCAAGTGCCCGTTAAACTCTGGCAAGAATTTAAGTGTTTGTTTTTTGTTCAACAATTCATCCCATGCCATTCTTCTCCAACCTTGCGTAAGCAACAAATTATCTAAGGCTTTATCGGTTTCCTTGTTTGGGTTTCGGAAGTAATAGCTTGGCGATTCAATATCGCCTTTTAACTCCGAGCTTAACCAAAAATAGCTCACAATGTCACTCTGATCCATTCCCTGTAGTGAGTCAATTTTACGAATGGCAATAGAAACATCAGCTTCAAGGGGCTGGTTTTTCTCATCGTTTGTATTGATCGTTACGCTTACTTTTTCGCGTGATTTGTAAGAAAGATAGTCTGAGTTTGCAGCGATCTTTAAATTTTTGCTTGGTCTTTTAAAGTACAACCTTTCTGCAACCGCTTGTCCGCCTTCATTAAAGAGCGTAAGGTGAGACAGCCCTTCTGCCAATTTCGTTTTATCGATCTTGAAGCTCGCTGTTCCGTTGCTTAAGATAGCCGTTTCTGCTAGGGCAGTTTTTTTGCCTTGGTATACAAAAAGCGAAACGTTTTGACTGTTAAAATTACTGCTAACAGTTAGGGTTAAGTCGTCATTATCTTTCTCATCCAACCATAAAGCATAGCCCTGTTTTTTAATAACTGGTAGGTCTTTAATGATAATCTCTTTCCGATCGGTGCTGGCAATTGCTTTATAAGTTTGATTGACTAATGGTGTAAACTTAAACTGACCAATTCCGTAGCGTAAGGTTTGAAAGCGCGCAACAGTATCATTTTTCTGATTGATAATAACGCCTTTTAGGGCTATGCCCAAGCCATTTGCATTAACTGCTTTAAAACCAACATTGTTCGTCACTCCTTCAATCAAATCGCCACCTTCTGCAAAAAATTGTAAGTCGTGCTTAGCTGTGTTTTTGGCTATCTTTTCTGGGTCATTTAAAGGGTTAACTATCGTAATTTGTTTTTCGAAGAAATGATTTGGCCCAAAATTTTGCATCCAGTTGGTATAGGCTCTCAATTTAAAATTACCATTAATTGCTGTTAAAGGAATATAAACAGAGCCACTTCCAACGCCATTTTTAAGAGAGATTTTTGCTTGTAAAATTGGTTGATTGGTATTGTCTAATACCTCGACATACGCAACCTTACTAAGGTCGGCGGGTAAATTGGTAAAAGCATCAACATTGTAAAGCTTAAACCACATTAGCTCGCCTGTTACGTATTGTTCTTTATCTGTGTGTACAAATAGTTTTTCTTGAAAGGTACTTTGATGAGATTCGAATGCGCTTTGTATGTTCTTTAATGTTTGCGCAACAAGCATCGTTGGCGCTGCTAGTATCAAGCAAACCAAAACCAATTTCGTATATATCCTATGCATCTTCATTGTTTATTGCCAAAAAATAGGTCGTCTGGTAGTTCCTCTTAACGTACAGTCTACACATGCCCTAGGCGCGCCAGTGTGTCCTATAATTACGCTAGGTAAAGTTTCAATCGGCTCTATCGGTATATAAGAGAAGCCACCGAAAACATTCGCCTCATCTTTTCGCATGATGGAGTCGGGTAAGGTACAACCAAAAGGCTTTACCGACCACCTAGGTAAGTCGCTTTTGTTAATAAAAATGCGCTTTTGCTGCATCGTACCTGCGCTTATGTAGCCAATTACCGGTTCTGCATTGTTTGCAACATTGCGAATATTACCTGTTAGCTGCGAAGGAAGCACGTCGAAAATTGAACCTAAACTCTCGGTGTTCTTTTTAAGGTTTTCCCAAAACTCAAAGCTCTCTTTGTTTAAGGCATACTGCTTAACTAATATGCTGTATCTTTCAGATAGTCGTTCAGACGAAGCAACGATATCTGTAAGGGGACTTAAATGGATTACATCTTTATTCAGCTTAATAGACGAGCCTAGTAAAATCGTACTCGATTTTGCACTTCCCCAACATTTATAAATACTTTCTTCTGGAGAGCGATCTACTGCCATTGGCCCGCCTTTCCATATAGACGACGAATTATACTGCGCGTAAAATATCCAGGTTTCTTCATAGTCCCAACGGTAATAATGAGTTTTATTGGTCGGGTCACTGGCATTTACAAATAACTGCAAGCCTTCGGGTTTAACCGAATAATTTACGCTATCTATTTGTGGCGATGGTATGGCGTCTACAAAATCAGAGAGGTAGTTTGCACCAGTTTTTGTTCTTATTCTAAGACGGTATTTTTTGTTTAGGCCAAAGTTTAAGGCAGGCGTTACATAAGAACCTTTTTCTTTCTCTACCAATGGTCTACTCTCGTTTGTCGAAGTTTCTATGCTAAGCATTGCGCCAGTCTCGGCGTTGATTACATTTTTGTTGGCTAGTGTAACAGTTCGGCTTAATTTAATGATGGTCGAATCAGAGCCAGTATTGATAAAGCCCTCAACTACCAAAATGTTGCTATTTACCGACGTCGTTTTGGGTGTAAAACGTTCTTTGCAAGCCATTAAACTTACTACCAAAACCACCATGTATATTTTAAAACTCTTCATGGTTAAAACTTGATGTTATAGTTAATGAATGGAATTACCGATGCAAAGATCGATAGTTTATAGCCGTTTATGACACCCCCTTCTTGGGTATAATAAACAGAATATGGATTTTTTTGTCCCGTAAGATTGTAAAAACCAATAGTGTACGAATTATGTGTACGTTGGTGCACTTTGTGGTTACCTTCTATGTTAAAGGAGATATCAGACCTGAAGTAATCTGGAATTCGATTAGCATTTCTATCGGCATAATATACTCGCTGACTTCCGCCGTAATAATACTTGGCAATTGGAAGGGTAATTGGGCGACCGGTACTGTAAGTTAAATTTAACGATAAGTTATAACGATGCTTAAAACGATAGTTTCCGGTAAAGTTAAATGCATGTGGTTTATCGTAGTTTGCCGGGTAATATTTACCACCATTTACCAAAGGACCAATGGTAATATCATCCATTTTTAATTGAGTTCTAGAATAAGCATAACTCATCCAGCCGTTTAGCTTTCCATAATTTCGTTTTATTAAAAACTCAATACCGTAGGCTTTACCTTTTGTACTAATCAGGTCTGTTTCGATATGTTGGTTAAGCACTAAATTGGCGCCACTTCTATAGTCGAGAAAGTCTTCTAGTTTTTTATAATATACCTCTACCGAAGTCTCATAACCTTGCACTTCAAAGTTTTTATACAGTCCTAGCGAAACCTGATCGCCAAACTGTGGCTTAATGTTAGGATCGCTTAGCTTCCACACATCTGTAGGGGCTATTGCTGTGGTATTAGACAATAAGTGAATGTATTGACGTAAAGTATTGTAGGCAGCTTTCACAGAGAAATCTGGTCTAAAATTATACCTGGCCGAAACCCTAATTTCTGGACCGCCATAGGTATTGATGAATTTGTTTTTGCCGTATGCAGTGGTGCTAAGCAGGTTAGATTCGGTAACGGGTAAATTTGGCGCATAGTTGCGAATAATTTGCGGCCCCAAGTAATTGTAAATCGAATAGCGTAAGCCCGCGTTGATAGAGAAATCATTGGTTACATCATATTGGTCTCCGATAAAGATGGCGCTTTCTAGGGCTTGCTCTGCAGGTACAATATCGGGAGCTACTAGCGACTCTCCTCCAACAGGAGTGAAGTTGCCCGGTTTTAACCTGTAGTGGATCGTCGAAATTCCGAAGTTTAGTTTATGCTTTGGGTTTAACGCATAGACCATATCGTATTTTAAACTACTTTGATTGATGTTGAATTTTAGCTGATAAGCATTCACAGGGTTCACATCGCTCTTGATGTTGTATTCGTAATAATCGGACGCAAGGGTAAGTGCTCCATTAAGCTTTTGGCTAATTGACTGTTTCCACTTAAGAGATATATTTCTGTTGTTGTAGTTGTAATTGGTATCGCTGTTTAATTTAAAATTGTCCTTGCTATAGTACGCAGAAAGGGAGATGTTGTTCTTTTCGTTAATTTGATGATTGAGACCTAGGTTAAAATCGTAAAACGAAGCCTTGCTCTTTTCGTAATCTGCCGGTAGGAGTTTCAACATCCAGTTGGAATAAGTGGTTCTTCCGCCAAAAATAAACGAAGTTTTGCCGCTATCAATTGGGCCTTCGATGTTAAAGCGACTGGTGATTAAGCCAATACCCGCGCTTCCAGTCACTTTACTTTTATCGCCATCTCTATTGGTAACCTCGAGTACCGAAGCTAAACGCCCACCAAATTTTTCGGGAATGGTACTTTTGTAGAGTTGTACTTCCTTTACAATGTCGGGGTTAAATGCCGAGAAGAAGCCAAAGAAGTGTGAAGGGTTATAGATCGTCGCATCGTTTAATAAAATTAGGTTTTGATCGGCAGAGCCACCGCGCACATTAAAACCTGTACTGGCTTCGCCCACAGATTGTACGCCTGGTAGTGTTAATACAACCCTTAAAATATCCGGCTCACCAAAAACAGCAGGAATTTTTTTAATGGTTTTCATATCCAACCTGTTTACGCCCATTTCTAAACTCTTTACGTTAGAGGCTCTGTTAGATACAATTCGTACTTCCTTTAACGATACAACTTTTTCTCTCAGTTCTATGTTCAGCTTTCCATCGCCATAAACTACTACTTGACGTTTCGAATCGCGGTTGCCACTTGCTTTGATAATTAAGGTATGTGCACCGTAAGGGAGGCTAATTGAGTAAAGGCCTTGCTCATTAGACAATGTTTTAATCTTGGCGTCTGCTGTAGCGATGCTGGCCCCACCGATAGGCTCGCCAGATCTTAAATCTCTTACATAACCAGCAATGATGCCATTGCCTTTCTTGATCACGTTAGACTTAATCCCGATTTCATAAATTTTATTGGGTGTAACGGCATTCAATGTACGCTCGTCTTGATCATCTAAATCTGAGTCGGTCGTAGTTGTAATGTCAGTTTGACTTGTTGGTGCTTTTGCGCGATCGGGATAATAACCTTGCGCCAAGTCGGTCTTAATGCTTTTATTTCTGGTTAAGAAAATATTCTTTTGTTGAATAACAAAGTTAACGCCAGTATTTTGAAAGATGGATGATAAGATGGTGTTGAGTGGCTTTTGATCTACTTTAGCAGTAATCACCACGCTGTCCATTAGCAGGTTATCATAGTAAAAGTGAAAACCGGTTTTAGCTTCTAGATCCGTAACAACAGTACTTACTTTTGCCTGCGTATAATCAACGCTGTAAAGCGAATTGGGCTGTTGTGCGTAAAGGTTAGTATAACTCAGAAATAGCAAGAAGCATATATAAAAGTAGGTGAGGCGCATATTAATTGGTTAAACTTTCATAATAAGAAGCAAGAAGAACCATTGCTGCCTCTGGCTGTTTTCTAAATTTGATGTTTTTTTCTCTGAGGAGTTTTTTAAGTTCCGGTTTCCTATCCTTAAAATAATTTAAGAACGAGCCTTCGCCACTAATTGTCGAATATTGCTCATTTCTTTCGATGTAATATGTGGTTTTAGGGATGAAATAATAACGGATCAGTTTGTTCTCAAGTGAGTACTGCATGCTCTTTGTCCTACGTACATAGACCTTAGATTTTCCGTCATGTATTAAATCGTAAAAGCCAGATTTAATAACCGATTTAGTGCTGTCTAGTACGGTAATATATTTAAAATGATGATCGTTCAAGTAAAACTCAGTTACATTCTCACTTACGAAACTATACTTGGAAAAGCGGCTCAGTAGTGAAACTAATTTATCTTGATGAATATCATACATCAACGGAACATTTTCAAATCGAAAGCCTTGGTAAACAACTACTCCATTAGCAAAAGTAGTTGCATTTTGAAAATTTGCAGAACCATCAACCGATGGGGCATAGTCTGGATAGGCAGGCCCGTTGTATAAACGAGATTGCTGTTTAATTGCCGAATTGAAAGATAATTCGGCTTTATATGCAGGACTATTCGCGTCAGCTTTATATGCCGACTGAGCAAAGCTTGTGCCGAGGCACGTAAAACAGGTACAAATTAGCAGTAATATTGATCGTAAAACTCCAGTCATAGAGTCCTAAGGTATTAAAAAAAAGCTGAACACTAAAATGTTAGTTAATAGTTCATTTTAATGTTACAATGAAGGAAGTGTAGGTAGATTTCTAAAATTTTTGATAAATTAGCAGAACCCGTTCATGCTAGCTCAATCTATGATCAATCAGATTTCAGAAGAAGGATATAAGGCTATTTTTTATACCAGCCAGCTTGCGATGCTAATTGTCGCGCCAGATGAGCAATACACTATGCTGGATGTGAATGATGCCTATTTGTCGGCCACCAACACAACTAGAGAAGAATTGTTGGGTAGATCCGTATTTGCGGTTTTTCCTGGCAATCCTACCGACGAGGTTTCTAAAAACATCGAACGCACCTATTTTTCTTTCGAGCAAGCTATCCTTACTAAAAAGCCTCACACCATGAGCAATTATCGGTATGATATTCCGATTAGAGGCACAGATAAATTCGAAGAACGTTATTGGACAACCACAAATACCCCCATTTTAAACTCTAAAGACGAGGTGGTTTATTTTATCCACTGCCCTACCAATGTGACGGAGTTTTATAAAATGAGAGAGCGGGAGGAAATGGGTGTAAATGCTTTAAAAAAACAAAGGAAGCAATTGTATGCGACCTTTATGCAGGCACCTGTGGGCATAGCGATTTTTAGAGGACCTGATTATGTAGTCGACTTAATTAATCCGCCGCTATGCGAGATTTATAACAAAACGGTTGAAGAGATGTTAGGCAAGTCGGTTTTTGAAGTGCTTCATCATGCAAAGGGCCTGGGTTATGAGCAGTTGCTTGATGGCGTGCGCACAACCGGGGTTCCCTTTAAGGCCAACGCATCGGCTGCACCTTTAATGAGAAATGGCAAACTCGAAACGGTATACCTCAACTTTGTGTACGAACCTTTTTATGAAGACGATGGTACCATTAGTGGTGTAATCGCGGTGGTAACGGAAGTTACCGAAGAGGTGCTTGCCAAGCAGTTAATTGAAGAGGCGGAAGAGCGCGCAAGGTTAGCGGTTGATGCTGTAGACCTAGGTACTTTTGACCTTAACTTGTTAACCGGCGAAATGACCACCTCGGTTTTATTTGCCAATATATTTGGCTTTGAGCAACCAGTTTCGAGAAAGGACTATGTGAAAGTGATTCACAAAGATGATTTAGCACTTCGCTCAAAAGCGCATGAAGAAGCGGTTAAAACCGGGGTCTTGCTATATGAATCCCGTGTAATCTGGCCGGATCAAACAATTCATTGGGCGCGTATTGAAGGGAAAGTATATTACGACCGGGAATTAGTTGCTGTACGAATTTTAGGGACTGCGATAGATATTACGGAGCAACGAAAATCAAAGGAAGAGCAGCAAAAGCTGATTACCTTGGTGGCCAATAGTGTCGATTTGATGTCGATCTTAGGCATGGATGGCACCAATTCTTACATCAATGAAGCTGGGCGTAAAATGCTAGGTTTTACGACTGAAGAAGAAGTTTTAAAAACACCTATTTCGCAATTGCATGCGCCAGAAGATTTCGAACTTGTGCAGAACGAAGTATTGCCTACCGTGATGAGCAAAGGGCAATGGGCTGGACGGATGATGGTTAAGCACCTACAAACTGGAGAAATATTCCCTGTATTTAACAACTGTATTCGCATTAACGATCCTGTAACAGGCGAAATTATTGGAATTGGGGCAGTGATGAGGGATCAGCGTCCGGAGCTTGCCGCAAAGCAGGCTCTAGCAGATAGTGAGCAATTGTTACGAAACATTACAAGGGCAGCACCTACCGGCTTATGGATGGTTAATGATCAAGGCGCACTTACTTATATTAACCAAACTTGGCTAGACTGGGTAGGCTTTTCTTACGAATCGCAAATGGGTTATGGATGGCTGAATGCCATTTTAGAAAAAGATAGAGAAAAGGTTAACCAAAAGTTTTTATTGGCAGCCCGCCATCATCAGGTGTTTGAAGTTGAATTTAGAATTGTACATGTTGATGGAACAATCCATTGGTGTAATGCTACTGGTAAACCACAATATAACAATGAAACGTTTACGGGTTATATAGGCGCCTGTGTTGATATTACGGAGCAGAAGTTATTGCAACAGCAAAAAGATGATTTTATCGGCATCGCTAGTCACGAGTTAAAAACACCAGTAACGAGTATCAAAGCTTATACGCAAATATTAGAGCGCATGTTGCTTAAAAAAGGCGAGGAAAAAGAGGCTTTGATGATTAGCAAAATGGATGCGCAAATTAATCGCTTAACAAGTTTAATTGGCGATTTGTTAGATGTAACGAAGATTAATTCTGGCAAGCTGCAGTTTAATGACCGCAATTTTGAGTTTAATGAACTGGTTGAGGAGATTGTAGAAGACCTGCAACGTACAACAGAACAACATGAGCTGGTCGTAAAATTGGCAGAAGTTGGTATTGTGTACGGTGATAGAGAAAGGATTGGACAAGTAATTACCAATTTAATCACGAATGCGATCAAATATTCGCCTACTGCCCAAAAGGTGGCTATTTGTACCAAGAATTCTAGTGATGAGGTTTCGTTGTGTGTAGAAGATTTTGGCGTAGGGATACCATCAGATAAATTGGGTCGTGTTTTCGAACAGTTTTATCGGGTAAGCGGTGATATGCAACACACGTTTCCGGGTTTAGGCTTGGGTTTATATATTTCGGCCGAAATTATTAAACGCGAGCATGGGCGAATTTGGGTAAATAGTGAATCAGGAAAAGGGTCGAAGTTTTGTTTTGCGCTGCCTATTCGGAAGAAAGTAAAGTAGATATTTAATTTTAACCACAAAGGCGTTCAATTTTTTAACCGCAAAGGCACAAAGAACACAAAGCTAATTATACAAAAAGCCTTGGTGAACTTGGCGCCTTTGTGGCTTGTTTTTTTAAACAACCCTCCCCATAAATGGATCAGTTTTCGTAGCCAAACCAGTCTCAACGTGGCCTGCAAAGCGTTGTTCAAAAATGGAGTTTCCTTTTAGTTTTATACTAAAGTCGTACCAGTTAAAAGATTTTTCGAGGTTTAAGGCTACCTGCACTCTGCTTTTTGCAGGAATTTCTTTACGGATCTCTTTGATGCCATAGGCATTGTCGGCGATGATTACGCTTAAAGGGACTGTGCTATTGTTGGTTAAATTTACCAATACGTTTCCGCTTAACTTGCCATTGCTTGCTTTGTGATAGCTAAGTGCAGTTTTAGGCAAGCTGGTCGATTTGTCACCCTTAAACTCTCTGAAAAATCCATTCGGGCCGTTTACGCGCAAATGATACTGACTGTTTTCAAACTTATCTAGCGGCCATTGATAAGTTAGGCGGTCGCCAGCTTTAACGGCGAACGACCAGTTTTTGCAAATAGCTTCTTCAAATTTAGCAGGACTATAAACGGTAAAGGGACTGCCAGCTGCACTTTTACCAAATACAGTTTTACCAGCAGACATGGTGAGTTCGAAATTCTTCAGATCATCCGTTAAGCCGCCATCACTATACAGTTCGTAAGGTAAGGCACAAGCGGTACGTATCCCTTTTTCTTGCAATGAAAATGCCGAGGGGTTTGCTGTGAGTTCAGCTAGTTCATTAGCCGAAAGTTTTTTAAATGCCGATGGGTCTTCTTTAAACTTCGCATTAAAAATAGTTTCAATATTTTTATCGCGGTTTAAGAAAGGGATAGGGTCTGGCGCAGTGCCATTGTATGGTGTAAATACGGATGTAAGATCGCCACAAATGGTACGACGCCATGCACTGATGTTGTCTATTTTAATTTGCTTGCCGAATTTCTTTTGCGTAAAATGTTCTAGAAACTGCAGGGTTGAGGTATGGTCAAATAATTCGGAGCATACGTTTCCACCACGGCTCCATGGAGAAGCAATAATCAAAGGAACTCTAAAACCTAGTCCGATAGGTGCCTCACGCGCCTGATTTTTAGGGATACCTTGGGTAATTTCATTCGCAATACGCACATGTTCTATTTCGGTTTCAATGCCCGCCGATACTTTTCCGGTACTCGGAATGTTATTGTCTGGAATAGAGAAAGGCACTACATGGTCAAAATAACCATCATTTTCATCGTAAGTGCTGATGAAAATGGTCTTCTTCCAAACCTCTGGGTTTTTGGTAAGGATGGATAATACTTCGGATACGTACCAGGCACCATACCACGGGGCACTCGGGTGATCGGAGAAGTTCTGTGGACTAGCCAACCAAGAAACGGTAGGCAGTTTGCCGGTGTCTACATCTTTTCTAAATTGGTATAAAACATCGCCTTTGGGTACCTTTAGCTTGCGTTGCACGCCATTGTCCATATAGGTAAGCTCCACAATTTCGCGGTAATTTGGGTCGCCGACGTTATTGGTAAAAGCACTATGGTATAATGTTTTTTGTTTGGCTGTTAGCTTTTCATAGCTTTCTTTGTTCCATTGGCTAAGCTCTTTGCGGGCATTGTCTAAGGCTTTTTGCTTGTTCTTTAAATCGGCTCTTGCCTTAACTGCTGCTTGCTCATCGGCAGGACTAGCTTCTTGGATCTTGTCAATTTCGGCAGGTAGGGTTTCGGCTTGTTTTTGCAAGTTAGCGATATATCTTTCTGCGAATTTTACATTGTAGGCTTTAAAAAACTCCAAGAGGTTACAACCAAAATTAGACAGCCAGGCTCTTTCTTCTCCTGCAAAACCGCCACCACAGCTAATCTCATTTTGGTAAAACTTCCAAGAGATGTCGTTTTGCGTAAGGAGTTCTGGGAAAGTTTGCCAGCCTAATTTAGCATGGCTATAATCGGTATTTCTAATGTGCGCTTTCGGTAGTCCGTCGGTATCTTCGGTAATTTTGCCCGTCCAAAAAAACGAGCGATTAGGCGTGGTGCTTGTCATGGCCGAGCAAAAGTTCTGATCGCACACGGTAAAGGCATCAGCCATCGCGTAATTAAATGGAATGTCGCTGCGGGTATAATGCCCTAAAGTAAGGGGCATTTCTGCGAACTTTTTATTGTTCGATTTTTTGGCGGGAAGCCATTTATCGTATTTACCTTCGTTGTAGGCATCTACTTGGCTGGCTCTAGAATGTGGCAGGTCGCCCATCCAAGTTACCTTGGTATCTTTGATGTTTAAGCGAAAAGGGGCATAAGTGTTGCCCAAAGCATCTGTTTGCGCCCAAACTGGAAGGTTGTTGGGTAGGCGAACTGCTCTTGGATCGTTAAATCCTCTCACGCCTTGTAATGTCCCGAAGCAATGATCAAATGATCTGTTTTCTTGCATGAGGATTACCACATGTTCGGCATCTAAATAGGTGCTTCCCAGTGCAGGATTAATGGCCATTGCACGTTGTATCGCTGCGGGCAAAGTGTTTGCGATGATGGCACCGCCCGAAAGCAAAGCCGCTTTCTTTAAAAACTCTCTTCTAGAATCCATTACAAATTAATTATAAGCTAATATACCAATTCCTGTATTTCTTTCTGTGGGGCTAAATTTAACTTATCGAAAAAATTGCGGATTGATACTCAAAGCTAGGGTTGTGTTGTTAAGGGAAGTTTAAATTGAGGATAAGTTTGGGGTAGAAGGGTCGTCATTTCGAGTGAGCGCAGCGACGAGAAATCTATGGAGTAGTAATTGTTGCCTTATCCGTAGATAAACGGTTAGATACGTTAAAATCCGGCTACTGGATAGCCCTCGTTGTACCTTTATTACGCATAATTCATTGGAGCAATCTAATTAAATTTATATTTATAATATCCTAGGCGGTCTGGTGCAAGTCCAGTTTTCTTTCGGTACTCCGATGAGTTATGCGGCGACCTAGGACTTTTAACTACTTTGAAATGCATAACTCAAAAAACCACCTAGCCTTAGCCGAACTCAAGTTCAGCTATGCCCACTATTCACAAATTTTAAAATTAGAAAATACCTCTCAAGCAGGCGAGTTACTTTTAAAGTTATGGCAAGAAGACTGTCTTTGCAATGAGCGTAAAAAATATTGTTTGTTCCTAGATTCAGCCAATCAGCTTATTGCTTGGAAGCATTTGCCTGATAGCTTAGATTATAGCTTTTGTGCAAAGGAAATTGCGGGGATGGCTATTGCCTGTAGCGCAAGCAGTATCATTCTTTCACACCATCGATTGCATTCGGCCGCACCAAATAGTGCTGATAGAGCGTTAATAGATCATACTTTTAAAATGTGCGAACGTATTGCAGTAGAGATTTTAGATTATCTAATTATTACACCTAGCGAATGTGTTAGTTATAACGCGTGGTTAGCGATCAATTGACTACCCCCGCTTAGGACCTCGTTCGGGATTGCCGTACCTTTTCTATACATATTCTATACATTTTCAATAGGTTTTTGATACCCCCACGATATGCAATAAGTACAGAATAAGTATCGTAGGGGTATAGCAAACCTATATTAGCCCCGAACTATTGTCGGACTAAGGGTATAGAAAAGGTATAGAAAGTCGCTATAAGGTCGCTATAACATCGCTATAATGGTATGGAAAATTAGTATATTTAAGTTAAATAATCTGCCGATTTGCAGATTTTGAGTGGGGAACTTAAATATACGAAATTATGGCCAAAGTAAAGAAGAATTTTAAATTTAATAGAACCATTGATGGTGTTACGTATGTGAATAGCAAGTCGTACCAACCGCACGTTAGGGCTGAGCGGGGGACTTACACACCCGTTAGTCTCGCCGATGGCATGAAAAAGAGTGCTGTTGAGCAAACTCAGGCTAGTTTAATGGCGAAAATTGTCTTCGATGCTGTAAATAAATTTGCGCCTAACTTTAAAGATGGTAAGTTTTGGAGCAGATTGGTTTCAAGGTTCCGATTTCTCGTAAAAGAAAGGAAAGGTTATGAGCTTCTTGACGGCATGGAAGTAAGACCCGATTATCCTATGTCTAGGCAGGGTAACTTTGTACTGGAGCATAAGCCAGAAACGATTATACTTTGCTATCGTGCAACGATCGGCACGAGGTATCGTTTAAGCATATTGCGTATTGGAACTGATCAGGAGATGCTTGTTCCTTATCCTGATGAGGTTATTGTGATCGAAACAAGCGAGGAAGAATGGGAGGGAGAAGTAACACTTAATTTTACTCCACTGGCTGATGAAGCGCAGAAGTTGTATATAATTAAGAGTGAACAACTCATTAATGGGAAAGTAGAAGGGTTGCTAAGTCAAAAAAGTGTGACCTTTTTAAGATGTTCATGAATTTGAGATTGTAAAAATTGTATATATTTGCCGCAATACTGGTCCCGTAGTTCAACGGATAGAATAGAAGTTTCCTAAACTTTAGATATGGGTTCGATTCCCGTCGGGACCACTTCACGGGAATAGAGTTTTTTAAACTTTATTCCCGTTATCATTTTATAGCATAAACTGCTGATTATTAATAAATTATGATTAGGTAAAACCTCCATTCTGGGGTTCGATAAATTTTAGCTAAAAACTTGAATTTCGGAGCTAATTTTAAAAATCTAAGGAAAAAGGTTGTTTACAGTCATTCTAGGGGGTTCGATTCTCGTCACCTTTTTTCGTCTTTAGTTACAGCTATGGTATTCCGAAGATGAATTAGATTTTTTAATAACCAGGAGTAAAGAAGTTTGAAATCGGGACTTAAAAAATCTTTATAATCAGACATTTCCATAGGAGTAAGATTACTCATACTATAAACTTGGATATTATCTAGTATTGAATTATTTATTTAACTTACCTAATGAACATAATACATAAATAAGATACTTTTTTCTAACATGGAATTGAGTGCAAAATGAAATATTTCAATTCAGTCAATTTGTAACTTATGGATTCAAAACCAACCGCAGAGCTTGTGCCAATTGGTAGAACAGTACATCCTTTACAATTCAGTGCGTTAAGCTGGCACGCATTTGAATGGTTGGTTTTTTCCTATGTTTCTAGAATTTACCCGAACGGGGATGTAAGATACCTTGGGCAAGCAGGAAATGATAAAGGTAGGGATATATGGGTAGATTATAAGGGAAAATCTCATTGCTATCAGTGCGCAAACTATCGTTCACTGCCTATCAAAAAAGCAGTAGATGACATCAATAAACTGGTTGTAAACGATTCTATACCTAATGTTCTCATAATAATTAGTGGTGGGGTTGTAAGTGCTAAGTTTCGCGATAAAATCATTCAATATGCATTTGTACAAGGAATTCAACAGACTATAATTTGGAGCGGAATAGAATTAGAAGAACAACTTAGGAAGGATACTCCAGATATATTAGAGCGGTTCTTCTTCGGGAATCCTTTTCCACAAATAAAGACATATATTGATTCAGCGGATGAACCCATAATCTTGCAAGCGGCAAGTAACTTACCTAGAATACATGCATTTTATGGAAGAAAAGAGGAAGAGAATCTATTAAGCACTATACTACAAGACTTATTTTCTTGGGGAATGCTGATTTATGGGTCAGGTGGGATGGGTAAAACATGGCTTGCTATAAGAGTTGCTCAACTTTGCAAGGAACATTTTGTGCATAGTTATTTTCTATCTTTAAAAGAATATGCTATGGACGACAGGGGTAGGCGTTATGTGAATAATTTAAAATTAAATTCGCTTTTCCAGCTATTTGATCAGCTTGCTCGCTTGCTTGGACGGGATGAAATTACAAAAATTCCAGCTGAGCAGCGTATTGAGCTGATTTTGTCTGCATTAGTCGGTTCAAAGACTCTATTGATTTTGGATAATTTAGAAACATTGGAGAAGGACGAGCAAGATCTCCTATTATTTTTTCTTGAGCAATTACCAGAAGGTTGTAAAGCGATACTTACTAGTCGTATACCTATAGGTAATTCCATACAAATGATAAGCCTACTAAAAATTGATAAAGAAGCCGCATTGAATTTCATTAATGATGTTTCTGCTCATAATATAGTACTTGCCCAAGCAACAAAAGCAGATTATTTTAGACTTTATGAGGAAGCTGCAGGTAATCCCCTGCTTATTCGATGGATGATTGGTCAACTTAGAAATGGGGACAGAACAGAATTATCCGAAGCAATAGATTTTTTGCGTACCTGTCCACCAGGAAATGATCCATTAGAATTTATTTTTGGCGATGTTTTAGGAAGTCTTAGCGATCAAGAAATTAATATTCTAGCTATTCTCACTTTTCCGTCGGAACCCATAACAGTTAAAGCAATTGCAGAAATAAGTAATTTGAATGAGCAAGAATCTAGACAAATATTAAAAATACTCGATAATCGGATTTTGGTAACTACTGACTCATCTGAACAGCTCTACAGCATTTTACCTATGGTAGCACAATTTTTACGTCGTAAGTTACCCGAGAAAGAAAAAGAAATGGGAGAGCTCGTCGAGAAACGAGCATTTAAAATGATAAAAAAATTTGCAGGGGAAAAACATGAGCATTTTTTAGAACTTAATTCATCATGGGCATCTATATCTCCTGCACTAGTTCTTTTTGCTAATGGACCTAACAAAAGGCTTCAAGCAATGTGCGAGGAATTAGGTGCTTTTTTGAATTTCTATGGGAAATGGGACGAAAGGCTAAGTCTTTCTCAAGCTGCCGAAACTCGAGCATTAAAAGCAAAAGACTTTAAAAATGCTTTTTGGGTGACTTATGAAATAGGATACATACACTTCCTTCGAAATCAAATGGACGATGTATTTGCTTATGCTATAAAAGTGAATAAACTTTTAGCAAAAGCACAACTTGGTAAGCGAGCAGAGGGCTATGCTACCCGTCTTTATGGCCTAGCTCTTAAATTAAAAGAAGATTATATTGAGGCTATCGATTCGTTTGATGACTCAATAGTCTTATGGCAGTCTATCAAAGAAGTAAGTAGTGATATTATAGTTGGTCTGACGGATAAGGGAGATGTAGAAAAAGATAGGAAGAACTATTCAAAGGCGGAGAATTACTACAGAGAAGGTATTGATATGGCAAAAGATGTGATTTATCCAGAAGGAGTTGCTTACATAACTGCCCGCTTAGCGGGCCTTGCATTTGAAAAGGAAGAATGGTCAAATGCAGAAGCTTTGGCTAGAGATGCCCTATCATTGGCAGAGCCGTTGGGTCGGCAAGAAACAATTGCTGAAAGCTGCTATTATGCTTCGAAAGCTTTATTAAAACAGGGTCAATCAATTGCTGCATATCCATTTGTCTTTAGAACAATCGAAATCCTAAAACATCTTAATACCCCTCTTCTAAAAGATGCTTATTTTATGATCGAGGAATACAATATGAAATTGTCAGAAGTTGACAAGAAATTAGAATAGCCATCTTACTTTCCTAACATAAATCGTATATAATAATTCCGTGACCGTATGAAAGAAAGTATTTTAGAAGCCATTGATAAGGTTGCAATAAGAGATATCGTCATTCTTTGTGGGGCAGGCATTTCCTACACAGCACCAACCTCACTGCCAACTGTGCAGTCGTTCTATTCTGAGTGTGTAAAAAATACTGGGATTAATAAACGTTATCAAGCTAATCTCCTCAAGAAAATAATTAAAGCGAATATAGAGCCGCGTTTTGAAGTAATATTAAATGAAATCAGAATTTATTTAGATAACAACCTAAATATTCTGAAAATTTATGACAACCCAAGTTATAATATAAACCATCTTTTTCTTTCAAAATTTTTATCTGATGGAGGAACAGTAATTACTACGAACTTTGACCATTGTATCGAAAATGCAGCTTCGACTGGGAGCTTTAATAAAATAGTTTTTAATGGTAAACAAAAGGTTAATAATAGTAAAGAGTATACTGGAACTTTGGTTAAACCACATGGATGTATTTTAGAAAAAGACCGCACTAAGCTCATTGCAACTATCAAGGCATTAACAGAGTCAACGTCAGGTTACAGATACTATAGACAGTGGCGTAAATTAATACTAGAGGTTTTAAAAGATAAAACCATAATTGTATTAGGGTACTCTGGTTCAGATGATTTCGATATTATGCCGATTTTAAAATCTAGTAAGCATAAAGTATGCTACTGGATCAATTTCGATTCTAAAGCTGTCATTCCCAACAAAATTACAAATGACAATAATCTAAATCAAAAAACCCGACAGATCGATAATTGTAGTTTATATTACGGGAAGTATGATTCTATTTATCAGATCTTAATTAAGGGTTTCGATGCAGAACAAAAAATCAGTGGCTCCCAACTTACAAACTCTTTTTCGAGCTTATTAACTAATGTCTTCGATTCGGAAGAGAAAAAAATAGCCTTAACTAATTTTATTCTTTTTTATCATAAATTATACGACGATATTATTTTGCTTAATAAACCTCATCTAGAAATCAAACGGTCTAAATTACTGTTAATGCAAAATATTATGGCCTTATATAGACTAGGTAACTATGGTGCAATAATTGAGCAAATAAATGAGTTCAAATACGATTTTGATTCAACTGTAGCAGACCTTATGATACAGCATCATTTAAGCCCATCATATTATTACTTGGGAAATGAGGCTAAAGCTCTGGAAATTTTGAAAATTTTTAAGGAAAACTGTGAAAAAGCTGAAAATATGGATTTCCTATTGGAAGCACTGTTTTTGGAAGGGTCTATTTTTTCTAATAAGAATGAGATAGATAAAGCATTGACTGCATTTGACTTTGCAGAATTGATATTAAAGGGGTTCAAAAATTTTGAGATGGAAGGTAAACTCTATTGGGCTTTGGGAGATTTGAATCAACGTCAAACCAATTTGGTAGTAGCACTTAATTATTTTAGAAGAGCAAATAAACTCTTTCTTAAAGTC
This sequence comes from uncultured Sphingobacteriaceae bacterium, assembly GCA_942493295.1. Taxonomy (GTDB): domain Bacteria; phylum Bacteroidota; class Bacteroidia; order Sphingobacteriales; family Sphingobacteriaceae; genus Pedobacter. Next base: position 3,037,078 of record OW818692.1, on the reverse strand, counting down.
AGGAATTTTACATCCTTGCTGTTTATTAACTTAAACATGGGTGGTGTATTATTGGATCTTAAACAATATCATAAAGCAGATTTGACACTAAAAAAGGCTGAAGAGGGACTAAATCATTTTGCCGTTAACGCACCTGGAGGATCTCATATAGCAATTTATGTATACTTTTTAAGGGCACAGTATAATTTTAAGCAGGGGTACTTTAATGATTTTTGCTCAGAAATTGATAAATTGCTTCGAACTTTAAAATACTGCCTTGGTCATCCATATACTTCCTTAATTGTTTTGTTAGCATTTCTTGTTAAGGAAGAAAACTGCCATACTCAACTAGCATTTAAGCGTATTATAAGTAATAAAAAAAAGATAATTATTTTCCTTAAGGGTAATAGGTCAGTGGTTGAAAAGGAAATTGAACCGCTTTTAGATGAATTAGCTATTACAAATAGTGTAAGTGATTCATTGAACAATAAAATTAGAACTATCTTCCAAAAACGATATTATTATTGAATATTTCTTTATAAACCGAAAACTTCCAATATACTTAAATCAAAAAATCTTCCAAAAGAGTTCGATAATCGTCTCTTCAAGTTCAACTAAATCATCCCTCTCGTCCTAGAATCTCAATAATCAGCTGCAAATCTTCCAAAAAAGAGTTCGAAATCGGTATCTTTGAGGCCACTTCACGGGAATAGAGTTTTCAAACTTTATTCCCGTTATTGTTTTACGGTATAAACTACTGTTTATTAATAAGATATAATTAGAAAAATCCGCTACTGTGGGGTTCGATAAATTTTTAACTAAAAACTTGAATTTCGGGGCTAATTTAAAAATATCAGCTAAAAAATGGCTTGCCAGCCGTTCTGTAGTGGTTCGATTCTCGTCACCTTTTTTTCGTCTGTAATTACATATTGCTCAATTACTAGTTGGCCAAATTTGTACGTGAAGTCGATATCAATTCAGCTTGCTCATGAGTGACTTCTTGACTATGTTCTTTTAAAATTTTGATTACTTTTTGTGGTTTAATAGAGCGTTTAGGATTTAAGTATTTCATAATTTTTAATTAAATAATTGATAAGCTGAGTTTAAATAAAACAATATTTACTGTAAATAAAATACTCAATAAATTACTATCTTGAAAAACTAGATCGTGGAGTTTTTGAAAGCTTGGTAGATTAGAAAAGTTGAAACGGATGCATAAATTGATTGGTATTATCAACCAATTTAGATAATGTAACAAGTATTTAACCTTGGATAATGAATAATTTTCCTGAAAATCTACATCTGATCCAAAGATAACTCAGTAATTCTTTAATAGAGGTGTTTATGGCATTTCTTCCATTGCTTTTTTTACGAGAATTTTAATGTGGTCGTCAACAAGAGTACTCATTAGTATTCCGTTAAGCACATTGTAAAACTCTGCATCTGATATATGACCACGAAATTTGAGTGCACTGGACTTCAGTTTATCCTCTAGAATTTCAAGAGTATAGTCACTGAATACTTCATTGCAGTTGATGTAACTATTTAATTTTAATTCGTTAAGTTTAGCATCTGGTTTAATCCACACTAAAGTCGCTGGATCATTTCCTGAGTATTCAATATATTTTACTTTTTTCTCGTATTGCTTGGTGCATACAACCATATGAAGTAGTTGCCCGTCAATAATAACCATAACGAAATAATGAGGGTCATCTGTATTTAAATGCTCACTGGTAAAATAATAAAGACCTTTGGGTTCGAAAACACTTGTTACAAGAACAGCAGGTAAGTCCATCCTCTACTACAATTGATTGATAGCCTTATGCAGTTGATTTTGTTCGATAAAATAATCCTTCATGAACTCCAGTTTATCTTTATCTTGCTTAAAGATATCAAATGGATTGTCGATGGGATCACTAAAAAAGTCTACGTAGTCCATGTCCATTCTTGAATGAACTTGTGGAATAAGATGGGCAAATTTGTTCCACTCTGGATATAAGTGAGTGATGTTAGCTAATGCAAAGCCATCGTAAGTTTGGAAACTTTCGTAAGATTTTTCGATCGACTCTAGCGCACTCTGAGAAAAAAGTGAGCCATCGAAAGTATTTGTTGATTGAAATGAAATTTTACTGATGGTCTTTAAAAATTGATTTCTATACTCTTCTTCTTTTAATGATAAGTTGGTACCTTCAGCCATATCTTTTGTAAAAGAAGGAACCGGGCCATACTCCATCGCGAAAAAATCATCATCCATTATTGACCTTCCAAAGTTCCTTAAATGATATCGTTCAGCTGCCCAAACAAGTTTTAACGACTTTAGCTTATTTAGCCGGCCGCCTTCTCTATTGGCGAAAAACGTCAAAAGTTGAATGGATTTTTTGAATGAGAATGCTGACATGATTATTATTTGCTCACAAATATACTAAAAATATTAGTAATACACTTAACTATACTGCTGCTATATAATCAAATGTATACCAAATTTGTTAAAAAAAAGAATATGAATGGTCTATTTACGTTAAAATTAGGAATATATAGACGAACAGTAGCCTTTCGGCGAACTGGGGATTTTTGTGTTATTTAGCAGCAAAACGAAAGATTTATCCTAATTAACGAACTTTTTTAATACCTTTCAAAACAAGAATTTGATTGAAGAAATATGATTGAAAAATTTTATTATTTATTTTATAAAGAGGTAAAGACAACAAGAAAGAATGATCAATCATTTTTTAATGCTTTTATCGGTCTTTGCTTCATAGAGTTCATGAATTTAGGGTCAGTTTTTAGCATAGTAAATCATTTCTTAAAATATCGTGTCCAAGAGAATGTAGCGGTTATTGTAGCTGTGGGAGTCTTTGCAATAGCTATAGCATGCAATTATTTCGTTATATGGGTTATAAAAGAGAAAATTATCTTTAAGTATCAGAATTCACCAACCAAATATGGAAAAGCAATATTCTGGGGTTTGATAATCTTTTCTTTTGCATTATGCTTCTTTGTACTTGAGTATTTTGTATAGCGTAGCCGAGTTAAGTTAGGTATACAAACCCGAGCACATCGCCGCCTAAATAACAAAAAAACTGTTTCGAAAGTTTGATTCAAAAGAGTTTGAAACTGGTGTCTTTGAGACCACAACATTTAGCATCAAAAACTATCAAAAACCTGTAAATGAATGATTTACAGGTTTTTATTTTTTCAGGAAATGCCCGTTTTAAGCACCTTTTTACAATATTCTGGTGCGCAAATCGAGCGCAAAACGGAAAAATCAAATCTGCTCACCAGAGGTGCTTTAACGAACTGATAATCAATATGTTCGAAATTTTAATATCTTGACAAAACGGTCCCAAAGTAGAATTTTGTTATACTTTTTAAATCAGTTTTGGTGAGCAGATTATGAATGTAAAATTTAACCTCCTTTTCTTTTTAAAGAAACGGGCAAATTACCACTCTGGAAGCGTTCCAGTGTATCTACGCATTACCGTTAACAGTAAAAGAAGCGAGATCGGCATTAGTAGAGAAATCGAACCCACAAACTGGGGCCACAGAAAAGAGCGGGCAAGGGGCACTAAGGAAGATGCCCGTGAGATCAATGCCCACATCGAAAACATTTCGACCAAGATCAAGGCACTACAGAGCAAGCTCGAAAATGAAGACATACCTTATACTTCTGAAGAGTTGAAGGATGAATTTCTTGGACGGGAATCAAGTTCAAAGATGTTGCTTGAGGTTGTGGGAGAACATAATCGGGAAATGGAGAACGAAGTTGGCAACGAGAATGGTTTCAGCGCAAATACGGTGCGAACCTGGAAAAGTACCCACGCGCACCTTGAGCAATTCATCGAACAGAAATATGGTAGGGAAGATTTTGAGATTCGTAGGGTGGATGTCAACTTTATCACTGGCTACCAGACCTTCTTGCGTGTCACCAGAAAATGTATTCCGATCTCTGCCGATAAATACGTCAAACACCTCAAGAAGATCATTCTTCTAGCTTTATCGAGAAAATGGATCATCGAAAATCCGTTCCTCTTTATTAAGCTTACGGCTAAGCCAAGTCCAGGGGAATTTCTTCGTGCACACGAGTTGGAGGCAATCAGGACTAAAGTGTTCAAACAAGAAAGAATGGCCCATGTAAGGGATATTTTTGTATTCTGTTGCTATACTGGCCTGGCCTATGTAGATGTAACAAAGCTCAACAGTGATGAAATTGGAATTGGTAATGATGGGAAGCAATGGATTTTTATCCGAAGGCAAAAGACGGACACCCCTTCTCGCATTCCGATCTTAAAGGAAGCATTAGCCATTCTGGAATTGTACAAGGAGCATCCGATGTGCAAGTTCAAAAAGATTTTATTGCCAGTGTATACGAACCAACGAATGAACAGTTATCTAAAGGAAATTGCAGATGTCTGCGGTATAAAGAAGACATTAACTTTCCATATGGCAAGGCATACTTTCGCAACTACCGTTACCCTTACTAATGGGGTGCCTCTTGAAACGGTGTCAAAAATGCTAGGCCACAGGAGTATTGTTACCACTCAGCACTACGCTAAAATATTAGATGTAAAAATAGCGGAGGATATGCAATCGCTACAGGAAAAACTTGATCACAAAGCAGGGAGGACTATTGAGATAGAAGAGGAGCATGTTCCAGAAGTAAAAATCTTAAGGAAGTATAAGCAGTAATTATTATCTTGAAAAAAGCGTGGTAGCCGAAATATTTGAAATACGCCTGTAATATCGACAGAAAATAAAACAACTAAAAAATTAGGTGATCTGATAGTTTTATGTATCTTTATTCAAAGATTTATTTTATGAAAGCAATTATATTTGTATTAATACTTTGCACCTATTCACTGGGTACATTTGCAGAAATTAGACCTTTCCAATTAACAGGGAATATAAAAGGTACCCTCGGATTTAAGTATGCCTACCTTTTCGATAATGAGAACAAATTAATCAAAAAGGTTGATATCCAAAATCAAAGATTTGTAGTAGAAGGCACATTTGATACAGAACAACGTTTTGGTGAGATACCGATTATAAATCTATTGTTATCTGATAGGGACGTATCGGAAGACGTGATCTTATCTGATCGGCCCTTATCAAGAAGACGCTACTATCATTGCACAATTATTTGCGAATCAAAAATAGATATAACATATGATTCAGGGAACAAGGATTTTAGCATTAATGGCAATGAGAAAAATCTACTTCAAAATCAATTTCACAAACTCGATATTCTATTTTTAACAAAACGTGATAGCTCAAATAACAGTATTGATAAAATGTCAATAACCCAAAATGTGAAAGCTGAGTTGAAGAACGCTGAGGCAAGAAAAATTTACAATAAAATTTTGGCGCAGATGGCTTTGCTAATTAGCAAAAATCCAGATTCCGAAGTATCGTTTTTTAATTTTGGACCTATCCTGTTTGACCAGCAATTTACTGCCGCAAAAACTAAAGAACTGTTTGAAAGCTTTTCAGAAAATATAAAAAGAACTGATCAATGGGTGCGTATGAAAAAGGATGTTGATGACAAGTTAGCTGCTGAGGCACTGTTGGCGGCACCCGCTTATACCATTGGAATGAGCTTTCCACTATTTATTTTGCAAGATCATAAAGAAGAACAATTTAACAGCTCAAGCATTTCTGGCAAGCTTACTTTAGTTGATTTTTGGGCGACATGGTGCGTGCCCTGCAGAAATGAGACGCCCAATTTGATTAAGGCATATAAGGCCTACCATAGCAAAGGATTTGATGTCATAACCATCTCTATAGATGATGTAAAAGACAAAAGCAAATGGATTGATGTTTTGAAGCTAGATGGTATGATGAATTTTATTAACTTGTTTAATGGGGGTGATGTTTCTGGCTTAGCCTCAAAATTGAAAGTTATTACTATCCCCACAAATTACTTGATAGACAGCAAGGGGAAAATTATTGCCATGAATTTAAGAGGTGAGGCATTGATGAAATTTTTATCTAGCCAATAAACAACCTAGAAATAAAGCATCCAGTTATCCTAAAGGATAAAGGACTTCGATGGAACACTGTGGGCAATTGCAATTTCTCTCGCCATTCGCAACATGAAAACAGGATACTAGCTCTTTATTTTTTGAAGAAGCCGAAGGATCAAAAAAAGTCAGGGGACCAAGATTAAGGACTAGGGATGTAATTCCAAATAATTTAAGCATATGCCAAAAAGCATGTGCTTTTTTATTAGAGAAGAAATGACACCTCCCTAAGGGATTGTCAATCATGGGATAGTCTATGTATTAATTTGTGCAGAATTGCAGCTCTTCAATATACTTTAGGGTAGTACACAAGAGTACCCTAAAGCCCATATAGAACAAATTTAAATTTAAATATTGCGTACTTGTGCAACAGACGTATTTGGTCGCTCGTTTGCGAGATCGCTATTTCGGGGTATTAGCCGATTTTTTGGTAATGGCTTGATAGGTTTACTTAAATAAAACACATATGGGAAAATAGGTTTCGGTTAATAAAGAATTTTGTAAAATAAAAATAGATAAAGATGAAGTTAGACTTGATTACCAAAGAAGACCTGGAACATTTCAAAGTGGATTTGCTCGCAGAAATGAGAAACATCCTAAAGGGAGAAAAAATGTTCGGTGACGGATTGTGGCTGAGAAGTGCAGAGGTCAGGAAACTGTTAAAGATTTCTCCAGGAACCCTGCAAAACCTGAGGATAAACGGGACACTGCGCTATAGCATGGTCGGCAAGATGTTCTATTATAAACGCGAGGATATCAATAATATCCTTGAAGATAACCGATCAATACAATAAGTTCACTAAAATTTCACCTATGAAACTTTCATTTCCAGTTGATAACTTTCTAAAAAAGGCAGCCATAGATAATAGGCTGCTACCGACACATATTTCACTTTTTATGGCGATTTTTTATTACAGCAAGGACGATGCTAAAGCAGAATTTCAGGTCTGTCGTAGAGAGTTGATGCAATATTCACGGATTAAATCACTAAGTACTTATCACAAATGCATGTCGGAACTGGTCGCCTTTGGTTACATTACTTACTCACCGTCCTATGACCCAATTCGAGCAAGCAGGATTTCGATTCTCTAGACCGACATTTTTGCGTTGTCGCTGGTTTGCATCATGCATAGTCCTTTTCCCTAAAAGAAAGGAGCAAGCGGAAGTTGGGCTGCGCCCTACTTTGCTTGCCCTGCGCTGTCGCTTCGGGATTTGAAGTATACCCCAGGTATACTTCTCCTTCTTTAAAGTGCACTAAACATTACAACCATATACTTATGAGTATATCTGATGATAATGACATGGGTAAATCCGCAGAGAAGTCAATTCGCTTTTCAATCGCCGTAGATGAGAAATTTCAGAAACTTGCCGTCAAACTGGGCCGGTCCAAAATGTTGCTGCTTGAGCAAATGGTGGATTATTTCTATCGCACAAAAAAGGATCCGATAGACCTAAATGATGAGATGCTGAAAAATTCCATCCTTAAAAATGCACAGAACCAAATTGCTTTTCTCAAGACCCAGGAAAAAATCTTTCTCTTTCCGTTGAACGAAAAAATCGGCGAGGTATTGGAGCAGCAGGGGGAAGAACATAAAAAGCAACTACAACAAAATCTTGTACCTTAGTATATCATTTGGGGTCAAAACATATCAAACGGTTTTGGTGAGCACATTGATGGTTTTCGTTGTTAAAATAGGCCTCAAAATATATAAAACGGGATTATTCTACTCCCGTCGGGACCACGTAAAAGCCACCTATCAATCAAGATTAGTGGCTTTATTATGCCTAGATGTTAGTAATAAGGCGATTTCATTTGAGGGTTTTAATAGCGCCAATAAACAATGGTTTTATGAAATAATCGAACTCCTCAGCTTATTAATTCGCCCTTGACTGCTCTTCAAATTTTACATTTTTGTTTGCCCCTTTTATTTTATTATTGCCAAATGAATAGGTTGCACTAAGCAGAATCCTCCTGTAGTCATTATATTGTGTAAATACCGCCTTGTATTGTCCATTATAAGAATAACCATTGTTTTTTAAGGTTTTAAAAGCATCACTTACTACTGCACTCATATTTAATTTTTTATCAAAAAAAGAAGCCCTTACTCCAGGCGAAAAATCTATTTGCTTTTGAAGTTTTATGCTGGAATAGGTAAATGGTAACGAGTGGGAAAAATTAAGCAGCAAAAAATATGTTTTATTTTTATTTAATCTAATCGTATTGTTAGCAGCATAGTATAAGGAATAGACTTTTAATTTTTCTAGTTCCAAAATAGTTGGTGAAGTTTGGGTATAGGAAGCATTTGCACTCAGCGATGTTTCCCATACTTGAAAAAAGGTGTCATAATAGCCAATGTTTATACCAGTTCTATTTTGATCATATCCATTTTCTATTATACTGCTATAAATTCCTTCATCATATCTAGCAATGTTGGCTATGTTATCTTGGCTATATTGATTGTAGATACCGAAAGTCAGTTTTCCTTTATACGCATAAGAAAGTTCTACATTATCATTAAAAGACGGCTGTAAAGTTGAATTTCCGGTAGCGTACATATAGGTATTGGTATACCATCTAAATGGATTTAAAGATTGAAATCCTGGTCGATTAATCCGTTTGGAATAGCTTAGAGCTAATGAATGGTTCTCATCGGGTTTGTAGCTGATATAAACCGTTGGAAATAATTTACCGTAATTTCTTTTTATTTTATTAATTTCATTTCTTGGTGTGAATCCTGTTAAGGAAGTATACTCATAGCGTAAACCTGCATTTGTTGACCATTTTTTAGAGAAATCTTTTTGTAAACTTAGATAGGAAGCAAAATTATGCTCTTTATAATTAAATAGATTGCTGTTATTAGGATTTATGATATAATCAGAACCTTTTAAATCGTAATAGCCAACATCAGATTTATTGTCTAAAAGTGAATAGCTTATTCCAGTTTCTATATTGATAAACTTGCTAGGTAAAGTAAGGTCGGCTTGAGTAGAAAAGATAGCATAATCCATTTTGCTGTCATTTCTTATAATAGATCCGTAGTTACTGGTGGAATTGAACGTACTGAAATCGTTTACTTTATCGGGTGCATTGCTCAGGTAATTTCCCGTAATACTTAATTTTTTGCCTGTACTGTCTAATTTAAGATCGTAGTAAGTATTTAGTACGTGGGTTGGAGTTAACCAATGTTGTTGTTGGTTTGTAATAAGCGTAGAATCCCTTTCCGAATTAGCTTCATATCGACTAATTCCTGCTGCTGTGATATCATAATATAGTTTACTGAAATCATAAATAAAGCCGATATTTTGTCTTTCATTTATTTTATAATCAAGTCCGTAATTCACTCCATATATACGTGGGTTATCTTTCCTACTTTCTGTTGTAAAAATACTGGTTTTATCTCCAATAAGATCGCTTGTTCCATTAAGCTTATAATTGATATTGCCCTGGCTTAGTTTAAGAGATGAACTTATTTTTTTAGATTGATAATTTATTGTAACCCCAGTTCTAAAACCGTTGTATGAATTTCGTTGATAGGAAGCATTAACTGCTCCGCTCCAACCAAGATTAGGGTTTCTCTTTAAGATGATATTGATTAGGCCACTATTTCCCTGAGCCCCATATTTTGCTGGTGGAGTGGTAATCACTTCAATTCTTAAAATATCGTCAGACCTTAACGCTTGAAGGTAATTTGTGAGTTCACTTCCAGATAAGTTCAATATTCTGTCGTTTACCATTACAGCTACGTTTCCCTTTCCTACAATAGAAAGATTCTCATTTTGGACTTGAACCAGGGGCGTATTTCGCAGTGCATCTAAACCGCTCATCCCCTGCGAAGCTATAGAATTTTCTACATTAAAAACTAGGCGATCAACTTTTTGCTCCACCAGTTTTTTTCGTCCTTGGATGTTTACTCCTGATAATGCTACCACCGTTTCGATTTTTATTGTACCCAAGTCAACATCCTGATCCAATACCATATTTTTGGTGAATAACATTTGTCCAAACTGATGGATTTTAAGGATGTAAGATCCGTTTTTCTCTCGGAGCAAAAAGAAGCCAGTACTATCGGTTAATGTTATTTGAACCTGAATACTATCGCTTTTTAATAGCATTACATTTGCGAATGCTAACGGCAGTCCAGTTTCGTCTACCAATTTCCCTTTTAGGATAGACTGTTGGGCAAATAAGGAGATGCTTAGGATATTAAGAGTAATGATTAATATAATTTTTTTCATTTTGTGTATTCGAAATTTTGAACACAAAGTAATTATGAAAATAAGCTAGAAAATTGTACAAATCGTGCAGACTAAGCTTTCTCGTTATATATCCAAGTAAAAATTTGCTGATCGGTACGAATTCTCTTTTTGATTTGTCCGGGAGTTTTACCAGTTATATGTTTAAAATCTTTAATAAAATGAGATTGATCTGAATAAAGGGCCTTATAGGCCATTTCTGTTAAATTTATTTCTCCTGTTTGCGAAAGTTCATTTAAAGCATTGCGAAATCTTATTGTTTTAAGAAATGATTTTGGATTTTGACCGAGTTCATTTTTAAACAAACGGAATAATGTGGATTCGTTGACAGCCAATGATTTTGCAAGTGATGTTACATCCTGATTTGCCTCGTATTTGTAATTTATCAAATACAACGCATTTTTCATCCTTGCAGAAAGAATATTTTTATTTAAATTTTCAAGCAGTAGTTTCTCCAAAAGTAAAGCTCTTTTTTCATTATCCTGCTCATCAAAAAGTAGCTCTAAGAAGGAAACATCAGCACTGGGGAAAATGAGTTGAAAAGCATTTTCACAATTGAGAAATTCATTGTATGGAATGGCAGTAATCATCCGTAATGCTGCCGGATGAAAGAGAATACAGATTTCATCTATTGGAGCTTCTATATTTACCTGAAAAGAAGATTTGTGAAACCCTAGCAGCCGGCTGAAATAAGAACGCTGACTTTGTTGTACAATACACCGGTTTTCCTTTTCACTATAGTATAGTGCCACGTTATTGTTTTTATAAATGGCTAAGCACAGGTTGGTGTTGGGGAAAGTAGTATAATTAAATGCTTCATTTTTTTCGGATCTGAAAAAGATGAAATATTGGATATAACTATCTAATAAGGAATGTTTTATTTTTACAACTTCTGTAGTCATCAAAACAGCTAATTATTATAAGACCAAATATAAAACATTAAAAAAGAAATCAATCAGAAAACACCACAGGTTAATTGACAAGTTTGCTTTGACCAGTCATTTACTAGAGGGAAAGGATGAAGCGCAGAATTAAGTGTTTTTTATATTTCCCACTGAGCTGTAGGTCAGTTTATGAATTGGATTCAGATGAGCACCTACCAAAAACTTGGAAGCTTTAACGCCGAATGACTATCGATAGACTTAAAAGTGAGCCTAGTTTATCAGCTTGTCAATAACCTGGAGTAAATTAACAGAAAAAAATGCAGACGATACCCTTATAAATAATCATAAAGCCTTCCCAGAGGTATAGCATTGATGAATTTAAAATTGTGTAAGTTAAATTCGATGTTTAGAACGATTAGACGTATTTTTGAAACGTAATTCTTGTCGTTAAAGCCTATTCCCCATGTACAAATGAAAGTTTTGCTTTCCGTATCCTTTTTTGTTTTATTTTTTGGCTTTAACGCTAATGCACAAAGTAGGCTAATTGCTCCGTATATCAGCGCATGGCAAGCTTCGGATACTTCTCAAACCCATAAAGCAGAAAAAACGTACAGTTTATTAAAAAGTAAAAAAGATGTAGCCGAATATCATCAAATCGTTAAGGAGATGTATGCTTATCTGAAGGATAACCCGAATAATCGATTATGGATTAGAACAGTGATGTACGATATATTTGGAAGAATTGAGCTAGGCATTTGGACAGAAGCAGAATTTGTAAAAGATCGGCCCTTGCTATTGAAGAGCATAAAATTGGCAAGCCAGTTAAACGACGATCAGTTAATGGCTGAGTTGTATGCACAGTATGCCGAGTTATCTCGAAAAACAAGTAGTTACGTATTATACAATTTAAAATCGATCGAACTACAAAAAAGAGTAGGCATTTCTCATTTTGCATATGTGCCCAATCGGTATTACAATGTTAGCTTGGGTTTATATTCAAATGAAGATTATAAACAAAGTATCAATTACGGACTTAAATGTTTAGCCTTAATTGGCGAAGAAAAAAATCCTGCCTACAGAACTTTATATATTATGCAAGCAGATATTATTGGCGCCTCCTATTTTATGTTGGGCAAGATTGATAGTTCGAAACTTTTTTACCAAAAGATAATAGACACGTTAACCAAAAAACCAGACCTAAACTCCGAATATCAACAATTATGGCTGGCCATTGCTAAAGGTAATATTGGAAAGGTATTAGCCTTGCAAAGCCAAGATGATAAAGCTATTCCGTTAATTAAGGAACATTTACACACCAGTTTAAGTTTAAAGTCGTTTAATAATGTGGCTATTGCCGAAAATAACCTAGGGGCCATTTATTTAAAAAATACAGCTTATGCAGCAGCATTAATTGCATTTAGGAATGCCTATCAATATGCCATAAAAGATAACCTCTTAAGCGAAAAGGTAAAGGCGTGTGAAGGCTTAGCGGATGTTTTTAGGGGATCAAAACAATCAGACAGTGCATTTGCCTATTACAACTTATATCACAACTATCGAGATCGCTTGAACGAAAAGGTAAACAAAGGAAAATTATCTGCCATTAAGGCAAATATCGATTTCGATAATATGCAAACCGACCTACAAGAAGCAAATGGTACCATCGCTCAACAGCGCTTAACTCGGAATTTTATTTTAATAGGCATATTGCTTTTAACGGTTATAGCTATACTATTTTACAATCGGAAAATGCTGAAGCAAAAACTCGTTGCGGAGACCTTAATTCGTAAAAGAAAGCAAGCAGAGCAAGAAACAATGCAAGCAAAAAGAGAAATAGTAAGCTTTACAGCAAATATTATCGAGAAAGAAAACTTAATTATCAGCTTACAAGAACAATTGGCATCAGATAATAAACAGTTAAACGAAAGCCTCGTACAATACACCTTGGTAACCGATACCGAATGGGAAAAATTTAGGGTCGAGTTTACTAAAGCTTATCCTAATTTCTTAACCTCACTACAAAAAATGCTGCCAGGTATTAATCCTGCCGAAGAACGCTTAGCTACGCTTTTATCTTTACAGCTAACCACTAATCAAATTGCAAATACCTTGGGTATTAGCAAAGATAGTGTAAGCAGAAGCAAGCGCAGGTTAAAGCAACGTTTAAATCTAGACACTAATGCAATATTAGAAGACTTTATCTGCGGAATAGCCTAGCAAATTACCCTCTCTTCATTCATCCACCTTTATTTGTCCGCTTTTTGTCCGCCCTAAAACCTTGTTCTTAGCGCCTTTTGTGGTGATTTTTGTACGGTGTCTACGTTTAGAAAATACAAATGGATTGTCCTCATTGTGCTTATTGCAGTTTTTGCCATGTGGATGGTGTGGTGTTATTTTGAACAGCAGATTTCAAAAGTTTAATTCACCTGATTAAAAAAACAATTATGAAGAAAATCATTTACTTTATGCTATTCTCTTTTGCCTTGCAACCGCTAGCGTTTGGGCAAACGAAAGACAATGCTAGCCCCAAGCCCATGTCGCTGCAGGTATTAACCGGTACGCAAGGTATTGGTGCAAACTTTAGGTATGTGCTTAACAAAACCGTCGGCTTTAGGCTTGGTGGCAGTTATGCAGCCGCTGGCATTAACGACAAAATTAACATGGATGGCTTTAACTCCAAGAATAGAGCCTCTGGTAAGTTTAATACCGTGCACGCTTTGGTAGAGTTGATGCCTCAGAAATTTTTCCGTGTTGTTGCAGGCGCTGCTTACTTGGCCAATGCCGAAGCCACTATTCACTTTGAACCGAGAGATGCGCAAAGCTTTAACGATATTACCTTAACCCCACAAGAGATTGGAACCTTAGATTTCCAGATGGATTGGGGCACTTTTGCACCTTACCTTGGTTTTGGTTTTGGAAAAGGCATTCCTAAGAAAAAGTTTAATGTAAACATCGATTTGGGGGCCTATTATCTTTCCTCTCCAACCGTTAATGCCATAGGTACAAAATTACTGGGCAATAACCAGTCGAATGCTGAAATTATCCAAAATAACATGAAAGATTACCGCTTTATGCCGGTTGCACAACTGAACTTTAACTTTAAATTCTAATATCGCCCCTAATGAAATCATTATTCAAAAATATAGCCGCAGCTTTAGCCTTAACCGTTATTCTATTTGGTGGATGTAAAAACCCTGCAGAAGATGTACAGATTGTTGTAGATACCGACATCTTTAAATCGCCAACCCTTATTCAATTTACGAATGCCAAAGCAGGTGTAGATGGACCAAAAGTTTTTACCGTAGAGGTTACCGGCTCTGGCGCAAGTTTAGTGCGCACTATTACAGGCGGAAAAGTATTTAAAACTGCCGAAGGTTTTTTAAATCTAGTGTTAGACCGTTCTGCAAATCCAACACCAACTTCTCCAGTTAAGTTTACCGTAATTGCGAATGCGACAGGGTATGCCCCAACGTATGTTGATGTAACCATTACTAGTGCAACCGACCCTACGATTTACAAAGTGCCAATGGTAGAGTACGCTAACCCAACAGCGGGTAGTGGAGTTATTGTGGCTACCAAGGCCATCGCGGGCGGAACTTCAAGTAGCGACCTTAGCTTTACCACAGCTACTAATGCAGGCATGGCTCAAAAATCTGATATTACCGTACCTACCGGCACTACCTTTTTAGATGCTGCAGGAGCTTCGGTAGGAGGTAGTCAGCTCGAAGCACGTGTGGTATATTCTGGTTACGCAGCTAACGGATCATTTGCTAATTTACCTGGCGATGGTTTCGCTGCTAACTTGATTGATGCCAATGGGCAACCTGTACCAGCGGGAGCGTATTTAGATCCGGTTGGTTCGGTATCCATCAATATGTTTGCAGGAGGAAAAGAGGTAAAAAGTTTTAACAAGCCTGTTACCTTGGACATGGAGATCAATAGCAGTACGATAAACCCAACTACCAACCAAACCATTAAAGAGAATGAAACTATCCCGTTATGGAGTTTAAACACCCAAACCGGGCAATGGAAAAACGAGGGTAACGCTACGATTGTAAAAAATACAGCAGGTGTATTGGTGGCAAGGGCTCAAATTAACCACCTTACCGATTGGGTTTTTGCTTTTCCAGCAAATTTCGGTTGCACCACCTCGATTACCATCAATAGAACAACGGATACGGAAGATGAGACCTTTACTTTTACAGACTTTATAAAAAAATCTACAGGAAGTTTTACCTTGAAGAAAGGCGAAAAAACGAAAACATTTTCTGGAGGCGTAATTCGCTCGGCCAATAAACTAACTGTTAGTGCAGGATCTGACAAATATACTCAAAGGTCGATAACAACAGGAATAGAATCTTATTGTGGTAAAACTTCCACTTTCACTTTTGTCGAAAAGCCCGACCTTGTGGGTGTTGATATGGATATTAAGTTTAAGTGTACCACTAAAGATTTACTAACGGGTATAAATAGCTTCATCACCATAACACCAATTGGCGCAAGTTCAGACCAGTCTTCATCTTACTCGCTAATTAAGGGTATTGGTAGTGGAACGATTACGAATGGAGTTACCTATAAAATTGTAGCTTCTGTAGATGGAGTAGCCTACACAAGTCAGTTTACGGCTGATAAGAAAAATTTTGTTTTACCAAGTGGTTTCGACTTAACTGGAACGGCAGTGTACAATGCAACAACAAATCGTTTAACCATTACTGGGCAGGTGACTAAGAGTTGTAATTAATCTAGACAATCACTTACCAGCTAAAGGAGCCATTAAATGTTAGCGTTTAATGACTCTTTTTTTATGCTTTCTATCCGTTCACCTTTATTTGTCCGCCCTGAAATCTTGTTTTTAGCGCCTTTTGCGGTGATTTTTGTACGGTGCCTACTTTTAGAAAATACAAATGGATCATCCCAATTGTGCTTGTCGCATCAATAAAAATTCAATTCACCTGATTAAAAAAACAATTATGAAGAAAATCATTTACTTTATGCTATTCTCTTTTGCCTTGCAACCGCTAGCGTTTGGGCAAACGAAAGACAATGCTAGCCCCAAGCCCATGTCGCTGCAGGTATTAACCGGTACGCAAGGTATTGGTGCAAACTTTAGGTATGTGCTTAACAAAACCGTCGGCTTTAGGCTTGGTGGCAGTTATGCAGCCGCTGGCATTAACGACAAAATTAACATGGATGGCTTTAACTCCAAGAATAGAGCCTCTGGTAAGTTTAATACCGTGCACGCTTTGGTAGAGTTGATGCCTCAGAAATTTTTCCGTGTTGTTGCAGGCGCTGCTTACTTGGCCAATGCCGAAGCCACTATTCACTTTGAACCGAGAGATGCGCAAAGCTTTAACGATATTACCTTAACCCCACAAGAGATTGGAACCTTAGATTTCCAGATGGATTGGGGCACTTTTGCACCTTACCTTGGTTTTGGTTTTGGAAAAGGCATTCCTAAGAAAAAGTTTAATGTAAACATCGATTTGGGGGCCTATTATCTTTCCTCTCCAACCGTTACTGCCATAGGTACAAAATTACTGGGCAATAACCAGTCGAATGCTGAAATTATCCAAAATAACATGAAAGATTACCGCTTTATGCCAGTAGCTCAATTGAACTTTAATTTCAAATTCTAAACAGACACTTACCATGAAATCATTATTTAAGAATATTGCCGCTGCTTTAGCGCTAATTATCATCCTATTTGCAGGTTGTAAAAACCCTGCAGAAGATGTGCAGATTATTGTAAATACCGACATCTTCAAATCGCCAACACTAATTCAGTTTGTGAATGCGAATAAGGCCGTCGAAGGCCCGCAAGACTTTAACGTACAAATTTTAGGTCCAAATGCCGATTTGGTACGCACCACTACAGGGGGAAAAGTATTCAAAGCAAGTTCAGGTTTATTAAATCTTGTACTCGATCGTTCGGCAGCGCCTACGCCAACCAATCCGGTTAAGTTTACCGTAGTTGCCAATACCCCTGGGTTTGCTCCTGTTTTTCAGGATGTGGTAATTACCAGCGCTACCGATCCGAACTTGATCAAAATCTCCATGGCCGACTATGCCAACCCAGCAGCAGGTATGGGCAGTTTGGTAGCCACCAAAGCAATTAGCAATGGTACACCGAGTACAGACCTTACCTTTACCACGCCTACAAATGCTGGTATCGCTCAAAAAACAGATATCACAGTAGCTGCAGGTACCGGCTTTTTAGATGCCGCCGGACAGGTTATTACTGGCGGTTCATTAGAAGCCCGTATTGTGTTTGCTGGGACGGCCACCAATGGTACCAGCCCAATTGTACCAGGCGGAAATTTAGCGAGCAATGTTGTTGATGGGAATGGTAAACGCGTAACTGGAGATATTTATTTCATTTCAGCAGGAACAGTAACTATTGATATGTTTATTGGTGGCAGGGAAGTAAAGACGTTTACCAAGCCCGTTATTGTAGATATGGAAGTAAACCCTAACATGATTAACCCTGCTACGAAGCTGGCTATAAAAGAAAATGAAACCATCCCTATGTGGAGTTTAAATGATGAAACAGGGCAATGGAAAATTGAAGGCCTGGCCACCTTCGTAAAAAATGCTGCAGGTAAAATGGTAGCCAGAATGCCAATTAATCACCTTTCTTTGAGTGGAGCAGGTTATTTTTTTGGAGACCAAGTAGCCGGACTTGATTTTATCGGTGGTACAATTCCTTCATTTAGTTTTAGTGACACTTTTTGTTCTACAACGATTATCGTAAACCGACCAGATGCCGAATATGCAGAGTCTTTCTTTATTGACGGCATTGATCCTCTGACAAATCGGGTGGATTTTGCCAAAGGTGAGAAAACAAAAACAATTACAATCGATGCAGGAAAAAACATTTCAGGAACGGTGTCGATTCACCCAAATCCTAGTTCTCCCCGCAGTAGGTATGTTACTACTCCAGAGAGTCAGGTGTATAACAGTTTTTGTGGACAAACTATTACCTTCAACCTTGTTCCTGTTCCAAATCCAATTGATGTAAATGTTTACGTAAGAGTAAAATGTAGTGGAAAAGATTTGCAAACAGGCATAAATGCGATGGTTACCATTACGCCTATGGGTGGGTCTTCAGACGATACTAGGGTCTATAACCTAACCAATGGCCGTGGTAGTGGTCAAATTACTGATGGCGTTACCTACAAAATAGTAGCTGCAGTAGATGGCAAGTCGTACACCAGCCAATTTACAGCCAGCAAAACTAATTTCAAGCTACCTACGGGCTTCGACCTTGTTGGAACAACCGTGTATGATAGTGCTACCAACACATTAACGGTAGATGGCTTGGTAATCAAAACAGATTGTAATTAATATAAATCTCGTGCTATCCACCAAAAGAGTCATTAAATGTTAGCGTTTAATGGCTCTTTTTTATTTACTTATGGATGCACGCTTGCCTAGCCCTGATATTAACGGATAATGATTTCGCAATTACCACTGGGTATATAGCTGATGAAATTGGATAAAATATTTAACAAGAAACTCGTTAGCGGAGTCAAAAGTCTCAGGTATATTTTGCATTAAAAAATCTATTTACTACCTTAGTATATCATTTGGGGCCAAAACATATCAAACGGTTTTGGTGAGCAATTTGATAGTTTTCTTTGCTAAATAGGCCTTAAAACATATAAAAACGGGATTATTCTACTCCCGTCTGGACCACAAACAACATCTATAAGCGTTTAAGAGGCTGTGAATTTAATGGTCATAGCCTTTTTCTTTACAAACCTCCAAAAGCATCGAAAAACTTAATTCTACTTCGAGCACTGCTTTAGCCCTTCAGAATTTGGATAAGATCGTCGTTGATGTAATATACCTCTTTTCCATCCTTGGCTGGGCTCAAGATCTTTGCGGCAACGAGTTCGCCGAAGTATTTGGTTAATGTAGTTCTAGAGGTAATGCCTAAGATTTCCCCAATAAATTTTGGTTTGATGTAAGGTTGGCTGAAGATCGTCTCGTTTACCTCCTTGTTGTACCATTTGATAGTTGTCTTGCCATGGGTAAGTGTCGCTTCCATTTGGTTAAGAATACTTGTGATCAATTGATTGGTCAACGCTGCTGTTTTTTCCACAGCATCTAGCATGTACATCACCCATGGCTTCCATGCACCACGTTGGGTAACCCCGCTCAGATGATGGTAATAGTCGTCCTTGTTGATCATGATGTATTTGGAAAGATAGAGTACTGGTTGCCCAAACTGATAATGGGCAATGCACATTTTGATCAGCGGGTCGGTAGGGTATTTCTTGTCGTCATTTAGGTACTCTACCAGATTTTCCATCTTGGCTTCTATGATGCCCGCTCCTCTTGGAGGGGTATATATTACCTCGCCCGATCTGAATTCGCTTTGTCCGCGTCTAATCACCGTAAGGGTCTGTGGTGGCCTTATTCCAGCTGTGGAGTTCTTAATCTGTCTAAAGGCGCTAATGATACTATCCATGTCCATCTTTCCTTTCTCTTGGGTGATGTTGTATCCCTCCCATAATGCCTCCCGATAGCGAAGTACCTCCTTTGTAGCTGGTTTTATATTTTCTTCCCGAATAGTTTCTGAAACCGCCTTGTAAAGTTCATCTTCGGTGGTAAATATGTTCTCGATTGCTGTAGAGGTTTGCGCCTCTTGAAGTGCGATGGTATTGATGAGCATGGTAGGGTTTGGAAGCCTATGGATACTGGAATTTGTAGTTGCCAGAGCACGGGAAGCAGCGACGAGTTTTTTCATCACTTCAACATCTTCTTCCATATTTTTAAGTGGAGGTAGAAACTACTGTTGTATATTTGTTTATAAGTTCAATATAGGTGGACATATAAGTATAACGTGTTCATTTTTTTAAGAAAAATGAACACGTTGTGGAAAAGGATAAAATAAATGAACATGAAATCATCATCTGTTCATTTATTTCGTAAAATTGGACATATAGATATAAACGGTTTTTTAAGAGACAACAATACTAAAAAAGTTTGAAATCCGTCTCACCGAGATATTTAAAATCCATCTTCCCGGTCTAGAATCTCAATAATCAGCTGTAAATCTTTAAAAAAAATAGTTTGAAATTGGTGTCTTCGAGACCACTTCTTAAAACCTCACGTAATCTGCGGCTTTTTTGCTCCTTTTTGGCTTTTATGTATTATTGTAAAATATGCGAAGGTTTATCGCACCTTTCTGCACATGCTAAAAAAACACTATCTTAGTGGAATAAAGTGAACTAGCCATTATCTGAAATGGTTAATACAGTAAATTCCGTTCTCGATAATTAATATTTCAAGATGCGTAACGTGATGGATTATGATAGGCTTTCTGATCAAAAACTCGCCGAATTATTATCGGATGAAGATCGGAATGCTTTCACTCAAATATTCAAACGCTACAATAAGATTTTATTGATCCATGCCTATAAAAAGCTGGAACAACAAGAAGTGGCAGAAGATGTTGTGCAGGAAGTATTTTCTACGCTTTGGCAAAAAAGAGAAAGCATTAGTGTTTCTACTAATTTACCGGGATACTTATATGCTTCGGTTAAAAATAAGACATTAGATATTATTGCCCGTAAGAAAACGGAGGCCCGTTATGTCGATTCTCTTAAACATTTTGTAGGAAATGCAGCGGTGGTCACCGATCATTTGGTGAGAGAAAAGCAGATGAAAGAAATTATTGAGCGAGAAGTAGGCAGGCTTCCATCAAAAATGAGGATGGTGTTTGAGCTAAGCAGAAATCAGCATCTTAGTCATAAAGAAATCGCTTCGGCTCTACATTTGAGTGAACACACCGTCACAGATCAAATCAAGAAAGCCTTGAAAATTTTAAGAACGAGAATGGGAATGTGCTTTTTTCTGGTTTTATAAAAGAGTTGATTCACACGATGAGCGTTTTCGCTTAATCAGTTTTCAGTTGGCAACTAACATCAGACTTTTTACTTTGAGTTTTCCACTCTTATCATTAAAAATAAACACAATTTAGCTGTTTAAAAAAAAATAAACTTTTCTTATCCCCCCTGCCTTTAACCTATTCGTCTTGTTATTCGAAAAGACTTTATAAATAAGTAATGACAAGAAAAGAAGCAGAAGCTTTACTGACCAAATACGAGCAGGGATTATGCAACGCAGAAGAGCTAGCTTGGATTGAAACATGGTATATTCACTTGAATGAGGATAAAGAATTGGATCTTCGTTCTGCTGATCTTGATAAGTCGGAGTCTAGGATGATGCAAGTGTTAAACATCCAAGAAAGACATACAATACCTTTATGGAAAAAAGTTGCTGTTGCTGCATCCATATTATTGGTTTCGACATTTAGCTACTACTTTTTGCAACGTAAAGAAGTTTTATATGAAACTAACCCTACTAACTTAGCTCATACGGTTATACAACCTGGAGGCAATAAAGCGGTACTTACCTTAGCCGATGGTCGTGAAATCAATTTGGAAGAAACAGCCAAAGGAACATTAGCGGAAGTAGCAGGTGTAAAGATTATCAAAAAAGCATCTGGTGAAGTTATTTATAATGTGAATGGTACCAATGATATTACAGCTGCCAAAAACAGTTATCATACCATTGCAACCCCTCGAGGGGGAACTTACCAGGTATTATTAGAAGATGGTTCTAAAGTTTGGCTCAATGCGGCTTCGAGTATTAAATTCCCTTCCTCATTTTCAGCTACCGAGCGGATAGTGGAGCTTAAAGGGGAGGCTTATTTCGAAATTGCAAAAAACCGTACACGTCCATTCACCGTAAAAGTAGCAGGACAATCAATCCAGGTATTGGGAACCAAATTTAACGCAAATAGCTACCCCAATGAAGCTAAATTGGCAACTACCTTATTGGAGGGCAGTGTGAGATTGTCTAATCAACTCGAAAACGTGGTATTGAAACCCGGAGAGCAGTCGCAAAGTACAATTGACGAAAAAATCAAATTAAGAACAGTAGAAACGGCAGCGTTTTTAGCGTGGAAAGATGGGATGTTCAGTTTTCAGCGAGCTGATCTGCAAACTGTGCTACGCCAATTTGAACGCTGGTATAATATAGATGTGAAATTCGAAAAAGATGTTCCAGAGATATTTTTCACCGGGAAGATCTACAGAAATTTAAATCTGGATGATGCACTAAATAACCTCACCTTTTTAGGGGTAAGATTTAAAATAGAAAATAGAAACGTAACCGTTTTAGCCAAATAAATGTCACAGACATCCCTTTAAGACAATTAACCAAACAAAAACCATAAACCAAAAAAACTATGATAAGAAGAATACTCGTCAATTAGACCAAGAGAGAGGTGGGTCATTAATCCACGAAAGTGTTACGAGCACTTCCGTGGAAATTGAGTTATCCCATCGGTATCGATACCGATAAATAGATGATTATAGCATAATCCATAAACCCAACATTCACAAACTTAATGAAATTTATTAAAAGTAATACAGGATACGCTGTACTGCAGAGAGTTCCGTATAACAAAATTTTACTCACCATGAGACTAACAGCTTTATTGGTTGTTTTGTCAATAATGCAACTTAGTGCAAAAAGTTTTGGGCAGATCACCCTTAACATGAAAAAAACTTCAATTATAAAGTTAACCCAGGCCATCGAAGCACAAACCGACTACGTGTTTCTTTATAATGAAGACAAGCTGCCAAATGACAAGATCACTATCAATGTAAAAAATGCTTCAATTAATGAAGTATTATCAAGGTATTTTAAGACAGCAGGCGTAGATTATCGAATCGTCGATAAAAATATCACCCTAAAACCCATCACAGATTTTAAAGGGTCTTCCGGTAAATCTGTGGCTATGAAGCAGTTGGTTAACGTTCGCGGAACGGTAAGGGACTCGTTAGGCAAGCCACTTGCTCAGGTCAACGTGAAATTAGAGGCCAGTTCCCAACGATCTACAGAGGCACCAGGGAGCGCAGAAATTAACAAAACTACGACTGTTCAAACATCTACCCATACGGCCATTACCAACGCCAGCGGATTTTATCTGTTGACCAATGTCCCAGAAGGAGGAGTAATTATATTCTCGGCGGTGGGCTATGTTACCAAAAGGGTTACCATTCCAACTGGAGACGAAAAGGATTTGCAAAAAACGATCGATGTTGTTTTGAAGCAGGAAATTGTAGCGCTGAAAGAAGTAACGATTAATACAGGGATCTTTACGCGTAAATCAAACAGTTTTACTGGATCGGCCTTGGTTATTAAAGGCGAGGATTTGAAAAAGGTAGGTAATGCCAACTTCTTTCAATCTTTAAGAAATATTTCTCCGTCAATGGTATTGGACAATTTTGCCGCAGGCTCTAATCCAAATACAATGCCTGATATCCAGTTAAGAGGTACATCTACCTTCCCAGTTGATAATAGCGAGCTAGCTTCAGGGTTAAAAGGAAATTATGTGAAAAGTCCGAATGAGCCCTTATTTATATTAGATGGTTTTGAAACCAGTGTTGAAAGAGTTTTCGACTTGGATATGAACCGTATTGAGAGCGTAACAATCTTGAAAGATGCCGCTTCTAAAGCATTGTATGGAGCTAAAGCAGCGAATGGTGTAGTTGTTATTGAAACCAAGAAGTTAACGGTAGGTAAAGCAAGGGTAACTTATAACAGTTCAGTAGATTTAGAGCTGCCAGACTTGAGCAGCTACAACTTGGCCAACTCGCTAGAGAAGCTGGAGGCAGAGCGTATCGATGGCTTTTATGATCCGGGAAAGGCGGCAAGTCCGGCAGAACATATTGCTAGGGAACAGCTATACCAGTCTCGCAGAAAATTAGCCTTAGAGGGCTTGGATACCTATTGGATAGCAAAGCCATTGCAGAATGGTGTGGGACAAAAACATGCCTTAACTGTAGAACTGGGTGGTTCAAATTTAAATAATATCATAGATGTGGCTTACCGTAATGTTACAGGGGCTATGATTGGTTCGAGCAGAGAGAATATTTCAGGAAATATTAGCACGTCTTATCGTCTGAATAATTTATTGTTCCGCAATATCATGTCGGCCGTGAGCAATAACACAGTGGAATCTCCATATGGCACGTTTTCTGATTATGTGGAGATGAACCCATATTGGAGAGCTGAAAACCGAGATGGCACCATCCCGGTCTATGCCGAAATAAGTGCAAGTAACTTTCGCTATACCAATCCATTATATAACGCTACTGTAAACTCTAATAACAGTACCGAGTATTTCAATTTCATTAATAACTTTTACTTGGAATGGACTATGCTTCCGGGTCTAAAAGCCACGACCAGACTGGGAATTGATGTAAAAAATAGTAAAGCAGATGAGTTTTATCCAGCTGGGCATAACCGTTTTGACCACTATTTTGATGTTGATGCGATCCGTAAGGGGTCTTACCAGGTTAACGATGGTAACAGAACTTACCTTTCAGGAGATTTAAACGTAAACTACGCTAAAGACATCAACAAGCATTTTTTCTTCGCCAATGTTGGGGTCAATGTGAGCGAGAGTAAATCTAGCGAGTTGATCCATCTTGTGGAAGGTTTCCCTAGCGATCGTATGGATAATATTATCTTTGCTCGTGGTTATAAATTTGAGTCTAGGCCTACCGGTCTGGATATCATCCAAAGAGACTTGGGCGTGTTGGGAGCGGTCTCTTACATGTACGATAATCGTTTTTTATCTGACTTAACTTTTCGCGCCAATGCGTCTTCTCAGTTTGGAGCAAACAAGAGATGGGCAGGCTTTTGGAGTTTAGGTTTGGGCTGGAATTTACATAATGAATCGTTTTTAAAAGGCAATACGCTTTTTAAAACCTTAAAATTAAGAGGTTCATTAGGCGCCACTGGAAATTCGAATTTTGCAACCAATAGTTCCATTGCGACTTATAATTATTATCAAAACGCATTTTATCAAAACTTCCCTGGTTCTTATTTGGCAACATTGGCCAATAAAGATCTTCAATGGGAGAGCAAGTTTGATTATAATGCTGGTGCAGACGTTTCAATGGGTAATTTAAATCTTCGATTTGACTATTATCAGGCGTACACAGAAAACCTAATTGCCAATATTTCTACACCAACTTCAACAGGTTTTGCTACGGTTAAAGATAATTTAGGTAAAGTGAAGAATACTGGAGTAGAATTATACGCTTCTTATTTGATATTTAACAAAGGGAACAATTTCTTAAGCTTAAACTTCGGCTTAGAGACGAACAAGAATAAAATCGTGCGCTTGTCTAACGCTATGAAAAGCTTTAATGAGGCCATGGATAAAATTGCAGCAGACAAAGGAAATAGTGTGCCTGTAAAGAGGTACGAAGATGGAATGTCTATGAATGCCATTTGGGTGGTACCTTCTTTAGGGATTGATCCCGCTACAGGTAATGAGATTTACGTAGATCGAAATGGTAACACTACTTTCCTTTGGAATGCAAACGACATGGTTGTGGGTGGGCATTCTAATCCTGATTTTCAGGGTACATTCGGTATTTCTGGAGAATATAAGGGAGTTGGATTGAGCGTGGTTGCCCGTTATTTAGGTGGTGGCCAGTTGTATAACCAAACCTTGGTTGATCGTGTGGAAAATGTAAACATGAATTATAATGTTGATAAACGCGTTTTGACAGGTAGGTGGTTGGTTCCTGGGCAACAGGCCTTATTTAAACGTTTGGGAGAATATTCAATTCCTACGGCGGATGGACTTACTAGGTCAGCCCAAGAACTCACGAGGGCAACCTCACGTTTTGTGCAAGACCGCAATGAGATTACGATTGCTGCCGTTAACTTATATTACCAGTTTAACCAACGGTTTAGCAAGCGTTTAGGAATGGAAAGGCTAAAACTTGGCTTTAACATGAATGAGTTGGCCACCTTCTCTACCATTAGACTAGAACGTGGTACAAGTTATCCGTTCGCTAGAACACTATCCTTCAACTTATCTGCAACGTTTTAATTGACTAACATGAAACTTAAAAATAAATTTATGGTCACCTTATTGCTGGCCACTTTAGTGATCACTTCCTGCAAAAAAGGATGGCTTGATGTGACTTCATCTGCAGAAATTAGGGCCGAAGATCAGTTCACATCGGAGGCGGGCTTTAAAGATGCATTGATCGGAGCTTATATAGGGATGACAGACCAATCACTATATGCAAATCAACTTACTTGGGGTGCGCTTGACGTAATGGCTCACCAATACGCAAATTACGGTTCAGATGCGGGAAGGTATAACGACTTACAAAACCATAACTATCGTTCTGTCATTTCTACACCTCAAGTGGAGTCGATCTGGAATAAGAGCTACGCCGTACTTGCTAATGTTAACAATGCATTGAGCTATATCGATAAGAATAAGAGTGTGCTGAATCCTATTAGCTATTCAATTATTAAGGGCGAATTATTAGGCTTAAGGGCGTTTTTACATTTCGATTTGATGCGCATTTATGGCTATGGCAATATTGCTATGCGAACAGATTTACAGGGTAAATTTGCTATTCCTTATGTAAGGGAGTTTAGCAAGAATACAACCCCTCAGTTGTCTTATAACGAAACATTCGCATTGCTATTAAATGACCTAGAAGCGGCCTCTGAATTATTAAAGGAAGATCCGATTTATAATAATCCCAAAAAACCTAGCTCTTACTATGCTGATGTAAATCGTGACGGCTTCTTTAATAAGCGGGAGCAACGCATGAACTATTATGCAGTTAAAGGGTTAAAAGCAAGAGTTTTACAATGGATGGGCGGTGCGCAGAATTTAGCAGCAGCAGCTACAGCAGCAGAAGAGGTCATACAATATAGTGCTGCGAAATTGGCTCTGTCAACATCTGCTGCATCCGATCCGCGTTTATATCCTGAACATTTGTTTAACTTAAACGTAATGGGCTTAGGTGATATCGTTAATAGGTATCTAAATGGAGCTGATGCGACAAATAAAGATGCGCTATTGATTGCGCCACAAACCGCGCAGACGCTTTATGAAACCGCAAATCCGAATATTGGATTGGTAGATATTCGTTACAACACCTTGTTAGGAAGCGAAAATAGGGGCTTGGTCAGCATCAAGCTTAGACAGACAAGTGAAAGCAATCCTAGTAAAAACATTGTACCCTTAATGAAACTGCCTGAAATGTACTATATCTCGGCTGAAAATTACATCCAGACTAACCTTCCAAAAGCGATTGACTATTTGAATCTTGTACGCAAAAGCAGAGGTATTATTCAAGATATACCTGTAACAGCTACAGCAATCCAGGTGGTTGATGAATTGACTAAAGAATATCGCAAGGAATATATTAGTGAAGGTCAGCTTTTCTTCTTTTATAAGCGTTTAGGTTTCACTACAATACCAAACTATACAGGTACGGTTAATGACGCAATTTATGTATTGCCATATCCTCAAGCGGAAATAGAATTTGGACAAAGAGTACAATAAAACATAAATCATATGAAAAATATTCAAAATCATTTTTGCCTAATAATCATAGTGATGATAGGCATTGTATTGCAAGGATGTAAAAAGAAAGATATAGCAGGTTTCTCAGCTGAGCCAGCAGTTAATTTTACCAGTACTTCAGCGGTTTATTCGTTTTTGGGGAATCCTCAAAGCGAATCCATCCAAGAGATCGAAGTAAAAGTAATGGGTACTGCAACAAATGTGGATCGCAAATTTACTGCAACTGTGGTCAAAGATGCAGGGACAACGGCAACACAAGACCAATATGAAGTGTTAGGAGGGATCATTAAAGCCGGCAGTTTGATTGGAAAGCTATCTGTTAAAGTTAAAAATAGCGCTGCTTTAAATACGCAGGAAGTATTTGTGAAATTGAGATTGATTGACGGTGCGGATTTAAAAGCTGGTACGAAGGAAAACATTACCTACGTTTTGGGTTGGACCAACAAAATTGTGGTTCCAGCTACTTGGACTTATTATAACATATTTTTCGCTACGAAAAGCACACAAGTTTACCGCCTCATTTTACAAACCACAGGAATTGCTAGTTTAACTGGAGCTCAATATATAGCCATGGGGGGCGAACCTGCTGCAACTGCTGCGGGTACAAAATTCGGCGACTATGTTAAACAGTATAACTTAGATAATCCAAACAACCCATTGAGACATGATGATGGTACGGCAGCAGGTCAAATCATTGTGCCAAAGTATTACACGAAGTCTAAATATAATTAACATGAAGAAGATTAAAAGTATATTATGGCTCCTTGTTTTAATGGTAGCTTTTATAACTGCCTGTAAGAAAGATTTGAGCACGCTAGATGTGAATCCTATTGCAGGTGTAACCTTGGATAAAGAGGGTACAACTACCCTGTCAGTAACACAGTTTGACAAGTTAGTTATCAATCCAAAACTAAGTTTGAATGGCGCTGATGAAAGTAAGTTTAGCTTTCAGTGGAAAGTAACATTAGCTTACAATGATACAACCTCTAGGGTATTGAGCAATACAAAGAACTTAAACGCTGAAATTTCAATGGTGCCAAATGGAACGAATCAATTTTATACCCTTGTTTTTACAGCAATTGATAAAGAAAATGGGTTAAAATACATTACGAGCTGGCCCCTGTCTGTGTTGAGTTCTATTGGCGAGGGCTTGGTAGTAGCCACAACCATTGATGGTGTAAATACGGACTTAAGCCATATCATGTCGCCCTTAGTAACTCCCAATTATGCAAACGAACGTGTAAAATTGAATGTGTACTCTGGTGCTAATAACAAGATGATTAAAGGCTTGGTGAAGCAGATGCGCTTTACCGTTGCACAAAGATTAAGTCCTAAAGCTTCCGTTAATACGCTTTTTGCGATGACAGAAAATAGTTTAAGTAGAATCAATACGGTAGATTTTAGTTTAGCAGGTGAAAATGACAACCTATTTTATACACCGAAAACTGCTTATGATTTTCAGGGTCTTGGCGGCAAGAATCAAGCAGATGTATTTATTGAGGGTGGAAAAATGTCTTTAATTTATCACGCTATTGCCGATAAAATCGCCATCCCATTTGATATTCAAGCTAATATTCCAAGTGTGTTTGGATTTAACCGAATCACCAACAATTCCGGAATTAGTTTCAGCTTTTACGAAGAGACCAAAGGGAAATTTATGTACATCCCTTTCATTTCTAATCTAACGTTTCTTGATCGGAATGCTTATGTTCATGCAGATCAGCCTGCAGCAGTATTCAATCCTGGTAATTTGCCAAATAAAACTAACGTCGCTGCTGGCCTCGGATTTAGTGAGGAATTTGTTCATTTGTTAAAAGACAAGACAACGGGTAAATTCAACTTGTATGTTTTCGATAAGGGAATTAATTCGCCGGTATCAGCTCCGGTACCTAGGTCTAATTTCGATTTGAGCAATGCAATAGGTATAGCCCAAGCAACTAATTTTGTGATTTTAGACAATCAACGCGTGATGTACTATACTTCAGGGAATAAGATTTACGCTGTTTTATATGGAGGTGCTTCGCCAATTATAGAAGAACGTTATGCTGTTCCTGCGGGCGAAACCATTACGACACTTCAAATCTATCAGCAGAGCGACTATCCGTGGGGATCGGCTTTCCTTCCGAGTAATAATAACCAGTTAGTTATGTCTACTTATAGTGGTACTGCTGGCTCGGGTAAGGTTTATATTTTACCGATGATTAACCTTGGGGTAGGAAATATCAATACAGGCGCTATTAAGACTTTCACTGGTTTTAATAAAGTTACCGCCATCACAACGAATAAATAAAGACTACACAACCACACAATGATAAAGAAAATAGTATTACCATTATTAATAGCTGGGGGGATTTTAATCTCTCCCAGCTTATTTGCCCAAGAGAAGAAGGACGAGAAAAAGGATGCCGCAAAGGCCAAGGCTGATAGTATTAAGACAGCTCCAAAACAAGGGTATGTCACTTTACTAAAGAACCCCAAAAAAGTAGCGAAGGGCTTTGTAAATATCTACTATGTGAAGGAAAAGCTTTACTTGGAGATACCAGTTTCTCTTTTAGAGAAAGATATGTTATTGGCTTCGACAATTTCGGAAACCAGTGATAACTTAAATGGGGTAGTAGGCTCAAAGCCACAGGCACCTATTCAAGTTCGTTTCCAAAAAGTAGATTCGACAGTATTGCTGACTAAAATCGTAAAAGATGCGATAGCGCCCCAAACTGATCTAAATTTGATCAATGCATTGAACAAAAATAGCACGGGCGCTATTATGGAAAAGTTTCCAATTAAAGCTTTTAATCCGAAGGATAGCGCGATGGTTATAGATGTTACAGATTTCTTTCTTAACGATAATAAGCAACTTTCTCCATTTGGTATGTTCCGGATGAATGTAGGAGGGACCATGAAAAGTACGGAGTCATTTAAAAAGGACCGTTCTTATTTAGGAGAGATTAAATCTTTTGAAGATAATGCAACTGTTAAAACCCACTTGAGTTACGAGTATACGCTACAACAAGCAAACACAGTTTATGCAAAAGATAAACCGTTTACTACGGTAATGACGCATTCGTTTTTGCTCTTGCCTGATCAACCCATTAGGCCACGTAAGTCTGATGGTCGCGTAGGGGTTTTTTACACAAATAAGTACAGATTTTCTAACGAAGTTAACAAAACTGAAATTGCTTATTATGCCAACAGATTTAATTTGGTACCAAAAGATATTGCTGCGTATAAGCGAGGTGAAAAAGTAGAACCGATTAAGCCTATTGTTTTTTATGTAGACAGTGATTTTCCATTAGCTTGGAGAGAAACCGTAAAAGGCGCGATCAATGATTGGCAGTTAGCTTTTGAAGCCATTGGATTTAAGAATGCGGTTATTGCGATGGATTATCCTAAAAATGATCCTTCATTTGATCCTGATAATTTAAAATACAACTGTGTGCGCTACTCGCCAACTCCAGTGGCTAATGCAATGGGACCATCGTGGGTTGATCCACGTTCGGGCGAAATTATCAATGCATCAGTATATGTTTTTCATGATATTGTGAAATTATTGAATAACTGGATGTTTGTTCAGATTGCTCCTGCAGATCCTGCAGTAAGAAATGTGACTTTACCTGAACAATATAAATTAGATGGCATTAAATATGTAATCCGCCATGAAATTGGACATTGCCTAGGTTTTATGCACAATTTCGGATCTTCTTCAGCTATTCCTGTTGAGTCATTACGCTCGGCTTCTTTCACTAAGCAATATGGAACAACCTATTCCATTATGGATTATGCCAGATTTAATTATGTAGCGCAACCTGGAGATAAGGAAAAAGGAGTGCAATTATCACCACCTACATTTGGGTTGTATGATTATTATGCTGTTAAATGGAATTACCAATGGTTTGATCAGAAAGAGGTGAATGCTGCTAAGGAAGAGTCTGTTCTTGCTAAAATGGTCGCTGAAAAAGCAGGCGATAAAAGATATCGTTATGGTGCTCAAGGCAAGGGAATGGATCCTTCATCACAAAGTGAGGATTTAGGTGACGATGCAGTTAAGGCCTCTGAGTACGGTGTAAAAAACCTGAAATATATTATAGCTAACCTTAATAAATGGGTAGGTAAAGAAGATAAAGATTTCGAATACAGAACTGAAATTTGGGATGGCGTACTTTCTCAATTGGTCAGATACATCAACCATGTTCAAGCTAATGTTGGCGGGATCATTACTAACGAAAAAATGGTTGGCGATCCACTACCTATATACGAGGTAGTGTCGAGGGAAAAACAATTAGCCGCATTAAACTTTATCATTAATATTCAGGAGGATTTAGATTGGTTGGAAAACCCTGCGGTGCTGAAAAATTTACCATTAATGGGAACACCATCAACTTTGTTGAGAAGCCAAATTGCGGATGTGCTCATGCAAACACCAAACATCGTTAGTTTGGCATCATTAAAATCGAAGGAAAAGAATCCTTTTACACCAGAACAGGCTGTTGACATGATGTTCGACCTTGCCTGGAAATCTACGAAAGAAAATAAGGTTCCTACAGCAGCACAAATCGCATTGCAAAAAGCATTTCTTAAAACCGGTATTGCTACATCCAAACTTATTCCAGCAAATAGAGCAGCTTTTACAGCCTTTGCAGATCAAGATAGAAGTTTAAACCATGAATGTAATTTTATTCATCCTGATGAGCGGTCGTTCTCTAAAACTGGGGAGATCGGCATTATGGGAAGAACTTCGGTTAGCTTTAACTTAGCCCCAAGTTTAGAGAGCGTGTATTTTGTGAAGCTGAAAGAGTTGAAAGACATCTTGGAAACGGCTGTTAAGGAGAGTAAAGACAAAAATACAAACGCACATTACCAGTTAATGCTGAGCCAATTAAATAAAGTTTTAAACCAAACGATAGGTGGATAAGATGAAGAGCTATAACTTATTATTATTGGCATTGCTGGCTGCATTTACGGCAAATGCCCAGACTACGAGGACCGATACCTCCGCAAAAGCGAATAAAACGGTAGCAACTACAAAAATAGCTAGCGTAAAGAAAAAAGATTCGGTAAAGACACCAACACCTTACGAGAAGATTTTTAAAAACAAATCGGTTAAAACGGTAAAGGGTATGGTAACACTGCATAAGATCGATGGAAAAGTTTATTTCGAGTTTCCTAAGGCCTTGATGAACAAACCCATGTTGATGTCGTCCGTCGTGGAGACGGTCAGTAATTCGGGCGATTCTTATGCAGGTTTTCAGGCAAGAGCACCATTGAATATTTATTTTACGGAGCTAGATTCTACTATCTACATTAAAACAGGAACTTATAATTACACCTACGATACCAAAGACGACGGGATGAAAAGGGCATTGGCAAAGAATGCGATGGATCCTGTAATTGCAGCCTTTAAGGTTATTGCTGGTTCACCTGATGGAAAAGCACTCGTATTCGAGCCAACTATTTTTTTCGTAAACGGGCATCGTTCTACAGATCCATTTAAACCAGTTTCTGGCTTGTATGGACGTAATAGTAGTTTTAAAGCCGATAAGTCTTTATTGGATGATATCAATGCATTTAGCGATAATATTACCATATCTAGCTTGTTGAGTTACGCAGTAACGTCATCCTTCTTCGGCTTTACATCAGAAGAGGATAGGGCTGCTACGATTGCGGTAAAACGTACTTTGATGTTGTTGCCAGAAGTGCCCATGCGGCCTAGGTTAAATGATCCGCGTATAGGAGTTGCCTTTACTAAACACAATCAGTTATCTGGGTTAGACAATGGAATGAAAGGCGTTTATTATGCTAATCGTTGGAATTTACAACCTAAAGGAAATGCGGTATTAAATAAGAGCACATTGGTAGAGCCTGTTAAACAAATCGTTTTCTACATAGATGATCTGTTTCCTGCAACATGGGTCCCTTTTATTAAGAAAGGCGTAGAGCGTTGGAATGATGCTTTTGAAGAATTAGGTTATAAGCCAGTGCTAGTGACCAAGATGTACCCTAAAAATGATCCTTTGTTTGATCCTAATAACATCAAGTATAATTGCATCAAATTTGTACCAAGCAATCAACAGGATGTATTGGCATCAAATTGGGTAGATCCAAGATCTGGAGAAATTTTAAGCGCCTCGATTTTAATTAGTCAAGGTATTGCTGATAAGATAATACAAGATTTGTTCCTACACACTTCGGCTGCGGATAAACGTATGCGTACCGCTAACATCCCAACTTCGGCCATGGGCGACGCATTGACCTACATGGTGATGCAAAAAACAGGTCAGAATTTAGGGTTATTGAAAAATTATGGGGGCTCTGCTTCCATTCCCGTTGATTCTTTACGTTCTGGCTCCTATACACAGCAATATGGAATTACCAATTCCGTAACAGATGATGCAGTTTACAACATCGTAGCCCAACCGGGTGATGTTGAAAAAGGAGTAATCATGACCCAAACCAAATTAGGACGTTACGATAAATACGCAATTAATTGGTTGTATAGTCCAGTGGTAGGAGCAACAACTCCTCAGCA
Organism: uncultured Sphingobacteriaceae bacterium; assembly: GCA_942493295.1. GTDB lineage: Bacteria > Bacteroidota > Bacteroidia > Sphingobacteriales > Sphingobacteriaceae > Pedobacter. The sequence continues at coordinate 3,002,986 of OW818692.1, read as the reverse complement.
AGAAGTAGCATCACTTAATAAATTGATTACCGAAAAGATCGTGGATCCGACCTATAGATATATTAAACTTTCGACTAACGGTATTTCCAATCCAGAAGGCTTAGCTGATGATTTAGGAGATGATAAGGTGAAGTCGATGAAATATGCCTATCAAAACTTGCAGTACACCATGCAGCATATGAATAGTTGGGTAGCAGCAGAAGATGAGGATTATACCTTTAGGAGCACCAACAACTTTGCCATTATCAATATTAAGTTCTATTGGTACTTTACACAGTTATTGGCCAATATTGGCGGAATGTACCAATATGAGCATTTTGAAGGAGATCCAATGAAAGCCTACACCGCAGTACCACGTGATGTACAGCGTAACACGCTATTGTATAGCATGCAGGTTTTGGAAGATCTTTCCTGGTTTAATAACGAAGGGCTTGCTGAAAACATGGATGGCATCAACGGGAATGCGTCCGATTATATGCGTCGGATTCTATTTCCTCATATGATGCGTTGGGTGACATTTGTAGGTTATGCAGAAACTAAAGATCCAACTATTAGCTATACACAAGAGGAATGTGTGAAAGATATTTTCGACTATGTATGGAAAGATGCCGTAGATGGAAAAGCGACTTCTCCGGAGAAGCTTTCTATGCAACAAGCCTTGGTGCAAACCTTGATTAGTTCATCTACCGTAAATGATATTCCTGGTGACAATCGCAAAAGCAGTAATTTAACAGATGATGAGCTAACTTTTTATAGCATGATGGCCAGTAAATCTCAAAGCAAGGGCTTGGTTGCTGCTGAAAAAGTTGCCGCTTACGGGGCAGAGCCTAGGGTTTTGTATCAGCCAAACGACATTAGTCATATCTGGTATGGCTGGCTAGTTGAAAATAAACTCATTTTGGAAAAGTTGGTAAAGGATTACAAAGGGCCTGAAAAAGCGAATTATGAGTACATGTTGTTGCAAGTAAATAGAGCTTTAAAGGCAGACAAAACATAAAAGAATAGGTTAGTTAAGAAGGCAAGAAGATCGTTGTAAATGATGATCTTTCGGTTGGGTAATTGTAATTATCCAACCATTTGCTTTTAATGATTTTATATCAGTCACACTATTCGCTTTAATTCCAATTACGGCCATTGAAATCATAGTATCTATCAATCAATTTAAAAATATAAAACTGAAGTGGTGCGAACTTGCTATAATCATCCGGATGGGATCTTTGCCAAGTAATTATTTTTATGTCGTATAGCTTTTATTTCAGCTTAGGTCGAACCCTAAAGATCAGCTGAAGTACTAAAACCTGATGCTGAAGGTATGCATCTCTTCGAAGTGGTTATAGCTGATCTCGAATTTCTGGACCGTTGCAATCTGTTTTACGATGGCAAGCCCAAGCCCCATACCTTCGGAATTGGGATCTTTGTAGAAGCGCTCGAATGCATACTTGGGATCAAGTGCAGGTTGTATGCTGGTATTACTGATGCTCAACTCATGCTCAGTGAGCGATATGTCTATTTTTCCGCCCACATAGTTGTGGCGAATGGCATTGCCGATGAGGTTATCAATCAGTGTTTCTGCCAAAAACTTGCTCATCAGAATGGTTTTTTGTTCCAGGTGAAGCTCAAGGGCAATCTCCTTACTGAATAGGAGTTCTTGAAAATATCCCGTTCTTTCGCCAATCAATTTTGTAAAGTCTACGTTCTGTTGGTCGCGCAGTAGATTGTTGTCGATTTTTACAAGCAGTAGCAACGATTGGTTAAGCTTGGTCAGTTTTGCGGTTGCCTTATACAGCTCGTGGATGTTTTTGCCTTGCTGCTCACCAAGTTCGTCGCTCTGGAGCATCATTTCCAGCTTGGAATTGATTACCGCAATAGGTGTCATCATTTCATGGGAAGCATTTTCAGTGAAGAGTTTGATCTCCCTATATTCCGAACGAATGCGCTGGGAGATTTCTGCAATGGCCTCGTTGAGCTCCCTGAACTCCAAAATTGGGGTGTCTACCTGGCGGAAATCGCCCTGTTGGTTAAGGTTAAAGGACTTCAGGTTGACCAACAGCTCCCTGAAAGGCTTCCATAATTTCGCCATCATGAAACGGTTAACTAGCAACAGCACCACAAAAAGCGCGGCAACAGGGAGCATAATGCTCAAGAATACACCCTTGATCTGTTCACTATGAGCTATCTTGGAAACAATTACCGTGACCCGAAAGGGCTGGCCATTTAGTAAAATATCTTCTTTAAGGTACCTCGCCGATTCCCTAGCCTGTTTTTTTGGATTGAAAAAGACCGTATCGGCAAAATGCTTTTGTAGTATTACCCGAGGTATTTTTTGATAGTAGACAACAAGATCCTTGAAAACCTCATGCGCATTGTCACGCTTCATGGTATGCGCATTGTCTCTCACTTCCAGCTGTTCTTCTACCAGGTAGTGGTCTACCTGCTCATTAAGATAACGTGCCATGGTGAGGTAAAAGAGATAGCCTATCAAGCATAGACCCAGCACTGCGGTAGCCAGCAATACTTGGTTGTACCGGGTAAAAAGCTTCATTGGTCGGCAAATTTATACCCTACACCGTATACGGAATGGAAGTAGTCCTTTGCGCCCGCATCCACCAGTTTTTTTCGGATATTTTTGATGTGCGTGTAAATAAAATCAAAGCTGTCGGCCATATCCGCATGGTCTCCCCAGATGTGCTCAACGGCAGCAGATTTGGAAATTACCTTTGACCTATTGGCCACAAAATAGAGCAATAGATCAAACTCCTTCCTAGTGAGATTGATTGTTCTTCCCGCTACCGTTACCTCTTTGGACTGAATATCGATGTGAAGTTCATTGAACACGAGCTGGTCGCTTCCGTTAAAGGTTCGTCTACGGATAATGGCCATTATTCGTGCGCCGAGTTCTGAAAGGTGGAAGGGCTTGATTAGATAGTCGTCAGCGCCAAGGCTAAGCCCCTCTATTCGCTGGTCTACCGAGTTTCGTGCTGTAATGATGATTACCCCATCCTTACGATCCATCTTTTTTAGGTCTCGGAGCAGTTGCAAGCCATCTCCATCTGGTAAGGTAAGATCCAGCAGGATGCAATCATAGCTATAGATAGCAATTTTCTGGGAAGCCTCGTTAAAGTTTTCTGCATGGTCGCATACATTGCCCTCGGCCATCAAGTAATCAATGATGTTCGTCCTTAGTGTTTGCTCGTCCTCGATAACCAGTATTTTCATGTTGTTTAGATGACCTAAGTTAGCGATCTGTTTTGTAATTTTTATTTATACTTAATGTTGAGCGAAATGATATCCGAGCTCATGTTGATATTCTTGGTATAATGACCATAGCGAAGTTCGAGCATGCTGAAGTGCTGCATTCCCAGTATCCCCTTTGGTGGAGCAAAACGGATGCCTGCGCCATAGAAGTTACTGTTGAACTTAGAAAGATCGTAATTGCTGTTGTAGTACTGTTCTGCTGCCGTATGGGCCTGATATGGAGCAAAATACTTGGCAGCTGTTTGCGTGTAGTACCTGTAGAACGGACTGATTGAAAAGAAAGGGTTGATCTTAATCGGTATCTCCATATCGGCAGTATGAGAATTCAGCCCCCAGTTGTCGGTGTAAAAGCGATAGTAGGTCTTGATGATTAACTTATCCCCCACAAAATAATTTGCCCTGAAGCCCAAAGGAATCTTCAACCGGCTATTAGGGAGCTTTTCCTGATGTACGGAATTATCCCCGAAATAGACCCTGTGAAACGGAAGGCTCAGGTAGCCGTTCTGCTGTACCACATCGCCAAGAAGCATGACTTGTAGCCGTTCGTTGATGATCTGGGAGTAGGAGAGCGAGCCTGCGAATGTATTGCGTGCGGCACCGCCATTTTGCTCATGATCTATATTATTTGTTCGTAGTTCGACCGGTTGGATGAGGGTGACTTGATCTAGATAGGTCTGCAGCTTGGCGGTGAATTCCCCACTTCTGTCTTTGGTCTTGGTGGAGAAACTGATATTGCCGCCGAAGGATTGGTAGTCGAATTCCGTTGATGAGGATAGGCCTAGTGAAAAGGTAGTGCCCTTTTTTTCGTTTTCTACGCTCCAAGAGAGCGAAGGATAGATCCTGGTATCGGCATGGGAGGCTGAAGAGTTTGCCTGAAGGTCTATTTTGTCTGAAGATGCGGAGGTATAGTGGTCTATACCTACTTCAAGACCAAAGGTATGCTTGCGCGCCCTTGAATCGTATTTGGTAAGTTTTACATCGAATACGTTTGCGATATCGGTCAGTTTCTGTGAACCAATGCCACCAGTTACGGCGGCATTGTTGCCGTCTTGAGTATAGTAACTCGATACGAGGTTGATCTCCTCGAGTTTGAGTTTTTTGCTTTGGAAACCGCTAGTGTCTTTGCTCGAGGTCTGGGCAAAGGAATGTAGCAGTGCAAAAACAGCCGCTGCTGTCAAAAATATTTTTTTCATGTTTTTGCTAATTAATTACATCCACAGCCACCACCACTTTTTCCCGAATTCGCACCAGAGGCACCCTCACGGTAGCCCTGAAAGCTGAGCTCTGTTTTCTCGATTTTTCTATTGCCCAGGATCATCTCCGCATCATTCAGCATGTTCTTCTGGTAGGCTTTCACCGTTGTACAGGATGGTGCTATTGTTGCCCCTACAAGCGCTAAAATTAGGACTAGTGCCTGTTTAATTTTTTTTGTTTTCATCTGAGGTTGATATTTTTACTTGTATAAATTCTGTTATGATCATCGATGATAATGCAGCCCAGATAATCGATTTGGTTGATCATGTTCAAGCCTGCCGAAATGCCCATAATGGTAACAGGTGTGGCCATGGCATCGGCTATCTCCGCGTTCGGGCTGATAATGGTTACGCTCTTGATGCCTGTTACTGGAAGGCCGGTTTTAGGATTAATGGTATGGGAGTATTTTTTGCCATTGATTTCGATAAATTTTTCATAGTTTCCAGAGGTGGCAACTGCTAGATCGGTTACATTAACGTAGGAAAAAGGCATTTTTGCATGGTCTGGATCCGAAATGCCTATGGTCCAAGGTTGCCCGTCTGGCTGAGTGCCCCAGGTAGCAAGATCGCCCGAGGCGTTGATGATGCCGGCCGTAACGCCTTCTTTTTTTAACAGGGCTTTTGCCATTTCTGCTGCATAACCTTTACCTATCCCTCCAAAGCCAATTCGCATACCCTTTTCTTTTAACATCACCGTACAGTTTTCTGGGTTAAGGATGATATTCCTGTAGTTGATCAGCCGGATCATCGATTTTGCTGTTTTGGCATCTGGAAGGCTACTCATCGTACGATCGAAGTTCCAAAGTTTTTTGTCTACCGAACCATAGCTAAGATCGAAGGCGCCATCCGTGAGGGACGAAATTCTGATTGAACGTTGGATCAGTTGGTAAACCTCGGGGTCGACCTTTACCGGTGCAATGCCTGCTTGGCTATTGATCTGATTGGTTTGGCTATGCTCATCAAAAGTAGTCAGCAGTTTTTCTATCCTCCTAATTTCGGCAATGGCTAGGGCTATCTTTTGTTGCGCCCACCTTTCTTCGGCCGAAACTACGGTAAGTTCGAACGAGTTTCCCATGAGCCTTTCGGTCTGTTTAAAAGCCCGAACAATTCCAATTTTATCACTTGTTCGCATCACAAATCTTTTTGATTTCGCTAGTAAAAGATGCTGCAGACTCATCGGGAAGACCATCATAGGTTTTGAGAATTTTACCGTTCGCATCTAGTATAACCGTGAAAGGAAATTTTCCGTACGGGTTGTATTTATCGGCGAGTGATTCGTTCTGTTTTTTGATCGTTGCTGCAGGCTGATTTTTCTTGTTCCTTGGAAAATCGGCATTTACCAGAATGAGGTTTTCCCTGGCCATTTTTAAAAAGGCTCCGTCCGAAAGGATTTCGCTATGCATCCGGATACAAGGGCCGCACCAGTCTGAACCTGAAAAATTGAGCAGAATCAGCTTGTGCTGTTCTTTTGCATTTTTTTTGGCCATTTCGAAGTTTTGTTCCCAGGGTATGGCAAACGATATCGCAGCCAACGTGATAAATAATAGATGTTTCATAAGTGATTAGATAAAGTAGCTTTTTCAAATACGCAGCGCGGTGTTTCTGGCGATTGGTTATGATTGTTCATTGATATTTCCTCCTCCTATCATGTCGGATACAATTCCTTTTTTATCTTTTCGTTCCGCTATGAACACGCCTATAATATGTACAGCAACAAAGCCCAAGATCAGGTACATGCAAAACCCATGGATTTCTTTTAATGAGTGGCTGAAGGATTTGGTAAGGCCTAATTCGCTATCAAATGCTATGGAAAGCCCAGTAATGATCATAACGAATAACAATAAGTAGCATAAAAGGTAGAGCAGTTTGATTCCAAGCTCATGGCGATGGACCTTCAGTCTGGTGCCTAGATAGAGCTTGAGGGTTTCCTTTAGTTTTTTTACAAAGCCTTCTGGACCCTTTCGCGCAATTTCATAAACGGCTCGGTATAAAAACAATGCGGCCAAGCCATATCCGAAATAAATATGAAGATCCCAGATTTTGTCCTCTAGGCCATGCGCAGCGCTTCTAGCCTGTTCTTGGGAAACATTTGTGCCAACCTTTTGCAGCTCTCCTAGTATATATGCAGTATTTACACGGACATCAAAAATAGTTGAGTTAAGAAGGACGGTGAGTAGTGAACCGCATACGATAAGCGCATTGAGCCAATGCCAAAGCCTAATATGTGAGCTGTATTTAATTGCCGGTTGTTTTTTCTTTTCCATAGATATTGCCATTGAAAGATTAAAATTAATTATCAATTCTGAAGACAATTTGAAGAGAGTTGGGATTAGTGTAACAGTGAAAGGATTGCAATCGGAACATTTCCTGAATGCGGAACCAGCTTACCCGAGCGTGAAAAAATTCTATCTTATTATATACGATGTTCGCGGTTATTGTTTTTTATTTGATCTACTGAACGACTATTTTTTTTGGGGGTAGGTACACTACAGCTAGAAGCACAACAGCAACCAATATTCAACACAGTCATAAGGGTAAATAAACCCCCTATTAAGGCCACTGACCAGTCATCACTGACAATACCTTGCACCAATACATAGCTGCCGATTACAAGCCTCAGAATTCGGATAAAATTCCAGTTGTACAAAATTCTACTGATCATCTTTTCGTTTGTTTGTGTGGACCCCAAAAGGGAGATAAAGAGGACAAATGCTAATGAACGGCGTTAAAATACGGATTACTTTATCCGTTGTGCCCATGTTCTTTTTCATTGTTTATTTTTATAAGGTTAATGAATAGTTCGCTACCGGTTCTGGGAGGAATGCTGTTATTACATTTTTCCATTTTTTCAATTACGAAATAAGGCTCAAAAATTGGCCTGTATTCGCATTGGCAACCACCAAAAGGTGGACCTTGCTCGAATGTTTTATCGAACAACAGACCGATTATTCTACCATCCTTTTTTAATAAAGAAGCCATTTTTTGTGCATACGCTATTCGTTGGTTCGGCGGGATGGCGCAGAAGAATGTTTGTTCGATTATTAGCTCATAGCTACCTTGATGCTCAAAGAAGTCTCCATGCCAAATATGCACCGCTTTTGTCCCTGCAAATTTCTTTTTGAGTAACTCGATTGCCTTTGGGGCAATATCGATCAGTGTTATGTTTGTAAAGCCATTTTCCGCTAGATATTCGGCTTCGTAAGCATTGCCACAGCCCGGAATGAGTATAGCTGTATTCTTATCGACATATTGCATCATATACTTGGTGATAGCTGGTGAGGGATACCCCACGTCCCATCCCGTTTGTCTGCTTTCCCATTGGGCATTCCAATACTGCTCGTCTAGCTGTCGCTCGCACTGCGATACACAACATTGCATTTCGTTTTGCGGCTTATCCATTGATTGCTTGATTTACGTTCTGCAAGGTTCCACCGTCGACTACATTTGTAAAGCCATTTTGCTCAAGAATAATCTTCGCTTGCCTGCTACGGTTTCCGCTTCGGCAAAAGACGACAATATTCTTCTTGGATTTGAACTTGGTAAGTTGGTTGAGCAAACTATCAAGGGGAATATTTACTGAACCCTTTAGGCTTGCTGATGCAAATTCACTAGGAGTGCGTACGTCGACTAGAAAGGCACCTTCCTCGATCGCTCTGGTTAATTGTGTATGATCTCTATTTCCGAATAGTGCTGAAAAAAATCCCATGTTGTTAAAATTGTTTTATGCGTGAATAAATTTTTTTTTATTTGAAACTGTCTTTCCTTCATTGGCAAGCCATTCGCTCATTCCACCCGAATAATTTTTTACGTTGGTAAAGCCGTTTTTAGCAAGGATCGAATAAGCTAATGCTGAACGGTCGCCAGCCTGGCAATGGATGATCACAGGCTTGTTCTGACTTATCTTGTTAAGATTATCTGGTATAGTGCCTACAAAAAGGTGTTCGGCACCTTCAATGTGCCCAGTTTCATATTCAGTAAGGCCACGTACATCAACAATCTGAGCCTCTCCTTTTGCAATGGAAGATCTAAATTCGTCTATGCCGATTACCTCAGCAGTTTGCAATGGTATGTCCATTGATGAAACATCAGCTATGAAACCATATATGTTGTCCATTCCAATACGCATTAGTTTCCTTGTCAAATCTTCTATCTGATCTTCATTAGCAACAAGGATAAACTGCTCTTGGTAATTGAGGAACCAGCCGCACCAGGTAGAGAATGAATTGTTGCCCTGGATGTTTAAGCTTCCGGGAATAAACCCTTTTGCAAATGCTTTCTTATCTCGGGTGTCAATTATTTTTATTCCTTTGTTGTAGGCATCGATGAACTCATTTTTGGTTAATTTTGCATGTTTTGGAACAGCAGTTAGCAAAGGCCTATTTACTTTGTTAAGATGTTTCATCATCGCAAAATATTTAGGTGGCTCTGGTTGGTCGGCCAAAAGATAAGTGGTAAATGCTTGCTCATCTTCGCCGTACTGTAAGGCCCAATTCCTAATCTTTTCATAACCAACAGTTGAGCTGTGTACAGCGCCCAGCGCTTTCCCGCAAGCTGAACCTGCGCCATGAGCTGACCATACCTGTACATATTCGGGCAAGGCTGAAAATTTTTTCAGAGATTGAAACATTTGCTTTGCTCCAGCTTCTTTTGTACCCATTATACCCGCTGCTTTTTCCAGTAGATCAGGACGACCGATATCGCCAACAAATACAAAATCACCAGTAAATATCATCACTGGCTTATCTGTGGCCGGGTGGTCAGTAAGTAGGAAGCTGATGCTTTCTGGAGTATGTCCTGGAGTGTGCAATACTTCTAGTGTTAGGTTTCCAACGGCAATCACATCTCCATTTTTTAAACCTTTGTGCGCAAATTGGTACTGCCATTCTACACCTCCTTCATCAGACAAATACATTTTCGCACCCGTTACCTCAGAAAGCTCTCTTGAGCCGCATAGAAAGTCGGCATGGATATGCGTTTCAGTAATATGCGTAATACGCAGGTTGTTTTGTTTTGCGATATCGATATACACATCAATATCTCGTTGTGCATCAATAACGATGGCCTCACCGGGTTTTTTGGCAACCCAAGAAATAGCTTCCCTGTGCTAAACTTTTATCATAAATGTGTTGAAAAAACATAATGTTTAAATTTTCTTGTGAATTATAATTTGATATTACAAATGTCCTTTAAATCTCTTGACCCTCTAGCTACTTTTGTTACAAAAGGAATTTATTTCAAAAAATGGTTTCTTTGGCCAGAATATAAATGCCCATTGCTAGTACAAACCAGCCAAAAGCTGGCTTGAGTTTTTTTCCATTAATTTTTTTAGCTATAGAACTGCCGATTATGATTCCAACAATAGCGATAGCGGCTATCGAGAGAAGAAATGGCCAATTGATAAGTTCTTCGCTGTCAATAGAAAAGAGAAATCCACTAATTGAGTTGATGCCGATGATGAAAAGAGATGTTCCTACAGCAGTCTTCATGGGTATTTTGAGCATATTTACCAATGCGGGGATAATCAGGAAACCACCGCCTGCCCCAATCAGGCCAGTTATCGAACCAACTGCGATTCCATACAATATAGTGGTGAGAGCGTGGCCACTCTTTTTAGCTAGCAATAACTCTTTGGTTGTATCCTTTCTAATCATGCTGATTGAAGCGATAATCATGAGAACTGCGAAAAGCAACATTAGTAAAATGTTTTTAGTAAGTGTGAAGTCCCAGACTGTGAATAGCTCATCGGGGATGGCTGGCAGAAGGTATCGTCTTATGAGAAATACTGCGGCAATAGAGGGAATGCCGAAGAAAAAGCCGATTTTGAGATCTACAAAGCCTTTTTTGAAATAGGAAACAGATCCAACTATACTGGTGGCCCCAACTACAAAGAGCGAATAGGTGGTGGCAAGTACGGCATCAATGCCAAATAGGTAAACCAAAACAGGTACGGTCAAGATGCTGCCTCCCCCCCCAATTAGGCCAAGGGAAACGCCGATCAGAATTGAAGCTAAATAGCCAGCTATATACATGTACATTTTGAATTAGGCTACAAAGGTGCAACAATTCAAACGCCCTTACTGTTACTTTAGTTACATAAGTTGTATCATCTTGGAATCGATTAATTCAGACTTCTTGTGAAGAAGGTTGAGGAGCCTTTCATCCACTTTTTTGAAAGCAACGGCATTCTAACTACTTTTAATGTGCCTTTGATCACGATTGGAACAGAACAGATATGAGCGTTTTCATTTAGGTTTTGCATAAGACTGCTTTATTCATGTTAAGTGAGCATGACCAGTGTCATTCGATCTGTTGACGAAGATTATTTTGAAAATACCCCTACGCTATAACTTTGTCCCAAAGATTTTAGCTATGGAAAAAAGTGAAAATATCTGCTGTCTTCGCTCATTAATAAACCTTAACGTTCAAGAAATAAGCGCAGGAGAAGTGATGCTAAAAGGCTTACTACCTGAATGGGTTGGCAAAGAAAATTGTAATTCAGTTAAATTAATTCTGCACGACTATCTCGATCTAATAGAAACACATATTGAAGAACTAGCGATCATCTGTGCTCGGGAGGAAATACTATCTAGTGCTGCTAATGGTAATATAATTGTCTCCTTACTTCCTTCCCTCGAGTTTAATTTGTTGCGTTGTGGCAGTCCAGAGGTGAAAGATGTGTATCTAGTGGCCGCACTCCAAATTATCAATCATGTCAAAATAAGCCTTTATGGAAGTTTGGCAGCCTTTGCCAGTAGCTTAAGATTGGGAAAAGCTGGAATGTTCTTTCACCAGGCTGAATTGGATGAAAAAAATATCGATGATCGACTGTCATATCTGGCCGAACATATCCTGAACCGGAGCGCTGTGGATCCAGCTAGTAATAGAGAACAGATAAAATTGTGAGCGGGATCAGTTTACCAACTTAAAGGCTGTAGTATTTTTGAAGGCGAGCATAAACAGTTGCAATGCCCATTATCAAGTTATGAAGCTTATCCGAAAAATAGCGCTAACAAATTTTGCCTTAGGTCTTCACTTAGCCAGGTTGGCTCCAGTGATCGGTATCATCATTATTCTTGCGGTTTCGTGTTCTTCAAAACACGAATATACCTATCCTGAAGTTAAGGATATAACAGAATCGGTATATGCCAATGGCAGGATAAAAAGCTTTGGCCAGTATGAGGCCTTTTCTGCCGTGAATGGAATAGTTCAGGAAATATTCGTTCAGGAAGGAGATTTACTACGCAAAAATGATCCCATTCTAAGAATTAGCGCAGATGCAGCTGACCTCACAAAAGAGAGCGCGGCAGTTTCACGCCGTTATGCAGAAGCGAATTTGTGGAGTGAATCACTAAAAGAACTTCACATTCAGATTGATCTTGCAAAAGCCAAAATGGTAAATGATAACCACCTTTCGGAACGCCAAAAGGAGCTTTGGAAGAATTCAGTGGGCACATTGAATCAGCTTGAGCAAATGGAACTTAACAGCAAGAATTCTAGAATTGCCTATGAGTCGCTTATTTTAAAATATAATGAGCTTAAGCGAAAGCTTAGGTATGATTCGGATCTGGCTGTTAAGAATCTGCAAGTTAAAAGCGCTTTGGCAGCAGAATATTTTGTCCGCAGTAGGGTCGATGGAAAGGTTTATAAGCTGTTAAAGGAACCAGGAGAACTGGTGAGCTCGCAAAGCCCAGTAGCATTACTAGGCGATGCCAAGGTATTTATCCTAGAACTGGATGTCGATGAAAAAGATATTGCGGTCATCAAACTTGGCCAAAAGGTATTGGTTCATTTAGACAGCTACGGGCAACAAGTGTTTGAAGCGGTAGTTACCAAAATAGGCACCCTGATGGATCAAAGTACGAGAACTGTCAAAATTGAGGCTAGGTTCTTAAAGCAGCCCAAGATGATGTATCCTAATTTGACCATTGAGGCTAATATAGTTATACATGCAATCAAAAATGGGCTACTTATCCCTAGAAGCTACTTAGTGGACAATAAGTATGTATTGCTGGACGATGGGCAAAAGAGACTAGTTGTTACAGGATTGAAAGATTACCGGAACGTACAAATTACCAGTGGTCTAACAGCTGCTGAAAAAATACGCAGACCTACGCCATGAGCCTGTCTCTTATCCTTGATATCGCCAAGTCGCTTTTATTGGCACGATGGAAGCAGACTCTGATTGCAGCGGTTGGTGTAACGTTCGGGGTCACGGCATTTATTGCCCTGCTCGGATTTATGAACGGCTTAAATGAGTTGCTCGATGGGCTTATTTTAAATCGAGTACCCCACGTTCGGCTGTATCACGATATTAAACCAAGTCCTGAGCAACCCGTGCAGCTTTTTCACCTGTATCGTGGGAATTACAATTTTATAAGGTCTTTAAAATCTGGATATAACAGAAATGATATCTATAATAGCCAAGCTTTACTCAAGGCAGTTAAGCAAGATGCTGCTGTCTTAGGTGCGGCGCCGAGGCTTACTACGCAAGCTTTCTTTTCTGCTGGGGCTATCAATATCACAGGTGTAGTGAACGGGATCGATGTGGAGTCTGAAATTAACCTATTTCATTTTGGCGACTATGTGATTGATGCTAATCCGATCGAATTAAAAAATACGACAAATGGCATAGTCCTGGGAAAGATTCTTGCAGAGCAGCTCTTGGTGGAGATCGGCGATATAGTTCATTTGACTACTGCAGATGGCAGCCGTTTCCCGCTGAAAGTAGTAGGTTTCTTTCAATCTGGATTGGCCGACATCGATAAAGTCCAGAGCTATGCCTCCCTTGCTACTGTCCAAAAGCTAATGGGCAAGCCGGGAAGTTATGTAACCGATATTGCGCTAAAGCTCAAAAATATAGATTTGGCTCCAGGCGTTGCAAAGCACTATAGCAAGTTGTTCTCGATTGATGCCGAAGACATTCAGACCGCGAATGCGCAATTTGAAACCGGAAGCTCCATACGGAGTATTATTTCTTATTCAGTAGGTATTACGTTGCTCATCGTCGCAGGTTTTGGTATTTACAATATTCTCAACATGATGATTTACGAAAAGATGGATACGATTGCTATCCTTAAGGCCATCGGCTTTAGCGGTAAGGATATTCAAAGGATATTTTTAATCATTGCATTAGCCATAGGTGTGGCCGGTGGGCTTGCCGGACTTTGTTTTGGCTTGCTGTTATCGCTTGCAATAGATCAAGTACCTTTTACTACGCGAGCTTTACCCACTATAACAACTTACCCCGTCAACTATAGTTTGGTTTTTTATATCATCGGTTTTGTTTTCTCACTAATCACTACCTACTTGGCTGGATGGTTTCCTTCAAAGAAAGCAAGTAAAGCTGATCCCGTTTCAATTATAAGAGGGAAATAAGATGGAGAATGTAATTTTGGAATGTAGACATATCTACAAGAGTTTTAACGACCCAGTAGCACTCACAGTTCTTGAGGATGTTAACCTTGTGGTAAAAAAATCTGAATTTATTTCGATAGTTGGAAGATCTGGGTGTGGCAAATCTACCTTGCTTTATATACTTTCTACCATGGATACCGCTTACAAAGGTGAGTTATGGATCGATCAGGTTTGCATGACAGGTAAGGAAGAGGCTACCTTGGCTAAAGTAAGGAATGAAAAGATCGGATTTGTATTCCAGTTTCATTACCTGATCCATGAATTCAATGTACTTGATAATGTGATGCTCCCCGCCTTGAAACTGGCCAAATATTCAAAGGCCGAGATTGAATTTAGGGCAATGGAAAAGCTTAAACAAATGAAGATCGAACATTTGTCCCATAAAAAAGCAAACCTACTTTCTGGAGGTGAAAAACAACGCGTAGCCATTGCCCGGGCGCTCATCAATGACCCAGCGATTATCATGGGTGATGAGCCCACTGGTAATCTCGATAAGAAGAATGCAGATCTGGTATTCGATATTTTCCAAGAACTGGCCGACACCTTCCACCAGACCCTGTTGATCGTAACGCATAGCGAAAGTTTTGCAAATAAGTCGGGACGTATCATTGAAATGGATGACGGCAGAATTTTATAATCTGAAAGCATTCAATATTGAGATGAATCACGCGTAAAATTGACCTAAGTCATTCCCAGGTTTGACATTTGATGCGATATTTGGATTAGGATGGTAATTCTACTCATATGCGATCCTCTTTTAAAAAAAAACAGCTATGTTGGGCGAACTCACACAAAACGAGATCATTGCACTACTTTCAAAACAGCACATCGGAAGGTTGGGTTTCCAAGCCGAGACAGAAATGCATATTGTTCCAATTAACTACGTGTATCGCAAAAACGCGATCTATGCTTTTTCGGGAAATGGAAAAAAAATTGAAGCTATGCGCAAAAATCCAAAAGTCTGCTTCCAGGTTGATGAAATTGGGGATACGTTTCGTTGGAAGAGTGTGCTTTTATGGGGCGACTATGAAGAAGTTAGCGATCCAAGTGAGCGGCAACAAGCTGTTCAGGCACTGATACACAGAATTATGCCATTGACTGACCTGCCTTCACAGCATCCATGGCATGGGATTGCATCAATGGAACAGGATATCGATACCAAAGTACAGATAATTGTGTACAGAATTGTGATCAACAAATCTTCGGGTCGGTTCGAAATGCACGAAAATAGCTAAGACAAATTAAGCCCATGCGATATCATGTTTTGGTTTTGGATTATGATGGCACCTTGGCAAAGGACAACCAAGTACCTGCCCATATTATAGAGATGCTGTTGGAAGTTAAAGCAACTGGAAGGAAGCTAGTGCTAGTTACCGGAAGGGAGCTCAATTCACTTCAATCGGTATTTCCAGAATACATTATGTTCGACCGCATTGTAGCTGAGAATGGAGCCCTGCTTTACAATCCTGCAACGATGGATTTGAACCTTCTTGCAGAAAAGCCGCCTCGAGAACTGATTGATCTTTTAAAAGGTAAGAATGTCCCCATCAGCTTGGGGCATATCATTGTTGCAACTTGGCAGCCACATCAAAATGAGGCTTTGGAGGCTATAAGAGATTCCGGTATAGAGTACCAACTGATTTTTAATAAAGGCGCAGTAATGATTTTACCGCCTGGCGTAAATAAGGCCTCAGGTTTACAAAGGGCTTTAGAAGAGCTAAACATCAGTATCCATAATACGGTAGTAGTTGGTGATGCAGAGAATGATTATGCGATGTTAACAATTGCAGAATTTTCTGCGGCAGTACAGAATGCCTTGCCTAGGGTAAAGGAAGTAGTAGATTGGGTTGCAAAACAATCGTGTGGAGAGGGTGTTGCAGAACTGATTGCCCAATTGGTTAAGGATGATCTGTTTGAACTTAGTAAAAAGATTCACAGGCACGGTCTTATCCTTGGGACCGAGAATGACGGAACCGATTTTAAGATCGGCCCATACGCTACCCGCATGCTGCTGGTTGGTAGGTCGAGCTGTGGTAAAACAACCACCGCTGTAGGTCTTGTAGAAAAATTAATTCATCAAGGCTACCAATTCTGCTTAATTGATCCAGAAGGAGATTATCGAGATTTTACCAGTGTTGTAAGTATTGGAGACGCCACACAAGTACCACTTATTGGAGAGGTCATCCAATTGCTCAAAGACCCAAGGGAAAATTTAAGCATTTGTTTGTTAGGCCTGCCGTTCGCCGATCGGCCTGGGTATTTCAGAGAACTTTTGGCGCAGATAGCTTTCCTTCAACAGAACCTTGGACATCCCCATTTTTTAATTTTGGATGAAGCCCATCATTTGGTTCCCAAAGGACTGTCCTTAGAAGTCTTTAATATCCTCGAAGACAGTCCCAGTTTTCTGGCAGTAACTACTAATAGCAGATTACTTCATCCATCCCTCGTCAAAAAGATTAATGTTGCCATGATGATGGGTGATTCCAGCAAAGAAGAATGGAATTCATTTGCCGAAATCAATAACTTGAAGATTGCTGCGCTAGCGGATGTTAAGAATTGCAACGCAATAGTTTGGCGAAAGAACCATCCAGAATTACGCTATGTTAAAGCAAGCATCCCCACGCAGCTGCTAAAAAGGCATAAGCGCAAGTATGCTACCGGCGACATGGGCTACAACAGTTTTTATTTTAGAGGACCTGGTGGCATGCTTAACCTAAAAGCTCAGAACCTATATATGTTTATACAAATGGGAGAAGGGGTGGATGATGATACGTGGTTATTCCATCTTCGTCGTCATGATTACTCAAACTGGTTCAGAAATACTGTAAGAAATGCAGAACTAGCTAGCGATGCAGAAAATATAGAGCGGAAGGAAAATCGGGCAAAGCAGTCTAGACAGGCGATATTTGATTTAATCAAAGGGCAATATGCTGCTCCAGCCTGAACTGCCATTCCAAATATAGACCCTGGGTACACAAGTTGGTATTTCAAGGCTCATAATTTCAGCGGGGCTAAGCTTTTCTATATGCATGATCAAAGCCCGAAGACTATTTCCATGCGCAACAATGAGTACGGTTTTCCCCGATTTTATATCCGGATGGATCACCTTTTGATTCTTATCATTTGCAAAATGCTCGATAAAGACGCTTGACTTGATGAACGTCACATTTTAAACTAAGGGAAATCAGCGCCCGAAAATAAGTGCGCGATTAACTTTAGGCAATGGAAAAAGATGACCTGCTCGGCTATTTGCCCGAGCCAACCTATAATAAGGCTATTGCTTATTTCTCGATGGAGTTTGCTATAGACCAGTGCCTAAAGATCTATAGCGGCGGACTGGGTTTTTTGGCTGGATCGCATTTGCGTAGTGCGCATGCACTGCGGCAGAATTTAATCGGTATCGGTATGCGTTGGAGGTATGGCTATTATGATCAGGTAAGGGATGAGGATGGGAAGATGAAAGTTGCGTTTATCAGAAAAGATTATCAGTTTTTGGAGGATACGGGGATTACTTTTTCTGTTCCGGTGAACGACAAGCTTGTAGTTGTGAAAGCATTTCTTTTAAGGCCTGCAGTGTTTGGCACCGCCCCACTATTTTTAATGAGCACAGATGTGCCAGAAAATGATGAATTTTCTAGGAAGATCACTGACCGCTTATACGATCCAGATGAAAGGATAAGGATTGCCCAGTCAATCATACTTGGCATAGGGGGAGGAATGCTATTAGATCATCTGGGCTTAAAGCCTGATGTTTACCATATTAACGAGAGCCATGCCTTGCCCCTAAATTTCTATCTTTATTCACAGTTGGGAAGTCTTGCAGAAGTCAAAAATAAAGTAGTATTTACTACCCATACCCCGGAGGCGGCAGGCAATGAAGAACATCGATATGAACTCTTGCATGAAATGGGTTTTTTTGGACAAATGCAGCCATCAGAGGTAAAGTCTATGTTAGCTTTATCGGGAGAGGTTTTTAATTATACCTTAGGGGCTTTAAAGTTTTCGAAGAGGGCAAATGCGGTATCTAAATTACATCTATCGGTAACCAAAACAATGTGGTCGGGTTTTGAAGGAATTTGCGAAATCATCTCAATTACCAACGCTCAAAATAAAGTGTATTGGCAAGACGATGATATTGCTCAGTGCATTGCTTTAAACAGCGATCCTGGCTTGCTTAAACGCAAAAGAGCGATGAAGGCCCAGTTATTCAAAGAAGTTGCGGACCAAACTGGAAAACTTTTTGATCCAAAAGTGCTAACCTTAGTTTGGGCGCGACGCTTCGCTGCTTATAAAAGAGCAGACTTGCTTTTACAAGACTGGGAGAGATTTTTAAAACTAGTTAATAATCAACGTCGGCCGATACAGCTAATATGGGCAGGAAAGCCTTATCCTGAGGATGCAGGAGCAATATTGCTTTTCAATCAAATTATCGAGAAGACAGCTAGGTTTGCTAACTGCGCGGTATTGATGGGATATGAGTTGGAGCTATCAGCCAAGTTAAAAAAAGGTGCAGATGTATGGTTAAATAATCCCCGTATGTACAGGGAAGCATCAGGTACTAGCGGCATGAGCGCAGCAATGAACCTAGCTGTTAATCTATCCATTCCGGACGGTTGGGTGCCAGAATTTGCAAGAGATGGAGAGAACTGTTTTTTGATTCCCCCTGCTTCCGGCGCTCTTACGCAAGTGGAAATAGACCAACAGGAAAACCATAGCCTCATGGATATACTCGAAAACAATTTACTGCCCATGTATTATGAAAAGCCCGCAGCCCTGCTTAATGTTGCAAAAACTGCAGCTAGAGAGATAGTACCACAGTTCGGGTCGGATAGAATGGCGAGGGAATATTACGAAAAGATGTATGTAGATTGATCACAGTTTAAGAAATTCTAAAAGCTTGTAAATCAACACTCCAGGCCAGCATACTGATTTGAAAAAGCCCACCACTACTTCCCAAAAGGTATGGGCGTGTTGCATGAAGTAAATTAGGGCACCAATGAATGCCATAGCGTAAATGGCAGAAGATTGTGAATACATTTGTCTAGGTCGTTTGATCATGGTTACTTGTTTTAATAAAGCTCGGTAGACTACCGATAAATTCGATTGACAATCATCATTTCAATGAATGATAATTGTCATAAGGTTGTTGGCTCTATCAAACTATTTTTATGCTGTGTTCCCTTATTATGTTTTAAAATATGAAAATTTCAAGGTTTGGGTCGAGTATTGTAAATGGCCTAACGTGGTACCGCATATTTGCTTCGCCGGTATTGCTGACTTTAATTTTAGCAGATCAGATAAACTTGTTCAAGTGGATGTTGGTGCTTAGTTTTTTAACTGATGCAATTGATGGGCCTTTAGCGCGTAAGTTTCATGTTGCCGGTGAAAAGGGAGCGCAGCTTGACTCTTTAGGAGATGATTTAACAGTTGGCGTGGCTTTAATTGCCGTATTTAGATGGAATTACGATTTTTTAGCGGATCATTGGAAGTGGCTGCTAATCTTGCCGCTTCTATTAGTTTTTGAGGTGTCCTATGCGATTCTGAAGTTTGGCAAAATGACAGCCTTTCATACCTACCTTTCGAAAACGGCAGCCGTGCTCCAGGGACTGTACTTATGTAGTTTCTTTTTTCTGGGGGCGCCAAACCAGTATTTCTTGTATCTCACTATAGTTGTTACGGCAATGGGTCTCCTAGAAGAGATTATCTTGGTCAAGATGGTCAAAGAATATCAGTGCAATGTTAAAGGGATATATTGGCTGCTCCAAAAAACTAAAAAATGATAGCTGGCAAGATGGTCATTGACTAGTGTCAAAGCAAACAATGAGCCAGATCAAGGGTAGGTTAATAGTTCTAGATTAGCTTTGACTAACTTAAATTTATAAAAAAATGGATTGTATACCTGTTTTTTGGGGAATGCACCTAGTATGGTGGTTCTTCTGGTTTGTGGTTTTGATTTGGATCTTTGCCACCCCCTACGAAATCCCCGGATCGCGAAAATCAAAAAATACTTGGCTTGAAATTTTGAAAAGGCGATTGGCGGCTGGAGAGATTACAGATGAGGAATTTGAAAAGAAGAAAGCTTTATTGAAGGACCAATAACGACTTTGCTAAGCGTTTATGAATTGGCATAAGATGAATGCAGTCGATATTTTCGGGCTGCTAGGCAGTAATAAAGAAGGGCTTGGTACTGGTGTTGCGCGCGAAAGATTACTATCTGGCGGCAAGAACGAACTGAAAGAAGGGAGGCAGAAAAGTGCGCTGGTTGTGTTCCTCTCCCAGTTCAAAGATGTCATGATTGTAATTTTATTGCTTGCCTCCATCATCAGTGGCATTATTGGTGATTTTTCAGATTCGATTGTCATATTGATTATTGTATTGCTTAACGCAACAATGGGCTTTTTTCAGGAGTATCGCGCCCAGAAGGCCATGAAAGCATTAAAAAAAATGTCGATCAGTCAAGCTATGGTTGTTCGAGATGGAAAAAACATGTTATTGCCTGCCACGGCAATAGTGCCGGGCGATATTGTAACGCTGGAAGCGGGAAATGCAGTGCCGGCTGACATTCGGGTTTTTGAAACCAAGAACATGAAAGTTGACGAATCAGCTCTTACAGGCGAATCTTTCCCCGTTGAAAAAACGGATCAACTAATAACTGCTAAAGAACTTTCCATTTCAGCACAGAAGAACATGGTTTTTAAGGGTACGTTTGTTGCCAGTGGGAGAGGAATAGGCATTGTAGTAGCGACAGGAATGGAGACGGAGCTTGGTAAAATTGCAAACCTGCTTCAAGAAAAAGAAGTGGTGACACCTTTGCAGAAAAGAATGGCTGATTTTGCCAGGAAGCTCTCTCTTGTTATACTATTTATATGTTTTCTGTTTTTTGTAGCTGGTTGGCTGAGAGGAGATGATCTGGTCAAGATATTGATGACGAGCATCTCTTTAGCAGTTTCTGCTATTCCAGAGGCACTGCCAGCGATCATAACCATCTCACTCGCTTTGGCAGCAAAGCGCATGATTAAGTTAAATACCTTGATTGCCAAGCTTCCGGCAATAGAGACCCTTGGTTCTGTTAGCTACATTTGCACTGATAAAACAGGTACGTTGACGTTAAACGTGATGCGCGTAGAAAAGGTATTCGTAAACGGGATACTTTATAACTATGATAAGTTGTCTGCTGTTAAAAACCAAGGTTCCATAAATTTGTTATTACACGCGGCAGCACTCAATAATGATGCTGTGGAAGGGCCTCACAAAAAGCTGCGGGGCGATGGCACTGAGGTAGCATTGAAAGAAATGGCGCTCCCCTATTTAGATGATTTAAGTCTGTGGCCTAGATTAGGCGAAATCCCTTTTGACCATGAACGAAAACTGATGACGACTTTCCATCCGTATGGCAAGGGAGTGATTTCATTTACAAAAGGTGCGCCCGACATTCTTTTGCTGCGCTGCTTAGATGCAGAAGTCCAAAAATTGCTTGGGAAGGTGGAAGAGTTAAGCAGCGATGGGTATCGTGTGTTTGGTTTTGGGTATCATGTATGGGATGAAATCCCAAAATTCTTATCGGAAATTGTTCATGAACAAAATTTGAATTTTCTCGGCTTAGCTTGTATTATCGATCCGCCCCGAGAAGAGGTGAGATCGGCCGTAGCCGAATGTAAAGCGGCTGGTATTGTTCCCGTAATGATCACAGGCGACCATCCCTTGACAGCTAAAGCGATTGCAACCCGTGTTGGAATTTTAGAGGAGGAAGATGAACTAACCATGACTGGGGAGGAGCTGGCTGGTTTGGATGAAGACAGTTTTCTTGCGAAAGTTGAGAAAATTAAAGTGTATGCTCGGGTATCTCCAGCGCAAAAATTGCAGATTGTTAAGATGTTACAAAAGAAGGGGCACTATGTAGCGATGACAGGTGATGGCGTGAACGATGCCCCATCATTGAGGAGCGCAGATATTGGAATTGCGATGGGTATTACGGGAACCGATGTTGCTAAAGAAGCGGCGCACATGGTGTTGCTCGATGACAATTTTTCGACTATTGTTGGCGCAGTAAAAGAAGGTAGAAGGGTTTATGATAACATTCTCAAATTTATTAAATACTTGATGACTACCAACTCGAGTGAGCTTATGGTTCTATTACTTGGACCGTTGATGGGGCTTCCAATTGCACTTTTACCTATTCACATCCTGTGGATAAACCTAGTTTCTGATGGGTTGCCTGCAATTTCGCTTTCATTTGAAAAGGCCGAAAGGAATATCATGGAAAGGATGCCTAGGGATCCTAATGAAACCGTTTTTGACAAAGGCAGGGGGATGCACATGCTTTGGGTGGGAATCTTAATGGCAGGAATTATCCTAAGTGCGCAGTCTCTTGCTATTTATTACGATTTGCACTGGCAAACGATCGTATTCAATCTTTTAAGCCTTACGCAGATGGGCCACCTACTTGCCATACGTTCCGAACGACAATCATTGTTTACGCTGGGCATATTTTCAAATCTCCCATTGATAAAATCAGTTCTTGCAGTGTTTTTACTCCAAGCCGCAATAACTTACGTGCCGTTCCTACAGCTGATATTTAAAACGGAATCCCTAGGGTTTTTTGAATTTGTTTTGGTCGGACTAGCTTCTTCGCTTATATTTTTCGCTGTCGAAATAGAAAAAACATTCAGGCGAAGCACAAAGGTGTACGTTGATAATGGTCAACCACGGACTTGACTTTGCTCATTGTGCAATCACTTATCTCTTGATACCTTGTTACTTCATAAAGATTAAACCTAAAAAAATGAAAGATGATATACAGCTTCAAAAAGAGGTGATGGAGGAACTTAGTTGGGATCCATCGGTAAATTCAGCGAGGATTGGCGTAACGGTAAACTATGGTTCAGTTACACTTTTAGGTCAAGTTGATCATTACAGTGAAAAAAGAAGGGCTGAAAAGGTGGTAGAACGGATAGCTGGGGTTAAGGCGATTGTTAACGAACTCAAGGTGGGCCTACTGCCAGAACACAAAAGAACAGATGCCGACATACAGCGAGCAGTAAAGGAAACACTTAAATGGCATTCGGCAGTGGAACAAGATAGCATAAAGGTTGCTGTAAAAAATGGGGTAGTTAGCCTATCGGGAGCAGTTGAATGGAGATACCAGCGAACAGCTATTGAACGCTCCGTTTCCAACTTAATAGGGGTAAAATCTGTGAGAGATCAAATCATGATTCTACCAAAAACTTCTCCAAGCGACCTCGGACAAAAAATTCAAACAGCGATGGAACGTAGTGCAAGACTAGGAGCCAATAAGGTAACAGTTAATGCAAAAGGAAACAAAGTACTCCTTACTGGCAAAGTTCGCTCTGTTGCGCAAAGTGAAACTGCAGAAGATGTAGCATGGGCGTGCCCAGGTGTGCTAGCTGTTGATAATAGGTTAGTCGTTAACGACTTCTAACTGCTCTTTTGTACCATTTAAGGGCCTCAATCCAAATCACTGAGATAAAGCCGAGAGTTATGCTCATGACCAATTCTAAAGGACCTAAAGCTTGGAAGCCGAAAAAATTAGCAACTGGCGGTAAGTACAGCAATAATGCAGCGGTTAACGTTGTAAGTCCAATTGCAATTGGCATAAGTTTATTCGGGTAACGTAAGGTAGTAGTTATAGCATAGTAAAAAGACCGATTGCATAAGGTAAGCATGATATTAGCAGCAATCAAGGTTACAAATACCATGGTTCGGGTACAGATCTCGGCAGCTTCATGAGCAATTGCATATCGGTATGTTATAAAGGCGCCAAAAGCTATCATTAGCCCTTGAGCGATGCTTGTTGCGAGTTCCTTAGGGTTAAAGAAAGTCTGTGAAAAAGGGCGTGGCCTTTGTGTCATCGCATTTTTTTCGATCGGTTCATTTTCAAAAATAATCGAGCATGTTGGGCCCATGATGAGTTCTAAAATGACCACATGCATGGGCAAAAGTAGATTTGGGAATTGCCAGTTAAGCAACATTGGCAATAAAACGACCAGGATAATTGGAATGTGTATAGATATGATGTACTGGATTGCTTTTTTTAAGTTAGCATAGATTCTCCTTCCCATGGCAATGGCTTCAACCATCTTAGAAAGGTCGTCTTCTACCAAGATGAGTGCAGCAGCTTGCTTCGCAATTTCAGTTCCCTTTTTCCCCATTGCAATACCGATATGTGCTGCCTTTAACGCGGGGCCATCGTTTACACCATCACCGGTCATTGCAACAACTTCTCCATTTACCTTCAAGGCATTGATGATCCTTAGTTTTGCCATTGGGAACATTCGGGTAAATACATTGATCTCTTTGACGGTTTGTTGGAGCTCGGCGTCTGTAAGATTAATCAACTGTTCACCACTAAGACTTTTCTCATAGCCTAAAAAGCCAATTTGTTTAGCGATTGCTGTTGTTGTTATTGGGTTATCTCCGGTAATAAGCTTAACGCTAATTCCAGCATCATAAAAACTTTTAAGGACTTTCGTAATATGCTGTTTAGGAGGGTCGTAAAATGCGACAAGTCCAACGAACGTAAAATCCATTTCTTGCTGGTTAGCGGGATAATCGTTGCCTTTAAATTCACACTCGCCGACCGCCAATATCCTAAATCCCTTTGATCCCATTTCGCTAATGGCATTTGCAATTAATTGCTGGTCGCTCTTTTTTAAATTGCAACAGCGAATGATGGCTTCAGGCGCACCTTTTGCAGCAACGATCCTATTTCCGTTCTTGTCTTCAAAAACATGGGTCATCATCGGTGGAGAACCACCTAGAGGGTATTCATGTACAAGATGGAAATCAGGGCGTTCATCAATCGTGAAATTCACAGTATAGGCTTCATGGAGTGAAAGTTCCATCGGATCGAAAGGGGTGGGTTCACTGGCCCACATGGCAGTCTTTATCAATTTTTTTTCGCTGCTTTCTAAATTGCTATTTATTGTGTTGACCCCAGTATCAATCGTGAAAACTTCTGCGAGTGCCATCTTGTTTTCGGTAATCGTACCAGTTTTGTCTACACAGATTACCGTTGCGCTTCCCAAGGTTTCTACCGTTCCCATTTTTTTGGTAATAATGCCCTTTTTCATCAATCGCCAGGCGCCTAGGGCCATGAAAGATGCAAATGCTACGGGTATTTCCTCTGGAAGGATGCTCATGGCGATGGTAAGGGCACCTAACAAACTTTGCATGAAATTTTGATGATATATATAATTAAGTACCCAAGATAAACAAAAGGCTAGTGCACCCATAACGATCATTTTGTTTACAAAAACCCTAATCTGTTTGGCTAAAGGTGTTTCTTCCTCTTTAATCGATTCAAGGCTTTTTCCAATGAGGCCTAATTTGGTCTGATTGCCAATCGCAGTTATGGTAGCAATGGCGCGCCCGCTTGCTACAGTGGTACCCATAAAAACAAAATGATCTTCTTGTTGGATATCCTTAAATACCGCCATTGATTCCCCAGTAAGTATCGCTTCGTTTACCGAAAAGTCGTTTGCGCTGACCAGTATGCCGTCTGCTTGCACCAAGATTCCTTCTTCGAGCACTAAGCTATCTCCCATAACCAACTCCTCGCTATCGACGCTTAAAAGTTCTCCGTCTCTTATTACCTTGCAAGTGGCTTGGGTGTACCGTTGCAGTGCGGCGAGCGCATTTTTGCTCCTTCGGTCTTGATAAAATGAAATAGCAGCAATCAAAACAACCGAAACTAAAAGGAATATGCCTTCATTTTGTTGTCCGGAGAAGAAATAAATGCCAGCAACAAGCATTAATAAAACCACCATGGGTTCTTTCACTAAACTCTTTAATGCAACTAAAACGACTGAATTTTTGGAATAGATGAGCCGATTGGTTCCGTAGCGCTGCCTAGCCTGTTCGACCTGGAGAGAGGTTAGTCCGGTTATTCCGCTTATTTCCGCACTCTTTTGGGGCTTTAGCGCATGATTTTTATTTTCAGAGGTCACTGGGTATCGTATTTAGTAAGAAGTTATGTTCAATGCTTTTTTAAATATAGGTAACACTAGCAACTATTCCATGACCTTCATCAAATTGATAAATGATCTATCAGGGTGTAACATCTGGTATAATTTTATCATGACCAAAATCAAGGTCCCTTTTGACCACCATCACCTCTAACAAAACCATTCTCCAGTAATTTTGATCATCAAATTTAGAATCATATGAAAACTTTAGTAAAAACAACCCAGTTTCCTTCATGGAGAAGCATGATGGAAGATTTTTGGAATGTAGACAGTTTCTTTAACAAACCTGTATTTAATGGAACACTGCTTCCGGCAGTAAATGTCCGTGATCTTAAGGATGGTTATCAGCTTGAAGTATCTGCACCGGGATTTAAAAAGGACGATTTTAACGTGACCATCGAAAACGGCATGTTGACAATCAGTGCGGACAGCGTAGCAGAAAGCCAAGAGGAGAAAGAAGACTATACCCGTAAAGAATTTTCTAGATCTTCCTTCCAGAGAAGCTTTAGCTTGCCAGACAATATTGATGAAGGGAAAATTAAGGCTAATTATGAAGATGGACTGCTGCATATCTCCCTTAAAAAATCTGATAAGGCATTAAAAGAAGCAAAAAAGGTTAAAATAGACTAACTTAAAACAGAAGGCTTCTTGTTCAAACCTCATCAGCCAGCCACTTCAGGCAAATAATAGATTCAAACGATGGCAACATTTATTAAAAAGTTCAGCGACATAGGAATCGAAGACATTGCCCAAGTTGGCGGAAAGAACGCTTCTTTGGGAGAGATGGTCAGACATCTTGGTAAGCATGGAATAACAGTTCCCGAAGGCTTTGCCATAACTGCGGATGCTTTCAGCTATTTTTTGGCTGATCATAAACTTTCTGTGTTCTTGGTAGATCTTGTAAAAGGACTGGACACAAAAGATTTTAGCAATTTGGAGGAAATTGGTGCTAAGGCAAGGGATAAAATTCTTACCGCGCCATTCCCAACCGATCTCCAAGAAGGCATTGTAGCTGCATACCATAAAATGTTTGGCGAACATCCTAGTGCCGTTGCGGTGAGAAGTAGCGCAACGGCCGAGGATCTTCCGCAGGCCAGCTTCGCCGGACAACATGAATCTTATCTGAACATTCGTGGAACTGCTGGTCTCCTCGATGCGGTAAAGCATTGTTATGCTTCCTTATATACGGATCGAGCGATTAAATATCGTGAAGATAAAGGGTTTAGACATGATCAGGTGCTATTGTCGGTTGGAGTACAGGAGATGGTTCGTGCAGATCTGGGTGGTGCAGGAGTAGGCTTTACCATCGAGCCTGAATCTGGCTTTAAGGACGTAGTGCATATCGCTGCGATTTGGGGACTTGGCGAAAATATGGTGCAAGGGGCTGTAAATCCCGATGAATATCTTGTTTATAAACCTTCCCTGAAAAAAGGTCTGAGGTCGATTATCAAAAAAAATCTTGGCAGCAAAGCTAAGCTAATGGTTTATGCAGCTGAGGGAGATTCGGGATCTACACTTAACATTGATACCCCTATTGCGCTGAGGGAAAAGTTTGTGCTCAGTGATGATGAGGTCGAAATATTGGCCAGATGGGCGATAGTCATTGAAGAGCATTACCAAAAGCCCATGGATTTTGAATGGGCAAAAGATGGTATAACTCATAAGCTTTATATCGTACAGGCGCGTCCAGAAACGATTCATAATAGCGCCCAATTACCCAAAATGTTCAACTATCGTTTAAACAAGCAAGGTAAAGTACTTGCAAGTGGACAGGCAATAGGAAAGAAGATTGTGGCGGGTAGGGCGAAAATTTTAATGTCGCCCAGGGACTCTAGTGAACTCAATTCTACAGACATCCTAGTTACTAATTCTACTAGTCCCGATTGGGATCCCATTCTTAAAAAGGTAGCTGGAATCGTAACCAATCAGGGAGGAAGAACTAGTCACGCAGCGATTGTTGCACGTGAACTCGGCGCTATTGCCATTGTGGGTTGCGTAAATGCAACAGAAAATATCAAGGATGGAGAAATGATCACCCTTGATTGTAGCAATGGGGCGGCGGGGCAAGTGCTTCAGGGAGAAATAGATTGGGATGAAACCGAAGTGGACTTTAAAGCGCTGATTATGGCTGATCATCCAAAGGCTCAGCTCATTATTTCTGATCCTGAGAATGCCTTCGAACTGGCAAAATACCCAAATCATGGTGTAGGATTGCTCAGAATGGAGTTTATGATCAGTAATCACATTGGTATTCACCCGATGGCCCTGCTTGAGCCCCAAAAAGTCACAAATAGTCATGAACTTGATCTTATGGCTAAATTAACGGCTGGCTATCCAAGTGGCAGAACGTATTTTATTGAAAAACTTTCGCAGGGTATTGCGTTGATCGCATCAGCCTTTTATCCCAAAGAAGTTATTTTAAGAATGAGCGATTTCAAGTCGAACGAATATAGAAACCTTATTGGAGGCAAGGCTTTCGAGCCCATCGAAGAGAATCCGATGATTGGTTTTAGAGGAGCGTCTAGGTATTATCATGAAAATTATAAAAAGGGGTTTCAATTGGAATGTGAGGCCGTAAAACTAGCAAGAGAAGAAATAGGACTAGATAACATTAAATTGATGATACCTTTTTGTAGGACAGTGGAAGAAGGAAAGAAGGTGCTGAAATTAATGGGTGAGTATGGGTTGGTGCAACACGTAAATGGCCTCGAGATATATATGATGGCCGAAATACCAAGTAACGTGCTTTTGGCATCAGAATTTGCGCAGATATTCGATGGCTTTTCAATTGGTTCAAATGACCTTACCCAGCTTACACTGGGCATAGATCGTGATTCTGCGCTTATTTCCAATCTTTTCGACGAACAAAATGCTGCAAGCAAATTGCTGATCATCGAAATGATCAAAAAAGCCAAAGCGTTGGGGAAACATGTTGGGATTTGTGGACAAGCACCCAGCGATTCCGATGCTTTTGCCGGCCTGCTTATTGAGCAGGGAATAGACAGTATAGCTTTTAATCCTGATGCGCTGCTGAAAGGTATCCAGGTGATAAATCGAGTTAAAGATAAAATGCAGATCGTTGCTGTAGACTAAGTGAAAATAGTATGAAATCATTAGAAAACAAAGTAGCCTTGATTACAGGTGCGGGCTCAGGAATTGGCAAAGCAATTGCCAGGCTTTTTGCACATCATGGCGCAAAAGTGCTTTTGGTTGATGCCAAGTATGAGAATATAGAAATGGTAGCAACACAGATTTCCAGAGAGAAAGGAAGTGTAAAATGTTTTGCCGCCAATATTTCTAATGAGATGGCTGTTAAAGCATTATTCAAATTTGTGCATCAAACTTATGGAACGTTAGATATTCTTGTAAATAATGCGGGTATAATGGACGATTTTGTCCCGGCTGCAGAGCTGGAAAACAGGAAATGGAAATCAGTGATAGGCACTAACCTAACGGGTCCCTTTTATTGTTGCCGCCATGCCATTAGACTCTTTTTGAAAAAAGGTGGTGGTAATATTATCAACATCAGTTCGGTAGCGGGTCTCTGTGGGGGTCGGGCTGGGCTTGCATATACGGTATCAAAACATGGTTTAATAGGCCTTACCAAAAATATCGGCTATCAGTATGCTTTAAAAGGGATTAGATGCAATGCGATTGCCCCCGGAAGCATAGAAACAAATATTCTTTATCAATCTCATCCAAACCCTTTCGGATTGGATCGAATGGAGGCGGGGAGCGCAAATATGCCTCCTGCTGGATCTCCTGAACAGATTGCAAGGATTTCACTTTTCTTGGCCATAGACGAATCGAGTTATATCAATGGGAGTGTTGTGGTTGCCGATGGTGGTTGGACGGCCTACTGATAAGTTTTCGCAGCGCTAAAAACTCCGCTTAAGATAAATATGATCCCCAAGGCTGTTAATAGAAAGTG
Organism: uncultured Sphingobacteriaceae bacterium; assembly: GCA_942493295.1. Classification (GTDB taxonomy): domain Bacteria; phylum Bacteroidota; class Bacteroidia; order Sphingobacteriales; family Sphingobacteriaceae; genus Pedobacter. Next base: position 2,973,149 of record OW818692.1, on the reverse strand, counting down.
CAGCGGAATAAGGGGGAATCCCAATAGGATGAGCTGGATTGCGCTCCATAGTAGTAGTAGCGTACCTTCACTGATCAATAACCATCTGTGATTTCTCTTTCTACCAAGGAACACGATGAATACTAGGATGGTAAATAAACCGATTGCATAAAAGGTGAGGACCCCCGGGAAGAGATATTCAACAACGGTGGTATCTAAAAAATCGTGGCTAAGCCCTATGTTTGATCCACCACCATTTTCGATTAAGTTTATAGCGCCATAATAACAGCTAGCTGCGGCCAGCGCAAGGAGGATAATCAAAATGGATTTCAATTGATCCCTTATAGTTCTTCTCCGGGTTTTCACGATTTGATTTTGTTATTTGCAAGGAACACTTTTAAAAATAAATCTTCCTTTTTCGAAATCGATCTTTTCTTTCTTGTCCAGGTAGGATCGTCCAAGATATGTTCGTATTTCCCCCACCCCAAGCGTAAGTTTTTCATCGCTTTTAAGAAAGGCTAAAGGGTTTTTATAGGTGGTCGTTTTATTATCCCCTGCATTAAAGGTATAATTGAGAAACAATGTGTCACCAACAAACTCACCGTCAACTATTCCTTCATTTTTTGGCTTTTTACGATACGTGAATTTCAGTTCTCCCTTTACTTTACCTTTATTAAAAGTTTCAAGTTTAAGGTAAGCCGTATCTTTTGCGTCTATCGCTTCATAACAGGCGGTACGCAATGGCTTTTCTTTTTCCACTATATTTTTAGTACCAGAAGGTTTCTTTTGGTTGCCGTTACAGGCATTTAATAATGTGGAAAGGATCAACAGGCTGAAGAAGCCATTTTTTACCAAAGCAGGTGTAGATAGTCTTTTCATTGCTCAAATTATTTAAGTTCGTATTAGATGTGATCGATGTCCAAAAATACCAGTTCAAATACCTTTTAAAAGTGTTGCAGGTCAATCGAATACCTGATAATGATCATGATCGAAAAATGAGTGCTGAAACCTTGTTCTTCCTAGTCCACGAAGGTATTGTTGGTGCGATCGGTTAAAGAAAGAGGTGATATGAATCAATTAGCCCATTGACCTTGGTCAGCTTAGTAAAGATGGGGGCGCATTAGTTTTGTGGTGTAATTAAAAGACTATGCAAACCACTCTGACACCCGAGTTAACCGAAGTGATTGGCGCGATGCCCAATCGCCCCGCTATTTCGATTATTTTACCGATCGAACCCACATTTTCATATGAAAGGACCTTGCTACATAAGCTCAAAACGGTAGTAGATAGGGTAGGTCATGAACTTTCAGGAAAATATCCGAAAGAAGTTGAACACTCCGTTATGGAAAAGTTGCGGTCTATCGTCGCAACTACAAAGGTAGATATTTATAAAAAGGGAATTGCAATATTTGTGTCCCAGGGTTTTGAAAAGTTAATCTTCTTGGATGTTCCAGTACAGGAAAGGATCCTTATTAATGACACCTTTGAAGTTCGCGACTTGGTAAAGAACGGTAAACTGCGAGACAAATACCTGATACTTTTGTTAAATGGTAGAAACTTTAAGCTCTACCAAGGGAGTACGCATGAGTTTTTAAAGGTCATTTCTTCCATTCCCCGTTCCATTGACGCTTACCAGAGGGATCTGGGCGAGGAACCGCATGGAAAAACGGCCCTCTCCCAAAAAAAAGATGTTTTGATGGATAAATTTCTACATCAGGTTGATAGGGAGATCGGTCGCTTGATCGCTACAGATCATTTACCAGTCTTTGTGCTTGGCACAAAAAAGGTTTTAGGCCATTTTAAAAAGCTTACCAAAAACAGTGATGGTATTGCCGCCTATATAAGCGGCAATTACGATAAAGCCAGCTTTGCGCAATTGCAGGAATTGTTGCAGCCGTATTTGATAGGCTTGAAAATTGATCAGCAAAAGCAGCTATTAACATTACTTGATCAAGCTGCAGATCAGCAGAAACTGGCCGTCGGAATCAATGAGGTATGGCAGGCCGCGCAAGACAAAAGGGGGCAAAAATTGGTGGTCGAAAGCGATTTTATGAGCCCCATTCTTCCGGCTATGGATATCTACACTCCCGATGCCGTAGATGACATTATTGCCAAGGTTATCGCTCACGGTGGGGAGGTCGATTTTACCGAACATAACTTCTTAGATAAATACCAGCATATTGCCCTAGTAACCACTTAAACCTTAAAGAAATGGAAAAGATATTGATACCCACCGATTTTTCAAAATGTGCAGCTGTTGCGATAGATTTTGCGATGCAATCTGCTAAAATTGATACGATTGAATTGTCGCTAGTTCATGTTATGGAACTCTACCCTGCGGTATACGGAGATCCTTCAGGCCTAGCAGTCGCCTACCCGCTAGTTTACCGGGAAGACATGGAAAAGCAGCTCAAGGAGCTAAAAGATCAACTCATGAAAAAGGGAAGCCTGCATATTAGTGCCGCAATTTACGAAGGCCCTGTTAGCGACGGTATTATTCAGGCACAGAAAGATCAGCATGCAGATCTGATCGTAATGGGCACCAATGGTGCTTCTGGGCTTCAGGAAAAGTTATTCGGAAGTGGAACGGGCGCAGTGATTGGTTCAGCTAATGTTCCTGTACTGGCTATTCCCTGCAAATACAAGTGGAAAAGGCCGCAAAAAATAGTGCTGGCTACCAATGGTTTCGAAAAGGATCCGAAATTAATCGAATGTATCTTGGACTTCGCACGGTTTTATAAAGCAGAACTTCATATCGTGGTTTTTACGAACGATAAAGAAGATAAAGCGCTTACACTAGTAGAACATCAGTACCAATTAAACTCCTATCAAGAGATGATCAAATCACATTATGGAGTCGAAGCTATTACTAGCCATATCCATGGTCTTGATCTCGAAGCTTCGCTGGATGACTATATCAGAAAGGAACAAATTGATGTTTTGGCGATGGTTACACATAAGCGAAAACTGTTTGAAGGGATCTTTAATCCAAGTACCACTAAGCGTCTAAGTTACCATACTACAGTGCCCTTGCTCGCTATCCCATCAAAAATCAAAATGCACTGAACCAATTGTAAGTTCAAAAACTAACATTTATAGCTAAAAATATGAAAGCAATGATAACAAGCGTAGCCTTTTTGCTGCTAGCGGCAATGGGCTGTACAACTTCTAGAATTACCTATTCATGGAAAAAGGAAAATAGGGTGGAGAAGCATTACGATAAAATTTTAGTTCTCGGCCTTTCTCGCAATGCTGACCATTCCCTGCAGCAGCAAATGGAAAACCATATGGTTGCAGATCTTGCTAATATTGGCTATAACGCTGTTTCCTCGCTCAATGAATTTGGGCCAAAAGCGTTTGATGGCATGGATGAAAAAGCTGCCATCAGCAAGCTAAAAAACAAGGGTATCGATGCCATTTTAACTATTGTCTTGCTTAATAAGCATAAGGAGAAAAACTATGTGCCAGGAAGGGTTTACTATCCAACCAATATTGAAACTAGGAGATTTTGGGATTATAGGAGGGGGCTGGCCAGGATTTATGAACCTGGGTACTTTGTGGTAAGTACACGTTATTTCTGGGAAAGTAATTTATATGAAATGGAAAACCAGGACCTGATATGTTCGGTGCAGACTGAATCGTTCAACCCCAATAGCTCCCAAAGTCTTGCCCATGAGTATGGAGAGATCATTATCCAGTATCTGTTGAATAACAAAATCCTTCAGCAGGTGCATTGAAAAGAAGTATAATATGAAACAAATTATATCCCAATGAAAAAAATATTGTTGCTGAGCGATTTTTCAAAACGGAACAGATATGCTGAATTGACGGCGTTGAACCTTTGTATTCAATTGCAATTAGATTTGCTGGTCATGAATAACTATGATTCAATCCCTTTGGTCCCTTTTGTTAATCAGGGAGCATCTACCTCCCCGCCGTCTGGTCTTTACGATGAAACCCGAGAAGAGATGCTAACTAAGGTAAAGCAGATTAAAGAGGAACTATCAAAAATGCCTGACGGAGGCTATGTTCCTACGATTCGTTCGGTGATTACTGAAGGCGATATTGGGATACAAGTGTCGAATATAGTTCCCAGAGAAGATATAGAAATTGTGGTAATGGGTGCCGGAAAGGGAAGTAGTTTTGCACATCTGCTATTAGGAAATGTGTTGCGATCTGTGATCAATAATAGCGCGTGTCCGGTACTTGTCATTTCCGAGAGTGTGCCTCAAAAAAAACTCGATAAGGTAATCTTTACCACCGACTTTCACAGCGAGGATGTTAATGCCCTCAACTATCTTATAAGGCTTAGCGAACGATTAGGGTTTTCGATAGAAGTTGTCCATGTTTACAGGCCTTCGACTGGCAAGCCCGAACAGGCTGAATGGGAACTCGAGTTTATTAAAAAGCTCCAAGATTTCCATCATGTAAACATTTCTTACACCCATCTTGTGGGAGAGGATTTGATAGCTCAGATTAATGAGCTTTGTAAACAGGCTGGCCAAAATTGGCTTTCCATGGCAGATTACAAGCGAAGCACGCTTCTGACGGTTTTTCATCAAAGTACCATAGTGAAAGCAATCAGAAACCCTCATCTTCCCATCCTTATTTTTCCCAAACAAATGTTACCGGCAAAGTATTTTCTAAAATATCTTACCTAGCAACAAAGAGGTTGGCTTTTGATCGATAGTCTATTTTCGAAAGCTAACTAGTGGTATTTTGGAAATAAAAGATTGTGATTGTGCCGTTGAAATGTGGAATAGTCGATCGATAAAGGAATTTTGATTACTGGTAAAAAATACAACTAAAGAAGGAGCCAATTTTTTTATGGCCTGGCCTAAGTCGTTATGCAGTGTTTGCGCAATGTCCCTCTCAAGAAAATGTAGGCTAATATCTTCGCCTGCTATCTCTCTCAGTTCCTCAGTTAGTTTATTTTCTGCAGGGAGTTTTTTGCTTGGGCTGGTGAGGTGGATGAGCGTTAATCTCGCCCCCAAAGGAGCAGAAAATCGCAAGATTGCGCGGAGTTCTTTTTGATAGCTGTCCATATCTGACGCATAACAAATAGTACTGATTTTTTTTATTCGATATCCACTTGGAATGCAGATAACGGGAATGAGGGAGGTAGCGATAAGCTTGCTGGTGTGTGTCCCTATAATCTTTTTCATTTTACCTGCTCCACGGGTACTAATACATACATATCTACAGTCATTTTCTATACAACTTTCATTGATCGCATTGATCACATTTGCGCTTCTTTTAATTTCGATCTCTGTTTGTACGACTGGTTTTCTGAGCGACCAACAGATGCGATTAACAAAAGACTGTACTTTTGCCTTGTCCATTAAAGCTTTTTTTTGCTCATAAAGGTTGATTTCAGCCAAGCTCCATCCGGTTGGTGCCGGCAGGTCATCGACATATAAGACAATCATAACAGCGCCTCTTATTAGACAAAGTTTATGTGCAAATCGGATAGCTGAGGCTGAATTTGCGGAAAGATCGGTAGTAACTAGTATTTTTTCCATGAGTATTGACCTTAGGTTAGCTATTCACAACAAATACAGGTAAATTAACTTTTTCAAGTACCTTTTCTGTTAAACTTGGGTGGAAGAACCGTGAGGTCCAACTTCGTTGGTTAACCCCCATCACAATTAAACTGCCGGGATGCGCATGCTTAAGATGGTTTAAAATGCGCTCTTTTGGGTCTCCAGCTAGTTTGACTGTAATGGCTTGTGGATAATGACATTGTATGAATTCATCCATCAATTCCTGATCTTGGTTTTCGGATTTGTTGCCCACTGCAGACACTGAAACTACTTCCATAGGTAAGTCTTTCATCGAGGGGAAAAGATGATGGAACATTTTGATTGCGTTGACAGCTCTTGGTTTTCCGTCGTATAAGATGATAATGTTTTCGATTTTATGATACGTTGTTGGCACTATCAGTAGTGGAGATTTCGATTCGGACAAGAGTTGGTAAATAAATAATGACGGCTTGGCTTGTTCAACGGTGCTGAAAGTATCTTCATTGTTTACGATCATTAGATCGCTGTACACGCTTTCACGAATAACTTCCAACATCGTAATGCCCAGATCACAGTGGATCGAATACCTTAGCTTTGCATTTTTACAGGCAGTCTCAAAAAGTTTATGGGAATGGTCTCTGGCGCTTTTGTCTTCCTTGATATGTTGTTTAATTTTGGCCTGTAACATGCCTTCCTTACCAATAATGCCTTCAAGGCGATAACTGTGATAAAGGAATGACTCCAAGAATACTCCAGAGAGTACTGCTTTTGCCGCTTTTGCGAGCGCGATGGAATAGGCCAATGTGCTTTCTGAAAACTTGAGGCCATCGAATGCTGCGCTAATTTTTTTCATCGTTTGAATTTTTAGTAATTATTAACAAAACTATCTTGGTTTTTAAGAAAATTCTATGACGAGCATCATTTTTTTTCTTGATATGAGCATCTGGCTGCTGGCAATAATTAGCCTTAATTTAGCCTAGTGAAATCATTGCTCTAAAACATTTAGTTATAGAAACTTATGGAATTCTTTAGCGGGTATAAGGACTTTTTAACTGCGGTAGGAGATACGACAAAATTTGTTTCCAGATTTTTTGCGATGAGAATGGGTAAGGGTCCCACAATAGCTGAGTTTTCCTTGCAGTGTTTTCAAATCGGCTATAGGTCTCTGCCATTGATAGGTTTAACCGGTTTCATTATGGGTCTGGTATTGACCATGCAGCTCAGGCCCTCCCTTATTTTGTATGGCGTAGAGTCGCAACTTCCAGTGATGGTAGGGATTGCCATTGTTAGAGAGATCGGCCCGGTGATTACTGCACTGATCTTTGCTGGAAAAATCGGTAGCAGTATAGGAGCAGAATTAGGCTCAATGAAGGTAACGGAGCAAATCGATGCAATGGAGGTGAGTGGGATAAACCCTTTTAGCTACCTGGTGGTGAATAGAATTTTGGCAACAACTTTAATGCTACCGGTACTTACGATACTTTCTGATACGATTTCGTTATTAGGGGCCTATATCGGTGTTAATATTAATTCGGTTACCAGCTTTACGCTGTTCTTCGATCAGATTTTCCAAGGCCTATCCTATTCTGATGTGCTTCCAGCTGTAATTAAGACCTTTTTCTTTGGTTTTGCAGTGGGAGCAATAGGATGCTACAAAGGATATAATTCTAGTAAAGGCACCCAGGGGGTAGGGAATGCAGCGAATTCTGCAGTAGTGGTTTCGTCGGTAATGATTTTTATAGTCGACTTGTTAGTGGTACAGCTAACTGGTCTTTTGGGGTTCAATTAAATGGGAAGGATGAATGGTATGCAAAAGGAAATAGTAGTTTCGGTAACTCATCTCTATAAAAAATTTGGGAGTCTCCCTGTATTGGTCGACTTCAACATGGAACTCTACCGTGAAGAGAATTTGGTGGTATTGGGGAGGTCGGGTTCTGGCAAATCTGTATTGATAAAATGTATTGTTGGGCTAATTGCGCCAGATCAGGGAATCATTAAAGTACTTGGCCAAGACATTAACCAGTTGCAGGAAGATGAACTCGACCAGACAAGGGCAAGGATGGGGTTTCTCTTCCAAAGCAATGCCCTTTATGATTCGATGACCATTGGCGAAAATCTCCGATTTCCCTTAAAAAGACATGGAAGGGAAATGACTGAGAAGGAATTTCAGCGTGTTGTTACAGAAGCATTGGCGGATGTTGGCTTGGAGCATACTATTGACATGATGCCATCAGCTTTATCTGGTGGCATGGCAAAACGAGTAGCGCTTGCAAGAGCAATGATCCTTAAACCCGAGATCATGTGCTATGATGAACCTACTGCTGGTCTAGATCCCGTAACAGCATTGGAAATCGAATCGCTTATTTTAACCTTAAAACAAAAGTATAAAACATCTTCCATTCTCATTTCACACGACATGAATTGCGTGAGGCGTACCGCCGATAGGGTAGTTCTATTACTCGATGGAAAATGTTATGCCCAGGGAAGTTATAGTGAACTTAAAAGTTCAGCAGATAATAGAGTGAAACAATTTTTTCAATAAATGATGGCAAACCCTATCCAAAATAACTTAAAGCTAGGAATATTCGTCTCTATGGGATTGATTATCCTCATTTTTTCCCTTTATATGATCGGGAAAAATAAAAGCCTATTTGGCGCAAATTTCGAACTTCGCTCACGGTTTGCGAATGCTAATGGATTGCGTAAAGGTAATAATGTGCTATATGCGGGCATCCAAGTGGGGACAGTGAAAGATATTGCTTTAATAAATGACACGATCATAGAAGTCACCTTTTTGATAGATGATAAATTACGCAACTTCATTAATAAAAAAGCGATCGTATCAATTAGCAACGAAGGTCTAATGGGTAATAAGATTGTACAAATACAGCCCCATGGTACAGGAAAAAAGGCCGACATGGGAGACTTGTTGCCCAGTAGGCAAGGGCCAAATATGGATGAAATGCTACAGGTACTGTCGCGTACCAACCAAAATATTGAAGGTATATCATCGGCGCTTAAGGTTACTGTGCAGGACATTCATAAAAGCGCCTTACTTGCGCTGCTAAAAGATAAGAAAACAGCTCAAAATTTGATGATGAGCATCGTCCATATCGAACGGGCGGCTGCCAATGTTGAGGACTTGAGTTTAAGTTTAAAAACTGGAGTTAAAAATAAGCAAGGAACGGTTGGGATGCTGCTTACAGATACTTTGCTCGCCAATACGTTTAGGCAGGCAGCTCTTGAAATTCGATCGACAACTTCCCGGGCTGATGCTACTGTGCTTCAGCTTGAGCGCACTGCTAAGATGCTCGATAGCGGTGCGAGAAGCGGAAATGGTTTGGTGTATTTAATGTTAAGGGATACCGTATTGCTTAAAAAACTCCAAGCAACGATGGATAATGTACAAAAAGGTACGGCTGGCTTTAATCAGAATATGGAAGCACTGAAAAGCAATATTTTGTTCAGAGGCTATTTTAAGAAGTTGGAAAAAGAGAAAGCTAAATCAAAACCTACAATAAAGTAAATAGCTGGTTTAACTTTTCATTTTAATCAGGCGATCAAGGTCTAGAACCTCGATATGACCGATTGTTTTTTCGATCAATCCCTCTTGCTTAAAATCAGTAAGCACCCTGCTTACAGTTTCTGTGGCAATGCCCGCCAGTCCTGCCAGTTCCTCCCTAGAAATGCTAAGGTGTTGTAGCTGGGTATGATTGCTGAGCCTGACTAATACTTGTGCCAGTCGCTTTCTAACTGATTCATAAGCTAGCTCAACCAATTGCTCTTCCTTTTCATGAATATTTTTGGAAAGGATCTTAATGAAATGCCGACTCAGTTCGGGATTTTTATCCAATACTTCTATAACCATTGCTTTAGGTAAAAGGTAGGCTTTGGAATCTTCTATGGCTTCGGCAGATTCTGTAAAAGGACTATCCAAAAGTAAGGCGTCAAGTCCTATGTAGTCTTTCGGCTTATAAAGCCCTGTAATTAGTTGTCTTCCGTCTTTTGTAAGTTTGATCGTTTTAATGTAGCCATCTGTTAAAAGGTATAGGCCTTGCGGATAATCTCCCTCGTAATACAGGGTTTGCCTTTTCTTGATCGTGCGTAATCTACTCTTGGCTACCAGTTGCTGGAGCTGTTCCAGCCCATGGCCGATTCTAACTAAACTGGTATCATCTAAATGTGCTGTAGTTACAATTTCTGAACTTTGCTGAGTCGTCTTGTTGATTCTCGTTTGAATCGCTTTGATCAGCTGGTCGGGGTTATAGGGTTTAGTTAGATAATCATCTGCTCCCATTTCCATTGCCTTTCTCACATCGAGATAATCTGATTTCGCGCTCAAAAAGATGAATGGAATATGTGCGGTTTTGTGGTTGTTGGTAAGGATTGAGAAAACACCATAGCCATCGAGATTGGGCATCATAATGTCGCAAAGTATCAGATCCGGATTTGAATCTATTGCTATGCTCACTCCCTCGTGTCCATCTTTTGCTTGGATCACGTGGTATCCCGATAATTCCAAAATCTCCGAACAACTTGCAAGAAGTTCTGGGTTGTCTTCGATAATTAAGATAGATTTCATGGATTGTTTTATTTTAGGTAATTAACACTTTTCAGCTGACATTTGAATCCTGTTTAAGAGTTCTTTCACATCCTCGGTATGGCATAACTCCGTGCCAGCATTCATGGTTGCGGCTGTTCCGCAGGCAACTGCAAATATCAAGGCGTCTTTAAGGCTTTCCCCATTTGCGAGAGAAAATATCAATCCAGCTACGGTGCTGTCTCCAGCGCCCACCGTACTTTTTACTTCTACTTTAGGTGGGGTAACCTGTAGTGCAAGCTGTGATGTGATAAGCAATGCCCCTTCTTCTGCCATTGATACAACTATGATCTCGCAATCACTGTTTGAAATGATATTTTTTGCAGCAATAATAACTGAATGCTTATTGCGTAGTATTTTTCCGCTTAAAGCTGAAAGTTCTCTGAGGTTGGGTTTTATCAAATATACACCTGCCTTAACCGCTTGTTTGAGGGCTTCGCCTGAGGTATCCACTATTAGCTTGGCATTTTTCTCTTTCGCAATCTTAGCCAGGTCGGCGAACAGCGTACTGGGTGTGCCTGAAGGAAGACTCCCGCTAACTACCAGAAAGGCCATCTGTTCGATGTTGCTTAAAGATGTTAAACAGGTGTCAAGTTCTTGCGGGGTCAACATGGGCGCTGGCATGCCAAATCTATACTGCTTATTGGTCGAGGTTTCAAGTACGACCAGATTTTCACGTGTGTTGTCTATCGTTTCTATAACTAGCTGATGAACATTTTCTCTAGCTAAAAGGGCATGAAATGTTTTTCCAGAATAACCACCGGCCGGATAAACAGCCAGCGCATTTCCGCCAAGCCTATGGATTGCCCGAGCTACATTTATGCCGCCGCCACCAGGCTCATATATTGGGGGACTACAACTGAGCTTTTTTTCGGCGATCAATTTTTCTGTGGTTGTACTTTTGTCTATAGCAGGACTAAGCGTCAGGGTGATGACTGGTTTCATAATGTAATGCTTGTACGTAATTTTACCATACCTGTATAAATGAAGATAACGGATATGAATAAAAATAGGCCATGTAATATGGAAAATGGAATGTTGTAAATAAGCTGGGCAATAATCCAAAGTGATAGCACAAAACCTTGTATAATTAGCAACCACCCGTATTTAGCTGCGCCACCAATCACCATAGCAAACAAGGCAATACTATAAATGCCAATCATACTGAGGAGTAAAATTCCCGGCAATAGATAGTCATTAAACGGAGTGTAACGCAAATATTGAAGGGGCAGGTCCAGTGACGTGCCATCGGGTCTATCAATCATTTGCCATCCTCCATACACTGCACTGACTCCGTTTGCCAAAAGCAGGGTCAACAACAAAGGCTTTAGTAATTTTTTCATGATTACATCATTAATGAAGAGTAAATCTACACATGATGTTTTTTTAGTGAATGATTTTTAGCAGGTATTATTCTGATTATCATCACTTTTAGGGGTCTAAGCGATGTTGATTTGTTTCTCTAGGTAGACGTCTTGTATGGCATTCAATAATGCTACTCCCTCTTTTAAAGGGCGCTGGAAAGCTTTTCTGCCGGCTATTACGCCCATGCCACCTGCCCGCTTGTTGATAACGGCGGTGCGAACTGCCGCCCTAAGGTCTGCCTCTCCATGCGATGGCCCTCCAGAACTGATCATGCCTATCCTGCCCATGAAGCAATTGAGCAGTTGATACCTGCAAAGATCGATTGGGTGGTTTGAACAAAGATCAGTATACATCAGCGGATCATACTTGCCAAATGGTAGTCCGTTGTTATTCAGTATAAGATACCCACGATTATTTTCAGGCAGTTTTTGCTTAATGATATCTGCGTGGATAGATGCACCAAGATAGTTAGCCTGACCGGTGAGATCCGCTGCAGTATGGTAATCTGTACCGGCCATTGAAAAATGGTCATTACGCAGGTAGCACCAAAGTACAGTTGCCATGCCCAGTTGGTGCGCCGCCTCGAATGCCGTTGCCACCTCACCGATCTGCTGCCTTGAATCCCTTGAACCGAAATATACCGTTGCCCCTACAGCCAATGCACCCAGGTCCCATGCCTGTTTTACGCTAGCATACATATTTTGCTTATAAGCGTTAGGGTAACTAAGCAACTCATTATGGTTTAGTTTTGCAATAAATGGAATTCGATGCGCGTATTTTCTAGAAACACTGGCTAATAGTGCTGTAGAGCTGACCACGGCATTGCACCCAGCCTCTAAGGCGAGCCTAATGATCATTTCTGGGTCAAAGTAGATAGGGTTTGCAGAAAATGAAGCTCCAGCGCTATGTTCTATTCCCTGATCCACTGGTAAAATAGAGAGATAACCAGTTCCGCCCAGTCTTCCGGAAGCAAAAAGTGAAGCTATACTTCTTAAAGTCTGGTTGTTTCTAGCAGAATGGGTCACAGTATTGGCAATGAAATCTGGACCGGGTTGATGCAGCATTTCCTTTTTAATTGTTTTACAGTTATGCGCTAGCAGCGATGAGCCGTCATTTCCCAACAACTCGGTAATTTCATTATAGGTCATGGACTGTTTTTTTTAATTCCTATGGTCAAAGGCAAAAAGTAGATTTGATTTTATTCGCAAATTTTTCATTTTTAAGATCAGCAAGTGAAATGGATAGGCGGGCTAGTCCTTGCTCAATTTCGCTCACTATGTTTTCAAGGCTTTTATGGCAGGTAAGCTGCAGTGTCAATTGTTGAGCTCTGAGATTTTGGATCAATAGCTTGATTTTTTTCTGAAGGCTGTTTTGCGCTAGCTCGAGCGCATCAAGCCGCTCGAAATCTCTTTTTGACAACATAAAAGAAGCGCGTTCGAAAATTGCTCTAAGCTGGGTCAGCTGGCTTTGGATCAGAATAATCTCCCATTCCCATGTTTGATAGCTGGGATTTAACGGATGTGGTTTATGCATCGCTGTCAATTTATGTCTGCTGAGTATTACTGCCATGTCTACCAAATTTTTTAACAAATATTTAATTAATCTATGGGAGAACTGGTGATGTTCATCATCCTGTTGGGTGATTTTCGACACTCGCTCTCGACTATCTTTGCTTAACTCAAGTACTTAAAAAAAATAAACCCCTAAAAGCAGAAAGATGATTCCCATGAGCTCTATTTTTGTCTGATTGGGAAATAAAGGGCGTTCAGGGATGGGCTTCTTTTCGACATTGACCTGAAATGCAACCCCCCGGATCACGACAACGTCCCATTGCCGAAACTCTCTTCTCCCGAGTTGCGCGAAGGAGGTTTCCACAAAATAATTGACGACTGCTGCGCTATCCTTCTTTTTTTTAGGTAAGTGGAAATCGTTGGCGATATATTGATCAAATAACAATCCATCGCGTTCTATTTTTTTCATCCTGCCGATGCTCCTCACAGAACCATAGTTAGTTTTTTTGATTAGGGTATCCGGGGTGCTACGCTTAAGTATCTGGTCGTTCATTTTTTTTGCAGCGCACGCATTGAGCAGAAAGATTATCGAAAGCAATGCTGTCATTCGATAAAAAGTTGTCTTAATTGACATTAGGTGGGCTGGTTCCATTGAAATGTATTTTAGCGATAAATAATGGTTCAAAATTCATTGAATTAATTTTATACGGTGATGATGTCCATCATGTATTTTGGTGAGATTTATCATAGAGAGACGCAACTCAATTGAGTGGAAATTAAAATGTTAAACCAATCTAAATCACTTTAAGTTATGATGGCCGTCACTATTTAGTCGCTTTTTTTATAAGAGCTTTGATTAGCAAAACATGACTTATGAAAAGTTTAGTGAACTTCTCGCTGTTAGTATTTATCCTAGCGCTTCCGCATTGCAGGGATATTGCGGTCACTGACGAAATTAGTGTCCAGCTTGCGCAGTCGCCTACCACTCTGGGTTTAACTTACCCTGAATCGGTTAAGCGCTTTTATGCGAAAAATGGAAATCGGTCTGCATGGATCCAGGCTTCAATAAAACCTTCCAAGGCATGGCAGTCAATGCTAGTGCTGGATTGTGTGAAGCAATATGGCCTTATCCATGGCGACTACCATCCGGATGAACTTTTATATCCCCGATTGCGGGAGATTATGAACGACCCTAGTAAAGCCACCTCAAAAGAAAAGGCTCGCTTGGAAATTGTCCTTACCGACGCGCTGATCACTTTTATTAACGACCTCCATTATGGTAAAGCTAATCCAGTATTTACACGTCAGAAAATAGATAAGGGCAATCTTGTAAATTTTAATGCAGAGGCAGTTCTTGCCCAGGCGATCGGTAGCAAAGACTTCCTGTCCCAAATACTCAATGTGCAGCCTAAGTCTGCTGCTTACATCGAACTACAGCAATACATGGTATCTATTCGGGGCCAAGCGCTTGACGACTGTTATAGCGTGCCAGAGGCTGAGGCTAGAAAAGTAGCGATGAACATGGAACGGCTCAAATGGACGGAACTGAATGCAAAGGCCTACATCCATATTAACATCCCATCTTATACCTTGTCCCTCCATTTGCCTGATACTACTGTAGTTTTTAATGTGATTGTTGGGAAGCCTAATACACCAACGCCAATTTTAAACAGTACCATAGGTTTTTTTAGGACTGCTCCAGATTGGAAGGTACCCTATGAGTTGTTCGTAACCAGTATCCTGCCTAAGGCGCTGATCGATATTGATTTTTTAGCGGCTCACCACTATACTGTTTACGATGAACGCGGTAAATTATTACCCATCGATGCCACACTTTTACAGAAGATGAAAAAAAGGTCTAAGGATTATCAAATCCGGCAGTCGTCTGGGCAGGAACTTACATTGGGCCGGATTGTTTTCCACTTCCCAGGCAATGAAGTGAACTACCTTTTTGAAGCCCAGCAAGCCGATCTGTTCAATGTCTCTGAAAGAGCTTTCACCAATGGCTTTGTTGGCGTGCAACACGCCGAGCAACTTGCAGCATTGTTATTGAAGTATGATGGACAGCAATCAAGGATTGCCGAAATGCAGTGGACAGCTAGTGCGTATACCTCAAGAAATTTTGTGCTCCAAAAAAGCATTCCTCTTGCTATTACCTATCAGACCGCTGGAATAAGAAAAGGCAAGTTGGTTCTATATCCCGATATCTATGGAAAGGATATGGAACTGGAAAAAAGGCTTTATCCGAAAGAGTTGATGTTGGCTAAATTAAATACCCTAAAAAAATAAAAATCATGATTCCAAAAACAATGAAAGCTGCCGTTTTACATGAATTCGGGCAGCCTCTAGCTATCGAGCAGGTTGAAGTTAAACTGCCCGGAGAAAACCAGATATTGATCAAAGTGATCACCAGTGGCGTGTGCCATACCGATTTGCATGCTTGCATGGGCGACTGGCCCGTAAAACCGAAATTACCGCTCATTCCTGGCCATGAAGCCGTTGGATATGTAGTAGCGCTAGGTCGCGGTGTTCAAAATGTTAAAGAAGGTGATATCGTCGGAGCACCATGGCTTTTTAGTGCCTGTGGTTGTTGTGAATATTGCATTACAGGCTGGGAAACCTTATGTGAAAGCCAAAAAAATGGTGGATACAGTGTAGACGGTGGGTACGCGGAGTACGTGGTCGCAGATGCGAGATATGTCGCTAGATTTCCCTCTGGAATTAATTTTCTTGAAATGGCGCCCATTACCTGTGCCGGGGTAACCGTATACAAAGGCCTTAAAGAGACTGAAGCTAAACCGGGTGAGTGGGTAGCTATTTCGGGTATCGGCGGACTGGGCCATCTTGCGGTACAATATGCGAAGGCCATGGGGCTGCATGTTGCCGCTATCGATGTGTCTGAAGAGAAACTTGGACTAGCCAAAAAATTGGGTGCCGATATTACCGTAAATGCAATGCAGGAAGACCCAGGAACTGCTTTAAAAGCGCAAACTGGGGGAATGCATGGCGTATTGGTAACTGCGGTCTCGCCCATTGCCTTCAAGCAGGCCCTTTCGGCCCTTAGAAGAAAAGGGACCATTTCACTTAATGGCTTGCCTCCAGGAAGCTTTGATCTTCCGATATTTGAAACTGTCCTTAACCGTTATACCGTAAGAGGCTCTATTGTGGGCACAAGAAAGGATATGCAAGAAGCAATCGGATTTGCGGTAGAGGGTAAAGTTAAGGCTACCGTGCATGCTGCAAAACTCGAGGATATAAATGAAGTGCTTGAACAGATGAAGAAAGGTGAAATAGAAGGTAGAATAGTGCTTCAAATTGCTAACCCCTAAGCATAATTATGTCATTATGAAAACGATAGTAGTCCCAACAAATTTCTCGGTCCCAGCTGAAAACGCTGCCCACTACGCCATTTGCCTGGCGAAAAAACTGCATGCAGATGTTATACTTAGCAATGCTTATCAGGTTCCTTCGAATGCGCCCATGGCTGCTCAGGTTGCTTGGCCGTTGTTAGAAGAGGCAGATCTTGAATTGGAAGCCCAGAACAGTTTAAATGAAATGGTGATACAGATGAGTTCGAAAGACTGTGGCGCAAGCAATGACCACAAGCCGAATGTAACTTTTGAGCTGGAAAAGGGAGAGGTTTGTAAAGTTGTGGCCGACCTCGTAAAATTAAAAAAAGCTGATTTGGTTGTGATGGGCATGTCTGGAGCAGGGCCAGTTGTACAATGGGTGTTGGGTAGTAATAGCAAAAAGATGATTGATTATGCGGACTTCCCCGTTCTCTATGTACCCTATCCGGCTAGTTATAAGGAAATCAGAAAGATCGGATTTGCCACGGCTTTCTCTATCGACGACCTTGAACACCTACAGTACCTGTGCAGGATGGCGGCGGATTTGGGTGCTGAAGTGATCGTATACCATATTACCAGTTTTGACGTACAGCATTTCGAAGAAGACCAGGGTCTGGATAGCCATTTTTATGAGGAAGTAGCCGCTAAGCTCGACTATCCGAAAATAAGTTTCCAGGCCATCTGGCATTCAAACGTGAATGAAGGTTTGAAATACATTATTAACGAAGAGGGAATCGACCTTGTAGCTATGGTGCATCAGCAACATGGCATGTTGGACAGGCTTTTCAATGGCAGTTATGTCCGCAAGACCTCAAGAATTACCCAAATTCCATTGCTTGTCTTCCAGCCGTGCGAAAAGGTCTATAAAAAATAATAAGCGATGAGCAGGCGAAGTTATAATGTTGTGGGCTATGATGCTAGGTACTGGCGGGTGCTTGCCGTGGGGGGAATTTTGTTTATCTTTCTAGGCATTTGGATTATTTTTACCCCAGAAAGCACTTACATTTTTCTCAGTAGATTGCTTGCCATCGGGATGCTGGCATCTGGGCTTTTTGAAACGATATTTTCCATCCTTCAGACCCATAAAATCAAAGGATGGGGATGGATATTTGCAGGAGGCTGCATAGACACGATTTTTGGAGTTTATGTACTCAATTTTCCTTTGCTCTCATTACTATTGATGCCTATGATTATCGGAGTCTGGATGTTGTTTAGGGGATTTATGACCGTAAGCAGTCCACTGGTGTTAGCAATACTGGGCGTGGGAGATTGGATTTGGCTGATCATTACCAGCGTGGCCTTGATTCTTCCATCGCTCATCATTCTCATCAATCCAATTGTTGGCCTGGTTAATGTGGTGGTGATTACCGGAATATCTTTCGTTCTATCAGGTATCTTTAGGTTGTCTTTTTCCTTCCAGCTTAGAGGGTTCTCGCGCAAAACGAATGGGAAAAATTGAGGAAGTTTACTAATCCCTGAACTTATAATGAGCAAGTATACTTTTCAACTCTGCTCTGGCTTCAAAAATTCTGGTTTTCACAGTGCCAAGTGGTATGTGAAGTGTTTCGGCAATTTCGTTGTATTTATAGCCTAGTACAAAAGGTTCGAATGAGTGGTATAGGTTTGGTTTCAACTGTTTCATTGCCTCTTTTATATCGTTGTTGACGAATTTTTCTTCCCCGCCATTTTTATATGTAGTAGTTAGCGAAAAGTGGTGTAAAGCGATGTCTTCAGTTTCAATAAACCTCTGTTGTTGCTTTTGTTTTCTATAGTTGTTGATGTAAATGTTTTTCATCAATACATATAGCCAGGCTCTTAAATTGGTCCCATTTTGATATTTGTCTGCAGCGATCATCGCTTTGAGCAGAGTATCCTGAACCAGATCATCTTTATCTTCTAGTTCTGTTGTAAACTTACTTGCGAATTTTTTGAGGGTCGACATCTGAGCAACTAAGTTGTTCTTGAAATTAGCTGTTATTGTCAAAGTTGGATTATTCATATTTATTCCTGTTTGCTATAAATTTCAAAGATTTTGCGCAAAGGATTCTTGACTGCAAGCAGCTCAAAAAATGATGCTAATCATTAAAAATAATAGTAGGCCTCATGCTTCATCTGGGCAAATTACACCAACTTTAAAAAAAACAAATCATATGAAAGCTGTCATACTTGAATCCCTTGGCGCCGCTGAAACGGTTACGGGCTCCAAACACTTGCTTAAAATTCCTGGACTTACGATACTGGTGGATTGCGGACTATTCCAAGGCATTAAGTCGTTGCGGGAGCAGAACTGGATGCCTCTACAGATCAGCGCTGATCAAATCGATGTACTGTTGCTCACCCATGCGCATTTGGATCACTGCGGATATATCCCTTTGCTCGTAAAGAAGGGCTTTAAGGGTAAGATATATATGTCCAAACCTACAGCTGCACTTACCCAACTTATTTTACTCGACAGTGCAAAACTACAAGAAGAAGAGGCGGAAAATGCCAACCGTCATCACTATTCTAAACACCATCCTGCTAAACCTTTATACACCATCAATGATGCCAAGGCATCATTCAGATATTTTGTTGAAGTTTCAGAGGATGTACCTATTCAATTGAATGAAAACTGTTTGTTTACCTTTAAGCTTGCAGGACATATACTAGGGGCATGTTCAGTACTGGTTAATTGCTATGGAAGGGATATTCTTTTCTCTGGCGATATAGGGAGACGGCACAGTCAAATACTTAATGCCCCGGATTATTTTACCCAAGCTGATTATGTGGTTATGGAATCGACTTATGGGGACAGGTTACATGGAAATGTTGACCCCTATACAGAAATTGCAGATTGTATCAATGATACGTTGGAAAATGGAGGGAATGTGCTTATTCCGAGTTTTGCGGTAGGCAGGGCGCAAGAACTGCTCTATATCCTGCACGTTCTTAAATTGCAGAAAAGAATTCCTTTAGATCTCCCGATCATACTAGACAGTCCAATGGGTGCCGCCGCGACTGAAATTCATACGCGTTTTGCCGAGCGATATCTTAGCGTTGCGGCCGGGCAGTGGATAGATGTGCTGAAACATATCCGTGTAAATAAGGAATATAGCGGGACAGCCAATATCGTGAATGATAAACGGAGCAAAGTGGTAGTTGCGGCAAGCGGTATGTTAAGCGGAGGCAGGGTACTAGAATATTTAAAACATGATTTGGGCAATGTGAATACTTCCATTTTGATGATTGGGTTTCAGGCAGAGGGCACTAGGGGAAGGGCACTGTTAAACCATGCCCACGAACTGAAGATCCATGGCAGGTTTTATCCAGTAAAGGCCAAAGCAGTGGAAGTGCAGGGGCTATCTGCGCATGCTGACCAACTAGAGCTGATTGCTTGGCTCAAAAAGTTAAAAAGACAACCCAAGCTAATTATGCTAGTCCATGGGGAACCCTGTGCGCTGGAAGCTTTGCGTGTGAAGATTAAAGTTGAAATCCAAATAGAGGCCAAGATCATGAAACAGCATCAAGAGGTCATTCTCTTCGATGTTGACGAAAATCATTCCTAGGGTTGACCAAGAGCAATGTAAAATCTGTATTTAACACGGAAATTTGGAATGTAAGAACAATGGGGTTTTTACTTGAAAAATCAATGATTATGAAAACAGACCTTCAGATCCAAAAGGACGTGATGGATGAAATCAAATGGCAACCTAACCTTACATCGTCGGAAATAGGGGTAGCTGTAAAAGATGGTGTAGTCACTTTGTCGGGGCAAGTTGATAGCTTCTTCAAAAAAATTGCTGCAGAGAGAGCTGCAAAAAAGGTGTCTGGCGTTAAAGCTGTCGCCGAAGATATCCAAGTTGGGGTATCACCAAGTTTTAAAAAATCAGATGCCGAGATTGCTGCCGCTGCACTAAATGCCCTAAAGTGGAATTCTGCTGTTCAGCATGAGCGTATTAAAATCGAAGTTGAGGATGGAGTGGTAAGGCTTGAGGGTGAGGCAGACTGGAATTTTCAGCGAACAGAGGCAAAGAAATCGATCGAAAAGCTCCAAGGAGTTCGAATGGTGCTCAATTTTGTTACCTTAAAACCACAAGTAGTGCCTTCAGATATAGAACAGAAAATCGCAGCGGCATTTCAGAGAAGTGCTAGTATCGATAGTAAAGCTGTTAGGGCAGAAGTGGTCGGTAACAAAGTAATCCTGCGCGGAACGGTTCATTCCTTTGCTGAAAAACAAGATGCCGAAAATGCAGCTTGGGCAGCTTCAGGGGTACTATCAGTAGAGAACAAACTGGATATTGAAATCCCGCAAATGGCTTTTTAATGAGATTTAAAAGTACAAGGTAAACCGTTCTATGTTGTTGGAGCGGTTTATTTTTTGTCTAAAAATCAAGGGAAATCAGCCACTTTTGTAAGATGTTATTCTCCTAATATCCGAAGTCGGCGGAAACTTTGTTTGCGTTTTTCGGAATACTTTTTAAATGCTATCAGCTTGATGTGTGCCAATGTTTCCTCAACCGAATCAGTCATAAGAACAAGATTTAAATCTTCGGGAGCAATCGTGCCCTCTGTAATCATTGAATTGAACAGCGGCTTTAGGGGTCCCCAAAAATCTTTACCAAAAAGGACGATGGGGAAATCTAAAATTTTTTTGGTCTGGATAAGTGTTAGGGCTTCAAAAAATTCGTCGAGAGTTCCAATCCCACCTGGCATAATGATAAATGCATCAGAATATTTGAACATCAAGACCTTTCTTACAAAAAAGTATTTGCAGATAAACCATTTATCGAGATAAAGGTTTGGTTGTTGTTCCTTGGGCAGTTTGATGTTACAGCCTACAGATAGACCCTTGCCTTCTCTTGCCCCCAAGTTAGCGGCTTCCATGATGCCTGGGCCGCCACCGGTAATGGTCGTAAAGCCAAGTTTGGCAAGTCCGTTGCCGATTTGCCTTGCGCTTTCGTAATAATTAGTTCCTGCCTTGATTCTGGCAGAACCGAAAACGGCTACACAGGGTCCTAAAAAGTGCAAGGCCCTGAATCCAGAAATAAATTCAATGAGCACCTTTACAGCAAAAACGAGTTCTTTGAAGCGGGCCCGGGGACCCTCCAAGAAAATTTTTTCACTATCTCTTTTTTCGTTTGGTATATTCATAGAAGCTTTTGTCTGTTTAGATTTTTTCAATGAGCGCTCTTGCGCTTCTAAGCTCATTTGTTAACAGGTGTTTCAAGCTGGGCATTTTGTGTTTCTGAAAAATTGGATGGGAAAATCAGCATTGGAAGTTTTTGGTTCTTTGCCAGTTTAGAGGTTTGGCTCCCATTCAACATTTGATATACAATTGAGTGAGGGTTATAAATGATCCCTAACATGTCTGCGCCAATCGATGTGCTAAATTCGCTCAGAATGCTTGGCAGTTTGCGTCCTTTGAGTACTGTAAAGGTAATATCGCCCTGTCCTAATATGGCAACCCTCTGTTGGAACTTCATCAGCTTGTCTTCTTCGATAAAGTCTGGTACAAATACAGGTTTAACTACATGGCACACATGGATACTGAACTTGAATTTCTTTGCATAAGATTGGATCAACCTTAAAATAGAGAGGTCGTTATCACCGAGATCTGTTGCAAAAACAAAATTAGCAATGGGGGAAATATGATAGTTTCTAGGGATGATTAGCAGCGGATAGTTTAACTGTTTGAGCAAAAGCTCTAAATCAATTGCAGAGAAGATAATCGGTAGCAAGGTTTGATGGACGCCCATGACTACCAATGAAATATCTAAGGAATGATTCAGGTTTTTGATGATTTGAGCTATCGGTTCGATCGAGGCAAATGTGGTAACTTTAGGCTTCGAAGCCATTAGGTTTTTTTTATCAATAAGTCTTCTGAGTCTTCTAGCTTCTTTTTTCAGCTCGCTTTCACTAACCGTAGCCATTAATGCGGAATCAACAATTGACCTGCCTTCAGCTTCTGCTGAAAATATCGCGAAAGGTAGTAGATAAGAATTAACTAATACGATAGCTAAATCGAGTTGAAAGGCAATCTCTACAGCCGAATTGGCAGCGTTTCGTGCTGTTTTTGAAAAGTCTGTAAGTACAATTATTGTTTTCATCTTTTATGATTTTTTTAAAAAGTGATGAAGCTATGATTTACCAGCTAATAGGTGTTTTGTCTTCATGAAGCACCAGCAATGGGATATGCAGGATATTTGCGAGTTTTTTAGCGTGGCTACCTTCCAAGAACCTTACAAAAGGACTTGTATGCCGATGGATGATTGCTAGCATATTGATCATTCCATGTTCGCACACCCAGTTCAGTCCTTCATCAATATCAGGGGAGTTGATGTGCCGATAATAAATTTTGCCATAATTCAACTTACCCTTAACACTATTTAAAAACCTATTTTCTGGCGTGTTCGGATCGTTTATGTCATTAGACTCCTTATTCACATGAACCAGCACGATTTCAGAGTCATACAGGCAAAACAATCTGGCGACTGTTTGGATGGAATTAAGGTCGCTTTCTCGTAGATCGGTTGCAAAGGCGATCTTCCGAGGGGGGACGAAATCGTTGTCTTTAGGAACTAATAAGACGGGGTGTTTGATTTTTTCAATTACCTCTTGACTATTGCTTCCTAGAAAAAACTGATTAAATCTGCCGGCTCCAGCTAGCCCCATCACAATAAGGTCAAAATGAGATGAATCTGTTAACTTGGCGATAATCTGTACAACCGATCCTTTCTCGGTGCTATAGGTAATGGTTGGAAGGTAAGGACTGGTCAGTACAAAATCTTTTTTTAGTGAGTCGACGTATTTCAAAAGTGTTTCATCGGATTCCTCATGCAATTCATCAAAATTTTCTAAAGGCCACATAATCACTCCTGCCATCGGAAGAAGTTCAGGTATTTCCAACGCGTGGAAGAGGTGAACTTCGGCGTTGATTTTTTTTGCAATTTGAATAGCGTATCGAACTGCATTATCTGAATAGGTTGAATAGTCTACTGGAACCAGGATCTTTTTCATCAGTATATAATTTGTTTTTTAAAGGTGATGAAGCTATCATGAACAATATTCATTTCTGTTTGCTCATGATGGTTTCATTGTATTACTAATTAATTTTTGTTTTAGCCGGTTGTTCAGATAGCTTGAACATTCTATCAATCAAAATCTTGTCGAGCTTATATAGGTCATCATGCCGAACCAATAGTCCATCCTCAACAGCTATGGTTTGGTAAGTGATTAAAATTGGCACTGGTGTTGCTAGGAAAAATTTTTCTCTGCTGTAGGTTGACATGGCTTGCTTAAGTTGACTTATAGCAGCAATTTGCCCGTCTCGTTTTAACAGCATGCCTGCTAACACATCTGCGTGTTCTACCCGGATACAGCCATGGCTAAGTGCCCTTTTGTTCCGGTCAAAGTATTGCTGCTCTGGCGTGTCGTGCAGATAGATGCTATAAGCGTTAGTGAACCTGAACACTACCTTGCCCAAGGCATTATCACAACCGGGACTTTGTTTAGCATGGAACTGTGATGGATCTTTCCGAATTTGCGTTAATGATTTTGTGTTTATTGCGATGTAGTTTTCTTGTTTATCATAGACAGCAATATGGTTATTCTCCAAAAAGCGATGATTCTTGATCGCTTTTGGCAATAGTTCTTTGTTAAATATCTTTTGAGGGATATTCCAATCGGGGCCTGTCTCCAAATAATTGATCCTGCTGGATAATGTTGGTGTTGGTGTAGATGGTTTTCCGACTATGATTTTAAATTCGTATCTGTTCGCTTGATCGAAATAAGTCAATTTAAATGAGGGGATATTGACATGCAGATAGTTATCACTTTTAATTTCTCGCCATCTTAGTCTTTCCATATTGATGGCAATCGTTTTTATTTCCTCTTCTGGGGTTTCGTATGAATCGCAGGTATACTGACCGGCAATCAATTTCATGTATCCTTGTAACTGTTTGTACTGGTCAATTTGAGGCTGTACCGTAAGAATTGCCTCCATTAGGTTTGTGCTGTCTAAAGCAT
Source organism: uncultured Sphingobacteriaceae bacterium (assembly GCA_942493295.1). Taxonomy (GTDB): domain Bacteria; phylum Bacteroidota; class Bacteroidia; order Sphingobacteriales; family Sphingobacteriaceae; genus Pedobacter. The sequence continues at coordinate 2,948,818 of OW818692.1, read as the reverse complement.
TCCGAAGAAAGTTCTCGGCGATCAGCCCATTTGCAATACCGTTATCGATTGATGCCTTATTTAAGGTGGGATTATAGGCGCCATAGTGGAGGTGATTGATCATACTGATCATCGCATCGGTAAGCATCAATTCGAATTGAACTTTTGTTGTGGCGCTTGTGATTGATCCATTAATGACTTTATGCATAAGGGTATAGTCCAAAATCTCTGGATGATAGTCCTTGCGCTGCAAACCATATTGCCTCACACAATCCAGTAACAACATAGCCTTCACCGTCGGCTGGCTATTCTCTTCAGATCTTAACCAGATAGGAGTGAAATTTTTGCCGTAAAAACGTCTTACGGTATTTGGGAAATTCAACTTCTTTAAGATTGAGACATCGTTAAGTTGCCTGTTCAGCTCTGATGAGAGTGGAGCGGTAGGAGACATTGTTTGAGCGCCTAGCGTTAGGTGAAAAATAAGTTGCAGCAATAAAATGATCGTACCAATAATCAATATGGTGCTGCTATTGTCTTGCTTTTTTACAGGGCAGGCTCTGTTATATCGTTTCATGTTATTCGGGCTTAAAAAACTAAAGTTCTGTAAACGTGACTTTTAAAATACTGATAGCCATCACTTCTTAAAATGATTATAGACAATTACCCAGTTTTAGGCCGCCCAGGAGGCATTTGTTCGGTGATGATGGGTTTATAATGCCAGAATTGGGTAGCTGGTAAATTTGGAGGGCCGGATTGACGCATATCATTTTCCACCCTAACCTAGGTCATTGAGGTAACGATATCATTGAGGTAATCTTGTGTGTAGAATACATGCATATGAAAGCTATCGCTTATCACATTACTGCACATGAGAAAGAATGCTTAGTAATTGCTAACCATAAAAAGCACGACTTAACTTTTATCGCCAATAAACTGACGATGGAAACGCTTAATTTCGCTTTGGGTAAGAAGGTAATCATCCTTTTTAACCATGACAGGGTCAATGCAGCTATCATTGAAGGACTAAGCCGCTTCGGGATCCGGTATATTATCACCTCGGCACCTTATATACAACACATAGATTTGGAAGCTGTAAAAAAAGCAAGTATATACGTCATCAGCATTCCGTTTACTAAGGGTAGAATTTTTGAAAATATGCAGCTTGCTATTGACAAATTAGATAGCTGGTCAATAAGTTCCGGTCATTGAGATGATCCGATGTAGGAAATTTGATGAAAATCAGTTTTAATCCTGCCGGCTATCTGTGTCGTCGTAGAATTACTTGTCATTTGGTCTGATAATGGGTTTCGCCTTACAGTTTTTGAAGTCATTTTTTAAAAAAATGTGACCAATATCATTTTTTAAGGTGACGAAAGGAGCTATCAGGTTTTCCAACCCCTGATAATTTTGGGCTTTATATAATTTAAAAAATATCATGGTACATAAATTTCACATTCCCGTTCTAGGACTTGGCTTTTCAATTGATAGCCCACTTAAGGTGGCCAAGTATGGTATTTCATCCGTCGTTTCCATTGTAGATGACGAACTTATTGAACGCATGAGGGAATATCACACTAAACAGCGTGACGAAACCTATGTACCAATTTTAAAACAGAGTGCTGATAAACGAGCAAGAAGGATAACCTCTTACCTCAATATGATGCAGCGGATGGTCGCAAAAGATTTCGAAGAGCTAAAGCAACAGCCCTTTGAACTAGGGAATGAGCTGTGTAGGTATTTTGAACTCCTTCCTGAGGATTCGCAGTTGAAACAGGGCTATGAATTGATGATGGACTATCCAGACGGCGAGCGGAAAACAATTTTTCAAAATATTCTGCGCAAACGGATGGAGATTGGGTCGATAGACGTGAATATTATGTCGAAGGTTGACCGGGTAAACCACGAGAATGGCGGTGGCATCACCGGAGATGAAGAAAGTGATGCCCTGACTGCCCTGCGTGGATTTGCCAATAGTAGGTTGAATTCCTCTGTTGTACTTTCGGCTGGAATGAACCCGAGATTGTATGGTTATATAGAGCAATTTGATGATTTTTTTCCCGACGAGAATAATTGCCTTCAGAAGAAGATCATCCTAAAGGTAAGCGATTTTAGGTCAGCATTTATCCAAGCGAAGTTCTTGGCAAAAAAGGGGATATGGGTTTCAGAGTTCAGGGTAGAAAGCGGGCTGAATTGCGGGGGACATGCCTTTGCCACCGCTGGACATTTATTAGGGCCAATACTGGAAGAGTTCAAGCAAAACAGGAATCAGATGAAGGAAGATCTGTTTTCTTTATATACTAATGGTCTAAAAGAAAAGGGGATCGTTGCTGATGGTCTTCCCAATCAGCGGATCAGCGTACAGGGGGGCATTGGAACTGCTGCAGAAAACGAATTCTTGATCAAGCACTACCAACTGGATTCTACGGGTTGGGGAAGCCCATTCCTATTGGTGCCAGAAGTGACAAATGTTGATGCGAATACGCTTCAGCAATTGACCGACGCAAAGGAAGATTCTTATTACCTGAGCAATTCTTCTCCATTGGGAGTGCTGTTCAATAATTTTAGGAACAGTGGCATAGACAGGGAACGTTTGGATCGCATTAAAAAGGGCAGGCCAGGCAGTCCCTGCAAAAAGAAATACTTATGTACAAATACGGAGTTTACAGCCTTGCCAATCTGTACTGCATCAAGGGAGTATCAGCATTTGAAGATCAATGAATTGAAAACTAAGGAGCTTTCTGTGGCAGAATTTGAAAGAAACCTGGAAAAAGTGACAGAGAAAATCTGTTTATGTGAAGGACTTTGTAGTTCGGCCTATCAAAAGGTCGGCATACTCAAAGCGAAAGAAAGTAAGGCCGTAGCAATATGTCCTGGGCCAAATCTAGCCTATTTTTCAAAGATTTATTCATTGGATGAGATGGTCGGACATATCTATGGTCGGGAAGATTTACTGGAGGAGGTGCCACGTCCGAATGTGCTGATCAAAGAGCTTGAACTTTACGTTAATTACCTAAATGCTGAAATCAAGAATATGATGGAAGCTTTTACAGAAAAAAAACATGCACAGCTTTACAAGTTTAAAGCTCAGCTATTAGAAGGTATCGATTATTATAAGTCCTTGTTTACCCAGTTCCCTGAGGAAATTAAGTTCTTTAAGGACAAATTTTACAGCCCTTTGCTCTCTGCCGAATCTACGTTGACTGAATTATTCATTTAGTAAATTTTAAGCTATATTTGAATGGAATACTCAACTATGGAGAGAGAAAAATTATTGATTGCCATTATTGAAAACGCAATCGATGGAATTATCACAATCGATGACCGAGGCCTGATAGAGAACATTAATCCGGCCGCACTGGAACTGTTCGGCTATCCGAGCAGAGATGTGCTGATTGGGAAAAATGTTTCTGTGCTGATGCCAGAGCCCGACAGGACAAGGCATGATAGCTATTTGGCCAATTATGAGAACACGGGGAAGAAAAAGATCATTGGCATTGGCCGCGAAGTTACCGGCCAGCGCAAAGACGGAAGTACTTTTCCTTTCAGGTTAGGGGTGAGCGAAATCAAGTTTAGCGACCGCAGGATCTACACAGGCTTTATCCATGACCTGAGTAGGCAAAAGGAAGACGAGATCAAGATCAAAAGCTACACAGAGGAACTGGAAGAAAAAATAAGGGATCGCACACGTGAGCTGATGAAATCCATCAATGAACTGGAGTCTGCAAAGGAGCACATGAGCGCGCTATTTCAAAAGGAAAGGGAACTTAACCAGTTAAAGACAAGGTTTGTTTCCATGGCTTCCCATGAATTCAGGACTCCATTGAGTTCTATTCAGTTATCTGCATCGCTAATCAACAAATATGTTGAAAAACACGATGTGGAAAGCGTAGAGAAGCATACATCCAAGATAAAGAATTCGATAAACAACCTGACCACAATATTAAATGACTTCCTTTCTTTGGAAAAACTGGAAGCTGGCAAAGTAGAGGCAAAGCCTCAGTGGTTTGATATTTTTCCATTCGCAGAAGAGATTGCCGAAGAAATGCAGTTGATGACCAAGCAAAAGCAGACCATTGTATATGAACACCAAGGCACAACAGGGCTCGTGTTTTTGGATCAGAATTTATTAAAAAACTGCATCATCAACCTTATTTCCAATGCAATTAAATATTCTGGAGAGGATACCATGATTCAGTTCAATAGTAACGTTAAAGAACATGAACTTATCATCGATATTAAAGATAACGGCATTGGGATTCCGACGTCGGAAATGAACAATCTCTTTGAGCCATTTTTTAGAGCCCATAACACCGGCGATATTCCTGGAACTGGGCTTGGACTAAACATTGTGAAACGGTATGTTGGCCTAATGAACGGAACCTGTACCTGTGAGAGCGAACAGAATATCGGAACTACATTTAGGATTCATTTTAAATTTTAATGCAATATGAAAAAAGCACTAATCATTGAAGATAGCGATGATATCAGGGAAGGCATTGTAGAAATGTTAGATCTTGCGGGCTATGAAACCTTTTCGGCCAAAAATGGAAAGATAGGTGTTGAGCTGGCAATCAAACATCTGCCAGACATTATCCTTTGCGATATCATGATGCCAGAACTGGATGGTTACGGCGTGCTCTACCTATTGCAGAAAAATGCACAGACCGCAAACATCCCTTTTATATTCATGACTGCTAAAGCTGAGCGTGCTGATATGCGCAAGGGCATGGAAATGGGTGCAGACGATTACCTCACTAAGCCTTTTGATGACGTTGAACTTTTCAATGCGATAGAGACCAGGCTGAAGAAGCGTAGCAAGCCCATTGGATTCAAATCTATAGGTGGCGATAGTGCTTCACTTTTCGAATCGATGAAGGCCAAAGGCAAAACAAGAGTCTTTGCAGGCAAGCAGATTATCTATGTGGAACAAGATGAGCCGGCACATCTTTACTTTGTTAAAAAAGGGCAAGTAAAGACCTATAAACGTGCAAAAGATGGACGTGAGCTATCCTCTACTTTGTATAGTGAAGGCGATTTTTTTGGATACGAAAGTTTGTGCAGATCAGCTTTATATTCAGAAAATGCGGCAACTTTGAGCGACAGCGAGCTGACCTTGATCGCGAAGGCCGATTTTATGGAATATCTCCTCAATCACCAAGAGATTTCCAATGGATTTCTTGGCATGCTCTCTGGTAGTGTTCAGGAAAAGGAAGAGCAGATGCTCAGACTAGCCTATTTTTCAGTACGTAAACGTGTAGCCGACGCACTAGTACAAGTAGCTGCCAAATTCGGTCAGCCAGATTCAGATAGCTGCACGCTGAAAATTTCTCGTGATGATCTAGCTGCTATCGTGGGTACTGCCAGCGAAACTGTTAGCAGAATGTTGGCAGATTTTAAGGATGAAAAACTAATCGAGAAAAGTGGCAATGCGATCCTGATACTATCTATTGAAAAACTAAGAAACGTAAAGCAGTAGCTTAAGGGAAATGGTCACTTGTTCATATTAATGGAGTTCCTTTATAAAATTCGATCTTCGAGAGGAACATTGCGGCCATGGCCTCGCCCCTCCATTTCGCTTCATCAGCTTTTATGCCCTGGAAATACAAATTTATGGTTTCTCTCCAAATAGCCAGCCAGCGGTCGAAATGTTCACCCGTCAATGGCATATTGGCATGTGGCGGAAATGGGCTACCACTATAGGTGTGCTGCTCAAGAAGGACAGTTTGCCAAAAACGGTACATCTTGTCCAAATGCGTTGGCCAATCACTGATTTTTGCTGAAAATATATCTCCCAAAAGCAGGTCCTTTTGTACCTTTTCATAAAAAGTGTTTACTAGCTGTTGTATGTCCCGAATATTTTCGATGTCTTTTTTTATCATATCCAAAGTTTGACCTTTTGTGTTTTTTACATCCTGACGGACGTCACTTTTTGAAGTGATTATACGCATCTTAAGGCTATAGCGCAAAATTTTTCTGACCAATATCATTTTTTCATTTAACCAATCTCACGGGCCAAAGATGCCAAATAAGATAGTTTTGTAGCTAGAAAAAATATGCATATGAAAGCTATCGCTTATAACATCGATACAAAAGAAAAGGAGTGGCTTATTCTGGCCAATTATAAAAAACACGATATTACCGTCATTGCCAACAGCTTAACGCTGGATACGCTGAATTTTGCAGCAGGCAAGGAAGCACTTATCATATTTAACAAGGACCTGATCGATGCACCGATTATCAATGGGCTAAAGTCCTTGGGGATCAAATATATCGCTACTTCCACAGTTGGATATGACCATATAGATCTGGAAGCCGCAAGATCCGCTGGACTTAAAATCGCCAATATCCCCTTTCAGCACGGAGGAACTTTGGAAAACATGCATCAGGTGATTTCAAATCTGGATAACTGGGCAGCAGGAAAATGTTTAGGGGATGCCTGCTGTTGCCAAAAGGATTGTGCTATCAAAACAAAAGTAAATAAGTGATATGGATATGTCAGTATTGCTTAAAAAATACAACATAGCTGCGCCACGTTATACCAGCTACCCAACGGTTCCCTATTGGGAATCCGAATCTTTTACTGACGAGAAATGGCGTAAATCATTAATCAATGCCTATAATTCCCAAAGAAATCAGGGAATAAGTCTTTATATCCATCTCCCGTTTTGCGAAAGTCTCTGTACCTACTGTGGCTGTAACACACGAATTACCAAAAATCATGGTGTTGAATCTCCATATATCGAGGCAGTGATCAAAGAATGGCGGATGTATTGCAAACTGTTGGGTGAAGTTCCCAAAATAAAAGAACTGCATCTGGGAGGTGGAACACCTACTTTTTTTAGTCCCGAGAATTTGCAGGTACTCATTACTTCCATTACAGAAAGCTTTGATGATAATACTACTTGTTCATTTGAGGGACATCCAGATAGCACCACATTTAACCATCTCAATACGCTTGCTCAGCAAGGATTTAAGCGCATGAGCTTGGGAATACAAGATTTTGATCCAAGGGTACAGCTAATGATCAACCGATTTCAGACACCAGAGCAAGTTTATAGGATCATGATTGAGGCCAGAGAGCTGGGTTATGATTCCATCAATTTTGACCTGATCTATGGACTGCCCGGACAGACCCTGGGCGGGCTTGGACAAACCATGGCCGAAGTGCTCGCTATGCGGCCGGAACGCATCGCCTTTTATAGCTATGCGCATGTGCCATGGATGAAACCTGGGCAACGCCATTACTCAGAAAAGGATATTCCGCAGGGCGACCAAAAATTTGCGCTCTATCAAATGGGCAGGAATATGTTGCTCAATGCAGGCTACCAAGAAATTGGCATGGATCATTTTGCGCTCAAGAACGACAGTCTGTACAAGGCTAGCGAGAATTATCAGCTGCACCGCAATTTCATGGGTTATACGGATAAACGTACCGATGTTCTGATTGGCCTGGGCGTTTCCGCCATCAGCGATTGCCAAACCGCTTTTTCCCAGAACAGTAAAACAGTGGAGGAATATTTGGAAAAAGTGAATAAGGGAGATCTTCCCGTTTATCGTGGACATGTTTCAAATGATAGAGACCTTTATATCCGTCAGCATATCCTGAACCTGATGTGCAAGGGCGTTACAGATTTTACCACACAAATACCAAATCTAATCATGGAAAGGCTGACGCCATTGTTAAAGGACCATTTAGTGGAAATTGACGGTCAACAAGTAAAGATAGCCGCAAATGGCAGGGCTTTTTTAAGAAATGTATGCATGGCCTTTGATGAACGCCTCTGGCAAAGGGAACCCAGCACTAGTTTATTCAGCCAATCCGTATAAATGATGGAACAGGAAAAAATTCTAAACGCTAGCACATGCTATCATTGTGGCGAGGAAATAGTGGGAACAGACCGTGTGATAGAAGACAAGCATTTCTGCTGTGCAGGATGTCTGGGCGTTTACCAGATCCTGTCATCGAACAACCTTTGTGCCTATTATGCCTATAATGAAAACCCTGGAAAAAGATCATTGGGACAACAGCATTTTGAGTATCTGGACGAGCCTAACATCATTAAACAACTAATCGATTACCAGGACGAGAAAAACACGATAATTACGTTCTATATACCTGCGATTCACTGCAGCTCATGCATATGGCTACTGGAACATCTGTACAAGATTAATCCCGCAATATTTAGTTCAAGGATCGATTTTTTAAAGAAACAGGTTACCATCAGCTTCAAAAATAAAGAAATAAGTCTAAGAGAGCTAGTGGAGACCTTGGTAGGAATTGGTTATGAGCCTGCTATCAACCTGCAGGATGTGGTGAGAGAAAAAAGCCGTTCGGTAGACAAAAGCCTCATTTTAAAAATTGCTATTGCCGGTTTTTGCATGGGCAATGTGATGCTTTTTAGTTTTCCAGAATATTTTGGACTTACTGGTCTGGAAAGGCAATTTCAAGTCTTGTTCGGTTGGCTAAATCTTGCTTTTTCCATTCCGGTTGTACTTTATTGTGGAAGGGACTATTTTATTTCTGCATGGAACAGTTTAAAGCATAAGCATGTTAACCTAGATACGCCATTGGCGTTAATTATTGCCGTACTTTTCCTACGCACAGCTTATTCGGTGATTTTTAATTCTGGGCCTGGATTTGCTGACACCTTAACTGGCTTGGTATTTCTGCTTTTAATGGGAAAATGGGTAAAACAGCGAACTTATCATCATATATCGTTCGATAGGGATTACCGTTCCTACTTTCCCATTGCTATTACAACGCTTCTTGAAGGTAAAGAAAAGCCAAAGGCCATTAATGAGCTGGTAGTTGGTGATCGGCTTTGGATCAGGAACGGAGAGCTAATTCCCGCAGATTCTATCTTGATGAAGGGCAATGCCTGGCTTGACATGAGTTTTGTAACGGGCGAAACCGAACCCCAACAAAAGGTAATGGGAGAAATTGCTTATGCAGGGGGCAGACAATTGGGCGAAGGTATCGAACTAGAGGTGGTAAAAGTACCTTCGCAAAGTTACCTTACCGGATTATGGAACAAGGAACACTATACAAGCGGATTTAAACAGCATTTTAATGATAGCGTGGCTAAATACTTCACCATTGTTGTATTTGTAATTGCTTTTGCCGCTATGGGCTATTGGCTTGCGAACGGAGATAGTGCCAAAGCTTGGGCTGCATTTACGGCTGTGATTATTGTTGCCTGCCCATGTGTATTGGCGCTTAGCACTCCCTTTACCTTATCAGCCATCTTATCTGTATTCGATAAAAAAGGGTTTTATGTAAAAAATACAGATGCTGTAGAAGACCTTGCAAGGTGTAGCTCCATCGTTTTTGACAAGACCGGAACCTTGACGACTACGGAGAATGCCAAGATTTCCTTTACTGGAACGCTGAACAATGAGGAGCACAAGCTTATTGTATCCTTATTAACGAACTCGTCGCACCCCTTGAGCAGACAGATCCTTCAAAGCCTTGGCTATGGAGGCTTTTATCCAATCTCAAAATATAGGGAAGTGCCAGGGAAAGGTATTCGTGGTCTGATCAACAACCAAATGGTCTATGCGGGCAACCAATCTATTTTACCATTTGATATCCAGGCCGACCTACAGAGTGGAGTGCACATTGTGATTGACAGCTGCTACAAAGGAACTTTTGTGGTAGAGCAGCAATGGAGGAAGGGACTGACAGAGTTGGTTTCCATTCTCAAAAATGATTTTAGCATGAGTGTTCTGTCTGGCGATACAGCGAAAGACCGAAATGTGCTGAATAAGATTTTTCCGGCAAATGTAGCTATCAACTTTGAGCAAAGTCCGCATGATAAACTCGAGGCTATCTTGTCCAAACAGCAAGATGGGGAAAAAGTGATGATGCTCGGCGACGGGCTGAATGATGCTGGAGCTTTGAAGCAGAGCGATTTTGGGATTGCCATAACGGACAACATTAACAATTTTACGCCAGGTTGCGATGCCATACTCAAGGGGGGGTCGATTACTTATCTTCCCAACTTTCATCAGTTAAGCAAAGATGGGCTGAAGATTATTAAGATAAGCTTTGGTATTGCCATTGCCTATAACTGTGTTGGACTTTTTTATGCTGTTCAAGGAACACTTTATCCCCTTGTTGCAGCTATTCTCATGCCGATTAGTACTATTACTATTATTAGCTTCACGTCGATAGCTACCAGATTTTTTGCACGTAAGAACAGCCTGTTATGAACATACTTTATTTTTTGGTGGGATGCAGTGTAATTATGGCACTGATCTTTTTAGGCGCATTTATATGGTCGTTAAAAAATGGGCAGCACGACGATGTGGTAACGCCGGGCATGCGGGTGCTTTTCGATGATGAAATAGACTTAAAAAGTAATTCGCCAGACCCAGACAATGAAAGTGACAAGGATCACTTTTTGAGCTAATAGGTATCAGCTAATGATTTTTGTCCAGTAAATACTTTTGGACTATTAAAAAACAATTCTATTTTTATGCAGTTAGAGAAATTCACCTACGACAATAAGATTGTCCGTAATTTTGGCCTCGCTACTATTATATGGGGCATTATCGGAATGACCGTTGGTTTGCTTGTAGCCATGCAGTTGTTTAAGCCGGCTATGAACCTGGGCAACCAGTACACCAGTTTCGGTAGGATTAGGCCGTTGCATACCAATGCAGTGATTTTTGCTTTTGTAGGCAACGCAATCTTCATGGGCGTTTATTATTCACTTCAGCGATTGCTCAAAGCAAGAATGTTCAGTGATCTGCTTAGCAAGATCCACTTTTGGGGCTGGCAATTGATTATCATTTCCGCTGTGATTACCCTACCTCTTGGCTTTACCACATCGCACGAATATGCAGAATTAGAATGGCCAATTGATATTGCTATCACGCTCATCTGGGTTGTATTCGGAGTTAATATGTTCGGTACGATTATCAAGCGTAGGGAAAGACATTTATATGTTGCCATCTGGTTTTACATTGCCACATTTGTAACCATTGCGGTATTGCATATCGTTAATTCATTCGAACTTCCAATTTCGTTCCTTAAAAGCTATTATGTGTATGCTGGTGTACAGGATGCGCTTGTACAATGGTGGTATGGACATAACGCTGTAGCATTTTTCTTGACTACGCCATATCTGGGCATGATGTACTATTTTCTGCCGAAAATGGCTGGCAGACCTGTGTACTCCTATAAACTGAGCATCCTGCATTTTTGGTCACTAATATTTATTTACATCTGGGCAGGACCGCACCATTTATTATATAGTTCTCTTCCGGGATGGGCACAGTCATTGGGAGTTGCCTTTTCAATCATGCTCATTGCGCCGAGTTGGGGCGGGATGATCAATGGCCTCCTAACTCTTCGTGGGGCATGGGATAAGGTTCGTGAAGATGTGACCCTGAAATTCATGGTGGTAGCCTTAACTGCTTATGGTATGGCAACTTTTGAAGGGCCATTGCTTTCACTAAAACAGATCAATGGTGTTGCCCACTTTACCGATTGGATTGTTGCACACGTACATGTTGGGGCATTGGGCTGGAATGGCTTTCTGACCTTTGGAATATTATATTGGCTCATTCCAAGAATTTATAAAACTGAACTGTACTCGAAAAAAATGGCGTCGTTCCATTTCTGGATCGGTACATTGGGAATCCTTTTTTACGCGGTGCCCATGTATTGGGCCGGATTTACGCAAGGGCTGATGTGGAAAGAGTTTACAGCTGAAGGGTTGTTAAAATATCCGAATTTCTTGTCTACCACTCTACAGATTATCCCGATGCATGTGCTGAGGGCTATTGGTGGAGGACTTTATCTTGCTGGAGTAATCGTTATGACCGTTAACCTGGCTAAAACTATGCTGCGTGCGAAATTAGTAGCTAACGAGGCAGCTGAAGCTATGGCTTTAGAGGAAGTTCTTATAGAAGATGCTTCCGATAAAAAATGGCACCGAAAATTGGAGCGCAAGCCGATAAAGTTCATGATACTTGCCATGATTGTAATCTTAATTGGAGGTATGGTTGAAATGATGCCGACATTTACCATCCAGTCTAACGTGCCCACAATTGAAAGTGTAAAACCTTATTCAGCTCTGGAGCTTCAGGGCAGGGATCTATACATCCGCGAGGGATGTGTGAACTGTCACTCACAGACTGTTAGGCCATTCCGCTCGGAAACAGAACGATATGGGGAATATAGCAAGGCTGGAGAATTTGTGTACGACCACCCCTTTTTGTGGGGAAGTAAGCGTACCGGACCGGATTTGCACAGACTTGGTGGAAAGTACAGTGATGCATGGCACTTCAACCACTTGCTCGACCCAACCTCCATGTCGCCTGGTAGTATCATGCCATCATACCAATGGCTAATTTCACAGAAATTGGATACTTCTACAACAGCAAGCAAGATAAGGGCCATGCAGAGTTTGGGCGTACCTTACGAGGTTGGATATGATCAAAAAGCAAATGCTGATCTAAAGCTGCAGGCTGAATCCATTGCTAAAAACCTTGGAAAAGATAACATCAAAGTGACCAGCAATAAGGAGATTATCGCAATTATTGCCTACCTGCAAAGGTTGGGAACTGACATCAAAGCAAATAAATCTACAATTCCTTCAAATCAATAGCCATGTTTAAACAAATCAAAGACCTAGCTGGAGGCGAGATATACCTCATTGCTTCGCTGCTCATATTTATGGTGTTTTTTATCCTAGTTGGGGTGTATCTCCTCAAGCTTAACAAAAGCCATATTGCCGTGATGAGCAATATGCCATTCGAAGACCAAGAAACCAGAAACCATGAAGAAGTTTAGCCTCACATTATCAATTATACTGATCGGTCTGCAGGTCTTTTCTGCAGTTAAGGAAAATGTTCCACCAGTTTCAAACGAGCCAAGCATTGGATTAAGTTCTTCTGAACTTTTGATTATCGCACTGCTACTGTTTGCAATTGTATCGCTGTTTGCAACAATTTCGATTTTAAATGCGCTAAAAGTGATGGTGAAAGAACGGATGAACCCTACCTCAATCGTAAATCATCAAGCGCCAGAGCCATTGAACTATCTTGAATGGCTGAAGCGAAAAAATAGTAAACCAAATATTTGGACCAAATTATTAAGCTTAAAACCAATTGAGGAAGAGGAGTCATTGATAATTCCGCACGCTTATGATGGAATCCATGAATTGAATAACCCAGTTCCAAGGTGGTTTAACGTGTTATTTTATGGTACAGTGATTTTTGCTGTATGTTACCTTTACTATTACCATGTTGGCGATGGCCCCAGACAAGATCAGGAGTATGCAGCCGAAATAGATAAGGCAGCTGCTGATAAAAGAGCCTTTCTGGCCCACGCTGCAGAGAAATTTGATGAAAATTCAGTTAAGCTCGACGGGTCGCTGGTTGCAAATGGTAAGACCGTCTTTATGACTAATTGTATCGCCTGTCATGGAGAACATGGACAAGGAACAGTTGGGCCAAATCTGACTGACGAGTTTTGGCTTCATGGCGGTAGCATAAGCGATGTTTTCAAAACGGTGAAGTACGGGGTGCCTGCAAAGGGGATGGCCAGTTGGGAGAAAAACCTGAGCTCGAAGAACATCGCAGAAGTGGTGAATTATATCATGTCGCTTAAAGGTACTAAGCCGGCAAGCCCAAAGGCGCCTCAAGGAGAAAAATATGAACCTAAAAGTGTGAAGGATACCGTGATCAATGAAACAATTGCAAAAAATTAAACAGTTAAAAATTTTCGGGAGAGAATTTATTTATCCTAAAAAACCAGCCGGCAACCTTTATACCTACAGGAAATGGTTCAGTTATGTGCTGTTAATCTGTCTGTTTTCGTTTCCCTTTGTGAAATTGGGAGGCGAACAGCTGGTACTGCTTAATTTTTTAGAGCGAAAATTTGTATTCTTCGGCTTAATATTTACACCACAGGATTTTTATCTGTTCGCTTTGGCGATGCTTATTTTTATCATTTTCATCGTGTCCTTCACGGTGATTTTCGGTAGATTATGGTGCGGTTGGGCCTGTCCACAAACCATATTCATGGAGATGGTCTTCAGAAGGATAGAATACTGGATCGAGGGAGATGCCATCCACCAGAAAAAACTGGACCAGCTACCTTGGACTAGGGAAAAAATACTTAAAAAAGGGAGTAAGCACTTTCTTTTCTTATTGATATCTTTTGGTATTGCGAATACATTTTTAGCCTATCTCATTGGCTCAGATGTACTCTATAGGATTATGACCGAACCCATCGGTAAACACGTTAGCGGGTTTATATCTATATGGCTTTTTACCTTTGTTTTTTACGGCGTTTTCGCTTATGTAAGAGAAGTCGTGTGCACGGTGATCTGTCCTTATGGCCGCCTGCAGGGAGTGCTGCTAGACAACCAGAGCTTGATTGTTGCTTACAACGAACAAAGGGGCGAGCCTAGATCCTTCCTGCAAAAAAATAACGCAGATCCAACAAAAGGTGACTGTATTGACTGCGGACTTTGCGTGCAGGTTTGCCCTACTGGTATTGACATCAGGAATGGGACACAGCTCGAATGTGTAAATTGTACGGCCTGTATCGACAGCTGTAATGAGGTAATGGTGAAAATTAATAAAGCTCCAAACCTTATTGGGTTTTTTACCCAAGATTTTATCAAGTCTAAAAAACCTTTTAGATTAGGGCTAAAAGCCTATGGTTATACTGCGGTACTATTTTTGGTAATGTTAGTGTTTTCAAGCTTGATCTACAAAAGGCAGGATGTGGAGACCACGGTATTGAGGGCCAGCGGAACAATGTACCAGCTGGGGAATGATGGAACTGTGAGCAATCTTTACAACGCGGAGCTGATCAATAAAACCAATCGGTCGATCAAGTTTACGTTTCGCTCACAGGACGAAACGGATAGCATTAAATTCATTCAGCTGCCAGAGATTTTACCAAAGGAAGGGTCAACTCACATCACATTTTTTCTGATAAAGAAACAGAATGGAATAAAACAGTTTAAATCAGAAGTGAGCTTTGAGGTTGTTGCAAATGGAAAAGTAATCAGTACTGCATCAACTTCATTTTTCTCACAACCTTAATCACTAAGCTACTTTATATAACTACTAAATACTTAAAGAAATGAATTGGGGAACAAAAATAGTTTTAGGCATGGTGGCGTTTATGCTCTTTATCATCGCCATGGTAGTATATATGTTCAGTGTACATGGAAACGATGCGCTGGTTGACAAAGATTACTATGAAAAGGGGATCAACTATAACCAAGAGTACGATGCAAAGCAAAATGTTGCTGACGACGGCGCCGAACCAATTATTAGCATCAATAGCTCACAACTAACAATCCAATTAAAGGATAGCGCAGCATTTGAACTAAAGCTGCAACGGCCTTCTACCGTAAAGGATGATATCCTTATTAAGGGAAATACTTTGGGCAGTTCAAATCTCCTTCAGTTGAACACGACAAATATGGCTAAGGGCCTATGGTTTTTAGAATTGAAGTGGAATAGCAATAGTAAGGAATATTTGTTTAAGAAAAATATCACATTGTGAATAATCTTCCCTTAGCTTTTTTACTGGGGCTTTTAGGCAGCTTACACTGCGCGGTGATGTGCGGACCATTGATGCTAAGCTTTCCAGTTCAGCAAAAGAAGCAATTAGGGTATGCCTTCCAGCTATTGTTGTACCAGTTTGGCAGGGTTACAGTATACACCATTCTTGGCTTGCTAGTAGGAATAGTTGGCAGCAGCATATCCTTGTTCACCAATCAGGAAACATTAAGCCTTGTAGTGGGCGTAATCTTAATTGTTTTTACCTTGATCCATTTTTCAAGACGGTATTTCGGATGCCTTGATCGTTTTCAAGATATATTGATTTTCCCGATTAGTAGATTAATGGGACGGATATACGGCATGCCCTTTTGGGGCTTTTTTGCTGGTATGCTTAACGGGCTTATTCCTTGTGGAATGGTTTATTTGGCCTTGGCGACAGCACTCAATTCTCAGTCGGTTATACAGGCTGGGAGCTTTATGTTCCTTTTTGGCCTGGGTACAACACCCTTATTGTTGCTTGTATCTTTGGGGGGTATCTACCTCAAGAAGTACATCCGTTTTAATCCAAATAAACTGATTCCTTGGTTCATGCTTTTTCTTGGCGCACTATTTATCTTACGGGGTTCCCAACTTGATATACCCTTTTTTTCGCCCGAACATAACCTTGGCACAAAAGGCCATGTTGCAGAGTGTAGGTAGTTTGGATCAGCTATTCCTTTCAGGAATAGCTAAAAAGTAATACAGATCATTTTTTTAAAGGCTACAAATCATAATTATCTGTCTTTTAGTGGGTTATGTTTGGTGTTATTAAAATTAATGTTACTAAAATAATCCTATTCAAATGAAAAATCTAAAAAAATTTGCTATTAGCAGAGCTAGTATCCTCTCAATTATTGCGATTGCAGTAATTCTGTTTGCGATATCATCCATTGAAGAAAAAAAAGAAAGACTTGTATTTGATGTTGAAGCGTCAAAGATTACTATTTCCGGTTCGGGAAACGCCAACAAGTGGAAAATGGAGGCTAATTCTGTTAGCTGCTCGGGAGAATTTGAGGTAAGTGACCATCAATTGCTGACTATTAATGGTTTTGGATTTACGCTGCCAATTAATATGCTAAAGTCAGATAACCACCAGCTAGAATCCTCGGTTAAAGATATTTTTCGAAGAAGCAGTTGTAATCAATTGATTTTTACGCAGAAAGCGAGCATGGTGCTACCTATAATGAAGAAAATCCATGTCATTGGGGAACTGGATATATTGAACGGAAAGTCTACCATTCCATTACAGGTGAGCTATGAGCTCAATACCGATCAGACATTAAGGATTACAGGTAAACAGACTATAAGCCTAAACGAATATGGTATAAAGATCCCTGTACATCTTGTTGGTCTCATTGATGATCAGGTCGAACTCGAAATCGATTTTCTTCTTATAAACCAGACTATTTAGGCTTCCGTTGTCATTATTGGGCAATACTGATGACAATCAGTTTTTAACCTGTTTCCAATCAGCTTGCACCCACCCAGTCCAAAGTAATTTTGAGCATCAATTCAAAAAGACATATCATCATGAAAAAATTACAACACAAACTACGGATTTGGACTAGCATAAAAATAGCAGTCTTATTCGTCATTTTATTCCCTTTGGGATTAATGGCACAATCAGTTTATAAATTAACTCCTGCGACCGACGTTTTTGTTAAAGTATACGGTACTTCGAATGTGCACGACTGGACTATGACCAGTACTGGAATTGAGAGCCAAGGTGTATTTAAGTTTAATTCAAAAGACGAGTTGGTCGGATTATCTGGCTTCAGTTTCGCTGTTCAGGCAAAGAGCCTGAAAAGTGGGAAATCATCCATGGACGACAGGACTTATAAAAGCATGCTTGCCAATGAATTTCCAAAGATCGTTTATCAGTTGAAGACTGCTGTCGTAAATCCGTTGGCGCCGAATAAGTTCCAACTTCAGACCACGGGGAATCTCACGATTGCTGGTGCCACTCAGCTTATTGCCATGAACGTTATTGCAACCATCAATGCAGATCAATCGATTACCTGTACAGGTTCGGAAAAATTAAAGCTGACAGACTATAAAATCCAACCCCCAAGTTTTATGCTGGGCGCTATGAAAGTCGGAAACGACCTTACTATCAAATTCGACCTTAACTACAATAAGCCTGCAAATACTAAATAATATTAACTCTCATAAAAATTAAAGTCATGAAAAATAAATTTAATACCCAGAAACTAACCGTCATAGCATTTTTTGCGCTCAGCATGTTCGGCAACAATTTAATGGCGCAAGTGTCTAACCTTAGACCTTATGACAAATCGGGCATCAATGTATTTGAAGCGCCGAAGGATAGCAACGCTATTTTTGAAAAGCTGAAAGTACAGTTTGGTGCTGGCTTTACGCAATCATTTCAGGGTTTGAAGCACGAAAACACCTCCGGAGGCCTATACAAAATTACCCCGGGATTTAATACTGCAAACGCCAACCTGTTTATGGATGTGCAATTGGCAGATGGTATACGTTTAAATCTTACCAGCTACCTTTCTTCACGTCACCATAACGAAACCTGGGTAAAAGGTGGGTATATCCAGTTCGATAAACTCCCGTTCAAAGGAGAATTGTGGAAAGATATTATGTCTGTGACAACCATTAAAGTCGGCCACATGGAAATTAACTATGGCGATCAACATTTTCGCAGGTCTGATGGCGGTCAAACCATTGCCAATCCCTTTATCGAGAATTATATTATGGATGGTTTCACTACAGAAATTGGAGGAGAAATTTATGTAAGGAAAAACGCATTGTTTGGGATGGCTGCGGTTTCTAATGGCATGATCAAAGGAAATATTGATGAATTGGCAGCTACGCCACAAGATGCAAATATCCATAAGTCTCCAGCCTTTTATTTTAAAGGGGGATTCGATAAACAAGTTAACTCTGACTTAAGGGTTCGTTTGGCAGCATCATATTATACCAATAACAGCTCAGGCGGACAAACCTTGTTCGGTGGCGATCGTACAGGCTCTAACTATTTCATGGTGATGGAAAAAATTGGAGGTACAACGGCAGCCAATGCGTTTTCGGGACGATTTAATCCGGGATTCAGTAAAAAAGTTAATGCCCTACAATTGAATGCATTTGTGAAACTGCAAGGTCTAGAAGTTTTTGCAACCTATGAAAACGCTGAAGGACGTTCAAAAACTGAAATAAACGAACGAGGTGCGGAGCAAATTGCTGTCGATGGTGTGTTCCGATTTGGGGCTTCAGAAGACTTTTTTATTGGCGCTAAATATAACGTGGTTACCGCAACATTAGCCAATGTGGCTGCCGCTGGAACTGCGCCGGCAATTAATTATACTGGAGATGTTAAAGTTGACCGTGTAGCTTTTGCAGCGGGATGGTTTATGACAAAAAACATACTGTTAAAAGGTGAGTATGTTACACAGAAATACAAAGACTTTCCAACAGCAGATTACCGCAGTGCTGGAAAATTCAATGGATATGTAATCCAGGCAGTAGTTGGATTTTAAAAACAAAAAACAAAAAGCAACAAGCAGGGTTCTTAGCCCTGCTTGTTTTTAATTAATAGCTATGAAAACTTTCTCTTGTTTATTGGTCGCCCTCATCTTAACTGTTTTTTGTAGCATGAAGCGCCCAGCGAGCGTCAGGTTATCAAAATGGGTGATCAGCGAACACAGTAGTCTTAAGGTAAATGGAAGCACCAATGTAAACAGGTTCACTTGCGAAATAGTTCAGTACACTAAGACCGATACAATAGACATTTCACAGGATAGCTCCAATAAAATGTTGCTTTCTGGGCAGCTTAACATAGATGTGAAGAACTTTGATTGCAAAAATATTTTGATGACTAAACAGCTCAGGAAAACTTTAAAGGAAGATCAGTATCCATGTATCCAAGTGCGATTTTTGTCGCTTAAAGAAAATCCCTTGGCATCTTCGAAAAAAAGCTTTATAAAAGGGGTTGTTGAGCTAACAATCGCTGGGGTGGGTAAGCGGTTTGAAATCGATTACGCGCTGGCTAAAGACAAAAAAATGTTGGTACTTACAGGAGCCCATCCAATCCTGTTCAGTGATTTTAAGCTAGAGCCACCGAAAAAATTGGGGAAAATCATACAGGCTAAAGATCAGCTGATCATCACCTTTCTACTAAAAATGGAAGCCGCTTCCTAACTCAGTTTAACTCATATTTAAAATTTATCATGAATACTAACCCAGATTTACAGCTTTCCTCGGAACTTCAGGAACTGTACCTTGAAAATAAGGAATGGAGGTCAGAAATAGACTTCTTAAAAGACGAGCATCGTTTTTTAACAAAACTGCTCAATGCTGAAAAGTTGACGGCAATAAAGCATGGCAGCGAGCAAATTGAACTGGTCGGTAAAAGCCTTGAGCTGCTCCAGCAGAAAATAGAAAACCTGGAAAAGCTAACCAGTAAACATCAGCATCTGCTCGAATCTATTTTATCGGATAACCAGCAACATATCGGACTGGAGCTCATAGAACAGAATGCAGCGATCAGCAAGGAAATCAAGCAGCTTTTAGCTTCAGATAGAGCAATCAAAAAGGAGCTTTTCGAACTGGTGGAAGGAGTGAAAATATGAACTATCCGATCTATATTTCAGAAGATCTCGCGCTAGCAGCGGTAAAATCGGGTGATCGTGTATTTATCCATGGAGGAGCGGCGACCCCAGTCTGTTTAATCAGCGCAATGCTTAAAAGACATCATCAACTCAGAGATGTCGAGTTGGTAAGTATTACCACGCTGGGCGATGTCGATTTCAATAGCCCTGAATTTGCGGGTTCCTTCTTTTTTAACTCACTCTTTGTATCTGCGGCGACAAGAAATGTGGCTAATAGCAGAAACGGAGATTATGTTCCCATATTTCTTAGTCAGATACCACAGCTTTTTCGCAAGGATATCCTGCCAATAGACGTGGCATTGATTCAAGTGTCGCCGCCTGATGTGCATGGTTATTGTTCTTTGGGTACTTCAGTGGATATCGCAAGGGCTGCTGTGGAAAAAGCCAAACATGTAATTGCTCAGGTAAATCCTTTGATGCCAAGAACCCATGGAGATGGTTTTGTACACATTAGTAAACTGAATTCGATGGTCTGGTATAATGTTGCCCTTCCTGAAGTTGATTATGGTAACCAAACTAATGATATTGTCGGTAAAATCGGATCGAATGTAGCCTCTTTGGTGGAGGATGGGGCGACGCTACAAATGGGGATCGGAGCCATTCCAGACCAGGTTCTGAAGAATTTGATCAACCATAAAGACCTCGGCGTGCATACCGAAATGTTTTCTGACGGAATTATCCCGCTGATTGAAAGTGGTGTAATCAATAACAGCAAAAAGAAACTGAATGTTGGCCGATCTGTAACATCCTTTATTACCGGAACACGTAAACTTTATGATTTTGTTAACGATAATCCCTCCATTCGGACAATGGCTATTGACTACGTTAACGACACAAGCATTATTAGGCAAAATCCGAAGGTTACTGCTATTAATAGTGCAATTGAAATAGATCTGACCGGGCAGGTATGCTCCGATTCGATAGGTACCTATCAATTCTCTGGTATCGGCGGACAAATGGACTTCATCCACGGTGCATCGCTATCTGAGGGTGGCAAACCGGTCATCGCCATTCCATCCCAGACCAATAAAGGTATCAGCAGGATTGTTCCGTTTTTAAAAGAGGGTGCAGGGGTAGTTACCACTAGGGGTCACGTACACTGGGTAGTCACCGAATATGGAATTGTTAATCTCTTTGGCAAAAATTTAAAGCAAAGGGCGAAAGAACTGATTTCTATTGCACATCCAAATCACAGGGAGATGTTGGAAGCCTCTTTCTTAGAGCGCTTTGGGGCCAACTTTGTTTCGGTCATTTAACGAGATATCGATGAGCCATATCATTCTTGGAAATGATCTTGAGCATTACTTTTAAATTACCATTGTCGAACTTTAGCTGAAAGAATAAACCTAAATTTTAAAGTTATGGAAACGAATTTATCAAAACTTGATAGGGTTCTAAGGGTTATATTAGCCGGAGGTATTCTGATATCAATATCATTGGTTCCAGCTATTGGTTCCTTGTTTGGTACCATCTTGATTGTCATTGCGGGGGTTCTTGTTGTATCCAGTATTGCCGGGTTTTGCTTGGTATATGCGCTTTTGGATTTTAAGACAGCAAAGTAATATTTAAAATATCCATGTGTGGCTGATCATTACGCCTCTACATGATGAAACCCAGATATATTAACGGGATTGTTCTACTCCCGTGGGGATCACTAAAAAGTAAATGTAGAGTCCTTTAATTACATCGTTATTTCCCTGAATACACCATTCCATAATTTGATGCGCTGGTTTAGCGATTCTTTACTACAGTTTTCTGCTTCCAGCCAATATTCCTTATTTTGGATGCAAAGCTCTTCAGTCATGTCTAATGCCAATTGGCTATGATGATCGCCATCCACTTCAATATGACGATCAAGATAGTATTTAAACAACGAGATCTGGTCAGGAAATTTTTCATTCAGATCAGTTACGATGGTATGAAACATATTTGGGATCAGGTCTTCCCTTCCAAATGTAAAGGCAGCAGCTTGATGATGAGATTTACCTCCATTGATGATTGAAAATGTGAAGTTTACAAATTCTCTGGCTTCTTCAGGTGTTCCGGCAGTTTGATAAGCCTGGTCAAGAGTTTGTCCCGACTGTAACGCTGCAATAAAAGTTTTGATTTCACCAGTTTCCGCACCGCATTGCTCCATCCCATCAAGGTACATTTCGAAATGACTTTTTTTATTGCCATGGGTGTCTATATCTGATTCCTCGCCAGCAACAATCTCATTAATCAGAGCCCTGGTAGAGCCGGAGCCAACAGGAAACCATGGTAAAGTGGTACAGGTCAAATTGATTTGAAGTGCCTTTAACAACGACATGAAATCCCATACTGCATATACATGGAAACGCATGAAAATTTTTAGATCTTCCATAGAGTTAATGACTGTGTACACTTTATGCTTGACGATCTTGTCTTTTATAGGAGCTAGGGCTTCTTGGATTTTTTGTAATTCTGCTGACATGCCTGATAATAAGGGGGCAAAAATAGCATTAAAATTATACATTTTTTCACATTGGTTCTCCACCAAAACCGGCAATGGAGATGCTTATGAATTTGTTCTTGGTCACCACTATAAAGTAAAATAATTATTATCATATATTCGTGATAAGATTGATCTATCGAACTAAATTAATAAAGTAATATGACTACAGCCTTTCAACCGTCTTTTTACAAATACGCCGCTTGCATACTGGTAATGATGTGTTTGTCTTCGCTAACTGTTCCTAAAACCGAACCAGTGGCTTCCCCACCAAATGTTATTCTTTTTTTTATGGATGATATGGGTTACGGTGATTTATCTGTAACAGGGGCGCTGGGCTATACCACACCAAATATTGATCGTTTAGCTACAGAAGGAAGTCGCTTTACCAATTTTATGACTGGACAAGCCGTCTGTACTGCCTCTCGAGCTTCGCTGCTTACTGGTTGTTATCCTAATAGGTTAGGTATTAGTGGAGCCTTTGGGCCTCAGTCTATGATAGGTTTAAATCCAGATGAGGAAACGCTTGCTGAGCTATTAAAAGATAAAGGTTATGCGACTGCTATATTTGGGAAATGGCATTTGGGTAGCCAAAGTGTCTTTTTGCCGTTGCAACAAGGTTTTGATGAATATTATGGGGTTCCCTATTCGCATGACATGTGGCCGCATCATCCAAATCAGGCGAATGCCAAGTATCCACCTTTGCCTTTGTATGAAGGGAATAAAGTAATCAAAACAATAGACAACTTGGAAGATGCTTCCGAGTTAACGACAGCTATTACAGAAAAGGCGGTAGGTTTTATCCGTAAACACAAAAAGGACCCTTTCTTTATGTATGTTCCTCATCCTTTACCACATGTGCCACTTGCTGTTTCCTCTCGGTTTAAAGGTAAAAGCAAACGTGGCTTATATGGTGATGTTTTAATGGAGCTGGACTGGTCAGTTGGGCAAATATGGGCTGAGCTTAAAAAACAAGGCTTAGATAAAAATACGATCATTCTTTTGACCAGCGATAATGGTCCATGGTTAAATTATGGCGATCATGCTGGGTCTGCTGGAGGGTTTCGTGAAGGAAAAGGAACTTCTTTTGAAGGCGGTCAGCGTGTTCCGTTAATCGTGAGGTGGCCGGGCGTTGTTCCTGCCGGAAGAGTGAGCAATAAATTACTAACAACGATGGATATCTTGCCAACGATAGCAGAGCTATGTGGCGCCAAGCTTCCGAAAAAAAGAATTGATGGCATAGAATGGTCAGCATTATTGAAGGGCGATGATAATAAGGTGCCGCGCGACGAATTCTTATATTATTATCGTAAAAATAATTTAGAAGCTGTACGAAAAGGAAACTGGAAATTAGTTTTGCCGCATCCAGGACGAACTTATGAGCGAGATTTGCCGGGTATCGGCGGCATGCCCGGCTTGGCGCCAGAAAATAGAGAATTCCCCTTAGCGTTATATAATTTGGAGCGCGATCCTGGCGAACGATATGATGTAAGTAAACAGCACCCTGAAATTGTGGCCGCCCTAAATAAGTTGGCAGAAGATGCTCGAGAAGATTTAGGTGATGATCTGCAAAAACGTACCGGCAAGAATACCAGGGCGGCAGGACTTGCCGGATCTTCAAACAATTAGTTCTTCCATAGGTACTGGTTGAGTATTAATCTGGATAGATCAAATACTTAGCTCTTATCGCCTTAAATTTCGACAATCCAGGCTCCCAGCTTTTTCTAATATCGGCTTCAGATACGCCAGCTATGATCTGTTTTCTAAGTTGATCTGTGCCGATACGTAAGTCGAAAGGAGATACGCCATTGGCTCTTTCTTTACCAAAGAAATTGGCTTTGTCTGGATAGGCATTGTATAATTCAAATACCCACGATAAGTTAATTTGACGGCTCTTGCGTAAATCGTTGATATCGTAGTTGCGCAGGTCGAGGCCATAACAAACAGAATCTTTTTGGTTTGGACGCTCACTCATGCCGGGAATACTTACTGGTTTGTATGAAAATGAATACTTGCCCTTTAAAGCAGGCGCTCCCAAAATAGTAAACGGCATATAAGTTCCGCGGCCTTCATTAATTGCCGTTCCTTCGAACATACATAAGCTTGGGAAAAGCATCACAGCCTGTTGCGTATTTAAATTTGGTGAGGGATTTATAGGTAGTACATACGACATGTTGTGATCATAGTTCGCAACTTTGATAACCTTAATTTTGCACTGTTCTTTCAAATATCCCTCGCCATTGAGGTATTGAGCAAATTCGCCGATTGTCATACCGTGGGTCATTGGGGTATAATGGATACCGATGGCCGATTTAAATTTATCATCGGTCATAATCGGCCCATCTACCACATAAGCATTCGGATTTGGTCTATCGAGAATTAACAATTCTTTGTTGTTTTCGGCACAGGCTTCCATCACATACTCAAGCGTATTAATATTGGTATAATAGCGGCAGCCCACATCTTGGATATCAAATACCATCAAGTCGACATCTGCTAGTTGTTCTTTTGTGGGCTTCTCATTTTTGCCATATAAAGAGATAATTGGGAGGCCAGTTTTAGCATCTCTTTCATCGCCTACGACCGCGCCATTGCTGGCGTTGCCTCTAAAGCCATGCTCAGGCCCGAATACTTTGACAATTTTAACTCCAAGGCTTAGTAAGCTATCTACACTGCTTTTTTTGCCAATTAAAGAACTCTGATTTGCAACTAAGGCAACTCGTTTTCCCTTTAGATAAGACAAATATTTTTCGGTTTGGTCTGCACCGGTAATAATACCTTGTTTGTTAGCTGTATTTTGTTTTGATGACGCCAGTTGCGCAGTACAATTGATGTTGCCGATTGCCAAAAGCAGGAGAAGAAGTATAAAAGTAGGTCTCGTCATTTTTAAAGTTTTGTAATTAGGTTAAGCCAGAGGGCTAAATTAGCAATTTGGCCAAATATCATCTATATTGGTAGATACTTTTGATATTGGACCTCTAAAGTACTATTTCTAAGCGCAACATGCAAAAAACATCATCTACATCGGCTTATCCTAAAGAAGAACGAGAAAAAAATAAAAGCCTCCTTTTGGCAACACTGAACTATCTTCTTGAATATCATTCAGCAGATATGGTTTTTGACGACTATAGTCCTTCGAGAGAATTGTATAAAGATGAGTTAAGGAAGACCGAATTAGACATACAAAAGTACCGGTCACAACAAATTAAGAAACGTTTAGATAGGCATACAGCTTTATTAAAGCATCGCTATGATCAGGGTTTCAATAATTATATCAAAGAAAAGACTGGTTATGATATTGATATTTTTGAAGGGTTTAAAGCTGCGGTAATGCCGACTATTTCTAGAGGCAGTATTGATAACAACGATATTTATCCAATAGAACATTATCTTAAAGCTTATGGAACACATCCCAAAGAGCGAGAGCATATTGTGCTTTTACAAGCCTTACTGAAAGAATGGAAAGCTAAACTAAACTTGCTGAAGAGCTCTTTTGAAACAATAACTATAAAGGCGTATTCGATACAAGAAGGAAAGAAAAGTAGAGAGCTAAATGAGGCTGAATATCAAGAGTTTGTTAAGCAATGGTTAATAAGTGAAGATGTAGCAACTAATGGTGTTCATAAATTGAGTGTAGAATGTAGCGGCAAAGGAAAACATGCACTAACTTATGTTAATATTTCTTTAGGAGGGGGAACTGGAGGTATTTATGGGGCTAAAGGAGAGCGATTGCCAATTAAAGCTTACTGGAAAGATGATCATCATGTGATTATTGAGACAAAAAAAGAGTACGAAACCGTATTTAGCTATAGCCAAGTAAGCAGTTACGGCGAACTAATTAAAATTGAATATTTTTAACTATTATTGGTGCGTTGGTTCTGCCAAGTCAAAATTAGCTCCTTGAGTATTGTTCAAGGTAGTTGAAAGTATTTTAAAATTTGCTGCAGTTGGTTTTAAATCAATGTATTTATCAATAATGCTTCTGTGCTTATAAATGATAAATGTGTTTTCTACTTTTGGATTTATTTTGTTTAAGCTAGCTTCTGTTTTTTGATCAGCAAAGGAAGGAACAAAAGTCAGTGCGGTATTCTTAATATTCAGCTCTTTTCCTAGTGCTTCTAGCTGTAATTGACGTTGTGCTTTGCTGTAGTTGACGTCATTTCCGTAAACAAAGTAAACTTTCAAATATGCTTTGCGAATTTCACTTTCTTGTTCTAAAAATTGTAACCAATTTTTTATTTCATCCCAGTTAGGTTTATTGCCGACAAAATAAATAATGCCATGATGGCGCCCATATTTGCAGACGGGGCAGGTTTGCGTTCCTTTATCTGGCCCGAATGCGTGAAAAGGTAAAAACGACGGTTGATCTTCGCCAATACTTAAGCCAGACATCGTTAGTGTAGTGATTTTTTTTGGATAGTTTGGTATGTTGAGCCCAAGAACAATGTTATGTTCGGCAATTTGCAGACTATCTTTAAGCAAGACCCTTACCACACCGCTTCCACCACGATTTTCTTGTGGATATTTTTTGAAATGAGGAATAAGAAATTTATCGTCGTCAAAATTAATTTCGTCTGTGTAATATTCATTTGCAACATCATTTTCTTTAATTGCTAAATGAATATGTGCAGGCATGGCTTCATTAGGATATGGAGCAGGTCGAATGGTTTTGATTGTATACCCTCCATCCTTATCTGTCTTTACCCAACCACGGATATGCCCGTGACGCTTGGCTCTTTCATCTGTTCCCATTCTAGGGGAGTAATAGCCCTCATGATCGGTTTGCCAATAATAAATAACGATGTCTGATGCTGGCGTTTTACCATCTAGTTTAAATACAGTTCCAGTAACAATCAGCTTTTGCCCTTTTTCCTGCCAACCGGGACTTGTACTAACGGGAGAGATGTTTTTTGGCATACCAATATACATGAGTTCACAACCGTCGCAACCACCACCAACTACTTTATCATTTCGCTTGGGAGATTTATCAATCGTTTGTCCGTTACAACTCGCAAAAAATAAACAGAAAATTAATAGCGCTTTAAATAAGATCAATCTTTTCATCTTTCAAACATTTCTTACAAAGTTTGTGAAATGAAGCGTTAGTTCTCAACTAGAATATGATAAGCCGAGTTTATTTTGCTGTGAGCTGATGTTGCTCTGAAAATCTTAATTTGAAATTCTTCGCGTAGCTGCGGCTTACCCGCAAGACGGTGTAGTCTAGAAGTGTAATATCATAGTCGCCATTCTTACGAGATTGAATAGCGATAATTTTGGTGATATTCACGATATGTGCTTTATGGATGCGTACAAACTGTTTGCCACATAATTGGCTTTCCAAAGATTTCAGCGTAGTAGAATGCAGGTACTTTTGAGATAGGTGATAAATATTTATATAAGGCGGATTTGCTGAAAAGTAAAAAACATCTTCTACCGCTAATACTATTTTTTTAACATTGGCATCCAAAACGACTATTGACGTCATAAAGCGCTCCTCTTTTGCCTTCGTCTCAATGACGGAAGACTTAAGTTTATAGAGAAAAAAGATGAACACTGAAGCGCCATATATGAATACAGCTTTTATAAAATATGCCGATAGGCTGAAACCTAGTGTTTGCCAATAAGAGAAAGTATGCGTAAAAAAGGCTTTAGACAACACCCAGACTACTGCTGGATAAGCAAGGAAATGAACAGTGATGATTGAAAAAGTAAGGGCGCAAACAAATCCTAAACGCTGCCTTCTTTTGAGATATTTTGAAAGAATAATTACTAAAGGTAGAAACAACATCCAAAATGAAGCACTAAATAGCAGTGACTCCAAAATATAAAATGAACTGCGTTGAAATTGTGTATATAGATAGTCTAAAACGATATTGGCGACAGTCATCCCAACTAGACAAACAGCTAGGACATAGGGTAGCATTAGCCTATTTCGAAAAATCTGGGACGTCTTTTGGATTGTTAAAGGAAATTGATTTTGCACTCCTAAATATAAGCAACATCCAGAGATCTTTCTTAATTTCCTAACCGAAGTCAAGAATTTTCTTTAAAACAAAGAGTTGCTTTGTACCTCAATCTTTACAAAGCAAACCTCATGAAAAAAGCAGCACTAATCGCTTTATTTTTA
Source organism: uncultured Sphingobacteriaceae bacterium (assembly GCA_942493295.1). Taxonomy (GTDB): domain Bacteria; phylum Bacteroidota; class Bacteroidia; order Sphingobacteriales; family Sphingobacteriaceae; genus Pedobacter. The sequence continues at coordinate 2,920,029 of OW818692.1, read as the reverse complement.
ATTTTTTACTTGAACTCTTTTTCCCAAAATCTTAGCCAAACGATAAGAGGAGTAGTAACCGACCAAGACAGTAAACAGCCAATAGCAGGTGCAACAGTTGCCATAGTTGGCAGTAATCCCCTCAAAACAACATTAACCGATAAGGAAGGTAATTTTAGATTTGATCATATGCAAATCGGTAGAGTTGCCTTACAAGTGACTAATGTGGGCTACGAGAAAATAACGCTTCCAGATATCGTTGTTAATTCGGGCAAAGAAGTAGTTCTCAATATTAGCCTACAAGAAGCAGTTGCACAACTGCAAGTTGTGGAGCTTAAGTTTGAAAGAAACAAAGCAGCGACGCTGAACGATATGGCGATCGTAAGTGGTCGTTCTATTTCTCCAGAGCAAACTAATCGCTATGCAGGTGGTTTTAATGACCCATCGAGAATACTATCAAATTTCGCAGGTGTAACCAACTCACAAGATGGTAGCAATGATATTATTGTAAGAGGCAACTCACCTAAATATCTTCAATGGCGCTTGGAGGGCATACAAATTGCAAATCCCAATCATTTTGCTGACCAGAGTGCAGTAGGCGGTTCAATTAGTACTTTAAACAATAATTTATTAGCGACTTCAGATTTTTATACCGGTGCTTTTTCTGCGGAATTTGGCGACGTACTTTCTGGCGTATATGATGTAAAGCTTAGGCAGGGCAATAATGAGAAGTTCGAATCTACCTTCGGCTTTGGTCTTTTAGGGACAGAACTGACTGTTGAAGGGCCATTTAAAAAAGGTTATAAAGGTTCTTATTTACTTAATTATCGCTATTCGACCGTTTCGTTATTAAGCAAGCTTGGCTTGTTCGACGATATAAATGGTACGTTAAATTTTCAAGATGCTGCTTTTAAAGTGGTGTTGCCGACTAACAAAGCAGGCTTGTTCTCGTTTTTTGGGTTAGGTGGATTGAGTAACTTTCTTTTTAAAGATGTTACACCTGCACTTTGGCAAACGCCAAGCAACAGGTTTATACCAAATAAGGTAGGCGAAGATTATAAAAAAGGCTCTCACTTAGTAAACTTGGGAATGAATCACACCTTAATCCTAAATAAGCAAGGCCACTTAACTACGGCCTTGGCATTTTCAAGCGAAGGAATTAAGGATGATGTTTTTGAAAATTTCCTTTTCAAGATTTACAATAATAGTGGTCAGCCTGTGCGAGATTCGATAGTAAATGAGGTATTAAATTTTAATGGTCGTTTAACAAAAGCTACCTATAGGGCAGAGGTTACGTACCATAACAAGCTTAGTCAAAAGCTAAAACTGCAATTAGGTACTAAATATGCCTTGCACAATTATAAATTTAATCAAAGCATGTTACGTGACAGCACGGCTGTAAGGTTTACATTGGTTAACTTTAATGAAAATTTAAGCACCATTAGAAATTTTGTAAGCTTGAAATATAGATTGAATGAAAATCTCACGACCATAGTTGGCCTGCAAAATACGAATGTGTTATTGAACAAAAAATATACAATTGAACCGAGATTTGCGGTGAACTGGGAACTAAATAACAGGAGTTCAATAAATGGCGGATATGGCAAGCACAGCACCATGGAAAGCATTCATCACTATTCGACTAAAATACAATTGCCCAACGGAACCGTGATTGAACCAAATAAGGATTTGGATTTACTGAAAGCACATCATTTTGTACTAGGTTATGAAAATCGTTTCCGTAAAAATATGCTGATAAAACTAGAAACGTACTATCAAAAGCTTTATAACTTACCCGTTGCAAATTCAACTACTAACTTGTTCGCAACAATTAATGAAGGACTTGCATTTCAATACCTTGATTTAGTAAATAAAGGGACAGGTGAGAATTATGGAGTAGAATTAACTTTGGAACGATTCTTTGACAAAAACTATTACTACTTAGTTAATACTTCCGTTTACAACTCAACTTATAAAGCGCTGGATGGTATATCTCGGAACACACGTTTTAATGGGAATTACTTGGTGAATGCACTTTTTGGTAAGGATTTTACAAAACTTGGTAAAAAGCAAAATAAGACTATTAGCTTTAACAGTAGAATATTTTTTGGAGGGGGTAAAAAAATAATTCCATTGCTTAGAGGAGCTGATGGAAACTTAGCGGTAGATCCGGCAAACAATTCCTTTTTTGATTATACCAAAGCATATAACAAAGATATTGAAGATATTTACCAAGTAACGATGTCCTTTGGTTATAAAATCAACAACCCAAAGGCCACCCATGAACTGTTTCTTAGCATTGATAACGTCACAAATAGCAGAGGTAGAGTTACAGAATTTTACGATCCGAAAGCCCCAGGATCGGTTGGTTATATGCGACAACCATCTGTGTTTCCCAATTTAATGTACAGGGTTTATTTTTAAATTATGATGAAAGCGGCTATACGACACGAATACTGCCGTCCGGAGCAGTTAGAAATTACAAAAGTGCCAATTCCCTTACCGGGAGATCATGAGATTTTGGTGAAGGTAAAAGCGACGACAGTAAACCGAACAGATTGCGCAGTGCTAACAGGTAATCCTTGGGCTATGAGATTGTTTACTGGCTTGTTTAAGCCGACTAAACCTGTTATAGGCACAGATTTTTCGGGTATTGTAGTTGCCAAGGGTATAGAGGCAAACCAATTTGATATTGGCGACAATGTGTATGGCTTTTTCGATCAAGGATTAAGCTCACAGGCAGAATATGTTGCTGTAAGTGTTAAAAAAGCAGTACTGAAAAAACCGGAAAATGTGACCTACGAGCAGGCCGCAGCGAGTTTAGAAGGAGCACATTATGCGTTTTATTTTTTAGCTAAAATGAAGTTGATCTCGGGCGCTAAGGTTCTAGTAAATGGCGGTACTGGCGCGGTTGGCAATGCAGCCGTGCAATTTTTAAAGCATTTTAAGATAGAGCTTACGGTTACTTGCGAAACAGCATACATGGAATTATTGAAATTGCAAGGCGCCGATCGCGTAATTGATTATCAAAATGAAGACTTTACAAAGCTTGATGAACAGTTCGATTATGTTTTTGATGCGGTTGGAAAAAGTAGCTTTACATTATGTAAACCGATACTTAAACCAAAGGGGATTTATATCTCATCTGAACTAGGAGCCTACTGGCAAAACCCTTTGCTTGCCCTGTTGGCTCCTTTTATGCCCGGTAAAAAAGTTAAATTTCCGTTACCCTTTTCCATAAATCGAAGCCTACAGTTTATTGATGAACGCGTTAGAAATGGAGAATTTAAGCCTTTAATAGATCGACGATATAGGCTGGATGAAATTGCAACAGCCTATACTTATGTTTTAAGTGGGCAAAAGCGAGGGAATGTGATCGTTACTTTCGATTAAAACCCTTCTGATACTACTGTTATAGCTCCACCTACTACTTTTTGCAAAATCATCTAGTAGATTTTACTGGTTTTTTGCAAAACGCATAAACAATTCAGACAATGGATTTGGCTGTCCTTGGAGCTGGATAAAATGGAAAGGCCTTTCGATACTAAGATCACTTATGCCGATAATCCTGCACTCGTTATTCTTCAATTCTTTGACAATAGCATGGATAGATAAAAACGCCAAGCATTTGCTATGTAACAGGTAAGATTTGATGCTTTCTGTACCTCCTAACTGCATTTCTATCTGGAGATCTGAAAGTTTGATTTGGCGACTTTTAAGTGCTCTGGAAAGTACTTCGAGTGAGCCTGAGCCAGGCTCTCGCAATAATAGGGGATAGTTTTTAAGCTCGCTAACTTTGATGGTATCTTTTTTAAAATCTATATTGCCAACTGCACAAACCAACACAAGTTCATCACTAAGATATTGCTCATAGCTAATTTGCGGATTGCGTGATGCGCCTTCGATAATGCCAAACTCAATTTCTCGATTTAGCAAGCCCTGCTCTATCTCTTCTGTGTTGCCTGTTATCAACTGTACCTTGATGTCCTTAAATTTTTGATGAAATTGCGCAAGTATCGGCGGAATTACATATTGCGCTACGGTACTGCTTGCCCCAATGCGCAACGTTCCTTTTTGCTCATTAGCCAGTAAGCCCATATCGTAGTTTAGCTCTCGATAAATACCAAAGATCTGTTCGGCATGTTGCAGTAGTATTTCGCCAGCAGGGGTAAGACTAATCCGCTTATTGCCACTACGTTCGAATAGCGACAACTTAAATTCATTTTCTAATTCTCTGATGTGTTTGGTTACCGCAGGCTGACTGATAAACAATTCTACGGAAGCTTTAGTAAAATTTAGCCTTTTAGCTACGGTGTAAAATACGTGTAAACGGAAGTCTTTCATGTTGCTAATTTGCTCTATTCTATTATAACCTAAGGTTATCAAAGATAAGAAATGGTGATTTGATTAGCGAATATTAGTTATGGAACTTTGTCCTGTAACATAACCAATCAATGAACACCTACGAGCCTACTGAAATAAACACAAATCGCATTTTTAAATTAAACCTTAAGGCTCGCCGAGTAATTTTTATCCTCGTGGCTGGGCTTTGCCTTTTTCCTTTCATTACACCTCCGTTGGCACTGTTAGTGGGCTTGCTTATTGCACAGCTAATTGAACACCCTTATCGGCATATTAATCACCGAGCAACAAATTTACTGCTTAAGATTTCGGTAGTAGGATTAGGCTTTGGAATGAATGTATTTAGCGCGGTGAAAGCTGGAAGAGCAGGATTTCTTTTTACACTCGTATCTATCTTTAGCGTGCTACTTGTGGGCTACTTCCTAGGAAAGTTATTTCGCACTGATCGAAAAACCTCTTTTCTAATTTCGGCTGGCACAGCGATATGTGGTGGAAGCGCGATTGCAGCTTTGTCGCCCGTAACCAATGCAACCGAAAAACAAATATCCGTAGCGCTAGGCACCGTGTTTATATTGAACTCTGTAGCGCTATTCCTATTCCCCACAATTGGTCATCAACTTCATTTATCGCAATCACAATTTGGTATGTGGTGTGCAATTGCTATTCACGATACAAGTTCAGTTGTTGGCGCTACAGCTAAATATGGACAACAGGCCCTTGAGTTGGCAACTACCGTAAAGCTTGCACGGGCACTTTGGATTATTCCAGTAGCATTTGCTGCTTCGTTGATTTTTAAAAGTACTAAAACCAAGATTGCCCCTCCTTATTTCATTGCCCTATTTATTTTAGCGATGCTGGCTAATACTTACATGCCAAACATTAGGCCCATTGTGCCATATTTTGTTGCTTGGGCTAAGCTAGCGCTAACCTTGACATTGTTTTTGATAGGGAGTGGCCTGTCAGTTAAAGTACTGAAGAGTGTTGGCATCATGCCTTTACTGCAAGGCTTGGTGCTTTGGGTGATGATAGCTGCTACAGCACTATGGGCAGTAGTTTGTTTTATTTAATGAGGTCTTGCTGTGTTCTTTTTGTGAATAAATAAGCAACAGCTAAGTTGGGTATCCAGCACCACCAGGCTATAATGAGGTAGGCAGTTTTGAAATCGCCAAAGATTACAGTCAAAGCCGGAAGCCAAAGCCTGAGGGTAACCGCTGCAAAACAGGTGGCATAACTATAGATCATCATGTTTTGATGTTTGATTAGTTGCCCCTTTCTAATGCTAGTATAAGCTATTAAAGTCGTGTAAAACCAGATCAGGCTTAAGCAGATAAAACCCAATGAAGCTATGATACCCCCCATTGCAAAAAACGCAATATAAAAACCGGCAATTGCACTTACTAACACAGCAATTACGTATACCTTGCCAATATTTCGATGGAGGCCAATGTTTTTATTTCTGATTTTTGAACTGAATTGTGTCCAACCAATTAATAGGGCCAGTCCGCCTAAAATAATGTGCAAGTAAAAGGCTCCATACCAAAAAGGATTTGAAAGGAGCTCCGTAGATTTACTTTGCAAGATGCCAAAGCGCTCGGCCGTAAAGTACAAAGCCGGGTATATTCCTATGAAGATGGCTAGCGCTACCATTGTAAACCATAATGGTTTTTTGATTTGCTGTGTTTTCATAGCGCCAAAGGAATAAATTATTCTTTTTACTTAGGTTCCAAAAGGTAAGATGGGCTCTTTTATGGGGGATTGGTTAATTTGCGCTTGCTGGCAATATGCACTTGGTGAAAGACCTGTTGCCTTTTTAAAATTTCGATTAAAAGAGGTTTTGGAATTAAAGCCAGCCTCGAAAGCTACGGCTAGGAGTGTAAACTTGTTATTTGCTGGTAGGGCCACTAAGCGTTTAAATTCTTGTACGCGTAGATCGTTGATGTAATCGTAAAAATTTCTTTGAGCTACTGAATTGATTACCTGAGATAAACTGTTGCTGTGGACGCCTAGCCGCTCGGCCAGTTCATCCAAACTTAATTCGGGATCTTTATAAAGCTGGTCGACTAGCATTAATTGGGTTAACTGCTGGTAAATGATTGAGCTGGTTTCATCACTAAGACCGGATTTCTGATACTTTGTTTTTTCGGCTTCGGGGGCTAGGTTAGTGAAAATGCCTACCTGTTTAATGCCGAAATAGCCGATTATGAGTATAAATACATCGACCAGTATAAAGGTGGAAGTATCGTTTCCAAAAATAACAGACAGCCAAATGATTCCCATACCTGCAGTTAAATAAATCAACCAATTGAGATTGATTTTCTCTGAATAGGAAAATTGGCCACCAATATTTTGCCGGTGATTTTTTAAGAGAATGAGTGATAAGATCACATAAAAAATCCCTGAAGGGATGATTGGGAGATGGATGAGAGAACTTAATTTTTCATATCCGATTCCTTGATTTTGATAAACATAAATCTTTTGATCGATGCTTAAACTAAAGAAGCCTGCTAATAAAACGTAGGCAGCAATAGCTGGGATAAAATGGATAAACCAAGGGAGTTTTTTGCTCTTTTGATGAGTTAACGTAGCTACATATACATACAAAATAGGGCCATGAATAAGTGGAATTGGAATTTCTAGCCCCAATAAATAGGGGAACCCCACGTAAGTATTGGAAATTAGCAGGTAGTAGGCGAATAGGTGGAACGAAATTAAAGATAGCCATCCTGCCAAAATCAAGTCGGCAGTTGTTTTACCCTTTTTGGTGAAGAGTAATAATGCAAGAAATAAAGAAAGAAGTATTCCAGCTAGGTGAAACATCTATTTTTAATTTTATTGTCCTTTCCGAAATTACATCGCAAAAATTAAGAAAACAAAAAGATGCGCTAATAAAGTTTTAAAAAGAGGGCGTGCAGAAATTACCCAAGACTTAACCTTTGCCTGCAACATGATAGATTCGTCCCGCAAGTTAATAATAAAAAAAATCTTTACCTTTGTAACTCACAAAAAGCAATAGGTTAATGTAGGATATAATTTCTTCAGGGAAAATGGATAGGGCCGAAATATTGGGCTCAGTTTTTATTTATACTAAAAAAAGAAATTATGCTTATTCTACAGGACGCAACCTATTTGCATCCAAATAGAGATTTGTTATTTGATAATTTAAATCTCACTATCAATAAATACGATAAAATTGCATTAATTGGCCACAATGGCGTAGGGAAATCAACGCTATTAAAGATTTTAGCAGGTAATTTGCAGCTTTCGTTAGGCCTTGTAAAGGCAGAGGCTGCTCCCTATTATGTGCCACAAATGTTTGGTCAATATGTTAATTATACCCTTGCAGAAGCGCTTGGGTTAAAGGAAAAAATTAGGGCTTTATATGAAATTCTTAATGGCCATGTAAGCGATGCCAATCTATCATTACTTGATGACGATTGGACAATCGAAGAGCGCTGCGCTACAGCTTTAGCGAGTTGGGGATTAAATGGGCTTGACCTAAACCAAAAAATGGACAGTCTTAGCGGTGGTCAGCAGATGAAGGTTTTTTTAGCCGGAATACTGATTCACAAGCCCAAGATAGTTTTACTGGATGAACCAAGTAATCACCTAGATTTTGAAGGTAGAGCAATGCTTTACGATTATATAAAGACCACATCGAGTACCTTAGTTGTGGTAAGTCATGATAGAAGCTTGTTAAACTTACTTGATGCGGTTTGTGAGCTTCACAAAAGCGGCATTACTAGCTACGGTGGAAATTACGACTTTTATAAAGCGCAGAAGGATATTGAAACGGAAGCTTCGCTGGCCGAATTAAAAAATGCGGAGAAGGCGCTACGTAAGGCAAAAGAAGTTGAAAAGGCATCTATAGAACGTCAACAAAAGCTTGATGCTAAAGGAAAAAAGAAACAAGAAAAGGCCGGTTTGTCTAGAATCTCGATGAATACGCTTAGAAATAATGCAGAAAAAAGCACTGCTAAAGTAAAAAACGTACATGCCAAAAAGGTAAACGAAATTGCTGCGGGCTTAAGGGGGCTGCGAACAGATATGGCAGATTTGACTAATATGAAGGTTGGATTTGAGCCATCTTTAAGTCCTCGGCATAAGGTTTTGATACGTGCGGAAAGCGTTAATTTTTGCTACGGTGACACCACGTTATGGGGGAGGCCCTTATCTTTTAGCATTGCTGCAGGAGATCGAATTGCCCTAAAGGGAAATAATGGTTCGGGAAAGACAACCTTGATTAAATTGTTGTTAGGGCAACTTGTTCCGCAACAAGGAAATTTACGCAGCTCGATTGCGAATGCTCTTTATATCGACCAAGATTATACTTTAATAGCCAATGATTTATCGGTTTACGAACAGGCTCAGCAACACAATTCGGGTGGGTTACAGGAGCACGAGGTAAAGGTTCGCTTAAACAGGTTTCTCTTCGGGAAAGAGTTTTGGGACAAGCCTTGTGGTACGCTTAGCGGTGGAGAAAAAATGCGTTTGATGCTTTGCTGTTTAACCATTGCTGTGAAAGCACCAGATCTGATTATTTTAGATGAGCCTACCAATAACTTAGATATCCAAAATATAGAGATTTTGACAACGGCCATTCGAAATTATGGCGGAACATTGCTAGTAGTCTCGCATGACGAGTATTTTTTACAGCAAATAAATATTGAAAAAACGCTTAGGTTTCCATTATAGAAACCTAAGCTTCTCTTCTTCTAAATCTAGGCTAACTAAATGCTTTCTAATAATGTCTTCATCTAGGTGAACTTCTTGCTTGTTTTTATTGAGTAACCATTGGCGTTGTTGACTTAAAATATCGAGGTAAATAACCTTACAGGCTTCGGCCATTACGATGTTCTCTGCTAGAATGCTACTGTCTTGCCATTTTTTTTCCATTTTTTGTAAGACTGGCTCAATGGCTAATTGCTCACTGTATTTGGTCTGTAAATGATACAATGCATGATCAGCCAATTGTTTTTGAAGGAGGTGATAAACTTCATCTTCAGGCGGTTCCTCCTCTAAATTTGGCTTAATTAGTTTTTTGATGAGGTAAGGCAAGGTTAAGCCCTGTATGAGCAAGGTTAGTAGGATTACAATAAACGTGATGAACAGGATGAGATTACGCTGTGGAAAAGGTGTGCCATCTGCCAGATGTACTGGAATAGCCAGTGCAGCCGCTAGCGATACCACACCACGCATGCCCGACCAACCCAAGACGAGCGGAACTTTGTATCCCGGCATTTTACCTTCTGCCACAGTAATAAAATTTCGCATAATAAGGGTTACCACTACCGCTCCATAGGCGGATAGAATTCTGCCGAACATCAATAAGCCAGTAATCAATACACCATAACCGATAGCGGATTGCATGCTAATGCCTTCATTACTAAGGCCTGCAGTAATCTCGGGAAGCGCAAGACCGATGAGGATAAAAACCAAACCATTTAAGACGAAACAAAAGCTTTCCCAAACATTTACACCTCTGAGTCGGGAGGTACTGCTTAAAAAGTGATGCCGCTTATTCGCCAATAGTAAACCTCCACTTACCACGGCCAATACCCCTGAGCTATGTGCCTCTTCTGCCGCTATATACATAAGATAAGGCGCTACAATGGACAGGACAATATCTGTATTGGCATCGGTAGGCAAGTGTTTATGTGCTTTCATAAATATGATTCCGATCAATATCCCAATGCCTACACCGCCTAAAAGCATCCAACCAAAGCTTAACGCAGCCTCATACCAAATAAACTGACCTGTTGCCACAGCTATAAAAGCAAAGCGGAAGATAATTAACGATGAAGCATCATTAAGTAAACTTTCACCCTCTAAAATGGACGACATCCGCTTGGGAACTTTTACAAATTTTAAAATAGCACCAGCGCTTACTGCATCGGGTGGAGAAACTATGCCACCCAGTAAAAAGCCTAATGCCAACGAAAAGCCCGGTATATAATAATTGGCCACAAAGGCAACCGACATGGCGGTAAGAAATACGACTACAAAAGCAAAGCTCAGAATAATGCGACGCCAATGCCACAATTCTTTCCAGGAAATAGACCAAGCAGCTTCATACAACAGTGGTGGTAAAAAGATGATGAAGATAAGCTCTGGATTAATACGAATGACAGGAATGCCCGGTATAAAACAAATAAGTAGCCCAGCCAATACCAGTAGTACAGGGTAGGCTACTTTTATCTTATTCGCCACCATTATGAGCAATACAATCGCAATGATGAGACTTAGGTAGAAAGGAAAATGTTCAAGCATGAATAGCAAGCGTTAATAAAAGTAGAAGTTACAAACAATCTTGCAAATTAGGTAATCCTACCTAATAGTACTTCCCTCTTCAAACTTAGCGCCTGGTGCAACGAATGTTAGCTTTCCTTCGCTATTTTCGGCCATTAAAATCATTCCCTGAGAAACAATTCCCTTGATTTCACGCGGGGCAAGGTTGACCAGTAAGCTTACCTGCTGACCGATTATATCTTCAGGTTGGTAATACTCGGCAATACCAGAAACGACCGTACGTTCATCTAAACCAGTGTTTAACGTTAGTTTTAACAGTTTCTTAGTTTTCTCTACTTTTTCTGCGGCTATAATGGTAGCTACACGAATATCCATTGCGCTAAAATCGTCGAACTGGATGTTTGGTTTTGCTGGAGCAGCCTTTTTGTTAGCCGCGATATTTTCAGATTTACTATTATTCAGTTTGTCGATCTGCGCCTGTACAGCTTCATCTTCGATTTTTGAAAACAAGAGTACTGGTTCGTTTAGCTGATGCCCGCGTTTTAAGAGATTTATTCCTCCGGCGTTGGCCCATAAATGACCGCCATAGTTGAGCATCTTTTGTAATTTATCTGCCGTAAATGGCAAGAAAGGCTCGATTAAGATTTCGATATTAGCGGCAATTTGTAAACTGATATTTAAAATAGTTCGTACACGATCTTCGTCAGTTTTAATTACTTTCCAAGGTTCTGTTTCGGCCAAATACTTATTTCCAAGGCGCGCAACATTCATTACTTCACCTAAAGCTTCCCTAAAGCGATAATTTTCGATAGACGCACTTACCTTAGCTGGGGCGGCCGCTAATTCATCGATTACAGCTTGGTCTTGTTCGGTTAATTCCATTAATGTTGGAACTTTTCCATCGAAATATTTATGCGTAAGTACGGTTACACGGTTGATGAAATTCCCTAAAATAGCAACCAGCTCATTGTTGTTTCTAGCTTGAAAGTCTTTCCAAGTAAAATCGTTGTCTTTTGTTTCTGGAGCAGTTGCAGTTAACACATACCGTAAAACATCTTGTTGATCTTTAAATTCTAACAAGTATTCATTTAGCCAAACAGCCCAATTTTTTGAAGTGGATATTTTTTGACCTTCTAGGTTTAAAAACTCATTTGCTGGAACATTGTCGGCCAAAATATAATCGCCATGTGCCATTAACATCGCTGGGAAAATAATGCAATGGAAAACGATGTTATCTTTACCAATAAAGTGGACAAGCTTAGTTGATTCGTCCTTCCAGTAAGCTTCCCATCCGCACTTGTCTGTTTCGATTTGTCTAATATAATACTCCTCTGCCCTTGGATTCCAAACATCGAGCTTGGCATAATTGCAGAGTTCTTTAGTAGCCGAAATGTAACCTATTGGCGCATCGAACCACACATATAAAACTTTACCATCGGCACCTTTAATTGGTACTCGAACACCCCAATCTAAATCCCTTGTCATAGCCCTAGGCTGTAAACCTGCATTTAACCAACTCTGGCATTGCCCATATACATTTGGACGCCATTCTTTGTGACTTTCGATATAGGCTCTTAACCTATCTTCGTATTTGTCCAAAGGCAAAAACCAGTTTTTAGTTTCTCTACGTACGGGAGGTTCGCCAGACAAGGTCGATTTTGGATTGATGAGATCAGTTGCATTTAAAGTGCTACCGCAGTTTTCACATTGATCGCCATAGGCATTTTCGTTACCGCACTTAGGGCAAGTGCCGGTAATATACCTGTCGGCCAAAAAACTTTGCGCCTTCTCATCGTAGTATTGCTCGGTAACTTCTTCGGTAAAAACACCATCTTTATACAGCTTTTCGAAAAAATCTTCAGCAGTTTGATGATGGGTTAAGGATGAGGTACGGTGATAAATATCAAAAGAAACGCCAAACTCTTGAAAAGAATCGCCAATGATTTTATGGTATTTATCGACCACTTCTTGTGGTGTAATACCTTCCTTTTTAGCTTTTAAAGTTATTGGTACCCCATTTTCGTCTGAGCCGCAAATAAACTTTACATCTTTTTTATTTGAACGAAGGTAACGTACATAGGTGTCTGCAGGCAAATAAACGCCAGCTAAGTGACCAATATGCACCGGGCCATTTGTGTAAGGCAAGGCTGCCGTTACCGTATATCTTTTAATTTTATCGTTATCCAAAACTATTTATTTATTTTGCAAAGATATTGTTTTTACCTATGATTAAACAGCCATCCTATCTAAAAAAAGGAGATAAAATTGCAATAGTTTGTCCCGCTAAGAAATTGCCTAAACCGATCGATGGGGCAATTGAGATTTTGAAATCTTGGGGCCTCGAGGTTATTGTAGGTGAAACGGTAAGTGCAGACTACCATCAATTTGCCGGAAATGATGCCTTACGGACGGCAGATTTACAAAAGTTTTTGGACGACACCGAGATAAAAGCCATTATAGCGGGCAGAGGTGGTTACGGTACCATTCGCATTATTGATGAACTGGATTTTACAACTTTTAATGAAAGCCCTAAATGGTTAATTGGTTTTAGCGATATTACGGTGTTATTGTCACATACTTTTGCAAAGTTAAATACCCAGAGCATTCATGGCCAGATGCCCTATACTTTTGAAGAAAGCACCGAAGAAGCTTTGGCCAGTTTAAAGGCAATACTATTTGGAGAAAAGGTAAGCTATCAATATAAAAGTATTTTTGCCAATAGGCCTGGCAAGGCCGAAGGGGTGTTGATAGGCGGCAATTTAACCCTGCTTATTGCAGTGGAAGGTTCGGCTTCGGAAATGGACTTTACCGATAAAATTCTCTTTTTAGAAGATGTTGGAGAGCATGAATATTCCATTGACCGGATGATCCGGATCTTGAAACGGAAAGGCAAATTGAACAAATTAAAAGGCTTAATTGTTGGTGCTTTTAATGAGTTAGGGGAAGAGAAGATCCCTTTCGGACAAACACCGGAAGAGGTGATTTGGGAATTAGTTAAGGAATATGATTACCCAGTTTGCTTTAATTTCCCTACAGGTCATATTGAGGACAATAGAGCAATGGTTTTGGGTAAGAACATTGAGTTAAACGTAAGTAAACAAGAGGTTCAATTTAAATATAAATAAAATGGCAGTTTTTGAAAGTTTAGGCAAGTATCGGAATACAGGCTTATTAATTATTAGAGTGGGTTTAGGTATGATGATGATGGTTCATGGTTTTCCAAAGCTCTCTGGAGGGACAGAGATGTGGGCTCAAATAGGGGGTAGTATGAAGACCGTTGGAGTTGATTTTTTTCCGATGGGATGGGGATTTATGGCTGCTGCTACTGAAGCTGTTGGCGGACTATTTCTTTTGCTTGGCTTGTTTTTCCGGCCAGCGGCTATTTTATTATTATTTACCATGATCATTGCAAGTATTGTGCATTTATCGGATCCCAAACAAGGTATTATGGATGCTTCGCATGCCATTGAATTAGGTGTTGTATTTTTAGGCTTAGTTTTTATTGGCCCTGGAAAGTATAGTATTGACAAGAAATAAAAAAGCCCCAGTTACATTTGTAACTGGGGCCTCTAATACTGCTGACTTAACTTAATTTGCGATTGCTGGTCCGCCCGGTGCCGGTACATTATAGCTAAACTCACTCACTGGTACATCCCAATAATCTAAATAGTTATAATCCATAAAGGTTGGTAGAAGAGTCCAACCAGAAGACGGAGCTACACCTATGATATTGTTTGGTACTAGCACATTAGCATTTGCTCTACCGCCACCAGCACTAGCCTTGGCCGTAAAACCAAATCTACGTGCATCATAAAACGCTACGCCTCTATTAAATAGGGCTATTCTACGCTCTCTTCTTAATTCTTCTACTGCTTGCGCTAAAGTTAGGTTGGTGCCTACAGTTGGAGCTAGGTTTGCGCCAGTGGCACTTCTTACTTGATCAACAAACGCTAAACCTGCTTCGATGGCACCAGTACGAATATTTGCTTCTGCCAGCATTAACATGTTCTCTTCCCATGATCCGGCAAATTGAGTTTGACCTTTTTTGTTATCAGTTGTCCAATAACCTCCTTTTTCGATTGTGTTTAATACATAGCGTGTGCCAAACTGAATACCTCTTGATGATCTGTTAACCTCAACAGCTGAAGGAGCTAAAGCTACTAGTCCATTGGTAAACCTAGCGTCGCCAGGTTTAAAATCCTGAATCCAACGCTCGCTTGGATAATTCCATCCCGGCATCATATTGTAAGAGTTCCATTGAAAAGGATGTTGCTGCAATCCTGCCGATAAATCATTTTGTCCAGCAGGATCCATTCCCATTACAAAAGTTGCATCACCCTGAATTAATCCAGCAGTCGCCAAGGTTTTTACAGTTCCCCAATCGGTAGTGGTCATTTCCGTTACTTTCTTGTTAACCATCATATTTCTAGCTTTAAGCGTGTTAATATCTCTTATCCACATAGCTGGAGTTATTTTAGCTGTTGTAAGGTTAAAACTTGGAATGATGTAATTCATGATGGTGGTATAAGGAGCATCGTTAGCCGCAATCGGCGTTAATAAAGCTATTGCCTTATCAAAATTCGCATTTGCCTCTGTGATGATAGCTTGGCGGGTTAAATAGTTTGGATTGGTCGTTCCATCCAAATTGTTGTTAACAACACCTGCAAGATACATAGAACCTACGCGAGAATAGGCAAATCCTTTCCACCAATAAGCCCATGCCTGTAAGGTAGCTTTTTCCGTTGCCGGAAAAGTTAATGCAGGGTTATTGATAGCTTCCAACAAAAAGTTAGCTTGTGTATTTACATAATAGGCCATATTCCATTCGTAAATAGTCGCATTTGTTTGTGAGCCATTTGTTGCCGATAAGTTATTTAATGCTTTTAGCTGTTCTGGTTGACTAAGATTTAAAACATTTGGAACCACATTGTTGTAAGGTGCAGGCATGGTAATCTTGTCGACCTGATTTACGTAACGCCATCCCCAGTTACCTACTGATGACCATTGCTCATCGCCCATGATGCTATGCAACACCATGGTATGCGACATTAAATTGACACCAACAAAAAGCTTACTCCAAATTCCCAAGGCAAATTGTTCCACACCTTTTACAGATGCTAGTGCACCCACTGGCGTTGGTGAGCCGGGATCCGCCAATTGTAATTCTGATTTTTTACAACTTATCAATACGATGATGAGTGCAAAAATGGTTATAAATTTTTTCATTTTATACTGAATTAAATGCTATTAAAAGCCAATGTTTAAACTTAATTGATACGATTTAAGATTTGGTGCACCATAATAATCTACACCGGTAAGGGAACCAAAACGACCAATTGTTCCGCCTTGGTTAGTTAATGCAGAGGTGGCCTCTGGATCTAATCCTTTATAATCAGACCAAGTAGCTAAATTACGTCCTGTAAGTGTTAGTGTTAAGTTTTTCAACCACTTTTGTTTAACTAAATTTGTGATATTATAACTGATAGACACATCTCTTAAACGTACGTAACTACCATCTTCTACAAACCATGATACTGGTGAGTTAACATTGTAGAAACTGTTATAGTAAGCTACAAATGCACCAGTTTGATCTCCAATTGTTACTGGCTTGTCGAAATCAGCATGTAATCTATCACGATACAACCATTGTTTGGTTTGATTATAAATTTCATTTCCTTTAATCCAATCAAATTGGAAGCTAAGATTTAGGTTTTTATAAATCGTAAATCTATTGATAAATGATGCGGTAAAATCAGGATTAACATTACCCACAACTGAAAGGTCATCTGCACCGGTTAAAACTACATTATAGTTTGACAATTGTACGACATTACCATCAACCACTGTATATTTCGAAGCGTCAGCTGCCGGAATATAACGTGTGCCATTTGGTTTTAGTTGATCAATACTATGTAAAGGGCTTTGCATGTATAGATCTCCCAAATTTCCTCCAGGCGATAAGTTAAATGCACCCTGGGTAATAGGTAAGTTATTAGAAATCTCTGTAAGTTGTGTTTTCGCTTTGGCCCATCTAAATCCGAAATTCCAATTCAGGTTGTCAGACTGGTAGGTATTCAAATCCATTGATAAATCTATACCACTTGATTTTAGGGAAATTAAGTTGTCTAGCGCTGTTGCAACCCCTGTTGATGGAGAAACAGGAGCAAGTTGTATTACATTTTTCGAAGCGCGATCCCAATAAGTACCATTTAAGGTAATCCTACTTAACCAAGCTCCTTTAAACGGAGTTAAAGTAAAATCGGTACCTAACTCTAACTCTGTGGTAGTTTGTACCTGTAATTCAGGGTTATTTGCTTGAGATCTTGTATAGATTGCAGTCCCAGTTGTGCCTAATGGCGACAAGTTAAAAGTCACTTGTCTTTCATAAGCTCCCGGTTGTACCCCTGCTTCACCATAGGCAGCACGGAGTTTCCAGTTAGCGATGATGTTACGGCTAGCGAAAAACTCAGAAGGGTTAAAGTAAACCGTACCACGAGGGAAAGTAAATGGTTTAGATTGGCCCCCAAAAGCAGAAGAGTAATCGGAACGGAAACCTGCTGAGATACCAGCTATATTTCCATAGTCAATGCTTTGGTTAACTAAATACCCAAATAGTAAGCTTTCGTTGTAACCATCGCCTGATGTTTTGGTAAGTGCACTATTTACAGTATAAGGAGGATACAGTGCTAATCCTGTTCCTGAAGCAAAGAAACTGCTGCCCTTTTGCTTTCTACTGTCGTATGTTACCTGGGTAGAGGTGGTAATTGGAAGATCTATATTAAAATCTTCTTTGAAATTGGTACGGAAATATAAACTGGCATTTGCATAGGTTGTACTCGACTCTGAAAAATCGGTACTAATACTACCATTAATATTGCCATATGATACCGTTTGAGGCAATCCTGTTTGGTTTTGCGTGTAATCGTAACCATTTGAACGTCTGGTGTCTATTGCATATTTTACATCAAGTTCCACAAACTTCGGAAACTTATAATTAACAGTAAAGTTCTGTACCAAACGTGGGGTTCTATCATAACGGGTACGAACCTCACGTTCTCCTAAAGCATTGTTGCCATCAGTAAGGTTACTTGGTTTAACTACATATCTGCCTGTTGTTGGGTTTTTCCATAAAAAATCAATCCATTGCAAGGAGTTAACTAAATTGAAACGACCGCCAGTAAGTAGGTTCTCGTCGGTATAAATTAATTGAGTACTATTTCTGAATGTTAAACCCTTTACCGGACTAAAACCGAAATTTAAACCCAAGTTGGTTCTTTTAAAGTCGTTACTATACACATCTTGCTGTGCAAGATGAGATAAAGTAAAAGAGTAATCTAGCTTTTCAGTTCCGCCTCTAATATTCAAGGAGTTTGCAAGTGTTGTAGCAGTTCTATTTCCTTGGTCAATGTGATCAAAGGTAGGGAGTAAAATAGGCTTATTGTTTTGAACCGTTTTATCGGTGGTATAAGGCATGGCAACAGGATTAGGCCACACGCCGATAGCATTGGGTGCTAAAATAGCCCCGCCGTTAGCAGTAATATTTCCTGCGGCATCGGTAACCCAGTGGTGATTTGTTGCTACTAGTGTATTTGCTTTAATGACCTGGTCATTGCTATATTTTGAAGATACATCAATAGTTAATCGGCCGTTTTTAGAGCCTTTTTTAGTAAAGATCTGGATTACCCCATTACCACCCTGAGCTCCATACAGCATACCACCTGCCGAACCTTTTACAATCTCGATATTTTCTACCGTATTTGGATCAAGGGAAGTTAATAAATCGGAGCTAGATTGTACTCCATCAATTAAAATAAGTGGTTGAGCGCCATTTAAATTGGTGAATCCACGTAAGATAATTGTTGCGCCTGCTCCAGGAGTTCCGCTCCGCTGAATAACCTGTGCACCCGCAATTTGACCTTGTAAGGCTTGAGTTACGTTGGTGGTAGCACTTTTAGGGAAGTCTTTGGAGGCCAAGGTTGATACTTCAATAGGAACTTTGGTTTTTTGAGTTGCCACACCCACACCAGTTACCACTACTTCACTTAATAAATTTGCATCTGTAGCAAGGGAAACATTTACGATCGCTTTCCCACTAATTAGCACTCTTTGAGTTACGTAGCCAACTGAAGAGATAATAAGGACATTTCCAGTAACTTTGAGACTAAATTTGCCATCACTGCCGGTTTGAGTACCAACTTGCCTGCCTTCGGCTCTTACGTTTACCCCTGGTATTGGTAAACGATCATCTTGGGACGTAACTGTCCCAGTAATTGTCCGTTCCTGTGCATTGGCCGATACAGCCAAGAACAACAGCACGAACAAACTCTGTAAAAGTTTTTTCATGAATTAATAAAGGTTAGTTTAGAATTAGTTTTTTAGTTATAATAAATATATTACCTTTTATACTAGAAAAGAAATTTCAGCTAACTAATAAAACGCTGATTTTCATGTTTTTGGAAGAAAAGTCGTTTTTCGGAAACGTAAGACGAAGAAATTTATTATAAATTATTAAAATTAATTTTTGTGCATCTTATCGGGGGGAATTAACAGATGACTTATTGTCAATGCATAAAAAAGGCCTAAATTTTTAGTTAGGCCTTATATAAATTTAATATGTTTCGCTATCAGGGGGTATCCCATAGTCTATAAAAGCGACTTCCTCTTTAGTTTTGGCCTTTTTCCCGGTAAAAAGTGATTTTACAACATTGAAAATTCCAGATAGGCTCTCTGCATCTAGTGATTTTCCAACTTTTCCAGAAACAAGTGCGCCTAAAGCTTTAGTAATTAAACCAGATCCTCTAAAAATAGTGCTATTCATGAGCATTGGCAATACAATAGACATGATCGTACTACTAATATTGGTTTTCTCGTCTAATTTTAAGAAACCACTTGGGGTAGCATATTTTTTAATTAGCTTACCTATACTAAATTGATCTATGTAAGTTTTTGAATCATCTTTAAGTTGAATCCCTCTTTGCTGATAGTCGGCCTTTAAGCGATGTATTTCGGCATTCAATTCCGCCAACGTTCGTATGTTCTTATTTGTTCTCATCGTCGTCGTCTTTATCGGCCACCTTATCGAAATATTTTCTAATAAACAGATTGATTAAGCCTGGTTCTAAATATTTATCCTTAATTAAATAAACTATGATAGATAGGATAAGGTAAATGCCAGCAACGCAGCCAAATCCTCTCGTGTAAGTGCCCAAAATATCGGAAAGAAAAAGGGCAAGTGTAAAAGTGCCAAATAAAAATGCAAACATAAAGCAAATAATTACGGCAGCGTTGGTAATTAAATCTGCAAATATCTTCGATCCTTTTTCGACAGCCGAAAGTTTAGTATACTCAATACGCGTATCGATATACTGTCTTGCATCCGAAAAAATATCTTCGATACCTTTTTCTCTATTTTCTTCCATTATATCTTCTTAAAAAGTTTAGCTAATTCAAACGTTTTCTACTTCGCTAGAATACTCATCTTCTACTTCACGCAATTTGCCTTTAATCGTATCAACAACCTTATCTTTTAAACTAGTAAGATTGTTAATTTCATCAGCTGCCTTATCTTTAATTGAATCTCCTAGGTCTTTGAGTGACTGGCTTAATTTATCTCTAGTTTCGCTTCCTTTCTCTGGAGCAAATAATAAACCTAATGCAGCACCTGCTGCTAAACCTGCTAATAGTGCTATTACTACTTTTGAGTTGTCGTTCATGATCTTAATTTTATGTTTAATAATATTTTATTTACAATGGCAATGCATATAAGTTTATATTATAACTCATCATGCTCCTGAATTGTTTTTATTCTATCTAATCTTTCTGTCGCTTTAGCGCTTTTTTCGTAAATCTTAATCAATAAAAAGAAATAAGAAAATAGCAGTGGTCCAAAAACCAGTCCAAGTATACCGAATAAAGGGATACCAATAACCACGCCAATTACAGTTATCACAGGGTGAATATTCCCAACTTTTTTGGCAATCAAAAGGCGGAGTACATTGTCAATGTTTATAATTACGACAAAGCCGAATATCAACATTGCCCATGCCGCGAAGTTATTGCCGTCTGCTAATTGCAGGAGGGCAGCTGGGACAAACACAACAGGCGGCCCTAGAATTGGTACAAATGAAATGAATGTGGTGATTACACCCCAAAAAACAGGATCTCGATAACCTAAGAAATAAAATGATAGGCTCACTAAAGAGCCCTGTACGATGGCTATAAATCCCTGTCCCACTACATTTGCATAAGTCGTATTGCGCATTTCTTCTGCAAAGCGCCTAGCATTTTGTTCTCTAAAGGGTGCGTATTTTAGAAGGGCATTCTCAAACGAATCTCTTTCTACCAACATAAAGTATAGTAAAAAGTACATCAAGAGTAAACCGAAAACAATATTAAAGACACCAGTAATCAGTGAAGGGAAAAGTCCGGTGGCCCAGGTTCCTACTTTCTTTAATCCATCTTCTATCATCTGAGTAGCGTTTTCGCTAAACTCGAATAGGTGTTTAATTTTGTTAAGAAGATTGGTAAAATAAATCTGATCGTTATTTAATTCGGTTATTTTGGCAATCACCATACTACTGAGTGCGTAAAAAGGGAGCACAATCACCACCAAGGAAATGAACAAGAGTAAAACCGCCGTAAAACTTCTGTTCCATTTTTTTACTTCAGTTAAATGGATGTAACCGGGCCTGAGTATGGTATAAAGCACAAGCGTACTTAAAATAGAGCCAAATATGCCTTGTAAAGAATATGCTATTAGGCAACCTAGTGCTATAATAATAACCAGGTTAATGCTGTTACGCTGCTTATAGGTAAATATAGACATACAGGGCGATTAGATGTATTTGTGTAATAACAAAAGTATTGCCAGTTTTACCCAATGTTTCGTACTATTGATCTAAGTTGATAGCCTTCATTTTGTTATAAAGGGTTTTTCTGTCAATATTTAGAAGTTTGGCAGCTTTTGTCTTGTTAAAGTTCACCTCTCGAAGCACATTTAAAATTGCGTCGTATTCTGCTTCTAAGGCGGCATTTTTAAGATCTCGAGGCTTGTTTGAATTCGCAATGGTGTTTTCTACGGCAGCTTCAATTGCCGATGCTTTCGCATAAGTAGAAATTTCTAAAGGCAGTGCTTTCAGCTGAATTTCTTCATTTTCTGTCAGAAGAGTAGCTCTTCGTACTACATTTTTGAGCTCTCTTACGTTTCCTGGCCAATTGTAGGTTAAAAAGCACTCCTCGACTTCACTAGAGAAGGAGGTGACATTTCTATTCAACTCTTCATTGGCAATCTTAAGAAAAGTATGAGCGAAAACCATAATATCTCTTCCTCTTTTACTAATTGGAGGTAAATGGATAGAAAACTCATTGAAACGGTGATATAAATCTTCTCTAAATCGACCCTTTTGAATAGATTCTGCTAAATTCTCATTGGTTGCTACAATAATCCGAACATCTAAATCAATTTCTTTAGTACTCCCAATGCGTTTGATTTTTCTTTCTTGAACTGTTCTTAGCAAGGCAGCCTGTATATCATAGGACAGATTTCCAACTTCATCTAAAAATAACGTACCGCCGTTTGCCATTTCGAAGTGGCCAATTTTGGTGTATAACGCACCCGTAAAGGAACCTTTCTCGTGGCCGAAAAACTCGCTTCCTGCTAATTCTTTAGTTAAAGAACCGCAATCCATAGCAACAAAAGGTTTGTCTTTTCTAGGACTATTTAAGTGGATGGTTTTAGCTACGGATTCCTTTCCTGTGCCACTTTCGCCTGTTAAAATAACACTGTAGGTTGTAGGTGCTACTAACATAATTTGTTTGATAAGGTCTTTAGAAGCGGTACTCTGACCTACCACAAACTCATCTGTTTCGATTAGCTGTTTGGTGCCCTTGTCTTTTTTAACCTCCGAAGATTGTGCTTCTAAATCACTTGCATTTAACGCTATTTGAGTTTCAATCGCTTTATTGATGGTATTTAGAATTTCATCGGGATATAGCGGTTTTGTGATATAATCGTAGGCGCCCAATTTAATGAGTTCAACAGCTAACTTAATATCAGAATAACCGGTAATGATAATGACGCCGGTTTTAGGATAGTGTTCTTTTACTTTGATTAAAATATCCTTCCCATCAGTGTCTTCCAAACGATAGTCGCAGAGCACTAAGTCAAAACTTTGTTTTGCAAGATGCTCCATAGCGGACGTTCCGCTAGTTGCAGTTTCAACAATAAAAGAGTTTCGGGTTAGGAATTTAGATAATAAAAGCCCAATGTTTACTTCATCATCTACAATAAGTATTTTCTTCATGACAAATGCGTAACCTACAATAATAGTTAAATATAGGGAAATATTTAGAATGGGCAATATTTTCTACACTATTTGACACTAAAAATAAGATAGGTTGCAAGCTTAAAAATCGTAACCGATTCTTAAGCCTAAGAAATTTACAGGAGATTTGGTTGCAGCATTTCCACCATTCATATCACTCAACCCTTCATATCGTAAACCGAAATCTAGTCCACCAAAACGAACACCTAAACTTGGCGCGTAGCTAAACGATGAGCCATTTACAAATCCTTCAGTAGTTGCGCCAGTTGTCATGTTTACGCTGGTAACTCCATATACTTTTGTGAAAGTCACGCCTGCCTCGCCCATTAAATAAAATGTCTGTCCAAGCATTAATCTCGCACCTAATTTTACAGGGATGAAAATGGAGGCCTTTGTGTCAATCGTTTTATTTACCAAGTCTTCTGGGATGAAGCCGATCGCGCCACTGGTCAAAAGCAAATCGAAGTTTTCGGCAATTCCTTGTGAAAATCTTAAAGTTGCCCCTGCACCAACTTTGTATTTATACAAATCTTTCATATCGCCCATTGGTAGCGCTCCTTCAAGGCCTATACCGAAATGAAATCCATTTGGAGGTCTATCTGGCGGAATAGGTTTGGTTTGTGCATTTACTGTTGTTGCGCCTATGAGTATAATAGCGCATAAAATTCCAAAGAGTTTTGTTTTCATCGTTAAATAGTTTATTGTTAGTTAATTATACGTAAATATTACGATAAAAGCTTAGATAAGCAATACCACAAACCACGTATTTAATTTATTAACTAACTAATAATTTTCTGCTAGTACTGATAAAATTGATGAGGCGTTATTTTCCTTTGAAAGCGGCTTTTCTTTTTTCAAGAAAGGCTGAGACACCTTCTTTAAAATCTTCGGTGTTAAAGCATTTACCAAACTCTTCAATTTCTACTTCGAAGCCGTTGACTGCTGGATCTAGAGATGCGTTTATGGCATTTATTGCGCTGGCAATTGCCAATGGAGCCCTTTGTTTAATTTTGCTTAATATTTCTTCGGCCCTAGTAATTAAGCTGGCTTGAGGTACGACTTCATTTACCAAACCTATTTGAGCAGCTTTTTCTGCCGAAATCATATCAGCAGTGGTAATCATTTCCATAGCCCGTCCTTTGCCCACTAATTGAGTTAACCGTTGTGTACCTCCGTAGCCTGGAATTAAACCAAGGGTTACTTCAGGTAAACCTAATTTTGCATTTTCTGATGCAATGCGGATATGGCAAGCCATAGCTAATTCTAGGCCTCCACCAAGTGCAAAACCATTAATAGCAGCAATAAAAGGCTTAGGACTATTAGCGATGGCATCAAACACATTTTGTTGCCCATTACGGCCAAGCTCTTTACCTTCAGCTAAGTTGTAGTTTTGAAATTCAGAAATATCAGCGCCAGCTACAAAAGCCTTTTCTCCCGCACCTGTTAACAAAACACCACGCACTTCATTGTTATTCGTAGCGTAAGCAATTACAGCTGCCAATTCGGCAAGTGTTGCTTTGTTTAAAGCGTTTAATTTAGTTTCGCGGTTAATGGTTACATAAAGAATGTTTTCTCTTAACTCAGATAAGATGTTTTGATATGTCATGTTAAAATTTTCTATGTTCAACAACCCAATTTTCGATATAACTAACAATAGTAGACATTGGTGTTCCCGGAGGAAATAAACCGCCTACACCAATTTTCTGTAAAGCAATTACATCTTGTTCGGGAATAATTCCACCTCCAGTTAGTAGAACATCGGTTAACTGTTTTTGCTTCATAATTTCCACGATTTTTGGAAAAACAGTCATGTGAGCACCCGAAAGAATAGAAACTCCGATCGCATCAACATCTTCTTGCAAGGCCGCATTTACAACCATTTCCGGCGTTTGACGTAACCCGGTATAAATTACTTCCATACCTGCATCACGCAAAGAAGTAGCGATTACTTTTGCGCCTCTATCATGCCCATCTAAGCCAACTTTTGCGACTAAAACCCTTATTGGCCTGTTTAATGCTTTGTTCATCTTTGGTTTATTAGTTGTTTTGTTTCTAGCTGCGTGACTTTCCGGCGTGTCCAATCAACAAACACCTAAATACGCTGTAAATGTAAATAATTTCATTAGTAAATAATTTGTTTTTTAAAGGTTATGAAGCTATCATAAGCATATTCACTATGCTTTGTAAGCAGTATGCTTATGATGGTTTCATTAAATAAATTTTAGCATTGGTATCCCACAAGATGGTTTTGGTCGTAATGGTGCGCACAGCCTGCACAATATGTTATTAAGCGTACTATCGGCCGTTATCATGCCTTTCACAACGAAAGATGAACTTAAGATGAACGAAAGATAAACGAAAGATGAACGAAAGATAATTGGAACTTCAGTTCGTTTTCATTAGGTTTACACTACACTTTAATGTATTCTTATGGCAATTTCGAAAGACAACATCGTAACCGCAACCCTAAGTGGTAAGGTTGGCAACGTCATTTTTAAAAATTATGGAAACAAAACGGTTATCAGTAAATATCCGAACATGTCTAACGTGAAAAAAACGGATAAGCAATTAGCTAACCAGTACCTATTTAAAGCTGCTCAGGCCTATGCAAAAAGTATTATATCCGATCCCGAAAAAAAACTAGCTTTTATTAAAACCATCCCCAAGGGAAAGGTAGCCTATCACGCTGCCATTTCGAAATACTTAAAAGAGCATAAAAACCGATAACTAACTGGGTATGCCCTGCACCAAACAAATCCCCTTAAATTGCTTCAAAACCTCGGTTAATTTATTAACTTTGGGGTTCAAAATATACAATTTTTATGAGTGAAGAAAAATCATTAAACTTTATTGAAGAGTTAATAGAGAATGATTTAAATAGTGGGAAGACGAAAACTTTGGTTACCCGTTTTCCACCAGAGCCAAACGGATACTTACATATTGGGCACGCAAAAGCGATTTGCCTTAACTTTGGTTTGACGCAAAAATATGGCGGATATACTAATTTGCGATTTGATGATACTAATCCAGTAACGGAAAAAACAGAATATGTAAACAGTCAACAGGAAGATATTCACTGGTTAGGATTTGAGTGGAAAAACGAACTATACGCTTCTGATTATTTTGATCAGCTGCATGCTTTTGCTGTAACTTTGATCGAAAAAGGTTTAGCCTATGTAGATCATAGCACAGCTGAAGAAATAGCTGAGCAAAAAGGTACACCTACAGAACCCGGTAAACCAAATACTTATCGTGATCGTAGCATTGCTGAAAATTTGGCGTTGTTTGCCAGCATGAAAAGTGGTGAACTTCCAGATGGCGCTTGTATATTGCGTGCAAAAATCGATCTTGCTAGTCCTAATATGTTAATGCGCGATCCTATTATCTACCGCATTAAACATGCACACCATCACCGTACAGGCGATGCATGGTGCATTTATCCGATGTATGATTTTGCACATGGACAGAGTGATAGTATTGAAAACATTACCCACTCTATATGTACGTTAGAATATGTATCACACCGCGAATTGTACGATTGGTTTATCGAACAACTAGGTATTTTTCCTTCAAAGCAATATGAGTTTGCGCGGTTAAATCTTACTTATACAGTAATGAGCAAACGTAAATTGCTTCAATTGGTTAACGAGGGTTTAGTAAATGGTTGGGACGATCCTCGAATGCCAACGATTAGCGGTTTACGTAGGAGAGGCTACACACCAGATAGTATCAAAGAATTTTGCGAGCGTATCGGTATTGCCAAACGAGAAAATCTAATTGAGCTTAGCTTGTTAGAATTTTGTATTCGGGAAGATTTGAATAAGAAAGCTACGAGGGTAATGGCAGTTCTAGACCCTATTAAGTTGGTCATAACCAATTATCCTGCTGGACAAGAGGAGATCTTAATTGGAGAGAATAATCCAGAGGCTGAAGATAAAGGTGGAACTAGGGAAATTCCTTTTAGCGAGGAATTGTGGATAGAGCGCGAAGATTTTATGGAAGAGCCTGCCAAGAAATGGTTCCGATTAGCTCCAGGGGCAACAGTTAGGTTAAAGCATGCTTACATTGTTCAATGCAATGACTTTAAAAAAGGTCCAGATGGAGAAATTACTGAAGTTCATTGCACTTATATTCCTGAATCGAAGAGTGGAGAAGATACGAGTGGAATTAATGTAAAGGGAACTATTCATTGGGTAAGTGCTGCACACGCAAAAACTGCTGAAGTGAGATTATATGATCGCCTATTTAGTGTAGAATCGCCTGATAGTGAAGAAGGAGATTTTAAAGAGTATTTAAACCCACTTAGCATGCAAGTGATTAGCAATGCATATATAGAACCGTATTTAGCAACAGTTGCCGAACATCAACCATATCAATTTATTCGTAAAGGCTATTTCTGTGTTGATAAGGATTCTACTTCAGATCAATTGATTTTTAACAGAACGGTAGGCTTAAAAGAAGCTTGGAAACCGAAAGCCTAATATTGTTTTTATAAAATAATTAAATCCTCTTCTTAAACGAAGGGGATTTCTTATTTATACTCCGTGCCAATACGGATGTTTAAATACCATTTTCTCGGTACTTATTCCTAGTAAGCGCTAGTTTATTTTTGTTTAACAATTAAATCTTAACTGCCTATAGCAGCTTCAGAGAAATTAAAACAATATAAACTCGAACAATTATGATGAAATTTAACTTAAGAAAATTAGCCTTAACACTACTCGTTACAGGCTTAGGAATTACATTTTCGTTTGCGCAAACTTATAGCAAGGGAGACAATTTATTAAACGCGGGTATTGGTCTTGGCGGTGGTTTTGGTACGCCGATTGGATTGAGCTTTGAGCATGGCTTTTCGGATAAAATTAGCGGGGGTGCCTATGCTGCCTACGCTAGTAAAACTGTACCGACAGGTTTTGGTGACTTTAAATACACCTATATTTTAACTGCTGCGAGAGCATCTTATCATTTTGACTTTGGTGTAGAAAATCTAGATCCTTATTTGGGAGCAATTTTAGGTTACAATATCGCTTCGGCAAAATGGACTGGTGGTGGTGCTATGCCTGCCTCTTCAGCGGGAGGTATTATTTATGGTGGTCATGCCGGGGCAAGATATTTCTTCTCCGAAAAAATTGGCCTATTTGCGGAAGCAGGCTATGGCGTAGGAAGCTTAAATGTAGGGCTTACTTTTAAGTTATAGCAATTAATCTTTAGGTTTCTCTTGAAGAAACCTAAAGATACTTTTTATATAAATTATACAATACCAATTTATCAGGTTCCGTCAAGGTTTTCGAATCATCACCTGGGGCAAAATGTATTTTGAATGCATTAATCGCATTGCCCAAATTGCTCACATTATACCCAATGATGCGGAGTGCCGAAGTTGTATCAAAATCAGCTGGCGGCATCGTTAACACATCATCGTACCAAAATCCAAAACCCTTTTTAGCTAAGGTTTTCCATGGGAAATTCTTAGGGTCATTTTTGCGGCCAGGGGCATAATCTGCGTGCCCAATAAAATTGGCGGTAGGAATGGAGTACTTCTTCTTTAAAGTTGCTAACACAGAACAAAGACTATTTATTTGTGCATCTGTCCAAGGATCAGTAGTTCCATTGTTATCCATTTCTATTCCGATAGAGCAAGAATTCATATCTGTAACCGAACCCCATTTGCCGACTCCCGCATGCTGCGCTCTTAAATAGTCATTAACCATTTGGTAAACCTTACCATCTCTACCAATTACATAATGTGCACTTGTTTGAGGCCTCTTAAGCGTAAAAGTTTTAAGTGTTTGCGCAGTTGAATCTTGTGCCGTATGGTGAATGATTACATAGTTTGCCTTGCGCATACTCATGTTTACCGTTCCCACAAAATGTTGTTCATTATTTAGCGAATCAATTGTTTGGCTAGTAGGAGGAGTGGCTTTAATGATATTCGAGAATTCCTTTGCCATGCGTTTATATTCCTTGTCGGTAGCAGCATATTTCGATGTACTACAGCTAGTAAACGTTAAAGAAACTGCAAACAAAATATAAAAAGATTTGGTTAGGTTTTTATACAACATCATATTTTAAGCGAGTGTAGATTAATGAATGGGTTCTATTTTTTTTGCTAATTTAGTGCTTTGAAAGGATTACCTATTAAGAACAACAAACAATTTTCAACTAAATGAAAAACTTAGCTAAAAACCGCATATTATTTTTCGGATTACTCTTAGTTATTGGGCTATTTGCCTGTAATAACCCAGAGCAAACTACCGAGAAAAAGACCGACAAAAAAGCAAATGATACGTTGCAAGATTATGTAGATAGTAGAATAAAAATTTACGAAAGAGTTAAGCTAACGACCAACTTAAACCAACTTAGTGCTAGCGAACGTAAAGTTTTACCTTTATTAATCCAAGCTGCTGCAATCATGGATGATTTGTTTTGGAAGCAAGCTTATCCGCAACGTGACAGCTTATTGAGCGTTATTAAGAATGAAAACACCAAAGAATTTATCCGCATTAATTATGGGCCATGGGATAGGTTAAACGGTGACAAGCCTTTTGTTGCTGGGATTGGAACCAAACCAGAGACTGGAACTTTTTATCCTGCTAATATGACCAAGGAGGCTCTTGAGAAGTCGGATGTAAAGGATAAATATGGCTTATATTCTGTTATTCGGACAGAAAAGGACAAATTAATTTCAGTTCCCTATCACGTATTATATGCTGCGGAACTGCAAAAAGCAAGTAACTTGTTAAAGCAAGCTGCATTGTTAACTGATGATGCAGGATTTAAAAAATATTTAAACCTAAGAGCCGAGGCTCTGGTAACAGATAATTATAAGGCAAGTGATTATGCGTGGCTAGACATGAAGAACAATGGACTCGATATCATTATTGGTCCAATTGAAAATTATGAAGACAAATTATTTAATGCGCGAGCGGCTTTTGAATCGTATGTTTTGGTTAAGGATAAAGAATGGAGCAAACGCTTAGCGAAATACGTGTCTATGTTACCAGCTTTGCAAAGGGGGCTTCCTGTTGCAGAGAAGTATAAGAAAGAAGTTCCAGGTACTGATTCGGAGCTAAATGCTTACGATGTAGTTTATTACGCGGGAGACTGCAACTCGGGTTCCAAAACCATTGCAGTAAACCTGCCTAATGATGAGGAAATTCAACAGAAAAAAGGAACTCGTCGCTCGCAGCTTAAAAATGCGATGCGAGCAAAATTTGATAAGATACTGGTCCCTATCGCAAATGAATTAATTGACAAGGACCAACAAAAGTTTATCAAATTCGACGCTTTTTTTGCTAACGTAATGTTTCATGAAGTAGCACATGGTTTAGGTATAAAAAATACGATTACTGGTAAAGGAACTGTTAGAAATGCATTAAAAGAACAATACTCGTGGTTAGAAGAAGGCAAGGCGGATGTGTTGGGCTTGTACATGGTTACTGGCCTACTTAAAAAAGGAGAACTTACTGGCGACATTAAAGAATATTATACGACCTATATGGCGGGCATTCTGCGTTCAGTTCGCTTCGGTGCTTCTAGCGCACATGGAAAAGCCAATATGCAATGCTTTAATTATTTTAAGGAACAAGGAGCTTTTGAAAGAACAGCTAGCGGAACCTATCGCGTCAATTTCGAAAAATTTGCAACTGCGATGAATGGATTGAGTGCAGTAATTCTTGCTTTACAGGGGAATGGTGATAAAGCTGCGGTTGAAAAAGCACAAAATGAGAAAGGTATTATTGGCGCCGAATTGCAAGCTGATTTAAATCGCCTAAGTAAAAAAGGTATCCCTGTGGATGTAGTTTTTGAGCAAGGAGTAGATGTGCTCGGTGTGAAATAATCATCATAAAACGTACGAAATGATAAGATTTCGTACGTTTTAGAAAAAAATAAAATTTCTTGTAACCTTTCGGTTAATCTCATCGTCTATACGATACAAACTAAAACAAAAGGGTCTTCAACTCTTTTAAGCTAAACTAAAAATTTTTGGAATAAGACCATTGGCGCGCGAGCGTCCTTGAAATTTTATGCCCTGATTTTTAACCTAGCTAAGAAAACGACTAGCATAGTACGAAGCGAATAAACCTAAACAAACACAACAAATGAAGAAATTTTACTTTTTATCTCTCATCTTTTTATCACTTCTCACATCTGAGATTGTACGAGCGCAAGAAAACATCGCCCAGGGAACCATTAATGGAATTATTTTGGATGAACAGCAAAAACCTGTTGACTACGCAACTATTGGTCTTTTTAAAACTAGTGATTCATCATTAGTTAAAACCACGCTAACCAGTGATGATGGGAAATTTCAATTCGTATCCATTAAAACAGGAGCCTATTTTATTAAAGTAAATATGATGGGCTTTGCTCCATACAAAGGGAGGGCATTTACTTTGACTGAAAATCCTTTAACAGTCGATTTGGCAAAAATTAATCTGCAATCACAAGGGAAAACTTTAAAAACCGTTAGCGTTACTGCTGTTAAACCTTTAATTGAAAGGAAGACAGATAAATTAGTAATGAATGTTGAAAATAGTAGCGTAGCTATAGGTTCAACGGCGTTAGAGGTTTTACAAAAGGCGCCTGGCGTATCGGTAGATCAAAATGATAATATTACCATGCAAGGTAAGCAAGGGGTGTTAATTTTATTAGATGGTAAACAGACTTACATGAGCAGCGCCGATGTAGCTAATTTGCTAAGGAATATGCAAAGTGAGCAAATAGAAAGCATCGAATTGATTACCAATCCTTCTTCTAAATATGATGCTTCGGGAAATTCTGGAATCATCAATATCAAAACTAAAAAAAATAGAAATGGAGGTACCAATGGAAGCATTACCGCTGCTGCTTCGCAAGGGAAAAACTTTAGGGGGAATGGCGGGATTAATCTTAACCACAGAACAAATAAAGTAAATGTGTTTGGAAATTATAACTATGGATACTACCAGAATAGCTCTCTATTGGATATCGACAGGATTTCTAATGGCACCCCAGATACTTATTTTATGCAAATTGGCGATACATTTAGAAAGCGTAGAAATAATAATTTTAAGGCTGGAGTAGATTATTTTATAGATAATAAAAATACAATTGGTTTTTTAGTAAACGGTTACCTAAACAAGGGAAATGAGGCAACTGATAATAGGACGTTAATCGGAAGGTCTTTTACACAGGTTGACTCTTTATTAATCGCAAATTCCAATCAGAAGGAAAGCTATAAAAATCTGGCTTATAACCTTAACTATAAGTCGATTTTAGATAGTACAGGCTCTGAAATTTCGGCCGATTTAGATTATTCGAGGTTTAACGGTAAAGATATTGCACATTATGAAAATGATTATTTGAATACCGACGGCACAAGAATGCGCCCTTTAAACATCATTAGAAATACTACACCCACCCAAATTGATATCAAGGCTTTTAAGGTCGACTACAATGTATCACTCAGCAAATCGATTAAGCTTGAGGCTGGTGTTAAAAGCAGCTGGGTGAAAACTGATAATGATTTGCGCGCAGAGGAATTGATTAACAATGCATGGCAAAATGATGTGCGTAGAAGTAATCAATTTATATACGACGAAAATGTAAATGCAGCGTACACCAACTTAAATAAGCAATTTAAAAATACGAGTATCCAAGTTGGATTGAGGGTTGAACAAACCAACTCAACGGGAAACTTGATTACCAATAATGATGTAGTGAAAAGAAGTTACATTGATCTTTTCCCTACGTTCTTTTTGCAACAAACCTTATCTGAAAAAAATCAAATGGGTTTTGCTTATAGTAGAAGAATTAACAGACCTAGTTACGATGCTTTAAATCCCTTTGTTTATTACCTAGATCAATACACCTATAATAAAGGAAATCCGTTCTTAAAACCGCAGTACACGCATAATTTTGAAGTTTCCTATACACTTATGCAGAAGTATATGCTTTCTGTAAACTACAGCCGAGTAAATGACGTGATTACTCAGGTACTATTACCAGATGAGAGCAAAAAGGCTTTGTATCAGACGAACGAGAACATCGCGAAAAATGTAACCTATGGAGCTAATTTAAATGTTCCTATTAAACTTGGTAAATGGTGGGAAATGAATAATAATTTAAATGTATTTCATTTAAGTTTTGATGCGCCCGATTTGGCTGGCCAAATATTAAAAACTGGTAAGACGTCGTTCCAATTTAAGATGCAGAATAGTTTTACGATTGTTAAAGGATTCACAGCAGAGTTGAATGGCAGTTATGAATCTCCATTAGATTACGGAACCATAAGTATTGGAAATAGGTATTTTGTAGACATGGGTGTGAGCAAATCGTTGCTCAATAAAAAGGCAACTTTGAAATTAGCCATGAGTGATGTCTTTAATACAAATGAACAATATATCACAAGTGCTTATCCAGGATTGAAGTATGATCTATACCAGAAAAATGATACACAAATGGGAAGAATTAGTTTCACTTATAGATTTGGTAAAAATGAAATTAAGCCAGCTCGCCGCCGTTCAACAGGAACAGAAGATGAACAAGGTAGGATGAAAAATTAAACTTAACCTAGACTGGATTTTATAATTTCTTCGAAAGCTTGAATATCAAAAGGTTTGGCTAAATAGTTGTCGGCACCTGCTTTTTCGGCCAGCGCTTTCACATCATTGTTTGCAGAAAAGTAGATTACAGGAATGTGTTTTAACTGTGGATTATTTTTCAATTCCTGAGTGGCTTCGACACCACCAACATCAGGCAACCAATTATCCATAAAGATTAAATCAGGCATATAGGCAGCCACCTGTGCAGAGATATCATTAGAGGTTGCGGAGGTTTTAATTTCATAACCAGCATCCTCTAAAATTAAGGTGCATAATTCTAGAATGTCTGTATTGTCGTCAAAGATAAATACCTTTTTATTCATTGTATAGGTTAAACTAATGAGTTAATATAATTTGCCATATCTTCGGGGTTTAAGACACGATCTATTTTTACGTTTAAAATAGCTTGTTCGGGCATGTAACCAACCGATGCTGTGCTAGGGTCTTGCGCCAAAGCTAAGCCTCGATAATTTTTTACCGCTTTCAGGCCATTTACACCGTCAGCATTTGAGCCTGAAAGCAATATGCAAGCTAATTTGTCGGTATATATTTCGGCGGCAGACTGAAAAGTTACATCAATGGAAGGTCTGCTATAATTTACTTTTTCGGAATAATCTAACGAAAATGTATGCTCTTTTTCAATCAGTAGGTGGTAGTCTGACGGTGCTATATAAATTGTTTTTGGCATGATTTCTTCTTTCTCCTCCACTTCCTTAACCTTCAATTTAGTTCTAGCAGATAACAGATCGGCCAAAAGAAAATCAGCACCTTGTTTTCTGTGTACAACAATGATAATTGGGAAGCTTATATCTGTACGTAAGTCCGGAAGGATCTTTAAAAGAACTTCTAAACTCCCAGCTGAGCCACCAATAACCAATGCTTTACATCCTTTCACCGATTTTCCTCCAAATTTTTTCCATATCTAACCTTTTATATCGCTTTGCAATGGGTGAGAAATCTATCGTTTCTTTAGTGCCTAAAGCTAAATAACCTAGCTTGTCCAAGCTTTGATCAAATAACTGTAATACATTAAATTGCAAACTTCTATCAAAATAGATCAATACATTTCTGCAAAGAATTAATTGAAATTCGTTAAAAGAATGGTCTGAAACTAAATTATGTGTCGAGAAAATTATTTTCGATTTCAATTCATCAGCAAACTTAGCTAAAGAATAGTTAGCACTGTAATAAGATGAAAAATCTTTTGTGCCTCCAGATGAAATATAGTTTTCAGAATACTGTTTCATTTGACTGAGTGGAAACATCGCTTGTGAAGCTTTTTCTAATACAATCGGGTTAATATCTGTAGCGTAAATTAACGACTTATTTAATAAATTAAGTTCCTTTAGTACAATGGCCATCGAGTAAGCCTCTTCTCCAGTTGAACATCCAGCAAGCCAAATCCGAATAAATGGATATGTTCCAAACTGTGGAAGCACTTGATTTCTTAATGTTTTATAAAATGTCGGGTCACGAAACATCTCAGTAACATTTACCGTAATCTGTTCTACAAACCTTTTAAAATAACTCTTGTCATTAATAATTTGATACCTAAACTCTGCATAACTAACCTGCTTATCAAGTGCAAATAGGCGCAGTATCCGACGTTTTAACGATGCTCTCGAATAGCCCGTAAAATCATACCCATATAACTCCAATACGTCTGCAAGCAAAAGTTCAATTTGTTCGTCGTCTATTGCGTTTTGATTTGGCACGTTATAAATGCTTGTTTATTTGATTAACTAATTCATCGATATTAATTGGTTTTGAAATATAACCAACAGCCCCTGCTTCTAAGCATCTTTCTCTATCACCTACCATAGCTTGTGCGGTAACTGCGATTACTGGTATATCTTTTAATTTCGGTAACTCTTTCATTTTTGACATGGCTTGATAACCATCCATGTCAGGCATCATCATATCCATTAGTACAACGGCAATATCCTCATCATTTTCGATCAGAGTAAACCCCTTTTTTGCACTATTGGCGGATAAACAAGCATATTTTTTTGCTTTAAGAACAGCAGTTAAGGCAAATATGTTTCTGCTGTCGTCGTCTATTATTAGGATTTTTTTTGTTTTAACTTCCATAAAATTTTAAAACAATTTTAAACTTTATCATATAACCAAACTCTTAATAAGGAGATTAGTTGGTCTATATCTACTGGTTTAGAGATATAGTCTGATGCTCCAGCTGCGATACATTTTTCGCGATCTCCCATCATTGCTTTTGCAGTAACAGCTAAGATTGGCAATTGTTTGTAGGCTGGCATTTCTCTTATGGTACTGGTGGTTTGGTATCCATCTAATTCTGGCATCATCATATCCATTAACACGACATCAACTTTAGGGTTTTCTGCTAATACACGCAAGGCTTCTTTGCCATCTGTGGCTGATAATACATTCATTTGATGTTGTTCGAGCGCTTTTGTGAGCGAAAATATATTGCGTACATCATCATCTGCTACCAATACCGTTTTGTTTTTCAATACCTGGTGTAAGCCTCCTAAATGCTCCGGTACCTGTTTATTTTGCTTGCCCTTTTCTTCGATTAAGTGTAAAAACAAACCGGCTTCATCTAAAATTCTTTGGTATGAATGTGCTGTTTTAATGACGATAGAGTCCGCATATTGCTTAATCCTGCTTTCTTCTCCTTTGGATAAACTTTTGCCAGTAAATACAATGATAGGCAAGTTTTCTAATCCATTGCTTTTTTTGATGGTCTCTAAAGTTTCATAGGCTGTTTTGTCAGGAACTCCCATATCGAGGATTACACAATTTACTTCTTTTTTTTGCAATGCTTCAATACTCTCATTTACATTCCCCGCTACCAAAGTTGAGATATTAGAATTGCTTAAAAAATAGCTCAAGGCTTTAGCATGTTGTTCATTTTCTTCGACAATCAATACTTTTTTAGGATGCCTACTGAGTGCATCTTCTAGCTTTTCGAAAATCTGCTTCATGTGTTCCAATGCTACAGGTTTGTTGATAAAGTCTACCGCGCCTTTGAGCAAACTCTCTTTTTTCACAGCTAATGACGACATGATGTGAACGGGGATTGGCCTAGTTTTAGGATTGCTTTTCAGCTCTTCCATTACTTCCCAACCGTCTTTGATAGGAAGTTGTATATCTAGTAAAATAGCAAGCGGATTATAGGCATTTGCCATTTCTATCCCTACATCTCCACGAACGGCAACTATTCCTTTATAATTTCTTTTGCGGGTAAAATCTAATAATGTTTTGGCAAAGGCCGTGTCATCCTCTATAATCAAAATTACTTTGTCATCTGGTATAATGCTATCTCGGTCGTCTTCAATATCGTTAGGGATGTGATGTACCGTAAATCTTTCGTTTAGCTCTTTAGCTTTCTCTGTTAGTCTTACTTGCTCTAACTCATATTGGTTTTGTTGCTGTTGCGCCAAATAAGAGGCATTGTCTCCATAGTTAACGGGTACTGACAAGGTAAACTCGCTTCCAACTCCTTCTGTACTAGCTAACTGTATATCGCCGCCAAGTAATTTTGCAAGCTCTTTACTGATGGATAAACCTAAACCTGTACCACCAAATCTACGGCGGGTCGTGCCGTCGGCTTGTTGAAATGCCTGAAATACCAAATCTAATTTATCTTCAGCTATTCCGATTCCTGTATCGGTAACTTTGAAGATGATAGTCTTATGAGTTGCATCGTAGACTACGCTTAAACTGACCTTTCCTTTTTTGGTAAATTTAAATGCATTCGATAGCAAGTTCTTTAGGATTTGCTCTAGCCTCATCTTATCGGTTACCATCATTTCAGGTAAATTATTGGCAGCGCTAATTTCGAAATCTATTTTTTTATCGTTTGCAATAGGGTTAAATAGCGCACGTAGATCTTTGGCTATTGCATTTACATGTACATCCTCGATTTCCAACTTCATTTTTCCAGCCTCAATTTTCGAAAGGTCTAAAATTTCGTCAATTAAGGTTAGCAATCCTTGACCGGAGCTCTGGATTACTTCTGCATATTCTGTGTATTCTTTATCTAATTCTTCATTGTCTGCCATTAATTTA
Source organism: uncultured Sphingobacteriaceae bacterium (assembly GCA_942493295.1). Taxonomy (GTDB): domain Bacteria; phylum Bacteroidota; class Bacteroidia; order Sphingobacteriales; family Sphingobacteriaceae; genus Pedobacter. The sequence goes on along the minus strand of OW818692.1, from coordinate 2,882,483 downwards.
GATAATAACAAAATAGAATTAAGAGGCGTACGAAGCTCATGAGACATATTGGCTAAAAACTCTGATTTGTATTTTGTACTTAGTTCCAGCTGTTCTGCTTTATGTTGTATTTCAATATTTCGCTCTTGAATGGTTTGATTTTTTTCCTCGAGTAAACTACTTCTTTCTTCTAATTCCTGATTGCTTTGCAGAAGTTCTTCTTGTTGTACGCGAAGCTCTTCTTCTGAGGCTTGTATTTTTTGGGTTTGTGCTTCCAGTTCAGCATTTAAGCCTTCTAGCTCGCTATGTTGAGCCTGTAATTCTTCGGACTGAGCCTGAGTTTCTTCTAAAAACTCCTGTAACCTTTTACGGTTTTGAGCCACATGAATAGCGATTCCAATGTTGTTGGAGACACTTTTTAAGAACGCTAATTTGCGAGGAGGGTAGGTATTTAGGGTGCCTAATTCAACAACACCAACCATTAAGCCATCTCTAAGAATAGGAAATGCCACAATTGTTTTTGGTTTTGTTTCTCCAGTTGCATAGCTAATTGTGAGATCGGTAGCTTCGATGCCTTCTAATACCATTAATTCTCGCGATTGCATACATTGACCAACAAGACCTTCGCCGATAGCAATGATAGGCTCTTTAATGCGTTGATTTAAGGCGTATGAACCCGTTAAATGAAGAGATCGATCTTCGCCAAGTATATAGAGTGCAGCTACGTGACTTTTGGTGTGCTCAACTAGTAAATCAAGCATATCGTTGGCTAAAGTTGTAAGATCTTTCTCGCCAACCATCCTGTCGTTTAATTTAGCAACCCCTGTTTGCAACCATTCTTTGTCTTCCAATAGCCCGAAGGAATATTGTAGTGACTCGGCCATTGCGTTTAATGAACCGGCTAGACTTCCTAAGCCATCTTTAGCTTCATCATCCAATCTCATAGAATAATCGCCTTTTGAAATCTGCGTGGCGATATTTTGGATCAGTTGAATTCTATTGTCAGTTTCCTCATTAATTTCTTGCAATTTTTGTTGCAGTTTAACACGCTGGTTATAATCTCTGGAAACTTTTCCATAAAAGAAAAGTGTGATTATTAAGGATAAAATTGCGGCGAAGATGATGAGCATAGGAGTGTAGCCCGCAAAGGTTTTCATTTCCGAAGTGCGCTCGGCTAAAAGTCGTTTTTCCTCAGCTTGCATTTCTTTGATAATCAGCCTCACCTTATCCATATAAACCTTTCCATCTAAGAGATAGCTTTCAGAAACTGTTGCACCATTCTCTTTAACCTTGATAGTTTTTTCAATGATGTTTAATCGCGTGTCCAGTATGTCTTTTAACTCATCAATTTTTCGCTGGTGAAAAGCATTGTCGCTCGTTTTATTTTTAATATCGGTATATAAATCAGTTACCTTTTCTTTTGCCCCAGTGTAAGGTTCTAAAAAAACCCTATTTCCGGTAAGTAGATAACCTCTTTGCCCGGTTTCAGCATCTTTCAGGGTAGATATCGCATTGTCGAGCCCATTCATTATTTCGTTGCTATGCGAAACCAGCTCTGCGTTTTTTATTAAATGGTTGATGCTAATGTAAGAGGCTAGGGAACTAAGGATTAATAAAATTAGCGATAAACCTAGACCCAGACGAAGATTAGTTTTTAAAGATAACTGCATCGAATATATGTTTAATTTGTTGAAGTTTCTGATTGTAATTTAGTTGGCATTGTGAAGTAAAATTCCGAACCTTCTCCATAGGCGCTGGTAACTCCAATCTCGCCACCATGTCTCTTAATAATCTCTGAAGATATATAAAGACCAATACCTAATCCCTGGAAACGTTGAGAAGTTTCTTCGACACGATAAAATTTATCAAATACATGCTCTAATTGTTCGGGAAGCATACCAATACCGCTATCTTTTACAGCAAGATATAATAGGTCGTTTTTCACATTAATTGTGATAAAGATTTCTTCAGTACCTGGTGAATATTTCACGGCATTCGTTAAAAAATTAACAATTACCTGTTCTATCCGCATTTCATCTGCAAAAATTTCGCAATTAGCTTTGCCTTTTTTGATGATTTTAAATGTTGGATTGGATTGATGCATAATTTCTAATACATTATCTAATAAATAATCTATCGAGAAATTCTGTTTATTAAGTTTCAGCTTACCGCTTTCAATTTTAGAAATATCAAGAAGGTCAGCAATGAGGCTGTTCAATTTCTCAAGTTGAACCTGGGCTTTCTCTAAATGTTTTTTAACCGTTTCGGTATCTCCCTTGTTAACGCTCCTTTCCAGTAGTTGCACATAGCCTTTCACGCTGGTAAGCGGGGTTTTAAGTTCATGACTCGCAATGCTAATGAACTCGTCCTTTTTTCGTTCGGCATCTTTTCTAAATTCAATTTCCGCCAGTAACGTATCCTGCATTTCTTTTAGCTTACGGCTTTGCTCATAAATGCGGTAAAAAGTTTTAACTTTTAACAGTAGGATGTTCATGTCTAAGGGCTTAGTAATATAATCTAATCCACCAGACGAATAACCTTTTGCAATAAATTTAAGTTCAGTATTTGCTGCAGAAAGAAAGATAATTGCTGTTTCTTTGGCTTTACTATAGCCAGAAATCGCTTCGGCAACCTCAAACCCGTCCATACCGGGCATTTGTACGTCGAGTATAATTAAAACATAAGAGTTCTTTAGTACTTTTTTTAGTGCTTCTTCACCGGAAGAGGCCGTATCTACTTCGAAATTATTCTTTTCGAGAACTTTTTTTAGTGAAATTAAGTTCTCGGGAGTATCGTCAACAATAAGGATCATTCGCGAAAAAGGTTAGGCTTTTTAAGCTTTATGTATAAGAATAGATAACAAACGGGACAAGATAAATGTTTTAATTAATTATTAGCATTAAATGTGTCCCCCTCACGAATATTTCCTGTTTCGAATCCTTTTTTAAACCAATACATCCTTTGAGCTGATGTGCCGTGGGTAAAAGAATCAGGCACAACTTCTCCTTGAGATTGCTTTTGGAGCTTATCATCGCCAATTGCATTGGCTGCATTCAGCGCTTCATCTATGTCGCCGGCCTCTAATCTAAAGTCTTTTAAACCTTGTGCTTTGTTAGCCCAAAGACCTGCATAAAAATCCGCTTGTAACTCTAATTTTACAGAGAGCCGATTATATTCTGTCTGACTTAAATTTCGTCGAGCTTCTTCCATTTTTGCAGCGGTACCTAATAAATTTTGTACATGATGTCCAACTTCGTGTGCAATTACATAGGCTTGGGCGAAGTCGCCCGCAGCATTGAAACGATCTTTAAGTTCATTATAAAAAGAAAGATCGATATAGATTTTATGGTCGCCAGGGCAATAGAATGGACCAACAGCAGCACTTGCGTTTCCACAAGCAGATTGCACTGCAGTTGTAAATAATCGTAAACGAGGTTGCTCATAGGTTAAACCCATTGCAGCAAATTCAGCGTCCCATACTTGCTCAGTTGATTCAAGAACACCTGATACAAATTGAGCCTGAGCATCACCGGCAGGAACGCCATTTTTGACAGGGCCTTGCTCCATAGCAGGCATTTGGCTAACCAGTCCGGTTAAGTCTTGGCCAAAGATTAGACCTAAGATTACGATAATAATTCCGACGCCGCCACCCAAGGCAACTCGGCCACCACCACCTCTGCCGTCTTCTACATTGCTACTTCCTTTTCCGAACCACTGCATATTTTAATTTGATTTAAAAATGATGAACAATTTTAAACTAAATTAGTTTTTTTGTGGGGAATTCTAATAGAATTTTTATTTATGGTCGCAGCGTGATGCTACGACCTCTAAGACTTGTTATTAGGCTTTGTTAAAAATTGCTACTGCGTTTTCAATGCGCTTTTGAGTTTCCTGCGTGCCAAGCATTACAGCAATATCAAAAACGCCAGGTCCAAACTTACCGCCAACCAACATCACTCTAAATGGAAGCATTAATTCGCCCGGTTTAAAACCTTTGGTATCTGCTAAAGATTTGAATTGCTCCTCCATTTGAACAGCATTTAAGTCTGAAGTGATGCTTTTGGCAAAATCGCCAAAAAAAGACGCTTTTTCTGCACTCCATTTTGGTTTAACGGCTGCCTCATCATAACTTGTTGGACTATTGAAAAAATAACCGCTTTGAACTACAAAATCGCTCAATAAAGTGCACCTATCTTTTACTAGATCAATTACTTTTAATAAGTAATCGTTATCCAGAGCTTCGATATTGTGTTGTTGTAATTCGCTTTTTACGCTAATTGCTAGATCTTCTGCACTGGTTCTTTTAATCCATTCATGATTATACCACTTCGCTTTTTCAAAATCGAATTTAGCACCAGCCTTACTAATGCGAGCTATCGAAAATAAATTAACCAGTTCAGTTAATGAGAATATTTCTTGGTCGGTTCCGTCGTTCCATCCCAACATGGCTAAAAGGTTAACAAAAGCCTCAGGCATAAATCCTAATTCTTTAAAACCCTTAGTAATTTCACCGGTTTTAGGGTCGGTCCAATTTTGTGCATAAACTGGGAAACCTAAGCGATCGCCATCACGTTTACTTAACTTTCCGTGCCCATCTGGTTTTAAAATTAAGGGTAAGTGTGCCCATTGCGGCATTACATCTGCCCAACCTAAATATTTCCACAATAAAATATGAATTGGTGCCGATGGCAACCATTCTTCTCCCCTAAAAGCGTGGCTTATTTCCATCGCCTTATCATCAACCACAACGGCTAGATGATAAGTTGGCATACCATCTGCTTTTAGCAAAACTTTGTCATCCACTAAATTGGTTTCAAAGCTAACATCACCCCGAATCATATCGTTAAATGTTACGGTTTCATTTTCCGGGATATTGATACGAACAACAAAAGGAGTGTTCTGAGCCAAAAGATCATTTACTTCTTTCTGACTTAAAGTTAAGGAGTTGCGCATTTGCATTCGCGTCGCCTGTCCATATAAGAAATTAGGGAACTCTTTGCGTTTTGCATCTAATTCTTCCGCGGTATCAAAAGCATAATATGCATAACCATTGGCAATTAATTGATCAGCATATTGCTTATAACTTGCTTTCCTTTCGCTTTGACGATAGGGTCCAAAAGCACCAGGTTTTTCAGGACTTTCATCTGGCGTAATGCCACACCAGTTTAAGCAATCTACTATATATTCTTCAGCTCCGGCAACGAAGCGATTTTGATCAGTGTCTTCTACACGTAGAACGAATGTTCCACCATGTTGTTTTGCAAATAAATAATTAAATAAGGCTGTTCTAACCCCGCCTAAATGTAAACCTCCCGTTGGACTAGGGGCAAATCTTACTCTAACTTTTTGTTCCATATTCTTATTCAACACCAAAATCTTGTATTCCCTGCAAAGATATGTAATTTGCTACTTACATCTCATGTCTCAGCTGTCATATCTCACATAAGCTTTGTTCCTTGCTCCTTATTTTGTAATTTGCCTCTGTACTTATGAATCCATATCAGAAAAAACGTCGCTGGAAATTTTTCTTACTCATTTTTGCCGTTGTGATCGGAACGGCGTCCATTTTCTATTCCAATTTTTTCGTGCAAAAAATGGAGAGAGAAGAAGCCGCCCAGTTCAAACTATGGGTTAAAGTGGCAGAGCAAAGAATGACAATGTATGATGATGACCGGTTGACATCTGTTTTTGAAGCCATAAAGGATAACACCAAGATGGATGTAATCGTAACTAAGGCAGATGGCAGCATCTATCTATGGGATGGTCTGGATACCAATAAGACTTTTTACAACTATGGTGATCACAAAAAAGTATACGATTCTTTATATTTTGTTAGGCAGCTGAATAAAATGAAAGAGCAACATCCGCCGGCTCACATGCAAGTTTATGATTTAAAACTAGCTGCTTATTATAAAGACTCATTTATTTTAACACAATTAAGGTTTTTCCCCTACATACAATTAGGTGTCGTTGCTTTATTTATTTTGGCAGCTTATGTGGCTTTTAGTCAGGCGCGTAGAGCAGAGCAAGATCAGGTTTGGGTGGGCCTGGCCAAAGAAACAGCACACCAATTAGGAACTCCAATTTCATCACTCATGGCTTGGGTAGAGCTCATTAAGGGGCGCTTTAATGCGGAAGATGACCCACTTGTTGCGGAAATGGAAAACGATATTCATCGACTGGAAATCATCACAGATCGTTTCTCGAAAATTGGCTCTAAGCCTATTCTTGAAGATCATATAGTATATGTGGTGATCCAGAACTTTGTTGATTATTTTAAAATTCGAACCTCTGACAAGATTAAATTTGTGATTACTGGAGACACCCAAGTTAGAGCATTGTTAAGTGTACCGCTTTTTGATTGGGTAATTGAAAACCTGTTAAAAAATGCCGCTAATGCGATTGACAACGAGGGTACCATTACCATTAATATTACAGAGCATCTAGCAAAGGAAGAAGTGTTTATTGATGTAATCGATACTGGCAGAGGTATTCCAAGCTCTAAGTTTGATACAGTATTTCAGCCTGGCTACACAACGCGTAAGCGCGGATGGGGGTTAGGATTATCACTTACTAAGCGTATTGTTGAAAACTATCATAATGGGAAAATCTTTGTCAAAGATTCGGAAATTGGAAAAGGAACAACATTTAGAATAATATTAAAAAGTAGTATCACATATGAACCGACCACAAATTAATGAGTACCCTGAATGGGGTCAGAATTACATTAGCCAAGTTGAAGGAGATGTATTAGAAATCTTGGAAAACCAGGCAACAGATTTTCCTAATTTTATAAATAATATAATTGATAAGGCCGACTATGCCTACGCGCCTGGAAAGTGGACGGTCAAAGAATTGGTTGGGCACATGATTGATACCGAACGTATCTTAGTTTATAGGCTACTTTGCTTTGCAAGAGGAGAGGTAGCAGCTTTGCCAGGTTTTGAAGAAGACGATTATGTAGCAAATGCACATTTTAAAGATGACAGTTTAATAGACATGACCGAAGAGTTTTCCTTGTTAAGGAAAGCAAACCTTTACCTTATTAAATCGCTTAATGACAGCGAACTAAATCGAATGGGAACTTCGAATGGGAAGCATATGAGCGCACGCGCAGTTGTGTATGTTTTAGCTGGCCATGTTATTCACCACTCGAGAATAATCAAAGAAAGATATCTATGATCTGGTTTAGATCTTTTACACCTTCAATGTTAAATGATAGACCGAAGAATCACATTGGTGCATTACTTGGAATTGAATTTACCGAAGTTGGCGATGATTTTTTATGTGCTACAATGCCAGTTGATGCGCGAACCCATCAGCCTGCAGGTATTTTGCATGGAGGAGCTTCAGTGGTATTAGCTGAAACGCTTGGAAGTGTAGCCGCTTATATGTGCATTGATCCTGATAAGTATATTGCTGTAGGCTTAGAAGTAAATGCTAACCACATCAGGCCTGTAAAAAATGGATTTGTAAAGGGCATTTGTAAACCGATACACATTGGCGGAAAAACCCAAGTTTGGGAAATTAAAATGTACACAGATAAAGATAAACTAAATTGTGTGAGTAGACTTACTGTGGCGATCTTACCGAAACCGATTTAACTGTCTGATAGTCTGAAAAGCAAGAAAGTCCGATAGCACTAGGCATATCGGACTTCCGGACTTAAAATTTTCTGACTATTTCTGTTGATCAAGCCATTTCTTTTCTACAAAGTAAGAGGTAATTAAACCTAGGCCTCCAAAGATGCCTAAACATCCAAAGTACACCGCAACTGCTTGCCCTTCTTCTCCGTGGTTCATATCTGATCCAAACATTCCTCTTACAGAAAGTAAGGCTACCAATAATCCGATACCTAACCCCACTAACAATAATCCGAATTTAAGGCTTAAAAAAGGCTTTGGGGTAGATTTCTGTAGACCTGGATCGATGCCACGCTCTATCATGGCCATTTTTTCTTTGTTTGATAAGTGTCTGATGCCAAAGATCATTGCAAAGGCACCGATGAAAAACGTTATTGCTACTAATTCTCCGCTCATGGTATTATTTTTTTAATTGTGATACATTCATTTGATTTTCTGAACCGTGTTCTGCATACTATGACAACACAGAAAAAATTTAGGTTACACGCATAATGAAAAATTCACCACCTTTATTTTGTAAATTGCTGTAACCTCATTTCAAAACTGGGCGTCTTAGCTAATATAGTATGCAAGACAAGGAAACAGATTTAGCTTTAATTACAGCAGTGCTGGCTGGCCAAACCGCAGATTATGCGATATTGGTAAAGCGTCATCAGCGCTTTGTATTTACGTTAGCGATGCGTTTTGCAAAAAATAGAGAAGATGCCGAAGAAATTGCACAAGATTGTTTTGTAAAAGCCTATAAGGCTTTAGGGACTTTTAAGCAAACTTCGAAATTTACAACATGGTTGTATACGATTGTCTATACTACTGCTATGACCTTCTTGAGAAAGAAACGATTAGATACTACCTCAATTAATGATGATGAACATGTATTGCAAATAGCGAATAGTGGTACTGATTTTGATGCAAATTTAGTAGAACGTAAATCAACTTATGCCTACTTAAACCAAGCGATCGATATGCTATTGCCTGATGATGCAGCAATTATTACGCTATTTTACAAGGGAGAACAAAGTTTGGAGGAAATTGGGGCTACGCTTAATATGGAGCCAAATACCATTAAAGTAAAATTACATCGCGCACGATTGCGTTTGAAAGATAAATTACAATTTTTGTTAAAAGATGAAGTTAAAGAATTGATATGAACACGATAGAAGAACAACTTTGGGATTATATAGATGGCAATTGTACACCATCAGAAAAATTGGAAATTGAAACTAAATTGGCGGTAAATATTCAATATTATAAGACATATCAAGAATTGATCAAGGTTAACGAGGAATTAAATAAACTTGATTTTGAAGAACCGTCAATGTCTTTTACAAGGAATGTAATGGAGCAGGTTAAATTAGAGCTAAAGCCCGTTGCACTAAAAACTAAAGTGGATAACCGAATTGTTTATAGCATCGGGGCATTTTTTGCACTTTCTTTGTTAAGCATATTTGTTTATGCAATTGCAACGAGCGAATTTAAATTTGATATGCCCAAAATGGATCTTTCTTTTCAGTTGGATAAGTATATCAATCGCACCTCGTTATTTATATTCTTATCGGTAGATATAGTAATTGCGCTAGTTTTCTTGGACAGTTTTCTGCGAAAAGGAAAGTTAACTGCAGAAAAAAAGGGAGTTTAAACTCCCTTTTTTGTATCGCTATTTCTTAAATAGAATTGGTAATGTTACCTGGGTCGTATCCCAAGCCATGACCATATTTGTACTGTTTACCGCCTCTGTAAATACGACTGAAAAAACTTCAATAGCTTTATCCAATTTAGTTACCGGGACCTCTACTCGAACTACGTCATTTGCTTGATCATAGGTAAAAGCTCCCCATCTATCTGTTTGTTTATTCACAATGATTGTCCAACTTTCTTTATTTGGAATGGCAAACAAGCTATATTTTCCAGGTTTTATCCTTTTAGTCCCTATAGTAACTGCTTTATTGAAGCAAATTTCGGTGCATTCATTTGCACCTAAGCGCCAAACTTTACCAAACTGTTCCAATACTCCGAAAACTTCTCTCCCTTTTTTGGCAGGTCGCGAATATAAGAGCTTAATGATTGGCCTAGATGGATCATCCTTCTTAACTTTTGCAATATTTGCAGGATAATAGGCCACATCTAGTGGACTAGCATCAATTGGAGCAAATTTCACAGCTGCACTTTGAGCTTTTGCTGCAAATCCAGTTATGGCGAAGGCGATAAGTAAGACTAATTTCTTCATCGTCAAAAAACTAGTATTCGCGACCCTTTACAATGCCGTTTAAAAATATAGCAGCAAAGATTAAACCTATAATTCCGCCTAGCAAGAGATAGCCTATATGTAGCGTTACTGCAGCAACAGCTAACATTCCGGTTAACAAACCGATTACATACCAAACCCACTCAAAGCTATTTTTATTTTCATTAGTTTCCATATCTCTTTTTTTTGAAATTTGTGTCAAAGGTAAAAATTTATTTTAAAATGTGGATGCATTTGTGTCTTTCAACAATTCATCAACTTTGACGAATTTATAACCTTCTTTTTTGAGATAATTAATTAATCCCGGTAGCTTATGATAAAATTTGTCGGTTCTTTTTGGGTCTGTTCCGATATGCAACAAAAGCATAAAGCCATTTAAGCCTTCTGTATTTTTTTTCGAATAATCGATAATTGACTGATAAATTTCGTCGCTACTTCGATATGATTTTTCCATTTCTGGAAAGGTATAGTCGGCATTAGACCGAGTGCCTGGTGTGAAATTTATAAGTTGTAAGTTCATTTCATTAGTCCAATTTGCAATACTTTGGTTGTACCATTCATAGGGTGGTAAAAAGTAAGGTGAATGGTTTTTCTTGATCCCAAATTTTGCCATTGCCTTGTAATTAGCATTTAAATCGGCAGTGAATTTCTCTTTACTTACCAATAGGCTATCTCTTTTTTTCCAATCATTATAAAGCAAATGTTTATCTGAATGAGCACCTAAGTAATTTCCATCTTCTTTCAGGGATTTTATCAATGGCGAAAATGCCGTGTTTCGATAAAAGTTTCCGGTAAAGAAAAATGAAGCTTTTGTATTACTTTTTTGCAGTGTTGAGTGGATACTTTTTCCGCCATCGGCAAATTCATCACCTGTAAAGACGAGGGCTATTTTTTTGTCAGTTGTTTTTCCGCGGATAATGGCACCCTCCTGTCGCTGATATGGCTTTGCCTGACTATCAAAAGCTGCTAAAAGATAAACTAATGAGGCAGTACCATCCATTGTTGGTTCATTCGTGCTGTAATCGCCATAATCATCATGATAAACTGCCAAGTCGCTTTGGAAATCAGCATACTCATCAGCCTCTGCTAACTGTATGCCAATTAAGCTTTTATAAATGTTTGTGTATACAGGCCCATCAACTAAGCCGCCATCAATTGGATATTGTTTAAGGTGGGTAAATGCGGAATGAGGGTCTACCGGTGTGTCGGCCCAATTAGGTAAGCCATAAACCATACTTGTTCCCCATGGGTTGCAGCCGAAAAGCCAATCGAAATTAGCCTGTTCTAATTCAGTAAAAGTCTGATCGCCTGATAACTCTTTATACCAAAAGCATTGCATCGCAAAAGAAACCGTTAAGTTGTTGCTGCACCAAATAAATGGTACCCCGCGGTAAAATGCATTTTGCTTTGCCCTGTTCCAAACATGAGTTATCCCTTCCTTATAGTTTGCAATTAAAGCTGTTTTGCTTTCAGCTTTACTTTGCTTCGCCAATTCGTAATGACCAAGGTTAATAAATGGATACCATTGATAATGTTTTGCCGTGTCGCTGATAAACCAAGGTGTAATTTTTTCTCTTTGGGAAAAAGCATAGGCTGAGTCAAGAAATTTAGATTTTTGCCTAGCTTTGCCAAGTTGAGGAAGACTTGCGTAAGCTAGCTCCATATCATCAACCCAGTTGTCTTCCGCATAAATATAGGGAGACTTAACAGATGCAGTTTGTGTTACACCTCTTTTCTGGTTGGCATAAACAATTGAACTTCCTGCTTTCTTGCCTAACAGCTTTGCATAAATTGGATTTTGGGTTTTGAATAAAGTATGGCCTAAGCTAAAAGCACTTGTAAACTTTGCAGCAGTTGAACTTGTACCAGTTGTATTGTTCATAAACTTACCTCGTTGCTGCGGTTCGCCATTAATAAAATAAAGGGGGCGCTCAAATCCTTTGCCATATTGACTATCTTCTTTAGGAATTCTCATCGAAATATGATCTCGGTCGTCTGCCAGTTGATTGAACATAATTTTATCACTAGGATGCATTTTTAAGAGCCAATCTAAACCCCATTTTGCTTCATCCAATACATCTGCAACGCCATTTCCCCCATCTAAACCATTGGCTTGTTTTTCGTCTTTAAAAGCTTTTGGAAAATCTCTATAAGCCATTAATAGATGGTAGGTAGCATTTGCAGACGTAGTGGCATATTGTAGATAATCACTCGCATCATGCCAGCCTCCAGATGCATCGAAGTAGGTGCTGTCCTTGATGCCAGCTTTAGCGCCATAAAGCACAAAGCCATCATGTGTATGACAACTGTCTTTTAAGTAAGGATTAAACCCGCTTCGCTGTTGACGCATATAACGTAATGCAAAATCTGCTGTATGGCGATAAACATCTTCGCCGATAATTATTTCAGGAGAGATAATATTGTTTACTCGAATGAAGTACTTCCCTGGGGTTCTAAATGCCGAGAAATTTAATCGAGCGGTAGCTGTAAACGGACCATACTTTCCAAAGGATTGGATTTGACTGGACGAGTACACTACCTTTCCCGTTGCTTTGCTGACTAAATCAAACTTGGTCGGCATTAAATTAATTTTACTTGCCCAAATAGCAACTTTGCTCGATGAAGGTTGATATCCTAGCAGGTTTATTCTAACCCAACTATTGCTCGCATCAGTCTTATATTTCTCTGTAAAAGAGAATAGTGATAGTGCGAATATAAATACAAAGAGTTTAAGTAATGTCGCTTTAGTCATAATTTAGTATCCTTTCGCTAAAGGTAAGGATTATCATCAAAATGTAAATTACAAATGATTTAAACAAATTAATCAATCGATTGATTAATTTTGCTTCTTCAAATTGAAAATGGATTTTATACAGATGGAAAAAACAGATAAGAAAACAGATATTTTGAATGCAGCCGAGGGGTTGTTTTCTGAATTTGGTTTTGAGGGTACATCCACTCGTCAAATCGCTAAAGAGTCTGGTGCTAACATGGCGATGATCAATTATTACTTTGGAAGCAAAGAGGGTGTGTTTTTAGAAATAATGGAAAGTAGGATTTCAGGATTTAAATCACAACTCGATCTAATTAGCGAAGAACAAATTCCAGCAAGAGAAAAACTTTTAAAGGTAGTAGAGCAATATACCAATCGCATTTTCGCAAACATTAATTTTCACAAAATGATGCATAGAGAGCTTTCTTTAACTCAGCGTCCAGAGATGTTTAGTAAAATTAAAGATGCAATGGCTAGTAATCGATTAGTGATTGAGAAAATAATCGAGAATGGAATAGCTGAAAAAACCTTTAGACCCGTAGATGTACGAATGACTATTGCAAGTATTATGGGCTCTATCACTTTAATTGCCACTTCACCTAGCAAAGTAATCGATACCCCCGATTTCGATATCAATGATAAAGCGCAAGGCGAAGTATTGCGGAAAAGACTTATTACCCACTTACAAGATCTAGTTATCACACATTTAACACCTCAGAAATGATACGTCATATCGTAAAATTAACTTTAATTACTTTTCTTTTCCCGGCATTATTACAAGCCCAATCGGTTAAAAAAATAAGCCTTGCAGAGGCTATTGATCTCGGGATAACAAATAGCAAGAATTTAAAATTAGCTCAAAACAAAATAGACGAAGCTGCCATTAAGCTTGACATTGTAAATGACAACGCATTACCAAATGCATCGGCGAGCTTTTTATATAACCATGCCGAAATTCCAACCAATATCCTCAGCATTGGCGGCGGTAATCCTATTCATTTGCCAAGTAGGGCAGATGCTTTTGTAGGGACCGCCAGCATTCAAGAATTAGTATATGGTGGGAATAAATTAAAATATGCCAAAGAATCTACCAAGTTGTTAACCAACATCGTTCGCTTAGACCTCGAAAAGAATAAAGAAGAAGTTGCCTATGCCGTGATTAACGCCTATTTTTCTTTGTATAAATTGATGGAAAGCAAAAAAGTAATTGCTCAAAATTTGGAGTCAATCGCAGGACAGCTTAAACAAGCTGAACAATTCTTTGCACAAGGTATTGTAACTAAAAATGATGTGTTAAGGTTTCAGCTGCAACAAGCTAACGTAGGTTTAACAGCACTTGAAATAGAAAACAACCGCAAAATCGTAAACTATAATTTGGATATTTTATTGGGATTAGTGGAAGATACAGAAATAGTAGTTGAAGAGAATGATTTTACCCTAAAAGCAGTAGATAGTTTTAGTAGCTATGTGGACAATGCATTAGCAAATCGCCAAGAATTACAACAGTTAGCTTTGCAAAATAAGGTTGCAGACTTTAACATTAAATCTATCAGGGCAGATAAGCTCCCTACTGTTGGTGTAGGTGCAAACCTATATTATATCAATCCTAGCGGGAGTTTTATTCCACCATCCAATCAATTTATAATGCCCGTTACACTTGGTGCCACGATAAGTTGGAACGTCGCTAATCTTTGGAAAAATAAAAACAAGGTGGCTGAAGCGGTTATTCAACAAAAAGAGCTTGGTATACAAAAGAATATATTAACAGATCAGCTGAAGACAGAAATCAATAAGAACTATCAAAACTATCTTTTGGCTGTACAAAAAATAAGTGTTCTTCAAACTTCTATTGCGCAAGCAACAGAGAACGACCGATTGCTAGCCTCTAAATACAAGAACAATATCGTGTCGGTTACTGATAGAATTGATGCTGAAACACTTTTATATCAAGCAAAAATTAATCTTGAAATCGCAAAGGCAGATGCAGGATTAGCCTATTATACTTTACTAAAATCAACAGGGAAAATTTCAAAATAAAAACCAAAATGACAACAGAAACAAAAAAGAAAAATAAAGTTCTACCAATTATACTTGGGGTACTACTTATAGTGGGCGCCGTATTTGGAATTACAGAATATCAGTATTTCAGTAAACATGTTGATACTGACGATGCGCAAATAGACGGAGATATTAGTCCCGTGGTAGCCCGAGTAGGTGGCTATGTAAAAGAAATTAAGTTTGAAGAAAACACGAAAGTAAACGAAGATCAGGTTTTGGTTACGCTTGATGATCAAGACTATAAAATCAAGTTAGAACAAGCAATGGCTGGCAAGGTCAGTGCTAATGCTGGCGTTGGTGTTTCACAAGCTCAGATTGCAGCAACCGCAGCAAATACAAGTACCGCAAAAGCGAATATTGAGGCCGCAAAGGTGAAGCTAAATTTAACAAAAAAGGAGTACGAACGTTATGCAAATCTGATTAAAGATGGTGCAGTAACTCAACAGGCCTTTGATCAAGCTAAAGCCCAACTAGAAACTGCACAAGCCAATTATAAAGCTTCGGTTGACCAATATAATGCAGCAGTAAAACAAGTTGGAACTACAGAATCACAGTTAAGTGTAAGTAATTCTGGTGTAACTCAACGCCAATCGGATATAGATTTTGCCAAATTGCAACTGTCTTATACCCAAATTAAAGCACCATCATCTGGAATTGTTTCGAAAAAGAATGTTCAAAAGGGACAGCTTATTCAACCCGGTCAGTCTTTGTTTGCAATTGTTGACAATACTAGCCTGTTTGTGACAGCAAATTTTAAGGAAACACAATTACAAAAATTAAAGACTGGTTTGAAGGTTAAAATTTTGGTTGATGCTTATCCAGATGAAGCCGTTGATGGAGAGGTTTATAATTTTGCGCCAATTACCGGTGCTAAAGGATCTTTGTTGCCTCCAGACAATGCAACAGGTAACTTTGTTAAAGTTGTACAACGTGTACCTGTAAAAATTAAAATCCAAAGCAAGGACAAACTATTTCTTGAAAAATTGCGCCCAGGCATGAGTGTGAAAGTTTCAGTTTCTATTTAATATTTAATTACAATGGCCGAAGTAGGGTTTAAAAAATGGATAATTACGTTTACTGTAATTACGGCTTCGCTTTTGGAGCTTATTGATACCACAATCGTAAACGTAGCTATTCCTCAAATTCAAGGTAACTTAGGAGCTACATTGGAAGATATTGCTTGGTTGTCGACTGGATATGCCGTTGCAAACGTAATTATATTGCCTATGTCGGGTTGGCTCGGAAGTAGGTTTGGTCGTAAAAACTATTTCTTAACATCTATTATCGTATTTACCATTGTATCGTTTTTGTGTGGAAATGCTACATCATTAGAAGAGCTAATCCTCTTTAGGATTTTGCAGGGCTTAGCTGGAGGTGGATTAATTTCTACGGCGCAGGCTATTTTGATCGAGACATGGCCACGTGAAGATGTAGGGATTGCTACCGCTTTATTTGGTTTAGGGGCTGTTGTTGGGCCAACCATTGGACCAACAATTGGCGGCTATATTTTGGAGATTGCAGATTGGCCATGGATTTTTTATGTAAATATTCCCGTCGGAATTTTAGCCGCTTACTGTACAATTACGTTTATTAGGGAAACGCCTAAAGATGGTAAAGGCTTGCCTATTGATTGGTGGGGAATTGCATTATTAGCCATAGCAGTTGGCAGTTTACAGACTTTGCTAGAGAAAGGTGAGAGCGAAGATTGGTTTGCGGCACCTTATATTGTTGCATTGACGGTAGCGTCGGTACTGGGTTTGCTCTTGTTTATATGGCGTGAACTTAGCACAGACCACCCGATCGTAAACTTTAAAATTATGCGGCATCGTAGCTTCTCAATCGGGATGTTTACCTCTTTTATTTTAGGTTTCGGTTTATATGGCTCGGTGTTTGTTTTTCCAATTTTTGCACAAAATCTATTAGGATTTACACCTTTGCAGACAGGGAAGTTATTTATTGCAGGAGGAATTTGTACCATCTCCATGATGCCATTTATAGGAATAATGCTAAAAAAGGGCGTTCCAGCTCAGTTTATGGCAACAGGTGGAATGTTTTTGTTTTTCTTATTCTGCTTTATGTTAAGTAAATCTACCCTTTCATCAGGTACAGACGATTTTTTCTGGCCTTTAGTGATTAGAGGTTTTGGAATGGCTTTACTTTTTGTGCCACTTACAACATTGGCAATGCAAGATCTAAAAGGATCGGAGATTGGTCAAGGTTCTGGTTTAAATAACATGAGCCGTCAATTAGGGGGATCATTTGGAATCGCAGCATTAACCACGTTAATTCATGTTCGCCAAGGATTTCATAGAAGTAACTTGGTTGCGAATGTAAATGACTATAATCCTGCCTTTACACAAAAAATAAATGCGTTAATCAACGGCTTTATGGCAAAGGGTTCGTCTTATTTAGATGCAAAACTGATGGCAATGAAAGCAATTGAAGGATCAGTAATAAAACAAACAATGTTGCTAACCTACAATGATGCTTACTGGGTCGCTGGGTTAATTATGTTGTGCTCAATCCCCTTGTTGTACCTACAAAAGTTTAAAAAGAATACGAATATTGCGGTAGATGCCCATTAAAATAAAACAGTCCCGACATTACGCCGGGACTGTTTTTCCCAAAAAATTAACAATTTTTATAAAATCTCCTTAAGAAAATTTCATAGATACTTTTAAAGGTTGTTTAATAAAATCCTTTGTAGGATACAAGGTAGGAAATTTATTATTAATCTGCAAAAAAAACAGCGCTTGTAAATTTTGTGCTTTTTGTATTATTTTTGTTATTAAAGGATAATTTACTATCTTTTGCGCATGCAAGCACAACAGCCAACTAGCCAGCGCGAATCCGTTTTTAATAACGAAGTTATCTCCCGTTTTGAACTTTACAACAGTCTTTTTTTAACTCTTCCTTTCTATAAAATTAAGGATACAGGTACTTTACTGCCATTATTTATTAAGAGTTGTGAAGAGGGAGTGAAAAATCATCAAACACCAGCCGAACTAATTGAACAGTTTGTTGCCAAATATACTTCCAATACGACTAGCAAAGAGCTTACAGATTTGTTGTTCAGATTTATTCAATATATAGAGCGACAAGTTGTACTTTTTGATGCAGTAGAAGATGCATCATTTAATAAACTTAATGTTAAAGACGAACAAAGTTCACTGAGGGCCTTATTTCATAAAACAGTTGATAGCAAGGAGCTCCACAAAAAAGTTGATAAACTAATTGAAGATTTTTCGTTAAGGTTAGTGTTAACGGCTCACCCAACCCAGTTCTATCCGGGAAGTGTGCTAGCGATTATCAACGATTTGACGGCAGCTATCAAAACCAATGATATCAGTGTGATCAATCAACTGCTACAACAACTGGGGAAAACGCCATTTTTTAACAAAAAGTCTCCAACACCTGTTGATGAGGCTTTAAACTTGGCCTGGTATCTTGAGAATGTTTTTTACTTCGCGGCTGCTAATATCCAAGCAGATGTCAATCAGCTATTGAGCGAATTTCACGTTGATCCGAAGAAAATTATTGAATTAGGATTTTGGCCAGGTGGAGATAGAGATGGTAACCCAAATGTAGACCCAGAGACTACCTTGCAAGTTTCTAAAATGCTTCGGCAAATTTTATTTAGATGCTACTACCGTGATTTCAGAAATATTAAACGACGTATCACCTTTAGAGGTGTCGAAAATACGATTGCGGTCTTACAGGACATATTATATAAAAACGCATTTGATAGTAACCTAGAACCAGAAGATATTTCGGTAGATTTAATTACGCACCTAAATCAAATAAAAGAAATCTTAATAAATGACCACGACGGACTTTTCGCAGCTTTGGTAGATGATTTGTTAAGAAAGGTAGAATTATATCGATGCCATTTTGCTTCTCTGGATATACGGCAGGATAGTAGGATTTTGAGAGATGTACATGCATACTGCCGCCAGCAAAAACCAATAAGTTCACTATTCAGTGCGGATTATGATGAACTTTCGGAGCAAAAGAAAATAAAGGCACTAAGCTTTAAGAGTGCGAAAATTATTTATGGAACCCCGCCAGAAGGATTGATTAATGATGCCTTGCAAACTATTAGCGAAATTAAGCAAATGCAAAAGAGCAATGGAGAATTGGCCTGTCACCGCTTCATTATCAGTAATTGTCAACAGGCAAGTGATATTTTGCAATTGATGGAGTTGTTTTTATGGAATGGCTGGGAAGCTGAAGAACTAAATGTAGATTTTGTGCCTTTGTTCGAAACCGTTAATGACTTATCAGGCGCAGCCGAAATAATGGAAACGCTATACACGAACTCTTTTTACCAAGCTCATCTAGCCCGCAGGGGTGGAAAGCAGGATATCATGTTAGGCTATTCGGATAGCACCAAAGATGGGGGTTATTTAATGGCAAATTGGTCTATTTTCAAAGCAAAAGTGGCGCTCACACAAACTGCAGAAAAACACAATGTTCAGCTTGCTTTTTTTGATGGTCGGGGTGGCCCACCTTCTCGAGGAGGAGGAAAAACACATCGTTTTTATGCTTCAATGGGTAAAGAAATTGCCAATAAAAATATTCAGTTAACTATCCAGGGACAAACAATTAGCTCACAATACGGGTCAATTGATAGCGCAGAGTTTAATATCGAACAACTTATTAATGCCGGTATTTCAACTGGTATGAAAGAGAAACACAATGTATTGCTAGACGACGCTAACTTTTCTATTTTAGAAAAGATGGCAAATGATAGTTATGAGGCGTTTTTAACTTTAAGAAAACACGATTTGTTCTTGCCTTATTTGGAAACCTTGTCGCCATTAAGCTTACTTTCTAAAATAACAATTAGCAGCCGACCAGTAAAAAGAAACTCTGGAGAAGCGTTAAAGTTAGATGATTTGAGGGCAATTAGTTTTGTAACAGCTTGGAGCCAGCTTAAGCAAAATATACCTGGCTACTACGGTATTGGTACTGCGCTTAAAAACCAAGAAAAAGAAGGTAATTGGGAGCAGGTTAACCAAACCTATCAACAATCTGGTTATTTTAAAACAATTATCGATAACTGTATGATGTCGATGAGTAAATCGGATTTTACCATAACGGCCTATTTGGCTAAGGATAAAAAATTTGGTGCATTTTGGCAGACCTTACATGATGAGTTTGAACTTTCGAAAACTATGTTGTTAAAACTAGCCGGTCACCACGTGTTAATGGAAAATTATCCAGTAGAGAAACTCTCAATTGCTGTTAGAGAAAAAATTGTTCTACCGTTAGTTTTAATTCAACATTTTGCTTTGGAGAAGTTGCAGCATGAAGTTACAGAAGAAGAACAACAGGCCTACGAAAAGTTAGCTATCAGAACGGTTTATGGAATTGTAAATGCCGGAAGGAACTTGGCTTAATAATACACAAATGAATCTTACATGGACTTACAAAAGCTTTGACCAACTCCATACAACAGAACTTTATTCCATTTTACAATTACGAAATGAAGTATTTGTGGTTGAGCAAAATTGCGTTTACCAAGATATTGACAATAAAGACCTCAAGTCTTTTCACTTAATGGCATTTGATGCAGATGTATTGGCTGCTTACAGCAGAATTCTTCCTCCTGGAGTATCATTTGAAGAAGCGAGCATTGGAAGGGTAATTACCGCTCCAAGCCATCGTGGTAATGGAATAGGGGTAACTTTGCTAGAGAAAGGCATTAAAGCAGCAATAGCTACATTTAAAGTAAACAAGATTCGAATTGGCGCGCAGCTCTATTTAAAGAAGTTCTATGAGAGTTTTGGCTTCGAACAAACTAGTGAGATTTATTTAGAAGATGGAATTGAACACATTGATATGTTACTTGAGCAACATTAAATTTATCGTCTAAATTCTTCTTTCCGTCGTTCTATCTCTGTACTGGTTCTCGTTTCATGGATTCCATCGGCAACCTCAACGCCAAAATCCCGATCTTTCCCCGCGCCATGCATCTGAACGGTTTCTATGCTGTCAATAGCTTTATCATAAGGGCCAGGACTGCTCATCAATTTTACAAAAACGGGTAAGCATTCGAAGAAGATAAATAAAAGGCCAATAAAGGTTACAGCAATAGCTGTATTGGTATCTCTGGTACCATCGGCGTTAAAGCTTAATTGTCCAAGTGCCCAATTGCGATCTGCGAAACCAGCAATATTGCTTAAACTATCTAACTGTTTGCTGGTATATAACTTCTCGGTCATTAATCCATCAAACTGTTTCCTACCATCTACAAATTTTTCTAAAGCTCTAACATCATTTGTTAGGGTATCAAGATTTTGCTCTCTTTGCTTAAGCTCTTGTTCTTTTCTTTTGGCGTATGGGCCATAACCCATCACCCCTGAAGTTTCGGTTGTTTTATTGCCGAATATTTCGAAATTTAGTTTTTGTCTATCCGATTTTATTGCTGCCGCTAGAGAGTCTCTTTGCTGTTTGAGATCGCTTAACTTATCAAGTTCGATGGTATACTTTTTACTGAAAGCATTATTCAAGGTATCAATTTTAGCGCGCTGGCCATTTAAATAGCTAACTTTTAAACGCTCTTTGATCTCCTTGTCAAAAATCTTCAACTCTAATGGCCTGGATATCACCATGCCTATCATAATAGCCAACAAAATTCTCGGTGTAGCCTGTAGAAGTTGCTTATTGGTCGACACATTTTTATTAATACTCGATACAATGTATCTATCCATATTAAAAATAGCCAAGCCCCAAATTATTCCAAATAAGATTGCAAATAACCAAGCAAAGTCACCGCCTTTAAAAACAAAATACATCGCGTACCCCCCCGATAAAGCGGCAAATAATCCAGTAAAGAAAATAGTGGCACCAATGCCTACATATTTATTTTCTTCGGTTGGATGTTTTTCTAAGGTTTCTTGATGTATTCCAGAGCAGAACCAAAAGAAGCGAGAGATGCTATTCATATGAGCGCAAAAGTAAAGAATTTATTATTAAACGCTTTATAAAGCAAGTTGTTACAACAGCGTCATAAAAAAATAAAGCAAGTACGTGTTACTGGGTATGTCAAAATACCAATTTTAGGGTATTTAAACGGATACATTTTTAATCCATTTTTGAGCAGAGATAAAATTAACCGTTTATGCAAAAACCATTGTTTGTGAAATCCTATCTGTTGGTATTTAGCTTCTGCTTTTTAATAAGCATCGGCTCATTCGCGCAAAAGAGGATCACGTTAACAGAAGAGGAACAAGTTCAGGAAGCTGTGACAAAAGAAGTAGACGAGCTGATTAAGAGTAAAGATTTTCTAAGAAAGAAAGAGAAGAAGTTCGCTGCAGTAAAAGGCTATATCATCGTAGATATTTCGATCGTACAAAATGGGAAACTGTCGTCTTTTTTTAAAGTAGACAGTGATATTAAAAATATTGATTTTATAGAGTATTTATCAGAAACGGTGTTAGATCACAAGTTTGAATTCAAATTACCCAAGCAACAACGCTATAAAATCAGACAAACTATAAACATTGAATAAAAAATTAAAACCATGAGCAAAAAACTAATTATTTTATCGTTGCTTTTCGTCATTAGTGGTGGAATAGCAAAAGCCCAGAGCAAAAAAGCTGGCAATTTTAAAACTGTTTGGGAGTCAGAATTCTCAAATAAGGCCGATGTAATTTCCATGATTAACCAAGAAGGCACATTTATTTTGGGAACAGATGGGAACTCTGCCACTGTACTAAATGGAGAGGGAAAGCAGATTTGGGAAGGAGATTATAAAAAAATCACTACAAACAAGACAAACTCTTCTGAGTTTCAATATTATATTAGAAATAAAGACGGAGGGTATCTTTTTCTATTTGACAGCAGAAAACTAGGCACGGATAGGATTGCTGTGCTAGATGTGAAAACCGGCAAAGAGATGTGGAATTCTGAGAGCTACCAAAACTTATTATCGAAAGATGGCGGGCCGGTAGAAACAGTAAATTATATTAATGAGCTTGATGCGTTTATGATTGCCCAGAAGGACGGATTGAGTATGGTAAAGGCAAAAACTGGCGAAAAAATTTGGGAGACCAAATTGTTTAAAGGAAGTATTGGCAAGTATGTATACGATAGAAGCAAGAATGAAATTGTAATGATTAATTACAAACCAACTGCTCTGGCGGCCCTATTTTCTGGCTTTAAAAATCAACTAGTTAAAATAAATGCTGCAAATGGCGAAATTCTATGGGATGCAACATTTAGAGGAGCTATTGAGAAAAAATTAATAACTAGAGAAGCACTTGTAAATCTTAATATTATTGGTGGTAAAGTTTATTTGTGGCTTGATGGGTTACAATGCTTTAACTTAGAAAATGGGCAGAAAATTTGGGAGGTTGATTACGAAAATGATATGACCAAATCGTCAAGCCTTCTGGGAAATAAAACGCAAAAAGGTATTTATGGTACTTTAGCTGACCCAATTTTTACTGATGATGCTGTTTACATTGTAATTTTTGCCAATAGAAGCCGTACCAAATACGTAGAAAAACATGATCTGGCTACTGGGAAATTGCTTTGGGCTTCAGAAAAAATAGCAGGTGCTTTCTCTATGCCTAATATTTATAGAACTAGTGATCGTGTAATGGTACAAGTTGGAGGCAAGGTAGAAGTTCAAGAAATTGCAACCAGAAGGTCGGCTACTGGAGGAATGGAAAAAGAATATAAAATCTATACAGATTACATCGCGCAGAAGAATAGTATACTTTCTTTAGACGATAAAACTGGTCAGACTGTATGGCGTTCTGAAAAATTTGATAAGAGAATAACAGACATGATTATTCATGAAGATAAAACTGTTTTTGTTGGTGATGGAGATCAGTTCTATTCATACGATATCTCTTCGGGAAAGCAACTGTTTGACGTAAAACACAATGACGCTAGAGTGGGAAAAGCAACAGATGTTATCGATTTTAATGAGAATGTTGTCGTACTTTCAGAAAAAGGGTTAGCGAGCTATAAAAAGACCGATGGGAAAAGAGTATATGCAACAGATAAACTACCAGATGTAGATTTTTTCTATGAGATCGGTGGCAATTATTTCTTGCGTAATCAAAAAAACTCGAAGAATGTAATTTATGGAGTAGATATGGCGAACGGTAATATAAAAGGTAAGGTAGAATCAAAAGGAAAAGGAGGCAGTGATAGATATGGGGATGGTATTGACATTACTGAGAATGGTGAATTCATCTTTGCCTTTAAAGGCAAAAAAGTCGAAAAAATTAAGGTTAACAACTAGTTGTACAAGCAACATTGTTTATGGTTCGGTTGCAGGGTTACCTGCAGCCGTTTTTACCTTAGGGTACTAAGCTTTTCGAGGCTTGTTCGCGGTTCTTTCAACTAGGCAATGCACTAGCTTCGTAACAGCTAGTAGAAAGTTTCGAGATATTTCCATATTAACACTGAATAGGGTCTATGCTAACCCCGAATTTTCACCTAATAAATTGAATTCATATTGGACTCATCTTGAGTTTTAATTCAATCTTTCTCGAAACTGGTAGGAACCAAACCCGAAGTCTTTTCGAACAATTTAAGCTTTTAAAATAGTCTACAATAATTTTTAAGTAATGAAGAAAATTCTTATTTGCTGTTTAATATTCCCCTTGGTTGTACAGGCGCAGCAAATCCAATATGCTGCTAAAGTTTTAAAATATTCTTCCGATTTAGGCGGTAAATTGAATAGCGTAAAGCGAATAACGGGGAAGCCCGATGCATTTCCTCAAGGGGGGGCAAGCGCTAACGCTTGGGTGGCAAAAGATGCATTAGGAAGTGCATTCGTTGAAGTTGAATTTGAAAAGGCACAAACCGTTAAACAAATTGCCATATTTGAAAACCTAAATGCCGGTTGCGTAACAAGGGTAATGGTTGGTGATGCAAGTGGGAAGCTACATACGGTAAGTAAAAAAATGGGAGGTTTTGCTCGATGGGTTACCTCGTTGCAAACACAGGGCAATGGTGATCGAGCTTATTATTTTAATAAGAAAAGACGAAAAATAGAGCTTGCCCCAAATGTTGAAAGCAATGCGGATATTGCCTATTTTAACTTAGAAGCTCCCGAGAGTAATGTAAAAATAGTACGGGTCGACTTTAATTTTGGGTTAAAGCCCGGTCAGAAGCAAATTGATGCGATTGCCATTTCCGACAGTGAAGATCCAATACAACCTCAAATTAACTTAGTTGCTGGCGCAGAAAATTTTCCGGCTGCTCAAACGCTGATTTATTCACCTGGTAAAGAATATGATTTGAGCGCTATTTCTGTATTCGAAAATAATTTATATTATACCGTTAGCATGTATGAAAAGGCAGGAGAGATTCACGCTATCAACCTTAATAAACCTACGGAAATAATCGACGTCACTAAAAAAATCAGAAATGATAAAAAACTGAACTATATTTTAGGATATGCACCGGAATCAAAAATGATACTAATGGGAAGCGAAAATAAGTTTCGCTGGGATGGTGATGCCTTGGGTTTCGATTTCTTTAAACTTGACGAAGGATTGTACACTTATCATAAACCCTTAAAAATTACAGCCTATAGTAATTATGGCGATTATGCTGATGCATTTCTTACCCATGATGGGAAGCGGATTATCTTCGGTGTAGAATCTGACCTAACTATGGGTGGATTCGATCTTTATTTTACCCAACCAAAGGATGAAACAGTTTACGGAATTCTACAAAATATGGGCAAGGGTTTAAATACAGCCGGAGATGAAACAAACCCATTTTTGTTGAGCGATAACAAAACTTTGATTTTTGCGAGTAATGGCTATAGCGGTTATGGTGATTTTGATTTATATGTGAGTACACGATTAGATGATACCTGGAAAAATTGGTCGGAACCTAAGAATTTAGGGCCAAAAGTAAATGGCCCTAGCTTTGATACTAGCCCTTTTTACGATGAACAGAAGGAAACGCTCTACTTCGTCGCTTTCAGAGATGGAAATTCAGTGATTCAAAAGTTAAAAATTCCGGTTGCTCAGTTAACTGGAGCTAAGTAGTCTTTTTTTGTATATTTCCTCAATAAGATATGTTTTCAATGGTAGGAGTTTGCGCGATAATTTTACTTTTATATGCCGATTAATAATATTGTATATAAAAGTAAATTATCTAAGTTTGTAAAAAACAAATACAATGAACCCAACTTAATTACGATAGACATTTAATTAATGTTTATTATAATTATCAAAGGCGCCAACTAGTTAACTAAAAACTTAAAAACATATAGATGAAAGAGATTTCAGTACAAGAATTGAAACAAAAAATCGACAATAAAGAAGATTTTCAGCTTATTGATGTTAGAGAAACTTTCGAATATGAAACATCGAATCTTGATGGATTAAATATTCCATTGGGCGGTATTTTAATAGAAACAGACAAGATTGAAACGGGTAAACCTGTAATTGTACAGTGCCGTAGCGGTAAAAGAAGTGCTGCTGCTATCATGCAATTAGAGCAGTTACATGGATTCGATAATCTTTATAACCTTAAAGGCGGAATTTTAGCTTGGCAAGAAGCTTTTGATCCAAACATGCCTGTTTATTAATTATGGGTAAAAAACTGGCTCTAAATGTATTTTACAACCTAGTTCTTATCTTATCAATTATTGGGATGGGTTGGGCCTTTAAAAACGACAGCTTGTTGATTGTTGCCTTTTTTGTTGGAACATTTGCTGCCATTCTTTATTTTAAGATACAATTAGTTAAGAGTTTCAGAAAGTAGGGTTTTTAGGGTGATTGATGTACATATCGACGTCTAGCCTAAAAACCCTAATTCTTCTTAAAATAAATCCTCCTTTATTCCTGTTAGACCCAAGCCTGGCAGATTATTTAAAACATATCTTCCATCCTTTAGGGTTGGCTTGTCAAATGGATTGTTTGTCGTTAAGAATGGGCCATCTAAGTCAGCCCAGTCACAAAGAGGAGCTAGTGCGATACCTGCGAGGGTTGCTATTGACGTTTCACTCATACAACCGATCAGAACCTTCATTCCAAAGCTTTTGGCCTTTAGGATCATTTGATGCCCTTCATACATCCCACAACTTTTCATCAACTTTACGTTGATGCCATGGTATGCACCCTTTAGACTGTCCATATCTGCTAGGCGTTGCACAGCCTCATCTGCCAAAATTGGAATTGGACTACGCTCGGTTAACCATGCATTCCCGTCTAAATTGTTTTTATCCATTGGTTGCTCTATAAGCAATACACCTTGGTCATGTAACCAATAAACCATGTCTATTGCTTGCTTTCTATCCGACCACCCTTGATTTGCATCTACAAAAAGTGGTAAATTAGTCACACTTCTGATAGTTTGAATTAATTCTTTATCGTTATCACGGCCAAGCTTTACTTTGATCACTTTAAATTCATCGGCATCCTTCAACTTTTCTCTAATCACCGCTGGTGTGTCTATGCCAACCGTGTAAGAAGTAAGTGGCATTTTATTAGGATCGGCTCCATAGATAGCATAGCATGGCTGATTAATTATTTTTCCATGAATATCATTTAAAGCAATGTCGATTGCCGCTTTTATAGCGGGTTGGCCAACCGCCAGGCTATCTAAATAAGTAATAACCTCCTTGAAGTTAAAAGGATATTGGATTTGCCCCCAATCGATTAACCTTAAAAAATGAGCCGCAGTCTCGTAGTTCTCGCCCATGTAAGGTACCATGCTCGCTTCTCCATAGCCAACAATACCTTCATACTCAATCTTTATTAACATTAATGGAGTGCTTGTTCTTGTAAATTTCGATATCGAAAATGGATGTTTTAATGCTAATTCAAACTGCTTGCAACTAATCTTCATAATTTATCGTCTTATTATTAAAAGGTATTTTATTTACATCCGTCATCGGATGAGTATCTCCACTCATCCGATGACGACAAATTCTTAACGCCATGAAAACGATTTCAAGATTACGGTATTTTATTTATTTATCCATACTAATTGTTGGATGTACCACCGGAAAAAATGCATTGCAAAAAGGCGACTATGACGCTTCGGTTAGTAAAGCAGTAAATCGTTTGCAAAATTCTCCTCAAAATAAAGAAGCTATACAAGTTTTGGCTTCAGCTTATGAGCTGTCATTGGCACAGCATTTAAGAAATATTGAAGAGGCAAAAATGTCGTCTGATGTACTACGTTGGGAATCCATTATATATGATTATGAAAAAATCAATCAATTAAGTAATGAGCTAAACAGTTGCCCTTCATGCCTTACTGTAGTGCCAAATCCACAGAGATTTATTGCTGAATTGAACGATAGTAAATTTAAAGCCGCTGCTGTTCGTTATGCCTTGGGAGTTAAATTACTAAACAAAGGTGATAAATTAAGTGCAAGAAAAGCATATCAAAACTTCGAAAGAACACAACAACTATATGTAAACTATAAAGACACTAAACAAAAAATGGAGGACGCCTATTGGGCAGCAGTATTAAAAGTAGTTGTGCAACCAGTAAGGGTTCATAGCGAGTACTACCAATCTGGAAATGAATATTTTCAACAAAAGGTAAGTGAGTGGATGAACAATTATCAGTACAATAAATTTGTAATCTTTTATGATGAGCAACAAGCGAGCAAACAAAAGATTGTTCCAGACCAAATTATGCGCCTGAGATTTGATGACTTTGTAGTAGGACAAACCTATGTAAAAGAACGTGTAGAAAAGCTAAAAAAAGATAGCGTTAAAATAGGTGATAGCAGAGCTGCAGGGCCAATTTATGGAACGGTAAAAGCAACACTTAGCATATTTGACAAAAAAGTTGCCTCGTCAGGTTTATTAGATATGACCGTAATCGACTATAACAGTAATCAAGTTGTTCGTCAACGAAAACTTAGCGGAACCTATATTTGGGAAGACCAATGGGCAAGCTACAAAGGGGATGAAAGAGCGCTAACTAAGTACCAATTGGCAATAAGCAAAAAAAGGGAAGTAATGCCTCCTGCGCCAGGTGCCTTGTTTGTAGAGCTTACTAAACCTATCTATAGTCAGTTGGTAGGCGAAATCAGCAGTTTTTACAATAACTATTAGGATTGCGGGTTGTGACGTAGCTACTTTGACAAACTTTAAAGTTTGTCAAAGTAAATGCATAATTTTGTATTACAAAATGACTTCGTCCCCATACCAACCCTTCAAAAATTTTGATTTTAAAAATCAACTGTGCTTTTTAAGTGGCGAAAAGCCAGTAGAACAAACTCGTGTTTTAGCTGACTGGCTAATTAACATGGCTAATTTAAGTGGTGATGAGCAGATCAAGCTTTTAGACGAGAGCATAAGAACCTATAAAAGTTTAACAGTTCCTTCAAACCCGCAAGTTTACGCTAATTTTATTTCGCCTTTGGAGGATAAAATTGCTCAGGCCTTTGCAAACGGTTATAAAGGTGTAATAGCGCTTGAGGAAGTAGATCTATTTAACTGGATAGGGAAGTTGATGTATAGCTTTCTGTATATTGAAATGCAGGGTGCTATTCGTTTAAACCAGCTAAGTGGCGATGGCATGAACATGTCGCAAGGACTAATGCACAAGTTTGGTAATTTACACACAATGCTCCAGGGCATTTATAAGCAAGTGGTTTTTGAGGAGTTTACTCCTTGGTCTATTGTAATTGTTCCTTTAACTGAAACTAAGACACCTTTCAGTTTTCGAGATGAAATTAATACGCTTACTTTTTCGTTAAAATTTAAAGATTTCGGCATCATCGCTTGTTTACAAGATAATGGCATGAACAAACGATATCATCAAGAAATACTGGAGTATATCAAAGATACTACGCTTTCTGAACAACAGTTTGAAGAAATTGCTGCACGTTTCTTTTACTCAGCCTATCTTTTTAATCGATTGCCAGCATACAATATTATGCCTGCACATGATGTCATTTATATTGATGCAATGCCGCTAAAGGGCACGCAAAACAAAGCACTGTTTGATATTTGGACAAATAAAACTTACGCACAGGTTTTGGAGAACTTTTGGAAGCCGTGGGGCCATACGTTATTCGAGATCATCAAAGATCCAAGCGCACCATTAACTTATTTTAATGAGCCGTACTTACCCGCCAACGCCTAGTATACTTAAAAAATGAGGTATAATACCAGGCACAAGAATAACCGTAAAAATTAATCCGGTTAATGCACCAAAAAAGTGAGCATCGTGGTTAATGTTATCTTTCGACTGCCTAGACATATAGTAACAGTATATCAAATATAAGGCGCCAAAAATGATAGCGGGAATTCCAAAAGGAATTGGAAAAATCATTATTCCACTGAGTGGATTAAATAAGATAAAGCTAAATAAAACAGCACTAATTGCTCCTGAAGCACCTAGGCTATTATACCAGAAGTGATTCTTATGCTTCAATACCGAAGGAATGTCAGCTAGAATCATGCTTACAAAATAAAGTAGGCCAAACTGCCAATGGCCAATTAATTTTTCTAGTTGAAATGCAAATGCATAGAAAGTAAACATATTGAAAAAAAGATGCATCCAATCTGCATGAATAAGACCGCTCGATATAAATGTAAACCATTTTTTACCTTTTGATACAGAGTATGGATGGAGCATAAACTTGCCATATATCTGATGGTCGTTAAAGGCGTAGATACTGGTGATAATTGTGAAAATAAAAATTATCGAGGCCACTGGAGTTTCATTAAGATATTCCATCATCTTATTTTAAATTTAACTTAATATCTTGTTGTAGTCTTCCAATGGGGTAGCGCATAAAGGTCTTTTCAAAATAGTCAGAATTTTTATAAACAAAATCTAATTGGCCTCTGCCACTTTTTGCCAAATCTGGATGTTTTGCTAGTTCAGTAGTTAATTTTTTCTTGAGTTCTGGATCACTCTTTAGCAATGCTGCTGCCGTGTCTTCAAAAACATAGGACGAATATCCTTCTTTTTGTCCTAGAACAGAATCGAAAAAATTCCAGTTAAAAAATGAATCAATTGCTTGAGGTTCTAGGGTTTCTACAATATACCTGTTAGTTGCTTGGTTTACATAAACAACATAGTCGCCCTCATAAAATTGTACATCTTGCATTACCGGATTTAAATTCACCGCAGAATGTTGATAGTGGCCTTCGTATGGCCTTGTGCCTGTTTTCATTTCTCCAATATAATACATCTGCAGATTGAGTTTTACGTCACTAGCTAGCTGTTTCATTTTAACATTGTTCAATTTAAGTAATGCGATTACTTTATCCCATGCCTTTGGTATTACATAAGCTATTGGTTTGGTAATGGTTAAACTAGGCTCAAATTTGTCCCAGTACTTAATGTATTTGGTAAAGGGAGCGTCCCTGTCATAATATAACCGATCGATCCCGCTTACTTCACTTGGTTTTTGTTTCGCTGCGAATCCCTTAAAAGGTATCGTATCATAAACCGATCTATTCAATTTCCAATCTAACGGAAATTCTTTTTGTTCAGCTGTATATTGATCTGCTTTGCGTTTGTTTTCGCCTATAGCTTTCGCATCGCGTTTAATGATGTCTACATAGGTCCGCAGTAATTTTTGAGTTGATTCAACACGTTTGTCAAATGATTTTAACATATGAGTTTCGGGCATGAAACCAATGGTATTATGTAATGCCACGTAACCTGTCGAATAGCGTGGTGCCTCAATAAAGCCAGTAATTCCAGACTCTGGTGTTTCGCTAATTGAATTTACATATGGGATTAATTCGTAGCCTTTTTCTTTCATTTGACTATACAAATCAGGTACTAGTGTTTTTGTTAAATAGCTTGATAAAATTGGGTTTAATTTGTCTTTTTGTGTAGGAATGAGCGTCATTGTATACTGATAATCGGCGCCATTACTGGTGTGAGTGTCTACAAATATTTCTGGCTTCCATGTATTGAAAATCTGTTGAAAAGCTTGAGAGTTTTTAGAATCTGTCTTAATGAAATCCCGGTTTAGATCATAGTTTTTCCCATTTCCTCTAAACCCGTAGGTAACTGGGCCATTTTGGTTGGCTCTAGAAGTGCCGCTGCGGTTGTGACTACCATCGATATTGTATACAGGGATAATACAGATCACAACGTTATCAGGAAGTGCATTATTTTTTAGTAAATCTCTAGCGAGCATCATACTTGCATCTATGCCTTCTGGTTCGCCAGGATGAATTCCGTTGTTAATAAGTAGAATCCTTTTGTCGCTATTTCTTAAAGTAACCGGGTCAAATACTTTTTGTTTTGACAGAACAAGTAGGTGCAATGGTTTGCCAAAATCGGTACTGCCATAAGTAAGCAATTTTGCTTGCTGCGGATATGTTTTAGCCAATTGCTCATAGTAGGCGATCGCCTCGCTATAAGTAGCTGTTTCTTTTTTGTTGCTACGCTCAAAAGGAGTTATTTGACTAAAAGACTTTAAGGATAAAGAAAGCAGAATTAAGAGTGCTATTGTTTTCATCAGCGTAATAAATATAAGCCTCTAAATTAGTTTTTTATGCTGAATAAAAAATAATTTATCTTTTTCTATCCAGTCCTAATGGACCGAAATTATATTTTATCCCAACGGAGAAGAAATTATAAATATCATTAAAATTACTATAGGGGTTTAGATCATCATCCATCCCATCTTCTAGTGAAGTTGTGCCCTGGACATTAAGGTTAAGAATAAAACGACTATAGCCCCAATGGTTATGGAAATAGAAATTTATACCCGCATTAAAGGGAAAGATTACTTCTTTGCTTTTACGTCCATAAACATTTCTTTCAAGAACATCCACTTTATTCTTAATAATGCCAACTCCCGCACCTACGTATATGCCCCTAATGCTTTTAAATAATGGGTTATTGAGATCTCTTGCGCTAAAAAATTCACCAGCATGAATCTTCGCGTTGAAAGTCATTGTAGTATAACTATTTAAATATCTTGTATTGTTTTCCCCACCTTGTAATTTTCCTTTTTGCCACTCTGCTCCTAAAGTCATGTAGGGGGTTAAATAATAATCAAGTGCAGCGTAACCAGCATAGCTGATGATAGTTTTCTTTGTGTCGGCATACGCATTCGTGATACCGAAACCACTTCCTACACTAAATTTATAGAAATTAGACTGCGCAAATGATCCATTACTAAGGCAAATAAAGAGTAAGAAAAGAGTACTTTTTAAATCGAGTCTTAAATAGGGCATTTGCTAGGGCTTGATATTTGTGTGGGGTTCAAAATTAAAAATCTTTGTTGTATTATTTTTATACTAATTTTGTTATCTATGTTATTCTATCAAAATAAGAGGCAAAATCTTCAGAATAGATTTATCAATTATGCTAAAATTGATACGCAATCGGATCCTACATCAAGCACTCACCCCTCTACTTTAAAACAAAAAAATCTAGCAAAAGTTCTTGTTGAGGAGTTGGTAGAAATTGGGATTGAAGATGCAGCCTATGATGATTTTGGTTATGTATATGCAACATTGCCGTCAAATTCAACCAAACACGTTCCAGTAATCTGTTTTTGTTCACATATGGATACTTCTCCCGACTGTAGTGGGGAAAATGTAAAACCAATAATTCACTATAATTATCAAGGAGAAGATTTAGTATTACCCGACGACCACAGCATAATTATACGCCTTAGCGAACATAAAGATTTAAACGCTCAATTAGGGAATGATATTATAACTGCGAGCGGAATAACACTGTTAGGTGCTGATAATAAGGCCGGTTTAGCTGAAATTATGGAAGCCATTGCTTTTTTTAAGGCTAATCCGGATATTAAACATGGCACTATAAAAATCCTTTTTACCCCCGATGAGGAAATTGGAAGAGGCGTTGATAAAGTTGACCTAAAAAAACTGGGTGCAAATTTTGCTTATACAATTGATGGGGAGACATTGGGTTCGATAGAAGATGAAACGTTTTCTGCTGATGGATTAAAGTTAACTATTAACGGAGTTAGTGCACATCCTGGTTTTGCAAAAGGTAAGATGGAAAGTGCTATTAAAATTCTGGCAACAATTCTATCAGCTTTGCCAAAAGACAGGCTAACCCCAGAAGCAACTGCAGGTAAAGAAGGTTTTATCCATCCAGTAAACATCAATGGCAATGCAGAACAAGCCGAAGCGGATTTTATCATCAGAGATTTTGATGACGAATTGTTAAAATCACATGAGATTACACTGGAGAACATTGTTAAAAGTGTATTGGTGTCCTATCCAAATTCGAGCTATGACTTGGTCGTAACTGAACAATATCGTAATATGAAAAAGGTATTGGATCAGAACCCACAACTAATAGCCTATGGCGTTGAAGCGATTGAAAGAGCAGGATTAACACCAAAAAAACGAAGTATAAGAGGTGGTACTGACGGGTCTCGTTTATCGTTTATGGGCCTGCCTTGTCCAAACGTATTTGCAGGTGAACACTCCTTCCATAGCAAACAAGAGTGGGTTTCCGTGCAAGACATGGAAAAAGCAGTCCAGACCATCATCAACATTGCCTGTATCTGGGAGGAACGAGCCTAACAAAACAATGTACTTATTCCTGTTGCGAAAGCGTAAGCCTTGCTAAATATTGATCTTCGTCATCATCAAATATGATTTCGCATTTCCATCCATTTTGATTTGCAGTGTGGGTTAGTGTTTCTTGATCTAGGTATAGCCAATTAAACCAATTTCCCTTTTGCTTAATGTATTCGTAGCAATAACTGATCTCTCCAAAATAGTTATTTTCAGGTTTAGCCATCCCTTCGTATAAATAAGAAATGTCAGAGCTATCGAATAAAAGTTGTCCATTAGGATGAATGAGTGTTTTGGCTTGTTCCAAAAAACTAATAAATCCAGCTAAGGTGCCGGTTAAACCAATTCCGTTCATCAAAAATAATAACGTATCGTATTTATCTCGTATCGAAAAAACGTTTTGTTCGAAGGCTTTTTTGACACCTCGTTGCTTCATGATGTTTACCGCATTGGCAGAAATGTCAATTGCAGTTACATCGATACCGGCTTTTTGTAGTGCGAGCGCATGACTCCCAACACCTGCTCCAGCGTCCAGCACTTTCCCATTGCACAAACTAATTGCTTGTAGCTCCAACATTGGCATCTCCTCTTCAGATCTAAAAAAGATATCAACAGGCATCTCTTCTATATCATCATATGAGGTATGCAACCATAGTGTATGTGCAGGCATTTTACCGGTATAATAATCGCTTAAAGCTAAACCAAAAACGTCCATAATTTCAAAGATACTTTTGGTTTAGCTTAAACTAAAATTTAGGCTTCAATTTTTGCTGTTCTATCTTTAAGTAGGTTGGCGAATAGGCTTAGTTTATCTTTAGAGCTAGTTAATAAATCTCCAACTAGATCATTTAATTTTCCTTTAAGTGCACTATTTTTATCAGAATTTACTAATAATACAATTGCTGTAGTCAAAGCTGCGCCAGCCACTAGGCCAGCCACTATTTTTGTTTGTCTTGTCATGATTCACTGTTTTTATCTACTTTAGTAACAAATGCTATTTTGAATTGTTTCTATTTTTATGCTTTGTATGGGGTGTTACTGAATTCTGTGTGCCTTGTTATCAAGTAGCCAAAACGATTAATATTTAAACTATGTTACAAAAGCTCTCCTACTTAAATCTTCTGCTTGCCGTTGTATATGGGCTGATTTACTTGAAGAGCGGTACCTTTAATTCTATTTCGGGCGTGCTGATGATTATTATTCTTAACTGGTTGGCGTTGAGGAGTTTTCAGCTTGGTGATTATCAATGGACGTGGTGGCATTATGTGGTAGGGCTTTGGAGCTTATATTATATTTCTACATTGATTTATGGATTTATAAACGTTTTGAACTCAGTTTTTGAGTTCGATTTTATTAGCAATGACACCGGATCCTATTTGGCGATTAATTTTGTTTTTTGCTTGTTGGTGATTACTCAACTAATAACATATCTGTATAAAAACTTTAAACAATTGAAACATAATTAATTAAATTTAATTATTAAAACTCGACAATATGAAAAGTATAAATTTAGTTTTTAGCGCTGTTTTGCTATTGATAATAGCCTGTAATAGCGAAAAAAAAGGTACGAGTGCCGATAGTACTACATCCGCGACGTCTGTATCGGACACAGTTAGCAAGCCTGTAGATACAGCCGCAATGAATAGGGCATGGGCTGATTACATGACTCCTGGGGAGGCGCATAAAATGTTGGCCAAGTCTGATGGAAAATGGGAAGCTGAGATCTCATTTTATTACTCCCCTGATTCGCCCAGCGTGAATAAAACCACCTGTGAAAACAAGATGATCTTAGGAGGAAGATACCAACAAGCCAATTATAAAGGAGTGATTGACGGAATGCCGTTTGAAGGAATAAGTACGTTGGCTTATGATAATGCGAGGAAAATTTACTTAAGTACTTGGATTGATAATATGGGGACTGGTATTATGCAATTGGAAGGGACTTTTGATGAAGCTGCAAAAACCATGAATTTTAAGGGAAAGGCTACTGACGTCAGTACGGGGAAAGATATTACCGTTCGAGAGGTTTTTAAACTTGTTGATGATAATACCCAAACGATGGAAATGTATGAAACTAAGGATGGAAAAGAGATGAAAACGATGTCTATTTTGCTGAAGAGAGCGAAATAGTATAAAGGCATGATGCTAACTTTAAAACCCAAGGCTATTCTTGGTTTTTTTTGCTGATTTTATGTTTCGGTTGACCGATAACAGACAGCTTGCAACTTTTTTTCTCTCAACTCTTTGCTAATTAAACTATTCTGTCTATCTTTGCAGTCCCTAAAAAATGGGGATATTAAATATTTTTTAACAAATTAAATAAAAGCAAGTGAATACGTTAAGTTACAAAACTGTCTCTGCCAATGCAAAAACTGTTAATAAACAGTGGGTTGTTGTTGACGCACAAGGAGAGATTTTGGGGCGCTTGTCTTCTAAAATCGCGATGATTATTAGAGGAAAACACAAGCCAGAGTTTACCCCAAACGTAGACTGCGGTGATAACGTTATCGTTATTAATGCAGACAAGGTAAAATTGACCGGGAATAAATTTACTGAGAAAGAGTATATCTCTTACACAGGATATCCAGGTGGTCAAAGATTCATTTCTCCAAAAGAGTTAATGGCAAAACACCCTACTCGTGTTATTGAGAAGGCTGTTCGCGGAATGTTACCTAAAAGTCGTTTGGGCAAAAAATTGTATACCAATCTTTTTGTTTACGCAGGTTCAGAGCACCCGCATGCAGCACAATCACCAAAAACCATTACACTTTAATTAAAAGAGAAAAGAAATGTCAGTTACAAACACTTCAGGAAGAAGAAAAACTGCAGTTGCCCGTATCTATTTAAAAGAAGGCAACGGCACAATTACCGTTAACGGTAAAGATCACAAAGTTTATTTCCCTACATTACCTCTACAATACATTGTTAACCAATCATTCGAAGTATCTGAATTAACTGGTAAATATGATGTAACTGTGAATGTAAATGGTGGTGGAGTAAAAGGACAAGCAGAAGCAGTTCGTTTAGCTATCGCTAAAGCTATTGTTGAATTAGATGCTGAGAAAAAACCAGCATTGCGCGCTAAAGGGTTAATGACCCGTGATATGCGTATGGTTGAACGTAAGAAACCAGGACGTAAAAAAGCACGTAAGAAATTCCAATTCAGTAAACGTTAATCTTAAAGGAGACAAACACAATGGCAAGAACTACATATCAAGACTTATTGGATGCAGGTGTACACTTTGGTCACCTTACCCGCAAATGGAATCCAAAAATGGCACCATATATTTTTATGGAGCGCAATGGGATTCACATTATAGATTTAAATAAAACTTTAACTAAAACTGAAGAAGCTGCAGCAGCGATTAAACAAATCGTAAAATCAGGTCGTAAGATCTTATTTGTAGCTACTAAGAAACAAGCTAAAGAGATCGTTGCTGAGCAAGCAAGAAAAGTAAACATGCCTTTCGTAACCGAGCGTTGGTTAGGTGGTATGTTAACTAACTTTGCAACAGTTCGCAAGTCGATCAAAAAGATGGTTACCATCGATAAAATGACGAAAGACGGAACTTATTCTATTCTTTCGAAAAAAGAGCGTCTAATGATCCAACGTGAGCGTATCAAATTGGAAAGCTTATTAGGCGGTATCGCAGACTTAAACCGTTTACCGGCTGCAATTTTCTTAATCGACGTTAAAAAAGAGCATATTGCTGTAGCAGAAGCGATGAAATTAAACATCCCTACTTTTGCAATGGTTGATACTAACTCTGATCCATCAAATATCGATTTCCCAATCCCTGCAAATGATGATGCAACTAAATCAATTTTATTGATTACTGATGTAATTATCAAAGCAATCGAGGAAGGTTTAGATGAGCGTAAACGCGAAAAAGATGAAGAAGCTGAGAAAGAAGCTGTAGCAGTTAAAACTGCTGCTGATGCTCCAGAAGCAGCCGCTACACCTAGAGAAGCAGGCGCTAAAAGACCAACAAAAAAAGAAACTGCTGAAGCTGAAGCTTCTTCAGAGGATTCAACAGAAGGATAATTACGTTTTAAGTTTTAAGTGGTAAGTTGTAGGTTGAATAAACTTATTACTTATTACTTAAAACTTATAACATTTTATAAAACATACAAAAACTTAATAAAATGTCTACAGTACAAATTACTGCCGCAGATGTAAATAAATTACGCCAACAAACCGGTGCCGGTATGATGGATTGCAAAAAAGCATTAGTAGAAGCGAATGGCGACTTCGAAGCTGCGGTTGATTTATTACGCAAAAAAGGTCAAAAAGTATCTGCCGCTCGTTCTGGTAATGCTACTTCTGAAGGTCTGGTATCAATCAATGTTTCAGCAGATGGCACCAATGGTAAATTAGTTGCTTTAGCTTGTGAAACTGAGCCAGTTTCTAAGGTTGAAGATTTCCGTAACCTAGCTCAGGCTGTTTTAGCTGCAGCAGTTGCTAAAAATCCAGCTTCTGCTGAAGAGTTAGCAGCGATTACATTGGAAGATGGACGTACAGTTGCCGAAACCATCACTGAGCTAACCGGTAAAATCGGAGAGAAAATCGTTATTCAAGAGTACGCAAATATATCTGGTGAAAAAATCGTATCTTATATCCATTCTAATGGTAAAATGGGTGTTTTGGTGGTATTTGAAGGCGCTAATGGCGTAGATATTACTGAAGCTGGTAAAGATGTTGCAATGCAAATTGCGGCTATGAATCCAGTTGCTGTTGATAAAGACGGCGTAGATCCCGCTACAATCGAGCGTGAGATTGAAATCGCAAAAGATGTTATCCGCCAAGAAGGTAAACCAGAAGAAATGGTTGAGAAAATTGCTGCCGGTAAATTGAATAAATTCTACAAAGACAGTACTTTATTAAACCAAGAGTTTGTTAAAGACGGTTCTGTAGATGTTCGTAAATTTTTAGATAATACTGCTAAAGGATTAACTGTTACTGCTTTCAAACGCGTACAATTAGGTTCTTAAAAACTTACGAAGTCTTCAAGACTTCGTAAGTTTAAAAAGCCCCGATGATAAATCGGGGCTTTTCTATTTTATAGCTAAATTACTTTTTTACCGAGTAACTCCCTACCTCGGTACCGTCATCACTAATCATTTTTACTTTCAATTCTGTGCGAGTTGCCGTAATTTTTGTTAATGTTCTCGTTCCATCTTTTGGTCCACCACCAATAAGCAATGGATAATTATTTAACCCCTTTTCTGGTAGATGAACCTTGTAACGATGTGTATGTCCACTTAGTACCAAATCTACTTTCCCCTTGTTAATTAGGGGTTCAAAAACCTCGGTACAATGCTTCGGTCCATGTGCGTCACCGGAGTAACGAGGTGGAATATGCATCATTACCACTCTAAAATGGGCCTTTTTGAACTCTTTGCGCTGCATCTCTTCCTTTAGCCACTCTGCCTGTTCTAGTCGGTAAGCATCAAAATCTACCAAATTAGCATATACTGGATGGGAATCTTCTTTATCCTCTCCACTATCTAATATTACAAATCTAACGGGACCTAAGGTAAAAGCCAATTTACCTACGTTTTCAAAGTAATTTAAAAATTCATCTCTGAAAACGCCCCTTGTTTCGTGATTGCCCCGTACATAGACAAATGGTATATTTTTAGCAAAAGTATTGATGCAAGGCAACAACATATGATCTATAAGTTGCTGCTCGTTGGTTTGGTAATCGAAAATATCGCCGTTGAAAAAAATAAAATCTTGTTCATGTACTTTTTCTAAACCCAATAAATGGGGAATAGAAGTCGGACGGTCATGAATGTCGTTGAGCATTAGAAAAGAAACTTGCTCCTTAGCTACATTAGCATTTACAAAGGTTTCTACATTGCTATTTAATACTGTACCATAGGTTAATTTGTAAGGTTTAAAGTCCGCAATTTCATTAGCTACAATTCGGTAATAATATTTTTGCCCAGGTACAAGATTCTTTAATACAACCTTGCTAATTCTCCCATCAGGACGAAGTCCAAACATCGATTTGCCGTATGCCTTCTGCTTTAACTGCTGCGCATCTGTACCGTATTCAACCCAGCCATTTGCATCTTTATTAGTTATCCAATGTATGGCAATTGTATTATCAAAAGCTGATTGTAAATAAGGCCCAGCCAAGATTTTAAACTCTTCGACTGCCTGCTCAGGGATTTCATTCCCTAAGCTGATTGTTGGTGTTAATAATGCTGCAGCTCCTAATAATGCCCCTCCTTTTAAAAAATTACGGCGCTGAATGCTAATGGTCTGATCTTCCATTTCTATTGTTTTGTGTGAACTTTTCAACCGAATATAATGGATTAAAAACCTACTTTTAATATAAATCGGCATATTTTTTACATATTTGGCTATGCAAACGTTTGATAATTATAGTTGCTTTGTAGGCAATGATATAAAACAGAACCAATCGATAACAATCAATAACGGCAAGATCATCTCTATCAGCGAAACCGATGCAAAAGGCGACAGTGAGTATTTGATTTTACCAGGGCTAATTGACCTGCAAATTTATGGCGCTGGAGGGAAGTTGTTTTCAGCACAACCTAGCTTAGAGAGTATAAACATTATAGAAGAAGAGCTCCTTCAACAAGGAAATACAGGTTTCTTAATCTGCTTGGCCACTAACACCCCAAAAGTATTTGACGAATGCATAGAAGTAATTAAAGTACACAGAAAATTCGCAAGAAATTGCTTGGGACTACATCTGGAAGGACCTTTTATCAATCCTAAAAAGCGAGGTGCACATGTAGAAGAGTTTATTCGCAAGGCGACATTAGATGAAGTTAAAAACCTGTTAGATATGGGTGATGGAGCGATTAAGATGATGACGCTAGCGCCTGAACTGCAGGACGACGCTGTAATTCAGTACTTGTTAGACAATAATGTTGTTGTGTCGTTGGGACATAGCGACGCATCTTTTGAGCAGGCTACCAATGCCTACAATCAAGGTGTACAATCAACTACCCATTTGTTTAATGCAATGTCGCCTATACAACATCGAGCACCTGGTATTCCGACAGCAGTATTTAATCACCCTAAGGCAATGTCGAGTGTTATCGTAGATGGCCACCATGTAGACTTCGAAGTGGTAAAAATGGCCGCGAAGTTAATGAAGGAGCGACTATTTCTGATTACTGACGCAGTTACTGCGTGTGATTCAGGTCCGTACCAACACCATGCGGTTGATGGAAAATTTGTAATGCCTGATGGCACACTTTCAGGTTCTTCTTTAACAATGCTACAATCCGTCAAAAACTGCGTCGATTATTGTGATATTTCTTTAACCGACGCAATTAACATGGCCGCACTTTACCCAGCAAGATTAATTAAAAAAGAAAACGAAATTGGCTCCATTGCCATAGGAGCTGAGGCAAATATGCTTGTTCTTGATAAAAGTTTAAACTTAGAGAGAGTATTTTTCAAAGGAGAGGAAATTAAACTCAATAAAGCATCAGCAATTTAAAAAAACTTGATAATTTTGTCCTTTATGAAATACAAACGGATTTTACTGAAACTAAGTGGTGAATCGCTAATGGGCGATAAGCAATACGGTATTGACAATGAGCGCGTTAGACAGTACGCAGAAGATATTAAAGCAGTTCACGATAAAGGACTAGAAATTGCCATTGTAATAGGTGGAGGTAATATTTTTAGAGGTTTAAGCGCGGAGAAATCTGGAATGGATAGGGCGCAAGCTGACTATATGGGTATGTTGGCCACGGTGATTAACAGCATGGCTTTACAAGATGCTCTAGAGAAAGTTGGACTTAAAACTAGGTTATTGTCGGCAATTAAAATGGAGCAAATCTGCGAACCATTTGTACGTAGACGAGCAGTTCGCCATTTGGAAAAAGGAAGAGTTGTGATTTTTGGAGCGGGAACAGGAAATCCTTACTTTACGACAGATTCGGCCGCTGCATTGAGAGCGATAGAAATAAATGCAGATGCAGTGCTAAAAGGTACCAGAGTTGATGGAATTTATACTGCAGATCCAGAGAAAGATCCAACCGCTGTAAAGTATACCGAGATTTCTTTCAAAGAAGTTTATGCTAAGGGCTTAAATGTAATGGATATGACCGCTTTCACACTTTGTGAAGAAAATAAAGTTCCGATTATCGTATTTGACATGAATAAAAACGGCAATTTCATGAAAATTGCAAATGGAGAAGAAATTGGCACGCTAGTTCAAGGGTAAATCTGACCAATTTTTATATTTTTGTATAAACACTACACATTATGAATGACCTCATAAAGAAACAATTAGAAGATGCTCAAGCTACAATGGAAAAGGCAATTGCTCATTGTGAAGCTGAATTAACTAAAATAAGAGCTGGAAAAGCCTCGGCAGGAATGCTGGATGGTATTATGGTAGACTATTATGGTAATCCAACACCGTTAGCGCAGGTAGGAAGCATTAATACGCCAGATGCCCGTACGTTGATTATCCAGCCTTGGGAGAAACAATTATTAGTTCCAATTGAGCGTGCTATCATGGAAGCTAATATTG
The DNA here is from genome assembly GCA_942493295.1 of uncultured Sphingobacteriaceae bacterium. Lineage (GTDB taxonomy): Bacteria > Bacteroidota > Bacteroidia > Sphingobacteriales > Sphingobacteriaceae > Pedobacter. Next base: position 2,839,767 of record OW818692.1, on the reverse strand, counting down.
GAATTAATCCACAAAATGATGGTGTGATTATTCGCTTAGTGGTACCTCCTTTAACAGAAGAACGTCGTAAGGAATTAGTTAAAAAGGTTAAAGAGGAAGCAGAGAGAGGTAGAATTACAGTTAGAAATATCCGTAAAGATGCGAACGAGAAAATTAAGAAATTAAAAGGTGAAAGTGTTTCTGATGATGAAATTAAAACTGGAGAAGGTGAAGTTCAGAAAATCACCGATGCTTACATCGTTAAAGTAGATAAACACGCAGAGGTAAAAGAAAAAGACATTATGACGATCTAATACTGGTGCATAGAAGTTTGTCAAAGTATATCGTCTAAATGTAATATAAAAGGGAATGTAGCTAAGCTTCATTCCCTTTGTTTATTTTTGAACCCCAAACAAAATAAAAGATGAATTTACTGCTCCAATATCTAAAAGCACATAAGTGGATTGTAGCCTTAGCGCTATTCTTAGCCGCAATGAACATAGGATTTTCATTAATGGATCCAGCAATCACTGGAAAATTGATGGATAGATATATCACGAAAGCGCATCTATATCAGTCAGATAAGAGTGCCTATATTCGCGGTGTACTCGAGTTAATCGGATATGCGATAGGTGTAGCGATGGTGTCCAGAATTGCCAAAAATTTTCAGGATTATTTTACCAGTATTATCATCCAGAAAGTTGGCGCTAAGATGTATGCCGACGGATTGAAACACTCTCTTGAGCTTCCTTATCAAGTGTTTGAAGATCAAAGAAGCGGAGAAACCTTGTCTATTTTACAGAAGGTTAGAACTGACAGTGAAAAATTCATTACTTCTTTCATCAGTATACTTTTTATCAGTTTTATCGGACTGATGTTTGTAATCGTTTATTCGCTTTCTATCAGTTATAAGGTAACGCTGGTATACGCAGCCTCTATTCCTATCATCAGTTTTATTAGCTGGTTCTTAAGTAGGAAGATTAAGTCTATACAGCGCTCTATCATCTCAGAAACTACGGCTTTGGCAGGCTCAACAACCGAGTCGCTTCGCAATATTGAATTGGTAAAAAGTTTGGGGCTTGCAGATCAGGAAATAGATCGTTTAAATACAACAACGTATAAAATTTTAGGATTAGAACTCAAAAAAGTGAAGTACGTTCGAAGCATGAGCTTTGTGCAGGGCACAACCGTAAATTTGGTAAGAAGCACGATGATTGTGGTGTTACTAATGCTCATTTTTGAGAATAACATCACACCTGGTCAATATCTTTCATTTTTGTTTTATTCCTTCTTCCTATTTGGACCATTACAAGAGATTGGAACTGTTATTTTGGCCTGGCGGGAAGCGGAGGTTTCGTTAGGGAATTTTAAAAGAATTTTAAGCACACCTATTGAGCATAGGCCAATGAACCCTGTTTCAGTGCAAAAAATTAATACATTAGCATTTGATAATGTAAGTTTCAAACATTTATCGGGAAGAACCAATGCCCTTAACAACATTTATTTTACTACAAAAGAAGGAGAGACGATTGCTTTTGTAGGACCTTCTGGTTCGGGCAAAACCACGCTAGTGAAATTATTGGTTGGGTTATATCAACCGGTTGAAGGGAAAGTGATGTACAATAATATTTCAGGTAAAGAAATCGACTTGAATTTATTAAGAGAAAAGATTGGCTTTGTAACACAAGATACGCAGTTGTTTTCTGGTACAATTAGGGAAAATTTACAGTTTGTGAAGCCAGGAGCTAGTGATGAAGATTGCATGAGGGTTTTGCATCAAGCTGCTTGCCAAAATCTTTTAGCGCGTGCTGATAAGGGGCTAGATACGGTCATTGGAGAAGGCGGAGTAAAGGTGTCAGGTGGTGAGAAACAACGCTTATCTATTGCGAGAGCACTATTGCGTAATCCAGATATTTTGGTGTTCGATGAGGCAACTTCTTCTTTAGATTCGCTAACGGAGGAAGAAATTACCACTACAATACGTGACGTGTCTGAACTTAAAAGTCAAATTACTATTTTAATTGCACACCGTTTATCGACCATCCGCCACGCAGATAGGATTTATGTGTTAGAAAAGGGAAATATCATTGAGCAAGGTAAACATGCCGAATTACTAGCCGAAAAGGGCTTATATTTTGCAATGTGGAGACAGCAAGTAGGCGAAAGGTTAGATAGCTAAAGAATTATTAATAATACTTATACTTGATCTTCAATTTTGTCGGCAGGTTTAATATCAGCTAATGTTAAAGGCAATAGGCTTTTAGTTTTAAAATAAGTAATTGCTGCAATTCCTAAAGTCATGCTTCCTCCAAAAACCACTGCCGGAACGGTACGCATTAGCTTGGCCGTCAATCCCGATTCGAAGGCTCCAATCTCATTAGAAGAACCAATAAACATACTATTTACTGCTGATACCCTGCCGCGCATTTGATCAGGCGTAAGCAATTGCATAATCGTTGAACGAATAACTACACTCACGCTATCAAATGCCCCTTCACAAAATAGGAAAAACAAAGTGAGGTAAAAGCTGGTCGACAAGCCATAGCAAATAATACTAAGACCAAAACCTGTAACGGCGATTAATAAGTTACGCCAAGGTTTATTCATCGGCGAGAATTTAGTCATTGCCAGCATCGTAATTACAGCTCCAATAGATGCAGCGGCTCTCATATACCCTAGCCCTTCTGAACCAACTTTTAAAATGTCTTCTGCAAAAACTGGAAGTAATGCTACGGCTCCGCCAAAAAACACAGAGAACAAATCCAAGCTTATAGCTGCCAACATCATTTTGCTTTTAAAAACAAAATTAATTCCTTCTTTTAGGCTTTTAACAATACTTTCTTTAGGGATAAATGTTGGTAGATGTACTTTTAAAAAGAAAATGCATATCAATGCTAATACGATAAAGCTGATGATTACGATATAAGTGGGAGTAATTCCATAAAATGCATAAACTAGGCCACCTGTTAAAGGCCCTAAGATAGAGGCCATTTGCCAGAAGGAGCTACTCCATGTGCTCCCATTTGCATATAGTTCCTTAGGTAAGATTTGCGCCATTAAGGAAAATGTTGCTGGACCAAAGAAACCTCGTGCCAAACCAACTCCAAATATCATACAATACATTATAGGAACAATATAGCTTGTTGGCACATACGCATGCATTCTCTCTGTAGTAACTATTAGCATAATGATAGAGCATAACAACACGCCAGAAAATATTTTAAGTAACAATCCTCTTTTTTCAGACTTATCTGCCACATAGCCTCCATAAAGTGCTATGCCAATCGCAGGGATCGCCTCACAAAGCCCAATTAAGCCAAGTGCCAAAGGGTCTTTGGTAAGGTAATAGATGTGAAAACCTATAATTACCGCCTGCATTTGATAAGCGAATGTGAAGAAGAAACGCATTCCTAAGTAAGAACGAAATTCTCTATAGCGTAATGCGGCAAGTGGATCTTTTTTTTCAGGGATGGTAGTTTGTTGTTCCAAAGGGATCTATTTTAAAGTGTAGACTTACGAAGTTTGAATAGCACAACGAACAGTCAACTTCGTAAGTCTTAGTCCCAACTAAATTAATGGTTGGGCAGGGTTATTTTTATAATAATCCAATTTATATTGAAACATTTCACTCATTCTGGCTGCCCTCCATTTTGCCTCATCCGCTTTCACCCCTACAAAATGTTCATCAATAGTTTCATTGAACAAGCTAATCCAAGTATCAAAGTGTTGTTTTTCAATTGGCAGTTTTGCGTGTTTTAAAAAGGGACTACCACTATATGCCGGTGTATCCAGCAACAGTGTTTGCCAAAAACCATACATTTTTTCCAAATGAACCGGCCACTTGTCGTCAATAACACCATTAAAAATTGGAGATAATAGCTCATTGTCACGAACTTTATCATAGAAGGTGTCTACCAATAATTTGACGTCATCTAAATCGAGAATATCAGAATTTTCCATTGCTATTGGCAAAGATAATACGTTCTATCTATTATATGGGTATTCATTTACCCAATTAAACTTCCTGTTAATTAATTTATATTTTTTAAGGTTAACCTTTTTTAGCACAATGGAGATAGTATCTTGACGCAAATGACCATTCAGCAATAATCTTTCACCAACGATATGGTATTTTAAAAGGCTTTGCCTTGTGATATCGGTAGGTCCGTCATTAACGTTCTCGTTAAATTTTATTCGCTTGGTCACAGTATCTACAATAAAAGTAACATACTTGGTAGAATCATTCATCGTTTTTACGCGGGCTCCATCTTTTCGCTGGATAATAAGTTCTCTCCACCTTATTCTATCTGTTGTCAGCGGTTGCAGGTCTACTTTGTTCAGCGTAAACTTTTCGACTTCATAAATACCATATAGCGGCGGTTTAGCAGCGGCTTCTCCATATTGTTTTGAAGCATCTAATAGTCCACTAATGAGTGTTAACGAAGAAAAGATGATCACCAAATACTTGAAAGCATATATCGCGTAGAACATCCATTTTTTTCGATAAACTGGGGCTTCAATTATGTTCAAGCTAACAGCATTTCCGGTAAGGAAAAATTGGATGATCTTCTTTAAATATGGTGCTAAAATAAAAATACACATTACGACTAAAGTGGTAGAAAGAATTTTAACTGGAACATCATAGAAATAATTCATACTCATTACGTGAACTGATGCAGCTAGCGCGAGAAATGCGCCAATGATCATGGTACGACGAAATAATAGCAAAACGGCAGAAACCTCAATGATGCCCATAAAAATATTATATCCCTTAGAATAGCCTAAAAAAGTCCAAGCCAATCCCATTGGTGACGAATCGCCGTAGGCTTGGGTTAGCCGAGTTAAATATGGATAGGGGAATTGAAGTTTAATAACTTTGACCATTCCATAACTGATCAACGTAAATGCCACATAACAACGAACCAATACTAATAGCCAGTAATATAGTTTGTTGTAATTTTTTCGTTTATAGTCAACCGCTGACCAAATAGCAGCACCGAAAAGCGAAAACAGGGTACTGAAAAGTAGCAACACATAATCATAACTTGTATCTCCGCTGCCATTTGTAAAAATGGTATAGTCATATTCATAGCCTACCACATTTGCGGAAAACCAAGGAATAAAACGGTGCATTAACTCAACAGGCCAATGAGCTAAAATCTCGAAATAGGGGAAAGCGCCATTGTTATTGAATGTGATATAAAGCACAAACAAAATAAGGAAAGTTCTAAAGCTATACTTTTTAAGAAAACTCCATTGGGTTTCATTGTTTTTAGGAGCGGTTGCAGCAGTCATATTAGATTGGTTTAACCAAAACTAACTTATTTGGTGCAACATAGCAAATGCTAACCTGCTAAATTACAGTATTATAAAAATCTTCATAAGCCAAGCTTAGATCTTCAGATTGATTAATAGCCGATGAAACGGCAATTCCATAAATGCCAGTAGCTAATAGGGGGTCGACATCTTGTAAAGTAACGCCGCCAACTGCTAAAACTGGCAAGTCAATAGCAAGGGATTTTAAGTCTTGCATTGCGTTGAGGTAACCTCCTAAACCAATTAGTGGTGCATTATTAGGTTTAGTTGTAGTTAGTTTAAATGGGCCAAATCCAGCATAATCTGCACCGTCTTTTGCAAGTCTAATTAGGTTAGAAATGTTGTTAGCGGAACCACCTAAGGTGTATTCTTCTCCAATGTGTTTGCGTAAAGAGATAAAATCAGCATTCATATCTTCTATATGAAACCCCTGAATATCTGCTTTTCCCTTCAAATGAATATGGTCTGTTACAATTAATGTGGCACCCCAATCATCGCAGATTTCGGCAATTACATTGATATCTGTTAAAAGCTCGTCATCACTTTTACTTAAACAACGATATTGGATCCATTTTGCGCCTGCCTCACATGCCAATTGCGCCTGAATAATATGCGTATGCTGTGGGATGTCGTGTGTGATGAAATGAAGCTTTTCAATGTATTTTTTCATTAGTATATATTTGTTTTTTAAAGGTAGTGAAGCTATCATGAGCAATATTCATTGCGCATGATAGCTTCACTACCATAAGATCGTATTAAAACTTAACGTTTAAATTCAGTAAAAAGTTACGTGTTGCTTGCGGATAGTAATAATTCCCGCGATCTAAGGCTCCGCCATAAAGATAACTATAAGAACCTCCATTACTTTCATAGCGTGTGCTAAATACATTGTTAACTAGTAAGCTTATGCCCATGTTTTTAATACCTGCAAAAGCAGTATGGTAGCTTAAGCGAATATCATTTATAAAAAAGCTAGATAAAGTACGGCTATTTGCAGATGTGTTATCTAAATTTTGTTTGCCTACATATTTACTGATAAAAGCAATTTCGGCATTTTTGACAATGCCATAACCAATTTCACTAGAGGCAATTATAGATGGAGAGAAAGAGATGTTGGTGTTTTTATAAGTGTTAACTAAAGTTGGTGTTACTGCTGTAGGATCCTTATCATAAATATACTCTGTAAATTCTTTTATTTTATTGCGACTTAAAGTAGCTGTTCCAGCCCAATAGAAATCTTTTAAAATTTGCCAACGACCATCAAATTCAATACCTAACCTGTAACTATCTGGTACATTCTGTCTGGTTTGCCCACCTACGTCGTTTAGTTTACCTGTATTAATCAGTTGATCTTTATAAAGCATTGCATAACCATTAACTCCTAAAGAAAGGTTACTAAACTGTGTTCTATAGCCGGCTTCAATATCAGTTAAGTTTTCTGATTTTGGCCTGCTGTTCACATTGGAATCAGTAAAATCCCTTCTATTTGGTTCTTTGTTTCCGATAGCTACAGACACATAGATATTACTTGTTTCGTTAAAATTATAAGTTAATCCAGCTTTTGGATTAAAGAAATCTAAAGTCGCATTTTGTTGTGCTGGATTGCCTGCCAAATCCTTTCCAAAATAGGAATAGTAAACATGACGGTACTGAAGGTCCGCAAAAATGTTAAATTTTTCTATCTGATAATTTGCCCTTCCAAATACATTGAAATCTGTTTTAAAAGCATCATTGTCTTCGTATCGATGTCTCATGGAGCCACTTGCATCGTAGTTGGCATACTTTGCCCAAATTACTTCGTCAAAGTGTTTTCCATCATATTCGTTATATGCTCCTCCTAAAATAAAGTTTAAGTTACTTTTTGGCGTGTAGTTTAAGGAATAAGTAACGCCATAAAAATCATTATCGAGCCACAATCTTCGTATTAAATCCGATTTAGTTATTGTAGTACCACCAATCACAACCGGCGCAATTTTATAATCTGCTAAGGTGCGATTTTCTTTATATTCTTCGTAATACCCTCGTCCATACGTATAGTGAAGTGCTGCGTTCGCTACGAGCTGATTGCTTAAATTGCGGGTATAAAATAATTGATGATGGTCTTGCTGATAGTTATCCGTTTGATTATCATACGTAAAGTCATTATGCCTTCTGTTGGTTATTAGCTGCGCTTCCGATATGCCATTCCAAGCTTGGTAAGTTTTTTCGGCACCACTAAATACGTTAACGCGAAGGATGTCTTTTTTCCCGTAGTAGGCACCCGATACAAAAAACGATTTTAAGTTTGAAGAAGCTCTATCAACATAACCATCAGATTTAATTCTCGATAAACGGCCATCAAAGCTGAACTTATTATTGATAAGTCCAGACCCAACATTAATGGTGTTTTTCCAAGTTTCGTAAGAGCCGTAGGTGCTGTTTATTTCTGCATAGGCCGAATCTCTTCTTGTTGTGGTTTGTATATTTAAACTTGCGCCAAAAGCGCCAGCGCCGTTTGTAGAAGTGCCGACACCACGTTGAATCTGTATGTTATCTATTGAGGAAGCTAAATCTGGCAGGTTAACGAAATAACTGCCTTGGCTTTCTGCATCATTTAATGGGATTCCGTTTATAGTCACATTAATTCTTGTTGCATCACTTCCACGAATTCTTATGCCGGTATATCCAACTCCAGCGCCAGCGTCAGAACTCACAACTATAGAAGGAGTTTGATTGAGTAAATATGGCAGGTCTTGACCAAGGTTATTTTTCTCTAATGCAGCTTTGTCGAGGTTTTTGTAAGTTGTAGCCGTATTTTTTGAAGCTCTTGTCGCGCTTATCACAACTTCATCTGCAAGAAACGTTTGTGCAGACAAACTGAAATTAATCTTAGTATTTGAACCTAAATCAACTGATTTTTCTTCGGTTTTGTAACCTAAATAACTCACACTAAAGGTGTATTTCCCCGGAGCTAAACTTAAGCTATAGTCTCCATTTTTGTCACTTAGGATGGTTACCGCTTTGTTTTTTACCTTGATTGTTGCTCCCGCTAATGATCTTAGATTGTTTTCGGTTACTTTTCCGCTAACAGTAATTTGGGCCATTGCAACACAAGGCAACAGCATGGCAAGTAATGCCAGTAATCTTAAATTTTTCAATTTATTTTTTGTTTTTAGTTAAACCTGCCGACAGTAGGGGTACTCCCGACTTTAGTTAAACTCCATAAACCATTCCCTACGCCAGCATTATCTGGATCAGGTGCATTTAAGATAGACGGTAGGCCATCAACCTTAAAATGGGTATGTTCTCAGCCCGTATTTGCGTTTTTTACAAAACAAGGCACCCCTTATTGATGAGGTAAAGTTAACGCAAAAGGATTGACAAATGAAAATTTTTAAAAATTAGATGAGAAAGCGATTGATTTTTAGGGGTTTAAAAACTTGTTAATAGCTGTTATGGCGTTTTGAAGCCTTGATTCTATTCCACTAACGACAACGTAATCGGCCTGTAACTCTTTAAGTTCTTTATGCCAGATGGTCATAAAATGTTCGCGCATATGCGGAAAATCTCGTAATGGATCTTCCTGCCAGGGAAGATCAATATCTAAAAGGACATAGAAATCGTAGGCTCGAGTTCTTAAAGCATCTAATACGATGCTTGGCGTTGACCCAAAAAATTCGTCGCTCCAGATTTTAACCGTCAGGAAAGTGGTGTCGCAAATTATAAATTCAGTTTCAGCATTCGCCAAAATAGATTCTTCAAGTGCTACTTGACCGTGAAACATATTGATTTCGTCCTGGAGTGTGCATTCCTCAGTTAATGCGGCACAATAATATCGAGCGTATTCCGGAACCCACGCTACTTGATAATGTTTTGCCAGAGCTTGAGAAATGGTCGATTTACCAGTACTCTCTGGGCCAACAATTGCTATTTTTTTAACTATTTTGTTCACAATAAACTTTTCTCCAATCTAAATAGCCCATTGTTGCAATGCCAATATACAGCGCATACATTAGACCTGTTGCATATAAATCTTTTGAAAAATACAGACCTATATAAATTGCATCTACAAATATCCAAATTAGCCAATTTTGCAATACTTTTCTAGCGAGAAAAATTTGAGCAATCAAACTACAAGCAGTGCAAAAACTGTCAATAAACGGAAATGAGGCGTCTGTTTTTTTAAATAATAAAAGCCCCAACCCAATGGTAAATCCAATTACTCCAATAATTGATAATACTATTTCTTTTTTAGTGATTAGCGTTACTGGTCTGGATTCTTGGGGATTACTGCGGTGTTTGCTCCAAAAATACCAGCCATAAATATTCATCGCAAAAAAATAGACCTGAAGCCCCATGTCTGCGTATAACTTTGTTTCAAAAAATATAAAAATGTAAATAAGGACGCTTACAATAGCTACTGGCCAATTCCAGATGTTGTTTTTTGCAGCGAGCCAAACACATAAAATACCCGTGAAAACGCCACACCATTCTAATATTCCTGTTCCAAACAAAAATTGTGTAATATTTTCTCTAAAGGTTTCGATGAATAACATGCGTCAAAAGTAGGAAATAGATTGATAGACTTACGAAGTTCTTAAAACTTCGTAAGCCTGAATCAAAAAATCCGATAGGGAACAACCCCTACCGGATAATAAACCAAACAAACTATTTATGAAGAATATCCTCAAATAATGAGGAAGTTTTAGATCTATTTTGTATTTGGCGATGAACTTAAATTGATCGCCGCTCTCACACTCACATCACTGGTTAAATTGTTCTTTAACACATACTCCATTCTTATTCTCAAATTATTTCCTTTGATGTAATCATCTATGAAACGAGAATTGTCTATATCTAGTACAAGATTGTTGCCAATATTTCCAGAAACATCGCTTCTTGACGCTACCATGACTTCAGCGCCACTTCCATTTACAATAAATAGCTTAACGGATTTAAATACACCAAGATTTTGAGTCGTTGGGTTGCTGGCATCTAGACGTGCCGAAGCTACCCTCACTTCTTTAATATATGTTGTACCGTCCTGGTTTCCGAAAATCTGGTCAAAGCTGCTAGCGGTACTCGTAGCGCTAATTGTTTGGTTCATTTTCGAATTCATTGGTATAATTAAAGTGGCAGTATAAGGGAACGTAGATTTTAGAATGGATTGTACAGTACCACAACCTGCGCTGATACTAAAAATGCAAATTAAAACAATGATAATTTTTTTCATAATAATTAAATAACAAATGAACCACTCAATATGTTTGTATAGAAAACCGAATTCTTTACCAGAAATCGTTGTATTTATTTCTATACAATCTAATGGAAATCAGTTTGCTAAAGCCTTTTTTTAATTATTCTTAAAACAAAGTCGTCAACAAAGTGTTCCTTTTATGTGCAAGGTGCAATAAAACAGGTTACATGAGGAAAGGCTACACAAATAAATATAAGTTAAACTAAAAATCAATGATTATGAAAAGGGCGAGTTTAAATTTTTTAGCCGTTGCAGCTTTATCTATGGGATTGTTTGCATTTGGCTCAATTAAAGATGGTGGAATACAAGGAAGGGTAACTCCTGCAGAAGGTGCTAGAGAAGTCGTTGCAATTGCAGGAACTGATACTCTGAGATCGCAGATTAGCAATGGTACTTTTGTTTTTAGCAATGTGAAAAAAGGAACTTATACTGTTTGGGTTAAGGCAAATGCGCCATATAAGGATGCTGCTGTAGAAAATGTAGCAGTTACTGATAGTGCGACAACAGACATTGGAGAAATTAAATTGCTTCAATAAATAAATTCATGTGTGTGAATAAAAAAAAGAGGGCCAAAAGCCCTCTTTTTTTGTTTCAAAACCCTATCTTTGCATCCCGACAGATGAGTTGGGATATTTCACATCATAATAGCGCATTTCTCCCAAGCTATCGTCAAATTTGATATTTTACTTTAGACTTTTTTAAACCCCCACAATGCCTAAAGATACCTCCATACGCTCAGTACTTATTATTGGATCAGGACCTATTATTATTGGTCAAGCATGCGAATTCGATTATTCTGGCTCTCAAGCAGCCCTTTCGTTAAAAGAAGAAGGAATAGCCGTTTCAATTATTAATTCTAATCCAGCAACTATTATGACCGATAAGGTTATTGGTGATCATGTATATTTGAGACCATTAACCCTTGAATCCATTGAGCAGATTTTAATAGAGCATGCCAACTCTACAACTTTACCAACTATCGACGCAGTATTGCCCACAATGGGCGGTCAGACTGCTTTAAATCTTTGCGTTGATGCAGAGGAACGCGGTTTATGGAAAGCCCATAATGTAAGAATTATTGGTGTAGATGTAGCCGCAATCGAAAAGACAGAAAACAGAGAGTCATTCCGTCAGCTAATGGTTGACATAGGCGTAGGTGTTGCACCTTCAAAAATTGCAAATTCATTTTTAGAGGGTAAAGAAGCAGCTCAAGAAATTGGTTATCCTTTGGTAATCCGTCCTTCATACACTTTAGGTGGCTCTGGAGGAGGTTTTGTACATAAAAAGGAAGAATTCGACGCTGCATTAAAGCGCGGTTTGGAAGCTTCACCAACACATGAAGTATTAGTAGAAAAGGCCGTTTTAGGATGGAAAGAATATGAATTGGAGCTGTTAAGAGATAGCAATGACAATGTAATCATCATCTGCTCTATTGAGAATTTTGACCCTATGGGTATCCATACGGGAGATTCAATCACTGTTGCACCAGCAATGACCTTATCTGATCGTTGTTACCAAGAGATGCGTAATCAAGCTATCAAGATGATGCGCGCAATTGGTAATTTTGCTGGTGGATGTAATGTTCAGTTTTCAGTAAATCCGGATAATGATGACATTATCGCCATTGAAATTAATCCGCGAGTTTCTCGCTCATCAGCTTTGGCAAGTAAAGCTACTGGTTATCCAATCGCCAAAATTGCTGCAAAACTAGCAATTGGTTATAATTTAGATGAAATAGAGAATCAAATCACTAAAACTACTTCAGCTTATTTTGAACCAACTTTAGATTATGTTATTGTGAAAATCCCTCGTTGGAATTTCGATAAATTTAAAGGAGCCAATCCTGAACTAGGCTTGCAAATGAAAGCAGTTGGTGAAGTGATGGCAATTGGTCGCAGCTTTATTGAAGCATTACAAAAAGCTTGTCAGAGTTTGGAAATAGGTAGAGCTGGTTTAGGTGCAGACGGAAAGCAAAAGAGAAACATCGAAGAAATTATGTATGGCTTGGAGCATCCGAGCTGGAATAGATTGTTCTTGATCAAGGACGCAATGAGTATGGGAGTGCCACTTGAATCTATTCGCAAAGTAACCAAAATTGATAAGTGGTTTCTAACCCAGATTCAGGAAATGGTTAACTTGGAGGTCGAATTAAAACGATACTCATTAACGAACATTCCTAAAGATTTCTTCTTCAATTTAAAACAAAAAGGGTTCTCTGATGTGCAAATTGCTTGGGTTTTAGGCAATGTAACAGAAGATGACGTATATAACCGTCGCAAGGAATTAGGAATTAAACGAGTGTATAAAATGGTGGATACTTGTGCGGCTGAGTTTGCAGCGCAAACACCATATTTCTACTCTACCTTTGAGGAATCACCTATTCAGATATCACTGCTAGGAAATGAAGTGCTCTCAACCGGAGATGAATTAGGAACGAACGAATCAATTTCTTCCGATCGGAAAAAAGTAATTGTACTGGGTTCTGGTCCTAACAGAATTGGACAAGGGATTGAATTTGACTATTCTTGTGTACATGGTTTACTAGCTGCAAAAGAGAGTGGGTTTGAAGCAATTATGATCAATTGTAATCCAGAAACCGTATCAACGGATTTTAATATGGCCGATAAACTTTATTTCGAGCCAGTATTTTGGGAACATGTAAGGGAAATTATTGATCTCGAAAATCCAATAGGGGTAATTGTGCAATTAGGCGGTCAAACAGCTTTAAAAATGGCTGAAAAACTCCATGAAAACAACATCAAGATTATAGGTACTTCTTACAATGATATGGATGTAGCCGAAGATCGTGGTCGCTTCTCAGATCTACTAAAAGAATTAGATATTCCTTACCCTAAATATGGTGTTGCCGAAAATGCCGAAGAAGCCATCGTGGTTGCAAACGAGGTTGGATATCCTGTATTGGTTAGACCTAGTTATGTATTAGGTGGACAAGGGATGAGCATTGTGATCAACGATGAAGATTTGGAGAAAGCCGTTGTAAAATTATTGGGTGATTTGCCTGGTAATAGAGTATTGATCGATCACTTTTTGGATAGAGCAGAGGAAACAGAATCAGACTCTATTTGCGATGGTACCGATGTACATATTGTCGGTTTAATGGAACATATTGAGCCTGCAGGTATCCATTCTGGAGATTCATTCGCCGTTTTACCTCCATTTAGCTTATCTGAGAAAGTAATCGCAGATATGGAAGCTTATTCTAAAAAAATAGCTAAGGCATTAAATGTAATTGGATTATTAAATATTCAGTTTGCAGTTAAAGATGATAAGGTTTATGTAATTGAAGCCAATCCTCGTGCTTCCCGAACTGTACCATTTATCGCAAAGGCTTATGATGTTCCTTACATTAATATTGCTGCCAGAATTATGCTAGGCGTAAATAAACTAAGAGACTTTAACATTGTTCGCAAACTTGAGGGCTATGCTATTAAAGAACCTGTGTTCTCATTTGACAAATTCCCTGAGGTAACTAAGGAGCTTGGCCCAGAAATGAAATCTACAGGTGAATCTATTTATTTTATCAAAGACTTAGAAGATCCATATTTCCGCAAATTGTATAAAGATAAGTCAATGTACTTGTCGAAATAGATTTAAGAAAATAATATTCACAAAGGCACGAAGAGCACAAAGGTTATATATTCTTTGTGCTCTTCGTGCCTTTGTGGTTAATGCATTTTTATTGTTTTGTCCAAATTCTAGTGTTCAGATCTAATTCTTGAATAATCGCCAACATAAAGGTTAAAACCCCCATATCCTCAGTTAGTAGATCAGGTTTTAAAAGGGTCTTAAAAACTGGAGGTTCGAAATAGTTCTGGTTTAGTGGGAAGGCAATATAAAGCGAAGAGCTAATGAAGGATAGAGATACACAATAAGCAGAACGCTCATTTAAGTCGCTAATTCGCTCCATCATCGCAGGTGTTAAAATGTACCTTGCTTCAATTTGGTCTGTTGCATAGGTGACGAAATTCTGATTAAAATACTCGTTTTCTAATTGAACTAAATCTTTATCGCCAAAAGAATAAATGTTCTTAGAGAACCAAGCACCAATTGAAGATCCAAAATCCTTAGGGCGTACTACCGTAACACCGTTAAAATTTTTATTGAAATCTGCAGAAAAAATAATACCCTTTAATATATCATGCCAGTGTACCTGACGACCGTTTTTTGTTTGCGTTTCGGTTTTATATTCAGCATGTACTTCGGCAAAATAGAACGTAGTTTTTTCACTCTTTCCCGTAACCAAATCTTCTGTATGGTAGCGATCTGGCTGGGTGGTGAACAGTTGTGAGCCTATAAATTCTGACTCAGAAATTCCAGCATCATGATTAAATGATAAACTTTGGTTTACGGTATTGAGAGCCGCGCCAATTACTTCTTGTTTAAAGCGATATCTATATTGGGCTATATCATCAGTTATTTTATACAGTATAACAACACCAGGGATTATAAAAATCGCTCCAACAATAAGTGCGATGATAGGTTGTCCCATAGAGAATGAGATAAACACTATAATGAGCCCAACCAAAATAGCTCCCCAACCTTGAAACTTACTTGTAGCTATTTTCTTTCGCTGAGTTTCTAGCTCGGCAATTACATTTTCTATCGCCGGAGTCAGTTTAAAACTTTCGGCCATTAACTATTGAAAAGATCTTTAGCACTTACATTTTCACGTTCTTCGACAGCTGTTTCTAAAACGGCTATGGTTTGGTACCCTAACATTCCGGCAAACATATTTCCTGGAAACATCATTACCGCGTCGTTGTAAGCAGTAACAGATGAGTTATAATTTCTCCGCGCTGCGGCAATTTGTTCCTCACTTTCTGTCCAAGTGCTTTGGAGGTTCAAGAAATTTTGATTTGCTTTTAAATCAGGATAATTCTCTACACTTACCATTAAGCCTTTTACTGCGGTACCTATTTGGGTGTCTAGTGCAAGTTTTTCACTTTCACTTACATCACTTCCAATCGCTTTGCCTCTTAGTTCAGTAATCTTTGTCAAAGTTTCACCTTCATATTGCATATACTGTTTAACTGTTTCTACTAAATTGGGGATAAGATCAAATCGCTTTTTAAGCATCACATCAATTGCCGAAAATGCATTAGCTACTTGATTTTTTTTGCCGATTAATGAGTTATAAATTCCGATGCCGAATATTAGTACAGCGATTGCAATGATAGCTACAAAGATCATGTGTGGTTAATTTAAGTCTAGGTTAAATATATAAATTAAACTTACGAAGTTTATAAAACTTCGTAAGTTTTTTAAAAAAAGAAACCCTGCTCCGGAGAGAGCAGGGTTCAATCAATCAATATTAAAAAGGAGAACCTTCTTAACTAATCCAAAATTACGACTCCTTTTGCTTCAAACACAATTTCTTTTTTAGGTTTTGTGATTTTAGCAATTTCAGCTTCCGATTTTTTTGCATCTTCAGCAAAATGCTTTAAGTCCTCAACAGAAGTTTCTTTTCTTTCGGCAAAGCCATCAATCACAACTTTTTTGCCAGCAATATCTTTCGGCATGAAAAAAGCATAATCTTTGAAGTTTACAAACATTGTTTCACCGTTCGGCATAGCAAGATTCATAAAACATCCTTTCTTCTGGCAAACTAATGCTACCACTCCAGTAACTTTCATATCAGCCTTTGGTTTATCGCCAAGCTTAGCATTAATTTCAGCGGTAGTAATTACATCACCTTTCTTAACGCCGTCTCCAAATGACTTTCCGTCAAAAGAGTCTGCATTCTGCGCATAAGAGCATACAGTAACAAAACAAAAAACGATGCTTAAAATAAATTTATTCATTATGGTAACTATTTAAAATATTGGTAAATAATAATTTAATTGGTAACAAAAATATTTAAAATCTTTATTAATAATGAATGTTATCTGATAAAAACTGAAAAAACCCCATTGTCATCCAACAATGGGGCTAATCATCCCTCTAAATTTAACGCTTAGACATTTTTGTCTAACAGATACCGTAAGACAAAAATATGCCCAAATACCTGACTTACTCAAATTATTGTCGTTAAATAGGTGTAAATCAAATGATTATGTTGTTTTTTGACAGATTGCTTTATCTAGCGAAATAGCAGACACGGGGAAAATACACCTTAGTAGCTGTCGTTTTGGGTAAGTAAATCCTTCTCATTTCATAATTAAGCAGGGAATTAGGATAATTAACCAAAAAGTAATGAAAATACTTCTTCAATTTTGCTTACAGTGATAATTTTTATCTTGAACTTGTCTAGCACCAAACCTTTAAGGTTATAATTGGATATAACTATTTGTTCGAACCCTAATTTTTCTGCTTCAGATATCCGCTGCTCAATTCTATTTACTGCTCTGATTTCTCCTGATAACCCAACCTCCGCTGCAAAGCAAATTTTTGAAGAAATGGAAATATCCTCGTGGGAAGAAATAATCGCAGCCATAATTGCTAAGTCGATAGCTGGATCTTCCACTTTTATTCCTCCTGCAATATTTAAAAAGACATCCTTAGCACTTAACCTAAATCCACATCTTTTTTCGAGTACCGCTAACAACATGTTCATCCTTTTGGTGTCAAAGCCCGTAGCAGAGCGCTGAGGTGTGCCATAAGCAGCCGTGCTAACCAACGCCTGGGTTTCTATTAGCATGGGTCTAGCACCCTCTAAAGTAGCCGAAATGGCGATGCCACTTAATTCTTCGTCACGTTGTGACAATAGAATTTCTGATGGGTTGGAAACTTCCCTTAATCCATCACTTTGCATCGCGTATATTCCCAACTCTGCTGCGGCGCCAAAGCGATTTTTGATTGATCTTAAAATTCGATAAATATGATGACGATCCCCCTCGAACTGTAAAACTGTATCGACCATATGCTCGAGAATTTTCGGCCCTGCAATAGTTCCATCCTTTGTGATGTGGCCGATTAAGAAAACAGGTGTTGCTGTCTCTTTTGCAAAACGCAATAGCTCGGCAGTGCATTCTCTTACCTGCGATACACTTCCGGGAGTAGAATCAATATGGGCTGAATGAAGCGTTTGGATAGAGTCAACGATGACTATTTCTGGAGCAAGCTCTTCAATCTGTTTAAATATATTTTGAGTGGAGGTTTCTGTTAGGATATAACAATTTGATTTAGGCTGACTGGTAATTCGTTCTGCACGCATTTTAATCTGCTGCTCACTTTCTTCTCCTGAAATATAAAGGATTTTCCGGCCGGGAACATTTAAAGCAAGTTGCAACATTAAGGTTGATTTCCCTATGCCAGGTTCACCTCCAATTAATACAACAGAACCAGCAACTAATCCCCCCCCTAATACTCTATCAAGCTCACTATCTCCTGTTGCTGTCCTTTCTTCAGTGGCACTTTGAATTTCTTCAACTTTGTTAGGTTTGCTTAATCGCTGACTCCCCGTACTTGACTTCCAAGTGGGTACGTTGATAGAACCCTTTTCAATTACTTCTTCCACAAAGGTATTCCAGTTATTACAAGATGGACATTTGCCAAGCCACTTTGCCGACTCATAACCACAACTCTGACAGAAATATGCTGATTTAGTTTTAGCCATTTTTTACAGTTTTATCCTTTCTTTGACAATAACGCCCACACAAATTTAATGCTATTTTAGGCTAAAGCTTCATGAAGTTTTAAACAAAAAAAGCCTGAGTTTATCAGAACTCAGGCTTCTTATTCAACGCTAAGCGTCAAACGTTTTTCACTATAACTTAATCTCCTCATCTTTCGATGAAAAGAAATGAAATTCGGTAAGGTTGTAAGACGGTACCGATTTTACTTTAATCCGCTGTCCGAATTTAAATGTCCACTTCCATTGTAAGGAAATTAATCCCTTTTTAATAAAAGCAGCGATATAAGGGTGGACTGCCAAGGTGATATTTTTTTCGTTTTGCTCTCTTAAAATATAAGTAAGATTGCTTTCAATATCATCCATTAAAACAATACTCGCCTTAATTTCACCAGTCCCATCACAAGTAGGGCATTTTTCTACTGTAACAATATTCATTTCAGGTCTTACCCGCTGACGAGTAATTTGCACTAATCCGAATTTGCTTGGCGGCAAAATAGTATGTTTAGCACGATCTAAAAGCATAAGCTCACGTAAATAGTCAAAAAGAATTTTACGATTTGTAGGCTTGTGCATATCAATAAAATCGATAACCACAATGCCACCCATATCTCTTAGCCTTAATTGGCGTGCAATTTCTTTTGCGGCTTCTTTATTAACTTGAAGCGCATTTTCTTCTTGGTTTTCCTTGCTAGCGGTTCTGTTGCCACTATTTACGTCGATTACATGCAAAGCTTCTGTATGTTCTACAACTAAATAGGCACCACCGGCTAGATTTACGGTTTTACCAAATGCGTTTTTTATTTGCTTTTCAACGCTAAAATGTTCAAATATTGGTTCTTTATGTTTGTAATGTTTTACAATCTTCTCCATCTCTGGAGAAATTTCATGGACATAAGAACGAATATCTTCAAAAACGCCTGCATCATTCACATAAACATTAGTGAAATCGGCGCTTAAAATATCTCTGATTAGGGTGGAAGTACGATCCATTTCCCCCCAAACTCGTTTTGAAGGTTCTGCGTCAGGAAGCTTTTTCATAAAGCTTTCCCATTTTGAAACAGAATCCAACAAATCTTTTTGTAATTCCGCAACACCTTTGCCCTCGGAGACTGTTCTAATGATTACCCCGAAATTCTTAGGTTTAATACTTTCGATAATCTTCTTTAAACGATTACGTTCAGTATTACTTTTAATCTTCTTTGAGATAGAGATTACATTAGAAAAGGGCACAAGAACAATGTATCTTCCTGCAATAGAAAGATCAGCACTGAGCCTAGGGCCTTTAGTAGAAATAGGTTCTTTCGCAATTTGAACAGGTAGAATCAAATTTTTGCCAACAACTTCGGATATTTTACCCGCTTTATTGATATCAGCTTCTAGCTTAAGATTATCTAGTAAAGTTCCACTAACTGTGCCGTTGCGCTTAATTTTAGTAAGCTTTATTAAAGATTGAACCTGAGGGCCTAAATCAAAATAATGCAAGAATGCATCTTTTTCATAACCCACATCAACAAAAGCAGCATTTAGTCCTGGCATAATTTTCTTAATGCGGCCTAAATAGATGTCGCCTACGGCGTAATTATTGTTAATGTGTTCCTTATGAAGCTCTACAAGTTGTTTGTCTTCAATTAAAGCTATGGTTACTCCCGTAGGAGTTGAATCGATTATTAATTCTTTTACCAAAAGCTACAGATTTTAAGGTACTAAGACCTTATTTACACATGGACCAAAAAACATTGAATCCAAAAATAAATGCACAATTTAGCAGGCATTTATTTTTGGCCAATACAAGATAGGGAAAACCTATTTTTTCTTGTGTCTGTTTTTTCTTAAACGTTTTTTACGTTTGTGGGTAGCCATTTTATGTCTTTTTCTTTTTTTACCGCTTGGCATAATTTTAAGTTTTAAATGTTTTTTATTAATTCTGTTAATTAACGTTTATTCTTTAACTCAGCAACCTTTTTATCTATAAAAGCAGATAAGGTAGGGTTTGCTGCTAATTTTTTGCTATTTAAATAAGCGTCTATTGCTTCTGTATTCTTTCCTAGACTTTCATAAGCTGTAGCCAGATAGAAATAGGCATCGGGCGTAGCCTTGATAGTTTCGATAATGTTGTTGAAACGAATGATAGCTTTATCAAATTGACCAGATTTTATTGCAAACACACCTAAATTCATGTTTGCCTTTAAATTCTTAGGATCCTTTGCTACTACCTCACGCAACATTGCTATACCTTCCATTGGAGCACCCATTCCATTTACAATGGTAACTCCCAAACCTGTTTTAGCCTCAGTATTAGTAGAGTCTAAAGCCATCGCTTTAATGAAAGAAGCGTTTGCTTTTTGCAACATTACCGGTCGCACTAAGCTGTCTTGTGTGTTGTCAAATGCCTTTAAAAAGCGTGTTCCAGCGCTTAACCAGTTGGTTAAAATGGGCTCTTTATTAGCAACAACTTCTAAATACATTGCACTCGGTACAGCTTGCTCAACATCATCCCATTTTTGGGCCAGTTGTTTTGCTTGCTCAAGTTGCTCATCACCGGAAGCGTTTTTGTAAGCACTCTCTAATTCTGAAATTTCTTTAGAAATAGTTCCGTTTATTAAACCCATACCAATAGCAGAAGCATCCTCAATGCTGAATGAAACTGTATTATTTGATTCGTTAGCAGTTGCAGTTTGACCTGCTGGCGTTTGTTTCGAATCTTCTTTTGGCTTTATTAAGCCCTTAACGTCTCTTGTAAACAAAAATCCTGCAAGTACTACCATTGTAGCAACTATAATAACTTGTTTTGAACGGACGCTGTTTAACATGATAAGGAGATATTAAGCTTCTGCTTTAGTTTTTTTTGAGTTGTTTTTAACTTTATCAACAAATACTTTTGCTGGTTTAAAGCTTGGAACAAAATGCTCTGGAATGATGATTGCAGTGTTTTTAGAAATATTTCTAGCTGTTTTTTGTGCTCTTTTTTTAACAACAAAACTACCAAAACCTCTTACGTATACATTTTCACCACCAATCATACTGTTTTTGATTACTTTGAAAAATGCTTCAACGGTCTCTTGTACGTCTACTTTTTCAATTCCTGTCTTTGTTGATATTTCTGAAATAATATCTGCCTTAGTCATATTTTCTATATATTAAATTATTGTATGTTATAATTATAACTGTTTTGGGGTTGCAAAAGTATTGCTTTTTAATGAGATAGGAAAATAAAAGTTGATTTATTTACATTTTAACTCATCATTTAATTGCAAGTTTTAACGGAGTAAGAATGATTTTAGTCTAAAAAGTCCATTATTTATACTCGATTAAACTTTTTGTAATAGCCAGACAGCATAATGAAAATGTGCCTGGGTTAAAAATTATCGGTAGTTTGCAAAATATTTCTGCACAATTAATATGATTACATCGTATTTTTGAGCTCATGAGTTTTCAAAGCACAATTGTCGAGTGGTATCAGGATAACAAGAGAGAACTCCCTTGGCGAAACACCAAAAAACCTTACATTATTTGGCTGTCCGAGATAATATTACAACAAACTCGCGTTGAACAAGGGCTGCCCTATTTCAACAAATTTTTAGTAAGCTTTCCGACCGTTCAAGATTTTGCTAATGCTAGCGAAGATGAGGTGCTCAAACTTTGGCAAGGGCTTGGCTACTATTCTAGAGGAAGGAATATGTTGTTTACCGCACAGCAAATTATTACCGAGCACGATGGAATATTTCCCGTTAAGTATGATGAGCTCATCAAGTTGAAAGGAATTGGTGAATATACAGCCGCGGCCATATCTTCTTTTGCTGCAAATGAAGCGAAAGCAGTTTTGGATGGAAATGTATTTAGGATTTTGGCTAGATATTTTGGGATTAGTGATCCCATTAATAGTTCTAACGGGAAGAAAGTATTTGCAAAATTAGCACAAAAACTAATTGAAGGTCAAGTGCCAGCGATATATAATCAGGCTATAATGGAATTCGGTGCGCTACAATGCAAGCCTAAACCAAATTGTGGGTCATGCCCGTTAGCCCTAAATTGCTTTGCCTTAAATCATCAGCAAATAGGCAATTTACCGGTCAAACTGAAATTAGTGAAAGTTAAAGAAAGATGGTTTAATTATTTTGTCGCCTCTGACGGAAAACATATTTTAATGAACCAACGTAAAACGGGAGATATTTGGCAAAAGATGTATGATTTCCCACTCATAGAGGTCTCTAAATCACAAAATTATACTGATCCTGATTTCATTTATCAGGTAAAAGATCTTTTTGGTAAAGATGTTGTAATGCGTTCTGTAAGTCAAAAAAAACATTTATTAACGCACCAAATTATATACGTGCATTTTTTTGTTTTAGAGAATTATATGATTAACTTTAATCAGCATACAGAAATTAAATCGGTATTAATGGATGATTTCAAGTCTTTACCACATCCTAAAGTAATTAGCGATTTCATTGAAATGCATTTATAAAACTAATCAAATATTTATGTCTGGTATTAACAAAGTTATCTTGGTGGGACATTTAGGTAAAGACCCTGAAGTTCGCCATTTGGAGGGAGGAGTGACAGTTGCAAGTTTCCCATTAGCCACTTCCGAAACGTACAACAAGGATGGAAAAAGAGTAGAACAAACAGAATGGCATAATATTGTGCTTTGGAGAGGCCTAGCTGAAGTAGCGTCAAAATATCTACAGAAAGGAAAACTAGTGTATATTGAAGGTAAATTAAGAACGCGATCTTTTGAGGATAAAGAAAAAGTTAAAAAATACGTAACTGAAGTAGTAGCAGAGAATTTTACGATGCTAGGCAGAAAAAGCGATTTCGAAAATACATCAGGGCATGATGAAGGAATGCCTAAGCCGGAAGATGATATTAAAGACACTGTCGCAGAAACAGGTGAAATGCCGTTTTAAATTAATCAAAACGTTAAAACGTCATCCGATGAGTATTACAGGACTTCAATACTCATCGGATGACGTTTTTTATTCAACAGTAACAGATTTTGCTAAATTTCGTGGTTGATCCACATTGCAACCTCTAAGTACAGCAATATGATAAGATAAAAGCTGTAATGGTATAGTGGCTAATAACGGAAGAAATGCTTCACTCGAATCTGGAATTTCAATGCAGTAATCTGCCATTTTTCTAACTTCTACATCACCTTCAGTTACAATAGCAAGGACAATTCCCTTTCTAGCCTTAACTTCTTGGATGTTACTAATTACTTTTTCATAAGAAGAGTTTTTAGTTGCGATTACTACAACTGGCATTTCTTCATCAATTAAAGCGATCGGTCCATGCTTCATTTCAGCAGCTGGATAACCTTCTGCATGGATGTAAGAAATTTCTTTCAGTTTAAGCGCGCCTTCTAAAGCTACCGGGAAACCACTTCCTCGACCTAAAAATAAGCAATTTCTAGAGTCTTTGAATTTCTCTGAAATGCCTTTAATCATTTCATTAGATTGTAACGCTATTTTAATCTTATCAGGAATGCAATCTAATTCAGTAAGTAGTTCAATTAATTTAGAGTTTGTGATTGTTCCTTTTTGTTGAGCCATATAAAAGGCCATTAAAGTCAGAACAGTCACTTGTGCTGTAAATGCTTTGGTTGAAGCAACCCCAATTTCTGGTCCAGCGTGGGTGTATACCCCAGCATGGGTAATTCGTGGAATTGATGCGCCAACAACATTACATACGCCGAAAATAGTTGCTCCTTTTTCTTTAGCCATTTCAATTGCCGCCATCGTGTCTGCGGTTTCTCCAGATTGAGAGATGGCAATCACCACATCTTTTTCAGTGATGATCGGATTTCTATATCTAAATTCCGATGCATATTCAACCTCTACTGGAATGCGCGCATATTCTTCAATTAAATATTCACCAACCAAACCTGCGTGCCATGATGTTCCACAAGCAACAATAATAATCCGGTCAATGTTCTTTAGCTTGTCTACAAACTCTTTAATGCCCCCTAGCTGTACTTTGCCTTCCTCTGGGTAAATTCTTCCTCTCATGCAATCTCTGATAGAACGAGGCTGCTCGTAGATTTCCTTGAGCATAAAATGTTCATAGCCTCCTTTTTCAAGCATTTCGAGTTTTAACTCTAATTCTTGAATGTAAGGAGTTTGTATCACATTATCCAAACGTTTAATCAATAACTCATCACGTTTTACAAGCGCAATTTCATTATCATTCAAATAGATTACGTTTTTCGTATATTCAATGATAGGAGTTGCATCTGAAGCAATAAAATATTCGCCTTTACCTACACCGATTACCATCGGACTACCTTTTCTAGCTGCGATTAATTGATCAGGTTGATCCTGGTCCATCACAACAATAGCATACGCACCTGTAACTTCATTTAAAGCTAATCGAACCGCCTCAAAAAGATCAATAGCTCCGTTTTTATATACCTCTTCAATTAAATGAATTAGAACTTCGGTATCAGTATCACTGTTAAAAACATGGCCCTGATTTATTAATTCTTCCTTAAGTGTCGAATAATTCTCAATTATTCCGTTGTGAATAATGGAAAGACGACCATTGTTTGAAGTATGGGGATGCGAATTTCTATCAGATGGGGCTCCATGAGTTGCCCATCGGGTATGCCCCATTCCAACAGAGCCTGAAAGATTTTTTCCTTCTGCAAATTTTTCTAATTCCTGGACTTTCCCGGCTTTCTTATAGATGTTTAGATTTTGATGATCTATCAATGCAATTCCAGCACTGTCATATCCTCTATACTCTAATCTTTTTAAACCTTTAATTACGATTGGCCAAGCTTCGCGAAAACCAATATAGCCTACAATTCCACACATAGTGAGTTTTTAAATTAAAAAAATAAGTCGCTCAAAAATATTTCTTTTGAACGACTTATGCAAACGTTTGTGTAGGCTTAAATGAACTAATTTACCTTAGTGTAATAGATGTTAAGTTTCATCACATTATCGCCAGCGGCAGCATTCTTTTTATAAGCGCCTATTACTGCTCTCGCAGCGCTAGTTACCGACGGGTTGATGTCAAATGTACTGCTCGGGATAGGAGCTATAAACGTACCGTAATCTTTTGTGTTTTTAGAAACAAGATTTTGAATATAAGCTGTCAAGTTGAAAACATATTGTTTCTTGGCAGAGTCGAAATAACCACCGATGGATTCCGGTTCATTACTATATACCTCAGCATTTCTTCTTTGTTCGGCTAAATCGTAACGATAAAGGGCTAGCCTAGGGGCAGCCTCAAAAGGCTTGAGGTCACTTCCTGTACTTAAATCAATGACAAGTTCGGCTTTGTTAATCACAAGCTGCCCTGTACTTGCACTGAATTTTTCTAATGTTGGAAAAGAAATTTTATTTCTCAAGCCAACCAGTGGTTGTAAATAGGTTACCGCAAACTGTTGGTTTGGATTATCTAATTGAGTTTGAATTGGCGTACCGGTGTAGTTATGTTTAATCGTAGCGCCAACTTTATTGGCTGTAGCATTGTCCCCAATAGGGAAAATAACATTTACAGTATCTTTTAAAGCCGCAGTTGTGCCTTGCTTTTTATAATAAACTGACAAGTTGGAATTGGTAGAAGCTAAGTCGACAAACATCATCGCGCCACTGCCAGTTAGGCCAGTTGGGTTTACACTCACATGTAAGCCTTTAAATAGCGTTTTAAAAATTAAGCTTGTTTTCAGATTTGCTTCCGACAAGTTAACGATGTTTTGTTGGATAAAAGCACTGTCTAACTTTATTCTGATTTGTGGGGTAACTGTTTTTAAAGTGTCTTTACCGCTCGTAACGACATCCATTACTTTGTATTTTGTAGTCGGATAAAGACGCCCAGTCCTTGAGCCTAATAGCTGGCTATTGTAAGGGTAAACTGTCGTGCTCAGAAATTTTTCATCGTTGGCAAAATTGGAAGTTAATTGACGAACGTCAATCGTATAATTTTGTGTACTATCTCCGTAGAACTCACCGCCATAATTTAAAACTAATACAGCAGAGTCAAGTGTAGGTGTTGTTCCGAATGAGTAAGCCTCAGATGGTAGACCAACAGACATTGCAAGGCTCGATTCTGTTCTTCCAAATAATGGATCGTTTAAAATACCTAGTGGATGTCTAGCTAAACCTCTTGTCGTGGTCACATCATCCATTATAGTTCGCGAGGAAACGGTAAGAGTATCAACTAAAGTGCCTTCTACGGTACTTCCTGGATCTATTTCTAGGCCAATGGTAGAGGCATTCTCGCACGAAGCGAAAAGAAAAAGACTTATCAACAAGGTTAATAAGTCTAGTTTTGAGAATTTCATATGTGTCTAATGTATTTTTAATCCTAAGCTACTGAAACCAATTCTTCACTAGAAATCTCTTCGTAAAAACTGAAGTAGTTCTCGTAATTTTCGGTTAAATTAAAGGCTAAAGTTGGCTTATTAGAATCTTTAACAAATTTTAACACATCATTATCAACTTTTTCATCAGCAATAACAATGGCGTCAGAATGAGTTATTGCGCCCATATGCAGGCTGTTACAGTCTGCATTGATAAACGCTTTAGTGTCTTCCTCAGTCATACCTTGCATCACTGCTTTTTTATGTAAATCAGCATTTAGTTGCTCAGTAAAGCAGTTCTCATAGATAGAGTAAACAACTTTAGCATTTTTAAAAGTAGGATCGTTTTTATAAGTCGTTTTAATGTAAGCAGGAACTAAAGAAGTCATCCAGCCATGGCAATGAACAACGTCAGGAGCCCAACCTAATTTCTTAACAGTCTCCAATGCGCCCTTGCAGAAGAAAATAGTTCTCTCGTCATTATCTGCATAGAACTTGTTTTCTTTGTCTCTAAAAACATACTTACGTTGAAAGTAATCTTCATTATCCAAGAAATACACCTGCATCCGTGCAGAAGGGATGGAAGCAACCTTGATGATCAATGGGTTGTCATTGTCGTCGATAATAATGTTCATTCCCGACAAACGAATCACTTCGTGCAATCTATTTCTGCGTTCATTGATGTTACCAAACCTAGGCATCAAGATGCGGATTTCAAATCCTTTTTCTTGCATTGCTTGCGGTAATTGACGGGTAATTTCTGAAATTTTAGTTAGTTCGAGGAAAGGCGACATCTCGTGTGTAACAATCAGTAGCTTCGTTTTTGCCATCTCCATATTCAATATTAAATTATGTTAATTTAAAGATTATCAAGGTGCAAAGGTACGAATAATATTAATAATTATCAATAACTTGTGCAATAGGCTTTGTAAGTTTTAGATTATTGTTCAACTTTGCGCCTTTTATAATTGTAGCTAATTTGGAAATCGTTCACACCATATCAGCATTAAAAATGCTGTTGACACCTTTAATAGAGGGTAAAAATAAAGTTGCCCTTGTCCCAACAATGGGCGCGCTTCATAAAGGTCATCTGTCTTTGATAGAAATTGCGCAACAACAGGCCGAAATTGTTGTATGTAGCATTTTTGTTAATCCCACGCAATTCACTGATCCAAAGGACTTAGAGAGGTATCCAAGACCCTTAGCGCACGATATTAAAATGTTGAACGATGCGGGATGTAATGTGGTGTTTATGCCGACCGTTAAGGAGATGTACCCTTTATTCCCACAACCAGAAAATTGGCACATCGACTTAGGCCCCGCAGAGTTTTTGCTTGAGGGCGAGTTTAGAAAAGGCCATTATCAAGGAGTAACCCAAATTGTAAAGAAACTGTTCGATGCGGTAAATCCTGACATCGCATTTTTTGGACAAAAGGATTTTCAACAGGTGTTGATGATTAAGAATATGGTAAATGTATTTAATCTCCAGTTAGAGATTATTTCTTGCCCAATCATCAGAGAAGAAGACGGATTAGCCATGAGCTCAAGAAATATTCATTTATCAGCCACCGACAGAAAGAATGCGCTGGTATTAAGTAAGGCATTAAGTTACGTAAAAGATCATTTTGAAGAACTTAGCATAGCCGAGTTATTGTCGGCAGCTAAAGCTATGATCAATAATACGCCGGGAGTAGAGCTTGATTATTTTACCATAGCAGATGGAAGCACTTTGTTGCCTATTGCGAATAAGAGCGCTAAAAATAGTGTGGCATTGGTAGCGGCAAAAGTAGGTGATACGAGGCTGATTGATAATATGTTGTTGGGTTAGCATTTTGCGTTAAGAGATAAGTGTTTTGGATGGCTTATTTATGACAGTAAATTGTTAAACTAATTCCTAACTTTGCGCCATGATTATCGAGCTTCTAAAATCGAAAATACACCGTGTTAAAGTAACACAGGCAGAATTAAATTATGTTGGCAGTATCACTATTGATGAAGATCTATTAGATGCTGCGAATATTATCCCAAATGAAAAAGTCCAGATTGTTAATAACAACAACGGCGAACGGTTCGAAACCTACGCAATAAAAGGTGAACGCGGCACTGGTACAGTTTGTCTAAATGGTGCTACGGCAAGAAAAGTTCAAGTTGGTGATATCTTAATTATCATGTCCTTTGGCTCCTTACCTATGGAAGAAGCCAAAAAGTATAAACCAATTTTGGTTTTCCCTGATGATAATAACAAGCTGCTTAAGTAATTCTTAATTAGCTCTATTTTCTTCGTCGCTCTTTTTGTTTTCCCTGGCTTTATAGGTTGAACTCCCAAAGTTATAGGTTAAACTAAAAACGAGTCGCTGGCTTGCAAAATAATGGTAAAAATCATTATTGAACATCGTTTTATCTCTGAAGATAAGCCTCCTTTTGATGTTATCGAACGCATCATAAAGCGTAAGCTTGGTGTTAACTGTGTTCTTTAGCCAGGCTTTTTGAAGCCCGAAGTCAATTCCATACACCGGTTTCATCATGTAAAGCCCATTCCCACTTTTTGATTCATACGTATAACTGATGTCCAATAACCACTCTTTTAAACTAAAAACTTGACTTCCATTTAGCGTATAGTTATAGATGGGTATTTTATAAACGTTCCCAAAATAAGGTCTCAATTCCCTATTGTAGTACAAGCCAGCATTATTGCTCATTCGCCACCATTTATTAACTGTGATTGGCAAGCTTACCAGGACGTTAGCAAAATCTCTATAAGGAATGTTTCGACCCAAAAAAATCAACTCATTTGTTTCCGGATTGTATTCAGGATAGCGTTCCATGGGGTCAGTCTCCCGACCCACATTTAAAGAGATGTTTAGCGCTTTCCTGCTAAAAGATAGGGCTAGAAGGTTTGTTGTAGAAGGTTGTAAGTACGGGTTGCCTATCCAATAGTGGCGTGGACTGTAATAAAAACGGAAAGGATTCAGCGCCGCAAAGGTTGGTCTTGTCAACCGCCTGCTGTAACTGAAAGTAAGCTGTTCATCTTTTTTAATGGAATAGGTAAGACTCAAGCTCGGTAACCACTTCAGGTATCTTCGTTCGGTAATCATGCTGGTGGTGATAGAATTAGCCTCTGTATTGGTATGCTCTGCCCTTAAACTCAAACGATAATTAAATTTGTTCCAATTGCCGATATATGACAGATAACCCGCCGCAATATATTCTTGATATCGAAATTGATTGCTGCGCTTGGGGTCTAAACTAAAAACCGTATTGCCCAATGTATCATAACGGAGATCGTTTTGAGTGGTAGTATAGGCAAATTTGCCACCAAGTTCTAGTTTGCCTACGCCCATATTTTGAACATAATCTGCTTGAGCCACGCGGATTAAGATATTATTTCTCGATTTAGTCTTCCAATAATTGAGCAAGGCGTTGGTAAAATCGTTACGGTTCTGGATATCTTCGGTCTGCCTATTGTCGACTTGAGCAACAGAAGCAATTAAATGAAGTTCACTGTTTTTAGACGCTGCATCGTAATTGAGGCCCCCAGCATAATTGTGCTGCTTCGGAAAGGCATCGTTGTTGCTTATAATAAGTCCAATCGTATTGCTTAAATCGGGGTTTTGGGTAATTAACAAATTGCGTGATGTTGCATTTCGATCTATTTGGAAGTTTCGTACAAATGCTTCAATGTTTTGCCCTTTTTTAAGCTCATAAGAGATTTTTGCCTGTACATTGTAATTCCGATTTGCTGTGGCTGTCCGTGTGTCGGTTGTCATCGCATTCGCATCGGGCAAATACTGCAAAGCATGGTATTTGTAAAATGTGCTTCCAGTGGTATGGCCTAATCTTAAGTCATAAATAAAACGATTTGCTTTATAAACGAGCGATAAGTTATTGTCCAATAAACTATAGTTATTTCGTTGAAAACGGCCATTGTAAGTTCCTCTTAAACCTAAAGATTGATGCCTCTTTAACTTGACATCGATAATACCTTGATATTCTCCATCGTATTTTGAAGAAGGTTGGTTAATCATTTCGATTGATTCAACCATATCAGGCGATAGGCTGCTTAGATAAGTTTGGATCTCATCGTTATTCATGTTCGCCGGTTTTCCATCAACAAACAACGTAGGAGTTGCACGGCTGGCTAATTGCATTGTGCCATCTTGATTAACCTGCAAACCAGGGAGTTTTTTGAAAACGTCTAATAAATTGGAGGCCGACTTAAAGAATGCATTATTTGCAACACCAATTTTAAGCTGGCCATTTTGAGTACGGAAGTTAGGGGTTCCCCCTGATATGGTAACCTCACTTAATAAATTTAGGTCTTCAATTAAGACTACATCTCCAAGCATTATAGTTTGTAGGCTGCTGTCGTCGATAGAAACATTACGGCTGTTTTTTTGATAGCCGAGCAATGAGAAGGATAAGGCGTATTTACCTTTTCCAATATTTTTTAATTCGAAGTTACCCGTGGAATCAGTCGTTAAACTTTTAATCTGGGTTGTGTCTTGTTGATTAATCAATATGATATTTACATAAGGGAGGTAGCCTTTTTGATCTACAGTTCTTCCCTTAAGAATAGCCTGCGAATAAACGTGTAGGTTTAACAGTAGTAAAGAAAAAAAGAATAGAAGTCGTCTATTGAACATATACATGGGTTTTTGAATATCCCAAATGTATTTAGCCCAGCTGTCGAAGAGGTTTTGATTCTTAAAATCAGGAGTTCGGAATTATAAATTCAGACTAACTGATTCTTTATAAAGCGTTGGTGTTGTATTTTTAAGTTTTTTGAAAGCAGCATAGAAGGTAGATTTGGAGTTGAAACCAACTTCGTAACCAATAGCTTCTAGCTTAATTATGCTGTCGTTGGCAATAAGCTCACAAGCTTCATTAATTCGATACTCGTTAATGTAAGTCGCAAAGCTTTTATTTAAATTATCATTCAGTAGTTGCGAAAGTTGATGGGCAGAAACATTTATTTTTCGAGCAAGGTCGTTTAATTTAAGATCCGGATTCTTATAAAGCTCTTCTTCTGTGATGATTTTTTTAAGCCTTTCTGTTAAGTTATTGGCATGCTCATTCGCAATTTTCTTATTGGCATAACGCGCTGTGTCTTGTGCCTCCGAAAGAATATTGTTAGTTTTCCTTCTACTCACAAATAAGAAAATGTTTACGTAAAGAACAAGGGAAAAAAATAGAGCACCACTGATACATGGGCCATTAAAAAATGTAAAAATGGGTAATTTAAATGTCGCTGGAATAATCGCATTTCCGATAAATACAGAGAGCAGTAATGTTTCTGTTGAGGTGATTTTTTCCGCTTTATGAAAAAGCTTAGCAAAGAGCTGTTTCAGCAACCAGCCAGACAATACTAGGTAAACAACAAACTGTGCTGAAATTATGGTGCTGATATACTTATTCCATATTTCGGGTCTGTTATCGAAAGGTGCAATGGCCATGACGCTTATAATTGCTAAGCTCCAAAACAGATAGGTTCCTAGGCGTATTTTATTATTTTTCGATTCTTTATCGAGTGCCGATTTAATAAAATAAAAAAGAGAAGGTCCCACAAAAGAACTTCCCAATATGCCTATTTCGATATAGATGCCAGGTAAGGTAGGATAGAAATAGAAAATAAAAGATTTGCAAATCTTTAAACAAACAGAAAGAAGTAATAATCCGAGAAAAAAGGAAGTCGTCGATTTCGGTTTTTTAACGAAAAGTAGGTAGCTAGCAATGATTAAACCATTGAAAACACCTAAGGCACTAAAGAAGAATAAGATTTGCTGACCCAGATTCATTTAACAAAAATAACAATCTAAAGTTAATACTTACGAAGTCTTAAAGACTTCGTAAGTATGTGTAAAAAAATTACTATGGTTGCATAGCAATTTGAAATAGAAATACTAAATTTGGCAATCTAACCATTTATAAAATATAATTATGTTGTTTGAATTAAGTGAAGAACAATTAATGATTCAGCAGGCTGCAAGAGATTTTGCGCAATTAGAATTAAAGCCTGGTGTGATTGAAAGAGATGAACATCAAAAATTTCCGGCCGAGCAGGTTAAGAAACTTGGAGAATTAGGTTTTCTGGGAATGATGGTAAATCCGAAATACAATGGCAGTGGTATGGATGCTGTTTCGTATGTTTTGGTGATGGAAGAACTATCGAAGGTTGACGCTTCTACTTCTGTAGTGGTATCTGTTAATAATTCCTTAGTGTGCTATGGTTTAGAAGCTTATGGAAATGAGGATCAGAAGGAAAAGTATTTAAAACCATTAGCGAGTGGGGAAAAAATTGGCGCTTTTTGTCTATCTGAACCAGAGGCTGGATCTGATGCAACATCGCAGCAAACTACCGCCGAAGACATGGGAGACCATTACTTGTTAAACGGAACAAAAAATTGGATTACAAACGGTAGTACAGCTAGTACTTACTTGGTGATTGCGCAAACCAATAAAGCGTTAAGACATAAAGGGATTAATGCATTTATTGTAGAGAAGGGTACACCGGGGTTTACAATTGGTCCAAAAGAAAATAAATTGGGTATTCGGGGCTCTGATACACATTCGTTGATGTTTAGCGATGTGAAGGTTCCTAAAGAAAATCGCATAGGTGAAGATGGGTTCGGATTTAAATTCGCTATGAAAACTTTAGAAGGCGGTAGGATTGGTATCGCTGCGCAAGCACTTGGTATCGCTGCGGGCGCTTACGAATTAGCATTAGCTTATGCTAAAGAGAGAAAATCATTTGGCAAACCTATTGCAGAACATCAGGCTATTGCTTTTAAGTTGGCCGATATGGCAACACAAATTGAGGCGGCAAGAATGTTGGTTTATAAAGCAGCATGGTTAAAAGATCAAGGATTGCCTTATGTTTTAGCAGGTTCGATGGCAAAACTATTCGCGAGTAAAGTGGCAATGGATGTTACAGTAGAAGCTGTTCAAGTGCATGGGGGTTATGGATTTGTGAAGGAGTACCATGTAGAAAGAATGATGCGTGACGCAAAAATCACTCAGATCTATGAAGGCACGTCAGAAATCCAAAAAATGGTCATTAGTAGAAGTATTTTAGGGAAAGGGTAAGTAGTTAGTCTTTCTTAACCCCAAATATCGCGTCCAATACCATTTTGATCAAAGCAACAACAATCGCTAAAATAGCGGCTGCTAAAAAGCCTGTTGTGTTAAAACCTTCCATTAAATGATCGACTAAAAGGATCATAAGTACGGTAATGATAAATGAGATTAGTCCTAGCGTTAATACATTCAACGGAAAAGTAAAAATTCTTAAGATTAATCCAATAGTTGCATTGGCTATGGCTATTAATACAGCGGCAATAATTGCGCTTAGGTATCCATCAACTTGAACGCCGGGTATTACATAAGCTCCGATGAGCATGGCTAAACCCATTAATAAAATTTCTACTATTGTTTTCATATGCTTATTTTAGTTGAATGTTTAAATACAAGTTATACCTCACTTTTGTTTTCGTTAGCCTAATGTCGGCTTGCAATACTGCAGATACCGTGCCATTGTCAATTGGATTTTCGACCGATAGCGCGTCTATTCTTGTTTCGAACATCGATGCAGCTGCCTTATTACAGCTTAAAAATAATATAAAAACCGATACGATGTATCAAAAAGTACTTTCTGTTTTGGAAACTCCCGCCGAAGATGATTCTCTCACTATGGAGAGAGAGTGGCCAGGGAAGTTAAACATGGCAGGCGATACCCTTGTTTTTGTGCCAGATAGCCCTTTTGTAAAAGGGAAGACTTATTTGGTAGAAACCTACTTAAACATGTCATTTGGTGATGTGGAACAGGTAATTCAGGGCAAATTAAAAAAAACAATCAAGTTTCAACAGGAGTTATTGAAGAGATAATTTCTGTAGTGGCACGGTGGCACCACTGTAGCACTACTGGGGTATAATGCCGGTTAGTGAAAAAATAGCATACAAAAAGGAATCACATATAAAACACAGATAATTCTTCATATTTGTGTGGTTTATGTGTGCTTGATGTGTGTTTGATGTATGGTTGCTCACTGCAGTAATACCATGTTAATCAGTCAGTGATCACAGGATGAAGGTATCCTGTTTTCAGGCCATCTTAGATAGCAAGGTAGAATTGAAAGTTTTGATTTTCAAAAATATTTCGTACATTTGCACGGTAATAGAGGAAGAAGAGGGGACAGAGTCCCCTCTTTTATTTTACAAGATTTTAGGATATGCAAGTAGAAAAAAGAGTTGTAGCGCTTGTAGAGGAGAAAATTGCTGACCGCCCTGAGTTATTTTTAGTAGAGGTTAAGCTATTACCTAATCATAAGCTGATTATTCATGTTGATGGCGATGAAGGCATAAGCATCCAGGATTGTGCGGCCATTAGCAGGCATGTTGGTTTTCATTTAGAGGAAGAAAACTTAATAGAAAAGGCTTATAATTTGGAAGTTTCCTCTCCTGGTGTTGGAGAACCACTTAAATTAGTTAGGCAATATGTAAAAAATATTGGCAGAGATGTCAGCGTTAAACTTACAAGTGGCGAGAAAATCGAAGGTGAGTTGCTAGCTGTTGATGATCAAAAGATAGTAGTTGAAGCTCAGATTAAAGAAAAAGGGAAAAAAGCTCAATTGGTAGAAACCCCTATAGAGTTTAATAATATAGTAGAAACAAAGGTTTTAATTTCATTTAAATAAAAAAATGAGCAATATTAATTTAATCGATTCATTTCAAGAATTTAAAGAATTCAAGAATATCGACCGTCCTACAGTAATTAGTGTGCTGGAAGAGGTATTTCGCAGTATGTTGCGTAAAAAATATGGAACGGATGAGAACTGTGACGTAATTGTAAATCCTGACAATGGGGATTTGGAGATTTGGCGTACCAGAAAAGTAATGGAAGACGGGTTTTCTGAAGACGATGATCTAGAGATTGAGCTTGCTGAAGTAAAGCAACTAGATCCAGATATGGAAGTTGGCGATGATTACATTGAGCAAATTACTTTAGAGAGTTTTGGCCGTAGAGCAATTTTAGCAGCACGTCAGACCCTAGTTTCTAAAGTATTAGAATTAGAAAAAGACGAGATCTTTAAAAAATATAAAGATAGAGTTGGCGAGATTGTGACTGGTGAAGTATATCAGGTTTGGAAAAAAGAAACTTTGGTATTAGACGACGAAGGAAACGAGTTGATGATGCCTAAGACAGAACAAATTCCTGCTGATTATTTCAAGAAAGGCGATTCGGTACGTGCGGTAATTTCTAAAGTTGACATGGTTAATGCAACTCCAAAAATTATTATCTCGAGAATTGCGCCAGAGTTTTTACAACGTTTATTCGAAATTGAAGTTCCAGAGATTTTTGATGGATTAATTACCATTAAGAAAATTGTTCGTGAACCAGGAGAGCGTGCTAAGGTAGCAGTTGAGTCATACGACGATAGAATTGATCCAGTTGGTGCTTGTGTGGGGATGAAAGGATCTCGTATCCATGGAATTGTGAGAGAGCTTAAGAATGAAAATATAGACGTTATTAACTTTACCAATAACATTTCACTATACATTCAGCGTGCTTTGAGCCCAGCTAAGATTACCTCAATTAAATTAGATGATGCTACAAAACATGCTTCAGTTTATTTAAAACCAGATCAAGTTTCGTTAGCGATTGGAAGAGGTGGACATAACATTAAATTGGCAGGTAAATTGACGGGATATGAAATCGACGTTTATCGTGAAGCTGGAGAAGAAGATGAAGATGTGGATATCGAAGAATTCTCAGATGAAATCGATAGCTGGATTATCGATGAGTTAAAAGCTATTGGTTGTGATACAGCAAAAAGTGTTTTAGCTTTATCTGTTGATGAACTGGTAAAACGTACCGACTTAGAAGAAGAAACCATTAAAGAGGTGATTAGCATTTTGCAATCAGAATTTGAATAAACGTTCTATGCTTGAATAAATAAGAATAAACGTTACTTTTGTATATAATTTAGTAAATAATAGGATAATCAATGTCAGACGACAAACCCATAATTTTATTTAAAGCAGTTAAGGAACTTAACGTAGGGATTGCTACAGCCGTAGAATTTCTAAGTAAGAAAGGCTTTGCTGTGGAAAATAAGCCCACTACAAAACTCTCAAAAGAGATGTATGATACATTATTGAGAGAGTTTCAGGGGGATAAAATCGTAAAAGAAGAAGCCAATCAAATCGTTATAGGTAAAATTCGTCGTGATGAACCTGAAGTAGCTGAGAAGGCTCCTGATGTACCTAGAAAAAAACAAGAGTTTGAAAACGAAGGTATTTTAATCAAAAATCTTCATTCATATACGCCTCCGGTAGAAAAACCGAAAGAAGAAAAACCTGTAGAAACTAAGGTTGAAGAGCCTGTTAAAGCAGCAGAGCCTGTTGCAGAAAAAGCGGAAGAAGGCGCTTTACCAGGTGTTAAAATTGTTGGTAAAATAGATCTAGATGATCTAAATGCTAAAACTCGCCCTGTTAAAAAGGAAGAGCCAGCACCAGTTGAGCCTAAAAAAGAGGAAGCTCCTGTTGCACCTAAGGTTGAAACACCAGTTGCAGTAGAGAAACCTGTTGAAGTTGTTGCAGAGAAACCAGTTGTTGCCGAGGCACCTAAGGTTGAAGAAAAACCTCAAGCTCCAGCACCAGTAGTTACGCCACCACCAGTTGCAGAAACTCCTGCGCCAGAGGATGAAGTAATTAAAGCTCGTTCTGTTAAATTATCAGGTCCAAATATTATTGGAAAAATTGTATTGCCAACAACACCAGATCGCAGAAATCAGCCAGTGGCCTCTTCTGCAGGTGATAGTGAAGCAGCAAAACGTAAGCGTAAACGTAAAAAAACGCCTGGAGGACCAAATGCTCCTCAAGGACAAGGAAATCAAGGTCAGCAAAACCAAGGTGGTCAGCCTCAGCAACAAGGTCAAGCACCTCGCCCCGCAGCACCAGTTGGTAATCGCCCTGATTTTAGAAATAACACAAACAATACAGCTGGCGGTCGCCCGAACTTTAGAAATGCCAGACCAGGAGGCGCAGCCCCAGGCGGACCTAAAGAGGAACCAACAGAAAAAGAAATACAAGATCAGATCAAAGCAACACTTGCTCGTTTAAGTGGTGCAGGTAAATCTGGTAAATTTGCACAACGTGCTAAACTTCGTCGCCAAAAACGTGATGATGTAGCTTTAACAGCAGAAGAAGCAGCAGCAGAAGAGCAATTACAATCTAAAGTATTAAAAGTTACCGAATTTGTTACGGCAAATGAGTTAGCAAATATGATGGATGTACCGGTGACTAAAATTATTGGTACTTGTATGAGCTTAGGAATGTTTGTTTCCATTAACCAACGTTTGGATGCAGAAACATTAACGATTGTTGCTGATGAGTTTGGTTATGAAATACAGTTCGTAAAAGCTGATGAAGAAGCAGATAGTGTAATCGAAGAAGAAGATGCACCAGAAGATTTAGAACCTAGAGTTCCAGTGGTAACCATCATGGGTCACGTAGATCATGGTAAAACTTCCCTACTAGATTATATTCGTAAAGCGAATGTAGTAGCTGGTGAGGCTGGTGGTATTACACAGCACATCGGGGCTTATAAAGTAACTACAAACTCTGGTAAGCAAGTTACCTTTTTAGATACGCCAGGTCACGAAGCCTTTACGGCGATGCGTGCGCGTGGTGCTAAGGTAGCGGATATTGCGATTATTGTAATTGCGGCAGACGATGCGGTGATGCCTCAAACAAAAGAGGCTATCAATCACGCCCAAGCTGCGGGTGTACCATTGGTATTTGCCTTTACAAAAATTGATAAACCAGGTGCTAATTCTGATAAGGTAAAAGAACAATTATCGGTAATGAATATCTTGGTAGAAGATTGGGGTGGAAAATTCCAGTCTCAAGAAATATCGAGTAAAAGCGGCTTAAACGTTGATTTATTACTTGATAAAGTATTACTGGAAGCAGAGTTATTAGAATTAAAAGCTAATCCAAATAAACGTGCTACGGGAACAGTTATTGAGGCAACACTCGATAAAGGTCGTGGTATTGTAACAACCGTATTGGTTCAAGCAGGTACGTTAAGAGTTGGAGATCCAATCTTAGCGGGTAGTTATAGCGGTAAGGTTAAAGCATTATTTAACGAACGTGGTGCTAAAGTATCCGAAGCAGGTCCTTCAGTTCCTGTTCAAGTACTAGGTATGCAAGGCGCTCCTACGGCAGGTGATAAATTCAACGCGTTAGAGAGTGAAGTTGAAGCTAGAGAGATTGCAAACAAACGTTTACAATTGATGCGCGAGCAGGGCTTGCGTACCCAGAAACATATTACGTTAGATGAAATTGGTCGTCGTTTAGCGATTGGTAACTTTAAAGAGTTAAACTTAATTGTTAAAGGTGATGTGGATGGTTCAATCGAGGCACTTGCCGATTCATTATTGAAACTTTCTACTGAAGAAATTCAGATCAATATTATTGGTAAAGCTGTTGGTCAGATTTCAGAATCTGACGTATTGTTAGCTTCTGCTTCAGATGCGATCATCATCGGTTTCCAAGTACGTCCTTCGCCAGGTGCGCGTAAGTTAGCAGAGGCTGAGCAAATTGATATTCGCTTGTACTCTATTATTTACGATGCGATTAACGAGATTAAAGCGGCGATGGAAGGTATGTTGGCTCCAGAATTCGAAGAGAAAATTGTTGCTAACGTAGAAATCCGCGAAACCTTTAAAATTACCAAAGTGGGAACCATTGCAGGATGTATGGTGCTTGACGGTAAAATTAACAGAAACAGCAAAATCCGTATCGTACGTGATGGTGTGGTAGTTTATACTGGAGAATTAGCTTCATTAAAACGCTTTAAAGACGACGTTAAGGAAGTTTCTAAAGGTTACGAGTGCGGATTGAATATCCAAAACTTTAACAACATTGAAGTGGGCGATATTGTAGAAGCTTACGAACAAGTTGAAGTAAAGCGAAAACTATAAGCTAAAATTAATAAATAGAAAAGCGACTTTAGGGTCGCTTTTTTTATGGCTAATAACAAACAGTATCATCATAAGAGATAGCCGTGGGACTAGGGTAAGAATCCATGATAATTGCTTGTATAGGTTTGCGATACAGTTGCTCAATCTTTTTCAATTGCGATAACGTGATATTATCTGTCTTTTTTTCCCATTTTTTATAGGCAGTTAAACTAATTCCAAGAATGTCGGCTACATATTGCTGACTGTATCCGCATTTACGCCTGTATCTAAATAAGGTGTTTCCAATATCAATGCGTTGTTCAATTTTCATAGATGATGTTTCAGGAAGTATATATGCTTAAGTTATAATTTATTTGGTAACTAAAGGTTACCAAAATTGCTTTTTTTGCGTGCTATTTTTGCGTCTTAAAAAAGCACATATGAAAAAATCACTTACTAAAGTATTTATTGTCTTTTTTCTTGCATCTGCAACTATTTTAGGATGTAAAAAAGAAGAGGCGGCTCTCCAAGAGAAAAAACTGTTAAAGCCGATCAACAAAAGCAATATTGAAGAGCACGAAGAAGAAGAGCCATCAGAAATAACGACGCTAAAAACCTATATGGCTGAGAGGATTAATGCAGATGCAAGTGAAATAAGCTACAATAGTACGACAGAACAATTTGTATTTAGAGGCGTAGATCAATTTAGTAAAGCAGATTTACAAGAGAGTTATTCGACGTCGCAATTCATTGCTAACATAGACAGGTTTACTGTAACATCTGGGACAGTGGTGAATGCAACTACGCCAACAACCACAATCAACTTTACAGTCAGATATTTAAGGCAGTCAATAGGTACTGGAGGTTGGGGACCCTTCGAAATAAATGTAAAGCTGGGAGTTGCTCCAGGCCCGAGCGCAGCATTAACGGAATATTTATCAAGTGCTTATAATGTTACTAGCTCAAATTTTTCGAGCAATAACGCAACTCTTGATGTTTCATATTCAGTTACTGTTAATGATACCCAATTGCCGAATGGGTATTATTTAGTTTTAGACTATAATGTTCCAAATAATGGAAATACTTCGTATCAAAGGTATGGGTCATATGCATTTCAAATTCAGAATGGAGCAAGTCCTGCCTTATCTTTTGAAGGAACGCTGTATAGAACTAATGATGAAAAAGTATATAGTATTATGGATGGGTATGCAAGGCATATAGAAAATTGGGTGACGCTAGCTGGGGTATATAACTACAGCGGTGCTATAGTTAACTGTTTTTGTTCAACGCTTACGCCGCCAGTAGGGACTCCTATCGGTTATGATACAAGTTTGCTTCGCAATAATTACGATGGCAAAATGTATTTTAGAGAAGGGAATTACTTAAGACATATTGTTAGTGCTTTAGTCGCAGATAGTTATCATTTTAAAATAACTGATAACTCTACAATAATGAATGTTAATGGAGTTAGTGGATATACTATTGGGCCGCCTATACAATAATCACAATCACTTTACTACTTAATTGAGGAGCGAGTGGGAGTTTTATAAGAAGTACAAAAACTGAGATTAAATACCTAGAATTTTAGCAACATTGAAGTCGGGATATCGTAGAAGCTTACGAACAAGTTGAAGTAAAAAGGAAGTTATAATTCGATTTTTTATTTAAGAATAGGTTAAACTTTTTAATTTTTTGAATGTCTGACATTCTACGAATGTCAACTACTACTACTACTACAAGGAATTTTGATTTTATTGATGGAATAAGATGCATTGCAATGATGAGTATTGTAATGGAACATGCAGTATCGTTAAGTATTTATAAGCCAAAAGATGACCTGAGTATTTTTGTTCTTTGTTCTTGGACACAATTTATCAAATTTGGAACAATTAATTTCTTCCTGTTGGCCGGCTTTCTGATAGGAGAGAAGTTTGTACAATATACACCACTGCAATATATGAGAAGGAGGATAAAATCAACAATTGGCCCTTGGATATTTTGGTCTATTTTGTTTGTCGCTATCTTATGTTTGGATGATTTGGTAAAAGCTATAAAATTTAATTCGAGTAGTTTTGGGGTAAATTATAAAGCGGTTTTTTTTGAGCATTTAAGAGCAGTATATTTCTATAGTAATTATTGGTTTATCCCTAATTTTTTATGCTGTATTGGTATTTTGTTAATATTTAGGAAATATCTTTACTCTTATTTGTTTGGGGTTGTCTTAGCTCTAATTACACTTATCTATACTATAAATATTTATTTCGAATGGATCGAACCAAGACATTCGGTCGCGTTATTTGGTTTCATTTTCTTCTTATGGCTTGGAGCTCAAATTAATAAACGCTTAGACCAGTTTGAGAAATTTGTCAACAGCCTATCTTATACGAGTATTATAATAGCTATTGTTATTTTTGCAATTGGGGGCGTTTTAGAGGAAATGTATTTGATGAAAAACAACAGTGTTGACCCTTACAATACTTTAAGAATAAGTAATATATTGTTCTCTTTAGCTTGCTTTTTACTATTTTATAAAATAAAGGGAATTACCATTATTAATTTCTTGAAACCCAGAGAAACAACATATGGGATCTATTTAATTCATTTCATTTTGGTTGCGAGTTTTTTACCGCTAATTTTTGTCTCTTTAAAATATAGTGTAGCGAGTCTTACTTTACCAGAATTGATATTATATCAACTTAGCCGTTTTATTATAGTCTATATACTTACCTATTTAATTGTAACGGGCATAAATAGAACCCATTTTAAGAAATTAATAGGTCGATAGGCATCAATGTAATTATTAAATTAGTATTATTAACCGTATTTTCGCTTAATTTATATTTGAAACAAAATTAAGCCCCGAAAAATAATATGAGTATAAGAGCACTTGTAATAGGAGATATAATGATTGACCATTATATATATGGCAATTGTACAAGAATATCGCCAGAAGCGCCAGTGCAAGTGGTAGAAATTCAACGAGAACAATATACATTAGGTGGAGCTGGTAATGTTTTAAAAAACCTTGCAGCCTTTAATTGCGAAGTTGATATTATTTCTGTAATAGGCGACGACGACAAAGGAGCCGTTGTTTTAAATGAATTATTAATATTTGGTGTAAATGGCGATGGAATTGTAAAGGATAGTTCTCGATGTACTACAGTTAAATCTAGAGTAGTTGCATCCAATCATCATCTTATTCGATTTGACAAAGAAGACAAAAATGCTATTGATTCTACAATAGAAAAGCGTCTCATTAAGATCATCGACCAGAAAATCAATTCTGTTGATATTGTACTTATTTCAGATTATAATAAAGGTCTTTTAACCCCAACTTTGTTAAGTGAAATATTTGCAAAGTGTAAGGCGAAAAATATTACTACGATTTTGGATCCTAAAGGACTTGATTTTAAAAAATATCAAGGAGTTAATATCATTAAACCAAATAAAAAGGAAGCTATATTAGCAACTGGTATTGATATTAAAGATCAAGATAGTTTAAAGCAAGCATGTAAAATGCTTAAAGAGATAACTGACTGTAACGAGGTGATAATTACGCTATCTGAAGAAGGAATTGCGTTCTATTCTAAGGATAAATTAACATTGATTCCCACAAAATCTTTAGATGTAATTGATGTTACTGGCGCGGGCGATACCGTGTTAGCCTCATTGGGCGTGTGTTTAGGAGCAAAACAATCGCTTCCTGAAGCTTGTGATTTTGCAAACCATGCAGCAGCTATTGTATTGAGCAAAGTTGGGAGTGCAGTTGCTAGTTATGAAGAAATAAATGAAAAATTCCCAACCTTATAGTTAAATGGAAGATCAAATCAAAGCTCAATTTTTAACGCATATAGAAGTTGCTCAGGCATGTTATACAAAGAATGCGGATATAATAGCGAATGCATGTTTAATGATTACTGAATGTTTAAAAAACGGTAATAAGGTATTACTGTTTGGAAATGGGGGCTCTGCGGCAGATGCACAACATATTGCGGCAGAATTTACTGGACGTTTTGTGAAAGAAAGAAGATCGTTACCTGCAATCGCCTTAACTAC
Source organism: uncultured Sphingobacteriaceae bacterium (assembly GCA_942493295.1). Lineage (GTDB taxonomy): Bacteria > Bacteroidota > Bacteroidia > Sphingobacteriales > Sphingobacteriaceae > Pedobacter. The sequence goes on along the minus strand of OW818692.1, from coordinate 2,796,316 downwards.
AGATACCTCTGCTTTAACAGCTATTGGGAATGACTATGGTTTTGAGAATATTTTTAGTAGACAAGTTGAAGGACTTGCTAAAGAAGGCGATATTTTGATTGGCATTTCTACAAGTGGTAATAGTGAAAATGTTATTAGGGCATTTGAAATGGGTCGTACTTTAAAGTGTAAAAATATAGGTTTATCTGGAAGAGATGGTGGAACTATGAATAACGCTTGTGATTCAAACATTGTTATTCCTTCCGCTATTACAGCAAGAATACAAGAAATGCATATTTTAATTGGACACATTATCTGCGATGCAGTAGATAGAGCTTACTAGTATGTTTAATTCATTAGAAGAGCTTGCCAACAAGAAGATATTGTCAAATGATATCACTGCCACAATAGAGCAGTGGAAAAAAGAGGGCTGTAAAATCGTTTTTACCAATGGTTGTTTTGATATCTTACACATTGGGCATCTCAGTTATCTTTTAAAAGCAGCAACGTTAGGTGATAAGTTAATTGTTGGCTTGAACTCGGATTCCTCTGTGAAAAAATTAAAAGGAGAAAACAGGCCGATTAATTCAGTTTACAATAGAGCTTTAATGTTAGCTTCTTTGTGTTTTGTTGACGTTGTGATTGTTTTTGAAGAAGAAACACCATTATCTTTAATTAAGCAAGTTATGCCTGCCATATTAGTTAAGGGTGGGGATTATACGATCGAAAATATTGTCGGTGCTAAAGAGGTACAGGCTAATAGTGGTGAAGTAGTTGTTATAAAATTTATTGAAGGCTACTCGTCAACTGCAATAATTCAGAAAATCAATAACACGCATTAGTTGATATTTAATGAATATTCTCTTCGTATAAATGCTTAACAAACCATTCGAAATGTTCCTGTATATAAAAATCATATCCATTTTCCCCTTCCGGAATAACATTTGGGGCTTCAAAACTTGTTTCCAAAATGCGGGGAACTTTAAGTCCTTCAGCAACGGAGAATGGAAAAGATTGATTGCCGATAAAAAATGCAGCGCCATTAATTATTTCAGCCATATGTAAAAAGTCTCGAACAATGATATGTTTGATAGCTGGAATTTGTTTTTTGATATCTTGATATTCTGACTTTACACCTAAAAAGCAGATGTTTTGGTATTGACTAAGAAAAGAATAATTGATATGGGGATTACGATATCTCTCACTTCTCGCTAACACAATGGTTTGGGAGAAATCAATGTCTTTATTAGCTTTCAGCCATGGAAAATTACTTTTTGGGCGTATACCTGTAGTATAGCTATGCCATCTTATAATGCTACCTCTATCTTGCCAAATTCCTAATTCTCTGAATGTATCTAGTTGGATGTCTATATCTTGATTTTCATAAAGAGAACACGATGTAATATATTCAAGATTACTTAATAGAGGAATTAGCATATCAGCCATTTTTTTATTCAATGTAACATTCCCCATTGGATGAGTATACGTGGGACTCAGATTATGTGGCTGATCTAACAGCAGATATAGTGTAATAGGCACAGATGTTATTTGACCAATCTCTCTAATTACAGGCAAAGCATAAATTATATCTCCTGCATTACCGGCATGGATAAAATTAAGCCTCCCTTTTGTATTTGCAATCTGCATGATACTAGTGGGATTTACTATTTTTTTTCCTGCTAAAAGCAATTTCAATTTTTGCTCTCTTTGAAGGTATTGTTTTTGTTCAAGTAAGTTGAGTTTATGCTTTTTGTATTCCTTTTTGTCTGAGATTTTTAAAAAAAATGACTTGACTAAGCTTTTAGAAATTTTCTTTTTCATTTACGTAGAGTATAGAAAATAAGATGTATTTATTATTTATTGAGTAGCGTTTCAACCAAACTTTCAAAATGATCCTGAGAAAGTACGTCATATCCTCCTTCCCCTTCGGGAACTACATTGATCAAATTAAATGGTAATTCGAGAACTCGTTTAACTTTTAGCGCCTCTGCAATTGAAAATGGAAAGGATTGGTTGCCGATAAACAATTTAGAACCTGCAATAATTTGGCTTAATTCTAAAAAATCATCAACCTGTAGCCATTCCAATTCAGGGATATATTTTTTCATTTCTTCAAATTCAGAAACGACGCCAATAAATTTTATTTTATTATATTTTGTCAAAAAAGAAAAATCTAACGAAGGATTTTGATACCTACTACTTCTGGCTAAAATGATAAAAGACTCATGGGCTTTATTTGGAGTTACTGTTAACCATTTCTTCCATAGATCTGCATTTATACCCGTTATGTAACCACACCATCTAGCAATGTTTCCATGATCTAAAGGGAATATCCCAGTTCTAAAATAATCAAGATTGATATGAATGTTATGATTATGATAAGGTTCTACTAAATTGATATACTCTTGGCTCAATAAAAGAGGCGATAGCATGTTAAACATTTTTTCATTTAACATTACATTTCCAAGCGGATGTGTTGCATTAGATAAAATCAAAGGTTGATTTAGTCTCAGATATAAATTTATTTTCGCTCCCGTCAATTCAAATAGTTTCTTCAGTGTTGGTAAAGCATAAATGATATCTCCTGCATTGCCACTATGATTAATATTTAAATGATCTGTGGTTGCAAGTATAGCCTTAATCTTAGGCAAGGAATTTAAACGATTTTTGCCAATAAAATCGCTATAAAATTCCTTTTTATAGTAATTCTGCAACTCCCATTTATATTCTTTATATTTTGCTTTGTTCGTGAGTTTAAGGTAAAGTTTACTGAAGGCATTTCTTTTTTTAAACATTTTTAATGGGTAGGATCTAGTTGTTAAATGCTTGCATATCTATTAAACGTTTATATAAGCCATTTCGTGACATTAATTCGTTATGGCTTCCAGTTTCAGTAACTTCACCTTTATCAATTACGATAATCACATCAGCATGTTGGATCGTACTTAAACGATGCGCAATAATAATTGAAGTTCTATTTTGCATTAAATTATTAAGCGCTTCTTGAACTAATTTTTCCGATTCAGTATCTAAGGCCGAGGTAGCTTCATCTAACAACATGATTGGCGGATTAGTTAACACGGCTCTAGCAATGCAAATCCGTTGCTTCTGGCCCCCTGATAATTTATTTCCTCTATCGCCAACAAAAGTCTGATATCCATCTTCCGTAGCCAAAATAAATTCGTGTGCGTTGGCAATTTTAGCCGCATTCATTACCTCCTCCGCTGTTGCATCGGGTTTGCCAAAAGCAATGTTGTTAAAGATAGTGTCGTTAAATAAAATACTTTCTTGGTTAACAATGCCCATTTTCGCCCTAATACTCTCCACAGTTAAATCTCTATAATCATGGCCGTCAATTTTTAAACTACCAGCTTTAGGGTCATAGAATCGCGGAATTAAATCCATCAATGTACTCTTTCCACCACCCGATGGACCGACCAATGCAACCGTTGTCCCTTTCTTCACGGTTAAGTTAATATTTTTAAGTACTTCTTTATCGCCATAACTAAATGAAAGATTCTCAAAGCTTAAGTCACGATCAAATTGATTTAACGGCTTTGCATCAGGTTTATTGGTGAGTTCGGGTTTAGTGTCAATTAAATCTAACACCCTTTCGCCCGCTGCTATTCCAGAATAGATTCCACTAAAAGCATCAGTTAGTGCTTTAATAGGTTGCATAATTTGCGAAAAAGTTGCTAGATAAACCACAAATTTTGCAGCTTCTAAATCTCCTTGTCCACTTAAGATTTGTGTACCACCATACAAAAGTATAAACACCACCACTAAAACGCCTAATGTTTGCGATACAGGAGAGGCCAATTGTTGCCGCCTAGCCATTTTCCGATTTAGTCCAGAATAGAATTTATTCTCTTCGTTAAATTTTTCTTTAATGCGGAATGTTGCATTAAATGCCTTAATGATTTTAACGCCTCCTAAAGCTTCATCTAAAAAGCCAATCATTTTTGCAAATGATTGATGAGATTGAGTTGACTGCTGCTTTAATCTTTTAACTATTTTACTAATAATGAATCCCGAAATTGGTATTACCAATAAAGAGAATAGGGTTAATTTTAACGATATAGAGATGAGTACCCCGATATAAAATATCAATTGAACGGGTTCCTTAAAAACTACCTGTAAAGTATTTGTAACAGAGAACTGTACGACCTGAACATCCGAAGCAACTTTTGAAATGATATCTCCTTTTCGTTCGTTATTGAAATAGCCCACATGTAAGTTCATTACATTTTCAAATACCGAACGTCGTAAATTTAACAAGGTATGCACTCTTAAATCTTCCATATACCTTTGTGAAAAATAGCGGAAGAAATTTGCCAGGAAAACAGTTACAACAATAACAGCACAGATAATCTTTAAAGCAAAGATCTCATCATTTTTAATAATAGGCTCGATATAGTTATCGAATCTTGCTAACAAGTCCCATGAGCTGGGTTGTTCAACAATTTTTGTTGGATCTTCACATTTTCCAAGAAACAAGGCCTGCATAAGCGGGCCAAGCAAAGTAAAAAGAAAAGTGTTAAATATGATAGCGAAAAGAGTGGCAATTATGTAAGGTATTGCGAATTTCTCAATTGGCTTAGCAAAAGATAATAGTCTAAAGTAGGTCTTCATTTAGAGGATATAAAGAGTCAAAGTTACGGTTTTTGTTTAATAGATATGAGAGGCGAGTATTTGCCATTTCCTGAAATGAACTAAAAAAACGTTATTTGTGATAAATAGCAAATGATGGAAGCTTATCAAAAATTAAAGGAGGAGATCGAGCAAGGTAATTTTAGAGCCTTGGCGAGAGGTCTTACTTTGGTTGAAAATGAGATAGAACCAGCTTCATCCTTGTTAAAGAGTATTCAAATTAATCATCAAATCCCTGTAGTCGGCATTACTGGCCCTCCAGGTGCGGGCAAAAGCACGCTTGTAAATGCCATTATATCGTACTTTGTAAAAGCAGGAAAGAAAATCGCGGTACTTGCAGTTGATCCTACATCGCCATTTAATTTTGGCTCCTTATTAGGAGATAGGATTAGAATGGCGCAGCAATTTAATCAGCCAGGGGTCTATATCAGGTCTATCGCAACTCGCGGGTCATTAGGCGGTATTTCTGCAAAGACCTTGGAGATGGTTGACCTTATCCGCTCGAGTAATTTTGATTTAATTTTAGTTGAAACGGTTGGGGTAGGACAGTCTGAAGTAGAAATTGCAGGTCTAGCCGATAAAACAGCCGTCGTACTTGTGCCCGAATCGGGTGATGAGATTCAGAATATAAAATCAGGCTTGATGGAGATTGCGCAAGCTTTTGTGGTTAATAAAGCGGATCGGGAAGGAGCGGTAACTTTTGCGAATAACCTTAAAAAGCTATTAAATCAACAACATCAAAATATCCCAATTTTTAAAACTGTCGCTGCGAAAAATGAAGGTGTAGAAGCTTTATGCAAATGGTTAATTAAACCTGACATAGTAGATGGTAAACGGAGAAACTTCTTACTTGCAGAAAAAGCTTTTAATATAATCCAACATAAGCGAACTGCAGATGTAGATAAGTTAAAACTCAGGGAGGAAATTACCAAAGCATCTTTAAGTGCTGATTTTAATATCTATCGGTTTGTTGACGAAAGGTTTTAGTCCAAAAGTCTAGCAATTGTCAGCTGAGTTGAACAGGCGTTCTGGTTAAAAGCTTTCGCACTACTATTTAATTGTCTTAAAAAAAGGACTTTGCTGTCTAGTCGATTAGGACAGTTTAACATAAGCGGCAAAATGGCAGCGTAAAAGCGCTCCTCATGAGATAAAATAAGCTTAACTATTTTGCGAATTTATATTTTTTCTGCCTTTTTGCGTATTGAGCAACCGTTTGAGTTGATGTTAATGCATTCTTTGTGAGTTTTTTGAGAGCAAAAAATACCGCAAAAAATAAGCGGTTTTAATTGCTTACATTCGTTTAAATATTGGGTAAAACTGGCACAAATTTATAGTCTTTTTGAGTTTGGAACGGAGTTTGTATAGTATTTTGAGATTATAAAAATTTGTTTAATTTTGTTCTACAAAAAATTATACAATTAATATTTGTTTAACCTTAAAAAAGAAAATTATGAATTATTCTACTTTAAAAAAAGGTCTTGTAGCCTCTTTAGTGGTATTGATGGGAGCAACGTCTCTTGTTAGTGCACAGGATGCTCCTGCTCCTTCTTCGTCTGCCAAGGTATTTGGTGGTAGAGGTCAATACAGAACTTGGTCACTAGGTGTGAATGCAGGTGTTACTACGCCAATCGTATTACTAGGTGGAAGAAATGACTTTACTAACTGGGATGTTAATTTAGGTTACGGTGTTTCAATCCGTAAGCAATTAGGTCACGCATTCGGTTTAGAAGGTAACTTAATGAGAGGTAAAATCTCAGGAAGTAACAAAGATGCAACTGGCGGTGTTCAAAATGGCATTGCGTCATTCGAAACTAAATTCGGTTATGCAGCTGATTTAAGAGGTGTAATTAATGTGGCTACTGTTGACTTTTTACGTCGCGAGAACTCAGTTAATTTTATTTTATCTGCTGGTTACGGTTTGTTAGCTTATGAGCCAACTGTTACTGCTGGTAATGGAACGGTTACTACTCAAAAACCAATTGATGGTGATAAATATTACCATGGTGCATACATCCCTGTAGGCGCTGGTGTTAAATTCAAAATTTCTGATAATGTATCATTTAACTTGAATTACACGATGAGCTTCGTAGATGATTTCAATGTAAATGGTGTTCAAGCTGGTAACAGTATTACTTCAAACTTTGATAAATTTAGCTATACTTCGGCTGGCTTAGAGTTCTCTTTAGGTTCGAAAGCTAAACCTAACTTGGATTGGGTTAACCCACTTGCTTTAATGTATGATGAATTAAAAGATCCTTCGTTACGTCAAGAAGTTGAAGCATTGAAAAATCGTGTTTCTAACGTTGAGAAATCAATCGAAGACTTGAAAAAAGATTCTGATGGTGACGGTGTTGCTGATCAATTTGACAAATGTGCTGGAACTCCAGCTGGAACTAAAGTAGATGGTTCAGGTTGTCCACTTCCTCCTCCACCTGCACCAGTTGCTGCTGCAGAAACTTCAATGGTGTCTGGTTGGGAAACAATTCAATTTGAATTCAACAGTTCAGTTTTAAAAACTGAAGCTTATCCAGTGTTAGATAAATTATCTTCAACATTGCGTGAAAACGGTGGTAAAATAACTGCAAAAGGTTATGCTTCTAGCGAAGGTACTGCTGCATACAATATGAAATTATCTAAAGACAGAGCAAATTCAGTTAAAACTTATTTAGTAAACTCTGGAGTTAATTCAAGCCAAGTTACTGCAAAAGGTTTTGGCGAAGCTAATCCAATTGCTTCAAACGATACTGAAGAAGGTCGTATCCAAAATCGTCGCGTTGAAACTTCAAGAAACTAATCATTCTTTAGTTTTATAAAAAAAGCGAACACTTTGACAAACTTTAAAAGTTTGTCAAAGTGTTCGCTTTTTTTATTCCTACATTTGTATATGTATTTTTTTAGGAAAAGGGATCCAGAGAGACCAACTAATTTTAATATCAAGGTAATGCATTGGATCAATGCGATTGCCATTTTGTTATTTGTGGGAGGGATCACCTGGAAACTTATCCAATGGTTTATATTAAAGAACTAATGAACACAGTAATCAACACAAAAGATGCTCCAGCTCCAATTGGGCCATACAGTCAAGCAGTAATCGCAAATGGATTTTTATTTCTATCTGGTCAGGTAGCCATCAATCCAGAAAACGGTGAGTTAAACCTATCTTCAATAGCGGAAGAAACTCATCAGGTAATGCGCAATATTAAAGCCGTACTTTTAGAAGCGGGCTATACATTTGATCATGTTGTTAAGACCACTATCTTTTTAGCAGATATGGACTTGTTTGCTGCTGTTAATGAGGTTTATGGTTCTTACTTCAGCGAAACATATCCTGCACGCGAAACAGTAGCGGTTAAAGGTTTACCAAAAGGCGTAAATGTAGAAATATCAGTAACAGCCTATCAAGGGTAAATTCGTTGAAATCAAAATCACGGTACTTATTAGCTGCCTTTTTATCTGTTGCAATTTGGGGCTTCTTTTCTATTCCGCTAAGAAATATTAAAGCTTTCCCAGCTGAAGAAATTTTATACTATCGCATATTTACCTCTTTAATTGTAATCTGGGCTGCAATTTTCCTTTTTCGAAGAGGCACTCTAAAGGAAGATATTAGTTACTATAAATCAGTATTGCCTAGGCAAAGACATATTATTATTTGTCAAGTAATAGGGGCAAGCATATTGCTTACCCTTAACTGGTATACTTTCATTTATGCCGTAAATAATGTGAGCCTTAAGTCGGCAGCATTTGCTTACATGGTTTGCCCACTCATTACAGCTTTTGGAGGGTTTCTTATTTTAAAGGAAGAACTGTCTAAAATAAAATTGACCGCACTTGCAATTGCTTTAGTCAGTATCATGATGCTTGCCACAGGCTCTTTTAGAGAAGTGCTATGGTCGGTCATCATTGCTGCTTTGTATGCGTTTTATTTAATTATTCAGCGCAAAATGCAGCATTTGGATAAACTCAATGTCCTGGCTCTGCAAATCACAGTAGCCGTTGTTTTAATGTTGCCTTTTTATATTTATCACCACGAGAGCTTTCCAGAAGGAGCTTGGTTTTGGGGCCATATTGTTGTAATAGCTGTGCTGTTTACCGTTATTCCCTTATTCTTGAGCTTATATGCTTTAATTGGAATTCCATCATCAACCCTTGGCATTATTATTTATCTTAATCCAATCATTGCTTTTAGTGTGGCCGTATTGTATTTTGATGAGCAAATAAGCATGCATCAATTACTTGCTTACCTGTTATTGCTATTTGCTGTTTTCTTATTTAATTGGAACTTGATAAAGGATATTGTTACTTTTAAGAGAAAATAAAGTCGATTGTTTGCTTCAAATTTAGATACTCCGCTAGTGTACCTTAAGGGCGTTGGTCCTAAGCGTGCTGAACTCTTGCTTAAAGAGTTGGGCGTATCTACCTATGAACAACTTTTAAATCATTATCCATTTAGGTATATTGATAGAACGCGTTTCTATAAGATCAATGAACTCCATCCAGATCTCCCTTTAGTGCAAGTAATAGGGAAGGTTAGTACAAAAGAGATTATTGGAGAAAAGCATAAAAAGCGCATATTGGTTAAGTTTACCGATGAGACGGGAACAATGGATTTAGTTTGGTTCCAAAGCCTAAAATGGGTAGAAGATAATATTTTACGTGGCGGTACCTACATCGCCTTTGGGAAGCCAAATTTATTTAACCATAGCTTTAGTATCTCTCATCCAGATATGGAAGTGTACCCTAGACAGGCTGGGGTAGTAGGCAATTTAACTTTACAACCCATTTATAATTCTACCGAAAAACTAAAAAAGAGCTTTTTGGATAGCAAGGGTATTCAAAAGCTAATCCATCTCATTATAGAACTTCACATTAATGAGGTTAGAGAAACATTGCCAACCTACATCCTCGAAAAATATAAACTCATCAGCAGAAAGGAAGCGTTAATACAAATTCACTTTCCCAAAGACACAGTTAAGCTGCAACATGCTGAAAGACGTTTGAAATTTGAGGAGTTATTTTTTATTCAGTTACAATTATTGCATAATAAGCAACTAAGGAGCTTAAAGTTTAAAGGCGCCATGTTTAGTGAGGTAGGTGACAAGATAAATACTTTCTATAACGATATACTGCCTTTTGAACTAACGAACGCTCAGAAGCGAGTTATTAAAGAAATTAGACTCGACACACAGCGCGGTATTCAAATGAACCGCTTAATCCAAGGTGATGTTGGTAGTGGAAAAACAGTTGTCGCGCTTATGAGCATGTTATTGGCAAATGATAATGGCTATCAAGCTTGTATGATGGCACCCACTGAAATATTGGCCCGTCAGCATTACCATTCAATAGCATCGCTGCTAAATGATGATTTGGTAAAAGTTGCAATTTTAACTGGTAATACCACAAAGAAGCAACGTACACTTTTACATGCACAACTTGAAGCAGGCGATATCGACATTTTGGTTGGGACACATGCTTTAATAGAAGATAAAGTAAAATTTAAAAATCTAGGTTTAGTGGTAATTGACGAACAACATCGATTTGGTGTTGAACAAAGAGCTAAGCTTTGGCGAAAAAACATTATTCCTCCCCATATTTTGGTAATGACCGCCACGCCCATTCCGCGTACTTTGGCTATGACCTTGTATGGGGATTTAGATGTATCGGTAATTGATGAACTTCCAGTAGGAAGAAAGCCTATTGAAACCAAGCATTTATTTGAAAGCCAGCGTTTGAGGATGTTTGGTTTCATGAAGCAAGAAATTGCTAAAGGGCGACAGGTTTATATTGTTTATCCATTAATTAAGGAAAGTGAAAAACTTGATTTACTGCATTTGGAAGCTGGCGTAGAACAAATGCGCTATCAGTTTCCTTTGCCAGATTATCAGATTAGCATTGTACATGGGCAAATGCCAAATGCTGATAAGCAGTATGAAATGCAACGATTTATTGAAGGGAAAAGTCAAATCATGGTCGCGACTACTGTAATTGAAGTAGGGGTGAACGTGCCAAATGCCTCTGTAATGATTATTGAAAATGCCGAACGGTTTGGACTATCACAGCTACATCAATTAAGAGGAAGGGTTGGCCGTGGAGCTGAGCAATCCTTTTGTATTTTAATGTCTGCAGCTAAACTTGGTCCGAACTCCAAATTAAGGCTCGACACCATGGTAAAGACCAATAATGGCTTTGAAATATCTGAAATTGATTTACAATTGCGCGGTCCCGGTGATATAACTGGAACCCAGCAAAGTGGCGTGCTAGAACTCAAAATGGCCAATTTGGCAAAAGATCAGGTTATTTTGCAGGAAGCTAGAAATACCGTGATTGAATTATTCGAGAAAGATCCTAGACTAGAAAATCCAGAAAATATCTTACTCAAAAACTACCTTGATAAACGAACAAGAGCTATCGCGTTTGATAAGATTAGCTAAGCGCCTAATCTTCGTCACTTCCTGGCAATGATCCAGAACCTGAATAAGCGCCCTTTCTAATCACCGGCATCTTTAAATATTTAAAAAGTTCATCCAAATGCATTAAGCTGCCATTTGTTAAATTCCCTAGAAAAATAACGACAATGTCTTTATCTAAATCGCGGATATAGATATGACGGAACCCATGCCACCAACCCGTGTGATAAACTACCTTGTCCATTCCCTTTCCATCAAACATCCGCCAACCATAGCCATAATTGAAGTGCCCATTAACAGGTTTGTTACGGCCCTTGTAAGCCGAGTCTAAACTCTTCTTGGTAAGTAATCTTCCGTTCTTTAAGTATTTGTCATATAAAACCAAATCATGCAAAGTACTATAAATGCCTTTGTCGCCTACGGGGCCATCTAAAAAATTCTGAACTACAGAGTAACGCCAAGTACGGTCGTGACCAACTACATCAACCGGAATTTTTGGATATACCGTAGTGGAATAAACATGCGTATTTTTCATTCCTGCAGGTTTAAAAATATGCTCCATCATATAATCTGAATAGCTTTTGCCGGTAACCTTTTCAATAATTGCCGCCAAAACCATGTAATTGGAATTGTTATAGTGAAAGCGATCGTTTGGCTTGGTATAACGATTTGGTTTTTTCTCGGCAATGATATTCATTACCTCTTGGTTAGATACTCCTTTCTTTTGATTTCTTTTTTCTTTGCGCCAAATATCATCAATGAAATAAACATAATTCATCATGCCACTTCGGTGTGTTAGCAATAGCTCTACTGTTATTCCTTCATAAGGAAAATTAGGATAAAACTTCTTTACATTATCTGTGAGCTTTAATTTTCCAGCCTCTACAAGTTGCATAATAGCTACACCCGTAAATGTCTTGGTAACCGATGCCAACTCAAATTCAGAATTTATTTTTAAGCTATCACGGTGAAGATAATCTGCCCAGCCAACTGATTTTTCATATAGAATTTTTCCTTTTTTGGCAACTAGCATATTTCCATTGAATCCTGTTTTGCGATGCAAATTCTGCACAAAATCAGCAATCCAACGATCTCCTTTTTTGGGGTCATAAGCAAGTAATTTTTTATCGGCAGCATCATCAGCCGCAACCCTGACTTTTTTATCGGCTTCAGCCTTTTTTGTTTTTTCTTCCTGACTTGAGCAAGATGAAATGATAATTAGTGAGAGCGCAAATGAAACGAATACTAAACGAAAACTCATGAATTAATTGGAACTGGTTTAAAAGGCGAAAAATAAGAATTATTGGCTTGCCAATCACAAAAGAGTTTTAAACATTTAGGTAATTGTCGTTTTCTATCTCACATCTCCATACGTACATCTAAGGTAAAATTCTTATTTTTGAAGAAAAATTACAACATACATCATGAGTTTTAGAATCGAACACGATACAATGGGCGAAGTACAAGTGCCCGCTGATAAGTACTGGGGAGCACAAACTGAACGTTCACGTAATAACTTTAAGATTGGACCAGAAGGTTCGATGCCAAAGGAGATTATTCATGCTTTTGGTTATCTAAAAAAGGCAGCAGCACAGGCTAATCATGAGCTTGGTGTTTTATCTGCTGATAAAGCTGCGCTAATTGGTAAAGCTTGCGACGAAATAATTGCTGGACAACTTGACGATCAATTTCCATTAGTGATTTGGCAAACTGGCTCAGGTACGCAAAGCAATATGAATGGTAATGAGGTAATTGCCAATCGTGCCCATGTTATGAATGGCGGTGCTTTAGCCGATGAGCAAAAAGTACTTCATCCAAACGATGATGTCAACAAATCACAGTCTTCGAACGATACGTATCCAACCGCCATGCATATTGCAGCCTATAAATTAACCGTAGAAAATACGATACCTGGGTTGGAGAAATTGCGAAATACCTTAGCTAAAAAAGTAGCAGAATTTGCACATATCACTAAAACTGGTCGTACCCACTTTATGGATGCTACACCATTAACTTTGGGGCAAGAATTTTCTGGCTATGTACAACAGATCGATAACAGTATTAGGGCAATTAAGAATTCACTTGTAATGGTTGCCGAATTGGCCTTAGGTGGTACTGCAGTTGGTACTGGCTTAAATACGCCAAAGGGATATGATGTGTTAGTCGCCAAAAAAATTGCAGATTTAACTGGCTTGCCTTTTGTAACTGCTCCAAATAAATTTGAAGCATTAGCTGCACATGATGCAATGGTGGAACTCTCTGGTGCATTAAAACGTACAGCAGTATCGCTAATGAAAATTGCGAACGATGTAAGAATGTTAAGCTCAGGGCCACGTTGTGGAATTGGCGAGATCATCATTCCTGATAACGAGCCTGGGTCTTCAATTATGCCTGGAAAAGTAAACCCAACGCAACCTGAAGCGATGACTATGGTTTGTGCGCAGGTAATGGGAAATGATGTAGCTGTGTCTATTGGCGGAGCTACAGGACATTTCGAATTGAATGTTTTCAAACCATTAATTGCTGCTAACGTATTGCAGTCAGCAAGGTTAATTGGTGATGCATGTGTATCATTTAATGATAAATGTGCTGAAGGTATTTTAGCCAATGAACCGGAGATTAAAAAACACTTGCAGAATTCTTTAATGTTGGTAACAGCTTTAAACCCTCATGTAGGCTATGAAAATGCAGCTAAAATTGCAAAAAAGGCACACAAAGAAAATAAGACTTTAAAAGAAGCGGCTGTTGAATTAGGCTTATTAACAAACGAGCAATTTGATGCTTGGGTTAAACCTGAGGATATGGTAGGAAGCCTTAAATAGGGTGGAAGGTCGGATGGCTGAAGGTCGATTTGATCTAGTAAAAAATTAAGATATTTAAATAATCATGAACTTATTTTCTAGAAGGTTATACCTTTTGCCTTTTGTCCTCTACCTTCTGCCTCTTTCTTTTGCATGTACCCGGCTACCCAATGTTCAGGGCAATGGCGATGCGTCGTTGCAAGGAGTTTGGAGCCAGGATAGTGTAGCTAATGCCGCTCAACTATTGAATTACACTGAACATAAATTTAAGTTCAGCTGTGATTCATTCTATGTTGATTTAACAACACATTCAAAAGTAAACTATTACGAAGAAGCCTGTTTTAACAAAGGTATTTGGAAAGAATATGCTAAAGGAACTTACGTCGTAAGGGCAGATACTTTATTTCTTAAAGGGACATTTACCAAAGCTAACTACAAGCAAAAGGTATCAGGGTGTTATAGAAATGGACAATACCTAAATAATTTTAAAATTAAATCTGCCGATGCAACCAAGCTAATCCTAGTAGGATTAAATGACTATAAAGAAGTTGCAATGGTGTTAAAAGAGCAAATAAATTGCGTCCCTAAACAATTATAAAAATGAAGAAATTGATTTTAAAGAGCACGCTACTGTTAGCTGTGCTGATGTATTTACCTTTTACAAGTGGAGCTTGGGGTTTACTTGGTCATAGGATAGTGGGTGAAGTCGCAGATCATTATATCAACGCAAAAACCCGTAAGGCCATCCAACAGATATTAGGTTCTGAAAGCCTAGCAATGAGCGCCAACTGGGCCGATTTCATTAAGTCAGATACGAGCTACAATTATTTAAGTAACTGGCACTATGTTAATCTTCCGGCAGATTTATCAAAAACAGCAGTATTTAGTTTTTTGGAGGAGGAAAAGGGCCCTAATATTTACAATAAGCTTATTGAAATGATAGCGGTGTTAAAAGACTCGAAAAGCACTGCAGACCAAAAGAAATTAGCCTTGAGAATGGTTATCCATTTAGTTGGGGATTTGCATCAGCCTATGCACACTGCCAGAAAAGAAGATCTGGGTGGAAATAGGGTGTTCTTAACATGGTTTGGGGAAAAGACCAATTTACATGGGGTTTGGGATGAAAAACTAATTGACTTTCAACAATTGAGTTATACTGAATACACAAAAGCAATTAATCATCCATCAACTGCAGAGTTTACTACTTGGCAAAAGGCGAGTTTGAAAGAATGTGTATTCGAATCTTACGAAATTTGTAATCAAATTTATGCCACTGGAATTAAAAGTGATGATAAATTAAGTTATAAGTATAATTTTAGCTGGATTGGTACGGTAAACCAGCAATTGCTGAAAGGCGGCGTTCGTTTAGCAAAAATTTTAAACGATATTTATATTTAAGGTCTGCCATACAAGCAGGCGATTACCTACGAAGTTATTTATCAGTTTGAAAGCAGGTAGGATTTGAAACCATCATGAGCAAACGCTCGCATGATAGCTTCATCACCTTTAAAAAACAATTTATATACTGATGAAAATTTTAATAGTTTGTATGGGCAATATTTGTCGGTCGCCATTGGCTGAGGGTATTATGCGCCATATGGTTAAAGAACAGAATTTAGATTGGGAAATTGCATCGGCAGGAACAGGTGCGTGGCATGTAGGGAAAGCTCCTGATAACCGAAGTATTGCTGTAGCGGAAAAATTTGGTTACGATATTTCTGAGCAACGAGGCAGACATTTTAATCCGAGTTTATTCGATGAATTCGATCACATTTTTGTGATGGATAGGCATAATTACAGAGAAATTATTAAGATGGCGAAAAGTGATCGCCACAAAGAGAAAGTTGCTCATTTTTTAGCAGATTACGGAGAAGTAGTAGACCCATACAATCATGATCATTTATTTGAACCTGTATTTGACGAGATTGAAGCTAGATGTAAAAAATTGATCAAGCTTTTAAGAAAGACTTACGAAGTTTAATTGCCATCGTATTAGTAAACTTCGTAAGTCTTGAAAACAAATTTAAACTTAAGCACAATGGAAATTCCTAAGCTATTTATGATTTTATTGGGTGCTACGCCGAAAGGAAGAAATATTGAACAACATGATATCTTTTTTGGTATTGCAACTTCTATTAACGCCTTATTGCCTGAGATGATGGCATTTTGGCCTGAAGCGAAGGATAAAATTCATGTCGATGCCTATAGAGTTGTAAATAAAGTTGGGGACTATAAGGTAGAGGTCATTGAGAAACAGCCGTCAGCAAGCGATGATTTAACGAGTTTGTTTTTCATCAACTTAGGTGGTTATAAACAAGGTGAGTTTGAGGAGCTACATTATAAAATACTTGTAGTTGCAGATCAGAAGGCCATAGCGATTAAAGAAGCTAAGGAAACAGCTTTCTATAAGCATACTGGCTTTAAAGGGGCTACTTCCCATATTGATGATAAATTTGGTGTCGATGTTGATGATATCTTTGAAATAAAAGATATTTTATCAGCTCAAACGAAAAGTAAATATGCTTTAAAGTTCTCTCCGGGAAGCGATTTAGTAGAAGACGAGCTAACACTTGGCTATATTCCTTTGTCAAAACTAAAATCTTAATGAACAGGGAGGGAGTTTAAAAACTCCCATCCCTTTAAATTGGTTGTCTCAGCGTAGAAACAGCAATTCTATTCCAAGCGTTGATCGTTACGATCATCATGATAACTTGCGCAATATATTGATCGTCAAATATGGCTTTAGCCTTTTGATAAGTATCGTCGCTTAGTCCCCCGTTTGCAATCAAAGTCACTTCTTCAGTCATTGCTAAAACTACGCGCTCTTCTGCTGTAAATAATTGGGTTTCGCGCCATGCATTTAGCAGATAAATTCTTTGTTCCGTTTCACCATTTTTGCGCGCATCTTTGGTATGCATATTAATACAAAAGGCACATCCATTTATTTGCGATGCTCTAATTTTTACGAGCTCTTTATGGGTTTTAGTAAGTTTACTTGTTGCTAAGAAATTTTCTAACGCAAACATTGCTTTGTAGCCATTCGGCTCAATTTCTTCGATATTAATTCTTTTGTCCATGATTTTGTTTTAAATGATAGGACAAAGTTAAAGCCCTCGTGTCTGAAAAATCTTAAGCTAGTTTAAGAAAGTATCAACTTACCCTTTCTTCCTCAGCTCACTTAAATATTCTGGTGTTAAACCTAAATAGGAAGCCAGCATATATTGTGGTATCCGCTGTACAAAGGACGGAAATAACGAGGTAAAGACCCGGTAGTTTTCCTCTTTCGAATAATCATGGAAAAACTTAACACGTTGTTGTGACGCAGCTAATGCTCTTTGCATCATTAACCTAAAATATTTTTCTAGTTGAGGCAATTGCTCGAATAACTCTTCTTGGTAACGGTGCTCGAAACAATAGACTTCTGTATCTTCAATTGCCTGTATAAAAAAGCTCGAAGGAACCTGCTTAATTAAACTCATATGATCCGTCAACCACCAGTTTTCTAAGGCAAAATAGGTAATTTGCTCAATCCCTTTTTCATTGATAAAGAACATTCTTAAGCACCCTTTCTCAACAAAATATTGGGCTTTACAAAGTTGACCTTCTTCAAGTAAGTAAGATTTCTTTTTAACCTTTAAAAACTTAATCTTGTTGAGAAGCAATTTGGTCTCCTCTGCATCTAGCCTAACATATTGTTTAATGTGATGGATTAAATTTTGCATAAATATCAAGATCTATAAAATCGTTGTTTTTAATTTCACATTCGCGCATGGTACCTTCCTTTCTGAAATCAAGCTTGTTCAAAAGAGCTTTGCAATTTTTGTTTTCAGATTCAACCATTGCCTCAATTCTGTGAAGTTTTGCTCGCTCAAATCCATATTGACAAGCCAAGTGTATTGCCTCTTGCATTATTCCTTTACCCCAATAGGGAGGTAGCAACCAAAATCCTATTTCCGCCTTGCGATGTTCTTTGCTTAAATTGTTAAATCCAATTGCACCATAAAATTGCTTGCCATCAAAAGAGTGGATTGCCCACCAGATGCCAGAACCATTTTCTTCTAAACTTTTAAACCACTTCATCTGAATCTGAGTTTCTGCTAAACTCATATAACTAACACCGTAATATTTGATAACATCGGGATTTGATAACCCTTCAAATACCTGAGTTATATCGCTATCTGCGAACTGCTTTAGCCAAAGTTTGGTCGTTTTTATACTAGGAAAGTCAGTGTCCATATGGAAAATTCTAATTCAAATATATCAAAGCTTTTCTTTTACCTAGGAGATTATATTCCTAAACGTGGTAAAAAAAAGTAAACCTTTCTTTTTCGAGTATGTTGTTTAGGTACATCAAAACTATAAATAACATGGAAACTAGCACAATAAATGCAGAGATCTTAAACGATCTCGTTCAGATTAACAACGATAGAGTTGCAGGCTACGAAAAAGCTATAGAAGAATTAAGAGCTGAGGATGGCGATTTAAAAGATCTTTTTGTAAAAATGATCCGCGAAAGCCATAGACATAAAATGGCATTAGCTACGGAAGTTCAGTCATTGGGCGAGGATATTGAAACTGGAACAACCAACTCGGGTAAAATATATCGCGCATGGATGGATGTAAAAGCTGTTTTTACCGGGCATGATCGTAAAACAATTTTAAATAACTGTGAATTTGGCGAAGATGCTGCTCAAAAAGCATATAAAATGGCCTTGGCAGAAGAAGAACTTTCAGCAAATTTAAAAGAGCTTATCACTACACAAAAAGCAGAACTAAGGTTGTCGCATGATGAGATCAAAAGATTAAGAGACGCGCAAGTATAACGAGAAACCTTTAATTCGTCATTGCGAGGCACATTGCTTCGTTCCTCGCAATGACGATAAATACTATTTCTTATCTAGTTCTTTATCTAAATAATAAGTCACTTTATGGATAGCGTTATCAATTGTATCGCTTAAAATTGTGATAAAAGACCCGGACTTCGCAGTCTTAACTAATTTTTTCATCACTTCATCTCCGCTATTATTGATCTCGATTGGAATATCAGGCTTTATTTCTTTTAAGCCAATTAGCAGCAGGTCGATTAAATCTTGTTGCTTACGTCCCCGAAGATACTTCTCTTGACAAATAATTACCTTATCGAACATCTGAGCCGCAATCCTCGCTGTTTCAATGATGTCTTCATCCCTACGATCACCAGTACCTGAAATTACCCCAACATGTTCTGTCGCTTCGATACTTTGCAAATAGTTTTTAATACCATTAAAGCCGTCAGGGTTGTGTGCAAAATCAACTAATATCTGAAAATCTTTAAATTTGAAGATGTTCATTCTTCCTGGTGTTTGCGCTGCTGATGGGATAAACGTTTCTAACGACATCCGAATGTCTTCAGTTTTATATCCCCACAAAAAGGTAGTCAGTGTTGCAGCTAATACATTTTGTATCATAAAATCTACCGAACCATTGAAGGTTATTGGAATATGTGTTGCTTTTTCAACCCTAATTTTCCAATCTCCCTTTTTAATCGTCACATAACCATTTTCATAAATTGCAGCAATTCCACCTTTCTTGCAGTGTTCTTTAATTGCAGGATTTTTTTCATCCATACTGAAATAGGCTATATTACAATCCGCACTTTCAGCGATTTTTAAGCAATACGAATTATCAGCATTTAGTACCGCCCAACCGCTTCTTTTCACAGCGCCAATTACAACAGCTTTTACACGTGTTAAATCCTCTAAGTTATGAATATCAGAGATTCCTAAATGATCCTCTTGAATGTTTGTAACTACACCGATATCACATTTATTAAATCCTAACCCCGCACGCAATATCCCGCCCCTTGCAGTTTCTAAAACAGCAACTTCAACAGTAGGATCTTTTAAAATAAACTCAGCGCTAAAGGGCCCTGTTGTATCGCCTTTCATGAGCATCGTATTTTGTACATAGATACCATCAGAAGTGGTAAAGCCAACTCTGCTGCCATTATTTTTAACGATGTGAGCAATTAATCTGGTTGTGGTTGTTTTACCATTCGTGCCGGTAACTGCAATAATAGGAATACGGGCCGATTTTCCTGGGGGATAAAGCATGTCAATTACAGGCGCTGCTACATTTCTTGGTAAGCCCTCACTTGGCGCTAAGTGCATCCTAAAACCAGGCGCCGCGTTTACTTCCAAAATAACACCTCCATTCTCGGTTAATGGCTCTGTTAAATTCTGAGCCATAATGTCGATACCGCATATATCTAAACCGACAATTCTCGAAATTCGCTCACAGTTAAAAACGTTCTGTGGGTGAACTTGGTCCGTCACGTCGATAGAGGTTCCTCCAGTACTTAAATTTGCAGTTGATTTTAAATATACGATCTCTCCTTTTGGTGCGACCGTTTCCAACGTATACCCCTTTTTTTCTAATAGGTCTAACGTATCTCGATCGACAGTTATTTCTGTCAGTACGTTTTCATGGCCGTAACCTCTACGTGGATCTTCGTTCTCTTTATCAATTAATTGTTGTACTGTACTCTTCCCGTCGCCCTTAACGTGAGCGGGAACTCTTAAAGCTGCGGCCACCATTTTGTGGTCAATAACTAATACTCTAAAATCATGTCCAGTAATAAAACTCTCTACGATAATTCTTCTCGAATATTCTTTTGCGTAATGAAAAGCTGCTATAGCTTCTTCCTCATTTTTTACATTAATAGTTGCTCCTTTTCCATGATTTCCATCCAATGGTTTAAATACCAATGGAAAGCCAACTCTTTTAATCGCATCATAAACATCATCAAGCGAAGAAGCAGTTACGCCTTTTGCCACTGGAATTGCGGCATCACCTAAAAGCCTCTTAGTTTCATCTTTATTGCCTGCAATATCAACTGCGATGCTGCTTGTTCTTTCAGTCATGGTAGCCCGAAAACGAACTTGATTTTTACCATAGCCTAACTGAACCAAGGAGCTCTTATTTAACCTAATCCAAGGTATATCTCTAGAAATGGCTTCATCAACAATAGAACCGGTACTCGGTCCTAGGCGTTCAGTTTCTCTTAACTCGCGCATTCGTTGAATATCATGTTCTAAATCGTACTCTTTATCATTAATTAACGCTTCAGCAATGTTAACAGCTGATTCTGCAGCAAATACCCCAGCCTTTTCCTCTAAATAACTGAATACCACATTATAAATGCCTTCGGTTTTAGTTTGTCTCGTTCTGCCAAAGCCAGTATCCATTCCGGCTAGTGTTTGGATCTCTAAAGCAATATGCTCAATTACGTGCCCCATCCAAGTGCCTTCTTCAACACGCATCAGAAACCCTCCTGCGGCACCTTTTGAACAACGATGCGTATGTAAACTTGGGATTAATTTTTCAATCCTTTCTCTAAACCCTTCGATTGAATTTGTTGGCCTTTGCTCTAGATCCTCTAGATCCAATCGCATTTGAATTAATTTTTTTCGATTAATAGACCAAATGTTTGGCCCTCTTAGCACCTGTATCCCTAATATCTTCATTGTTTGTATAGTTTAAATGGTAGTAATGGAGCGTTATACTCAATTGAGATTCGAACCTCAAAGAAAAAATTAAAGTATAAAATTTTTTTGAAATTATTACTGTCTTTTTTCAGCTAATTAAGGAATAAATAATTGTTCTCTAAAGCTGAAAAGCAAATCTAAATGTTAATTAAAACTATAATATTGATAAAAATAATGTTAATTATTAGGCTAATGCCTATATATTTGGCACAATTGCGAATATGTAAACTAGTAGAATGACTCCAAAAGGTAAATTAATTATAATAGGCGGTGCGATCAATACAGGAAGTTTTGCCGAAACACAGTTCGGTTTGCCGCAGAACATGAACTTTTTTGAGCGTGGAATTTTAAAAAGAATCACTACCGAGTCTATTAAGGGAAACGAATCTCGGTTTGAAATCATGACTACCGCTTCACTAATTCCTGAAAAAGTGGGAGAAGAATATATCAAAGCATTTGCTCAATTAGATGTGCACGATGTGGGCGTTTTAAATATTGGTAGCAGAGAGGAAGCAAATAATCCTGCTCACGCAGAAAGAATTAAAGCAGCTGATGTTATTATTTTTACGGGAGGGGATCAGTTGAGATTGTCTTCCATTTTCGGCGGCACAGAAATTCATCGAATTTTACTGGACAAATACCAAAATACCGAAATAGTAATTGCAGGTACATCAGCAGGAGCCGCGGCAAGTTCAAAAAACATGATTTACCAGGGTAGTAGCAAAGATGCATTGCTAAAAGGGGAAGTTAAAATTACAGGTGGCTTAGGCTTTATTGACGATGTAATTGTTGATACACACTTTGTTCAAAGGGGAAGGATAGGACGATTATTGTATGCTACTGCTAGTAATCCCGGTATTCTGGGAATTGGATTGGGTGAAGATACCGGCTTATATATTCACGAAAATACAATGGAAGCCATTGGCTCCGGAATGGTGATTTTGGTGGATGGAAGAAGCATGGCCGACACGAATTTAACTGACGTTGAAATGGGGCAACCTGTATCTATCAAAAATATGATCGTACATGTGATGTGCGATGGAGATATATACGACCTAAAAAATCATCAACTGGTTATTCATCATCCTAAAGTGATCCCAACTGATAGTTAACTAAAATGATGAAAGTTATCATACATGGTGGATTTATTGGTGAGTCTACCTTAGATCCCGAAACAAAAAAAGCAAAACAGCATTCGCTAGCAAATATTGTAACAAAGGCTCATCAATTTTTGAAAAACCATACCGCCGTAGAAACGGTGGTTTACGCAGTTTCGTTATTGGAAGATGACCCCTTGTTCAATGCGGGACTTGGCTCTCACATCCAAAGCGACGGGAAAGTTCGATTAAGCGCATCATTAATGGACGGCAGCTCACAAAAATTTAGTGGTGTAATCAATTTAGAAGATGTTCAAAATCCAATCCGAGTAGCAGCGCTATTATCACAGTATGATGATAGGGTATTGAGCGGGGAAGGAGCATTGAACTTTGCTAGAGACCAAGGATTTGAATATTTTAATCCAATTACTAAACAAAGACAGCTCGAGTATGATGCAAAGCTCAATCAAAACGATAGAAAAGGAACGGTTGGCTGCGTTGCCTTAGATGCTGCCGGAAATATTGCTGCCGCAACTTCTACTGGAGGCAAGGGATTTGAAATTCCATGTAGGGTAAGCGACTCCGCTACTATTGCCGGTAACTTTGCGAATGAACATGCCGGCATCTCTTGTACAGGTGTTGGAGAAGATATTGTAAGTGGGGGCTTAGCTGCGAAGATAGTAACACGCGTAACGGATGGCTATACTTTACAAGCCGCTTGTGATAAATCATTTGCAGAATTAAAAGTTTTTGATGGCTTTGCAGGTGTCATTGGAATTGCCGCATCAGGCGAAATTTACCATTGCGATTCGCACCCAACTATGGTTTGGGCATCTTTTGATGTTAATTTACAGGTGTTTAACTAAATTTTATCGTATCTTTATAAGATGAAGTTGCCATAAGCTAAAAAAGCCTTGGTACAAATAAAGATAAATGGCGTAGTATATGCCTGATGAAACTGTAAATGCCTTCATATGAATAAAATCTGTTTAGCGCTTGTCTGCCTTTGGATTACTTCAAATGCACTTGCACAATCCAGTAATTCTGGTCCTCAAGATGTTTCTCCATACGGACCGGCAATTAATGTTGCTGTGTTAAATACTGATGGAGACGAAGGGGATATCTACTTTGCCGATGCAGAGAGGAATGAGCGAAAAGGCGAATTAAATGAAGCCTTAACCCTGTTCGGAAAAGCTGCTTTTGAGTATAATAGCGATAAGAAATTGATGCAATATGCAGCATCGCTATTACGAATGAGCAATGTTCATTTACTCCTTTCTCACTATACCGAAGCCGAGCAAGTGGTTTTAAATGTTGCCTTAAAAACATATTCCCGTATGGGAAATAGAACCGGGCAGATGGTATCCTATAATCACTTAGGCCGAATTTATTTTGGTGCAAATAAATTAACTCAATCCCTTTGGTTTTATACTCAACAGGGAATTTTGGCCCAGCAATTGAAAAATAACTCATCTTATATTGAGTCTATACTGGGAATCGCTACAGTTAAAATTAAAAAAAGGGAATATCAGTTGGCGCTTAAAGACGTTAACAGAGCCGAAACCTTAGCAAAGTATTTTAAGGTTAATCAGTTTAATAGCCAAATTAGAATAGCACGGGCTGCCATTTCTGAAAAGCAAACCGGCAAAAATAAGTCTTAGACTGGAGAAATTCTACAATAATTTAACTGAATAAAATACCCAGAACTGGGTATAGGCGACTACCGTAAATCACTTAATTTTGAAGGGATATAATTGGCTTAGATGAAATTTTCGCTCTCACTTATTTTATTTGTTTCCTTTCTTTTTCAAGCTCATTCTCAGAGTCAAAAAACACTAGATAGCTTAACGCAGGTTGCAGAAAATACAAAAGACGATAGGCTAAAATTAAAGATTTTAGGCGATCTATGTTGGAGCTACGGTTCTATCAATTTTGATAAAGCATTGTATTTTGGAAAATCGGAACTTCAACTGGCCGAGAAGCTTAGTGATTCAAATTCTATAGCATTGGCCTACAGCGATATAGGTAATACCTATATGCGCATAAATAACCTGAAGGAAGCTTTGTCATATCATTTGAAGGCGTATGCCTTAAGGGATAAACTTGGACTGAAAGCACAAGCTGCGGGCTCAATTTCAAATATTTCTATCATCTATAAACAGCTAGGCAATTATAAAGATGCACTAGATTATATGCACCGGTCTTTAAAAATCTATGAAGAGGCAAATGATCAGGCGAAACAGGCGGTTGTATTAAACAACATCGGAAATGTTTATCTCACATACTTAAAATTTGATGCAGCAAAAGAAAGTTATCAAAAGGCAATTAGCATTGCTAAAAGAACGAATTCTATATCAACCCTGGCGAATTCATACGGCGGAATGTTTAAATATTACTACCACAAGGGAGACTATCAAAATGCGTTAAAGCAAGCGCTTATTGCTGAGGGCTATTTAAAATCCTTAAACATGCAGAGCGATTTGGCGATCGTCAACAATAATATCGGACAGGTATACGATAAGATGGACAAGTATGCGGAGGCCATGAGGTATTTTAAGATCTCCTTAGATTTTAGAGTCGCTATGAACGATAAACTCGGAATTGGAAGTTGCTATAAAAATATTGGAGCAACGTATACAAAATTAAAGGACTATGCCACTGCAGAAAAATACCTAGACAAAAGTATAGCGATTTTTAAAGAACAAGGCGCTAAGGATTATCTAAGAGAAGCCTATGACTTATTGGGTAGCCTATTTGAGCAAAAGGAGGATTATGCTAAAGCATTAAAGTCTTATAAAGGAAGTGTAGAAATTAAGGACAGCATTTATAGCAAAGAAGCCATGAATAAGATAAATGAGCTTCAAATTGCTTATGAAACAGAAAAAAAAGCACAGCAAATCATCGTTCTTAACAAGGAGAATAAAATCCAAAAATTGATCCTTTTTAAAAGAAACATTTTTTTAGGCATAGCCCTTGGTGCGTTAATAGTTTTAATTGGGATTGGTTATTTAGTGTTCAAGAGTTTAAAACTTAATCAAAAGGCCAACCTACAAAGGGAAATCATCAAGCAGCAAGATCTTGCTACTAAAGCAGTGCTGAATGCTGAAGAAAACGAACGGAAAAGAATTTCTGGAGATTTACATGACGGGCTAGGTCAACTTTTTTCAGCTGTAAAAATGAATCTCTCGGCCCTAGCCAACGAAATCGAATTTAAGAACGACCTTAGTAAAGAAAGCTATCAGAAAACGCTGAACCTTGTTGATGAAAGCTGTAGGGAAGTCAGAGCTATTTCTCATCAAATGGCTCCAAACGTATTGCTAAAATCTGGCCTTGCAACTGCAATTAGAGATTTTATCAACAAAATTGACGCTAGAAAATTAAAAATAAACCTCGAAACTGTTGGGTTACAGCATCGGCTTGACCAAAATATTGAGACAGTCTTATACCGTATCATTCAAGAATCTGTAAATAATGTAATCAAACATGCAAACGCAAACATGTTAGATATACAGCTTACAAGAGACGAAGAGGGAATCAATGCGACTATAGAAGACAATGGAACAGGGTTTGATATAGCCTTATTAGATAAATATGAGGGAATAGGGCTTAAAAATATTCGCAGTCGCGTTGAGTACTTGAAAGGACAGGTAGATTTTTCATCGAAACAAGGTGCTGGAACTCTTGTTGCTATCTATATTCCTTTGTAAATTAGACGAATGGAAATCGCTCTCAAAACGAATTTATTTATTGTTGATGATCACCAGTTAGTTGTTGATGGTCTCCGCTCTTTGCTTCATAACGAAGCACAATATGAGATTGTAGGCTTTAGTAATAAGCCAAAGGAAGTGCTTGATATGTTAGGTCAATTGGATGTACACATACTGCTAACCGATATCAACATGCCAGAAATGACTGGTGTAGAATTAACAAGAGTTGTTAAAAAGAAGTTTCCAAATGTGAGAGTGCTTGCATTATCGATGTTTGGTGAAAGCCAAATTATTAAAGAAATGATAGATGCTGGCGTTTCTGGTTATATTTTAAAAAATACTGGTAAGCAGGAGTTATTGGAGGCACTAAACAAATTAGCAAATGGTCAGAATTTCTTTGGTGAAGAAGTAACCCAAGAATTAATGAAGACCTTTAGAACTAATGATGAGGGTTTTCATTTAACAAATAGGGAGGTGGAAATTATCCGTTTGATAGAAGGCGAGTATAGCAACAAGAAAATAGCAGACCTGCTATTCATTAGTGAACGTACTGTTGAAACGCATCGTAAAAATATTTTCCGGAAAACAGGTACGCAAAGTATCGTAGGCTTATTGAAATACGCCTATGATCATAAAATTATCTAGCCCATACGCGGCTACTATGGATAATTGCGTAGATGAATATACCCATTTAAAGGTATTGTAAGATGATGAGGGTTTGTCCAAATTTGTGAAATGCACCCTTAAACTCCAAATATGCAAGCTGCAAAAAATCCTTTTAATGCATTAAGTAAGAGAGAAGTAGAAATTGTAAGGTTAATTACTGAAGAGCTTAGTAATAACGACATCGCCCAACGCTTAGCGATTAGTAAAAGAACTGTCGAAACTCACAGAAAGAATATTTTCAAGAAAACCAAAGTAAAGAGCGTAATAGGACTGGTATTATTAGCGTTTAAAAACAAAGTAATCTCCCGCTGATTAATCGAAATAATGTAAGTTTACAAAAAAGATACAATGAAAAGGTGTATCTTTTTTGTTTATTTAAAAAATTGGTATCATATTGGATGCGGGATTTATAAGAAAATGGATTTTAAATTATTCAAAGAGATGTTAAGAAGAGTTTTAATGGTAACCTTTACAGCCGCAGCACTTGCTTGCAGTGCATCGCCTGAGGTACAGAAAATGGTTGATGGGGTACAGAATATTAAGCCAGATGAGCAGCAAAGTTTGGTGTGCAAGGAACTTGTAGGGTTAATTGAGAATTATAATTACAAAAAAATTAAAATCAATGATTCAATATCCTCTATTGTTTTAGATAGGTATATTAAAGCGTTAGATCCTTCTAAGTACTATTTTTTAGCTTCTGATATCAAGGAGTTTGAAAAATATAGAGCCACCTTAGATGATGCCTTTAGAATTGGTGATTTAAGTGGACCGTTCTATATATTTAATGTCTATTTAAAGAGATATAACGAGCGTATTAATTATTCCATTTCTCAGATAGGGAATAAATATGATTTTACGCAAAACGATACATATGTTTATGATCGTGAGAAAATGCCTTGGATTTCAAGCTCTACTGCATTAGATGATGTTTGGAAAAAAAGAGTGAAATATGAGTTGGTTAATTTAAAAATTGCAGGTGCAGACCCAGCTAAAAACGTGGAGACTTTAACAAAACGTTATGAGAATCTAAGATCTCAAGCTGCAAAGTTTAACAACCAGGATGTTTTTCAAATTGTGATGGATTCATTTACCGAAGCAGTTGATCCACATACGAATTATTTTAATCCTAGAAATGCGGAAGTGTTTAACCAAGAAATGTCAAGATCCATAGAAGGTATTGGCGCTACCCTGCAACTGGATAATGAGGTGACAAAAGTGATGTCTATTGTGCCAGGAGGCCCAGCTTTTAAGAGTAAACTACTAAATACCGGGGATCGTATTGTGGCGGTGGCTCAAGGTGTTGAAGGCGAATTTGTTGATATTGTTGGATGGAGAATAGATAATGCAGTTTCTAAAATAAAAGGTCCAAAAGGTACAACAGTTAGGCTAAAAGTTATTCCGGTAGGACAGGAGCTTTCTGCCAAACCTGTGGTAATTACTTTAGTTAGAGAGAAAGTTATTTTGGCCGATCAGTCGGCCAAGAAAAGTGTAAAAACTATTCAATCCGATGGTAAACCTTTTAAAATAGGAATTATTGATGTGCCAGCGTTTTATGCAGATTTTAAAGCGGCAAATGCAGGGGATCCTAATTATAAGAGTACAACACGTGATGTACGTTTGTTAATTGATACTTTAAAGAATATCGATAAAGTTGATGCTATTGTGATGGATTTGCGTGCAAACGGAGGCGGCTCATTAGTTGAAGCAATTGATTTGACAGGGTTATTTATTGATAAGGGTCCAGTTGTACAAGTAAAAGACTTAAGAAATGCGGTAGATGTGAGCGAAGATAAAAGCCCTGGCGCAGTATGGAATGGTCCACTTGGAGTTATAGTAGATCGTTTAAGTGCTTCTGCATCAGAAATTTTTGCAGGCGCAATTCAAGATTATGGTAGAGGAATTGTAATGGGTACCCAAACTTATGGTAAAGGAACCGTACAATCTTCTATTGATATGAATAGACTTTTTAAACAATCGTTTTTACAAGAAATTTCAGCGGCTTTAAAGTCAAAAACAAAGACTACAACAGTAACTATAGGAAAGGAAGGTGATAAATCAGGGCCTATAACAGATAAAGATGGAATTATCCAATTTGGTCAAGTTAATTTAACAATGGGTAAATTTTATCGTGTGAATGGTAGTAGCACCCAACATAAAGGCGTGATACCTGATATCAATTTTCCGTCAGTTTATCCAATGGATAAAATTGGAGAGGATACAGAGCCATCTGCATTGCCTTTTGATGTTGTAAAACCTTCTAATTATGTAAGTGTTGCTGATTTATCTGCTGTGAAAACAAGTCTTTTAAAATTACACGAGCAACGCATGGCTAGCTCAGTAAATTATAAAGTGCTTGTAGAAGATATCGCTGATGGCAAGAAACGTGACTCAGAAACTACCGTAACTTTAAATGAAGCCAAACTTAAAGCCGAGCGTGATTTATTAGAAGCTAAGGCATTAGCTAGAGCAAATCAATTGAGGGCAGCGAAAGGTTTACCTCAACTTAAGAAAGGTGATAAACCAACTAAAGAAGAAATTTTCGATTTTGTACAAGACGAAAGTTTAAGGGTAATGGTAGACTTTATGAAGTTATCTGGAATGGATTCGAAATTAACCAGCAACTTAAATCCGGTTATTAACAAATAAGGATAAAGAATTAAACTCAAATAAAAAGGCCATTTCAATTTTGAAATGGCCTTTTTATTTTGTAACCTGATGAAGAAAAAAGCTATTTCTTGCTTATTTGCATAGACATCATTTCTTTCATGGTCTTATTCATTCCTTCTGTAGAGCCATCTAAAAATATTACGTTTCCGTCACTATTCTCGGCAAAATGTTTGATTGATTCTGTCCACATTGTGAAGAGAATAACAGAGATATCGAGATTAGCTTGTTCCATTTCCTGTGCGGCCTTTGTCATACCATGAGCAACTTCTGCGCGAAATAGCGCAATACCTTGTCCGCGTAATTGAGCCGCCTCACGTTCTGCAGCAGCAGCAATTTTAATCGCGTTACCATCAGCTTCGGCACCTTTAGTCTTAGTGATAAGCAAGGCTTGCCCCTCATTTTCGGCAGCAGCCTTTAAATTGTTTGAAGCAACAACTCTACTCATAGAACGCATAATCTCTTCATCAAAAGTAATATCGTTTAACTGCAAATCTTGCAGGTGATAACCCCAGCTCTCTAAGACCTGGTCAATTTGATGCTTTACATGGTCTACAATCTCATTTCTTTGCGCCAATACGTTAGCTTGCTTCTGCGTAGCTACATATGCTCTAATCGACCCTTCAATGGTTCTAATTAAAGCCTGCATTAAATTGGTGGAGTCAACAAACTTAAAGGCAACATTTTTAATTGTTTCTTCATCATGATTGATAACAGAATATAAAAGCATTGCTTTAAAATAAACATTAGCCTGGTCTTGTGTTACCGCCTGAAAAGAAAGCTCAACCGATCGGTTTTGAATGGAAATCCTTGAATGAATTTGCTCAATTAAAGGAATCTTTAAGCTCAGACCAGGACTTAATAATCTACGATACTTGCCGAAGATTGTAACTACCGCGATAGTCCCTTGCTTAACAGTTATAAAGGAACTAAATAGGATAATAAGTGCTAGAAACAATAAAACTAACGGAATATAATTGCTCATCATAGTGATACTTGATTGGTGTAATCAATATTACAAATAAAAAAACTGGGTTAAGTATGTTTAGTTGATATATTTTTCAGTCAACATTCCTAAATAGTTGACTGCGTCAGTCAAACAAATGAACTTTCACATTGTTATAAGCTTAAATCTGTCAAATTGAAACAATATGAGTTTCCTTGTGATTGGTTTAAACAAAAAAATAAACAGATGAATGTAAAACGTATTTTTGGAACAATTTTAACAATATTAGGTATTGTTGGGCTTATCTACGCAGGAGTAGGATTTGTAAACCACAGTGTGCAAACTCGCGAAATGATTGTACTTGGCGTGATTGGAATTATTTTCTTTGTATCTGGGATTGGTTTGGTAAGAAATACCAAGGATGAAGCATAATACCATTAAAGCTTAGCTTTAATTAGCTAGAGATATCTTGCTATTATCGGAGAACACCAAACGATGTCCAATGAAGTCGACGTCGGTCAGGTATTTCATCCTTTTGAACGCAGCGTGCGTGGAGTCTAACGATAAACCTTTGATTTTGTCTTGTTTTACCGAAATGACATTAGCCGATAAAAAATCGCCTTTCCCGTTAATCTTTAGCTGTACGAGTGGGGCAATGCCATTAAGGCCTTTGAGGCTAAACATTCCATAAGTGCAAAAATTACCTAAACTATAGGCAATGAATTTATTTTTATAAACCTCTATTGCGCGCGTTACATGTGGCCCGTGACCTAACACAACATCAGCGCCAGCGTCTATCACTGCATGGGAAAAGGCGTAAACATTGCCTCTGTCTTCCTTGTAAAAGATTTCAGTCTGCCTTGTAATATGTTCAAATTTTGCGCCCTCACCTCCGCCATGAAATGATACTATAACAATATCTGCTAATTTTTTTAATGCACTAACAAGCATTTTAGCGCTGTCAATGTTTTTAATAGAAACAGTATTTTCATTAGGTGCAAAAGCACAAAAGGCATATTTGACATTATCTTTTTCGAATAAGCTAAAAGGTTTATCCAATTGACCTGCATAATTGATTTGTAGAGAATCTAGGAGCTTCGCTGTGTTTTTTCTTCCTTTTCCATCAAAATCTCCAACATGATTGTTTGCTACGCTCAAGACACTAAATCCGGCTTTCTTAAAAATTCCTGCATACCGATCTGGCATTCTAAAAGCATAGCAACTTGCTGGATTAAGGCCTTTGCATTTGTTAGAGTTACCTGAATTTAAAAAACAGCCTTCTAAATTCCCAAATACGACATCTCCTTTTAAAAATGAATCAACCGCAGAAAAACTACCTATTGCGTCATCAGGGGGAAGGTTAACTCTGCTTGGAAAAGCAGATCCTAACATTATATCACCAACAGCCGTAATTTGAATGGTATCTTTTAATCTTTTTGTCGTGTCAACCAGAGGTTTTTCATCAGCTATAGGCATAGCTTTGTGCCTGCAGCTTATCGAAATATAGGCTCCAACAATGATAATGGACAAAAGGGTAAAAAATCTATTCATCTTGACATAAAAAATCCCTTCCGTCTTTACGAAAAGGATTATATTTTAAGCATTTAAACTCGCCTTTTATTCTTCAACAAAATCTGTCTTTGTCGATTCTAAAATTCTTCCGCCTTTGTAAAAATAGCGGCTATAATAGGGCTCGTTTAAGTTGCTAATTTTAACTCCTCCAGAGCTTGAATGTGCAAAGCGGTTATCCCCCAAGTAAACTCCAACATGGGAAATGCTGCGGCTTTTGATTTTAAAGAAAACTAAATCCCCTTCTTTTAGCTCGTCTTTTGACAGCGGATCAGTCATGCTAAAAATATCACGTGAGTTACGTAAAATGGTTGTGTTGAATACCTTCTCGTAAATTGTTTTTGCAAAAGCTGAACAATCGATTCCTCTTTTTGTATTCCCACCAAAACTATAAGGTGTTCCAATCCATTCGTAAATAAACTTGTATAATTTCAAATTAGAAGTAGCATTTACCGCAACACCCATTATTTGCGAAAAATATTGTGATGCTAAGTTATCAGGATCTTCTAATTTGCTTTCTTTGGCTTTATTCTGGGCGAAAACAGTTGTAAAACTGCATAATACGATGAGAGTCGAAAACAAAAACTTTTTAATCATGTTATACTGTTAAGTTTGGGTTAAAAATACTTACACTTAAACGTACACCACTAGGGCTTATTGTCAGGAAAGCAAAAATAGGTTTTTTGAATTTGTAATCCAAATGTTTTATTTTCTTTGGTATTTTACCCACTAACTATTCAAAATACTGCTGTTTTGACAATATATTATTTTTCCAAATCCTGAAAAAAGATGTTTATTTTGATATTTGGTTAAATAAATAATAGTGTGTACGTCTAACACTTAGCAAAATTAAATTCGAGGTTGATCTTCATTGGTGAAATCTTATTTGCTCATTGTAAATTGAGCGTGATTTTACCATCTAAACAGTTGCAATTTACCTCAATCGCAGGAGTGAACGAATTACGTAGTTAGGGTAAGTTTAATTAAGATTATCACGATTTTAGTCCAAAACGTACCATAAAATACAATAAAAAAAATTAGATTTGCTCTCGTAAATAAAAATCAATACCTCAACATGAGTGCAGTAGAAATAAATAAGGATACCTATTTGAAATGGTTTGAGTCGATGTTGCTGATGCGCAAGTTCGAAGAAAAAACTGGGCAGCTTTACGGGCAGCAAAAGATTCGTGGATTTTGCCACTTATATATTGGTCAAGAAGCAGTTGTTGCTGGTGCGATTTCTGCAATGGGACCGGATGATTCTATGATAACCGCATATCGTGACCATGCTCATGCTTTGGCATTGGGTGTAAGTGCAAATAGCATTATGGCAGAAATGTATGGTAAAATTACGGGATGTTCAAAAGGAAAAGGTGGTTCAATGCACATTTTTAGCAAAGAGCATAATTTTTATGGTGGACATGGAATTGTTGGAGGCCAAATTCCACTAGGTGCGGGCATTGCATTTGCTGAGAAATATAAAGGCACTAAAAATGTGAATATTTGCTATATGGGTGATGGGGCTGTTCGTCAGGGTGCTTTAAACGAAGCATTTAACATGGCTATGCTGTGGAAACTCCCGGTAATTTTTGTTTGTGAAAACAATGGTTATGCGATGGGAACCTCGGTAGAACGTACTACTAACATGACTGATATTTATAAAATTGGTTTAGGTTTCGATATGCCTTGTGCACCTGTGGATGGAATGGATCCTGTTGCAGTTCATAATGCAATGGATGAAGCTATTCAACGTGCTCGTAATGGAGAAGGGCCTACTTTCTTAGAGATGAGAACTTATCGTTATCGTGGGCATTCAATGTCAGATCCTGCTAAATATCGTACTAAAGACGAGTTGGAGGAATACAAATCGAAAGATCCTATTGAACAAGTTAGAGAAGTGATCTTGAAAGAGAAATATGCTGACGATAAATGGATCACTGAAATTGAAGAGAAAGTAAAAGGGATTGTTGACGAGTCGGTTAAGTTTGCAGAAGAGTCTCCGTGGCCAGATGCATCGGAGCTTTACAAAGATGTTTATATGCAAGCTGATTATGCTTATAACAAAGATTAATTTTAGAACGCAATTCAATAGAAATAGATAAATGGCTGATATAGTAAAAATGCCCAAGATGAGCGACACCATGACCGAAGGGGTGATGGCGAAGTGGCATAAAAAAGTGGGCGATAAAGTTAAGAGTGGCGACGTTTTAGCAGAGGTTGAAACTGATAAAGCCACAATGGATTTAGAGTCATATTGGGATGGAACCCTTTTATTTGTCGGAGTTGAAGAAGGTAAAGCAGTTCCAGTTGATGCGGTAATAGCTGTGATTGGTAAAGAGGGCGAAGATTATAAAGCTGCATTAGAGGCCGAAAAAGGTGCTGATAGTCCGAAAGAAGCTGAAGCTCCAAAAGAAGAAGCCAAAACAGAATCGCCAACTCAAGGTGGTGGCTTAAGCGAAGAAGAATTAAGCAAAAAAGGAGTTACGGTAATTCGTATGCCTTTACTTAGTGATACAATGACGGAAGGAGTTATTGCGGAGTGGCACAAGAAAGTAGGAGATAAAGTAAAAGATGACGATATTTTAGCTGATGTAGAGACCGATAAAGCCACAATGGAAGTAATGGGTTACGCTACAGGAACCTTATTACACGTTGGTGTAAATAAAGGCGAAGCAGCTAAAGTAAATGGTATTATTGCAATAGTTGGTCCAGAGGGGACTGATATTTCAGCTATTTTAGCAGGAGGTGATGTTCCTAGTCAGGCAACAACTACAGACAGTGCTAAGCCATCGGCTTCGAATACTGAAAGTTCAAAATCCGAAAGTCCAAAAACCGAAGAAGCAAAGGTTGTATCAGATGCTAATAGTGGAAGAATTATTGCTTCTCCATTAGCTAAGAAAATAGCAAAAGAGAAAGGGATTGACTTAGCACAAGTTGCTGGCAGTGCCGACGGCGGTAGAATTATTAAAAAGGATGTAGAAAATTATAAGCCTTCGGCTGCACCTCAGGCAGAAAGCCAGAAGAGCGAAAGCCCGAAAGCTGCTCCGGTAATTCCAACGTATGTTGGAGAAGTTAAATTTACAGAGCAACCAGTTTCGCAAATGCGTAAAGTAATTGCGAAACGTTTGGCAGAAAGTTTATTTACTGCCCCACATTTCTACTTAACTATTAGTATTGATATGGATGGCGCAATTGCTGCCCGTACTCAAATCAATACCGTTGCTCCTGTGAAAGTTTCGTTTAACGATATTGTGATTAAAGCGGTAGCAGTAGCATTGAAGAAACACCCAGCTGTTAATTCATCATGGGGTGGAGATAAAATTCGTTTTAACGAGCATACCAACATTGGTGTTGCGATGGCCGTTGAAGACGGTTTATTGGTGCCAGTTGTTCGTTTTGCGGATGGCAAATCGTTATCTCATATTTCAGCAGAAGTGAAAGATTTTGGCGCTAAGGCTAAAGCTAAAAAACTACAACCGGCAGATTGGGAAGGTTCAACTTTTACAGTTTCGAACTTAGGAATGTTCGGGATTGATGAGTTTACCTCGATTATTAATTCCCCAGATGGTGCAATTTTATCTGTAGGTGCGATACAAGCAATACCTGTAGTTAAAAATGGAGCAGTTGTTCCGGGTAACGTAATGAAATTAACTTTAGGCTGCGATCACCGTGTGGTTGATGGTGCAACCGGAGCACAATTCTTGCAAACCTTAAAGGCGTTATTAGAAGAACCAGTTCGCTTGTTAGCATAATATAGTCTTCAGAAAATAATTTTAGGCCTCGATATACATATCGGGGCCTTTTTTTTAATTGGTGTAGAAAATGTAAACTCCAGAATCGGAAGTATTTCCTTTGCTATCCTTTGTAATAACTTTCCAATAGTAAGTAGTTCCTGCATTTACGGCAACATCAGGTAACATGCTATCCACTTGATTACTCTTTAATAATGCAGGAGTAGCTGTTGTGCCAAAATAAATGTCGTAGTTGGAAATGTCATTATCTACATCACTTCCAGTCCAATCTAATGTTATTTTACCTGCAACAGGGCTAACACGCTGTGCCATTTTTGGAGATACCATTTCTGCCGGGAAAGGAGCATAAAAACTTAATGCCTCACCGGCATTGTAAAACTTCCATACGTCGCTTACAGCAGTTGTGACAATTTTAGAAGATTTAGCCGTTACAAACCATGAGTAAGGCGTGTTTCTGGTTAGCGGTACAGGTAACTCTAAAGTGGTAGTAGTTTGAGTAATAGATACCCCAGTTTCAAGATTTTTTATGGTAATCTCATAAGATTCTGCATGTTGTGATGCCGTCCATTTGAAAACGATAGAACTTGACGTAGCAGAAATAATAGTGCCGTTTATACAGGCCTCATTATTATTTGGCAAGGATAATATTGCCTTAGTAGGCGGTTGTATTTTGGCAGGTTTTTTACAACTTAGTATTGCCAAACATAGTAAGCATAAAATTAAATGGTTCTTCATACGAAAACTATTCTTTAATAAATTTGTGAATTGTTTTTTCATTTTTAGAGGTTAATGTTAAAATGTACAGCCCTCTAGGTAGTTGTGGGAGGTTTAGCGCTATTCTTCCATATTCTACACGTTGGTTGCTGGTTTGTACTAACCTGCCATCAAGCGAATGAATATCAACTTTAATGTTATTTGCCACTGTGCTTCCCATATTTATGTTCAATACATCTTTTACTGGATTTGGGTAAATTAAAACACTATTTGTGTTTAAGAACGCCTTTTCAACCACTCCTTGACATGTTTTATCTGTAGAAATTTTAACATGATTATTTCCTTTTATTAAGGGTAATGAGATTTCCTGTTGGGTAGTTGTGATAACTTCACCATTGAGCTCTATCGTATAAGAATTACCCCCTTCGAGTTTTAAGAGCACACTATTGCCATCTTTATTGATGCTAGAATATACGGCTAGATCTTTGGGCTCTTTTATAATCGCTTCGAAGCACTGTTTATAGGTTGAGCTGCCCGCTACTGTAATACAAATAGAATAAACTCCCGCCTCGAGCCCAGTTAATTGCGTTGAAGTGCTAAAAGCTTGCGTGATATTTTTATTATTACCGGTTATTACAGCTGTATAGTTTAATGCCTGGGTAGCGGTGATGGCGATAATCCCATTGTTACTGGTTTTGCAGGTTTCGTCTGTAGATTGAAGCTTAAAATTAGTAGCGGGCAATGAATATCCAACAACTAGTTCTCTATTTACATCGGGTGCAGCATTATAATTTGCATTACCAGGCTGAGTTGCGGTAATTAAAACACTTCCTTCCGAAACGATATGTATTTGATTGCCTGAAACTGTGGCTATATTTGTATTAGCACTTTTGTAGCTCACAGGAAGGCCTGCGCTTGATGTGGCCGACAATGTAAAATCGGGATCATTATAATTCTTAAATCCAATTTCTGAGAAGGAGATAGTTTGTTGCGCTTTATTTATGGTTAAACTTCTTACCATATTTGGTGCAACATCATAGGTTGAATTTCCAGGTTGTACTGCGGTAATGTTTACGGTTCCAGCATTTAGTATATGCACTTTTGTACCTACAATGGAAGCAATCGAAGGGTCGCTACTGATATAGGTTGGCGCAAGCCCAGAGCTCGCAATTGCACCAATTTCAAAATCTGGATCTCCAAAAACCTTGTTGGCAAACGCGTTAAATGTAATCGTTTGTTGAAGTTTGCTAACCGTTAAATTTTGAGAGACATTTGGGGCTGGGATATATGTTGCATTTCCAACTTGTGAAACTGTAATGGTTGTGTTGCCAGCAGCTAGTATACGAATTTTCGCACCTACAATTATTGCAACTGCCGGATTACTGCTGGTATAGCTTAATGGTAAGCCAGAGCTCGCAATTGCACCAATGTCGAAGTCTGGATCACCAATTACTTTATTCGGTATCGTGTTAAATGTAATCGTTTGTTGCAGTTTGCTAACGGTTACATTTTGGGTGACATCTGGAGCGGGGTCATATACTTCACTTCCATATTGTGAAACTGTAATTGTTGTGTTGCCAGCGGCTAGTATATGAATTTTCTCACCTACAAATGTTGCAACCTCTGGATTGCTACTAACATAGCTTAATAGTAAGCCTGAACTCACAGTTGCGCCAATATCGAAGTCTGGGTCACTAATTACTTTATTCGGTATCGTGTTAAATGTAATCGTTTGTTGAAGTTTGTAAACCGTTAAATTTCGAGAGCGATTTGGGGCTGGGTCATAGGTTGCATTTCCAGCTTGTAAAACTGTAATGGTTGTGTTGCCAGCGGCTAGTATACGAATTTTCGCACCTACAATTATTGCAACTGCCGGATTACTGCTGGTATAGCTTAATGGTAAGCCCGAACTCACAGTTGCGCCAATGTTGAAGTCTGGATCACCAATTACTTTATCCGGTATTGCGTTAAATGTAATTGTTTGTGATTGTTTGACTACTGTAAGTGATCTATCTACAGCAGTTGCAGCGTTGTAATTTGAATTTCCACTTTGAGAAGCAGTTATAGTGGCTGTGCCCAATGCAACAACATGTATTTTTCCTCCAACAATGGTGGCTACTAAAGGATTGCTGGTGGTATAAACTACAGCTATTCCAGAACTGGCCGTAGCTCCAGGATCATAGTCTCGAGAGTTTATCGCTACAGGTAATAATACGGGGAACGTAATGGTTTGATTTGCTTTGTTTACGGTTAGTGAAAGATTAACCGTAGTTGCAGCAGCAAAATCATCGTTACCTGCCTGACTTGCCGTAATGGTAGAACTACCGGCAGCTACAATGTGTATTTTATTGCCTACAATGGTGGCTACTGCCGGATCACTGCTGGTATAGCTTAATGGTAAGCCCGAACTCACAGTTGCGCCAATGTCGAAGTCTGGGTCTCCAAATACCTTATTCGGTATTGCGTTAAATGTAATTGTTTGTGATTGTTTGCCCACTGTAAGTGATCTATCTACAGCAGTTGCGGCGTTGTAATTTGAATTTCCACTTTGAGAAGCGGTTATAATAGCGGTGCCTGATGCAATAGGGTGTATTTTTCCTCCAACAATGGTGACTACTGCCGTATTACTGCTGGTATAAGCTACAGCTAATCCAGAACTGGCCGTAGCTCCAGGATCATAATCTGGAGCGTTT
This sequence comes from uncultured Sphingobacteriaceae bacterium, assembly GCA_942493295.1. Classification (GTDB taxonomy): domain Bacteria; phylum Bacteroidota; class Bacteroidia; order Sphingobacteriales; family Sphingobacteriaceae; genus Pedobacter. The sequence continues at coordinate 2,757,148 of OW818692.1, read as the reverse complement.
GTGGCTACCGCTAATAATGTAGGGAACGTAATGGTTTGATTTGCCTTGTTTACGGTTAGTGAGAGGTTGAGCGTAGTTGCAGCCTCAAAATCATTATTTCCTGCCTGACTTGCCGTAATGGTAGAACTACCGGCAGCTACAATGTGTATTTTATTACCTACAATGGTGGCTACTGCCAGATTACTGCTTACAATGGTTACAGGTAAGCTAGAACTCGCACTAATATTGTGGTCAAAATCGGCATCACCAAATGTTCGGGCTTGCCAACCAGGTGCTGTGATGGTTTGACTGGTTTTTGGAATAAAGGTAAATCCTGTTAGCGTAGCAGATCCCGATGCCGTGTTAACCGTAACTAACCCTGTAGTACCAGCACCCACCGTAGCTGTAATGCTAGTGGGTGATACTACTGTAAATGCACTTGCATTGGTTGTGCCAAAACTTACCCCCAAAACATTTGCGAAATTGGTTCCTGTTATGGTTACTGTTGTGCCAGTTTTTGCGCTAGTAGGTGTAAATGATGCTATGGTTGGTGCAGGGGTAGCACAACTACCACTTGGTAAGGCTACCATTGGCGTAAAGCAAGTGCTGCCTGTTGCAGCAATGGAATAATTCATTACATATTGCGCAGCTTCAAGATTAAATGGATTTAAAGTACGCTTCATTGTTCCGCGTGATATACTAAAATGCATAAAATCAGCGATGTTGTTTACATGTTCCAAACCGTGCGCGTGACCCAGTTCATGTACGGCTACAGTTTCAAAATCATAATTGCTAAATGAAGGGACATCAGTAGTATAATGCCAAGGTTGACTGTTATTAACCACGATGTCTAATTCTACCGTTTCCCAATTACCTGTGGCACATTTAGTTCTCCATGTCCTACAATAAGCTAATACGCCAGCACCAGTTTCACTCGCAGTGCCATATCTCACTACATTTACTCCATCTAAAACATCTGTATTTATGGTGGTAGGAACTCCAATGCTCCAGTTCACATTAGAGGCACATTTCCACGAATTTAACGCTCTTGTAAATGATGCAACTGCCGCCGCATTACTATTAAAATCCGTATTTAACTGAAAGGTATATCCGCCTAGGCCATTATGATTTATCATCTTGCTCAGGATTGAGCTGTTATCTGGATTGTAGACATTTAGAATAGAATATTTAACGGTTATATCGGTGCTCGAGAAGATATTAGTTCCATTGGCGAGTTGAACAACAAATCTCCCAGTAGCTGCTTCACTTGGTACACGAACAGTTATTCTTGTGTCGGTCCAGCTAACAATGTCTATTGGGTAAGTAAGTGTATATGCTCCGGTCCCAACATCAGGATCGCGAAAAGCAGCTAGTCCTTGTGTCGTTCCAAAACCCGTTCCCTCAATAGTTAAAATGCTGCCCGTTCCTGCAGTAATAGTGGTTGGGCTAAAGCTAGTTATAGTTTGAGCAAAAGTAGCAGCTGAAAAAAGCAAAAACAGTGAAACAATGATGATTTTTTTAAGAAGATAGCTCATGTCAATTTATTTTGAGAGTGCTTTTTTGGACCGTTTTGATGCTCGATTTGGTGCGAGTAGTAATTTTCGGGTACACGTCTTTTGAAACAGAGCTATAAGTGTTGAAAGAGTCTTTTGCAGTACCTGTTTTTAAATCGTACTTAATAAAGCCTTGCACACCAGCATACGTTTTTAATCTTGTGAGGCTAGATTTCGCGTTTAATTTTGCAGTATTGTCAATAGCCGTGAATATCCCAGCATCACCCACATTTAATTGCAAGGAATGGCTAACTTCCTCCATCATGTTTCCAACAGTGCCCCCCATGGTAACAATTTCAATTTGTTTTTGGGTAGAAACGCCTTTAAATACTTTATATATATTAACCACGTTAACAGTATAAATATGACTTTTAGTCTCATCCCAATAGGAGCGTTTGCTAATTACTTCCCCCTCAAAAATTTGAGAAGAATTGTCTATTCGTTGCTCAAGCGATATTGGAACTAATTGCGGAAAAGCATTATGAAAGCTGCTAAGAAAGACAAATAACAAGCTAAATTTTAAAAATGAAGTAGGATAGGTATATGTTTTTTTCATATTTGGATAGTAAATTTCACCCAAATGTTAGCTTTAATTTACTTGTAATCAATACCCCAATGGGGTATTTTTAATTGAAAATTAAGAAAGGAGATGGTTTAAATTAGCACCAAAACACAAAAGGCCCCGACAATTTGTCGAGGCCTTACTTATACCATTAAAGATTTATTAATCTTTTAGAATTTTGTGTACCGTTTTGGTATTTCCAATAGTTAAGGTAAGTACATATAAACCTTTATTAAGCTTAGCAAGATCTACACCTACTCTGCCAAATTCAGCTCTATGCTGACTAGTATGTACTAATCTGCCATCTAAAGCATGAATATCAATCTTCACAGCATTTGTCTCGCTGCTACCGGTGGTGATATTCAAAATGTTTTTGATTGGGTTAGGGTAAAGTGAAATACTATTGGTAGTTAAGAATGTTTTCTCGATTATACCTTGACAAGTTTTATCAGAAGATATCTTAACAACATTATTGCCTTTGATTAATGGAAGAGATATTTCTTGTTCCGTAGTTGTAATGATTTGACCATTTAAGTCAATTCTATACAAATCGCTACCCTCTAATTTCAAGACAACCGTATTGCCGTCATTTTTAAGGCTAGTAAACACTGCTAGATCTTTAGGCTCTTTAATTACTAGATCAAAGCATTGCTTGTAGCTAGGCTGTCCAGCAATCGTTACACAAACATTGTAAGTTCCCGCTTGAAGATTATTTACAGCAAGTGTAGTATTAAACGGATGAGTTGTCGTACCGCTGGCTCCAATGATTGTTGCAGTATAATTTAAGGTTTGTGTAGCCGTAATATTAATACTACCGTTGTTGCTTGTTTTACAAGTCTCATCAGTTGCTTTAACGCTAAAGTTATTTACTGGCAATGAGTATACAATTGTAAGGTTTTGAGTTACATCAGTAGCAGCAGTGTAATTTGTATTTCCTGCTTGAGAAGCTGTAATTGTAACTGTTCCGGCTGAAACAATATGTACTTTGTTGCCAACAATAGTTGCAACGTTTGTATTACCGCTAACATAAGTTATAGGCAATCCAGAGGTTGTAGTAGCAGTTAAGTCAAAATCGGCATCATTATAGTTTTTGATTGCAAATTCTGGGAAGGTAATGGTTTGAGTTGCTTTGTTTACAACTAGTGCAACGGATACCGAAGTTGCGGCGGCAGTATTGGTGTTACCAGCCTGCGAAGCAGTAATGGTAGTTGAACCAGCTCCTACAATGTGCACCTTATTAGCAACAATAGTTGCAACGGTAGGATCGGCACTAGTATAAGTTACCGCTAAGCCCGAACTAGCTGTTGCTCCTGGATCGAAATCAGGAGTTGTAAGGGTCTTAGCCGAAATAGCAGGGAAAGTAATCGTCTGCGTATTTTGATCTACTGTTAAGGTAACAGAAGCAGTCGCTGCAGCATAAGTTCCATCACCTGCCTGATGAGCAGTAATTAACGTAGTTCCAGCCCCAACAATATGTACTTTATTTCCAATGATAGTTGCAACAGCAGAATTGCTACTTGCATAAGTTAATGGAAGGCCAGTGTTTACAGTTGCAGTAACCTCAAAATCTGCATCTTGAAGTTTCTTATTAGGGATTGGCGCAAGGGTAATTATTTGTCCAATTCCACTAACTGTTAGTGTTTTACTTACGTTAACCGCTGCATTGTAGTTGTCATTACCGGCCTGTGACGCTGTAATTATCGAAGTTCCAAGACCCACAATATGAATCTTTCCAGCTACAATTGTCGCGACAGCCGGATTACTACTTGTATAAGTGATAGTAAGTCCAGAGTTAACACTTGCGCCTGGACTAAAATCAGCATCAGTTTGTGATTTGGCAGGAATGTCAGGGAAATTGATAAGTTGTGTACCTTTTAGAACCGTAAGTTCTTGAGTAACTGTATTTGCAGCTGTATAATTCGCATTTCCTGGTTGTGAGGCAATGATAAATGCAGTACCTGCATTCTCAATATGAACCCTATTAGAAACGATTGATGCCACAGCAGGGTTACTACTAGCGTAAATTACGGTCAGCCCAGAACTAGCAGTTGCTCCTGGATCAAAATCTGCATCACTTCTTAACTTAGTTACAGCAGGAGCCATTGAAATACTTTGACTGGCTTTGGTAACTGTCATATTTGATACAGCAGTTGCGCTTGAATAGGTAGCATTTCCAAACTGGAATGCAGTAATTATTGTTGATCCAACACCATTGATCCGAACTTTATTATCAACTATTGTTGCGACAAGTGGATTACTGCTTGTAAAGGTTAAATCAAGACCTGAACTTGCAACAGCATCGGGCGTAAAGTCTGGACTGCCAAACACTTTTGAAAAAGTCCCTGCGAATGCAATAGATTGACTTGTTCCACTTACTGTCAACGTTCTAGCAGCATCAGCCGCAGGATTGTAATTGATATCACCCGCTTGTGATGCCGTAATTAATGTTGATCCGACACCAACTATATGAATTTTTCCCGCAACAATAGTAGCTACAGCGAGATTGCTACTTGTATAAGTAACTGGCAGACCTGATGTTGCCGTAGCTGGTTCAAAATCTGGATCTGTAGGTGCTTTAACAGGTATTGCTGCGAAGGTGATACTTTGGAAAGCCTTACCAACTGTCAATGTTCTAATCACATCTACCGCCGCATCATAATTAGCATTACCAGCTTGTGATGCAGTTATATTTGTGGTACCAACTCCTACTATGTGGATATCGCCACCACCAGTTATAGTAGCCACTGCTGGGTTACTGCTGGTATAAGTAATGGTTAAGCCCGAATTCACTGTTGCACCAGGTGCAAAGTCTGCAGCGGAAGGCATTTTTGGAGGAATAGCCGGGAAATTAATTACTTGGAAGCCTTTACTTACTGTTAATAACTGTGTAGCACTAACAGGGTCATAGTTTACATTTCCAGCAATTGATGCGGTAATGGTTGAAGTTCCCGCCCCAACTGGGTGAACTTTCGTTCCTACAATGGTTGCTACGCCTAAGTTACTGCTACTATAGGTTATCGGTAAACCGGAATTGGTCGTTACAAAAAGATCGAAATCTGCACTATTAACAATCTTATTCGGTATAGCAGGGAATGAAATTGTTGGCGTACCTTTTATAACGTTTAATGTTGTTGAAGCGGTTGCACTTTTATAATCAACGTTTCCAGCTTGAGATGCGGTAATGGTAGTTGTTCCTACGCCAACAATATGAACATTGTTATTTACAATAGTAGCTACTGCTAAATTACTTGAAGTATAACTCACTGGAAGACCTGAATTGCTTGTTGCTCCCGCATCAAAATCACCAGTTCCAAAGGTTTTATCTGGTATCGGGTTAAATGTGATTGTTTGTGCGATACTGCCATTCACTGTAAGTAGTCTGCTAACATTTAATGCAGGCTCATGAGTTGCGTCGCCAGCTTGGGAAGCTACAATCGTTGTAGTTCCTGGCGAAATAAGGTGTATCGTTCCTCCAACTATTGTCGCTACAGCTGGATTACTGCTGGTATAAGTAATTGGAAGAGCCGTATTACTTGTCACACCCGTGCTAAAATCAGCGTCTCCGATTGTTTTTACCGGTATATTAGGGAAGTTAAGGACTTGTAATATCTTTTGTACAGTTAAGGTACGAGTACTATTTACTGCAGGACTATAAACTAAATCTCCTGCTTGTGATGCAGTAATGTTAGTGGAACCGACGCCCACTACATGAATTTTGTTTGCAACTATAGTTGCCACTGCAGGGTTGCTACTTGTGTACGTTATCGTTAAACCAGAATTGGTGGTTGCCCCAGGATCAAAATCCGGTGCACCTAATGATGCATTTGGAATAGGAGGGAACGTAATTACTTGCGTCATTGCTGTTACAGTAAGTGTTCTGCTAATACTTGTAGGCAAGTAGTCTGCATCACCAGCTTGAGAAGCGGTTATGGTCGAGTTTCCTGCGCCTACAATACTTACTTTGTTTCCAACAATAGTTGCTACTGCGGGGTTGCTACTTGTATATACTGTATGAAGACCAGAATTTGATGTGGCTCCTGGATCGAAATCGATGTCCGCAAGCGTCTTAGGAGGGATACTTGGGAAGTTAATAACCTGTACACCTTTGTTTACCGTTAACGTTTGATTAACATCTACTGCAGGATCAAACGTCACATTGCCAGCCTGTGAAGCCGTAATAACCGCAGTTCCAGCACCCATTATATGAATTTTGTTAGCCACAATCGTTGCTACAGCTGGATTACTACTAGCATAAGTAATTGCTAAACCGGAAGAAGCGGTTGCTGTCGGTGCAAAATCAGCATCGCTTCTCAATTTTGCTGGGATAGGGCCAAATGTTATTGTTTGAGCGGCTTTATTTACAGTTAGAGTTGCTGTAGCACTCGCACTGATATAAGTTGCGTCACCTAATTGTGTTGCAGTAATTTGTGCTGTTCCTGCCCCGGTAAGGTGAATTTTATTAGCCACAATTGTCGCTACAGCGGGATTATCGCTGGTATAAGTTATAAATAGGCCTGTGTTTGAGCTCGCACCCGGAGCAAAGTCAGCGTCGCCAAGTGACTTGGCTGCTATAGGAGGGAACGTTACAATTTGGGCGCTTCCACTAACAGTAAAAGATTTACTTACGTTTGCGGCAGCATCATAATTACCATCGCCAGCCTGTGAAGCAGTAATTGTTGTTGTACCTAACCCAACTACATCGATTTGATTACCAACAATTGTTGCTACTGCCGGATTACTACTTGTATAAGTGACAGCTAAGCCAGAACTAGCGGTAGCACCAGGATTAAAATCTGGAGCGGCTACAGATCTAGTGGCAATTTCAGGAAATGCAATAGATTGTGCGCCTTTAGTTACAATTAAAGTTTGTGTTACATTAGGGCTAGCATTATAGGTTGCATTACCTGGCTGAGATGCCGTAATAGTTGTAGTACCTACACCGGTTAGGTGAATATTATTGCCAACAATTGTTGCCACTGCCGGATTGCTACTTGTATAAGAAACCGCTAACCCAGAACTGGCAACAGCCAAAGGGTCATAATCAGCAGAACCAAAACTTTTACCGGCAGTTGAGCTAAAAAAAATTGTTTGATTTGCCTTGCCAACAGTTAAGGTTGTACTCAAGCTTGCTGCTTGATAAGTCGGTCCCCCCAATTGGGTTGCCGTAATTGTTGAAGTACCGATTCCGGTAATTTGAATAGTTGTTGAATTAATTACCATTGCAACAGCTGGATTACTACTTGTATAATAGCTTATAGGTAATCCCGAACTTGCAGATGCAGTCGGTGTGAAGTTAGGGTCGTTAAAGGCCTTAGTAATTGGAGCAAAAGTGATAGTTTGAGTATTTGAGCTCACAAAAAATGTTCTGCTTTCAGTATTTGCCGCACGGTAATTCGCATTCCCAGGATGCGACGCCGTAATAGTTGCAGAACCGTTGCCCACAATATGGATTTTTCCAGCAACGATAGTTGCAACGGTTGGTGTACTACTTGTATAAACTATTGGTAGACCTGAAGTGCTCGTCGCTCCTGGATCAAAATCAGCATCGGCGGTAGACTTCGCTGGTAGCTGTGGAAATGTGATGGTTTGAAAGCCCTGCACAATTGTAATGGGTACAACCAAATCTGGAGCGGGTTTGTAAGTAGCATCACCGGCTTGAGAAAGCGTTAATACAAATGTACCAACACTCACTGCATGAATTTTATTTCCAACTATCGTCGCTACCGATGGATCGCTTGAAGTATAAGTTAACGGCAAACCGGAAGACGCGTAAACATTTGATCCTAAATCAAAATCAGTGGTTTGGAATGCAAAGGTCGTATTATAAGAAGATGGGGTTACAATATATTGATTTACAGTTTGGGCATTAACCAATTGAGGAATAGCAAGAGCTAATGCACACAACATACTGAGTAAATATGTTTTTAAGTTATTTTTAAACATCATGTCTTTAAAATTGATATCGTGTTTTAAAAGAGAATTGTTGTGAACTAATTAGTGTAAAATATGAAAACACCAGAGTCAGAGGTGTTTCCTTTACTATCTCTAGTTATAACTTTCCAGTAGTAGGTAGTGCCTGCAGTTACAGTAACATCTGGTAATGCGCTATCCACTTGATTGGCCTTTAACAATGTTGGAGTAGCTGTAGTACCTAAATAAATGTCATAATTAGCAATATCACTATCTACGTCACTTCCGGTCCAATCTAATGAAATTTTACCCGCAACAGGGGTTATACGCTGAGCCATTTTAGGTGTAACCATATCGGCAGGAAATGGTGCGTAAGACGTAACCGCTTCTCCAGCATTATAAAACTTCCACGTATCACTTAGCGCAGTTGTGCTAATTTTTGAAGACATGGCTTTTACAGACCACGAATATGGTGTGTTTCTAGCTAATGTTACAGGTAATTCTACTGCAGTAGTAGTTTGAGTAGTAGTTACGCCAGTCTCCAGATTTTTTATTGAAAGCTCATAAGACTCTGCATTCTGCGATGCAGTCCATTTGAAGACGATAGAACTCAACGTTGGAGAAACAATGGTTCCACTAGTACAAGCTTCGTTATTACTTGGCAGTGATAATGTAGCTTTTGTAGGCGGGTCAATCTTTTTAGGTTTCTTACAGCTTATTACGACTAAACATAATAGACATAAAAGTAGATGTTTTTTCATTTGGTATGGTTTAATTTTAATGGTGATGAAGCTTGCATGATCTTATTTAAGTTTATTTATTGACCATAAAGCTGATGCAAATTTCATTTGATATAGTTTAATAATGTATAGTTTTAACGCTAAATTCCAACAATAATAAGCAAATAATTCCAAAAAAATTATGTGTATAAAATAAAATACAAAAGAAATCGTTGCGTAAGGTAAGGCAACCAACTAAAAAAGCAGGAGGACATTGAAATTTTAATAGTTTATTGTTAATTTAAGCTGACTAATCCTTTATCACCTTATGAACAGTTTTCGCATTTCCTGCAGTCAGGGTAAGCACATATAAACCTTTATTCAGTTTCGAAAGATCTATACCAACTCTGCCATACTCAGCTTTATGCTGATTGCTATATACTAACCTCCCATCAAGGGCATGAATATCTACTTTCACAGTATTTGACTCCATACTTCCTGTAGTAATATTCAAGATATTTTTGATTGGATTTGGGTAGAGAGAAATATTATTGGTGGTTAAGAATGTTCTTTCAATTATACCCTGACAAGATTTATCAGAAGATACCTTTACAAGGTTATTCCCTTTAATCAATGGAAGAGAAATTTCTTGGTTACTAGTGGTAAAGACTTGTCCATTTAATTCAATTCGATATAAATCACTGCCTTCTAATTTTAATACGACTGTATTACCTTCATTCTTGATTCTCGAATAAATGGCTAAATCTTTAGGCTCTTTAATTGTCAAATCAAAACACTGTTTGTAATTCGGTTGCCCAGCTACAGTGAGGCAAACTGTATAAATTCCAGCTTCAAGATTGTTCAACGCTAGCACAGAATTAAATGGATAAGTATTGGTTGCCCCATTTTTAGTGACAGTAGCTGTGTAACTTAAAATTTGTGTTGCTGTAATATTAATTGCACCGTTGTTACTTGCTTTACAAGTTTCATCGGTGGATTTAACAGTGAAATTGCTCACAGGGATATTATATATCACATCTAAATTTTGAGTTGCTGTTGCTGAATTAATATTAGTATTACCCGCCTGAGATGCTGTAATTACGGCTGCTCCAGCTGCAACGAGATGTACTTTTCCTGCTATAATTGTGGCTACGCTGGTATTGGAACTGCTATAACTTACTGGCAAACCAGAACTCGCAAACGCATTTAAATCAAAGTCTGCATCATTGTGGTTCTTGAGTGTAATCTCTGAAAAAGTAATTGTTTGCTGAAACTTATTTACAGTTAAATTAGCCGAAACACTAACTGATTCATAAGTTGAATTACCAAGCTGAGTTGCCGTTATTGAAGCAGTACCCGCCGCAACGATATGCACTTTTCCTGCGACAATTGTAGCTACCGAGGTATTGGAGCTGCTATAGGTAATCGGCATGCCAGAACTCGATGTCGCAACTGGATCAAAGTCTGCATCGTTAAAAGTCTTGGTCGCAATTAAAGGGAAAGTAATTGTTTGCGAAAGCTTAGTTACAAATAAAATATTTGTCTTGCTTGTAGCCGCATAAGTGATATTTCCAGCCTGCAAAGCAGTAATAATGGTCGAACCTGCTCCAACAATATGGATTTTGTTATTTACGATTGTAGCAACAGCAGTATTGCTGCTGGAATAGGTGATAGATAATCCCGTATTTACACTAGCTCCAGGATCAAAATCTACATCATCTACTTTTTTGCCAGTAATTTCTGGAAAGGTAAGCGTTTGAGGCAGATTGCTTATCATTAAATTAATGGCAACATTCTGTGCTGGTGCATAATTTGTGTCTCCATTTTGTATAGCAGTAATAGTTGTAGTGCCGGCCTTAATAATATGGACCTGTGATCCATTTATGGTAGCAACACTTGGATTAGAGCTTGTATAGCTGACTACTAACCCAGAACTCGCTGTCGCATCAAGACTAAAGTCGGGATCTGTTGTTAGTTTCCCGAGGATAGGTGAAAGCGTAATATACTGGCTCGCCTTGTTTACTATCAAATTAAGGTTTACGCTTGTTAAACTATACGTCGCATCGCCTGCCTGGGTTGCGGTAATTGTTGCACTTCCGGCACCGACAATGTGAACTATATTATTAATGATGGTCGCAACCGTACTATTGCTACTAGTATATACAATAGGTAAACCAGTATCAGCAGTAACTCCAGGATCGAAATCGTTATCGCCGAAGGTTTTAGTGATGAAAGAATTGTAAGATAATACCTGAGGCAATTTATTAATAAATGTAAATCCAAGGGCCGTTGCAGCTCCTCCCGGCCCATCTACTCTTACAATTCCTGAGTCACTGCCATGCGCTACAACAGCAGTTATTGTAGTCGGTGAAACTACACTAAACGATGTTGCAGCTACACCGCCAAAACTAACAGCTGTTGCGTTGGTAAAATTCGTTCCTGTTATTGTGACAACTTCCCCACCTCGCGCACTATTTGGACTAAAAGAATTAATATAACTGTATGCAGGATTGCATCGGCCAGGCGACAATGGAATCATAGGTAATTGATAGCCTGAAGACACCTTGCTAAAATTTACCATGTAGTTCCCTGCATTTAAATCATTTGTGCTAAGTGCTCTTTTTTCTGACCCATTTACTTTTCGACCCCAGTACATTACATCATTATTATTAATAACAACCTCCAAATTGAGCGCTTTTCCTAGGCTATGTAGCGCAACTGTCTGAAAGTCGTATAATCCAGGTTCAGAAGGAGTGAATTTAAAATAATGGGCTAATTTGCTAAATGTAATATCGATATTGTTAACATACCAAGTGCTGCCATAATTAATGTAAGATACCGTGGTTTGAGCTACCGCTCCAGCATCCATCTCATCATCGTCCAAAATTCGAATTACATTGTCTCCCGTCCTAGAGTTAGTAGGTTCTCCAATCGACCAATTTACATTGGTTGCACACTTCCACGTTTCAAAAGCACTTAAAAATGCGGCTTTCGCTTTATTATTCGAATTAAGATTGGTATGTAAATGAAAAGTGTAACCCCCAGCGCCATTCATATTTGCTAATTTGGTATCCTGTCCATTCTCCTTATGGATATTATAATCTATGATTAGCCATGGATGTATTGTCCTTACTGTTCCATTATCCATATTGACATATAAAGGGCCATCTCCTGCTCCAGACGGGACTTTTACTTCGATTTTGCTGTCCGACCATGATACATAGTCGTCGGCCTCAGGTCTAACTTTTGACTGGTGTGCATCACCGCCAAGAAACTCAACATAATTATTTGCCGTTTTATTTGGTCCAAAACCAGAACCCCATATGGTTAATAAACTCCCTGTGCCAGCAGATATATGCGTGGGGGTAAATGCATCTGGATAAACTAATGAAGCAACAGTTAAATATCCCAATGTAAAGCTAGTATAAGCATTGATATACAAAGTGGGAGACCCTGAGCCAGCACCCTCAGGAACTATCACCTTTATTTCAGTATCCGACCAATTCACATAGTCAGCTTCTAATACTTTAATTAATTTCGAGCCCGGAAATGCCACATACGCACCTATAGGTCTCGTTGGCCCAAAACCAGACCCAGTAATGGTTAGTATACTACCATTACCCGCTACAATGGATTTTGGTGTGAAATTAGAAACCTGGCCAAATGCAGAGGATGACAGTACAAATATAAGGAGTAAAAAATATAGAGAGAGGCGATTATTTAGAAGGTTTTTAATCATTATTATTCTATTTGACAGGTAATTTTTGTATAATTTTAATATCGGATTTTGTTTGTGCAGCAATTTGTGCGTAGATTTCCTTGTCTATGTCATGATAGCTATTGAAAACATCTTTTGCCGTGCGACTGGGTATATCATACTTAATAAAACCTTGTTGCCCTGCATATACTTTTAGCTTAGCAAGGTTCACTGCTGTTTTTATTTTAGCGGTATTTCCAATCGTTGTAAAAACTCCCAGATCCCCCAATTTTAATTCAAGGGTATTGCTTATGCGTTCCATTTGATTTCCAACAATTCCCCCTCGTGTTATGATCTCAACGCGTGTCGCGGATAACCGACCTTTGAATATTTTATATACCTCTATCAGATTGGAAGTATAGATATGATTTTTAGCTTCGTCCCAATAACAGGCTTGACCGATAACTTTGCCCTCCAAGATGGTGGTAGCATTTTCAATACGTTGCGATAAAGAGATTGGAGTTAGTTGCCCAAAAGAATTTTGAATGCCAAAAAGTACTAATAAAAGCAAGGCAGACAGTCTAAATAAAAATATTCTTTTGGTAAAATTTGAGAGCATAGGCAAAGTACTAGACTTTTAGTTAGCGGAAGATAGTAGATTTCTTTAGAATCAATTGCATTTATTTTAAAAAAGAATTTAAAAAAAAGTTGAGGATTTCATTTTCAAAAAACATTACCTTTAGCTAACCTCTTAATTTTTAGCTACATGGATAAAAAAGTCTATCAACCCATTCAAATTAACCAACGTTTAATAATTGTTGACATCTTAAGAGGATGGGCGCTTTTTGGTGTGGTACTCATGAACTACTACGACTTTTTTACCTTAGGTAGAAACTGGGAAACATTTAAACCAGATACTGTTACCAGTGCACTTATGTATATCGTTAGCATTGTGTTCGCCGCCAAGTCTTGGACTATGCTTAGTGTTTTATTTGGATATGGTTTTGCAGTACTAATGAATAACGTAAAAGAAAAGGGACATAATCCCTATGGCTTTTTTGCTGGGCGTATGTTTTGGCTTTTGGTATTAGCATTCATTAATAGTGCATTGTTTTTTGGTGATATTTTAAAAGATTATGCAGTGCTAGGTTTTGTAATGTTGCTCTTTTATCGCAGTTCAGCTAAAACAACCTTTATTATAAGTATTGTTCTGCTCCTTGCGCTTCCAGCAATTGCAGGATATATAGGAGGATTAAAAGATACTGGTTGGAGCCAAATGGAAAAGCAGTTTCCACTTTACCATAGTAATAATTTGTTAGATGTACTCTTGTTCGGCTTAAAGGGGACCTATTTTGCACAAATAATCAGTAAACCTTATTTATATACTGTACATGTAGCAATGTTTATTTGTTTTTTATGGGGATTTAGCCTGTATAAAATTAATTTCTTCAACGATTTCACTGGTAAAACAAAACAGGTAAAGAAAGCATTTTGGATTTGCCTCAGTATTGCAATTTTCTTGACCTTGTTTTTTATGATAGACGATAAATTGCGATTGGGTTTTCTAAAATATTACCGCTTGCGTTACTGGCTTATTCTAGCCACAATGTTAACGATTGGAAGTGGTTTATGTTGGCTATTCCTGTCAGATAAGTTAAAATCATTATTTGCAAGCTTGGCCATTTTTGGGAAAATGACCCTTACCAATTATATGACTCAAAATCTGATAGGCTTGCTTGTTTTTTCTGGCTTTGGATTAGGCTACTGGAATACAAAACCAATTTGGTTCTATCTACTATTAGCTATTTTTATTTATATCACCCAAGTCTATTTTAGTAAATGGTGGCTTTCCAAATATAATTATGGACCAATAGAATGGATCTGGCGCCAGTTGAGTTATGGGAAAAGACTGCCTTTGAAAAAGCTAAAGGACTAAAAATTAACACCTTTATTGCCACTAAACTGTAGATTGTCTTTAGGCTTTACCCTTTAAGCTTTCAGCTTTTTTTGTACTTTTGCGCCTATGTCGATTACTAAGCCAAGTTTGCCAAAGGGAACCAGAGATTTTTCACCACAGGAAATGGTGAAGCGGAATTATATTTTTGATACAATTAAAAAGGTATTTAGAAAATATGGCTATGCCGAAATACAAACTCCAAGTATGGAGAATTTGGGGACTTTAACCGGCAAGTATGGCGATGAAGGCGATAAACTGATTTTTAAAATATTGAACTCTGGTGATTTTTTAGGAAAAGTAGATGTAGATTTACTTACCTCAAGAAATTCACAACTAATTACTTCAAAAGTGTCAGAGAAGGCACTTCGATATGATTTAACAGTTCCTTTTGCTCGCTATGTTGTGATGCATCAAAGTGATATCTCTTTCCCATTTAAGCGCTTTCAGGTGCAACCGGTTTGGCGTGCTGATCGACCACAGAAAGGACGTTACAGGGAGTTTTATCAATGTGATGCTGATGTAGTCGGATCGTCATCTTTGCTAAACGAAGCAGAATTTGTACTTATCTATCACGAAGCACTTAGTAATTTAGGCCTTAAGGATTTTGACATCAAAATCAATAATCGTAAAATCCTATCCGGCATTGCCGAAATTATTGGTAAGCCAGAATTAATTGTTGATATGACAGTGGCAATTGACAAACTCGATAAAGTTGGCTTTGAAGGCGTTACGAAAGAGCTGCTTGAACGAGGCTTTACAGCTGCAGATATTGAAATACTTGAGCCGGTAATTATGTTAAAAGGTTCGAATGTCGAAAAATTAGAAAGCCTGAAAACAGTACTTGCAAGTTCGAGTGTAGGTTTGAAAGGTATCGAAGAGATAGAAGAGGTTTTCAACTACATCTCACATCTCACTTCTCATGTCTCGCATCTCGAACTAGATATCACCCTTGCTCGTGGGTTAAATTACTACACTGGATGTATATTTGAAGTTAAAACCAACGAAGTGGCAATGGGCAGCATTGGTGGCGGTGGAAGATATGACGATTTAACTGGAATGTTTGGGTTAAAAGATTTAACAGGTGTTGGAATTTCTTTTGGAGCAGACCGTATTTATGATGTATTGGAAGAACTTAACCTATTCCCAGCTTCTGCTGCGCAAGGTACTCAGGTACTCATTAGTAATTTTGATGAAATTGCTGAACAGTACGCATTACCATTATTGCAGAAATTAAGAAATACGAACATCGCCGCCGAGCTGTATCCGTCAGCTGCCAAGCTTAAGAAACAAATGAGTTATGCAGACGCCAAAAATATTCCTTTTGTAATATTAATTGGCGAAGAAGAAATGAAAAAGGGTTTATTGACTTTGAAAGATATGCATAGTGGTGAGCAACAGCAATTAACTATTGATGCTATTGTGGAGCGCCTAAACCATCGACCGTATTCGCCCTAAAAACTTTTAAAATGATTGGGAAATGAATGATTTTTGTTTGCTCATCACCCCAAGCTTTTTCTAAATCATGAAACACAAATTCAATTGGGTTGTTGCCTGTGGCTTTGATATAGTGTTGTAAGGACGACCAAGTTTCTAAGTAACCAATTAATTGGTTAAAATCCCACGAAGTTGAGATTGAGAAAGTTGGGTTGCTAATTTTTTGAAACGGGAAAGGAATATTGTTATATCCATCTTCAATATGTTTTCTTTCCACATCCCAATATGAACCTAATATGTCTTCGTATAATTGATAAACCAAAGCATCAATTTCCTCGCTAATTTTCATTAAGCCATAGCCAAATGCTGCAAATATGCCGTCTGGTTTAAGCACACGTTTAACTTCCAAAAAGAAATTGTCAAATTCAAACCAATGTATAGCCTGGCCAACAGTGATTAAGTCAAACTTTTCATTTTCAAAGCTTGTATGCTCTGCGCTTCCTACTTGATAATGAATATTTGGTCGCTGAGGCGCTGCGCTTAGCTGCTTGCTGCTAATGTCAGTTGCATAAACTTTATCAAAAAATTTAGCTAACTCAACTGCTACCTGCCCGTTTCCTGTTGCGCAATCCCAAGCAGTGTGTTTTTGAGGAACTATGCTCATTAAAAAATCATATAATTCCTTTGGATAAGTAGGCCTAAATTTAGCGTACTTCGAAGACTGCACTGAAAAATTATCTTTCATAACAGAGAAAATATTGGCAGTGGAATTAACCGCCGATTATTGACTTAATGTCTTTTTTGCATAAAGCGCTCTAAATTCTTCATCGCCTGAGTGGAGATTTTATTATTCAGGAAATTTGTCCACCCAAGTAGAATACCCGGAAGACCTAGAGCTTGCCTTGACCAAGTAAAGAAGTTAAAGTTATCGGTATGCCTAACAATTTTTCCATTTTCTATTTCAAAAGTGGCGTCTATTCGATTAACTACTTTTTTGCCGGTTGCAGAGAAAGTGTAAAAGGCATCCCAGTGCGCATTAACTAAGTTTTCGGCTGATGATATTATCCGATATTCTAAACGCATATCCTTTCCTTTAGTGATCAGCATTTCCCACATAGCCTTAACTTGATCGGCATTTAAGCTTTTAAATACTGCGTCGCTGAAGGTAGCATTCTCAGCATAACAAGCTTGCATGCCTTTAAAATCTTTATTTTTAAAGCAGGTATAAAATTGATTGATGAGTTGTTCGTTGCTGTTCATAAAATTAGTTTTTTTAAGCGACTTATCTCAAATCTCACCTCTAGTTATACGTCTTCCCAGCTAGAATGCCTTCAATTTTATCCAAAAGGTCATCTATGTCAAAAGGCTTAGCTAAAAATCCATTTGGTTTGTGATCCCCATGCTGGATGTTCTCCGCGGTATATTTCGCAGAAATCATTAAGACCGGAATGTTCGTAGTTGCTTGATTGTTGCGGATTTGAGACAGTAACTCACGGCCATCTGCATCTGGTAACATGATGTCCAAAATCATTAGATCCGGTTTAAATGCATCAATATGTTGCATCATGTCTGCACTTCTGTTTAGTCCAGCTACTTTATAAGCCTCGCTTTGCAGAATTAAAGTGATTACATCCAAAATGGCATGGTTGTCTTCTATAACAAGAATGTTTTTATACCGTTTAACTTGTTTTGTCAAAGTCTATTAATTTTAAGACACAAATATATTTAATGCAATGTTAATTTAATAGACTATAATTTTTAAAAAAATAGCGTTAAATTTATTCCAGATAATCATTTAAAAAACAATAATAACAAATAAAAACTCAATATATGAAAAGAAATGCAACAGCCGTTTGGAACGGTACAGGAAAAGATGGAAAGGGAACTTTATCTACACAAAGTGGAACACTAAACAATACGCAATATTCGTTCAAAAGCCGATTTGAAGAGGGAGTTGGTACAAATCCTGAGGAACTTGTTGCCGCGGCGCATAGCGGATGTTTTTCTATGAAATTGAGCTTTAATATCTCCGCAGAAAATATTACACCGGAAGAGATCACGACTAAAGCAATTGTTAACCTCAATCCTGAGAAAGGAGAAATTACTGACGTTCATTTAGAGGTAAAGGTGAAAGCTCCAGGTTTATCGAAAGAAAAGTTTGATGAATTAGTCGCAGACGCAAAAGCTAATTGCCCAATTTCGAAGTTGTTAAATGCCGATATTACCATCGATGCTGAACTTTTAGCTTAAGATATCAATAAGGTTAAGCCACGAATGCATAAATTGTGCATTCATGGCTAATACCCGTATAGTCCTGGCGAGACACTAAGACTTATCATCAATTTTGCCGCTTCTTTTAATTTCACAATTTTTAACAATAAAAGGGCTTAATAATCATTAACTTTGAGTTCCACTAATTGTGGGATGATTTAATGTTATGAAGAAAATCTTTTTATTAGCGCTATTTGTTTGTGTAAGCACAGCCTCATTTTCACAAAATGTAATTAGTTTGTTTAACAAAGCCAATAACTTTTTCTATTATATGGAAGAAGCTAAGTACGACTCTGCACATTTGTATTTTGATGAAACCGAGCGAGCTAAAGTTTCCCCGGAAAATCTCAAACAAATTTGGGAAAATATAAAAGCCAAATTTGGGAAAGCAAAAGCATTAGAAGCGATTGCAAGTAGGGTACAAGGAGAATTTTTTTCGGTAACTGTTGAAGGTAAATTCGAGAACGAGGATCAAAATTTTATCCTTGGATTTAACAAGGCTGAGAAATTGGTAGGACTTTACATGCCTCCAAAATTAGCGACCTACACCTTGCCAAGCTATGCTGACACAACTAAGTATCAAGAAAAATCGGTGTATTTGGAGACGAAAGGTCATCAGCTAGCAGCGGTAGTTACAATACCAAAAAATGCAAGCAACTTTCCCATAGTAGTTTTAGTTCATGGTTCTGGTCCTAGTGATATGGATCAAACCATAGGTGCAAATAAACCATTTAAGGATATGGCAATTGGCCTTGCGGCAAAAGGTATTGGCTCTGTTCGCTATGTAAAAAGAACGCTATTATATGCAAATGAGTTTAGCAAAGCATTTACCGTAAAAGAAGAAGTTACAGATGATGCTGTTGCTGCCGTTGCCTTAGCTAAAACGGTTAAAGGTGCAGACCAGAAAAATGTTTATCTATTCGGTCATAGCTTAGGAGGTATGCTAGCTCCGCAATTAGCAACATTAGCTCCGGATTTAAATGGAATTATATTGGCCGCTGCACCAGCTAGAAAACTAACTGATATTATCATTGAGCAAAACAAATATTTTTTCGATCTTTCGAAAGACACCACCACTGCTGGAAAAAAACAAATGGACGAAATTTTAAGTACAGTAGAAAAAAGTAAACTCACCCAATTGGGTAATATGAAGCCAGATTCAATAATTATTGGTTTGCCTGCTTCTTATTGGATTAATTTGAATAACTACGATCAAATAGCCACAGCAAAAAAGCTGAATAAGAGAATGCTGGTGGTGCAAGGTGGAAATGACTTCCAGGTTTCGCAAAAGGACTTTAACTTATGGGATGCAGCATTGAACAAAAAGAAAAATGTAAGCCTTAAATTTTATCCTGAATTAAATCATTTGTTAACTGTGCAAACCGAAAAAGGTACAACAGCACAATACCAAAATCCTGCAAATGTTTCAGAAAAACTGATAGAAGATGTCGCCTTGTGGATTAAAGGACAGCCCCTTACGAAGTAGCATTAGATCACTATTTCTATAATTCCGCCAAGCTTGTAATTTTCTTTAATAATCCATACCTTTGCAGCAAAATTGTTTCCCTGTTGCTTTGCTGTTTAAATTTTGCAATTATTTCATAAACAATAACATATAAAAAGAATTATGAAAAAAGTTGGAGACTATAGAAAAATTTTAGGCGTTACTAAAGCTACAGAATTAAAAGAGATTAAGAGTATTTACAGAGGCCTAATGAAAGATTGGCATCCTGATAAATTTTCAGAAAGTGCAGAAAGCCAGCTTGCCGCGGAAGTAAAGAGTAAAGAAATTATTGAAGCTTATACCTTTTTGGTAAGTATCGCTCCAGAAACCCTAGAGCACGCTAAAGAAGAGTACATACAAACAACTACTTTATCAAATATCCAAGATTTTCAATTTAAAGACCAAATTCTACGTATCGATTTTTTTGATGGTAGCGGTTATGAATATTTTGATGTGCCAAGAGCAATCTACATTAAATTAGTGAATGCTGATTCGCCGGGCAGATTTGCCAGAAGACATATTTTTAACGACTATCCATATCGGAACGTAAGTAAACTTGCTACTGCATAATGTAGTAATGCCGATGCGCTGTGAACGCAAAACGCTTATCGCTTGCGGCTAAACAAGATTTTCCATTCATACGCTAAAACCTTTGGCACGTTAATGCTTTCTATCTGCTTCCAATCTTGTAATTCATTTACAAACTCGGGTGTAGGAAAACCTGATTCGATACATAGTTGTGTGTAAAAATCTGCTCGAGTGGGGTGGCTAGGGCAAACGCCATGATAGAGATAGCCAAATTTCTTTTGAGCTAGAATGGCTGAAGTTAAACCTATGCAGTCAGTTAAATGGATGAGGTTAATCGGGGAAAGACCATTGGCAATGTTTACTTTGCCTGCAAAATGCCTAGCTAAATTTCGGTTCGGACCAATTAGGCCACCGAAACGAATAATTGTAGTAGTAAAACTTTGCTGTTGTTTTAAGAACGTTTCTGCGTCTAGTAAAGACTTTCCAGTTTCACTACTTGGCTCGGGCTCTATAGTTTCGTCAACGATAAAATTGCCGTCTTGATAAATTCCAGTAGAACTTATAAATAGTACATGCTTAACCTTTTCATGGCTAGCGATGGCTGCTATATTTTTAACCTGACCAACAAAGTCTACAGCGGCCTCAGTATTGTTTTTTCTTGGTGGAATGCTAACAACGAGCACATCACAGTTAAAAAAGTTGTGATCGAATTGCCCCTCATTATTTCCTAAATTTATCAGATAAGGGTCAATGCCTATAACCCTCATTTGCAAAATTTTGTCCCTACTGGTCGTTGAACCTTTTACAACATATCCTTCAGCTAATAGTGCCTCCGCCAACGCCAATCCATACCAGCCACAGCCTAAAATGCTAATTACTTTCTTTTTCATTCTGCTACAAGATAAGCACAATAATCAACCTGAAAGCTCATATATGCAGTATTGATTTTACAATGACAAACAGAATAACGTAGTATGGTAGAATTGAATAAGATATGTTTATTTTTATCCAGAAAACTAAATAATAAAAAATATGAAAACGATTATGAAATCTGTAGTACTACTTTTTGTAGTGCTTGGTTTACAAACCGAAAGTTATGCACAAGGTATTAAGATGCCTCAAGCAAGTAGCGGACAAACTATTGTGCAGGATTTTGGACTTGGAAAAATTACTTTAACCTATTCACGTCCAAGCATGAAAGGACGTAAAATCTTCGGCGCATTGGAGCCTTATGATAAAGTTTGGCGTACAGGCGCAAATTCTGCAACTGTGATCAAATTTTCCGACGATGTAGCTATCGAAGGTAAAAATATTCCGGCTGGAGAGTACGGTTTGTTTACAATTCCTAACAAAACGGAATGGACGGTTATTTTAAGTAAAACATCAAAAACATGGGGCGCATATACTTACAATGAAGCAGATGATTTTGCTCGTTTTAAAGTTAAGCCAATGACAATGAAAGAAAGCATGGAAACTTTTACGATACAATTTGCCAATGTAAAACCAACCACTGCACAACTACAGATCATGTGGGAAAATACAGCAATTGCTGTTAATTTGAGTACTTCCATAGATGAAAAAGTAATGGCTAGCATCGACGCTGCAATGAAAGGCGAGAAAAAGCCTTATTTTCAAGCTGCACAATATTACTTTGAGAATGGTAAAGATTTAAAGACAGCTTTAAGCTGGATGAACGAAGCTGAAAAAGCTGATCCAAAAGCACCATGGGTAAAACTATGGAAAGGCAGAGTACAATTGAAAATGGGCGACAAAGTTGGCGCTCAAGCTACCGCACAATCTGGTATTGCTATTGCAACTGAAATTAAAAATGATGAATATATTCGTTTAAACACACAGCTATTAGCAGAGGCTAAAAAATAGTCTTTATTTAAAACTTGACACTATTATAAAACCGTTCCACTTGCCGGAACGGTTTTTTTGCGTATAAAGCGCTGTGCAATCAGTGATAATATCACTACCAATAGACAACCGATTACGTTTAACCATAGATAGGCAACTACCTGCATAAATCCACAAATACATACGATGATTTCTGCAAGAATTGCAGCAGCAAAAACGGCTTTGGCACCAACATTTTTAAAGTAGAAAGCAACAACAAATACACCTAAAATTGTGCCATATATAAATGACCCTAAAATGTTAACTGCTTCTAATAAATTGCCAATTTTGCTAGTAAACAGGGCCATTATTAAACAAACGACCCCCCATATAATGGTAGCCCACCGTGATGCTTTAACGTAATGCTGGTCGCTCGCACCTTTATTCATTAGCCTCTTATAAATATCAATCACGCTAGTTGACGCTAAAGAGTTTAACGCACTTGCTGTTGAGCCCATCGACGCCAGGAAAATAATTGCAATCAACAAGCCAATTAATCCTTTTGGAAGATATTCGGTCACAAAGCTTAAAAAGATGTAGTTATTATCGTTAACTGAGGCATTGTCATCATTTTTCAACATCAATTTAGTTAAATCAAGCCTAATCAATTTAGTATCCTCATCTGCTTTTTTAACGGCAATGCGCTGCTCATCTATCACTTTTTGATTTTGCGATTCTAATGCTTGTTCTAGCTTGGTTACCTCTTGCTTTTTCAGCTCAAACACTGCATCATAATTTGCTTGTATCTTTTTCAGCTCCGCTTGATGAGGACTTTTCTCTAACTTGTTAAGTTCGTAACTGTTAAAAAATAACGGTGCCTTATTGTATTGATAAAATGTGAAAACCAACACTCCAATTAATAGGATCAAGAATTGCATAGGTATTTTCACTAAACCATTCATCAATAGGCCAAGTCTACTCTGCCCAACAGAAGCACCTGTAAGATAACGGCCTACTTGGCTTTGGTCTGTGCCGAAGTAAGAAAGCTGTAAGAAAAAGCCGCCAATTAATCCGCTCCAAACGGTATATGGATTATTCCAATCAAAACTAAAATCAATCGCGTTTGTCCTACCCATCTTGCCAGCAATTGCTACCGCTTTACCAAAACCAACGTTGCCAGGTAGAAGATGGACAACTAAAATTCCAGCAGCGAATAATCCGCAAAAAATGATACTCATTTGCAATAATTGAGTATACGAAACTGCTTTTGTACCTCCATAAACAGTGTAGAATACCACTAAACTACCAATAAACAAGGTAGTATAGGTTGTATTTATATCAAGGATAATGGATAGGATGATTGATGGCGCATAAATCGTAATTCCGGTCGATAATCCTCGCTGAATCAAGAACAAAAAAGCAGTAAAAGCTCGAGTATTTAAATCGAACCGCTGCTCCAAATATTCATAGGCCGTATATACTTTTAGTCGATGAAATATGGGCACAAAAGTAATGCAGAGTACAATCATCGCTAGTGGTAACCCAAAATAAAACTGAACAAAGCTCATCCCCGATGAATAAGCTAAGCCTGGGGCAGATAAAAAAGTTATCGCACTTGCCTGTGTAGCCATTACAGAAAGACACACGGTGTACCAAGGCATACTTTGATTGCCTAGTAGATAAGAATCCATGTTTTGAGATCCTCTACTCTTATACACGCCATACCCTACAATAACCAGCAAGGTAGTAATTAAAACAGCCCAATCTAGATTGCTCATTCGTAGTATTTAGTAAATGTATAGAAAATACCAATCAGCAAAACAAGCCAAATGACTAATAAAATATAGAATTGCCGCCAAGTTTTTACAAATGGAGGTAGCTCATTTTTTGTCGGTTTAGGTTTCATCTTAAGGTTGTTTAGGCGCCAGTAGATTAGCAAATAAACGGTAAGCTCCAGGTACACCCGCCGGCAGTTCCCTGAAAAAAACTAACGAAGTATAAACAAATTTACCTTTTCCGTAGTCGGCAATAAGTAAAGAGCCATCCGATGCAGCTTCTCCCGTATCGTTCATGCTTAAAATAGTCGTATACTTAGAATCGATGTCAGTTGCAAAATATAGCCCCCGTTCCTGAACCCAACCTTCGAAATCTTTTTCACTTATTTTATTCGGATAATTTAAAGCAATGTGCTGCGGGTTTAAAAAATTAACCTTTGCATTCTCTTCCGTCACTCTCTTATTTGCTAATTTAAACGGATAGGGTCCTATGTTTTGCGTCTTTAAGCCATTATTCACGTTGTATTGAATTAACAAAGTGCCTCCACTTTGAACATAATTCAATAATTTTGGTTGGATGTTTTTGACCTCCGTGCTAACATTATATAAACGGACTCCCGTAACAATAGCATCATAAATAGCCAAGTCGCTAGCTAATATTTGCGTTGGAGTTAAATGGGTAACCTCGTAGCCAATTTGTTTAAGCGCATCAGGTACTAAATCACCTGCCCCATCTATATAGGCAATTCGTTTACCAGCAATTTTTAAATCGATTTTTTCTATACTAGCCGATGCCTCAGGGAAAATCGTAATGTTTGGAATATGATCGTAACTAATTATTTTTAAACCTCTGTTGCTGATTGTCCCGCTCGTATTTACTTGCAACGTTAAATTGCCACGCTGTGCATCGGCGCTAGGAATGATGTCGAAGTTAATCGTTTGTTCATCACCTTTTTTTGCCAAAGTAAAATCGATTCTTTCAGGATTACTTTTCCACCCTTCAGGCAGCTGTGGACTAACAAAGCCGCTGCTTAAATTGCTAAAGCTCTTAAGTTGTACACTAATGGTTCTTGGAGTACTGCCATTAAAAATGTAAGCTTTTTCACTTAGCGTGGCTGTAACTTTCGGCGCGATTACCAATGGTTGATATTTTTCTCCCTTAATGGGGTCCGTTGATTTATAAACAATCGGGCTATTTAGCTCGAATATTTGCTCATTTACAACAAGTTGAAGTTTAACACTTAATGGATTTGGATTTTCCGGATTGCCGACAAGGTTTTGCTGAGCGATATGAAACTGCCCGATAGGATGATTTTCTCGAAGCCAATAAGGTTGGGTCCAGTTAGATTCCTTAGCTAAAACTTTATAATCGGCAGCATTCAACTTGTTTGTTTCAAGCGAAATGGTTTTTTTACCATCAATTATTAAGGAAACTTTTAAGGGAAAATTTGTCTTTGCCCTTACAATTGCTTGAATTTTAACAGGGATAGAATCGCCAAATGCATACATGTTTTCTGCGGTGTTTGCTTCCAACCAAATACCGGCACTAGCTAATATTAAGTCATCTAATAGTTGATGATTAAAAGCCTTGTTTTTCGCGCGCTTTTTAAGCATTAACAATTCTTGAAGAGCTGCACCGTAATTTGCGCCAATTCCATTTATTTTCGTTAATGTTTGCTGAAGATTAATGCTCCCATCTTCCCTAAATTTAGTATCAACGCCATCGAAAAGACCAGTTTTTGCAGGTTCACCAGCAACATGGGTAAAATATTCAAATGATTCACCTCTTTGTAAGCTGGATCCAAACCCCTGACTTTTATGATTTGTTCTACTGATGGCTGCAATTTCGCCATAACTTTTCCCTAAAGCTGGATTGAATAAACCTACATCTATTTTCAGCTGATCGGGGGCCGTTGTATTTGTTCCTCCAAAATTGAACGTATTCCAAACTATTCTTTTTGCTTGCCATACTTTAACATGTTTAAGTTGTTCAGGAAAACGTTTTGGATCAGCAGCTGCATCAAAGGCCTCTCTAGCTAAAATGGCCGAACCAGCATGATGACCGTGGCCCGCTCTCGAATCTTCAGGGAAACGCGTAATAATCACATCTGGTTTGAAGTTTCTAATTATCCAAACAACATCAGCCAATATTTGCTCCTTGCCCCAAATTTTAAAACTTTCGTCAGCTGTTTTGGAAAAACCAAAATCATTTGCACGTGTAAAAAATTGTTCAGCTCCATCAACTCGCCTTGCGGCTAATAATTCTTGAGTTCTTATTAAGCCCAGAAGCTCTGCCTGTTCATTGCCAATTAAATTCTGTCCACCATCTCCTCTGGTTAAAGATAGATAGCCTGTTCTAACTTTCATCTCTTTAGCCAAATAGGCTAATAATCTTGTGTTTTCGTCGTCTGGATGCGCAGCAATGTAAAGCGCACTCCCTTTTACAACTAATTTTTCTAGACCAGCTGTAATTTCTCCCACATTCATTTGCTGCATTTGAGCATTTAAGAAGATGGGCAAACAAATAAAAATTGCAGCTAAATATGTTCTAAGGTTCATATGTTTATTTAGTTGGTCTAAAAATAAAGAAAAAATATCAAAGGCGAAGAGTTAAGCGTTTTCCATACCTTTACCCTAATTCTTACGTTATCATACTATGAACAGAATCGTTTTATACAGCCTGTTGGCTATCATTCTATCAAGTTGTGGCATTAATAAACAAGCACAACAAATTAAAGCATTAGAAGAGTGCGACTATAAGCTTGTTAGTGCAAGTAATATAACTGTTGCAGGCACAGCTATCAAAAAAATAGTAGACCAACAAACTATTAACCTAGCGAATCTTCCTTCGCTGGCATTAGGGTTTCTGCGAAAAGACATTCCTTTAAGGGCAACCTTAAATGTTGAGGTAACAAATCCTTCAGCAAAGATGGCGGCAATTAATAACTTTGATTATATTATTTTAATTAATAAACAGGAAATTGCGAACGGGGTAGTAGATCAAGCAATTGAAATCAATGCGGGACAAAAAACGCAAATCCCTGTTCAGCTAAATGTTAACATTTATCAGTTTTTAAGCAATGGTAAAACATTGGACGATATCAGCAAGTTTTTATCTGCCACTTCAAATGGCACTACGCAAGTAGGCCTCGTTACCATTAAAATTAGGCCATCTATCAAAGTTGGCAATGAGCTAGTAAAATATCCAGGCTACATTACCATTGATAAAGAGGTAAGCAATAAAATATTGCTGTAGCAAAAATAAAATTCGTCACATTTCTGTGGGACTTTGTCACATTTTATCGGATCGTGCGTCTCGTTTATATATTTTGGTGCTGATGCGTGCAAAAAAATCATGAGTTAAGAGATTTATTTATGATGTACGAAAATATTCGTACATTTGAACACTTGCATTTTGCCAAACAATTTAAACCTTACAAACTGTATCCCACTTTTATGAAGAAAGTACTATTAGCCCTCGTATTAACGTTATCAATTTCACTATCATTTGCACAAAAAGGAAGTATCACCGGTGTTTTATTAGATAGTGTCGATCAAAAACGCACTTTGAATTATGCAACTATCTCTGTCTTTAAAGTCGGAGACAGTGTGTTAAGCACCTACAAATTATCAGACGACAAAGGAGTTTTTAAAATTCCTAACCTTCAGCTGGATGTGAATTATCGCCTTGTAATCAATGCTTGGCAGTATAAGGTATTTCGTAAAGAAGTACTGTTACGCGCAGCCTCTCCAGAAATAAATCTAGGAAAACTATTATTGTCAGCCGCTACCAACAACTTAAATGAAGTAGAAATCATGGCAGAGCGACCACCCATCATTGTTCGAAAGGACACAATTGAATTTAATGCAGAGTCGTTTAAAACTTTGCCGAGCGCTGTAGTGGAAGACCTATTGAAAAAACTTCCTGGTGTTGAGATTGCTTCGGATGGCTCTATTCAGGTAAACGGTAAATCGGTAAGTAAGATCTTGGTAGATGGTAAGGAGTTTTTTGGGGGCGATCAGCAAATTGCTACTAAAAACTTACCTGCAAATATCATCGATAAAATACAAGTTACCGATGATATTGAAGCCAAGCGTCGAGACCCAGATATTGTTGCAGGTAATATTCCCCAAGTAATCAATTTAAAACTAAAAAGGGCTATCAAAAGTGGTGCTTTTGGTAAACTATATGCTGGCGGAGGTACAAAAGAATTATTTGAAGTAGGGGGCATTATGAATTTTTTTAAAGACACAACGCAGGTAAGTGTTTTGGGCTACGGCAATAATGCAAATAAGCCAGGTTTTAGTATGGGTGATATTATGCGAATTGGTGGGATGTCTAGAACTGGTGTTAATTCTATGTCTGTAAATAGTGATGGAGGTTTTAGCCTTAACGGAATATCATTTGGAGGCGCAATGAATGGCGGTGTTCAAAAATCAACGGGAGCTGGGGCAAACTTTAACACATTAACCAAGGGTGGTACGAAAATTAATGGCAAATACTTTATGGGTTATAGCAAAAATTTTTTAGAACAATTCATGGATATAGAACAAACTCTAGGACCTAACTTGCTATTCACTAATACCATTTCCAGTCAGAGGAGCCGCAGTTATAGTCACAATTTTGGAGCGAGAATAGAAACTAAAATTGACAGCTTAACCACAGTTACCATCGAGCCTAGTATTTCCATTATACCTATCAGAAATACAGGGGATTTACAAACTACAACTTTAAACACAACCAGAGATTTAATAAACGATGGAACAAATGCTTCCTATGTTAAAGGGAGAACTACGGAATATAATATTTCTACCAATCTCTGGAAAGACTTTAAGAAAGCTGGACGGAGCCTAAATATTACAGCAAACATTTCGCAGAGAAATAATTTAACAGACAATTATAATTTCATACTCAACAACTTTTATAATCCCATCGCCACCAATTCGCTAGATCAGCTGCGAGATAATAATATTGATAACCTCAACATCAATTTAAATGCTAATTATAGCGAGCCAATTAGCAAGGCTTTAACGCTAAACATCGCCACCAATAGCAATTACCTTGATAATGAAAATGCGTTGGCTACATTCATAAAAAATCCGAATAACCAAGCTTACGATATTGCTGTGCCAGATTTTACAGAAACTGTAGTGCAAAGCGGATATAAAACCAATAATAGAGCCAGTATTAGATGGAAAATAAACAACGATTTTAACATACAGCCTGGTTTTGTTTTTAATACAATTGATCTAAAAAATAAGTTTACAAACTATCAAAATTTTGAACAGCACTATACATTTTTTGCTCCTCAACTTACCATTCGTTATAAAAGTTTAAACGCTAGTTATTCGCCTTCTTTTAGAGAGCCCGATGTTCGATATATTCAGCCAGTGTCCAATAATACCAATCCATTATATGTACAAAATGGAAATCCGAATCTACGTCCATCAAAAACACACCAGGTTAATTTAAACCTTTACAAATACGATACAAAACGTACTTTAAACTATAATATTTACGTGGGTGGAAGTGTGCAAAACGATGGAGTAATTATGGCTAGGTCAATTGATGAAAATACAGGCGTACAAATCGCAACGCCGATTAATCAGGATGGCCTTTGGCAGTTTCATAGTAATGGAAACATATCAAAAGAGTTTAAAAGCAATCTTAAAAGGCAGTTTACAGTAAGTGCAGGGTATTGGGGTAATTATAACCAAAGTGTTGTTTCGGTGAAAGATATCATAAGCACAAGTAAAATTATCAATGGTGGTCCAAGAATTGGAGGCCGCATAAACCTTAATGATAAGATCGAATTTGGAGAAACATACAGTTTTGGCTTTAATAAGAGTTTTTATGAAAGCACCTACTTTCAAAATCTAAACTATTATAATCATAACAGCGATAGTGAATTGATAATTAGATGGCCTAAAAAAATAGTTTGGGAGACCAATTATCGTTGGCAATATAATACACAAACTTTAGTTGGGCAAGATAAAGGAATGGCCTTTTGGAATGCAGCAGTAACTTTATTATTTATGAAAAATGACAGATTACAACTTAAGGCTAGTGTAAGTGATATTTTAGATACTAATAACCGACGCTATATTTATATAACGGAAAATATGGTTAGAGATCAAAGAACCAATAACCTAGGCAGATATGGTATGGTTACGCTAACCTATAACATCCAAAACTTTGGTGGAAAAGTTGGCGGTAGAGAGACTATGTTTAGATTTTAATTAGGGTAATATTATTTGTATACGAAAATATTCGTACATTAGTTGCCAATTAATCTGAACAACAAAAATGAAGAATTCGATTTTTACATTGCTACTAATTTGTTTTACAATTGGAAGTGTATTTAGTCAAGCCCCAGCTATTAAATATGGCGACAATCGGGAGGCGGGTAACTATAAAACTATCAATGGCATTAAGTTATATTACGAAGTTTATGGGACAGGAAAGCCATTGATCTTGCTTCATGGAAATGGTGGTTCTATTCGGTCTCAAGGCAAAAGGATTGAATATTTTAAAAAGTACTTTCAAGTTATCGCGATTGACAGTAGAGCCCATGGAAAATCTATAGACAGTACGACTAAGTCGTTAACTTATGTGCAAATGGCAAATGATGTAAATGCTTTGTTGGAAGTTTTGAAAATCGATAGTGCTTATGTATGGGGGCAAAGTGATGGTGGTATTTTGGGGCTATTATTAGCTGTACATAATCCCAGCAAAGTTGCCAAACTTGCTACTTTTGGGGCCAATATTTTCCCTGGTAAATCGGCTATATTTGATGAAATCGATCAAATGGTTATGGATACCTTGAAAACAACCAAAGACTTCACGACAAAAAGACTTTATTCATTGTTGGCCTATCAGCCACATATTACTGAAAAGGATTTGAAAAAAATCAAATGCCCAGTATTAATTATGTCTGGCGACCGGGATGCCATAAGGCTCGAACATTCTATTAAGATTTTTTATGCCATAGAGAACGCCAACTTTTTTGTAATGCCAGGTGCAACACATTTTGGATCGTATGAAAAACCAGACCTTTTCAATCTAGTTCTGTCAGACTTCCTTAGCAAGCCGTTTTCAAAAACATCCAGCGTAGAATTGTTTACTGGAAAAAAATAGCTCCTATTATTTTCAATTATACATGAGGCTTAAACGTATCGGTTCTTACCGTTGCTTTAAGCTCATGTAAAATATTATAGAGACCAAAATTTGTTCTATTGATGTAAATAAAGTGTTTTACACCTCTGGCTTGTTTAAATTCCGGCATTTTAGTCACCTTTTCCCCGTATTGATAAAGATCGTTAAAGAATCCTTCTTCACTAAAGTCAAACGTGTTGGTCACATAGGGCTTTGCAAATAGACCGATCATTTCTTTATAAGATTTGTAATAAAACTCAATTTGAGCCTCATTATCATTTGGCAAAATCATCTTCAACTGACGAAAAGCTTCAATCGTGGCCAGCTTATCTTCGAACATAGGCGTTGATGTTAAAGAGAAGAAAGGCTCGTAAAAATCATCAGGCATTTCTTTGATACATCCAAAATCGATTACACCTAGCTTTTCGTCTTTGGTAATTAAAAAATTCCCTGGATGTGGATCAGCGTGAACCGCCCTTAACTCGTGCTGTTGGAAGTTATAGAAATCCCATAAAGCCTGCCCAATTTTGTTCTTGAGTGTCTGGCTAGGATTAGTCTGTAAAAACTCCTTTAAGTGCATGCCCTCAAGCCAGTCCATCGTGATGATCTTACCACTCGAAAGTTCAGGGTAATACGTTGGAAAAACCACATCCTTTAAATTTTTACATGCTTCAGAAAATTCAATCGACCGACGAACCTCTAGTTCGTAATCAGTTTCTTCTAATAAACGCTCTTCTACCTCTTTGATATAGATATTCAACTCCTGCTCACTCATACCTAACAGCCTGAAGGCAAAAGGTTTTACTAATTTTAAATCGGACGAAATACTATCTCCAACACCAGGGTATTGAATTTTAACAGCCAATTTTTTTCCATTTAATTGAGCTTCATGAACTTGTCCAATCGAAGCAGCATGGGTAGATTTAATGTTAAAATGGTCGAATATTTTCTCTGGTGTTTTGCCGAAACTTTTCGTAAATGTTCTTACGATAAGCGGTCCAGACAGGGGAGGTGCATTGTATTGTGATTGCGTAAACCGATCAACGTAAGCCTTTGGTAAGATATTCTTATCCATGCTTAGCATTTGAGCAATTTTTAAGGCAGAGCCTTTTAATTCACTTAATGAATTGTAAATATCTGCAGCATTGTCTTCATTTAACTCGTCTCGACTAAGATCAGGATTGAAGATTTTTTTTGAATAATGTTTAATATAATTTCCGCCGATCTGAAAACCTGTTTTCACAAATTTAGCAGAGCGCTCTACCTTAGTGGTAGGCATCGTTTCTTGTGCTTTCATCGTTTTCTTAGAACCCCATTTGCTCCTTTAATTTGCCGTTTTGAGCAAGAAATTTTCCATATTCAAAAAGGTTGTCTATTGGTGACCTTTGGAATAAATCGAAAGTAACCTGGATACCTTTTTCAATAGCCTCATCAGTTTTTTCGAAACCTGCACTATCATCATTTATCCAAAAGTTTAAGATAAAGG
Source organism: uncultured Sphingobacteriaceae bacterium (assembly GCA_942493295.1). Taxonomy (GTDB): domain Bacteria; phylum Bacteroidota; class Bacteroidia; order Sphingobacteriales; family Sphingobacteriaceae; genus Pedobacter. Next base: position 2,724,778 of record OW818692.1, on the reverse strand, counting down.
CATACTGTACCCATAAAGCATCTTTATAACGTTTACTGAAGAATTTTCGGTCAGCAAGTTCGCCGCTTTCTAAACCTTCATTGATAATCTGCTCAGCAAAATTCTCAAAAATTGGCTTAGCGCCCGATAATACATCAGGTGTAGATAAACGCTTCCCGTGGCTCTTTAAGCTATAAACAACAAAACTGCGCTGAGATTTTAATAACTCCACATAGCTATAAAAGAACGAAAGCATTTTTTCTCTCGAAGAATATTGCTCCCATATTTCTTGCTTCTGAATTTCTTCAATCGTTTCGGTGGTTAGCTCAAACCAAATCATCTTTTCAATACTTTCAAAGGAAGCATAATAGGCATAAAAATCAGCTTCACTAAGCTTTAACTTTTTAACAAAACTATAGACAGATTTAGGTTTTTCATCATGTGTTAAAACATAATCAATATACCCTTTCTTGATTTGCGCTGCAGTTGCCATCTTCTTTTTGTTTAAAAACGAATTATTTGATTGCTTAGTTTCAAATTTAACGCTTTATTTATCATCCATTTGCAATAAATGATTAACATACTGGATATGTTTAATATGGTTACTTGGTGGTCATTAACCCTAACCATACTGCAAAACAACCAATAACTACACTTCCCAACGTATAGAGTAATAAGCTTAGGTAATTTTGATTTTGCCATAAAGCAATATTCTCAGCCGAAAAAGTCGAAAAGGTGGTGTATCCTCCACAAAATCCAGTTACCAATAGTAATTGTAGGTTTTGGTTTCCATTCTTATTGAAATAGCCAATTAACATGCCAATTAAAAAACATCCTAAGATATTGGTAATGAATGTTGCTAGGGGAAAAGTATTTGCATAATACTTAGCCGTTAACAATGATGTTGCATACCTTAACATGCTTCCCAAAGCACCTCCTAGGCCAACTAATGCAAATTGTTTAATCATATCAACGCAATGTTACATGCCAAATGTATGAAATTTATGTTATTTGCTTAGGTTTGCAAACGAAGTGAAAATAAAACGCTTACATATCAATCAGATCCTAACAGGCATAATGCTGTGGGTTTTCTCGCTTGCAATTACGCCGTGGAGCGCTATGCACCATCATGCGGAGGTGCAAGTTGATCCAATTGAAAAACATTGTACACATAAACTTCACTTTAAAACACAACAAGAAACTTGTCTAATTTGTAAAGCTCATTTTGAGAAAAATTACACGGTTTCAGCAGACCTCAACATTGTTCATTTGCAAAGTGAAAATGTAATCAGGGGTGCTGTCGTTTATACCAATGCCTATGTTGCATTAATTGCAACCTCTTTAAGGGGGCCTCCTTCTCAATTATTTTCTTAATCATTTACAAGCTTCGAGGCTTGTAGATAACTTATTGTTTAAGCTATGAATGCAATGGCATGCCCGTTCATTCTGTTTTATAAAGAAAAAATAATTATGAAGAAATTACACCTCATGTTGGTGATATTATTATCAGTTAACTTTATCAATCCTTCGTTTGCAAGCAACTTAGCGGAAATTAAAGGAAAAGTTATCGACGCTACCACAAACGAGCCCCTAAGTGGGGCAACCATTTATATTGCTGATCTAAAAGCAACTACAATTTCTAACGCCAGTGGAGATTTTACAATCAAGAATCTTCCTGCCAAAGGCAAATTTTTAATAGAAGTACGTTATCTCGGGTATAAAACAATCTCACAGTTAATCGACCTTGCTGATTCTCAAAACCTGAAATTTTCGCTCGAACAGGCGGTAGTCGAAAGTGCCGAGGTGGTGATTACCGGAACACCGTTTAGCTCAAACAATAAGACTAACAGTTTAGCGGTAGTATCCGTTAACCGAGAGAAATTGACGCAGGCTGGAGGTACAAATTTAATTGATGCAATCTCTAAGGTGCCGGGTATATCGCAAGTCACAACTGGTGGGGCAATTTCAAAGCCAACCATTAGAGGGCTTGGTTATAATCGCGTACTAACAATCATCGATGGAGCAAGAGAAGAAGCGCAACAATGGGGAGACGAACATGGCGTAGAAGTAGATCAATTCTCTGCGGCTCGAATAGAAATCCTAAAAGGGCCCGCAAGTTTGTTGTATGGATCCGATGCTTTAGGCGGTGTAATCAATATTATCGATGATTTTGTGCCTGCAGAAGGAGATTTCAATGGGAATTTTACCACCAATTATGCTACAAATAATGGCTTAACTGCCTCTTCACTTATGTTACAGGGCAACAACAATGGCCTCGTTTACCGCGGTAGAGTTTCTTATAAAAATGCTTATGGTTTTGGTTATGCTGGTAAAACGGTTCCAAATGCTGGCTTTAACGAAACAAATGCTAGCGGAATGATTGGTTTAAACAAAGCATGGGGATATACGCACTTAAACCTATCGAGGTTCGGCACCAATATCGGATTAGTAGAAGAGGGGCCAGATGAAAATGGAAATTTTGTGAATGAAGAAGGAAATGTGGTCAGTAAAAGTGATGCTCGGACAAGAAAGTTAGCCTTGCCATACCAAAATATCAATCACTATAGAGCTGTGTTAAGTAGCAACATCCTATTAGGTGGTGGGCAATTGAAAAGTAACTTCGCTTTCCAAAAGAACATTCGCAAAGAGTTTGAAGAAAGTGAAGATGCACCAGGGTTACACCTTGATCTTAATTCCTATACCTATGACGTGAAATATTCTTTCGCGAATAACGGTCAATGGGAGCCAACTATTGGCTTGCAAGGAATGTATCAAACCAATGTGAACAATGGCGATGAATACTTAATACCTGATTATAATAGCAATAACATCGGCGTTTTTGGTTATTTGAAACGAAATTTTGCGAAAGGGGCAGTTAATTTTGGTCTGCGCTACGATTATAAAACAATCAGCGGAAAAGATTTAGTACAAGATAACGAGCAGTTATTTAATGCATTCGAGAATAATTTTTCAAATGTCTCTGGCTCTGTAGGTCTCTCTTACGAGTTGGCTAAAAACCTAGTTTTTAGAGCAAATGCTGGCTCGGGGTTTAGAGCTCCAAATATTGCAGAATTAGGTGCGAATGGAAGGCATGAAGGAACCTTCAGATATGAAATTGGCAATAGCAATTTAAAACAAGAAACTAGTTTACAATTTGATCTTGGTTTAGAATATACTGCCGAACATGTTACTTTTGGATTAAACGCTTATAGTAATCGTATTTACAATTACATCTATGCTGGCAATTTTAACAATGAGACAACACCATTTACAGATGAAGAGGGCATAAGCACTAGCTTGCCAGTATATCGTTTTGTACAAACCGATGCTGATTTAATGGGGGGTGAGGCATCTGTAGATTTTCACTTAATTAAAGCCATCCATTTCGAAAATACATTTGCTTATGTAAAGGGCACAAATCGCGCAAATGATCTGCCATTGCCTTTTATTCCTGCAGCAAGTCTAAATAACGAGATCCGTTTTGAGCCAACACTTAAGGGATTGCATGATAGTTTCTTTAAAATTGGCCTGACAAACGTTTTCAAGCAAAGCCGTTTCGATAGTTTTGAAACACAAACTAATGGCTATACCTTAATTGATGCTGGAGTTGGAACCTCATTTAAAGTTAAAAATGGCAAGGTGAATGTATGGGTTACAGGCCAAAACTTAGGCGATAAACTTTACTTCAATCACTTGAGTAGATATAAGCCAGTTGGTATTTACAACCAGGGAAGAAACGTAAGCTTCGGAATCAGTGTGCCGTTGTAGCATTGAGATGTTAGATATGAGTATTTAGATTTGAGACTGGGTGCATATTGCTTGTAGCCGCAGATACATAGGTTTTTTTAATCGGTGTGTCTGCGGCTTTTTTGTGGTAATGTTAAAAAAAATCTCCCGTCATCGGATGACGGCGGGGATAGGCAAATCGTCATCCGATGACGGGAGGTAGAAAAATATTTTCAAAAAAATTTGGTAGTTCCAAAATATCACCATACTTTAGTGTATTATTTAACTAATACAGTACAGCATGATTAAAATTAACAACCTAAATTTTGGTTACAGCAAAGAGAAACTGTTATTCAAAAATATGAGCATGCAATTAAGCGCTGGCCATATTTATGGCTTACTAGGGAAAAATGGCGCTGGAAAATCAAGTTTATTAAAAAACCTTGCGGGACTAGTTTATGCAGAGAGCGGAACTATGGACGTGATGGGTTACGATCCAGCGAAGAGACAACCTTCCTTATTGCAGCAAATTTGTTTCATACCTGAAGAGTTCTATTTACCATCGGTAAAAATAGATGCTTTTGTAAAAGCGAATGCAGCTTTTTACCCAGATTTTGATCATTCTTATTTTACAGCACTATTAGCTGAATTTGACATTCCGGTAGGGCAGAAATTAATCAATATGAGTTACGGCCAAAAAAAGAAAGTGATTATTGCATTTGGTCTAGCCACACAAGCTAAATTGGTAATTATGGATGAGCCTACAAATGGTTTGGACATCCCTTCTAAAGCACAGTTCCGTAAAATTATGGCCTCGGTTTTAACCGAAGATCGTTGCATTATTATTTCAACTCACCAAGTTAGAGATTTGGATAATTTGATAGATACCGTAATTATGCTCGACGAAAGCAGTATCGCATTAAAAGCATCGGTTGAAGAAATTACCAATAAGCTTTGTTTTAAACGAGTTAAACAACTTGACGAAACAGTTATTTATTCAGAACCATCTTTAGCAGGTTATAATGCCGTAATGCAAAACTATCATCAAGAAGATAGTAAACTAGATATTGAGTTACTATTCAATGCGGTATTGGCCGAGAAAAACAAACTAAAACCAATTTTTAACTAAATCTTAAGAGACATGAACAATACATTTAGCATACATCGCTTTGGTCTTTTGTTGAAGAGACAATGGTTAGAATTTGGGAAGATTTATCTCATTAGTTTAGCTGTTGTTTTAGGAGTACTGATTACTTTTTACAGCGTAACCCTTTGGTCGGTTTTAAATGAACAATCTCCTTTCCGTAGCCAGCTCTTACATTTTAGAGTGCCCTTATTTTTAGTTTTTGGGTTTATTTTTATTAGCGTTATTGCAAGCAGCTATTTTGCACACCTAGGCCAAAAGTCTAAAGCGATAATCGATTTGATGATACCCGCCTCAACATTTGAGAAATTTATGGGCGGACTGATTTTTGCTTCAGTTTTAAGTATATCGAGTTTTTTAATCTTATTTTATTTAACGGATCTTGCTTTTATTTCTAAACTTCAAAGCATGTATAAGAATGATCAAGCAAGTATGGAGTATTTCTTTAGACAAGGCGAATCAGATCATTTTTTTCCAATTTACTTTATGCCGTTCTTAATCACGAGTATTTTTATGCTGGGATCCATCTATTTCGAAAAATTCCACTATATCAAAACAACGATCGTAGTTATGATTTTTGTAGGAATATGGACAGCCATCGTTGCAAAACTTGGTGAAGTGCTGTTTGAGGGAAGAATTCCTGTAGCTAATAATCAGATGAGGCATATGTTTAGCGAACGAGAAACGGCAGAATATTTAGGGGCACTTTTAATAGTTGTGCTTACCCTAATTTTTTGGACGATCACCTACGTGCGTTTAAAGGAAAAAGAGGTTTAATTTTAAATGGTATAGATATGGAATTCAGAGATAATAAGGCAATATACCTTCAAATCGCAGAATATGTTTGTGAACATATTCTCCTAGGAAAATGGAAAGTTGATGAAAAGGTGCCGTCAGTAAGAGAGTTAGCTGTTGAACTTGAAGTTAATCCCAATACGGTAATGCGTACCTACGACTTGTTGCAAAATAGAAATATAATTAATAATAAAAGAGGAGTAGGTTTTTTCGTTGCCGATGGAGCTTTAGCCAACGTTAAAAGTTATCGTAAAACACAATTTATGGATGAAGAACTTCCAGTAGTTTTTAGAAACGTGTATTTGTTAAACATTGGGTTTGATGAGTTGGAAACCCGCTATAACGCTTTTGTTAAAGAAACTTTTAATCCTTAAGAAAATGAAAAAAAGTAATAAAATATTAATCGCTTTTGCATCACTGCTAATTCTAATCCCGGTTTTAGGGATGGTTTATGTATCGAGAGTGAATTACCGAGTAGGAGAAAGAGGCGATCAGTTCGATGTCGTTTATGATAATAACAAGTTTAAATCTGCCGACCCAGAATTGAGTGCAAGTAGGCTTGATGCATTTTCTTCGTTAGAAATTTTAAACGGGCAAGATTATCTAATCAATATTCGTTTGGTTGCGGATAGTGAGTATGGCATAAAAGTGCCGACCCAAATGAAAGAGATGATTAGCTTTAAAGTCGATCCAAGCGGCAAATTGAGCATCGAGGTTAAAGAAAAGAAAGAGAAGAATAGGTCTGTGTATGCTACAATTATTGTTTATGCACCAAATATCAAAGATTTAACCGTTGCAAAAGCTGATAGATTAATTTTAACCGTATCGCAAGATTCTTTAAATGTGATAGCAGATAATATTAAAACGATTGAATTCGGGTCGGCAAAAGACGCAAAACATATTAGCATTTCAGCGAATGATGTTGAAATGATTTCTGTTTTCAATGAAGTGATTAATTCGCTTACTGTTAATGCAAAAAACACGGCTTTCGAAAGCCAGAAGTCTTCTTACGATAACCTTTCAATTACCTCAACTGGAAAAAGTACAATTTCCATCACTGGAAACGATGAAGATAACCGTGAGGGACAAAAGGATTATAAGATTAACAGCTTAATGCTAAATACCGATGCAAGCCCCAAAGCTAAGGTTGTAGTTGCTAATGTAACTGTAAATAATTGTTTTGGCAGCTTAGCCGACCAAAATTTGGTAGAAATGCCAGTGGTTAATTTAAAACAAATACTCAAAAAGTAATATTTACTTTTTCATCGGATAAGCTGCGAAGTTCATCCGATGAATTTTAAATTCAAAATTATGATTTTTTTAATCCTCTTAGTGCTAGCAGTTTGCTGGCTAGTATCAGCGATCTAGGCTAATTAAACACAAAGCGGCGTAATTATTGTTTATACAACACAATAACATCGCTATGCCTAGATTTTCTTACGTGTTTTTGCTCGCCCTTTCCTTGCTAAGCTTTGTTATAAAGGCCCAGAAACAAGATACACTTTCCATTACCTTAGAAAGCGTAAAATATGCTTACCCCATCAACTACTTTAACATCACCACTGAAGGCCAGGATTTAAAAATGGCTTATATGGATGTAGCTTCAACAGCTGCCCCTAACGGGAGAACGGTGATGCTATTTCATGGGAAGAATTTCGGTGGTTATTATTGGACGGATGTTATCCAAGCTTTAAGCAATGAAGGCTTTAGGGTTATTGTTCCAGATCAGATCGGTTTTGGTAAATCATCCAAAGCACTTATCCAATACAGTTTCAATCAGATGTCCGAGTGGAATAAACTGCTATTGGATTCTTTAAACATTAAAAAATCAATCATTCTTGGCCATTCCATGGGTGGAATGTTGGCTACTCGCTTTGCGCTGCAGCACCCCGAAAGAACGGAAAAATTATTGTTAGAGAACCCTATCGGATTGGAAGATTATAAAACTTTTGTACCTTATGTAGGCACAGAAAAGCAGTATCAAACGGAGTTAAAATCGACCGCTCAAAGCATCAAAGCTTATTATAAAACTTATTTCACACTTTGGAAGCCTGAATATGATGAACTCGTTCGCATAGCCGCCGGGGTAACCTTAAGTTCAGATTATCCCCGTTGGGCTAAAGTAGCGGCTATGACATTTATGATGATTTATGAACAACCAGTAGTTTATGAGTTCGCAAATCTCAAAGTGCCAACCATCCTCTTTATCGGTAGAGAAGATAGAACAATTGTTGGAAAGGCCCTACTAACCCCAAGCCAGCAAGCGCAACATGGCCAATATAAAATATTAGGGAGGCAAACTGCAGCTAAAATTCCAGGAGCAAAATTGATTGAATTTGACGGCGTAGGACATATACCCCATATTGAATCGCCCACAGAGTTTCTAATTGCCCTTTTAGGGAGTGTTTATAGTAAAACCAGAATCCTGGGCGTTGCGCCTAAAGCTAACTTTCTAAAATCTCCAATTGCCCTAAAATATCCTCTTCAGTAATTGGATATGGAACATCGTTGACTATGTTTTGATACACAGCCTCAAAGATGCCCATGTAATCTCCCTTTTCTGATGGTGTTATCGTTGTAATTCTACCTCCATCTTCAGTCACCAAAGTTAATCGCCCAGCATCTACAGGGTTTTCAATGCCGTACCCATCGTCAGTTGGTTTCATCCCTTTTAATAACTGATCTTCTTGCACGTCGGCGTGATTTTTATTAAAAGAACCCATCATTCCATTCACAACAAAGGCATCCTTAATTTCGGCGACCAACATGCTTGCAGTTAAAAACACATTTAGATCATTCGGATAGCTTAAATGGATGGCAAAATAATCGTCCACTTTAGTATACTCACGGTGCTTGCCTAGTACTTTATAGAACTTCTCTGGCTTTCCGAATAAGGCAATTGCTTGATCTAATAAATGCGGGCCCAAATCATAAGAAAGACCACTTGCTTCATAAGGTTCCTCTTTAAAATATTTTGGACCTATTTCGTTTCTGTATCGATCATAGCGAAAATGTACTTCTACCAACTTACCTAATTGACCACTTTCTATTACTTTCTTTACTGCGTTAAAACCACTATCATATCTTCTATTCTGATAGACCAATGCTTTTTTGCCCACGCTTTTTGCTAAGTCGAATAGTTCTTTTGCCTGAGCAGATTTTGCCGTAAATGGCTTTTCTACCAAAATATGCTTGCCTGCCAAGAGGGCTTTTTTGGCATATTCATAATGGGTAAAGCTTGGTGTATTGATGATCACCAAGTCTATTGTTTCATCAGCAATTAAATCATCTATCGTGTCATAACTTATAATTGCCTGATAGTCAGCCTGTGCTAACTTATGATTACGCTCTGTGATGGCGTGGAAATTAAAACCATGATGAGCTTCCACAAATGGAGCATGAAATACCTTTCCAGACATTCCGAAAGCAAGTAGACCAGTGTTGATTTTAGTGTTCATTTAACAAAGCTAAAAATTTGACGTATATGTGCGTTAAACTCTTTGTCATAAAAGTATATTTGTAGCATGAAGCCAGCAGAAATACATGCCAAATGGAAACTTTTACAAAACAAGATTGCCACTGAATTCGATTCCGATATACCAGATTTAAAAGTAATACTATTTTTAATTGGCGTGCAAGAGTTGGGAAAAGGGCCTGGCAAGTATAGCAAGCGCCAAAAGGAAGAACTCATGCATATCGCAACTTGCAGGCTCTTAAGTGAAATGGGATTTTACGAGCTGGAAGGCTTAGATCAAGATGGCTGGCCACACTGGAAACTGATTAAACCAGTTCCATCATATGCACTTATGGAGCAAGAGTTGCTGCTTAAAGGCTTGGCGATAACTTATTTTGAGGATATTTATTCTTAGAAGCGATTAAATATTCACCACAAAGAACACAAAGCTTGTCGCATCGGCTGAAGAATAGAAAACTGAACACCGTATTCATTTGCATTTTTGAGATGAATACCCTTACTAACGCAAAAACCCTGCTGCAAATCATTGCAACAGGGCTTTACGTTTATAAGTAGATAATATAAATTCTTGGGCTTATTTTCCTTGAGAAGCAGCTTCTTTTTTCAATTGATCATTTGCAACGATTACAATCTCTACTCTTCTGTTCTCAGCTCTACCTGCATCTGTTGCATTGTCTCCGATTGGCTCAGCAAATCCTTTACCCATTGTAATTAAACGTGAGCTAGGTACACCTTGTGAAACTGCGTAAGCTTTTACAGCAGCAGCTCTTCTTTCAGATAAACCCATGTTATACTCTTCAGTACCACGGCTATCTGTGTGACCAATTACTTTAATGTCTGTACCAGGATACTGGTTTAATGAACTTGCTAATGATTGGATATTTTGTTTAGCAGCATCTTTCAATGCAAACTTGTCGAAATCGAATAAAATACCACTATCAAATTTTACGATAATACCTTCACCTTCTCTAATTACCTCAGCATTAGGAATTGCATTTTGGATTTCAGCAGCTTGCTTATCCATTCTTTTACCGATAAAACCACCAGCTGTACCGCCAACTGCAGCACCTATAATTGCGCCAACTGCTGTGTTACCAGCTTTTTTACCAATAATACCACCAATTACACCACCTGCTGCAGCGCCAATACCGGCACCTTTTTGCGTATTAGTTAAACTGTCACAACCTTGAAAGGTCATGGCACCTAATGATAAAGCGATACTTAGGGTAGCTATTTTGAATTTTGAAGTCATCATGTCTTTAATAATTTTAGTTTATATGATAACCTATATTCAAAGTAGATGCCAATCTTATAGAAATTAGGATTTTATGAGGTAAATGATTGAGCAGTTGTAATCTAGGCAGAAAATGAATGTTAAAGATTAATCAAATGATATAAAAATGGTCAATCTACTCCCCGATTTAGGGATTAGACTGACCATTTTACTATACAATTGTTACAATTATGTTACAAATTCTTATTCTGAAAAATAGGCCTCTAGCTCTTTCAAAGTATTTTCATCCGTGTAGAAATCTTTAATCACCAAACCTTTTTCCAAGAGGATGATACGGTCGCAAACGTCGGTTACGTGATTTAAATCGTGACTTGAAATCAGCGTTGTCAACCTTTCAGTGGCCTTCAAAGATTTTAATAGTGATTTAAGTCTGATTTGCGTGGTTGGATCTAAATTAGCAAAGGGCTCATCCAGCACCAAAAGCTCTGGCTTTTGCATTAAAGCAGCGGCAATTCCAACTTTGTTTTGATTTCCTTTAGAGAAATCTCTAATGTATTTACGACTATTTAAAATCTCGCCATTAAAAAATTCATCGTATTGTTTAAGGTAATCACTAACATCAGCTACACTTAGGTTATGCAAACTTCCAATAAAAATGAAATATTCTTCAGGCGTTAAATAATCTATTAAAAATCCTTCATCTAAATAAGAGGCTGTATATTCTTTCCAGTGGTCGTTGTTTGCAACGTTTTTATCTTTAGACAGAATTTCACCACTAGTTGGCCTAATTAAGTCCAACAACATTCTGAAAAGCGTAGTTTTACCCGCCCCATTGTTGCCAACTAAGCCAATTGTTTCACCGGCTCGAATATTTAGGCGATCAATGTTAACTACTGTTTTGGTACCGTAAGTTTTGGTTAAATCTTTAATTTCTAACATAATATTATTCTCTAAAGCCTTCGGCTATTTTGTAACGTTGTTTTTCAAATCTTTTAACTAATAAATCTATCCAATAATTGCGCATTAATAGCGTAATTAAGCCAAATAAACCTATCGCAAATAAACCCCAATAAGGCTTATTCAATAGGCCAAAAGGCAAATAAATAAATATGGGAAGTAAAATAAAAGGTAGACCTAATATCCATTGGGTTGCCCCAACACCTTGCCAGTTAAAACTAGCACTTTTCGTGATGTCAAGTCTTTTATAGTTCATCGTTGCAAAATATAATACGATAACTGTAGCAAATCCTATATTATATAAATAAGCTGCTAAATGCAACAGCAGTAATTTGTAGCTCATGAAGCCATAAAAGCTTGCCAATAGTGTGATGAAAGTACAGCTAATGGTAAACAATAAAAATTTGGCTTTAATGAAATCCTTAAAGTTGATTTTATTCGCCAATAAACCATCGAAATGGGTGCTTTGCCATGCAAACATAAATTGTCCGTAAGAGATGATTGAAATACCAGTCATAAATACGGCTGCAAAAATCAGTTTTCCAAATTCATTCTTCGCGATGATAGGTTCTTTATAGAAAATTAATCCATACACTAAAAATGCAAGCCCCATTAAAATAGATCCGCGAGAGCGCTTATGGCGTAAGATCAATTTAAGTTCAAGTGCCGCCAGTTCTCCAACTTTACCAAAACGGTTTAGAAATGCATAATCTGTACTTACTTTCTTTTCATCTTTTGTGCTTAACTCTTCGGTATATAAATTGTCTTTTAAATACTTAGCATTTAACATAAATATAAAACCTGCTGCTAATGTAAAGGCCAATGCTAAAAACGGATAGCCAGCTATCGCTACAAAAATCTGGTTTGAAAAATTTCTGATAGATACAAGTTGATAATAATCTAACGCTCCAAAAACAGCCACAAAGCCTATTATAGCGCCAAAATAAGCGATGTTATTAATAGATTTACGCTTTAAATAAAGCACCAGATAATTGTTAAATACAGTAAGTGATAAGATAGAGACTATATAAGCCAAAGCTGCCAGCGCACCCAAAGTAGTGCCAATTTTAATAATACTAAATGGGAGGAATATAAATAATGGTAAAAAATTAAAGAATGAAAAGAGCGACTTAACATTAAGGAAATTTACGATTGTTTTGCGCGAAATATTTAGATGTAAGTAAGGAATTATACTTAAAGTCGGGAGTTCCTGCATTTGTGTCCTAATAGCTAGATCAAATAAGAAATAGTACAGGATAAATCCATTGAAGATTTCGTTCACATTCTTTCCGGGAAAGGCTTTTCCAATTAAGAAGGGCATTCCAAAGCCAATTCCAATAGCAGCAACTAAGAAATAAAGCATAAAGAGGCCTAATAATATATTGGCGGCAATACTACCCCCCTTATTTCGGCTCCTCCAAAAGTCCTTCCACTGATGATTTAAGAAAATTGATATCATTTATTTACACGTTTTTATATTATACATCTAGTCTTGCTACTCAAATCTCATCTGTAACATCTCACCTTTCTCAATACTTGTACTTATCTTTCCAGTTCTGTCTTAGTTTTTCCCTTAATTTTTCTTCTGCTGGATTTTTACCAGGGTCATATAATTTGGTTCCGCTCAGTTGTTCCGGGAAATACTCTTGTGCGGAGAAATTTCCTTCGTAACCGTGCGAATATTGGTAATCTTTTCCATAGCCTATATTCTTCATCAACTTTGTTGGTGCATTTCGAATATGTAATGGGACTGGTAAGTTACCAGTTTGTTTCACCAAAGCCTGCGCTTTATTTATCGCCTCATAAGAAGCGTTGCTCTTAGGTGATGAAGCTAAGTAAGTTACACACTGAGATAAAATGATTCTCGACTCCGGAAAACCAATTACATTTACGGCAGTAAAGCAATTATTTGCAAGTAAAAGTGCATTCGGGTTGGCATTGCCAATATCTTCAGAGGCAAGAATTAATAACCTTCGTGCAATAAATAGGGGGTCTTCTCCTCCTTCAATCATTCTGGCCAACCAATATACAGCCGCATTTGGATCGCTACCACGGATGGATTTAATGAATGCCGAAATAATGTCGTAATGTTGTTCGCCAGCTTTATCATATAAAGCAAGATTTTGCTGTGCATGGTTAAGCACATTTTCGTTTGTTAAAGTAATCTGATTGCCACCAATGCCATTAATTGCAATTTCGAGTACATTAAGTAACTTTCTCGCATCACCGCCCGATAGACGAATTAATGCCTCATGCTCCTTAATCTTGATTTTCTTTTCCTTTAAAACAAGGTCTTTTTCGATTGCAGTTTGCAAAAGACCTGCTAGTTCACCTTCATCAAGCGCTTGTAAAATGTAAACCTGACATCGAGACAATAAAGCTGAGATTACTTCAAAAGAAGGATTTTCAGTTGTGGCGCCAATCAAGGTAACTAAACCCCGCTCTACTGCACCTAGTAAACTATCTTGTTGTGATTTGCTAAAGCGATGGATCTCATCAATAAATAAAATTGGCAGACCTAAAAAGCTATCTTTTAAAGCTGCTGCTTTATCGATCACTTCCCTAATATCTTTAACGCCCGAATTGATGGCACTTAGGTTAAAAAAAGGACGATCTAAACTTTGAGAAATGATATAGGCTAAGGTAGTTTTTCCCACGCCTGGTGGCCCCCAAAAAATCATGGAGGGTAACTGGCCACTTTCAATGGCTTTGCGCAAAACTGCATCCTTGCCCACCAAATGCTTCTGACCAACATATTCGTCCAAATTTTGAGGACGCATCCGTTCGGCTAATGGCGGTAGGTTTTGCATTTACTAAAAGTAACAATTTCTTGGGGAAATTAAAACTTAAGTTATCACTTTTAGGAGTATCAAGATGTGAGTATCGACTACTAACTAGCCGCCTTCGGCTTTTTCTTAAAGAACTTCTTCTTTTTAGGGTATGGCTTACGTTCTGGGGCAGCATCTGCTGAAGGAGCTTCCCCTAAATGTTCGGGTAACGGCATTCGATCAATTTGGCGTTCAATTAACTTTTCAATATTAGCTAATTTGCGCTTGTCCTTATTGTTTACCAAAGTGATTGCCGTACCAGTAGTTTCAGCTCTGGCAGTTCTGCCAATGCGGTGAATATAGTCTTCAGGGTCATGAGGAGCATCAAAATTAATCACCAAATCAATTCCAGTTACATCTATACCTCTACTCAAAACGTCTGTTCCAATGATCACATTCAATTTGCTATTTTTAAAATCCAGCATAATCGCTTCGCGTTCTTTTTGCTCTAAATCACTATGAAATGCCGCAGCCTTTAAGCCTAATTTTTTAAATACTTTTCCTAATTCCTTAACCTTTTCTTTTCTGCCAGCAAAAACGATGATGCGTTTATAAGTAGAAGATTTTAAGATTTCGGTTAACAAAGGTACTTTTTGCTCGTCGTGCACAAGATAAACCTGCTGGTTAATCCCTTCTGCAGGCTTCGAAATAGCCAAACTGATAGATTCAGGCTCATTTAACAGCTTAGCCGCCAGAGTTCTAATTTTTGGAGGCATAGTTGCAGAAAACATTACAGTTTGTCGGTTCTTTGGTAAGTAACCCACAATCTTCATAATGTCGTCGTAAAAACCCATATCGAGCATACGATCGGCCTCGTCTAATACCAAATACTCTAATTGATCCATTTTTAACAGACCCGACGAAAGGTGTGCAATTAGTCTGCCTGGTGTAGCAATAATAATGTCCACACCTTCGCGCATTGAACGTTTTTGTTGTTCATACGCAATACCGTCGCCACCGCCAAATACGGTTAGTGAGCTAATGTTAGTAAAGTAAGAAAGCGCCTCCACCTGCATATCGATTTGCTGGGCAAGTTCTCTGGTAGGCGTCAGGATGAGCACGGTATTATGCCTATCGTTATTTTTAGTAAGCATATTCATGATTGGCAGCAAAAAGGCACCAGTTTTACCCGTTCCAGTCTGTGCACAAGCAATAAGGTCTTTTTTTGCTGAAATAAGCGGAATAGCTTGTTGTTGTATCGGCGTGGCGTTCTTAAAACCCATTGCCAGTAAACCCTCTAAAAGTTCGGGGTTAAAATTAAAATCTTTAAAATCCAATGTTATTGATTGTTGTAAAATACTGTATAAAAGTACCTTAAATTAAGGCGAAAAGCAAATGCAGGGTAGGAGGTTAGTGTTTTTATTAATTCACTTTAAGAATCTAAGGTTTCCCATTCAATTCCGTCATCTTCAACTGCCTCTGGCAGAGGAGGAGCCTGATCGGCCATTACAAAATCCACTACATGCCCATTTTTAATGCGTTCGGCATAAACTGTTTTATACTTTGTCTTATGCTGTTACCTTTTCGTGTCGGCATAACCGAACACTTTTTGTAATAAGGTGGTAGATCTGGCGCCAATGTTTTCTCTAATTTTTAATTCCTCTTGAGCTACTTGATAAAACATGCCGTCAATTGCTTTTTGAGCAACATAATTAGATAGGTTGGTGTTAACTGGTTTCACCAAAGGGATTTTGTTGTAAGCAGTAGCCGCATCTCCCCAATATTTAGTTGCACCAACTTTATTTAAACTTGCGGTAATTACGGGCTCAAATTTTTGCAATAGTTGTGCTGTGGTCACTCTTTTAAAATAGCTTGTCGCTGCATCTTTGTTGCCCAACAAAATATTGGTTGCATCCGTAATGGTCATTTGCTTAATGGCCGAAATAAATATGGGCTTAGCTTCCTTTGCAGCATCTTCTGCGGCACGGTTTATACTTAAGATAACATTGTCGGCAAGTGAATTTAAACCTAGGCTTCTTAATGTTTTCTCAACTTTCTGTGCCTCTGGTGGAAATAAAATCTTCACAGCTAAATTGCCCAGAAATCCATCCTTGGCCGAAAGCTGGTCAGCACCTTGCGAAGTGCCAATTTCTAGAGCCTGTTTAAGGCCAGCACTGATCTCTAAAACTGTTGGGTTGCCATTCGTTGGAATTTGCTTTAAAATACTCCCTATTTTGTTTTGGCTCTGCACATCGCAGCCAGTAAATGAGATGAGGGCAATAGCTAACAGATAAACACTAATCTTTTTCATAATCTTACTTCTCTTTTGCAATGTTAAGCAAATCTCCTGCCATTAACTGGGTTGATTTTGCTAATTTCAAAAATTCCGAACGATAGCCTTCTTTGTCGCCCCCTAAAGCGCCACTTGCTAATTCAATTACTTGAGCGTAGCTACTATTTTGTTTAAAATCTGACCCTCTCAGCAACATTCCAAATTCTGCTACCGCAGCAGCAAATCGAAAGTTATCACTCGTTTTGGTCTGCACATTATCAATCACAATTTTCTCCATGCTTTTGCTCACATTTTCGGCTGGCTTTTTATAGCGCAATTTAATCGTTAGCATTTCATTTCCTTGATAAGACGGCTTTGTTTTAGGAACGGGTTGATACTTTAAATCATCCACAAGTCCTGCGAAGTTGCTTTTTATCCCAACGGGGATAATTTCGTATAAGGCAGTTACTGTATGTCCAGCGCCCATTTCTCCGGCATCTTTTAAATCGTTGTTAAAGTCCTCGTCATTGAGCATTCTGTTCTCGTAGCCGATTAATCGATAAGCCTGCACTTTTGAAGGGTTAAATTCAATTTGCAACTTAACATCTTTAGCAACCGTAAATAGGGTTCCTCCAAACTCATTTACCAAAACTTTTCGAGCTTCGTTTATGTTGTCGATATATGCATAATTTCCATTCCCTTTGTTAGCTAAAATTTCCATTTTGCTGTCTTTATAGTTGCCCATTCCATAGCCTAGAACAGTCAAGAATATGCCGCTTTTTCGTTTCTCTTCTATTAAACGCTGCATATCATTGTCGCTATTCGCGCCTACATTAAAGTCTCCATCCGTTGCTAAAATAATTCTATTGTTGCCTCCTTTGATAAAGTTTTCGGCAGCTACTTTATAAGCTAATTGTATTCCCGCCCCGCCTGCAGTTGATCCACCTGCTGCTAATTTATTCAAGGCTTCTTTAATCGTTACTTTGGCATCGCCTGCTGTTGAAGGTAAAACAAGTCCCGAAGTCCCAGCGTAAACTACTATTGCAACTTTATCTTTTGCTCTTAGTTGATCTGTTAATAGTTTAAATGACGATACCAATAAGGGTAATTTATTGGGCGTATTCATTGAACCTGATACATCTATTAAGAACACTAAATTAGATGCCGGTAAATTATCGGTATTGATTGCTTTTGCTTTTAAACCAATTTTCACCAGTCGATGTTGATTATTCCATGGCGCAGGTGCCAGTTCAGTTGTTATGTTAACTGGGTCATTGCCGCTTGGCTGTGCATAATCGTAATCAAAATAATTGATCATTTCTTCGATCCTAACCGCGTCTTTTGGAGGTAGATTTCCATTATTGATAAATCTTCGCACATTGCTGTAAGATGCTGCATCAACATCAATTGAAAAAGTAGACAATGGATTTTTGCTTACTTTATGGAAAACGTTTTCACTAACGCCAGCGTAGCTTTCAGTTGTTGGCATAAAACTATGAATACCAGCAACTTTACCTGCTAATAGATGACTTTTACTTTCTTGTTTAGTATGCATTATTTGGGTAGTAGGAGAGAGCATTAAGCGCTTATCATAACCTGTAACTACCAGCTCATTCAGTGAGGTTTGATCGGTTTTAAGCGTTATCTTGAGTTGATTTTGCTTGCCTAATTTTATTGTTTGGCTTACAAACCCTAAGTAAGAGACAGTTATTTGTGTATCTGTTTCTGATAGCTCTAGGCTAAATTTTCCATCCTTGCCAGTGGAAGTTACTTTTTTGCTTGGGTAACTTTTGATGGTTGCACCTGGAATAGCCAGTCCATCGTCGCTGCTCACAACTTGTCCCCTTAAGGTACGGAGCGTGATTTCTTTAAAACTTACTAGCACAAATAAGAATAAAATAGGTATCAATAATTTTTTCATGGCATTAGAGTTAAGGTTGAATAAATGAATGCTTGATTTTTAATAGTGATGTAAGGTTTATCAGATTTCCATACCCTTATCGAGAAATATTTTTTATACTTGAGCAAATAATTCGAAAAGACCCTTTTGAAATTTATAAAGAACACAGCTAAAACTAACACGCAAGACGACCTTGCACTTATTGCCGACTATCAACGTAGTGGCGATTTGGAGGTTTTGGGTGCGCTTTATAATCGGTACATGCACCTTGTGTTTGGTGTATGTTTCAATTATTTTAAAGATGAAGAACAGAGCAAGGATGCTGTAATGCAAATCTTTGAAGAATTGGTTGTTAAGCTTAAGGTACATCAGGTTCAGAACTTTAAAAGTTGGCTACATGTATTATCGCGCAACCATTGCTTAATGGCGCTGCGGAAGTCTGCTAAGAATCCTACGGTTTCTTTAGAAGATAATTTTGTGGAAAATGATGATTTTGTGCATCTTGATATCGAAGATGCAAAAGAGACACAGTTAACTGTGATGGAAAAGTGTATGGAAACCTTACCAGAAGAGCAACGGAAGAGCGTGGACTTGTTTTATTTACAAGAAAAATGCTATAAAGAAGTTGCTGATATAACCGGATATGACTTATTGAAAGTAAAAAGTTATATCCAAAATGGAAAGCGGAATTTGAAAATTTGCATAGAAAAAAACAGTGAACAATAACGATTGGTTAGATATAGATGTACTAGAGGATTATCTTGACGGTAAACTTGATGCTAAAGCCATGCATCGTGTTGAGCGACTTTCATTAGAAGATCCTTTTGTTGCTGAAGCATTAGCAGGCTTGAGTCAATCGCCCAAGCGCGTACAGTCGCTATCTTTACTGCAAAAGCAGTTACAAGACCGGATTGTTCGAAAGCCTGTTGAACAAAAGCGCTGGCAGATTACTTCTCAGCGATTGAGTATTGCTGCAGCTGCCGCGGTTTTATTTGTGACGGTAAGCCTTTTATTCTGGATGCGAGAAAAAGATAGCCGGGAACAGTTGGCTGCCAATGCGCCTAAAAAGGTGGAAGTAGCGATTGCTCCAGCTAAGTCTAACCCCCAAATGGAAAAAGCGGTTGTTGAAGCTAAGGAAAATGTCTATGCTGGAAACACCAAGAGAGCAGTAAAAAAGCCAATAAGTCCGCCTATTTCAGCAGTGATGGCAGATCCTGTTAACACGCCTATACTAGAAAAAAGAAATGAAGTTTCTGCTTATCGCTCTCCGGCAATTTCAGATAGAAAAGTAGTAGATGATAGCCAAGTTACTACCGCTTTGGCAGGTAAGGTTTCTGGAATACGAATTCAAGGCAATAGAAATGCTGTTAGAGGAATTGTATTTGGAGATGATAAATTACCACTTCCAGGCGCTTATATTAGCCTAAAAGAGGGTGCCCAAGGAACTGTAACCGACGTTAAAGGCCAGTTTATTTTAACGCTAGACAGTTTACTTAAGAATCCAAAGCTTAGCGTTACGGCGATTGGCTTTGTGGCTAAAGAGGTAGAAGCCAAGACAGATAAGAATTTATCAATCGAGTTAAAAGCGGATCAAAATACTTTAAGCGAAGTAGTCGTAATTCCAACAGCGCAAGAAGCGCGGCAAAGACGAGTAGCCGCTGCCTCAACTGCTAAAATAACAAGTAGCGTCGAGCCGGTAGGTGGTTGGGATAAATTCCAAGCTTATTTAACAGCGAACAATAAATTACTAAAGGATAGTAAGCCAACTGGTGGCTTCGTGGCAGTATATTTTAAGTTCGCTGAGGAAGGCATCCCATTTGAAGTTAGGGTATTTAAAACTTTTAATATAGCTCTAAATCAAGCGAAGGAAGCAGAAGCTGAAGCAATTCGGTTAATAAAAGAAGGACCTAAATGGCTCCCAACACAGAAAAATGCTAACACATCTATAGCTACCGTCGTAAACATCCAATTTTAATGTATAGGAACCCACAATTCGAAGAAAAGGATACCGAAAAGGTACTGGCTTTTATGCACGCGCATTCGTTTATTACGCTGATTGGCTATGACGGTAACTACCCTGTAGCTACGCAAATTCCTGTAAAAATTGAACAGCGTGATAGCGAAATTTACCTAATTGGTCATGTGATGAAAAAGACTGATCATCATCAGGCTTATGCCGCAAATGAAAATGTGTTAGCGCTATTTACTGGGGCACATGCTTATATAAGCGCTTCAGTGTACCAGGATCCTGCGGTTGCATCAACTTGGAATTACAGTTCGGTACAGGTTAAGGGCACTATCAAACTATTGAATGATCAAGAAACGAGGGAGGTGATTAGGGAGCTTACCAATCGTTATGAAGACCCTACGACAAGCAAAGCTGCTTTTCATCACATGAGTGAAGAATACATTGAAAAGAACCTTAAAGCTATTAGCGGCTTCGAAGTCCTAGTCAACAATATTCAAAGTGTTTTCAAACTTAGCCAGAATCATCCATCAGCAAATCGAGCTAGTATTATCGATCATTTGGCAAAAAGTGATGATGCAAATGATCAGCAAGTAGCTGATGACATGAAGGGAGTTTAAAAGAGCGTATATTGCTATCCTAAAAAGAAATTCAGAATATAATAAATAATTGCTGCTAAAAGCGCTGAAATTGGGATGGTTAATACCCAGGCCCAAATCAGTTTAATGGTTACTCCCCATTTTACCGCCGATACACCCTTGGTTAATCCAGAACCAATAATTGATCCGGTAATGGTATGTGTAGTACTTACAGGGATTTTCAAGTGCTCAGTAAAATATAATGTTAAAGCACCAGCTGTTTCGGCAGTTACGCCTTCAAAAGGTGTTACTTTGGTAATTTTTGAGCCCATGGTTTTTACAATTTTCCATCCACCACTTAAAGTTCCCGCTGCAATAGCGCTGTAACAAGCTAGTGGAATCCAGCCTGGCATATACCCTGCTAAATCTTCGCCATTAGGTCCTTTGGAAGGTAAAGACACGTGTAACCAAGTAGGTAAACTATCCATTGGTACTCCGCTGGTATGGATATA
This sequence comes from uncultured Sphingobacteriaceae bacterium, assembly GCA_942493295.1. GTDB lineage: Bacteria > Bacteroidota > Bacteroidia > Sphingobacteriales > Sphingobacteriaceae > Pedobacter. The sequence goes on along the minus strand of OW818692.1, from coordinate 2,703,472 downwards.
AACTACTACCGCTGCAGCGATAATTCCCATTACTTTTTGCGAATCGTTACCTCCATGGCCTAAGCTAAATGAGGCTGATGATAATAACTGCATTTTTCGTAGCCAAGCAGTAGATTGAGTCTGATTTAAACTACTAAAAATTAAACAAAAGAAGCTTATCGACAGAATGATAAAAGCTACCAAAAGCCATTTAATATTATGTGATTCTAAAATCACACTTAAGAAATGAGATTCGAATCGAGGGTCTTTGATTTCATTATAGAAAAGCATTTGATCTTTTACAAACCAAATGGTTGCAATAATTAATGTTGTGGTAAAAACTTTAGGCCAAATACTTTTTTTTGATGAATGTAATAGCCAAATTGAAATAAAGTAGGATACGATTGCACCGATAAGTGGGGCTAATACAATGAAGCCAATAATAACTAAAACACCTGTTGGCATTTCACCAACTTTACCTTCTTTGTACCAGTTTACTACATTGATGCCGGCATGGGCAATTGCTGCACCTGCAAAACCGCCAATTAAAGTGTGCGATGAGCTCGAAGGAATACCGAACCACCAGGTAAATAAATTCCAGATAATAGCGGCGATTACCCCCGCAAGAATTACCACAAGGTTAATATCCATCGTGTGAGCCGTTTTGGCAACCGTATCGGCCACACCGAAACCGAATACCCAATAGGCTAAGAAATTAAAAAATGCAGCCCAAACTACCGCTTGAAATGGTGTTAAAACTTTGGTAGCAACGATGGTAGCAATCGCATTTGCTGCATCATGAAAACCATTGATATAGTCAAAAACGAGGGCTAAGCCAATAATTACAAAAAGGAGGGTTAAAGTCATATGTGATAGCTTAAGCGTTTTTAACCAAAATCGACTCCAATACGTTAGCTGCATCTTCACATTTATCTGTTGCAATTTCTAACGTTTGTAAAACTTCTTTTTGTTTAATCAATTCAATCGCATTCGTTTCGAATTCAAATAAACGCGCAATCGCTAAATTACAAACGTAATCTGCCTGATTTTCTGCACTGTTTATTCTAACACAAGCATCTGCAATTACGCGGATATTTTTAAAGCTTCTTAATTCTTTGATTGCTTTTTCTAAGTCACCGCACATTTCTACTAAAAGCTCAGCTAATTTGATCATGGCATCGCCAATGTTAGTCACTTGATATAACTCAATATTGCCAGCAGACGCGTGGATATAATCTGCGATATCATCAATTGCACTTGCCAATGTGTGGATGTCCTCACGGTCAAATGGCGTAATGAAGTTCTTACTTAATTCAATAAAAATTGTGTGTGTAATATCATCACCAACGTGTTCTAAACGTTCAACTTCCTTAATTGCTTCCTTCCTTTTCTCCATATCACTGGTAGTAACTACCACTAATAAGGCTTCAGCAATTTTTAATACATTGCTACCTGCTTGTTCAAACAAGGGTTGGAATTTTTTATCTTTAGGTGTAAAGAAGCTAAATATACTGTTCATGTTAATCTAATAATATTTGCAAAGCTACAAAGTCAATGTTAAGTTAATGTTAATAAATCTAAAGAAGTTTAAGGCTTCTTTAACTCTTACCCTTTCGCGAGCGTAAACGCAAATGTAGTTCCAATATTTGGCGTGCTACGTACAGATATTGTTTGTTCATGAGCTTCGAGGATATGTTTTACGATCGCTAGTCCTAAGCCCGTGCCTCCCTCTTTGCGAGACCGATGGGAATCGATCCTATAAAATCTTTCAAATAAGCGAGTGAGATGTTTTTCTTCTATCCCAATGCCATCATCGGTTACTTCAATCAAAAATTGATCATGTAGTTCGAAAATTTTAACGGCTGTTGATCCATTATCTTTTCCATATTTAATAGAGTTTTGAATTAGATTGATTAGAATCTGCCTAACCTTTTCTCTATCGGCATTTACAACGGTAGGAGTGGTGTATTTTTCTTTAAATGATAAGTTGATGTGATGAACTGTGGCGCTATCTTCCAGCCCATCCATTACTTCTTTAGCTAAGGGTACAAAGTCAAATTTTTCATAATTGATAGGTATTTCTCCCGTTTCTAATTTGGAGATGGAATCTAAATCGTTAATTAAATAACTTAAGCGTTCTACATTATTTTGTGCTTTTTGTAAGAATTTTACAGCCATTTCAGGATCGTCTGTTATACAGTCTTGCAGCGTTTCTATATAACCTTGAATGGCAAAAAGGGGAGTTTTAAACTCGTGAGAAACGTTGGACAGAAATTCTCGCCTAAACTGCTCTTGTTTCTTTAATAGATCAATTTCTCTCTTTTTAGCGCCAGCCCATTCTTTTACTTCTTGCTCTACATCACCAATAGGGTCGGAGCTTTTATATTCTCCTAAAGCCTCTTTTAAGTCTTTACCTAGTTTAAGGTTATGGATTAGCTTATAAATGAGTTTAATCTTAGTATAGATATATTTCTCCAGTAGATAGTAAAACACTAAAAAACTGGTAACGAATGAAACTCCAAAAGAAATTAATAAATAATACCAACTTCCTTGAAAGTGAAAATTGACTAAACCGATAGAGAGACCTACGGCAAGTGCAGTTATTAAAACAAGTACGCTTAGCTTCATAAAGCTAATTTACGAATTTTAAGTTAAGGTAATGTTAAGGGTGTTTTTCTGTTAAGTAGCGCCAATATCTTTTAGGCACATGTTTAACATGAAGTTTAGTGTTTTTTCTAGAAACGATATTGGTACTTTGGAAATAATCCTTCCATAAAACAGCATATAGCTCTTCTTTAGGATCCATTAAACTCATCGTATTGGCTCTTAGCTTATCATTCAAATCAATCGTTATTTCTTCTACACTTTTCAAATCATAAAACAATCCGTATTTCCTGTTAATGTCATAAATAATCCACTGCTGGTCGGCATATCTATCCTTAAAATGTTTTAAGATTAATGGTAATACATTAAAATCTGGGTCAATGCCACAATAAAAGATCCGGTCTTTAGTTTCTTTAAAGCGGATAAATGCTTCCATTCGGTGCTTTTCCCGTTCTACGCTTTTCGCATATTTCGAAATAGCGAGCACATGCAGATTTCCATAATTCTTTTCTGCGCCAACTTGATTTTTAAAAATATAGCAACAAAACTGAAATATATGGTCAAAAGCTTCAGGGATTTCAGATAAATAGCAACAATATAACTTTCTTAGCCACTTTCGGTCTAATCGTTTCTGTAATCCTTTTAACACACGATCTGCTTTCTCTCGCTCTGTATGGATGGTTAACGCTGTTGTAAAAGCATCTGGCTGGTGATTTACGTCTAGCACTAAGGTAACTGCCCCCGGCTTTCGTTCAAACCACTCGAACACGCTGGTAAATAATCCTTCTAGAGACCCATCAAATAAATACACCATTTCTATAGCTTAGGTTAAAAAAGTAACAGTTGGTTGCTCGCATTTTTCAGGTATTTGCTTTCACTTTCAGTTAAAATAAATGCTTTAATTTGATGAGCTTGAAAATCTTTTAATTGAAATGGAGAGTCTAGGCATTTGATAAAGTGCTTAGCACGATTGCAAGCCACTCCAATTTTCTTTAGTTGATCAATTCTTAGTTTTCCGAATTTCCGAGCTTGAACAATTTTGTTGGCAGAAGAAATTCCTATGCCGGGAATTCTCATGATCATGCGATAGGGGGCCACATTAATATCAACAGGAAAATGCTGCAGATTTCGCAGTGCCCAGCTTAATTTTGGGTCAATGTCCGTATCTAGATGTGGATTTTCGTCATTTAAGATCTCTCGAATATTAAACCCATAGAAGCGCATTAACCAATCCGTTTGATAAAGCCTATTTTCACGCAATAGTGGGGGTTGTGTACCGATCATTGGCATTCTGCTATCATGGCTAATAGGGATATACCCTGAATAATAGACTCTACGCAGTGAAAAATTTTTGTAAAACGCATCAGCGGTATACATAATTTCTTTGTCGGTTTCGGGCGTTGCACCTATGACCATTTAGGTGCTTTGTCCGGCAGGCACAAATTTTGGGATATGCTTGATCAGCTTTTTCTCGTCCTTAAATTGAATGATTTGTTTGTTTACAAAATCAAGCGGTTTGATCACATCTTGGTGACTTTTCTCAGGAGCTAATAATTTTAATCCGCTTTCCGTAGGCATTTCGAGGTTAATGCTCATTCTATCGGCATATAAGCCGGCTTCGTGAATGAGCTCTTCACTTGCTCCTGGAATTGTTTTTAAATGGATGTATCCATTGTACTTTTCTTCAAGCCGTAGTTTTTTAACCACGCTGAGTAAGCGTTCCATGGTAAAATCTGCGTTCTTAAAGATCCCTGAACTCAAAAACAAGCCCTCAATATAATTTCTTCGATAGAAATTCATGGTTAAGTCTACCACCTCTTGTATGGTAAAAGCAGCACGCTGTATGTCGTTGCTTTTTCGTGATACGCAATACGCACAATCAAAAATGCAATGATTGGTAAGTAAAATTTTTAGCAATGAAACGCATCTGCCATCTTCTGTGTAGGTATGGCAAATGCCTGAGGTATGTCCATTTCCAAGACCTTTATTGTCATTCTTGCGATCGCTGCCACTCGAAGAGCAGGAAACATCGTATTTTGCTGCATCAGCTAGGATGCTAAGTTTTTGTCTTATCCGGTCAAACATAGGGGGAAATATTTACTAACAAAAATAGTGATAAAACTAAAAATATTAGTAAAATAAAATATAGCTTGAAGCTATATTTTATGTATTGTCCACGGATAATTTAAACGTTTAATGACTTATATCACCTCAACACTTTCAAAATTTATAGTTTTAAATGGGTAATTATGAATCATATTATTTAACCAGCTAACCCCTATATAGAAGTGCAAACGATTTTTGCCAATATTAAGAGACTAAAATGAGAAAGATTAAGCTTATTGCCGGGGCAAACCTATCTCTTTCCTTCCCATTCCCCATAAAACTGATCCAAATAGCTTAACATAAAATGATGTCTTTCTACTGCGATAGTCTTACCTGTTTCTGTATTCATCATATCCTTTAAAAGCAATAGCTTTTCGTAGAAATGATTAATGGTGGGTGCGGTGGTGTTTTTATAGCTCTCTTTTGAATGATTTTGTACGGGTGGTATCGCTGGATCATATAGTACCCTATTTTTAAATCCCCCATAAGTAAAGGCCCTAGCAATGCCAATGGCGCCAATGGCATCAAGACGGTCGGCATCTTGTACAATTTGCATTTCTTTAGAAGTAAATCCGTTTTGGTCAAAGCTGTTCTTGAACGACATGTTTTGAATAATCAATTTCACATGTGTAGTAACAGCTTGCTCAACCGCTATTGATTTCAAGAATGCTTCAGCTTTATTGGGTCCAATTTCTTCATCTCCATTATTGAACTTTGGATCTGCAATGTCATGCAAAAGCGCAGCTAAAGAAACAACTAGTTGGTCTCCTTTTTCACTAGCATTGATGGTTTGCGCAGTTTTATATACCCGTTCAATGTGAAACCAATCATGGCCAACTTCTGCATCGGCTAAGGTTACTTGTACATATTTGATGGTTTGCTGGATAGAATTTTGCATACCCGCAAAGGTATAAGGATTTAATAAAACTACTTAGCCCTTTTAAACTTTTCTGCATCAAATTGCAGGAGTTCCATTACCTCAATCTCTAAGATTAAAGCAATGTGAAAAAGCCTGTCTAAAGTTATTTTACTATAACCGAGTTCTATTTTACTATAGGCATTTTGCGAAATCTCTAATTTTGCAGCTAGATAATCTTGGGTATAATTCCTATACTCTCGTACTTTACGGATATTCGCAGCCACAGCCTTCATCTCCAATTTTAGTTTCTCTTTCATCATAAGGCAAAATCAATTGATTTTGACTCTATTAACGAATAAAAACGAGAGATGGTTTTAAATAATTAGTTGTTTAGTCTTTAATTGGCTTTGGTCTATCCTCCTCAGGTCTCCTACTACCGTCATACAGCTCATATTCAAGCATTCTGCAGTCTAATTTGCCATTGTAGAATTCTATTTTTTTATCGGCCTTTAAGCCAATTTTTTTGGCAAGATCGGGGTTCCCGGTAAAGATATATCCAAAGTAACCCTTGCATTTCTTTTTCATGAAATCGCCAATACGTTTATAGGTGAGCTCTAGCTTACTATGAACACCAAGGCGTTCGCCATATTCTGGATTAAAAACTACAACTCCCTTACCACCTTCAGGTACATTGGTTTCTTCAAAGTCGCAAACTTCAAAAGTTATCAAAGTATCAACACCAGCTGTTTTAGCATTCCTGCGACTTACATCAATCGCATCTTCAGAAATATCAGTAGCGATGATTTGAAGATCTATATTTTTAATAACTTGATCTTTTAAAATCCTTCGCTCCGCAAAAAATACTTCTTCGTTGTAGCCAAGAATATGCATAAAGCCATAGTTCATCCTAAATAATCCTGGTCTACGATTAGTCGCAATTAATGCAGCCTCGATAGCCAATGTTCCAGACCCGCACATAGGATTGATAAAAGGAGACTTTTGGTCCCAAGCTGTCGCTAGCACTGCACTCGCAGCTAAAGCCTCCAACATTGGGGCTTTCCCAGGTATTTTACGGTAACCATGTTTGGCTAATGTTTCGCCACTTGTGTCGATAAATATATCGGCTTCATCATCTTTCCAATATAGGTGGATAACAGTTTTATTAGCATCAGCTCCAGAATTTGGCCTGATATTCTTTTTTTCTCTAAATCGATCTACAATGGCGTCCTTTACCTTTAAGTTCGCAAATAGAGGAGTGGTTATTGTTGGATTGTCAACGTTAGAAGTAACGGAAAAATAGCCTGCAAAATCAATCAACTCTTCCCATTCTATACCTAAAAGCGCAGTATATAGCTCATCTGGTGTATTCGCTTTGAAGCTATTGATGCAGTATAAAATCTGACTAGCGCAGCGTAAATTTAGATTTAACTTAATACATTCGGTAAGTGTGATGTTTAATTCAACACCTGTTGGAAAAACTCTGACCATTTCATAGCCTAAAGCGGCAACTTCATCTTGTAAATAAGGCGAGAGCCTTTTGTTGCAGGTAATAATTACCTTGCTTTTAGTTTCGAAAACTTGCATCATATTGCTGCAAAGATACCGATAAAGTTGTGGATTTTTATGCCGCCTTAAGTTTTGCATGGAGCGTGGGGCTAAGAGGACTCGGTATGTGGAAAACTTGATTCAATTTACTATCCAGATATCAATAAAAATTTAGAAATTTGGTTGAAGAGTAAAATTACAAGTATTTGATATGGAAATTAAAGGAAAAGTGCACGAAGTTGGGGCATTACAACAAGTAAGTGAAACGTTTAAAAAACGTGATTTGATTATAGAATATGCAGAAAATCCTACTTATCCAGAGTATATTAGGTTCGAAGCTTTACAAGATAAAACAGCATTATTTGATTCATTAAAACAAGGTGACGAAGTTGAAGTTTCTTTCAATTTACGCGGTCGCCCTTGGACAAACAAAGAGGGCGTTACTTCTTATTTTAATAGTTTAGTAGTTTGGCGCTTAACTGCTTTAAGTAATACAGCAGCAGGAGCGGCAGCTCCACAATATGCACCTCCAGTTGATTTAAATGCTACTGCAGGTGAGGAAGATGATCTTCCATTTTAAAAATCTTTTTTAGGTAAAACAATTTTAGGCAATGCTGTTTCTCGAGAGGAACAGCATTTTTTCGTTAAAGAGAAAAGCTAAATCAAGCGTCCATTCCTTGTAACAACTTAGTCTATTGTTAGACCCTACCCCTAGTGAAACGCTATTATATCCAGACTTGCGACTTTTGAATCACATGGTGTAAAGTAGAGACTAAAGCGTAACACCAAGAGCTTAAATCAATAATATGAGCTTTAATCTTTTTGCTTTGAGCTTCAGACTTACGCGTAAAAGCAAGAACTTGTTAAAAATTGTTAAATCAAGGCTATTTCTTTATTAATCAACTATTTTTGAATGATATAGCATGAAGAAAAAGAGTCTTTGGATAATTACCGTATTAATGACACTGGCATTGTTAGGTGTTTTTGTAATGCAGTTGTATTACATCAGGGAATCCTATAAGCTAAAATCTGAGCTTTTCGACCAGAATGTAAATTCTGCCTTAAATGCTGTGGTAAACAAAGTTCAAAAGAAAAATGCCTTTGCACACATCAATAAAAAAGGGAATGAAATCCAGACAAAAAAAGAGAGAGGCATTAAAAGTCAGATGGATGCCATCGTTGCGTTTAAGCTTAAATTTAAAGAAAATGAAAATTTAAGGAAGTTTAAACAGGAACAAGAAGTTTTCAATTACCTAAACTTTCAAGATAGCGCAATAAAAGCTACTTTCTTTTCTCCAGTAATGATTACTGAAGAGCAATTTAAGTTATATTCCGCCCCTAGTGGCAAGTCTAATGAGATTGGTTTAGACATCCAAGATATTAGAGATAATACAGGGAAATTGGTTAAAAGGAATGTAACACCCCGTATACCTCGTATTAAACAAGATTTGCAGATGGGCAAGTTGCCAGACACCATTAGGTATGTAGCTTTCAATCCTCAAGATTTTTTTCCAATTTTTGTTGGCTTTCCCTCTAGCGACACGGACTTAATCACAAAATTCAAGATTGAAGACGCCAAGGCTGAACGCAAATACCAAATGGAATTGAGTAGGCTTTATGCCGATACGCTTAGTTTGTACGATGATGAAAGTCTAACGTTACTACAGGATGTAGCAACGGAGATGGAGGATCCTAATATTCCATTAAAACAGAGAATCCCATCCAAGGAATTTTTAGATACCTTAATTAAAAAAGAACTTCTTAACAAAGACATCACACTCGACTACAGTTATTGGATCACACCAGTAAGAGATAAAAAAGAAATTATCTATCAAAACGCAGCTCATTCAACCGTTTTGCCGATGGCTGATAATGCCTATGAACACAGTTTGTTTAGCAACGATTTAATCAGAGACCCGGGTATACTTTATGTTAGCTTTCCTGATAAGAACTCGGCGATATTACAAAATCTATTTGCTACGATGGCTTCTTCAGTAGCCTTGCTACTGGTATTGATTTTTATTTTCGCTTATACTATTTATGCGATCATTAAACAGAAAAAGCTGTCGGAGATGAAAACGGACTTCATCAACAATATGACCCATGAATTTAAAACTCCGGTTGCCACAATCATGATAGCCAGTGAGGCATTGAAAGATCCTGAAGTAGTAAGTGATAAGGCCAGGATTGGAAGGTTGGCAGGTATTATCTATGATGAAAACGTAAGATTAGGAAATCATATAGAACGTGTGCTAAATGTAGCTCGGTTAGAGAAGAAAGAATTGAAACTCGATCTGGCTCCGGTTGATTTAAATGATTTAATTAGTGCAGTGGTAGATAGTATGGATTTGCAGTTGAAAAAGAAAGAGGCTCAAGTAACCTTAAATCTGGCTGCGGATCCCGCGATTATTATGGGCGATGAGCTCCACCTTTCCAATGTGATTTTTAATTTGATTGACAATGCAAATAAATATAGTGCCAACGCGCCAAGAATTAGCATCAGTACAAGAAATACAACGAAACAAATTTGCCTAATTATTACCGACGAAGGGATTGGTATGACAAAAGACCAAACCAAGCGAATATTTGATCAGTTTTATAGAGTGCCTACTGGTAACTTACATGATGTGAAAGGTTTCGGATTGGGCTTAAATTATGTTCAGGATATTGTTGCTAAAATGGGAGGGAACATTAAAGTTCATAGTGAAAAAGATAGGGGCACAACTTTTGAAATCACATTACCATTTAAACATAGCAATTAAAAAATATGAAGAAGATTTTATTGGTTGAAGATGATCCCAACTTAGGACTATTACTACAAGATTACTTACAATTAAAAGGCAAGTTCGATGTAGTCTTATGTACCGACGGGGAAGAGGGTATTAAAACCTTCAACAAACATAATTTCGATCTTTGTATTTTGGACGTGATGATGCCAAAAAAAGATGGTTTTACCTTAGGTAAAGAAATTAGAAAAGCCAATGAGCATGTACCCATTATTTTTGCAACCGCAAAGGCAATGATGGAGGACAAAGCTTCTGCCTATGATTTAGGTGGCGATGATTATATCACCAAACCTTTCAGGATAGAAGAACTACTGCTAAGAATAAATGCACTGTTAAAGCGGGTTTCGAAAGACAATACTGCTGCGGAACCGGTACAAACTCATTTCGAAATTGGCAATTATACTTTTGACTATACTACTCAATTGATTCATTTTAATGGTCAACAACAAAAATTATCAACTAAAGAAGCAGAACTTTTACAATTGCTCTGTTTAAAGAAAAATACCGTTCTTACCAGAGAGGAAGCATTGTTAAGCATCTGGCATGATGATAACTATTTTAACGGACGAAGTATGGATGTTTTCTTAAGTAAATTAAGAAAATACCTTAAAGAAGATCCCAAAGTAGAGATCTTAAATGTGCACGGTAAAGGTTATAAGCTTTTGGTTAACTAGAGTTTAGACTTACGAAGTCTTAAGACTTCGTAAGTCTAAAGTAAAAACTCCTTTAAAGCTTCTTGCGCATACGTGCCCCAATTCTTCAAAGCTGATTTAAGCGTGCTAATAAGGCCAGCATTATTCAAAGGTTTTCCTTTTGTAGGTGCTCTTAATTTATCATCTGTCATCGGTTGATCAACAACGCTAGTGGCAAACCATGTTGTATGTTCGTAAGGTAAAGCCACACCTAAAATCATCCCTGGCAACCCAGTAAATGATTCTGGTCCACCAGAAACAGGGATTTCATCTGTATAAAATGCGACTACATAAATAGAATCCATAATTAAGGCATTGGCCCTGCGACAATCATAGCCAGCGATATTGCGAATCTCGTTGGTCACTTTCCAGTTTATTTTTCGGGTACTATCTTTCACTAAATAAAGTTCTTCGTATACCTTTTTTTGTGCGGTGCTTGTCTGATTAGCTGTATTAGTAGCAATGATATTGTTTTGCTGAGCCGCTCCAAAATCTCCGAAGAACATATTAGAACCAGACTCTTCCTCTATTGGAGTAAATAAAGTTTGATCTTTTGAAAACGCCAATGTGCTTTTCAAAGTCTTAAACTGCGGCTCTTTTTTTGATACTCCTCGAAAAATTTGGTCAAATAGGTGTCGTTTTGATATTTTTTTATTTGAGCCTTAATTAAAGCATACATATTCACTTTTTTCTCAAAAGTGATGAGGCCTTGAGTGGGGAAGCGTTTATGCTGCGCTGTGGCAAATTGTGTTCCTAAAAGGAAGAATGCGATGATGAATTGTGTTAGTCTCATTTTCTTTAATTATTTTTTGATTCCACCCATTTTATTGAAATCCCAAATTACGGAGAACATGAAATAACGTTGAATGGTATTGAATTTTCTTTGCGTAATTGTGTTAGCATTTGCAAATCGTTGGAAGCCCGTGTTCTGGTTAAGCAAATCGTTTACAGCTAAGTTTAACTTTAAGTTATTAGCTTTAAAAAAGCTTTTGCTAATAGAGGTGTTAACAATCGTTTGCTCAAAGCTCTGATTAAATGTAGGTGTCTTCGGATTGTAGGTGTAACGAACATCAGCATTAATTTCAAACTTAGCTGGCAGATAGAGACTTGCGTTTCCGTTTCCTGAATAACTAACGCCATTGTTATTCATATTTTTATTTAACGACGATTGCTGCATAGTATAAGCGGGGCCGAAACCTAGCCAAAAATTATACTTTTTCTCTTTATATTTACTTAGGCCTATGTTAAGCGCATAACTATTGCTCTGTGTTTCATTAAGCACACTATTTACATAGTCATAAGAAGTGTTTCCATTCGTATTTAGACCGATGTTTACATTCGCATCTATCGCTTTGATTTTTCTGGAAATGCTACTATAGAAATAATAATTGATCGGAGTTTTATCTCGGAGGTTAATGAATTTATAAGTGGATTTACCTGAGGCGTTGGTTGTCCTATCATTTACAATTTCATTGTTGGTGAAATTAAAACTGCCATATATGTAGAAAGAGGCGTTAGAAAGTACCTTATACGAATTGTAATCAAAATTGAAGTCGTTGCTATATGATGGCGTTAAATCTGGATTTCCAATTGGAATGTTTAACGCTTGGTCATTTACTTTGATCGGCTGTAGCTGGGCAATGCTCGGCTGACTAGTTCTTCCATTATAACCCAGACTTAAGGATCTATACTGAGAGAAGCGATATTGGTACCGGGCCTGTGGCATCCAATTAATAAATGTCCTTTGATACCTAATATCTCTAACTTTATCTAGCTGATCAAAATCAATGGCATTGATTTTAAGTCCACCATTTAAAGAGGCCTTTTTGTTTTTATAACTAAAAATTGCACCTCCTTGATTGGAGAATTGTTCAGTTGTAAAATCATTGCTAAAAATAGTATCTAACAAATTATAGTTGCCAGGATTTGATGCATTGAAAGATTTTCGATCAGCACTTGCCGTATTTAAGCTTATTCCATAATTTAAAACTACAGAAAGTTTTTTACTAAGTGGCTCAGTGTAAGTTAAATTAGTTGAAAATAAGGTATTTCTTATCTTATTTGTCTTAAGTTGATCGGTGATTCGCGTACTATCAAGGGCGCCAATACTATTGAAGAATTCATTTTTTGAATACAAGAAGCCTTCGTCATTTCTTTCGTTAATCTTCTGGCTTATATTTAAAGAATAGTTTCTTCCAGCTTTCTTAAGTTTCTTTGTATAGAAAGCGGAAACATTAAAAATTTGCTCTTTGCTTTCACCGTCGTTGTTCCTTAATTCAGTATTAAGCAAGGTATTATCTCCTCTCACACCAACCATATTAGAAGCATTCGCAACGTCACTGTTTTTGCTTGTTCCGTCTACCATCAATTTAAGGTTACTTGTGGTGTCTAATTTTATTTGATAGGTAGCGTCTAACTTATGTCTAAATATATAGTTATTAGTTAATTGATCCTCAGTACTATTGATGATACCTGCAGGTATATTTTGTTGAGTTAAGGTGTTTTTAGTCCCCTCAACTCTCATAGAGCCGATTTTGTAATTGGTGTTAATCGATTCTTTATCACTATTCCATTTAGTATCATAATGGGCACCTGCATTTCGAGCAGTAGGAATCCCTTCACCACGATAAGTGCCGCCAAATGCATCAATATCGTCTCCTCCGCCGCTCATAACCATCATACCACCGTCTATAAATTGAATATCCCCCGAACCACCGCCGTACTTACTATTATCTTCCCAACTTAAACCAGTTTTGCCCGTATTACTCGCTGTCCCAAATAACGAAAATTTCTCCTTAGCCTTAAATTTATTGAAAAGAACTTGACCGGAGTAAAACTCGTCACTTCCAATGCCAACATCGACTTTTCCAAAATAACCATTCTTTTTATCTTCTTTTAGCTTGATGTTGATAGTTTGTGTTTTTTCGCCATCGTCGACGCCTGTAAAGGCTGCTTGATCGCTTTTCTTTTCGAACAATTGCACTTTGTCAACCATGTCGGCACGAAGATTTTTAGTTACTAGCGTAGGATCGTCACCAAAAAACTCTTCCCCGTCTACCAAAACTTTTGGAACTGTTTTTCCTTGTGCTGTTATCTTCCCATCCTTGTCAACCTGTATCCCGGGTAATTTTTTCAACAAATCTTCTACTTTATCATTCGGTTGTATCGTATAGCTTGCTGCGTTAAATTCTGTTGTGTCTCCCTTAATTTTTATGGCAGCCGCCTGTCCCTTAATGATAACCTCATTTAACAAAGTTGCCTTAAGCTTCATGTTTACAGTTTTAAAATTAAAACTTGGGTTGGCCTCATCTAATTTAAAGTGATAAACATAATCTGCGTATTCTGGATAGGTTAACAGCAAGATGAAATCACCCGTTCGCATAGGCTGAATGGCAAAAGTTCCGTTCTCCGCCGCTCTAGTAAATTTATAAAGCGTAGAATCTTTTGCATTAAGAATACTAATAGTGGCATTGCGAAGTTTGATATTAGCGGCCGAGTCGGCGGCAACTCCTTTAATCGAGGATGGATTTTGAGCAAATAGATATGTACAGCAAGCGCATAAAAATAAGATGAGGCTTAATTTCTTCATATAGTTTTGTTTGGTGGCCTAAGATATAACTAAACTTTTAATACTAAAAACTTAGTTGATCAACTTTAACATTTTGATAACAAACTTTAACATTTGTTACGTTATTGTTACTCGGATTTGGTGGGGGAGTGTATCTTTAATTAAAAATGAGTAAATATGAAACTACCTTCATTTCAAACACTTTGGCAAAATATTAACCGAGTTTTTAGCCGGTTTCCTTTGCAATTTCTGCTAGCCATTTTTTCGGCTACGGTTTGGTGGTATTTAATTGATCATAGCAGAGAAAATGCTCAATTAGCAAGCGACTTAGGAAAGGTATTGCTATGCAGCAATTTTGCATTTACATTATTATTGGCTGGTGACCTATTTTGTGAGGTTAATCGCTACTCGAATGGCAAGAAATGGACAGCTAGGCTCATTGCAATTTCAATTAGCATTGGTATTTATTTCTTGATAAATCCATTCACAAATAAGGGCGATTTATTCAGGTTCTTTTTAATGGGTTTTGCTTTTCATTTATTAGTTTCTTTTGCACCTTTTATGGGAAAATCGACGGTGAATGGATTTTGGCAATACAATAAAACACTATTTCTGCGCATTCTCACAGCTGCATTTTATGCGGCTGTCTTATTTGCAGGTTTAGCAATCGCATTATTTGCGATTGATGGTTTATTTAATGCCGAGATTAACGAGAAAGCTTACATGAAACTTTTTGCTTTGGTGAGTGCAGGATTTACTTCAATTTTCTTTTTAGCTGGTGTGCCCGATGATTTTTCCGAATTGGAAACAGATTATTCTTATCCAAAAGGTTTAAAGATTTTCACGCAATACGTACTGATACCCTTAATGACTATTTATTTGGCCATCTTACTGGTTTACGAGATTAAAATTATCCTCATCTGGTCGTTGCCTAAAGGCATTGTATCGTCGTTAATTTTAGGATATGCTGTTTTTGGAATCTTATCGCTACTGCTCATTCATCCTATAAAAGATAAACCTGGAAATGGTTGGATGAAGCTTTTCTCGAAATTCTTTTATTTGATGATGATCCCATTGGTAGTGCTTTTAATACTGGCAATCGCCAAACGTACTGGCAATTATGGGATTACAGAACAACGGTATGTTTTAATGGCGCTGGCATTTTGGTTAAGCGGTATATTAATATATTTCTTGACAAGCAAGAAGCAAAATATCAAAGTCATTCCAATTAGTTTGTGCGTGCTTACGCTACTCCTGATTTATGGCCCTCAGAGCGCCTTTTCAGTCTCCAAAAGATCGCAGCTTGCGAGACTTGATCATTTAATGAAAAGTAAAGAACAAAAAGATGTGAAAGAAAGAGGGTCGGTTGTTCGTTATTTAGTAGAAAATCACGGATTAACAGCTTTACAGCCTTTTACGCATGTGAATTTGGAAGAAGTTGATGCAAAAATTGAGGCTAAAACCAAACTTCGCAAAACTTATGCTTATGAGGCTAGGTACCAACGAGTAGATACTGCATTTGCCATCTTAAAAGTTAAGGAGTTTGATGATGCAAATATGTATATAAACTTTAGTGTAAATAATGCCAATCGTGGACTAATCGCAATTAGTGGTTACGATGCGATGTTCCTGATTGAAGATTCGATTGAATCTATCAAACAGTTTAACGGGACGCAATTTAAAGTTGTTCAAAAAGCAGGCAAGAAAAACGGGCAGAAAACTAATAGTATCGAGCTAACTATCGGGGACGGTTCGGCGTTGGAGTTTGATTTGACGGAACTTTCAACCTCCGTTTATCAGCAATATGCATCAATCAAAGTGCATGAAGCCTTTTATCCTTCGGAGAAAATGAGTTTTACTAAAGAAACCGAAGATTACGTTTTAACTTTGATAGTTGGCAGTATGAGTGGAAGTTATCGAAAGGATAAAAACGAATTTGAATGGCTTAACATTAAAAGCTTTTTGCTTATAAAGAAGAAGAGATAAATTATGGTTAATCTTGCTTTACCAAAACTATATTTTTGACATAGAATATGCGATTAAAATCTAAAAATGTATATTGAGCGACCTGTGATTTAGAGAAAAAGATGCTACACGAATTAGAACAATTGCAACCTGCCCAACTTGCGGCAAAATTTATAAACCTAACTTCTCGCCATATTTTCTTAACTGGAAAGGCTGGCACAGGTAAAACTACCTTTTTGCGGAATTTAATTTCTTTAACGCATAAAAAGGCTGTGATTGTTGCGCCAACAGGCATCGCAGCAATTAATGCTGCTGGTGTTACCATTCATTCTCTTTTCCAGCTTCCTTTCGGAATGTACTTGCCAAGAAATCCAGTCGCTGATTTGGAAACTGCAGATCAACACTATAACACGCCAAAATCCATTATTAGGCATCTGAGCATGAATGCCACAAAGCGTAGGATTTTGTTAGATATGGAATTGCTCATCATCGATGAGGTTAGTATGTTAAGGGCGGATTTACTAGATGCAATTGACATGGTTTTGCGCTATGTGCGAAAGAACAATGTAGCTAGTTTTGGAGGGGTACAGGTGTTATTTATTGGTGATTTGCATCAGCTACCTCCCGTGGTTAAGCAAAACGAGTGGAATTTGTTAAGTGGGTTTTATAAAAGCATTTATTTTTTTGATGCATTGGCATTGGTCGAACATAAACCGGTTTATATAGAGCTCGAAAAAATATACAGGCAAGCCGACGAGACCTTTATTAATCTTTTAAATAATCTTCGCAGCAATCAAGTAACACAACAAGATATTGAGCTGCTTCAGCAGTACTACAGAGCTAATTATAAACCAGATTTAAACGATAATTACATTACGCTTACTACGCACAACCAAAAGGCCGATGCGCTTAATAAGGGAAGTTTGACGGAGTTGAAGACGAAAAGTTATTTCTATCAGGCAACGATCGATAAAGAGTTCCCAGAATCTGCTTATCCTTCAGAGAAGTCCTTGGAGTTAAAAGTTGGTGCGCAAGTAATGTTCATTAAGAACGATCCTACAGGGGAACAACGTTTTTTTAATGGAAAAATCGCCGTGGTAGTTTCCTTAAGCGATGAGGTAATTAAGGTGAAAACGGACGAATCAGATCAAACGATCGTTATTGAGAAATACATTTGGAAAAACATACGCTATAACACCAATAAAGTAACCAATGAAATTGAGGAAGAAGTAATAGGTACGTTCACTCAATTTCCTTTGAAGCTCGCTTGGGCAATAACTGTTCATAAAAGTCAGGGCCTAACATTCGACAAAGCAATTATCGATTTGGGAGACGCATTTGCACCGGGCCAAATTTACGTAGCACTATCGCGGTTACGCACATTGGAAGGTTTAATTTTAACCTCACAACTCTCCGGAAGAACTATTAGGCAAGACCCAAATATTAGTTATTTTGCGAAAACAAAGGAACAACAAGAAGATTTAGGGTTACAGATTAAAAGAGAGAGTGATGATTTCTTAAAGAATTATATCCTAATGAGCTTTGATTTTAGGACGCTTGATAATTATGTTTTTGAACATGTTTTTAGTTATAAAAAAGATGAAAAACGGTCTACAAAACAAAAGCATTTGTCGTGGGCTATTAAATTGCAGCAAGAATTAGCGGCTTTAAAAGTGAATTCAGATAAGTTTTTAAGACAAATCGAGCGTTTATTCCTCACTGATGATGAAGTAAATCAAAACCTACGTTTGGAACGAACAACAGCGGCTGAAAATTATTTCAATCCACAAATTGCAAAATTTAGTAACTCGATTTTCGAATTAATTGAACTTGTTAAAACAGAGAAACAGACCAAAGAGTACTTAGTTGAGCTTTTTGAAATGGAAGCGATGTTTTATGAACAGTTTAAGAAAATGAGAAAAGCCAAAGCCATGTTAGCAGCCACCTTAAGCGGCGTTGAGTTAACTAAGGAAGGGCTTGCAGGTTTGTTTAATGAAGCGAAAAGAGCTGAACAAATCCAAAAAGCCTATAGAATGGCGAACAATGAAGAGTTTAATCCTGATCCAATAAATAGTTTCAGAAAAGTAAGGGTTCCAAAAAAGGACAAGAAACCGAAAGTGCCTAAGGAGGATACAAAAGATGTGACGCTAGGTTTATTGAATCAGGGGAAGACGGCAGAGGAAATTGCGAAAGAGCGCAAAATGACTTTAGGTACAATTGAAGGACATATAGCTTACTTCGTTGCCAAGCAAGAATTAGATCCAAAGTTGTTTATGCCAGCAAAAAAATTGAATGCAATGTTAGCTGCGATAAACGAACTAAAGTCTATTAAGCTAAATGACCTTCGCGATCATTTGGGAAGAGGCTATTCGTATAGCGAAATTAAGATTGCGGTAGCGGCGCATTTGGCGGAGGGGAATTGATTTGTTGCTCAGCCGATGAAGTAAACTTTGCGTCATTGCGAGGTACGAAGCAATCTCCTAGCAGAATTCAATTTGTACTTCATCGCTTTGCCAAACGCTTTAAGATTGCTTCATTCTTCGCAATGACGCAACTTAGGCAGATAATTCTTAAGAAGAAACGTTTCCCTCGAAAACTTTTTCCGCTGGTCCACATAGAAAAATATTGGTAAACACATGTCCATCGTAGTCAAATTTAACTATGATATCGCCACCTAAAACCTTAATGTCTGTTTCAATATGACCTGCTTGATGTAAATGCTTTGCCATCGACAGTGCAACTGCGGTAACACCGGTTCCACAAGCATAGGTTTCATCTTCAACGCCTCGTTCAAAAGTGCGAACAAATAAATGATCTCCTTTATCTTCAACAAAATTTACATTGATGCCTTGTGCTTTATAGGTTTGGTTATTACGGATGTTTTTTCCAGCATTAAATACATCTAGGTCTTTTAAATTTGTGACTTCTTCTACATAATGTGGGGAGCCAGTATTCAGCACGTATGCATTTCCATCTTTTGCAACTTGCTCAACGTTAATCATCTGTAGATCTACCCAGTTACCTTCTGCTGAAATTTTGGCATAATGTGGTCCATCAACTGCCAAAAAATTAGCTTCACTGTCAATAATTCCTAAGTGTTTGGCGAAAGCAACAATACAACGGCCACCATTACCGCACATACTACCTAAATTTCCATCTGCATTGTAATAAACCATCTCAAAGTCAAATTCGGCATGATTCAATAAAAACATTAGTCCATCTGCGCCAATACCAAATCTTCGATCACAAAGCTTCTTTATAAGGTTATTATCAATGTTTTTTAAATTGGTCATACGATGATCAATTAAAATGAAATCGTTTCCTGCACCCTGATATTTGTGAAAATGAATGGTCATATAATCTTTTGTTTTAATTCTAATTGGTAAGGTTGTTAATACCTGAAAAATTTAGTTTATCTTGATTTAACATTTTTTAACAAAAATCAGATGTATTAATGCTACAAATATCGTTTATATGGTATTAAATTTGAGTAAATCTTTCTTAAAAAGTAAATAATATACAAAAATATGAAGGCCATCATCATCTTTAAAAGAATAACAATAGATGATGATAGCTTGAATACCATTAAAAAACAAATTATAAACAAATGAAAAAAATAGGATTAATAGTGTTCGCTGCCTTCTTGGGAGGTGCAGTTGCGATTGGCGCTTATAAACTATTAGAGCGCAGTAATGACAGCTTTTCACTAGCTGAAAAGCAAAATATGATGTTTGCTAGCAACCTAAGTAAAATTTCATCAACGGGGTCGGTAGACTTTGTTCAGGCTGCTGCTGCAGTTTCCCCGGCGGTAGTACATATTAAAACAACCTATGGTGGTTCAAGTTCTTCGACTGAGGCGCAAGGTGGCGGTGGATTGGAAGATTTTTTTGATTTCTTTGGTGGCGGTGGCGGCAGAAGAGGTAACATCCCTCGCGCGGCTTCGGGTTCTGGTGTAATCTTAACTGCTGATGGCTATATCGTGACGAATAATCACGTAGTTGATAAAGCAGATAAAATTGAGGTGGTGCTTTCGAACCGTCGTAAAGTAACCGCAAAAGTAATCGGTAAGGATCCTAACACCGACCTAGCACTTATCAAAGTTGAGGTAGATGGTTTACCATTTGTAAAAATGGGTAACTCAGATAATGTTCAAATTGGAGAGTGGGTATTGGCAGTAGGCTTCCCTTTAGATTTACAGACTACTGTAACTGCTGGTATTGTAAGTGCTAAATCACGTAGTATCGGTATTTTGGATAGAGAAAACCAAGGTATGACTAGAGAAGAATATATGGAAATGCAACGTACAGGCGTGAGACCTGAGCGCCCTGCAAGTACTGCAATTGAATCATTTATTCAAACAGATGCCGCCATTAATCCAGGTAATAGTGGTGGTGCTTTGGTAAATGGGAATGGTGAGCTGATAGGAATTAATTCAGCAATTGCATCGCAGACAGGTAGAAATGAGGGGTATGGTTTTGCCATTCCTGTAAATTTGGCGAAAAAAATATTAGAAGACTTTAAAAAATATGGGAGTGTAAAACGTGGTTTTATCGGTGTAAATTTCACCACCTTAGATTCTGAAGTTGCTGAAAGACTAAATGTAAAAGATATCAATGGACTATATGTAAATGGTGTTTCACCAAATGGAGCTGCAGCTGCAGCAGGTATTAAAGAAGGTGATATCATTAAAAAGGTAGAAGGCGTGGAAATTTATGACTCTCCAGATTTGCAAGAGAAAATTGGACGCTTACGCCCTGGCGATAAAGTTTCTTTAGGTGTTTTAAAAACAGATGGTTCATTGAAAACTGTCTCGGTAACATTGAAGCCAGAAAGCAGCGTAAGTTTAGCTTCCACTAAGAAAACTGCGGCTTTGCCAACAGGAACTACAGTAGCGAAGCTTGGAGCAAGCTTTGCGCCTGCTTCTGCAGCAGATAAAGCAAAATATAAAGCGACAAGCGGAGTAGTGGTAACAAATGTAGAGCCTGGTAAGTTATTCGATTATTTTGATGTAACAAAGGGCTTGCTTATCACCACCATTAATGGTAAACCAGTAAATAGCTCGGCCGATGTAGAGAAAGCGTTAGCGACCTCTGGAAATGGAAAGACCACCATTGCTGGTTTCGGTGAAAATGGCGCTTATACATTTTCTTTTAACTAATAATAATTAACATGTTAATAAAAAAGGACAGCAATTTGCTGTCCTTTTTTTGTTTCAAGCATATTTCTAAAGAGTTATGTGTCTTGGTTGTTTGTTTTATGAATTAGCGATTTGAAATTCTATATGGACTTCTTACATCCTCTTTTAAGATGTCGCATTTCGGTCATTTTTTTAGAATGTTTCTAAATAGCTTCTTTCTTGTGATTTTGTGCTTGACATTCCTATTTTAAATCATATTTTAAATACTTTTGTAACAACTGAATAAAAAAATAAAAAGCTAATGGGTAGTATCGCAAATGCTTTTTCCTCGTCGATAGGAAAAAAACTAATAATGGGGCTTACAGGCCTTTTTTTAATCTCGTTTTTAGTCGTACACTGTTTTTTAAATGCATTTGTATTTTTTGATAATACTGGTGTATTGTTTAATGAAGGAGCTCATTTTATGGCAACGAACTGGATTATTCGTGCCATGGAGGTTGTTTTAATGTTAGGTTTACTATTGCACATCGTACAAGGAGCAAGGTTAACTTTTCAAAATCAAGCAGCTAGACCTGAGAAATATGCCTATAACAATGGCAACGCTAATAGTAAATGGTATTCAAGATCAATGGGATTATTAGGGACTTTGTTGCTAATTTTCTTAATTGTTCACCTTTCACAATTCTGGACAGTTTCTCGATTTACTGGTATCCCTACCACTGATGCAGCAGGACACGAAGATTTGTATGCAGTCATGAAAGTGACTTTTTCTAATATATGGTTTGTTGTATTATATGTGCTTTCGATGATTTCATTAGCGTATCATTTGTTGCATGGTTTTGCATCAGCATTTCAAACTTTAGGTTGGAACCATAAGAAATATACCCCAATTATTAAAGCAGTAGGCGTTTGGTTTTCTATCCTAATTCCTTTGATTTTTGCAGCAATGCCAGTTTGGATCTACTTAGGTCTTTAAAATAATTTTGAACGAATAAAGCTAAATATAATGTCAGCAATAAATTCAAATATACCAGAAGGAGAATTAACCAGTAAATGGACGAAATTTAAATCGTCGGTACCTTTGGTTAACCCTTCGAATAAAAGAAGTTTAGAAATAATTGTAGTTGGTTCTGGTTTAGCCGGTGCATCTGCAGCAGCTACTTTAGCCGAGATGGGCTACAAAGTAAAATGTTTTTGCTTCCAGGATTCTCCACGTAGAGCGCATTCAATTGCTGCTCAAGGCGGTATCAATGCTGCAAAAAATTATCAAAACGATGGCGATAGTACTTATCGTTTATTCTACGATACTATTAAAGGAGGCGATTACCGCGCACGCGAGGCCAATGTTCATCGTTTAGCCGAAGTGAGTGCAAACATCATCGATCAATGCGTGGCGCAAGGTGTTCCTTTGGCACGTGAGTACGGAGGTCTGCTTGACAACCGCTCGTTTGGTGGAACACAAGTACAAAGAACTTTTTATGCTGCGGGTCAAACTGGACAGCAATTGTTATTGGGCGCTTATAGTGCGCTAGAGCGTCAAATTGGAATGGGTAAAGTAGAAATGTTTACCCGCCACGAAATGCTAGAAGTAGTTAAAATTGAAGGCAAAGCTCGCGGTATAATTGCACGTAATTTAATTACGGGTGAGTTAGAGCGTCATTTTGGACATGCAGTAGTTTTAGGTACAGGTGGCTATGGAAACGTATTCTATTTGTCGACCAATGCAATGGGAAGTAATGTAACTGCTGCTTGGAAAGCGAATAAACAAGGTGCATTTTTTGCAAATCCTTGTTACACACAAATTCACCCTACCTGTATTCCTGTTTCTGGTGATCACCAGTCTAAATTAACCTTGATGTCTGAATCATTGCGTAATGATGGAAGAATTTGGGTGCCGAAAAAGAAAGATGATACGCGTAAGGCTTCGGAAATTCCTGAAGATGAAAGAGATTATTATTTAGAGCGCCGTTACCCTGCTTTTGGTAATTTAGTTCCGCGTGATGTTGCATCCCGCGCCGCTAAAGAACGTTGCGATGCTGGTTATGGGGTTGGAGCTTCTAAGTTAGCGGTATATTTAGACTTCAAAGCAAATACAGAACGTTACGGTAGAATTGAAGCTTCTAAAGCTGGTAATCATAATCCCGATAAAGAGACATGCATGCGATTAGGTTTAGCTGTTATCAAAGAAAAATATGGTAACCTATTTGATATGTACGCGCAGATTACCGGAGAGAATCCTTATGAAACCCCAATGCGTATTTATCCTGCCGTTCACTATACAATGGGTGGCTTATGGGTTGATTATAACTTGATGACAACTGTACCTGGTTTATACTGTACTGGTGAAGCAAACTTCTCTGATCATGGTGCAAACCGTTTGGGTGCATCTGCATTGATGCAAGGTTTAGCGGATGGTTATTTTGTTCTTCCTTATACCATCGGACAATATTTGTCAAAAGAAATTTCTGTAAAGGCTATTCCAACAGACCATCCGGCGTTTGCGGAGGCAGAAGCTAAAGCAAAAGGTATATTAGATACTTTAATTGGCATTAAAGGGACAAAATCTGTGGATCATTTCCATAAGAAATTGGGCTTAATAATGTGGGATAAATGTGGAATGGCTCGGAATGCTGAAGGGTTAAAATCAGCTATCGCTGAAATACAACAATTGAAAAAGGATTTTTGGAGTGATGTTCGTGTTCCTGGATCAGCGGATGAGTATAATCCAGAGTTGGAAAAAGCAGGTAGAGTTGCCGATTTCATTGAACTAGGTGAGTTAATGTGTATTGATGCATTAAACCGAAATGAAAGCTGTGGAGGCCACTTCCGTGAAGAATATCAAACTGAAGAAGGCGAAGCGCTGCGTGATGATGAAAACTACGCTTACGTTGCAGCTTGGGAGAATAAAGGCGACGGAAGTTTTGAGCTTCACAAAGAAGAATTGAAATTCGAAAATATTAAAATAGCACAAAGAAGTTATAAATAAGATGTGAGATTAGAGGAATCTCTAATCTAATGTCTCAAATCTCAACAGAAATGAGTACAGGAAATATGAACTTAACGCTAAAAGTTTGGCGTCAAAAGAGCACAAAAGAAAAAGGGAAAATGGTAGACTATAAAGTCTCTGATATTTCTCCCGACATGTCTTTTTTAGAAATGTTCGATGTCTTAAATGAGGATCTAATTACAAAAGGAGATGATCCAATTGTATTTGATCATGATTGTCGCGAAGGCATTTGCGGGATGTGTTCAATGTTTATCAATGGCCGTCCACACGGTCCAAAAGATGCGGTAACAACATGTCAGTTACACATGCGTTCTTTTAAAGATGGCGATACGATTGTTGTTGAGCCTTGGAGAGCAAAAGCATTTCCGGTAATTAAAGATTTAACTGTAGATAGATCTGCTTTTGATAGAGTTATTGCCGCTGGCGGATTTATTTCGGTTAATACGGGCAATGCACAAGATGCAAATAACTTACCAATTCCAAAAGCGCAGGCGGATGCAGCATTTGAAGCAGCAGCTTGTATTGGTTGTGGTGCTTGTGTTGCAACTTGCAAGAATGCTTCGGCTATGCTATTTGTATCGGCAAAAATATCTCAATTAGCTTTGTTGCCTCAAGGACAGCCAGAACGCTATAAACGCGTACAAAATATGGTGGCTCAAATGGATGCTGAAGGTTTTGGGAATTGTACCAATACCGGAGCCTGTGAAGCTGAATGCCCTAAAGGGATTTCATTAGAGAATATCGCAAGAATGAATAGAGATTATTATTCGGCTAAGTTTATAAGCGAGGAAGAAGGATAAAGAATTGATTTGTTTTTGAACTATAAAATCACTAGATTTAAATGTCCGAGACAGAGGAGACATTAAACAAAAAACCCCGACCATTTGGTTGGGGTTTTTTGTGAGTATTAAAAAGCGCTATTTCTTCATTGTAAACTTAACAGGAACGTTGTATTTGGTACGAACAGGTTCTCCATTTTGAGTTCCTGGGTTCCATTTTTTAGACAATTTGAGGACCCTGACAGCTTCTTCATCTGTTCCTCCGCCCAATCGTTGCCCATCTACTTTAATGTCGGTTAAAGAACCATCTTTTTCAATTGTAAAGGTTACAAATACGCTTCCTTGTATTTTAGCGGCGATAGCAGCTTTTGGGTATTTCATGTTTGCACCTAAAAATTTATAGAATTCAGCAATACCTCCTGGGTACGTTGGTGGACTCTCCATAGACACGTGGCTATATACCGTTTTGTCTTTATCGTGCGAACTAGGTTGAACTGAAGATTTTGAGGGGGCAGTTATAGCTTTTTTTGACTTGTTAGGCAATGAAAATTTAACCGGGATATGGTATTTTACACGAACTGGCTTTTCGTTATACATTCCGGGATTCCATTTTTTAGACAATTTGAGAACCCTAACAGCTTCTTCATCTGTTCCCGAGCCGAGTTTTTTGCCGTCCACTTTAATATCTGTTAAGGATCCATCTTTCTCAATAAGAAATGATAAATAGGTAGTGCCTTGTATGTTGTTTTCGAAAGCCGCTTTTGGATACTTTATCGATGCTCCTAAAAATTCATAGAACTTCTGGATACCGCCAGGATAGCTTGGTGGGTTTTTTAACGATACATGGTTATAGACCTTTTCGTCCTGGGCAAATGTTTTGTTAAGGCATAAGTTGAGCAGTAACACCGCTAGTAGCGATGAGAAAATTTTTGTTTTCATATGTTTTGGGTTAAAGGTTTACTTTTTTTTAGTTTTAGGAGGGGCTTCTTTTTTTGTGGTAATTATGATTACGCCGTTGTGTGCGTCTGAGCCATATAAAGCGACTGCCGAAGCATCTTTAAGAATCTTTACAGTTTGAACTTTGTTTGGCTCCACATCATTGATGCTGCCATTTTCTATAATCTTGCCATCTAAGATGAAAAGAGGCTCTTTACCAAAGGTCTTGTTGCCTCGTAAAATTACTTTACTGCCATAACCAGTCACGGTAACTTCTTCTTCGTTTTTTAAGGCAGTTGATTGATCTACGCTTTCGCTGGTAGATTTTTTTGTTTTGATTATAATTACACCATGTTCAGCTTCTTTACCATAAAGGCTAATTGCGGATGCATCTTTAAGGACTGTAAGCGATTCGATATCGTTAGCATCTAGATCTTTTAACCTTATGTCAAGCACTTTTCCATCCAGAACGTATAAAGGTTCTTTTTCAGTGCCATAGCCTATTATATTGATCGTTTTTGAATCTGAATTGTTTTTATTTCCGGCATTGGGCGATGGATATCCTATGATGGTTATCGTTTTTAGGGCTGTAAAACCAATTGGCATTTTAGCACTTTCATTAACAATAGCGGAATTGATGCCCTGTATCCTAAAAGACGTTTTAAGCGCGTACTTTCCATCTTTCAACATGTTTAATCGCTCATAGCCCATTAAACTGTTTAAAATAGTTACATCACATCCATTCCCAAGCGCTGTTTGAATATTCACCTGTTTTAAATTACCTTTTAAAAGTGTAAAGGTTACGATGCTATTTCCCTGGAGATTTTGTAGCTTAGCATCATTAGGGTACTGGATGCTTTGCATTAAGTAGCTGTAGAACTTTCCAAATTCATCTTCCTGATAGTTTTTTTTAAATGTATCAGCCATCACGGTGCTAAAAAATAACGCCGATGTCAAGGTTAGCATGATTAGTTTTTTCATTTGCATAAAATTTAAAGTTCAGGATACTACGGTAGCTATTGTGTTAATGGATTTGTTTTTTTGGTCGTAATAACAATTGCACCGTTTTCTGCTTGCTCACCGTAAAGCGCGGCAGCAGAAGCATCTTTAAGTACACTAATACTTTCGATCGTATTTGGATCTATGTTCTTATAGCTTAAGTAATCTCCTTTTTTACCGTCAACAATAATTAATGGATCAGTTTGCTGATTAAGCCTAAGCTGTATAGGAGATTTTGGCTGATCGCCAATGTTTGTTGCATATTTTTGATCAACTGTTTTCCTTATACTAGCAGTCTCTAAAGGCATAGAAAACTTAATAGGAATGTTGTATTTAACGCGAACAGGTTTGCCATTTTCCATTCCTGGATTCCATCGTTTGCTTAATCTAACAACTCTTATGGCTTCTTCCTCAAGTCCAAAACCTAATTTTCTGCCATCAACTTTAATGTCGTTTAGTGTACCATCTTTTTCTACATTAAAAGAAATATACACCGTTCCTTGTATGCGGTTTTCGGATGCAATATTGGGATATTTAATTGTTGCGCCTAACCAACGGTAGAATTTTTGAACCCCACCTGGATAGGTTGGTGGATTGCTTACAGTTACATGATTATAAACTGTATTGTCCTCTACTGTTACATCCTTTTTAACATTTGTTGGATATCCTACAACGACGATTTTTGGTAATTCATTATAGCCAGCTGGGGCTTCATTGGCAATGGCCTCTTCTTTACTGGTAAGTTGCGCTAATTTAAAGGCAGTAATAAAACTGTAATTTCCATCTTCGGCTGGCAAATCCTTATTAAAGGCTAGAATGCTTTGTTTTACATCTTGTTCGGTTTGATATCCTAAATCGCCAACTACGTCTACATTATGAATTTTACCTGTTTCAACATTGAAGTTAATCCGAACGTCTCCTTGAATTTGTTTGTTAATTGCACCTTTTGGATATTTAATCGTAGCACCCAAGAAATTATAAAAGCTGTCCCATTCTTTATTTGGTTTGATCGATAAGCTACTTTTTGTTTTTTTGAAAATAGGAGAATTAACGTCAAGAATTTGCGGGGCAATCTCTATATCGACAATTTTTAGTGGCGCTTCGATGGTTTCACTTACCGCAGCTTTAATATCATTTAATGGGATTTTTTCTGCCACAGCGATCAGTTCATTGTTTTTACGGATAGTAGCAGATGATAAGATTAACGTAAGCGCAAATAACGGAACAAACAACCCATATTTTAGAATTGCAGTTTTTTTCGACCGCTGTTTGTGCAGCATAAAGATTCTTTTTTTGATGAGTGATTTTGTAAAAAAACCATTTGTTAGGTCACTAGGCCGTGCACCAAAAGCTTGGCTTAACAATAACAAGGAATAAGTTTCCTTGTCGCCCTGAAAATTTGCTGCGGCTTCATCTGCCAAGAATTCATGAATATTCTTCACGGTGTATTTATAGGCATAAATTATTGGATTAAACCACGTGAAAATTGCTAAAAACTCGAAAAATAACACATCAATTGTATGCTTTTGCTTGATATGAATTTCTTCATGTAAGTGAATTGTTTCGGGCTCTGGAACATCTTCTGCTATTGCTTTTCTGTTCAAAAATGAAAAAGCTGCGCCGCTGTTTACGTTATAAAACATTTTATTCACAGCAACTAGCTGATAGATAAACCGGAAGACAAAAAATATGATGCCGCATAAATATATTGCTACGATTAAACTACCCCAATTAAATTCTTCGGCATCGGGGTTAGCAACGCTAACTTGCGACACAAAACCATTTAATTGATCTACACTTACATATACACGTTGCGCAACTGGTTGCGTTGCTAACCATTCAAAACGTAAAAATGGTATAGCCAAGGACAGTACGCCCGAAGTAATCAAATATATCCTGTTTAAGATGAAATAAGTTTCTTTATCTAGTAACAGTTTATAAAAGCAGAAAAATACAACCAGGTAAATATTTACCTGTAGCAAATAATGCGCCCAACTCATTTTGGTTTATTTTTGAATTTATTGATCATTTTTAAGATTTCATCTACATCTCCTAAATCGAGCTTCTCTTCCTTAACGAAGAAAGAAAACATACTTTCTACTGAATTTTCGAAATAGTTACCTAGTAATTTTTCGGTTGCATGTCGTTTATATTCCTCGCGACTAATTAGCGGGTAATATTTATGGGCCTTGCCAAATGCTTCATGACCAATAAAACCCTTTACTTCTAGAATTCTAATAATGGTCGAAACTGTATTATAAGCGGGCTTGGGTTCGGGCAAATAATCCATTACTTCTTTTACAAATGAATTTTCTAGTTGCCATACAATTTGCATGATTTGTTCCTCTGCCTTTGTTAAATCTTTGATTTCCATGTTAATTGTTGTTTTTTATATAATATGAGCGTTTTTGTTTTAAATAGGTATTATTATTTGAGTAATTTAACAAATAATTAGTATAAACTTAAAACTAATATTTTAGTTTTCAAAACTTTTAGGCAGTTATTTTTATTCTAAGGAAAATAAATCAAAATTTATGAAGATAGCGTTTCATGGTGCAGCCCGTACAGTTACTGGAAGTAAGCATTTAATTACTTTAAAATCGGGTATTAAAATTTTATTGGATTGCGGTCTTTTCCAAGGGATGGGTCACGTAACTGATAAACTAAATGAGTATTTTGGGTTTGAACCAGCTTCGCTTAACTATGTAATTCTTTCCCATGCCCATATTGATCATTGTGGGTTACTTCCAAAGTTAATAGCAGATGGATTTAACGGAAAGATATTTTGTACTCCGGCAACGATGGATTTAGCAAGAATATTGATGATGGATTCTGCTAAAATACAAATGCAAGATAGTGAGTTTTTGAATAGGCATAGACGTCCCGGAGAAGAAGAAGAAATGCCTTTGTATACTGATCAAGATGTGATTAAGACGGTAGGCTTGATGAAAGTTGTAGCATACGACGAGGTTTTTGATATAGCTGAGGGCATTCGTTTGAAGTTTACTGATGCAGGTCATATTTTAGGCAGTGCTGCTGTTCATTTAACCTTAACTGAGAATGGCAAAGCAAAAAAATTGAGTTTTAGTGGAGATGTTGGGCGTTACGGCGATTTGTTACTTAAGAGTCCAGCAGCTTTCGACCAAGCAGATTATATTATTATGGAATCGACTTATGGTGATTCATTGCATAAGGATTTAGAGCCAATAGAAAAAATGTTGCTTGAGATTATAAATTATACTTGTAAAGTAAAAAGAGGTAAAGTAATTATTCCAGCATTTAGCGTTGGTCGCACTCAGGAGCTTTTGTATGCTTTGAATGGACTTGAGTTAAAGCATCAGCTACCAGACATACCTTATTTTGTAGATAGTCCGCTTTCAGCTCAGGCGACGGCTGTGCTAAAAAACCATACTGAAGTTTACAATCAAAAAGTGAAGCATGTCTTAACCGTTGATCATGATATTTTTTCATTTAAAGGACTAAGGTTTATAGAAAGTACCGAAGAGTCAAAAGCTTTGAATAATGATAATCGTCCTTGTGTAATTATTTCTTCGTCTGGTATGGCTGAAGGAGGAAGGGTTAGACATCACATTAAAAACAATATTGGAAACCAAAAGAATACTATTTTAATGGTTGGTTATTGCGAGCCTTCATCGTTGGGAGGAAGATTAATTGCGGGTCAAAAAGTTGTTGAAATCTTTAGGGAAGACTACGAAGTTAAAGCAGAGGTAAAGTCCATAAAATCAATGAGTGCCCATGGAGATTATGAAGATTTATTGCGCTTTTTGTCTTGCCAAGATCCAATGAAAGTTGAGCAACTTTTTTTGGTACATGGAGAGTATGAAGTTCAGCAACGTTTTGCTGCTCGTTTAAAAGAGAACGGTTTTAAAAACGTTTCAATACCTTCCTATCATGAAAGCTTTGAGCTAGACTTTTAAGCGATATTCTCTCATATTTTTATTAGGCCATTTTTTATTCCATATACAACCAGCCCTATTCTTGATTTAATTCCCAATTTCAAAAAAAGAGCTTCTCGGTAGTTATCAACTGTTCGAGGACTTACATTCATTATCTCGCTAATATCCCTGTAAGTTAAGTCTGAGCAACATAATTGTAGGAACGCAAGTTCTCTATCTCTAAACGTAGAATCAGAATTCGTATTTGTCAACGATTTATAAAGTCGGCTACTAACCAAGTCATTTACATAAAATCCTTTAAGGAGCATCATTTTAATAGCATCTAGTAGATCTGAGGGGCGTGATTCTTTAAGAATATAACCACCTGCCCCAGATTTTAACATATCAATAATTGCTCGTTCATCTTCAAACATGCTAAGTGCTAAAACATGAATACTAGGGTAGTTGATTTTTATCCATTTTGTAGTCGCATAACCGTCCATTCCCGGCATACTGATATCCATTAATACAATGTCTATCTGTTCATGTTTTTTAATTTTGGTTTGGAAATCGATTCCATTTTTGGCTTCAAACGCAATATCAATTTCTTGGAATTCTGCCATTAAACTCGCTAAGCCTTCACGGAATAGCGTATGGTCGTCAACTATTGCTAGGGTAATTTTTTTGCTAGTCATCTTTTAAGGGTAAGGAATTTCTATCGTAATAGTAGTCCCATAAGTGAATTTGGAATCAATTTTTATTACTCCGGTCATCATTTCTACACGCTTATGTATCGAATGAAGACCCAAGCCTTTCTTTTGTTCATTCATTTCTTCAAAATTAAAACCGATGCCATTTTCCTTAATCTTCAGGAATAGGATATCATTTGCAATAAAAATATTAATTTCTATATGGTGCGCTTTTGCATGTTTGATAATGTTGTTAATAATTTCTTGAAGCAAACGTAAAATGACAAGGTCTTTTTTTGGAGATAAAGTACACATACCTAGGATTTGATTTTTGATGCTTAGTTTATATCTCCCAGTTCTTCTTAGCCAATCTAATTCTTGTTGAATAGCTTTGCCTAGGCCCATTTCAACAATATGTTCGCCTTGTAAAAGTCTCGCTAAATCACGCACCTCTTTTATTGATTTAGTTACTAAACTTAGAGAGGTGGCTATTTTTGTTTCTGATTTATGTGGTTGTTCTAAGTTAATTGAACTTAAAGTTAAGTTAGTTAAACTTAGTAACTGGCCAATATTGTCGTGTAAATCTGCCGCAATAATTTGCATGGTTTTCTCTTGTACTTCGATATGTGTTTTGAGGACTTCTGATTCGAATTCTTGGTTCATTTTAATTTTTTCTTCACTATGTAATCGTGCTTTTCGAAAATAGATAACAATAAAAAAGGGCAAGGCAGTCCCTAAAATTAAGGTGATTACCGAAACCATTGTAATTATCGAGAATAGGTCTGAGCTTTGAAAAAACATAAAAAGGATTTAATCCAACAACTGTACATAACAATATTTAAAATAGATATTAATGCATATCTAAATGGGAAACTATTAGCTTGACCAAGTACGATTAACCTATTTATGTTGAGGTTAACTGCTGTCGACCCAATGTAAAATATAAAGCAACCAGTAATGATCCAAAAAACGGGTTCAGCTGTTATATTTTTAATTTGATCCTGATAAAATAAGCTATAGTAGTAAAAAACGGAAAATATAATTATGCTTATTCCAAATAATACATTGGTCGTAGCAAAAAAAATTGCGAAGCCAAAAAAATACCATTCTGAAAAATAGGAGGCCAGTAGTCCAAAAAATATAATTTTGACAAGATTTTTGATATAGGGAAGTGCTATTAGCCTAGAAAAAATGAATAAATGGAAACAGAGATAAATAAACATAAATATATTGTAAATCCAATGTGTGCTTACCGCGTGGGAAGACGTTTTTACAAGGAATAAACAATAACTTTCAACACAGGCAGTAGTAAGTAGATAAGGAATAAACAACTTCCAAAATTTAGGTGCCTCCGCTTTAGTAAGTAAAATGGATGCGATTAAACACATCCATTCCATAATTATTCCAAAAGGTATTTTAGTTAACATCACTTAATAGGCACCGGAAGTGTTGGTTCTCTTCCAATGTCAAAGATACAATAACCTGCGTCATTCGGGTCAGGTAGACATTCTTCCATACAATCAGGGGGGCATAAGACTGATTGATCTAAGCCATAGCCACCATTGTCTACTCCAGAATTTTCAAGTGAAAGAGCTATTGATTCCTGTTTATTTGTTAACATGTCTTCAAATTGATGGTCGCCTCGAATGATTGTATTACAGAGGATGGTAGTGTTGAAATTTAAATACCTAGCTCTTTCAATATCGTTTTCACCCGGGCAGTTAGCTAATTCAAAATGGTTACCCATGTAGATTTTTAATCCGAACTTTTCATTATGATTAAATTCCACATTTGAAATTATACCATTGTTTACAAATAAATTAATTATCTCTTCAGCACCGAAATGGGCATAATTAAAGCGCTTTTGTTCAGACTGATTTTCTCTATAGGCCACAACCATGCCCTTAATTGTTTTTCGGTCCATTCTGGCAGAATGGCTACCACTCGAGCCCGTTAATTTTACTGACATAATTTTAATGTTTAATGTTCTACAATGCTAGTTGCAGTAAAAATCATCAGTTCATATTAAGCTTTTAACCGTAAATTTGCCCTTTTTTTTACCGTATAAATACCCTTGCAAATAAAATTGCTTTATCGTATTTTATAAGGAGTTATAGATGAAATAACAAAGCCCAGTAGATTCAAAATCTGCTGGGCTTTCCGCCATTAATAAGAATAATTATTGTCTTGGGGGAGCAGGAGTTGGCATAGCCTTGCGTGGCAATTTCTCAGCTCTTTCTGAAGTATGATAAACAAAAGACGCAACGATGGTAGCTGATTTTTTCAAATCTTCACCATCCAAACGATCAAAAGTATCTTGATTAGAATGGTGTGTGCGCGTGTTATAGTCCATAGGGTCTTGAATAAACTGGAAGCCTGGTAAACCAACTCCGTCAAATGCCTGGTGATCTGTACCACCTGTATTATTAATCGTAATGGTTTTTGCGCCTAAATCTGCAAATGGAGTTAACCAAGTTTGGAAGATATCTCTAACTGCAGCATTACCTTGCAAGTATACACCACGGATAGTTCCTGTTCCATTATCCAAGTTGTAATAGGCACTCAATTTCTCATGCTCTGATTTAGGTTTCATATCTGCTGGATCAGCAAAGTGCTCTTTTACATATCCTCTCGATCCAAATAAACCCTGCTCTTCCGAACTCCATAATGCAATACGAATAGTACGTTTTGGTTTAAAGTCAATCGCCTTTAAAATACGTACTGCTTCGATCATTACTGCCGAGCCAGCTGCATTATCTGTTGCACCAGTACCTGAATGCCATGAATCATAGTGGCCACCTAGCATTACAATTTCACTTTTTAACTTAGGATCACTGCCTGGAATTTCAGCTATTACATTATATCCTTTAGGGTCTTTGTCATAAAATGAAGTTTTTACTTCTGCCTCCAATTCCACTTTTTCGCCGCCACGTAGTAAACGTAAAATATGTAGATAATCTTCACTGCTCACCTCTAGCTCCGGATTAACTGGCTTAGCGTCTAAACGATAAGAAGCACCATTACTGGTGAAGAAAGTACCATGACTGCCACGTGCATAGGTTAATTTTAAACCGATTTTCTCAGCTAATAACATGCTATCAATTGCAGCTCTAACAGCGCCCAATCTCAACATCATTGCTCGTTGGTTACCTCCTGCATTAGCTGGTCTGCCAGGGCGACCAGCACCCGGAGCTTGTGGTTGAGCTGCAGCCATTTTATCTAAAGCTTCTTCGGTATATCTCACCGCATCAGCAGTATAAGAGTTTTTTAAAGGTTGAAGCATCGCCGACTCAATCATTACAATTTTTCCAGCTAATTTGCCTTTATATTTGGCTAAATCTGTAACTGTATCTGCTTTGATTAAAACTACCTCAGATTTGATGGGTCCTTTCGTGCCAGGGGTCCAAGCTTTAGGGGAAGCGATTATTGGACGGTAGAAAGGTAAAGTAGTAGCGGCATAATATTTATCAACTTGCCAGCCTCTACCAAATTCCCCCCAAGCCTCTAAATGTACATTTTGCAGCCCAATCTCTTTAAAGTATTTAACAGCCCAATCTTGTGCCCTCTTTAAACCCGGGGAGTTAGATAGACGGGGTCCAGCCACATCGGTAATTTGATAGGCAATTTCCATGGCTTTAGATTTCTCTAAGCCTTCGGTTCTAATCTTTTGCACAGCTGCAGTGTTTAGTGGCTCTTGTGCAAAAGCAGAAAAGCAAAGGCCAAGGGCCAATGCACTAAAAGTAAAAGTTCTTATCATTTTAAGTTAAGTTTTGGTTAAGTAACGTTGTTATGGGTGAATTTACAGGTAATGCTAATTATTTGTACCTTTCTATTCATATTTTTACACACGTTTTTTATGATAAAACTAAAATCTCACGGCATTTTATGCCTTTTTTTAACATTTTACGGATTAAGTCTGTTTGCTCAAAAAACAGAAATCAAAGATTCGAAAATTAGCTCAATGGTGAACGAAGTTTCGCCGACTAATTTAGAAGCAATTGTCAGAAAGCTCGTTTCTTTTCAGACTAGACACACTTTAAGTGATACCTCCAGTAAAACTACTGGTATTGGCGCAGCTAGGACATGGATAAAAACCGAGTTTGAAAAATATGGTGCCAATAGCGATGGAAGATTGCAGGTAAGTTATGACACCTTTGTGCAGCCAGCAGATGGGAGAAGAATTACTGCTCCAGTTGTACTGAAAAATGTAATAGCTATACTTCCTGGTACAGACCCAGACGATAAAAGGATGTTAATGCTTTCAGGACATTACGATTCTAGAGTGACCGATGTAATGAATGTTAAAGACTTTTCTCCGGGTGCAAATGATGATGCCTCAGGAGTTGCTGCGGTAATGGAAATGTGCAGGATAATGAGTAAACAAAAGTTTAGTGCAACTATTGTTTTCGTGGCAATGGTTGGCGAAGAACAAGGCTTGTACGGTGCAACAAACTTAGCAAAAAGAGCCAAAGCAGAAGGCTGGAATGTGCATTTATTAATGAACAATGATATCGTAGGCAATTCGTATGGAATGGAAACCGATATCAAGGATAATAAAAGTGTCAGGGTATTTAGTGAAGGCGTTCCCGCCGGTGAAACTCCAGCCCAAGCCGCAGCAAGAACATCGGCAGGAACGGAGAATGACGGCAAAGCACGACAGGCTGCTAGATACATTAAAGAAGTTGCGGAACGCTATGTAGATCAATTAGAGGTTAAATTGATTTACCGTAGAGACAGATATCTAAGAGGTGGCGATCATACACCGTTTTCTTTGCAAGGCTTTACGGCAGTTCGTATTACCGAAATGAATGAAGACTTTAATCGTCAGCATCAAGATGTGAGAACAGAAAATGGCTTTAAGTTTGGGGATTTACCTGAATATGTCGACTATAACTATTTGCAAAAGGTAACCAGGATGAATTTAGCTGTAATGGCAAATTTAGCTTGGTCTTGCCAGGAGCCAGAAAACGTGGTTGTTCAAACCTCTGGCTTAACAAATAAAACAATTTTGAAGTGGGAAGCTCCAAAAGGTAAAAGCCCAACAGGGTACTATGTTTTAATGCGAGAAACTAGCAGTCCTTTTTGGGAGCGCAAATTCTTTGTGAAAACAAATACGGCAACTCTAGCTTACTCAAAGGATAATTACTTTTTTGGAGTGCAATCGGTTGATGATGCCGGACACGAAAGTTTGGTAATTATCCCTAGACCTGGAAGATAAAAAAGCTACTTAATCGTTTTCTTGGCTACAATGAAGTACCCAATTACAAATACTACGGCTCCGCAAATTAAACTATTGTAAATACCTTGGTCAAATACGAGTAGGTTATCGATATTGCCTTTGCCCTGTGTAAGTTGAGTAACTGTTAAATTTGGATAAGCATAGGGCACAAAATCTACATATTTCCATTTTAAGCTCGCTGTAATTATACCCATGATTGTCATTAAGAACCCAATTCCAAAAGGTTTTAAGAAGTCAGACCAGATAAGGTTCATCAAAAATTGGATAGAAATGATACCAATTGAGCTTAAAAACAATTTGCTAAAAAATTTAAATATGATGGTGTTTGGATTAAAATCCCCAAACTCTAACTCGGGTTTAATTAGTTCAATAACATGGCCTGATCCGATAATGAGTACCGAGAACAACAACATGGTTAAAAAAGTTAAAAACACAATGAAGATGTATTTACTAGTGTATATAGCAAGCTTAGGCAAGGGTAATGAAAATAAACTTTTCCAAGTATCACCTTTGTACTCCATATTAGTAATGGCATAGGTGTTGTAAATAACAAGTACGGGCAATAGTAAAACACCCATTACACCTAAAATAGCTGAAATGTATCTAACCCATAGTACTCCAGCAGGGTCGTTTGCTAGTTTTGAAGCTTGACTAATAAAGCCCCAGCTTATCAGGATACAAATAACTAATGGTAGCAAAATAGCACTCCAGAAGGCAAGTGTTTTTCTTGACTTATAGAATTCGGAATTTAGAGAAACAAATAATGAGCGCATAATCCTAGTTTTTTGAAGTAATGTCTAAAAATAAATTTTCAAGGTCTTTTCGCTCTGTGCCGATTGTATATACCTTGATACCGTTCTGAACCAATAGCGTGTTGAGATTGGCCATCTCTTCCTTACTTTGAAAAGCGATCGTTATCGTATTTCCTTTTTGTTGTAGGATTTCTGTCGCCCCTAATAATGTTATTGCTTTTTCAAGATTGTCAACTTCAAATTTGATAGTTGGTTTAGAAAGATCATGTAATTCGTCTATTGTTCCTTGGAACAATAGTTCCCCTTTATTAATAATGCCAACATGTGTGGCTGTTCTCTCTATCTCTGCTAATAGATGACTTGATACTAAAATTGTTTTCTGATGCTTAGTTGCCAAATCGATCATTAAATTTCTGATTTCGATGATACCGTTCGGGTCTAAACCGTTGGTAGGTTCATCTAACAATAGCAATTCAGGGTCTGATACCAAAGCTAATGCAATACCCAACCTTTGTTTCATTCCTAAGGAATACTTGCCTGCTTTTTTGTTGGCAGCATCTGTTAAGCCAACCAAGCTTAACATTTCGGCAACTTTAGATTTTTTAATTCCTAATAGTAAACACCGGTTAACCAAGTTTTCTTTTCCGCTTAAATGTCCATAAATGGCAGGTTGTTCCACCAAAGCACCCATTCTTTTTAAACTCGAAATACGATGGGTGTTGATATCTTTCCCAAAAATGAAAACCTGGTCGCTAGGCGACTTTAATAAGTTTAATAAGATTTTTATCGTTGTGGTTTTACCAGCACCGTTGGGTCCTAGAAAGCCGTATATACTTCCGGTAGGTACTTGTAACGACAAGTTTTTAACTACAGTTTGAGCGCCAAAATTATAGGTTAGTCCAACTGTTTCTATAGCTAGGTTACCCATCTTATTTTAAAATTGCAGTAGTTGCTTTAATAAGACTGCCAGTGGTTGAAGGTTTAGCTTTTAAAGCTACTTCTTCATTTTGACTAACGGTTGTAGTTGCCGTAGCAAAGGCTAATACCATCATCATAAATACTGGAACTAATAAAAGAATAAATGGCGAAACGTTTGATAGCTTTTTCATGGTTTGTCTATTTAATTTTTTGTAATGAAGCTATAAGGAGTGTTGTTTTTTTATTCTTGAAACTCCCTATGGTTTCATGTTTTTTTTATTTTGTGGTTCTGTTTGTTTGTTTTGTTGAACAAATAGAATAATTAAATAAAACATGCTAAAATGTTTTAGACCAAGTGCATTTTATTCTAGATAAACGCCTAAAATTACTAGTTTTATAACTCGTTGCCAGATTTAGCCATTTGGTAGAATAAAAAAGCCAGTTGGTCGAAAGTAACATCGGAAAATAGTAGAAATAGTTACTTTGGATTATAGAAAAGGCATTAAATATTTTTAGAAGAGATGAAAAGTAAAGGGACAGTAATTATAAATCTTTTATTCTGGCTCATAGTTGGGGTTATGGTCGTCCTGGGTGTAGTGAATAACCCAACCAAAGCGAGTTGGTTTGATCTTTGGGTAACATTCGGTTACTACGGGATCATCAATGTTTCGTTGTTTTTTATCAATTCACTGATTTTAATTCCAGACGTAATTAAGAAGCGCCAAAAATCATGGCTCTACCTTTTTTTGGTGGTTGGATTAATTATCGTAGCAGTAATTATAAAAACAGCCATAGCAGTAATTTATCCAGATATTATCCTTCAGTTTAAAAACCGCGCAGGTAAGCTCGAGTATTTATCCTATAGTCGATATATAATTCAAGCATTTTTTACATCGGGATTCTTAGTGGTAATTAGTTCATTGTTGAAATTTGCGACAGATTGGTTCTCTAACGAGCGGGTTCAACGCAATTTAGAGAGCCAGAAAAAAGATATGGAACTGCAATTCTTAAAATCTCAGTTAAACCCACATTTCTTATTCAATTCATTAAATAATATTTATTCTTTGGCCTACCAGAAGTCTGATAAAACTGCAGATGCAATACTGAAGCTTTCCGAGATTATGCGGTACATGATTTATGAGAGTAATGACAGCTGGGTTGCATTAAGTAAAGAGGTAGAATATGTACAGAGTTATATCGAGTTACAAAAATTAAGATTTAAAGATGGAGCAGCTGTAGAATTAACGCTAAATGGTGAAATAGACGCTCAGCATGTGGTGCCTTTAATTTTAATTTCTTTTGTCGAAAATGCGTTTAAACACGGTGTTGCGAACGATCCTGAAGACCCCATTAGAATTAACATTATTGCAAATCAGAAAATTTTGCATTTTAGCATTACCAATAAAAAAAGTAAAACAAATAAAGACGCAATGGGTGGCGTTGGACTAAACAATGTTGAAAGAAGATTGCAGTTGTTATATCCCGATCGATATAAATTAAATATTGTAAATTCGGCTACCCATTATACAAGTGAATTGATGTTAGATATATGATATTAAAATGTATTGCTGTTGATGACGAGCCTCTGGCGCTCGATATTATTGAAGATTATATTTCTAAAGTTCCATTTTTAGAATTAGTGAAGCGCACAGAAAATGCAATTGAGGCTTTGCAATTGGTGCAAGCTGGTGGCATTGACTTAGTTTTTTTAGATATTCAGATGCCAGATTTAACAGGCATCCAATTCCTGAAGATTGCAAGTGGTAAGGCTAATTATATTCTAACTACTGCTTATTCACAATATGCGCTAGAGAGCTATGATTTGAATGTTTCAGATTACTTATTAAAACCAATTGCATTCGATCGTTTTTATAAAGCGGTAGAAAAGGTGCGTAATCAGATGCAGAAAGAAGAAGTTGCCGCCCCAGTTGCTGAAACTTTGCCAACTGTAGCTACTCCAGTAGCTCCTGTGCAAGACTTCATCTTTGTAAAAACGGAACATAAAATTCAAAAAATACAGTTAGACGATATTTTATATATCGAAGGATTAAAGGACTATATATCCATTTTTACTAAAAACGAACGTATCATTACCTTGCAGAATATGAAAAAAATGGAAGAAACGTTACCCAAGGGGGAATTTATCAGGGTTCATAAATCTTACATTATCTCTTTAGATAAAGTAGAAAGCATTGAACGAAGTCGGATTTCTATTGCGGGTAAAATTATACCAATAGGAGATACGTATAGGGATGAGTTTTTTAAATTAATTGACGGGAAAAATATCTAAGGAGCAATTCCGCTAATTTGTTGTCACAGGTGTGACTGCATAGCCTAGCTTTTTTAAGCCTTTTATCAGTCCATCATTGCCAACGAGGTGACCAGCGCCTACGGCAATAAATAGGCTCTGATTTGCCATTAAATTAGGTAATTGGGCTAGCCATTTGTTATTGCGGTTTTTTAATAGCTGATCTAGTTCCTCTTGTGTATAGCCATCTAATTTTGTGAAAAGTTTTTCTAACTCTAACAGATTTTGTGCAGTATAGTTATCGTACAATAGCTGACCTTCCTTTTTGCTCTTTTCTTCATCTTTAACACCTTTTAATAACAATTCTTTCTGTCTTTCGAGACTACTGCCGAACAACACGGTAGCTTGATCTTCTAGCGTTTCCAAACCTATTATTTGTTTTTTATTTGCCTTGCCATAATCCTGTATGTATTGGTCTAGTGCCGGGTTAGTAGGACTGATAGTTTTTGGTGCTGTGAACTGCAACATTGTTAGTTGCACGGCGACGGGTTTAAGCGAATTGAATAATTTTAAATCATAGCCCGAAATCTTTTTCAAATGGTCTGCTACTATGGTGTATTCTCCAGGAGTTAATAGCTTATCAAGAAAATTGTTCTTCATCACCATGTAAGGTGCCAGCTTGGAAGCCATGGTATTGTCAATAATAACCTCGCCAACTATACCATCAGCCATGCTTAATTTGGAGTGGAGAACTTTCATCGTGTCGATGAAGTCTTTACCAGCAAAGTGATAGGTGCCAAATAGGTAAGATGATTTTTTTAAACCATTTCCTGAAATTTCCCAAAGCAGAGAGTTCTCTGTTTTTGTTGATTGTGCTTGGCTATTGTTGCCAATAGTTAAAAAGCCAATAATAAGATATAAGACAATTCTCATGATGTAATAGCTTGGTTTAGCTGCAGTCGTATTGCATTTTCTGCGGCTAGGGTGATTTCCTCGGAATTCTTGTCAGTTTTATCTACTGACTCTAGAACTGTCCAACGAATGGCATTTCCAATTCCTAAAGGAAGTTTGCCATACTGCACAATCTTCCAAGAATTTTCAATCGCCACCGGTACGACTAAAGCATTAGGCACGACTTTTAAAAGTGTTGCAATTCCCCCAACATGGAAAGATTTCATTTGTCCATCTTTTGCGCGCGTACCTTCGGCAAAGATTACCGTGCTCCAATTATTCTCTTTCATTCTGCGTCCTAGTTTAATGATTTCAGAAACAGATTGTTTGCTATCCTTCCTATCGATATTTGCTCCACCGCCGTATTTTAAGTTAAAAGAAATAGAAGGGATGCCTTTGGTAAGCTCTATTTTAGAAATGAACTTTGGATGATGTTGACGTAAATACCAGATTAAGCCCGGGATATCATACATGCTTTGGTGATTCGCAACAAAAATAATAGGTTGGTTTAAGGGTAATTTCTTGCGGTTGATAAACGTAACCGAATTGAAAAGTAGCCAATTGCAATATGTTAAAAAGAAATTTAAAATATCAACTGATACTTTATGTGCTTTATAGCCGAAAAGCCGATAACAAACCCATTGGATTGGTTGAAAAATGCATAGAAATAAGAAGAAGAAAAAATGGAAGATCGATCCAAATAAGTAGCCTAAAAATTTCATGTTAAATTTTCCCTTGTTCAATTAATATTTTTGTTTTTAAAATTCCCGCAACACTCATACTATCGGTAATTTCACCATTGATTACCATTTGATACGCTTCCTCAAAAGTCAATTTGCGAACAACTAGTTCTTCGGTTTCTTCTGGAGATGAAACTCCCATTTGCAAATCTTGGGCTATATAGATAATTGCCAGTTCATCACTAACCGAATTAGAAAGGTGCATTTTTTGAATTTCCGTAAACGTGGAGGCTATGA
Organism: uncultured Sphingobacteriaceae bacterium; assembly: GCA_942493295.1. Classification (GTDB taxonomy): domain Bacteria; phylum Bacteroidota; class Bacteroidia; order Sphingobacteriales; family Sphingobacteriaceae; genus Pedobacter. Next base: position 2,660,840 of record OW818692.1, on the reverse strand, counting down.
TACCTGTTTCTTCCTGTAATTCTCTTTTTGCGCTAACTATTGGGTCGGCAGTTAAGGGACCACCACCTTCTGGTATTTCCCAACTATAAGCTTTTAAAGGAAAGCGGTACTGCCCAACTAACCACGTGTTATGGTCATCATCAAGCACTACAACCCCAATGGCAAGATTTTTAAAATGAACCTCGCCGTAGATTCCCTTACCGCCGGATGGATTAATTACTTGATGTTCAGTTAAATTAATCCAAGCGTTGTCATATATTTGGATGCTTTCTACGATCTTCCAAGGGTTGTCCATACTCATGGTGCAAGATAGGGAATTTGAGGGCGAAGTGCAAAAAGGGAAAATTGAGCAATTGGAAAGATAATTTTTCCTTACTTTCGATTTTAATTGTGTATATTTAAGTTCTCTACTCAGAGTCAAAATCCATTTAATCAGATATTTCCATACAATTATAGCGATGTTATAGCGACCTTATAGCGACTTTCTATACCTTTTCTATACCCTTAGTCCGACCATAGTCTCACACTAAGATACCCCTAACATACTCGAACAATACCTTTTCTGTACGTTTTTGCTACTAAAATAGTATCGAATATGTATAAAAACAGTATCGAACAAGTAGCGATATAGTTGTTTTGATATATACCGGTCCCAAACAAAGGGTATAGATGCCCATATACCCAAACATTTATTTGGGTATATTTCGGTTTGTAAAAGATTAAAAGTAGCTTTGCCGCTAGAAATGAACCGTTCATGATTGAAGCCCGAAAGGCTTCATCATGGTAAGCTCCATCTGCCCGATGAAAATATGAAAATAAACAGATGAAACACTTTGTTGCCATATCACTTGTATTTTTTAGCTTAACCCAGCTTGCAAAGGCTGATAGGGCTGAGGGGCTTAGGCTATTAACCGAAGGTTATTGCAGTCAGCATCAAGTATCTGCACAAAAATTTACGCAGCAGGCAAATCCATTAAACGATGAACTGAGTACTTATTTTTTAACGTCAAGCGACCTTGCTTTAATAGGCATGCGTTCGGAAATACAAACTACAAAATACAGCTTACAAGATCAAAATGTGAGCGATTTAATCGTAGTTAGTAAACCAAATAATAATAGCCCCTAGTCTTCAAAGTCAATAAAGCAACACTAATAATTTAGTGTATTTCCGCTTTTCTCTCCCCTATAACTGCCAAGTTGACTTAACAAGTTAATGGCTTGGTTGTTGTGAATTAAACATTTTTGATTTTTAAATAATAAATATTAAATACCCATGTTAGGATTTTTAACCAAAATATTTGGAAGTAAGTCAGAGCGAGACATTAAGGTTTTACAACCTTTGGTTCTCCAGATTAATGAAGAATACGCAAAACTTTCGTCGTTAAGCAATGACGAATTACGTCATAAAACAATTGAATTTAAAGAGGCTATTGCTGCGGCGGTAGCCGATATAGACGCTAAGATCGAAGCTACGAAAAAGACAGCAGAAGATGCTAGCTTATCATTGCCAGAAAAAACGGCTTTGTATGAGGAAGTTGATGCCTTAGCTAAAGAGCGTGATGTAGAGCTTGAAAAAGCTTTACAGGCAATTTTACCAGCAGCATTTGCTGTTGTTAAAGAAACATCACGCAGATTAAGTGAGAATGAAACATTAGAGGTTACAGCAACTGCTTACGACAGAGATTACGCGGCTCGAAAAAGCAATGTAAAAATTGTTGGAGATAAAGCTTATTGGGCCAATAAATGGGAAGCTGCTGGAACAGAGGTTTCTTGGAATATGGTACATTATGATGTACAATTAATAGGTGGTATGGTTTTACATAGTGGTAAAATTGCCGAGATGGCCACTGGAGAGGGTAAAACTTTGGTAAGTACATTGCCTGCTTATTTAAATGCACTTGCTGGACAAGGTGTTCACATCGTAACAGTAAATGATTACTTGGCACGTCGTGACTCGGAGTGGAATGGTCCATTGTTCGAGTTTCATGGATTAAGAGTAGATTGTATCGATAAGCACGAGCCAAACTCTCCTGCACGTCGCAATGCTTATTTAGCTGATATCACGTATGGTACGAATAATGAATTCGGCTTCGATTACCTGCGTGACAATATGTCTCAAACCCCAAGTGACCTAGTGCAACGTAAGCTGCACTTTGCAATGGTTGATGAGGTCGATTCGGTATTAATTGATGATGCTCGTACGCCATTGATTATATCTGGCCCAGTTCCATTTGGGGATCAACATGAATTTCATGAACTAAAGCCACGAATTGAGCGCTTGGTAAATGCACAAAAGGCTTACGTAACACAAGCTTTAAATGAGGCAAAAAAATTAATCAACGATGGTAAGGCTGGAGCGGAGGAAGGTGAAGGTGGCTTAGCGCTATTACGTGCACACCGTGGTTTACCGAAAAATAAAGCCTTAATTAAGTTTTTAAGCGAGAGTGGTGTTAGACAAACTTTGCTTAAGACGGAAAATCATTACATGGCTGATCAATCGAAGAATATGCCTAAGGTAGATTCTGCATTGTTCTTTTACATTGATGAGAAAAATAACCAGGTTGAACTAACAGAGAAAGGTATTGAATTGATTACCCAACAGGGTGAAGATCCAAGTTTTTTTGTGCTACCTGATGTAGGTACTGAAATTGCTGAAATAGAAAAATCTTCTTTAAGTAGTGAAGAAAAAGTTGCTCAAAAAGATACTTTGATGCGTGATTACGCTGTTAAAGCAGAGCGTATTCACTCGGTAAATCAGTTACTAAAGGCATATACCTTATTCGAAATTGATGTTGAATATATCATCGATGAGGGTAAGATTAAAATTGTTGATGAGCAAACAGGTCGTATCATGGATGGCCGTCGCTATTCTGATGGATTGCACCAAGCTATTGAAGCAAAAGAAAATGTGAAAGTAGAAGATGCTTCACAAACCTATGCGACTGTTACTCTGCAGAACTTTTTCAGAATGTACCATAAACTTTGTGGTATGACGGGTACTGCTACTACCGAAGCGGGCGAGTTTTGGTCTATCTATAAATTGGACGTGGTAGAAATACCAACCAACCGCGTAATGGCAAGAAAGGATCAACAAGATTATGTTTACCGTACTATTCGTGAAAAATATAATGCTGTTGCGGAAGAAATTGGAAAATTAACAGAAGCTGGCAGACCGGTATTGGTGGGTACGACATCTGTTGAGATTTCGGAATTATTAAGCCGTATGTTGAAACTTCGAGGTATTAAGCACAATGTGTTGAATGCCAAGATGCACCAAAAAGAGGCGGATATTGTTGCTGAAGCTGGTAAAGCTGGAACAGTAACGATTGCAACTAACATGGCTGGTCGTGGTACGGATATTAAATTGGGCGAAGGCGTAAAAGACGCTGGTGGTTTAGCGATTATTGGTACCGAACGTCACGAGTCTCGTCGTGTAGATAGACAGTTACGTGGTCGTGCAGGTCGCCAAGGTGATCCTGGAACCTCACAATTCTTCGTTTCGTTAGAAGATAACTTGATGCGTTTGTTTGGCTCAGAGCGTATTTCTAACATCATGGTGAAAATGGGTATTGAAGATGGAGAAGTAATTCAACATTCAATGATTACCAATTCTATTGAACGAGCACAAAAGAAAGTAGAAGAGAATAACTTCGGTGTACGTAAGCGTTTGTTAGAGTATGATGATGTAATGAACTCTCAGCGTTCGGTAATCTATGCAAAACGTAGAAACGCTTTATTTGGAGATCGTTTAGACGTAGACATGAATAACATGGTGTTTGATGTGGCAGAGGATGTAGTAACTGAATATAAAGAGTTATCAAATTATGAAGGGTTTAAACTTGAAGTAATTAGAAATTTCTCTTCAGATACCTCAATTACTGAAGAAGAATTTAACTCGAAGAACATTCATCATTTAACAGACCGCTTGTTTGAAGAAGTTACTGATTTTTATGCCCGTAAATCTGAGGGTATTATGAATCAGTCTATGCAGGTTTTAAGGCAAGTTTTTGCGGAGCGTGGGGAGCAAATTGAGTTGGTAGTGGTTCCATTCACAGACGGCATTCGTCAAATTAATGTGCCAGTTGATTTAAGAAAGGCAATTGAAAACAATGGTCGTGAAGTAACTAAAGCTTTCGAGAAAACCATTATTTTGGCGTTGATTGATGATAGCTGGAAAGAACATTTACGTGAAATGGACGAGTTAAAACAATCGGTTCAAAATGCAGTTTATGAGCAAAAGGATCCTTTAATTATTTATAAGATGGAGGCCTTCAACTTATTTAAAAGCATGTTGAATGTAATCAATAAAGAAGTAGTAGGTTTCTTATATAAAGGTGGTATTCCTGTGCAACAGGAAGCCGATGACGTGAGAGAAGTAAGAGCGCCTAAACGTGAGCAAGCTAAACTACGTACGTCAAAGCCAGAGTACGGACAAGACAGCAATGCAGCAGTAGCTATGGAAGATACTCGAGAGTTAGTCCCTCAGCAACCTATTCGCAAGGAAGTAACTGTTGGAAGAAACGAGCCATGCCCATGCGGTAGTGGTAAGAAGTTCAAAAACTGCCATGGTGCAAATGCTTAACTGCAGTTTTAACTTTGACAAACTTAATAGACATCATGCTTAGAGTTTGTCAAAGTTTATATTTAAGACCTTAACGAAAGCTAAGGTCTTTTTTTCTTGTATTCCCCGTCAATTATGTCGATTTTTGCTAGCAATGAAAAGATTGCTATCCTTTATTTTAGTTTTATTTATAGGAACGGTGACTTTTGCCCAAACAAAGGGTAAAGTAACTATTGTCAAAGACCCTCTAATTGATAGCTTAATTGCGAAAAGGATTGAGTTAAATGCTAAAAAGTCAACAACGACTAATCCCACCTCTCCTGTAATTGTTTCGCAAATGGGTTACCGAGTACAAATCTATTATGGATTGGACCGTCGCGAAACTTTTAGTGAACAAGCAAGGTTCAAAGCTTTGTACCCGCGAATCAATACCTATATCACCTATAAGGAACCAAATTATTATTTGCGGGTGGGTGATTTTAGAACAAGGTTAGAAGCGCAAAGTCTATTAAACGAATTGCGACCGCAGTTTCCAACACTTTTTATTTTTAGGGAAAAAATTAATGCACCAGATTTAGATCCAGCCAATAAATAGATTGACGATTTAAATTGGTTAATCAAGTAGAACAGGAATGAAACAAAAAATACAAGATTTAGCACAAAGCATACATTCAACAGTTGTTGGATATCGCCAACATATACATGCAAACCCAGAACTTTCCTTTAAAGAACATGAGACCTCTGCCTTCATTAAGGATAAATTAGCAACTTGGGGAATTGAATTTAAGGAAATGGCAGATACTGGCGTTGTGGGTTTAATTAAAGGTGAATTGCCTTCAGATCAAATTATTGCCTTGCGTGCAGACATGGATGCTTTGCCGATTCATGAGGCTAACGATAAGCCGTACAAATCAAAAAATGAAGGTGTAATGCATGCCTGTGGACACGACGTACATAGTTCATCACTATTAGGTACTGCCTATATTTTAAATGAACTAAAGGCGGAGTTTGGTGGAACTATCAAATTAGTATTTCAACCTGCTGAGGAACTTTTGCCTGGCGGCGCTAGTATCATGATCAAAGAAGGGGTGCTAGAAAATCCCAAACCTCATACAATGGTTGGTCAACATGTAATGCCGCTAATTGAAACCGGAAAAGTAGGCTTCCGATCGGGTATTTACATGGCATCAACAGATGAGTTGTATGTAACAGTGCACGGTAAAGGTGGTCATGGTGCACAGCCGCACCAAAACATTGATCCGGTATTAATTACTGCTCATATCATTGTAGCGCTTCAACAAATAGTAAGCAGAAATGCCGATCCTCGCTTACCTTCTGTACTTTCGTTTGGAAAGGTAAATGCAAATGGCGCAACCAATATTATTCCAAACGAGGTTAAATTGGAAGGTACCTTTAGAACGTTAAATGAAGAATGGCGTAATGAAGCCCATCGTTTGATGAAAAAAATGGCGGAAGGTATTGCCGAAAGCATGGGTGGGTCATGTGATTTTAATATTATGAGGGGTTACCCTTTCTTAATTAATGAAGAAAAACTCACAGCTAATGCAATTGCGTACGCCCAAGAATATCTGGGTGAAGAAAATGTAATCGACCTAGATATTTGGATGGCTGCTGAAGATTTTGCTTACTATTCGCAGGTTACTGATGCTTGCTTTTATAGATTGGGAACCGGAAATGTCGCGAAGGGAACGACATATTCTGTACATACTCCAAATTTTGATATAGATGAAGATGCATTGAAGACATCGACTGGGTTGATGGCCTACATCGCATTAAAACAACTAGGAAACTAGGATTTTAAGTTCATTTTAGGTTCTGTTGAATAAAACAGGGCATAATTATTGTTTTATATAAGGTAATGAAGAGAACTATTTTACTACTATTATTTGCTGCATTTTTCTTAAACGTTAAAGGGCAGGAAATTCCTCGATTTAATCCAGATACCATTAAGACAATTCAATTGGATTCCGTAGTGAATATTATCGGAAAGAAGTTTGGTATAGAAACATTTATACAGGCTATCATTAACGACACTAGTTTTTATCAAGCTTTTAGAAACATGAAACGGTATAGTTTTATTGCTGAAAATAGGATTTATACTTACGACAAAAATAACAAGGTTGATGGAAAGGTGTATCGTAAAATAAGGCACAATAATGATGGGCCTTACAAAATGGAATACTTGGTGAAGGAAGATAATGGAAAGATCTATAAGAAGAACGGCAAGTATCAATTATACACGGTTGAGATGTTCGATTATATTTTCATGAATGCCTATAATACAGATTTTGTCCCTAATGCCCCAGCGAGTAATGGTAAGGGGGGTGGGTCGAATGAAAGCTATAAAGACAAACTTAAAACATTGATCTTTAATCCCGGAAGGCCTATAAAGGGCCTACCGTTTATTGGAAATAAAACACAGATTTTTACGGCCAATATGCGGCAGTATTATGATTATTCATTTTATAGCGCTACTTATTTAGATTCAATTCCCGTTTACAGGTTTAAAGTTTCAGTAAAACCTGAATTGAGCAACTGGACAAAAGACGGGTTAATGATTAAAGAATTGGTGACGATATTTGATAAGCGTAATTTTGAAATTTTAGGTAGGTATGTAGACATGAAGTATAGCAATATGCTATTTGATTTTGATGTGCAAATGAATATAGAAATGAGCTATTTTGGAGAGGATAAACTGCCTACAAAAATCACCTATCAAGGCAATTGGGACTACCCTTTTAAAAAGGAAGAACGTGCCAGTTTTTTAGTCGTTCATAAAGATTACAAGCTCGGAAAAGCGAAGTAGTTTACGAAGCGGAGATCAATAAAAGCTAAAAGATTCGTATCTTAGAAAATCAATTTAAACCTTTAGCAATGAAGACCTATTTTCGCTTGTCTATCCAATTTTCGTTGGCCCTTATACTTTTTTCTGGAATAAAATTAAACGCACAAATTCTAACTTCTAAACAAATAGATAGTGTTTCAGAGCAAACTTTACGCGTATTTAATGTGCCGGGAGTGGCGGTGGCAGTTATTAAAGATGGAAAGGTTATTCATGCAAAAGGGTATGGCGTTCGGTCTATTAAAACTAACCTGAAGGTTGATGAAAATACCTTGTTTGGGGTAGCATCAAATACCAAGGCATTTACCGCTGCAGCTTTGGGGATATTAGTGGATGAGAAAAAAATAACTTGGGATACCAAAGTTGTTGATGTAATTCCAGAGTTTAAGTTATACGACCCTTTTGTAACGAGTGAGTTTACTGTGAGAGATTTGTTAACCCATCGAAGTGGACTGGGTTTAGGAGCTGGCGATTTAATGATTTGGCCAGATTCATCAACAGTTGACAAAAAGCAGCTGATCCATAATTTAAGGTATTTAAAGCCTGTATCTTCTTTTCGTACCAAATATGATTATGATAATTTATTGTACATCATAGCCGGAGAAGTAGTTGCAAGAGTATCGGGTACAACTTATGAGGATTTTATAGAAGGTAGAATCATTAAACCATTGGGCATGGATAAAACAGCCGCTTCTTGGTATCGACTAAAAGATAAGTCGAATGTAATCGATGGACATGCCCCTTACGAAGGGAAGCTTTTACCAGTGGGCTTAAGCTTTGGTGAAATTGCAAATGCAGCAGGCGGTATGTACTCAAGTATTACCGATATGAGTAAGTGGGTAATCGCAATGCTGAATGGTGGAAAGTATGGTGATGACTTATCAAAAAAGCTGTTCAGTCCAGCGGTACATAAGGAGCTTTGGACACCTCAAACAATTATTGCAGGAGGAAATACAGGGAGTTTTAGTAGTTACGGTTTAGGTTGGTTTTTAAGTAGTATAAATGGTAATTTTCAGGCCATGCACACCGGAGGATTATCTGGTATTGTAACGCAGGTAACGATGTTGCCCGAATTGAAATTGGGAATTATCGTATTAACTAATCAACAATCTGGTGCTGCATTTAGTTCAATTACCAATTCAATTAGAGATAGCTATTTAGGGATTAAGGGCCTGAATCGAATTAAAACGTACAATGATAATCGATTAAAAAATGAAAAAGAAGCCGCGGCAATTGTAGCGAAAGTTTGGAATGAAATAAATGCGGCACAGAAATCGGCAATCACTAAACCCGAACCTAAAAATTATTACGGTACTTATCAAGATGCTTGGTTTGGTGACGTTGTTATTAGTGAGGTAAATGGAAAGATGCATTTCCGTGCAAAGAACTCTCCGAAACTTCGCGGAGATATGACTTTTTATAAAGGAAATACTTTCATTGTGAAATGGTATGACCGCAGCTTGGATGCTGATGCTTTCGTGAATTTTAGTTTAAATACGGAAGGAAAGGCAGATGGATTTAAGATTTCGGCAATTTCTCCTTTGACTGATTTTAGTTTCGATTTTCAAGATCTTGATTTTAAACTTAACGATAAAAAATAATTTAAAACACTATGAGACATTTTAGTAAATGGAGCAGCTTTTTAATGGTAATTGCTGTATTAATCCTGTTTGTAGCTATGCAAAAAAAGGCGAAAAGAGTAATTTTCTTTGGCGATTCGATAACCCAAGCCGGTGTTCAGGGCAATGGATATATCAATCAGTTAAAAAAAGCAGTAGATCCTGCTAAATTCGAATTAATTGGAGCAGGGATTGGTGGTAACAAAGTGTATGATCTTTACTTGCGCATGGAAGATGATGTGTTAAGTAAGAAACCAGACTTAGTTTTTATCTATGTGGGTATTAATGATGTATGGCATAAATTAGGAGCAAAAACAGGTACCGACTATGATAAATACCTGAAATTTTATCAAGCTTTGATTAACAAGATCCAAGCCAATGGAAGTAGGGTTGTACTATGTACGCCAACGGTAATAGGCGAGAAAAAAGACGGTACTAATGAAGTAGATGCCGATCTAAATAAGTATGCTACCGGAGTAAGAGAGCTAGCCGCCAAAAATAATCTTCCACTTTGTGATTTAAGAAAGGCATTTGTGGATTACGAAGCAGCTCATAATACCGAAGATAAAGAAAAGGGAGTTTTAACTACAGATAGAGTTCATTTAAATGATGCCGGCAACAAGTTGGTTGCTGATACCATGCTACCTTTTTTGAAGTAGGATTGAAGTCTTGATACCCGCTATCTGATACCGAAAGATGATTAACCGCGAAACAATAGACAAAATAATGGAAACTGCCCGCATTGAGGAGGTAGTTGGTGATTTTGTTCATTTAAAGAAGCGGGGTACAAGTTTAATTGGTAATTGCCCTTTTCACGGAGAAAAAACTCCATCGTTTCACGTTTCTGTTAGTAAGGGTATTTACAAGTGTTTTGGCTGTGGTAAAGGAGGTGATTCTGTTCGTTTTGTAATGGATCACGAGAAGTATTCGTATCCCGAAGCACTAAAATTTCTTGCCCAAAAATATAATATTGAAGTAGAAGAAACGGTTGAAACAGTTCAAGATGTAGAAGCTCAAAATGCCCGAGAAAGTTTATACATTGTCTCTCAATTTGCCGCTAATTTTTTTGAAGATCAGCTTTGGAATAATGCCGAAGGTAAGGCAATAGGGTTGAGCTATTTTAAGGAGCGTGGCTTTAGGGAAGACATTATTAAAAAGTTTAACCTAGGTTATTCGCCTGATGTTTGGGACGCGCTAACGCAAGAGGCAGTTAAAAACAAACATGCAGAAGAATACTTAGAAAAAACAGGCTTAGCTATTAGAAATGATAAGGCTAAACTTTACGACCGCTTTCGTGGAAGGGTTATGTTCCCCATACACAACTTTACGGGACGCATTATTGGTTTTGGTGGAAGAACACTAAAGACCGACAAGAACGTTCCAAAATATGTGAATTCACCTGAAAGTGATATTTACCATAAATCGAATGTTTTATACGGATTGTTCCATGCCAAAAAGGCTATCCGAGATTCTGATAATTGCTACTTGGTGGAAGGCTATGCTGATGTGCTCGCTGTTCACCAAGCCCATATTGAGAATGTAGTTGCCTCTTCGGGAACATCGTTAACCATTGAGCAGATACGGTTAATTGGCCGATTTACGCAAAATGTAACTATTTTATATGATGGGGATGCTGCCGGAATAAAAGCTTCCTTGCGTGGCTTGGACATGATTTTGGAAGAGGGACTCAATGTAAAGGTAGTTTCCTTCCCTACCGGGGATGACCCGGATTCTTATATGCACAAGGTTGGTGCTGGTGCATTTAAAACCTATATCGAAGATAACAGACAGGATTTTATCTTGTATAAAGCGAACATATTATTAGCCGAGGCTGGTAATGATCCAATTAAGCGCGCCGGTATTATTAGGGATATTGTAGAAAGCATTGCAAAAATTCCCGACAATATTAAAGCGTCAGTATTCATACGAGAATGTAGCCGTTTATTAGAGGTTGAGGAACGAATTTTACTTTCGGAACTCAACACTATGCGTGCTGCGAAACTGAAAAAAAGTACAGCTACATCTGCTCGTCAGCCACAGCATCCAGACTTACCTCCAGATAACCTCTTTGCAGACGACGGAGCTATTATTGCGATCGAAACGGCACCAAATGATGAGATACAAGAGCAAGAAATTGTGCGTTTATTATTGGCATTCGGACATGAATTGGTGAGTTGGGATAAAATCGACAACATGTACATCGGTTCGTTCATTATGCAAAACCTTACGGACGTAACGTTTGAGAATTCACTTTGTAAGAAGATAATCGACCACTATCGCGTAGAGATTGAAAATGGGCAATTGCCAACAGCCAACCATTTTATTAAGAGTGAAGATCGAGCGATAGCTGATTTAGCAATAACACTATCTACCTCACCTTACAGCTTAAGTGAAAACTGGTATAATAAACATAATATTTATGTACGTGACGAAACAGTAAATTTAAAAGCAACCATATTAGGCGGCTTATATCACTTAAAGAAACGGAAAGTCGATCGGATTTTGTTAGATTTATTAAAGGAAATCAAATTGGAAAACGATCCAACAAACCAGGAAATATTGATGCAACGCTATGCATTTATCAAAAATGTTGAGAAAGAAATCTCCAAGTTTTTAGGGTCTGTAATCGTAAAATAGGTGGTGGTTTAAGTCGTAGACCTGGGATGCATAAATTAATTTAATAAAGATGGCGCAGCACAATGAGTTGGGGAAGTACGGAGAGAGATTGGCAGCAGCTTTCTTGATAAAAAAAGGTTTTGAAATTTTAGATGAGAATTGGGTATACGAACGAGCTGAAATCGATCTGATTGGCTATTTGGATCGTACAATAATTTTTGTTGAAGTAAAAACCAGAAGTTCGACTGGATTTGGCTTGCCTGAGGACTTTGTAGATCGTTGTAAGCAAAAACACATGGCAAATGCCGCAGATGCTTACATAGATATGATGAATCATGAGGGTGAAGTTAGGTTCGATATTATATCCATACTTTTTAAACGAGATCATAGTTATACCATAAAACATATAGAAGATGCATTTTGGCCAGTATAGAAGAGTAAAATTCCTAACAATTGTGATACTCTTGATTGCAATACAAGCATGTAAAAATAATGCTCCAGTTTATATCAATTTCAAGTCTCCCGATCAAGGCCAAACGGTTAAAATTGGCGACGAAGTTGATGTTCAGCTAGACATACCTGCAGAGGTAGCGATACAGTCGATTAGCTACTTAGTTGATGGTAAACTCATTGCCACCAAGCAAGATAGTAGTTCTTTTAAGTTAGCTACAAAAGATTTGAAATTGGGGTATAGGATGATTACAGCAATTGTAGCTTATGATGACAAGAAAGACACGATAAATATTAATATTGCGCTGAAATCAGACCTTAAGCCTAGGCAACTTTCCTATAACGTTGTAAAGACCTTTCCACATGATACCAGCGCCTATACCGAAGGGTTGGCGTATATAGATGGTAAAATATTGGAAAGCACTGGTGAACATGGTAAATCACTCCTTAAATGGGTTGATTTAAATTCTGGTAAAGCTCTGCAGCAAGCCAAATTAGATCCTAAATATTTTGGAGAGGGAAGTTTGAAAATTGGGAGTAAAATAATCATGCTTACCTATAGAGAGAATATCGGTTTAGTTTTCGACGCAAATACGCTTAAGCAGGTTGGCACTTTCCCTTACCAAGAAAGTAGAGAAGGATGGGGACTTGCATTTGATGGTAAGCAGATATTGCGAACAGATGGTAGTAACCGAATATGGAAAATGAACGCCCAAACCTACAAGGAAGAGGGATTTATCGCTGTATACGATAATATGGGGGAAGTTAAAAATCTAAATGAGCTAGAATTTATCAATGGTAAAATTTACGCCAATGTTTATTTAACCAACAAAATAGTGGTTATTGATCCCGCATCTGGAAAAGTGGAAGCAAGCATCGATTTATCAGCATTGGTGCCTAAAGACTTTTTTAAAGATCCAGAAGCAGAACAACAAAACGTGTTAAATGGCATTGCCTGGGATGCGGCTGGCAAACGTTTATTTGTAACGGGCAAGAAATGGCCTACACTTTATCAAATAGACTTACGAAGTTTTTAAAACTTCGTAAGTCTAAATACCAGGTTTCGGCTCCTTCAAATAACCATTGTAAGTAATAGTCTGTTTGTTATTGCTGCTAACCACTAAGGTAGCGTAACCACTGTCGGAGATATTCAAGCTCATTCTCACACTTTCTTTTGTGTCTTTAGGGTTTATATTGATTTGCCAACCTCCTTTTTTTCGAGCAGTGCTTTCAAATGAAAATTTAGTGGAAGTAAATTTGAACCCACTTTCATTCCTATCCATTGGCGCGCTAAATGATCTTCCATAATATGGGAGATAAGCTATTAAACTATCCGGAGTAACGCGAACATCGTAATTGCCGCCAGTTAAATCTATACTACCACCACTAATCGCACCTGGCATTCTACTTAGTACACTGTTAATTTCAGCACTGTTCATAGGTAGTGCAGTCGACGCCACAAATACGAATTTTTTTGATTCAACTATTCTTTTGGTTGTCGGCTTATCCGTTTGAGCATTTGCACCTATAGCAATAAATGCAAGCAAAATGGCTGTAATAATTTTAATCCTTTTCATAACCTGAGTTCTAATAACTATTAAACAATAAAAATAGCCAATAGTTTAATCATTGAAACGTCAAGAATTTCAACCTATTGCATAAGGAGAAATCCACGACATCTCCTTATGCATCTGTTGCTTAAGATACAGTTGCGGTTAGTGTGTTGCCCGACAGCTCTAGACTGTAAACTTTTAATGCTGCAGTAGTTCCACCATCACTAGGTTGCTTGATTATTGCTCCAGCAGCCGAATATTGTGAACTATGCAAAGCACATTGAATAAGATTGCTGGCCGCTACCCAGTTCAAAGTTCCGCCTTGATGAGGACAAGTTGCTTGTGTTGCAGTAAAAGAGGAAGCAGCATTTCCCGCGGCTAGGCGCACAAATAATACACCATTTACTGCCGTAAATGCCCCAACAGATAGTAGTTGAGTCCCTAAATCTACATTTACTTTTGTGCCTGGTGTTGTTCCGCCTCCACCGGGTTTAGGTGCAGGGTCATCAGATTTGCTTCCTCCACAACCAGACATACAACTGCCTGTACACACTAGTGCTATACCCAGCCCTAATGATTTGATAAATTCGTTACGTTCCATAATTTAGGTTTTAGTAAATTGTTGATTTTGTATCTGGGTTTTTGTTTTTCGACTTAAAAAGGCTGAAATTTCTAGAAATGGTGAATCCAAAACGTACGCCGCCATCTTTCCAAGATTTTTTCGTGCTCGGAATGAAACTGTTTTCGTTGATATACTCAGAGTTCATAAAATTGAGTGAAAATATATGTCCACCAGTTTCAATTTCGAGACCTACTCCCAAGGGGTTATATAAAGCCGTCGATAAATCGTTTCTAGAAAGTTCATTTACCAAAGTATATTCTGCAACAAAAGATAAGCGCTTATTCAATTTTATTCTCCCAGCAAAGCCCATACTCAAAAGATTTTCTGGATCTGCCGGACCAAGGGTTTTCGACCGAATTAGTAAGGCTGGCATAACTTGAAGAGAAAGACTTGATGAAAATTTTCTAGACAAGATTGGCTGAATAAGATAGGTAACACGATCACTATAGTTAGCAAATTCATTAGCTGCAAAGGGCTCCCTAGCAACTAGTCCAACCTGTGCAAAAAGCGTTAAATTCAGAGGCATCCCGTCTGTTTTTTGCTGTAGTAATTTTTGCTTGATTAAAAAATTAAATAATTCATCATGTTTACTTCTACCAATGCCTATAGTTAATTTATCACTAACACCATAGTCTAAGCCAATAAATAAATCAGTAGCGATGTCCAAGCCATATAATGTATGAGCGTTCCCAAACTCGCCTCCTATATCTCCAAAGTGATGTCGGATTCTAAGGTCTAGATCACGCTTCTTTTGCGTCTCAGTAGAATTAGATAAAACAATATGGGTTGCTTTAAAGGTCGCTTCTACCTTGTTGAATTTTTGGTCGCTGCTTAACGAGTTTAGCAGCGAATCAACCTCTTGTGCGCTCGCTCTCATTGCCAGTAAAGCGCAAAGAAGTAAAAAGAAGATGAAGAGTTTAGTTTTATTCATGGTCGTTTAGTTAAGAGGGTTTAAATTGCCTTGGACTTTTACCTGAATCGTCTCCGCAATTTTGGTAAACACTAGGCTAGGTATCTTTATCTGGTGTGCAGCACAGGCAACATTGAAAGTTGCATTTAGGCTTGCAATCTTATTTTTTACCGTAATTTTTCCGCTTACTGTTCTCGCTTGATCAACTCCATGTACAGTGAGCGTTCCTTTTGCAGTTACATTGTAATCTCCATCTTTTGTCCAATCTATTTTCGGCTCTATTATTCCTTTGAACTTAGCAAGTGGATATTTGTCACTTTCCATATAGTTTTCATTGAAATGCTCTTGCATGAGCTTTTTGTCAAATTCGAAGCTCTTAATCGGCACTTGTATAGTCAGTTCTTGTCGCTGCGCATTTAATACAGCAATGCCCGTATAACTAACTGCTTTAATGTCTTCGATAGGGGTCGACGAAAAGATATTGAACTTGATGTTCTTGCCTGTATAAGTCTGAGCTTTAGTCTGCAGACCTGAACTGAGGCAAATAAATAGCATCAAAAAGAATGTATTATTTTTTATTAAGTTCATAATTTAGTTTTAAAGAAATTCCACTCGATTTTAAAGGAACGTTTCCTTCGCCAATCCCACCTAATGGGATTTTAATATATGGTTCTAGACCTAAGGCAAATTTTTTGTTCTTTAATTTAATATTGTAAGTAGCTGATAGATCGATGACACTTAAGTAATGCTGATTGGCATTTTTCTCTTCTAAAAAGCGATCTTTTCTACCAGAAGCTGCGGTATAAATAAATCTGTAATTCTCTTTGAGCATTAAATAACTTGAGAGGCCAGCGTTTAGACTAATGCTACTTTTTTGGTTGTCTATTAAAGCATAAGAGGCTCGCAGAGGGATCTCAAGAACTTTACACGAAGCGTCAATGCCAGCAATCGTGTTTACTACACTTGGATTATTGAAGGTGTAATCGTAAGCGCCAGCGTCATAGTTTTTAGAGCCATAGTTTACTCCAGTTTGAACACTTAGTTTTTTACTTAATCCTATGCTTACTCCTAAGCCTATTGCCATCCCACTTTTACCACCAATTGTATTTTCGGTAGAGTTAAAGTCTGGGCCAATGATAAAAGCAATGCTAATGGGAAATTTTGTCTTTGTTGATATAATCGGTATATTTTCTTTAACAGCGCTTGTAGCTGGCTCTTGTATACTTATAATAGGATTGTTTTGTATAGGCGTTTGATTTTGAACTGCCGTTGGCGTATTATTTGCAACAATAGGCTGTTCAACAACTGAGTTCACAGTACTTTGATTGGCTTGGTGATTTTCAGTGATTAAGGGCTTATTGGTGAACAGTTGCTTTCCATTTGATCGCGTTGGTTCGAGTCCGATTTCCTTTAAACGCTGATTATTTGCTAGGGATGGAGCAGCTTTTTCTAAGCTATCTTGTGTAATTTTTTTTCCTGCGTTTATGGGGCTATTTTGAAGCTTATAGTCATTTGTAAGATATAAGCCAATACCAAAAGATAAGAACAATAAAATGATACTTGCGTTTCTATAAAAGACAAACCGATCCCTCTTACGGAGTTTTTTCTCCATTTTAATCCATGATTCTTCCTCATATTCCAGATAATTGGTAGTTATCTTGTTTTTGAAGATTTGATCAAAATCTTTGTCATTCAACTCTTCCATTTTAATGATTAATGTCGTGGTTAACGGCTATTTTGCTTTCAGTTAACATCTTTTTCAGATTTTCACGGGCTTTAAATAAATTTGATTTTGAAGTGCCCACAGAAATATGCAACATTGCAGCAATTTCTTCATGATTATATCCATCTATCGCGAATAGATTAAATACTGTTCGATAGGCGTAAGAGAGCTTTTGTACCAATTTAATGAGGTCTTCATAATTGATATTGGAAAGAATATTTTCTCTGTCTTCAACTTCCCTTTTTTCATTCAACTCTTCCATTTCTATTTGTTTAATACGTTTCCGATACTGATCTATAGCCGTATTAATCATAATGGTACTTAACCAACTGTTAAATGACTGTTCAATTCGGTATTTTGAAATATTCATAAAAACCTTCATAAAGCCATCATTTACAACTTCTACGGCCTCATCTTTGTCTTTTGCATACCTCAAGCATATGCGAAGGGCGTAGCCATAATAAAGCTTGTAAAGCTCTTTTTGGCTTATCCTATCCTTTTTTACACAGCCTTGTATTAAATTTGAGGTTAGCAAAATTTTATAATGAGTTTGTTTTATATGTAGGTACGATAATTAATTGCAGGCGGTTGCCTA
Source organism: uncultured Sphingobacteriaceae bacterium (assembly GCA_942493295.1). Taxonomy (GTDB): domain Bacteria; phylum Bacteroidota; class Bacteroidia; order Sphingobacteriales; family Sphingobacteriaceae; genus Pedobacter. The sequence continues at coordinate 2,643,328 of OW818692.1, read as the reverse complement.
TGCCTTAAGAAATTTAATCATAAAAATTTGCAATGATGCTTGGTTCAGCATAAAAAGAGTTCCAAGTTGGCAATCCAACCCGGAATTTTAGTTCAAGAAGAGCTTGGGCTATTGTTTTAAGAAAGATTTATCTCCAATTTTTGTATTGATTAATAAGCCCATTTGTAGATGAATCATGCGCAAAGATTGGTTCGTCGGTACTAAGCTCAGGTTGTATTTTTTGAGCTAATTGTTTACCGAGTTCCACTCCCCATTGGTCGAAGCTAAAGATGTTCCAAATAATGCCTTGTACAAAAATTTTGTGCTCATACATCGCAATTAGACTCCCTAAGCTAAATGGGGTAACTTTTTTTAACAAGATAGAATTAGTTGGCCTATTGCCATCAAAAACTTTAAATGGAGCCAGTTCGGTTATCTGACTCTCTGATTTTCCTGCAGCCTGTAATTCGCTTCTTACTTCTTCTTCACTTTTTCCATTCATTAGTGCTTCTGTTTGAGCAAAGAAATTTGATAGTAGAATAGGATGATGGTTGCCTAAAGGATTTAGACTCTGAGCTGGAGCAATAAAATCGCAAGGTATTAAGCGTGTACCTTGATGAATTAATTGATAAAAAGCATGCTGACCATTTGTGCCGGGCTCACCCCAAATAATGGGCCCCGTTTCATACTCAACAGCGTTACCATTTCTATCTATATGCTTACCATTGCTTTCCATATCGCCCTGTTGAAAATAGGCGGCAAAGCGATGTAGATATTGATCATACGGTAAAATTGCCTGTGTTTCTGCATTAAAAAAGTTGATATACCAGATTCCCAAAAGACCCAAAATAACGGGAACATTCTCTTCGAATGGGGCTTGTTCGAAATGTTGATCGCTAGCATGCGCGCCAGCTAATAACTGTTTAAAGTTAGCATAACCAATTCCAAGCGAAATCGACAAGCCAATTGCGCTCCAAAGAGAGTAGCGACCTCCAACCCAGTCCCAAAATTCGAACATGTTTTCGGTGTCTATGCCGAAAGCGGCGACATCTTTTGCATTGGTAGATAACGCTGCAAAGTGTTTAGCAATATCTACTGTTTTTGCGCCACTTTCTAGGAACCATGTTCTAGCACTGTGGGCGTTAGTCATGGTTTCTTGGGTGGTAAAGGTTTTCGAGGCCACTAAAAACAATGTCGTTTCAGGATCTACTGCCTTTAACGTTTCTGCTAAATGGGTGCCATCTATATTAGAAACGAAGTGTAAGTTTAAATGTGTTTTGTAAGCCTTCAGAGCTTCCGTTACCATTACTGGACCCAAGTCAGATCCGCCAATACCAATATTTACAATGTCGGTAATAGGCTTGCCAGTATAGCCCTTCCAAGTACCAGCAATAATAGCATCGCTAAATTTTTCCATTTTAGCTAATACAGCATTTACCTCAGGCATTACATCTTTACCTTCTACCAAAATTGGGGTATTACTTTGATTTCTCAAGGCTACATGCAATACTTCACGACCCTCTGTCTGATTAATCTTATCACCCCTAAACATTGCGCTAATTGCCTCATCCAATTTACATTCCTTTGCTAGCTGAACTAACAAGGCTAAAGTAGTATCGGTAATTCTGTTTTTAGAAAAATCAAATAGCATATCTTCAAAAATGATAGAAAATTTCTTAAAGCGATCGGGGTCTTCCGTAAATAACTGTTTAAGGTCAGTTTCATTAATAGAAATGAAATGATCAGTTAAATATTTGTAGGCAGCGGTTGTCGTGAAATCTATTTTAGGAAGCATAATGAATGATTTATGGTAAAAATAGGAAAATTATAGGAAACCGTATAGCGTTTCTAAGTACTATAGATTTAGTATATATTTTTCATTATCTTGCCCTAACTAAGCTAGACTAAAATGAAGAAAATTTTACTTTCAACGGCCCTGTTTGCGCCGTTATTTTTATTTGCCCAATCTTCCTTAAAAATAGAGGCTGCAAAACGTGCAGATGAGTTAACCGAAAAGGTAATTACTTGGCGTCGCGATTTTCATCAGCATCCGGAATTGGGTAACTTGGAAACACGTACTGCCGGTATTGTGGCCGATCACCTGAAAAAACTTGGTATTGAAGTAAAAACAGGCGTTGCAAAAACAGGGGTAGTCGGCATTTTAGTAGGTGGTAAGCCAGGTCCAGTTGTTGCTTTAAGGGCTGATATGGATGCCTTACCAGTAACTGAACGTGTGCCTTTGCCCTTTGCATCGAAGGTGAAAACTACCTATAATGGTCAGGAGGTAGGAGTGATGCATGCTTGTGGGCATGATTCGCACGTTGCAATGCTAATGGGCGTTGCCGAGGTACTAGCGGGGATGAAAAAGAACTTAGCGGGTACGGTGAAATTTATATTCCAACCTGCCGAAGAGGGTGTGCCTGTTGGGGAAGAAGGTGGGGCAGAATTAATGGTAAAAGAGGGGGTTTTAGAAAACCCAAAAGTGGAGGTTATTTTTGGTTTGCACGTTAATTCGCAAACGCCCGTGGGGGATATTGGCTATCGCCCAGGCGGGACGATGGCTGCAGTTAACGACATGAAAATTACGGTTTCGGGCCAGCAAGCACATGGAGCCTACCCGTGGAGTAGCATAGATCCAGTTGTTGTGGCTGCTCAAATCGTAACCAGTCTTCAAACAATCGTAAGCAGAAATTTGAACATTACCGAAAACCCAGGAGTAGTAACGATTGGCTCGATACAGGGAGGTGTTCGCTCTAATATTATTCCAGAAAAAGTAGAAATGCTGGGTACTGTTCGAAATTTTAGCGCAGCTGATGAGAAGATGTTTATTGAAAGGATTAAAACGATAGTAACAAAAACTGCAGAAGCCGGAGGAGCAAAGGCTGAGGTATTAATTCCTTATAGTTCACACTACCCAGTAACTTTTAATGATATTGCCTTAACGGAAAAAATGCTGCCAAGTTTACAAGCTACAGCCGGCGCAGCTAACGTAAAATTAAAACCACCAGTAACGGGTGCTGAAGATTTTTCCTTTTACCAAGAAAAGGTGCCTGGATTGTTTTTCTTTTTAGGTGCTATGCCAAAGGGAAATGATCCTTTAAAAACAGCCTCTCATCATACCCCAGATTTTTTCTTAGACGAGAGCAGCTTTAACTTGGGCGTAAAAGCACTGATTAATCTAACTTTGGATTATATGTCGATGAAAAAATAATCAAAACCCCATGCTGCATGCTCGAAGCCAAAACATTCATTATATTTGTGCTATGACTAAAGAAAATTTAGAAGATTTAAGGGACAGAATAACGTCGCTGAGGAGGTATCTTTGACGTCGATGAATTAATATATCAGATTGGAGAAGAGGAGAAAGTGACTCTTGATCCTAATTTTTGGGATAATCCAAAAAAAGCCGAAGGCATATTAGCTGCGATAAGTAGCAAAAAGAAATGGACAGATGGATTTTCAAAGGCAAGTGGTGCAGTTGAAGATACAGCGGTACTCTACGATTTTTTTCAATCTGGAGATGCATCGGAAACAGAAGTCGACGAGCAATATGCGATTGCCGTGAAGGAAGTTGAAGATCTTGAGCTAAAAAATATGCTTAAGACCAAAGAAGATCAATTGGATGCTGTGATGCAGATTACTGCAGGTGCAGGTGGTACAGAAAGTTGTGATTGGGCTTATATGTTGATGCGGATGTATTTAATGTGGGCTGAAAAAAATGGCTATAAGGTTACTGAACAAGATTACGCTGAGGGCGAGGTTGCTGGAATTAAATCGGTAACTATTCAAATTACTGGCGAATTTGCCTACGGTTATCTTAAAGGGGAGAATGGAGTACACCGCTTGGTAAGAATTTCTCCATTTGATTCTAATGCACGACGCCATACTTCTTTTGCATCGGTATATGTTTATCCTTTGGTTGATGATACCATTCAAATAGATATTAACCCTGCCGATATAGAATTTGAAACTTTTAGAGCTGGAGGTGCCGGCGGTCAAAACGTAAATAAAGTTGAAACTGCGGTTCGACTTTATCACAAACCTTCGGGCATTATCATTAAGAACCAAGAATCAAGATCTCAATTACAGAATAAGGAGAATGCATTGCACTTACTTAAGTCGCAGTTGTATGAAATTGAACAGCGTAAAAGAGCAGAAGCTTCTGCAGAAGTAGAGGGATCAAAAAAGAAAATTGAATGGGGCTCCCAAATCAGAAGCTATGTTTTAGACGATAGGAGAGTGAAGGATCATAGAACAAATTATCAAACATCGAATCCTCAGGCCGTGTTAGATGGTGATATTAATGAGTTTTTGAAGGCTTATTTGATGGAATTTTAATGAGATAGGAGCGTGAATGTATATGGCGAGATTCAAATAAATGTCTTACATTTAAACTACTAGCTTAAAATAGATAAAAGATGAAATCAAGAATTTTAGTTTTAGGACTTTTTCTAAATATACTAATGGTAGGTAACGTTATTGCGCAAGAGGTCATCCCTTTATATGGGTCTAAAATTCCCGGTGCCAAAGTTGCACCTGCCGATTATAAAGAAACTGTAGTCGCTGGAACCGATGGTGTTTCTAGAGTGAGCAAGGTTACGGATCCAAGTTTAACGATCTACCTGCCGGCAAAAGGAAAATCAACCGGAACGGGTATTATTATTTGTCCAGGAGGAGGCTATAGTATTTTAGCTTTCGACAAAGAAGGGACAAAGGTTGCTCAGAAATTTGCAGAAATTGGCATCACTGCTTTTGTATTAAAGTATCGATTGCCCAGCGATCTGATTATGGAAGACAAAACGATGGGGCCTTTGCAAGATGCCTTACAAGCTATTTACCTTGTTCGTAAAAATGCAGCTATCTGGAATCTTGATATTGATAAAATTGGTGTCATGGGTTTTTCGGCAGGAGGACATTTAGCTGCTAGTTTAACGGTGCACTATAACGACATGAAAATCCAAAACCAAGAAAATATAAGTTTACGTCCGGATTTTTCTGTTTTAATTTATCCAGTAATTAGTTTTGGGACAGTTACACATGCCGGATCAGTGAGAAATTTAGTAGGTGAAAATCCTACGCTAGCGCAGAAAACCTATTTCTCTACTCAAAATCACGTGAATGAGCACACTCCCCCTACTTTTTTGGTTCATGCAAATAACGATGTAACTGTTCCAGTTAAAAATAGTATACTTTTTAACGAGGCTTTGGTGAAGTTTAAAGTGCCTGCTGAAATGCATATTTATCAAACCGGCGGACATGGTTTTGGACTGAAAGGAAATTGGTTTGAGACGATGAAGAATTGGTTGGAGCTGAATAAGTTCTAGGACTTCACCGCAAGTTGCCCGCAAGCAGCATCAATATCCTTACCTCTACTTCTTCTAATGTTTGTGTTTACGCCATTATTTCGTAGGTAAGTAGCGAAAGCATCTATTTTATCTCCTTCGGCATTGATGAAGTCGGCAAATTGGATGGGGTTGTATTCAATTAAGTTAACCTTACAAGGCACATGCTTACAGAATTTGACTAATTCCATTGCATCTTGAATCTCATCATTAAAATTATTAAATACAATGTATTCGTAGGTGACCGGATTTTTGGTTTTCTGAAAATAATATTTCAAAGCCTCTGCCAATGCTTTCAAAGAATTATGCTCAGTAATTGGCATAATTTCATGTCTTTTAATATCATTAGCAGCATGTAAGGAAAGTGCTAGGTTAAATTTAACGCCATCATCACCTAGCTTTTTAATCATTTTGGCAATCCCAGCGGTAGATACGGTAATGCGTTTATATGACATGTTTAGTCCATCTGGAGCGGTGATCCGTTCGATAGATTTTAATACGTTAGCATAATTTAACAGCGGTTCACCCATTCCCATATATACGATATTGGTAAGGGGGATATTATAATTCTTTTTAGCCTGTTGATCGATTAAAACAACTTGATCATAAATTTCATCCGCATTCAGGTTACGTTTACGATCCATATAGCCAGTTGCGCAAAATTTACAAGTTAGACTACAGCCCACTTGCGAACTAACACAGGCAGTCATCCTTTCTTCTGTTGGAATTAAAACTCCTTCTACAATGTTACCATCGAATAAGCGAAAAGCATTTTTAATGGTATGATCGTTGCTAAATTGGGCATTGTTAATTTCAACGACATTAATGGTATAATTCTCATCTAGTTTTTTACGAAGTTCTTTTGAAAGGTTGCTCATTTCTTCAAAACTTCTTGCAGATTTTTCCCAAAGCCATTGATATACTTGTTTTGCGCGATAACCAGGCTCCTTCATTTCAGTGAAATGTTGTTGTAGCTGCGGTAAATCTAGAGAGCGAATATCTATTTTCTTTGTATTGATCATGGCACTGCAAAGATAGGGAAAATGCTTGTTTTTTTGGTTAACCAATTAACCAGTTAACCAATTACCCAAAAACCTATTTCCTTTTCGGACTACGTGTTCTAGCTGCAGGGGCTCCTTGCTTGCCGTTTGAAGGACGAGTGGGGCGTTTGCTTGGGCCATTTGTTTTGAACCAATCATTAGAGGCTGCGCTGGTTTTGTGGCCACTTCCACTTGATTGTGATGTACCTCTTGATGCTCCAGGCTCTTTGCTCCTTGGTGATTTATCTTTAGCAAACCGCTGAGCTGGGCGTTCTTCTTTTTCCCGGGAGGGTTTTTTGCTAACCTGTTTGGGTGTAGCAGGTTTTTCGGAACTCGATTTAGCAACCATTTTAAAAATCTCTGCCTGTTCTTCTTCGGTTAGCTCTCTCCAGTCACCTACAGGAATACCTTTAACGCTGATATTCATAATACGAACACGTTCTAATTTGGTTACTTCGTAATCAAAGTGTTCACACATTCTGCGAATTTGGCGATTTAAGCCTTGGATTAAAGTTATTTTAAAAACAAAAGGACTTTCTTTAGTAACCTTACACTTTTTGGTCATAATGCCCAAAACTGGAACTCCTTTGCTCATTCCAGCAATAAATTGATCGGTTATTGGTTTGTTTACCGTAACGATATATTCCTTTTCGTGATTATTTCCTGCGCGTAAAATTTTATTAACTAAGTCACCATTGTTAGTCAGAAAGATTAACCCTTGAGAGTCTTTGTCCAATCTTCCGATTGGGAAAACACGTTCACTATGGTTTACATGGTCAACAATATTGCCTTTTACGTTAGCTTCGGTGGTACTTGTTATGCCAACGGGTTTATTGTAAGCTAAAAGGATCGTATTTTCAGCCTGCGCTGGTTCTATGGTGTTACCATTTACCATTACAATGTCTCCAAAAAAGACCTTATCCCCAATTTTAGCTTTACGCCCATTGATAAAAACTTGGCCTAGTTCAATAAATCTATCAGCCGCTCTTCGGGAGCATAAACCACTTTCGCTAATGTATTTGTTTAATCGTGTTGTTGAGTCGGCCATTGGGTAGAATTATGTAATAATTCACAAAGTTAACATTTTAACACATCTATACATTACAACAACGTAGAAACATAGGCCCATCATAATAAACTTGATGTGCCTATGTGAAAACGGCCTAAAAATTCTGGTCATCAGCACTTGGACCATAGCTTCCAGGGATTGGGATGTTTAATAAACGTAGGTAAACCCCTAACTGCGCTCTATGATGTGATATTTGGCTAAAAGACACTCTTATCATTTCGTAAACCGACATGTCTGCATGGATGGTTTCTGCCGTTCTTAAGATCCATCTCTCACTTAACTGTTCTTCTTTTGCTTGTAATAAACTGCTCTTTGCTTCTTCTAAACTTTTTGCTAGGATTGCAAGTAAATCATCATTGCTTTCTACTGGAATAGGTTCATAGGGTGCAGTTGCGAAATCTAATTCTTTAGTAGTTAAGGCCAATTTAACCCAGCCCGGTAATTCAGCTACATGGCTTGCCAAGGCTTTCATTTTCATGCTTTTTTCATGTGGAGCCCAATCTAATTTATCTGTCGGCACGATAGCCAACATTTTGCGGGTTACTTGAGCTTCTTGCGCTAATTCGGTTAATAATAATTCGATAATGTTCATTTTTCTTTGTTTTTAATTAATTGCTCTACAAAGAAAATGCACGGTACTGACAACCCTATGTCAGTCGAAAAAAAGAATTAATTAAAAATCTACTGGCAAAAATTTCATGTACTCACTAATAGCCATATGCTCGGTTTTACGGAAAGGAATATCCGTGCATTTTACATTAACAATATTATTGAGTTTAAAATCTCGATACTCTTTTCTAAGATGACACCAGCCGATCAAATGCCAGTTGAACGCATAGAAAATTAAACCGATGGCCTCGACTTCTCGCTTACTGTTTTCGGATTTGTTGTTCGTGTAATTTAGCTCGATAATACACTTTGCAGAAATCGCATTTTGAATTAATGAGAGATATTCGAAGTCATTTTTTAAGCGATTGGGTAATTGGAGCTTGATATGTTCGTTTAAGGTCTCTAATTTTTCTCTTTGCGAGGTGCGCAGTACGTTTTTAACTTTATTAAGTGTTGTTGTATAGTGGTTTGTGATCGACTTGTCTGCAAACCCCTCTAAAAAACGTTCCATTAAAAGCAGCGCATTGGCTTCATCCGAATTGAATGAAATAGGGGGTAAGAAATAACCTTGAACGATAAAATAGCCTTTATTAGGTTCAAAACTTAAAGGAATTCCTTGCTCACCAAGAGCCTTCATATCTCTATAAACTGTTCTGATACTAATACCATATTGTTCGGCAATTCGCTCGGCAGGGGTATGTTTTTTTGATTGGAGGAGGATTAAAATCCCAAATAGCCGATCGATACGGTTCATGTTGACGCTGATATTATTCTGGCTAAAATTAAGAAAAAATCTGCTGTTCAATCCAATTCTGATGGATTTTATAAACTTAACTAAATTTTAATTGTTAAATATAGATAGTGTTGATTGGCGTTATTTTTTCGTTATAAGAACATTATTTACCCATATTCTGAACTAGATGGCCATTGTTGCTGAAAAACGCTTTCTTCAAGCTACAAAAGGAAAAGTTATTATAGGATTTTTATTTGCCTGTTTTGCCTTGCTGGCCGCCTGGGGAGTCAGCAAATTTGTTTTCAAAGAAATGTTGCTTACAGTCGAAAAACTTTCGGCTCCGAACGATCGACTGAGAATTGTGAATGAGCTTTCTCAAAAAATTGCAAGGTTAGATCAATTGCAAAGAGATTATGCTGCTAGTAAGTCTGGGAATAATTTTATCAAAGAAACTCAATACCTCAGAAAGAAATTAGATACACTTTCCGATTTATACGGTAATGACAAGGCGCAGCTTTTAAGAATAAAATCAATCAAAAAATTATTAGCCGATCGAGATAAGCAATTTGTGAAATATCTTGAAGTAAGAGAAACTTTGATCAACACCGAATCTTTCTCTGATGAAGTGCAAAAATTAAATGAATTAGTTTTACAGCGATCAAGAGAGTCTGATAGTGCAGTTTTAACAACCGAAAGAGCAACATCAACTAAAACAATTGCACCAGATGACGAAAAAAAATCAAAGGGTTTTTTAAACAGGCTTTTCGGTAAGAAGCAGTCAGATGTTTATAAGATTATCAACGAAGAATTTAAGATAAAACGGGATACCTTAAATGCACTTGTGGAAGATAGCATTATGAAAGGCGTTCAAGAATCCCTGAAATCTATCGAACAAGAGCAACAACAAAAAAGCGAGAAGTTTCTAAAGCGAGAAGCTGTTTTGGCTAATTCTAGTAATGCGTTGACTAAGCAGATGCTAAGTATATTAAGAGAAGTCGAAGATGAAGTGTTAGCTCAGATTACCTTAAACGGTGCAAATGCTAGAGAAGTTGTAAATGAGGGGGCTGTGCAGATCACAATTATCATTATAGCATTCTTTTTTATTACACTGGTTTTGGTTTATTTAATATTAACTGACATAACGAAGAGCAATCAGTATAGGACAGCCCTAGAATTAGCGAAAGAAGAGGCCGAATACCATGGTAAAGCTAAACAGCGCTTTCTTTCTAACATGAGTCATGAGATAAGAACTCCACTACAGTCTATTTTAGGGTATTCGGAGATAATCGCAAGGCAAACAAATCCCGAAAGAAAAGATATAAATGCAATTTATCAGTCTGCGGTCCACTTGCTGCAAATTGTAAATGAGGTTTTAGACTATAGTAGAATAACATCGGGAGAGTTTAGTTTTACTAACCAGGTTTTCTCAATACGTAAGGTTCTTGACGAAGTTGTTGCAGTAATGTATCCTTTGGCGGAACAAAAATCGGTCGAATTAATCACAAACTTTAATCTTGGCGATATAGATCATATTATTGGTGATGCATTTCGACTAAAGCAAATTCTGTTTAATTTATTGGGAAATGCAATTAAATTCACGATAAAAGGTCATATCCTTTTACAGGTTTCTTACAAACAACAAGGAACTGAATTGCATTTTGATTTTACCGTTGAAGATACAGGCATAGGTTTCTCTGAGAAGGAGAAAGATCGAATTTTCAATGAGTTTGAACAGGTTGAAAATCTTGAAATGAACCTCAACCAAAGTGGAACAGGTCTCGGCTTAGCTATTGTAAAGTCCTTGGTGGATCGTCTAGATGGTCGGATTTATGTAAAAAGCGAGCTTAGCCAAGGCACTACCTTCAAGGTTTATTTGAAATATGTCCGGTCTGAGGAGCAGCAACAAAAGCCTATCGAATTATTGCCTAATTCAATAGAAAATAGTGGTAAAGTATGGGTAATTGATGATGATAAATTGATTCTAGATTTATGCGAGATTATCTTTGAAAGAAACAAAATTCCTTTTAGCAGCTTTAGTAACGTGGACCAAATACTGACCCAGCCAGTTGATGAAAAGGTAAAATATGTGCTGATAGATATGCGCCTTCCAAAGATGTCGGGAATTGAGTTGTGCCGTTTATTAAAGCAGCGAATGTCGACTGATGTAAAATTTTACGCAATTACCGCTCAAGTCTTACCTGATGAACGCGCGGAAGTTTGGAATGAAGGGTTCAATGGGATTATTACTAAGCCCTTCACGGCGCAAGATTTGCTCGCTATTTTTGACAAGGTGACCATGCCAACTACATTAGATCGTAGTTTGATTGAGAAAATGACAATGGGCGATAAGCAAATGCAAGAAAAAATAATATTGCGCTTTAAGCAAGATTCTGGAGAGGATTCTGCTTTATTAAAGGAATTCTTAGCTCAAGATGATGTGCAAAAAACCAGGTTAATTATTCACCGACTTGCGGGGAGACTAGCTCAAATTGGTGCAAGGGAGTTGGCATTGGAATTTAGAAAAATGGAAGTTATGGTAGATCAAAAAGAATCAATCGACTTTAAATGCCAAGAAGACATTTTAGCGTTACTACTTAGTTTACGGAAGTTATTGAGCGAGATTGGAGAAGAATACCATTAGGTTATTCCATAGCGTTCCATTTTACTGTACAAAGTTTTGCGATCAATGTTGAGTAATTTGGCGGCCTGCGATTTATTGTATTTCACTTTAAGTAAAGTCTCCATGATTAGCGCCTTTTCGTTTACTTCGTTAATTGCTTTCAGGTCTGAGGAGTTTGGAGCGGGCGATTGATGAACAGCTATTCTCATTTCGTCTGGCAAAGCATCAAGTGTGGCCACAGGTCCTGGGCTTAACAAAACCATACGTTTAATCACATTATTGAGTTCTCGTAAATTACCTGGCCAATCGTAGTGTAAAAGCAGTGATTTCGCATCATCGGCAATGCTCTCAACATTTCGCTCCAATGTATTGTTCGCTAATTCAACAAAATGATTGATAAATAAATCTAAATCTTTTCCTCTTTCGCGAAGTGGAGGAAGTTGAATTTTAAATTCATTGATGCGGTGATATAAATCCTCTCTAAAATCTCCCTGCTGTACGGTTTTGATTAAGTCGTCGTTTGTAGCTACAATAATTCGAACGTCAACAGAAATTTGCTTGGTGCTACCTAGCGGTTGGATTGTTCTTTCTTGTAGAGCACGCAATAGTTTAATTTGGACTTCATAACTTAAGTTGCCGATTTCATCCAAAAATAATGTTCCGCCATCGGCTATTTCAAATTGGCCTTTCTTATCAGCCGTTGCTCCGGTAAAAGCGCCTTTAGCATGGCCGAATAACTCACTTGCGGCTAAATCCTTAGATAATGCACCGCAATCTATCGCTATGAAAGGTTTGTTTTTTCTTTTGCTTTGCAAATGAAGAGTCCTAGCTGCATGTTCCTTACCAGTTCCACTTTCTCCCTGAATAATAACCGACATATCTGTAGGTGCAACTAAGCTGATATATTCATATAATTTATCGGCAATAGCACTCTTGCCTTTAATAAATTGATCTGGTTCGACCTGTTCTTCTGGTTTGGATAATGAATGGGTGATGACCATCAATAACTCATCAGGGTTAACCGGCTTTGTAATGTAATCAAATGCGCCAAGTTGAATGGATTTAACGGCCGTGCGTACGTCATTAAAACTAGTCATGATGATTACAGGAATTTGAATTCCCCTTTCCCTCACCGTTTTTAGCACATCCAAACCTGTACCATCGGGTAATCGATAGTCGATAAGCAAGAGGTCGAACTCTTGTTGGGCTAAAATTTTATTTGATTGCTGAACTGTCACGACTGCCTGCAGTTCATGATTGTTTTTAGTTAAAAAAACCTCCAGTAACTGGGCAAATGTAGTATCATCCTCAATTATCAGTATCTTAGCCATAGTACAAAAATAACAAAAGCCAGCTAAATTCTGGCTTTTGTTATACACACATACTAGATTAAATGCTTATTCAATAGGTTTGCCTTCAGCAGTAAACTTTAGTGAACCAACTTCTTCTTCTTTTTTAACGTCGACTTGAAAATATGATTTATCACCATCTTTTACACTAAAAGCCGCCGTTGGTGTCCAGTTCTTATAAGGATCTGTTTTTAGGATTGTTTTAATCGCCTCAGGTAGCTCCTCTAACTTAATTGGTGTTTTTACCAATGTATCTTGAACGGCAACAATTTCCATTTTGTTTACATTACTAGCATTTACAGCTCCGAATCCAGCAAGTGCAAAAAATGCTGCTGATAGAATTAATTTTTTCATAATTATTAATTTAAAATTTTATTTGTAGATTAATGATATGCTTATAAGCAAAACGGTGCCATAAAACTGGCATGACGTTAAACTATTGATTTGTAGTTATTTATTGTTTCTTTGGGTTAATTTAATTGGGGAGTTTCTCCACAATGTGATGCTTTATTAAGCATTTTTTAACTTGTTATAGGGGGTTGCCACCACATTCTTCCACTTCTCATAAGAATATCCGTTCTTTGCATCATGATTACCTACATCTCTGCAAATATTATTTATCCAATAAGTAAACCTCCAATTAAGAATGGAGTTATCGGAGTTAACGAAGATGGTAGCATACATGCCATACTAACTGAGGCAGAGGCAGGGGCTATTGAAAATATAACTCATTATGAAGGTGTTTTAGTTCCTGGGCTCATTAATACGCATTGTCATTTAGAGCTCTCACACATGCGAGGAAAAATTAGCGAGAAAACCGGGTTAACTGGGTTTATCAAATCAATTTTGTCCGATCGTCAGCAACCTGATGAGGTAGTTATCGCCGCAATGGAGAAAGCAGATCAAGAAATGTTTGCTAATGGAATCGTGGCTGTAGGCGATATCTCTAATCTGTTGCTTTCTAAGCAGGTTAAACTTCAGAGCAAAATCTACTATCACACTTTTGTTGAGGTTTTTGGATTTAACAGACCTTCTCAGCCAATTATTGAAGCAGGTTTGCAGCTTAAACATGATTTCCTCCCTTTAAAATCTTCTGTTGTTCCGCATGCCCCATATTCAGTATCTAGCGAACTCTTTAAAGAAATAGCTTCTATAACCGAAACTGATGATATTTTGTCCATTCATAACCAAGAAACTATTGGTGAGAATGAATTATTTGAAACAGGTACTGGCAAATTTGCAGAATTCTTTTCGGATTTAGGCATTGCGCAAAATGAGGCTCATAATTCTTCCGTAAATTCCCTGCGTTATCATTTACCTAAATTGCCAAAGGATGTAAACACATTGATGGTGCATAATACTTTTAGCAATAAGGCTGACGTTGATTTTGCAGCACAAACACATGGGAAGGTATTTTGGTGTCTTTGCCCCAATGCAAACTTATATATAGAGGATGCATTGCCCAATGTCGAGCTTCTTGAAAATGAGGCAGTGAAAATAACCCTTGGAACGGATAGTTTAGCGAGCAATCACCAGCTAAATATTTTATCAGAAATGCAAGCTTTGCAGGATGCTAAAAAAATTCCATTTGAAACACTCTTGCGATGGGCTACTTTAAATGGAGCCGAATTTTTAGGCATTGATTCGCAATATGGCAGTCTAACTGTTGGTAAAAAGCCAGGGATTGTATTGATAAACCTTGTAAATGGCGAAAAAATAATAAGTGAAACGACTATTAAACGTTTATTTTGATCAAATGACCAATCGTGTTACCTCTTTATTCAATATTAAATTTCCGATAATTCAAGCTGGAATGGTATGGTGCAGTGGCTGGAAATTAGCCTCAGCTGTTTCCAATGCGGGTGGTTTGGGTATTATTGGCGCAGGCTCCATGTATCCAGCTGTTTTGCGAGAGCATATTCAGAAATGTAAAAAGGCTACAGTTAACCCATTCGCAGTAAACGTTCCATTGCTTTATCCCAATGTGGAAGAGATAATGGATATTATTGTTAGCGAAGGTGTAAAGATTGTATTTACATCGGCGGGTAATCCTGCAACCTGGACAAATTTCTTAAAGGAAAGAGGAATAACCGTGGTCCATGTAATCGCCAATACCAAGTTTGCCCTAAAGGCTGAAGCCTGCGGCGCAGATGCAATTGTAGCCGAAGGATTTGAAGCCGGAGGACATAATGGAAGAGAGGAGACCACCACGTTATGTTTAATTCCTATGATTAAAGCAGCAGTTAAAATTCCTGTGATTGCCGCTGGAGGGATTGCAAGTGGGAAGGCTATGCTAGCAGCTCTAGCGCTAGGTGCAGATGCTGTTCAAATTGGGTCTGCTTTTGCAGTCGCTAAAGAATCATCAGCCCACGCTAATTTTAAAGAGCGAATATTAAGTGCGGGAGAAGGAGATACTAAGTTAAGAATGAAAAAGCTGGTGCCGGTTCGCCTACTTAGAAATGAATTTGCAGACCAAGTTGCCCAAGCTGAAGCAGATGGTGCTAACATGGAACAACTAGCTGAACTATTAGGAAGAGCCAGAGCAAAATTAGGCATGTTCGAAGGGGATTTGAAAGAGGGAGAGCTCGAGATTGGACAGGTGTCAGCTATGTTGGATGAGATTAAACCAGCAGCTCAAATTTTAACGGAGATTTGGGGAGAGTTTTTGGTAGAGAGAGAACGGATTCAAAAGTTGGAATTTTAGATGACAATCCTGAGTATGATAACTTTAAAGCATTAAACATGAAACACATTAATATAAAAGTTACCGGTAAAGTTCAAGGTGTTTTTTTTAGGGCAAGTACCAAAGCAGTAGCGGATCAGATGGGAATTAAGGGGGTCGTTAAAAATGAAAAAGACGGTTCTGTCTATATCGAAGCTGAAGGAGATAAAACTATCTTGTCGATGTTTTTAGAATGGTGCAAGGATGGACCAGATAAGTCGATTGTAGAAAATGTTGAAGTGAAAGATGGAGAAGTGAAAAATTATCGCAACTTTGAAGTTGTTAAAAAGTAGCAAGTAGATACTTGATACTTTTGTCTTGATGCTATGAGTGTAATCAAAAAATTTCTCGGCCAAACAGCAATTTACGGTATTAGTACCGTTTTTTCGAGGTTATTTAACTTTATCCTAACCCCAATTTATACCAAGGTTTATGCTAAAAGTGTTTACGGCATATTCACAAATATGTATGCCAATGCTTCTTTAATCAATGCGATTTTGGCGTTTGGAATGGAAAGTACCTATTTTCGCTACCTCAACAAACATGAGAATAAAAAGCAAGAAGTATATAACAATTCTTTTTTTTGCATCGCTTTTATAGCTGCGGTCTTTTTAGCAACTGGTTTAATTTTTTCAGATTCTATTGCCTCGTATCTAGCAGCTAATTCCGCAGAAATAGTAGATTATAAACAATATGTTGCCTTCTTTTTGTGGATACTATTTGTGGATGCCATTTGCGTAATTCCCTTTGCAAAACTCAGAGCCGATAACAGGGCAATGAAGTATAGCATGGCCAAATTCTTAAATATTGGCTGTTTTGTAGGCTTTAACCTGATTTTCATTTTTGTAATTCCTGGAATTATTAAACATAATTGGATGGGAGCTGAATGGCTATCATCCTGGTATCGACACCAATGGATTGGGTATGTGTTTCTTTCGAACCTAATCGCCAGTCTAGCGACATTTGCATTTTTATTGCCCGAATTTTTAAAGCTTCAACTTAAATTTGATCGCCCTCTTTTTAAAATGATGGTATCTTATAGTTGGCCAATTTTAGTAGCCAATCTTTCTTTTATTGTAAATGAAAATCTTGATAAAATTGTATTAAGACGCTTACTGCCAACTGATATTGCCGATGGTGAAGTTGGGATTTATGGTGCAGTATGTAAAATCGCTATCTTTTTGAGCATCTTTATTACAGCTTTTCGACTGGGAGCAGAACCATTTTTCTTTAGCCACGCCAAAAACGAAAATGCCAAAAAAACCTACGCAACCATTTTGCATTATTTTGTCATTGCACTTGCCTTAATATTCGTTGGTTTGGTTGCCAATATTGAGATATTAAAATACTTTATCAGTGGAGATAAGGGGAAGGTTGCTGAATATTGGGTGGGGCTGCCAGCGGTTCCATTTTTACTTTTTGGCTATGTTTGTTTAGGTATTTATATGAATTTATCGGTATGGTACCGATTATCAGACCAAACCCGTTTTGGCTTGTATATTTCTTTAGTTGGGGCTTTTATTACCATAGTTTTAAATTTTGTTCTGATTCCAAAGTTCAGTTATATGGGATCTGCGTGGGTTAGTATGGCAGCCTATTTTGTAATGATGGTATTGTCTTATGTTTTGGGACAAAAATATTACCCGATTCCTTATAATCTGAAAAGAATTTTTGCGTATTTGGTAGTTTCGACGGTAATTGTGTTTTCATCATTTTTTCTTTTTGATCGAAACATATATATTGGAAATGCATTGCTTCTTGCTTTTCTAGCAGGAATTGTTTATTTTGAAAAGGATGATCTTAAAAAGATCTTGAAGAATTCGTAAATGAAGTATCGATTTATTTTAATGATGTTATGTTGCCATACCATACTGTATGCGCAAGACCCTTCGCAAATTAAGGTTAGGGATAGCAACATCGTGAAAGAGCTTTTTTTTACAGGAATAAAAGAGAAAATGCTGGAGAATTACGTGAATGCTAGCGCGAACTTTAAGAAAATCATAGAGCTAGCTCCCGAAAATGACGCAGCTTTTTTCGAACTGGCAAATGTGAATTTTCGCCAGAATAAATTACTTGATGCCGAAATTGCGATCAAAAAGGCAACGGCGATTAACCCCAAGAATAGCTGGTATTTTAAACTGCAATCTGAAATATACAAACGCAATGGTAATATGGATGCCTTGATTAGTATTTTCAATAAACTAATTGAGCTGTCGCCCGAGAATGAAGATTATTATTTTGATAGAGCAAATGCACTTTTCTTAGCTGGCAAAGCTGATGAAGCATTAAAAGCGTATGAGCTGATCGGGAAGAAATTTGGAAGTTCCTCCACATTAACTAGTGCAATACAAAAAATTAAGCTGCAAAGTAATGAAGCTACTTCCGCTGATGCAATTGAGAAAATCTTGTCGGAGAATCCAACAGATGTAAAAAGCCACTTGTATTTAAGTGGAATACTATTAGAAAAAAATAAGCAAGAAGAAGCGTTGGTGATTTTGCAGAAAGCAAAATTGTTGGCACCAGAAAATTATGAGATAGATTTAGCCATTGCCAACGTTTATCAATCCCAGAGAAAAAATGAACTGGCCATTGGCCCATTACGCGCAGCTTTTGCTCATCCGGCAATGCCAGTAGAAAATAAAATAAAAATTGTTAGTCAGATGTTGCCACGCTTTAGCAATGCATTAGTGGTTAAAGACGCGACAGAATTAACTCAGATTGCATTAAAAGCTAGTCCAAATGAAGCTAAGCTACTAATTTTATACGGCGACGTGCTTTATCAGCAAGGCAACTTACCGGACGCTAAAGAACAGTATCAAGCAGCATTAAAGATTTCTGAACAACTCTATGCTGCCTGGGAAAAATTATTAGCCATGCAAACTTTAACTGGCCAATATAGCGACGCTATTAAAACTGGCGAGGATGCACTTGCTATTTACCCGAACCAAGCAATCTTATACTATTATCGCGCATTTGCACTCCATAGAAATGGGCAAAATGCTGAAGCCGGTATTGAAATTAAATCGGCATTGCTGTTAGATGGTGAAGATACAAAACTAAAAGCCATGATTTTTGCTTTGCAGGCTGAAGTGTTAATTGATCAGCAGAAATTAAAAGAAGCGGATGTTGCTTTTGATAAATCAATTGCCTTAGAACCAAATAACTATTTAACATTAAGCAATTATGCTTATTATTTAGCGTTAAGAAATCATAATTTAAGTAAGGCTGAGGCGTTGGCTTCAAAGGCGGCGTCAGCTTTGCCAAAGAATGCATCAATTGCCGATACTTATGCATTTGTGCTTTTTAAATTAGAAAAATACGAACAGGCTAAGACATTGATACAGCGAGCACTTCAAAACAATGAAGCATTGAATCCTGTTTATTTAGAGCATTATGGAGACATTCTTTTTGCCAAAGGAGAGAAAGAGGCTGCAGTAATACAGTGGCAAAAGGCTAAGCAGGCTGGGAATGGTTCTGAGAAATTAACTAAAAAAATCAATGAGAAAAAATATATTAAATAACCTAGCACTCATAGGAGTTATGTTATTTGCTTTTGGATGTAAGCCAAAGAAAGTGATTGTTGCTCCACCGGCTGCGCCAACAGATGTTGAAGTTGTACCCGATAAGAAACCTGAAAATCTAAATATGCTGAAAAGTAAGGATTTGACGTTTAATACCTTATCGTTAAAGGGGAAAGCCAATTTAGCTGTAAATGGCGACGAGAACAATGTGACCATGTTAATCAGGATACAGAAAGATAGAAAGATATGGGTTAGTGTTACTGCCATTGCTGGAATAGAAGTTGCCAGGGCGGTAATTACACCTGACAGCTTGTTGTTAAGAAACAATTTGAAGAAAACATACGCTAGAAAGCCATTTAGCTATATTTATGGATTTACGAATAAGCAAATTAATTTCAATATGTTACAGGCGGTGTTTTCTGGCAATACCGTTGCCGATTTTATGACAGTTAGCTCTGATTTGAAGCAGCAGAATGGTGTGTGGGTCTTAAGTGGTCAGACTAATAACCTAGCTTACCGAAGTCTATTCAATACCTTATTAAAGGTTAGTGAAACCAGCTTAAACGATGCTAAAACTGCGCAAGCATTCAAAGTTACCTACGGAAGTTACACTCCATTAAATGCGGCGTTATTTCCGTCAAGCTTGAAAATTAATTCAATGGCTGGTATAAAAAAGATTGACATAGATGTTGATTTTACTAAAATAGATATCAATGTACCAGTTGAATTTCCTTTTACCGTTCCTAAAAGTTATGAGCTAATCAAGTAATTTTTATATTTTTGATCCAATGAAGTTAAAAGAACTATTTCTTTCCCTGTTATTTATGGTGCTGTCTAGCACTGCCTTTGCTCAATCGATGGAGCAGTTGAAAAGAAACAAGGAGGCGCTGGATAGGCAAATTGCGCTGGCACAAAAGAACCTAAATAAAACAGTTAATGGCAAAAAGTTAACTCTTGGACAAATTAGCACCATTAAAGCGCAAGTTCGATTAATGCAGCAAAAAATCTCTACCATTAATTCGGAAATGAAAAATCTAGATAACCAGATTACTGAAAATACTGGCAAAGTTCATAACCTGCAAACGCGTTTATCTGATTTAAAAAAGGAATATGCTGGAATGATTAGATTCGCCCAACGTAACAGAAATTCTTATGATAAAATGATGTTCATTTTTGCATCAAGTGATTTTAATCAGGCCTATAAGAGAATTAAATACTTACAACAATTTGGTCAATATCGTAAAAAACAAGCTGCTTACATACAGGGAACCGAGAAAGATCTAAGTGATAAAATTGTAGTACTAGATAAGAATCTGAAGAGTAAAAGTAGTCTGCTGAAAGAGCGAGTGACCGAAAAGAGCAAGCTTGATAAAAAGAAAAATGAGCAAGCAGTTGTATTAAATCAATTGAGCAGACAAGAGAAACAGATTTCTTTAGACATTCAGAAAAAGAGAAGAGAGCAAGATGCGATTAACCGGAAAATTCGTGCCGAAATGCAAAGAATTCTTGCCTTAGAGCGTAAAAAAGAAGAAGACAGACTAAAAGAAGAGGCAAGATTAGCTGCGGCGAAGGCTAAAGCCGAAAATAGACCAGTACCGGTTGCTCCAGTTGCGAAACCTAAAACAAATTCTGAACTTTTAAGAGCTACCCCGGAAGCTGCAAAGCTCTCTAATGCTTTCGAAAGTAATAGAGGAAGCTTGCCAGCGCCTGTGGCAACTGGTTATATTTCTGCTCATTTTGGAGCTTATAAAGTAGACCAGGCTTCTGCAAATAATGAGGGAATTACTTATCAAACCGGTGAAGGGGCGGCTGTTCGAGCAGTATTCAATGGCACTGTAACTGGAATTGGTAATATGATTGGAAAATATTTTATCATTATCAGACATGGGGAATATTTTACAGTTTATCAAAACCTAAAAAGCGTAAGTGTAAGCAAAGGGCAAGCAGTAACGACAAAGCAAACAATAGGAACGGCAGGTTTAAATGAAGGTACTCCAGAAGTAGGTTTTCAGATTAACAAAGGAGGAACACTTCCGTTGAATCCAGAAAGTTGGCTAGCCAAATAAACTAATAGGCACATAAAATGTCTATAATATGTTCTCAATGGTTGAGGAGAGGACGATAAACGGCTTTAGCCCTCATGAATACCATAATGTATATAAAAAAGGAATATGAATAAATGACTTTTATATGCTGACTAATTATATTGCATATAAAAGTAATTTATCTAAGTTTGTATAAAATTGATTAGAAAATGTATCAGGGCACAATACTAGAGATATTAAACATGGGTGGTGGGGAGATTGCACTCATCATGGTGGCAATACTTTTGTTATTTGGAGGTAAAAAATTACCCGAACTTGCTAGAGGTTTAGGAAAAGGAATTCGCGAATTTAAAGATGCATCGGAAGGTGTGAAAAGAGAAATCCATCGCAACATAAATTCCGTAACTACAGAAGAGGAAGAGAAACAAGAAGAGTTAAATCATAGTACTTATCATCACCCAACTGAAGATCAGGAAATGTTAGCGCCCGCAGATACTGAATACTATCGCTCTGGGGTCGAAAATCAGGAACCTGAATCGACAACTACAGCTGATGAAAATCCAGTTGAAACAAATGAAACAACTCCTGTAAAAGGGAAAGAATCACATATTGAATAAAGATTTTAAATAAAATATCATGACACAACCAACAATTTTAATCGGTGGCTTAGGCGCTGGAGAAATTACTTTAATCGTTTTAGCATTATTGTTGTTATTTGGAGGCAAAAAAATTCCTGAATTAATGCGTGGTTTAGGAAAAGGTATGAAGGAATTTAAAGACGGAAAAGATGGCATCGAATCCGATACTAAATCTACTACTACCACAACCAACGACAAACCACTTTAAATAAAATTTTAATCTCTTAATATTAAGTTTTGAAGAAATATACCTCTTTAACAGAGATACAGGGAAAACTTACGCGAAAAGAGCTCAAAATTCAGGATGTACTTTCGTATTATTTTGAGCAAATAGAAAAGAATAAACACCTCAATGCTTTTAATGAGGTGTTTTTTGATTCTGCCACCAAGCAAGCGAATTTAGTTCAGGAAAAGATTGAACTAGGTACCGCAGGGAAGCTTGCAGGAATGATAATTGGGCTTAAAGACAATATTTGTTACTTAAACCACCAAGTTTCTGCTTCGTCTAAAATGCTGGAAGGTTTTGTTGCGCCCTATTCTTCAACAGTTGTTAAAAGATTATTGCAAGAAGATGCAGTTATTATTGGACGCCTAAATTGCGATGAATTTGCGATGGGAGGATCGAATGAGACTTCTTATTATGGGCCGGTAAAAAATGCCGTAGATCATGAACGTGTTTCAGGTGGTTCATCAGGTGGTTCTGCTGTTGCAGTGCAAGCTGATTTATGTTTGGCAACTTTGGGTACCGACACTGGGGGCTCAGTTAGACAACCTGCTGCTTTTTGTGGCTGCATCGGTTTTAAACCTACATACGGGCGTATATCAAGGTATGGGGTTATTGCCTATGCATCGTCTTTTGATCAGGTAGGAACTTTAACATCTTCTGTTAGCGACGCTGCAATATTAATGGAGGTTTTGGCTGGTGCCGACGAGGAAGATAGTACAGTTTCAACGCTGCCTGTTCCTAGCTATAGCGAATTGCTTAAACACGGCGGAAAAAAGAAAATTGCAATATTAGCAGAAACGATATCAAACGAAGCTTTAGATCCAGAAATTAAGTACGCAATACTAGCCGCAATTGAAAGATTAAAAAATCAAGGGCATACGATCGAATATGTTTCATTCGACTTACTGGATTATTTAGTTCCGGCGTACTATGTTTTAACTACCGCAGAAGCATCGTCAAATCTTTCAAGATACGATGGGGTTCACTTTGGTTATCGGAACAAGGAAGCAAAAAATTTAACAAGCCTATATAAACTTTCCAGGGCTGAAGGTTTTGGCGAAGAAGTAAAACGTAGAATCTTACTTGGGACTTTTGTATTGAGTGCTGGATACTATGATGCCTATTACCAAAAAGCGCAACAAGTAAGAAGATTAATTAGAGATAAAATTGAAGCTTTGTTTCAAAACTACGATATGCTCATTAGTCCCGTAGCACCTACACCCGCTTTTAAAATGGGTGAGAATATGCAAGATCCATTGGTGATGTATATGGCCGATATTTATACGGTGTTAGCTTCGTTAGCGGGCATTCCAGCTGCAGCCTTACCATTGGGCAATAATGCCGAGGGCTTACCGTTAAGTATACAAATAATGACTAAACATTTCAATGAACTAGAACTACTTGCTTTATCTGAAAGCTTTTTAAACGATTAGCATTGGTTCGTTAAACATGCCTATGAAGAAATTATTACTTTTATCATTTTGCTCTTTGGTATTGTTTGTAGCTGCGTCACAGGCTCAAGTTAAAAGGACTAGCTTAGATTCTTTAGCGGTTTTGGAAGATACTGCCGCTGTTCCTCTGAGTCAGCCTTTAGGTTTTTATAATTACAATTTTACTTATAAATTAAGGTTAGATTCTATTCAGAAAACGGTTCCATTAACTTATAACGAATACGTTCAAAACTTCATAACTATTTATAGCAAACGGAAAGAGATGATGGGCAAAATGCTAGGCCTATCAAATTATTATTTTCCAATTTTCGAAAAGGCACTTGTAGCGTATAACATTCCTAACGAGATAAAATACCTGCCAATTATTGAGTCTTCTATGAACCCGCATGCTATTTCGCGGGTAGGGGCAACTGGCCTATGGCAATTTATGTTTGGTACAGCAAAAGCCTATGGCTTAAATATGGATAATTTTGTTGACGAGCGTAAAGATCCTATACAAGCTAGTTATGCAGCTGCGGCCTATTTTAGAGATGCTTACGACGAATTGGGTGATTGGTTACTCGCTATTGCCGCATACAATTGTGGAAAGGGAAATGTGACTAGGGCAATTGCAAAAGCTGGCTCCAGAGATTTCTGGGAGATCAGAAGATATTTGCCTAAAGAGACAAGAGATTATGTCCCTGCTTTTATCGCCGCACTTTATGTGATGAAATATGCTGGATCGCATGATATCGTAGCGCAGAGTTCAAAAATGCATCAAAAAACGGATACTATACACGTAAACCATTTTGTTGCTTTAGCCGATTTATCGAAAGTTTTGGATTTGGATGATGAAGTTTTATCTAGCTTAAATCCTTCCTATAAGAAGAAAATAGTGAACGGCACTTCCTTAGCTCCAAAGAGAATTATCTTGCCATTTGTCGATCCTAATAAGTATGTACAACTATACGATGTACTAAATAGTGATGTTGAAACCGCACGAGAAGTAAAACTTGCTTCAACAGATGATGTTCGGGAATTGAGAAAGAAAACACAACTTAAGAGTTCCTTAAAAATAGCCTATCATAAAGTGAGTGCTGGACAAAATTTAAGCAGCATTGCCGATAGGTATCATGTTGAAGTGCAAGATTTAAAGGTTTGGAATAATTTAAAAGGAACTACAATTGTTCCTGGGCAAAAGCTTAAAATTCGCAAATCTGCTTCTCCTGCGAAAGAGGTTCAAACAAAGCCGAAGAACGCCTATCTTACTTATAAAGTTAAAGCTGGAGATACGTTGTCGACCATTGCCGAGAAATTTGATGGTGCAACGGTAGCTAACATCAAAAAAGCAAATGGCTTAAGCAAAACAACTTTGCAACCTGGGATGCTCCTTAAGATTGTTTCATTATAAATAATGTCGAAGTCGTCATCGAGGTAAAAAATAAGTACTTTTTGAGCTAAACTTAGTAAGTTTTAATCGTAACTTTGCCCATTACCAAACAGTATTTTATGAGTAAAACAAATAGAAAACAGGACGCTTTAGATTACCATTCACAAGGCAGACCAGGTAAA
Source organism: uncultured Sphingobacteriaceae bacterium (assembly GCA_942493295.1). GTDB lineage: Bacteria > Bacteroidota > Bacteroidia > Sphingobacteriales > Sphingobacteriaceae > Pedobacter. The sequence continues at coordinate 2,618,433 of OW818692.1, read as the reverse complement.
ATTCAGGTTGTACCTACTAAACCCTATTCTTCACAAAGAGACTTAACACTTGCGTATTCGCCAGGTGTTGCTGAACCTTGTTTAAAAATCGCTGATAATAAAGATGATGTTTATAAATACACTGCTAAAGGTAACCTTGTTGCCGTAATTAGTAATGGAACAGCCGTACTGGGTTTAGGTGACATTGGTCCTGAAGCTGGTAAACCAGTAATGGAGGGTAAAGGCCTGTTGTTTAAGATATTTGCTGACATCGATGTTTTCGACCTTGAATTAGATACAAAAAATGTTGATGATTTTGTTAAAATCGTAAAAGCACTAGAACCAACTTTTGGTGGTGTTAACTTAGAAGATATTAAAGCGCCCGAGTGCTTTGAAATAGAACGTCGCCTAAAGGAGGAGATGAACATCCCAGTGATGCACGACGATCAGCATGGAACAGCAATTATCTCTGCTGCTGCTTTGCTCAATGCTTGTGATTTGCAAAAGAAGAAAATTGAGAAAGTTAAAATAGTAGTGAATGGCGCTGGTGCCGCTGCAATTTCTTGCTCTCGTTTATATGTTTCGTTAGGGGCAAAAAAAGAAAATATTGTGATGTGTGATCGAAGCGGAGTAATTCGTAGTGATCGTACAAATTTAGATGCGATTAAGAAAGAATTCGCCACCACCAGAAATTTAAATACGCTGGAAGAGGCAATGAAAGATTCAGATGTTTTTATCGGTCTTTCGTCTGCAGACTGTGTAACTGTAGATATGCTCAAATCGATGGCTAAAAATCCAATCGTTTTTGCTATGGCTAATCCAAATCCAGAGATTGCTTATGATTTGGCAATTAGCTCTCGTAAGGATTTAATTATGGCGACTGGTAGGTCTGATTATCCAAATCAAGTAAACAACGTTCTTGGTTTTCCTTATATTTTTCGTGGTGCTTTAGACGTGAGAGCAACAAGCATTAACGAAGCGATGAAAATTGCTGCAGTGAGGGCTATCGCAGAGCTAGCAAGAAAGACGGTGCCTGAAGCTGTAAATATGGCTTACAATGAGCGCAACATCAAGTTTGGTAAGGAGTATATCATCCCTAAACCAATGGATTTCCGCTTAATGACCAATGTGTCTACAGCAGTGGCAAAAGCTGCGATCGACTCAGGTGTTGCTCGTAAAATCATAACTGATTGGGACGCCTATGCTGAAGAGCTAAAACGTAGACTTGGTATGGACGACTCGATTATGAGAGCTATTACCAGCAAGGCTAAATCGGCACCAAAACGTGTGGTGTTTGCTGAGGCCGATAACTATAAAATATTAAAAGCTGCTCAAATTGTTAAGGATGATAATATTGCGATTCCTATTTTATTAGGTAATAAAGAGATTATCCAGCAAATTATAGCTGAGAATGCTTTAGACTTAGAAGGAGTTCAGATTATTGAACCAGCCTTAGAGCCAGAGCGTATGAAAAAATATGCTGAGTCGTTGTACAGAAAAAGACAACGTAGAGGTGTTACATTGTTCGAAGCAAGTAAGTTGTTGAGAGATCGTAATTATTTTGGTGCTTCAATGGTTGAATTTGGTGAGGCAGATGCTATGATTTCCGGACTTACAAAAAATTATGTTTCGACGATCAAACCTGCATTACAGGTTATCGGTACTGAGAAAGGTGTAAATCGGGTAGCAGGAATGTATATGATGATGACCGAGAAAGGCCCAGTATTTTTTGGCGACACTACCGTTAATGTAGATCCAACGGCCCAGGAACTGGTAGACTTAACTTTGTTGTTGGAAAAGTCGGTCAGTAAATTTAACATCCAGCCGCGGATTGCCCTATTATCTTATTCTAATTTCGGTTCTAACGAAGGTACTGTTCCTGAGAAAGTAAGAGAAGCAGTTAAGATTTTACATGAAAAACATCCAAGTGTGGTTGTTGACGGCGATATGCAAGGCAATTTTGCAATTAACAATGCATTATTGAGAGAGAATTTCCCTTTTAGTAGATTAGTCGATGCACCAGCAAATACATTGGTGTTTCCTAATTTGGAATCGGGAAATATAGCCTATAAATTGTTACAAGAGTTAGGAGGCGCAGAAGCTGTAGGTCCAATTTTGCTCGGCCTAAAAAAACCTGTTCATATTGTTCAATTAGGAAGTTCTGTGCGAGAAATCGTAAATATGGTTACTATTGCAGTATTGGATGTGCAAGGGAAGGAAGAAGAAGCTAATCCAACAAAAAGAAGAAGCATTTTAACTAGAATAGCAAAGAAGTAGCGTTATGTTTGCATATATTGATGGGAAGTTGACATTTAAGTGCCCTACTTATGTCGTTATTGAAGCTGGTGGCGTAGGCTATCAAATTAATATATCGCTAAATACTTATTCTGCGCTAGCCAATACAGAACGTTGTAAGGTATATACTTGGCTACATGTAAAAGAAGACGCTCATACTTTGTATGGCTTTGCCGATGAGGGTGAACGTCGGCTTTTTTTACACCTTATTTCCGTCTCTGGCATCGGTCCAACAACATGTAGAATGATGTTGTCGTCAATTACACCGGTTGAAATACAAAATGCAATTATCAAAGCGGATGTTGCTTTAATTCAGCAAATAAAAGGGATTGGTGCAAAATCTGCTCAGCGAATTATCCTCGAATTGCAAGACAAGTTAAAAAAAGAAGGGCCGGATTCGTTAATATCAATGCCGCAACACAATACCACAAGAGACGAAGCGTTATCTGCATTAATTATGCTCGGATTTGGTAAGCAAGTTGCTGAAAAGGCAGTTGATAATGCGATTAAAAATGCTGGTCAGGAGCTAACTGTTGAACAGATGATTAAGGTCGCGTTGAAAAATTTATAAACGAATTGCCTTTGAGAAATAAAATTACGCTAATTGTTATTTTACTCTTGACTTTTATTGGGGAATTTGCTTTTTCGCAGGTAACACCAGTAAAGGAAAGTACAGATACGCTTAAAAATTCTTTCAACCTAAGGGAAAAAAAGTATCTCGGATTTAGGAATTATGCCAACCCATTTTTGCAATTACCCGATAACATCAAGAGAGAGGTAACTTACGATGCAAAAAATCAACGCTATGTAATTACGGAGAAAATTGGTGACCGACCATTTTCTATGCCCCAATATTTAACGATTTCAGAATATCTACGGCTAGTAAACAGCGAAATTAAGCGCGAAAATTGGAGAATATTGTCTAACAATGAAATTGCTGAAGTTAGACGAACAGGGATCATCCCGCCGGTAAAAATAAACAGTCGCGTTTTTGAGAAAATATTTGGAGGAACTACCATTGACATTCAACCTCGTGGTGAAGCCGATCTTACCTTTTTAGGAAGGGTAAATAAGAACGAAAACCCGCTTTTTAGTGAACGGCAAAGAGTACAGAGTAATTTTGATTTTAACCAACGGATACAGATGGATGTGCTAGGCAACATCGGTACGAAGATGAAAATTAAAATGAACTATAATACCGAAGCGCAGTTTGATTTCGAAAATCAGATTAAGCTTGATTATACGGGTGGAGCGGATGATATTATCAAAAAAATTGAAGCTGGAAACGTCAGCTTGCCGTTAAATGGCACACTAATTAGCGGTACACAATCTTTATTTGGGATTAAAACGCAGTTACAGTTCGGTAAATTAGATATTTCGACCGTTTTTAGTCAGCAAAAATCTCAATCTAGAGAATTGCAGATTAATAATGGAGCACAGCAGAATGAGTTTTCCGTAAGCGGTTCAGAATACGAGGTAAATAAGCATTACTTTTTAGCTAAATATTTTAGAGATAACTATAACAAAGCACTCAGTAATCCACCAACTATTCTTTCAGGTGTATTGATTACTAAAATAGAGGTCTGGATTACCAATAAAACCGGTAATACCCAGGATTCGAGAGATGTACTTGGCTTTATTGATTTAGGGGAAAATACACCTTACAATACGGCACAAATCGCAGGAGGAACTTCGGTGTTACCTTCGGCATTTACCAATCCATCCTTCCCTCAACATTCTAATAATCTATTAAGTAGGCTTCCAGCAAATGCAAGATTAACCAATTCTAATGATGTCATTAACTTTTTTCAGGCAAACGGCGCGACAGATAATTTTGCTAAACTAACGTATGCCCGAAAATTGAATGAAAGAGAATATAATTATCAGCCACAACTTGGCTATATATCCTTAAATAACCCACTCAATGCCGATGAAGTATTAGCGGTTTCTTTTCGCTATACATACAATGGCGTTGAGTATCAAGTGGGAGAATTTTCAACTGATGTGCCTTTTGATCAAGCAACACCTAAAGTATTGTATGCAAAATTGCTAAAAAATGAGACTACTAAAACCAATTTGCCTACTTGGGATTTGATGATGAAGAATATTTATTCAATCAATGGATTTCAAATTAGTAACCAAAATTTTAAGCTTGATATTTACAGAATTGACGATAAAACAGGTGTAGAAATGCCGTTGATCAGAGAAGGTGTAAACACAATTGGAAAGCAATTTATCGCCTTAACCAATCTCGATCAACTGAATCAACAGAAAGAAAGGAAGCCAGATGGTATTTTCGATTTTGAAGCAGAAAATAAACCCTTTGTTCCAAATAACAATTATAACAATCAAGGTCAATCTGGATTCCCAAGCACCAATGGTGCAGGAGTGAGTAACCTAGTAAACAATACAAACAATGGATATGTTACGATTGATGCTTTAAATGGAAAACTTATTTTTCCACTGGTTGAACCCTTCGGTAAAGATTTGCAAGCTAAATTTAACTTGCCAGCTGAGCAAGTATTAGCCGATAAATACGGCTATCCACAACTTTATGATTCGGTAAAACTGGTAGCCCAGCAGTTATTTAGCAATAAAAACCTATATGTCATTAAGGGTAAATATCAATCAGAAATTTCCTCATCTTTCCCCCTAAATGCAATAAACGTAACTGAGGGCTCTGTGAAAGTTTTTGCCGGAACTATTCCTTTACAGGAGGGCGCCGACTTTACCGTAGATTATCAAGGTGGAACCGTTAATATTATCAATACGGCTTTGCTAACATCAGGACAACCTATCAGAATTACAACAGAAAATACGGAACTTTTTGGTTTACAACAACGTTCATTGTTTGGTGCCCGAGCTGATTATCGAGTAAATAATAAACTGAACTTGGGAGGTACGTTTATGAACCTTACCGAGAAACCTTTAACGCAAAAGGTTAATTATTTAGAAGAACCAATATCCAATTCGATATTAGGCCTAGATGTTAACTACAGCTCGCCATCCAGGTATTTGACAAAATTAGTCGATAAAATTCCTTTCATTTCTACTAAAGCGCCTTCTACGATAACTTTTGCAAGTGAATATGCCAAGCTCATACCTGGGCATCCCAATGCCATTAATGCAGCTGGGGAAAAGGGCGGTTCGAGTTATTTAGATGATTTTGAAGCCTCGCGCTCAGTAATTGATTTAAAAGGGGCAATTGCATGGCAATTATCTGGCACACCGCAGTTATTTCAGGAATCGCAATTTATAGACAATTTAGCCTATGGTTACAATCGCGCAAAAATTGCTTTTTACAATATTGATCCTATTTTTTACAACAGATCGGGTCTCTCAACATTACCATCTAGTTTAAGAAATGACAAGGCTCAACTGTCTAATCACTACGTAAGAGAAATTATCGAGCAGGAAGTATTTCCTTATAAAGAAACGAGTACGGGGCAATCTGTTTTGCTGCCCACTTTAGACATTGCATATTACCCAAATATAAGGGGGCCATACAACTATTCGCCTAATGGTTTTAGTCCAAACGGAGCGCTACTTAATCCTAGAACTCGTTGGGGTGGACTAATGAGAAAGATTGATGTCAATGATTTTGAGTCACAAAATATCGAGTATATCGAACTATGGGTGATGGATCCATTCATGTATAAAACCGCGTCGACTGGCGGTGATTTGTATTTTAATATTGGGAACATTTCTGAAGACATCTTAAAAGATGGTAGAAAGGCGCTCGAAAATGCACTTCCCGCAAATGAAGATCCGACAAAATATGATGAAACCAATTGGGGAAGAGTGGCGAAATTGCAACCTGTTATACAGGCGTTCGATAATGAACCTGCAGCACGTAAAGCACAAGATGTGGGGCTCGACGGATTATCGAATACGAATGAGAAAACGAAATTTAACGCGCTAATTAGCCAGATTAAAGCTCAACTTAATCCAGATGCCGCCCTAGCATTTGAAAACGATCCCTCGTCGGATGACTACTCTTATTTTAGAGGGAGTAACTTGGATCAGATAAATGCTGGCATTTTAAGACGCTACATGAATTATAATGGCCCAGAAGGAAATTCGAAGACTTCTCAGCAGTCGATAGATGAACTAGGTTTAGAGAACTCGGCTTCAACTTCTTTGCCTGATGGAGAAGATGTGAACAGGGATAATAATATGACCCAGTCTGACGAGTATTTTCAGTACAAGATTTCCATGCGACCTGGAGATTTAGCTGTTGGACAAAATTTTGTAACAGACAAAGTTGTTTCACAAGTAAAGTTAGCGAATGGTCAAACGCGAAATTCAACATGGTACCAAATTCGTATTCCATTGGCGCAGTATCAACAAAAGGTTGGGGGTATTCAGGATTTTAAATCCATCCGTTTTTTCAGGATGTACTTAACCAATTTTGCAGATACCACCATATTGCGATTTGCTAAAATACAGTTAGTTAGAGGAGAATGGCGTAGATATAACACCAAGAACGAGAGCAGCCAGGTTATTGTAGATCCTTCATTATTGCCAGCAAGTCCTGATAACTCAACCATTGAAGTAGCAACTGTGAACATTGAGGAAAATGGAAAAAGAACGCCAATTCCTTATGTGGTGCCTCCTGGAATTTTAAGAGAACAAGATTTTAGTAATTTTAGAGGTGACACACGTCAGAACGAACAATCTTTGTCGGTTGTGGTTAAAAACCTGAAGGATGGTTATGGACGTGCTGCTTTTAAAACTGCGATTAATGATTTTAGATCCTATAAGCGCCTTGAAATGTATGTGCATTTGGAAGCCATTGGTGGTGATGATTTAAGAGATGGAGAGCTTGCTGCTTTTTTAAGAATTGGTACCGATAACCAAGACAATTACTACGAGTACAATATGCCTTTAAAGGTAACCATTCCAGGTACCACAGACCCTTATGCTATTTGGCCGGATCAAAATAAAATGGATATTCAACTAGAATTATTCCAAAAGGCAAAAATAGCTAGGAACAATGCGCGTACAAGTACCGGATTACCTTGGCCCATTAACGTGCCATTTACTTATAGCGATGGTAAAAATACCATCATTGTAAAAGGGCAACCAGATATGAGCAAAGTTAGGGTATATATGCTAGGCTTAAAAAATCCATTACGTAATACGTCTTCTCCGGCTGGTGATGATGGTTTGGAAAAAAGAGCCGAAGTATGGTTTAATGAGTTAAGACTAACGGAGTTTGACGAGCGCGGAGGTTGGGCCGCAACCGCAAGAATGAATGCGAAGTTGGCAGATTTTGCCGATGTCAATGTATCCGGCAGCAAATCAACTATAGGGTTTGGTTCTTTAGAGAAAAAAGTCAGCGAACGTAATAGAGCAGATAATACTTTTTTTGATGTGTCTTCAAGTTTTGAACTTGGTAAGTTCCTGCCACAAAAATCAGGCATTAAAATTCCAATGTATGTTAGCTATTCAACGCAGGTACTTACTCCTCAATTTGATCCACGTACCCCTGATGTTGAGTTGAAACAGGCGCTAGATGGAGCAAACAAAGCGCAAAGAGATTCTATCCTTAACTTTGCACAAGATTATACTACACGTAGCAGCATCAATTTTACCAATGTAAGGAAGGAAAGAGCAACAACGGATACCAAATTTAGACTTTGGGATATAGAGAATTTTAATGTATCCTATGCTCAGACTAAATTTGCACATCGCGATTTTATCAATGAAAATAGCCTGCAAAATACTTATCGCGCATCATTAGCTTATAATTATACCGGTACGCCTAAAAATTACCAGCCATTTGATAAGTTAATTAAAGCTAATGCACTTAAATTATTGAAAGATTTCAATTTCAGCTTACTACCAAGTTCTATCACATTTAGGTTAGACATGGACCGCTTTTATTCAGAAAATACCCTAAGAGATAACGACCCGAATAACTTCTTGCCAATTAATACAACCTTCAACAAGAACTTCTTGGTATCTAGGATTTACGGTATCGCTTGGAATTTAACGAATTCATTAAGCCTAGATTTCGATGCAACTAATTATTCTATCATTGATGAACCTGAAGGGCGGATAAATGGGCTAAAACGCGATACTTTGTGGCAAAATTTGAAACGATTGGGTCGTAATACGGACTACAGCCATAATGTGAATTTGACGTATAAAGTGCCAATTGATAAAATTCCTGGCTTAGACTGGGTGTCCGTTTCTACAACTTATGGCTCTACATTTAACTGGCAAACAGAGCCACTTTCTACCTTACGTGATCCAAATATTAATTTAGGAAACACCATTCAAAACTCGCGCATTGTACAAGTTAATCCTGTATTAAATTTAATTGGCCTATATAATAAGTTTGGATTTGTGAAGAGAAGCGTTAACTCCACAGACTCTGTGCAACGCTTTTCTGATGTGTTAGTGGGTTTATTAACCGGCATAAAGAATGTTAAGGTATCCTTTTTACAACATAAAGGTACTTTCTTGCCCGGTTACTTACCGAAGACCAAATTTTTTGGGATAGATGATGTTACTGGCGCACCGGGTTGGGGTTTCGTATTTGGCGATCAGCATGATTTAAGGGCAAGGGCACTGGCTAACGGATGGTTAACTAGAGATGAGTTACAAACTCAATTATATATCAATACACTTAGAGAAGAACTTCAAATCACCAGTACTATAGAACCAATCAGGGATCTTCGGATTACATTAAGTGCAGCTCGAAGTCGAAATTTAAACTATTCTACCAATTTCAAATATGATAGCAGCATTAGTAGTTTTAGAAATTTAAGTCCAACTACAACTGGAGATTACAGTGTTTCTTTCATCACACTGCGCACGGCATTTACCGATAAAAACGGTAGTACCGTTTCAAAATTGTTCAATCAATTTATGAATAATAGGCAAGTGATTTCTAACCGACTTGGGACGCTTAATCCAAATTCAAATGGAGTTTCCAATGGCTTCGCTCAGGGGTATAACAAAGACGCGCAAGATGTAGTAGTTTCCTCATTCATAGCGGCCTACATGGGCAAGGATGCAAGCTCATCCAGCTTAAATAGCCTGCCGAAAATTCCATTGCCAAACTGGCAGGTAACTTATGAAGGGTTAACTAAAATTCCTTATATCTCTGAACGCTTCTCGGCCTTTAGTGTGAGGCATAGTTATAATTCATTGTACAGTGTAAATGGTTTTAATAGCCTCTTAAAATATCAAGAAACCAATGGTTATGTAAGTAGCAGAGATATAAACGATAATTTCTTGCCCGAATATCAATTTGCACAAGTTAGTATATCTGAACGCTTTTCGCCGCTGATTGGAGTAGATACGAGACTAAGAAATAATTTAAATGCGAGCTTTGAGATTAACCGCACACGCCTATTAGCTTTAAGTTTAGCCAATAGCCAATTAGCCCAGCTATCTGAGAATAATCTAGTGTTTAAAATAGGTTATCGCACGGCTAAATTTAGGTTTCCATTTGGATGGTTTAGTGGGTTGAGGTTGGATAATAATATGGATTTCAATGTTGATGTTTCGGTAAGAGATAATAAAACGGTGATTTACAGAGCCGATGTCGCCGAAGCCGAAGTGTCTTCAGGTGCGAAAAACATCACCCTTAGACCAAGTATCGATTATGTACTTAACCAAAGATTTAACCTAAAACTATTTTACGATTCCAATATTACCAAACCTTATACATCCCAATCCTTTAATACATCGTTTGCGAATTTTGGGTTTAGCTTAAGGGTAACGTTGAATTAGTATCGAGGTTAAATTCTATACATCCAATCTATATACTTAGTACTAAATACTAGCTACTAAAAAAATAATCGTAAATTTGCCTAACAAGTCAAACATTTAAACAGATATGAATTTTCCATCAGAATTGAAATACACTAAAGACCACGAGTGGGTTAGGGTAGAAGGTAGCGAAGCAACAATTGGTATTACAGATTTTGCACAGCGTGAGCTAGGCGATATCGTTTACATTGATATCAACAGTGTAGGAACTGAGGTTGCAAAGGAAGAAGTTTTTGGCACCGTTGAAGCGGTTAAAACTGTTTCAGATTTATTTATGCCAGTAACTGCTACCGTTTTAGCAATCAATGAAGCTTTAAACGATAAGCCTGAGCTGGTAAATACCGATCCTTATGGCGACGGCTGGATGGTAAAAGTAACTTTATCTGACTCTTCAGAAGTTGAAGGTTTATTAAGTGCAGATGAATACAAGGCCTTAGTAGGGGCTTAAGATGAGCAATTTTAAGGCACTAAAATACCAACGATGGGCAATAATTTGGTCGGTTGTTATTTTAGTGCTTTGTAATATAGAGCTGCCGGAATCACAAAACGAACTGGGCTTTTTCTTTAAAGGCTTCGATAAATTAGCTCATTTGGGCTTTTTTTATTTGCTAACTGTTTTGCTTTTTTACGGAAAGATTAATTATCAACACAACTATAGTTTTAGATCGTTGACGATTTTTAAGATTATCATGATCTCGATCATACTGGGAGGTGGAATAGAACTTTTGCAATTAAAAGTATTTACCTATCGATCTGCAGAATGGTGGGATTTTGGTTGTGATATGATTGGCACGCTGATGGGTGTATTTAGCTATGTCTTATTACATAGAGCAAATTACAATGAGCAAAAGGTTTAATTTGTTAATTATTTTAATGCTCCTCACTTTCCTTAGTGCTTGTATAGCTAGCAGAAATTCTTGCAATTGCCCAAAGGTGCCTGGATCAACTTTTAAGGGCTAATAAGCCAATATCATCTGGGCATTTTAAGCGAAATATTTCCAGTTTAATTCACATAATCAGCTTTCTTGTAACGACAAAGTTAGTTGTATTTAAAATGTTACCCTTATTTTATCTTTCATCAACAAACTTTTTGATGTCGCTTTAGTCTGATAGGGTAACTTTACAAAATTATCAATTTATAAAATGAAGACATTAATACAAAAAACAATACTTATTGCACTTTTATTCGTGAGCTACACAGTTTCGGCCCAAACCAAAGCAGGTACGGCGAGTGGAAGAGCATTAAATGGTAAGGATAAATCACCGTTGGACTATGCATCAGTAGCAGTAAAAAAACTGTTTGGCGATTCATCAGTTGCGGGTGTAGGTGCAACAAGTCAAACAGGAACTTTCACTATCACAGGCTTACCTGCTGGAAAATATAGATTATTTATAGCGTATTTAGGTTTAAAATCTGTTAATAAAGATTTTGAATTAACCGCTGCAGCACCAGGGATTAATTTTGGCGATTTAATCATGGAAGATACTGGAGTAGACTTAAAAGCGGTAGAGGTTAAAGGGGATATTCCTCCTGTAAAAGTTAAAAAAGACACCTTGGAGTTTAATGCTGCGGCTTTTAAAGTTAAAGAAAATGCTGTTGTAGAAGATGTATTGAAGAAATTGCCAGGTGTTGATGTAGCGAAAGATGGTACGATCACAACCCAAGGTGAGACTATTAAAAAAGTTAGAGTAGACGGAAAGGATTTTATGGGCAGCGATCCATTGTTAGCGACTAGAAATTTACCAGCAGACATGATTGATAAAATTCAAATTATCGATGATATGTCTGATCAATCTAAATTTACTGGTATTGATGATGGTAACAGAGAGAAGATTATCAATATCACAACACGTCAAGACAAGAAAAATGGTTTCTTTGGAAATAGTACTTTAGGTTATGGCACTGACGACCGTTATGATGTAAATCTGAATGTGAACAAATTTAACAATGACGAGCAGTTCTCGGTTTTAGGTCAGTTTAACAACGTTAATAAACAGAATTTTGGCGGCGGAGGCCGTGGCGGTATGAATTTTGGCGGTCAACAACAAGGGATTACCACTACGAATATGGCTGGTTTTAACTATGCAGATGTGTATAAAAATGGTACTCAATTTAATGCGAGTTATAACTTCAATAAAACCTCTTTATTTAATGACAATAAGAGCTTTACAAGAAATTTGTTGGGGTCTACCACTACAACTTATACAGAGGCTTTAAATAGTACTACAGAAAGAACAAATCACAGATTCAACTTTACTTTAGATACTAAATTGGATTCTACAATTTCGTTCAGGTTGCAACCTAACATTTCATTAGCAGATAATTCAACTGAAAGCTTCAGAAACTACGATAGAAATGTAATCAATAAAATAATTGGTACGCAATCTTTGTCAACTAGTTCAAACACACCTTCTATCAGTAATAATTTATTAATTCGTAAAAAATTCCAACGTAGAGGCCGTACTTTATCATTGAACGTGAATACAAATATCAATAATAGTGATGGAGATAACTACAACATTATTGATGAAGACATTACCGCTGGTACGGTTACTACGCCGAACGACTTTAACCAACTGATTGGGCAAAATTCAAAATCTATTAGTAATACTGCAAGATTAGTGTATACTGAGCCTTTGTCTAAAACTTTAAGCCTAGAATTGAATTATAATAATGGCTATAATTTTGATAACCAAGAGCGATTGGTTTATAATTTCAATCCGCTTACGATGCAATATGATCAAAGAGATCCTTTTTTTAGTAATAACTTCGAAAGCACTAGTTATACAAATTCAGTAGGATTTACTTTTAATAAAACTGAAAAGAAATACAATTGGAATGCAGGCTTGGGCCTTCAAAATATAGACCAACAAAGGTTAGACGTAACTACTGGTGAAGTATTTGATCGCAGTTTCATCAATTTAACACCATCTGCACAATTCAGATATAATTTTAGTCAAAGTAAACGTTTACGTATTAACTACAATGGACGTACTCAACAACCAAGTATTAGTCAGATCCAACCAATCCAAGATCCTACAAATACGCAATATGCACCACAGGGTAATCCTGATTTGAAACCTTCTTTTACGAATAGTTTACAGGTATTCTATAATAATTTCGATTTTGCAAGCTTCCGCTCTTTCTTTATTGGCGCGTTTATTAACCAACAATTCAATGCATTTTCTACAAAATCTGTCTTAATAGAAGACAGAACCAATGATAATTATGGTAAAATTGAGCAGACAAGTGTAAACGTTGATGGTAACTTTAGTGCCAATGTTTTTGGAAATGTTAGTCAGCCGATTATTAAAGGGAATAAATTGACTTTGCAAGTTGATTTAAGAGGTGGATTTAACAAGAGCACTGGATTTGCAACTGATCCTCAAAAAAATCTTGTTGAGAACATTACCACGAGTTATTCTATCACAAATGGTTATAAATTGGTGTCAAACCTAGATAAGTTTGATTTAATTGCAGGTATTTCTGGTACAATGTTCCGTGATAGATATTCGGCAACCGCAGCTAGTAACCAACGTTACTATACACTAGCACCAAATATCGATATCAGTTATTTATTGCCAGGTAACATTCGTATACAATCTGATCTAACTTATAATAAGCTAACGGGAAGAGGTGCTGCGAATAGTGACTTTAAAGTTGTGAATGCCTATATCAGTCGCCAATTCTTTAAAAACAGAGGTACATTTAAGTTATCTGTTAACGATTTACTGAATGAAAATACTGGTGTAACTCGAAATGGTGGAGCAAACACAATTCAAGATTTACAATTTAATGTATTAAAACGTTACTATATGTTCTCTTTCACCTATTCTTTAAATAGAGTAGCAGGAAAAAACGTGGGTGGTCAACAACCAGGTCAAGGTGGTCCACATAGAATGATGAGAATGGGAGGAATGTAAGTTTCCCAACTAATTGATAAAAGCACCATCGAGAGATGGTGCTTTTTTTTTGTCTACCCCAACCGTCATCCGATGACGTGCTATATTTTTATTAACAATTTTTAACTAAAATAATAGTTTGAAATCTACTAAGAATTTAGTTTATTTGTTGAGCCAAACAAACTGATATGAAAAAATTACGTTTATCTATCTCGATTTTACTGCTATTAACGGTGAGTTTTTTAGCCAGTGCACAACAAAAAATAGGTTCCTTAAAGGGAAAAGCTATCGACGAGAAGACCAAGAAACCTGTTGAGTTCGCATCATTTGCTGTTAAGAATGTAAAAGATTCGACTGTTACCGCAATGGGAGCTACTACCACGGAAGGAATATTTACTGCGAAAGGTTTAGCCTATGGTCAATATAAATTTTATCTCGCCATTATTGGCTATAAACCAATCTTAAAATTATTTCAAGTAACCTCCGAAAAAACAAGCATTGATCTTGGAATTATTTCCATGGAAGAATCGGCTATCACATTAAATAGCGTGTTGATTAAAGGTGACTTATTGCCAATGATTATCAAAAAGGATACGATAGAATTTAATGCCGATGCATTTAAAACGCAGGCAGACGCAAGTTTAGAAGATGCTTTAAAAACAATGCCCGGCATGGAAGTAGATCAGGATGGTAAGATTACTTTTAATGGTAAAAAAATAGATCGGGTATTGGTAGATGGGAAAGATTTCTTCGGAAACGATCCTAAAACAGCCACGCAGAACCTACCAAAGGATATTATTAGCAAAATTCAAGTCATAGAAAAGAAAACTGATGATGCGATATTTAAAGGAGTTGATGATGGCAAGCGTGAAAATATCTTGAACGTTACCTTAAAGGACGACAAGAAGAAGGGCTATTTTGGTAATATAGCTGCCGGAAAGGCTAATGGCAACTTATACGATGGTTCGTTTAGTATTAATCGATTTAATAACAAACGACAGATTTCGGTGATCAGCATGGCAAATAATATTAATAGAACAAGTTTCTCTTATAATGATTTAAGTGATTTTCTAGGCGGCGATATCTTCGGATCTGGCATGGTAAGTAGTGTGATGGTTGATGGATCTGGAAATATTACAGTTGGCATTAGTGGTGATGATTTTTCTTTTTCTAGCGGCGGAAATGGTGGTGGTATTAATGACAATAAAGGATTAGGTTTAAACTTTAATGATGAATGGGGAAAAAATGCAAAATATCCCAATAAAATTTCCTTCAATTACATGGGAAACAGAAACTATGGAGTCAGAGAAAGTTTGAGCAGTAGATTAAATTTATTGGGTACAGATAGCTACTTTAACGACAGAGACAACGATGCAACAGCTACCACTACACGCCATCGTTTCACCATGAGACTGGATCTTCCAATTGATTCAATGAACAAGCTTCAGATTTCACCAAACTTCGGGTTTAGTGGTAGTGATTCACAAAATGCATCAGTCTTTAGTTCCTATACCCAAAACGGACAACAAGCCATCAATAATGGGACTTCCTTAAATTCAAACGACAGTAAATCGCCAGGTTTTGGAGGTAGAATTTTATACAATAGAAGATTTTTGAAAAAAGGTAGAAGCTTTTCCTTAACCGCAACCGGAAACATAAGTAACTCATCGCTGGATGGCTTAAATCTTTCAAATATTACGATTAATAATAACGGTGTCCCTTCTAACACTATTTTAAACCAATTAATCGATCAGGGAGGGGATGTAAATAATTACGGTTTATCTGCGGAATATGCAGAACCTTTAAGCAAGAAAATAAACTTAAGTATAAATTATAGCTACAGTAAAAGAGAAGATGTCATAGAAAGAATTGTGTACGATTATAATTTAGGGACCACCCGCTACGATTTGGTAAATGATTCGCTTTCCCGCGACCTCCAGAATTTTAATGAGACCAATAATGTAAGCTTGCGATTCAACTATCGGCCAAATGATAAATTTAATTTCACCCTAAATACGAGCCAGAAATTTGTAATGCTCGAAGGAACTAACTTGATGAATAATAGAAGTGTTTCAAGCCATTTTACTTTGATTGAACCCTACTTTTATCTTTCCTATAAAATCAGTAAGGTTTCAACTTTATCTATAAATGCGAGCAGATATAATAGTACTCCAAGCATCTCACAGCTTCAACCATTAACAGATAATTCTAATCCACTGCAAATCACTACCGGTAATCCGAATTTAATACCATCGTCCAACAATTCTTTGTCATTAAACTATAATCGATTTAACCCAACTTCTGCAAGCAGCATAAACTTTAGTTTTGGTTTAAACAATAGTGAAAACAGAATTATCAATAACTCTATGCTTGATCCAAAAACAGGTATAGAAACCACATTTTACGACAATATAGATGGAGCCTATTCTTTTAACGGCAGACTGGGAGGTAGTTTCAAGATTAAATCATTAGGATTAACATTTAATCCGAATATGAACTTTGGTGCAGGCAAAAATGTGTCATTCCTCAACAGAAAGATTGTTTCATCTAATACCAAAAATATCGGATTTGGGACAAGTATAAATTACGCGCTTGGAGCTGATTTACAGTTTTCAAACCGTATCAATTATACGTTAAGAGAAGTAACCTACAATTACAATAATTTAGCAGTTCAGAATTTCACAACCCTATTTAATAACTTAAGTTTGAACGCTGCTTTGCCCTACGATTTGAGATTTGTGTTAACTAGCAACGTAATGTATAATGCCAATGTCGGCTTAGGTGCAAATAATAATACGATACATACTGCCAATATAAGTATGGAGAAAATGTTTATCAAAAAATCGCTAAGCTTAAAAGCTTCGGTGTCTGATGTATTTAACAATAGTCGTAATAGTTCAAGGTTTGCTAGCGATACCTATATTTTAGAAAGTGTTAATTTAGGAATGCGGAGGTATTTTTTAATGAGCTTAACCTATCGTATCAAAAAATTTGGCGCAAAAGCAACTACAAATCCTTTTGGAGGCATCACGATTAATTAGCTGAATTTTTCGCTCAGCTGATGAGCATTAACAAAAATCGGCATTGAGGTACGAAGCAATGTCCTATTGGCATATCGTTTAAGATTATTCAGTAACGTTTATATTTTAATCGGTGTTCATGGAGGCCACTGCGGTCGGTTGCCTTCGTGCCTCGCATATAGTAAAGAATCAAAGCTTGAAACACCCCAAAACACTACACATCTTATTTGGATTTAATATAAATAAAGGGTAAATTGCGCCATAAATAAACTGCACATGAAGCTTTCGCAATTAAACCCAGGAGAACGAGGAACCATTGTAGCATTTACTGATCTAGAAATGTCGGTAAAGTTAATGGAAATGGGGTGTTTACCAGGTGAAGTAGTAGAAGTTGAGCGTTTTGCTCCCCTTGGCGATCCTATGGCTATTCGTGTTGCCGGTTATCAGCTATGTTTACGTAAAAACGAAGCTGCAGTGATTATAATTCAATAGAGGTTTGGCGGACATTAGAATTGCATTAGTTGGTAATCCAAATACCGGAAAATCTACCCTTTTTAATTTATTAACGGGTTTAAATCAAAAAATTGGAAACTTTCCTGGAATTACAGTCGACAAAAAATTGGGCTACTGTAAACTGGCTTCTGGTAAAACTGCAGAGATAGTAGATTTACCCGGTACTTACAGCCTTTATCCAAAAAGTAAAGATGAAAGTATTGTTTTTCAAGTTTTAGCAGATAGAAGTAACCCAAGCTATCCCGATGTAATAGTGCTTGTGGCAGATGCTACAAATTTACGCCGTAACCTCCTTTTATATTCGCAGGTGGCGGATTTAGGTTTGCCGATATTGTTGGTGTTAAACATGACCGACATGGCTAAGAAAGAAGGCATTAACATCAATGTCAATAAATTGGCGCAACGACTAGGTGTTCAAGTAGTCGCTATTTCTGCACGGGAAAGCGAAGGAATTGATAGGTTAAAGGCCGCATTGTCAAATGTAACTTTAATAAGTACGCAAGTAAAAAGTATCGACGTTACTATTTTCGCAGCCGATGCTATAGCAGCCGTTAAAGAAAAAATTAATACTGATAACAATTATTATGCCTTGCAAATACTGCATCAGCATGAACATTTGGCTTTCTTTTCAGATCAACAGCAAGAAGAAATAGAGGCCATTGAAAAGGCAAATCATTTCGAAAGCAATACCTTACAAGCAGCCGAAACAGTTGCAAGATACCGCCACTTAAGCACCATATTAACAGATGTTGTGGTTGACTTAGGTGCGGAAAAGAAGTTTAAAGTTACTGATCAACTAGACTCCATATTAACTCATAAAGTATGGGGCTTCGCTATTTTTATTGGGATACTCTTCCTAATTTTTAATGCCATCTTTGCGTGGGCTTCTTATCCCATGGATTTAATTGATGGGGCCTTTGGATGGATTACCCAGCAGGGCCACGAACATTTGCCGGCGGGTTTACTTACCGATCTCTTATTGGACGGAATCGTAGCTGGTTTGGGGGGTATCGTAATTTTTGTTCCACAAATAGCAATTTTGTTTGCCTTTATTTCTATCCTTGAAGATACAGGATACATGTCTAGAGTTACCTTTTTGATGGACAAGATCATGAGTAAGGTGGGCCTAAGCGGAAAATCTGTAGTGCCAATGATAGGTGGTTTGGCTTGTGCTGTACCTTCAATTATGGCAGCGCGAAATATCGAAAGTTGGAAAGATAGGATGATTACCATTATGGTGACTCCATTGGTAAGCTGCTCTGCCAGACTACCCGTTTATATTTTAATTATTTCGCTCATTATACCAGACGAACGCATTTTCGGTTTCATTAATAAACAAGGCCTCGCCTTAATGGCCATGTACCTAATTGGCTTGGTCGCCGCAGTATTGGTGGCTTGGGTGATGAAGTTTATCCTTAAGGCAAGAGAACGCTCTTATTTTATCATGGAACTGCCTGTATACCGTATGCCACGATGGAAAAATGTTTTCTTAACTGTTTATGAAAAATCTAAAACATTTATTTTTGAAGCAGGTAAGGTGATCATTGCTATTTCTATTGTTTTATGGGTAATGGCTTCTTTTGGTCCCGGAGATCGATTTGAAAATATTGATAAAAAGTACGCAATCGTACTTGCAGATTCGACTCAAAATGCAGACCATGTCAAAAGCTTAATTAGCAGCGAAAAACTCGAAAATTCATACGTTGGTATTCTTGGACATTGGATTGAGCCTGCTATTAGGCCATTAGGTTACGATTGGAAGATAGGTATCGCTTTAATTACCTCTTTCGCTGCGCGTGAGGCATTTGTGGGTACGATGGCAACCATCTACAGTGTTGATGGGGGAGATGAAGATACTGACACGATTAGAGAGCGAATGGCTGCTTCGGTCAATAGTAAAACGGGCTTACCAGTTTATTCGTTTGCTACCGGCATATCACTGATGTTATTTTATGCGTTCGCAATGCAGTGCATGAGCACAGTTGCCGTGGTTTATCGTGAAACAAAATCGTGGAAATGGCCAATGATCCAATTGGTGTATATGACGGCTTTGGCTTATGTGGCGAGTTTAGTCGCATATCAGTTGCTTTCTTAGTATTTCAGTAGCAGGTATCGAGTAACAAGATTTGGATGCATATCTTAAAAATGACTATTTTTATGTGGGCGTCATTGCGAGGCACGAAGCAATCTACTTTTAAATTTAGTAAGCAGATTGCTTCGTGCCTCGCAATGACGTCACTTTGCAATTGAGAATATAACATAAATGGATAAAACTAACATTTTAGCGCAATACATGCCTTTGCAAGCAGCTCCCATTATTGCGAAATGGATAGATTATTTTCAGTGCGAGTTTAAAATTTCGAAAAATAGAAGTACCAAGCTTGGCGATTATAGACATCCGTTTAAAGATAAAGGCCATAAAATCTCGGTAAATAACGATTTAAATCCTTATGCTTTTCTGGTTACGACAGTCCATGAGTTCGCACATTTGTTAACTTGGAATGATCATAAAAATAAAGCTAAGCCTCATGGCACAGAATGGAAACAGAATTTTAAAAGGATGATGAAACCGTTTTTCGACTTAGCGGTTTTCCCACCTGAAATTCAACAGACCATTGTGAATTACCTTAATAATCCTGCTGCATCAAGCTGCACTGATTTAAGTTTAGCCAGAGCGCTAAAACAATACGATGTAGCCTTACATACTACGCGTATTGAAGAATTGCCTTCAAATGCCATTTTCACATTAAAAGATGGTCGAAAGTTTAAAAAAGGTGAAAGAATGCGAAAACGTTATCGTTGCCTATGCTTAGATAATGGCAATATCTATCTTTTTAATCCCTTGGCAGAAGTATTACTGGAGACCGGTAGTTAGGTGACTATGGGGCGCCCATTTTTTGTCGTCTTCGGGTTCAGCTTTTCCCTCCGCAATAAAGGCGTGTAGGATAGCTGAAGGGTTAAAGGATTTGGTATTCACAATCATATCTCCTGCAAAGGTAGCGCCTATGTATTTGAGTGCGATTGCCGTGATGCATAAGCAGCCTGGCTTTACTTCGAACTCAAATGTTTGTCCCGGGACCACGGTAGCCTTATAAGAATAAGGGATGTTCATTATTTGTACCGAAGGGGGATAGGTCCTGCTATGTACAAAATCGATCATTGTGGTCATGATCATCAGCTTACAGTGATCCAGCCGGTCCTCGGGGAACTTTAGCTCGATCGGTATCTTTAAGTCCGGTATCGCTATTTGAAGGATTGTTCCATCCAAAAATCGGACTCATATTAGACTTATATTGGACTCATTTACTATTTGAGACGATTGAATCTCGAAGTAGGTATTAAGGAATCTCGATGAAAACCCTAAGGGATATTGAAGAAACTGGGATGGACTTCAATATTGTCGCTAAAAATTTTGGTATTGAGAAGATTTGACATCTGGCAATAGGGTCGAGTTAGCAACCAAAGAAACGCGAAGAGGTTTTAATTTCCTGTAAACGGAACATAAACAGCTTCACGGTCTACTACTTCCCATTTGAAATTTAGTTTGGTGTCTTTAAACAGCATTGGATAATTTAGCAAGCTATCGATAAAGTTATCCCTTTCTTTTACGAGTACGCTCGCAGTATAGCCATTTTGTTCTTTGTTCCGCAATGTAATGTAGCGAGAATCTGGATAGGTTCTGATGCTTTCAAAAATCATGTCAAATTTATCCGACCCGTTTAGCACGTTTTGCAAAGCTTCGATATTATTTAAATAGACTTTATCTGGACTTACATTTTCAGTTAAAGGGATATCAATAAAGGGCAAACTCTTTAATGCTGATGCCGAAACAGCTGTTCTACTGTCCTTTTTAAACACAGTATGATTGCGTAAATAAACTCGCTCATCTTTAAATACGGTGCCATCTTCGTTGGCCAGCTCCTGACTGGTTTTAAAAAGAATTAGACTGTCATTGCGGAAGTAATATTTTTTCAAACTATTGCTTTCAGCTCCGTTATAAGCATGTTCAACAAATAATGCAGTGCCATATTTCTCGACGTAAAAAGATAGATCACCTAGCATGTAAACTAAACTTTGACTTTTTGAGAACTGGTGTAGACTTTTGTCTATCGAATCTGTATAATGAAGTACTGAACGAGCAGTCAAATCGGTTGTTTTATTTTGGTCGCTGAGGTTAGCTTGAGGATGATCAGCCTTGAACTGATTGCAGCCAAAAATTGCAGTTAAAATAACCGTCATTGACAAAAAAGTAGACATTTTCATACGCTTATCTTAAATTGTGGAACTTATTTAAGATAAGGCTATTATCGTGCCAATGCATTTGATATGCGATTTGCAAAATTCTACACAGAAAGGTAGATTTTCTACACGGAAAGAATATTATCCTAAACGAAACCGAATATTAACAATATTTACTAATTTACGGTACCTTTAAAAGTAACCATATGAAGTATAAATGCATTATTGTAGATGATGAAACCCATGCCATTGAGGGTCTTGAACGCTATATTGCAACTATGCCTGAACTGGAAGTGATTAAAACCTACAGTGATCCTTTACAGGCACTTAAAGAAATCTCCAATGGACCTATGGTAGATATGATTTTTTTAGATGTCGATATGCCTATGATTAATGGGCTTGAATTGGCTAAGGAAATAAGGGGCAAAACAAATAAGCTTGTATTTACTACTGGGCATACCGCTTATGCTTATGAAGCTTTTGAGTCAAATGCTGATGCTTATTTATTAAAGCCATATAGTCTGGGCAAGTTTGTAATTACGATTAATAAATTGTTTCCAGATCAGGAGACTGGTGAAAATGTATTGAATTCTGTTAATTTGGAGCAAGGTGATGACTTTTTCTTTGTAAAGAGTAAGAGCGAAAAGCTGAAGCTAGTGAAAATTAGGTTCGACGATGTTGTTGCCGTAGAGAGTAAGATGAATTACATCCTGATTAGTACGTTAAGAGATAAATTATTGACTTACATGTCGCTAAATGAAATTTCTAAAATACTACTGATGCACAAGCAATTTATTCAGCCGCATAGAAGCTATGTGATCAATCACACTCATATTGAATCAATTGAAGGCAACACTATCAAGATGATAAACAATGAGAGTATTGCGATAGGAGAGCATTACCGCAAAAATTTTAACGATTTTATTGCGATTAAGGTAATAAAAGGGGGCAAAGGTTAATTTGCCCCCCCCTTTTAAGTTATTTGTTAAAAATTCCAGTAGTAGTGGTGCCTGTTGTCATTGTAAGATGTGTGGTTGGCTCAGTATCTGCAAAATTTGAATTACTTTTAGTTCTAATTGATTTGTACACAAGTAAGGTGGTGTTTTTGATTTTAAATGTTTTCTGTTTCATGATATTTAGATTTTTTATGAAACTTAGCTGGAGAATTTTTAATAAAGAAAGATTTTACACAGAACGGTACTTTTCCTACACGAAAAACCAGAATAATGAATTCAAAGCTTAAGAAATGGTTAAAAATTCATAAGGCTCATCTTTGGGCATGGGGTGTTTATATTGCTTATGAAACAATAATTGCAGGTATATTATATAATCTATGGGGACACCCGTTAGTGTACTTTTTTCATTATTTGGCAACCATCCCATTATTTTATCTTCACGCTAATATTGCTATGCCTTGGGCTTTTAGAGATAAAGGTCAAGCAATAGTTAAACTTCCCTTAATCGTTTTTGTGCAAATAGTGGTATATGTTGTTGCACATTACTTGGTAGATGTATTTTTAATCACAACTACAATTATTGCGCAGCGTGGACCATATGAATTCAATTCATCTTTTATTCTCAGAAATACGTATAGGGGTTTCTTTTTTATGGGATTTTCTACAGGCTATTATTTTTTAAAGACTTATCTTCAAGAGCGAGAGCGAACAGTTTTTTTGGAAAAGACACAGCTAAATGCTACAATTAAACAAAAAAACACCGAACAGGAGCTCTTTAAAGCCCAAAATGCCTTTCTAAAAGCGCAAATTAACCCTCATTTTTTATTTAATACTTTAGATTTTATTTATCACAAAGTAAGTGCATCATCGCCAGAAGCTGCCGATGCGGTTATCTCACTGGCAGAAATGATGCGTTATGCAATTACTTCAGATGAGCGCGGCGGCACTATAACATTGGAAGATGAAATGGAACAAATGCTAAATCTGATTAATCTTTTTAAGTTAAGAAAGACGCAAGTGTTTTATTTAAAGGTGAACTTTGCTCAGGATACCAAGCATTTGCGATTTATTCCCTTAGTGCTGCTTACCATCACCGAAAATATATTTAAACATGGGCAACTTCATGAAGCCGATCACGAAGCTACCCTAGAGGTTTACATAGAAAATGAGACGCTATTTTTGGAAACCCGTAATCTTAGTCAGCCTCAAAAAAGTAATCGATCAAATACCGGCTTAGCGAATATAAAAGACAGACTTACATACGCATACGGTGATCAAATTAATTTCGACCACACTACCGACGCTCAACAGTATTTTAAGCTGAGAATTGGTGTTCCGATTGCTCGACTAAACGCGCACGCTCAGTAAGCAGTTGTTTATAGAGAAACTGGTAACAAATTGCTTCTTCTAGCCTTTGATAATCATTAAATAGCCTGTTGATATGCATATGGATTAGATCGGCTAGCATTTTTGATTTTTCAGATTCGATACATTGAGCAAAAATTATTTGCGCTTGGTCACATAATGGTTTCAAATTGTATTTGTTTTGCGGAACTATGACAGCTTTGCGCTGCTGAAGTGTTTGATAAGTTTGATTGACTTTTTTGAACCCATCTGGATTTATTTTGAACTCGATCGCAAAAATGTTGGCCATTTCTTTTGCAAAAAGCACACGATCATTAACTAGCGGGAAGCAAATGCTGGTAATTTTGTCAAGAAACAACAATGTTTGTTGATACAGAAGATTTTTAGGCAACGGTCTCGCAAGCAATGAAAGAACATATTTGCTGTCCAAATAAAAGAAATGTTCAACATCGATCATTCTTGCTGCACCATAACGTGCTACTTCCCTGTTATAGGTTTTAAGTATTACTTCGGTGATGATTCCCCTAGCTTGCAAGGGTTCAAAGACTAGATTAAAATGATTAAGCAGATTTGGAATGATGTTGGGGGTTTTTATACGCAAGCGTAAACGCAAATGCTTTCCATTTTCATTGTAACGGATAAAGAACCATTGCTTAATTTCATTTTTATAGGTTTTTAATAATTGATCAATTTCATTGCAAAGCAGTTTGTTGCTTTTATTTGGATTAAGGTAGATTTCGAAATAAAGCCATTCACTTCCTGGCAAAAACTGTGTTTTAATAGACGTATGTTTAGTGGTGGTTAATTTCATAGGCTGAAGGCGGCTGTAAATTTGCTTATCGTGACTGTAGTTAATTACAAACTCGGCTACATACTTTTTGTCATTTTCGTCGCTTATACAATCGTCGTCGGCAATCAGTGCTTCGTAGATATAAATGGCATGATCTCCTTGTTGCTTACAGTAATGGAGCAATGCCACAAGGTCAGTCGGTGAGGTTGGGTTAAAACAGAGGGTTTGATCGGTATTGCCGGCTTTGACTAAAAAGTCAATGCCGTTCTGCCTTAGCCAAAGAGCTAATTCAAGCGAACTTTTTTGTTGGTATGCCGCCTTAGGGATTAACCATTTAGCTGGGGATAAGATTACTTGTTTATAATTTACGCGAGGATAATGGTCTAAACCAGGAAAATACTTTTGGATATCCAGCGTAAGATTCGATTGTATAGACTGATGTTGAAGATCGCACAAGAATCGATAAGCAGCCAAATCTGATCGACTGTAGTTATAGGCGGAGGCTAAACGTGGTACTAATCTTTTGCCTAATTTTTTGGAGAATAAGACAACTTCATCACCCTGCACCGTTACCATGATATCGTTAAAATCTAAAGGTGATTCTAAACACGACCAACTCAAAATGGGGAGCTCGTGGTTATAGCAATTGGCTCGCCTATTTACATTGTCGATATGGGTTTCGGCTTGATAAGCGATATCAAAAAAGATCGTATTGGGATTTGCATCCTGCTCCAATTTGGCAATTTCTTGGCAATGCTGAGCGAGTTGCGGGTTCCCCAGACTAAATCGTCCAAGCAATGCATTTGCCGTACATCCGCCAGCATTTGCAAGAACAAAATTTCCGTTATAAAAATGGCCTATTACACTCAATGTATTTGGCAGCGCATTAGTATTTGTTCCTTCCGATTCAAATTCGTCAAGAGCGATTGGTCCCTTTTTCATTAAACCATTAATTAAAAACTGATGCATTGGAGTGTATTGGATCGCTTGACTTAGAGAATCTTTATTAGTTTGATTGGCTAAATTTTCAATGAGATCGTCCATTTGCTCGTACTGTGCAAAGTTTCCGTAGCCAATACCCGATTCAGGATCCATCGCTAATGCCAGCGATACTTCTTGGTGCTCAAATTTCTTAAGAAAAGCTTTTTTAAAATCGAGTAACTCGTTGTTTTGCTGTTTTGGTAGGTGTTGAGCAACAAAACAAATGGCATCTGCAATAGCCTTGGTCTTGTTTTTCTCTAAGCCCCCATCCAGTAACTTTCGCTCTGCAATAGTGTATTTTTCGCCCTGGTCAATAATAGGCTGTTTTAATCGAGTAAAATAGTCCTCACCGGTAATGTTAGCACTTGCATCTGTTAGTAGCAGTTCTAACGCTATCAGTTGAAGAAGAAGTTTTTTACACTGCTTTTTTTCCAACTGATGTTCAGTGTTCATGAATTCATAAATGGAGGATTTACTTTTTCTACTATTGCAATAATTGACAAGGCTTATTAGTTCCGGAAATACTTCAACAGATGCCAGTTCGAAAGTACCTTCTTTCAGCCTTAAAAAGCGAATTTCAGCTTCAATTTGATAGGCAGAGCTATTAGTATGCACAAAATCGGATTGCTTGAACTTTAATTGGCTGTCTATCAATTCCTTCATTTGCCAATTCATAAATTGGTGATTTTGCATGTTGGCTGCTATTTTTAATGCATCTTTTTCATTCCCTACTGGCACCAAACTGTAACTAGCAAAATCTGCAAAGGGAGTAGCTCTATATTTAGCTCTATTAAAGTACTTCCAAACCGTAAATAATATCTTATCAGGGAAGGTTTCAAGGTCGGCTGCTTCAATATTGGCAACTTGCTCATAGAATGATGGAGATGCGGTTTTGATTTTGGTCTTTAAGACTGGCCATAGAGCTGCTAACTCGTCATTGAGGCTAAATGCAGGGGTTCTACAAAGGCTAAGATTTAATGCTGCTAATTTCATATTTGTTTGGATTAAAATAAGATGTGGGGTGTAAGTTTCTTGGCTTCAAAGATTAAAATTTTAATCAGAATTCTGCCTATCGTGCACAATAACAGGTTTTTAGCTCAGAAAATATGAAATATGAAGATTGGTTTTGGGTAGGGAATCACCTGTTTCGTGGAGGAAATCACCCTGTTCGTGGAGGAAATCACCCTGTCTATCCCAAGAATTTGGTGCGGTTCTTTTTACGCTTAAATTGGATTTACTAATTGAAACGAAAATGAAAGAGTTATTTCAAACAAAACCCCACACTACAGATGCTGCATTAAGCGCTTTATTAGAAAAGCTGATGTTTGCGGTTCGGTCCCTTTTATTGCGATCGATCCGGTTTATTGTGGTGACTGCGCAATAAATTAAATTACTTAGGTATTACCTGCAGCTAATAAGCTACAGTAAAGATTTTGTACAAATGCACAACACGTTGCAAAGTGATTGTGCCAACCCGTATGATGTTGTAAAAAGCATGCCGTTTTATGTTTTTACGTGGTAAAAAAACAGAAACCTGAATTTAAAACTAAAAAGATGGAAAAAGTGAATTTTCTCAGCAAAGCTGAAATGAAAAATGTATTAGGAGGTGTAGCAATTGTTGGACCTGCATGCGACGAAGGTGCTGCATGTAAACTTGTAACAATCAATGGCGAAACTACCACAACAGAAACAGGAACCTGCAGTATGTCGCAGACTGGGACTACTATTAGCTGTTGGTGTTCTGCCGGCGTTGGAGATGGTTTAAGCAAATGCTGGAAATAATATTTAATTTGCCATTTCCCGATGAATTGGGAAATGGCAATTATGCTTAATCTTCATCCTATGAAAAAAAGAATATTCATAATGCTTTTGATTTCTATAACATGTTATACATGTAAGATCAATAAAAATAACGACAACGTTACTCTGATAGCAGAAATTAAAGATCTCCCTGATGTTGTTCTATATATAGAAAGTAAAGATACGGAACAGCCATTCCTAGATTCTGTAATCGTAAAAAACGGTAAATTTAAGTACCAACACAATAAATTAGCTGAAAGTATTATGGTTAAATTATATTTTTTTGACCAAAATAGACAGAAGAAAACAATATGTTACGCGGATCCTATTAAAAATAATAACGTATATACGCAACTAATTCTTGAGAATGGAGAGATTGTGTTGCAAGGCGAATCCTATAAAAAGGTAAATATGGACGCCCCAAACGAAAATAAACTTTTTCTTGCCTACAACCAAGAAGGTGTGGTTACCAAGTATAGCACCTATAGCCCAAATGGAGTTATAAAAGATTATCAGGTGATTAAAGACAATTCGAAAAGTACTTACCTTTTAAGGTATCTATACGCACAAAAAGTCGTAATGGATTTAAAGGAAGTGAAGAAGCAGTTTGCATTATTCGACAGGTCTTTAGGTGAAACGAGTATCGGAAAAAAATTAATCGCTTACATAGCTGATAAGGAAAGAGTTGCTGATGAGATTATAGATGATTCCTATAAGTTCAGCGATACCGCAGGCAACAAAATAAACCTCAAAAGCCAACTTTCAAAAAGAAACTTAAGCCTTTACATTTTCTGGGCAAGTTGGTGCGTACCCTGTAGGGTAGAAATTCCAGCGCTGAAGAAGTTTTATAGACAATATGGCGATAGAGTGAACCTCGTTAGTTTGTCAATAGATAGTGATTTTCAGAATTGGAAAAATGCTGTGGAGGATGAGAAAATGCCTTGGTTAAATGTTGCAAGCTTGCCAGACCGACCGACATACCTAAAAGACAAGTTTTTTATTAATAGTGTTCCACAATTAATGTTAATTAACAAATCAGGAAGAAAATTATTATCTGTAACGAATGATTTAGATTCTGTCGAAAACTTTATTGCAAAAATAAGATGATAAATTACGCCAACAAACTTAAGGTCATATTAAATAATTTTGAAATAGACTATTTGGTATCTTCGCTAGAGAATGAATTTCTAGTGAATCCAAATCATAATAATTTTTTTGGGTTAAGTCAAATTCTAAGAAAGTACGGCTTAAAAACCACTGCAAAAAAAATTGATTTCGATGAATCTTCTAGTTTAAGAAAGCCATTTATCGTGCAAGTAACAGAGCCAGCAGAAATCTGCACAGTTTCGTCAATAAATAATGAATATGTTACTGGAATAGATGAAAATGGGATGGCCTTTAGATATGCTAGGGAGACATTTTCGAAGCGATGGTCAGGATATGTAATGGAACCCGAACTAATCTCGGATGTAAAAAAAGGTATTTACTTCAACAATTTTTTAAATATTATTATATCGAATAAGGAAGTTTTTATTTTCATTTTTTTAGTGCTCTCATTTATTAATGCCTTAAGATTTGAGGAGCATGTTTTATCAAGTTCCGCCCTGTTTTTTTCTAGCCTTACAGGTCTGTACATTAGTTATCAACTTTTAAAGTTAAAAGTATCAACCAATCAGAACAAATTTTGCAAAATAATCAAAAATGGTGATTGTGCATCCATCATAAACTCTACTAAATTTTTGAATGTAATTGACTATGATAAAGTCGGAATTGTGTATTTTCTTTTTTTAACCCTGATCCCAGTTATTTCAAGTTACAAGGAAACAGGAACTACTTTGTTGATAATTTCTAGTATAAGCGCACTTTTTCCATTCTATTCCATTTACTACCAAAAATTTATAATGAAGACTTGGTGCACTCTCTGCTTGGTTGTTCAAATCTTGCTTTTATTTAACCTAGTAATACTTTCATTGAAAGTTGACTTCAACTTAATCCATTTTTCTGGAATTTCTGAGGTACTGGTCGTATTTGTATTGGCTGTAATACTGGGTGGTTATTATTTCCAGTCCAATAGTCTTAATATGAAATATACTACAACGCAAAGGCGATTGAACGAATTTATTAAAAATGAGGATGTCTTTGAATTTCTTAGACAAAAAAATGTAGAATATCTTGATATCCCTGTGTCTTCCAAAATTTTAATTGGCGTTGAAAATGAAAATGAAATAACATTCGTTACTAATCCATTTTGTAGATATTGTGAAAGTGCTTATAAAGCCATCAAAGATTTAGCCTTGGTAAACCAAAGCTTTAGATTAAACATAATATACTTAGCAGGAAGTAATGAAATATCTATACAGATCTGTAAGCAGTTGTTTTCAATTTATTTTAATAAAGGTGAGAACGCATATCTTGAAGCTGTTGACCAATGGTATACTTGGGGATACAAAAATTATAGCGTTTGGCAAGAGACATTTCTAGAAGATGGCGACTTTGATTACGAGGAGAAATTTGGACATCACAAAACGTGGATACTTGACCACAAAATCACATCAACTCCATCGGTTTTAATCAACAACAGGTTAATTCCCAAGGAATATGAAATAAGTGATTTGAATTATTTTTAACAATTCGTTGCACTTATGAAAAAATTCCATTTCTACAAACAGCCCGATCAAATGGATTGTGGTCCCACTTGCCTCCGCATGATTGCCAAGCATTATGGGAAAAACTTCAGTTTGCAGCGACTTCGTGAAATTAGCGGTATTAACCGTGAAGGAGTTTCCTTATTGGGTATCAGCGAGGCCGCTGAAAAAATCGGTTTCCGTACCATGGGGAGCAGGCTGACGATTGATCAGTTGGCAGAACTGGAACTGCCGGCTATTTTGCACTGGAACCAAAACCACTTTGTGGTACTATATAAAATAAAGAAAGGGACGTACTACATTGCCGACCCAGGTAATGGATTGATCGAATTTACCCTGGCAGAACTTAAGCAGCGCTGGATCAGTACGCAAAATGAGGATTCTAATTTCGGGATAGCTTTAATTCTATCGCCTACGCCAGATCTCTATGCCCAAGAAGGTGATAAAACCGAAGCTTTGAACTGGGGTTATTTATTACGTTATCTATACCGTTACAAACAATTGGTTATCCAGCTCTTTGTCGGCCTTGGCGTTGGCAGCTTGCTGCAGCTTATTATTCCTTTCCTTACCCAATCTATTGTCGACATCGGGATCAATACACGCAACCTGAATTTTATCTACATTATCTTGATCGCCCAAACAATGTTGTTCTTAGGCAGGATGAGCGTTGATTTTATTCGTTCGTGGATCTTGTTGCATATCAGTACTCGCATCAATATTTCCATCTTAACCGACTTTTTGATCAAGTTGATGAAATTGCCCATGAGCTTTTTCGATACCAAAATGACTGGAGATATCATGCAGCGGATGAACGACCAGAAACGGATCGAATCCTTCCTAACTGGACCGACGCTCAATATCATCTTTTCGCTCTTCAACCTTGTGGTTTTTACAGCGGTGCTGGCCTACTATAATGTGAACATTTTCTTCATCTTTCTATTGAGCTCGGTATTGTATTCATTATGGGTAATCGCTTTTCTGAAAAAAAGAAGGGAATTGGATTTTAAGCGTTTTGATATTTCTTCCAAGAACCAGAGCAGCATCGTGCAGCTTATTGGCGGGATGCAGGAGATCAAGCTGAACAATTGCGAACAACAGAAGCGCTGGGAATGGGAACGGCTTCAGGCTGGATTGTTCAAGTTCAGTGTTAAAAGTCTATCATTAAATCAAATCCAACAATCTGGGGCTTTCTTTATCAATGAAGGGAAGAACATCCTCATCACGTTTTTAGTGGCCAAGGCAGTTATTGATGGACAGCTTACCTTAGGAGGTATGATGGCGATACAGTATATCGTTGGACAGGTAAATAGCCCTATCGAGCAGATGCTTAGTTTTATCCAACAATTGCAGGATGCAAAGATCAGTCTGGAACGCTTAAATGAAATCCACCAGATGGATGATGAAGAACCGCTCGATAAGACTTTCATGCACGAGCTTCCCAACAATAAGACCATCAATCTCAATCAGCTTAGTTTTACCTATCCCGGTGCTGGGAATGAGCCGGTTTTAAAAGGCATAGACTTAACCATCCCCGAAGGGAAAACAACGGCTATAGTGGGAATGAGTGGAAGTGGCAAGACAACTATACTAAAGTTGTTATTACGCTTTTATACTCCTCAGAAGGGAGACATCAAGATTGGCGCAACTTATATGGACCAGATCGGGTATCGCTATTGGCGTGGTCAATGTGGCATTGTGATGCAAGACGGTTTTATTTTTTCGGATACAATTGCAAAGAACATCGCCGTGGCGGACGAACATCTCAATATGACTAAGCTACAGCATGCTGTAAAGGTTGCGAACATAGGAGATTTGATCGATGGCTTGCCATTGGGACTCAACACGAAGATCGGCGCAGAGGGTAATGGGATTAGCCAGGGCCAAAAACAACGGATACTGATTGCACGGGCAGTATATAAAGACCCCGAATATATCTTTTTTGACGAAGCTACCAATGCGCTCGATGCCAATAACGAGAGTGTGATTATGAACAACCTTGAGTCGTTTTTTAAGGACCGGACAGTTGTTGTAGTAGCCCATCGCCTCAGTACGGTTAAAAATGCCGACAACATCGTTGTGCTGGATAAAGGAATGATCATAGAACAGGGCACCCATGCCGAACTTACAAAGCAAAAAGGAGAGTATTATAACTTGGTGAAAAATCAATTAGAACTGGGAAGTTAATCTTTAGTATTATGCCAATAGAACAAACAATATATCGCAACAGTGACGAAGTTCAGGAAATCATTACCGCGGTTCCATCATGGATCTTGCGCAGGGGGATACTGTTGATCCTGACGGTGCTACTTTCGATTATCCTGCTTTCGGCTTTTATTCGTTATCCCGATGTAGTGAAAACGTCTTTAAAAATAAACTCTTTGAATTCGCCAAAAGGAGCCATCGCCCACCAGTCGGGCAAGCTGGTTAAACTGCTGGTAAATGAAAATGAACAAGTGGATGCAAAGCAACCGCTTGCGTTTATTGAGAGCACGGGTAAACATGAAGAAGTAATTGCATTGGCTGCCAAGTTGAACAAGCTAAATAGCTTATTGAATGAAGGGCAAGTGATCAGTCCAAAAGATTTCGAAGCTACAGATCTAAGTTTGGGCGAATTGCAAGGAAGCTACCAATCATTTTATCAGGCTTATCTACAGTTTATCAATACACAGAACGGGGGGCTTTATATGACCCAAAAGGCCTATCTACAGAAAGATTTAGCAGACATCCGTAAATTGGAAATGCAGATCAACCAACAAAAGCGAATTCAAGAACAAGAGTTTGCCAATGCTCAGGAAGAATATGATGCCTATAAAAAACTGAAAAGCAAAAATGTAGTTTCTAATAGCGAATTTAAGCAACAAGAGAATAAATATTTGTCGAGCAAGTATCCACTACAACAAACAGCGACAGCGTTATTGAATAACAACAGTAGCTACATGGCCAAGCAAAAGGAATTGGCAACGCTAGCGCATACCATTAGAGAAGAGCAGGCTAAATTCGGGCAGGCCTTAAATGCGATGATTACGGAAACGAATGGTTGGTTGATGAAATATGTGATATCATCGCCACTTGCCGGCCGGGTAGGGTATGCAGGTATTTTGCAAGAAAACCAGAATGTGACGATAAATCAAGAGCTATTTATCGTAAACCCGGGAAATACCAACTTTTTTGGAGAGGTTCAAATTCCGCAATATAATATGGGCAAGGTAAAGCTGGGACAGCGTACCCTTATTAAGCTTAAAAGCTATCCATTTGAAGAATATGGGGTCATTAATGGTAAGATTAGTTATATAACCGATGTGGCTTTAAAAGACAGTGTGTTTATTGCGAAGATTGATTTCGAAAAATTCGAACAGAAAAATCCTTCGAACCCTATTGTTCTGAAGCCAGGTATGGTAGCAGATGCAGAGATTATCACTAAGGAAAGTTCACTACTGCAACGTTTCTTAAGAAACATTACGAAGATGATGAATAATGGTGGATAAAACTTACGAAGTCTTCAAGACTTCGTAAGTTTTAATACACTAACAACCTCTTCACCATTTCTCCTAATCTCTTCTTTGCTAAAAAATCATCCTCTAACACTTTGCTCATAGGGATGGCTGTATCTAAACTTGCACAACGCATTACAGGTGCGTCAAGGTCGCTAAAGCAGTTTTCACCTATCCAAGCTGCTACTTCAGCCCCAAAGCCGCTACTTAAGGTATCTTCATGCAGTATTAAGACTCTTCCAGTGGTTTTTACTGCTGCGCTAACAGTTTCTTTATCCCATGGCTGCAAACTAACTAAATCTACAAGTGTAGCGGATAATTCGGGGTTCTCTTTCAAATAGTCTAAAGCCCAGTGTACGCCAAGGCCATATGTGATAATGGTAACCTGACTACCGCTTTTCAGTACATTTGCTTTACCTATTTCTACCGTATAATAGCCTTCAGGAACCAAGCCTGATAAGCTGCGGTAAAGATATTTATGTTCAAAATACATTACTGGATTTGGGTCTTCAATTGCAGCAATCAATAAACCTTTCGCATCAGCTGGAAATGCAGGATACACAACTTTTAAACCAGGTGTTTTGGTAAACCAAGCTTCGTTACTTTGCGAATGGAATGGACCAGCTCCAGTACCTGCACCTGTTGGCATGCGGATTACGACATCGGCTTTTTCTCCCCAGCGATAATGTGTTTTTGCTAAATTATTTACGATTTGATTAAAGCCACAGGTTACAAAATCGGCAAATTGCATTTCCATCACAGCTTTGTAGCCGTTAATAGACAAGCCTAGCGCTGCACCCACAATTGCTGATTCACAAATTGGCGTGTTACGTACACGAGCTTTTCCGAATTCTTGCGTAAAACCATCTGTAATTTTAAATGCTCCTCCGTACTCTGCCACATCTTGCCCCATAATTACCAAGTTGTCAAAACGCTTCATCCCTTCACGTAAGCCATCACTTATAGCATCAAGGTATCGTTTTTCTTTCCCGTCTTCAGTTGGTTGGTTTACCACTTGCTGATAAGGATAGTACATATCTGAAACTTCTAGAGCTTCATTTGCGATTGGCTCTTCGTCATCGAAAGCGGCTTCAACATCCCATTCTATTTCCTTCTTGATTTCAGTTTTGATATTTGAAATAAGGTCGTCGCTTAAAACATTTTGCTCAATTAAGTATTTCTCGAAGGTTTTAACAGGATCTTTAACAGCCCATTCATCGAATAAATGCTGCGGGACATATTTTACGCCAGATGCTTCTTCATGCCCGCGCATTCTAAAAGTTAGGCATTCAACTAAGACTGGTCTCGGATTAACACGGATATCTTTCGCGATTTGATCAAGTTTATCGTAGACTTCTAGGATATTATTCCCATCAATTTGATGGCCTTCTATGCCATACCCTATGGCGCGATCTACCAAATGCTTACAGTTAAATTGCTCATTAATAGGAGTGGATAGTCCGTAGCCGTTGTTTTCTATCAAGAATATCACAGGTAAATCCCAAACTGAAGCTACATTAATAGCCTCATGAAAATCACCTTCACTGGTAGCACCTTCACCTGTAAAAACCAAAGTAGCATGCTTTTGATCAGTAATCACATCTGCCAATGCAATCCCATCAGCAAGCGCCATTTGAGGTCCTAGGTGAGAAATCATTCCAATGATCTTGTAATCTTGCGTGCCAAAGTGAAAGGAACGATCACGACCTTTCGTAAAGCCAGATAGCTTTCCTTGCCATTGCGCCATTAATCTTTTTAGCGGAATATCTCTCGTTGTAAAAACACCAAGATTGCGGTGCATAGGGAGGATATATTCATCGCGCTGCATAGCCAAGGTACTTCCAACAGCGATAGCTTCCTGTCCAATACCCGAAAACCATTTCCCAATTCTTCCTTGACGTAAGAGAATTAGCATTTTCTCTTCTACCATTCGTGGATAAAGAAGCCTTTTGTAGAGTGTTAGTAAAAATTGATCGTCTTTATCTTTTCTGTCAAATTGCATATGGTTGGTATTGAGTATCAAGTATCAAGATTCTGGGTTACGGGAACCTTCTTCCCATTGCTTGGCAAAAGATTTAGGCGCAACTTCAGGCATCTCTCTGTACTTGCCCCAAGTTTTCTTAAAAAATCTTTTAAGCAAGAAGTTTTTCATTTTGCCACCGAACATATCCATTAAAGAACGTTTTTGCATTCCTTTTTTCCATAAGCTCCAACCAATCTCTTCCATTTTGGTGTTTTCATGGCCGCTAGCAGCATCTCGTCGATTTAAAAGTAACATTTTATGAATGTCTATTTTAACTGGACAAACCTCAGAGCATTTTCCGCAGAGGCTTGAAGCATAACTCAGGTGCTTAAATTCTTTCATCCCTTTAAAATGTGGGGTAATGATAGAGCCTATCGGACCACTATAAGTAGTATTGTATGTATGACCACCGATATTCTTATAAACGGGGCAAGCATTTAAACAAGCACCGCAACGGATACAATAAAGGGCTTGTCGTTGCTCCTTTTGTGCTAGTAAATTTGTACGCCCATTGTCTAAAAGGATTACATACATTTCTTCCGGTCCATCGGTTTCATTAGGCTGACGAGGGCCACTCAATATAGTATTGTAGACCGTTAAATTCTGTCCAGTACCATGACTTGCAAGGAGTGGCCAAAAAAGGTCAAGATCGGCAATAGATGGAATTATTTTTTCAATGCCGACAATGGCAATATGTACTTTTGGAAAGGTTGTGCATAATCTTGCATTTCCTTCATTTTCGGTTAAAGCAATGCTCCCTGTGTCTGCGATTAAAAAATTACCGCCAGAAATACCAATATCTGCATCTAGGTACTTTTGACGTAAAAGTTCTCTAGCTTTTTGCGTCAGCTGTTGTGGGGTAGCATCAACTGGGGTGCCAAATCTTTCATGAAATAACTGCGCAATTTCCTCTTTGCTTAAGTGCATTGCAGGAGTTACAATATGATAAGGCTTCTGACCCAAAAGTTGCACAATATATTCTCCTAGGTCACTTTCAAGGGATTCGATTTCGTGCTTTTCTAGAAATTCATTTAAATGAATTTCTTCGGTAGTCATAGATTTTGATTTGATGACTGTTTTACCATTTCTCTTTTGGATGATATTTAGGATTTCCTTTTGAGCCTCCTCCACATCATTTGCCCAAATCACTTTGCCGCCTCGTTTTTGAAAATTTGCTTCAAATTCAGGTAGGAATTTATCTAAATTTTCCATCACACGCCATTTTACAACATGTGCTTTTTTCTTTGAAGCTTCTAAATTTTCAAACTTTGATAAGCCTCTTTCAACTGCAGCATTATATTTTCCGATGTTATGGTTAATGGTTTTGCGATGAGAGATATCAAATGCTTTTTCATCTGCTTTTACCAAGAATTCTTCTGCAATAGTAGTCATGTTCAAATATAGGGTGTAAAAAGTTTAAAGTGAAAAGTTCAAAGTGAAATCGTCATCCGATGAGGGTGAATAAGGGGATGACGAAAAAAAATCCCGATAACTTTTAAGCTATCGGGATTTTTCGATCGGTTATGCTCACTTAACGCCTCATGCTTTACACTATTTCGCTTTAGGTGTACCGTCGTCGTTTTTGTTTACTACTGGACGACTAGCACCATTGGCTAATTCCCATGCTGTGTAGTACACTAATTGCGCTCTTTTTGCTAACATTGGGAAGTCAATTTTGCTTACCTCATCTCCTGGTTGGTGATAATCTTTATGTACACCATTGAAATAGAAAATTACTGGGATACCGAATTTTGCAAAGTTATAGTGGTCTGAACGGTAGTAAAAACGGTTTGGATCAGTACGGTTGTTATATTTTTCATCTAAAGTGATGTTTACATAATCAGTATTTGCTTTTTTGCCAATACGATCTAAGTCATCACTTAGCATATTAGAACCAATAATATAAACGAAATCATTGTTGCCTGGACGCTCGTCGTCGCCACGGCCAATCATATCGATATTTAAGTTGGTGATCGTATTTGCGATCGGGAAAATCGGGTGTTCAGCATACCACTCAGAACCTAATAATCCTTTTTCTTCACCAACAACTGTCATGAATAAAATACTTCTTTTAGGGCCATTTCCAGCTTTTTTAGCTTTCATGAAAGCTTCAGCTAGTAAAAGAACTCCAGTTGTTCCTGAACCATCATCGTCAGCACCGTTGTTAACTTTATCAGTCGCAGTAGGATTGTTTACTAAACCGATATGGTCATAGTGACTAGTTACCACTAATACTTCATTTTTTAACTTAGGATCAGAACCTTCTAAGAAACCTAAAACATTCTCAGCTCTAACATCAGTTTCTTTACTTGCAGCAGCAAATGCAACTGGGATGTTAAGCGAAACTGTAGCTGGCTTCATTGTTTCCGTAATTTTTTTCTTTACGTCGTCAACATTTGTATTAGCTGCAGCTAAAATTTGGTTCGCTACTGCAGTACCAATTACAACAGTTGGCAATACAGTTGCAGCTGCCATGTTTTTGATTCTCTCTTGTGTTTTTAAGAATGGATTTCCATTCTCTAGCGCAGCTTTCATTTGCGGAGAAAGATTATCTACCATTGGGTTGATTACCAACACACCAGCAGCCTTGTTGTCTAACAAGTATTTCATTTTTACTTGTTGGCTACCAGCTCCAGATTGTGGACGACGTCCAGATCCAGCTGCAGGTGCAGCTTGTGCAGGAGCTGTAGGATCACCTGTTGCGAAAATCATTACAATTTTGCCTTCAACATTTTGTCCTTCATATTCATTAAACCCATCTTTACTTAAACCGTAACCTGCAAATAAAATAGTATTGGCTTTTACGTCAAAACCTTTAGCACTTACAGAGTTAGGAGTAATGTAGTAATCTTTTAAATTCTCTTTTGCCTGTCCATTAACTGCTAGCACAGATTTGCTTAAGCTTAATGAGGCATATCCAATTTTTTGGAAGTAAGGGTCAGATCCACCTTTAACGGGGCCTTTTAAGCCAAAACCTTGAAATTGCTTCTTAATATATTCAGCAGCCATCCAAGCACCTTTTTTACCAGTTTCTCTTCCTTCATATTCATCAGACGCTAAGATAGAAAGGTGGTCATATCCTCTATCTTTAGTAATAGTCTGGCTAAATTTGATAGCATTTTTGTCTTGAGCTATCGCACTCATACTCAGCATCACTGCTAAGCCGGTGTATAGAAATGATTTCTTTATCATATTTTTAGTTTTATTGGGGGGTGTTAGTT
Source organism: uncultured Sphingobacteriaceae bacterium (assembly GCA_942493295.1). GTDB lineage: Bacteria > Bacteroidota > Bacteroidia > Sphingobacteriales > Sphingobacteriaceae > Pedobacter. The sequence goes on along the minus strand of OW818692.1, from coordinate 2,579,424 downwards.
AGCAAGATATTTTATTTACTCTATTCGCATGTCTTCCACCTTCAAAGTCGGTGCTTAAAAATGTATCAACCATTTCTTTAGCCAAAGCCTCTGATACAAATCTAGCAGGAACACAGATGATATTTGCATTATTGTGCTGTCTTGCCAGAGAGGCTAAATCATTTTGCCAGCAAATTGCAGCTCTAATATGTTGATGTTTATTTGCGGTAATAGCGACGCCATTTGCGCTTCCACATACTAAAACTCCGAAATCGAATTCGCCATTTTCAACAGCTGACGCCACGGGATGGGCAAAGTCTGGATAATCGACCGAATCAGGAGAATGAGTGCCAAAGTCTTTTACTTCATAGCCACTTAGATGGTCTTTTAGCAATTCTTTGTAGTCAAATCCTGCATGGTCTGCACCGATGGCAATTTTTAATTTTTTATCTGTAGACATTTCTCAAATTTATGTAGAATAAAGTATTTTATGCGTAAATTTTTTGTTGTATTAGTTGCTAATTCTTATAAAATTCGATCTCAGCCTTTTGTTTTTTCTTTTGAATATTTGCAGAAATCATGATACTCGCCTCATACAATAGGAAAAGAGGGAAGGCAACAATTAGCATGGTATACGGATCTGCGGTTGGTGTTACAACAGCTGCCACAACTAATATTAGCACTGCTGCATATCTCCTGCTCTTGCGCATAAATTGTGGCGTCATTACACCCAATTTCGAAAGAATAAAAATAACAACAGGTAGTTGGAAGATGATTCCAGAACCCAGGGCCAAGGTTAAAATGAGAGAAAGATAAGAATCAATGGTAATGGTATTGTTAATGCTTGGATCTACGGTAAATGTGAGGAGGAAGTTAATCGATAATGGAGCAATAACATAGTAGCCAAAAAGAACACCAGTAAAGAATAAAGCTGATGCAAAAAAGACAAATCCACTTGCAGATTTTCTTTCGTTCTCCAAGAGAGCGGGTTTAATAAATAACCAAATCTCAAATAATAAGTAGGGTACACCTAATATCAGTCCAGCCGTTATGCTTGAGTTCATGAGCAAGGTAAACTGACCAGCCATCTCGGTATTGATTAGTTTAGCGTCAATTACCGTGATGCAAAACTCTTTTGGAATGAGATTTGGAGCCACTTCTACCAACTTACACATCATTCTATAAGTCCAAAAGTCGGCTTTTTTTGGACCCATAATAATATCACCCCATATAAAATCGGAAAAGTAAAAAGCACCACATACAAAAACGGTAACTACAGCTAACGTTCTCAATAAATGCTTTCTTAAAATATCGATGTGGTCAAAAAAAGACATTTCTGCCTCTAAGCTTTTTCCTTTTTTTTTGATAGAATCAATTAGATTCTTTGTTTTGTTCTCGCTCATTGAAATTTCTAGTAAACAAAAATACCATTTACTTTGACAACTTTGACAAACTTTAGAAGTTTGTCAAAGTGTTTGTCAAAGTGAATGGTATATACGATTAAAATCTATATAAAGATGATTTTATTCTGAGAATTCGAAAGTCTCCATAAACTTAGTTGTAAAATTCCCCGCTCTAAAGTTAGGGTCTTTCATCAATTTCAAGTGGAAAGGAATAGTTGTTTTAACACCTTCAATTACAAATTCACTCAAAGCCCTTTCCATAGTACAAATTGCTTCTTCACGTGTTTGTGCAACACAAATTAACTTAGCGATCATTGAATCGTAGTTAGAAGGAATTTGATAGCCTGCATATACGTGTGTATCAACACGCACACCATGACCACCTGGAGAGTGGAAGTTGGTAATTCTGCCTGGTGATGGTCTGAAGTTGTTAAATGGATCTTCAGCGTTAATACGACATTCGATCGCGTGCATATTTGGAACATAGTTATTTCCAGAAATTGGAATGCCCGCTGCTACCTTAATTTGCTCTTTAATCAAATCGAAATTTATTACTTCCTCAGTTACTGGATGTTCTACCTGAATACGGGTATTCATCTCCATGAAGTAAAAGTTACGGTGTTTGTCTACCAAGAACTCCACTGTTCCAGCGCCTTCATAGTTTACAGCGAGTGCACCTTTAATGGCTGCAACACCCATTTTCTCTCTTAGCTCAGGAGTCATAAAAGGCGATGGAGCTTCTTCAACTAGTTTTTGATGACGACGTTGAATAGAACAATCTCTTTCTGATAAATGGCAAGCTTTACCATATTGATCGCCTATAATTTGGATTTCAATGTGACGAGGGTCTTCAATATATTTTTCTAAATATAATCCATCGTTTCCAAATGCAGCGCCAGATTCTTGACGAGCACTATCCCAAGCATTTTCAAATTCTTCATCTTTCCAAACAATGCGCATCCCACGACCACCACCACCGGCAGTAGCTTTTAAGATTACAGGATAGCCCATTTCTTTGGCGATTTTTATACCGTCTTTAACGCTTTCTAATAATCCTTCAGACCCAGGAATTGTTGGCACACCGGCAATTTTCATGGTTTCTTTAGCCGAAGCTTTATCACCCATACCATTGATTTGCTCCGGGGTAGCGCCTATAAATTTAATTCCATAATCCCGACAAACTGACGAAAATTTAGCGTTTTCTGAAAGAAAGCCGTAGCCAGGGTGAATTGCATCAGCATTGGTTAATTCGGCCGCTGATATAATATTTGGAATACTTAAATAAGAATCTTTACTAGGAGGGGGGCCAATACACACCGCTTCATCAGCGAAACGTACATGTAAGCTTTCTCTGTCTGCAGTTGAGTAAACGGCAACCGTTTTTATCCCCATTTCTTTACAGGTACGAATAATACGCAAAGCGATTTCGCCTCTGTTAGCAATTAATATTTTCTTAAACATATATTTTGAAATTGCATTACACTTTGACAAACTTATAAAGTTTGTCAAAGTGTAATGAATATTAAATGGGTTCTACTAAGAATAAAGGTTGGTCGTACTCTACTGGTGATGCATTATCAACCAATACTTTAACGATACGTCCGCTCACTTCACTTTCGATTTCGTTAAATAATTTCATTGCTTCAATAATACAGATTACTTTACCAGCTGAAATTTCATCGCCTACATTCGCGAATGAAGGTTTGTCTGGGCTTGATGAACGATAAAAAGTACCGATCATCGGCGATTTGATTGTGATATATTTTGAAGTATCGTCAGCTTCTGGAGTTGCAGCTGCTTTAATCTCAACTGCTGGTGCGGCTGCCTGTTGTGCAGGTTGAGCTGCTACTGGTGCAGGCACTGCTGCGTTTACATAAACCGGTGCTTGGTTAGTTTTAATGGTAATTTTGAAGTTTTCTTGCTCTATGGCAACTTCATTTACCCCCGACCGAGAAACAAATTTAATGAGTTCCTGAATTTGTTTGATATCCATTCTTTTGATGTTATGTTAAAAAAATTGGTGTCTTATGAATTATCTAAGTTATTATTTTTTTTGGTTTTTTAGTTTTTTGAATGTTCCGTTTTTTAGAGCTAGCAGCTATGCCAACCAACTAACTATTGTAGGCCCATTTTAGGTAAACTGATCCCCATGTAAAACCTCCGCCAAATGCTGCTAAGATTATGTTGTCTCCTTTTTTAAGTTTACTTTCCCATTCCCATAAGCAAAGTGGAATGGTGCCGTTAGTTGTATTTCCGTAACGTTCTATGTTGATCATTACTTTATCGGTGCTTACGCCCATTCTTGATGCTGTTGCATCGATAATACGTTTGTTAGCTTGGTGTGGTACCAGCCATGCTACATCATCCGATGTTAAGCTATTACGCTCCATGATTTCGGCTGCAACATCGGCCATATTGGTAACAGCAAATTTAAATACTGCCTGACCTTCTTGATGTACTACATGTTCGTTATTAGTAACCGTTTCGATACTTGCCGGACGAGCAGAGCCACCAGCTTTTTGACCTAAGTAATTTCTTCCAGAGCCATCAGTTCTTAGGATAGAATCTTGTACACCTAAGCCTTCTTCATTTGGTTCTAGTAAAACAGCTCCGCATCCATCGCCGAATATAATGCAGGTGGTACGATCCTGATAATTAATAATAGAAGACATTTTATCGCCACCCACTACCAAAACTTTTTTATGTTTCCCAGATTCAATAAATTGGGCACCGGTTGATAATCCAAATATAAATCCAGAACAGGCAGCTTGTAAATCATAACCCCAAGCATTTTTTGCGCCAATTTTATCGGCTAAGATATTGGCCGATGCTGGAAATGGATAATCGGGAGTAGTAGTACAGAAAATGATTAGTTCAATCTCTTCAGCGCCAATTCCTCTTTTAGCTAGTAAGCCATTAACAGCTTCAACAGCCATGTCTGAAGTACCTAAACCTTCTCCTTTTAATATTCTTCGCTCTTTAATGCCAGTTCTAGAAGTAATCCATTCGTCGGATGTTTCGACTATGGTTTCCAGTTCCTTATTCGTCAAGATATAGTCTGGGACATAACCATTGACTGCAGTAATAGCAGCGAGAATTTTGTTCATATTATTTGATTTTAATTATTGGAATGCGGCTTGTATTTTACCTACCAATCCGGTATTGATCATATCTCTGGATTGGAAGATCATATTTTTAATAGCCTCTGGGCTTGATATTCCGTGACCGATTAAAACTGGTGCATTTACACCCAAAACAGGGCTTCCGCCGTAGTTTTCATAGTTAAAACGGTCAAAAAATTCATCCTTTAAGCCTTTTTTAATGGTTAATACATAAAATGATTCAGCTAGTTTGAGCATGATGTTTCCTGTAAATCCATCACAAACAATTACATCGGCTTTTTCGTTAAATAAATCTCTTCCTTCAACGTTTCCTACAAAATTAAAGAGTTTTGTTTCTTTCATTAGGCGATGACTAGATAAGGCGATCATATTTCCTTTTTCGTCTTCCTCGCCAATGTTCATTAATGCAACTTTGGGATTTTCGATTTGCATGATATGTTCTGCATACAAACTACCTAAAACACCGAATTCTAATAAATTATCTGGTTTGCAATCTGCATTGGCGCCTACATCTAATAGCAAGCCAGTACCCCCTTTTAATTTAGGTACTATGGTGCATAAACATGGTCTGGATATACCTGCAATTGGTTTTACGCTAAATACTGCGCCAACAAGCATAGCGCCAGAATTACCTGCGCTCGCAAATGAATCAATTTTGCCTTGTTTTAATAATTGGAAACCTATTGCAATGCTAGAATTTGGCTTTTGCAAAATAGCCTTAGTAGGGTGTTCACCCATACCAATAACTTCATCTGTATGATGATATTCGAAGTGATCAGGATTGAATCCCTGCTCCAAAAGAAGAGGTTTAATCTGCTGGGTATCTCCGATTAGCACAATATGCTCATCAGGATTGAGGGATTTATGAGCAGCTATTGCTCCCAAAACGATTGCTTTGGGAGCATAGTCTCCGCCCATTATATCGAGACCTATTTTCATAGTAAAAATCTTTCGTGTATAAGAGTAGGCTCGAAGTTACCTTTAAACCAATTGAAACACAAAAATTTTCTTAGAAAATTAACCTAGTGAAGTGTTTTCTATAACTAATTTACCGTTGTAGTATAAGTTCCCATCAACATTGTATGCATGGTGAGGAACGTGTACAGCGCCTGTAGTTTGGCAAGTTGCCAAAGAAGGAGCTACAGCTTTGTAGTGAGTTCTTCTTTTGTCTCTTCTTTGTTTCGAAATCTTGCGTTTTGGATGTGCCATTGCTGTTTATTTAATTATTATTTTAATTTTTTTAACGCTGCCCAACGTGGGTCGTCGCTTTGTTCTTCTTCTTTTTCTGTGCTTCCACTAGCTAACTTAGTTAAGGTTGCAATCATCTCTTGATCACACTCTTTGTTAACTTGTTCACACCTGTTGATATAAGGTATTGCTACTGTGATGAATTCGTAAATCAATTCCGAAACATCGATAACACTTTCCTTTTTACTTAAAACGATAATCTCTAAATCGTCGCTTTCTAAGTTGTCTTCAGCGAATTTTACAATTTGCCTTTCTTTAATTTCAATTGGTTGAGAAAACTCAGCCAAGCATTTGTCGCAATTCAATTGAATAGTCCCTTCAATCTGGAAGTGTAAAATTAACATGGTCTCTTGCTTGTCAAGGTCGACCGTTGCTTTTAGCGCCCCGTCTTTTACTAAAGAGTACTCAAATGCATCAAAAAAGCTCTTATCAATCTCAAACTCAAATTGATGTTTGCCCAATTTTAAGCCTGTAAACGGGATTGAAAATTGTTTTAATGCCTTCAATTGTAACTAAATTTTAGCCTGCAAAGGTAGGAATTAATTTATTAAAATGAAATAAATTTTGGAAAAAGGTTTTCTCAATTAATTCGCGTCATCCTTCACATCACTTGCTGTCTCGATAATTTTTCCTCCAGAACGCAATTGACTGCTCAATAGATTCTCCTGTTCCCGGCGATGCTTTACAATATGTACTGCTGTAAAAAGAGCTTCCATAAATGATGTAGGATCTGCAAGTCCCTTTCCTGCAATATCGTGGCCAGTGCCATGATCAGGAGAGGTGCGTACAAATTTTAGCCCTGCAGTATAGTTTACGCCTGTTTCAAACGCTATGGTTTTAAATGGAATAAGTCCTTGATCGTGATACATTGCTAAAACAGCATCAAATTGTTTATAGGTGCCATTTCCAAAAAAGCCATCAGCAGAGTAAGGCCCAAAACAGATAATGCCCTTATCAAACGCTTCTTGTATGGCCGGACTAATAATTTCCAATTCTTCTTTACCTAAAAGGCCATTATCGCTCGCATGCGGGTTTAAACCTAGTACAGCAATTTTTGGTTTCTCTATCCAAAAGTCTTTTTTTAAACTGTCGTTAATTAACTGTAGTTTCTTTACAATTTTTTCTTTTGTTATTGATTTGGGAACATCCAATACAGGAATATGTCCCGTAACTACACCAACACGTAAATCTTCGCTAACTAAGAACATTAATACGTCGTTACTTCCACTGCGCTCTTGTAGATACTCTGTATGTCCAGGGAAGTTGAAAGTGGCCGATTGAATATTCTGCTTATTAATTGGGGCGGTAACCAATGCATCAATTGACCCATTTAATAAATCGTCGGTCGCTTTTTCTAACGATATCAAGGCGTATTTGCCGCCAATTTCGGTGCTTTTACCCAATTCAATTTTCACATCTTCTTCCCAGCAATTAATCATGTTTGCCTTTCGTGGGTTAGCTTGATCGGCCTGTGGGATTACATTGAACATGAAATCACTCATGGCTAATGCCTTTCTGTGGAACGAGGAAACTTTGGTATTGCCATAAACAATGGGGGTACAATAATCTAATACACGGGTTTCCGACAGGGTTTTTAAAATTACCTCTAAACCAATACCATTTATGTCGCCTATGCTAATGCCTATTTTAACTTTATCGCTCATGTTAACTTGAGAATTTGGCGCAAATTAGTGAATTTGGATTAAAGGAATCGAAAAATAATAGGAAAGTCTTACGTTTAGTACGCTGAAAGGTATATCATTAAACGCAAAGAAACGAAAGATATCGCAAAGCGGGCAAAAACAAATTAACAAAACTTTGCGAAACTCTCTGTGTTCTTTGCGTTAAAACAAACGCTCAACGACAATAAAACATTAACTTTGCGACAATGAGTTTAGTTAAAGCAAAAAAGCATTTAGGGCAGCATTTTTTAACCGACAAGAAAATTGCCGAAAAAATTGTAAACGGCCTCATCCATACCGATCAATATCATCAAGTGTTAGAAGTAGGCCCAGGAATGGGTATCCTATCAGATATTTTGTTGGAAAGAGATGATTTAGAGACTTTTTTAATTGATATTGATGTTGAATCTGTGGCTTTTTTGGCGGCAAAATATCCACAGTTGGGGGATCGATTAATTAGTGGCGATTTTTTAAAACTTGATCTCTCGGCTATTTTCCTGGGAAAATTCGCGGTAATAGGTAATTTCCCCTATAATATTTCTTCACAGATTTTATTTAAAATACTAGAACATAAAGACCATGTTGTAGAAATGGTTGGGATGTTTCAAAAAGAAGTAGCGGAACGCTGTGCTTCGAAAGCTGGCACTAAAGAGTATGGTATTTTAAGCGTCTTAATTCAGGCTTATTATGATATTGAATATTTATTTACGGTTAAACCAGGCACATTTAATCCTCCTCCAAAAGTAAACTCTGGTGTAATCAGGCTAAGCCGTAATCAAATGGCGACTTTGCCTTGTGATGAAAAGCTATTTTGGCGCATTGTGAAGGGTGGCTTTAATCAACGTCGCAAAACCCTTAGGAACTCCCTTTCGGGTACTATTCCTAAAGATAAAATGGACAACCATCCATTTTTTGATAAACGTGCTGAGCAATTAACCGTAGAAGACTTTATCACTTTAACGCAGCACTTAAGCATGTTGATCGCTCGACCAGAGATTTGAAAACACGAGGAAAAATTTAATGAGTAAGAAAATATTAATAATTGATAACCTCCATCTGGCTTTTGCCGAAAAAGCGAAGGCCCTAGGATTTGAAGTTGACGACAAACCTTTGATAACTCGAAGTGAAACCTTAGCGGTTATTGGCGACTATGTTGGTATCGCAGTTAGGACTAAATTTAGTATCGACAAAGAACTTCTTGATGCTGCAAAACGATTAAAATTTGTTGCAAGGGCAGGTGCAGGCTTAGATAATATTGATGAGGTAGAGGCTAGTGAAAGAAATATACAATTGATAAACGCTCCAGAAGGAAACTGCGATGCCGTTGGCGAGCATGCTGTAGGTTTATTGTTGTCGTTAATGAATAATTTTCGCAAAGCTGACCAAGAGATTAGAAGTGGTATTTGGGATAGAGAAGGTAATAGAGGCTATGAATTGAAAGGAAAAGTGGTTGGAATAATTGGCTACGGATTTATGGGTCAGAGTTTTGCTAAGAAACTACAAGGTTTTGGCGTAAAAATTATTGCCTATGACAAATACAAAACGGGGTTCTCTGACGACTATGTTCGTGAGGTAAGTATGGAGGAAATAGTGAAACACAGTGATGTACTTAGCCTGCATATTCCTTTAACTAAAGAAACCAAGCAGATGGTAAATGATGAATATCTATTTCATTTTAAGAAACCAATATTTTTTATCAATACTGCCAGAGGTGAAATTGTAAGTACGAGCGCAATACTTTCGAGTATTAAGAAGGGAAAGATTTTAGGAGCAGGCTTAGATGTGCTGGAGACAGAGAAATTTCCATCCTTAGGCGAGCAGCCATGGTACAATGAATTAAAAGATAATCAACATGTTATATTAACGCCTCACGTGGCAGGTTGGACATTTGATTCGTATCGTAAAATTTCTGAAGTTTTGGCAGAAAAATTAGCGGATATGAAATTATAAATAGCTAAATTGGTACTCAGTACTCACATCTAATTATATGGCAAAAGAACATCAATATAAAACGAATTTAGTTTGGGCAGGTAATAAAGGCTCAGGGACGATGGACTACAGATCATACGATCGTGATTTTGTAGTGTCAATTGAAAACAAACAACCTATTTCGGGTTCATCTGATTCTGTATTTTTAGGCGATAAGACCAAATATAATCCGGAAGATCTATTATTGGCTTCTGTTTCTTCATGTCATATGCTTTGGTATTTGCACTTATGTTCTAAGAATGATGTTGTAGTGATGGAGTATAAAGACAACGCAGTTGGTACCATGATAGAAAATGCAGATGGGAGTGGTCAGTTCTCGAGTATTTTATTGCAGCCAGAAGTTTTAATATCAAAAAAGGAGCATATAGAACTGGCTAACTCATTACATGAAGAAGCAAATAAAATGTGCTTCATTGCTAATTCGTTAAATTTTCCAGTTAAACATTCGCCTGTTTGTAACGCGATTAATTAGTAATTTGATACGTTTCATAGGCAGAAGATTTCGGAGATTCTAGCTAAGCTCTGTCCAACGACAGTAATTTTTAACACAAATATTTGCTTTTGTAAGAATTGCCTTATATCTTCGTTTTAATTGAAGCAAGACTATGTAGGCTTAGAAAGCCGATGTAGTCTTGTTTGTTTTTTATAGGATTTTATAAAATAATTGAGCGATGACAGAGGTAACTTATTATACCCAAGAAGGTTTAGATAAACTAAAGGAAGAAGTACATTATTTAAAAACTACAGGCCGTCAATTAATTTCAAAAGCGATTGCGGAAGCTAGAGATAAAGGGGACCTTTCTGAGAATGCTGAATATGATGCGGCGAAAGAAGCCCAAGGATTACATGAAGCTAAAATCTCTAAATTAGAGGCTACGTTATCTAGTGCAAGATTAATTGATGAATCTAAATTAGACTTAACCAAAGTTTTAGCCTTATCGATTGTTAAAATAAAGAATCTTAAAAATGGAGCAACCATGAGCTATCAATTGGTTGCCGAAAGTGAGGCAGATTTAAAAACTGGTAAAATCTCCGTAAAATCTCCAATTGCGCAAGGATTGTTAGGCAAATCTGTGGGTGATACTACGGAAATACAGGTGCCAGCAGGTAAAGTTGAGTTTGAAATTTTAGAAATCTCGCGCTAAGCATATAGCGTTTGGCGTGATGAACGCTCCGCGCTCCACGCCCCGCGCTTAACTAATCATAATGAGCATTTTTTCAAAAATTGTAAGCGGTGAAATCCCTGCACATAAAGTAGCAGAAACAGCAGATTTTTTAGCTTTTTTAGATGTTAGTCCATTGGTAATGGGCCATGTATTAGTTATTCCAAAAAAGGAAGTCGACTATATTTTTGATATGGAAGATGAACTGTATACTGGGTTAACGTTATTTGCTAAAAAAGTAGCACAGGGTGTAAAAAAAGCATTCCCTTGTAAAAAAGTAGGTGTAGCCGTTATTGGGCTCGAAGTACCTCATACGCATATTCATTTAATACCGATGAATAATGTGAGCGATATGAATTTTGCTAAGGAAAAATTAAAGCCGAGTCAAGAGGAGCTAGCAGAAGCGGCGTCGAAAATTAAAGCATATTTATAATTACTTTAGTTTTTCATTGTTCTGGTGGCGATCTGCATCCCTTAAAGTTTTCTTTGCTAAGTTTTTAACTAAGGCATCATTTAGGTCAATACCTGTTTGATTGGCTAAGCAAATGAGCACAAATAGTACGTCCGCCATTTCATCTGCCAGATTTACTGCCTCATCACTCTTTTTGAAGGACTGCTCTCCATATTTACGTGACATGATTCGAGCAACTTCACCAACTTCTTCCATCAAAATAGCTGTGTTGGTGAGCTCATTAAAATAACGAACGCCAGTAGTTTTAATCCACTGATCTACCTTTTCTTGTGCTTGCTCTATGGTCATAGCTATTTGTTTTTAAGATTGGGAATAGGTAATATCCTAATGATTATCTCTGTCTTTGGTATCCATGATGATCGTGACTGGACCGTCATTTACTAAACTTATCTTCATGTCGGCACCAAAAATACCACATTGAATATCCTTGTCAACTAACAAGGCTAATTGCTTAATCATTTCTTCGTAGATTGGAATAGCTTTTTCAGGTCTAGCAGCTCTTGTAAAACCAGGTCTATTTCCTTTCTTTGTAGCTGCAAACAACGTAAATTGACTGACTAGTAATATATTCCCATCAATATCGGCAAGTGATTTGTTCATTAGGTCATTTTCGTCACCAAAAACTCTCATGTTAACAATCTTTTGTGCTAGCCATACTAGATCTTCCTGGGTATCCGCGTCTTCAATACCTAACAGCACCAAAAATCCATTACCAATTTCTCCGGTAATTTGTTCATCAACTTTGCAATTAGCTTGGGTAACTCTTTGAATAACTGCTCTCATATCTCAACGATTAAGCTCGGGTGTCATTTCCATGGTACATGCTTAGGTAGCTCTCATATCTGCTCACTTCAATCTCGCCATTTTCTACAGCTTTAATAACTGCGCAGCCTGGTTCGTTTACATGGCGACAATTATTAAACCTACATTGATTTAAGCGATCTCGCATCTCTACAAAGTAATGGCTTAATTCTTCGGGCTTAATATCGAATATACCTAATTCTCGAATACCAGGAGTATCTATTAGATAACCTCCAAAAGGCAAGGTGTGCATTTCTGCAAAGGTTGTTGTGTGTTGCCCTTTATCGCTCCAATCAGATATTTCGCCAGTTTTAATTTCGAAACCCGGTAACAGCGCATTAATTAAACTCGATTTCCCTACGCCCGAATGCCCAGAAAATAAAGTCGTTTTGTCTTTCAATAAGGCTTTGATTTGATCGATGTTTGTTCCTTTTAAAGCAGAAACCTCATAGCATGGATAACCGATTTTTTCATAAATGGCTTTGTATTCTGCCAAGATTTCAAGGCCTTGTGCACTAAACAAATCTAGTTTATTGAATACTAAACAGGTGGGTATGCTATAAGCTTCAGAGGTCACCAAGAAACGGTCGATAAATCCCAACGACGTACGGGGAGAGGCTAGCGTAACAATAAGAAATGCTTGATCTAAATTAGCTGCAATGATTTGGGCCTGTTTAGAAAGATTAATTGACTTGCGAATGATGTAATTTTTACGATCGTGCAAAGTGTCAATTACCCCTGTTTCTGCATTTGGCTCTAGTTCAAACTCAACCTTATCGCCCACGGCAATAGGATTGGTGGTTTGAATACCCTGAATCCTAAACTTGCCCTTTATGCGGCAATCATAATTTTTTCCGTCTTCGGCATAAACCTGATACCAGCTTCCGGTTGATTTGATAACTAATCCTTGCATATTACTTCGTAAAGGTAGTAATATGATCACACAGATTAAAGCGTGATTAAAACGATTAGTTTAGCAGTTAAAAATTAGGTAATAATAAGTGTTGTTTCGATAGTAAATTAATAGTATTTCGTCTCTTTCGATAAAATTTTTCAATTATTTTCAAATAATACTTGACATTGTAAAAAATATTTGCCTATTTAGCGGTGTAGAACATACACTAAGAACGACATGATTTTTAACAACACAATTATTACCATTATTACATCAACAACAGGCCTTGCCTGATGGGGAAACGCTAGTGGTATAATTGAAACACAAAATATTAAGCGCTCCCGACAAAATCGGGAGCGTTTTTTTTTGAGATATATTTTTTGAAACAACGTTAAGCACATATATGAACATTTTAAAATTTGGCGGAACATCCGTAGGTTCCGTAGAGAGTATCAGCGCCTTAATGGGCATTTTAGCAAAAGAACAGCAGCAAGTAGAAAAGCCAGTAATTGTGTTGTCGGCAATGAGTGGTGTAACCAACCTATTAACTGCAATGGCAGAAAAATCAGCGCTAGGACAAGACTATAACAAAGAGCTTGAGGCGATTGAACAACGTCACTTCGAAGTTGTTAGAGCATTGTTGCCAGCGTCGGCGCAAAATCCAGTGCTTACTAAACTAAAACTATATTTTAATGAATTGGAGGAGCTTTTGCAGGCTATTTATAACCTTCAAGAATTAAGTTTGCAAGCAAAAGATTTGGTCTTAAGCTATGGTGAACGCTGCTCCACATTTATGGTTTGCCATATAGCCAAGCAGCAATTTCCAGATGCGGTATTTGCAGATGCTGTTCAATTTATTAAAACAGACAGTAATTTTGGACAAGCAAGAGTAGATATGCAATTAACAGAGTTCTTGGTTAAAGATTTTTGCCAAACTCATGCAGGTAAGATGCTATTTGTTACCGGGTTCATTGCAAGTAACGATGCAAATAGGGTAACCACATTGGGAAGAGGTGGGAGTGATTATACCGCCGCCATTTTAGGTTCAGCCTTAAATGTTGGTGAGATACAAATCTGGACCGACGTAAATGGGATGATGACCGCCGATCCAAGGATGGTTAAAAAGGCATTCTCTTTACCAGAGTTAAGTTATATTGAGGCTATGGAACTGTCATATTTTGGCGCTAAGGTAATTTACCCGCCGACAATGACGCCAGCGTTTTTAAAGAAAATCCCAATCGTTATTAAAAATACTTTTGATGTAGATTTTGAGGGGACTTATATCCGCCATGGCGCAAAACCATCTTCTTTACCTATTAAGGGGATTTCATCAATCGACGAGATCAGTATTGTGAATTTGGCAGGCAGTGGCATGGTTGGTAAGGCTGGTTTTAGTGGTAGGCTGTTCTCGTTATTATCCCGCGAGCAAATTAATATCGTATTAATCACTCAATCATCGTCCGAGCATAGCATCACTTTTGCCGTTAAACCAGCGGATGCTGTTAAGGCAGTTGCCCTAATTGAAAAGGAATTTGATCTTGAATTGCAAGCTAAGAAACTGGAAGTTCCGGAAGTAGAAAATGGTCTCGCGGTGTTAGCTATTGTGGGAGAGAATATGAAACGCACACCGGGTATTTCAGGGAAATTATTCCATGCACTAGGTAGAAATGGTGTAAATGTACATGCCATTGCACAAGGTTCTTCTGAGTACAACATCTCCGTAATTATTGCAAAAACAGATTTATCGAAAGCCATCAACGCAGTGCATGACGCATTTTACGCTGAGTTGAATAAAACACTCCATATTTTTTGCTTGGGAACGGGAAATATTGGACAAACATTGTTTAAACAACTGCTTGTTCAAATGCCATTTCTTGCAGAGAACAATGGTTTACAAGTTAAAGTAATGGGTATTAGCAATACTCGAAAAATGCTTTTATCGCCCAATGGTATCGGCCTTGAAAATTGGCAAGAACGTTTAGATTTAGATGGCGAACAAGCTGATTTAGCACTTTTCGTGTCAAAAATGAAAGCAATGAACTTACCGAATTGCGTTTTTGTAGATAACACCGCTAGTCCGCAACCAGTGCCATTTTATCAGGGTGTTTTTGAATCGAGCATTTCTGTTGTTACCTGCAATAAAATCGGTAATTCGGCCAGCTTTGAACAATACACTGCCTTTAAGAACACTGCCCGTAAGTACGGTGTCGACTTTTATTATGAAACTAATGTTGGTGCGGGCCTACCAATTATCAGAACGCTCAAAGACTTAATGATGAGTGGCGATAAGGTAGCTAGAATTGAGGCTATTTTATCAGGTACTATTTCCTATATATTCAATCATTTTAAAGGTGATGCTGCATTCCATGAAATTGTAAAAGAAGCGCAGGATAAAGGCTATACGGAGCCCGATCCACGTGATGATTTAAATGGAAAAGACTTTATGCGTAAGATGTTGATCTTAGCACGTGACGCTGGCTATGCATTCGAAGAATCGGATGTTAGCATTGAAAGCATGCTGCCAGAAGCGTGTTTGCAGGCACCAACTGTTGATGAATTTTATAAGCAGTTAGCAGTTAACGCAGCGTATTTTACGAAACTGAAACAAGAAGCCGAAGCAAGTAAAAAAGTTTTGAGATACATCGGTAAATTAGAAGATGGTAAAGCATCTATCACCCTTCAAATGGTAGATGAGAATCACCCATTTTATATGCTGTCTGGAAGTGACAATATTATTTCCTTTACTACCGACAGGTATAAGGATAGACCACTTGTAGTTAAGGGGCCGGGTGCTGGAGCAGAAGTTACAGCTGCAGGAGTTTTTGCAGATATTATCAATGTTGGGGGCGAAAATGCATAAGAAATGAGTTTAGTTGAGAAAGCAAAAGATGAAATTGTGGCTATAATTGACGAAGCGTTATGCTCTTTTAGAGATATATCACAGCAAGAATGGGATGTTAAGCCAAATCCAACTAAATGGTCGAAGAAAGAATTATTGGGACACTTAATTGATAGTGCTTCCAATAATTTGAGAAGATTAATAGTTGGGCAATATGAACAAGGTACTAAAATTGTCTATGATCAAAATAAATGGGTAAGTGCTCAGGGTTATCAAGAAATGGATACCGAGCATGTAATTGCACTCTGGAATTTGTTAAATCGACAACTAGCCTTGGTAATTAGTCGAATTCCTCAAAGCAAATTGGATAATACTTGCGATACAGGTCTGGGCAAAGCAGAAGTCCATAGCCTAGTTTATTTTATTGAAGATTACATCGTTCACTTAAAACATCACCTAAAGCAAATTTTAAGTGGGAGCAAGGAGCAAGGATGAAGGAACAAAGAGTAATGAACTAAGGTTAGGGGCTGATTAATAATAAATTAGAATTAAATGAGGGTTATGGAAGATGGTCTTTGATCATTATTCTTTAATCTTTAATCAAATGAAATGAAGAAAGAAATAAAAGTTTTCGCTCCTGCTACCGTGGCCAACGTGGTTTGTGGATTTGATGTTTTGGGTTTTGCCGTAAATGAACCCGGCGACGAAGTAGTGATGCGTTTGGTTAACGAACCTGGTGTTCGCCTATTAAAAATCACAGGAGATGATGGTCGCCTGCCATTGAACCCTACAAAGAATACCGTAAGTGCGAGTGTGCAACATTACCTTGAGTATTTGAATAGGGAAGATGTTGGTGTAGAAATAGAACTCCATAAGAAGATGCCGATTGGCAGCGGCCTAGGCTCTAGTTCTGCTAGTACAGTTGCAGGTTTATATGCGATTAATCAGCTATTGGGCAACCTATTAACGGCGAAGGAATTAGTGCCATTTGCCATGAAAGGTGAAGAACTTGCCTGCGGATATGGCCATGCAGACAACGTGGCGCCAGCATTAATGGGCGGCTTTGTGCTAGTGCGCAGTTATGAACCATTAGACTTAATTGCGCTGCCTACACCTTCAAATTTATTTGCTGCAATTGTTTATCCAGCAGTTGACGTGCCAACCAAAGATGCAAGGCAGATGATTAGGGCCAAAGTTTTGCTTAAAGATGCGGTAACCCAATGGGGAAATATAGGCGGTTTAGTTAGTGGACTATTCCTAAATGACCTAGATTTAGTTGGGAGAAGTATGAGAGATGTTTTAGTTGAGCCTGTACGGTCTATTTTGATCCCTGGCTTCGAGACTTTGCGGTCTTTAGCTATGGAGAATGGAGCAGTAGGTTTTGGGATTTCAGGTTCTGGACCATCTGTTTTTGCACTGGTTAAAGATGAACAAACAGCAAGAAAAATCACTGATGCTCAGCAAAAACACTTGGAGAAATTAAATATTAGCAGTAATGCTTATGTTTCGGCGGTTAATGCTGAAGGACCGAGGGTGATATAGGAGCAGGGAAAAATGGACATACAAGATAGTTAGCTACTAAAAAACAACAACCCAAAAAACCAAAGCAATGCAATTATATAGTACCAATAATAAAGAGTTAAGAGTTTCCTTTCAAGAAGCAGTGTTTAACAGCATGCCACTTGACAAGGGCTTATATATGCCGGTAGAGATTACTAAGCTCAGTCAAACATTTATCGATAACATTGAGCAGTATACTTTACCGGAAATAGCCTATCAAATAGCTGCTACTTTATTGAAGGATGTGATTCCTACAGCTGATTTAAAAACCCTAATTGAAGATGCCGTAAACTTCGACGCCCCTGTTGTTGAATTGGAAGCACAAACTTTTGTACTCGAATTATTTCATGGACCATCACTGGCATTTAAAGATTTTGGTGCCCGATTTATGAGTAGGGTGATGGCTTACTTCTTAAAAGATGGAGAGCAATTACTAGACGTGTTGGTTGCTACTTCGGGCGATACGGGGGGTGCAGTAGCTTTAGGCTTTTTAGGAGTGCCAAATACAAGAGTAACCATTCTTTTTCCAAAAGGCAAAGTAAGTGATATACAACGCCTTCAATTAACGACAAATGGTAAAAATATTAGGGCCATTGCAGTGGATGGTACGTTTGATGATTGTCAGGCGCTAGTAAAGCAAGCATTTGCTGATCAAGAATTGAAAGACAAGTTTCGGTTAACCTCGGCGAACTCAATTAATATTGCCAGATTAGTACCTCAGACCTTTTACTACTTTAATGCTTATGCACAACTGAAGAGAAAGGGGTTTAAAAAGATTGTATTCTCTGTACCTAGTGGCAATTTCGGGAACATTGGTGCGGGTTTATTAGCCTATAAGATGGGATTACCAGTTGCTCAATTTATTGCGGCGACAAATGCTAATGATACAGTTCCTAGATTCTTGGAAACAGGTGTTTACGAGACCAAACCTTCCGTACAAACACATGCAAATGCGATGGATGTTGGTGCGCCAAGTAATTGGGTACGCATCATGGATATGTTTGATGGAAATATTGACGCAGTTCGATCACTGGTAAAACCTTACCGTTTTACTGATGATGAAACTTTAGCCGGTATAGCTGAAATTTATAAAAGATTTAATTACGTTGCTTGTCCACATACAGCCATTGCTTATTTGGCGGGAAAAGCCTTTGCTGAAGCCAATCCAGCTGGTGATGTTGCAAACGTTTTTTTGTCGACAGCTCATTCGTGTAAGTTCCCTGATTTTATGGAAGTCGGTGATAAAGTCGTCTCACTGCCAAATCAAGTAAGCTCATTGCATGAAAAAGAAGAAGTTTATGTAGCGCTAGGAAAAGACTTCGAAGGGTTTAAAAAGTATTTGTTGAATCCCTAAGAAAAGCCACGAATCCACAAGTATTATTTGTGAATTCGTGGCTAACAAACTATTTTGCGCTTTTACTTTTTAGGGCATTAATCTCGGCTTTCAGCGCTTCTATTTGCTGCTGCTGCTCTTTTATACTGCCAACTAACATTGGGATTAGTAGTTCGTAATCTACTTTTTGAACCACAGCTGTTTTGTTGGTATTCTTTCCTTGGTTGTAGTTCAATTGCTGATTAATGATTAATCTAGGGTTAACCTTGGCTGCTTCTTCTATATTAAATCCACTCTGTATTGATTTTAACTGTAGTTTTTCTAACCAGTTCTTATCGTAGCTAAAGTTTACAGGATCGAGTTTTACAACTGTTGCCAGTGCATTGGTAATAGGTTCAATTTTAGCTTGTTTTAGGGTCTGTGCTTTTGCCTGTACGGCAAAGCCAATTATAGCAATAGCTATAAGCGAAAGTGTTCTGTTCATAATGAAAATTTATTAATTTGAATTTAAAATTTGGATGCTATTAACTAGACCAAATCAGGAGGAGGGGTATTTGGTGAAGTCCAAAACATAGGTAACATAAAATCGTTGCCTCCTAAGTTTTTCGAAATATGGCCATCGACTGCCAAAGATAATTCTAGCAAGGATTCTAATAGGTAGAATGAATTGTGAGACTCGCTTGATTTTTCATCACTTTCTGTGCCTTTTTCAGAAAAATTCTCAACATAATTTTTAGCATGCGTCCCAAATGGGCTAAGCACGGTAAAGCTACCAAAGCTTAGACAGATGCCAATGGTTAAGAGTAAAAACCAGAATTTTCTTGTTTTCAAGCTTTTCATTCCACACAAAAATAAAATTTTTCGATTATTCTATTGCCATTGGTGTGTAATAACGGTACTTAAAAGATTGCTCTAGCAATTTGTTTCGTCTGTTCTGGTTTGCCCATTGTGTAAAAATGCAAAACTGGTGCGCCAAATTCGATAAGCTCTTTGCATTGTTTAATCATCGCTGCTGTTCCTATTTCTTTAGCTTCTGCGTTATTTTTTGCATGGGATAATGCATCAGTTAAATCGTCCGGTAAATCGATATGGAAAATTTTAGGTAAAACGGTTAATTGAGAAAGTGTACTAATAGGTTTTAACCCAGGTATAATCGGTACATTGATGCCGTTTTCTCTACACTTTTTAACGAAGTCGAAATATTTTTGATTGTCGAAAAACATCTGAGTTACGATAAATTCTGCCCCCATATCTACTTTCTTTTTGAGGAATTTGAAATCAGCATTCAAGTTAGGCGCTTCAAAATGCTTTTCAGGATACCCGGCTACACCAATACAAAAGTCACTTTTAAAGGTTTCGATGTCTTCGTGCAGAAACTTCCCATTGTTATGGTTTTTAATGTGTTGAATTAAGTCTGTTGCATAGCAATGACCACCAGTAGTGGGAATGAAAGAGCTATCGGCCGCACGTGCATCACCCCTTAAGGCCAAAACATTGTCAATACCTAAAAATTGCAAATCGATTAATGCATTTTCTGTTTCTTCTTTGGTAAAGCCGCCACAAATTAAATGAGGAACTGCATCAATTTTATACTTATGGATAATTGCAGCACAAATGGCAATCGTACCTGGGCGTTTACGGTAGGAAACCTTTTGCAAAAGACCATTCCCCTGATCTTTGTAGATGTAATCCTCTCTCAACGAAGTCACATCAATAAAAGGCGGGTTGAATTCTAAAAGCGGATCAATTGCGTCGTAAATCCACTGAATGCTTTGACCTTTTATTGGAGGTAAAAGTTCGAACGAGAATAAGGTTTTTTTAGATTCTTGAATATGTTGGGTAATCTTCATTTTTTGTCTAGCTGTTAATACGATAAATTAGGACTTAACCATCTCTCTGCCTCTTCTATGCTCATGTTTTTTCTGGTGGCATATTCTTCTACTTGGTCTTTGGTAATTTTACCCAAGCCAAAATAGCGCGACTCGGGATGTGAGAAATAGAAGCCACTTACAGCTGCCGTAGGGTACATAGCGTAGCTTTCGGTAATCTTTAGGCCAATCTTTTCTTCAGCATCTAATAGGGCAAATAAAGTCCCCTTTTCGGTGTGTTCTGGGCATGCCGGGTAACCTGGTGCTGGGCGAATACCTTCATACTCTTCCTTAATGAGCTGTTCGTTTGTAAATACTTCTTCTTTTGCATAGCCCCAATATTCCTTGCGTACAAGCTCATGCAGTTTTTCTGCAAAAGCCTCCGCTAATCTATCCGCAAGGGCTTTCACCATAATACTGTTATAATCGTCGTAATTCTTTTCAAATTCAGCTACTAGTTCGTCGCAACCCAGACCGGTAGTAACAGCAAAGCCACCGAAGTAATCCTGTACACCACTGTCTTTGTCGGCAATAAAATCTGATAAAGCATAATATGGTTGTCCGTCAACTTTTTCTGCTTGCTGGCGCAGGGTGTGGATCCTTACCTTTTTAGCGAATCCATTTTTCAGCTTTTCATCCGCTTTAAGGCTGCTACTCTCCACCTCAAGCTCAATATCGTCGCCTACCGCATTCGCAGGCCAGAAACCAATTACGGCTTTAGCAGTAAGCAATTTCTCTTGCACAATTCTATTTAAAAGTACTTGCGCGTCATTAAATAGCTTTTTAGCTTCAATACCCACGAACTTGTCATCAAATATTTTAGGATAGCTTCCTCTTAATTCCCAAGTATGGAAAAATGGTGTCCAATCTATATAAGGAACAAGTTCGGCTAGTGGATAATTCTCTAGTACTTTTGTTCCGGTAAAGCTTGGTGCAGGTGCAACCTTTGCTAAATCCAATTTAAACTTGTTAGTTCTTGCTTCTTCAATAGTTTTGAAGCGTTTATCAGATCTTTTATTTAAATGGGCTTCACGCGCCTTGTCATATTCAGCCCTAATGCCTGCAACATATTCATCTTTAGTTTCAGGATTCATTAAGGTGCTGCATACGGTTACGCTTCTCGAGGCATCCAATACATGTATCGCGGGACCTGAATAGTTGGGTGCAACTTTTACTGCGGCATGAATTCTTGAGGTTGTAGCACCTCCAATAATCAATGGAATAGTAAAACCTTCGCGTTCCATCTCCTTGGCAAAATGAACCATTTCATCCAACGATGGAGTAATTAGTCCGCTTAAACCAATAATATCGGCATTAATTTCTTTTGCTTTCTTAATAATTTCCTGTGCTGGTACCATTACGCCCATGTCTACAATCTCGAAATTATTGCAGGCAAGCACAACGCCTACGATATTTTTTCCAATATCGTGTACATCACCTTTCACTGTTGCCATTAGCACGCGGCCTGCCGATGAGTTTTGGTCTTGATCGGGATTAGCTAATTTTTCTTGTTCGATAAACGGAAGGAGATAGGCTACTGCTTTTTTCATCACCCTGGCTGATTTTACTACTTGTGGTAAGAACATTTTTCCTGCACCAAATAAATCGCCTACAATATTCATCCCGTCCATTAAAGGGCCTTCTATTACTTGAATGGGACGTGCATAAGCTTGTCTAGCTTCTTCCACATCATCATCTAAATATTCTACAATACCCTTCACTAGTGAATGAGATAGTCTCTCTTCAACAGTTCCTTTACGCCATTCTTCGTCTCTTACAATTTCTTTCCCTTTAGTTTTAATCGTATCTGCATATTCTACCAAGCGTTCAGTTGCGTCATCGCGGCGGTTTAGCAATACGTCTTCTACACGCTCCAACAGCTCTGGCGAAATTTCTTGGTATACTTCTAACATTCCTGCGTTGACAATTCCCATATCTAAGCCAGCTTGTATGGCATGATATAAGAAAGCAGAGTGCATGGCTTCGCGAACGGTATTATTTCCTCTAAAAGAGAAAGATATATTCGAAACACCTCCACTTACTTTAGCGTAAGGCAAGTTTTGTTTAATCCATCTGGTCGCATTGATAAAGTCGACCGCATAGTTATTGTGTTCTTCTAGGCCTGTTGCGACTGTTAAAATATTTGGGTCGAAAATAATATCTTGAGGAGGGAAACCAATTTCATTGACTAGGATGTTATAACTTCTTTGGCAAATCTCGGTTCTACGCTCATAATTATCTGCCTGACCTTGTTCGTCGAACGCCATTACTACAACTGCAGCACCGTATTGCATAATTTTACGAGCGCATTCTCTAAACTTATCTTCGCCTTCTTTTAAGGAAATGGAATTGACAATTCCCTTGCCTTGCATGCATTTTAAACCATTCTCGATTACACTCCATTTAGATGAATCGACCATGATTGGTAGTTTGGCAATATCGGGTTCGGATGCAATAAGGTTCAAAAACTTAGTCATTGCTGCTTCCGAGTCGATCATACCCTCATCCATGTTTACATCGATAATTTGGGCACCACCTTCTACTTGTTGGAGGGCGACAGCTAATGCGGCTTCATAATCGCCGCCTAAAATAAGTTTGGAGAATTTTGGCGAACCGGTAATATTGGTTCGTTCACCTATATTTACAAAAATGCTCTCAGGCGTGATGGTGATTGGCTCTAAGCCACTTAAACGTAAATAAGGCTCAATGGTAGGTATTTTGCGAGGAGTTGCTTTTTTTGCCTTCTCGGCGATACAGCCGATATGCTCTGGAGTTGTACCACAACAACCGCCAACAATATTTACAAAACCAGAGGCGATAAAATCGTCTACTAAATGTGCAGTTTCATGCGGTAACTCATCATAAGCTCCAAATTCATTTGGCAATCCTGCATTTGGATAGGCAGACACATAACATCCTGCTTTTGCAGCTAGTTCTTCAATGTGGGGACGCATTTCTTTTGCGCCCAAAGCACAGTTAAACCCAATGCTTAAAGGGTTTGCATGACTGACAGAGTTTAAGAAAGCTTCGGCAGTTTGTCCAGATAAGGTTCTGCCGGACGCATCGGTTATGGTACCAGAAATCATAATTTCTAACTTCCTGCCAATTACCTCCTCATATTTTTTAATGGCTACGATAGCCACTTTCGCATTCAGTGTATCGAAGATTGTCTCAATTAGAATTACATCAGCTCCACCATCTACTAAGCCTCGAACTTGTTCGTAATAAGCGGCTTCCAATTCATCGAAATAAATGGCTCTAAAACCCGGGTCATTTACATCGGGCGACATAGAAAGGGTACGGTTGGTTGGTCCGACTGCACCAGCAACGAAGCATTTGCGATCAGGATTGGCCGCCATAAACTCAGTAACAGCCTCCTTTGCTACTCTAGCTCCTTCGAAGCTCATTTCATAGGAAAGATCCTCCATCTGGTAGTCGGCCATCGAAATGCGTTGCGTGCTAAAAGTATTGGTTTCGATAATATCGGCGCCCGCATTTAGGTACTCTAGGTGAATTGCTTTGATAATATCAGGGCGGGTAATATTCAATAGATCGTTATTGCCCTTTACATCGCAAGGATGGTCTTTGAAGCGTTCCCCTCTAAAATCCTCTTCAGTTAAGATATAGCGCTGAATCATGGTACCCATTGCACCATCTATAATTAAAATACGTTTTTGTAATTCTTCTCTAATGCTCATTCTTTTTTTAAGATGTGAGATGTGAGACCTGAGATGTGAGAGTTGACTAAACATATAGTCTAATATCTCTTATCTAATGTCTCAATATCTCTAAAGGCTTATGCAAAAGTTGGAATAGATTATTCTTTAAACTTATCTTTTCCCGATTAAATCGGAATAGAATGTAGCACCTTGTTAGCACAGGTTGCTAAGACATCGCTGGGTCTAATCCCTCCGCCTTTCTTTATAAGCGGTACAAAAATGCAACAAAGCCTCGTCAATTCCAAAAATATGGAGGTAATAACCAAATAAAATTACAAAGGCCATGCGATTATGCACGGCCTTTAAAATAATGTTCTGTTTTAATACTTATTTTCTATCGCCGAAGATGCGTAATAGATAAAGGAAAATATTAATGAAATCAAGGTATAAAGATAATGCAGCCATTATAGCTAGTTTCTTACTATCGTTAGATCCAATTGCTTGACCATTTTCTTCTAAACCCATGCCAATTTGCTTAATCTTTTGCACGTCATAAGCAGTTAAGGCGGTAAATATAGCTACGCCTGCAAAAGCCATTACTAGGCTAAATTGCTCGCTCTGGATAAACATATTGATAATTCCAGCGATAAATAAACCCACTACACCTACCATTAAAATTGGGCCAAATTTACTTAGATCAACTTCAGTAGTATAGCCTAGGAATGCCATGATGCCAAATATAGCTGCGGCAGCTCCAAAGCAAGAAACAACAGACGCGCCAGTATAAATTAATAATATAAAACTTAAGCTAACGCCCAGCAGGAGCGAAAATAAAACAAATACACCCAGTAATGCACCAAATGATAAACGACCAAATCCAGCGCCCATTAATAATACTAAGCCAAGTGGAGCAAACATTGCCACATAACCTAAAATAGTTCTTCCGCCAGTAGCTGGGTCAATTAGTAAGGTTAATGCAGCCGGTGAGCTTGACATAAATAATGCTGCAGCTGTAGAAATCCCCAAAGCCACAAACATCCATAAGAAAACGTTTGCAAAAAACTTCTTAGAAACACTAGATTCTTGTACAAAAACAGTGTTGTCTTGATATTGATAATTTTGTTGTTCCATATTGATTTATAAATATTAGATAAAAATACGCAATTAGTTTAACCTTTTTGTCAGCAGTTCTTCAACTTTTTTAAAGAACTGAGTAGGTTTTAGCTTGCGCCAATGTAGGTCGTCGAGTTCACCACCAAAGTTAATATAGTAGTCTATACTGTTGTCTCTGAACTCTCGAATTACATGCTCGTTAAAATTAATTCCTGCTATCCAACCTTCTTCTACATCTTGAAACCATTCTTCGTAATAACTATCGTCGGAGGAGTGGTAATTCAATACATTTTCGCCGATTAGGATAAATTTATTAACACCTTCATCAATCATCAGCTCAATAATTTCGCGCTTTAAAAACATGATATCATTGTTAATTGCATCATTCCATTCGCCCATTAACTCAATGATCGTGTACTGGCGGTCATAATCAGTGTACAAAACTTTAATGTAAAGCGTGTTAGAGCCAAACATATCCCATTGGGGATGGATTAAGTAGTTGTATAGCTGCTTATCGTAATAGAACTCAGAATATTCCGTGTTAAAGAATGGCGACCGTTCATCTTCCGCTGCTATATAATCATCTCTCCAAAGATAAAAGGGCTCTATTTCGTGCATAGTGGTTGTTTGCTAGCCTTTGGAGGCTTCTACTGCTTTACGTACACTGCCATATTTATTTAATAAATCGGCTGCGTGCTCATGATCGATGTTTAATTCATCCATAACCATTTGCGTACCTCTATCTACTAATTTATGATTAGTTAACTGCATATCTACCATTTTATTGCCTTTTACGCGGCCTAGTCTAATCATTACAGTTGTGCTAAGCATGTTGAGCACTAGTTTTTGAGCAGTGCCAGACTTCATTCTTGTAGAGCCTGTTAAAAATTCAGGGCCAACTACAACTTCAACTGGGAAGTCTGATTCTGCAACAATCGGACCGCCATGATTGCAGATAATGCATCCTGTTAAGATACCATGCTTGCGTGCTGTGTTTAGCCCGCCAATTACATACGGTGTAGTGCCTGAAGCTGCAAGGCCAACAAGCGAATCTTTTTCGTTGATATTGTATTCTTGTAAGTCAATCCAAGCTTGGGCCGCATCGTCTTCAGCAAATTCTACAGCTTTTCTAATGGCTGTATCTCCGCCTGCAATAATTCCCACGACGCGATCAAACGTTACTCCAAATGTGGGAGGGCATTCTGAAGCGTCAACAACACCTAGTCGGCCACTTGTTCCAGCACCAATATAAAATAATCTTCCGCCTGCAATCATCCTTTCAGCAACAGCTGACGCTAATTTTTCTATTTGAGGTAAGGCCTTTTCAACGGCATTGGGAACAATCTTGTCTTCGGTATTGATACCTTTCAAAATCTCCATAACAGACATTTTGTCGATGTCGTTATATTTGGATTCTTGCTCGGTTATTCTGTTCATAGCTTAGTTTGAGTGTTAAAGTTCGTTAAATTCTGCTAAATCTGAAAATCTTTCGCATAATTCATTGCAATTTTAGACAGAAGATTAGACCTCTGCAAATATCGACATAAAATTATTAAAAAAACCAAAAAGAAAGTTGCTTGTTACTTCATTAACACGCTAAAATTCATAACTTTGTATGACCTTCTACAGATGAAAAAATTTACGCGCTATAATATCCTAATTGCTTTAACCTATTCAGTTACCTTAATAGGAGGAATGTTTTTAGGCTATAAATTTTTAAAAGATCAAGGCTTTAAGGTTGAAGGTAAAAGTCGTTATGCCAATAACACTAACCAAAAAGTTGAAGATATCATTCATATCATTAATAAAAACTACGTAGATGATGTAAATGCCGATAGTTTACAACATTTACCCATTGATAGCTTATTGCATCAACTAGATCCTCACAGTATTTATTTACCGCCTACCAAAGCCTTCGAGATGGCCGAAAGTCTAGGAGGTAACTTTGAAGGAATCGGGGTTGAATATTATATTTTAAATGACACATTGCTTGTAACTAGTGTTTTAAAAGATGGCCCTGCTTTTTTTGGTGGCTTAAAACAAGGGGATAAAATTTTGAAAATCGATAGTATCTTTGTTAGTGGAAGATCTTTGCCGAGGTCAGAAATGACCGGCAGAATTAGAGGTAAAAGAGGTACCGCAGTACAATTATTAGTCGCCAGAGCAGGTTTGTCAGCACCAGCCCTACTCAGTATAAAACGCGGAAGAGTAGACGTAAGTAGTATTGACGCCGCTTATATGTTAAATTTCGAGACGGCCTACGTGCGTATTAGTAAATTTGGCGCCAACACAGATAAAGATTTTGTAGAAGCCGTAAGGAGTTTAAAGGCGAAGGGGATGCGTAAGCTGGTGCTTGATCTACGCGACAATGGAGGAGGTTATGTGAGTGCTGCTACAGGTTTGGCGAATCAATTTTTGCAAGAGGGTAAGCTGATTGTATATACAGAAGGTAAGCACGAGCCGCGTACAGATTACTTTACCACAGGTGGAGGTGAATTTGAGCAAGGTAGGTTGGCTGTGTTAATCAACGAAAATTCTGCTTCAGCTAGCGAGATTTTTGCTGGCGCTATTCAAGATTTAGACCGTGGAGTTATTGTTGGGAGACGATCATTTGGAAAGGGTTTAGTGCAAGAGCAGTTTCCTTTTGAAGATGGTTCGGCTTTGAATTTAACAATTGCCCGTTATTATACGCCATTAGGAAGGAGTATTCAGAAGTCATATAAAAAAGGCTATGCTGCTTATCAGCATGAGTTGGAAGATAGGCTGAATGATGGTGAGTTAACAGCAAAAACAGCAATAGCAAAAGATAGTCTTCAAAAAGGAACAGCGTTTGTTACTGCAGCGGGTAAAAAGGTGTTTAGTGGTGGTGGAATTCAACCAGATGTGTATGTTAAATTGGATACATTGGGTTATAATAAATTTTACGCAACCCTGGTAACCAAAAAAGTATTGATAGATTTTGTATTTAATGTGTTAGCAGAACGTTATTCGCCAACCTATTTAGC
The DNA here is from genome assembly GCA_942493295.1 of uncultured Sphingobacteriaceae bacterium. Lineage (GTDB taxonomy): Bacteria > Bacteroidota > Bacteroidia > Sphingobacteriales > Sphingobacteriaceae > Pedobacter. The sequence continues at coordinate 2,551,293 of OW818692.1, read as the reverse complement.
TCAAAACTTAGGCAGTTTTGCGATGAGTGATACCGATTTTAAAGATTTGGTTAATTATATCCAGTCTAAAAACATTAAAGTAGAACCAAAGCAATTAACAGCATCAAAATCTATTATCTATAATGACGTGAAAGTGATGTTGTGTAAATACCATCTAGGTGATATTGGCTATTATAAAGCGAGCAATTTGACTGATCCTGTTGTAAAAACAGCCTTGGCAAACTTGCAGTAATAATTACTTTACGCTAATCTCAAATAGCTGCAGGGTAATACCTTCGTAATGTTTAGGCAATCCACTATCTGCAGAGATTTTGATAGTACCAGCGTCGTTAAAGCCAAACTCTTTGTAATAGCTAACTAACTTTTCATTGTCTGCCCAAGTGTCTAGACGCACAAAACTTATTTGATTGTTTTTCGCGAAATTGATTGCCCATTCGGTTATAAGTTTCACGAAGCCATAGCCCCTAAAATCTGGATGGGTTACAATGCGATGAATATAAATAGACGGATCTTGATCTCTTTCCTTCCAGATCTGTGGATCATTGAAAGTAACCATAAAAACACATCCTATTTCGCCATTTACTAAGATCTTATACTGCCTGTTCTCAGCTATTTCCTTTTTTACTAATTCTAGGTCGAAGCCTAGCCAATGCTTGTCAGACACCTTTTTTTGAAGCGCAACGGCATGGTCATAAAATTCAAAGATGTTTTTAAGATCTTCTGAAGTGCTATTTACCACTTGAATGTTGGAAGTCATCTCAAACCTTTATTTCTGTCTAAAATAAATCTGAATTGGTACGCCTGAAAAATCAAAGTTTTCACGAAGCTTATTTTCTATAAAGCGTTTATAAGGCTCTTTAATGTATTGAGGTAGGTTACAGAAGAATGCAAACATCGGAGAGGTTGCATTGATCTGTGTAATATATTTAACCTTAATGTACTTGCCTTTAAGTGCAGGTGGCGGATAATTTTCGATAATTGGCAACATTACATCGTTTAGTTTCGATGTAGGAATTTTCTTAGCTCTGTTTTTATGAACTTCTAAGGCTGTTTCGATGGTTTTAAAAATACGTTGCTTATTCAATACCGAAATAAACACAATTGGCACATCGGTAAAGGGCTGAAGCTTATGGCGAATTTGATCTTCGAATTCTTTAATGGTCTTATTGTTTTTCTCAATTAAGTCCCATTTGTTAACTAGCACAACAATCCCCTTTTTGTTTTTCTCTGCAAGGTGGAAAATGTTTACGTCTTGAGATTCTAACCCATCTTCTGCATCGATCATCAACATGACTACATCGGCTTCTTCTAACGCTTTGATGGTACGCATTACCGAATAGAATTCGATATTTTCTTTAACCTTCGTTTTTTTACGTAGACCAGCAGTGTCGATGAACATAAATTCGTGACCAAATTGGTTGTAATGTATATGGATCGAATCGCGCGTAGTACCTGCAATTGGTGTTACGATGTTACGGTCTTTACCAATTAACGCATTAATTAAAGAAGATTTACCAACGTTTGGTCTACCAACGATTGTAATTTTAGGCAAAGCATTTTCTTCTTCGGGAATGTCTTCAAAGTGCTTAATCACTTCGTCTAACAGCTCACCAGTTCCAGAGCCAGTCATCGATGAGATCGTGTAAATTTCACCTAATCCGAAGCCATAAAATACGGTAGCATCGTTTTCTAATGAAGTATTATCAACTTTATTTACGACAATAAATACCGGTTTTTTACTGCGGCGAAGTAGTTGTGCAATTTCGTCGTCTAAATCTGTAATTCCTGTAGTTACGTCGACCATAAATAAAAGAACTGTTGCTTCTTCGATGGCTATTACTACTTGCTCGCGGATAGCTGCTTCAAAAACATCTTCAGAGTTGGCAACATAACCACCTGTATCGATTACTGTAAATTCTCTGTTAGTCCATTCTGCTTTACCATAATGTCTGTCACGGGTTACACCGCTAAAATCATCTACAATGGCTTTGCGACTTTCTGTTAAGCGATTAAAAAGGGTAGATTTGCCTACGTTTGGTCTTCCGACGATTGCGATGATATTGCTCATGTTTGTATACTATTGGAACGTTTTAAAGTTTAAACGTTGTAATGTTTGCCTAAATGCCTCATAATTGAGAGCGCAAACATTTCCTAAACATTTTGACTATCAACTATTAAGCCCTTTTTGTAAGGGAGTGCAAAGGTAAGGTAAATAATTGGAAGAATAAAACCAAACTAACTATCGTACCCGAAACTCTTCAAGTAATTCTTTTTGCTTCGCCAATCTGGTAATACCTTTACGAAGGTTTCTAGGAAGACTTTGGTATCTAAGAACTTTTCGATGTCTTTGCGAGCTTCCATGCCTACTTTTTTAAGCATTGCCCCGCCTGTACCAATTAGAATATTCTTTTGTGAATCACGTTCAACGATAATTTCGGCTGTTATACGCACCATTGGTCCGCTTTTGCTTTCCTCTTCTTTAAATGCTGTTACAATAACTTCAGTACTGTATGGAATTTCTTTTTTATAGTTGAAGAATATTTTCTCTCTGATGATTTCTGAAACAAAAAATCTTTGACTGCGATCTGTTAATTCTTCTTTATCGTAAAATGCAGGATGCTCAGGGATGTTTTCCAAGATCATTGGCAAAATTCCTTCCAGGTTATATTTATGCAGCGCAGAGATCGCGTAAATATGTTTAGGATTTAATTTTTCTTGCCAATAAGCAAATTTCTCATCTACTTGCTCTTGTGTAGCGTTATCAATTTTATTCAGCAATACTACTAGTGGAATTTGTGTGTTGATAATTTTCTCAAGAACGTCATTTTCATCGTGTTTTTCGTGGATGTCGGTTACGAACAGAATTAAGTCAGCATCACTAAGCGCACCGTTTACTGCTGTCATCATTGAATCTTGCAATCCATATAGCGGTTTTATGATGCCCGGAGTGTCTGAAAAAACAATTTGGAAATCTTCTTCATTCACAATTCCAAGAATGCGATGGCGTGTGGTTTGGGCTTTCGGAGTGATGATAGAAAGCTTTTCGCCCACTAGGGCATTCATGAGGGTAGATTTGCCCACATTGGGCTTCCCGATAATACTTACAAAACCTGCTTTATGCGACATAAAAATATTTTTTAAAATAAATTTGCACCACAAAGAAACGAATTATATCTTTGCATTCCAATTCGGAGGAAGAGTTAAGGATTTAACGAAGACTACAAATTGTATAGAGTGCGGGGTGGAGCAGTTGGTAGCTCGTCGGGCTCATAACCCGAAGGTCATCAGTTCGAGTCTGGTCCCCGCTACCAAAGAGGTTGAAATGACACTTCTTATTTTTAATGGCCCGTTCGTCTAGGGGTGAGGACGCCAGATTTTCATTCTGGAAACAGGGGTTCGATTCCCCTACGGGCTACGATCCCGCTTTACGATAAGTAGAGCGGGATTTTTGTTTTTAAAGGAAATCCAATTTTTCTCGAAAATAGCTTAAATACCGATTTTGGTTCGATTCCTTATGTTAACTCAAGGAAAAGGCATTAATTGATTTTTCTCTTGCCTGTAAATTTCTGTTTTCCAGTAAGTTAATTTGTAAAACAAAATGATCCTAGGTGATTCTGTATTTTCTGTAAACTTTTTCTGATTTTTTGAAATGATCCTGTGTCTTTGGCATTATACATTTTAAAGTTCAATTATCCCAGAGATCTTTCTTAAGATCAAACCTGTGTGAAGGCTATTCTTTGTGATAGCCAATCGATCGTCCTGGATGGTGAACTGTTTGCCTTTAATGTATTCATCTTTTTTTTCTCGGGGAAAGAATTTTGATTGATGCAACCTATTGACAAATCTTTGCGTCATGCCTTATAGATGAAGCTAAGTATCTTCAAATCAGCTAAATAAATTTATTATGAAACAAGTGCTTTTTACCCTCTTTCTTTTTACACAAATGTTCAATCTATTAGCACAATCACAGAAAGTTGATGTGTTTATAGACTCGTTTGCAAAGAAGAATAACTTCAATGGAACCATCCTGATTTCTAATAATGCTAAGGTTAGCTATAGGAAAAGCTTTGGCTTTGCTAATTTCCAATTTAAAGTGCCAAATACCATTGATACCAGATATAAAGTAGCCTCTATTACTAAAGCCTTTACCTCAGTACTGATCCTTCAGCTATATGAACAAGGCAAGATCGATCTGAATAAAACTATAAGTACTTATTTACCCGATTACAAAGGAGAGGCGGCCGATAAGGTGAAAATTGTCCAGATGCTGACGATGACGTCTGGCATTTACAATATGGACGCAGGAACAACGATGGAAAGTGTTTTGAAAAACGGACTTCCGCAATATCAAAAACCTTATACCTCCGAAGAAATGCTCACTAAGTTTTGCAGCGGTGAATTGGTACGGGAGCCAGGTAAAGAGTTCGATTACAATAATGCCGATTTTATCATCCTTGGTAAGATCATCGAAAAAATCAGTGGAAGAACCTTTCAAGAAAATTTAACCGAAAAGTTCTTACGGCCACTGGGGATGAAAAACTCGGGCATGTTGACTCAGCAGAATGTGATTGATAAACTGGCAGACACTTACTTTTACAGAGATGACATCAAATCACTGGTTAACGATTTACCAGTATATATTGAAAACTGGTATGCGGCTGGCGCAATGTATTCTACAGCAGACGACCTACTGAAATTCACGGACGCACTCTTCTCTAAAAGGATATTGAGGCAAAGTACACTGGATTTGATGTTTACTTCAGGACTCGGAGAGTATGGTTATGGTCTGTGGGTCTATAAGGATTATAAAATTAATGGGAAGATGTACACTATAGTGAAACGGCCTGGTTCTATCATGGGAGCGCAGGCGATGCTGTTTCATATCCTGGAAGATGGTTCAACTATACTCATCCTTAGTAATACCGGGACGGTGAGTCTTGATGATTTCTCGGCTGATATTGCTAAGCAAATTGTTCATTGACGATTTGCTTAAATTAATGAGCCACTGCCGCGTTGCCTTTATCCCTTCTCATCGAAAGTAGCATTTGCATCACCACCGAGCTCAGTACCAGCGCCAGACCAATATAGAAACTATAGCCGAGCTCTTTGGCCTCGTTAAAGAATAAAAACGCCATGATGATCGAGTAGATTGGTTCTAGGTTAAAAGTGAGATTTACAGTAAAAGCGGAGAGTGTTTTCAACACTGTTATATTGATTACATAAAGCGCAACGGTACAGAACCCCGCAAGTAAGAGCAGGTAAAAAGTATCAGATAAACTAGGGATGATTGTCTGTACTGGAAAAAAATACAGGTAAATGGGCAGGAGAGCTCCAAGTCCGATGGTGCCGCCTAGCATCTGGTAATAGTTAACCTGTTTGCTATCCTGGTTTACGGAGAATTTCTGACTGTAAATGGTATAAAGCGCAGCAAATGCCGAAGAGAAGACTCCGATAGCAATGCCGACCTGATAAGTAGAGTCAAAGCTGAAGATTAATGCGATACCCAGAAGGGTGAGTAGACTCAATAGCATTTCCCTTAAATTGAATTTTCGTTTGTTAATTATCGGTTCGAAGATGGCGGTAAAGAAACTAGTTAGACAGAAACAAACTACGCCGATAGAAATGTTAGCGTACTTGATGCTGCCATAGAACAAAATCCAGTGTAAGGTGAGTAGCATCCCTGCGCCCGCGATTTTCAGTTTTTGTTGTTTGGTAAGCGCAGTGTTTTGTCTTTTTAATCTAAGAAGGATAAACAGCATAATAGCCGAGAACAGCACACGGTAAAAGACTAATAAGCCCTCGTTTAAGATAATGAGTTTGCCAAAAATGCCAGTGAAGCCGGCTAAAATCACTGCTAAATGCAGTAATAAGTATGTTTTTCTCATGATATTACACTCAATTGTTCCTCCAGGAGATTAGCATTTTGAAACGAAATCGCAGAAAGTGATAATACTATCATGGCAAGCGAATTCTTTACACAAACATAACTATTGCAGAAGCAGAAGCAAAGCTTTGAGAAATATATTTACCTTGGTTAACTAATATGGGATAGCCGTGCATGGTTGATGTACAGTTTTTTATCCTGCAGTGGTGCCGTTGTTTACAGCGTGTGGTCTTATCCGGATTTAACTTAACAAATAGCTAGTTGCTTTTCCAAATTACAAAAAAATTGCCATAAAAATGTATGGCTCGAGTTTTTAATGGTCTAAAACCCTTAAGAATTGCGTTTGATTACAACCCGATCAAATGCGATCCTTAGGGATTTAGCTGACATTATCTGTGCTATTTTTCTGAAGGTCTTGTCTCGTTAGGATGAGAACCGCCGGGTCCTATTACTTGTTCCGCAGTAGCTACACCAGCCCCACCTGCAATTCTACCCCAAAATACTTTAGCGGCCGCTGTCTGTGCAGCTCCAAATCCAGCTAAGCTATTAAAGGCTTCGAAGGGAGCAAAAGGAATGGCATGTAGCCTACCCGCGCCGCCATGCCCCAATGCATAGGCTACAACTTCTTCTGGATACCTGGCAATTGCCCCTAACCTTGAAGTGGAAGATAAATTTTTAAAGGTGGGCAAGTATCGCGAGACTAAAGCGTGAAAGCCTTCGTGAATACCTGTGTCTAATTGTCCAAAAATATGATTTCCTATGTCATTATTTACTACGCTAGAATTATAACCTTGTCTTATTCCAATCCTATTTAATAAAGCTCCTAATCGAGTAGGATAGGCCCCTAAACTTCCAGAAATTGTCTCACTGCCTCCATTGTCGGCACCAAACCTTAACCATTGACCAAATCTTCCCATACTAGGTAAAGAGGGAAATGTTCCAAATCCTGGCGTAGCAACCATATTGGTTAATGCTCTTAAGCCGGCTCCTATACTTCCTCCAGCCACAAAATCAATAGCAACAGTTCGAGTTGAAACTGGATCGATATATTCTGGAAATAAAGCATTAAACCCACCTCTTCCAATTGCGCCCGAAACCACACTCGACGTTCCATATAATAAAAATGCACTTCCAGTAGATAAGGTTGCTCCTGCACCGGTAACAAAGGCTCCGGTACCAAAAGCTGCTAGTACAGCTTCGCCCCCAATTATGGTTGCCCCACCAATAAGTGCCCCACCAAAAGTATTCGCTAATGGTCTCCAGACACCAGCAGCTCCCTCATACCTTTCTGGGTGTTGTGTAGCATCATAAATACTATAACCTGCACCAAGTAGTGCCCCACCGATCACAAAAACGGCAATAATAGGCAATATATCACCATTTGGGTCTATATTGTTTATCGGATCTTGTGCAGCATAGGTGTATAACGACGATGAATCAACATATCCATTTGGATCAATTGATAGAAATAAACCATTCACCGGATTCATCAACCTTCTTTTTGAGAGATAAATACCCGAAGTAGATAAATATCGCTGACCACCATACATAGGCTCAACGTTAAATGATGAATTTGCAATTGTTGCTCCGCCCGGGTTAAAAATGGTGGGAACTCCAAATGCTTTATAGCGATAGGTTTCTACCAAATTCCCACTTACATCGGCTAATCCTATTAAATTATAACGGCTATCGAACAATGTATAATGGGTGCCTAACACAGTATGATAGGCTATTGGTACACCTGTGGCTGGATGAAGTGTGTGTTGCCTGCTTGGTGTTCCATTTTCATTTATTTGTTCAACAAAACCACCTAAGTAATGATATGATTTTACCGGTTGTCCCAATTCTTTCACCACACTTGGTCTGCCGAAAGCATCGTAGGTAAATTCACTAATAAGATTGGCCCCCGATTTAATAGCTACTATTCTTCCTAATGTATCAACTTCATAACTAAAGACGCCATCGGATTTTAGAACGCCGTCAAGATGATGAGTAAAAGCATTCGCACCATCATTTTGAATGCGATGGCCAGGTAGATAGCTGTAATTTTTATCTGGAACTCCAGTTTCAGTATGCTTTGTTCGCGCATCGGCCGTGTTATATAAGAAATTTTCGATATGAGATGCCCCTGTAGCAGCTAGCTTCACCATATTGATCGCAGTAAGATGTTCGCTTTGTGTAGTGGCATTCAGTATGGAAACGCTAAACGAATCTTTTGCGGTTAATAGCCGATATCTTTTGTCAAATTCAAAATAACTGATTTTTGGATTTTGCCCTAATATGGCCTCTACTTGTTTAAATCCAGCTGGGTTGTAACGATACTTAACACTTTCATTAATTGCACCACTTGTTATTGCTATTTCGGTAAGTCTTTTGCGTTCATCATAAGTGCTAGAAAGAGTTAATCCGCCATGATAACTGCCTTCGCCAAAAGCATTTGGCCCACTTGTTTTAAATGAAGCAATGAAACTATTCCCTTTACCTAATATGCCATTCGCTGTTTCTTCAATGCCAGTAAGTACGCCGTTCAGGTTGTGCGATAACTTTTCTGTCCTTCCATCAGGCCAAACTTTTTCAACAATACCTAAAGCATCATTGTATACACAGTAGATCGTGGTACTTAGGGCTTTTTCTGATAATAAGCGACCAACACTGTCATATTTTCTACTCACTTTTTCTGTTCCAGCTTGAGCATCAAGCATTCTATCCAAACCATCATAAGCAAACTCATGAGGCGGTACTGAAGTCAATGATGTTGGCGTAGTTGTGTTTTCAATTTTTAAAATCCTATTCGCAGAATCATAGGTGTAAACAAATTCTGCTCCGCTGGCAACTTGTTCTTTAACGATTTGATTGTTATTGTTGTATTGTTTGCTACTTGAAAAGCCATTTGGATAATTAATTTGAATATTTCTACCAACCGAATCAAATTGATAAGTGGATATTTGATTTGTTGGATCGATAAAAGCCACAATTCGCGACATGCTATCCAGCGTCCATTGTTGAACAACGTTCAGGCCCCCGTCGTCTTTTACTTCCTTTGTTTTGTTGTTAAAGGAGTCAAAAGTATTGATTAAAACAATTCCCAAATAATCGATTTGCCTTACTAACAAATTTCTATCATCATAATCGCTTATTACTTTACCACCGTCTGGTTCAATTATTTGTATTCTTCTGTTTCTTTCATCGTAGGCAAACTGTTTAGTAACTATTGAAGTGCTGCCATCTGGCTCTAAGTGATGGGCGTCTTGTCGAATCAAATTTCCGTTAGCATCAAAACTGTTGTGTTGCTCATTTCCTTCGGCATCAGTGATGATGGTAGCTCTGCCTAAACCATCGTACAGCATGGTTGAAATCCCGCCTCGATTGTTTATTGTTTTAATCAGTCTGTCTGACTGGTCATAAAAATTAGTGGTTGTGGAATTTGTAAATACTAAAGGGTTGTTGGTGAAAATTTTTACACTTTCAGTTACCTTTCTATTTTTTTCATCATAAGTATACGACTTAAATGATAACTGACGAATAGTTCCATTGCCATCATCACCTATTGTCTCTTCGCTTTCTAATAAATTATTCTTCAACCATTTGCTCTTAACCTCAGTGCCGTTCGGCATGGTAACTTTACTAATTCTAGCAAAAGCATCATATTCATAATGGGTAGTTACCCCAAAAGAATTTGTTTCTTGAATCAATTTCCCCAAACGGTTGTAAACCTTTTTCGATGCAATTTTTTTACCATCAACCCCTACTATTTCTTCAGAAAGCAATAAGCCTCTTTCGTCAAATATTTTTCTCATTTTGCTTCCATCAGGATTTAGGGTTTCAATAGGGAAACCTCGATAATCATTGCTCATAGCCAACACTTTTGCTTCATCAGTATTATTGCTAAGCATCAGTTTTGTAGGATGCCCTAATACATCTCTTTCAATTTTATCGATGATAAAATTACCAGTAATTGTAGCATCAGTAAATGCACCTTTGGGCTTTTTAATTTCAATTACTTTTTTATCGGTGTCATAATGCATAATTGTTTCGGCTGCATTGCCATTAACTGTTGCTTGAATCTCCTTTTCAAGCAGTCCTAATGCATTATAAATTTGTTTGGTCGAGTTGCCATTGCCATCAATGGTTTCTGTCGTAAATCCATAAGCGTCATATTTATATTGATGTTCAATGCTCAAATTGGCTACATCAAACCGGTGCTTAATTATTCTACTTTTTTCACCGCCAGTTATACCATATTCATTTTCATTTTGGGTACCATCAGCTAAAATAGTCGTTAAAATTTGCCCCCTAGTATTGTAGGTAAAAGTAGTTTTGGCCTTTTGAATAGTACCATCGGGCAAAGTTGCTTCAGGCTGAATAACCTCAATAAGTTTGCCCGTATTGCTTAATGCCGCGGGACTTAAATTAAAATCATATTTATAGCTGATAATTTGATTTGTCTCGTTTCTTTCTTCAATCAATTGCTGGTAATTGGCATCATATTTCCCTTTCCAAATTATCCTACTAGGTGATGGGAAGCCTGAAGCAGCAGTAAGCTCCTTTTGAAGAAGATTGCCCCTCATTCGAGGATCAGTATTGTTAAAGTCGAATATATTTATTTCTTCGCTACCATTAGGACAAGTGGTTTTTGCCAAATTACCCTGCTCATCAAATTCATATAACCAAGCAACTACACGAAATGATTTGTCTTTATTTAATCGGTAACGTCTATCTAGTAAGTCGCCACGATAATTAAAAGTGTAGGTTTCTAAGCCAAAATCAGGATTCATTACCTCAACTCGTAACGCCGGAGTATTAATGTAGACTGCATTTGCTGGTACATATTGCAACTGGGTATATTGAAATTGATACAAAAAGCCGCCATATAGTTGTTCAGTTACTCTTGCATAACTAATTGATGCTGGATCTTGTTCATAGGTGTTCTCTACAAAAATATTGCCTTTACCATCTTCTATACGGAGAATGTTGTGGCGTAATTCAGGCATCGCCCATGGATGTTCATAGTGATAAATTCGAGAAATACCGTTAGGGTGACCGCTAATTGCAGGTGATTGAACATAGGTTAGTTGCATGGTTTGCTCATCATGCTCGTACAAAAACTTCCTTCCAGCATGGTCAGAAACGGCGACTAATAATCCACATAAATCGTATTCAAGGTTAAAAAATCGATCATCATCATCTCTTACTTCGGTTAATTTATCTTCAGCACCATAGGTAAACTTCAATTGATTTCCATGTTGGTCTTTTATCCAAAGTAACGGAATACGTTCGCCATCAAGCCAATTATTTGGGCGTTCAAAATGTAATATCAGTCCCCCTTTTTTCTCAATTTCATAGGCTTGTATTAACCCTGCAATACGTTCTAATTTCTCAAACGCACCTCTTGGAGATTCGAATTCGAGACCATTAAATTTAAAAATATCTTCATGTAAATTTCTCCAAACTGCAATGTCGCCCGTATTTAGCTCACGAATAAACAAATTGAAGTTATGATCCCAGTTCCAGCCTAATGGTCCCATGGCAGCTGCTCCGCTTTTGTATAGACGGGTAAAACTGAGTGGTAAAAGGGTATTTGGAATAGTTAAATCGGTTTCTTCTAAATAAAATGCACCGCTAAAGAGATCTACCGGATCGCCGGCATTGGTTGATTGTTGCGGTTGCTCTCCGCCGCGTGTGGGATGTGGATCGCCAACAGGTGGCCGGGTGGGTTCTTGTGTTGGTGGCGGATTAGGCGTTCCTCCATCACTCCCTGCTGTTACTGTAGGTGGCTGAGGGGGGGCACCCTGCAGATCTCCTCCATCACCTCCGGCTGGGACAGGGTTTGATTCAACAGGTGGCGAAGCTGTAGTTGGTGGTGGTGGTGCGGTTGTTTGTGCTGCACATTCTTGGTCGGCATCCTGCCAAGCATTTGGAGTTTCGTTAGCTCTTCCCATTCCGGGATTCGCACTACTAAATGCATTATAAAAGGCTAAAGCATCGCAAGCGGTTAAAGCTGTATATTGTGAGCCACCTGAGTAAGACACGGCCTGACCCGAAGCGTTTGTTCCATAGTTAAATGAATTTGATCCAGATGGAACAGATAAGTTATATGGTCCTGGCATTTTAGTTTAATTTATAGCAATAACAATTGCTTTATCTCCATTCCACACTACATCGCCGTCATTGATATTTATTTCGGGAGTGTGAGATAAGCAAGTAGTTGCTTGGGTTAAAAAATTTGAGATTTCTTTTTTGATTTGTAATGCTTCTTTAGCGTTAAATACCCGGCCTAGAATAGCAGTAATTTCGGCTGGTTTTCGCACATCCGTTATAAACCTTTCAACCAATAGGAGCTCTTCTTGATTTGTTTTTACGTTTATTCTGGAGTGAATTTCAAACGAATTATTAACCCACTCATTTTTAGTCACCACCACTTTGATCGGCAATCGCTCGTCTTCAATCTCAGCGATATGGTACACTTTGGCCAGGTTCGATGTATCGCCTTCATCCGTTATTTTCTTTAAATGGGTAGAAAGTGCTTTCAATTCATCACCAGCCATTTTGTCCCGGGCTATGTTTAAAACAAATGATTCTTCATTCGCTAAGGTTACCTTCCAAACACTAGAAGTGTGCCCTTCTTTAATATTCCAGAGTTCGCATTTAGCCGTATTAGCGTAGGATTCTAGGTATCTTTTAGCCGCTAAAGTTGATTGAGCAAAGTTTAATACACCACATTGAATGGCATTTTGTTTTAATATAAGCCATTCCTCATTTTGCAACTCATCATTACCATATTCGAGCAGGTGTGAATGGGTGTTCCAAATAGAACACCCATGATTTAATAAACCGCGACTAATAATACCATGAAATGGGGTACTTACTTCCTGCAGAATTTTGCCCTCAGCTGAGATGGCAAACGGTAATTTATCAGGTCCGAAAAAATAATTGAATTCCATGGCGATTAATTTTACTTTTTATTTTTTGACACTTTGGTGGCTACGCTTTTCGATACTTCTTTTCTACCTTCCATCGATTTTAGTTGTGACGCTGTAAACCATTTTAACTTAGGATTTGGTAAAGTTTGATTGGCTGCCGTAAGGGAAACCCGAAGCTCTTTAACTTCTTCGTCATTTAGGTCAAATACATCTTTTTGCATTTGGATAGGCATTTCCAATAAGCTCGAAAGATTAGCGGTAGTTGTGATTGAAGTGATTTTTGCTTTCAGGTTTTCCGGTAAATGTTTTACTTTATCAATTGTCAAATCACTACTTGTATCTTTAAGGGTGGTGGCTAGCATTTTACCAACAAATTGTGTTTCCAAAATGCTTACCGTGTTTTTGTCATAGCGTCGACCAATGTCATTTCCACTTTTTACAAACTCACGAGCCATTGTTTTGCCCATATTATTAGCTTCGGTAATGGTCATTTTTTCACCAATCATTCTTTCTGAAGCACCCTTCCTTCCTACAACCTTTCTATATGGTTTTTCCCATGCCACAAATGGTAAATCGATTTCGCTGTTTTCGCAACAGCAAAGATCCCGGGCAGTTAAAAATAAACTCTCTTCATAACCTGTAATGGTTTGTTTAGGATTTATTTTTTTTAGGTAGATCGTTAACGTGACAGATAAAGTGCCAGGGTAAATTTTGTTGCTTCCGAAATGATCGATAAAGCAAGCAGAAACTCTGCCCCAAAGTATTAAATGATTTGAATCTATCTCTGTTACCCTATATTCTTCTACGCCGGGAATGTCGGGGTTTGAAACTCCCATTCCATTTAGATTAGCTGAAGCAACATTATAGCCGCCACTTTTATTGATGTCTATCTCCCAGCCCGAAGGAGGCGTATAGCTTACAGAATCTTGTTTAATACTTATACGAGAATTATCATCATTATTATAGTCTAAAGAATCACCTGAAGCGCCGTTAAAATTTGAAGTAATATTTAGGGTAAGCGAATCGGTTGTTTCTGTTTCTTCTTCATACGCCAAAATTGGAACTTTAGCAATATGGCCTGTTTCTAAATAGGCTTCAACACATATCTCTTCTACGTCTTTTGGGCGCATTACTACGAAAAAGAATTCTTGGATGCCTTCGATATTCCTAGGTCCGTTTACAAAAGTACGCTCAGTTTCAATGGTATGTGGTCGAGGCAATAGGAAGAACACTGCGCGATTAGTACCCATATGATAACTATCCAATTGATGATACAATTGTGAAATTTGAGTAGTATGCGATTGGGTTTCTCTCGACTCTTGCGATTGATCGGTAGTGCGAATGCTGTTTGTTTCTGATTGACTAATATCTTTGGTTCCCCATTCGCCCGAACGGCTTACGTTAAAACCACCGCCAGTACCTGCATACGAACCTTCTGCACCAAAGCTAAATCCATGGTCTACATCTAATATTTCATGTGAATTTAGCGTAGATGAGCCTTTGCCAACACTTAAGTTTTTAAGTGAACGAGACATAACTTCACCTGTTTCAGTGGCAACTTCATATAGTTCTCGTTTCTTTGGTTCAAAATCTGAGAAATAAGGATATTTGCTTAACGGTGTATCTTTCTTTTTGGGAGCCACAGCCACTTCCAGAATTGCGCCATAGCATGGATAATAATCCATGATTGTATCTTTTAATACTTCACCATTCTCTTTCCAAAAATTGTCGAAGCCACCTCTGTGCAGTCCGATTTCATCAGGGCCAGCTTGATAACCAGTAACGGAACATGCCACCTTAATATAGGTGATGAGCATACCTTCGGTTGTTTGGTACTCTTCCTCAGGTGAGTACTGAAAAATAGCAATAGAAGAATTCCATCTTTTTGGGCGGCGAGAGTCGCAAATTTTTGGATCGATCATGTCCTTGCTTACGCATATACGTTTCCAAGGAATGTCTGTTGGCAGATTTAATTTGAAGTTTGACATAGGGCTTAAATTTTAAATGTGAACTAATTATTTTAATATGTTTGGAAAACGCATTTAGTTCAGATTCTGAAAATGGTGAATCTGAATTGAGGCGGCTTGGAGGTAGTATATAGTGGGTTGAAGATTTACCGAGAGATTAATTAATAACCGAATTTACACGACTTATTTTTTTAAATAAAGGTGCGAATGACGGTTTTTACATCGTTAAATGACGGTAAATTAAGTAGTTGATGAACGGGGTTTTGTTGGGGGTTTAGGCTAGCGGAATCACAGGAGCATGTTGGAGTTTCACAGATGTGGGGGTAAAATTTTAGAATAACGATGTCTGTGCATCTATGATTCCTTTTCCTAAAAACGAATAGTAGTCGACTTCTTCATATTTAAGGTGCTCAGCAGCAAATGGTCTTCTTAATAATAAAATGCCATCAGCATTGGTGGTAGCGTGATAATCGACATTTTCCCAGTCTGGCCATGCGTTGATGAACTCAGGTTTCAAAATACCCTTAGCAATAGTTAGATGAGCATTTTTAGTATAGTGAGGAGGATATCCTGGTACTGATTTCAATATTGGTTTGGTAATTTTCTTAACATAGTTTACCATTTCAGCAAATTCCTGCTGATTGGGAAGTTTTATGTAAAGTGTATTGGTGAGTGCAGTGAAATAATCAAAACCACACAGGTTGATCTGGAAAGGAGATATATTCTCCATATTTCTTTCAAAACAACTAATCAGTCTCTCGTGGTTGTGTTTAGGTTGAATAAAGTTAATAACTGTAAAATGAGGTTTGCTATAAATTGCAGAATTCCAACCGTAACGTTCTTTACATTTGGTCTTCATGGCCATCACAACTGAGGTTACTATCTCATCTGGCTTTATTACCGCTAAGTACTCATAACTATCAATTCTCATTTGAAATTATTTAGGCTAATTTACTATTATTTTTAGTATTTTTAAATTGTTGTTATTTTGCAGCAACATAAACGATTACTAATGAGAAAATTAATATTAGGATTAGCCATTACGTTAGATGGCTACATTGAAGGACCAAACGGCGAATATGATTGGTGTTTTACAGATCAAGACTACGGATTGAATGATTTTTTTACCCGGATAGATGCTATTTTCATTGGACGTAAAAGCTATGAGATTGCGCAGCAATATGCGGACAGCAACAACGGAGAGAGTATACCGGGTATGCCACCGATGAAAGAGTACGTATTTTCTACAAGCTTGAAAAAGGTAAAGGACGGTTCAGTCATTATTTCGGAAAACAGCATGCTTGAAGCGCGAAGAATCAAATCCCAACCGGGGAAAGATATTTGGCTCTATGGAGGGGCTTCGCTCACAGAAGCAATGATGAAAGAAGGTTTGGTAGATGAATTATGGCTATCTGTACATCCAGTCCTACTGGGTGATGGAAAACCTCTATTCAATAAACAACATGAACGAACTCAGTTAACACTGCTCGAAAGTAAGACTTACGATACCGGATTAATTTCCCTGCGTTATCAAATCAATCAAAAGTAATCTGGGGTAGAGGTAAAGCTCGAAGTCTCCTTAGTGTATGCTTACACCAATTGCATGGTAGTCTTCCAGCTTTTCATCCTTGCTGTCCAAATCTGTAACTAAGTAATCAATATCTTTGACTGTCGTTATTCTTGTTCTAAGGGTAGTATTTAAGTTTTTCGAATGACAGAGAATTGCTGATTTCTGGGCTGCATTTAGCATAGCCTTTTTCAACTGACTAATTTCCCATTCAGAATCAGTTAGACCACTTCCGAGATCTATTCCGTTTGCTTCCAATATGCATAGATCTGCTTTGATTTCTGAAACTTGGCTTATTACTTGTCCGCCATAAGTAATGCCAGATTCTTTTGAAAATAGACCACCTAGTAAAATAACCTCTAGATATTTAAACTTAGTTAGTTCAACTGCTGCGAGTGGATTAACTGTAAAAAATGTGCCGATTAGTGTTTTCGGAAGTTGTTTTGCCAATTCTATGATAATCTCTCCTCCTCCAAGTAATACAACCATTCCATTTTTAATAATATGGGCTATTTTTTTTGCCATATTTATTTTAGCCTCTTTGGCGCTGATTACATCATCAACAATTGCTGTATGACAAGCTCTCGCCATTGCACCACCATGTACCCGACGTAATAGATTGTCGTCCGATAACTCTTTCAAATCTCTTCTAACGGTATCTTCAGAGACGTTTAAGATTTGAACAAGCTCATTTGTTAGTAGTCTATTGTGTAAATTAACATGTCTCAATACAAAATCGTGGCGTTCTTTTTTTAACATCATAAGCTAGCAATTATTACTATAGGGACATTAAAATCGCCTTATTTACTCACTCATCTTTAAAAAGGACAGCTTATTCGACTAATAAAATGGATTAGAAATATTGTTAACAATAATTATTTATTGTTAATTATTATAAATTTATTGTTTATCAATAAATAAATCATATACTTGCACTGTCAAATTAAAATAGTTAATAGTATGGAAATTAAAATTACAACAAAACAAATCTTGAACGTACTGAATATTTTCTGTTGGATTATATTTTTATGTGCATGCGTTGATGCAGGTGGAATCATTTGCAGTGCGCTCTATGCTGTGTTGTTCAACCCCCTTGCAGCTAAGGAGTTTTGGAATGGCGCAGATTTAGCTAGTCTATATAGCTACGACACTGGTCAATTCGTAGTGGTAACAGGTTATATGAGTATCGCTGGGGTCTTGAAAGCAATATTGCTTTATTTGATTGTGAAAGTCTTTTACGATAAAAAGCTTGAAATCTTCTATCCTTTTAACAGGGCTGTTGTGCGGTTAATTGCTAGTGTCGCTTACTTATCGTTAGGGATTGGGGTTTTCTCGCTATGGGGAAAGACGTATATCGAGTGGATAATAAATAAGGGGATAGTCATGCCAGATATTGAAAGTTTACGTTTAGGTGGGGGCGATGTGTGGTTGCTTATGGGGTTTACTTTCCTGGTAATCGTACAAATTTTTAAAAGAGGAAGTGACATTCAAGATGAACATGAACTAACTGTATAACGATGGCGATTATTGTAAACTTGGATGTGATGATGGCCAAAAGAAAGATGTCATTAAACGAGCTCTCTGAAAAGGTAGAAATTACGTTAGCTAATCTTTCCAATCTCAAAACAGGAAAAGCAAAGGCGATTAGATTCACCACTTTAGACTCAATTTTTAAAGCACTAGATTGTCAGCCTGAAGATATTTTAGCCTATACTGATAAATAAGATAGTTAGATTCGGATTTTAGCCTGAGTTTTAAGCGATACAACTAATCGTTGTGATTTAGAAGCGATTTTGTAAATAGTTTATTAAATTTATTCCTATAAAGGAGTTTTTTTTGTTACTTGCCACGCTTTCAAAAAAACCACATGATACGGAATAGATTCTTTGCTATAGTCTATCTCTTGCTGCTCTTAAAAATCTCCATAATCCTTTCTGGCTGCAAAAGAACCATCGACCAAGAACTGATAGACCATCCTAAACTTAGCGATTCTATTTTAAGTCGTGCTGCTCGATTGCCATTGGAAAAGCAGATTGGGTTTGTTAATCTAGAATTTACTAAATTTAATCCTGGCCCCGAAGACCTCTGGAAACGCTATGGCTTTATCCGAGAGTATCATTTTAAACAGCGCGACTATTATAGAACTTCAGCTTATGCAGACAGCATGATCAATGCCATCGAGCCTGTAGCAAAAAAAAGCAAAAGCTATCGTGAGAATTTAATTAAAGCCTACTTTGTTAAAGGAGATGCAGAAATAACCTTAAACAACTTTAAAGCTGCCATTAAGTTTTTTGACATGGCCAGCAAATTAGAAAATACAGATCCCACTACGCAAACCTCACGTTTCTTCAGTTACAACATGCGCTTAGCAAGTGGGTTTTATAAACAAGAAAATTTTAAACAGGCCCTTAAATACTATAAACTAGCCTTGCTTGATAAATCTGATGACAACGATCCTTGGATTGCATTCACTTTTAACCAAGCAATGAAAGATAATATTGGTCTTTGTTTTAGTTCGCTTGGTGAAGCAGATAGTGCTTTATATTATTTCAATCAAACATTGGCGTATATCGAACAACATGAAGGAAAATATACCGGGCCTGATAGAAAAACCTATATCAACATCGCTAAAGGGATTGTATATGGCAACAAAGCTAAAGTGTTATTAACTATTGGGCGTAAGGCTGAAGCCGAACGACTAATGAATATGGACATTGAGCTAACAGAAAATACTTTCGGCAGCGAAGAGGCTGAATTAAGTAGAGAGCGCCTTGCAGCACTTTATCTGGAAAGAGGTGAAACAGACCGCGTAATAAGGTTGCTAGACACGATTAAGACATGGGCAGATAAACCAACATATGTTAATCGTAAGCAAAAATACCTTGAATTATTGGCTGAGGTATCCGTGCAGTTGGGTAACCATAGCAAGGCAAATGTGGCTTACAAGCAGTTGTTGCACCTAAATGATTCCTTAGCGAGAGAGAAAAATGCAAATATCCAAGAAAACCTAGAACACCTTGTTGCTTATAATGAACACGCTAAGCAGTTGTCTAGTCTGCAGGAGGAAAAAACAAATGCCCGGATTTTGTTGAGCGCAATTGTGCTCATTTTATTGATGTCGTTGTTGATTGCGGTGTTGCTTTGTCGCAACTATCGTAGATTCAAAGCTAATATGAACCAATTGAAACTACTAAATGAAAATATTCACGTTAGAAATGTTGAATTGGAACGGACTTTTGAAGCGCTTGAACTTAGCTACGAAGCTAATGCTAGGATTACACAGCTAGTGGCTCATGACTTGCGTAGTCCTATTATTGCGATGAGAAATTTTGTTAAGCTGCTCGACAACACTGCGATATGTCCCAACGAAAAAAGCCAGCTAGCAAAATTAATCTATATCAATTGCAGCGACGCCTTATCGCTTATTGAAGATATGCTGAACAACAATACTTCGAGCGAACATTTGATGTTAGAATATTTTGAGTTGAGCGCATTGGTAAAACATTGCATCGATCAACAAAGGAAAAGAAGTGAGGCTAAAAAGCAACACATTCAATTCTTTCCATCCTTGGTAATACTACATGGAGATGCCGAAAAAATACGACGTGTATTCGACAACCTGCTTACCAATGCTATTAAATTTACAGATACTAAAGGGCTCATTAGCGTAGAAATTGAAGTTTCTAGTTTGGATGTAACTATATCGATAACAGACAATGGAATTGGTATTCCTGAAAATATCCGAGAAAAATTATTCGATATTTCAGCTGATATCAAAAGAAAAGGTACAGCCAACGAGTCTTCACATGGCCTTGGTTTATTCATCTGCCGTAAAATAGTGAAGGCACACAGGGGTGATATATGGTTCCGCTCGGTTCCAGGTATCGGCTCCGTATTCAGCGTACAGTTACCACGTTATGGGGCGTAAGACAAATACCAAGCTACTAACTCTGGTTTGGAACTTACATTCAGCTTTTTGTAAATATGTTTCATATGCTGGTTGACCGTAAAGTAGGATATGTGGAGCTTATCGGCTACTTCTTTATTGAGCATTCCTTCACTCATATGCTTCACGATTTCTAATTCGCGCTTCGTTAATCCGTGGTTCACAACTGTCTTTCGCTGTTTTATTAGATGTGATATAGTCTCGGGAGAGAAGGGTAAGCCTCCGCTGTCAATTTGCAATAGTGACTCGTGAATGTACTCAATGCTATTGGTTTTTAGTAAATAGCCTGAGGCACCATTTTGCATTGCTCTTTTGGTAAGTGTAGCATCTTTAAGATTAGAAAGTATTACAATTTTTGTGTGAGGAAAAACAAGGTGTAAGCGAGGTATTGCCTCAATACCAGACCCAGAGGGTAGATCAACATCTAAAAGTAAAATAGCTGGGTTTGTAGCTTGGCATTGAATTGCATCTTCGATATCGCTTACTGCAAAAGCAACATCAAATGAGGGAGAACTCCTGAAATAAGCCGAGAAAATGCCTCGTAAGCTCTCGTTGTCTTCGATTAAACCAATAGTTTTCATTAATTGTGTGTTTAAAGATACTAAAAAACAAGCATTTTACGATAAAAATGCCCTGTTCAGGTTATTGATAGACTTAGATAAAAACCTTCTTTTTGAGTGTATAGATCAATATCCCCTAACAAACCAATTATTAACGCCTCTCATTTCCGTAATCAACTATGCTTCAGATAATATGCACTTAAGAGTTTTACGGTAGTGACTTACGGCACGTCATTTTATACGAGCTATGAGAATTTTAATTAATACCTATCATTTTGACGCACTCAAAAAGCTAGTGCTGGAGAATGCAAATCACGATCATATTACTGCTGCACATTGTAAAGGTGTTGCCGTTGCAATTGAGAAGAGAACGAAAGAGCGTGTAAGTGAAACTACTGTGAAAAGATTGTTTGGCTTCGCGGAATCTCGCAGTAAGCCATCGGCATTTACCATGGATGTATTGTCCAAATTTTGCGGATATAAGCACTGGGAGGATTATTTGGAAAATGCATATAAGTTTAAGGAGAGCGAACCCGGTAATATCCGGCCTGTTTGGGATTTCCGTAAACAAATTCATAGAATCACTACAAATACGCTACAACATTTACAAGATCGTTCTGGTATTCCGTTCCGATACACAATTCCCAGGCGGTTTCTAGATGATCATCTTGATTATTTTGCTCGAAGCTATTTCAATGGGACTATCCTTTTCGCACCTACAGGTTATGGTAAAACACTTGCATTAGCTCACTGGGTTGCCAGTTTTCTGAATAAATCGCCAGATCATCATGCAGAGGGCGACCTAGTTTTCTTTCTGAGTTTTAATACACTATCCAATGCCTATTTCAGTGGGCGAAATGTTCATGAATGGTTATTATACCTGCTAGGCTATAACCGAGATGATGAGTTTAGCCGTTTGATGGTGGATCTTAAATTAAAGGGTCAAAAACTCTATTTAATTATGGATGGGCTAGACGATACCATTATTAAGGGTGAAACTTTTCGGCTAATAATTTCTCAAATTACTGATTTATTTTCATGCTATCGCGAATATAGCTCATTCAAGATGATATTGACGATGCGCACAACCACCTTAATCGTACATCAAGATATCCTAAAGATAGGAGATCAAGAATGGTTCATGGGATTTGATAGCGACAACGTCAATAGCAACATTCCACTACTTGATATGACTGAACTAAGGAAAATGGCAGTCCGTATTAATCCCAGTACCAAACATGTTTTTACGCATGAAGAGGTAAAGCAATTAAGATATCCAATTTACCTTCAATATTACTATCGCTCATGTAGAGATAATTTCAGCTTTTCAAAAATAGACGAGACCAGCATTTTTGAACATGTTTTTAAATTCGTGCAAACGAAGGTTTATCAAGGGAATAGTTCAAAAAAACAAGTTATATTAAACGCTATTTGTGAAAATATTGACTACCAACAACAAACTTTTTATGCCGTTAAAGATGATGTAACTGAGCATATTGGACAGCAAAAAGCAGGCTATCACGAAATGTTAGCTAGCGGATATATCATAGAGACAAAATGTTGGAAGAAGCATGAGGTAAAGATTGGCTTCTCTAACGAGGATTTTTTAAGTTATGCAGTTGCTAGCTATTTACTCGGAAAGACTACTAACTTAGTTAATAAACAACTGATTACGAGCATTAATGGTTTAATGCCTACTTGTGTATTACGCTTGAAAATTATTAAATGGTTTATTTTTTATGCCATTCAAACAGAGCAGCTGATTAGTGATGATATTTTAAATGTGGAACTTTGTCAGACAGAAAGAGCAGAAGTAATACAGTTTTGGGAAACCTGTTTAAGAAATGTAGCAAGAACCAAAAGCAATAGCTCATTTTTAACTTTGAACACCGTTAGTAATCAATGCACTAAAGGCTATTAAGCATTACATTTCTTTACTTTGTTCATAGGTAGGGCCGTATATACTTGGCACTTTATTCCCTGTGGCACGTAGGTATACGATCATTTCACCGCGATGGTGATAAATATGATTAAATAGAAAGCCTCGTAATACTGTAACTCTTGGTAGCGGACCAAGCACTACATTGCCACCTGCTGTCATTTTCCAATCGTCTTGTAAATTCTCTTCAGTAAGCGATTCGAGTGCTTTTCTAGCCTTTTCTACGTTGCTTTCAAAAAGTGCTAAGGTTGCTTTAATATCGTTGGTATCACCTCTCTCAAGATGGTCGGCATCCATATCATAAACATCCTTCGTAAATGATCCTACATACCAGTAGTAAATGGTTGCAATATGCTGGGCAAGTTCGCCCATATTCCATGAAATTGCCGAAGGTTTATAACTAAGGTCTTTTTCGGGAATGGCCTGCAAAAGTTTTCGAGTGCTGTTAACTTCGTTTTCGAATTCTTGTTTCAGATACTGTAGCATGGTGATATTAGATTTAGAAGTTAATAAGAAGTAAAACAGCATTTGACAGTAATATGTTTAGCTTATTTAAACTTCGATTGATTATCTTTAAAGTAAAAAGCAATATGATTTCAAGTGGTGAGCTTTTAGAAGTTCAATTTCAAGTTCCGAGTGACAGGGCTGGTCAGTATCCATTTAATCTTCCATTTTTGCAAGGCTTGGATAAGCTTAAGTTCCATCCTCAAGTAACATTTTTTGTCGGGGAAAATGGAATGGGAAAATCAACATTGATAGAAGCCATCGCAGTTGCCTCTGGATTTAATGCTGAAGGTGGAACAAAGAATTTCAATTTTAATACAAGAGCATCTCATTCCGATTTGCATCAATATATCCGGACTTCTAGGGGAGTAAAACGCCATTCAGATGGCTTCTTTTTAAGAAGTGAAAGTTTCTTTAACCTGGCAACAGAGATTGAAATTTTAGATAGAGAACCGGGAGCAGGAAAAATTATTGATTACTATGGTGGGAAATCTCTGCATGAACAATCACATGGTGAATCTTTCTGGGCGCTTTTTATGAAGAGACTGCAGCGGAATGGGTTTTATGTTCTAGATGAACCAGAAGCGGCCATGTCGCCAACTCGCCAAATGGCCATGCTTTGCAGGATGCATGATTTGATAGCGCGAGGCTCGCAGTTTATCATCGCTACGCACTCCCCAATATTAATCGCCTATCCAAAGTCCATTATTTATGAGTTTGGCGCAAATGGCATCGCGCTTAAGCACTATAAAGAAACTGAACTTTTCAAAACGTATGAGCGCTTTCTGAATGATAGCGATACTCATATTCGTTATTTATTAGATAATAATAGGATGGATGAATAGCATATATTTGCAATCTATCAAACCAACCACTCATGAGACGTATTACCGCTCCTCTTACTTTATTGCTGTTAATTATTTTTCCGCTACTTGTCAATGCACAAACGAGTGTTTCGGATAGCATCGATTTTTTCATCAAAGAGAAAATGCGTCAACGCAGTATTCCTGCCTTACAACTTGCAATAGTGAAGATGGTAAGTTGGTAAAGACCGCACATTATGGCACTGCAAACTTAGAGCACAAAATTCCGGCAACTGCCGAATCAATGTTTTACATCAACTCTATTACAAAAGCTTTTGTGGGCGTCGCTATTATGCAATTGGCTGAGGAGGGAAAACTATCAGTTCAAGATCCTATTGCTAAATATTTAGATAGCTTACCTGCTAACTGGCAAGGGATTACCTTACAACAATTATTAACACATACTTCTGGTCTACCTGATGTAGTTGATGAGGATGAACAGGTTTTTCCTGGAGGTGAACAAACGGTTTGGAAGCGTGTAACGGCACTACCTTCGGTGGCTAAACCAGGAGATAAGTTTCTTTATAACCAAGCTGGCTATGTGGCCCTTGGAAAAATCATCAATAAGTTAAGCGGGATGCACTTTACCAAGTTTATAGAAGAGCGACAATTTAAGCCGGCAGGAATGAAGCTTACGAGGTTTGGCGATTCGTATGATGTGATACCAAACTCTGCAGGTGCTTATACGCTGAATAAAATGGTTGACGGGAATTTTATCCGAATGGCTACCCCTGGTATATCTTATATCCAGTTTCCGTTGTTTTATAGAACTGCTGCTGGAATAGTATCTACGGCAACAGACATGGGCAACTGGATTATTGCTTTAAAAAGTGGCGTGCTATTGAAAAAATCATCAAGTCTTGAAACTATGTTTACTCCAGCAGTTTTGAATAATGGAGAGATTGGTGGCTTTAATGCTTTAACCAATGGTTATGCACTTGGCTGGCCAACGGTAACTAGGGCTGAGCATCCTGCAGTAGGACCAGTAGGCGGCGGCAGAAATGCATTGTTTCTCTATTTAAAAGATGATCTCTCCATAGTAATACTGACAAACCTAATGGGCTCTAGTCCGGAGCGCCTTATCGACGAAATTGCGGGCTATTATATCAATGATATGCACGAAGCAAATGGTTTTGGCCTTCCGGTAGGCATTAAAAAATTGCGTACTCAATTACTTAAACAAGGCTTTGAACGTTCCACAGCTGTTGTGGCAGCCTTAAAGAAGAGCGAACCCAATATTGAGCTCAATGAGCAGGACTTAAATGCTTGGGGTTATCAACTGTTGGGTCAGAAAGAACATACAAAAGCACTTGCTATTTTTCAATTAAACGCCAAACTATATCCAAGGAGTGCAAACACATACGATAGTTTGGGGGAGATATTCGAAATTATCGAAAATCGAACCGCTGCGATAGAGAACTATCGGAAGGTGCTAGCTTTAGACCCTGGAAATAAGAATGCATTGACAAGGCTCAAAGCGTTAAAGGGTAAGTAAATTTTATTATACTGATTTCCAATAGCTTAAGATATATTTATTGATATTCAAGATATTATCTTCAAATAATGCTTTGAAATGCAAAGTACTTTTATGTAACTTTGAATTACAAAGCGCTTTTGAGATAAAATTAATTTATAAACAAAAAATATTCCTTAACTTATTCATTATCATGACACACCAACAAAATTTACCAACAAGACCAATTGATTCAACTTTAGTAATTAGGCATCTGCTAATTGGGGGAGGCTTCGCTTTAGCTCTTATGACACTCTTTGTGTCAGGCGTGAAAAACCCAAATCCAGCATGGGGTGAGCTTTGGTGTATTAAACCTCTTATTATGGCTACGTTGGCTGGTGCTGGAGGTGGTTTGTTTTTTTATTTTATGAACTATGTGCTAGGTTATCAAGGCGGTTGGAGCAAAATAGTAGCGGTAATAATAGGTCTAGTGGGCTTTATCATTGCAATTTGGCTCGGCTCTGTTTTGGGGTTGAATGGTACATTGTGGAATTAATAGGTCGAAACATTCAAGCAAATTTTAATATTTAAAATGATGAAGAACGAAATGCTAACTCACTTAAACGATCCTAAACAGCTCGAAAAGATATACAGAGCCAATAAGGCAGCTTTTAGAAAAGAGTTTAATGCCTTATACCCTGGACTTAAGGGAGATGCTGTAGCTGATTCTTGGAATGAAAGACTCAATTACGAAAGTGATGAGATTAGTTGGGGTACGGGAAAGGATTTACTGTTTGTTGTTGTTGCCTCATTGATAGCAGGGCTAATCGCAAAATTGCCTGCAATTTTTGATATCAATGAAGATTATTTCTACCCTAGGCATATTGGTTTTATTGTTTTTCCATTTTTAGCAGCGTACTTCGCTAGGAAGAATAAATTATCAACTGGTAAAATTGCCGTAATAGTTAGCGGGATGCTTGCTGGACTTGTATTTATCAATTTTTTCCCAGATGTAAAGAGCGATGTGTTGGTACTATCTTGTATCCATCTAGGTTTGTTTCTATGGTCGATATTAGGTTTTGCTTTTGTTGGTAGTAAAGAAAGCGATGTAGAAAAGAGGGTTGGGTTTTTAAAATATAATGGTGATTTCATTGTAATGACGGCCCTTATCGGTATAGCCGGTGGAATTATGACAGCCATTACACTTGGACTTTTCTCACTAATCGGGTTTAATATCGAAGAATTTTATTTCCAAAACATTGGTGTTTTCGGGGCTGCTGCCGCGCCAATTGTAGCTACTTACCTTACTCAAACTAATCCCCAATTGGTAGGAAAGGTTTCGCCGGTAATCGCTAAGTTATTTAGTCCGCTTGTACTAGTGATGTTGGTGATTTACCTAATCGCTATCGTGTACTCGGGTAAAAACCCTTACAACGACAGAGAGTTTTTGCTTATTTTTAATGCACTATTAATCGGTGTAATGGCTATCATCTTCTTTTCCGTAGCAGAAACGGTTAACACAACTAGAAGCTCCACTCAAACTTGGGTGCTCTTTTTGCTATCTATTTTAACTATTGTCGTTAACGGAGTAGCATTTTCTGCAATTGTATTCAGAATCTCGGAATTTGGAATTACACCAAACAGGGCTGCGGTTCTAGGCAGTAATTTCTTAATCTTAATTAATCTCTTATTAGTAACAACGAAACTTTTTAAAGTACTGAGACAAGGAGAAGATATTGCAAGCGTAAGAAAAGCGATTGCCTTTTACCTACCAATTTATGTGGTTTGGACAATTATTGTAACGTTTATCTTCCCAATTATATTTGGCTTTAAGTAAGGAGTAAGTATCATTGCGACGGAATATTTAATAAATGTAATTGTAACGTTTATTAAATATTTATTACTTTTATTTTACGCCATGATTTAAACTGGCTGAAAGCCGTCATGATAAAATACAAGCAAAGCTTTACCACTTTCCTTTTTGTAATCCTAGCTTTACCAATGCTGGCACAGCAAAAAGATATTATTTTGGTCAACGCGTCAAAGCCTGTAGCTTCAATTTCACCTACGATGTGGGGTGTTTTCTTTGAAGACATTAATATGGGAGCCGACGGAGGTATTTATGCTGAACTGATTAAGAACCGTTCTTTCGAGTTTTCAAAGCCATTAATGGGTTGGGCTACTAAAGGTAAAAAACCTAATGAAGGTGATGTTCAAGTGCTAAACCGGCAAGAAGCAAATACCACTAATCCACGCTTCCTGCGTGTAAATTTACACGAGCGTAGCAAACGCGAATGGGGAATAGCCAATGAAGGATTTAAGGGGATGGGCATAAAAAAAGGTCTTAGTTACGAGTTCTCCGTATTGTTCAGGCATGAGGGTAAAGAAACAAGTCTATTTTTAGAGCTCGTTAATGAAGAAAATAAGTCGATCGGCAACGCGGAGCTAAAACTTGTGGGGGAGGCAGGTAAGTGGCATAAACAGTCAATAACTTTTACAGCTACAGCAGCTGCTGCTAAAGGAAAACTTAATATTTGGTTTGATGGTGCTGGGTTGGTAGATCTGGATATGATTTCTTTATTTCCCAGCGATACATGGAAGGGCCGCAAAGGAGGGATGCGTGCTGATATGATCCAGATGCTTGCGGATATGAAACCGGGTTTTATTAGGTTTCCAGGAGGGTGTATTGTAGAAGGCATAGACTTAGCCAATAGATACCAATGGAAGAAAACCCTCGGGCCACTGGAAGAACGCCAACTCATTATGAATAGGTGGAATGTTGAATTCGCACACCGTCCCGCACCAGATTATTTCCAGACTTTTGGACTTGGTTTTTTTGAATACTTTCAACTCGCCGAAGATTTAGGTGCAGAGCCTGTGCCGATTCTAAATTGTGGAATGGCCTGTCAATTTAACACGGCTGAACTTGTTCCAATAGAACAATTAGATCCTTACGTACAGGATGCATTAGATTTAATTGAATTTGCCAATGGTGATGTCACAACCCAATGGGGAAAGGTGAGGATGGAGATGGGACACGCTGCGCCATTTAATTTAAAATATCTGGGTGTTGGAAATGAGAATTGGGGACCTCAATATATAGAACGCGCAAAAATTTTTCAAGAGGTAATTAAAGCCAAATATCCTACTATTAAGCTTGTTTATAGCTCAGGTACGAATCCAGAATCTGATCGCTTCCGTTATCTTGATACTGCCCTGCGTATTATGAAAGCGGATGTTATTGATGAACATTATTACATGCCACCAGATTGGTTTTTGAAAAATGCGAGTCGCTATGATAATTATGATCGAAATGGTTCCAAGATTTTTGCGGGCGAATATGCTGCGCATATAGAAGGGAAAGCGATAGGAAGCAGCCGTAATCTATGGCAAGCGGCGATAGCCGAGGCTGCATTTATGACTGGTCTGGAACGTAATGCTGGTGTAGTGGAGATGGCATCTTACGCCCCACTTTTTGCTCACGCCGAAGGCTGGCAGTGGGCTCCCGATTTAATTTGGTTAGATAATACCAACATTTATGGTACGCCTAGTTACTATGTGCAGAAAATGTTTTCAACAAACAAGGGAACTCAGGTTATCGCGGCATTGACCAATCAAAACGCAATTGCTGGCGAAGCTCAGTTATATGTCTCGGCAGTGAGAGACGAGGTTAAAAAAGAGCTGATCGTTAAAATGGTCAATACGGATGCCAATCCAAAGACTAAACAAATAACTTTTCAAGGCGCAAGAATCGCTAAAACTGCGAAGTTGGTAACCTTGCGAGGGGAGCTAAATGCTAAAAATTCCTTAGAAGATCCATCGTTAGTTAGTCCCAAAGATGAAGCCATTCAACTAAAGGGTAATACCGCAACTATAGTATTGCCATCTAACTCATTCGTGATGTTAAAGGTTGCTTATCAATAGCAAAAAACATTTGTACGTATAACTATAATTAATAGGCGGTAAATTCATTTTTAGCGTTTCCCCCCTATTTTATGCGGAAATGTCCCTCATCTGGAAGCAAAATATGTGCTTTCTTTAGGCTGCCAAATATAATGTCACCAAGATGAGGTTTAAATATACCACCGACGATCCTTAGCATCGGAAAGCTATTTAGTAGCTATTCTTCAAACTATTGCTAGACTACATTCAGTCTACAATCAGGAAAATTAATTAGTCAACCAAGACAAATAAACTTAAACTATGCTAAACTATTACTTAACTATTAACAACTATAAGGCGAAAGCTATGCGAAGCTGCCTTATTTTATGCTTCGCATTGGTAATTGCTATTCCGGGGAAAGTTTTGGCGCAAGCCAAACCTAGAACAGGTTCAGTTTCTGATGCAAAAACGGGTGAGCCGCTCATCGGTGCTGCGCTGAAAGTTTCAAACTCACAAGCTACTGCATTAACAGATGGGAACGGTAAATTTTCATTGCAAGCTACAGATGACGCTAAAATTACCGTAACCTATGTTGGCTACGATGCACAAACGGTTAATGTGGGGGATAGAAAAGAGATTACAATTCAATTAATGCCGAACGCTACTTTGCTATCAGAGGTTCAAGTAGTAGGGGTTGGGTATGGAACAATGCGCAAAAAAGATCTAACAGGTGCAATTACACAGATTAAACCAGATAAGATTGCGGATCAGAATCCGAACACTGTGCAAGATATTCTTCGTGGTACTGCAGGTGTAAGCGTTGGCTTCGATGCTTCGGCGAAAGGCGGAGGTTCTATTCAAATTCGTGGTATACGCTCGGTTTACAGTGCAGGTGGCCACAATGATCCACTCCTTATTTTAGATGGTACCATTTTTTATGGCGAACTATCTGAAATTAATCCAGATGATATTGAGCAAATGGACATCTTAAAAGATGCTTCAGCGGCTGCTGTTTATGGAGCAAAATCTGCCAATGGAGTAATCATCATCACTACGAAAAAAGGTAAAAAAGGCAAGCCAAAAATCAATTTCACTTCGAATTTTGGTGTCGTAGATCGTGGTGCAGACCGTGAGGTTTTCGATGCTGCGGGCTATATGCAGTATAGAAAAGACTGGTACAGAACACCTTCTTACGGAGTAAATACGACAACAGGCAACTACGAAGCTTATCAGTCTACTTTTAAGACGCAGCCTGGTTACTATGATGAGCCTACAGAAGCAAACTTTGCAAAATATGGTATTACGGCAGCCCAGTGGAAAGCCTACACTACAAATCCTGCGGTAACAACTGATAATGAAATTTGGGCAAAACGATTGTTATTGCAAAGTACCGTATTGACTAACTATTTAGCTGGAAATAGCTTTGATTGGTATGAGCACAGTTTCCGTACGGGTACTAACCAAGATTATAACATCAGTGCCTCAGGTGCGACTGACCAAATGAATTACTATATGTCTGTTGGATACCTTTCCAATCAGGGTATTGCTGTAGGTAATGACTACAGCGCCGTAAGAGCAAACTTAAAGTTAGATGGCAAAATTACAAGATGGCTTGAGCTTGGTGCTAATGTGAATTTTCAAAATCGTACTGATGGCGATCTTGGGGTGGATTGGAGCAGGCAAATTTTAAACAATGCTCCATTTGCAAATTACAAAGATGCGGCAGGAAATTTAGCTGTTCACCCACAGGGCGATAACATGGTGAACAATTATGGCTACAACTATGATTTTGACCGTGGCTTTAGGGAGTTGGATAAAGGTTTTACAGTTTTGAATACCATCTTTAATGCAAAAGTTAAACTTCCTTTCAATATTAACTATTCATTTAATGCTTCTCCACGTTTTCAATATTTCCACGACCGTTATTGGGAGTCCGCTAATCATCCAGACTGGAGAGGTACCAACGGATTGGTAAATCGCGAGCAGGCTAAGCGCTTTGATTGGTCGTTGAATAATACATTAAGCTGGGAACATCAATTTGGCCAAAAGCATCGTATGAATGTTACTTTGGTACAGGAAGCGGAAAAGAGACAATACTGGCAAGATAGGATCGAAGCTCGTAATATCTTACCAAGTGATGCATTAGGCTATCATGAAACTCTTTTTGGTGATAAGAACTTAAGTCGTTTTGATTCAAATGATACTAAAGAAACAGCTGACGGTTTGCTGGGTCGCTTGTTTTATTCTTATGATGACAAGTATATGTTAACTACTTCGATTCGTCGTGATGGTTATTCTGCATTTGGAGCATCAAACCCACGAGCAACATTTTTCTCTGCTGCTTTTGCTTGGACATTTGCTAATGAAAGCTTTTTGCAATGGAAACCGTTGAGCTCTGGTAAATTAAGAGTTTCATGGGGACAGAATGGGAACAGACAGCTTGGCGATCCATACCTTGCATTAGCAAATCTAGGCTTAGGTGCAGGTGCTACAATGGGTTATATTGATAATAGTGGTAACTTAATTCAATACCGTTATTTATTGATGGATCGTTTGGCAAATCCTAATCTTAGCTGGGAAAAAACCGAAGCTTTTAATGCAGGATTGGATTTTGGATTTTTAAATGAACGCATCACTGGATCGATCGATTATTATATCACTCCAACAGTAGATATGATTATGACTAGGTCATTGCCTGATTTTACTGGTTTCCCTTCTATCAATACCAATTTAGGTAAAGTGGAGAACAGAGGCGTTGAACTTTCGATCAACTCGCAAAATATTAGAAATGCTAATTTCTCATGGAATTCAACCTTTAATATTTCTAGATACAAAAACACTATCAAGCACTTGTATTATGTTTATGATAATATCATAGACGCCAATGGAAATGTTACTTCAACCAAAGAAAGAGATGATATTGGAAATGGATGGTTTATTGGTCAGCCAATTGGTGCCATCTGGAATTACCGTGTAACTGGTATTTGGCAGGCAAACGAGGCAGCAGAAGCTCTTAAATATGGTCAACGTCCAGGCGATCCAAAGGTTGCTAACAATTACACAGCTAATGATATTGTAAATGCAAATGGAAGTATCACACCGGTTTATGATAATAACGATAAAGAGTTTTTAGGTCAGGGTAATCCACCGATTATGTGGTCGCTACGTAATGAGTTTAATTACAAAAACTTCAATTTCTCTTTCAATATGTACTCTTATATGGGGCACAAAAGTTTAAATGGTGCATATCTAAATCAGGATAATGGAACATCATTAGTGACCAACTTGGCAAACACTTGGAAAAAGGACTACTGGACACTCGAGAATCCGAGCAATGACGTAGCACGGTTAGATGCTAGAGGAGTAACGGGAGTTTCTGCCCCAGGTATGTTGTATGACCGTTCATTTATACGTTTAGAGAATGTAACACTAGGATACGCGTTGCCAAGCAAATTTGTAAGTAAAGCAGGCATAGATAAATTGAAATTGTATGCTACAGCACGTAACCTTGCAGTTTGGCAGAAAGATAAAAACTGGAAATATTGGGATGTAGAAACAGGAGCCTTAGCACCTAGAATATTTACTTTCGGATTAAACGTAAATTTTTAATGCAATTAACGATGAAACAGAATTATAAAAAAATAATCAAAAAGGTAGGTGCTGTAATATTACTTACCTCCATTACTTTTACCGGCTGTAAAGAAACGTTTTTGCAGCCTGAGCCACTGTCATTCTTCGAGCCAGGAGAAACTTTTACAACCAAGAGTGGGTTGGACGCAGCGGTTGCTATTGCGGACCGTCATTTGCGTTCGTATTGGACTTTCTCTTCTTATACAGATTTAAGTTTACCAATCAGTACGGAGTATATGTTCTCGGATGTGGCAGTAGCATCAAAAACAGACGATGGAAATATTTTTACAGATATGGCCACCCGCTTAACACCGACAGACATGCCTGAGCGTTTAACGTATTTCTGGGGTGAAACTTTCAATGGAATCAAGTATGCAAATACTATTTTAACTTTTATTGACGGTGTTGCAGGATTGGATGAGAATACCAAAAACCAATATAAAGGTAGAGCGCTTTTTCACCGTTCATGGCGTTACATGGCACTTTGTTTTCAATTTAAGGATGTACCTTTGGTAACAAAAATTGTAAGTGTTCCTAAAGTAAATTATCGTAGTACTAAGCGTGAAGCCATCCTAAAAAAAATAACTGAAGATATGGAACAGGCTGTTCAATGGGTGCCTGAGCAATCGGCTATGACATTAAAAGGTTTGGTAAATAAAGGTGCTTGCCGCCAATTACTAATAAAGTGCTATTTGGCAACGGGACAATACGATAAGGCAATTGCTCAAGCGGATTTATTAATAAGTGGATCTGGTTATGCCTTGGCAATGAATACATTTGGATCTTTTATTAATCCTTATCCAAATACTTGGCCAATTACACGGAACGTAATATGGGATCTACATCGTCCAGAAAATAAATCTATCGGAGCTAATACTGAAGCGATCATGATTATGCCAAACCGCAATGCTACAGATATGGGAATCAAAATGAATTCAATGCGTAATTGGGTGCCATTTATGGACAATATTGGATTGGCTACCCCGGATGCAAAGCAAGCACTTCGTTTTCTACCAGTGTCAAATGCAAGTTATCGTAATAATTTAGATTACGTAGACGCTATAGGTCGTGGTATCGCACACATTCGTCCTACGCACTTTGCCCAAAGGGGTTTATGGAATGTAAATGGAGTTGCCGATGCAGGCGATTTACGCCATAGTAATGCGGTGGGTAACTGGATTGAGATGGAAGACCTTAAATATAATGACCCATCAAGTAGTTTCTTCGGACAAAATGTGCGTTTGCGTAATGATGCAGGTAAACTTTTAGTAGCCGATACCATTCGCCAATACTTTGCTTGGCCACATTATAAATATTATATCGAGGATCCAATCGAATCGTTAAATCCAAACGAAGTTAATCACCGGGGGGGTGCAGGTGATTTATATCTTTATCGCTTGGCAGAAACTTATTTGCTACGCGCTGAAGCGAAATTCTATAAAGGAGACATTGCAGGTGCAACGGCTGACGTAAATAAAGTTAGAGAACGTGCTAAATGTACGCAAATGTATACGACCGTAAACCTTGGTGACATTATGAATGAGCGTGCCCGTGAACTCCACATGGAAGAATGGCGTTTTACAGAATTAAGCCGGGTTTCGTATACACTTGCTTTGAGTGGTAAAGCTGATGAATGGGGTAATGTTTATACTGTAGACAATTTAGCAAAAAATAGCTACTGGTATCAACGCATTCAACATTATAGCGATTACTATAACAAAGGGAAGGTACAGGTTAGAGGCCGTTCTTATACCATGGCCCCACACAATATTAATTGGCCTATACCAAATGGTTCGATTCAATCTAATGGCGGTGCTAAGCTTTGGCAAAATGAAGGTTATACAGGCTATAATGCTAGTATCCCAAGATGGGAAACATGGCAGGAAGCCGTAGCCGACGAAGATGTTAATTAAATAAAGATGTCTTAATCCATCAAAAAGCCCTCAATTAATTGAGGGCTTTTTTTTGTTAGACTTACGAAGTCTTAAGACTTCGTAAGTCTAACACTTCGTAAGTGTTAAATTAGCGTTGATAAACTCTTACATAATCTACCTCAAATCGGTTAGGGAATTTGGTGTCGCGAAGTTCACCGCCGTTCATTCCACCCATGGCTAAGTTTAGCAACATATAATGAGGTTGCTTAAACGGATGGGTGTTGCTACCATCTTTGTTTACCAATCTATCCATTGGAACACTGATCAGTAGTTCGTCGTCTACAAATAGTTCAATGTTTTTTTCGGTCCAATCCATTCTCCAGATATGGAATTGTGATGCCCACTGTTTGCCGCCAAAAGCAGGGATTGTTTTAGTCATGCTAAACCATTCAGCACTGTATTTTTTGGCAGTACCAATGGCAATATTCGCCAACATTTTGCCTGCGTAATACTCCATTATATCAATTTCTCCATTAGATGGCCATTCGCCTGCCACACCCAACGTCCACCAAGCGGGCCATAAACCCGAACTTACATCGATTTTGCCACGCATTATAAAGCGACCATACTGCCAGCTGTGTAAACCTCGAGTATTGATGCTTGCAGAAGTATGGGTAATATGCTCACGACTCTTTTTCCAATCCTTTGCCTCTTTGTTATACCTGGGGTTTGGTTTAGTTTCTTCTCTACCCTCGATAATGAGCATTCCGTTTTCGCACCAAGCGTTTTCAGATTGATACCACTGTTGTTCTTGGTTGCGAACAAATCCTTGTTCATATCGCCAACTGGTGGCGTTGGGTTTCCCATTTTCATTAAATTCATCAGCCCAAACCAACTTGTAACCATCTTTTTTATAAAGAGTTTTTGGGTCTTGGTTTTGGGCAAATGCTGGGGTAGCTAGTACCACGAATGACAAAACCCGATATATACTGTGGTTAATATTCATCGCTTAAATTTTAGGTAATAAACTAATTGTATAACTATAACTATACTTTTTATCCAGTAACAAATATTCTCTATGTGGATAGGCACCCCAACTATCATCCCCTCCAACTCCACGTTGTTTAAGATCTATCGATAAAAACACTTGATTTCGAGGAGGTAAATCGGTAGGATGCTGCTGCTTTTTCGTTAACCCAGGGTCTAGATCTTCTGTACTATGATTAATCGCCGTAAACGCAATGGGCTGCATTCCTTCAATTTTAATCCCTTTACCGGTTTCATCACTGAGTGTAAACCATCGTACATCGGTTTTGTTGCCACTTTCTTGCGGACGAATATAACCCTTGTAGTACTGATTTTCTACTTTATCACTATATACGCCAATAAAAGAACCCAAGTTACGATCTGTATAGTTTTCATGCGGACCTCGACCATAATAACTCAAATTCCCGTAAGCTTTAGCTAGCGTTGTACGCATGCCAAATCGAGGCAGTTCTGGTAATTCTCGGCCGGTCATGTCGAGGGTTGCAGTTAGTTCAATACTCCCATCGTTTTGTAATTTATAACTTACTTTGTAAGGAACATCAATACTGGTTAGTTGCCATACTACATCAATAATTACCCCATCAGCTGTTTGCTCTCCTACTGTTACGCTTTTGAGTTGTTTTTGTTGATGTGCAGCGCGCCAAATTCCAAGACGGGAAGGCATTTGGTTCCCAAAATCGTTATCCGTTGGCGCTCTCCAGAAATAAGGTTCAGGGAAATTATTAAACGAGCTATTACCGTTGGTGTAGCGCGTAAACCTTGCCGATTTTAAATCAAATTCACCAGTTACATTTCCTGCTGTAAAGCTTAGTTTTTTATCGTCTTTAGTGATGTTTAATTTACTTTGTGACGTGAGTTCCTTCGCAAAGTAATCCCCAGCATATTTAAATTGCTCGCGTGCAACTTCGCTCCCAACAGGCAACATTTCAGTATCTATGTTGCTATAGGCATACACATTTAGAAAGTATTCGCTACCTGCTGTAGACTTGTATTTGGGTAAATTCAACGTAAATGTTTTCGTTTGGTGGGGGGGTAGTTGAACGTCAAAATTCCCCTCGTTTACTTTTTCGCCATTTCTGAATAGTTCCCATGTAAACTTATACTCATTAAGGTCGCTAAAATCGAAGATGTTCTCAATTTCAATCAGTCCTTTGTTCAGATCTTTAGCGGTAAAAATTACATTTTGATAAATCTTTTTAACTTCATACGCTCCCGGATCTGGGGTGCGGTCTGAGCTAATAATGCCATCGGCAACTCCATTCTCGTCATGTTGCCAATAGAAACCGCCTAAATCACCTCCATAAGCCCAAAAGGTCTTGCCATTTGCATCCTTGGTTTTAATTCCTTGATCTACCCAATCCCAAATAAAGCCACCTTGCATATTTTTGCTCTTTCTCATGATATCGAAATAGGTTTGGAAGTTTCCATTGCTATTTCCCATTGCATGGGAGTACTCGCACATAATGTAGGGACGAGTTTTAGTGCTGTCGGCAGCATATTTTTTCATATTGCCAATACTTGGATACATTGGCGCAACAATATCGGTATTCCAATCTTCGCCAGCTTGCTCAAATTGAACTAGTCTAGTGTTATCTCTGTTTTTAATCCATTTGTAATTGTCGTGAAAAACAGGGCCATTGCCACTTTCGTTGCCTAACGACCAGATGATAATCGAAGCATGGTTTTTATCACGTTCAACCATACGAACGGTTCGGTCTACATGTGCGGCTGCCCACTCTGGAAGGTAGGCCGGGTGCTTAGTCTTATCAAACCATGCCTGAAATTCGGCTCCAATTCCATGTGTTTCAATATTGGCTTCATCCACTAGATAAAGCCCATACTGATCACATAATTTGTACCAAAGTGGGTCGTTTGGATAATGAGAAAGCCTTACCGAATTAATGTTCAATTCTTTCATCAATTTAATGTCTTTCAGCATTAATTCCTTAGTAGTAGTATGACCGGTAACATCATCATGCTCGTGCCTGTTAACACCATGAACAGAAATGGCTATCCCATTAACCAAGAGCCTTGCATTTTTGACTTCTACTTTGCGGAATCCAATTTTTGCAGCTGAAATACCAGTTACATTTCCCTTATCATCACGAAGTGTAATTACACAGTCGTATAGATTAGGCTTCTCTGCACTCCATTTTTGAGGGTTTTTAATCGTTGCTTTAAAGTTTATTGTTTGGATAGTATCGGCTGTACTTTCAAAATTTTGCTGTTTTTGGTAAATGCTTTTGCCTGCTTTATCTAATAGTGTGATAGCCAAACTTCCTTTTTTAACAACATTTCCGTTGAATTTCCGAAGATCTACTGCCGCACTGAAAAGTCCATCGATGTATTTTGAATCTAAATCAGCTTTTAGAAAGAAATCCCATACTGTAAGCTTTGGCATAGCCGATAAATAAACATTACGTTCAATACCGCTTAGTCGCCAAAAATCTTGGTCTTCTAAATAACTTCCATCATGCCAACGAAAAACCTCTAATGCAAGTAAATTCTGACCTTTTTTTAAGTGTTTGGTGATGTTGAATTCTGCCGGTGTTTTTGATGCCTTAGTCATACCCACCTTGCTGCCGTTTACATAAATGAATGCACAACCAGAAATGGAACCGAAATGTAGCATTACTTCTTTTTCATCCCAATTTTCTGGTATGGTAAAAGTTTTTCGGTAAGTTCCAACGGGGTTATTTGGGCCAATGAAAGGAGGGTTCTTTGGGTGGGGATAAGTAATGTTGGTGTAAATTGGGATGCCAAAACCATTTAGCTCCCAGTTAGAGGGTACGGTAAGATTTGCCCAGCCTGAATCGTCCAGGGTAGTTTTGTAGAAGTCTGTTCTGCGATCTTTATATTGATCTACATAATTAAATTTCCAAACCCCATTTAGTGATTTATGATTTGGTGAAGTCGAGTAGTCATCGGCTATAGCATCTTGCGCTTTGTTAAAAAGCATAAATGTAACGCGTGGTTTTTCTTTGCCAACATCAACTAGTTGAGGATTTTCCCAATCATTTTGTTGGGCTCTTAGTTGCCCTATACTTAATAAACTAACTAAAGCAATAGATAAACTGATTCTGGTCTTCATAATTTGTACATTGATTAATGGTTCTTCTATCTCGTCCAAGTTAGCACTTGGATAGGAGTAGGTTGTTTGTTTGCTTTGCCCTCGCCATCTACTTGTTCTACTTGCTGAACAAATAGATCGAGTCTATTTTTTTTCTTCCAAAGCTGGATATCATAAGTAGGCTCCCAATCGCCGACACTTCCAATAGTCAGATCAGTAATGTTCCAACTGGGTTGTTCTATGTGATGACTTATCGCCATTGAAACTTTATTTGCTCTTTCTACGTCTCTAAAAATTACTGCGACAGCTGTATTC
Organism: uncultured Sphingobacteriaceae bacterium; assembly: GCA_942493295.1. Classification (GTDB taxonomy): domain Bacteria; phylum Bacteroidota; class Bacteroidia; order Sphingobacteriales; family Sphingobacteriaceae; genus Pedobacter. The sequence goes on along the minus strand of OW818692.1, from coordinate 2,511,872 downwards.
CTGCCATTCTTCCACGTTATGATTTGTGGTCTGGAAATAGGAATTTGTTTAGTGCCCATGCCTTTTAGACTGAAAGGAGTTTTTCTGAAATTCAGATTTGCCGTTATCCACTTGCCATCTAAATGATACACGACATGATATTGGGGAACCATTGATCCTTGTTCGCGCCAGTATCCTGCAATAAATGGATTGCCGAAATGATCGGCAACCATAGAGGTCTGATTAATGAGCTCACTTTGCTGCGGAATTTTTAAAGCATATTCGGCATTGGCCTCAGTTATTGGTAATTGATACTGCTCTCCATTTGATTTTTTCCAAGTCAAGCCCCCATCTTCCGATTTCGCATAGCATAAATCGTGGTTAGTTGAGACATCTGGTGTTTCTCTCCATACCCATGAAATGTGGATCGTTCCTTTTTGATCGACTGCAGCTTGCCAATAGGCATTCCTTTTAGCTTCTCCATTAATTAAATTACTTTGAATTCTTGTCCAAGTGTGTTTTCTGCAATCATATCGATTTAGCACTAGATCGCCATTTCCAGATCCGCCATCGCGGTACATGAATAAAATGTTGCCATCAGGGAGCGCATAAAATTCAGGGTAGCTAACTCGCCCTTCCTTGTTTCCCGTCATAGATTTTAGGTTGCCTAAAACAAGCGACCCAGGCTTTACTGATATGGCATAATTGAGTTTATTGTTGTGTTGGTCCCAGGCAACATGCAGATAACCTTTGCCATCTACGGTGATACTGATAGATCGATGAGCATCATTGGTCTCCCCTTTATACTGTGTGCGAGCTACCGTCCATTTCTCGCTATTGACATTTCTTTTAGCTAAAACTAGGTATTGATCCGAATCGTAGTAGGCGGTAAACTGTGTGTTTTGATACGTTACCAATGCATTTTTTCTAAAAATAACAGTATTAATGGTATTTTTTGACCACCCATTTTCTGCTACTGTTACTAATTTTGATGGGTTTTGTGCATTTACAAATTCCGTCAAAATTATCGAGAGCCATAGAAGTAGTGAGATTTTTTTAAACATTTTTCTTGGTGGTTTCCTTCATGGTTACTTTTTATTTGATGCTTTCTGCGTGGTCGTTTGGAAAATCTTCTCCACTCCAAATCTTTTGAGCACTCCATTTTGCTGGGGGATTAGCCCAAAATGGATCGGTATCCGCTAAGCCTAAAGGTAAAAATATATTGCTGGCAATGTAAGGGCTGCCTTGATTGTTGTAAAAATCGGCCAAGTTTGGTTGGTCGCCATATAAGCCAATCGTTAGCCAGCCATTTTTATAAGTCGTCGGGCTTTCTAATGTTTTTTTAATAACTGCTGTTAGGGCACCTCTTACTTGTTCAGGAGTTAGTTGTTTTGGTAAAGCATTACGCCATGCCATATCAGCTAGATGATGAAAAGCACCCCCTCTATATACAATAGAACGACCTGTTGCTGGGTAAGTGCCATCCGTATTGATTAAGCGTTCTTGAATTACTGCATATCGCGCATTGCGTAGTTTTATTTTAGCAAACATGGCATTATAAGCAGTTGTTTTTTTGCCAATTATGTCTGCAATAATTGCCAAGTAAGGATGAATTACATAGCTGTTATAATAATCGAATGCGAATGAAGTACCATCGCTATACATGCTATCCCCCACATACCATTGTTCCAATTGTTGCAATGCATAATCTACACGCATTGGATCCCACTCATAGCCAAATTTAGCTAAGAAAGTTTCGTTCATTGCCGAAAATAACAGCCAATTGGAAAATACAGGTTTAAATCTTCTCGTTGTCATAATCGATTTCACCATTAATCCTTGGTTCTTTTTGTCTAAATGTTCCCATAGCCAAGGTGCTCGTACAAAGGCAAGTGCTACATAAGAAGCATCAACTAGTTGTTGTCCGCCAATGTCGAAGTTCATGAAATCTTTGGCATTTGAGTCGAGCGCATTTTTTAAACCAGCAATGGCCCATTCTCGATATTGTGTTCGCAAGGCAACTTCAGCAGGTGAACCACCTTCAAGCTGTATAAAAGGAGCGATGCCACTTAATACTCTACCCAGTACTTCGACATATTGTACTTTAATACGGTGTTCTTTATTGTCGATACGAATGGATGTAACTTTCGGCATTGCGATGCGTAGGCTGTCCTTAGCCAAATTATAAAGCACTGGTCTAACCATTTTATCCATTTGGTGTAGCCAAACTTGGCGGTCACTCATCGGGGCTTCAACTTTTCTTGCTGATTTTTTCTGCGAGAACGCGGTGCTACTTAGTAATAATCCAAGTGTAAGGAGAGATATTAGTTTTGTCTTCATTTGCTTTTTCGATCTAAAAATCTGTACATCTCACTTCCGGCAAGTAAGAAGGCTCCTACACCAAAACCGGAAGTTGAATTTGCATTTACCACTTGACCTGGAATTGCTTTTTCACCAATTGGTTGCACGTAACCAACCCGTCCGTCGGCCTGCAGTGCTTGTTCGCTAAGGTATCTCCACCCTCTTAAAGCGCTTAGCAGGAACTTTTCTTCTTTAAGTATGCCATTATCAATACCCCATAACAAACCATAGGTAAAAAAGGCAGTTCCACTAGTTTCTTTACCAGGTGCATGTTGAGGATCTAACATGCTTCGCGTCCAATAGCCTTCGGGTTGCTGGCTTTTTAAAATTGCTTTGGCCATTGCCTTATACCTAGAAAGGTACAATTTGCGATGTGGGGCGTTGGTTGGCAAGTCTTTTAATACCTTTGCAAGTCCAGCAAACACCCATCCATCACCCCTTGCCCAAAAATCTTTAATCCCGTTTGCCGTTTGATGTTTCGGATAGATATATTTTGCATCTCGGTAGTATAAATGTTCTTTTTTGTCATACATTACACTATCTGCATAAACAAAATATTTATGTAGTTTATCAAGATAAAGTTTGTTGCCAGTTAGCTTGTACATTTTAGTCATTACAGGCATTACCATATACAAGCCGTCGGCCCACCACCAATAGTCTTTAGCTGCAGTGCTCATTTGATATTCCATTACTTCTTTTGCACGAGCAATTTTATGTTCTTCTGGTGCGATGTTATAAAGGTCGATATAGGTTTGAAAGCAAATTTGCCAATCACCAAACAGCACATGCTCATCTTTTTCACCATAATTATATCTCCATGCAGCTTTGTCAGTTGATTTGGCTCCCATCCATTTATTGTGAGTTGCCCATTTTTCGGAATAGGTCCTATACTGTTCATTCTTGGTAAGAGTATAGACTTCCATATTACCAGTATGATAGGCAGCAACGTCCCAAAATGACCATGCTTCAGGCTTGTGTTGTTGTTGCCAATAGGTATTTGCCTTATGAATGGCAGCGAGCACACCGTCTTTGGTTTGTGCTGCCAAGTTTATGCTTGTAAATAGGAGTAAGGCAATGAAGATTTTCTTTTTCATTATTTGGTTATTTTGATGGAACCTACACCGGTATGGGTTGGAATTACTGCTTTAATGCTCCCGTCTACGTTGAACTCGAGTTTATCAATGCAAACTTCGCGATTATATCCTGCGGCTCTTCCCTTTTTTATGCCGTTTGGATAGTTAAAACGATGATAAACAATATACCATTCATCCTTTCCAGGTATTTGAATAACTGAATGATGCCCGGTTCCAAAAATACCTACGTCCTTATTTTTTGCAAGAACGAGATTTTGCTCCGGTACGGTAATTTGGCCTAATGGAGAGTCTGCCGTTCCATAGCGAACCTGATAATCTTCGCTTCGAGTATCATTTTCAGACCATAGGAAATAATATTTACCATTGCGATAAAATACATGAGTGCCTTCGTTGTAAGAGGGTTTTGGAGTAAGGATTTTAATTTTAGTGCTATCCAAAGAAATCATATTTGGATTCAATTCAACTCCTGCCATATAGCCATTACCCCAATACAAATAATCTTTACCTGTTTTTGGGTCATTGAAAACCGCTGGATCAATTTGCTGGCCTTTTGTAATCCCGCTTGGGAACGAACTTATTAAAGGCCTGCCAGTATCAACGAAAGGACCAGTGGGATTATCGGCTACAGCAACACCAATTTTTTGTGCGGCGGTGAAATAATAAAAGTATTTATAAGTACCGTTAACCTTTTTTTCTATGATCGTAGGAGCCCAGGCATTCTTTGGTCCCCAGCTAACATCCTTAGGCAAGTCTAGAATTACACCCTCGTCTTTCCAATTTGTTAAATCGACAGAAGAGAACGCTTTAAATGAAGTGCCCGACCAATCTGTAAAGCCATCGCTGGTTGGGTAAATGTAGAATTTACCTGTTTTTTTTGCGAAAATGATTTCGGGATCGGCATATAGGCCAGCTAATAGCGGGTTATGCTCTTTTTGTGGATGTATTTGAAAAGTTTCCGCAATATTATTGCCTACTTTAATAGTGTATTTAAGTTGGTTTCCATTTTTTGGCTGAGTAATCTGTACTCCTGGGAAAGTAAAGAAAGCCAATTGTATAGGTCTCATTGATGCGTTGTCTTTTAATGAAACACGAACTTTTTTGCTGATGGTGTCCAATGCATAGAGAGAAATTGGTTTTAGTGCCGGTGAGCTTGCCGTATACAATACATCTCTAGGCGTTATCCATTTAGTTACTAGTGCCTTTGCCTCTTTGTTGGTAATGGGTAAAACTGTGCCGTGGCGGGGATGGAAATCCATCGATACTTTTTGATCGACTACGGTAAAGTTCTCTAGGTCGTTAGTGGTGGTAAACTGATACTTGCCTTTGATATATAAATCGTACATCAAAACCCAGGTATTGGATTGATTAAGCTTAAAAGTTCCAGCTCCTTCTACTGCTTCATTTGTTTTTTGAAGATATTGGTGGTTGACCATCGTATAGCCACTGGTAAGCTGGTTGGACACAGCTTTTTTGATGCCCGGTTTTTGATCTTCAGTTTTAAAAAAAAGATGATATTTTCCTTTGGTAAATACGATATCGCCATCTATGCAAGCTGCATTGTCTGGACTGTAGAACAATTGTTTCGGACTAGTTTCGAACCCAGTAAAATCTTTATTAGCATAGGCGTAATAGATTTTGTCGGGGTCTTTGCCAAAGCGCATAGACCAGTAAATCATATACTTTCCGGCAACGACGTCGTAAATAGTTTGAGGCGCCCAAACTCTGTTTACATGAGCCATTTCTGGAAAACTTTGAGGAATACTGACTGCTTTTGAAGTCCAGTTTACCAAATCATTAGATTTTAATAAAACCATTCCCAAATTTGGTCCCCAACCATTTTGAGCAACTTTCATGTCGGTGGCAACCATGTAAAACGTTTTTCCATCTTGGCTTCTCAAAATATGAGGATCACGAACGCCACCAGTGGTACTTATCTTTTTAGGATCAATTACAGGATTGTTTTGGTTTAAGGCTCTATAGGTAAAACCATCATTGCTCAAGGCAAATCGGATGGATTCTTCACCATTGTCATTACCGGTAAAGTACACAAATAAGTAGGCACTCGGGCTATCATCTGTCACTGTTTTTTGGGAAAATACATGCGTCTGCAGCCCTAGCAACATCACTAACAACCAACCTTTAATTTTTAAATTTCCTAACCTCATATTTTATTCTTTTTGTTTTTTAATACGTATCATAGTAAATGAATACGCTGCTAGTTCAATAGGATCGTACACCCTTTTTTCGGAACCCCATCTTCCATAATCGGATTTTAGAAATCCGTATTCATTCCCTATGGCAAACCAAGTTGAACGGTCGTTACTCCAGACAAAATGTAAACCGTTTTTGTTGCTATTCTTTGTTGTAGTATAGGAAAAGAGATAGACCGAGTCGGGTGCAATTGAAGCGATGACTACTTCTTGAGTAAGAAACAGAAAGGATAGGAGTAAAAATAGCTGTAGTTTGTTCGAAAGTAGCCAAGTCCCTGCAAGTATTCTTTTCATTAAATGGTCTGTTTAATAGATTTCGGGGCTAATTTCGCTGTCGAAAATCCTTTGCTATACAAAAGAGGCTTTTTTTCTTTTAAACTAAGGGGGATAAATCTTGCAAATTAGAGGGATAAACTAAAATTGTCTGATTACCCGGTGTTTGTTAGACAAGTTACCGCGATATTTTTTAATGTAATCGGAAGGTCTTATGCCAAATAACTTGCTGAACTGCTCTCTAAAATATCTCACATCGTTAAAGCCGCAAAGTAGTGCGGTTTGGTTTACATTGTAATCAGAACTAACCATTAATTGCGCGGCTTTCCTTAACCTAATATACCTAATAAACTCATTTGTGCTTTTACCCGAGATCGACTTTACTTTTCGATACAAAAGCGATGGCGACGTAGCAAGTTCTTCAGCTAATGTTTTAACATTAAAGTCAGGGTCGTCAATGTGTTTTTCGGTAATGGATATACATTTTTCTAAAAATTCTTTGTACTCGTTAGAAACTTTAAAATCTTCAGATTTCAGGGTAATTTCATTGAAGAAATACTTCTGCAGGGTGTTTCGGCTCTTTAACAGATTAGCCACCCTCGCTATTAGAATATCTTTGTCAAATGGTTTAGTAATAAAGTCGTCAGCTCCCTGTTCAATGCCTTTTAACTTGATTTCTGACGATGAGCTTGAGGTTAATAAAATTACTGGAATATGGCTTAGTTCGGGGTTTGATTTTACTTTCATGCAAAGATCAACCCCACTCACTTCCTTCATAATTACGTCGGTGATAATGATATCTGGCACATGATTTTTAGCTAATTCATAACCTTGTGTGCCATCTTCTGCTTCGTAAATCAAATAGTCTGATTTGAAGATTTGCTTAACATAATTCCTGATGTCTTCATTGTCTTCTACAATTAAGATTGCCTTTTTTTCTGTAGTAGGGTCGAGGTCTAACGGCGCTTTAGGAGATTCATCTTCATCAATTAATTCGTTCTCGCTTAGCATTTCAGGATAGCTAACTTCTTCAATGAGCTCTGGTATAAATCTAACGTGGTTTTCTTGTTCGTGTATTTGGTGACCGCTTAAGTGATCTATACCTTTTAATAGTGTTATTTTAAAATCTGTACCATTTCCTTCGGCACTTTTATAACCAACTGTGCCACCATGACCTTCGATAAATTTCTTCACTAAAAACAAGCCTATACCAAAGCCAGTTGCTGAACTTTGATTTGAATCTTGATAAAACCTTTCAAATATTTTAGCTCCAGTACCTTCTGAAATTCCAGGGCCACTATCTATCACATGTAAGGTAACTTTATGCTCCTCTTCCTCGATTTTTAAAGTAATTGTGCCATTATCTGGTGTGAATTTAAAAGCATTAGCGATTAAATTAAATAAAACGATTTCTATTTTCTCACGATCGGCATAAATGTCCATTGTTCTTTGGGTGCATTGAAAGGTGAAACTGATATTTTTTGATTTGGCTTGTTGACTAAAACATACATAAATTTCTTTGCAGAATGGGATCAAATCAAACTTTGAAATTTTTAAATTTTGTACTTCTGATTTCCTGAACAACAAAAGCTGATCTACTAAACTGAGTAGTCTTCTTGCATTTCGATAAACAATGATCAAATCTTTTGAGTCAACATGGCTGTTTCTGCTATTGATGAACTCTTTAATAGGATTAATAATAAGCGTTAACGGGGTTCTGAACTCATGCGAAATGTGCGTGAAGAAAGACAACTTGTTTTCGCTCAACTCCTGCTCTTGCTTAATTTTTAAATTGGCTAAATCAATTTGATATTTTAAATAAGATTGTCTGTTTTGATAGCTTATGTAAACATATACACTTGCCATTCCTACCATTGCATAAAATAGGTATGCCCACCAGCTGCGGTACCATGGTGGTAAAACCTTAACAATAATGATTTTTTCATTATTCATCCACTGACCTTCGGTGTTTGTCGATTTAATGCGCAGTTGGTAGGTGCCCTCTACGAGTTTGGTATAAGCAGCAGTGCGAAGTTTATCGGAATAATTCCAACCCTTGTCCCAGCCTTGCATATAATATGCATAAGAAATTTTACCTGGTGCAGTATAATCTAGTGCTGCGAAATCAAAGGCCACCACTGCCTCATTAAATGGAATTTCTAATGCTTCAATTTGATCTCCATTGGTTTTGGTTATGTAAGAGTCGGCAGATGACACAGGTAGATTATTTATTCGTAAACCTGTAATTAAGATCGGTGGTACATTTTTACTAGGGCGGATACTGTCAGGATGAAAGATGTTAAACCCTTTAAGTCCACCAAAAACGAGCTCTCCAGACTTTAATTTTAACCCTGCATTATCTAAAAATTGGTTGCTTTGCAAGCCATCATCCTGATAAAAGTTGAGAAAGGTTTGTTTCAAAGGATCAAATTTTGATAAGCCGCTAAAAGTACTGATCCACAATGCACCAGTGTTGTCTTCTACAATGCTTAAAATGGAGTTGTTGCATAAACCATTTAGCGTTGAGAAACGTTTAGTGATTTTACCTGCTTTTCTATCGAATAAGATTAGTCCGCCGCCCTCAGAGCCAATCCAAAAATTCCCTCTTTTATCTTCATAAATTACCCGAACCGGTTTCCCAATTTCGTAATATATATGTTTTTTATGTTGCTTATCTATTTTAACTAAGGCATGTGCATTACCTCCCCATAATGTCTGATATTGATCTTCTCTAATAGCAATTAAATCCATTGCCAAATTTTGGTCGAACACATCAAAACGATTTTGTTGACGATTTAAATAGTACAGTCGCCCTTTAGAAAAAGTAGTTGCCCATAAAGTTTTATCTTGCCCCTCTAGAATTTGCCATATATCTTTATTCTCTTCCCCCGTTGCCTGATTTACACATCGAAAGTGTTCGAATGTTTGATTGGCTTTATTAAATTTATTAATTCCTCCACCAAACGTAGCTACCCAAATATTGCCAAGGTAATCTTGTTTGATATTACTTACAAGATTATTGCTTAAAGACTGCTTATTTCCAGCTTGAAGTTTCAAATTTGTAAACTTCTTCCTATTGCGATCCCAAATACTAATTCCACCACCATCGGTTCCAACCCATAAACTCCCATCGGGTTGCTCCAAAAACGAAGATGCAAAATTATTGATTAAGCCATTCGGATTCAAAGGGTCGTGTGCAATGGTTTTGAAGCTCGCACCACGCGAAGCGATCATTTTTATACCACCTTTTAATGTGCCTATCCATTTGCGACCTTCATTATCTTCATAAATTGCCTGAACCGGCTCACTATTTAGGTAGTTTTTAACGCCCCCAGCAGAGAGATGAGTTAGCTTCCCCTGTTTAGGATTTAAAATCATGACACCCGTTTCTTTAGTGCCGATCCAAAGTTGCTGCTGTTTGTCAAAGCATAAAGTCTGAATGTAAGCTGTGCCTAACTCTTGATTATCCGTAGGAGAAGGAGGCAATATGATGTTAGTTGAAGTTTGATATTTGAATAACCCTTTGATGGTGCCAATCCATATATTTCCTTCTCTATCTGTCTCAATACAAGAGGCTGCAGTTATCGTCTGATTAACGATCCTTAATTTCTTCGTCCTCATATCATAGACACATAAGCCAATTGGCTCTATAAAAAGCCAGATCTGTTGATTGTCGCCAATTTTGATAGCTGTTACATTGTAATCTATCAGTTTTTTTTTATTTTGATTGATAGCTATTTGGATAGCAGTTGAGCTATTTTTACCTCGAACCATTAGCCCCATGCCGTTAGTACCAATAAGTACATCACCATTTGGAGCAGTTTCGATGATGTTAACGGGGCCACTTATTTTTTCTCGTTTCCCAGTTTGCTGATTCTTAAAGTAGGCTGAGCCAAATTTAGAAGTTAGGTTGTTGAAAATTCCAATTCCTTGGCCGGTTCCAACCCACAAATTGTGTTTTTGATCTTCATTAATAGTGTAGATGTAGTTATGCGGTAGGGAGGTTGTGTCGCCAAGTTGATTTCGAAACACTTTAAACTCATAACCATCATATCGATTAAGGCCGTCATGTGTGCCAATCCACATAAAACCTTTTCGATCTTTAAAGACACATCTAACCGAGTTATTAGAAAGCCCCTTTTCAATACCGATTGAAACTATAGATGGATATTCAATTGCAAATGCCTTACTTAAAAAAATAAAGGGGAGAAGAAAATAAAGAATAGTGCTTCTCTTGCATTTAAGCATCATAGTTTGTTAATTATATCTGGTTGTAGAGCAGGTAAACATTGGCTTCTAGGTCAAATATAATAAATCTTTCAATAAATGTTAAATTAACGTTTATTAAAAAAGGTAACTATATTAGTGTTCAAAAAAAGAAAAATAATGTTTAAAATTAGTTCCATATTTATTGCGCTGTCCATGTTTAGCGGGCAGCTTTTCGCCCAATCCAATGCAATTTTAATTGCCAGTCCAGATAGGAAGTTGCAGGTTTCAGTTTGGAACAACAGAGAAGGGGCTATTCGGTATCATGTTAAGTATCTTAATAAAGAAGTAATTAGTTCTTCTGCATTAGGTCTTAAGTTGAAAGACGCTGAGTTTGCAAATGGACTTAGTTTTATTTCGACGTCAGCTCCGCGATTAGTGAAAGACAATTACGAAATGGTGTTCGCGAAAAAATCGAAAATTACCTACCTCGCTAATCAACGAGTTTTGAATTATATTAATGCGAATAAACAAAGAATTACAATTACTTTTCAGGTAGCCAACGATGCTGTTGCTTTTAAATATTCCCTTGCAGGAACAAGTTCGGATGTTAAACAAGTGGTGCAGGAAAATACTACATTTAATTTTCCCAGTGGAACGAAAACTTGGTTGCAACCTATGCAAGGAGCTAAAACAGGTTGGGAGGCAACCAACCCAGCCTATGAAGAACATTATAAAGCTGATGTCGGGATTAATGAGGTAGGTGAAAATAAAACGGGTTGGGTGTATCCAGCACTGTTTAAAAGTAATGACAGTTGGGTATTGATCACTGAAGCAGGCTTGGATAGTAATTATTGTGCAACACGTTTATTGTCAAGTACCAAGCCGGGTGAGTTTGCTGTGGGTTTTCCAGATCCGAGGGAAATTATGCCTGGAAGAGGTCTCTTGCCGCAAGCCAAATTGCCATTTTCTTCACCATGGAGGATAATTACAATAGGATCTTTAAAAACGATCATCGAATCGACTGCGGGTACAGATTTAGCAAAGCCTTCTCAAATTAAAGATATTTCTTTTGTGAAACCTGGCAAATCATCTTGGAGTTGGATTAATTCCAAAGACAATTTTATTGTCTATGATGAGCAAAAAAAATACATCGATTTTGCGGCTGATATGAATTGGCAATATTGCCTGATTGATGTGAATTGGGATACTAAAATTGGCTATGCTAAAATGCAGGAATTAGCCGACTATGCGAAGACTAAAGGTGTTGGACTGCTACTTTGGTATAATTCTGCTGGCGATTGGAATTCGGTAAAATATACCCCCAAAAACCTGTTGCTAAATCATGAGGGTAGGGTTAAAGAGTTTACGCGCATTAAGCAAATGGGTATTAAAGGAATTAAGGTTGATTTCTTCGCGGGAGATGGGCAGTCGGTTATTAAATATTATATTGATATCTTGCGCGATGCGGCAACTCATGGCTTAATGGTTAATTTTCATGGAGCAACGCTGCCCCGAGGTTGGGCGCGTACTTACCCTAATTTGCTTACGGCCGAGGCGGTGAGAGGTTTTGAGAATGTTACTTTTCAACAAAAGGAAGCTGATCTACAGGCAGAAATCTGCACCATTTTACCATTTACAAGAAATGCCTTCGACCCGATGGACTATACGCCAATGAACTTGTACAAAGTATCATCAAGTAGCAAACGTAAAACGAGCAACGGTTTTGAGTTGGCACTTTCTGTTTTATTCCTTTCCGGAATACAACATTATGCCGAATCTCCAACAGGCATGTCGCATGTAGATGCACAAGTTAAAGATGTTTTACGTGAATTACCTGCTCGTTGGGACGAGGTTCGCTTTTTAGAGGGTTACCCAGGTAAATATGTGGTATTAGCCAGACGCTCAGGTAAAAGATGGTTTGTTGCGGGTATAAATTCACAGTCTACTGGTCAGAAAATTAGTGTCAACCTTGCGCAGTTCGGCAAAATGAAAGCGAAGTTAATTGCGGATGGAAAGGATGCTTTTTCCTTTCATATAGAAGATATAGCATTGACGCCAAGAATGGTAAAGGATTTGGAGATGAAAGCATCTGGCGGATTTTTGATGGTGACAGAATAGTTCATCGCGAGGCAACCCATTTTGATCCGTTAACGTACTATAGGGTATAAACCCTATACATCATGAAAAATCTACTATCAAACAGAATTTATGCGATTATCGTAGTTGCAACTTTATGCATGGTTACCGCATGTAAAAAAGACAAAGATCCAGTTGATCTAACAAAGAAAACAACAATCACACTTTCTGGCGCGCAAGAAGTTCCAGCAAATGCTAGTACTGGTACAGGCACCGGTCAGATTTCTTTTAATCCAACTACAAAAATTATAAGCTACAATTTCACTTGGCAGTTGGGGTCTACTACAGCCACTACCACTAATATGCATTTTCACGGTGCCGAAGATGGATCTGATACTAAGAGTTCTGTCGTGGCAATTGGCATTACTGGCTTTACAACTGCAAGCACTGGAACTATGACAGGCCAAACGGTTGCGCTTACAGACGCACAAGTTAACCAGCTTTTGGCAGGCAAATGGTATTTGAATATTCATAGTTCAACAGTTGCTGGAGGAGAGCTAAGAGGAAATATTAAGTTTTAGTTACAACTCTTACATATACTCAAATGCCCGCTATCAAACAAAATGTTCGATATCGGGCATTTTTCTTGTTTCTACATTTTGTAATTATCTATAAATCAATATATTAATAATGGCATTGGTCTTGTAAAGCACATGGAGAGCTTACGAGATTAATAAAATTGTTAAATGGATACACTGATTGAAGAAAAGGTTATTAACCAAAAAAAGAAAAAGAGGATACTAATTGCCGGCATGGTTATTATAATGCTCATTGCTACTGCTTGGTTAATTCGTTATTATTTTAAACCATCATTAACCACGGCAGATTTTACCACGGCGACGGTAGCAACAGGTATCATCGAAAACACGATTAATGCTACAGGCGAGGTATTACCTGAGTTCGAAGAAATTATTGCTAGCCCAATTAGTGCATCTATTAAGAACGTATTAATGGATGCGGGCAACAAAGTAAACAAAGGTCAATCGATCCTTACTTTGGATAAATCAATCACACAAACAGCCTATGAGAAACTTCATTTCCAAATGGAATCTAAGGAAAATGAAATTCGTAAGTTAAAACTCGACCTTGAGAAAAGCTTTTTTGATATTAAATCCAATAACTCCATTAAGCAATTGCGGATTAGCAATTTAAAAGATGCTGTTTCTTCTGCAAAGAGATTATTGAATGCGGGAGGTGGTACCAAAGAAGATGTTGAACGTGCCCAGCTTGATTTAAAAGTTGCAGAACTGGAGAAATTGCAATTGGAGAATGAAATCAAAAGCAAGCAACAGACGATGAAAATCGAAATTAGAGAGGCAGAAATTTCTCTAGCAATACAACGAAGTGATTTAGATGCATTAAAGCGGAAACTTGACTTAGCCGAGGTGGTAGCCACTCGACAAGGCGTAATTACTTGGGTAAACAAAAATATTGGCGCAAGCATAAACGAAGGCGAAGCATTGGTTCGAATTGCAGATTTAAGCGGTTTTAAGGTTGCAGGGAGTATGTCTGATAATATGCTAGAAAAAGTTAACAACCACATGGCCGCCATTATTCGCGTTGGTGATAAACTGCTTAGAGGGGCTATCGTTAATATTTCTCCAGCGGTAAGCAACGGCATTATTTCGTTTGATATCCAATTGAATGATAAAAGTAATGCCGCTTTAAGACCTAATCAAAAGGTAGATGTGTTTTTAATTACCGACACTCGGAACGGCGTCTTACGAGTTGCCAATGGTGCGGCATTCAATGGCTCGAACTTGCAAGAAGTATTCGTCATCAAAAATGGGATTGCCGAACGTAGAGCCGTAAAAACAGGACTTAGTAATTTTGATTATATAGAGATCATAAGTGGGCTAAAAGAAGGTGATGAAGTAATTACTTCTGATATGGCCTCCTATAAAAATATTAAAACGATCACTATTGGAAACTAAGGATATGATGAAGAGAATTTTAGTTTTTGCAGTCATGATGATTACGGGCTTAAGCACGCGTGCAGCCTTAGCAGATACCTTAACATTGTCGTTAAGTCAGGTTGTCGCTATGGCAAAGTCCAACTCGATAGCTGCAAAACAAGCAACTACTGTTAAAGAAACTAAATATTGGGAATGGAGAACTTTTAGAGCTAATTACCAGCCACAATTGTCATTGCAGGGAATTTTACCCGGCTACACCAAAACTTATACGCAAGTACAACAACCTAATGGAACTATTCTGTTTCAGCCGGTGCACAATGATAATTCCTCGCTTACCCTGAATTTTAGTCAAAGTATAGCCGCAACAGGAGGCACCATTTATGGCACTACGCAATTGCAAAGGTTTGATGATTTTGATCGAAATAATGTGCTATACAATGGAATACCTTATGGACTTGGCTATACGCAACCTTTATTGCAGTTTAATAGCTTAAAATGGGACAAGAAAATCGAGCCATTAAAATTTAACGAAAGCAAACAAGCCTATATAGAAACCCAAGAAAAAATTGCCATTGCAGTTACCGAGTATTTTTTTGACCTTTTACTGGCGCAGGTAAATTTGTCCATTGCCGAAACGAACTTTGGTAACACCCAGCGTATCTTAACAATTGCTGATACAAAATTTGAGCTAGGTAAAATTTCAAAAAACGAAATTCTTCAATTGCAGTTAGAAGTTTTAAATGCAAAAAAGGCAGTAGGTACTGCAAATCGAGATGTAGAAATTGCAACTTTAAATCTTCGAAGCTACGCTGGAATTGGCGGAGATGATAAGATTAAGCTCAATATGCCGGGAGTGGTTCAGGAAATGACGGTTGCTGCAGACAAAGTATTAGCGGAAGCTTTTGAAAATAGATCTGATGCCATCGCTTTTGTACGCCGATTGGCAGAAGCCCGAAGAGATGTGGCAAAAGCCAAAGGTGAAAATGGTCTTACTGCTACTTTGAGAGCAAATTTAGGATATTCGAATGCAAGCACCAGAATTTTCGATGTGTATCGTTCTCCAAAAAATCAACAGGCAATAGAACTACAATTATCAATTCCAATAATGGATTGGGGAAGGTCTAAATCGAGAACAAAAACAGCATTAGCAAACGAGCAATTTACAACGTATACAGTTGAACAAGATAAACAAACATTTAAGCAGCAAATCGTAACACAGGTGACCTTGTTTAATATGATGAAAGAGCAGATTTTACTTACAGATGCCGCAGAAAAAATCGCAGCCGAAAAGTATAAAATTGCTAGTGAGCGTTATGTGCTTGGCAACCTAAGTATCACTGATTTAAGTATTGCCTTTCAAGAAAATGACCGAGCAAAACGGGATTATGTCTCATCTCTTAGAGATTTTTGGGCTGCCTATTATCAACTTCGCTATTTGTCACTATATGATTTTGAACAGAATAAAAAAATAACCTATTCATAAACTCTTATTTTAAAATATATCAAATGATACGTTTACAAAACATTGAAAAAGTGTACCGTACGGACACCGTCGAAACCCTCGCAATAAATAGCATTAGTCTAAACATTGCGAAAGGTGAATTCCTTTCTATTATGGGGCCGTCAGGTTGTGGAAAAAGCACCTTACTTAACATAATGGGTTTATTAGATGAACCTTCTAAAGGAAGTATCAGCATCAACGAGCAAGATGTTAGCCAATTTTCAGATCAACGATTGGCTAAGTTTAGAAACGAAAAATTAGGCTTCATTTTTCAGAGCTATCATCTTATAAACGATTTACAGGTGTTGGACAATGTTGAGTTACCACTATTATACCGCAATTCGACCGCCAAAGAACGTAAACAATTAGCTACGGCTGCGTTGGAAAAAGTTGGACTAAGCAACCGTTTAAAGCACTTTCCAAGCCAGTTGTCTGGCGGACAACGACAACGTGTTGCAATCGCAAGAGCAATTGTGGGGAATCCTCAAATTATATTGGCCGATGAGCCTACTGGTAACTTGGACAGTGCGATGGGCAATGAAGTTATGGAAATCCTGATCAACTTAAATAAAAATGAAGGGACTACCATTGTAATGGTTACCCACGATGAAAACATGGCGAACAAAACACATCGATTGGTTCGTCTATTTGATGGTTCACAAGTTCAATAAGCAGCTCATGTTAAAAAATTATTTTAAAATCGCCATTGCGGTATTGAAACGAAGAAAATTCTTCACGTTTATCAGTTTATTCGGGATCAGTTTTACATTAACTATATTAATGGTTGCTATGGCCTTTCTCGATAAAGTGATTAGCCCAGATTATCCAGACTATAAAAGAGAAAGGTCTTTATATGTGACCACGATGGAAATGTCGAACTCCAAAGAAGGTTGGCTAAATAGGTCTGATGTTTCTTTTTATTTTTTAGACCACTATGTTTCGCGTCTTAAAAATGTTGAAATGATGGCCATTTCCTCTAATTCGAGGTCATCCAATGCTTATGTGAATAATAAAAAAATTGTAATAGGGTACAAGCACACCAATGCGGATTATTGGAAAGTGTTGGAATATAATTTTTTAGAAGGGAAGCCTTATACGCAGCAGCAAATTGACAATGCAGAATATGTTGCAGTTATTTCTCTAGCAACTAAAGAAGCTTATTTCGGAGATGAGCAAAAGGTAGTTGGTAATTATATTTCTGCAAATAATGTGAACTATCGCGTTATTGGCGTGGTAGATAATGTTCCAAAAACGCTCTATGGTCTTGCTGGCGATATGTATTTGCCTTATACCGTAGCCAAAGATAATTACAATAAGCCTGAATTAATGGGCGGTTTTAATGCCGTTCTGCTAGCGAAAACAAAGGCCGATGTTCCAAAATTGAGAAAAGAGTTTGCCCAAATGATGACGAAAATTCCATTGCCTAGTAAAGAATTTGATAAAGTATACAGTCATGCTGATCCATTTTTTACCAGTATGACAAGGAGAATTGCCGGAGATGGAAAAAATTCTGGTATGTCAATAGTAGTGAGCGTGCTTGGTATTTTTGTACTCATCTTCTTGTTATTGCCCACCATCAACCTGGTTAACATTAACATCACTCGCATTTTAGAGCGATCATCCGAAATAGGGGTAAGAAAAGCCTTTGGTGCATCCTCCAAAACTTTAATCTATCAATTCATTGTGGAGAATATGATCTTAACCTTTTTAGGTGGAATTATCGGACTGTCTCTTTCTGTGGTTGTTATTTATTTTATCAATGATCTGGAGATTATTGATAATGTTCGCCTAAAAATGAATTTTACAGTGCTGTTGTACAGCTTCATCGCTTGTTTGTTTTTCGGATTAATATCTGGTGTATATCCTGCATGGCGCATGTCTAAATTAAATGTAGTTAAAGCTTTAAAAGCACAATAACCTAAAAAGAAATTATCATGTTAAAACATTTATTTAAATTAATATGGAATAAACGGAAGCAAAACTTCCTGTTTTTATCCGAAATCCTTGTTTCGTTTTTAGTCATCTTTGCGGTTTTTTCTTTCCTAACCTTTTATTATCAGAACTATACCAAACCTTTGGGGTTTGAATATGAACGCGTTTGGGCCATCAATTATGACAATGGAAACCTTACCAAGAACAACGATTCGTTGCAGACATTTTACCGTAACCTGAGAAATTCGCTCAAAGCGATGCCGCAGATAGAAGAAGTAACCTATGCAAGCGGAAATTTTCCATACTCAAATAGCAATATGAGTACTGGGGTACATCAAAACGGAAAAAAGTTTGATCGAGTTAATTTTTATACAGTTGGTGAGGATTATGACAAAGTATGGAATGTAAACTTGAAAGCCGGTAGATGGTTCAACGCTGAAGATGAGGTTGGAAAAAATAAAAGTGTGGTAATCAACGAAACCTTGCAGACCGCCATATTTGGAAAGGGTAGTGCTGTAGGTCAATTAATTGGCGACTACGACGATAAGAACAAAATGAAAATTATTGGCGTTGTACAAGACGTTAAAACAAATGGAGATTATTGGCCAGCTGGCAGTGCTATGTTTAACCGATTGGACACAGGGTATTTAAAATATACAGGAAATATTTTAATTAAAGTAAGTGCCGATGCGGATGCCACTTTCGAAAGCGAGCTATACAAATTTATGACTAGCACCTTTAAGAATTCGACTATTGGAATTGAACATTTAAGCGAGATGAGAGACGAAAAAAATGAAGTTACGGTAATTCCGATGGTTATTTTCATCATTATTGCGGGTTTTTTGATTATAAATGTCGCTTTAGGTTTGTTTGGTGTGCTGTGGTACAATATTAATAAACGTAAAGGTGAAATCGGTTTGCGGAGGGCGATAGGTGCAAGTGGGCATAATGTATCTTATCAACTTGTACTGGAAGCTATGATCTTGGCAACTTTATCACTGGCAGTGGGCTGTTTCTTTGCCGTTCAGTTCCCGCTGCTCGGTGTTTTCGATGTGCCGCCAAGCGTTTATATAATTGCAATGCTTCTTGCCGTTGTGTTTATCTATCTACTAGTTTTCGCCTGTGCTTTGTATCCAGGTAGGCAAGCTGCAGGTATTCACCCAGCTATTGCATTGCATGAAGAATAATACTTATCTTAACTTTGTATATGATCCTAATTGTTGATGACGATATCGCTGTACGAACCTCACTAACGCTTTTGTTAAAAGGGGCTGGAAATGATGTGATTACAGCGAGCAATGCTATTCAGGCTTTTGAGCAAGTACAAACTCAAAAGCCTGAACTTGTTATGCTGGACCTAAATTTTTCCATAGAAACTTCTGGTGATGAAGGGATGAGCTTGCTCAAACAGCTTAGAGCTTACGATAGCGTTTTGCCAATCATTTTAATTACTGGTTGGGCTAGCATAGACCTAGCTGTAAAAGGTATGAAATTAGGCGCGAACGATTTTATACACAAGCCTTGGAATAACGATTATGTGCTGCAGTCGATCGCCACTTTACTACAATTAAATGGCAATAAAAATAGCAGTACGAAAACTAGAAGAGAACTCGATAAAAAGTATCAATTCAAGCAAATTATTGGAGAAGATGTTAGCCTATTAAACATCTTAGAAGTTATTGGAAGAGTTGCAGCTACTAATGCATCTGTGCTTATTACCGGCGAAAGTGGTACCGGGAAAGAATTAATTGCAGAGGCAATTCACGAAAACAGTACTAGGAGCGGAAAACCCTTTGTCAAAGTAAATTTAGGGGGCATTTCTACCTCTCTATTTGAAAGTGAGATGTTCGGACATGTTCGTGGTGCATTTACAGATGCACGTTTCGATAGGATGGGGCGTTTTGAGATGGCGCATAAGGGAACTATATTTTTAGACGAAATAGGGGATCTCGAAGCAAGTAGCCAAGTTAAATTACTTAGAGTTTTACAAGATAGAACTTATGAGGTTTTAGGAAGTAGCAGAACAAAGACGGTTGATGCAAGAGTGGTGTGTGCTACAAATAAAAACTTAAACGAGATGGTTCAAATGGGTAACTTTAGGGAAGATTTATTGTATAGGATCAATCTTATTACTATTCATTTGCCGGCGTTACATGAACGCAAGAGCGATATTCCGTTGCTTGTGAATTTCTTCATAAACAACCTTAAAGAAATTTATGGTCGGCCAAAATTAGCTGTAGCGCCTTCGGCAATGCGATGGTTGCAACAATTGCCATTGCCAGGAAATATTAGACAGCTTAAAAATCTAGTAGAGCGTACTGTACTTATAAGCGACAAAGATGAGTTGAGTATTGATGACTTTCAAGGACAAATACATCTTTCACCTTTAAAAAACAATCATATTAAATTACCTGGGGTTGGTACTATTACACTCGACCAGATGGAAGCTGAAATGGTAAAACAAGCAATGAATTTTCATAAGAATAGGATTACCAAAGCTGCGGCATCATTAGGCATTACAAGAAATGCACTATACCGCAGGCTCGAAAAGTATCAAATCCCTTTTAATGAAACTGAAGACTAAATATATCATCTTCATGGTAGCGCTTCACTTGGTTTGCCTAGTGATGAGTTATTTTATTTTTGAATCTCATAAGCTGCTATTCATTTTAGCTGAGGCTGTTATCCTTGTTTCTATCATTATTTCTTTGAGCTTGTATAAAAGGCTTATCAATCCTCTTGTTTACCTAAAGCAAGGAGTTAATGCCATCAAAGACCAAGATTTTAACGTTAAGTTTTTGGCAACTGGTCAAAAAGAAGTTGATGAACTGGTTGATGTTTATAACCGGATGATAGATGAGCTAAGGACAGAACGCACGAAACAACAGGAACAACATTTTTTCCTTGAGAAGTTGATCCAAACTTCACCGACAGGGATTGTTATTTTAGACTATGATGGTGAAGTAAAGCAAATTAATCCGAAAGCAAAAGATATAATTAATGCTTCCCCAGATCTTTTAGAACAGTTAAAATCACTGCAAATAGGAGGCACAAAGATTATTAGGATAGGTGGATTGCGTTCTTATAAAGTGCAAAAATCTAAGTTCATAGACCGCGGTTTTGAACGTATTTTTATGATGATAGCAGAAGTAACTGCCGAAATTTTTGAAGCTGAGAAGAATGTCTATAGCAAAGTAATTCGAATGATGGCCCACGAAGTTAACAATACTGTAGGCCCGGTAAATTCTATCATGAGCTCAGTATTGACACATCAACAAAATGACCCAATAGCAAATGATCAACTATTGAATAATGCATTGCAAGTAGCGATCGATAGAAACCAAAACCTAAATATCTTTATGCGCAATTTTGCGGATTTGGTAAAACTTCCAGAAGCCAATAAAAAGCAAATTGATTTGGTAAGTCTCTTAAAATCTCTGTCTGAGCTAATGCTTTTTTCTGCCAAAGAGAAGCAAGTTAAGATTGAATTGGTTTTGCCAAATGAACCTTATTACATTCAAGCAGATGCGCAACTATTGGAACAAGCACTAATCAACATTGTGAAAAATGCCATGGAAGCTATCAAACTGCAGGGATTGATTGTCATAACACTAGACCCAATTCAGCATCAGTTGGTTATCACCGACAACGGAATGGGAATAGCGAAAGGACATGCAGAACAATTATTCAGTCCGTTTTTTAGCACAAAAAAAGACGGGCAGGGTATTGGACTAACGTTGGTGAGAGAGATTTTGCTAAATCATGGATTTGAATTTTCATTAAATACGGAAAACGAGCTAACGAAATTTAGCATAGTGCTTAGCTAAAAGCACTTATTCTAAATCTGAAATGCCAAGTTCAATAAAGCTCCCGGTTAACCATTTAATAGCTAGTGGCTTTCCAGCATCTTTAATGGTTTCCGTACTTACATCTTTTCCCGTTCCGTAATTAATTTGCGCAAAGGGATTTTTGTCGATATTTAATACAAGCAACAACCTGCTTCCTTTTTGTAGCTGTTTACTAAATACTCTCGACCGATGAAATGGAATCGTTTCAAGCTTACCTGGCGTAAGTAATTTGCGTTGACTCATATCCTTGGCATAACTTGCACGACCGAGGAAGTACGAAAGCTGAAAATATTCGCCAGCAGGGCTAACTTCATATAATACCAAGCCAACATCCATGTCTTTTTTATTGATAATTGCCCTTAGCTCACCTTGTAAAGCACCAGATACAGAAACCGTTTTTTCAAAAGGGGCAGTCATAAAAAACAACCCATTCGTTCTGTCAATTTCGGTCCTAACAATAGGATCGGGATAATAGTTGTTATTTGTGAAATTTCTATCCGCAAGATCAACTGATTGAAAAATGAATACCTCTTTAGTTGGTTTTCGGTCCGACAGTAAAAGAGCCCCATTTGCACTATCTAAGTAATATTTGATTGTTCGGTCTTCCATCTTTTTAAGCGAGGGTGCATGTTTCCACTTATTTGCGCCCATTACTTCGAAATTTATCTTATCCTTAATAAGTTCAGGTTTTTGTCCTCCTTTAAAGATATAGTTCATCCATTGAAAAGTAATTTCACGAGTGTTAATGAGTGCGGAAGAATCTACCTTGTAACCTCTTAATTTTGCAACACCGCCATTTTGAGCGCCAAAATGATCGTATGGGCCGATAATTAAATAATGCTCGGCACCAGGATTGTATTTATAGTGCTCACGTAAATATTCTAATGCCGAAATCTGGCCGTCATCATAATAGCCGGTAATGCTAAGCACTGGGATATTGATTTTTTTAAAGTCTTCTTTGTAGGGCACCATCGATTGCCAGTATGCGTCGTAAGTTGGGTGACTTAGCCATTTCTGTAACCAGGGGTTTGGTGTTCCATCAATGCTGTCAATTTTGTTAAAAGCCGCACCGCTTTCCCACCAATTACCGCGCATCTTACGCCAGCGTGCATTGTCGTTGTTCACGACATCATCAGTATATTTATTGTTTGTTACATAAAATGCCCATTGATAGTTTGCCATTAAAAAAACGTTGTTCTCCATAGGTAAGCCTAAACCTGGAATTGCGGCCACATAAGGCACAATAGTTTTGAGTGCAGGATGAAGATTTTTGGTAGCCGCCCATTGAGCAAAACCAGAATAACTACCGCCATACATTCCAACTCGCCCATCGCTCCATGGTTGCTTAATAATCCAGTTTATCGCAGCATTTACATCTTTTGTTTCATGTTCATAGGGCTCGGGCAAATTTGGACTTAGTCTCTTGCCTCGCGAATCTACTACAATGCCAACATAGCCTTGGTCGGCAGCATATTTAGCCTCCATTAGACTTCTATTGGTATTTGCATAAACAAAGTAGAATAGGGCGGTTGGCAATTTTCCCTGAACGTTCTTTTTTCTAACTACAACCGCAGAAAGGGTAATTCCATAATCAGTGTTAATCATTACACTATCCTCTACAATGTAATTTGCAGTATCTGGTAGTGTTAATTTTTGTTGTGCAGCTATTTCAAGGCTGTACAAAAGGCATAGCAAGGCTAGACCTAAGCTTCTTAAGTTCATGTGATATTATTATGTTTGTTAGTTATTTGTTGCTAATTTGTGATAGACTTTATGTTTTCCTGAGCGCTTTGAATTTGATTGCTTGTCGCGCAGAAATCCTAATTTGATCTCCAGTATTTAGTTCTACATACATTCCTTCATCATCTTTTTGCACGTTATTGATATAGTCAAGGTTAAATAATTGTCCTCGGCTTGCCCTGAAGAATCTTGAACAGTCTGGATTCTCCTCCAATTTGTTTAATGAACTCTTTAGCAGCACCCGTTCTTTTCCAAAATGCAGCCTTGCATAGTTTTCTTCTGATTCGATTAAGTGAACATCTTTCCATTTAACCAGGTAATAATTCCCTCTGTTCTTGATAAAGACCGAAGACTGGCCCTGCTCATTAATTTTTGTCAGGTATTGATCGATCGCCTGCTTAAAGCGCTCTTCCCGAATAGGTTTCATCAGGTAATCCATTGCGCTTACCTCAAAGGCCTTAATGGCATAGTGATCGTATGCCGTAACAAAAATTACTTTCGGAACATGCTCTAAAGTTTCCAATAGCTCAAATCCAGACCGACCCGGCATTTGGATGTCAAGAAAAATGAGGTCTGGCTTTAACAGGCTGATAAGCGCTTCTGCTTCATCTGCATTGGCGGCCTCGCCTAATACAATAATTTGCGGATAGTCCTTCAACATCCTAAGCAGTTCCGATCTCGAACCTCGCTCATCATCAATAATTAATGCTCTGATCATATTCGTGCTATTGGTATGTCGATTTCTGCACAAACGCGTTGTTCGTCTTCATATATTTTGAAACTAGCACTGCCTTGATAACTTATTTGGAGCCTTTCTTTCAGATTTCGTAAGCCGATGCCCAAATGATCACCATCGATGTTAAGTCTGCCGATATTCCTTACACTAATGTTTAGCAAATCATTGTTTTGCTTTACTGCTATTTCAATTTCACCCCCATCTTTTTGTAACGACACACCGTGCTTTACTGCATTTTCTACTAAAGTTTGGATAGACATGCGAGGTATCATCATGGTGGAGGTAGGGCCATCGATGTCCAATTTATAGTTTAAACGTTCTTCCATTCTTAGCTTTTCGAGTTCTAAATAGTCCTTAACCAAACCTAATTCCTCATCTAAGCCAATTAATATATTATTGCCATTGTAAAGACTATTTCGCAATAGCTCGCTTAACAGATCAATGCCTCTTCTAGCTAGGTTGGGATTTGAATAGATGGATGATTTGATGGTGTTAAGTGAATTAAATAAAAAATGAGGGTTTAATTGTGAGGAAAGCTTATCAAGTTGAGCTTGTTTAAAATTTAATGCTAGTTTAGTATTTTCGACAGACAAGTTTATTTCTCTTCTAGCATAATGATATAGATGATAGGCTAAGAGCCAAATAGACATTAGGCGAACACCCGCAATAAAAATCTCTAAAGCATTCAGGCGGAAGAAGTCTACAAAAGTTTGATCCTGATGAGTTAGAAAGAAGTAGCGAACAAAGTAAAGTTTTAATAAGGTAACTGCAGTGTATAAGACAGCCATTATGGGTATGGCAATTAGCATTCTACTAATTAAATTATTTAGCGAAAGATGATGCCAATGATTTGATCTTGAAAAAGTGCGATAGGCGTGAGTAATCGATATATAAATGATTAAGTCTGAAACAAATTGAACCAAAGCTATATCCCATCTGAAGTTTCCATAGAACCAACCTTGAAATGTCCAATATAGTGCAGCAATAGACCATCCAACAAGTTGGCATTTCCAATAAAGAGCTATTTGCTGAACGGGTTTCATATTTGCTTCTCAACAAAGCAACAAAAACTAAACTTAAGAAAAAAGATAAAGTACAGGAACGTAGTTTTTTAGGGATGAACGTGTTAGTTACGCGTGTCTACGATTGAGTGACTGAAAATGATTAAACAATATTTTTAAATATCTTTAGCTGCCTAATAATTACAATGATGACACACATTTTAGATAATCCAATTTACCATGCTTTATGCACTGCACATCAAACCTATGCTAAAGGAAATGATGACGTAAACTATTATATCGAAGATGTTGCCCCTTTTGCCGGACTAAAAGACAATTCAGTCGCCAATTTAGCCATGCTTCATGATATAAGTGAACCCGAGAGTACTTTCGTTGTATTTACCCCAACGGCTTATCAAATCCCAGAGGGCTGGAAGTTGCTTACGCAAATTGATATGTTTCAGATGGTTTACAGCCATGCTCATGCGCCAGAAGAAGTAATGGGTAAATTTGATGATCTTCATGATGAACATGTGGAAGAAATGATTGAACTTGTTAAATTAACCCAGCCGGGACCTTTTAAATCCAGAACAATTGATTTAGGGAATTATACTGGAGTGTTTGACGGTCAAAAATTAGTTTCAATGGCGGGCCATCGTTTTCATCCTGAACCTTACATCGAAATTAGTGCTGTTTGTACACATCCAGCTCATTTAGGGAATGGATATGCTTATCGCCTGTTACGCGAGCAAATCAAGAGGATTTTAGTTAAATCACAAATTCCATTTCTCCATGTTAGAAATGATAATGTAGGTGCAGTTAAACTCTATGAAAAATTGGGATTTGAGATTAGGATAAGTATGATTGCTTATGTCTTACAGAAGGAATCGTAGCTAAATTTATTTTAAATAGTAGATATGAAACTGAAAATATATATACTTCTTTCTTTTTTATTTGCTTCAATTAGTGGTTATGCCCAGCAAGATCTAAGTGAAATTGAACTCGTTTGGCAAAACTATAGCCAATACAAAGAAGCTTCTATTAAAAGCCGATTGTTTAAACATAGCGATTTGTTGCCTTTAATAGAGAAACATGTAAAATCTAACCTCCTGGTTAATGAGCTTATAGGAAAATCAGTTGATCAACGAAGTATTCATCATCTAATAGCGGGGAAAGGTAAAACAAAAGTGTTGTTGTGGTCGCAAATGCATGGCGATGAAGCTACTGCAACCATGGCTTTATTCGATTTGTTCAATTTTTTATCGGTTGATGACAAGTTTAATCCGCTAAGGAATAAATTACTTAGCCAGCTTGAATTGCATTTTGTGCCAATGCTAAATCCCGATGGAGCGCAAATTTGGACAAGGCGTAATAGCATGAATATTGATTTAAATAGAGACGCTAAGAACTTGGCTACACCAGAAGCAAAAGCTTTAATGGAAATTGCCAGCCGGTTAAAGCCAGATTTTGGCTTCAATTTGCATGATCAAAGTACTTTGTACGCTGCTGGCAAAAACACCAAAAATCCCGCAACCATCTCTTTTTTGGCACCAGCCTATAACACTGCAAAAGACATGAATCCGGTGAGGACAAAGGCCGTTCAGTTGATTGTTTCAGTTAACAATGCCATTCAAACGAAAATTCCAGCACAAGTTGCCAAATACAATGATACGCATGACTCTACTTGCTTTGGTGATACCTTTCAAGGTATGGGAATTTCTACGATCTTAATCGAATCAGGGGGCTATCAAAATGACCCGGACAAGCAGTTTATTAGACAGGTTAATTTTCATGCTTTGTTAACTGCGTTAGGTGCGATTGCAACGCAATCATACTTAAATGAAGAGACAAGTACTTATTGGGGGCTTCCTAATAACAACAGAAACCTGTACGATATTATTATTCGTAAAGTAAGTGTGCCAATAAATGGGCAAATTGAAAAAGTGGACTTCGGGATAAATAGAAACCAACGCATTAGTGCGGATTTTTTAACAATGAATTTTCAAGGTGTAGTTGCCAAGACTAGAGGACTTGATAGTGCTTATGGTTACCAAGAAATTAATGCTGACGCATTAGCGCTTAATTACGGTAAAGTAAAAACAATGTCTGAAAGAAAATGGAATAAATTAACACCCTCTAAAGAACATAGACTTATTAAAAAGGGTTATTTGTTTGTTAAATGGAGAGGTTTAGAATCGCCGGTTGGACCTATACCATATAAAACGTTGAATTTAGTGAATAAAGAATTATCAAATGAACTTCAGGTAACCGGGCCAGCTAATTTCATTTTAAGCAAAAATAGAAAGCCAGTTTACGCAATCGTAAATGGCTTTTGGATTGATCTTTCTGCAGCACCGAAACCGATAAATAATAGCATGGGTTATTAGGATCTAGTCAAATTAGATTTTGAATTTTAGACCGAATGGTCTATATTTGAATCGTGTTATCAAAAGCTGAACAAACCAAGCAATTCATTATCGAAAAAGCAGCGCCTATTTTTAATAAAAAGGGTTTTGCTGCAACCTCCATGAGTGATATTCTAGAAGCTACTGGCCTGGCAAAAGGCGGGGTATATGGGAATTTTGACAGCAAGGAAGAAATTGCCTTAATGGCTTTCGATTATGCAAACGAGCGATTGATGTCTGCTTTAGCAGAAAGAATTAAGAAAGAGATTTCGGCAAATGATAAGCTAGTAGCAATTTTTAATTTTTATTATAACTACAGTCTTGATCCCATATTAGAAGGCGGTTGCCCTTTGTTAAACACCGCAATTGATTCGGACTTTAATTTTCCGGCTTTAAAAGAAAGGGCCGCGGCTGCTTTAACCAAGATGCTCGATTCATTAACCTATATTATCAATAAAGGTATTTCTAACAAAGAATTCCGTAAGAAAGTCGACGCAAAATCAGAAGCAAACTTAATTTTCTCGGTTATTGAGGGAGGGATGATGATGAGTCGGTTAAACGATGATCCAAAACATTTGAATGATCTGCTTACTTACCTTAAAATGCATATCAAGACCTATAAGAAATAAAACTAAAAGACCAATTGGTCTATATAATTATGAACAAGGAACCTCAATCTTTTCACACCATTCGCTTTAGCGATTGCGATTTATTTGGTCATCTAAACAATGCCCGTTATCTCGATTATTTTTTAAATGCAAGAGAAGACCACTTAAGAGATCATTATCAAATGGACTTGTCTACTTATTACCAGCAAGGAATAGGCTGGGTGGTTGGAAGCCATGAAATTAATTATCTTAAACCGGCTAAGTACAATGAACCGATCTGTATAAAGAGCTCGCTTATCAAAGCAAGTGAGCAATATCTATTGGTTGAATTACAAATGTTAGATGCTGCGCAAAGTGCTGTGAAAGCAATCATGTGGACGCGCTTTATTCCGATTAATGTAAAGACTGGAAAAAGAGAAAATCACCCTCAGAGTTTCATGGAATTTGCAAAAGGTATCGAGCTGGCAAACACATTTGCAGATGCAACTTTCAAAGAGCGAATTTTAATGTTGCTAAAGGATAGAAGAACCTCGATAAGTTCGTAAGTCAATTCGTCAGTGAGAATGGTTCTAAATTGAAATGAATTTGAACACTTTGATTCTATTAGCCTAGTTTTGCTTTAAATAAACAAACAATGGCTACAACAAAACTTACAATTAACAACAACGGTTCAGTAAAGATAGAAGGCGATTTCGAAATCGTTGATAGGAACGGGAATGCCTATGGATTAGAGGGTAGAACAGTTTTGTCAATTTGCCGTTGTGGTCTATCGAAAAATAAGCCTTTTTGTGATGGTTCACACAATGGCCATTTTGAGCATGAGGCAGTAGCCTTTAACCTTCCTCCAAAGAAAGTTTAATCCTTCTTTACACTCAGCTTTCGGTGCAGAAAATTTGCAGTAGCTTCGCTTACCTTAACTGCATTAGAAAACTTCATCCAATGATGGGTGTCATCAGGAATTGCTAAATATTCGAAATCAAACTTCTTGTTTTCAAATCGCCTTGCCAAGTCCACACTTTGGCTAAAAGGAACATTCCTATCATCATCCGCATGGATTAACAATGTAGGAGAAGTCCAGGTGTTTAAATAAGTAGTTGGGGAAGATATTACCACTCTTTCTGCCGCTAATTTAGCATCAGGTGCAACTTCACTTCTTTCGCTTGGAGAGTTAAATCGGCTGTTTACCCCATGGATGTCAACTCCGGCCGCAAACAGCTTAGAGTCTTTTCCAAGCGCGAGTGCCACCAAATATCCTCCATAAGAGCCACCATAAATGCCTATTCTTTTGGGATCGACATGAGAATCTTTGGCCAGCCACTCGCCAGCAGCCTTAATATCTAGGTATTCTGAAGCCCCTTGTGCTCCAGCAGCTAATGGTTTATGAAATTCGTATCCATAACCAATGCCAAGTCTATAATTTACTGATAGAACAGTGTAGCCCAGACTCACCAGGTATTGATTTAATGCGTAATCAATCGAATAGTAATCCATATGATTCCAGCCTAACAACATTTGTCTTTGTGGCCCACCATGTACATAAACAATCGCCGGTTTTTTTCTCGGCCCATCTGTAGGCGTGAATAATTGTCCATATACAGTAACACCGTCTGCTGCTTTAAAAGTGACGTGAGTGGGTGTTACTAATTGCTTAGCAGGAAAGTCTTCAGGAATTAGATTTGCACAGAGTAATTGACTTTGTTTTGTTTGCTCGTTAAATATAGCTGGTAAAACAGGTTGCTGGGCCGTGGCGCTTAAATAAGCTATATTTAACTGATCGCCTGTGACAACTGGAAGCGTTTCTAAACCCTTTCCTGTCGTTATAGCTTGCATATCTGCCTTGTAAATCGACACTTTGTATAGATGTTTGCGATCAATATCATCCTTTTCTCTTCCCGTATTTGCGCTAAAGATTAGGGACTTTTTATCTGGACTAAGCTTTACATGTTCTACCATAAAAGGGCCAGGCGTTAACAAAGTTTGCTGTGAACCATCCGTATTAATTGAATAAAGATGTGGCCACCCGTCTTCATAAGAGGTAAAAATCAGCTTGTTGGTTGCCCATAATAAATTTGCACCACCCGCTACCGATGGGATAGACCCCTGTAGCGTCTCCGGTGCTTTCCAAATTTGCTTGCCTACCCCAATATGGATATTTACACGCCATATAGCCCAAGGAATGTGCTTTCTACTTAAAATAGAATCAGGAGTACCCCCATTACCAGGATTTCTAATAAACGCAATTTCTGATCCATCTGGGCTCCAACGAGGTGAATTATCTCTCGAGAAAGACGGTAAAAGCCACTGAATCGGCGTTTCTGGATTACTGTAAATACCAATAAAAGAATGATCATCCCTACTTGAAACAAAGGCAATCTTTGAACCATCTGGGCTCCAACTTACCGAACCATTAGACCCCTTCGCATAAAACAAGTTTTTAGCAGGTGTTGAACCATCAATTGGGCTCGACATAATTTGCCCACTTCTCGTAAAGATAAGTTGGTTGCTATTTGGGGAAATAATAGGATTATCACCTTCACCGATTACATTTATTTTTCCGCCAGAAAAAGGGATAGTCATGATCTGTACCTTAGGTGCCATTGGTAGCGACGCTGCATTTACAGGGTTAGTACCTTCTCTCGAACCATGATCACCACCTCGAACGAAAACAATCCATTTTCCATCATCAGAAATAGCTAGACTGGTAAGTTCTTGTCCTTCATCATAAGTATAGTCTGTTATTTTAATAGGCTTAAAATTAGGGCCTTCGGCTACATATATATTTCGTTTACCTTGCTCATTCATTGCCCAGGCAATTTTCGATCCTTTGGATGCTGCGGTGAGTTCAGAAGGGAATGGGTAACTTAAAATAGACTTTACAGTGAAGGTTTGGGCACTGCTATAAAAAGTTAGTAAGAAAAGTAAGACGATGATTGGTAGGCGTTTAGTCATAACTTGGAATAGATTAACGGGGGCATAAAAAAGCCCTAACGTTTTAAAGTTAGGGCTTTTTGCTTGGGTATAGGTGCTCAGTTAGGTAAATATTCGATTACTGATCCCACCACAATTTTGTTGTGCGTGGACATTAGGATATGCTACCGTGATGTGACTGCTAATAAACCTTTCACACCCTAGGATAACCGAAGGATGACCCTAGGATGACCGAAGGATGAATAGTGTATAGATACACCTCAAATACGTTCTCCTCAGTCCTATTAGGGTAAACAAATTACTATCTTTATACCATGAAGGATTTAGAAATTAAGCTCCAAGAAAAAAATATTTCTCCTACAGCAATGCGCTTAGTTGTTCTTGACTTTTTATTAAAGCAATCAGCTGCGCTTAGCTTAACAGATTTAGAGCTGGGAATGCATAAAACCGACCGGGTAACCTTATACCGTACCATCAGAACTTTTGAAGAGCATGGTCTTGTACATCGAATTGAGGATGGTAGTGGGATTACCAAATTTGCGATGTGCCAGTCAGGCTGTGACATAGATGGACATCACGATTTACATATTCACTTTTATTGCACAAAGTGCAAGGAGACTCATTGCTTGCCTAAAACCCATATTCCTGAAGTTCAATTGCCATCTGCATATAAAGCCATTGAAACACAATTGATGGTGAAAGGACTCTGTGCTGGATGCAACGAATATTAAATTCTTAAAAAAATTAGTCTATAAAATCAATCTTTTTCGCTTTGCCTATAAAGGCAAAGTGAAAAGCGTATTTGACCGAACGCAAAACATGCAAATTGAAATAAATTAGATTTTAAATCAAACAATGAAACCTAAAGAACCAAACACAAGAAGAGAGTTTATTAAAAAAGCAACTGTTGCTGCGGCAGCATTTACGATTGTACCACGTTATGTGCTCGGAGGCAGTGGCTTTATTGCACCTAGCGATCGATTAACCAAGGCCGTTATTGGCGTTGGAAGCATGGGTCGTGGCCATTTTGCCTATGATGGTACTCAAGTAGTTGCGATATGCGATGTTGATACACGTCATATTGCAAAATCATTACCACTGTTGGATAAAGGAGTTAAGACCTTTAGCGATTATCGCGAGCTCATTAAGTTGCCAGAAGTAGATATTGTACATATTGCAACACCTCCGCACTGGCATGGAATTATGGCGGTTGATGCAGCCAACGCAGGTAAAGATGTTTGGTGCGAAAAACCAATGACACATACCATCGGCGAGGGTAAACGGGTAATGGAAGCCGTAAAGCAAAATGGAAGAATGTTTCGCTTAAATACTTGGTTCCGCTTTAAAGATACTTTTTATGGGATGGGAACTACTGTTAAACCCATTAAAAAATTAGTCGACAGTGGATTGCTTGGCTGGCCTTTAAAGGTAACTGTAAGCAAGCACACGGGCTACGATTGGAAGTTCTATTGGGTAGGCAAAGATAATCTACCAGTACAACCTGTGCCTCCAGAATTAGATTATAACGCATGGTTAGGGCCAGCTCCCTATAAACCGTATAGTGAGCATCGCGTTCATCAAACATTTAGAGGGTATTGGGATTATGATGGCGGTGGATTAAGTGATATGGGCCAGCATTACATAGATCCTATCCAGTATTTCTTAGGTAAGGACGATACTAGTCCTGTTTCGGTAGAGATTGACGCACCACAACAACATCCAGATGCTGTAGGCACTTGGCGTCGTATTACCTACACTTATGCCGATGGTTGCCAGATTATACTCGATGGCGAAGGAAAAGACACCAATGTTCCATACATTGAAGGTCCAAAAGGCAAATTATATCCAGGTTTTAAATCGGATATTCCCGACTTAGATCGGAAACTGGCTGCTTTCCCTGAACCTGCTCCACAACTTACTGATTTCGTAGAGTCGGTTAAAACGAGACAGAAATTTGCTTTGAACGAAGAAAATGGACATCGTTCTTGTAATATCGTCAATATTGGCTTAGTCGCTTTGCGCTTGGGACGCTCGTTGAAGTTCGACCCAGTTAAGCAAGAGTTTATTGGCGACGAAGCGGCAAATAGATTAATTAATCCGGTAATGCGTGCCCCTTTTACCATCTAACCAGAAAAGAAATGATAAAGAAGATAATATTAATTATGCTGGCTGTAATTTGCTTACAAGGATTTGCATTTGCCCAGGATAAGAATGACCAACGTACCCTAACTACGCGTATCGCTGATTTACTTGCGCAATTGCCTGCCAAAGATGCAAAGCAATTAAAAGCGAATATGCTCGACATTAGTGCCATGGGTGAAGATGGATATGTAACCTTGATTAGCGGCTTAACGGCTCCAGGAAAAGGCAACAACGCCTTGCTCGAATATGCAATTGATGGCTTTACAGCTTATGTAAGTCAACAAGGACAAGAAAACTTACGTAAAATGAGCGTAAGTGCTTATGGTAAGGCTTTGGATAAATTATCCGATTCACAAAATAAAGCATTTATCATTAGTCAACTAGAACTAGTAGGTAGAGATGACGCCATTTCGTACTTAACTGGTTATTTAACGAATAATGAGCTTGCAGATCCAGCAGCCAGAGCGTTGGTTAAAATTAACAGTTCAGCCTCAAAAGCAACCTTGTTAGCAGCTCTGGCTAAAGCTAACAATACAAAAGCGCAACTTTCGGTAATTGAGGCCTTGGGACATACAAAGTTACAAGAGGCTGCTCAAGCAATAGCCACGTTAGTAAGAGGAAGTAATCAAGAAGCACTTACTAAGGTTGGTTTATTTGCCTTGGCAAATATTGCCGATCCTAGCGCTGAGAATATTTTGTCGGCAGCGGCAACAAAGAATGGCTTCGCTTATGACAATACCAATGCGGTTGCGGCTTATTTATTGTATGCGCAAAACCTAGCGCAAACCGGTCATCAGCCTGCAGCCGGTAAAATTGCTAAACAATTACTGGAACAAGTTAAAGCTACCAATCAAGTTCACATTCGTACAGCAGCCTTAAAATTACTTAACGAAGTGAGCGCTACTGAGGGTAATACCTATCTATTAGCGGCCTTAAATGACCCGCAATTTCAGTATCGTGCTGCGGCAATCCAATTTGCACTTCCAAGCTTAACAGACGAAACTGCAAATCTGTGGGCTAAGCAAATCAATAAAGCAGATACACTTACACAAGTTGCCATTATTGGCATGCTGGGTGAAAGTAAGAAGGCTTCAGTTTTACCGAGGGTTGTTAAATTTTTTAAACATAAAAATCCATCAGTTAAACTAGCAGCAATACAAGCAGCTGCTAAAATTGGAGAGGATCGTGTTTTAGCCGATTTGTTTAAAGTAATGGCTAAGGGCAACGAAGCTGATATCAATGTGGTAACACAAGTCATTTTGAGAATGAAAGGCGATGGCATTACCGAGAAGGTATCCGCTTTTATTCCGAAAGCAAAACCTGAAGTACAAGTAGCCCTACTAAGTGTACTAGCAGCTCGCGCGGCAAATGATCAGTTAAACACCATTCTTGCATTGCTTAATAATAAGAACGACAGTGTAAGAAAGGCTGCATTCGCTGCTTTAAAACAGACCGTTACCCAACAAAATTTACCGAAGTTATTCGAATTGGTAAATGAAACTTCAGATCAAACTGCACTTGTCCACCTGCAAGATGCAATCATTGCGGCGGTTAAAGATTCAAAAGGTTCTGAGGCGGCTGTTCTTCAACAAATGGAATCATCAACCACCGAAAAAAAGCCACTTTTTTATAAAATACTAGGCAGTATTGGCGATGTAAAATCTTTAGCAGCAGTGCGGAATGCTTTCGAAACTGGAAACGAATTGACCAAGCAAGCCGCGTTAGGCGCTTTAGCTGCCTGGAGTAATGCCAGCGCAGCTGATGAGCTGATTAATATTGCTCGCAAAACTAACAATCAAAGCTATCTTAAACAGGCCTTGACTGGTTATCTGCGGATTACGAGAACTACAGCAAATACGCCTGAGCAGAAGTTGCTGATGTACCGAAATGCAATGGCGCTCGCTCCAACAGTACAGTTAAAGCAACAAATTTTAAAAGGTTTAGAGCAGGCTAAAATAATCAATGCAATTATTTTTGCAGGCAACTATTTAAACGATGCCGACTTAGCGCAAACAGCAGCAAATACAGTAATGACAATTACTTTGGCCGGAAAATACAATGGAACAATCATTAAAGACCTGCTAAACAAAACCATTCAAGTAATTAAAGGCAGCGATAGCGAGTATCAAAAAGAAGCGATGCGAAAATACCTTGCCGATATGGGCGCTGAGGAAGGCTTTGTGTCGATTTTTAATGGTAAAGACTTAACAGGTTGGAAAGGCTTAGTAGGCAATCCAATAAAAAGATCGAAAATGGAGCCAGCTGCATTAAACGCAGCGCAACTTAAAGCAGATGCCGAAATGGTAGAAAGCTGGAAAGTGATCAACGGAGAATTGCATTTTGCTAGCAAAGGGAATAATATCGCAACCATTAAGCAATATGGCGATTTTGAGATGTTGGTGGACTGGAAAATCGTAGACGATAAAAAAGGGGAAGGTGATGCCGGTATCTATCTTCGTGGTACGCCTCAAGTTCAAATTTGGGACAATGCCCGCACTAAAGTAGGCGCTCAAGTTGGCTCTGGAGGCTTATACAATAATCAGGTAAATGAAAGTAAGCCACTAAAAGTAGCCGATAATAAATTAGATGAGTGGAATAGCTTCCGTATTTTAATGAAAGGCGACCGTGTTACGGTTTACTTGAATGGCGTGCTTGTAACCGATAATGTAATACTCGAAAACTACTGGGACAGAAACTTGCCTATTTTTGCCGAAGAACAAATTGAATTACAAGCACACGGTTCTCCAGTAACTTATCGCGATATCTACATTAGAGAAATCCCTCGTGTAAAGCCATTCCAATTAAGCGAACAAGAACAAAAAGAAGGCTATAAAGTACTGTTTGATGGCACTAATATGCATAACTGGACAGGAAATACAACCGATTACATTATCGAAGATGGTACGATTGCCATTCGCCCAAGGCCAGGAAAAGGCTCTGGAGGTAACTTGTTTACCAAAGAAGAATTTAGCGACTTTATTTTCCGTTTCGAATTTCAGCTTACACCTGGAGCTAATAACGGGCTCGGCATTAGGGCGCCACTAAAAGGAGACGCAGCTTACGAAGGGATGGAATTGCAGATTTTAGACAATGATGCACCAATTTATAAGAGCCTTCATGAATACCAATATCATGGTTCAGTTTATGGAACGATTGCGGCCAAAAGAGGTTTTTTAAAACCAGTTGGCGAGTGGAATTACGAGGAAGTGATTGTAAAAGGCCCTAAGATTAAAGTGATTTTAAATGGAACGACTATTTTGGATGGAGACATTACCGAGGCTAGAAAAAATGGTGCCATTGATGGGAAAAAACATCCAGGACTATTACGTGATAGCGGCCATATTGGCTTTTTGGGACATGGATCTCCCTTGCAGTTCAGAAATATCAGAGTCAAAGATCTAAGTAAGAAATAAGCTAACGTCGACAAGCTTCAGTTAGCTTGCCGACGTTTAAAATATAACCAAATGTTAAGCCAAGTATAATGTTGATCTAGTAAAGTTAACAGGATCTTAATATAAACTATAGCGTGTCTGTTACATAAACTTTGTAGTTTTGACATGTATAAATTTTGAATAGTATTTCAAATTATTTTGTTTAATATTGATTTGCCTGTAACAAAAAAGGTCATTGGATCACCATCATGAATGTAGTATATAAAGATTTATGGGTTTCATTTATAGATGATGATGATAAAGCACTTAACACTTTATATAACAACTTTGTGGACGTGCTGTATGCTTTTGGTTTAAGGTATACCGACGACGTAGAAATAGTAAAAGATAGTATTCATGATCTGTTCGTGGATCTTTATAAATACCGTAAAACTCTTTCTCGCGAGGTAAACGTTAAATCATATCTTTTTACCGCACTTAAAAGGAAGATATACTTGGTGCTTAAAAAGAAAGCTAAAGAAGAGAACCACATTTTTGAAACTCCTTTTCTACTTTCTTGCAGCATAGAAGACCAAATTATTGATGATGAAGAGCAAGTGATATTGCTTACCAAACTTCGCAAACAACTAGCGCTATTGCCCACTAGGCAAAAAGAAGCGGTGTATTTAAGGTTTAATTCTGAATTGGCTTACGAAGAGATTGCCGTATTAATGGATATTTCTCTTGAAACTTGCCGCACCCTCGTTTATCGAGGTATCAAACAACTTAGAGAACGAATGGTTGTTGATCACGTCTATAAAATACTCGCGTAAAAAAAAACAAAATAAATAGTCTATAAAAGCAACTTTATCTTCTCTGATGAAATATTAGAATAGATAAATGAATTCAAACAACAACTATAAGGCTGAAGATTTCTTGTCGGATGAAAATCCGAAAGAAAAAGAAGGCCTAATCTCTACGAGTGAAAAGGAACTTGCCGAGGCTTTAAAAGCTACCGTGAAATCTGTCGGCAACGAAAAACTGCCGCCTCTCGAAGCACTCGAACTATGGTCTAGAATCGAAAATAGTACCATTCATACCGAACGTAAGATAAGTTGGAAGCGATATCTTCAGGTCGCGGCCATTCTTATCATGGGCTTCGGTGTAGGTATGTGGCAGTATGAGCGAAATACTAGCACACATAAACTTCTTGATTTTGCCGCACAGAACATCAACAAAAAAAACATAGGCAAGGCAAATGTATCTACTAAACAAAATCTTGATACCGCCGATTTCTCGAACGAGGAAGAGAATATTATCACCGCGAACGATTTTAATACATTGGTTGTAGGCGATGGAAACAGGTCGGCAATTAATTTGCCTGATGGCACAAAAGTGTGGCTTAATTCGGGGTCTAAGCTAATATACCCTGTTACTTTTACAAAAAGTAAAAGAGAGGTTTACTTAGAAGGGGAAGCTTATTTTGACGTTACACATAACAAGGAATGGCCATTTTTTGTGCGTGCTAAGAACCTTGACATTAAAGTGCTAGGTACTGAGTTTTATGTAAGCTCTAATAAAGACAGTAAAGAAAACTATGCCGTGTTAGTAAATGGAAGCATAGCTTTCTCAACCGGAAACTGGTTAAATAAGATTGAAAGAACACTTGTGCCTGGTGAACGGATTAACTTCAACCCTCAAAATAAGGAACTGTCGATCCTAGCAGTGAAAACAGAAGAATTTAAATCATGGAAGGAAGGATATGTGAATGTCGCTAGTGAATCTTTAGACGTAATCGCTCAACGCGTTGCGAAATATTATAATATCGAAATCAGTACTGCTGGCTTAGACCTTAGCCAAGAAAAATTTACAGGTAGACTTGACTTTCAAAAGAGTGCAGATGATGTACTAGACATCTTATGTTATGGTACCCCATACTTGTACAACAGCACAGAAAGGAGGTTGGAAGTAAGGAAGCCTGACTAAATATAAAAAAAGGAGATGCGCCAACACCTCCTCCAAACAACAACTTAAAA
This sequence comes from uncultured Sphingobacteriaceae bacterium, assembly GCA_942493295.1. Lineage (GTDB taxonomy): Bacteria > Bacteroidota > Bacteroidia > Sphingobacteriales > Sphingobacteriaceae > Pedobacter. The sequence goes on along the minus strand of OW818692.1, from coordinate 2,473,446 downwards.
AGCTATTATTTAACTCAATAACAAAAATATGAAAAATATTTATGTATATGATTCCCATGTACACATATCACGACTCAAAACTAAAATAATACGAACGATGAAACTAACAGTGGTTTTATTATGGATGGGAATAATGACTTCTTATGCCAACAATACTTATTCCCAAGTTCGGATGAATATTGATCTGGTAAAAGGGAATCTTCCTGAATTGTTCAAACAAATACAGAAGCAAAGCGACTATTTAATTATCTACAAAGACGATTTCATTAAATTAAATAAATACGAAGAGCTAACCCTTAAACTGAATAATAAAACAATCAAAGAAATCTTAGACAAAGCCTTGCAAGGCAGCGGCTTAACCTATGGCATTTCGGGAAGGCAAATTGTGATCGTAGCAACTCCAAAAACACCAGTTGCAAGAGCTCAAAAAGACACTTTGCTAACGGTACGGGGTCGCGTATATGATGCCAATGAACCTCCCGGCGCAATACCTGGTGTAAGTATTCGAATCAAAGGGTCGACAATTGGAACCACAACCGATTCTGATGGCTATTTTAGTATTCAAGCAAATAAAAATGATGTACTGGTGTTTTCAATGATGAGCTTCCTGAGCTATGAATACACGGTATTAAAAACAGAAAAAGGCCTAAGTGTTTCATTAAAAGAAAATGTCGCCTCTTTAAATCAAGTTATTGTAGTAGGATTGAACGAACAGCAGAAAAAACATATTGCTAGTTCATTGGCTACCCTTAACGTAAAATCAAATATCGAAGGTAAGCCCATTACGACGCTTTCTCAATCCTTACAAGGTGGAGTAACCGGTATCAACGTTACCCAAGCTTCGGGTTTACCAGGAGGTGATGCGGCAGCCATCAAAATTAGGGGAATTAGTACGTTGGGAAACTCAGAGCCGCTAGTGCTTGTTGATGGGGTTCCAATGGATATGAACCATATCGATCCGGTAACAGTAGAGAGTGTAACGGTATTAAAAGATGCTGCTGCAGCAGCAAGTTATGGCTCAAGAGGAGCAAACGGTGTTATCGTAATTACCACAAAAAGGGGAGTAGCGGGGAAGGTTTCCGTAACATACGATGGGTATTATGGCGTTCAGCAAGCCTCGGCCTTGCCCGCAACAGTTGACGCACCAACTTATATGAAGATGTACAATGAGGCTAGCTTTAATGCCAACCCAACAAATAAGCTTCCTTTTTCGCAAGAACAGATAGATAATACGAAGAACGGGATGGATCCCGTAGCCAATCCGGATCTTGCATTTGCGAATACAAGCTGGCTTGATCTGTTAATAGATGATGCAGCTCCGATTTCGAGCAGTTCACTGTCAATTAGTGGGGGTAGCAGTGTAGCAAGGTTTGCTTTAACAGCCAACTATACGTATCAAAAAGGTATCATTCCATTAAATCACATGAAACGCTTTAACATCAGAGCAAATACAACGTTCTCTCTTAGCGACAAATTTCAGGTGAATTTAGATTTACTTGCTATTAAAAGAGACACCCAACAACCAAATAGGCTTAGTGCATCTGGAAATACTGGAAACAGGATTTTAGAGGATATGTACCGGGTACCACCAACAATTATCCCTAAATTCCCAGAAAAGAACGGCCGTACTTTTTATGGACAATTTGTGGATATCGTAAACCCATTAGCTTATACCGAAGTTGGCGGTAAAAGGGCATTTGAGTTTGGTCAAACGGGTATTAATATTCAGCCGAAATGGGAAATCATGAAGGGCTTTAATTTGAGAGGCCAGTTTAGCTTTAGGTTAAATAGCGACGTAACGCGTGATACAAGAGATAATTTTAACCACTTTGATTATTTTACTGGAAATCTGTTGAGAACATGGGGCTTACAAAGAACAACAACCATGGCACGTTCAACCTATTATTATGCGGGCTTAACAGCTGATTATACTTTAAATATAAAAGATCATAGAATATTTGCCTTAGCTGGATATTCTCAGGAAGAAGATAATAGTGGTGCTTGGGATGTATTCTCGATGGTATCAGCCTATGCAAAATTAAATTATGCCTATAGAGATAAATATCTACTAGAAAGTACCGTACGTACGGATGGGTCTTCCCGTTTCGGACCAGATAATAAGTTTGGTATTTTCCCTTCTGTTGCCTTGGGATGGAATGTACATAATGAAAGTTTTTTAAAAGGATCTAAACTCGTCAACAACTTAAAGTTAAGAGCATCTTATGGAAAGCTAGGAAATGACAATATTGGTCTTTACAAATACCAAACGTTGATCAATGCATCAAGTGGTGTTGAAACAACCTACGGAAATCCCAATATCACTTGGGAGTCAGTAAACATGCTTGATATTGGATTGGATCTTGGTCTCTTCAAAAATAATAAGGTAGAATTCACTTTCGATTATTACGACAAACAAACAAAAGACATCATTCTATTCCCATCATTACCAATGATAGGCGGATTTGAAGCAAATGTCCCAGTAAATGCTGGTCAACTATCGAACAAAGGATGGGAAGCCTCGTTAAACTTTAATGAAAACATAGGACAAGACTTCAGCATTTCATTTAGACCAGGCGTTTCTTATAACGAAAACAAAATCCTGAAGTTGCAAGGCGGCGATATTGTAACTGCAACTACCATCACTAAAGTAGGAAGTCCGATTAATAGTATTTTCGGATATAAAACAGCTGGTTTGTTGCAAACTTCAGATTTTGATGCAAACGGTAGTCCGCTTATTCCAGTATTGCCAAACGCTAAACCCGGCGATATTAAATACCTAGACCTAGATGGAGATAAGGTAATAGGGATTGGCGATCAAGGTGCTATTGGTAACCCTGTTCCAAAGCTTACTTATTTTGCAAACTTAAGATTAGCCTATAAAAATTTTGATATCGAAAGCTTGTTTCAAGGGGTAGGAGATAATGACGCTGTTTTATATGGCATGTTTGCATTGCCATTAGATTTCAGCGCAGATGGTGGAGTACCTACAACATACTATGCTGATAACTATTGGACAACCGGACGCACAGATGCACGTTTCCCACGATTGTCAACAGCTCCCGCAAATAATAAACTGTCTTCAGACTTCTGGTTTCAGAATGCCGCGTTCTTGAGGGTTAAATATATTCAGCTAGGGTATAATGTACATAATTCTTTCGTAAAAAAGATTGGTGTTTCTGGCGTAAGATTGTACTTCAACGCTCAAAATCCATTTACCATTACCGATGTGAAGATTACCGATCCAGAAAGCCGTGGTTATCAATGGACTTACGGATTGGTGAAACTTTACACATTTGGTCTTAACGTTAAATTTTAAATAAAATGAAGAAGATATATTATTTAATCTGCACATTAGCTTTAATCCTATTTGCAGGTTGCGAAAAATACTTAACACACGATCATCCAACCAATGTTGACGATGAGTCATGGTGGAATACAGAAGCAGATGTAACTAATGCACTCAATTCCGTTTATGCTGGTATCCCTGATGGTTCGTCGGGAAGACAGTTGATGTTTTTAGATGCAATGAGCGATAATGCCGTTGCTAGACAAAGCTTAAGGGGAGATTATGAATCGTATGTAAAAGGTATACAGGGTTCTAATTGGGGCGTTGGAACAATGATATGGAATGATGATTATCTTGATATTAGAAGAGCTAATCGATTTTTAGAGAACATGGATAGAGCATACATGCCCAATGTCGCTTTGAAAACGCAATACAAATATGAAGCAAGGGCTTTAAGGGCTTACTATCACATGGAATTGTTCATGTTTTTTGGCCCAATAACCATCATGAAACAATCGGTAACACCTGCCGAAAGCGCCTTGCCTAGAAATACCGAAAAGCAAGTGTATGATTTTATCATTGCAGAGCTTACCGAAAGTGCGAATAACCTGCCTGCTAAGTATACCATAAACGTTGATCTTAAACGATTTTCGGCAGCAACTTGTTGGGGGCTTATTTCTAAACTTGCTTTGTATCATAAGGATTATGAGCTAGCAAAAACTGCTGCTAAAAAGATTATTGATATGAACTTGTATTCGCTCCGTAAAAGCACCACATTGAAAAACAGTTACGCAGATCTATTCCTATACGTAGGTGAGGTAAATGACGAGCGGATCTTTTTTAGAGAAATTACCGGTAGCGGTGGTCAGTGGACTACCTTTGCACCACAAGGAACCGGTGGTAAAACCGTTATTTCGCCAACAGCTTCTATGGTAAATGCTTATGAAACTAAACAAGGTAAAACCCTTCAAGAACTTGGGCCAGATTCATTAGCGATTTATACAAAAGATCCTAACTATAAAAACAACAGAGATCCAAGAATGCTTGCCTCTATTATTTTACCTGGAACAACGTACACAGGTGTGGTGTTAAAGCCATTTGAAAACTCTGGTTTGGATAAGTTAGGTGAGCAAAACTCAACTTCAACAGGATTCTGGGTAAATAAATACTTAGATCCGAAAGATAAAACAGGAACTAGAACACTTGATTTTATGATTATGCGCTACGCAGAAGTATTGTTAAACTACGTTGAGTCGTTAATTGAATTGGGCGATTATAATAATCCAGATGTAGTAAAGTATATTAACGAGATTAGAAATAGAGCTACCATGCCTAATGTAAATACAGCAGAGTATAACACTCAAGCAAAACTCCGTGAACTGGTGCGCCGCGAACGTAGAATTGAATTGGCATTTGAAGGAGTACGTTATTACGACATCAGAAGATGGGGTATATTTGAGCAAGTAATGAATGGCCAAGTATTAGGTGCGATAAATCCTAATACCAATGAGCCTGTAAATGTAGAAGTAAGGTCGGCAAAGGCAAATCGAGATATGGTTTGGCCAATTCCCCAAGCTGAATTACTGTCAAATCCTCAGATGACTCAAAATCCAAATTATAATTGATTTGGCTATTTCGTCATTGTGAGGCACGAAGCAATCTTAAAGCACTATGCTAAAAGCCTCGCAATAACGACCAGGTTAATAAACAATATCAATAAAACAGGGAGCGTGACAAACAACGCTCCCTGTTTGCTAAAAGAACATTTGCAATACGATTGCATTGAATCCGTAGCTATATTTGAATATAAATTTAAAATATATGAAGGATTGCTGCAGTACCGAAGAACATAACAAGCCAAAAGAAGATCATGACCACGCTGAAGAGCATCAACACAAAATTAATAACTCACCCCAATGGCAACGGCACATCGGCTTACTAATAAGCTTATTTATTTTAATAACGATACTTGTGTTAGATTATGGGTTTAAGATTAAACTTCCAAATTGGCTCTCTTTAGCCATAAATGCAATAGCCTATTTATTAGCAGGATGGGGTGTTCTTGGTTTAGCATTTCGTAAAATAAAAAGAGGTGATTTCTTTAACGAATTCGTACTGATGAGTGTAGCCACCTTAGGCGCATTTTATATCGGTGAATATGCCGAAGGGGTAGCTGTAATGGTATTTTATACCATTGGCGAGTGGTTCCAAGATTCAGCCGTTGATCGAGCTAAAGCAAGTATTAAAGCCTTGCTCGATATTAGGCCGGATGAGGTAACAGTAGTTCGCGGCGGACAGAGTGTCAAGATCCATGCAAAGGATGTAAATCTATTAGATGTCATCCAAGTAAAGCCCGGGGAACGAGTTGGACTTGATGGTGAATTAATTTCCGAAAAAGGCTCATTTAACACTGCTGCATTAACTGGGGAAAGCAAACCCGACAGTAAATATGAAGGTGAAATGGTTTTTGCCGGAATGATTAATCTTAACAATGTAATCGAAATAAAAGTAACAGCGCTTTTTAATGATAGTAAACTGAGTAAGATCTTAGAAATGGTGCAAGATGCTTCTTCCCGAAAGTCCCAAACACAGCTCTTTATCTCAAGCTTCGCAAAGGTTTATACGCCCATTGTGTTTTGTATGGCATTGGCACTTGTTTTGGTTCCTTATTTTGTGGTCGATGTTTATGTTTTTAACGATTGGCTTTACCGAGCATTAGTGTTTTTGGTGATCAGTTGTCCTTGTGCCCTGGTCGTTTCTATCCCGCTTGGTTACTTTGGCGGAATTGGCCTTGCCTCCAAAAATGGCATATTATTTAAAGGTGGAAATTTCTTAGATGTAATGACCAAAATTGATACGGTTGTAATGGATAAAACAGGAACTTTAACTAAAGGAGTTTTTAAAGTCCAAAAGATTGTAACTGCCAATTTTGATGAAAAGGAAATGCTGAAACTAGCAGCCTTGTTAGAAAGTAATTCCACTCATCCTGTAGCACAAGCCATTATTGGATATGCCGGAGCGATAGCCGAAGAAGGTAAATTCACCAATGTGGAAGAGATTGCAGGCCACGGCCTAAGCGGTACTTTCGAAGGTAAACAGGTACTAGTAGGGAACAGTAAATTACTAACGAAATATGAAATCGAATATCCTCAAGAGATCGATGTCAGTGCTGATACAATGGTCGTTGTAGCAGTCGACCGAAAATATATAGGATACATCACGATTGCTGATGAGTTGAAAGAAAACGTTGCTGAGGTTATAAAGCAGTTGCATGCTTTAAACATAAAAACAGTGATGCTTTCAGGTGATAAGCAAGGGGTAGTTAATGAAACCGCTCGTAAGATCGGCATAACAGATGCTTTCGGAGGCCTGTTGCCTGAAGGGAAAGTCGAGAAAATTACTGCCTTAAAACAACAAGGAAGAACAGTTGCTTTTGTAGGCGATGGCATAAATGATGCCCCGGTATTGGCACTTGCAGATGCAGGCATAGCAATGGGCGGATTAGGAAGTGACGCGGCCATCGAAACTGCCGACATTGTTATCCAAAATGATCAAGTTGCTAAAATTGTGACCGCGTTAAAAATTGGCAAGTTGACTAGGAATATTGTTTGGCAAAACATCGCTTTGGCAATGGGCGTAAAGGTTCTTGTACTTACTTTCGGCGCATTTGGCGTAGCAAATTTGTGGGAGGCGGTAATAGCCGATGTAGGAGTGGCATTTTTAGCGATATTAAATGCTGTTAGGATACAGCACATGAAATTTTGATAGGCTTAATTATTGCCGAATACCTTATTATTGCAAAATGTTTAACAAGCAATATAGTTGGTTTTTAGCCGGCTTAACTTTCGCGATTTTTTGGGCATCAGCATCAACCGCTACAAAGATTGGCTTAATGGTTGCTCAACCGATGGTAATCGCTACAGTGAGGTTTGGTCTAGCCGCAGCAATTATGTTGTTTATTTCGCATGTAATACAAAAAAACGAACTTCCCAAAGGGAAAGAATGGATACAAGTTGGTATTTACGGCGCATTAAACGTTAGCATTTACCTTGGTTTATATATTGTTGCCATGCAAGAAGTAACTGCAGGCATTGGCGCACTGTCTGTAGCTATAAACCCAGTTTTGATTAGCTTTTTCTCTGTATTCCTGCTAAATAAAAAATTAACGCCAAAAATCATTTTGGCGCTTGTTATTTGTACTTTGGGTGTAATTTGTGCCGCATGGCCGTTGTTTACCACAGCTAAAGTAACCGCTTGGGGTTTGATCATTCTATTCGCCAGCATGCTTTCTTATGCATTAGCTGCTATTTATTTTTCGGCTAAAAAATGGGGAAATTTAAATCTACTTACTATTAATGGGTGGCAAACCTGTATTGGCGGTTTGTTGTTATTGCCATTTGTTTTTTATTTTTATGACGCCTCTCTTAACAACTTCAATTTAAAATTTTGGAGTTCAGTTCTTTGGTTAGCCATACCTGTTTCTATTGGAGCAGTACAGCTATGGCTCTGGTTATTGAAAACAAATGCAGTAAGGGCTGGATTATGGTTATTCCTTTGCCCGTTATTTGGGTTTATCATCGCAGCATTATTAGCCAATGAAACCATTAGCCTATACACCTTTGCTGGTGTTGTTTTAGTGCTACTTGGCTTGTTCTTTGCTAAAAAATCAAATTAACCTACAAAGTCTTGAATTAGGCTGTTATTTATTAAAAGTCAAAGAAATCATTTAAAAACGACTTCTTTTTGCGATGTGGATGATGACTGCTTCCATGTTGGTTGTATTCGTAACTTTTATAATCCTTTTCGTAATTATCTTTTTTTGAATAATGGTCAGCAGTGTTGTCCATAATTTTATCTAGTTCACCTCGATCTAACCAAATTCCACGGCAATTTGGACAATAATCAATTTCAACTCCACGTTTTTCAGTCATTAAAAGGGTTTCATTACAAGAAGGACATTTCATATGCTAGCTATTTTTTATGCAAAATAATTTTTTATTTAGTGATAACGAAAAAAATGTTTCTTTAGTGCTCAATTGTAATTTTTAACTAAGGCATATAGGCCTAAAATTGGCCCAATAGCTAATATTACAAAGATATATGCAATGTTTTCCTTCGTTAAAACCATGTTCATTAGCTGGATGCTGATGATGGTAATCGCAAAGCCAATACAGTTTACGATGGTTAGCGAAGATCCTTTCAGATCCGCAGCAACATTTTGTGCAACTAAAGTTGAAAATAATGGTGAATCGGCAATCACTGCCATGCTCCATATAAGCAGAAAGATGATGAAGACTGTTGTCGAGTCATGGAGTAAGAAAAAAGGAGAAATGAGACAGCAAATGCCGGAAACCGTCAATGCTAAAGTCGCCAGGTTTTTCGTGCCAAATTTGTTTGCCAGTAAGCCACTTAGCACACAAGAAAGACTTCCAACAACAATAATAAAAAAGGACGTCAGGGGTACGTTCAACTGCGTATTGTAGTAATCGTTATAGTTAACTAGTATAACTGGAACAAAAACCCAAAACGTATATAATTCCCACATGTGACCGAAGTAGCCAAATGCCGCCGACCTAAAGTCCCGGTTTTTAAAGCTTTGAATAAAGGCGCCTAATTTTAATTGTTTTCCAGCTTTTCTATAGGGGCCATCTTGTACCCATAACAATAATAATAAACCCCCAAATAAGGACAGTGCGGAAGTTGAGAAAATTACATATTTCCACGGAAGATGGGCAAACCCACTTTTCAGAAAATGAGGGAGTGCAGTTCCCAATACCAATGCCCCCACCAGAAAACCCAATGATCTGCCAAGGCCTTTCTCAAAATGATCTGCGGCAATTTTCATCCCTATTGGATAAATTCCAGCTAAGAAGAAACCTGTTAAAAATCTGCATATAAATAGAACTGATAAGCTTATTCCATCTAGCGAAATAAGAAGATTAATCCCTGCAGCAATACTTGCGCAAATAAAGAAAATTTTAACAGGAGAAAAGCGGTCGGCAATACTCAAGATTGCGAAAAGTAAAGTCCCAATGATAAAGCCAGCCTGTACACAGTTTGTTAAATAGGCCAAATAGCTAGCTGATAATTTAAACTGCAAAGCAATGTCTCCCATCACTGCATTACCCGCAAACCACAAAGAAGTACAGAAGAATTGAGCAATGACAATTGTTGGTAAAATTCTTTTCATTCTTGGTTAACTTCTGTAGCAATGCAAGTTATAAAATTAGATAGCTTCATCGACTTTTTAAGGTATTTTATCGATTCTATTTAGGTGTATTTTAAGTTTATTATTGTAATTAATTAATTTGCAGTTATAATTTTAATAGGTTTTAATTAAAAATTAACAGGACATATTTAATAACGATGGACAATACATCAATAGATTTAGGGAAAGCGCAAAAGTACTATCAAAAATGTTCAGCTTGTGGGAAAGGAGAGCTAAAAGAGCGAATTAAATCCCATAGGATATTCAAGTTCTTATTCTTTTTTAAAGTGAGGCATTATAAATGTAACGTATGTGAGAACAGTAAACATATTTTTTATAAAAGATCTCGCGTTATTTCTACTAGATAAAATGATATACTTAGTTTCAATATCATTGGTTGTTTTCTATATTTATACTATAAACTGCCGTGATGAAACATACAAGCCTATTTATCTTTTTCCTATTTATTTTTTTTATTGCTACTGCGCAAACAACAAAGCGACCTAACATCATTGTGATTATTTCTGATGACCATGCTTTGTCTACAATTGGTGCTTATGGCGCAAAATATGGTGCGACTCCAAATATAGACCGAATTGCGAAAGAAGGCGCTGTTTTTAAAAATGCGTTTGTAAATAATTCTATATGTGCACCTAGCAGAGCTGCTCTGTTAACAGGTAAGTATAGCCACATGAATGGGCTAAAAGATAATCGTGATGTATTTGACGCTGCTCAGGATGTTTTTCCACGGCGGATGAAAGATGCTGGCGTACAAACTGGATGGGTTGGCAAGTGGCACTTAAAATCATATCCTCAAGGATTTGATTACTGGAATATATTGCCGGGTCAAGGTCAATATTATAATCCAACGGTGATCAGTATGAATGGTGATACTAGTAAGGTTGATGGTTATTGCACAGATGTTACTACTGATATTGCGTTGGCTTGGCTCGACAAGCGTGATACGGAAAGACCTTTTTGCATAGTGATAGGCCAGAAAGCCCCCCACCGAACTTGGATGCCAGACATACAGGATCTTGGTAAATTTGATACCATGAAATTTAAGCTACCTAAAAACTTTTATGATAAATACAATGGTCGCATTGCGGCAAAAGCGCAAGATTTAAATATCGCTGGTACCATGAAGCTTGGCTATGATCTGAAAATGAAAAGTGATACCACAGATAAGCTAAATACAGCAACGATGTTTACCACAAGAATGAATCCAACACAACGTAAAGCATGGAATACTTATTACGATAAAATAGAAAATGATTTCTTAAAATTAAAACCAACTGGCGATGCTTTAACCGAATGGAAATATCAAAGATATATGAGTGATTATCTAAGTACGACTAGCTCATTAGATCGAAATATTGGAAGGGTTTTAACGTATTTGGATCAACATAATCTATCAGATAATACCATTGTAATCTATACCTCAGACCAAGGTTTTTATATGGGCGAACATGGCTGGTTTGATAAACGTTTCATGTACGAAGAGTCGATGCATGCCCCATTTATAGTTCGCTATCCAGGTGTTGTTAAGCCAGGTACCGTGATGAATCAATTGGTGTCAAATGTAGATTTTGCACCAACATTTTTACAGCTCGCTGGTCTGCCTGTGCCAGCCGCTATGCAGGGTAAATCTTTCGATCATTTATTTAGCAACCCCGCAGCGCAGTTTAGAGATGCAGTATATTATCACTATTATGAATACCCTGGCGAGCATAGTGTGATGAAACATTTTGGTATCCGTACAGATCGCTACAAGCTAATTAGGTTTTATGGGGAACAAAATTTCTGGGAACTCTATGATCTTAAGAACGACCCTAATGAAAATACAAATATCTATACCAAAAAAGGAAAAGAACAACTTATTGCAGAGTTGAAGAAAAAATTAATAGATTTCGCTACCTTGAATAAAGACGATGTAGCGGTAAATGTACTAGCAAAGAAATAATGTATGATGAATGATCCAGAATTAGTATTAAATCAACTTAACAGGGGTGCTTTTTTGCTCGAAGAAGACGGAGAAAAGCTCGCTGAAATGGTTGTCGCTGTGGACAATGAAAATTTAATTGTTTACCACACGGAAGTTAATCCAAAGGCCGAAGGGAAAGGTTTAGCAAAGATTTTGCTGAATGCAATGGTCAGTTATGCGCGTAAAAAGCAACTGAAAGTTATTCCATTGTGTCCCTATGTACATGCGCAGTTTAAACGACATCCCGAAGAGTTTGCAGATGTGTGGACAAAGGATGACTACGACGATTAGTTACTTTGCGCCGGCTTTTATTGCTTGATCCGTAATTGTATTCCATGCCGCATCAATGAGAATTAGTTCTTCGGTGACCTTGTCAAATTTAAGCCTAATCCAGCCGTAATGCGTTTTCCCGTTTACCGATAAACGAGCAGACATGATAGTTGGCTGTCCGTTGCCCCATTGGCCTGCATAAGTCCTGTTCCCTCCATTGGGATCCTCATATCTGATACCTAAGATTGAATGTTCCTGTGTCCAGGTTAAGGTACTTTGAATAGGCATTGTTACTGTAAAACTATGGAGGTGCCCCATGTTTAAAAACTCCTCGTCATTTTGCTCGCCAGCAGCGGTCGAACTACCAAATACAGGATTTACACCTGCGTATAAACGAACAGTCCCAGACATAACAGCATATTGAAGAAAATAAGAATAATCAATTACGCCATCATCATTAACATCTAGGTTCATCGGGCTCACATCAGATGCTTTTAATTTTCTATTTAATTCTTTATAGCTAATCGTTGGAGAATCTGGTAGCTCCACGTTGGGTTTTTCTGGTAATGGGAGTTGTTCTTTCTTGCATGCCGCTAGTCCAATAGCAGTCAAGATCATAAATAATATATGGCGAGTATTCATCATTCTACTTTATATAGTAAGACGACTATGTTGTCTAATTCGTTACAACTTATGTGTTTAATTTGTGTGGCAATTTCCTTATGGAGTATGCAAAATGTAAAACTTAAAAATTTTAAAACAAAATTAAAACTATTGTAAGTTGCTCTTTGTTAATGTAGTTACCTCGTTCTAATAAATATTTACCTTTTTAAAACTTTATTATGAAATCATCTTTGGCCAAAATTAAAAAAATGAACAATCTCATTACAAAAAGAGTTATTGAACTTCAGGATAAAGGTTACTTATATGATTTCATGTCCTTTGGTAAACATAAAATCCTGTGCCTACAAGATAGTGTTTGCTTTCATGCGCCCGACGTTTCTATTAAGTTGGTCGATCAGGTTTATGATCAGTTAACTAAAGGCTATAAATACATTCACATAGTCGAAACTGCAACGGGTCACAAAGGCTTGCTAATGGAAGATGGAATTCATCTTAATTAACTCGCAGCAGCATTCTTTAGAAAAACTTCGACTTCGGGCTTCTTTTCCTTTGCGTCTAATCTTTAACCAGTCAAAAATTTTAAACTTGATGGTTGTAATTTTCATTAACCATTTTAATACTTTTTTAATCTAAATTATACTTTTTCTACACTTCTTTTTTGTCATTTTTAATTTTATAACTTGATGGTAATTAAATAATTATAATCATAGAAATAGGAAAATGATGCGGACGATTTGTGAAAATGAACACGTGAGAAATCTCGCCAGCTTTGATGTTTTGATTGCAAAAATTGCTGAGCTCGGTAAATATTATAACCCTACGAAAGGAGGAATACAACTCGAAGCTTTAGGCATTGTGTCTCAAAATGCAAAAGCTGCCATTGCTAATGTAAACGCACTTACAAATCAGCATATTTATACGGTAAATGTTCGAGAAGCGGCTTTTGATTCTCTAAAGTTTTTGAATAAAAAACTATTTAAAGAACTACAGCTTACAACATGTATCAGTGAAACCGAGATCTATATGTTGATAGGAAGTAGTAAAATAATCTGCAATCAATTTGCTTCTCAACCACGATACGACTTCTTATTAGATAATTTTTGTAAAATCATTAAGTTGCTAAAAGCTAATTTACTTTATCTCCCTGAACAAGCAGAGCTGAAGGTAAGTAACCTAGAAGAATTTTATGCAGCACTGTACTTAAAAAACAATGAGGTCAAAAGAATTAATGCCTTACTTAGCAACGCATGTTTAATCCGAAACGAGGTAATGTACAGGGAAGTAAATGGCCTCGTGGCATTATCAGCTGCGGTTAAGATGTATATCAAGTATCACTTTGGATGGGAAAGCACGCAGTTTAAACAGGTAGCTAATTTGGTGATCAAGAAAGCAAAATCTTAAACTTATGCAGCAAACAGGAATGATTATTTTGTTTTGCCAAGAAAATATAAAAGTTAAAGTCAGATTAATCCTTCTGCTTTTTAAATTGTCATAACGTTAAATCGAACCACCAATAACTAAATTACAATGAAGGGAAGAATTCACAACTTTTATATTTGCCTAGCTAGCTTCGGCATGTTGTTGTTGCTAGCGTCTTTTGTTAGCTATACTAATTTAAACCTACCTTATAAAAAAGCTGGATTAACAGACGAGCAAGCTGCGGCCCATTTATTAAGTCGTTTTACTTATGGAGCAAAATCTGGTGATGTGGCATCTGTTGTTAGAATGGGCCTAGATAAATGGCTGCAACAGCAACTGGAAGGGCATTTGGAAGATGCAGAGTTGAATATGGCCCTTAGTAAATTCGAAGATATTAATTTAACGAATACACAAGTAGAAAATAGCTATCCAAGAAATGCCCAATTAATCAGATTTGCAGTCAGAGATGGGTATATTCATAAAGATTCTGTCAATAAGGTAAATGGCAAGGGTTATAGAGATGCAATACAATCCTACATGAAAGATAAGGGCTATAAACCCCAACAAGAGCTTTATCGTCAATTTATTAATCAAAAAATAACCAGAGCGATTTATACCAATAACCAGTTTAGAGAGATTATGACTGATTTTTGGTTTAACCATTTTAACGTGTCATTGAGTAAAAATCAATGTGCAGCCTATGTTCCGGCTTTCGAAAGAGACGTGATTAGACCTCAGGTATTTGGTGAATTTGAAAACCTATTATTAGGTACAGCAAAGTCACCCGCAATGCTGATGTACTTAGATAATTTTAGTAGTGCGGGAACGAATGTGCCTATGACACCTATACCTATGCGAGAGGTAAAAGGGAAAAGAGCCAAGGCTAAATTGCAGCAGTTTCAGGCTAAGAAAAAACCAGGCCTTAACGAGAACTACGCTCGTGAGGTAATGGAGTTGCATACACTTGGAGTGGATGGAGGCTATACGCAAAGTGATGTCACACAAGCAGCCCGAATTCTAACAGGTTGGACTATCGCTCCAATGGGCGATAATGGATATGGTGCAGCGATTAAAAATACGCTGGATAAAATTGGAAGTGAAAATTTGCAAAAGCGAGGATTTATCCGCGATGGAGATTTTCTTTTTGCGATGAATCGCCATGATAACGGAGAGAAAACAGTATTAGGTAAAAAATTTCCAGCAGGAGGAGGTTATGAAGAAGGCGTAAACTTATTAAAAATGCTTGCACACCATCAGTCAACCGCAAAATTTATCTCTAAAAAGCTAGCGATACGTTTCGTAAGCGATAATCCTCCCCAAAGTTTGATTGATAAAATGGCTAAAACCTTTTTGTCGTCAAATGGCGATATTAAAAGGGTAATTACAACGATGGTAAATGCACCTGAATTTTGGTCTGCAAATGCGCTTAGAGAAAAAACCAAATCTCCATTTGAATTGGCCATAAGTGCCGTAAGAGGGTTAGGTGCAACAGTTAAGCAGCCTTATCAATTGTATACTTGGATTAATAAAATGGGGCAGCAAATGTATTACTATCAAGCGCCTACTGGTTTTCCAGATCGCGGGCAGTATTGGATTAATACAGGCTCACTTTTAAATAGGATGAACTTTGGTTTAGCACTTGCTGCACAACGTATTCCGGGCGTTACGTTTAATTTGACGGCCTTAAATCATAACCGAGAGCCAGAAAGTGCCGAAGCAGCATTGCTAACCTACAGTAAGTTAATGATGCCCGAACGAAAACTAGATGCTACTATTGAACGATTAAAGCCAATGGTAACTGACCCTAATTTAGAATCGAATGTTGCTGCTGCGGCCGAAAAGAATTCAGCTTCAAAGCAAATGGCTACGATGATGAATGAGGATGCTAATTTAATGGATGAACCTTCAGATTTTAAGAAATTAAAAGGAAAGAAAGCGTTAAATAGTACTACCACACCGCTCAAAGCAGGTAATAACACGATGTTGGCCCAAGTGGTTGGCGTAATTATTGGATCACCAGAATTTCAACGTAAATAATTTATCATGACATCAAGAAGAGGTTTCATTAAAGCTGGCGGACTTGCCCTATTTGGCATCGGATTAGGCGGTATTCCCGGCTTTTTAGCAGATGCTGTCGCAGGTACAACACCATTGGGATTGTTCAAAAGAAGAAAAATCATGGTGTGTATTTTCCAACGAGGTGCCATGGATGGACTAATGGCAGTTACACCATTTACAGATCAGTATTTAAAGGCAGCTAGGCCGGGATTATTTATGTCGGCTGCCAATGGTCAAAAAGTCAAATCATTAGTAGATTTAGACGGCCGCTTTGGCTTACATCCGTCAATGGCTTCATTTGAACCCATGTTTAAAGAAAAGAGAATGGCTATTGTACATGGCATTGGTTCGCCAAATAGCACAAGGTCCCATTTTGATGCCCAAGATTTTATGGAATCTGGAACCCCATTTAAAAAAGGTACAGAAAGCGGTTGGTTAAATCGTGCAGTAGGCTTATTAGGGCACGACGCTGCCACTCCATTTCAGGCAGTAAGTATAACATCATCCTTACCTCGATCATTTTATGGGGATAATCCAGCAGTTGCCATCAGAAATTTGGCGGATTTTAACATCCAAGTACGAGGTAATCAAACTAGTGCCAATAATGCTTCCAAAACATTTGAAGACTTATATGATCAAACGTCATCGGGTTTGTTAAAAAATACTGGTAAAGAGAGTTTTGACGCGATTAAGATGTTGCAAAAAACAGATGTTAAGAATTATAAACCTGAAAATAATGTAGTTTATCCAAATACTGCATTGGGTAATTCACTGAAGCAAATCGCTCAGCTGATTAAAATGGATGTAGGCATGGAAGTTGCTTTTGCAGAATCAGGTGGTTGGGATACACACTTTAATCAAGGAACAGATACTGGCGTATTTGCTAGAAATGTGAACGATTTAAGCAACTCCATCATGGCATTCTGGAATGATATGGCAAGATACCAAGACGATGTAACAGTTATGACCATGACAGAGTTTGGTAGAACAGTTGCGCAAAATGGTACTGGGGGTACAGATCACGGTCGCGGATCTTGCAACTTTATTTTAGGAAACAGTGTTAACGGAGGTTTAGTTCATGGGCTGGTAAACCCTTTAGCAAAGGAAAACCTAGAAGATGGCCGAGATTTAGCAGTAACAACCGATTTTAGAAGTGTATTTAGCGAGGTTGCTGATAAACACTTAGGTATTAGCAATGACAAAGTGCTTTTCCCCGATTGGGATGGAAAGCAGATAGGGGTGATGAAAAAGAGTTAAAACAAGAAAAGCTCTCTAGATTGCGATCTAGAGAGCTTTTTCTTTTTTGGTTTTAGTCACAGTTTTTGGTAACTAAAGCATCAATAGCTAATCTATTCGTAACACTATTATACACTGCTGTTCCAGAAAATTCAGAGCCTGTAGAAGGCAACTGGAAATTAGTTTTGCTTGCCGTAAATTGGTTAGTGTACGACTTACCGTCTATAGAGGCTACAATTTTGTAAGTAACTCCATCTATAATTTGACCACTTCCTCTACCTTGTCTTAAATTATAAACCCTCACCTCCTCTGGCGAAGCGTTAAGAGGAGTGATAGTAATGATTGCATTTATACCTGTTAGTAAGTCCTTACCATTACATTTTACCTTTACGTATACATCTGCATTTATTACACTAGTTGCAGGTGGTGCAACATAGTTGAAAGTTGTAGTTACGCCACAGAAACTAGGGAGAACCGAGCTTGTTAAAGTATTATTCACATATGCTGAAGCTGTGCCAATAGACAGAACGAATGGCGATATAGAGATTGCACCTGAAGCATATTTTCCTGAAAGTACAGTAACCGTTTTTGTGGTTTCACCAGCGGCAAATCTAACCAGATTTAAAGGGCTGCCACCACTAATGCCAGTAAGAATAAAAGTTTCGGAAACCGTAGCTGCAGGCTTATTCACAATTATGGTTGTATTACATTGAGGAGCAGGGTCTACAGCGGCGTAGCCAAAAGCAGGCACCCAAGATGAAAGGTGGTTAATTGGCATTCTAGCTACCAATTTGCCAGCTGTATTTTTTACAAATGTTGCATTACCTTCACTTTTCCATTGGCCAGTTTCATCATTTAAGCTCCACAATGGTATGGTCTCGCCCTCTTTAATGGCCTGGTTGGTTGTTGGATTAATCATGTTAGGATTTACTTCCATATCTACAATAACCGGCTTGGTAAAGCTCTTCACTTCCTTAGTGCCCGCAAACATATCTATAGATACTGATCCTGCTGGATAAAAATTAAGGCCTCCAGCTACTACCTGGCCATTTGCACCAATTACATTGCTAGCAAAATTTCCCCCTGGTACAACAGGAGTAGTTCCGTTAGTTGCAGTTCCAGCAAATACAACTCGAACTTCGAGTTGGCCACCACCTACAGATACACCTGAAGCATCTAAAAGACCAGTGCCGGTTGATAAAGCAATGTCAGTTTTTTGAGCCATTGTTGCATTGATAGGGGTAGTAATAGTGATCTCACTATTTGTTGTACCATTACTAATAGCTTTGGTGTCAACGACTGTACCAGTACCTGCTGCTGGGTTAGCATATTCTGCTACAGCTACTTTATAAAATGTTGGCTCACTTTCGCTGGTAATTACTACATCCTGAAAAACAGGAGCAAAACCTGGTGCACTAGCAACTACAGTAAATTTAACTGGGTTTGTTGGTGTAGGGCTTGCAGAACGATCTAGTAAAAGGTTCAATAAACCATCGCTTGCCTTGAATACTTTTCCGCCTGTAGAAGTACGCACCAAGTCGGCATTCGCGCCCTTGATTTCTACTGTAAAGTTTTTTGGGCCTTCTGCGCCTTTTTTAGCATTCACAAACTGGATGAGGGTTGGTGACTTAAAAATGTCGGTATTTACAATAATTTGCACATCTTCTGCTGGGTTTTTGCAACCGGCGAAAAGAACAATAATTACCGCAAAGGCTGCGGCTATATTTTTAAATAATTTCATTGAGAACGTTATTAGAATTTGAAGTTGAAATTTAATTGTGCTACCGGCATAAAGCGGTAGTCTTTCATGTTATTTTGGATAATTACAGCATTAGGCTCATTGTTGCTCAACAACTTGGTTCCTACAGCATTAACCTTTGGTGAAGAAAGGTAATAAGCACCTAAATCAACATTAACATTGAATTTTCCTTTTGGAACACCTTTGCCAAAACCGAAACCGAAATAAGGTGCAATAGTTCCCCAGTCCATCAAGAAGTCTAGACCGCCAATTTCTTCAGGTGTTAACGTAATATCCTCAAATTTTTGAGCGTCTTTAGGTTCGAAATGAAGACTAGCTTCGGCATTTGCTAAATAAGCTACGCCAGCTACCACCCTAAAGAATTTTTCGGGCATTAGTTCTGCAAGCGCATGTATTGTGTTAAACTTCCCGGCTAAACGGTTTTTCGAGTTAAAACCATCAAATTTAATCTTGTCATTAACCCCTGCTTGGGCATAGCTTCCACCCACTCTGAAGCCAATTGTGTTATTCAGAACATATCTAAAATTAGCGCCAACTCCTTGCGAACCAACTAGTACTTGAAGCGACATTGGTTTTCGATTGGTCTTTACTGAATCTACAGCTTGCCCATATGCAAATGGCTGGACAGCGAGAAACAAAATAATTAGGTAAAAAGTTTTTTTCATGAACGTTTGTTTTGCGCAAAAGTAATTAAAAATGTGAGTTTCAATAATTTAAAGTTATTTTATTTCTTCCAACTTGTTTGTAAACTAAAATTTAGCGCTAGAAATGACCCGTATATTGTAGACAAATCCATGTTTTTAGAAGACGAAAACACCTTGTGAGTAGATGATGCAAATTTTATGTGTGTGTTGAATATTTTTCTTTCAACGTAACAAATTTTCTAGACACAGCCTTTTGCTTGGTAAAATAGTTACAAAGACCTATCTTTCACCGCAACTAAATTTAACATCATGAAGACAATACAAAATATTGGCAATTTCGCCAAGCTAGGTGTCATTGCAGCTATGTTTTGCAGCAGTGTAGCCTTTGCACAAAGTAAAGACCCTATAATTGATAAAATTGTAAAAGAGGCGAATGAAAACTCACAACTCGAAAAATTAGCGCATGAGCTATTAGATAAAATCGGACCTCGTTTAGTAGGTACACCCCAAATGAAACAAGCAAATGATTGGGCCGTTGCCAAATATGCTACCTGGGGCATCTCTGCAAAAAATGAACAATGGGGCCAATGGCGTGGCTGGGAGCGAGGCGTTACCCATATTGATTTAACAAGCCCGAGATTAAGAACATTAGAAGGCACTCAGTTAGCTTGGAGCCCATCAACAAACGGTAAGCAGATTAATGCTGAGGCTGTTGTTTTACCATTGGTTGCCGATTCTATAGCTTTCCAGAAATGGTTGCCGAATGTAAAAGGTAAATTGGTACTGATTTCTTTAAATCCAATATCAGGCAGACCAGATAAGAACTGGGAAGAATTTGCAACTAAAGATGTGTTGGCAAAAATGAAGGCCGACAAAGCTGCCGCAGCTACCGCTTGGAGAGATCGTTTAGCTAAAAGTGGATTGAATGCTAAGAATTTAGCTTTGGCTTTGGAAAATGCGGGTGCTGCAGGAATTATTATCAATAACTGGTCGCAAGGTTGGGGAGTTGATAAAGTGTTTGGTGCAAATACTGCCAAAGTTCCAACAGTAGATTTATCAGTTGAAGATTATGGATTGGTATATCGTTTAGCCGAATCGGGATCAAAACCAAAACTAAGAATTGTAGCTGAATCTAAGGAATTAGGCCTGGTGCCAACTCTAAATACCATTGCCGAAATTAAAGGCAAGGAAAAACCAAATGAATATGTAATGTTATCTGCACACTTCGATTCGTGGGATGCTGCAAGTGGAGCAACAGATAATGGTTCTGGAACCATTATGATGATGGAAACTATGCGCATCTTGAAGAAATTTTATCCAAATCCAAAAAGAACAATTTTAGTAGGTCATTGGGGAAGTGAAGAACAAGGATTAAATGGTTCAAGAGCGTTCGTAGAAGATCATCCTGAAATTGTAAACAACTTACAAGCACTATTTAACCAAGATAACGGTACAGGTAGGGTAGTAAATTTGTCGGGACAAGGTTTTGCTAAAGCCAAAGATTTTTTACCTCGTTGGTTAGCAGCGGTGCCAGATACCATTAAAAACCAAATCAGAACAAGTTTCCCTGGCTCTCCAAGTGGTGGTGGCTCAGATAATGCATCTTTTGTAGCAGCTGGAGCTCCTGGTTTTTCTTTGAGCTCTACAAGTTGGGATTACGGTACATACACATGGCATACTAATCGAGATAGCTACGATAAAATGGTTTTTGACGAGATTAGAAGCAATGCTATTTTAGCTGCGATTTTGGTTTACATGGCTTGTGAAGACCCAGAAAAAATGTCGAACGAAAGAGCTCCTCTGCCGAACAATCCACGTACAGGTGCACCAGGTACATGGCCGGCGCAAACAAAGGCAAATCGTAAAGGCGGAGTTAACTAGTCCGAAAATCTGAAAACTTACCGTCATCCGATGACCATTATCGTCATCGGATGACGTTTGACACCCACTATAATGTTAAAAAAAATACTATCGATTTCATTCTCATTGTTCCTTTTAACTCAATTTTCTTATAGCCAAAACCGACCAAAGGTGATGCAAGAATTTAGAGCAGCATGGATCGCATCCGTGGCTAATATTAATTGGCCAAGCAAACCCGGCCTAAGTACTGAAGCACAACAAAAGGAAGCTATCGTATTATTAGACCTATTGAAATCTTTAAATTTTAATGCGGCTATCCTACAAATCCGACCGCAGGCAGATGCGATGTACAAAAGCGATGTCGAGCCTTGGTCGTATTTTTTAACCGGTGTACAGGGTAAGGCTCCAGAACCTTATTATGATCCCCTCACGTTTTGGGTAGAGGCCGCGCATGACCGAGGTATGGAATTGCATGTATGGTTAAACCCTTATCGCGCGCACCATTTATCAGGCAAAGAGGTTGGCGAAAAATCTATTGTAAAAACAAATCCTTCATTGGTAGTTAAATTAAAAGATGGACAATATTGGATGGACCCGTCATTAAAAGGAGTACAAGACTTGTCGACAGCCGTAGTCAAGGATATTGTAAAACGCTATGATATTGACGGTGTACACTTTGATGATTATTTTTATCCTTATGATTCATACAATGGGGGTGCAGACTTCCCAGATGATGTAAGTTGGGCAGCCTATCAAAGGGACGGAGGGAAACTATCTCGTGGAGATTGGAGAAGAGAAAGCGTAAATAAGTTTATCGAGCGTGTTTATAAAGAAATAAAAAAAGAGAAGAAATTTGTAAAATTTGGACTGAGCCCATTCGGGATTTGGCGCCCAGGTTACCCAGAATCTATCGAAGGATATGATCAGTACGATAAGTTATATGCTGATGCAAAGTTATGGTTGAATAAGGGTTGGATCGATTATTTTACGCCTCAGTTGTACTGGAAAGTAAATCAATATCCACAAAGCTTCCCGGTATTACTGAGTTGGTGGCAGTCTGAAAATACTAAAGGTAGACACCTATGGCCAGGAATGAATATTAGTTTGGGGGGTGATGATAAAAATGCTGATGAAATCATCAATCAGATTATGATTACAAGAGGCATTACCCCTAAAAGTAAAGGTACAGTGCATTGGAGCATTGCAGGTTTGGTTAAACATGGCTTATTAAGAGGTGCCTTGTTAGAAGGACCTTATAAAAATCAGGCTATTGTTCCCGCAAGTCCATGGCTTGATGATAAAAGCCCAGATATGCCAGTCACGTCCATTACTGCTAAAGATAAGTTTATGCAAATTAAATGGGAACATCCAGCTAAAGCGACTGTTTTTCAGTGGGTAGTGTATTTTAAGTATAACAACAAATGGACGTATAAAGTCATGAACAGAAACGACAGTAGTCTTGATGTTTTAGCAGAAACCACTACAGCCAATGGTAACAAAAACGGATTACAGGCCTATGCTGTAACTGCCGTTGATAGAACCGGTAACGAAAGTGAGTTTAAGGAAATTAGTGTCAACTAAAAAGCATGAAAAAACCATCAAAAGAACAAATTGAAGCTACAGCCAATGCAATAATGCAGCACTTTATCCCTAAAAACAGTGCTGAGCAAAAGTTTAGCTTTCACTTCACTATTCCACCTGCTTTTAATTACAAGGCCACTTATGAATTGAGTAACGCAGCTAAATGGATTTTAATAGCTTACGAGGAAGATGCAGTTATTTAATTAACGAAATCTTCCTCGTATAAACCTGTGAGCCAATTCTTACACTTAAAACATACATGCCTCCCGAAAAGGCATTTAAATTAAGTGTCTGCATGTAAAGCCCATTAAAATTTGTTTTTTCTTCACTAAATACAACTTGGCCTAAAAGATTGCTAATTTGAATTTTTACCACTGCTCTCTCGATCACCTCGAAAGATACCGTAACCTCCCCGTCAGTTGGTACAGGATAGGCCTTTAAATTTATTCCCAATTGATTGGTGTTTTTAACACTTGTAACTTTAAATGCTAAAGAACGCATTAAGCAGCCTGTCGACAAAAGCACTTCGACAGTATATTCGCCATTTTTAAGCGGAGTATAAGTTTGACTTGTTGCGCCGACAATTAACTCGCCGTTTAGGTACCATTTATTGCCGGTCTGACTGCTTGATGTAAGTATATTCGTTGTTTGCGTAATAATTGGGCGACTTACATTGACCGCTAATCTTGGTCCTCCCAAACAACCTGCAGCTCGTACTTTTAAATCGTAAAAATAATAGTAAAAGCTTTTAAAGTAATTAGGGTTATTTGCTAAAGTTGCCGTATTTCCAGTAATGCTAAATAGATTTAGTGCTGTTTTATATGGATAATCGGTTGTAGTAGCGTTGTTATTTCTAAAGATCGTTGCCCCTCCTAAATATTCAATGTTAATTGTAAAACTTCCCGCAGTAGGTAGTGTTAAATTTAATAGGTAAACCTGACCTAGATCTGCAAGATCGTTGGCTGCTACTCCTGCAACTGGAATAGCTCTAGTTGCCGTTACGTTAAGTAATACAGACGAAACCTCAGTGCCTACACTATTAACTGCAGTAAATCTTATTTGTCCCGAATTGCCAATGTAAAGTCGAGCACTTTCTATCGTAATTGGTATCAACGTACTTACAGTAATGCCAGGAGTAAATTGATTATAGCCACCATCGCCAATTTCGGCTTTTGTTTTAGGACCAATATCAGCTTTAAAATCATTCAATCCTACGTAATAATTGTTACTCGCATCTGGTGACGTAACAGTTGAAGTTGTACTGCCAAATTCGATAGGATTGACATCGGTTAGATTTTTATACCAAAAGGCAGTCGAGTTAGCAGGAGTATTAACGGTTAAATTATAGGAGCTCAAATTGGTGCACAAATAGGCAGAGCCAAGTGTTGCAACTGGAGGTATATTGGTTTGAATAGTTGTGCTCGACTGATTATTCCCTGTATTAAAATCATCAGTTAAGTTTGTTTTCGCAACAATAGTATAGTTTTTCCCAGCTTGTGCATTAAAGCCAATAGGCAAGGTAAAATCAACCTCGTTCAAATAGGGTAGATTACCGTTAAATGTTGCATTTAATGTGTTTAAGACTACCCCATTTTCACTCACTGTAACAATGATCGGAACTGCAGTTAGGGTTTGTGTCCCACTATTCTTTAAGGTTACAGTTATTTTTTGATCGGGATTAGCGCAAATAACCCCAGTCGAATTAACAATTGTTTTTAGCGCTACATCAACGGCAGGGTTTAAAAATTTAACTCGATAGTCTATCGTTTCGCCCTTGGCATATACACCACAAGGAGAAACATTTTCTGCAATATTGGTTTCAGTTAATACGATCCGCAACAGCGAAAAATTATTCACATTAACAGTTTCTGGAACCATTACCGTTGAAGAAAAAACACCATTTACAGCTATCACTGGACTTGTTGCCACCAGTTCTTCTGTATCCGCAAAATCGCCATCTCCATTCCAATCGACAAAAATCTTCGCTATTTTATTAAAGTTTGCTCCACAGGTTCCCAGTGTTAGATTTAATGGATAGGTTTTTCCTTTTTCTAAATTGATTATCTGAGAAGTAAAATCAACATACCCTGTACAATTTAAATTAGCTGTATAATCAATATTTGATAGTTGAAAATTGGTAATCTTCGAATCTAATATACTGCTGGGTGCCGAGCTACAATAGGCAGCGCCGCCAATACCTGTAATCACGGTAGAAAATGCCTGCGGACCACGAACGAGCGTACCCTTATGGCTAATTGTTAACGTATAACTTTTGCCGGGTATCGCATTTGCGATATAAACCTGCTCTACATTGTCTCTAATGTTATCTCCAGTGGTGGCTGGCGCCGAAGGATTTGCAGGATCAAGTACCCAAGCGCGGTAAACATTATTTTGTTCATCCTTTACGGCAATATCCAAATCATTAACCAATCGAAGGGTAGTATTATCTAATGCTATCGCTGAAGAAACTGGCGTTGCTTCGGGGTCGGTCCAGCAAATGGTAGCAATCAACGGCCCATTACCCGAAGCAATTAGCTTAATGGTTTGTGTTGTGCCTTGCGCTAATGTATTTTCGTTGATTAAGCTCTTTACATTCTTAGTTAAGATGGTCTTTGCCGCTTCTTCCATGTTCAACAATCCCCAACCAAAAATGTAGTCTGGACCCGAACTTACACCAGCTTCAGTTGCTGTACCGAGTACCAATGCCTTTAAGGTAGCCGAACGCATGTAAGCACCTGCATTTTTTTGAACATACAATTCTTGCAATAAAACCAAAGATCCACTCACATTGGGTGAAGCCATCGAAGTACCCGAAAGCGTAGCATAAGCAGTTGGACCACTACTTGTCGTCGATGTTAAGTTAACACCGTCACCAACTAGGTCGGGTTTAATTCGCCCATCATCAGTTGGGCCTACACTGCTGAAATTAGAAATTTGTATACTGGCGGTAGAAGTCGGCCCAAAAGGTAATGGGTTAATTGCTCCAACAGTTAAGATATTTTTTGCAGTAGCATATGTTGAAAGGATATCATAACCATTGTTGCTGCTAATTCCTTCTGGGCGATTGCCCGAACTTACCATTGCTCCCGAACTATTAAATCTATAATAAGGTTCACCCACGGCAGGGCCATTCTCATTACGACTATTACCTGCCGATTTTACAGGAAGGTAGTACGGAGCATTATAGCAAATTAAGTCCCATTCTCTGGCGGTGTTATTATAATAACCAAACTTAAAATCTTCATTTGCTCCGGCTGCACCCCAAAATTCCCAGCGCGCAGGTGTTACATCGGTGTTGTATTGCCAACCAGCAATAGCGCCATAAGAGTGATTTGAAATTAGTAACGTAGCGGCGTTAGCCGACATTTCGGCCACATCACTGTTAAAATCGAAAGCAGAAAGTTGGGGTAAACCAAACGACATTCCTTTTGCAATTGGATAAACTCCACTAGCTACCATTGTTCCAGCCACATGTGTAGCGTGCGATGATAGGGTAGTTGCATTATCTTTCGTTTTTATCCTGGCAGGTGTAAATTCGGTATGTGAGGTTAAAATAGCGCCTCCATCCCAAATGGCAACTTTATCATTCGGAATTGTACTGCCACTTAAGGATAATGCTAAACCGCCACCTGCATATAATTTGTGTGTACCAGTAGTTATAGCTGCGGTACTGTTATTGTCTGTAATGTAGTAAATAGGTAGACCTAGATCGTCTACTCCCTGCAAAGCTATAATGGCTCCATTTTTTGTGACCCGTAAAGTTTCCCAGCCTTTCTCTTTTGCCATTGAAAATGCTTGCTGTCGGTTCGCGTCTATTTTTTGTTGTACAAGTAATGCGTTTTGCTGTAAAAAAGCTACATTGGTTTCTTTATTGAAAATTTGGGCATAGGAATTAAACGGCCCTAGAAAAAAAAGCGTTATAGTTAAGTAAAAGTAGAATTTTTGGTAACCGTTTTTTATCAACATTAAAAACAATTATAAACTGATGAAATATACGAGATTATTTTTATTTGCGCTGCTTAGCACCTCGTTAAGTTTCTGCAACACTATTAGAGACGGAAAAAGTACAATTAGACAGGGGGTGTTTGGTAAAGTACTTTGGTTGGAAGGAAATTTTATGCCTTCGCCAGATAAACCTAAAGCTCGGGACGGTGTTCCCGCGTTGAGAACAGTTTATATTTACGAATTAACTAAACTAGGTAATGTGGAAGGGGATGCGCCCCTCTTTGCCAAAATAAATAAAAGTGTAATCGCAAAAGTAAAAACCAATAAGGAGGGTTTCTTTCAATGCAAGCTAAAACCAGGCAAATATTCGATTTTTACCTTGGAAGAGGATGGGAAGTTTTTCGCTAACCTGTTCGAAGGAGATGGCTCCATTGCCTCGTTTGAAGTAAAAGAGGGCCAGGTAACAACCTATGATATTAATATAAATTATAAAGCGGCGTATTAGTAAAAGAGGCGCGTAAATTCCTTTGCTTAAAAGCAATTACACAATTTCTTCTGGCTTTTAATGGTGTTTAAATAAAACCCGATTGAAAGCTCATGCGAGCCATTATCAAAGGTTCTTAGTTTATTTAAGCTATAGTCATATCCATAACCTACTCTGAAGTTGGGTTTCACAAAAAACTCGGCAATAAACCCTATTGCACTGCTTTTAGGTAAATCGGCTTGTAGATGTTTCTTAGCGAACATTTTTGCCGAAGTCCTATAAATACCTCCAAACCACACTTTCTCTTTAAATAATAAAAAGGCATTTAAATCAACAGATGTTGGTCCACGTAAATCATCTTTAAGTAAGATCGACGGTTTAAAGATCAAATCTTGGTTAAGCCTATAGATCGTAGCCGCTGTTAAATAGAAGTGCGAGCGTACTTTCATGTTTAAGATATCAAAATCTTTGGCCTCCGTTAAGTAGGGGGCCACTAGGTTATTCGCCGAAAATCCAATAAAAAATCTTTCTGTAGCATATTGGATGCCTGCTCTTGCGTCTGGCACCATTGTACTTTGAGAACCCGTAGGAATATTTAAATCTCCAATTTCATTTGGTGTAAGTAAACTGCCGTTAATGCCCATTTGCAACACGCCAAGACCCAGACCAAAAGATACCGCTCTGGTATCGTCATCATTGAGCTTAATTCGATAAGCTAAATTCCCCATCGCGTTTAACGAGGTTTGTGCACCGATTTTGTCTGTACTGATAATCGCACCTAGCCCAAGCTTCCTATCTGCTAAGGGAGCGTCTATTGATACAGATAAACTTCGAGGACCACCCTTGATGCCTGTCCACTGGGTACGAAAAAATGCTTGGAAATAAATTTCATCCTTGTAGCCTGCATAGGCCGGATTAATGTATAGGCCGTTAAAAACATATTGTCCGTATTGGGCTTCTTGTTGACTGTATGCTTTAAATAACATTAAAAAGAACAACCCCGTTAAAATAATTTTTTTCATGATGCCAAATTATTAATGAAGTACAGTAACATAACCTTTAAATTCTTGCCATTCGTTAGCAACGTTTTTAATCTTTAACACATAAAAATAGGTTCCATCGCTAAGCCCGTTAGCCGTCCAATCATTTTGATAGTTCTTTTTCTGATATACTGGACTTCCCCACCTGTTTACAATTGTAATTTCGTTATCGCTATAGAGCGGCAAACCAATAATTTCAAATACGTCGTTTTTGCCATCCCCATTTGGTGTAAAGACATTTGGAATGGTTATGCCATAGATATATTTAATATCCGTGGCCGTATTGTTTGTTAAATTCGGATCAGGTTCGGTTGCTGTAACGGTAGTGGTATTTTTATAAATCCCGTATTTACTCGCTTTCACTTTAATAACTAACCCAGCAGCTTCTCCGCTATCTAACTTGGCAATATTCCAGGTAACTAACCTGGTAGCCACGTTATAACTTGCAGTTCCAAGCAAAGGATTAACTAATTGCTCGAAAGTTAGGTTTACAGGCAAAGGGTCATTTACTTCCACCATGTTTGCCCTACTTGGTCCATTATTTTTAACGTTTATTTGATATTCAAATATGTCGTTAACACCAGTAGCCTTATTATCGTTCTTTTTGGTGATGGCCATGTCGGCGCTAACCGCTGTAGTTGGCGGACTAACAATTACCTCTACCGGTTTTGAAGGTTCTGAAGGGCAACCTTCGGAATTAAAAGCGATTACGTCGTATTTGCCGGCAGTAGTTACCATAAGCGTTCTTGCTGCTGCCCCAGGAATAGGAATCTGGTTCTTTCTCCATTCATAACTACTGGCATTCTCGGTATTGGCAGCAAGTCTAATTGAGTTTCCTTCTGTGATGTTTATCGTTTGCGAACCAACAGATTGCGCAAAGCATGCTGTCGCGAAGTGCGACAGCAAAGCTAGGGCAAGAGTAATTCTTATAATAAACATGGAGTGTTTCTAATTTGCTAAGGCGCAGTAATTGTAATTGTCGGTGCGTTTGGTGCAGCGGTTACAACAACAGTTTGGGTTGATGTAGCAGCACAACCGCTAGTACCCAAAAGAGTGCCTATAATGTTGGCTGGCAGCGTGGTTGTATTTTGTTTATATTTTACAGTAGCGGTTATCGCATAAGAACCCACATCATTTGTTGTTAGTGTAAATGCTTTGGTAGTAGCGTCCATGGTTCCAAGTCCGCTAGTAACACCATCTACTGCTGCACTAACTACAGCTCCAACAGTTTTTACGACAGAATACGAGTATTCTAATTCTAAATCTGCACTGTAAGGTGCTGCAGGAGGGCCAACCACATCTGTTGGAAGACTAGGAAGGGTACCACTTAAGCCAATTACCGATGAACTAGTTGCAGCTGTTCCGCAATAAGATGTTACGGTTGGTGCGACAGTAGTTAAACTTAACGGCGGCAGAACGATTACCGTATGGAGAGCTACGTCAGGCGCACAAATGGTAGGGTTAGCCACAGGGTCGGTAACAGTTGATGTTAAGGTAACTGTATAAATTCCCGCTGCTGCAGGCATACTAGTTGGTTTGCCTGGAGATCCAGGGTAAGCTACCGAGACGTTGTTCAATTTTACATCCCAAGTATAAGTGAGGTTTGCATTAACTGGCGGATCTGTTAATGTTAGTGCCGCGTTAGAACATACATAGTATGTATCTGCTAATACTGTTATTGTGCTTGAAATCAACATAAATAAAGCTAATAAGCTCGATTTTAAAAGGGTAGTTTTCGTTTCCATGTTTTTTGTTTTTTAAGAGATTAACTAGTTTGAGTTTTATTTAATTGGATGTTATTGTGATTGCTGGCGGTGGGTGTGGGGTAACTGTCACCGTTACTTGTTTTGCAGTACTGGGTGCATTCTGACATGTTGCCGCTCCTTCTACAGTGACCCAATAGGAGGTTGTCGTTGTGGGTGTGACATTATAGCTACTACCTGTAGCTAAAAGTCCGGTTAGGTTAGCATTCGCGTACCATTTAAAAATCGGACTAGCAATGGTTAGGCTATTACAGGTCAATGTTGTCGACAACCCTAAACAAATGGTTGTGCCGGGGGCATCAATATCAGTGGCTTGTGCTCTGGGCTTAACGGTTAGTTGAGCTTCATTCGAGTAAATGTCTTGTGGACAGGAGGCGTTCCCACCCGAAATTTTCGCACGGTACCATCTGTTATTCATGGCATTGGTTACCGACGTAAGATTTAATGTACTTGCACTACCAGATGGTATGTCAACCCAGCTGCCCGCAGCTAGGTATTGCCATTGATAGCTTGAGACTACTCCGCCAGGTGAGGCGGTTGCCGTTACACTAAAACTAGCATCGTTGCCTTCACAAATATTTGTAGAAAGAGCATCAGTTGGCTGAAGGGTGATATTAGGGAGTGATGGAGCCATGCTCACTTCGTAAATACGTAAAGCATCACCTAAAACACCTACAGCCGCTATTCCTTGGTCAAAGGAGATCTCAAAGCGATCAAATATAACTCCTGGCTTAAATGTTATATCTACCTTCTTGTGTGTACTGCCATTAATCGTTACTAAGTTTAACAAGTTAAGCTGCAATAGGGTTGATAAAGTAGCCAAGCTTTCGTTATAAACTAAGTTGTCACCACTATACGCTTTAAACTTAATTGCAGAGCGCCCTAATACACCTAAATCGATTAGACTTTGTTGAACGCCAAGCTGCACACGGATGCCGTCTTCTACCGTTGAGCTGTGGTCGAAGTAAAGACTTTGGGCTACTGTGTTGGCTACCCCAACATTTGCCACGCCAGAAGAAAATGAAGAAAAATCACCATTATTGCCATTAATAGCATATTGCGGGTTAGCTACCAATGTGCTTAAATTTATACCTAGGCCGGCTGTAACGGCGGCTGGTGTAAGAGTAACACCTCCTAAAACTTCTCCAGGGCTGGTAAATTGTGGACTTAGGTTACAAGGCCCTCCGTCTGTTTGCGTAAAGGCGCTATGCACTTTCACATTAATTGATGCATTTAGATTGGCAAGCGCGGCCAAATCCAGTAAAAGAAGCTTATCTTCTGGATAAGCAACATTTAACCTCACAGAATTGTATGCTGCGCTAGGTGTTACTTTTGCAAACCAATTTCCAGTTGCATCTATTAAAAGTTGAGTTGTACTTGTACCCGTAATGGCCCCAGGATTTTCATTGCCATTATAAGGATTTGAACATGATAAGTTAGTTGTTGCAGTATTTAAGGTGTAATTGCCTGCTCCTGAATAGGCAACTCCATTAATGCTCTGTAGTTCCGCTAATCCTAGTATGCCCCCAACATTTAGCGAAATTCCGCCCGCCGTTGGCCTGTCGTTTAGCCTAAAATAAGTTGGCGTACTAGCGGCAATCGTTGCATTTCCGGTATTTCTAAATTGTATATAAGCATCACCTCCAGAGCCTAATACACCCAATAGACCTAACGAACGAGCTGCAGTTACAGTAGCCGGTGCACCAGCCGAAAAATTAGCCGAAGTATTGTAGTAAAATCTAAATTCATTGGTTTGCGTGCCGAGCAATCCACATCCCCAGGCATGTGTTAACATTGGCGCACTTACGCCTGCATTTCCCGTGCCCAGACCTATAAAACTACCTGCTTCAAATTTACGTCCGGTAATCTGACCAGTTAAATATGTCGGAACCTGCCCTCGCGCTTCTCCAAAAAATAGAAACGTAACTACAAAGAGTAGCCAACAGTACGAGCGCTTTTTCAGAATACCTAACACTTTGAGAGAGATTAATTTTAGTCAAAAACCTACAATAGATGTTCTAATCGAGGTTTCTAATGTAAACTTATATTTTTTCTCATCTCAAAAGCTCATTCATTTTATTCAATGTAAGTCCACTAGAATGGCATTATTTGAATAAAAAGACCAAAAATAATTTGGAATAGCTATCTATTGCAAAGCCAGCGGGTTACAGAACAATATTCTGCACAACAAAGTTATTTGTGCTAATTTATTAGGTATAGTGATTGACGTTCCAAAGAAACATGCTTTTTTGCTGAACTTGAACGCGAAAGGGAATCGGAACGACTAGCCATAGAGTTTTCTTAGAGCTAGGGTCTAACAGAGTCTTACCAAAGTCTAAGGAAAGTCTAACAATAGCCTAAGTTGTTATAAGGCTTTAAGCTTCGAATCCTATTGTAAAACGCCTTCTCTTTTTAAGATATAATCGAAAATTCCCTCAATAGGTTTTTGCAAAATTTTACCAACCTTGATCTGGTTTTTTGCACAAACATCTTTCAGTTCGTCCTGATAGTAAAAAGCAATAGAGCCAACAAAATTACAGGTAATTGTTTTGTACATTTTGTAGTCTTTGATATTAGTGTCTACAAACTCTTGAAAACCATCCCGCAACATCTGTTGAATGAAAGGATGACTTTTGTGCGCAATCATAAACCGGCTAAACGTAGCCAAGTAAGAATTAGGGAAGGGTTTCTGATAGATATTTTCGATAACGACGTCTTTGGTAACGTTGAAATTCTCGAAGAAAAGACTTCTTAAATCTTCGGGCATAGTTTGGTAGAGATACGAAACCAGTACTTTCCGCCCAAAAAAAGTTCCAGAACCTTCGTCACCCAACACATATCCTAAGCCATGCTTGCCATTGTGTACATTTACCCCATCATAATAAGAAATATTAGAACCTGTACCTAAAATACAAGTTAAACCCTCTTTGTTGCCACAGGTAGCATAGGCAGATCCAATTAAGTCATGATCTACGCTAACAAATGCCTTCGTGAAAAATGAAGATAAACCATTCGATACAATTTCATGCTTATCAGGAGATGAACATCCAGATCCAAAAAAGTAAACTTCTTTTACTAAATCCGCAATAATACCCAAACCTTTGTTCTTAGATAAAATTTTTACGATATCATGTGCATTTAAAAAATATGGATTAATGCCTTGTGTGCTGAAAGATTGAATTTCGGTGGGACTATACACCATCCAATCTGTTTTAGACGAACCGCTATCTGCAACTATAATCATGGACTAAAAATAAGAATCTTATTGAATATTTAGGGTACCGCTAATCTCTTTTAATGCAATTTCTGCAAGTTTTGCTTGATATTGCATTTCCACATATCTAGAATTGGCATCAATCGCATTTCGTTGTGCTTCTCTTAGTTCTAAAGGTGCAATGCTTCCTAACCTGTATTTATCTAAAGTGATGGATAAATTCTGCTTGGCAAGCTCCACGTTTTTTCTTTCTAATTTAACCAATTCCATATAGGTATTGTAGTTTTGAAAAGCAGTAGTGAGTTGCGTTAACAAGTCTTGCTTCGTTTTATCAAATGTTAATTCACTAGAGTTGATTGCGATTTTTGCATTTCGCTCATTTTGGCGCTGTAAAAATCCATTGAAGATATTAATACTTGCCGTTAAGCCGTAAGTTAAACCATTAGCTCTAAATTGGGTATTAAACCCTGTCGGACTAGTACTTCGATTAAATTCATATCCACTGTTTAAACCGATGAGGGGATATTTTGCCGCTTTAACTTCCTTTAGTGTTAACTCTGCGATTTTTTTGTTAATGAAAGCAGCCTGAAGACTTGGGTTTAGTTGTTCTGTTTGACTAGCCAAGGTGCTATAGGTTAAACCTTGGTCGATAGTAAGATCGTTTGAAACAGTAAATTTAATATCGAGTTCACGAACCATCAACTGATTTAAACGCACCATATAAGAAACACCTAGATTTTGTTGTTGCAAATAATTAGAGGTGTCGGCATTATAATCCACCTGTGCTGCCAGTACATCTAATTTAGAACCTTTACCTAACTGCAACTTATTGTCGGCTATTCTTAGGCGTAAAACTGAAACGTCCATAGCACTGTCTGCAGCAATTACTAACTGCTGTTGTTTAACTAAGTTGTAATAAGCATTAACCACTTGAGCAATTGTCGTTAAAATTGCACCCTTTGCATTTACTTCTCCTTGTTTTTCTAATGCTCTTAACTTATCGTAGGTGGCAAACATTTTAAAACCATCAAAAATGGTCCAGTCTAAACCAACCCCATAACTCATGTTGGTACTTTTAGCACCATCAGTTACTCTTTGTGTGCCAGATGCCTGAGTCTGTACAGTGTTTTGTCGGCTACCACCCGTGCTAAATGTGCCCGCAACCGCTGGTAAAATTCCAGCATTGCCTAAGTTCACATTGTTATGAGCAATAGCTAATTCATTACTTACCAATTTAATATCATAGTTGTTTTTTAAAGCAATAGTGATAGCTTCTTGAAGTGTAAGCCTTTCTTGCGCAAACAAATTGGAATTGAAAGACAAAAGTAAGGCTGTGAAATATATAAGGTGTTTTATTTTCATTATAATGCTTTTTATATTTTTTAACCGCAAAGATATTAAAGCTGCAAGGTCTAGCTTTCTGTTCTCTGTGCCTTTGCGGTTAGCTCATCTTTATTTCTCTTCAGCCATTGCTGCATTTATCGAATCAGTTAACTCCTTATTCTCTTTGTGTTCTTTAGACCAATAAGAATAAATTGCTGGGATTACAAAAAGCGTTAGTACTAAAGAGAATAATGTTCCGCCAACAATGACTGTTCCCATACTCATTCTACTTTTTGCAGCGGCTCCTAATGCCATCGCAATTGGTAATGCACCAAATGCAATTGCCATACTTGTCATTAAAATCGGTCTTAACCTGGATACAGCAGCTTCTCTAATCGCTTCTTGAACTGGTTTACCTTGTTCTTTTAGCTGATTAGCAAATTCCACAATCAAGATCCCGTTCTTAGTCACCAAACCGATTAGCATAATGGTTCCAATCTGACTAAAAATATTCCAGCTCTGTCCGCATAACCATAGCGACAAAAAGGCTCCAGCCACAGCCATTGGTACTGTTAAGATGATGATTACCGGATCTTTAAAGCTTTCAAATTGTGCCGATAAAATTAAATAAACTAGCAATAAGGCTAAACCAAAAGCAAACATTGTGTTGGATGAACTCTCTTGAAAATCTCTCGATTCGCCACTTAAATCAGTAGAAAAAGTATCATCCAATACTTTGTCTGCAATGTCATCCATTGCTTGGATACCATCTCCAATACTTTTTCCAGGTGCTAAACCTGCAGAAACCGTTGCTGCGATGAAACGGTTGTTCCGGTATAATTGCGGTGGACTACTTTGTTCTTTCGTGGTTACCAAGTTATCCAACTGGATCAATTGCCCTTTATTATTCCTTACATAGACCGAACTTAAATCTAACGGATCTTTACGGTCGCTTACATCAAACTGCCCAATTACCTGGTATTGTTTTCCATTCATAAAGAAATAGGAGAAACGCTGACCACTTAGTCCCAGTTGCAGTGTTTGTGCAATATCTACAATAGAAACACCTAGGTTTTTAGCTTTGTCTCTATCGATCGTTAAATTAATCTCCGGTTTATTAAATTTCAAGTTAACATCAGAAGTAGAGAATACAGGGTTTTTTGAAACCTCATCCATAAACAAGGGCACCTTCTCTCTTAGCTTCTCAAAATTTTGCGCTTGGATAATATAACTTATTGGCTGTCCACCTCTACGGCCGACAGAAATTGTTGGCTGTTGGTTTACAGTAACTTTTCCTTCTGAATACTTTTTGGTAATCTTTGTAAGTTTCTCTGCAATTTCTTTCTGACTTTTTTCACGCTCGCTAGGATCCTTTAAGCCCATTCTTACAAATGCAGAGTTCGTAGAACCCGCACCACCAAAACCGGGTGAAGTAATGGTAATGATTACTCTTCTTTCTGGAATAGAATCCATCACCATTTGGTTAATCTTATTAACAAAGCGATCGGTATAAGCAAAAGAAGATCCTTCTGGAGTAGATACGTTCATGTTTATCGCGCTTCGATCATCATAAGGAGCCGTTTCTTTTGGTAATAAATTCCAAAAGAGTACAATTAAGCCAGTACAAACTAAAATAATTGGAATAGACAACCATCTACGTTGTAAAAATGCGTTTAAGTTATCTTTATAGGCGTCGTTAAGTTTTACGAAATAAGGTTCTGTGAATCTGTAAAAACGAGAAGGCTTATGCCCGCCTTTTTTCATTAAATACGCATTTAACATCGGTGTTAATGTTAGCGACACAAATGCCGAAATTAGTACAGCTGCTCCAATAACAACCCCAAACTCTCGAAATAGTCGACCTACAAATCCCTGCAAGAAGATCACTGGTAAAAATACCGCTGCTAATGTAATAGAGATAGAAATAACTGCAAAAAATATCTCATTCGAACCTTTTATCGCCGCTTCAATTGGCGAATAGCCTTCTTCTACCTTCTTAAAGATATTTTCCGTTACTACAATACCATCATCTACCACTAAACCCGTGGCCAATACGATGGCGAGCAAGCTAAGTACATTAATCGAATAACCAAAAATGTACATGATAAAGAAAGTTGCGATTAATGATACCGGGATATCAATTAGCGGTCTAAAGGCAATTGCCCAATCTCTAAAAAACAGGTAAATAATTAGAATTACCAGCACCAACGAGATTAAGATTGTTTCGGCTACTTCTGTTACCGATTTCTTAATAAAGATAGTAGAGTCTTGTGAGATATTTAACTTGATATCGGCTGGCATATCTTTAACCAACTTATCATATCGGTTATAAAACTCTTTGCTAATCTCTAAATAGTTAGCTCCAGGCTGCGGAATTATCGCA
This sequence comes from uncultured Sphingobacteriaceae bacterium, assembly GCA_942493295.1. Taxonomy (GTDB): domain Bacteria; phylum Bacteroidota; class Bacteroidia; order Sphingobacteriales; family Sphingobacteriaceae; genus Pedobacter. Next base: position 2,436,365 of record OW818692.1, on the reverse strand, counting down.
ACTGCCACCATCGGCTTGCCTGATTCGCGCAATACTGTTTCTTCGTTTTCAGAGCCCATTTCAACCAATGCGATATCCTGTAATTTGATTACATTGTTGCTATCGCTTTTGATGATGAGGTTATTAAACTCTTCTGCAGTAGTAAGTTTCCCTAATGTTTTTACGGTAAGTTCGGTTGCAGCACCTGTTAATTTTCCCGATGGAAGCTCAACATTTTCATTGTTCAATGCGGTTACGATATCTCCCGAGGTTAATCCATAAGATGCCAGTCTATTAGGGTCTATACGGATTCTCATAGCGTATTTACGCTGGCCTTGAATTTGCACACTACTCACTCCGGGAATGGTTTGAATACGATCGGCAATTACGTTTTCAGCGAAATCACTTAACTCAGTTACACTTCTTCTATCACTTTGGATCGTCATAGACAAAATGTTGTCTGAGTTTGCATCAGCCTTGCTTACTACAGGAAGGCCATCTATATCTTTTGGTAAACTACGAGCTGCTTGTGACACTTTATCACGCACATCGTTAGCTGCCTCTTCAATATTTTTACCAATATCAAATTCGATGGTAATATTACTCGTTCCTTGATTACTTGAGGATGATATGTTTCGAATTCCGTCGATAGAGTTGATAGATTTCTCTAAAGGTTCGGTGATTTGTGACTCGATAATATCTGAATTTGCACCTGGATAAGAGGTACGTACTGAAACAACCGTTGGGTCAATTGAAGGATACTCGCGAATACCCAAAAAGTTGTACCCTATTATCCCAAATAGGATAATCATTAAGTTCATCACAATCGCAAGAACGGGTCGCTTTATACTGGTGGTTGAAATACTCATTTGTTAGTTCATTAATTGGCTTTTGCACCTTGCTCCTTAATCTTTACACCTTGTTCTTTGCTCCCCGCAATCTTCACCTTAACAGGTGCATCAGGTTTTAGAGACATTGCGCCAGTTGTAAGCACAGTATCTCCAATACTTAAGCCCGAAGTAATCACAACGCTTTCGGCAGTTCTTGTACCCGCTTCAACTGCTACCTGTTGAGCTTTTCCATTTTTGCTAACATAAACCATTTTACCTTTTAAAACTGGAATTACCGCTTCACTAGGGATTAATATGGCATTCTCTTGTCTGCTTAAAGCGAGCTTAACTTTTGCGAACGAACCGGGTAACAACTCGTTATTTGAGTTCGACGCTAATGCCTTGATCTGTAGGGTACGGGTTTGCTGATTAATGCCTGGCTCTATCGCAAATACTTTTCCGTTATAAACTTTCCCAGAGGCATCTGTTACAAAGGTTATTGGAGAGTTTAATTTAATCTGACCAACATATTTTTCTGGAACTGAAAAATTAACTTTCACAGGATTGGTACTCATCAAATTTGCAATTACCGTTGATGGCGTAAGATATTCGCCAACCGAGATATTCCTTAGGCCTATTTTACCACTAAAGGGCGCTCTTAAGGTTGTTTTTGCTAGTTGAGCCCTTACAATCTGACCTTGAGCTTTTAATGACTGTAAGTTGGCAAGTGCAATATCATATTCTTCTTGACTTATCGCACCTTTAGCCAATAATTGCTTGGCTCTATTTTCGCTGGTGGCCGATAAATTTTCTTTAGTTAAGGCATCTCTTAATTGTGCCTGAATGTCTTTGTCGTTAATTTTTACTAAAACTGCACCGCTACTTACGTTACTTCCCTCTTTAAAATTAATTGCTGTAACTAAGCCAGATACTTCACTACGCAAAACCACAGATTCGTTGGCTTCAATGCTTCCTGTAATTTCTAAATCATTTGAGAAAGAATTGGCACTAACTACGATGCCATCAACGGCTAAAGCTGGAGCATCGCCACCTTTACCACCTTTTGCATTTTTACCTCCGCCTTTCGGTCCTTCACCACCCAGCTTTTTGTTCTCCGAAACTCTATAATATATTAAGTAGGCGAGCCCCACACATAGGAGTATGTAAAATATATATCTTTTTTTCATCTGTATAAATCTGTTTTAATCATGATGGCTTCATGATGTGTGTGTGCTTTAATAAGCACAAAAATATTTAATTGTTTCTTTTATCGTTTGATGTACTAAGTATGTTACAGCATTATGCTCAATTTCGTGATTAAAGAAAACAAGAGTTTATAATTTTGCAGCGATGGCAACTTCATTACCGTTAAAAACAATTTATATCACAATGAAAAAATCGATTTTTGGATTGTTAATCCTTATCACCACTACAATGGCAGCAAAAGCACAAGTTAAAATTGGCTTCGAAGTAAGCTTTAAAGAACCTCAAGCACACTATGCAGAGGTTGAGATGAACATTGCCGGTATTTCTGCAAAGAATTATATTGATGTGAAAATGCCTGTATGGACCCCTGGGTCGTATTTGGTACGTGAATTTAGCAGAAACGTAGAAAGTTTTGGCGCAACAAAGAATGGGAAAGCTGTAAACGTAGAGAAGGTAAGCAAAAATACTTGGAGAGTATACCACAATAAAGCGGCCGCAATAAAGATCAATTACCGAGTGTATGGTTTTGAAGCATCAGTACGTACAACATTTATAGATGCTAACCATGCCTTTTTATCGTCTACCAGTGTTTTTATGTATCCCGATGGAATGCTAAAAACACCTAGTACTGTAAAAATTATTCCCTACAAAACGTGGAGTAAGGTAAGTACCGGTTTAGAGCCTGTTGCAGGAAAAGAATTTACCTACGCCGCGAAAGATTTCGACATTTTATTCGATTCTCCACTAGAGGTTGGAAATCAAGATGTATTTGAATTTACAGCAGCTGGTGTTAAGCACGAAGTAGCTATGTATGGCGGCGGAAATTATGATAAAGAAAAGCTTAAAGTAGATATGGCCAAAATCGTCGATGAAGCCACTGCGGTATACGGTGAAAACCCAAATAAGCATTATGTTTTTCTAGTAAACAATGGCATGGCTTGGAGTGGCGGATTGGAGCATTTAAATTCATGTGTTTTAGGTGTACTACGTTCTACTTATGAAACAACGGGGGGTTATAATCGCTTTTTGGGCCTGGTTGCACATGAATATAACCACCTGTGGAATGTGAAAAGGCTAAGACCAATTGCTTTAGGACCGTTTGACTACGACAAAGAAAACTACACAACCAACTTATGGGTTGCCGAAGGTTTTACAACGTATTATCAGCCAAAATACATGCTTAGAGCAGGTTTTAGCGACGAAGCAAGTTTTATCAATGCGAATATTGGTAATATCGGTACTGTGCTTAATACACCAGGCGCTAAAATAAATTCGGCGGCTGCGTCTAGTTTCGACGCTTGGGTAAATCCAGCGTACCGCCCTTCAGAGAACTCGAAGAATACTTTTATTTCATACTATACCAAAGGAGCCGTTATTGGTTTGTTAATGGATTTGGAAATTGCCAATGCAACAAAAGGCACTAAAAGTTTAGACGATGTGATGAAGGCAATGTACTGGCAATGCAAAACCTTAAAACGAGGTTATACAGATGCAGAGTTTAAAGCTATGGCAGAAAAAGTAAGCGGCATTAGTTTTACCAATTTCTGGAGTAAATATGTAACTGGAACTGCCGAAATTGAGTTCCAGAAGTATTTTGGTTATGCGGGTATAGAGGTAACTGCAGAAAATGCAACACCGAATAAGCCATCTAGTGGCGCAGCTTTAACCGTTAATCAAGGGTTATTTGTGTCTGGAGTGACTCGTAATTCGGCCGCTTGGGAAGATGGTTTAAATGTAAACGATCAAATTGTTAGTATCGACGGAATTGGTGTTGTATCTGCGATGCGCGATGTGAAACTGCCAAATCCAGCGCTTACGTTAGATATCATACCGGCTGTAAGTAATAAGCAAATCGGCGACAAGTTAACGCTTAAAATTATCCGCGATGGATTAGAGAAAGACATCACTTTAACCTTGAAAGCTAATCCTACCGTTCGTTTAAAAACGGAGGTTAGTGCAAATGCTACACCAGCACAATTGGCTGTTCGCAAGAGATGGTTGGGCGTTAATTAACGTTGCTAAGGTTTCATAAAAAAAATCCCGTTAAGATTAATGCTTAACGGGATTTTTATTGCGTAACTAATTAATTTATTAGAACGTGAAACGTAATCCTAAGCCAACATCACCACCCCAGAAACCTGTGTCAGGAGTTAACTGTAATGCCGGTACCCAGTCTAACGAAATGTTAAAAGGTACGCCATTAAATTTGTAATCTAATCCTAAAACACCATTGGCAGCTAGATAAACATCACCATCAAAGCCTTTAACTTTCATAGAACCAATTGTAGCACCACCACCATAGTAGAAGTTTAAACCTTCAGCACCATTAATTGGTTTGTAAATTTGATATAAACCTGTTAAGTTAAAGTAGTCAACCGACTTGTTGCTTCTAAAGTTCCCTATTAACTCTAACATAGCACCTTTGCTCAAAGCAGTTTTAAAACTAATGCCATTGGCCGAGCCAAAACGACCACCAATTGCATTTTTGTAATCCTGTGCGTTAGCGTCAGTTGCTGTGAATGTTAAAAGGGCGAACCCTGCAATTAAAGTAAAAATTAATCTTTTCATAATTGTTGTTTTTGTTTATTAATAATTAAAGGCTTATTTCCGATCCTTAGGTAGATTCATTCCCATAGGTTTTAAGCCAACTTCATCAACATAACAACATTTATGCCGTTGTGTAGCATAAACGGAAAAAAAAGTCAGATACCCGCTAAACGGTATGCTAAAAGAGGTGTTTTATGACAAAGATGTAGTTTTGATTAGGCAGCGTTCTGTAAAAATAGACAGCTTGTTGTTTGTGCACATGTGACTATTTCGTTCAAGAATTATTTGAAAAAAAAGCTCCATTTTGTTGACAACTAAATTTGGAAGACATTGGAATCTTATTAATTTAACTTTGTCAAAGTTTAAAGATTGTCAAAGTGGTGACAGCGTGTAGTCAGGAGCAATTGCTATGCATACATACTAATTTTAAAATCGGTTGTTTCCCAAAATATAATTTGTTAGATTTGAGAAACGACTATTGAGAGGTCCCGCAATGGTGTTTTACCAAATATAAGTATCGAACCATTAAGCATGAAAACCATAACCCGAGTATTCGATCTACTGCCCTATAATTTAGAGAATTTCCCTAAAGAAGAATTTATCAGTGGTAAAATTGCAGGAGTTTGGAAAAAATATAGTACGCAATTATTCTGTGAGACCACTGATAACTTAAGCAGAGGCTTAACTACTTTGGGAATTAAAAAAGGATCTCGCGTAGCCGTTATGTCTCCGAACAGACCGGAATGGAATATTTGCGATTATGCTATCATGCAATTGGGTGCCTATCAAGTACCACTCTACCCTACGCTGGCCGAGCACGATATTAAATTCATTATTGAGAACGCCGAAGTAAGTATAGTTTTTGCTAACGACGAAGCGTTATTTCAAAAGCTAACCGCCGTAAATAAAACACTTGCTCATCCTGTGCTTATTTACACACTCAACAAAGTTAAAGGCGCCAAGCATTGGGAGGAATTAGTCGCCATAGGTAAAGAAACCGGGGTCGACTTAGAAGCTTACCGAAAGGAAGTAACTGGCGAAGATATTTTAACTTTGATTTATACTTCTGGCACTACAGGAACACCTAAAGGCGTAATGCTCACGCACAGTAACCTAATTTTAAATTTCGAAAAATCGGCAATCATTTTTCCAGAGGAAGTAAAAACAGCCCTTAGCTTTTTACCGTTGTCGCATATTTTTGAGCGAATGATTTCTTATTTGTATGCCTATTCGGGGGTGAGCGTATACTATGCAGAAAGTATGGAGACCATCGTGACTGACATCCAAGAAGTGAAACCAAATTCATTTTCTACCGTACCGCGCCTACTGGAAAAGGTGTACGATAAGATCATGGAAAAGGGCAAGGACTTGAAGGGCATTAAAAGAGGTATTTTCTTTTGGTCTTTGGCGCTGGCCGAGAAATATGATTTTGAAAACGGATGGTGGTATAACTTTAAGCTAGCTATTGCGCGTAAATTGGTGTTCAAAAAATGGCAAGCTGCCTTGGGAGGTAATATCGTTGTATTAGCCTCTGGAGGTGCAGCTTTGAATCCACGTTTAGCACGCATTTTTTGGGCTGCGGGTATGCCTGTTTTCGAAGGTTATGGCCTCACCGAAACTTCGCCTGTGATAACTGTTAACCATTTTGGAGCTACCATGTTTGGTACCGTTGGACCGGTAATAGAAGGAGTTGAAATAAAAATTGCCGAAGATGGTGAGATCTTAACGAGGGGTCATCACATCATGAAAGGCTATTACATGAGAGATGATTTAACTGCCGAGAGCATTGACAAAGACGGCTGGTTTCATACTGGCGATATTGGAGAAATCCTAAATGGCAAGTTCTTGAAGATTACCGACCGTAAAAAGGAGATTTTTAAAACAGCTGGAGGTAAATATATTGCACCACAGATGCTGGAAAATCGCTATAAAGAATCGCCGTTAATAGAACAAGTTATAGTACTTGGCGAAAATAGAAAATTCCCAGCGGCCCTTATTGTACCTACGTTTGCTGCTTTAAAAACTTGGTGCCAAAAAAAGGATATACCCTACACTACCAACGAAGAAATGATTAACAATGAGCAGGTCTTAGATAAATATAATCGCATTATTACTACCTTAGGAAATGATTTTGGAAAATGGGAGCAGGTAAAACGTTTTGCGCTGTTGGCCAAGGAGTTTAGCATAGAAGGAGGTGAATTAACACCGAAGCTTAGCCTAAAACGCAAAATGATTTTGGAGAAAAATAACGATATTATCGAAAAAATATACAAAGATGCAGAAAGTTACAAAGGTTAATTTTAACCGTTTAATTATAGCACTAGTAGGTGTTAGTTTATTAATAGGTTGCGTTGGCGGTCAGCTAGGTAAAAATAACAGTGGCCAATATAGAAATGGCATGGTGGTTTCGGCAAGTGAAATCGCGTCGCAAGTAGGAGTTGATATTTTAAAGAAGGGTGGAAATGCTGTTGATGCTGCCGTTGCAGTACAGTTTGCGTTGGCAGTCGTTTATCCAAACGCTGGTAATTTAGGCGGTGGTGGCTTTATGGTATACCGGTCGGCCAAGGGCGAAACAAATACCTTAGATTTTAGAGAAAAAGCGCCAGGAAGTGCAAGTCGCGATATGTACTTAGATGCTGCGGGCAATCCAATTATTGATAAAAGCTTATATGGTCAATTAGCTGCTGGTGTACCGGGTTCGGTTGCAGGTATGGAAGAAGCACATAAAAAATACGGTCACCTGAAATGGGAAGAATTAGTAGCTCCGGCGCTTAATTTGGCAGCTGATGGATTTAAGATCACCGCTAGGCAAGCCAGAGAGTTAAATGGCATGAAGGGCAGGCTTACGAAATTAAATCCTTTAGGTACAGCCTTACTAAAGCAAACAGCATGGGCTGAAGGAGATATTTTAATCCAAAAAGAATTAGCCTATACCTTAAAGCATATCAAAGACGAAGGTAGAAATGGCTTTTATGAAGGTGCAGTAGCTGATTCAATCGTAGCAGAAATGGGCCGGGGCAATGGCATTATTAGCAAAGAAGATTTAAAAAATTATAAAGCAACTTGGCGCAAACCGGTTTTAGGAACCTATAGAGGTTATGATGTTATTACCATGCCACCATCGTCAAGTGGAGGTATTGCCTTGGTACAACTGCTAAAATCGGTAGAGCCTTATCCGCTATCTAGATGGGGATTTAATGCAGATTCAACTGTACAAGTAATGGTAGAGGCAGAGCGTAGAGTGTATGCCGACCGTGCTTCTCATTTGGGCGATCCTGATTTTTATCCTGTTCCACAGCAGCAGTTAATCGATCAAACTTATGTAAAAGAACGCATGAACAATTTTAATTGGGACAAAGCCAGTACCAGTGCAGAGATTAAAGCTGGAGATATTGCGCCTGTTGAACATGAAGAAACTACCCATTTTTCTATTGTAGATCGAGATGGAAATGCAGTATCGATCACTACAACCTTAAACGGTTCTTATGGAGCTGGTGTTGTGGTAAAAGGAGCAGGTTTTTTATTGAATAATGAAATGGACGATTTTTCGGTAAAACCAGGAGCGCCAAATATGTACGGATTAGTTGGTGGCGAAGCAAATGCAATTGCCCCTAACAAACGGATGTTAAGTTGTATGACGCCAACCATTTTAGCTAAGGATGGCGACTTATTTATGGTGGTTGGTACGCCAGGTGGGTCGACTATTATTACTTCTGTTTTCCAAACTATTGTGAATGTGATCGATTTTAACCAGTCCATGCAAACCGCTGTTAATTCAAAGAAATTTCACCATCAGTGGCTACCAGATCAAGTAGAAATAGAACCTAAGGCATTGGATAGTGTAACAATGGAGAAGTTAAAAACCAAAGGCTATAAGATTGTGACACGTGGCGCTATTGGAAGGGTAGATGCAATTTTAAAAACTAAATGGGGCTATTACCAAGGCGGTGCCGATCCAAGGGGCGATGATAAAGCGGTGGGTTGGTAACAAGTAAGACGCAACATTAAATAGCTCTCTGCGTCTATGAAAATAAAAAGGACAATGAGAAAATACCTATTTACTGTTTTAATTGCCACTATCGCTAGTTGTGTTTTTGCACAACAGGCCACTTTAAAACTCAAATTTATTGGAGCTAAAGATCAAAAGGTAAAAGTTCAATTGCCAGTTGATGGCACAACTTTTTATCCTGCAAGATCCGAAAAGACTTTTGGCCCAGACAGCACACTTACCCTAAATTTTGCCACTGAGAAGGTAGCAAACGTTTTTATTGTGAGCGGCAATCGAAACTTTAGGTTTTTAATTGAGCCTGGTAAAACCGCAATCGAGCTTAATTTAAATAAAAAGGATACATCGGCGATTACCTACAATGGTAAAAGTGCTAAGGGTCAGCTATTGATTAACGCAAGGAAAAATGTATTCTACCAAACAAGAGCGAGTAAATACCTTAAGCAGGACAGCACGGCAAACGGTGTTGTAAATTTAATGGCAGCTGATCAACAAAAGGAATTGAAGCCATACGCCGATCTGCTTCAGCAAAAGCAAGTTAGTCAAGCTTTTTACGATGCGATTAGCGCTGATATCAAAATGGATTATATAGCCATTACTGCTGCCATTCCTATCCAAATTTACTTTGATTCCCAACGAGCTAACAGCAAGGTTGTTTTTAAGGATGAGTTTAAAGAGCTTTGGAAAAAGACTTACGAACAACATCCATTTAACAATCCCGCTTTTTTAAATGCTGCAGAATTTTATTATCATGCAGAGTATTATAGTAATTATTATGTGGGCATGTTTTTGCCACAAGTTAATGGCACATGGGTTAAGCCCAATTACGAAGATACAGATCAGCGGCTGAGAGCTTCCTACATCGGCTTTTCTAAGAACTTTACTGGCAAAACAAGAGAATACCTAATGGCTTCCTTTTTATTTAATGAGATGTTTCAGAATAAGTATCAAGCTGTGCTAGTTAGCCTGTTTGATGATTTTAAGAAACAATACCCTACCAGTAAGTTCTCGCCATTGTTGCAGCCAACTGCCGATGTAATTGTAAAATACCATCAAGACATTAAAAAAGATTTTGCGGCCGATCAAAAATTTATAGTCAATTACAGCGAGGTAAACTCGTTAGATGAATTAATGGCAAAGTTTAAAGGCAAAACGGTATTTGTAGATATATGGGCAACTTGGTGTGGACCATGTAAAGCCGAGTTTGAGTTTGGTGCCGAACTAGAAGCATTTCTAAAAAGCAAAAATGCGGAGATGCTTTACATTTCAATGGACAAGGATGCGGTGGAGCAGCAGTGGAAAGACATGATTAAATATTATAAGCTAGCTGGAAACCACATCAGAACGAACGAGTTATTACAAAAAGATCTAATGAATAAGTTATGGGACGGGAAAGGCTATGCAATTCCTCGCTATCTTATTTTAAAAGATGGAAAGTTGGTTGTGCCAAATGCGCTGCGGCCAAGCGATAAGCAAAAATTATATGAGCAAATAGCAGGTTATCTTTAAATAAAAAAGCCACGAATACAATTCGTGGCTTTTTAAATATGTATCGAGGATTAAACCCCTAACAACAATCTAGCTGGATCTTCCAATAATTGTTTAACGCGTACCAAGAATCCTACAGATTCACGACCATCAATAATACGGTGGTCATAAGATAGTGCGATATACATCATCGGGCGAATAACTACTTCTTTATTTTCTGCAATCGGGCGCTCAATAATATTGTGCATACCCAAAATAGCCGATTGAGGAGCATTGATAATTGGTGTCGACATCATCGAGCCAAATACACCACCATTGGTGATGGTAAAAGTACCACCAGTCATTTCTTCGATCGTCAATTTGCTATCTCTTGCTTTCGTTGCTAATTCGATAACCGTTTTTTCGATCTGTGCTAAGCTCATGCTATCTGCATTTCTAATAATTGGCACTACCAATCCTTTAGGTGCAGAAACAGCGATAGAAACATCCACAAAATCATTATACACTACTTCTTCGCCTTCAATGCGTGCGTTTACTGCCGGAAAATCTTTTGCAGCTTCACAAACAGCTTTGGTAAAGAAACTCATAAAGCCTAAGCCAACGCCATGTTTTTCTTTAAACTGATCTTTGTATTTAGCTCTTAAATCCATGATTGGCTTCATGTTTACTTCGTTAAACGTAGTCAACATAGCTGTCTCATTTTTAACAGTCACTAAACGCTTAGCCACTGTTTTTCGCAATGGCGACATTTTTTCTCTGCGCTCATTTCTTGAGCCTGGAACTGCAACTGGAGCTGCTGCTTTCGGAGCTTCAGCAGCTTTTGGCTTTTGAGCCTCTGCTTTCACCGCATCATCTTTCGTTACTCTACCATCTACACCCGTACCTTTAACAGCACCAGCTTCAATACCTTTTTCTGCCAAAATTTTAGCAGCCGATGGTGATGGAGTTCCTGTAGCATAGCTTTCGCCAGTTTTTTCTGCAACTGGAGCACTTACCTTATCGGCAGCTGGTGCTTCAGCTTTAGGAGCTTCTGCTTTCGGACTCGCCGCTGCAGAACCACCTTCTTCAATCGTACAAACTACAGCGCCAATTGGCAACGTATCGCCTTCACTCGCTACAGTTTTTAAAGTTCCTGCTTTTTCTGCTGTAAGCTCAAAAGTTGCCTTATCAGATTCTAACTCTGCAATAATTTCGTCCATCTCAACAAAATCTCCATCGTTTTTAACCCAACGAGATAAAACTACCTCAGTAATTGACTCGCCAACAGGCGGAACTTTTATTTCTAAACTCATAATTATAATGTTATGTTTTTTAGCGCTAGGCTAGTCTATATTTACTAATTTCTTCGTCGCTTTCGCTACTATTTCTTTTACCTTTTCAGTTACCGGAACATCAAAGGTTTTCGACACAATGCGGGCTTGTTGGTTAGCATGTAATTTAGCATAACCAGTTGCTGTACTGCTGCTCTCGTCTCTCGAAATTACGTCGATTTGGCTAAATGATGTTTTTCTCAATCTACGCAACAGGTAAGGCCAAGCCCCCATGTTTTCTGGTTCTTCTTGTACCCAAACTGCTTCTTTAGCATTTTTGTAACGCTTATAGATTGCTTCCATTTGCGATACTGGCGTAGGATAAAGTTGTTCAACCCTTACCAAAGCAACATCTCCTTGCTTATGCGATTTTTGTGTTTCTAATAAATCGTAATATATCTTTCCGCTACAGAAAACTACACGTTTTACACTTGCAGCTGTTACGTTCTCATCATCTATTACTTCTTTAAATTTGCTATCCGTAAAGTCTTTAAGCGGACTCACGCACAATGGGTGACGTAACAAGCTTTTAGGGCTAAATACAACCAATGGCTTGCGGAAATCACGTTTAAATTGACGGCGGATGGAGTGGAAGAAGTTTGCAGGCGTAGTACAATTAACTACCTGCATGTTATAATCTGCGCAAAGCTCCATAAAGCGCTCAATACGTGCCGATGAGTGTTCTGGTCCTTGTCCCTCGTAACCGTGCGGTAACAACATCACTAAACCATTTTCCCTTTGCCATTTGGTTTCAGAACTTGCTACATATTGGTCTACAACAATCTGTGCTCCGTTAAAGAAATCGCCAAATTGTGCTTCCCAAATAGTTAAGGCATTAGGGTTAGCCATTGCATAACCATATTCGAAACCTAATACGCCATACTCAGATAAGTGTGAGTTATAGATGTCGAACGGAGCCTGTTGGTCAGAAACATTCGATAGCGGAGTGTATTCCTCTTCCGAATCTTCTAACGTTAATACCGCATGACGGTGAGAGAAAGTCCCTCTTTTTACATCCTGACCGCTTAAACGAACTCTTTTGCCTTCGGCTAGTAAAGTGCCATAAGCCAATTGCTCGCCCATTGCCCAATCAAATACATGAGAGGTAGTGGCCATTTTATTCCGCTCTTCAAATAACTTCTCAATTTTTTTGAAGAACTTTTTATCTTTTGGTAGGGTCGAAATTCTCTTCGCAACCTCTAACAAAGTTGATTTTTTTACTGAAGTATCTGGCGAGGTCTCAAAATCTTTCGCAGTTGCTAAACGCATATCTGCCCAAGCACCACCAAACTTCACATCGCTGTAAGTTGAGGTTATTTCTTTCGCTTCATTTAAACGATCTTGTAAGATGCCTTTAAATTGCTTCTCCATTTCTTTAGCTAAACCAGCTTCTAGCTCACCTGTTTTAGTTAATTTCTCGATATAAATATCGCGTGGATTAGCATGCTTCTCTATCGCTTTGTATAACAATGGCTGTGTGAATTTAGGCTCATCAGCTTCGTTATGTCCAAATCTGCGATAGCATAAAATATCAATAAATACGTCATTTCTATATTTCTGACGATATTCCATTGCTAAATTAATCGCATAAACTAGCGCCTCTACATCGTCTCCATTTACGTGGAAAACTGGCGATAAGGTTACTTTAGCAATATCAGTACAATAAGTACTAGAACGAGCATCTTTATAATTGGTGGTAAAACCAATTTGGTTATTGATTACTAAATGGATTGTTCCGCCGGTTTTATAACCTTCTAAACTTGCCATTTGAATTACTTCGTATACAATGCCCTGGCCAGCTACCGAAGCATCACCGTGAATTAAGATCGGTGCTAAACGGCTATCATCACCACCATATTTAAAATCGATTTTTGAACGAGACATTCCTTCAACCACGCCATTTACTGTTTCTAAATGCGATGGATTAGGACATAAACTTAAGTGTACGCTTTTGCCTGCGTTGGTAGTTACATCGGTTGAGTAACCTAAGTGATATTTAACATCGCCACCAAAAGGAGATTCTGCGCTATAGCCTTTACCTTCAAATTCAGCAAAAATGTCTTTATACGTTTTTTGCATAATGTTGGCAAGCACGTTTAGACGACCTCTATGTGCCATACCAATTACAAATTCTTCGATACCCAACTCTGCACCTTTTTCAATTACCGAATCTAAAGCAGGAATTACTGCCTCAGCACCCTCTAACGAAAAACGTTTTTGTCCAAGGAATTTAGTGCCTAAGAAATTTTCGAAACTAACAGCTTCGTTTAGTTTAGTTAAAATTCTTTTTTTCTCGTCTATAGATAACTTTGGCGTGTTACGCTCAGTTTCCATTTTCGATTCAAGCCACTTTAAAATTTCAGGGGTACGTACATATTTGTACTCTACACCGATTGAATTGCAGTAAGTTTGCGCTAAGAAGGCAACAATATCTACAAGTTTTGCAGGGCCTATACCTAATTCGATACTCGAATTAAAAACAGTTTGCAAGTCTCCTTGTGCTAAACCAAAATTCTCGATTGCTAAAGTTGGTAAATGCTTGCGTCTTTCTCTAACTGGGTTTGTTTTGGTAAATAAATGTCCTCTCTGACGGTATCCGTTAATTAAGTTAAGGACATTAATTTCTTTTAAAAAGTGCTCTGGTGCTTCGTTGCTAACATTCGCAGCGTCTGATCCTCTTCCAAAATCAAAGCCTTCAAAAAATTTCTGCCAACCAAATTCAACCGAATTACGGTCTTCTCTATAGCTTTGATATAATGATTCTATATATTCGGCATTAGCGCCATTGAGATAAGATAAGTTATCCATTTGTGTATTTTTACGATAAGTAATGCAAAATTAGGATTTTACCCTTAAAAAAGGCAATAAACTTTGCATTTAAATTAAAAAACTCTGTAAACTTCAAAGATGAAAAATATGTTGGTGGGTACCGGTACCTAAACTTTTGCTAACGAAGCATATAAACCTTTTGGGTCAACCGCTTTCAGTTGCTTCTCGAAACTAAAGCTATTGCTTAAACGTTGGTCGTTACCAACCCCGGCTACATTGGCCCAATTGCCCCAATTACTTGCCGGACAATAATCTATCAGTTTTTCTTCGAAATAGGCAGCGCCCATTACCCAGTTTACCTTGAGTTCGTTAATTAGGTAGGTAGCAGCTAACTGCCTCGAACTGTTGTTGATATAGCCTGTGGTGTTTAACTCTGTCATAATCGAATCGATTAAAACATGACCAGTACTTGCTGTTTGCCATAGTTTTAGCGCAGGGGTTTCTGTCATTGGCATCAATGCTGCATCATCTTTAAAGCCTTCTTGTTTAAAAAACGTATTTCTATATTTTTTAAACATAAAGCGGAAATAATCTCTCCACAGCAAACCTAAAACAATTTGTCCGAAGTAAGGTTTTAAACCATAATTAGCTTCGGCTTCTTTTAGTTTCCAATAAACTTCGCGCGGCGATAAACTACCTATGGCTAACCAGGGCGAAAGTTTACTTACTACCTCATTCTTTTTAACGGTAGCATTGGCATTAGCCATCCCTTCGCCAGTATGTAAAAAGCTGTGTAAATGTGTAAATGCTTCGGCTTCGCCACCTTTGTAAAAAGAGTCTTGCCCTAGCTGTTCAGCTTCTTCCTCTCCTAAAAGAGCAACTAGCGAGGGTAAAGTTCCCCAGGCTTCAACTTCAACAAAATTGATGGCAGTGGGCGTTAAAAAGCAAGGTTTCACAATTGCATCACGCTCGGTTTTCTTTTTAAACTGCGTAAATACATCTGGAATATCTTTAATAGGGAAGGGAAGATCTTCTTTGTTGTAAAGCGTGTGGCCGATAAAGTGTTTGAGGTTTACTTTTAACTTCCACAGCAAATCTTCAACCGCTGTAGAAATTGCAGTTTCTTCACTGGCAACTTCTCTATGATGGTATACTTCCGCAATTTCGTACTTGCTTACCAAATCTGGCAAAAAATCTTCGGGTTTACCTGTTAAAATTAAGATATCGCCACCCAGTTTTCTAAACGATTCACGAAGTGCTTCTACGGTCTCTAACAAAAATTGCGCTCTGTTTGCGCCGGTTTTTAAAGTAGCATATTGGGTATGCTCAAATTGGCGAGGATCGAAGAAATAAACAGGTAAAATACTATCAGATTTGGCAATCGCTTCAACCAGCATTTCATTGTCGTGCAAGCGAAGATCATTCCTAAACCAAACCAGTATTCTTTTGCTCATATCCGTAGCCATTCTTATTGGCGTGCAATTTGCACAAAATCTACGGATTATACGTTTAAACATCCTATTTTTTACAATGGGGCAACAAATGAGGCGGTCAAACTTTCGGTCTAATTATTGTTGGCTTTAAAGCGAAATAAAAATTAATTAATCATGTCAAATAAAATTTTAATTACCGGTGCAACAGGGCTGGTGGGCAAGCAGCTTATCCCATTTCTGCAATCGCGTGGGCATGAGGTTAGTGTTTTGTCGACCAGACAAGCTGTCATACCTGGCGTAAAGGTTTTTGCTTGGGATGTTGAAAAACAAACGATAGATATAGGTGCGTTAAATGGAATTGATACCATTATCCATTTAGCAGGCGAGGGCATTGCCGATAAAAAGTGGACAGATGAGCGTAAGCAACAGATCATTAACAGCAGGGTTAAATCTGCTCATTTGCTATATGAAACCATTCGAACAAGCAACGCTAAAATCCAAACTTTCGTTTCTGCATCTGCAGTAGGTTATTATGGCGATCGGGGTGAGGAGTTTTTGGCCGAAGATAGTAATCCTGGTACAGGCTTTTTAGCAGATTGCTGCGTACAATGGGAGGAAGCAGCCGATGAAGGAATTGCCATGGGAATTCGCGTTGTTAAAATTAGAATTGGCTTAATATTGAGTAAAGAAGATGGTGCATTGGCAGCGATGGCAAAGCCGATTAAATTGTTTGTAGGTGCACCATTAGGTACTGGCAAACAATGGATGCCTTGGATTCACCTAGATGATATTACACGCTTGTTTACCAAAGCGGTAGAAGATAAGGCGATGACGGGAGCTTACAATGCAGCTGCTCCTTTTCCAGTTACCAATAAACTATTAACAAAAAGAATTGCTTGGCATTTAAACAGACCTGTTTGGCCAGTGCATGTACCTAAAGCTATGTTAAAGTTAATCTTAGGCGAAATGAGTATTTTACCTTTAATGAGTTCTAATACCGCAGCGCAAAAGCTTTTAGATATTGGATATCAGTTTAAATATTTGGATTTAGACGAGGCGTTGAAGGACGCTTTGCAGGTGAAGCAGTGAGGGAAGCGTAAGGCGTAAGGTTGCTGCTATGCTGGCAGGGCGTCATTGCGAGGTACGAAGCAATCTCAACATCATCTTCTAAAGAAAATCAATATGATGATAAATGCAATAACTGGCGTTGTAATTATTGCTAGGAATAATGATCCCCAAAACCCCAATGAAGTGTTTCTTCCAAATTGTGCGACGCCATAAATAAACAAGAAGCCTATTAATACAAGGATAATTTCAGCTATTGTCATTGTAGAATAAATTATAGAAAGCTAATCTAATAAATTCATATCTCCATGATAAGAATTTAATATAATATAATTTCCTATTTTGTTGATGTATATCCTATTAATAAAATGATCAACAAGCAGCACTTTTTTCTTTTTGCATTCATCGCATCTATCTTTTCAGCCTGTGAAACCCAAGATATTAAAGAATACGTAACAAATAACATAGTTAAAATTCAAACCATCTCGCCGGATTCAACTGATTTTTCTGATTTGTTGGAAATTGGTGACGCAATTGGGGATTCAAGAATCGTGATGTTGGGTGAACAAGATCACGGTGACGCACCGGCGTTTTTAGCTAAGACAAGATTGGTTAAATACCTTCATGAAAAAAAGGGATTCAATGTTTTAGCTTTTGAGAGTGATTTCTTTGCGCTAAATGAGGGATGGGATAGGTTGGCAAAAACCAGTAATGAAATCAATCGCTTCCTGCCAGGTAATATTTTCCCGATATGGACTGACTGCCAGCAATGTGAAAACTTATTTTATAAATATATTCCTAACAATTATTCCGAGAACAGGCCGCTCATTATAAGTGGGTTTGATAGTCAGATTCACGGAGAGTATAGCCTTACAAACCTTAGATCCTTCCTAGATAGCTATCTGAAAAAACAAAACATTAATTACGTTCATATTGAACAATATAAGGCAGATTTTGTGTCTTTTATGGATGCAACTATGTACAAGAAAACCATTCAAAAACAACAGAAATTTAAGGGAGCTTTGGAGCATATTATTAACGAATTGAAGTTAGTAGATACATCAAGTTTTGAAATGACGCTTCTCAAGAGTCTAAGAGCCAATGCAGAGTCTGGAATATTTAATTTAAGTAATAACCTCGATAAGTCTGTAGAAATTAGAGACAGACAAATGGCAGAGAATTTAAAATGGCTCTTGAAATACAAATTTCCTAAACAAAAGATCATTGTATGGGCACATAATATGCATATTCTGAAGCGCCCGGAAGTAATAAAAGATTCTGTTTGGCCTTTGAAAAAAAATATGGGTGGTATCTTCACATCAGATCAAAAACTTCATGCACAGACATATGTACTGGGCTTTAATTCCAGAACAGGAACTGCTGGAAGAATTAATAATAGTCAGAAATTTTCGGTGAAACCACCTACTGAAAACAGTTTCGAGACCTGGATACCTGATAGCTTCCATTATGCATTCGTAGACTTCAAACGGTTTCGAATAAACAATCCCCGAGAAAAAGAGCCTTTTTCTATGAAAGGGTTAGGACATGGAGCAACTAATTCCGTATGGACGGATCATTTTGATGGTGTGTTCTACCTTCGTGATATGTATCCTTGTACTGAACTTAAACATAAGCCCCTATAATACTTCTTGCCTAATTACTATTTAAATTCTTGATATTTATGTCGGAAAGGGAAAACTTTACGCCCTTTCATAAACCACTAAACAAAATGAAACATCTTTACCTCTTCCTTATTTCATTAGCAATTGCATGTCTAATTTCTTGTGCAAAAAAAGATGGCTACGTGTTGATTGATACCCGAATTGATGTTAGAGTGGTAAACTCCTCGGGAGAAGACTTACTAAACGCTCCGCGAATTTTTGACAAGACCAGTTTTAAATTTACTTCTATAAGTGACAAGGAAACCAAACTCCAACTTTCTCTTTTCGAAGAAACAAAAACTAACATTAACTCCTTGGCTATTTATTGCCATAATGATGTCGGAACCAACTCCAATGTGGCAGTACTTCAAGTAGGTTCAACAAAGCCCGACACGATTCGCTGTGAATTCTATAGAAATAAGGGTTATTTTACCTGTACTAAAGTTTGGCTTAATGGTGAGGTCAAATATGATAAAACAAATAACCTATATGGAAGCACAGCCGCAAGGGAGATTACTTTGGTGAAATAATAAGTCCGGCTTCATCCCGCCGTCATCTCGACGGCAGGAGAGATCTATGAAAATCTGTCTCTTGATTTCTTCTTTTTCATCAACAATATAAATAAATAGTCGATCAATACTGTTAGCAGACCAACTATAACGAAAATATATCCAGTTATTCTCCATTTATAAAAACCATCAAATTTATATGCTATATGTTCATAGTACATATATTTAGATAGTGGCTTTAAGACTCTGTTAGTGTCCATTGGGAAGCGTCCACTTGATGTAAATAATTTTAACTGACCATTGACTTTATTATACCAAACCTTTCCTAAGTCATTTACTGTAAGCGTATCAGGGCGGTCAATTTTCTTTAAATTGATTAACTGTGTATTTCAGTGAAAGTATCCACCCTGTTTCGTTCCAAACTGTCCAGCCCGATCAGGGCTTTTTCTTTTTAGCAGCTTTCCATCTGGCTTTGATCAACGTAGCCTGACCCGACCATCCCAAACTCCGACACGGTGCCTTTTGCGCAGCAAAAGACCATAACCACCTCGAAAACTTGTTCAAAAAACGATAATAGATATTGAGCAGACATCGACAGAAAGCCTTGTCTTTTTTAAGTGCTTACAGCAGCGAGGATTCCATTTCTCTGCACCATCCGATCAATGGTCCAGAAGACATTTTTAGAGTCTTAAAACGCCTTAAAATCAGCCGAGTGGACACTTTCAGGCGAAATGGGGTGGACACTTTGGGGCGAAAGATGTGGCCACTTTGCAAAAAAACAGGTGGCCACTTTTTGGATAACCCCCAACCATGTAGCTTTAACTATCTTAATTTATACTTTAAGATTTGCTTATGGGAAACCGTAACACTGACTCATCGCGACTCGTTACTTTAGTGTGATGAAAAAATCATTATATATTTTGATGTTGTGCATTTGCCTCTCTTGTAGTAAGAGCGATACCTCTTTAGAATCTGACACGGAAACCTATAGCCCTTGTGGCAGACATACTTCTGGACAGCAACTTTATAAAGGTTCAAAAGGGGGGTGTTATTATATTAACAGTAATGGGAAGAAAACTTATGTGGATAGAAGCGAGTGTAAATGTTAGTATAGTGACGCACATCCAACTTGTGTGGCTGGCGTTCCAGGAGTTGCAAGTAAAAATGCTTAAGCGGCATTATTACCCGTAGTTAACCGTATATTTTACGAATAGAAATTTTCAATTTCCGATCTTTACCGACAACCACGTAAACAAATGCTTCTAATTGTCCAAATGAGATATTATAGGAAAGAGGAAAGTCTAAACTTTTATATACGCTTAACCAAAGATGTCAGAAGAAAAATTAGAATTTAAAATCACCAGGGATGCCAACGGCAATGATATCGAATTGACTAATTTGTCGGTTGAAGCAACGAATTCCTTGATTTTAATGCTTCGATCGATGGCTGAGATAATTTCAAATACTCCTGGTGCGGAAAATGCAAAGATACAGGTAGTTAAAGGCTCGGCTACTGTGATGACAGTAGCTTCTGCAGAAGTTATTCAAAATTTTCAACATGATTTTCAGAATGTGCTTGATAAAAAGGAAACAAATGCTAGCATAGTCGCACCTTGGCGGCAATTACAAAATCTATTTCAAGCGAATGGGCTTATTTACGAAGCAAATTTTTACACAAAAGCTCAAAAGACATCCATCGAGAAACAAATAAAAAAGGCAAAAGAATTTCGGGCAAAACCAATTAAAAAGGCAGCTACCTTTTCTATTCAATTTTTAAAAGGTAAATTGATTGAAGTAGGAGGCACTAATCCAAACATACACCTTCAAGGTTCACGACCTATTCGATGTACTGAACTTGAAGCTATCGCGGTAAATAAATTTCTTTATCAGGATATCGAATTGTTAGTTCGTAAAAAAACAACTAGCGACGGTGAGGAATATACGTTCAGTGAATTCTTTATAAACGACGAGCAGAAAACGTACTTCAAGAACTTACTTCATCTTCTCGAAACAAAATCACTAGACGACTTTCTTTTTGATTTGCATTTCGAAATAAAAAAGCTGTTTGATAGTAAACAATTAGGAGTTGTTGCAAAAGTTATTAGAATGTTTGACCATTCTAGTACAGATGTTAATATCATTAAAACCATCTTGGTAATCACAAAATCTTTCGCCGAAGAAGAATCAATTAAGGATGCAAGAGCAAAACTCTATCATACATTAAAAAGTAACTTGATGCAAACCGTAATTGATTTTTGATGTATACGACGGAAAAGATCGAGGCTCTACTAATTGGATCAAAGACGACTATTAACAATAAAGACTTTATTGGATTTATTGTTTCTATTGATGAAAAAGGGGAAGCAAAACATTCAGGAATAATAATTTCGTTTCTTGGAAAGACGTCTTTATTCCATTACCTGCCAAAGGGTGTTTTTCTTGAAGAAATTGACTTAACGAAAGTGGGTTTTACCTATTCTTATAAAGAAATTACCATTGTCAATAAGAGTTTAATAAGATCTTTCTTAAATCACCGTAAAGTTATAAAAGCAACAGCAAAACCAAACTTTGGTTATTTCTATGCAGGTTCTTACTGCGAAAATGGAGTTTATCATTCTGATGACAATACCCCACAATTAATGACTTGTGTTGGTTTCTGTATAAATGTTGTGACAGGATTTTTAGAGGAAAAATCATATATAGAGTTTTCGGATTGGGTTTCGGTTTCTCAAACTGCCCAGATTTGGTTAGATAATTTTCTAATTGAATTTAAAAAAGAATTTCCAGAAGTGGATGAGGGTATAATTCGTAAAAACCTCCGTCGGATAAAACCTTCTGAATTAATATCTTCTGGTTATTTTGGTAAACTTCCAATTAGAAAAGTGCAAACCGATTTAGTGAAGCCGGTTGTAGAAGAAATATTTATGGAATCTATGCAAAAATAACTTAACCGTAATTCTCCGACTACGAGTTATCAATTTCTCATCTTTACTTCGCACAATTCATCAACCCCTAATAAAGCGGGTAAAGATTTAATTACGAAAACTTTTAAAATTTGCGAACAGTATAAGTTAGATATTTTAGACTATTTAATTATTACCAATTGGATGAAATTATTTCTATTTGCTATCGAGTTAGGTCTAAATTCGGTGCACGATTCCACATTTTGGTAAATAAATTATTAAAAATACAACCAACCCATGTACCATTCATCAAAATTTCTCAGTCAGGCAAAATCTTGTCCCTATGCGCTTTAAACACAGATTTTTCACAATTATTTATGCCCGTGAATAATTTAGTCACGTTTTGAATAATTTAGTCATCATTTGACTAGGATATTCAGACGTTCCATTGCACATTTGACACAGTAATGGAAATCGAGATCCTCATAAAAGCAATTAATCGCAACAGCGAACTTCAAGAAAAGATACTCTTGAAGCTAGACAAGCTGTGTGATTTTGTATCGAACCATATGACCAATAATAACCTTTCAGAAAGCCTAGTAGATAAGGATAAAGTAAAAGAAATTTACAAAATTAGTGAGAGTACCTTATATCGTTCAAAAAAGAAAAATCAGATTACGCCCATAAAAGTAATTGGCGACCGCGACTATTACCGAGTGGAGGAAATCGAAAAAGTGCTAAATAAAAAATAGCTGGTTATTTCACATCAATCCCTTAGCTTACCCTTTGTTCTCTATTTGTTCTCCATTTGTTCTCGCTTGTCTATGTTTTAGTTTATAGCGCTTTATTTCTATGCTTAAACTCGGTCAAATCCGGTCAAATCCGGTCAATTTCGGTCAAATCCGGTCAACATTTTTTTATCCAAAAAAAGACCATCACATTTGTGTAGCAGATCGCTCCGGAGCCTCCTGTAATTATTTTATTTCTTTAACCATTTAAAAATTACAACAATGGCAAAATCAATTTTAAATGTCGTGATGCAAGGTGCTAGCGGCAAAATCGGGAAAACACTTGTTTTCCGTCAAATGCGTAACGGAGAAACCGTGATCTCTAACAGACCAAAACAGCGCAGTGTTCCTTTAACTCCTGGTGAAGTAGCTCATCGTGAAAAGTTCCTCGAAGCATCGTATTTAGCGAAAAGGCTCACGAAACATCCGGTATTCGGTCCGCAATACCTTGCGATGGCTGCACCAGGTCAAAGTGCTTATACCGTAGCTATGGCCGATTGTCTATCTGCTCCGCAAATTAAAGCAATAAACGCCGATGATTATACAGGCGCAGTAGGGGATATAATCACGATTAGAGCAATCGACAATTTCAAAGTAAACGAGGTCAAACTACGTATTTTGGATGCAATCGATAACCTAATCGAAGAAGGCGCCGCAGTACTCGATGAGCATGATCTTGATTGGGTCTACACCGCGTCGGTTGCAAACCCTTCTCTAGCTGGTATCAAGATTGAAGTAACAGCTTCCGATATTCCCGGTAACATAGCCGTTGATACGGTTACAATTGTCTAATTTTCCCTTCAACAGCAGTGTGGTAACTCACACTGCTGTATTTTTGGTGCCGGCTTGTACTACCTAGCTTTGTCTGCCTTATCTGCATCTCTTGGGCTTTTGAAATTCCCAAAGCTAAATGTACCCGAAAGGTATAGGAATCTTGCCTTCGACTTATCTGCACTATTCACAAGATTATAGCTCAGTGTTAAGGCATCAGAGAACTTGGCTTTAGAAGCCTTAAACACGCGAGAAGGAAAAATGCTAAGCCCAATACCTGCATTATGCGAAACCTTATCAAAGCGTTCGGTTGTTAAGAAGTAGTAGGGGCTTAATGCCAATTGTACTTTGTTAAGATCGGAAAACCGGGACTTACAAGATATCCTGAATGCAGGTATTCCATAATATGACCAAGCTGCAGAAAGCCTAAACTGGTGCGTCGGATCGATTGGTGCAAAATAACCATCATTTGTCCCATTGGAGGCCACATTGCCATCTGCATAATAGCTACCGGCAACCAACTTTTGGAAAGAGGTTAATTTGTCTGTATTAATCGATTTTTGCCAATTGCCATTAAAAGCGAAAGCATAACGGTCGCCTCGGTAAATGTTTAATGCTGCTTTAAAACCAGGACTAATTCTGGTTTGCTCTTTGTCTAAAATAACTTTGCTAGTTTTGTCGTACACTGTAAAATGCTGGTACTTGGCAGTTGCTGCCGCGCTAAAAGTAAAGAATACTCCCTTTTTTTCAGCGGGATTCTGTAGCTCATCCAAAGTTCGCTTAAAACCGAACTCGAGTGTTGGGGTTAGGTTAGGTTTGCTCGAGAAACTCAAAATGCTTTTAGAATTTTCGATAAAAGTTAGTCCGCCATACCAGCTTTTAGACATAATCATGGTATTTATCTTAGCTTTTGACTTGTCATTTCCTGGAAACACATAAAACTGTTTGGTGCCTATGGTCGAAATAGGAACGTCGAAACCAATAACCTTAGAACTTAACTTAATAGAAACCTGCGCAGTGGGAACTACGAACAAGGGTTCACCTTTTGCATCACTTAAAATGCTTTGGGATTTTGAAGTTAGGGCCGCAGAAAGCAGCGCCAAAACTAACACGGAAGCGAATAGATTTTTCATTGAGAAAAGATTAGTTTTTGTAATAGAATTTGAATTTTGTTTATTGTTTCCAATATGTTTTTGCTTTAGTTGTATTGCCCAGCTGACTATAGGCTATGAACAAGAGCTTTTCTTTTAAATCTTTATCGATAGAAAATGCCCCTCCCGCTCGCTGCTCATAAAAAGAAACAAGGCCCTGATAATCGCGCAATTGATAGCAGATGGCCAGCATCAGATCATTATAATCAGGATTGCTAGAATCTTTCATCAAAAGCAGCAGCTCTTGCTTCGCCTTATCAAATTGTTTTAAACCCATAAAGGCAACGATGCTCAACATCCTTACCGAATCAGCATCCGCCGTTGCGGTCAACTTATAATCATCAATCACTGCTAAACCGGTACGGTAATCTTTCGCATGTACATAGCCTTTGGCAAGAGAAAGAAATTCTGCGGCGGCATTTGCCTGGGTCGTACTTTCCAATTTGGCGTACGACTGATTGGCCAACTCTACCGTTTGCTGGTAGCCTTGTAACCAGTCGCCAAATCCTTTAATTTTTTGCCTGCTTCCTTTCACATACTGGGCTAGCATTTGCTGCTGGTCTCCTTTCCAACTGTACAAGTCTACCAATAGCTCTTCAAAATGATCATTTGGTGCACTACTTAGGGCAATAGCCTGTTCTATGGCAGCAATGGCTTTAGATACATTGCCTAATCGCTCATAGCACTTTCCGAGTGCGTAAAATATTTCTGCATCTGGTCTCGTCTGGCTCAATGCAGAAAATAATGGCAAGGCCTTTTCAAAGTACTCACCTTGATAATACAGATATGCAAGGGCTATTTGAACAGAATCGCTCTTATTAACTTGGTATACCTGTGCTAAATGTGTAGTCGCCTTGGCAATTTCACCATTAGCCCAATAACTATCCACTGCAATCCTTGCCAGGTCAAAGCTTCCTGGAGCTGCCTTTTGTGCATCCAATGCATAAACCAGCGCACTATCGCGCTTGCCCTTTGAGCTGTAAAGCGTGGCAAGCGAGTGCTGTAAATCCTGTTGCACTGCATTTAAAGAAAGTGACATCCGCTGATAAGAGATTGCTTTTGCGGTATCTCCTCTTCTAAGCTGTACAAAACTCAGGTCGTGCCACAGCTTATCCTTCGCAAAAGCTTTGTCTAGGGCCGCCTTTTGGTACCAGCTATCTGCCCGAGCCTTTTTGCCTTGTATTTCAAACATTGCACCCACTAACAACTGGTTTTCACCATCAGGAGACCTTAAAGCCAGCTTTTCGGCTTTGATCCTTGCCGAATCTAATTTGCCAGCCAGTATAAAAGAGGTAATTTCCTGTCTGGATTTTTCGATGTTCAATTGCTGAGCTCGCCCCGTAAGTGCAAACAGCAGCATTAAAGTAACTATACTATAGCGCATAACTTAATTTTTTAAATTGGTGTACATTAAACTTTTTCCTCCCCAAGCGGGTTTAAGCGAAAGCGGATATTGTAATACGCCCAGTTCTAAAGGAGGTAATTTGATACTGAAATCCTGCTCGACCTCTAACTTATAAGTGCCTTTGAGCGCAAGATCAATGAACTGTTTAAATTTGTCGTGTTCGAAGAGCCTCAAATAACTCAAGCCAACCAAAATTCCCAAGTTGCAACTCATAATTAGGTTAGATCTACCCAATATCTGGGCAATAAAAGGTTGTTGTAATTGGATTGGTAAAGTCACCTTATCTAAGCGCACATGTAGAAATGGCATCCCATTGTCGGTACGTTTTGTGATTTTGGTATTTAAGGCAAGCGAAGAATTGCTCAGTTTAATGTTGTCCAACTTAAAGGCAGCGATCGCTGGCATGGTACAAACCATTAAACCCGCGAGGCTGGTCGGAATAAAAACCAAGTTTACTTCTCCATCGATATCAGTCTGCACACTTCCGCGAAAACCTACCGATGACAGTCCACCAGGTATACTACGATCAATCGCTACCGTTACCATACCTTTTGCCTTAGCATTACCGTCAAGTCTGCCCACTTCCTTAATTAAATTATCATAGAGAAATATGGCCGCAATAGTAGAATAGCACAGTGCCTTTTTTGCAGCTAGTTCGCCTGCGCACCAGGTTACACGTAAGCCATTAGATACCTGACATTCGCCATACCTAAGCCCATTCCACACTTTGCAGGCCGCCTTTTTTGCGTGACAAACGGGGTTCCATCCACAGGATCCGCCACAATCTTTCATTTCTGCCTTACAATCACGTAGATTACAAGCAAAACTGATGTGTGAACAATTAGGCTTTTCGATCTCACCTAAAGAGATTTTCTGTGGGCCGAATTTCTCAGCGATATTAACCTTATAATCAATGGCAAATTTTGTCTGATCGAAGAATTCGTCGGTAATCCTGCCCAGCGCTTCATAAGAAAGGTGAACTCCCGAAGAAACTGCCTCAAACCTATCTAAGGTATCTAGATGGGTATTCCAAGCTAAATTAAAAGTCGAATCTAGCTGCCCGTGCAATTGCTTAAGTACAGCCGGGGAGTTGTTGTCTGGATCTTTTGAAGTGAATTCATGCAGGGTTTCTTTAGCAGTAGCAAGCACCTTTCCATCTGTGCCAACTACATATTTTCGCTGAGGCATAAGCGCTGGAAGGCTCATAGAGGCCAATGTTATCGGATCTTTAACTGCTGTTTGTGCATTAGGATTGCCAGCAATTGCCGCTACCACCAACACGTTTTCTTTGTTGATGAGTATGACTGGGTCGAGCATTTTTCTTTCAATTTTGAATACATGATCGTCCTTTACCCTCAAGTTCTCTACCGAACCCAAAACTTTAGAAATCGGCAGTTCTGGAAATGGTGGATAATCGATCTTTAGGTTCAAGTCTTTGATCTGCCCATTAAGATTATCCATAAACCTTAGGCATAAGGCGTTGACCGCTAGCTTTGCCGCTCTGCCAAGATAAAACCACTTGCGCAATTTTAGCTCGTTGATATGTACGCGTTGGAAACTTGGCCTTAAGATTAAACTATCGGCTATTACTGAAGGAGAAAGCCTACCGGAAAAGGTAATATCTACGTTTTTTACATATTTTACGCTGGGCGATAGGAAAAATTTAAAATCAGCCTCAATCTGAATCTCCTGCATGTCGAGCGCAAAGACTGGCTTTGAGGTTAGCTGCACACTATCTACACCCTCAATGCCTAAATTGGGATTGCTTTTTAGTAAACTCACTACATAGCGTTGCAAGGTAGAATCTAAAAACGAGCGACTTAGTTTAGCGCCAAGGTCCACCTGCTTGAGTTGATTTAGGCGCAACTGCGCTTCTTTGACCGATTGGATGCTTTTTTCAACCGAGCTTACCGGAGGATATTTACGGTTTACATAGCTGCGCAAGATAGGAGAGCAGCCCGTAAAAAGCATGAGTAGCCCCAGCAACAGTAACAGCTTGGGGCACTGGAGGTTTAATTTTTTTCTCATAATGGTTTTTTTTGATGAACAATTAATTTAAAACCAAAATTATCATCCAGCATCTCTCAGCCCCAGCAGCATTCACCCCAAATCAACAAGTAAAAACACCCTCGTAAAAAAGGTGATTCATGCAATGCCAATTACTTCATATTCACGACCTTGGGTCCTAGTTATAACCATAATTATTTTTATATTTATTTAACCAACAAACTAAAATGAAAAAACTATTTTACATGCTCGCTTTGGCATCCCTGTATGCTTGCACGGGAAACCAAGAACAAAAAAAAGCTGAGGGCACTGATACCACAGCCCTCACTGACACCTCAAGCACGGCGCCAGCCAACCTCTCAATGAATGGAATCCCCGAAAGTGAGGCAATCCAGATGATCAAAGATTTTAGGACAGATTCTACTATCAATCAACCCCAAGCCTCGATCTGGTTTAGTGAGGAATTCATTGACGCTTTACTGCAAACAGCTAATAGCTCTCCTGTTAAAATTGACGGCGTAAGGATCCACATGGCCAAACGTGATAATAAAAATACCGTAGTGGTGTTGCTTACTACAAAAATAGGCCCGAGCACCATACATATAGGCCATGATATTCACAAAGATATTTTTATGCCTCATAGCAGTATTCTTAGCTCAACAGGAGTTAAAAATGAGGACAGCTATGACAGGCCAAATGGCGCTGATTTATACACCAAAACAGAATGCATTTCTAATTGTACTGGTGTTGGTAGCGAAAATTATGTTGAGTGTAATACTGCTAAGACTTGGGTTGAGAATTTTACAACTCATTACCAAAGGTCTAAGTTGGTTAATCTGCGTAGCTCTTGGTACAACATTAAGCTGTTTCAAAAGCTTCAAGATGAACTAAGGGCTGGCTCAATTGACAAAAGCGATGGTGTTCGCCTTTATTTCGCAAGAAGTACTAAAGACAAACACGTATTTATCCTCGTACCTACCACCAAGATGACAAGCGGCGGACACCAGGACAATTATAAATGCTATCTTAATTTCATAAATAAAGATACTTATGACCGTGGTGAAGAATGCACCCCATTTTGCGACGGGGTAGTTGTGCCATAGTCTATCAGATAGATGGATAAATACTTAACCGTAAATACTTTAGCTGAATTATGCTGCCTGCTGGTCGCGCTTTTCACTCTTACCGGTGATAAAGTGCGTACCTGGAGGTACTTTTCGGGCTTCCTATTGATAGCCTTATTGGTAGAGCTCTCTAGTATCTTCCTCAGGCTGCACGGCGCTTCAAGAACCAACTGGGTATACAATATTTATGGAATTTATGAAATCGTTTTTGTGAGTTTGATGTTTTGGCAACTATTAAAGGGAAAAGTTAAGCGATGGAGTCCATTTTATCTCGCATTGCTACTAATTGTATTGGCTTATAGTTGGGAAACCTATTTATATAAGCTAAACCATCGTTACGACCTAACCAATTCTATCTTTGGCATCGTTGTAGTGCTTAGCGCACTATACTACCTAAAGCTGCTGATGGCCGATCAACATTATGTCTCTCTGGTTAGAGACCCCAATTTTTGGTGGATAATGGGTACTATTTTTTTCTATTTCGCCTACACTAGTTTAAACCTTTTACATAGCCAGCTGATGATCGTGCCAAGAAAGTACAATCCGCTATTCACTTTTACCTATCAACTCCTAAACGTACTGCTGTACTCCCTTTGGAGCTATGCCTTTATCTGCAGAAAATGGAACCGAACAAACTGACTACCCTAATTGCCATTATCACGATTGTATTTTTGATCATGCCGATTTTCATGCTCGCATATTTTTGGATCTATACGCGCAAAAAGAAAAATCACCTGGAAGAGAAAACACAACTCAAGGCCAACTTTGAACAGGAAATGCTCACCGCCCAGCAGGAAGCACGCGAACAAACCATGCAAACCATCGGTGCCGATCTTCACGACAATATAGGGCAGCTGCTCAGTCTCACGGCACTCACTTTAAAATCAGTTCCTTATGAAAACGAAAGTAGGACTAAAGAAAAAGTAGCTAGTTCTATCGAGCTGCTCTCCAAGGCCATTACCGAAATGCGTCAACTGGGCAAATTGCTTCAAGGAGATCAATTGCTGGCAGCAGGCCTCGAAACTGCCATAGAGCAGGAGGTAAATTGGCTTTCAAGATCAGCAAATTATAAACTTCGCTTCAGCATTGGCGATCCAGCACCTGTACGCAATCCAGATATCGATTTATTTTATTTTCGCATCCTGCAAGAAATACTCAACAACATTATTAAACATGCTGAGGCTACGCATATTGATATTCGCTTGCATTACCAGCATGGAATGTTGGAGATGACTGTAGCCGACGACGGGATTGGATTTACTCCGACCGATCAGCACAGCCAAGGAAGCGGACTTGCCAACATCAAAAAACGTACGCTAATTGTTGGTGGCCAAGCCGATATCGAATCCCAACCTGGTAAAGGCACCACCATCACCATTCAAACTCCCTATCCATGAGCCAGCCCATTCAAATCGCGATCATAGACGATCATATGCTATTCCGTAACGGACTAGCCGCACTGCTAACAGAATTTGCCGAACTACAGATAGTTTTCCAGGCAAATAATGGTAGGCAAATGCAAGAACTCATCGCAACTTTGCCAGCTCCCAATGTAGTGCTGATGGATGTAAATATGCCAAGCCTTGACGGCATTGCAACAACTGCATGGCTCAAGGCACATTACCCAGATGTGCAAGTACTAGCGTTGAGTATGTTCAATGAAGAAAAAGAAGTTATTGCTATGTTGCGCAGCGGCGCCAGTGGTTATTTAGTCAAAGATTCAGACCCGAAACAACTGCTCGAAGCCATCAAAGCAGTTCACCAGCATGGCATCTATCTCAACGAAATGGTTTCTGGTAAACTACTTCATTCGGTTATGCACAACAGGCAACAGGAAACCTTCAGTAGCCGAGAATTGGAATTTCTCCGTTACTGCTGTACCGAACTTACCTACAAAGAAATTGCAAATCAAATGAATGTTAGCGTAAGAACAATAGACAACTATCGCGACGCCCTCTTTAATCGTCTTTTTTTACGTTCCAGAACAGGACTAGTTCTTTATTGTATTAAAAACCGAATTGTTAATCTTTCTGACTAATTGAAAACATGATATAGCTAATCCCTCAACCGTCAAATTTCGTAAGTTTGCTATATGAAGGAAGGATTAAATGAGATAAGTATCTGCTGGCTACGCCGAGATCTGCGTTTAGCTGATAACGCCGCATTATACCACGCCCTTAAAGGCGATTACCCCGTGCTGCTACTCTTCATCTTTGACGAAAATATTCTAAACAAACTCACCAATAAAGCCGATGCAAGAGTAACATTTATCCATCAAGCTTTAGCTAAAATACAATACCAACTTACTGAAAAAGGATCTTCTTTAATGGTAAAGTACGGCGAGCCTGAAGAAATATGGCCTGCCATTTTAAAAGAATACGAGGTTAAAGCAGTTTATGCTAACCATGATTACGAGCCTTATGCCCGTAAACGAGACGACGGATTAGCCGAATACTTAGGTAGTGAATCAGTTAACTTCTATACTTTTAAAGACCAAGTGATTTTTGAAAAGGGCGAGGTAGTTAAAAGCGATGGTAAACCTTATACTGTTTTTACGCCTTACTATAGAGTTTGGTTAAAAAAACTAACTGACTTCTATGTTAAATCTTATCCGATAGCTTTTAGCAACTTGGTACAGACTAAAGCCCTTGATTTCCCCACCTTGAAACAAATAGGGTTCGAAGAATCTGGCCAACAATTTCCAGATGCTAATTTCGAAAATAAACTGGCCGACTATGATCAAGACAGAGATTACCCAGCGATAGATGCCACCACACACTTGGGTTTACATCTTCGTTTCGGTACGGTTAGTATTAGAAAGGTAGTAAAAGAAGCATTAGACCAAGGTGCAGATAAATGGCTTTCTGAATTGGTTTGGCGAGAGTTTTACATGATGATTTTATGGCATTTTCCGCATAGCGCTTCGCAATCGTTTAAGCCGGCATACGATAATATTAAGTGGCGTAATAATGAACAAGAATTTACCGCTTGGTGCGAAGGCAAAACTGGTTATCCAATTGTTGATGCCGGGATGCGCCAACTAAATGAAACCGGATTTATGCACAATAGGGTACGAATGGTAGTCGCCAGTTTTTTGTGTAAGCATTTGCTAATTGACTGGCGTTGGGGCGAAGCTTATTTTGCGGAGAAATTATTAGACTATGAGCAAGCAAGTAACGTGGGTGGGTGGCAATGGGCTTGTGGTTCGGGAAATGATGCTGCGCCTTATTTTAGGGTATTTAATCCAGAGCTACAGCTAAAAAAATTCGACCACAAAATGGAATATGTTTATAGATGGGCACCGGAGTATAAATTGGCTATTGCACCTGTACCGATAGTTAACCATGAGTTTGCAAGAGATAGGGTCTTAAGCGCGTATAAAAAAGCACTAACATAAAAAAAGCCATCCTTTTAAAGAATGGCTTTTAATAATATCATAAATCTTAATTTATTTTACATCAATAATACGTTGATGCAATGATACTAATTATAGTAATTTGACTATCCAATTCTACCAGAACGACCACTTTTTTTCCCTCCCGCAGTTCCTGTCGAGCCGAAAGCACCTCCAGTGATAACTAATGGAATACCTGAAATATAATCACTATAGCCAACAAAATTTCCATCATCTTGCATTATGTAAACAGGGTTTGGCGAGCCGGTAGGAGATGATGTCCAATAAGGTACTCCCGCAGTATTCTTAAGAATAATATGTCCATTTGTGGAGTCAAATGTCGCAGTCCCAGCTCCGCTAAAAACAGATTGAGAAGACCATAGTGACGAAGATATAGGTCCATTAGCATAGGCTAATTTGTAAAGCACCAAATTACCATCCGATTGAAAAATCATTATGTAAAGGCCATTTTGTGATCTTGCAACTTCCTGTCCAGCTGTATAAGTATATAAAGCTACTTCAGGATGTTGACCAGGGGCAAAAGGGGGAATAATAGCGTGGGAAACTTTGCCATCATAATTCTTATATTGAATTGCTTGGCGATCAAGGGATGAGATTGGCAAAGCCGTTCCCGGTTTATAAAAACCGTTTGAATCCACATTACTGGTTACTAACTCTTGATTTTTTTTGCAGGACATTAGCGTGGCTGCTAACATCGCAACGATTAATAGATGTTTTTTCATAATTTTTTTAATTTTAACTAAAATAATAGTAATAAAATTGATGTGCAAGTTTTTTAAAGAAATTAATATAAAGTTTAGATTAATTTTATATTAATTTCTTTTTAAATATTTTTTGCGAGTTTACTTTCTTATGTAAAGGCATGATCTGTAAACCCTGTAGATCGACCTTAAAACGGAATATACTTATAAATGCGCATCGGAGTATAAATTGGCGATTGCACCTGTGCCGATAGTTTGGAAGAGATAGGACAATAAGCACGTATAAAAAAGCCATCCTTTTTTTGAAGAATGGCTTTTAATAATATCACAAATCTTAATTTATTTTACGTCAACAACTTCGATGTCGAAGTCTAACACAGCATTTCCAGGAACTGATCCATTACCCGTTATGCCATAACCTAAATCTGAAGGGATAAAAATTCTTAGGGTAGTTCCTTTCGTCACACCTACTAATATTTTCTGCCATCCACCAATAAGTTCCGCCAATGGTCGTTCTAAATCCGTGGCACCTGATTCATCGAATATAGTTCCAGTTAATAATCTGCCTTTGTATTTAACAACGATCGTAGAGGAAGCATCAATAGCTGTCCCAGTGCCTACAACACTCTGTTTAATGTAAACCCTAGATGGATGCTTAGTAAAACCCGTTAGGGCCTTTGCAGTTAAAAAGGCTTTAATTCTGTTATCGTCTACCTCAATCTGACTTTTCTCTGGAAAAACCGTTAGCTCTGATACAATAATTTCATTTGGCGGAATGTTGCCTTCGCCATTTTTTCCAAATGCTAAATGAGAAGGAATAATAACTCGAATTTTACCACCTCTGTTTATATTAAGCATTGCTATTCTGTACGGTTCAGGAGTTACGTAACCCAAATAGGTTCCGTCATTCGAAAAAGCGATGGGCGAATAATAAGAAGTTCCAGTTAATGAGGTTACTGTTGAAGTATAAAGAACTGAATCTTTATTTAGTAAAGGACCACCAGTGCCTTGTTCTAATATTTGATAGTAAAAACCGCTCTCATCTCTAACCGCCGGAATATTATTCTTTTGGATATAAGCTTTGATCTTTGCCTCATCAATGCTCTGAATGCTTTCATATTCTTTTTTACAAGAACTAAAAAGCACGATTATGCTTACTAATGCAAGGATATATTTTGTAATGTTTTTGCTCATTTGCATGTTATTGTGCATTAGTTAATTCAACTGTAAAGTCTAAAACGGAATTTTCGGGAATACCAACGCGAGCTTGGTTCATGTAAGCCAAAGTAGATGGAATTAACAACCTAATTTTACCGCCTTTTTGGATCAAAGGAATTCCAATTTGCCATCCTGAAATCAAATCTCCCAATGAGAAAGTCCTAGGCGTAGTAGATTTATCAAACACTGAACCGCTCAATAACCTACCTTCATAATTTACCGTAACCTGTGTTGATCCGGTATAATTTACATTGCCAGTTCCTGGTGAAATAATTTGATAATATATTCCAGAATCATGCTTAATTGCAACGATACTGTTTTTAGCAATAAAATCCTTAATTAATGCGTCGTCTACCTTTAACTGTTTTTCCGGCTCATAATCTTCTTTTTTGCACGATGAGAATGTTCCAACGGCCAAAAGAAGAATTAAAATAATCTTCGTTTTTAACATAATTGCACAAAAATAAGCTTTTATTGTGGATGGCACAATATTTAACCAATTTTAACAATTTAGGGAGTGTTAAAAACAATACTTGTCCTTCGCAATAATCTCTTGCGCCACACGCTGTCTAGCTTCTTTTACATTAAATGGTTCCATTTTGGTAAACCTGCGTAATCCTACCAACATCATGCGTTGCTCATCGCCTTCGGCAAATGCCCATAAAGCCTCTTTACCTGCTTTTTGTAAACCATCAACAGCTTCTACAAAATAGATGCGCATCATGTCTAGTTGTCCTTTACAAGCCTCTTCACCACGTAAATTCACTAATTTTTCGGTTCTTAACATGGCCGATTCAGCTACATAAACATAACTGGCCATATCGGCAATATTCATTAAAATCTCTTGCTCTTTAGAGAGGCTCATCATCAGTTTTTGTACCGCTGCACCAGCAACCATTAGCGTAGCTTTTTTCAAGTTGGCAATCACCTTCTTTTCTGCTGCAAATAGGGTAGTATCCTCTTCGCCAAAATCTGGAATAGACATTAATTCGGCAGCTACCGCAGTTGCTGGCGTCATCAAATCTAATTCGCCTTTCATGGCGCGTTTTAGCATCATGTCTACCGTTAATAGCCTATTAATTTCGTTCGTACCCTCAAAAATTCTGTTGATACGCGCATCACGGTAAGATCTGTCCATCGGCGCGTCGGCACTGAAGCCCATTCCACCATAAATTTGAACACCCTCATCGGTTACATAATCCAACACTTCAGAACCCCAAACTTTTAAAATAGCGCACTCAACGGCAAATTGCTCGGTCGACTTTAGTTTTGCCTTACCAGCATCCATGCCACCGGCAACTAAAGTATCATAAGCGTCGTCAATGTTTTGTCCGGCGCGATAATTTGCCGCTTCAACTGCATAAATCTTTGCCGCCATCTCGGCTATTTTAAACCGAATAGCACCGTATTTAGAAATTGGACGGTCGAACTGGATACGCTCATTTGAATATTTAACCGCTTGATTTAATACCTCTTTTGAACCACCAATAGCGGCTGCTGCTAATTTAATTCTACCAATATTTAAAATGTTTACTGCAATCTTAAATCCGTTTTCTCTTTCAGAGAGCATATTCTCTACAGGCACATGGCAATCGTTAAAGAAAACCTGACGAGTTGATGAACCTTTGATACCCATTTTATGTTCTTCGGGATTCATAGTAATGCCCCCAAAGTCCTTCTCAATAATAAAGGCTGTTAAGTTTTTATCGTCATCTATCTTCGCGAAAACTATAAAGATATCGGCAAATCCACCATTGGTAATCCACATTTTCTGTCCGTTGATAACATAGTGCTTGCCATCTTCAGTTAGCTTAGCCTTTGTTTTGCCCGAATTAGCATCCGAACCAGAATTTGGTTCAGTAAGACAATAAGAAGCCTTCCACTCGCCAGTCCCTAACTTAGGAATATACTTAGCTTTTTGGGCTTCGTTGCCATAATACAAAATGGGTAAGGTTCCAATCCCGGTATGGGCCGAAAGCGCTACCGCAAAGGAGTGACCAGCGCCGCAAACATCGGCTACCAACATGGAAGTATTAAAGTTTTTACCAAAACCCCCAAACTCTTCCGGAATAGATACACCTAAAATGCCAAGTTCTCCAGCCTTATCCATTAAAGATGGCATTAAACCTTCCTCCTGACTATCAATTCTATCCAAAATAGGATTTACTTCTGCAGCTAAAAAATCACGACAAGTTTGCGCAATCATCTGCTGCTCTTCATCAAATTCTTCAGGGATAAATATATTTTGGTAGGAAGTCTCTTTAATTAAGAATTCTCCTCCTTTAATTGTTGTTTTGTCTGTAGTTTCCATTTTTTAGATTAAATCTTGTCAACTTTATATTTTAATTTTTTAATAATTTGTCATCCAGAACGTAGTGAAGGATCTAAACCTTGCATTCTCTTTAGATGCTTCGCCCTGCGCTGCATGACAATTTACTTTTACTCATTGTTCCTCAATCCTAATAAACCTCAAAAATCCCCGCAGCTCCTTGCCCTGTTCCTACACACATCGTTACCATGCCATATTTTTTATTTTGACGTTTTAGTTCATTAAAGATCTGGACAGATAGCTTTGCTCCCGTACATCCCAATGGGTGCCCCAGTGCAATTGCCCCGCCGTTTACATTAATTTTACTTTGATCTAATCCCAAGGTCCTGATGATGGCGAGAGATTGAGAAGCAAAAGCTTCATTTAGCTCGATTAGTTCAATATCATCTTGTTTTAACCCAGCTTGTTTTAGCGCTTTCGGAATAGCTTCAATTGGACCAATGCCCATAATACGAGGAGGTACACCTGCTACGCCATAACTTACTAGACGGGCAATCGGTTCAGCCCCCAATTCCTTCATTCTCTTTTCTGAAACTACCAGTACAAAAGCTGCTCCATCCGAAGTTTGCGAAGAGTTACCGGCAGTGATACTACCATTGGCAGCAAACACAGGTTTCAGCTTAGCTAATTTCTCGATAGTGGTATCTGCTCTCGGACCTTCGTCGGTGTCGACTACATACGAACGAGTTTGCTTTTTCATATTGCCATCTAAATACGTTTCGTTTACTGTGATGGGTAAAACACCGTCTTTTAAATGTCCGTTTTTAATCGCCTCAACAGCCTTTAAGTGCGAGTGATAAGAGAATTCATCTTGGTCTTCTCTGCTCACATTGTATTCTTTTGCCACGGCTTCGGCTGTTAAGCCCATGCCCCAGTACCAGTCTGGGTTCGTTTTTGCTACCTCGGGATTTGGAACAAGTTTCCATCCGCCAAAGGGCATACCCGACATAATTTCTACACCGCCAGCAACGATACAATCGGCCATGCCAGCTTTAATTTTGGCAACTGCAGTGGCAATGGTGTCCAAGCCCGAAGCGCAGTACCTGTTAATCGTTACCCCAGGAACTTTGTCGGTATCCAAGCCCATTAGGCTAATCATCCGCGCAATGTTTAAGCCTTGCTCAGCCTCTGGCGTTGCATTTCCCACAATTACATCATCAATTTGCTCTTTGTCGAGATTAGGTACCGAGGCAACTAATTCTCTAATTACATCAGCTGCCAATTCATCGGCACGAGTGAAACGAAATACACCTCGTGGAGCTTTTCCAACTGCTGTTCTTAAACCGGCTATTATGTATGCTTCTTGCATTTTATTTTGATTAAAGATTAAGGAACAAGGATCAAAGACCAAGCTGCCCAAATCAAATTTATACTGTTTTTATTGCTGAAATCATCCTCTCTCTTTGCTCCTTCATCCTTGCTCCTCCCTAATTCCTCAACGGTTTCCCCTTCGTAACTATCGACTGTATCCTTTCCAAAGTCTTTCTTTCGCCGCATAGCGATAAAAAAGCTTCGCGTTCTAAATCCAGTAGATATTGTTCGGTTACTTCTGTTGGCGATGATAAATCTCCGCCGCATAATACCCAGCCTAGTTTCTCGGAGATTTTTTTGTCATGTTCAGAAATATAGTTTCCAGAATACATGGTGTTTGCACCGGCGTATACAATTCCTAAACCTTGCTTACCTAACACCTTAATATCTTTTCGCTGAATAGGCTTGGTATAGCCCGCATCTGCTAACTCAATTGCTTTAGCTTTTGCATCGGCTATTAAACGACTTCTATTCATCGAAATCGCGTATTTGTCTTTTTGTAGGTAACCTAATTCAAATGCTTCAACTGCTGAGGTAGATACTTTGGCCATTCCAATTGTTAAAAAGCGATCTTTCATCGTGTTTTGCACAATTTGGTCCGCTCTATATTCATCCGATGCACGTAAAGCAAACTCTTTAGTACCACCACCACCTGGAATAACACCCACGCCAAATTCAACTAAGCCCATATAGGTTTCGGCATTGAGCTGCACAAAATCGGCATGCAAACTAAATTCGCATCCACCACCTAAAGTTAAATTATGAGGTGCTACAACCACTGGAATAGAGGAATATCTAATCCTCATAGAGGTATTTTGAAATAGGCGTACTGCCATGTTCAACTCTTCCCACTCTTGCTCAACCGCCATCATGAAGATCATCCCTACGTTTGCACCAGCAGAGAAGTTTGCGCCATCATTGCCAATTACCACACCGCGATAATCCTTTTCGGCCATGTCTATCGCCTTGTTTATAGCGGCAAGGGTGTCGCCGCCAATAGTATTCATTTTAGAATGAAACTCTACGTTAAGAATGCCATCGCCAAGATCGATAATCGAAGCTCCTGAATTTTTCCATAGCACTTTATTGGCGCGTAAGTTATCTAGAATGATAAAATCATCAGTTCCAGGAATAACTTTATAGCTTTTAGTAGGGATATCGTAATACTTTTTAACGCCATTTTCTACTTTATAGAAAGTTGTATGGCCAGCGGCTAACATCTCGCTTACCCATGGGGCAGGAGTGTGGCCGTATTTTTTCATGCCTTCGATCGCTTCTGCAATACCCACCGCATCCCATACTTCGAAAGGCCCCAAGTCCCATCCAAAGCCAGCACGCATGGCATCGTCAATACGGTATAATTCGTCAGAAATTTCTGGAATACGATCAGATACATATTCAAATAAACCAAAGAAAGAAGCTCTAAAGAGTTCGCCTGCTTTATCTTTTCCAGCAGCAAAAACTTTCATCCGGTCTTTTACATTTTCGATGGTTTTGGTCATCTCTAAGGTGGCCGACTTTACCTTTTCCTGTGGTCTGTATTCGAGTGTTTTTAAGTCGAGCGCTAAGATTTCTGTTTTGCCCTCTGGTGATTTTGTTTTCTTATAAAAGCCTTGTTTGGTTTTATCACCCAACCAATTATTGGCCTCCATTTTTTCTACGTAAGCCGGAAGCTTAAATAGCTCATGCGCCTTATCATTCGGACAATTGTCATATAGCCCTTTTGATACTTTAATCATAGTGTCTAAACCCACCACATCTGTGGTGCGGAAAGTGGCAGATTTTGGTCTGCCTAAAGCAGGGCCTGTAAACTTATCGACCTCCTCTACTGTTAACTCCATTTTTTCTACCAAGTGTAATAACGACATGATCGAATATACACCCACACGGTTAGCAATAAATGCAGGTGTATCTTTACATAACACGGTAGTCTTACCTAAGAATTTATCACCATAGTGCATTAAGAAATCGACCAACTCCGGTTTAGTATGTGGCGTCGGAATAATTTCTAATAGTCGTAAATAACGGGGAGGGTTAAAAAAGTGTGTTCCACAAAAGTGAGCTTTGAAGTCATCACTTCTGCCTTCGGCCATCATGTGAATGGGAATACCCGAAGTGTTTGACGTAACTAAGGTTCCTGGCTTGCGAAATTGTTCAACTTGCTCAAAAACCTTTTGCTTAATTGTTAAATTCTCTACCACCACCTCAATGATCCAATCGTAGTTTGCAATTTTCGACATATCGTCTTCAAAATTGCCCGTGGTAATTCTACTTAGGTATGATTTGCTGTATATGGGAGAAGGATTGGTTTTAATAGTGGTTTGCAAGGCTGTATTAACCAACCTGTTTTTGACTGATGGATGGGTTAAAGCTAAACCTTTTGCCTGCTCTTCGGTATTTAGTTCTTTTGGAGCAATATCTAATAGTAAAACCTCTACGCCAATGTTTGCGAAATGACAGGCAATACGAGAGCCCATAATGCCCGACCCTAATACGGCTACTTTATTTATTTTCATCATGATCTTTTTGAGCATAAGCCAAGGTTAATTGGTTTACTTTGTTTAATGATTCAATCAATTGCGCTTTCTCCTTAGCGTTAAGATGTATATTGAGATATTCGTTAAAAGAAACGACTACATTTCTGGCTAATTTTCTTTTTTCAATGCCGAAAGGCGTTAGAAAAACTTTAACTGATCTTTTATCGCCAGTAGATGTTTCGCGGTAAATAAGACCAAGCTCTTCCATGTTATTTAGCATGCGAGATAAGCTCGTGGCTTTTACACCTAGTAATGCAGCAAGCGCCGAAACAGCCGTTCCCTCAGCCTCGATGTTGATTAAAACATAACCTATTGCTTGTGTAATGCCAAAGCCCGAAGCAATTTGGTTATAGGTGTTGGAGACATTTTGCCATACCACCTTTAAAAAATAATCTACTGTATCTTGTTGTTTCATCCGTTCATTTATATCTTCGCAACTAATAGCGTAATTAATTCGTATCACTATTACTATGCTTGCATAACAAATTTAAAGGAATTAAAATTATAAAGCAAGGGGAATCTGAAAATAATTTAATACAAAGTAAATTCTACTCTTCTATTTAATTTTCGGCCTTCAGTAGTTTGATTGCTGGTAATCGGTTGTCCTTCGCCATAACCGGTTGCTTCAATTCTACTAGGATTTGCTCCTTGAGAAACCAAATAGGCCTTAACTGCTTCAGCTCTCTTTTTTGACAAGCGCATATTCAATCTATCTGACCCTTTATCGTCTGCATGACCAGCTATTTTAAGTGTAAAATTTCTTGAGGTCAACAATGTCGCAAGTTTATTTAAGGTTGGATAGGAATCTTTTTTAATCGTCGCTTTGCCAAAAGCAAATTCTAGATTGTTAATTACATCAGTTAGCAATTCACGTTCTGGTGTGGCAATAGGTGTGGGGAGTTTTAGCGGACAGCCAGCGCCATCAACTACAGTGCCAGCAGGCGTTCCTATGCACTTATCAAGCTTATCTGCAACGCCGTCGCCATCACTATCGTTTAATAGATTAGACATTTCTGATTTAAGCTTGACTATCTCATCTTGCTGTGCAGCCAAACCAGCTCTCAACTCCACAACAGCTTTTTTAGCTGCCCTTATTTCATCGTATGTGGCTCCCACTGGGTCGTGAAATGCTAGCTGTTTGCCTTTGCCTAAATTAAATTCTAGGCCGGCATGCACATAACTAAATCTGTCATTATGATTATATAAATGTTGCTCATAATTATCTAAATCATCTGCATTCACAAAATTGATAGTCCACCCTAGGTTTAAATTTAATGCGTCCGCCAGCCTATATTTACCGCCAAAACCAACGGGAATTGACATGTTTATTTGCTTTGGCTTTGTTGTAATTGCATTTGGACTATTAGGTTGAATGAAATAATACCTTACTGGGGTATAACTTGCCACACCACCACCCACTGAAGCGTAAAATTGCACGTCACTATCTTGTTTAAATAATCTTAGATTAAGAAAATTAACAACGGCACTCACATTAAGGACATAATGAAGGTCCGTTTCAAAATATAGCTTTTTAGCAAAATCAGGCATATAAGCCTTTAGGTCACCTTTAAAAACATCGGCTTTTACAGAGAAGTAATGGTTGATTTGCTTTTTAAGCATGACACCATAACCCAGTTTACCTCTCCATTCTCCAAACTCTTCGTGCCCGCCAAATGGAGAATACGGCGCAAGAAATCCACTTGTAATGCCTAGAGACCAAGTTTTAAACTGACTTGGTTGCATTTCACTATCCTGTGCGTTAACAGTTTGGGTTTGGCACAAAGCACAGGCAAACAATAAGTAGCATAAATATTTTTTCATAGGTTTCATTTTATGCTCGTTAAAGCAAATCAAGTAGTGTGGTCCATTTTTATTTATTTAATATCCCCAGCAAACTTCCATTGCGTACTAAAGTTTTCTGGTAATAACTGGTTCGTTAAAATTGCCCTAACCATTTCTACAGGCATGTTGTTCTCTTTTAAAATACGGTCGTGAAATTGGAGATTGCTCATTTTGCCACTGGTAACTAGCTCTTTGTGTAGCGCCCTAAATTGTAAACCACCCAGCATATAGCCAATTTGATATAACGGACCATAGCCGCCAGTAAATGAACGACGTACCTCGGCCTCTGCATTGGCACGTTCAAAACCAACACGCTCGACCAAGAAATCGATACATTGTTTAGGTGTCCATTTATTTAAATGATAATTCATAGAGAAGATAATTCTCGCACAACGGTGCATACGCCAAAATAACATGCCAATTTTGTCTTCAGGTGTTTTAGGGAAGTTTTTGTCCCAAAGCAACATCTCCCAATATAACGACCAACCTTCTGTCCAAAATGGGGTGCCAAATCCTCTTCTATATGACTTATACCTGCTTTGCATAAAGTATTGCAAATTGTGACCAGGAATTAATTCATGGTGTACAACTGCTCTAGAGAAATGGCGATTATTTCCTCTTAATGTCATCATTTTAGCGTCTTCGGTCATGTCTTCTGTAGGATAGGCAATGAGTACCGATTCGCCTCCTAAAAAGAATGGAGCAAACAATTGCTCTTGTGGGGTAAGCATTCTCATTCTCCAACCCTCTTTTGCCATTTC
Organism: uncultured Sphingobacteriaceae bacterium; assembly: GCA_942493295.1. Taxonomy (GTDB): domain Bacteria; phylum Bacteroidota; class Bacteroidia; order Sphingobacteriales; family Sphingobacteriaceae; genus Pedobacter. The sequence goes on along the minus strand of OW818692.1, from coordinate 2,393,299 downwards.
AGGAACATCTAGCAATTTGTTTTGTTCAACAAAGTTGATTGCTTCATTTGCCAATTCGTAAACCAGTTCGGGCTGTTTGCCCAGTGGGGGATAAGCTGTTTTTACTTTTTCCAAAGCCTTTTTCCAGTCGCTACCAAATCCCATAGCCGTACTGGCTTTAAGCATTTCGGCATCGCACCAGGCAAACTCTCGCATGGCAATAGCTTCAATTTGTTCAGGCGTGTAAGCAATCATTTCATCTTTAAGTAAGTCCATGAAAGCCGTACGGCCAATAGGGTTACCTAAAATACCACTACCATCATCTTTCGCAATAGAAAGCTTGGCCATTTTACCTAGTTCTGCAGCATAATCCTTTAAAGCTTTAACTACCTCTGGGTAACTTCCCTTTGTCGCTTTTGTAAATTGCGGATCGTAACCATCGTAAAATTTATAAGATTCAGTAAATACGGTAAGATATTGATTTACAGTTTGCTCTGCCCAATTGGCTTGGATCGGGTTAAGAGCTAACTGTTTATTGTCGACCGACTTGTTGATCGCATTGATGTCACTCTTTAATTTTTCAAAGGCAGCGTTAACAGTATTTCCATCTTGTTGCGTACCAACTCTTCGTTTTTGTTCGAAATCTATGATTGCTTTGGCAAATGGAATGGTGAAATTGGTGTTTTTAAACTCCGTATATCCTGTTTGCAAAGTCTTAGCATCTACATGGAGATCGCGCTTAAGTAATGTGTAATCTACTCTTTCGTTTACACTCAGTTTCTCGAATGGTAAAGCTTTTAACTTGGCCATCCACTCGCTATAAAAGCGTTGCATCCTTTGAAAATATTCTTCAGAACGTTTTAACGTATATTTTCTGTTGAGCATGTTTTCATCAGCCTGGTACTGGTTAATGAAGGGGCTAAGTGCACTTGCTTCTGTTGATGGGAGACTTGATTTGGGCTTTTGAGCGACTGCTGCCTGGTAACTGAAAGCAATTAATAAGAGTGCGAGTATAGGTTTGCGCATAGTTGTGAAATAATAGGGAGTTAAGATACAAATTATCCTTTAACAACAGCCTCTATCAGCACAATGTTACTTTTGATTATAAATTTTATTCCTAAGTTTGGTGCCAAGAAAAAGAACCAAATGAAAAGAATATTATTACTTGCAGTTACTTTTGTATTAGCAACTTATCAATTATCAGCACAAACCAAACAGGAAAACTCTGGTTGGCTATTTCTATTAAACAGCACAAAGTTTAGCGAAAAATGGGGAATGCATTTGGATGTACAAGTACGTTCAAACGACAACTGGGATGGCACTAAAAATATATTGTTTAGACCAGGTATCACTTATTTTATTGATAGTAAACAAAATGTAACAGCTGGTTATTTAATGGTAACTACAGATCTTGGTCCAAGCACTTTAGTAGAACACCGTATTTGGGAGCAATATATTCTTAACCATAAAATAAAAAGTATTTTTACAGCGCATCGTTTTAGATTGGAGCAACGATTTTTAGATCAGGCAAACGACAATTTTACGCAACGCTTGCGGTATTTTATCAGAATGGTTAAACCATTGCAAAAAAGTGAAGGCGGTTTTACAAAAGGTGCATTTTTAGCCCTGCAAAATGAAGTGCTTTTCAATGTTCAAAATAAGGAGTTAGTGAATAACAGCCTTTTTGATCAAAATAGATTATACCTAGCTGCGGGCTATCGCTTTTCTAAGAAAATAGATGTAGAAGCAGGCTATCTTAACCAAGCAATCCACGGAAGAACCAGAAACACAGTCAACAATGTGGTTCAATTAGCATTGTATACAAGATTTTAATGCGGCAATTTCTCCTTGAAGTAACCATACACCCAAGTGCCCGCAAGGGCACTTATAAATGTTACGCTAACAACAAGGAAACCGCTCCCAATTTGTGCAAATAATGGTCCCGGACAAGCGCCTGTAATTGCCCATCCAATTCCGAATATAAGGCCGCCGTAAACTTGCCCTTTGTTAAATTTCTTTTCTTCAATCCTAACAACCTCTCCGTTAAGCGTTTTAATTCGAAACCGGTTAATTAGCCAAATGGAAATCATACCGACAATAATCGCAGTTCCAATTACGCCAAACATAAAAAATGATTGTAAACGGAACATTTCTTGAATGCGAAACCAACTGATAATTTCGGCCTTTACGAAAACAATCCCAAATACGATACCTACAACTAGATATTTAAGATTTGACCAAAAAGGCTGACTGATGTGCTGTTCTTTGCTGTTCGTCATCATTAAAACAATTTAAATAATAAAGGAACTAAGATATTTGCCGAAAAGAACCCGCCTACCATAAAGCAGCAGGTTGCAATGAGCGAAGGTAATTGCAAGTTCGATATACCCATAATGGAATGCCCACTTGTACAACCGCCAGCGTACCGAGTTCCAAAACCTACTAAAAACCCGCCTACTACAAAGAAAATAAATCCTTTCAACGTAAATAAGTTGTCGAAACTAAAAAGCTGAACAGGCATAAGCTGACTAAAATCTGTAATGCCAAATTTCGCTAAACTAGCCTTAGTGCTCTCGGCAACAACAACATCATTCGGATTTGTTAAAAACTGGGCGGCTAAGAATCCTCCAATTAAAACCCCAACAACAAAAAATATATTCCAAAGTTCCTTGCGCCATTCATACTTAAAGAAGGGAATATTACTCGGTAAACACATGGCACAAATGTGTCGGAGCGAAGAGGAAATGCCAAATTTTTTGTTGCCAATGATGAGTAGGGCAGGAACGGTTAACCCGATCATGATGCCAGCTACCGCCCAATGCCAAGGTTGCTTAATGAGTTCTAACATATCTTTTATATTAAATTGTACAGCCTAAAATCCCGTAATGTTAACCAATTATTTTGCCTAAAAAAAGTCGCTTTGCTATTTTGACAAACTTATAAGTTTATCAAAATAGCAAAGCGACTCAGCTTTTGTGTGTGTGTTAAAAGCGTTTATACTTTTCTAATTGAACCAGATCCAGTTACACGTTTTTGTACGCTAGCGTTACCGCTATAGCTGATGTTGCCTGATCCACTTATTACAGCGTCAATATTTCTAGCAGCATTGATATTTATAGAGCCAGAACCACTAATTACGGCCGACAAGCTTTCGGTAGAAAATCCTTTTCTAGTAAATGAACCCGAGCCGCTAATCACAATACTTGCAGTATTAGCGCTGCCAGTAATGTTTAAATTTCCAGAGCCACTAATTACTCCGTTAAAACTATTTACATCTGCACTTGCTGTGATGCTGCCCGAACCACTCAAAGTAGTTGTTAAGCCTTGTTGTTTGATTTTTCCATTCACAGTCATGCTGCCATTGCCACTCATCGTTAACGTTTTAATTGTTTTCGCAGAAACGTAGGCTGTTATTTTTTTATTCTCATACTTTCTAGCCCAACTTGTCCAGCTATTTTGTGGTCTGATTACTAATACATTTCCTTTAACTTCGGTAATTAAAGTAGCAATTGCATCCGCATCGCCTTCAAAGCGTAAGCCTTCTGTGTTTCCTAAAGTGATAACTACGTGAATAGGACCTCCAGCTGCTACGCCGTTAAAATCTTTTACATCTCTTTCTTGTTTGCTTATTTTATATAGTCCAACTACAATAGGTTGTGATGCCATAGCTGGCATAACCGTGGTACTTAATATTGCAAGAAGAAGACTTAATGATAGGAATTTTGCTTTCATAGCGTTTAATTTTTTAAGGGTTTACTAATAAGACGATGGGTAGGTGCCAAAAGTTGCATCGATTTAAAAAAAAATATCAGCCCCCTTACCCTGCTTTCTGTATTTTAACATAGAAATTGGGATCTGCCTTAAATGTTTCGTTGGTAATAGTTTCTTCAACTTTGCTACTTTTCCATTCGTTAGTTGGATAAATGAAAGTATAGCTATTTTCTTTAAGTGAAACTTTTAACGGCATGTCAAATCCTTTAACATCCGCAAGCCAACGGTACTGCAAAACTCCATTTTCAATTTTATATTCTAAGACTGGAATCTTAGAATTGCGTAAATACTGATCAAAAACCTTGTCTAGTTTTAATCCGCTTTGCCTGGCAATATAATTTTCGACTGCTGCAGAAGTGGTTGTAGTATGGTAAAAAGTTTTATTGATGCCTCTTAATATTTGTCTGAATTTTTCGTCATTGCCCATGATGTGGCGAATGGTATGAATGAGACTGGCACCTTTTGGATACATATCGCCGCTACCTTCTTTGTTCACATTATAAGGGCCGATAATTGGACTACGATTTCCGATACCTCTTCTTAAACCAATCAAATACTCTTCTCCAGCTTTTTTACCGAGTGTATATTCTGTAAATAAGGCTTCAGAGTAAGTTGTAAATCCTTCATGAACCCACATATCGGCAATATCTTTGGTAGTTACATTATTGGCAAACCATTCGTGCCCACTCTCGTGAACAGTAATGTAATCCCATTTTAAGCCATTTCCAGAACCCGACATATCATTGCCCAAATACCCCTTTTTAAATTGGTTGCCATAGGCAACAGCACTCTGATGTTCCATACCTAAATGCGGCGCCTGTACGAGTTTAAAGCCATCTTTATACCAAGGATATGGGCCGAACCAATGTTCGAAAGCAGCTAGCATAGGCTTTACGTCTGCATCCCAGTGTGGACGAGCTTTAGCGCTATCTTCTTTTAGCGACCAAAAATCTAAAGTTAAAGGACCACTTTCACCCTGATAAGTATCTTTCCAATGGGCATACTTTCCAATGTAGAACACAATATTGTAATTGTTTATTGGATTGCCTACAAACCAATTATATTGCGATAAACCATTTCCTTTAGGAACAATACTGCGTAAACGCCCATTGGAAATTTCTTGAAGATCACTTGGCACCGTTACACTAATCAACACACTATCAACCTCATCGCTCTGATGATCTTTTGTTGGATACCAAACACTTGCGCCTAAACCTTGACAGGCAACTGAAACAAACGGATTGCCCCCTTTATCTTTTCTAAAAATAAAACCACCATCCCAAGGTGGGTTATTGGCAATTTGTGGATTGCCGTTGTACCAAACTGTAAACTTGTCTTTATTACCCTTCTTAATAGTTTTAGGAAAAGTTACAAATACCGCTCCAAATTCACGTGTATAAGGTACTTCTATCCCATGATACACTACTTTCTCAATTTTTAGATTTTGAAATAGATCGAACTGCAACTTGTTGAAATCTTCTGTAGCCGTAAATGTAAATTCATTACTGCCACTCACAGCTTTATTGTCGATATCAATTTTCACATCTAAATGATAAAAATTGATGTCATAGCAAGTACGCAAAGGAGTTAACATGCCCCTTAACGTATCGGCCTTCGAATAATTTCGTTTGGTGTTTAAGAGCTGTGCGTTCGCGCTATAATTTAATAGCACAATTGCAAAAAGAGAGAGTATTATGCGTTTCATCTTGGTTTAGGTTTAACCACCTACCTGTATTAAGGTTTTAAAACTTTTACTGTTATAAATGAGCTATTTTTAGTGTCGTGATAAATTCGATGCGTTGCTTTTTGAAAATCTTTAGGCTCAGCTTGGTAGATATTCATAAATTTCTGTGGATTTCTATCTGCCAAAGGGAACCATGAATTTTGGATTTGGATCATAATGCGGTGACCTTTTTTAAAGGTATGCGCCACGTCTGGCAATGGATAATTCACCTTGGTAATTGCGCCAGGTACAAATGGTTCAGGTTTCTCAAAGCTATTGCGGTATTTTCCACGTAAAATTTCACCACGAACCAACATCTCGTAGCCCCCCATCATTACACCGGTTGGATTAGGTGTTGGATTTTCTGCATCCTCAGGGTATACATCAATCAATTTCACTACGTAATCAGCGTCAGTGCCTGTGGTTGAAACTACTAAATTTGCTAATACTGGGCCAGTTAAGGTGATGTCTTCCGTTAATAGATCAGTTTGATAAGTCTTTACATCTGGTCTACGTGCCGCAAATCGCTGATCGTCGATCATATATTCTCGGGTACGTCTGGCTTGAATACCATCTTGATAAGGTACTGGGTTTGCCGGGTCACTTACATATTCGTCCCAGCTGTCTGTTCTGCCTACTTTATCGAAAGCTAATTTGCCATTTGGATGCAGATATAGGTTTCTGTTTTCGGTGTCTACAGGAGGCCATGTGTTAAATTTCTTCCATTGGTTACTGCCTGTTACAAATATATTAGCTTCGGCGGGATTAAAATTACCCTCGCCCTTTAAATGATATTTAAAAAATGGAAGTTCCAAATTCTCTTGATAATAAGTGCTGGTAGGTTGTCCAAATTGGATGTCGCCAAAGCTACTTCCGGTACTGCGTACCCAACCACCATGGTACCATGGTCCGGCAACTAAAATGTTATTGGCACCGGGATTTTGTTTTTCGATTGCTTTGTAAGTCGCAAATGTTCCATAGGCATCTTCAGCATCAAAAAAGCCACCGACCACCATTACAGCAGGTTTTACATTGGTTAGGTGTTGAGTTATTGTTCTAGCTTTCCAGAACGTATCTAAATTTGGATGTTTAAATAAGTTGTTCCAAAACTTAATGCTATCAGCAAAATATTTATCTTTTAAGTTTTTAACAGAGCCTGCTTCTAAGTAAAAACGATAATTGTCTTGAATAGGAAATTTAAAAGGTTTTGGGCCTTTGTCTGGCGTAATAGGCTTAGGTCTAGGCACTCCAAAACCTGTCATAAAGCTAAATGCATCCATTAGAAATAAAGCACCACCATGGTGAAAATCATCACCAATAAACCAATCGGTTACAGGCGCTTGTGGCGACACTGCTTTTAATGCCGGGTGTGCATTAGGCAAAGAAGTGGTCGAATAAAATCCAGGATAAGAAATTCCGGAAATTCCAACTTTGCCATTGTTATTTTGAACGTTCTTAATTAGCCAATCAATTGTATCGTAAGTGTCGGTACTTTCATCAATATCTTTTGGGCCTTTTTTTAAGGTTTGAGGTCTGATATCTTCAAAATTTCCTTCGCTCATCCAGCGCCCACGGACATCTTGGTAAACGAAAATAAATCCCTCTCTCATAAGTCCAGGAAATGTGCCTAAGCTCGTTTTATATTTATCTTCGCCGTAAGGAGCAACTGTATAAGGGGTGCGCGACATTAAAAATGGATATTTCTTGCTTTGGTCTTTAGGGATATAAATTGCCGTAAATAATTTAATCCCATCACGCATGGGAATTAGTTTTTCGATTTTGGTGTAATGGCTGCGTACGTAAGCTGAGTCTGTTTCTTGAGCAAAGCTCGAACTTAAAAATAGACAAGCAAATAAGATAACTAGGCTTAAATTCTTCATATAAATTGAGTTGATTGATGGTTTAAATATAGAGATAACTGGTTTAAATACGATAAGAAGATAAATATGTTACATTTCTCCGTTTCAACGGTATTCCTTACATTTGCCTTATAAAATTCTTGAAAAATATGCAATACGATGTCGTTGTTATTGGCTCGGGTCCGGGCGGTTATGTTGGTGCCATTCGCTGTGCACAGTTAGGTTTAAAAACAGCAGTAGTAGAAAAGTATAAAACCTATGGCGGTACTTGCTTAAATGTAGGCTGTATCCCATCAAAAGCACTGCTAGATTCATCAGAGCATTTCCATAATGCGGCGCATAGTTTTACAACCCATGGTATCAACCTAAAAGATTTAAAGGTTGATATGAAACAAATGATTGCTCGTAAAGACGATGTCGTTTCCCAAAACACTGCAGGTATTACTTATTTGTTTAAGAAAAATAAAATTGATGCCTTTGAAGGTGTTGGTTCTTTTGTAGATAAAAACACCATTCTAATTACAAAAGCAGATGGCTCTACAGAAACTTTGACTGCCAAAAATGTAATTATTGCAACAGGTTCTAAACCTACAGCCTTGCCTTTTTTGCCAATTGATAAAAAGAGAATCATTACTTCAACAGAAGCTTTGAATATCAAAGAAGTGCCAAAAACAATGGTGGTAATCGGTGGCGGCGTAATTGGTTTAGAGTTAGGCTCTGTATATGCACGCTTAGGGACTAAAGTTTCGGTAATCGAATTTATGCCTTCTATTATCGGCACAATGGATGCAGGTTTAGGTAAAGAATTACAACGCGTACTAAAGAAATCATTAGGCATGGAATTCTTTATGGGCCATAAAGTTACTGGTGCAACAGCAAAAGGGAAAACAGTTACCGTTACAGCAGATAATGCGAAAGGCGAGCCGGTTAAATTTGAAGCAGATTATTGTATAGTTGCCGTTGGTAGAACAGCTTACAGCGAAGGCTTAGGGCTTGATAAAATTGGTATTACTGTAGAAGAAAGAGGGAAGAAAATTCCGGTTAATGCACATTTAGAAACTTCGGTTAAAGGAGTTTATGCTATTGGCGATGTAATTACAGGTGCGATGTTAGCGCATAAGGCCGAAGATGAAGGAATTTATGTAGCAGAAACGATTGCTGGACAAAAACCACATATTAACTATAATTTAATTCCAGGTGTAGTTTATACTTGGCCAGAGGTAGCTTCTGTTGGACAAACCGAGGAACAATTAAAAGCTGCTGGCGTTAAATACAAAACAGGATCATTCCCTTTTAAAGCAAGTGGAAGAGCTAAGGCAAGTATGGATACCGATGGCTTTGTAAAAGTTTTAGCTGATGAAGCAACTGATGAAGTGTTAGGTATACACATGATTGGACCTCGTGCTGCAGATATGATCGCAGAGGCAGTTGTCGCAATGGAATTCCGCGCTTCGGCAGAAGATATTGCGAGAATATGCCATGCCCACCCAACTTATACAGAAGCATTGAAGGAAGCTGCAATGGCGGCAACTGAAAACCGAGCGATACATATATAGCATTAAGCTAGACATTTCAAACCACAAAGCGCAAAGCACACAAAGCAATACCTATTACTTTGTGTGCTTTGCGCTTTGTGGTTAATAAGAAAATGGGAAGTTAAATTAATCTGTTGCTGAACCAAAAAACTTAACCAAATGTTAATCTAAGGCGTCCATTTTTTGTCGTATGGTCTGATATTTTTGCGAGAAAATAAACAGATAAAATGACCATTAACACTAAATTATTTGCTGCGCTAGTTGTATGCTCACTAGCACTAAATGCCTGTAAAAAGAACGGACCAATTGCCCCTGACGTTGAAGTTATAGTGCCAGAGGAGATTAATAGCTTTAAAGAAGTTGCAGCGATCGATCTAGGTGGAGAATTTGCTTCAGAAATTTCTACCTATGATCCATCAACAAAGAAATTATTTGTGGTAAGCAATGATGGGGGTACAAAAGTTGATATTGTAGATATGAGTAATTACCCAACGGTAACCAAATTAAAAACAATAACTTTTGCAGCTAATGCAGGGATAAACAGTGTCGCAGTAAGCAACGGATTACTTGCAATTGCTTTGAACGGTGTAAATCCTCAGGCTAATGGTGATATTGTTGTGTTAAAAACAACAACTTTAGAAGAGGTTAAAAAAATCAGTGTAGGATCAATGCCCGATATGGTAACCTTTAGTCCGGATGGTAATTACATTATCTCTGCAAATGAAGGTGAGCCTAGTGATGATTATACTGTAGATCCCGTAGGTTCAATCTCTGTCATCAACCTAAAAAATAATTATGCAGTTAAAACTTTAGATTTCTCTGGTTTTGCGAATGATAAAGCCACACTCGTAGCCGCTGGTTTGAGAATTTATGGGCCAAATGCAAGTTTCGCGCAGGATATTGAGCCGGAATATATTGCTGTAGCGTCTGACTCAAAAAAAGCTTTTGTTACACTACAAGAGAATAATGGCGTGGCCGAGATTGATTTAATTGGGGGAACAATTACCAAGATTATGCCGCTGGGTGTTCGAGACATTAGCCTTGCTGAAAATGCATGGGATGTTAGTGATGATGAGAAAAGCGGGAAGAAAATAAAATTGGAAACTTGGCCAATTAAAGCCTTTTATCTTCCAGATGCGATTTCCTATTTTTCTGCCGCGGGATCTAATTATCTAGCCCTTGCAAATGAAGGCGATACTCGTGCCTGGAAGGGCTATGATGAAGAGGCGAGAGTTAAAAGTTTAACCCTTGATCCTGCTAAATTTCCAAACGCAGCAACTTTGCAACTAGATGCTAACTTAGGCAGGTTAACGGTAACCAGCTCTGCCGGTTTTACCCTAGTTGGCGGCAATAAGGTTTATCAAGAATTGTATGCTGCCGGAGGTAGAAGCATGAGCATTATCAATGCAAGCACGGGGCAATTGGTTGCCAATATTGGTAGAGAGCTTGAGCAGAAAGTTATTGAGGCAGGCAAGTATGATGACACACGTTCAGATAATAAAGGAGTTGAAGTTGAGTCGGTAACGGTAGCCCAAGTAAACGGAAAAACCTTAGCGTTTATTGGAATGGAGAGAGTAGACCACATTGCAGTTTATGATGTGAGTACACCTGCTGCTCCTAGCTTTGTTCAGTTATTTGCCACTGGTGATGCGCCTGAAGGCCTGCTGTTTGTAAAACCAAAAGATAGTCCGAACGGAAGAAGTCTATTAATCGTATCAAATGAAGGAGACGGAACGGTTAGGTTTTATCAACCAAATAAATTATAAGTAAAAAGAATAAAATTAGCCGCAGATGGACAGATTTACGCTGAACATCTGTGGCTTTTTGGTGTTTATTAATTTTTTGATGCTTATTTTTAACCGATGAGGAAAATTTTTACTGTTCTGGTATTGTTGCTCTTTTTAGCCGCCTGCGCTCCATTTAATGCGATGCGCTATCTTGTACCTGATGCGAAAGATAGTGTGAGATTTAGCAACGCAACAATTGAAAAATCAACAACGCCATTTCGGTTTAACAGTTATCATCCTAATCCACAATATGCATCATTAAAAGAACGCATTGATAGTTCGATACGCGAAACGAAAACAAATGCGTTTTTGGTCATCAAGAATGATAGCATCATTTATCAGCACTTGTCTGAAGGAACAAATTTAATAGATAAACAACCTAGTTTTTCGATGGTTAAATCTTTTGTCGGAGCATTGATTGGTATTGCGGTAGACCGTGGAGAAATTTCGTCGACCGACGATCTAGTGATTAAATATCTTCCAGAACTGGAGAGTAACGACCCCCGCTTTAAGCGATTAACCATCCAACATGTGTTAGATATGAAAAGTGGTTTCGATTTTAATGAAAGGGTATTGAATCCATTTTCCAAAATTGTAAGGATGTACTATGGCGCAGATTTGACGAAGATGGTGAGCAAGCTAAAGATGAAAACTGAACCTAATGCAGTTTTCGAATACCAAAGTATTAATACGCATGTGTTGGCAATGATTTTAGAAAAGGCAACTGGGAAAAAATTACAGGTTTTGCTACAAGAAAACCTTTGGGAACCTTTGGGAACAGAAAGTGATGCGTTGTGGAGTTTAGATGGTAAAGGAAACGTCAAGTCATTCTGTTGTATGTTCGCTACTGCGCTTGATTTTGCAAAATTTGGTCGCTTGTATTTACACGGCGGCAATTGGCAAGGGAAACAAATAATCTCTAAAAAATGGATTGATTTAACTACACACCCTGATACGTTAACAAAAAATAGGTATAAAAATCAGATTTGGTCGGGTAGGAATTACAGGTATTTTGATGATGCAGCAGGTGCTGCCACTCCGCAGGGAAGACAAATAACCTATGATTTTAAGGCACAGGGTATGTTTAATCAGTCAATCTATGTAAACCCGCAAAACAAAGTGATTATTGTTCGTTTAGGCGGTCGACAGAAGAAAATAAACTTTCACAGTTTAGTGAGAGATATTGGTCGATCGATAGCGCCATAAACTTAAATATCAAATTGCCTTTATATTGCCAATTGATTTGAAGACCTTTGCTAGGCTAAAACTTCTTTATTATGTCTGAAACAATAGTCACTGACAGTTATCCAGCTTCCCCCTATAGTAAAAAGCGGGTAAGGTTTGCTATCTCCTTATTTTTCTTCGGACAAGGAGTCGTTTTTGCCTCGTGGGCTAGTCGTATCCCAGATTTGAAGTCGGACTTACAACTTTCTGATGCTGCATTAGGAAGTGTGTTATTGGCCTTGCCAATAGGACAATTGGTGACCATGCCTATATCGGGCAAATTAACTACTAGTTTTGGCAGTAGAAGGATGCTTGCCTTTGCAACGCCGTTATATGCGCTTGCATTAACAGTTTTAGCTCTGGCAACAACAGGTTGGCAATTAGCATTATTTCTATTCTTATTTGGGGTGTCGGGTAATCTCTGTAACATCGCTTTAAACACCCAAGGTGTTGGAGGCGAAAAATATTATGGCAAACCAATTATGACCTCCTTCCATGGCGCATGGAGTATTGGTGGCTTTACAGGAGCCTTGCTTGGTTTACTGATGGTCAATTTGCACTTTTCACCGTTAACTCACTTTTGGATAATCGCCGGACTTGCATGGCTACATATTTTTATTAATTATAGATTTTTAATAGTTAAGCAAGGAGCAAACCAATCAGAAAAATCAAAACTGTTTACAAGGCCTCAAGGCGTGCTCGTTCAATTAGGGGTAATTGGTTTTTGTAGCATGGCAACAGAAGGTGCGATGTTTGATTGGAGTGGGGTATACTTTAAAGATATTGTGAAGGCGCCACATTCGTTAATTATCTTAGGATATGCATCCTTTATGATCATGATGGCCTGTGGTAGGTTTTTGGGAGATAAAGTGATTGCGCGTTACGGCAGAAAACGCTCGCTACAAGTGAGTGGCATAGTGATGTCTACCGGTATGTTTATTTCTGTAGTATTTCCATACATTGTTCCCGCTACGATCGGCTTTATGATGGTAGGGATAGGTGTTTCGGGTATCGTACCAATGGTTTATAGCATTGCTGGGACTAATACAAAAGTTGCTCCAGGCATTGCACTGGCAATGGTATCTGGGGTAAGTTATTTTGGCTTTTTGATGGGGCCGCCCTTAATTGGGTATATATCAGCCCTATCTAGTTTGCGATATTCTTATGCAATAATTGCATGTTTTGGATTAATTATCACTTTACTGGTAGCAAAAATTAGTGCGATCAAATAAGAAGACTTACAAAGTTTAACAAACTTCGTAAGTTTTTTATGCTGGAACACTATGAAAAGCAATTCTATTGCCTTCTGTATCGGTGATGATTGCCATAAATCCGTGTTCAGGAGAGATTTCAGTCTTGCCTAAAACAATAGCACCGCCTGCAGCTTCAACTTTGTCCAATACGATTTGTACATCTGGATTTCCATTAAGGTAAAGCAATACACCATCTGTTGTTGAAGGTTTGTGAAAACCATTGCTATCAACAAGAGCTCCGCCAACATCATTCATCATATCGGCTACCGGAAACATACGCATTCTCATTTCAGGCATGTCCATTGGAATGAGTTCAATACCCATGATTGTTTCATAGAATTTGGTAGCTCTCTCTAAATCTATCGCTGGTATTTCAAACCAGCTAACTGCACTTTTGTAATTCATATTTGGCTCTTTTTTATAAAGCTATCAATTATCCAATAAACTTTAAACTAAAAAAGCCACGAATACACAAATTTAATTCGTGCATTCGTGGCTAAATATATATTGTAGTATTAACTGAAATTTATTTTTCTTCAGCTGTTACTGGTGCTGCAACTACAGCTGGTTTTTTCTTAAACCATCCTTTAATTGCTCTTGAGTTTTTATCCATTACGATATACATACATGGAACTAATATCAACGTAAGGAAAGTCGCAAAACTTAAACCAAATATCATCGTCCACGATAATGGCCCCCAGAAAGCAACGTTATCACCACCGAAATATAAATGTGGATTAAACTCTGAGAATAATTTTACAAAGTCGATATTTAGACCAACCGCCAATGGAATTAAGCCTAACATAGTCGCAGTTGCTGTTAATAGTACTGGTGTCATACGTGTACGACCAGCTTCGATAACTGCTTCTTTAACGCCCATTCCTTGCTCTACCATTAGCTCGGTAAATTCTACTAAAAGGATACCATTTCTTACAACAATACCGATTAGTGCTACAATACCAAGCATCGACATCATTACCGAGAACGGCATATTAAATAAGATACAGCCACCTAGTACCCCAATTAAGCTAAATAATACCTCAACTAAAATGATAATCGGTTTACTGATCGAATTAAATTGTGTTACCAAAATAACTAGGATAAGACCGATTGCAGTGATAAATGCACCTCCTAAAAAGCCCATTGTTTCTGCTTGTTCTTCTTGATCGCCAGCCATTTTAATTTCTACTCCAGCAGGTGCTTTAAATTGTGCAACTTCTGCCGTAACACTCTGTACAACCTGATTAGGGTTAAAATCGCCTAGCACATTCGAAGAAAGAATGATAATTCTCTTTTGTTGCTTGCGCTTAATACCACCATAGGTGTTTACATATTGAATATCTGCAAATGACGAAATTGGTACCTGTCTGATTTGACCGCCCATGGCCATGTCTCGATAAGTCATTTTCATGTTTCTTAGTGCTTCAAGATTGTTTTTCTGGTCATCCTGTGCACGTACATTGATTTCGTAATCTTCGTTGTCATCTCTAAATTTCGAAAGTTCACGACCATATAAAGCGGCACGGAGATCCATTGCAATCTGTCCGGATGAAATTCCTTCACGATTAGCTCTTTCTCTATCGATGTTAAAGATTACCTCTGGTTTGTTGTTCTGGAAATCAGATTTTAACTCTTCAACACCTGCAATATTCTTACTAATTAGGTGTTTCTTCAACCTTTCAGACGTATTTACAATTGAATCTAAGTTGTCGCCAGTAATCTCAATACTAATTGGTTTCGCTGTTGGCGGACCACCCTGTTCTTGTGCTACTGAAATCTCTGCGCCAGGAATATTCTGTACAGATTTTCTGATTTTATCTAAATATTCAGAGGTGTTGATTCCATTTCTCTTACCAAATTCAATAAAAGATACGGTAACTTTTCCCTTATTTGGATATTCACCTTGATCCTCATCCTGTGGATCGGTTACGCCTTTAGTTACGTTCGAAATAATTGAAGTAACAATTGGATCAACCTTGCCATTGCTAGACAATACATCAGTTACTCTTTGTTCTACTTTTCTAACTACCTCGTTAGTATAAGCTTGGTCTGTACCTACCGGTAAGCCCACATATACATACACAAAGTTAGGATCGGCTGATGGGAAGAAGATAATCTTTTGTCTTCCACTCATAACCAAGGCACCAAAGATGAAAAGTGTGGCGAAGAATAATCCGAAAGTAGCCCAGATTAGCTTCTTAGGATGTTCAACCGCCCAGTGTAATACTTTCACATATTTGTTTTGGAAAGAAGGCCAGATTTTTTGTTGAAATTTCTTTACTGCATTGGTTAAAACAAAATGATTTAGCAAGTATAATAAGGCAATAAATACGACAAAGTTTCCTATACCAACGTTAATCAAGTAGCCTAAAACTGCCAGTCCACCAATAATTAATAAGTTCTTTCTAACTTTTTTATCAAAAGTTGGTCTTTTAGCTGCCTCGTGATCATCGTGCGTCATAAAATCAACAGCAAATACAGGGTTAATGATATAAGCCACAATTAATGATGCCAACAAGGTAACGATTAAGGTAACCGGTAAGAAGAACATAAACTTGCCAATAATGCCTGGCCAGAATAACAACGGTGCAAAAGGAGCAAGGGTGGTTAAGGTTCCAGAGAATACTGGTAAAAACACCTCTCCAGCAGCCATCTTAGCCGCTTTAACGATTGGCACTTTTCCATTGTCGAAAATCCTGTGCGTATTTTCAATTACTACAATCGCATCATCCACTACAATTCCCAATCCTAATAAGAACGAGAAGAGTACAATCATGTTCATCGAGAAGTTAAAGCCAAATATACCACCTAAAATAGGCATGGCTAGGAAGGCAATAAACATCGACAGCGGAACTGATGACGCTACGAAGATCGCATTGGTTACCCCCATAAAGAACATTAGGATAATGGTTACCAAGATGAAACCGATAATAATCGTGTTAATCAAATCGTGTAAGGTAACACGCGTTTGATCAGATTGATCACCTGTAACCTTAATTTCTAAACCTTTAGGCAAAACCGTCGACTTCATATCTTTGATAATCGCATTGATTTTATCTGAAGCCTCAATTAAGTTTTGTCCAGAACGTTTCTTTACGTTTAAGGTAATTACATTTTTACCATATAAACGCGAATAACTTGTTTGTTCTTTGAACGAATCTTTTACTTCAGCAATATCTCTTAAATAAACCGCGGCACCTGTTGGTGTTTTGATAATTAAGTTTGCGATTTCTTCAGCAGTTTTGAATTCTTTCTTTACGTTTAAGGTACGACGTAAGCCATCCATTTTAACAGTACCACCTGAGGCTGTTAAGTTTTCATAACCTACAGCATTCTGGATATCACCAAATGAGATTTGTGCAGCCGACATCTTGTTCATGTCTACATTGATTTGAACTTCTGGATCTAGCGCACCTACGATATCAACACCCGAGATTTCTGGTAATGCCTCTACACGATCTTGAATATCATCAGCATATTCTTTCAATTTTTTTAAATCAAAATCGCCCGAAATATTCAAGTACATAATCGGTAAATCAGATAAGTTGATATCCATTACTACTGGATCGTCTGGTAAATCGTTTGGCAAATCAGTTTTTGCTTTATCTACAGCATCTTTAATACGCTGTTTTGCATCTTTAATATCAACACTTGTTCCAAACTCTGCGGTAATGATCGAGAAATCTTGGTACGAATTAGAGGTTATCTTCTTTAATCCTTGGGTAGATTTAATTTGTTTCTCCAACTGCTTAGTCACCAAGTTCTCCATATTTTCTGGAGAGGTACCTGGATAAACAGTTTGTACAAATATTTTTGGAATAATTACTTCCGGGAAATTCTCCTTAGGAGTAGAATTATAGGCGAAAATTCCGGCGATAGTAATCATGATAGTCAGCACATAAATGGCCGTCTTATTATCTATCGCCCAACTTGAAGGGCCGAATTCTTTGTTAACGTCTTTCATTATTTTGCGTTTTGCGATTTGCGTTTAAAATTTAACTTGATCACCTTCATTTAGGTTATCTGCACCGGTCACGATTAATTTATCACCCGCCTTTAAACCCGATAAAATTTCGCTTTTACCATCAATTGTTCTACCCACTGTTACCACAGCACGTTTTGCTTTACCATTTTCAGAAATCAATACATATGAACCACTTTCTGATTTTTGTAATGCGCTTACTGGTATTACAATTGCATTGTTATTTCTATAATCAACCACTTTTAAAATAGCGATCATGTTAGCACGGTATTTATTGTTTGAAGGTAATTTAACCTCTACGCCAAAACTACGA
The DNA here is from genome assembly GCA_942493295.1 of uncultured Sphingobacteriaceae bacterium. GTDB lineage: Bacteria > Bacteroidota > Bacteroidia > Sphingobacteriales > Sphingobacteriaceae > Pedobacter. The sequence continues at coordinate 2,375,873 of OW818692.1, read as the reverse complement.
GAAGCTGGATCGATTACTCTAGAAGCAAATGAAACTTTTGTCGATAAACTATCTTTTAAATCAGGGAAAATAACCCTAACATCATCACCTTGTCCAACTTTACCTAAATACGATTCAGCAACAAGTGCTTTTGCTTTTAAGCTATTTGCATTTACAACTCTGATAGCATTCATGCCCGGCATTGCGGCTTGACCAACCTTCAAATCCATTTGCTCAACACTTCCCGAGATAGGTGATTTAATTTTGTACATCGATTGTTGAGTGCGTAACACGCTCATTTGACGATCAAGTCCTTCTTTTTGCGTTTTAGCATTTAAGAATTGAACTTCAGTACCAATTTTTTGGTCCCATAGGTTTTTCTGACGGTTGTATAAGTTGTTAGCTAAATCGATTTGAGTTTGTAATTGAGCCATGTTCTGACGCAATACATTGTCGTCTATTTGCGCTAACACCTGACCTTTACTTACCGATTGGCCAATCGATACATATACAGCGGTAACAATACCTTGTGCTTCAGGATTAACAGATACATTTTGTTCTGCATCAACTTTTCCTTGAATTTCTACATAATTGCTGAATGTAGAGGTTTTAATGTCTAAAACACTTACTTCTTTTATTGCAACTGAATCTTTAGTGCCAACTTCAGCTTCTAATGCAGCTATTTTGCCGTCTAGCTCACTGCGTTGCTTTTTTAAATCAGCTAATTCTGTCTTTTTATCTTTAGGCTGTGAACAAGCGGCTAAGAATGCGATGGTCGATATTAGTAATATTCGTCTCATTGTATAATAATTTGTAAGGTTTAATAATTAATGTTTCCTAATGCTTTATCAAGATTTACTTTGTTGATAAGCATATCGTATAATGCACTGATATAGTTGTTTTGGGCTTCTTTTAACGATGTTTCTGCGGTAGTAACTTCTAAACTCGAACCTACCCCTTGTTCGTATTTTATTTTGGTAACGCGTAAAACCTCTTTCGCTAAATCCATATTTCTTCGTTGGTTTTCCAATGATTTTTGACCATTTAGGTAAGTGGTTTGGGCTTGCGAAACTTCAAGATCAATTGAATTCTGAAGATTGATTAAGTTATTTTGAGTTTTCAAGGTTGCTAACTTTGCATTTCGCAATTGATATATTTTTTGTCCGCCAGAATAAATTGGAAGAGAAAGTTTGAGTCCAATCACTGTGCTAGGGAAACTTTTGTCGTACAAATTAGAAAATTTATTATCCTGGAAATTAGCCGAGGTATTACCAAATGCCGCTAGTGTTGGCAAAAATAAACTCTTGTAGCGTTTAACATCTAACTCATTTAATTTTTGCTGTGTTTGTAGTAAAGAATATTCAATTCTTTTACTGTATGCTTGCCCATCGTTTAAAACAGGAGTGCTGTCGATATTAATAGTGGTAATTTGATCTGTTAAAGAAAGTTTACTTCCAATTGTCATGCCCATTTGAAATTTTAACAGATTTACATTTAATGCTAATAATCTAATTACATTTTCACGTTCTGTAAGTAAATTATTGTTTAAAACGGTTAAACGGTCTACATCAATTTTTTCGACAAAACCATTCTTGAATAATTGTTCTGTATCATTTAATGTTTTTTTGAGACGGTCAATGTTAGCATCAACCAAAGCTAATTGCTCATTGCTTACCAAAACAGAATAATAAGCTTTAGTAACAGCAACGGTGGTCTCGATCTTTGTTCTTGTAGTATTCTTTACAGACAGCTCTTTATAGGTTTTTGATGCCTGAAGACCTACTAGGTAACTTCCATCAAACAAAAGTTGTGTCAGCTGTAAACTTCCGGACGATGTAAACTTTGTGCCAAATTGAACTGGCGTTGATCCCCCAAGACCAGGCGGCATAGTAATTGGATTTCCATTGCCATCTTTTACATTGTTATCTGTAAAAGCTTTGTAAACCAGCGGTGAAATAAAATCAGGGAAGATAGAAGTCGGCATTTTCAGAAAGTCATTAAAATCAGCACTTGCACTTAGTTGAGGTAAACCGATACCAATAGTTTGTTTTACCGTGTTCTTAGCAATCTGCTCGTCAATTTTGGCATTTGCGATGCTAAGCTGATGTTGTTGAGCATAGCTGATCGCTTGATTTAAAGTAAAAGTGGCAACGGTATCTTTTTGTTGGGCTTTCGTTGGAATGGCCCAGCTTAAGCAAAAAAGGAAAATGTAAAGTTGATGTTTCATCAGGTTATATATTTATCAGTTGTTTTCTATTATTCTATGAATGGATAGCTTGTTGTTTGTAATAATTAATTTTTTCTAATCCTTTGGCATTGCATACTCCATAAAGGAAATGTTCAGTTATTTCTACCATCACCTGGATGATGCTGTATTTGTTAACTGTATAATGGTTAGGTTGACTAAAGAGTAAATCAACCTGCTCTAAACGCATTTGGCCTAAAATATCTGTTTTAATCTCACTGCGATAAAGTCCCTCGCTAACACCACGTTTTAAATTTGCTTCGATGCAATTGCCGAGGTTCTGCTCTTTGAACGTTTTGAAAGAAAGCCATGCTTTTGGATGATACTTTTGTAAGTCGTAAAAAAGCTTCGGGTTCATGTTCGATAATAATTCATGTATGCTAGTTATCGCAAAAAATAATTCCTCAACTGCATCTCTGGCTTTAGCCGTACAAGAATTCATAGCGACTTCCTGCATGCTTAATTTTTCTTTGATCAAAATATTAACCAACTCATCTTTATCACTAAAATGCTGGTAAATAGTTTTCTTAGACATTCCCAAGTGTTTAGCAATGTCATCCATGGTCACACTCTTAAAGCCAAATTGACAAAAGAGCTTATCCGATTCCTCAACTATGTATTCCTTTACTTCCAATTTTACATCCTCTTTCTAAGCTGTTAATCAGGTCAGTAGTTTATAAATTTATACTGACTGAATTCGGACGCAAAACTATGGAAACTTTTTTCAATTCCAAAGTTTCCTGATTAATATTTTTACTTCTTCCACTAAAGTTAGCTTTTCAGCATTTAGCGTAAGGCTACCATGACTAAAATTTTGATCTTGGACATTTGTTTTAACCACGGATTGCTTTTCTTTCGATTTCGATTTTGATTGTTGACTTTCCATGATACAAAAAAATGGAAATGCTCGCGTTTAATATAGGGTTTATCGGTGAAGCACGGATTTTACTAGGTGAATGGAGATTTGGGAAAATTTTGTAAGTTTATGGTTATGAAGAAAGGAAGAATTGAAGCATTTAGCGATGGCGTAATTGCCATTATCATCACAATCATGGTGTTGGAGCTTAAAGTACCACACGCTAGCGAATTTACAGATTTGATGGCTTTATTACCCGTATTTCTTAGTTATGTGCTAAGTTTTATCTATGTGGGTATTTATTGGAATAACCACCATCATTTATTTGTTGTGGTAAATAAGGTAAATGGTGGCGTGCTTTGGGCAAATATGCATTTGCTTTTTTGGCTTTCGATGGTGCCCTTCGCTACAGCTTGGATGGGCGAAAATCATTTTGCAGCAGCCCCAGTAGCATTGTATGGTTTTGTTTTATTAATGAACGGTATTGCCTATAGTATACTAACAGGTTTATTAATTAGTCACCACGGCAATGATTCGGTCTTATCAAAAGCGGTTGGAAGTGGCCTAAAAGGAAAACTTTCTGTTGCTTGTTATGCGCTGGCTATCGGCTGTTCATTTTTCGAGGTATGGATATCGGGAGCATTGTATGTTTTTGTGGCATTGATGTGGCTAATTCCCGATAAAAGAATTGAAAAGATCTTGCAAGAAGAAGCCGGACAAACAGGTCATTAGGCTGGGTATAGAAACTAAGACTAATTCCTATCTTTGCAATAATCAAGATTATTTACATGCCTGCCCTACAACAACACATTTCCTTAAAGCCTTATAATACTTTTAGCATTCAGGTTAATGCTGATTTTTTTGTCGATATCAAAGAAGAATCAGACTTGAGTGAGTTGTTTAAGTTAATTGACCAAAATGCACAAGATATTTTGGTGCTCGGTGGGGGAAGCAATATGCTCTTTACCAAAGATTTTGATGGTTTGGTGGTGAAAATCAGTATTCCTGGAATTAGCTATGAAGAAAATGGAGATGAAGTGATCGTTACTGCAGGAGCTGGAGTAGTTTGGAACGATTTGGTGAATTTCTGCGTAGACAAGGGATTTGCGGGATTAGAAAATCTTACCTTAATTCCAGGTACAGTAGGCGCATCGCCTATTCAAAATATCGGAGCTTACGGCGTTGAACTTAAAGATGTTTTTGATACCTGCGCAGCTTTTGATCTGGCAACCGGAAAAATGGTGAGGTTTACACACGCAGACTGTAATTTTGGTTACAGAGAAAGCGTTTTCAAAAATGAACTGAAAGGCAAGTACATCATCACATCGGTAACGTTTAAATTAAATAAAAAGGCTACAATCCGCACCCAGTACGGTGCAATTAGCGATGAACTAGTTAAAAGAAATATCACGGAACCAACAATTGCCGACGTTTCGAAAGTAGTCGCAGCCATCCGTGTAAGTAAGTTGCCAGATCCAAGTACCATCGGCAATGCTGGTAGTTTTTTTAAAAACCCTGTGATTGAAATAGAGCAGTTCGATAAGTTAATAGCTCAATTTCCCGATGTAGTCCATTATCCAGCGCCTGCTGGAAAGATAAAATTAGCCGCAGGTTGGTTAATTGAACAATGTGGTTTTAAAGGTAAAACTGTTGGCGAAACAGGAACTTGGAAAAACCAAGCCTTGGTTTTGGTGAATCATGGACACGCCAGCGGACAAGAAGTGTATGATTTTTCAGAACAAATTATTAATTCGGTACATGCCAAGTTTGGAGTTCTGTTAAGTAGAGAAGTAAACATTTTTTAGTAAAATGCAAAAGGAGACCATCAGGCTATTTTTTCTTTGCCTGAGTTAATGCTTTAAATTTTTGGTATTAAAGTTGTATAGGTTTTGTAAACACGAACAGTTTGCCGAACCAGATAACGCTAGCTGTTTCTTTTTTAAAAATTAAAACTAAAACTATGACACAGCTTCAATTTAACCACCAATTGCATGATTATTCTAGTTCTTTACAGTCATTCGCTTTAAATTTTACGAAAGATATTGAAGATGCCAACGACTTGGTACAAGATACGATGTTAAAAGCAGTTACTTATTACAGTAAGTTTAAAGAAGGTACAAACCTTAAAGGGTGGTTGTTTACAATCATGAGAAATACGTTTATCAATAACTATAGACGTATGGTAAAAACTAATACCTTAATTACCCAGTCTGACGATATATCTTCAGCCAACTTACATTATAGCGCAAGTAGAAATGCTGTAGAAAGCAAATTTGTAATGGGCGATATCCATAAAGCACTTGCCACTTTGCAACCTGAATATTATGTTCCCTTCATTAAATATTTTGAAGGATTTAAATACCATGAAATTGCCGACGAATTAAATATTCCTATAGGAACAGTTAAAACACGTATCCATGTAGCTAGAGGTATATTGAAAAAATATTTAAAAACCTACGCTAAAGACATGGTTGATACAAACAACTAAGCACAAATTATCTTTAGTTTAACAGATGCTCCCTCAAGTAAAATTGAGGGAGCATTTTTTTTAAAGAAGTTTAATTTGCGTGGTTTATAGAAACATCATAAGTCTTTATTACTTTTGGAATTGCATTTAACACCAAATAATGACGTATATCTTTCTTTACCTAAATTTATTTCTCTTTCTTATTCCTTTCATTTTAAGGAACGATTCTAAACAGCTCCGATTAATGATCATCCCAGCATTAATCGTTACAGTGATTTTTTCAGAAACAGGTGTATTTTTTACTGGACTTAAAGTTTGGACATTTAATCCGGCATATCTGTTAGGTGTTAGTTATAGGCAACTTCCTTTAGAAATGTACTTGTTCTATTTCACTTCGAGCTTTGCCTCACTGGGAATTTATAATTATTTAAATACCAAGTTTCCTAAAAACGACTTGCAGAAATATAGTTTAGCACTAAGTAACTTATTGCTTGGGTTAATGATTGCAATGTTGTTTTTTGCCTATACCAAGTGGTATACAGTTACTACATTTGCAATTTTGTTTCTGCTCATGTTATTTATCGAGTATAAAAACCAATTGCGGTTTATGTATAAATTCTACAGAGCATTTGTGGTATCCCTAATTCCATTTTATATCGGTTTTGGAATTTTATGTAACGTTCCAATTATTAGCCACAATGCTGCAGAAACTATAGATGTAAACTTATTTCATATTCCCTTTGAGAGTCACTTTTACATGATGGGGATGCTGTTGCTTGGTGTATTTTTAATGGAGGTACTTAAAAGCAGGCGGCCGCAATAATGGAATTACCTAGTTATACCAAACAGCAGCTTGCTTTGCGTAATGGTCAAGATAAACCGCAAATCTGGATTGCCTATAAGGGATTAATCTACGATGTTGGTAGTAGCCGATTATGGAAAAATGGGAAGCATTATGAGCACTGGGCAGGTCAGGATTTAACAGACGAACTTCCCGACGCACCACATACAGATGCCGTGTTCGAGAAGTTCGATGTAATTGGCCAACTGACCTAAAAATTATTTTTGCTTAATCAGCGTATACGAAAACCCTTTGTCCTTGTCGCCCAATACAGAGACTAATATCGTGCGGTCGTCCTTTTTAGTGTATTGAATTTTCTTAGGGAAATCATGTACTGCATTCTCAAATGAGAACTTATCTGTAACGCCTTTGTTGAGCGTAAATTCGACAGCTTTGCCATTATTTTGGTTTAACACTTTAGCATAGTAGCTAATTTTATCGCCATTTATTTTAATCGATAAATATTCATCCACTACTTTATTGCCATTTTTTAACTTATAAGAGCTGCCTTCAAGACCGCCTTTACCTTTAACAGCCCAAGTTTCGTAGTTTTCTTTATTTTCCATTTTCCAAGTTCCCGCCAGAAAATGAAGTTTATCAATTTTGTTAGTCTGAAAACTGGAGATAAGAAGAATGAGCGTAAATAGTGATTTCATATGATTTTATTTTAAATGAACAATTAACCAAAGGTAAATACGCCCAAATCTTAATAATTGTAAAAACGCGACAGCTTACTTTTTAATGGTTAGCATTTTTATTCCTGCTAAGATAATCCAACTTACTAAACCAAAAATAAATAAACGAAAACCAAAAAGATGGGTAAAATCAAAACTTAATGCAAAGCCGAGTATGCCAAGGCTAACTAATAATAGGCCATAGTAGCCAAGCCATTTGGGAAGCTGCTTAGTTAAAATAATTGCTGCCGACCATATTGAAATGGAAAGGGTGGTGGCAAAAATAAAGATGCTTGTCATCGCAGCATTGATAGCAAAGCCATAGCTAACAATCGCTTTAACTATCTCGTCTTCCATTTGGTTTTTTGAAACAGAAACTGCAAAGCGGGGTAACACCAATCCATTTAAAGTACCCGCAATCATCGCTGCAATTAAACCCGTGCAAAAAATAAAGAAGGCAAGTGTAGTTAACTTATTTTTTGTACTGAGTAATTGTGATAGTCCCCAAGAGCCAAAGCCAATAAATGGTAGACAAAATAGTGCGGTAGCATGTGAAAAAATAAGCACGCTTTTTATTTTCACAATAGTGCTGATACTACCTCCACTTGGGTGCAAAATCATGGTGGCAATTGCTAGTATTGAGCCTATACAAAAGCAAATGCCAGCAGTTTTTCTGAATTCATATTCCATTTTATAAAAATTAATAGGTGAGCTACAAAAATGGAGTATGTTAAGAGATTTGCAACTTGATTGAAATCAAGAAATTACTTCATGCTTCTTACGCGACTTAATGTTTCGGGCGTAATGCCAAGGTATGAAGCTATTAGCTTAAGCGGAAACTCTTGTAGCAGTTGCGGTCTCGCTGCTAAGATTTGCTTGTACTTTTGGAGCGGAGACAAAGAATCATCGATGTACCTCGTTCTAGAAACTGCATGTTCTAGCACCTTTCCCAATTGAAAAAAGCTGGGAGATAGTTGGATTAAACGATGTACGGATTCAATACTAATCTCTAGTACTTCGGTGGTGGAGTAAGCTTTAATGGTGGTGGTTGATGGTTTTTGGGAAATAAAACTAGTGTAAGATAAGCACCAATCATCAGCGATATGTAGATCAATTACCTTTTCATCTATGTCATCGATTTTGAACTGATAAATCGCGCCCGAAACGACATATAAAATAGTTTGACAAACTATTCCTTCATTTAATATTATCTCGTTTTTAGCAACCCTGCGTTGTTTTAGCTCTTTTTCAAACAGCTGCAAGTCTGAAGCAGAAAAGTGTCCAATATTTTTTAAAATAGCTTCAAGCATTGGTTTTATTTTACGAATAAGCTAGTCATCCTCAGATTGTCTGAATAGAAATTTTTTGGATTTACCCCAGTGAACTCTTTAAAGTCTTTGGTGAAATGTGCTTGGTCAAAATAACTATTCTCATAAGCTAGGGTTGTAAAACTATCGAAGTTCTCGTTCAACATCGCGTTCAGCGTAGCTTGCAACCTAACTATCTTTGCCAATTGCTTCGGACTTAAGCCTATCACCTCAGAAAACCGGCGTTCTAATTGTCTGCGGTTAATATTAACTGTTTCTGATAATTCACCTACTGACAGTTGTCCCTTTGATGCCAAAATTGTTTCTACACTCGATTTAATAATTCCGTCTATCAACTCAGGTGCAGCTAATTTATGTATCAAAAATGCTTCAACGATTTTAATCCTCTCTTCGGTACTTGCAACATTTAAGATTTTAGCCTGTAAGTCATCTCCTTCAGATCCAAATAATTCGCTAAGTGATACAGCTCTATTTTCCATTTGCTTTAAAGTAAGGGTGGCAAATGGTGTAAATCCATCGGGCTGAAAACGGACTGCAAATATATTCGTGGTTCCGGTTGGTTCAATCTCTAGAGTAGTGGTAATTTGCCCAAATACAAACGCGTGTGGTTGTTCAAAGCTACTGCCATCTGAGTGATATTGTTTGTAGTTGTCGCCACGATGGAAAATCATTTCCATGCATCCGTCAGGGATAATTCGTTGTTTTTCTGGGTTTTCTTGCTTAGCGCCTTTTAACGTCCAATAACATTTTACAAACGAGTTGATAGGGGCATTAGGTTCAAAAGTTTGATAATCCATGCTTTGTGGCTAAGATTGATAATGGATGGCAAAGAATCTCTCTGCCATCCGTTGGTGTTATACTGCGTCCGATAAAGACGTAAACGTGAAGTCACGTATTTTTAAAGGAGGTAATAAATAATTTGCATTTGATTCCGCACTTACTGTCCTTTCCGACCTGCCCATTTCATCTAAATTATTTAACATAATGATAGGGCTTTCATTAAAGCGGAAATTCTTTATTGGAAATTTGATTTCTCCATTTTCAATATAAAAAGTGCCATCTCGTGTTAATCCGGTGAGTAACAATGTTTGCGGGTCTACCGGACGGATATACCATAAGCGTGTTACTAAAATCCCTTTTTCGGTGCCTTTGATGAGCTCTTCTAAAGATTTTGTTCCGCCCAGCATAATCGCGCCATCTGGAGATGGAATAGACTTGATGCCAGTTTTTTGCGCCCAGTAGCGAGAGCTATATAAATTTTTAACTACTCCTTTTTCGATCCAGTTAACCTTTTGTTGTGGACGGCCATCGCCACTCCAAACTGGTGTTGGAAGTTCTGGATTCCATGGATCTGAATAAATATTTACTCTTTCATCTACCAATTGCTCACCAACCTTCGTTTTGCCGCCCGGTTTACTCATAGAGCTTCTGCCTTCGTCTGCTTGACGTGCGTCTAGATCGAAGAATAAGTTTTCGAGCATTACAGCTACAGCTGTAGGTTCCAAAATAACGGTATACTTGCCCGGTTCAATCGCCTTTGCGGTAACCGAGGCTAAAGCTTTTTTACAAGCAATGGCAGTGTCTGTTTTGGTGTTTAATTTTTTAAAGTCATTATAACCTTTTGTTGCATATCCAGAACCTTTTCCGTCTTCGGTTCTTACGGTAATGTTAAAAGCAACATCGGTAGATTTACTGTAGGCAAATAAGCCTTTGCTATTTAACATTGCCGAAAACCCCATGCTATTCGAGAGGAAACCCGCTGCGGTTAATTTGTTTTCTTTTGCTTGAGTAAGGCTTGCTTGTACGGCATCTGCTCTTTCTTTAGCGCTCATTGCAGCTGTAGATTCAGAATAAGTTGGAGAGTCTGGGCCATATTGTTGTGGGCCTAAAAAAGGCATAAACTCAGGATTCTCCGGTGCTAGTCTGGCAAGCTCTTCCGATCTTCGCACTACTTTTTCTAAAGAGGAATCGTCGAATTCATTAATCGTTGCAACGCCCAGTTTTTTGCCGAATGCTGAAGATACGACCAAACTGTTGGAGCTTATGCCACCACTGGTAGAAACAGAATTTCTCGCATATCTTACATTACCGCTATCAGAACCTGATAAATTAATTTCACATTGCTCTGCTTTTGAGTAGCTAAGCGCTTTAGTTAAAAGGGCCTTAGCTTGTTCTTTAGTTAATATTGGCATAATTTATCAGATTTTTCTAGCTGTATTGATTACATTAACACTGTTAAAACGAGCAGTAGCTGATCCGTGGGATACTGCACTCGATTGACTTGGCTGTCCTTTGCCGTCAAAGAAAGTACCTCCTAAGCGGTAATCTCTCTCGTCGCAAATAGCGACACAAGAATTCCAGAATTCTTGTGTATTAGCCTGGTACGCTACATCTTTGAGCATGCCAACAATTTTTCCGTCTTTAATTTCATAAAACAGCTGCCCGCCAAACTGGAAATTGTAGCGCTGTTGATCAATAGAGAAAGATCCTTCGCCAACAATGTAAATCCCTTTTGCTACATTCTTAATCTGATCAGCAATGGTTAATGGCTGTTTACCCGGTTGTAAGGAAATATTTGCCATACGCTGAAACTGTACGCTGCTCCAGTTATCTGCATAGCAGCAACCTTGCGAATGGTCCAGTCCCACAATATGTGCCTGATCTCTTATGGCCTGATAGTTTACCAAAATTCCGTCTTTGATTACATCCCATTTGCCACATTTCACACCCTCGTCGTCATAGCCTACAGCACCTAAAGAGCCTACTTCGGTTTTATCGGCCATAATATTCACCTCTTTACTTCCGTAAGTGAATTTTTTAGACTCCCATTTATCTAAGGTAAGGAAGCTTGTTCCTGCAAAATTGGCTTCGTAACCTAGCACACGGTCCAGCTCGGTAGGGTGTCCACAAGATTCGTGGATAGTTAAGCCCAAATGGGAAGGATCTAATACTAAGTCATATTTTCCAGGCTCAACAGATTTTGCTTTCATCTTTTCGCCTACTTGTGTTGCTGCTTGTTTGGCATCTTCCAGCATGTCGTACCTACCCTTATATAAGGTGCCAGCAGGCGTTTGTATTTTATCTTCCGGTCTAGCGTTTAAATATTCATAGCCTTTGCCGCTTGGTGCACTTAAAGCATTTCTAGTTTCGAATTTACCAGTTGTCTTATCAATCTTTGTAATAAAGAAAGTTGGCCAGATACGATGTACATCTTGGTCAATGTAAGACCCGTCTGTCGATGCAAAATATTTTTGCTCATTTACCATGAACAAAATGGAATTGATATAATCTGCACCGCCTTTTATTGCGGCGTCGTTAACCGAAAGTAATAGGTCTACCTTTTCTTTAATGGGCACTTCAAAAGCATTTTTTTCAATAGGAGTTTTCCAAGTTACATCTCCATAGCCTTTTTGTGGAGCAAGTTTTACTGGTTCCATTTGCAAGCGAGAATTTTCTTTGGCAATGGATACGGCCAGTTCCGCCGCTTTAGCAATGCTGTCTTTGTCCATTTTATCTGTAGCTGCAAAGCCCCAACAGCCATTGGCAATTACACGGATGCCGATACCATAAGATTCAGTATTTACGATATTCTCTACTTTGTCTTCGCGGGTTACCACAAATTGGTTAAGGTATCTGCCTACGCGAACATCGGTGTAGGTTGCGCCTTTAGAGCGAGCAGCATTAAGCGCTACATCGGACATGATTTTTTTTGCTGTGGGGTCGATGTATTCCAATGCCCGTTCGGGGGAAATCTCATGCCCCATAACTGGAATAGCAGGGAGCATTGCCGTAGCAGCCCCGACTCCAGTTAAATAAATAAAATTTCTACGTTTCAATTTGTTTGGTTTAAAGGTTAGCTAAATATAGCTAATGTAAACCAGTGGAAAAAATTAAGGCCCATTTTTTAAATGAGCCTTAATTTTTAGTCTTGTATAATTTCGAAAGTACTGAGACTTACAAATTGCTGTAGGCGAGCGGCAATGGTTGCTTTGTCTAATTCTAGTAAACGTTCTGTACCAAATTTTTCTACGCAGAATGAGGCTAATGCTGAACCATAAATCAAAGCATTCTTCATGTTGTTGAAGTTAATGGTGCCAACCTGTGCTAAATAACCTATAAAACCACCTGCAAACGTATCGCCTGCACCAGTTGGATCAAACACATCTGCTAAAGGCAACGCAGGAGCTGAGAAGATTTTATCTTCGTGGAATAACAATGCACCGTGTTCGCCTTTCTTAATAATTAGGTATTTTGGCCCCATAGTTAAAATTTTACGGGCTGCTTTAACCAATGAGTATTCACCAGATAATTGACGGGCTTCGGAATCGTTGATGGTAAGTACATCAACCAATTTAATTGTTTCCAGTAAATCGTCCATCATAATGTCCATCCAAAAATTCATCGTATCTAAAACGATCAGCTTAGGACGAGTTTTAAGTCGCTCGATAACTGTTTTTTGAATCTGAGGGGTTAAATTGCCTAACATTAAGTATTCGCAATCTTGGTAGCTTTCTGGGATAATCGGATCGAAGTGTTCCAACACGTTAAGCTCGGTAACCAATGTATCGCGACTATTCATGTCGTTGTGGTATCTTCCACTCCAAAAAAATGATTTTTCGCCAGCTTTGATTTGCAATCCTTCTGTGTCAATGCCGTGTTTAGTAAACGTATCAATGTCTTCTTTTTTAAAATCGTCGCCTACTACAGCAACAATTTTAGCTTTATGATAGAAGTAAGAAGCAGCTAAACTAGCGTAAGTTGCGGCACCCCCCACTATTTTATCGGTTTTTCCAAAGGGTGTCTCAATGGCGTCGAAAGCCACAGTACCTATGATTATCAGGCTCATATAAATTTTATTAAAATTATTTTATTTTTTTTCACTGCAAATATTGCATAAATAATTTAAAAGCCCTAATATTGCATTCCCAAAACGAAAGAGGGTTTGTGTTCTTCACATTATCCAAATGACGTTTTCGGAATAACCAGTACTCCTTCTTAGCTCAGCTGGTTAGAGCATCTGACTGTTAATCAGAGGGTCGCTGGTTCGAGCCCAGCAGAGGGAGCTGATAACCAATAGGTTAGCCCCGTTCAGTCCGAACGGGGTTTTTTATTTGCACACGATTTGCACACAAAAAAACAAAGAATCAGCATAGCAGATAATTTTCCACAATGCATTTCTAACCCATAAATCTCCCGTTTCCCTATTACTATTAGAGGATAAGTTTATACTTAGTCTAGTTTACGTACTGCCCCCCCTTTAACACCCAGTTCATTACTGCAATGAAATTCTCATTTCGTAGGAGCGAGAGTGAAAACCAAAAGGGAAAGGCGGTGGCCGTTTTCACAGGCCGCAAATGCGCGACGGGTTGCATTTTAACTCCCTTAAAACCTAAGGTCTATTTTTTAGGTGAGGTTGACGAAAGGCTTAAGAATTGGGCTCCAAATTTAATAGCCATTCGATAGATATACCAACGCTCATTTTCTACCTGTAAAACTTCGTTCTTGCTTTTGCTTCTAGGAATATTGTTCTGATGGTATTTAAGTTGCTGCTCTCCAATAAGCGGCCTTCCGTCAAAAGCCCAAGTCGTTATCCCGTTCTTGGCCTTTGTCACGCTTTGGCTTGGTCTCAATGGACTTCTCTTGAATTTTATCTTTTGGATCCATTTGAGGGAAGGCGCTATGACTGCATGGTCCTTTGCCCCAGCCTTGTTCCAATCGATTTCCAGTTATATTTGCTATCAAGATCTGCATGGCTTCGTAAAAAATCAATACCCTTATAGTAATCCAATGCCATTTTGAAAACGGCCAGCGTTGCAACTTATAGTTGTTTGCCTTGTTCGGGGAAAGTTCCCCATTCGAATTCTCAAATCTGACGCGTGACAAAAAAAAGTTTTGTGGCATACTGATGGACTAGCAAACTGTTATTTTCCATTTAACCTTATGGAAATAAAAACTACCTGTTAATGTCGAGGATTTTTCACGAAGGGATTTTGCCAGGATGTGCAATGGCCTTATCATAGACATCCTATCTTATTCAGACCCTAACCCGGCTACTTTTTTGTCTACGTAAAGCTCCATAGGGTAAAATATGATTACCATCATTTTTTACCCGAACACTCATCATTTATAAAATTTTCATGATCTCTACTTTTAAGGACATTAAGTAAATCAGTTGATTTAAAACAAGTACCATTAATGCTATGATTGATAAGAGCCGTTTAATTCAGTTTGGAGCTAGGATTGTCTGTTTTCAAAAGGGGGAAATTTTGTTTAGCCAAGGGAGCCTTCCAAGGTATTATTATCAAATTATTTTGGGGGCAGTAAAAATGAATAATTTCAACGAGGAAGGAAAAGAATTTGTTCAGGGCCTTTTTTCAGATGGAGATAGCTTCGGCGAGCCCCCTCTTTTCCTTACAGATAATTATCCAGCTAATGCGGTGGCCCTGATAGATTCAGAAATTTTTCTTTTAGCGAAGGATAAATTTATGGAGCTGCTCATGAACAATCCCCAAATTCACCTTAACGTAACCACCAATCTTGCCCATCGGCTTTACTACAAGTCGATAATGGCTTCTGAAATTGCTTGTGAAGAACCTGAACATCGTGTTTTAAAGCTAATCGATTATTTTAAAACTAAAATTACCAAAAGCTCTGCGTATAGTCCATATAAAGTTGAAATTACCAGGCAACAAATTGCCGATCTAACCGGACTAAGAGTAGAAACTGTTATCCGCTCCATAAAATCCTTGGAGCGCAAGGGTGAGCTAATGATCAACCATCGTAAAGTTTATAGGTAGGCTTTAAGTTAAATCCTGCTTTTATGATTTCACTCATAAAATCGATTCCAAGACTGGGATAACTTTGATGACAAATACATATTAATTAATCAATAATAAATAACTAACAATGAAAACATCACTTACTGTTGCTACACTTGCGGTTACCTGCATGTTCACGCTTAACTCTTGTGGAGGATCGGGAGAAAAAACTCCTGAAGCAACCCAGCCTATAACAACTGAAGCTACACCACCCCTAGCAGAGGAAATTACCAATGTTTTAACACTCTCGGGAAATGACCAGATGAAGTTTGATAAAAATGAGTTGATTGCCCGTGCTGGCGAAACAATCACCCTCACGCTTAAGCACACAGGCACAATGGAAAAGAACGTAATGGGACATAATTTCGTGTTATTAAAACAGGGCACGGATATCAACGCTTTTGCACAAAAAGCATTAAAGGCTAAAGACAATGACTATATCCCAAAATCTGAAAGTGCAAATATCCTTGCACACACAAAATTGATAGGCGGCGGAGAATCTGATGTAATTACTTTTAAGCTAATGGAAAAAGGGACTTATGATTTTATCTGCTCTTTCCCTGGCCACTTTGCAGTGATGAAAGGCAAATTAATTATAAGATAAAGGATATATCTAAAACATATTAAAAGTGAACAGAGAAAAAAAACTTTGGATTGGATTTGCGCTGGTAATGGGCATCTCCTTCGCCATTTTGGGCTATTTTGGTTATGAAATCTACCAACAGGCCCCACCTATCCCAGCTCGGATCATTTCTGCTGATAACCAAACAATCTTTACCGAACAAGAGATTAAAGATGGACAGAACATCTGGCAGAGCATGGGCGGACAGGAAGTTGGCACCATTTGGGGCCATGGTGCGTATGTTGCACCAGATTGGACTGCCGATTGGCTTCATCGGGAAGCGGTGTTTATCTTGGATCGTTATGCAAAGGCAGATTTTAGCACCACTTTCTCCGCTTTAACAGATGAGCAGCAGGCAGGATTAAAAATCAGGCTTCAAAAAGACGTCAGAAAAAACACATTTGATGCAAAAACCAATACCATTACAGTTTCTGAAGATCGGATAGCTGCCGTCGCTTTTTTAAGCGATTACTACAAGGGATTGTTTATGAACGATCCAAAGTTTGATCAGCTCCGCCACGATTATGCCATTCCAAAAATGTCGATAAAGGATGAGAAAAGAATGCATAAAATGAATGCCTTTTTCTTTTGGGCAACATGGGCAACGGTAACAGAAAGACCTGGGGCCAAAATATCTTATACGCACAACTGGCCTTCTGACGAACTGGTTGGAAATGTGGCAACGTCTAATCTATTGATCTGGTCTGGGGTAAGCATCATCTTGTTGATTTTCTGTATCGGGATCCTGATTTTTTACCATGTTAAATCAGGCGAAGACGAACATCTTGAAACACCGGCAGAGGATCCATTGCTCAAACAGGGTATGACCCCATCGATGTTCATGATCAAGAAGTATTTCCTGGTGGTAAGTTTATTGATTGTTCTGCAAGTGATCTTAGGTGTAATTACTGCCCATTACGGAGTAGAAGGGGATGGTTTTTTCGGGTTTCCTTTAGATCAATATTTACCCTATGCAGTATCAAGAACCTGGCATACCCAGCTGGCTATTTTTTGGATTGCGACAGCATGGCTCGCCACAGGATTGTACATTGCTCCGGCGGTATCAGGCAAAGATCCTAAATTTCAAGTATTTGGGGTAAACTTCCTGTTCATTGCCCTATTGATCATCGTATTGGGATCTATGGCTGGGCAGTGGATGGGCGTAATGCAAAAGCTCAATCTGATCGAGAATTTTTGGTTCGGCCATCAAGGTTACGAATATGTTGACCTGGGCAGGTTCTGGCAGATTTTTTTACTAGTCGGGCTATTTGTTTGGCTGGCATTAATGGTGAGGCCATTGCTTCCGGTATTGAGGCAGAAAACTGCGGAAAAGAACCTGATCATTATGTTTTTGATTTCTTGTACGGCAATCGCCTTATTTTATGCCGCAGGATTGATGTGGGGAAGGCAGACCAATCTGGCCATCGCCGAATACTGGAGGTGGTGGGTTGTTCACCTATGGGTTGAAGGATTTTTCGAAGTATTCGCTACTGTGGTGATCGCCTTCCTTTTCGTACGCCTGGGCCTGCTCAAAACTAAAACCGCTACCATTAATGTCATATTTTCGACCATTATTTTTATGTCGGGCGGCATATTGGGTACCTGCCACCATTTGTATTTTTCGGGAACACCGGTAGGGGTAATGGCATTTGGAGCAACCTTTAGTGCGCTAGAGATCGTGCCGCTTGTGCTCATCGGCTATGAGGCCTATCACAATTACAAGCTTTCAAAGTCAACAGTTTGGATCAGGGATTACAAGTGGCCAATCTACTTTATGATCGCAGTTGCTTTCTGGAATTTTCTGGGCGCTGGGGTATTCGGTTTTATCATTAACCCGCCAATCGCACTCTATTATGTACAAGGGCTGAACACCACCCCACTGCACGGACATACCGCTTTATTTGGAGTTTATGGGATGCTTGGCATCGGTCTGATGCTTTTTGTTTTGAGAAGTCTATATAGGCATGAGGTGTGGAACGAAAAACTGATGAAGTTTATCTTCTGGGCCACCAATATTGGCCTGCTTGCTATGGCGTTGTTAAGCCTTTTGCCTGTAGGCATTTTACAAGCCATTGCCAGCATAGAACATGGCATGTGGTATGCCCGTTCAAGCGAACTGATGCAGCAACCGCTTATGGTTGCCCTAAAATGGTTCAGGGCCTTAGGCGATACGATATTCGGTTTTGGGATCTTGACACTGTGCTACTTCGTTTTCGAAATATCATTCAGGAAAAAAGATAAAAAGGTTAACTCTCCAAGTAATTAACCAGTTGCTGTCATGGAAATTTATGTAATTAAAAGGAATGGATCCTTCCAGCCTTATGAAGGCTGGAAAATAGAAGATGCAATAACAAAGGCCTTCAATAGTGTTGGTGCTGTTCTGGACAAAAAGGTTTTTGGCTTGGTATGCGCTACTGTACTGGAAAGGGCGGTCTGGGCTGTAGAAGATATCCAGGACCTTATTGAACGTTCGCTTTTTGAAAATCACCATTTCGATGTCCTGCGTTCCTTTATGCTTTTTAGGCATACCCGAAAGATGCAACGGGAACACATCGCTGGTTTAAATGAAGATACCACGTATGTTGATAGTACACAGACTGTGGAAGAGTATATCAGGCAAACGGATTGGCGGATTAACGCAAATGCAAATACTTCCTATTCCAATGCCGGATTGGTCAATAATGTAGCCGGAAAGATTATTGCCAATTATTGGCTGGACAAAGTTTATAGCAAGGAAGAAGGGTATGCGCATCGTTCGGGCGATATCCACATTCATGATCTGGACTGTCTAACCGGCTATTGCGCTGGCTGGAGCCTCAGGGCTTTGCTCAATGAAGGGTTTAATTGTGTTCGTGGCAGGGTAGAGAGCAAGGCACCTTCTCATTTTAGAGAGGCTTTGGGACAAATGGCAAATTTTCTGGGAATTTTGCAGAGTGAATGGGCCGGAGCCCAAGCATTCAGCTCATTCGATACCTATCTTGCACCTTATGTATTTAAGGACCAGCTCTCTTATGGGGAGGTTTTAAAAGCCGTTAGAAGCTTTGTCTATAATTTAAATGTCCCTGCACGCTGGGGGCAGTCTCCTTTTACGAATATTACGTTGGACTGGACAGTTCCCCAGGATCTTAAGGTACAGATGCCAACAAGGAATGATGCTCATCTTTTTACCGGATTGACAGACGAATTGTTGATAGAGGAAGCAAAAAGCAGGAATGCCTCAAGCTTGGTTGATCTACGTTATGAGCATTTTCAGAAAGAAATGGATATGATCAACAAGGCGTATTATACCGTAATGACAGCAGGCGATGCAGCTGGGCAGCCTTTTACCTTTCCCATACCAACGGTGAACATTACCGAAGACTTTGACTGGGAAGGAGAAAATGTAGGCCTCCTTTTTGAAAACACCGCAAAAATCGGCTCCTCTTATTTCCAGAATTTTATTGGAAGCCAATATATTTTAGATGACGACGGAAACAGGATAGAGAACCCCAATGCCTATAAGCCTAATGCCGTGCGAAGCATGTGCTGCCGTTTGCAGCTCGATCTAAGGGAATTGTTAAAACGTGGCAACGGGCTATTTGGCAGTGCCGAAATGACCGGTAGTATTGGTGTTGTAACCATAAATATGGCCAGGCTAGGCTATTTATACAAGGGAGATCAATCAATGCTTATGGAGAACTTGGACAGGCTACTTTATATCGCAAGTTCAACGCTGGAGAAGAAAAGGGTTTTTATACAGGAAATGTACGACGTAGGTTTATTTCCTTATACCAAAAGATACCTTAGCCATTTCAAAAATCACTTTTCCACCATTGGCGTGAATGGGATGAATGAAATGATCCTCAATTTTACATCAGGCAAATATACCATTGCCGATCGATGGGGGATTTCCTACGGGCTCGAAATACTGGGCCATATCAGGATGCGCATGAAGGAATTTCAGGAAACGACCGGCAATCTTTATAACCTGGAGGCAACTCCGGCCGAAGGCACGACCTATCGCTTTGCGAAAGAAGACCAGAAACGGTTTCCAGACATCATTCAGGCTGGAAAAGAGCAAAATATCTATTACACAAACAGCTCGCAGATCCCTGTAGGCCATACAAATGATCCATTTGAGGCGCTAATGCTACAAGATGAACTCCAGTGCCAGTATACAGGCGGAACAGTTTTGCACTTGTATATGGAGGAAAGACTGAGTTCTTCCCTCGCCTGCAAATCATTTGTTCGTAAAGTATTGACCGGATTTAGGTTACCCTATATCACGGTAACACCAGTTTTTAGCATCTGTACCGTACACGGATATTTAAGTGGCGAGCATGAATTCTGTCCCTTGTGCGATGAATTAATTATAGATAAATACCATAACTCAAAAATAGTAAATTATGAAAACAAAATTGAAAAATGATGTCCTGGCCCAATACAAGGAGCAGAGAACCAAATGTTTGGTTTATACACGCGTGATGGGATACCACAGGCCCGTTGAAAGCTTTAATATCGGAAAAAAGGGCGAACATCAGCAGCGCAAACATTTTGCAAAGTATTAGGAATAAAACTCCAATATTTAATATTACCCCGTTTACTTTACTGGATTATCCGGACCAGATTGCTTGCATTGTGTGGTTTGCAGGGTGTAACATGCGTTGCACCTATTGTTACAACCCTGAAATTGTTATGGGCAAAGGAAAAATCAGTTATGAAAAGGTTGTGGAATTCCTTGAATCAAGAAAGGGGATTTTGGAAGGGGTGGTTTTAAGTGGAGGAGAATGCACATTGCACAATCAGATCATCTGGCTGTTGAAGGAAATTAGGAAAATGGGATTTTTAATAAAGGTAGATACCAATGGATCCAGGCCAGAGATGATCAGGCATTTGGTAGCTTTAGGATTGGTAGATTATTTTGCTTTGGACTTTAAGGCCTTGCCGAACAAATTTGAAATCATTACAGGCTCGAACTTGTTTGAGAATTTTGAGCATAGTTTACGTTTTCTAATTGCATCAGAGCAGAAATTTGAAGTACGAACGACGATTCATTCTGACCTGATTACTCCAAAAGACTTTGAGGAAATGGTCGGCTATCTCAAGTTAATGAAGTATGCCGGCACGTATTATATCCAGCAATTTGTTAACGATGTTCCTACCCTTGGTAATTTGAATGCATCTATGCACCGATTAAAAAGTACCGACTTCGCTGCCAGCGATATGAAGATTGTTTTCAGATAAAATTTACTACATCAAAGCGATTGGTAAGATGCTGAAAAACATTGAACATGAAAACTGCTAAAAAATGAAAATTAATGCGCATACACGGATAAAGACACTATTAGATCATGATCAGGATCGAGTAATGGAGCAACTTATTAAATTAAACTCCAATTTTTCGAAATTGCGCAATCCAATATTACGAAATTTATTGGCCCGTCGCGTTACCATTGCTGATGCATGTAAAGTGGCTAAATGTAAGATGGAAGATTTTTTGGATAGCATGCAACAAATCGGCTTCATCATTGAGGAAACAGTTACAACGCCTCTTCTGACAAAACCAAATACCATCGATCTAACCCATAAAACGAGGGTAATGGAATTGGATGCGCGGAGCTACCTTGAGCAAAAGAAAGATCCGTTAAAGGAGATTCTGGGTATGGCCAATCGCATGGGCATTGGCGATCGGCTAAAGGTCATCAATTCATTTGAACCTGTACCATTGATCAGTCTACTTACTGATAAAGGATTCTTAAATCAAACGCAGTATATTGCAGAGGATGTAGTGGTAACCTGGTTCGAAAAAACAATACCCCTGGCGGTCAGCATCCCTAAACTTTCTGATCCTTCATCAGCTACAGAAGAGGTATTTGATTTGGTGTTGCAGAGCTTCTCCCAAGAGAAGATTAAATATATTGACGTTCGTGAATTGGAAATGCCACAGCCAATGATCCAGATCTTAGCAAAGATAGACACCTTAAATGAGGATGAGTTATTATATGTTTATCACAAGAAATTGCCTGTATACCTAATTCCTGAACTCAATAATAGAGGTTTCAAGTTTCTTATTAATCATACTTCAGATAATGCACTGGATATATTAATTTATAGATAATGAGCAGTATTACGCATAGTAAGCCACTTTATAAAATTGTAATTGCCCATTATTTATTTGCGGGGCTATTTTTCTTTGCACTTACCATAATGCTGTTGTTTACTATTGATTCCTTCTCGGGACATTATTTTCAGCCTAAAGTTTTAGCAATCACACATGCAGCGGCGCTAGGATGGGGAACCATGATTATATTTGGTGCATTATATCAACTCCTTCCTGTTATACTGGAAACGGCCCTATATAGCACAAAGCTTTCCTGGTTTAGTTTTGGTTTCTTTGTGCCGGGCATTATACTCTTGGTTTATTGTTTTTGGATTTTTGATCCAGGCTTAAACATGCAGATGGCGAGCTTGCTTGTACTTACAGGGGTAATGTGCTTTAATGCCAATGTCTTTTTTACCCTTCGACATAAAAAGCAGGAATCTATCTTTCAGGAATTTATAGTCACGGCTTGTTTGTGGCTTACTTTAACGGTTTTGGTTGGTGCGTTAATGGTATTCAATTTTCGCTATCCCTTTTTGCAAAAAGATCACCTGTACTATCTTAGGTTACATGCCCATATGGGAATTGTAGGCTGGTTCTTGATGCTTATAATTGGTGTTAGCGCCAAACTTGTTCCCATGTTCTTGGTCTCTAAATATCAAAAGAAACACCTTCTTTCTATATC
Organism: uncultured Sphingobacteriaceae bacterium; assembly: GCA_942493295.1. GTDB lineage: Bacteria > Bacteroidota > Bacteroidia > Sphingobacteriales > Sphingobacteriaceae > Pedobacter. Next base: position 2,353,279 of record OW818692.1, on the reverse strand, counting down.
CTATTATTTTATAAATATCACGCTTTTAACATTCATCGTGAGTGGATTTTTACACGGAATTGGGCTCGATACTTATATTATTGTACTATTTGGTGCTATAGGTGTATCATCTTATTTGATTTACCTTTTCAAGTGTTTTAAATCCCGTATCCGCAAAGAAGTTGATCTCCCGATGGTTAAAACTTTGTTTTCATTTGTTTTTCTTGGTGCTGCTATACTGGTTTTACCTTTTATACTCCATTACCATTTAAAGCATCATCCCATTGCGGTCAACTTATCTATGATTTATGGAATGTTAATTTTCATGGGCTGGATTGGTGCATTGGTATTGGGTCAAACTTTTAAAACCTTACCTTTTATTGTATGGCTTAAACATTATGAACATTTAAGTGGGAAGGTTAAAACCCCAGTTCCTGCTGATCTCATTCATCATACGTTATTATCTATTCAATTTTTGGCATTTATTCTTTTTGTGGCAGCATTTATCGCCGGCTTTCTCCTCGATTCTCTGATGCTAAAATTTATAGGTGCCGGTAGTTTGTGCACGACTGCCTTAATCTATTGTGTGCATGTGATTTCCCTGCTTTTGCATAAAACTAAGACCGAAGCGTATGATCAGATTTGATTTTCCCAGTCATTTATATGATAAGAAAGAACAGTTTATCGATGCCCTTAAAACGGTGATTGATCCCGAATTGAACATTAATATTGTTGACCTAGGGTTGGTATATACTATAAAAATCGATGAAATTCATTTGAACATTCTGATAGAAATGACCTTGTCCTCTAAATTCTGCCCCATGGGAGAAAGTATCTTATCTGCTACTAAGAATAGCATGGAGCGAACTTTTCCTCTTTTCACAACCGCGGTTAACCTAATCTGGGAACCGGAATGGAGCTACGAATCGATTTCCTTAGCTGGACTAAAAGCACTAAGGGGATGTTAATGTGATTCAAATCATAAAGTATAGGCTTGAGGTCTGCTAAATTTGTATGTACAATACCTTAAGTTAACATTGATTAGATAAAATAATATGGAAACCCTAAAAACATTAAATGTAACGGCTTTAGAGCCACGCCAAAAACATCCGGTAATTTTTGAGATATACGATGAACTACATCCGGGAGAGGCTTTTTTAATTGATAACGATCACGATCCGAAGCCGCTTTATTACCAGCTATTAGCAGAACGTGGGCCCGTTTTTGGTTGGGAGTACCTCGAAAATGGTCCCGAGCTATGGAAAGTTAAAATTTCTAAAAACGAAACGAAAGGAAGTGAGCCTACCATTGGCGAAATTGTAACGCAGGATTACCGAAAAGCCCAGGTGTTTAAAAGTTTTGGAATCGATTTTTGTTGCGGAGGAAAAAAAACCATTAAGGAGGTTTGCGATAAAAAAGGACTTGATGCCGCTGAGGTAGCAAAAGCACTCGCAACTACCGCTTACGCAACCGATGGGAGCGAAAATGATTACTTGAAATGGGATATCGGGTTTTTAACAGATTATATCATTAATACCCATCATCAGTATGTGAAAGAAAATACATCATTTATTATGGAACTGGCTAATAAAGTGGCAAAGGTGCATGGTGAACAGCATCCTGAAGCCATTAAAGTAGCCAGGCTTTTCAGTGAAGTTGGGAAAGATCTGCTTTTACATTTGAGCAAAGAAGAAAACATACTTTTCCCATTTATAAAGGAGCTTGCCCTTATTGAGCGTAATCGAGGTGTGCTTCCAGAAAATGCGTTTGGAAGTGTATCCAATCCAATTCATATCATGGAATCAGAACATGAGCATGCGGGTGAGATCCTCCAAACGATAAGGGAAATCACTAACGATTTTACCCTCCCCGCTGATGCTTGTAATTCTTACACCATTCTGTATAAAAAATTGGATGAATATGAGAACGATCTTCATAGGCATGTACATCTTGAAAATAACATTTTATTTCCCAAAGCTATTTTAGCAGAAGAACAAATGCAGTTTGCTGCAGGTTAACCGCTAAAGCCCTCGACACCTGTACTAATGGGGTATTTTTTTAAAGGCAACAAAGTAGTTCTGGAAGGAATTATAAAAATGATCGAAATAGATAAACAGGATATGAAAAAAATAATTGTATTAGCAATAAGTAGTTTCCTTTTTTGGAGCTGTAATATCAATGCTGAAAAATCAACTGCGCACCAGGAATCAGAAACCCAGGCAGTGCATCAAGACGATGAAGATGCGGCACCGATAGAGCTGAATAACGGTGAAAAATGGTTAGTGAACGAAGAGATGAAACCTTTTGTGCTAAAAAATTCTGAGCTGGTAAATGCCTATATTCGAAATAATCAGACCGATTATAAAGCACTTGCCCTCCAGCTCAAAGAGCAAAATAATAAGTTGATTAAAAGTTGCACGATGGACGGAAGAAGCCACGAAGAACTGCACAAATGGCTGCTGCCGCATTTGGAGCTGGTTAAGGAATTGGAAAATTTACCTGATGAAAATGAAGCGAAAGAAATTGTCATGAAACTTCAAAAATCCAATGAGATGTATCACAAGTATTTTAATTAAGATGCAGTAGAGGATTCGGAATCACGAATACTGTCGCGAAAATATTCCGTTCATCGCCGAACTAGCGCAGCAAGTAGCTAAGGTACATGGGGATTGTCACCCAAAGCTAGGATAATTTGAAAATGACCTGCACAAACACGTTTAGCTAGCAAGTAATATTATATTTCTAAAAGCAATTAAACTGGAAAAAGAGTTGCGATAGCTTTCATTTGCTCTTCGTTACAGGTTTGCTGAATTAAAGGAAAAAATTGACGCTCTTCTTTCCTAATATGCAGTTCCATGGCTTTTCCAATTTGATCCAAATGAATTATTAAATCGCTACGATTAAATAATTCATGCAGGTTTTGGTGCTCTTGGTAAATAGAATCGATCAACACATCCAGTCCTACATCTACCCCTACAAGCAGTTTCATCATGGCTTCTTCTTTAAGAAAGTGCCCTACAAGTTCTTCCTTGTAAAATTTGAAAGCATAAGCAGCCTTACCAGCTGGATCAGAAGGCAAACCTTTGTAAATAGGTGCGTCTTTTTGCAATAAACGAGACAATATTAATGCCCCATGATGTTCTCTCGAAAGTGGAGTAAGTGCTGTATGTCTTTTCATTGTTTTATAAATCTTTAGAATTAAATAGCTTGGTAGAAAACCAAAGCGGTAATGCTATCCATAAAAGTAATGCACCGGCAGAAAATGCTAGGCCGATAGCTGTACCAAAAAAATCTTTAAAAACCGCACCAGTATAACCCATCATCGCCGAAACCTCCAATTGGAGCAAAATCAATATTCGGCCTAGATCGATAGGATTGAGCGCTGTTACACCTATCATCAATTTGTCTAAAGGATAATCTGCAAACTGAAAGAGCAAAAACAATACAAATCCATCAAACAATAACGAAAAATAGAGCCACAGCATAATCGCAACCCCAATTCCCTTTGCTTTATCTCTGGTTCTAACCGTAGCAAGCATAGCTATGGCTACAAAAATAATGCTTAGGGTTATGCCTACTGCAATCATGGTAAATCCAATAATATTAGCCTGGTAAATTAGAACTGGAATGCCGACACCTATAAAAAAAGCAATAGCAAGGGACGACGCTAACCCGCTGAATAAACTTAACCAAATTGCTTTTCTTTTTAAGGGCTGGCTAACCAGCAGTTCCACAAATTCGGCACTATTGTACACGTAAATGGTCGAAAAGATGATATTCACCAAGGGCACAACGATCAAAATAATACTTAACAAACTTAACAGTCCTTTACTACCGCTATCCTCTAAGCTGAATACAGTGAATGATGATGCCAGTAAAAATAGTGTATAAACCAGCACAATCCGATTGCGTAGCATATCGAAAATTACGTATTTAATGATTTTTTTCATGCTCCTTCATTTGTCATAACCCTTGCAATTGCTCTCGAAAGTTTTACCTCTCCAGTATCTGCTCTTAATTCTTCAATACTTTTTTGAAATAGCAATTTTCCATCTTGCATATAGATAATACGGGTAACTAGGTCGTCTAATTCGCTTAACACATGCGAAGTGATCAACACAAGTTTCCCATTTTCCTTTTCGGTAATAATTTTCTCTTTCAGTAATTCAGACGAAACAGGATCAAGTCCCGCAGTAGGTTCATCTAAAATAAGCACTGTTGGATTGAATAAAAATGCAATAGCGGCACTAATTTTTTGACGAGTACCTCCGGATAAGGTCCGCATTCTTTTATCCAGTAGTTTAGGCAAGGAAAAAGCTCGAATTAAATCGTCATCCAAGGCTGTCTTTTTATTGCGAATATCTTTCATCATTTCCAACACTTGTCCGATCGTCATATTATCGGGATAACGGCCTATCTGGGGCATGTAGCCAATCTCATCTCGATATTCCCATTGATTCTTAATATCCTTCTCATTAAATTTAATAACACCGCTATCAGGCACTACCATGCCCAAAATTGATTTTATCAAAGTGGTTTTTCCGCAACCATTTGGACCAATTAATGCGATACATTCTCCTTTTTCACACGTAGTGGATACGTTGTCAAGTACTTTTAATTTCCCAAACTGTTTGTTTACGTTTGTTGCAATAATCATATAATATAGAATATTAAAAAGCCTTCTTCATCAATGGCGCTTGATCTTTTAAATTTTCTGGTGTTAGTGTGGGCATTATTTTCTCTGTTTTATCCAGCAACGTAACGATGAATGTGCGAAATAGGATCATTGCAGAGGGATATTTCTCTACAATCATCGAAAACATACTTACTGGCCGATAAGCAATATCACCAATCTTATTTTTATCTAGGTCGTAACCTTCGTATTTATCCCAATAATTGTTAATGAACCTATTTAACACTAAGGATCCATTAGTGCCTACATCAAAAGTATTTCCTATAAAGTTGTTCCGTTCTAAAACCACATCTGAGCAACTCGCCTGGATTTTTAAAGCCCAGCCATTGTTCTTAAATGTATTTCGCCTCATTTCAATTCGATTTGCCCCTTCCATGTAAATGGCACTGGTATTTTTTGAGAAATAATTGCCTTCCATATATCCGTCTGATATTTCTTTAAGCAATATACCATAAGCTGCATCGCCCCAGTTTTCCTCAAAAAAATTGTTAAACATTTTTATCCGATGGGAGAACATAATCGATACCCCTGAACCATTATTTTCAAAAACATTACTCACATAGGTATCGTCGTTAGAAAACATAAAATGCAGTCCATACCGAACATTTTTTACCGATGTATTACGCCAGATTATCGAGTTTTTTACAAACTCAAAATATATACCATCCCTGTGGCCAGTTACAGTGTTACGGATGATGCGCATGCCCTCACTTTGCCAGCAATGAATACCATTGCCATTTTGCTGTTCTCCTCCTTTACCAACCGCAATAACCTTATTATTTTCAATGGTACAGTTTAATCCATTTTGCACATAAATGCCAAAAAATGTATCCTTTAAGATATTATTTTTCACGGTGACATTCCGCCTATCATAGATTTTTATTCCGCTCAGATCTACCAGGCTCGAATGGCCCGAACGTATAATTTTGAAACCATTAACCTCTACGCTATCAGCTTTTATGGAGATGATTTCATATTTATTTTCTCCATCTAGTACCGGATAATTTATGCCTTTAAGAACAATACTTTTAAGAATCTGCAGGTTTTTCTCTTTATAATAGCCTGCATCAACCAACACCGTATCGCCAACAGCCGCAGCTTGAATTCCTGCTGTTACGGTTTTAAATTGTTGGCGGGGTCCAACATGGATTATTTTCGCTGAAGCTTGGTAACCTAAAAATAAAGAAAGTATAGCTAAGATAAATTTCACTTCTGCACATCCTCCCAAGTAATTTTAAAGCCGGGAAATTGTGGCAAAACTTTAGTTAAACTATCATCATTGCTAAAAGCAGCAACATTTCCGTTCATTGGGCTTTTTAACTTCGGACTTTGTAAAAAGTAAGCCTCATTCGCATTTATCAACTGATGTGGCTCGATGAAGTCTATAAAATAAATTCCAGCAATTTCCTGCTGATTTGTTTTTTTATCATCAAGAAAATTATTCACACAATGTGCGTCGTCAAACTTAAAAACTTTGCCCTTTTTAGTCACTATTTCTGCACCAAACCGGTGATCACTAATCGTCATTTTACAAAAGTCACAGTTGTCTTGTCCAAAACGTATTGGCACTGGCCCAGTACTACAGCCACTTAAAAACCCAACCAACAATACAGGAACTATAATGGCTTTTTTTATCCTCCTGCCTTCATAAATTACAGCACCCATGAGTAGGGCACCAACAGCAACAAAGATCCACCCACCAATACCCGGAACAGACCATGCGCCAAAATTCAATAATTGTTTATAGCCAATTAAAGGCGGTTGATAAGACATTCCGGGCACTTTAATGGCCGCATTCGGATCTAAATCGTGGCCATAATTGTACTCCCATCTCCAAAAATCGACCATAGCCAAAATACCGAACGCTACAAATAACAGGAAAAGCATATTCATCCATTTTCTTTTAGCAATAATAGCAACAGCTACAAAGCAAACTGCAAAAAATACGATGATAAAAGGTAATACTGTAAACTCGGCAAAATCGTCGGCATGTAAGGTCTTCATGCCTATGTAGTGGTTTAGTCCATTGATGATATCAACATTACCTGCTAACTTATTTGCATAAATTAGCAGGCGTAATCCTTCAGGGTACTGTGGTGCCATTAAATCTATGCGCCAGATGGGCACAAATAAGACAACTAATAAGCCAAGCGCACAAATGAAAAGCGTTATTCTTGATAATGTTGTAATTTTATTGCTTTTCATAAGGATGTAGTTATTTTTTAGAATTCACTGTTGATTTCGGAAGATTGGTACCTGTACTAAAGCTAATAGGCACATTGCTTCCAGCTGGAGAAACTCTGATGTAGCCCGACATTTCCTGGTGCAAAGCGCTACAAAAATCAGTACAGTACATCGGATACATCCCTGCTTTTTTGGGTATCCATTTTAATGTAGTGGTTTCGCCCGGCATTACCAACAATTCAGCAGTTAAAGCGCCTTTAATTGCAAATCCGTGCGGTACATCCCAATCCTGCTCTAAATTAGTGGTATGAAAATAAACCTCATCACCTACTTTAATACCTTCGATATTATCAGGAGTAAGATGTGAGCGAATTAAGGTGAGATTTACATGTACTTGATTGCCTTTTCGTACAACTTTAGCATCTCCTTCGCCTTTTGATGCATAAGGATGGAAGTTATCTTCTATTTTAAAGAATTTAACTGATTTATCACGAAGAACACTAGCTTCTACCGCTTGGGCATAGTGAGGTTCACCAATGGTGGGGAAATCCAAAAGCAATTGCATCTTGTCTCCGCTAATGTCAAACAATTGCGCACTTTGCGACAATTCTGGACCTGTTGGCAGGAAACGATCTTTTGTGATTTTATTATACACAACCATGTATTTACCAGTTGGTTTTCCAGAATCACCTCCAGGGATCATCAAATGGCCAGGAGAATAATAAGTTGGCTGTCTGTCTAATACTTCTAAGGTTTTAAGGTTCCATTTTACCACCTCGCTCGATACGAACATGGTCGAGTATCCGTTCCCTTTATCATCAAATTCAGTGTGAAGTGGGCCTAGTCCGGGTTTTTGAACCTCTCCGTGCAAGGCGGCTTCGTATTTAATAACGGGAATACCCTGATAATTGCCTTCAAATGTTTTGTTCGCAATGGCTTTCTGCATTTTATCAAAACTAAATACGGGTAATATTGCGGCTAATTTCCCGCTTCCCACTATGTATTCACCGCTTGGGTCTACATTTACACCGTGTGGCGATTTAGGACACGGAATCATATAAACTAACCCTGGATAATCATTAATATCTAGAACCGTAACTTCATTCTTCATTGTCGAAGTAGCAGCGTGCGTTCTTTCATCGAAACGGTTACTCGCGTATTTTGCAGCTTGTTTTTTTCCCTTTCCGGCTTTGATTAATTCCTCCGCTTTCTTCCAGTTCACGGCCATGATAAAATCTTTATCATTTTTAGAAGCATTTACTTCTAACAAGGTATTCGCTTGTTCGGTATTATAACAGCTAAAGAAAAACCATCCGGCCGATTTTCCTTTTCCCGCACGACTTAAATCAAAATTAACTCCAGGAGTTTTTAATTGAAATGCGATATCCATAGCCCCATTTTCTTTATCTATGGAAATAAAACTAATTGTGCCTTTAAAATTTTCCTTATATGTATTTATAGGTACATCGGCATTTTGATCATCTAGTGGAATACTAAACCGAGTACCGGCAACAATATATTCGGAGTTTTCTGTAATAAATGGTGAAGAGTGGTTACCCCCACTGTTCGGTAGCTCTAAAATTTCTGCTGTACGGAAAGTCTTAAGGTCGATCCTAGCTACACGCGGCGTATTGTTACCATTCACAAAAACCCAGCGACCGTCTATTACACTCTTTGTTTGTGACATAGATACATGGTGTAAATCATCCCAAGGTACCATACCGTGCGAGGTATTCAACATGGGCTTTGTTTCTTCGCTATATCCCCAACCTTTTTCAGGATCTACCGAAAAAACTGGGATTACGCGCAACAACCTTCCACTCGGGAGTCCATAAACGGCCAGTTGTCCACTAAACCCCCCAGAAACAAAATTATAGTATTCATCGTATTTACCTGGCGCAACATAGGTTTTAGCGGCGGCATCTCCACTAACTAAAGCGCCCGAATTTTTAGGCTTACAGGCGTTAATGCTAACTAGTAATGCAATGACTGCTAGGCCAAATACATTGTTTTTGATTTTTTTCATTTTGAGTTTATTAAAATATGATTGTATTTCTTCATTTTTGGACATAAAAATCTCTATAATGAGAACGTCCATTCACATTTAAAAAATTTAATGCTATTGCCAGGTATTAAGCTTTACTTATTTTTCGCCATCATTTTTCCGCATAAATTCAACCAAATTTCTGGCATCTGTATCCGATAAATTTTGATTAGGCATGCGAACAAGACATAATTCCAATTGCGCTTGAAGCTTTGGATCGACATCAATCATCGCATCAGGATTAGTGATAAAATTCATTATCCACACAGGTTTATTTCTTTTAGTTACACCCGCCCATCCCGGACCTACTAACTTTTCATCGGTAAGTTTATGGCACGACGAACATTTTACGTCAAATACCTTTAGCCCGTTTTCAACTCGAGCGGCATCTATTGGACCCAGCTCCATTGTTGTGAACTTTCCTTTTCCTCTTTCGGGATCATATTTTGCTACATCCGAACTTGCTCCAGAAGAGGGCGCAGAAGTAGTGGCAGAGTTTTCAGGACTGCTATTACCGCCGCAAGCAGCCATAAAAGCTATTAAACAGGCAATTATGCCAAGCACTGTAATTTTTTTCATAACAATTTATTTAAGTGGGTTTAAATATCGAACATTGTATAACTTAATTTGTTTTAAATCAATTAATTATATTTTCCATTTACCCTAAAAGCTTGCTTATTTATAGGTCAAATTTAATAGATAAAGTAAGGCTTGTTTATGAGCGTAATCATATAATTAACTGATCTAAAACATAGATAAATACCTAATGAATCTTAAATTTGCTGATCATGTGTTTATTTATCATACTGAACACTAATTATTTAGCGATTAATCCTTAAAAATGAGCACTATTTTTTTACGAAAATGGCTTACTATTTCGTTCTTCAACCTTCTTCTTGTAGCGGGCTTGGGAGTGGTATTGCGCTATAAAATCGCATTTTATCTTCCATTTATCGACCAAAAATTTGTTTTGCATAGCCACTCGCATTTCGCTTTTTCAGGTTGGATTACTCAGACCTTGATGGTTTTGTTGATACACTACCTTAGCTTAAAAATCGGAGAAAGTGTGTTTAAGAGATACCGTTGGCTATTATTTGCTAATGTGATTACAGCTTATGGCATGATGATAAGTTTTGTAATACAGGGCTATGCATTTTTCTCCATTGGTTTTTCGATACTCTCAATTATTGTTTCTTATTTTTTCGCTGTTTATTACTGGAAAGATCTGAGCAAAACCACTAATACCTCTTCAGTACATCACTTGCAAAATAAAGTAAGTCACCTTTGGTTTAAAGCCGCCTTAGCTTTTGGTATTTTTTCCACTTTCGGTACTTTTTGCTTGGCTTATATGATGGCTACCCATACAGTTAATGGAAGTTCATCATTGGTATATATCTACTTCTTTTTGCATTTTCAATACAATGGTTGGTTCCTTTTTGCTGGTCTGGGCCTGTTGATGACCGTGTTAGAAAAAATAAATCATATAGCAAAAGATTTAAAAACGGTCTTCTGGCTCTTTTTTCCCGCTTGTTTCCCAGCTTACTTTCTATCGGTTTTATGGGTTCCCTTTGGTTTAGTAATCGATTTTCTAGTGATAGCTGCTGTTATTGCCCAATTATTTGGTTGGGCTATACTGGTGAAAGTGTTTATTAAGAATAAGTTTTTCTTAAGTCAGCAGTTTTCTAAATACGGTAAAGTTCTTTTAATTTTATCGGCCATAGCGTTTACCATAAAATTAGTATTACAATCAGGTTCTGTCCATCCTCAGCTAAGCACGTTATCTTATGGTTTCAGACCCATTGTTATTGGCTATCTGCACCTCGTTCTGTTGGCAGTAACGAGCATTTTTATCATTGGCTATATTATTGGTCTTAAATTAGTAGTGCTTAACAAAACATTGATCACAGGCGTTCTAATTTTTGTGGCTGGGGTATTCATTAACGAGATCTTGTTGATGATACAGGGTATCGCGGGTTTAACATACAATAATATTCCCCATATCAATATATTATTATTAACTGCTGCCCTTATTTTATTCATTGGAATTGCTATCCTTTTCATCGGCTGTTGCAAAACTGAATCAAAAAAGCTGTAGAATAAAACTTACAGTTTGATAAGGGAACAAAAGCAAGTTTTTTGATTGAAGAAAAGTTGGACAATAGGGAGTGTTAAAAAATATAGTAAATGAATCGGTACCAAAACTTAATATTTCTGAATCATTTTATTCAGAACAGTCTATATATTATGTAGCTTTGAAAGCTATATATATCACTGAATTTAGTCCCTTCCAAAGTAACAATTGAGGATACCAAATGTATAAAATAAGTCATACAAAACTTCCCATGCTAATTTCATTTGCAAGAAAATCAGTTATTTATTTGCCAAATCGATGCTAAATATTTTGCTTTTCAAACATTTCCTCTGTTGACCGATAGTGCAAATTCTCAAATCATTTATGCTAAGAGCTTCAAATCCATAATAAACGGGTTTGAAAATTTTCGCTTTAGGAATTGGGTTGACGAATTGGTTAAACAATCTTAAAGATAATTCTGCTGGCTTTTTAGTTTATTGGGGTTAATTTGTTTGATAAATACATTTAAAAATAAGCTAGTTGAAATATTCTATTTTTTTAAGGTGATTATTAAATTATTCTAAAGGATTTTCGTCAATTTTTGCGATTCTAGTCAAATCATCATGTAAATTTCTGGAAAAGCACATAGACTCGGAGCTAATAATCAATAGGTTAGTCCCGTTCAGTCCGAACGGGGTTTTTTATTTGCACACGATTTGCACACAAAAAAACAAAGAATCATCATAGCAAATAATTTTCCACAATACATTTTTAACAGTAAAATCTAAGATCTTCCTGTTTGCTATTAGAGGCTAAATTGGCATGCTTAGTCTTGTGTGCGTACTGGCCCGCTTGAACGCCCAGTTCATTACAGCTATGAAATCCTCACTTCGTAGGAGCGAAAGTGAAAATCAAAAGGGAAGAGCGGTGACCGTTTACACAGGCCGTAAATGCGCGAGGGATTGCATTTTAACGCAATTAAAATCTAAGGTCCATTTTTTAGGTGAAGTTGATGAAAAGCTTAAGAATTGGGCACCAAAACTTAATAGGCATTCGATAGATATACCAACGCTAGTTTTCTGCCTGCAAAACTTCGTTCTTGCTTTTGCCTCTAGGAATATTACTCTGATGGCATTTCAGTTACTATTCTACAACAAGCCGCCTTCCATCAAAACCCCAAACCATTTCCTTGCTCTTGGCCTTTATCACGCTGTGGCTTGGTCTCAATTGACTTCCCTTGAATTTTATCTTTCACCTCTATGTTGGGGAAAAGGCGCTGAGGCTGCATAGTCATCTGTCCCAATCTTGTTTCGATCGATTTCCAGTTATATTTGTTGCCAAGCATCTGAATTGGTTCCAGAAAATCAATATCCCTATGATAATCCAATGCCTTTACCAACATGGCTGGGTTACGGTTTCCATATTTTTCGCAGAAGGCATCGATCATTTGTGAAAGGCTTAGCGAAGAAGACAGATAGGCTACATCGATAAAGTCTTTAAGTCGTGTACCATTCCCCGATATGGAATTAAGCTTCATAGCGGCAATGTCCTCAACAGATGCCATGCGGACATCCTCCACAACGAGCAAATCGTTAACCAGCGGATAATTATGTGTAATAAGATCAACCTGCACCCCGTCGATACTTCCCTTTAGCGTATGCCTAGCTTGGTAGTTAAGTTGGAAGGGGTATCTGGATTCGATATCTGCAAGTAACTGGTCGGCATCAAAGGGTTTTTGGGAAAAAAGGTCAATGTCGATACTCAACCTATGGCCAATCTGTAGTGCAAGTGCAGTGCCACCGACAAGAAAAAAATCCTCCAATAAAGGATCTTTCATCAAAGTGGTTAGGAGTTCCAGTGTAGATTGGCTGACTGTTTCTTTTCGTAACATTTCATTTCACTTAAGGGGATACCAAACTGATGGCTGACAAAATACATGTCCTTATCATTCAGGTATCCGATTTTCTTGATTGACTCCCTGATTCCTGCAATACCATAATAGTTGAGGATAAAATACCAGTCCTGCGGCCATCCACGTTCGATCACCCGTTGTACCACAACATTACGCAGACTGTTAAGTTCGACCTTATCCAGATCGTATTCCCAGAGCAGTTTCATGTCAAGCTGGGCATCAGGAAATTGTTTGTAGTTATCGAAATACATAGACTTGCTTCTATCAAAAATACGCATTTTTCTCGATAATAACAACAAAAACTAGGCCGAATGGATGTATGATATATGTGCCTATAGGTATTGGGATTATTTTTTCTTCTTCTTCTTTTTCGGTTCAGGCAGCTGTAAAAGCGAATCGGCAACAGCTAACAAACCGTTGCTATTATTGCGATAGGCTTCATCTAATTGTTTGGACTGCCGGGGATAGAATGCCCTGACCACCTTATACTTTTCAGAGTCGGTAAATAGTCGGTGGTTTCTAATCAGCAAGGATACAGAACTTCCTAAACTCGCTGACACCATGATAAAGATCGCGAACAGCCACCATAGCCTTGACCTGCTTTTAATATCCAGGTGGTGATAATGTATGGTTTCCGACTTTTTGGAATTGGCCTCGACCCTTTCCCTTAATTGTCCGAGCGAATTTTTAAGTTCCTGGAAGCTGGCCTTCTGCTCCGTACGTTTTAGCAGCTCGATTATTGATTGTAATGTTTCTCCATAATCTTTGGGCTCATTTTCGGCAAGACTACCGACAACAATTTCAACATTCCTAAACCTGCCGATCAATGCCTCTATGACCTGTTCCAGTGATTCTATTTTTTCTTCCAATTTATCCATGTTCTTGTTTTTATAGCCCAAATCCGAGCTCATACGGTTTATCCTTTTTTCTCCTGCCGATCGGCCCTAGAGATTCCGATTCTGCATATTCCTTTCTTAGCAATATATCCAGCATATGTGTTTCGGCACTATGACTTTGGTTTTTATCCGATACCGAAGTTTCTTGAACATTTCCCTCATTTCTTTTTTCTGTAGTATTCTTCGAAAGATTCCGACCAATTTGCTGCTGAATTGCCGGGAGGCTCATTTTTCTGTCGATCGCGGACCCTTTCAATGTAACATCCCCATACTTGAAGGAAATGCCTTGTACAATATTTGTTTTCTCGTTGAGTTTATAGGCTACAGAGATGCCCGCTTTCCCAAGCCAGTTCTCAAGTTCTGCAAAGCTTCTGGATTTTGGAATTGCCGACTTCAATCTATCATAAATGATGTAGCGCACCTGGTCTTTACCCTTCAAACGTTCCCGTTTCACCTTATCTTTACCTCCTGCCATATAAAGCCCGTGTCTTTTGGTCATGCGCTGGCTGACTTCAATATTTCTCCGCTTCAAAAAGTTATCGGGGATAGTCTTTCCATTATTGTCTACCCTGTTATAGATCAAATGGAGATGCGGATGCTTTGCATCGTAGTGCCTAACGACTAAAACTTGCGTGTTGTTAATCTTCATTCCCTTGAGGTATTCCATTCCCATTTTCTCCATTGCTCTGGAATCCAGCTTGTCAATATCCTCGATGCTCCAGTTCAACGAAATATGCCCGACCGCTTCCCCAAGTCCAGGCCTCAGCTTCCGTTGAAGATTGAAATCCTCTGTCGCTAATTTCGAGCTTTCCATCCGTACTCCAACGCCGGCCAAGATTTCAGCTCCGGGTTTCTCCATCACATATCTTACGCAGCCTCCAAAACTCTTTCCGCTCAGTACCTTACCGATCATCGCTGTTCACTTTTTTGATGACAAGGGCAATCTGGTCGATCAGCTCCCTGCACTTACGCTGTACAACGAGCAACCCCTGCGAATGGGCAAGTTTGGTCAATTGGTTGAGGTTATTGGCCATTCCCGACAATGATCTGAAGCAATTCATTTCTTCGATGGATAGTTTCGAGGTTACCATGCCTTTTAGTGCCGCTTTTCGGAACCAGTCACTGATCGTTAGTCTCGCTCGTATCGCCTTGTCTTCTATCCTGAAATGTTCTGTAGCGGTCAGTCTTACCCTGATGTGATGGTCTCTTTTCACCTTCTTCAGCGGACGTCCACCTTTAGCTCTTTTTGACTGCACTTTCTCCATAGTTATAGGGGCATATTATCAGTGGCCCTTTTTGCGACCGTCGGGAGCAAAAAGCAAGTTTTAGTCCAGCGCAGCGGACGGGTTTTTGTGGAACAAAAACACAAACTTGCTCCTTACAAACGCACAAAAAGAGTTTGCCACATTGAGGGTTTAAATGTTATAAATGAATGAAGGGTAAAGTTACCTGCGTTTCCGATGTAGCCTAGTCATACGCCCTTGGACGGCTAGAATAGTTTCAGCTTGTATCGGTTCTTTGCCTTGGGTGATCCACTCAATCAGTTCACTCCTAGAAAAGTATAGCCTTTTTCCCTTTTTGCAATAGGGAATTTCCTTTAGGCTTACTTTGCTGTAGAGGGTAGCCACGGCAAGGTTAACCAATTCCGAAGCCTGTTGTACGGTAAGCAGCTCATCGGAAGTTAAGGTTTTTTCCTGTCTGTTACTGAGCAGTAGTTTTTCAATGCTATCCAATCGTTGATGTAATTTATTGACTGCAATGGGCAGTTCTTCAAAGGTGTAATTCATAAGCGGTATATTTAATTTATACACCGCAAGGATAGGTACCTACGTGGGAGGGTTACAAGTAGGCAGACCGTAACCAGCCTTTAACCCACCTATTTTTTAAAGATAATATTAGAATTTTATGTTTTTCTTGTTCCGAAGACTGGAGACGATGACAAACCGATCTTCTTTTTTCTTGACCTCTAAGATAGGAGACTTGCAGGGCTTTACATCGCTGGAAATAATTCCATTTAAATAGCCTTCGGTGAATTCCTTGTTTGCATTTTTATAGCGATAGACGAAGTGCTTGGCAATCCATTTTTCCAATTCATTCTTTCTACAGCCAACAATCAGGTTGGCTTCAAAGAGCTGCTTAAAGGCATCGGCTAACTGATTTCCGTTGCCTTTAAAAACTAAAGGATACGCGGGAACTGTATTAGTCTGTATGAGTCCTATTAATAAAGGGTGTTGTTCTTCCGGAAAATAAGGGAGTAGTACCTCAACAAAGGCAGCATCGGTGCCCGATGTAAACTGCGGTATCCCGTGCAGACTTACCGATGCATTGACTGGCGTGGGACTTGCTCCCTCTGTCAATTGCATTACCTGTGGGGGATAAAGCAATTGTTCGATTTCAAAAATAAGTTCGTTCAGCATCCTCTCCCTGAGTTTCACCGAATCGCTCAAGCTCTCCACAAAATCTTCCGCAATAACAATGTCGTCCCGATTTCCCAAAAGTCCGTTGACCAAGAAAATCTCTGGCAGATGGATCTTAAGGAGATAGTCAGCAGGATACATCCGTACGCCATCGTCCAAGTGGGAGTGATAATTCGTCCAGAACTTTTGAAAGCGGCTCTGCACTTTTTTCAGTTGAAAAAGAATCAGCTCCAGCTCGGCAGGGTGGATAACCAAAAGGTTCACCAGTGCCATGTCTTTTAATAAACGAACTTCACTTTGGATATTGGAATATTCCAAATGCCCACTTTCTTCCCCAATCCAATAGGATTCCTTACCATTTTTCATATTATTGGCAAGGAGATCTTCTACAGTAAAGAGCGGAATAATCTTCAAGTTAAAAGTCTGTATCCGGCTGAGAAACTTCGTTAAATCCTGCATATCGCGTCAAGAGATTGGTTGGGTTTTACCCGCAAATTTTAGTCCAATTTTTTCAGCAATAATGGAATCATCTTTTATCAAATGATAAAATCCAATAGCTTCTCGGCAACTTCATGTTTGACTTTGCTTTCAAATCCTGCCCAATACTTTTGGGTCGTGGCAAGGGTTGTATGTCCGAGTGCTTCCTGTGCAAACTCTAATCCCGCTTCCCTAGTTGCCATAGTTGTAAAGGAATGCCTTGCGTACATAGTGCCAAGATTGAACGAAACGCCCACCATTTTTGCTAGCCTTTTCATGTGCTGATTCACAAATCGGATGAAGTTCTGGTTAGCTCGGTGTTTTTCCTTAGCATCCATGCCTAATTTGAATATCGGAAAAACATAATCTCGATCATCTCCATTTTTCCTTCCATACTTTGAAATGATCCTGCCAACGGCCGCAGTGATGGGCACCACAATCGGCGTTGGATCTTCTCGTGTGGTATTGAGCGTCTTCTGGCGCAGGAATGAAAAATAATCATCGGTCAAGTTCTTGAACTTCAATTCGGCAATATCTCGGAAATTCATCCCATTGCATTGATAGCTGAAGAACCAGAAATCCCTAGCTTTGATGATATATTCGTCGTCCGTTTCCCAAGTGTAAAGCAGTTTTAATGTGTCCTTTTCGATCGTCTTTTTGATGTTCCTTCCCGCAGGAATCTTATACTTTTTAAAGGGATAGATCTCAGGATCAATATCGCCATTAAATATAGCGGTGTTAAATAACTTCCTCAATGGTCGCAAATATATTCCAACCGTACTTCTGCTCTTTTCCTTGTTCATCATCCACCGTTCGTAACGCTGAAGAAACTCGTAACTGATCGTATCAAATGCAAGCCTTTCCACTTGATGTTTTCGGTCGTGGTTTACAAATTGCAAAATGGAATTCATGCTGCACCTGTAATTCGATGCGGTACCGATCCTCTCTTGGTCTTCCAATTCCGAAATGTACTCGCTATAATGGTCGATCACATTGGTAATGCTCGACTTGCTTCTAAAAAGTGCCCGTTCAAATTTTGGGAAAGAAAAGAACCGTAAGGTGTCTGCCGCTTCGATGCCCTTTGCCTCGATGGCTTTCAGCTGGATCTGCATTTTCTTGAATCTCCCACGGGGCGATTCTTGCAAATAGCCATGTTTGAATTCTTCTTCGGAAACCGATATCCCGGTCTCGTACATCTTGGCTTTTTCGAAGTAAACGCGCAACTTTACAGGGTAAGTATTGTCTGAAAGCTCTCTTCGTGTGTCATGATAGAGCGAAATTAATGCCTTTTTCATAGTTTAAATAGATTTTTTTAGTGTTTTCATTTGCACAAAATTTGCACAAAAACACCATAATTAACCCAAAAATGGTGTAAACAAAGATAATAATAAAAAGTGCAAATATCTGATATACAGACTATTTACAAATAAATAGAAGTATCACAAAACACCAAAAAATCCTGTTAATCAGAGGGTCGCTGGTTCGAGCCCAGCAGAGGGAGCTTCAAAAGCGGATAACGAAAGTTATTCGCTTTTTTCGTTTAACTGGGCGATAAGTTTACGGATCAAGCGGAATTCTTGTGGGGAATTAAATAATTTGCTTTTTTGCACTTTATATTATTCCATTAAAGTTTTGAGCGAAGTTTTCGATACACTGATAAGTTTGTTGTTGCCGGAAGGCATTCTGGACTATTTTGAATTAACCAAGGTTGATAAAGACACTGGAGGTCTACATATCTATCTTCAAGAAAAAGATATTTCCCCCGAGGGCTATGATCGCAAAGCGCTTGGGTCCAAGGGTTTTCTTCCAGAGTTTGTGGTACAGGATTTTTCCATCCGTGGAAAAAAGGCTTTCTGTATTTCAAACGCCGCCGCTGGTGGATTATTTCATCTGGCTTTATCCTATTCCACCACTTACGCCGCTTTAACTTCAAAAAGCACGGCTTGCTGCGCAAGGGGAAATCAGGAAGGGTAATCTCATCGAAAAACCCCTTGGAAACTAGCTTTTCATTTGAAGAGCCTTAGGAAAGCTCGAGCTTATTCAGTTCGAAATAGTCAGTTAAGCCTTCAGTAGTATGAATGAGAGTATTGAAGTGTCCAAAATAATAATATTAAACAAAATTAATCAAACTTCGCTACTCCCCAATTTTTTTGCTTCATCAGAAGTTTGAGGTTTTTTTGGTTTAAGATGGAGAGAGTGAATGTACGGTTGTTTTTCGCAATCAGCAGTTGTTGTTAATATTAAATTATAATAATTAAATTAGCAGGCCAATTATTTGTTATTAATTTATTTCTGTATAATTCATCTATCATTTATTAAAAGTTAAAACGGCTAAGCACTGATCAGAAAATTAATTGAGAATTTACGCGATTCTAAAATGAGATTATAAAAATGATGTCAAAGTACAAGGCATATTCTGATGAACAGCTTCTATCTTCTTTAACAAAAGACGATCATCATGCTTTTACCGAAATTTACGGGCGTTATTGGAAAAAAATATTGCTAATCGCTTGGAATCATAGTACTCGGAGTGCCCAAGCGGAAGATATGGTGCATGAAGTTTTTATCTCACTTTGGGAAAGAAGAGCAGCCTTGGAGATTCAGAATCTTTCGGCGTATTTGGCCACCGCTATAAAGTTCAGTGTATTTAAATTCCATCAAAGGGAGGATAGAAAATCAGAACTTTTAAAAGAGAATTATAATTTTCAAGATGTCCATCATGAGGATGCAGCAATGGACGCTTTATTTTTAAAAGAATATATCAATCACATTGTAGAGGACATGCCAGAAAAATGTCGTCTAGTTTTCTCTTTTAGTCGCATCGATGGCCTGAAAAATAATGAAATTGCTGAAAAAATGAACATTTCTGAAAAAGGTGTAGAAGCCAACCTTACAAGAGCATTAAAATTGATACGTAATGAGTTAAAAGAACATTGGATACTATATCTTATTCTTTTTCGTCTGTAATGACATCAGATTCTGCTTTTTGATGAAATTAAGTAGCAGCCATTAAATCTTAACTCCTTCTAAATAAAAAAAAAGTTTAAATTATTTTCTTAGTGATGTAGGGATAACCCTTGTTTAGGGTACCTAATTAATAAGAACCAATTATAACCAGCTTTGAATGTAAATACTATTAATAGTTTAATAAAAAAGTATAGGGAAGGAATAGCGACTGATCAGGAGCTAGAAACGCTATTGAAATGGTATCGCGAAAAGGCCTATAAAGATGCCGAGTTTCCTGATGACGAAAATGCCATTAGGGATGCAATGCTAACTCGTTTGCTCGTTGAGATAAAACCAAAAAATAACCTTAAGCTTTTCAAGCAGCTTGCAATTGCTGCGTCCTTACTTTTTCTTTTAGGGGTAGGTGTTTTTTATACAATGAAAGACAATTCCAAAAAGCAAATCGCTAAAAATAACAATGTGCAGCAGGATATTCAGCCTGGTAGAGACAAAGCAATTTTAACTTTAGAAGATGGTTCTGAATTAGTATTAGGAAAAGGATCTGTTTATCAGTCAAAAAGTGTTAAAAGTAATGGCGAAAATATTGAGTATAGATCTAATGATGAAAAATCAAACAAAATTGTTTACAACTTTTTAACCGTACCAAGAGGGGGTAAATTCTTCATTAAATTATCCGATGGAACGCAGGTGTGGTTAAATGCTGAATCTCAATTAAAGTTTCCTGTTAATTTTATTCCTGGCAAGACCCGTAGTGTTGAACTGGTTTATGGTGAAGCATATTTTGATGTTTCACCCAGTACGATTCATGGAGGTGATAATTTTGAAGTCATGAATCGACATCAAGTGGTGGAGGTTGTAGGGACTGAATTTAATATTAAGGCCTATAAAGATGACTCAAACCTATACACTACTTTGGTTGAAGGTAAAATTATTTTAGACGCCGGTGATTCTAAGCAAAATTTATTACCCAATCAGCAGTCGAACCTAGATTTGAAAAAAAATAGTATTTCCATTAAAACCGTTGACGTAAATCCTGAAATTTCATGGATAAAAGGGTTATTTAGTTTTAAGGAAATGCCATTAAAAGAAATAATGAAGGTGATTTCGAGATGGTATGATGTAGATGTTGTTTTTAAAAA